>JACJXP010000001.1 GCA_020636575.1 Chitinophagales bacterium
GATGAAATTATTAAAGTAGCTATATGAAAGAGTTCAAACTCCTGGATTGCCTTGTTCAGCTATTGCTGATCACAGCCGTTATCATCAGTTATTTTTTGGATGACCCTGAAACGATTAATCCCTTAGTATTGATCTTATCTTTTGGCATTATGCAGGTCATTAGTATTGTAGCACATTTTTTTACAGGGCCGCAGGCATGGAAGCTAATAAAATGGCGAAAGGTTCACCTGGTTCTTACGGGTATCATACTTTTATTAGTGACGATTGCATTTTTAAGTGATTCCTTATCCTTAGGTGAGGAAGCAGCAATTGAAATCCTTCTTTTGATCAGTATCCCGGCTATTATCATCAGCTTATTTTATACACTGATCACATTTATTGAGTGGAGAAGAATGAAGCAAGATTAAGCAGAACTATATGGCGAAAAAAGGATCATTAAATTGGTTACATTATTTTATTGCAGCAGTTTGGATTGCTAATGGTCTCATTTGCAAACTAATGAATCTTGAACCCAGGCACAAAGAGATTGTTGCCAGGATATTGGGGCGGGAATATGCTCTGGTCTTAACTTCTTTGATCGGCATCGCAGAAATCGTAATGGCATTATGGATATTGAGCAGTTATAAAAAACGATTGAATGTGTTAACCCAGATCATTGTAATCGCAGTTATGAATATTATTGAATTCTTTGTGGCTCCTGATCTCTTATTATGGGGAAGATTCAATATTGTTTTTGCAGCGCTTTTTATTGCATTGATCTATTTTAATGAATTTAAAATACCTAAAAATTCTAACCGAGGATTACCATGTTAGCATTTTTAAAAAACCATCCTTTTGGGGTTGAGGCCTTCTTTAAAAATTCTGTGGTCCTCACATTTTCCGTACCAAAAGATCAGATCATTCATCTGATCCCTGAATGCCTGGAGCTAGATACTTATAATGAAAAATATGCCTTCATTGCTGTAGCTATGGTACAGACAAAACAATTGAGACCAAAAGGATTTCCCAGGATACTTGGCAATAATTTTTTTCTTATCGGCTACCGTGTTTTTGTAAGATATAGATCAATGACGGGAAAAACACTGCGGGGATTATATATCCTTAGATCAGAAACAGATAAAAAAAAGATGCAATTATTGGGTAACACTTTTACTCATTATAATTACAACACTATTGATATTAATTGGCTGGAATCCGGGCAAACAATAGAAATAAATTCGAAACAATCCGACTTTAATGTAACTGTAGAGAATACTCATAATGAAAGTATTTCTTTACCTGATCAGTCCCCATTTGATAATTGGAAAGAGGCCAGGCGATTTGCTGGTCCACTACCTTTTACTTTTACGTATAATCAAAAAAACAAAAAAGTATTGATTATCGAAGGTGTAAGAGAGAACTGGAAGCCCACACCTTTAAAGGTTGTAAAATATAATTTTCCTTTTTTGCAAAAAATGAACTTGAGTGAGATAAGACTTGCAAATGCTTTTATTATTGAAAACATTCCATACTACTGGAAAAAAGGTAAAACCGAATTATGGAAAGAAGAAAATTCCAGGGAGCCCTGAACATTTTAAGTTTTAACCGTCATTTCTATATAGCAGGTATCGGATTGTTAATCCTTTGGATTGCTGCTTATTTTTTGTTTGATTGGTCAGCTACTCTTTTTTGGATCGTTATAATAGCATTTCTTTATGGATTATTGGTTCCCCTCTTAGTATCTGCATATGTTTACGATCATTCTGACTATTATAGCTTAAAATGGTTGAATCCCATCATTGATAAAAAAGACGATCTAAAACTAATTGTAAATATTCATGCCGGTTTTGATGAAACCAGCTATATCATTAAGGAGAAATATCCCCGGGCAGATCTGAAAGTATTTGATTTTTACAACGCAGCACAGCATACCGAGCTGGCAATAAAAGTAGCCCGAAAAGCAACACTCTTTTACCCGGATACAAAGTCTATCGTTACGACAGCCATTCCTTTGGAAGACAACAGTGCAGACATTGTTTTTCTGCTTTCAGCTGTTCATGAGATCCGATCGAATGAAGAAAAAGTTCAATTTTTAAAAGAGTGCCGCAGAATATGCAAACCTGATGGTAAGGTAATAATGGTAGAGCATTTACGGGATCTTCCAAACTTTCTGGCATTTTCAATTGGCTTTACTCATTTTTTCTCAGCTTTCGTTTGGAAAAGATGTTTTAGCCGGGCAGGCTTTTCTAATTTGCAGGAAGTTAAGTTTACACCCTTTATGTCAATTTTTAAGTGCAGTCCTTAGTCTTAATTTAATACCTAATGGAATTACATCTTAAAATAACCGGTTCTCTGCTGATCCTGCTGGCACTTATTCATATAATCTTTCCAAAATATTTTAATTGGAAAAAAGAGCTGAGTTCTTTGAGTATAATCAACAAACAGCTCATGTATGTACATACTTTTTTTATTGCCCTGATGGTTTTGCTGATGGGACTTCTTTGCCTGACTTCTGCAAATGAATTAATCACAACAAAACTAGGGCATCATGTTTCACTTGGTCTGGGTGTTTTTGGACATTCCGTCTTTTGGTCCAGTTCTTTGGGTTTTCGAGCAAAATATGGAAAGGCAAAGTATTTGAAACCACCATTCATATCCTGTCTTCATTATTATGGTTATACCTAAGTGTACTTTTCTTCTCTGTTTAATGAAAGTTTTCAAGTAAACAATGTAATGGATAAGGAAAAGTGTTAAGTAAATTTGACTATGACTCAAAAGAAAACCCTTATCCTCGGCGCTTCTGATAACCCGGCCCGCTACAGTTACCTCGCTATGCAAAGGCTATTACAAAAAGGACACCCTGTAGTAGGTATCGGTAAAAAAAATACCGTTGTTTTCAATACCAACATCGGTACAGAAAAAACTCCGTTTGAGGATATTGATACAGTTACCCTTTACCTGAATCCTTCTCACCAGCAGGAATATTATGATTATATATTATCATTAAAACCTAAACGTATCATCTTTAATCCCGGTGCAGAGAATGATGAGTTAGCAGCGCTTGCTCAGAAAAATGGCATACATACAATGGAAGCTTGCACATTGGTGATGTTAAGTATAAACCAATACTAAATAGTAGATAACCATTCACTTCTTTAGCAATTTTACGATTGCCCCAAAGTACTACTCCCTGTTTTCAAATGATTGTTTGTGTCTTATTTGGAATTTGTTAAGACAAATGCAAATCTTGTATTACCAATACCCAATGAGAACAAAAGCCGGCGCATAACCGGCCACTAACAATATCCTGTTGACCCTAAAACCGACCAGATGAAAAACCTCTGTGCTCTGTTCAGTTGCATTGTAGTAATGCAATTTGGTTTTGTAGCTAGTGCACAAAACAGAGCTATCCCGATCAATGAGCCTGATCAAAACAAGCCAAGGCTTTTTGAAAATTTACCCGACAGAATCCCGGTTACAGAAGATGCGCTCAACAGCCTGTTGAATGCAGGTATCGGCCGTCCGGCTTCTATCCCTTTAACAAAAGAAACAAATGCCAGCTTTGATGGCGAAGTGGTGTCACTTGCCAGCAAGCATGAGAATAAGATCCAGAGTGTTGTGATCCGTTCAGAACAATTCAATGGGGCATCGCTTACTATTTCTAAAATACTGAATGATGATGGTAGTTACAGCTATAGGGGCCGCATCATCAGTTTTAAGCATGGCGATGTATATGAATTGCAAAATGGCGCAGAAGGCCTGGCATTGGTAAAAAGAAATTATTATGACCTTGTAAACGAATAAAACCCACCATCCGTTCCTTTTAATCCGTATCCTTTTTTTTGTTTGTATCCTTAGAAAACCTAATCCAGTTGCTATGAAAACCAGTCGTCAAACCCTGTTACTTGCACTCAGCTTGTTCTGTGCGGTCATTGCACAGGCGCAGGTGCCCAAGTATAACAGCTATCCCTCTGCATCTGCGGTTATCTTTCTTGATTTTGATGGTCATACCGTATCCGGCACCAGCTGGAATGTTAGCGGCCCCATTTATTGCGGCGCTTCCGGACTTGACAGCACCAAGATCACTACCATCTTTAACCGTGTGTCAGAAGATTTTCGTCCTTTTAATGTGAACATCACTACCGATTCTACCAAGTACCTGGCTGCGCCTTTGAATAAGCGTATGCGGGTTATCTTAACTGTTACCAGCGACTGGTACGGTTCTGCCGGTGGAGTTGCTTTTGTAAGTTCATTTACCTGGGGCGATGATACTCCTTGTTTTATTTTTACTGCATTACTGAACTATAATGTCAAAAATATTTCTGAAGCCTGTTCACATGAAACAGGTCATACCTTAGGCCTTTATCACCAATCCACTTATGATGGTAGCTGTAATAAAATATCTGATTACAACTATGGTCAGGGAAGTGGTGAAATAGGCTGGGCCCCTATCATGGGTGTGGGATATTATCAGAACCTGACACTTTGGAACAACGGCCCTAATTCATATGGCTGTACCAATTACCAGAGTGATCTTTCTGTGATCACATCCATCAATGGATTTGGTTTCAGAACAGATGACCATTCTGCCAGCTTTGGCAGCGCTACTATGGCCACATTCAGCGGTAATCAATTTAACGTAAGTGGCGTCATTGAGCAAAATACAGACCAGGATCTTTTCCGTTTTGAACAACCATCATACGGGCATTTTGTGTTAGATGCCATTCCGTATAATGTAGGAACAGGTAACTCCGGCTCTGATCTTGATATGCAGGTAACACTTTATGATGCCACACAAACACAACTGAATGTTTTCAATCCCGGCACCTTACTTAGTTCTGTAATAGATACGCTGCTGAATGCAGGTACTTATTACCTGAAATTAGAAGGAAAAGGAAATATGTATGCCCCTAACTATGCCAGCCTGGGTTCCTATTCACTGGAAGGAAACTTTACTGCTGCTACCCCATTACCGTTGAGAAGACTGGAATTATTTGGTGAATTGAATGGTGATCAGCATATCCTGAACTGGCTTATTGATGCCGATGAGCAGATCATAGAAATGATCCTTGAATATTCTATTGACGGCAGAACATTTGAGCCTGTATTATCGATGGATGAGAGCAGCCGTAATTATTCATACAAACCCGTTACAGCCGGAGCTATTCAATACAGGCTGAACGTAACTTTTGATAATGGCAGACAGTATTATTCCAATATCATTACGCTGAAGTCATCCGGTAAAAATGCAGGACCTGTGCTGCTGGGCAACCCGGTCATATCGAACCAGGTCCGTATATCAAGCCCCGGCATATTTGATTATATGATCTATGACCTGAGTGGTAAAGTGATCAATAAAGGCAGGCTGAATGCCGGACTGAATAACTTAAAAACTTCGATCGATGCTCCGGGTATGTATGTGATCCGTTTTAGCAACGGAGGCGAATACTGGAGTGAGAAGATCATGCGCCAATAACTCTTTTTTATGTTCTGGTAACAGAACGATAATCCGTGCCCCTTTTGTAAATCAGAGGTTTTCCTTTAACTTAGGAAAACCTCTTTTTATATGCAATGGAGAAAATTTAATGGCGACCCGATTGAATTACCCATTCTGAACGCTGTTGAAAATGCAATTAAACGGGAAACTGAAAAGGGATACCGTTTAAAAGTCTGCATCGGTACAGACTCCCAGGTAAAAGGAAAGGAAACAGAATTTGCCACTGTGATCGTCTTTCTGCGAGAAGGACATGGCGGTTTTATGTTCATTCACAATGAAAAGACCCGCCAGCAATTCACCATCAAAGAAAGAATGCTGATGGAAGTGGCCAAGAGCATTGAAATTGCTTATGAGCTCTGTAACCTGTTCACTCTTTACGATGTGGATATGGAAGTGCATGCGGACATTAATACCAACCCGCAATTCAAGAGTAATGATGCTTTGAAAGAAGCCATGGGTTATATCCTCGGTATGGGCTTTGCCTTTAAAGCCAAGCCGGAAGCATTTGCCAGCAGCAGCTGTGCAAATAAGATCGTAAACTAGTTCACTTCGTCACAGGTGAAATGTGGGGCAAAAGTTCCACCGGCGTTTTATCCCCTAATATTTTCCCGGAATTTTAAAAAAATTATTGAACTGGCTGTGTTGAAGCATCAACAGGTAGTTCTGTTATACCGCTGTTGCCTTTGATCGTAGTTTCCTTGATAAGATCAACCTGGGAATTGATGAGTTTGTCCATTTTCTTACTGTCTTCCTGTGCAAGTGAAAAAACGGTAAGTACGGTCACAAACAATACGATGACAAGGTTTTTTTCTGAGAAGTAATTTCGCATAGTGTCGTCCAGATATGCTGCAAAGTAAAGCCTTTTAGACCTAATACGAAAGACTAAAAAATGGCTTATTTACACTTGTGTAAAACTTTTATTGATGTTCCCGATATGATCCAATATCTCCTCTCTCCCATCTTTTGTCACCGCTGATGTTACAAAATACTGCGGGTACACTTCCCAGTTATCGGATAATGCTTGCATAAAATTTTCTATACGTCTTTTGGTAGCGCCGGGTTTACTTTTATCTGTTTTGGTAAATACCAGCACAAAAGGCACCTGCCATTCCCCCAGTTGATTGATGAATTCAATATCTATCTTTTGTGGCTCATGCCTGCTGTCGATCAAAACAAATAATAACCCAAGATTCTCTCTTTTGCGGATATATGATTCAATCATATTGCCCCAGTTGCGCCGGGCTTTTTGCGAAACAGTGGCATAGCCGTATCCGGGCAGATCCACCAAATACCAGTCCTCCCCCTTATTCCCTCCAGAGGCGGATGATCTAATTTTAAAATGATTGATCAATTGTGTTTTTCCCGGTTTAGCAGAAGTTTTGGCCAGTGCTTTTTTCCCTGTGATCATATTGATGAGGGATGATTTGCCCACATTGCTACGGCCGATAAAAGCATACTCAGGCCTGTCTGCCTTGGGGCATTGCTTATGTGTAGCGCTGCTGATCAGGTATTCTGCAGAAATGATATCCATGATGATTGCGAAGTAAACTCTTAAACTTCAAACCTCAAACCCTGTTATATTTGCAGCCCATGTCGCAGACACTGCCCCATGACCATATAAAACCATTTCCTGAAACCGAACAAGGCAAAAAAGAACAGGTTGCCGAGATGTTTGACAGTATTTCGGGCAAATATGATACCCTCAATCGCTTTCTTAGTGCCCGGACGGACCTTATATGGCGAAAAAAAGCCATCAGAAAGCTGAAAAAAGACGATCCCAAACAGATATTGGATATTGCTACCGGTACGGCTGATATGGCCATACTGGCCTGTAAATTGCTTGATCCGGATAAGGTGACCGGGATCGATATTTCTGAAGGAATGTTAAAAATCGGGAGGGAAAAAGTTGAAAAAGAGGGGCTTACCCCGAAAATCGAACTTTTCACAGGTGATTCAGAAACAATAAATTATGGTGATAATACGTTTGATGCGGTGATGGTGGCATTTGGTGTCCGGAACTTTGAAAACCTGGAAAAAGGACTAAAAGAGATGCTGCGGGTGCTAAAACCCGGCGGCCAGGTAATTATCCTTGAATTTTCAAAACCACGGTTCCCGGCTTTCAAAAGTTTGTATAACCTGTATATGGGGCTGGTGGCGCCAAGGGTGGCCCGCTGGTTTAGTCAGAACAAGGAAGCCTATGAGTACCTGTGCAAGTCCTCAAGAGCATTTCCGGACCGCCATGATTTTACAGAAATATTGAAGACCGCCGGCTTTGCCGATACCGGTTTTCGAGCATTAAGTTTTGGGATATGTTGTATTTACTCAGGAAGAAAAGAAAACTAAATATATACCGGCTCTGTTTGCTGTGCCTGTTGGGATTATTTTGTGCCGGCACAGCTTCAGCACAATACTCAAAATATGAGCTGAACCAGTTTGACCATGATGAAAAGCCTTATTATTTCGGTATTTCTCTTGGTGTAAACCTGGCCCGCTTTCAAACTGAATTACATTCCCAGTTTTTGATGGGTGATACCGTAATGGTAGCTGAACCTGTTAACTCTGGCGGATTAGCTTTGGGTTTACATGCAACAGCAAGAATATCCGATCGTTTCCAGTTGCGCTTTAACCCGCAGCTTATGTTCATGGAACGGAATATTTATTACAAACTCAAATACCCCGACCCGATTGATGGTGATGAAGTGACCAAGAAAATAGAATCGGTGATCGTTACATTTCCATTGCAGATCAAATTCCAGAGCGACCGTATCGGCAATTTCCGGGTATATACATTAGCCGGTTTTAAGGCTGATATTGATATGGCCAGTAATGCCCGGCTTAAAAGGGCCGAGGACCTGGTAAAGATCAATAAGTTTGATTATGGCCCTGAGTTTGGAATCGGGTTCAATTTCTTCTTCCCTACTTTTATTTTTTCTCCTGAAATAAAGATCAGCAATGGTATCAGCAATGTGCATAGCCGGGATGCAAATTTGAAATACTCCAATGTATTTGATAAGATACAGTCGAGAATGATCATTTTTACGATTCACTTAGAGGGATAATTTTTACTCTTTAGTTAGTAGTTTGTAGTTATTTGCCTTAATGGCTACCCTAATAGTTGCGTATATTTATGTGTTGTGTGCAATATGTTGACACTTCCCTATGGCAAGAGGAACGAAGACAGTTATCATATTTATTTTGGCAATAACATTAATTGTTATTGGGGGACTTTATTTCCTTAAATCTTTTTTCAGTGCTTTTGCTCCTCCAAAGGTGACGGTAACCAAAGATTTCATTTCTACAAACCGAGACTTTATTAACGGAGTGACAATTGAGAAAATTCAAGTTGACTCAATTGGAGAGAATGAGTATCCTATAAAATATATCGTACTCTATAGGACCTCTTGCAATATCCATCACCCGACAAACAAACCACCAAATCCACCAAACAAAATAGAATTCTACAAACCAGGCAAATATTCATGGGATGAAGACACAATTAAAGTAAGATACATTCATAATGGTTTGTCACGACAATCCTTGGACACAACAAGTAAGCTTTGGTGGCTTAACAAATTTGGCGATCATCCGGTTTGTCCAATAAAGTTTGAACAAAAACAATGGTATTTTATTACTATTGGTGACCCACAAGTGACAGGAATATTCTTTTACATAGACAGTTCGGGTAAAGAACATCAATACTTTTTAGCAAGTGGAGTTTCACCAATTTGACAGACTTATTACCGTACGCAAAAAACTCATTTGTACTATTTAGATTATTAAATGAAAAAAATACTTCCCTTATTATCAATAGCCCTTACAACAACCGCTTTTGGACAAATTGCCCAAAAGCAAAATCTAACTGACTTTTTACCAAAAGGATATATAGTCTTTGAAAAAATATATGGCGATTTGAATAAAGACGGTATCGAAGATTGTGTGCTTATCATAAAGGGAACAGCCAAAAACCAAATCATTACTGATGAATATCGAGGACAATTAGACCGCAACCGAAGAGGCGTTATCGTGTTATTTAACAAAAACGGACATTACGAATTGGCTTTAAGAAATTACGATTGCTTTTCGTCTGAAAACGAAGATGGAGGCGTTTACTTTCCACCAGAACTATCTATTGAGATTAAAAAAGGAAACCTTTATGTTCACTATGGACACGGCAGATATGGATATTGGATATATACATTCAGATTTCAGCATTCAGATTTTGAGTTAATCGGTTATGATGAAGGTTACAGAAGTAACTTTATTTCTGATTATGTCACTTTTGATGAAGAAAGTATAAACTTTTTAACCAAAAAGAAAGTGGTCAAAGAAGTCATTAAAGTAAATGCTGAGGTTGAGGAAACATATAAAGAGACATGGAGAAATATAATTGTAAATAAACTTATCCAGCTATCAGAAATTGAAGACTTTGACGAACTTGACATGACTGTATATTAAACGAAAAGAGTCCATCCCGATGACAAGCACATCAAAACTCAGACTCATAAAAATTCTTCACACAGTGATCTGGGTGTTTTTTAATGTTGTCATTTTCTACATGGTATTTGCAGTGCTGACGAATCGAATTGACAATTTACTCTGGATCTGTTATGGTCTTATCCTTCTTGAAGGTTTGGTTCTGACTATTTTCCGGCTTTATTGCCCCTTAACTATCTGGGCTAAAAAATATTCTTCTTCTACAAGACACAACTTCGACATTTATTTACCTGAGTGGCTGGCGAAGTATAATAAGATCATTTATACTTCAATTGTTTTACTAACTACAGCCGTATTAGTCTATAAGTTATTAAAATAGTAATTGCAAAAAGTCCCTGCAATGTTCAGTTTTGGCTTATCACTTCAATAACTTATTTCCAATCGAATGTTTATACCTAACTATCAAACCGATGATGATGCTGGCAAGTAAATTAATTGTAATTTACAAGCACCAAAAACATTAATTCAAACCCGGGTCTTCATATGTTCACACTACTTCGTCTTTATATGTTGACTCTGTTAATATGTTGTAACCTTTTAGTATTAGCACAATTCAACTACCCTGTTGCCCGAACTGAACCTTTTGATACCCTTATCTATGGTAAAAAAATAAGTGACCCATATTTCTGGATGAGCCGTAAAGCCAATGAAAAGGAAATGCTTGATTTCAGTAAAGCACAGGTTTCTCTTACCAAAAATATTTTAGACAGCATTCCCGGAGCAGAAACATTACTGAAAGAGTGGGATAAAGCCTATGCTTCCCTGCAGGATGAGTTATGGAATCTAAAAACTGTTGGTACCACCATTTATTACAACCGTGATATCCCTGGTGAAGGAACCTGGCTTTGCAGAAGATCCTCACCTGTAGCACCCGAGGAAATAATACTGAATAAGGTTATTATTAACGGGCAAAGATATTCCATACGCAAAAAAGTATTTGCACATAACAAACCATTGGTTGCGTTGATGCTTACCCAAAGCGGTGAAGCCAATCCGCAGATACGAATATTCGATATGGATAAAAAAGAATTTTTAGTCGATAGTATTGGCAGGGTGATGTTCAACGATTCCCGTGGTGTTTCCATGACATGGATGCCGGATGACAATGGCCTATTGTACACTCAGGCACCACCTACCGATATCAGCAGCGAGATATATTATAATGGAAAAATAAAATTGCACATCACAGGAACCGATCCGCTAAACGACGAAACCATTTTTGGAACAAATCTTAATCCGTCTATTTCCTTAAAAGATTATGAAACACCTTATGTATATAGTTTCAATAATTCACCTTACATCATAGCAAGAATAAGAGCAGGTGATGCCGACAACTATGCTTTTGCTGTGCATTATTCAAAGATCAACGGGAGGCAAACTCCCTGGAAACGTTTGAAGAACTACATCAACCTGGGTGATGGGTTTGATGCTAATGGCAAATACCTGTATGCAGGCACCAAAGGGAAGCCCCGTTACGAGATCGTAAAAATAAATATGGAGACAGGCGAATCGCCTGAAGTGTTTCTGCCACAGCAAACCGATGTGATCGCCGTTACTGATGCCGGGCACAGCAGCGGCATCATTGCGGGAAAAAAATCATTGTATGTTTTGCTGCGCAGGATTGGCGATATGCAAGTGATAAAGGTTGATTACAAAACAAAATCAGTAATACTTTTACCACTGACCAATAAAGGGGCTGTTGCAGATATGTCGTTGTTGGGCGATGATGATCTTGTTTTTGCATCGGGTTCGGCTATTAAGAGTGTCCAGTATATGCACTATGATTTTCAAAATAGAAAACTATCCCCTTTACCGTTTGCAGAAAAAATATTTGATGCCTCGGATACATACAGCACCAAAGTGATATGGGTTCCCTCCCGTGACGGCAAGCAGATACCTGTTTCGCTGATCTATAAAAGAACACTGAGCCTTCAAAACAATAATGCGCTGCTGATCGATGCCTATGGCAACAGCGGGGCATCAAATGATCTGTTTTGTAATCCAACATTATGGCCATGGTTAAAACGGGGTGGCATTTATGCGTATGCCCATGTGCGGGGCGGCGGCGAATTGGGCGATGACTGGATAAAAGACGGACAGTTCCCCAACAAAATGAATTCAATAAACGATGTGGTGGATGTGGCTGCCTATTTTGTAAAGAATGCTTACACTTCTTCAGAAAAACAACTGGTGATGGGCGGCAGCGCAGGAAGTTTTTTAGTAGGTATGAGCATCAATCAACGACCCGATCTTTTTGCAGGCGGACTTTTTCTATCGGGCCTTCCTGATATTGTTACTTATCGGGATGCCGCTTTTGCAAGAGAATCAAAATCTGTTGGGCCGATCGATACAAAAGAAGGGTTCTTTGCAAGCTACAGCATCAGTTCATACTATCAGATCCCGGAAAATAAAAAGTTGCCCGCCATGCTTATTGCACATGGAGCTACTGATTATATTCTTGGTATTCACCCGGCAGCAAGATATACGGCTAAGTTGCAGCGAATGCAAAAAGGTAACCGCCCCATTTTATTTTTAGTAGATTGGGAGGCGGGGCATCACGGAAGCGATGAAGAAATGCTGTACATGTACAAATTTGCCTTCTGGCAAACCGGGCATCCGGATTTTCAGTTAAAGTGATACAGAGTGATAAAAAGACAGTCAACATCAAGTTCCTTTGCCAGGCATTAAATAACTGACTATTGAAAAATAAGTATTTTGTTTTTTTCCTTTTCCTCCATTTAACCCGGGCTGTTTGCGTTGGACAAATTCCCCAGGATAAAAAACAAGCAGTTGCTGTTAACCCCGCTTCCATTACTAAACTGCTGGATAGTCTCTTTGCAAAGTATAATAACAACACTTCGCCGGGCCTGGCTATCACTATTATTCAAAACGGAACAACCATCGTGAAGAAGAACTACGGTATGGCAAGCATAGAATTCAAGGTTCCGTTTGCACACAACACTGTGGTATCAATACCGTATTCAGAAGGAAGAGAATTTATTGCTGTGGCAACAGCATTATTGGAACAGGATAAAAAATTGAAGCTGGAAGATAAAGTGAAAAATTATTTTCCAAAACTGCCCGTATGGGCTGATGCGGTTACTATCCAGGACCTATTGAATCACAGCAGTGGTTTTTGCGATGAGTGGGCAACGCTGGTACTTACACAAGCTGATATGAGTAACCGTTTTGATGTTTCACAGTTTCTGGATTTCCTATACAGGCAACCCGAACCGCAGGTTGAACCGGGAAAGGGATATATGTACTCCAATTCAGACTTTGGACTTCTTCGGTTGATCCTGGAAAAAGCGTCTGGTGAAAAATTACCTGATTACATGCAGCAAAGAATATTTACACCGCTAAAAATGTACAATTCAGGAATGCGCCGGGATAAAGAAGATGTGATCCCGAATCATGCTTTTTCATACGAAGATGAAGGAGAAGGGATCTATTCGGTCTGGTTGCGGGACAAAACTTCTGCCGGCGGAAATTACCAGGTACTCACCACTGCTAACGACCTCGAGAAATGGGCGGAAGCTTGTGCCAACAAAAATTCTTTTATTACCAAAGCATTTAACCGGTTAAAAGAAAATGGCAGACCCATACCTGTATTGAAAGAAACCAGTTATGTATTTGGACATAAAGAAAAGAATATCGGCAACTATAAAATGACTGCCCATGAGGGTGTAACAGGTTTTAATTACCTATCACAGGTGGAAGAAGCAGGGCTTACTGTTATTTTCCTTGGGAATATTCGTGGATCATGGACAGAAACGATCGCCACAATTACTGATCACCTGTTACACAACAGAAACACAAAAAGGCAGGCATTTACAAAATTTCCATCCGCTCCCATTAATATTGACAAAACAAGATTGCAGCAATATGCAGGACGCTATGCCTGGACAGAGCCAACCTTCCAGAGTAATACTTCTATAAATAACTACACTGAATTCAGGGTCATTGACGACAGCCTGAATTGGGTATATAATGAACAGGATATCTTTCCTGTTGTGCCGGTAGGCGAAGGCATTTTCAAAGATCCTGGATTCCCTATATGGATGGTTTTTGAGCAACCACACCCTGATTCTTTAATGCGGTTGACCATGCATGCCCAAACCAATAAACCACAAATTGTAGAAAGCATAAGGGACACTGCTACCGCCAGGTATTTTTCAAAAGCAACAATGCAACAGCTTACCGGGAAGTATTATAATAAGCATCTGGATTTTTACTGGACCATTGAAATGGACAATAAAGGAAGGTTACTGGTTAAACGGCCAACTATTTCGGATAAATATCTTGAGCCGCAGCCTGGTGGTGAATTCAGGATGAATGTTCAATACTATACAGATCAGGAATCATCTGTTTATATTAAGTTTTACTTTGACGAGGCTGGTAACCCTGCGTATTTTGATGTTCACCATGCAAGACTGATGCATTGCAGATTTGATAAACAATGAAAATTATCTGCCTATTCAACGTTGCATTGGTAACATTATACTGTTTCTAATTCAGCTTGCTGCTTTTTTGCCAAAAAGTCCCTTGCAATATTCAGCGGTCTGAAGATGTATCTCTTTTTTATCCGGTGGCTGCCCATGCGGCCCAGCAGGTCGTTCAGTGTCTCAATCACTTCAACCGTATGTTCCCCTTTATTGATCATCACACATTCCGCTTTGGCGGCATGTGCCGCATCTGTGATCTCTGACCGGGTAGCCAGCCCTGATTTATTGAGTGATTCCAATACCTGTGTAGCCCATACTACCGGCATGTGAGCTGCTTCGCAGATCCAGAGTATCTCATCCTGTATCTCCCCCATTCTTTCAAACCCAATTTCTACGGCAAGGTCACCCCGGGCAATCATAACACCAGCTACAGGAAACCGCATTCCCTGGTATAGCAATGCCGGCAGGTTGCTGACGGCTTCGGGTGTTTCGATCTTCATGATCAGATGGGTAGGTGTTGGCGATAGTTTTAGCAGCAGGTCTTGTAATTGTTCAAGATCTGCTTTGCTCCTCAAAAATGAATAACCAACCATATCTGCATTTTCGCAGATAAAAGGGAGGCATTGTTTATCATATTCTGTAAGAGATGGTATTTCCAGTTTGGTATCGGGGAAGTTGATACCCTTGGCTTCTTTGATCTTTCCTTTTTCCTGTGTGCGGATCAGCCTTATCCCGGCGGCATTATTCTTTATTTTTTCAACTACACCTTTCACTTTACCATCATCAATATATACCCTGTCGCCTTTTTTTAGTTTTTTAATGATCCCTTTTTCTCCGGGGCTGATCACTATATCTTCTTCTCCAAAATCAGCAGCATCTTCTGCCAGCCAGACCATTTGTCCTTTAGTGATCTTTACTTGTCCTTTTTTATGTCCTTTGCTTAATATGCGGGTCCTGATCTTGGGACCTGCCAGGTCCATATAAATTTTACAACCGATGCCTGTTTGCCTGCTGGCTTTTTTTACCTGGTTGATCATGCCTGACCAGGTGGCTTCATCATCATGTGCACAATTGATGCGGGCCACATTCATACCATTCTGCAAAAGCGATTTGATAAAGGCATAATTATCTGCAAAAGATCTGTCAAAAGTGACCATGATATAAGGGGTCTGCTTCGATTTTTTTTCTCCAAACAACTGCTGACTGTTACTGCTGATCTTTTGACTGCTAAAAGCAAAGTCACAGATCTCTTTATCCTCAGGGTGGTATTTTTTTCCAAGTCTTTGTAATACAGATTGCACCTGGCTATGTATATGACTTTCTGCACTGGCCAATGAAGAGAGGCCGGCAATATGCAATGCTTCCTGCAAGGAACGGATATCTTCGCTTCGAAGAACGAGATAATGCAACAGGTTTCGGGCAGAATCTCTTTGTTCAGGATGTATTGATTGTATCAATGACTGGTGATCATTTACCGCAGCAGTCATTTTTACTTCCAGCGCTTCCAGTTGTTCCCTTATTGATTCAATACTTGTTTCCATTCTGCCCTATCCAGGAATTGTAAATGTAAAATTCATATTAGCCGCCATAACTGATATACATCATCGATTATAATGATTTCTGAATAAATATATGTTTTCTGTGCAAAAGCAGCATAAATCTGTGCATACTAACATTGAGATAACATGCTGATAATATTTGCATAACAATCCGGTGGGAAACAGTGGAATAACCGGGTAAAAAACCGCTGAGGATTGATTATAATATCTTCGCTTTAAACAGATTTTTTTTATGTCAAGAAGCAAAGAAATTGCCAACCGGGCAAGAGAAGTGTTATTGAACGGAAAATGGATCGCCAATACCAACTTTAAAGAGCAGTTATTACAGGTAACCTATCAACAGGCAACTCAGCAAATCAGTAACCTGAATACGATCGCCAAACTTACTTTTCATGTTAACTATTACTTGGTGGGGTTATTAGAAGTCTTCAATGGTGGTGATCTTACTATAAAAGATAAATTCAGTTTTGATATGCCGCCTGTTATATCTGAAACAGACTGGCAGCGTTTAAGAGATGAATTATTTAATAGCTCAGAACAATTTGCTAAGAAAATAGAACAAATGCCTGATGCACTACTGGGCCAGCCTTTTGTAAAAGAGGAATATGGCAGTTATCTCCGTAATATTGATGCGATCATTGAACATTGCTACTATCATTTGGGGCAGGTATCGCTGCTACGAAAAATGATCATGCATGATCATTCCTGATAATTTACATTTTTTATAGATATGATGCAGCAGATCAGAATGCATTGCTGTCTGCATATTTAGCTGCAGCAGTATTGATACATCATTGTATGACGCCTGGTTTATTATGATCATCCAGGTAACGATTTTACTATTCTGATCTCCTGCCTGTTTACTGAAAACATTTATTTGAACTGATATGCCAATGCACCATCAGTACATGCATATTCTATAAAATATACAACCATGAAAAAAATCAAACCAACAATTTTTCTCTTTCTATTTGCATATACCCTCTTTTTCAGTAGCTGTAAAAAGAATGCCGTACCTGCCAGAACATTTGCGGATGTAGAAGCTGATTTCAATGCACTGGATCTTTCTCCCGGTGTGCATGACGTGGTGCTGGAAATGCTGAATGGAGACAGTTATAAATTTCGGGTGATCGCTCCAGTGAGAAATGCAGGTGAAAAAAGACCATTGGTACTGGCGCTGCATGGCGCTTCCGGTGGCAACCCGGATGCTTATAAAAATACTGCCTGTTATATAGAACCGGGACTCGCAAGCCTTGGCGCTTTTATCCTGAGTCCTTATGGTGACGATGGTTTATGGTACGAAGCTTATTACCAGCAGGAAGTAGGAACATTACTTTTTCTTGCCAAACAATACTGGCCCGTAGATGCCAACAAAACTGTGGTGACCGGCTATAGCAATGGCGGTAACGGCAGCTGGCTCTTTGCCGAAACACAACCCACCAGTTTTGCAGCTGCCATCCCGATGGCTACTTCATATGACATAACAAACTCTAGTGGAGGGGGACGAAAAATTGATATTCCACTGTATGTGATCCATGGACAGAATGACGAACTGTTTCCGGTAGCACAAACACAAACATGGGTGCAGTTATCACAGAATGCCGGAAGTGATATCACATTTGTAGTAGCCCCGGGGTTAGGTCATTATGTTCCTTGCAGCTATGTGCAGTACTTACAGGATGCTGCCACCTGGCTGGAAAACTATGTGTGGTAATATGAATCCAGGTTTCTTATTAAGTGGTTTATATTGATATTGATCTGAAAGAATTGGCTTATACAAGTTTGCTATATTTATAACTGATTATAATATCAGTTACTCATGCATATACATACCAGGTTATTGCTGCTTCTTATTTGTATCCTTTCTTTTTCTACCGGTTTGTTTTCACAAGAAAGACCTAATGTTATTTTAATTTATGCAGATGATCTGGGTTATGGTGATGCAAGTTGCTATGGCGCTTCGAAACTGCAAACACCTAATATAGACCAGCTGGCTGCAGGGGGAATAAAATTCACCCATGCCCATACCAGTTCTGCCACCTGTACACCATCCCGCTATGCATTGATAACAGGAATGTATCCATGGCGAAAAAAAGGAACCGGTGTGTTACCAGGTGATGCGGCTCTCATTGTACCTACCGATAAGATCACTCTTCCCAAGGTTTTTAAAGAGGCCGGCTACCAAACAGGTATTGTAGGCAAATGGCACCTGGGACTGGGTACACAAAGAGAAAAAGACTGGAATACTTCAATTAAACCCGGCCCGGTGGAAGTGGGTTTTGATTACTCTTTCATCTTTCCTGCCACTGCCGATCGGGTACCTACTGTATTTATAGAAAATCATGATGTGGTGGGATTAAGAGCAGATGATCCCATTAAAGTGGATTACAAAGAAAATATAGGTAATGAACCCATAGGGAGAAGAGATAGTAGTTTATTAAAAATGAAGTCTACAGACGGGCATGATTATACGATCGTAAATGGTATTGGCAGGATCGGTTATATGTCAGGAGGCAAAACAACCCGGTGGACAGATGAAGAAATAGGTTATACTTTTTTACACAAGGCAGAAGAATTCATCCGTAATAACAGTCAACAACCCTTCTTTTTATTTTATTCACTCACCGAACCACATGTGCCTCGTATGCCGGCAACTATTTTCAAAGGCAAATCAGGCCTGGGCTTTCGTGGTGATGCGATCTTACAACTTGACTGGGCTGTTGGTGAGATCATGAAGGAATTAAAACTGGCAGGAATTGAAAAGAATACCATTATACTTTTTACAAGTGATAATGGCCCGGTAAAAGATGATGGATATGATGACGGAGCTGTTACACAACTTAACGGGCATACGCCTGCTGGCAAATTAAGAGGCGGCAAGTACAGCATATTCGAAGGAGGTACCCGGGTTCCTTTTATCATGTACTGGCCCGGAAAGATAAAGCCTCAGCTCTCTGATGCCATGATCAGCCAGGTAGACCTGCTGGCATCCTTTGCCGGAATGCTTGGTCAAAAAATTCCTGGTAATGAAGCCACCGATAGTGAGAGTCTTTCTGCAACATTAGTAGGTAAGGATAAAAAAGGAAGGCAATATTTAGTTGAACATGCAGGCACACTGGCAATTGTTGCCGGCAACTGGAAGTACATTGAGCCCCATAACGGTGTAGCATATTATCCTGAAACAGATACAGAAACCGGTAATGCTGCTGAGCCACAGTTGTATGATCTGAATAGTGATATTGGCGAAAAGAATAACCTTGCTAAGCAGTATCCAGAAAAAGTTAAAGCAATGCAGGCAATGTTGGAGAAGATAAAAGAAAAATGACGACAATTACTGATTAAAAATCAAACTCCCGCCGGTGCATATTCCAGCGTAAACCAAAAGTGACCACCGATGTATTGGCCGACATGATAGGAGCTGTTTTGGTTTCTTCCTTACGGGCCACTGCATTCAACTCAAGGAAAAGATTTTCTCTTAACTCATAGGATACCAACAGCGATGCATAGATCACATTTGTTTTCCAGCCGCTGCCGATATTGTATCCATAATCACCCACCCGGAAAGGGGGCACATTGGGATAAAAGATATTGCTGCCATAGCTCTGGCTGCTGCTGTCTCTCCCCTGCTGATAAAAAATAAGTTTGGCTGCAGCCAGCCATTTAGGCGCCGGCTGATAACGGGCCATAGCAATGAACTCCTTGAAATTGGCCATCAGCGGATGAGCCAGGGGTTGGTTATAATGCGTATAGTTTGCCACAGAATCCCTGTGTGAGTAAGTGAAAGGCCGCACCCGGTTATGCTCTATTTGCAGGTCCAGGTTTGGGATTCCAAAAGCATCTATGTATTTGGCGCCGATTTGTATGCCCCATTTGTTGGCCCACCAGCCACGGTTCTTTTTAATTTCTGATAACAAAAATTCATCCAGCAATAATTGGCCATATACCTGTACTTTTTTTGCAATATTGGCTTTAGCATCCAGTCCGGCAATAGAGTTATCAAAACTTCCATTCTGCTGCTCAATAGAACGATAAAAGATGATAGGATTGAGATAGCCAAATTCAAATCGATCTTTACGTCCGAAAATAATGCCCTCAAACAAACCGATATTCAACCATTTATTGATAGAAATATCCAGGTGATGCAGTGCGGCATATTTTTTTGGCAAAAGCCTGTCGCCACCCGGCTGCACCGATGAATGCAATTCCATGAAAAGGTTCTGATAATTAAACTTCCAGATACGGGTATTGAGTTTTAAGAAAAGTGTGTTATTACTGAAATCACTCAGAAATAAACTGCGGTGGCCATTACCAATAAAATTCTTATCATAGCCAAAAGTTACATTGATGTATTTGCTTACACTGAAAGTGAAATAGCCACGGGCATCAAAATAATCTACTCCTCCCGCCGCTTTAAATTGTTTGTAAAAACCGGCACCCGGCACCGCTTTGCGGGCTGTGATAAATTGCTGCACATACATAGGGTCCCGCTCCTGGTTATCGGTGATGTAGGCTGAAAAGCCGATCTTATTGGCGATCTGCCCCCTCACCCTCACTCCCCTTGTATTTTGAAAAAGATGCTGGTCGTTATTGTTTTCTTTGGATAAAGTGTACTGGATAACAGGATTTACCACCAGGTCAAAATCTTTTACATGCACTTCATATAAATTGGCAGGAGTTTTATAAAAGTTTTTAAGGATCGGTTTTTTAGATGCAAATCTTGCCTCTGTCAAATATTCAAGGTTATTCATCAGCAAACGCTGTGCATTGTAAGCATCAACTTTAGAAAGTGATGAACCATTTTGCTGCAGGTAATGCTGCAAAGCTCCTACTACATGTCCGCGGCTGAAGGGTTTTGTTTTAGAGAAATTAAAAAAGGAATCTGTCTTTGCTTTTATCTCCAGCCTTTCTATTAAAATATTGGCCTTATCGCCCTGCGGCAAGAAAGTAATTTGTGCAAAACTGGTAAAAGGAAAAGAAAAAAGGATAAGTAGCGATATTTTCATAAGCCCCTTCTTGGGGTTGGGTTCTGATTGTTTAAATTGCATGGGTATTGGCTTTGAATATCAATTCAATGAACAAGATATGCAAAAATACCTGATAAAGAATATACAGGTTGTCAACGAAGGACAGATCCAAACAGCAGATGTGTTGATAGCTGATGGAAGAATTGAAAAGATCTCCAAACAGATCGATACCGGTAACACAGCCTGTACAGAGATCAACGGTGAAGGAAAATATCTTTTTCCCGGTTGTATCGACGACCAGGTGCATTTCCGTGAACCCGGATTAACACATAAAGCTACCATTGGTACCGAAGCGAAAGCTGCGGTTGCCGGCGGTGTAACAAGCTTTATGGAAATGCCCAACACTATTCCCAATGCACTCACACAGGAATTGCTGGAAGATAAATATGTGATCGCCTCCAAAACATCCCTGGCGAACTATTCTTTTTACATGGGTGTAAGCAACAGCAATGCTGCTGAAGTGTTGAAAACAAATGACAAGAAAAATGATGTATGCGGCATCAAGATATTTATGGGCAGCAGCACCGGCAATATGCTGGTGGATAATCCGAATACACTCGATAATATCTTCAGGGAAAGTGAACTACTGATCGCCACCCATTGTGAGGATGAAACGATCATTAAACGAAATCTTGAAAAGATAAAAGCTGAAGGAAGGGAGCTTGTTCCGGCAGATCATCCCGTCATCAGGGATGAAGAAGCCTGCTATGCGTCTTCGCTTTATGCTATACAAATAGCCAGGCAATACAATACACGGCTGCACATTTTGCATATTTCTACGGCAAAAGAACTGGAGTTGTTTAGTAACATGATGCCATTAAAGGAAAAAAGGATCACAGCAGAAGTATGTGTGCATCACCTTCATTTCACTAGTGATGATTATGCTACACTGGGCAACCGTATCAAATGTAATCCCGCCATTAAAGCTCCTTTTAATAAAGAAGCTTTATGGAAGACTCTGCTGGATGACAGGCTGGACGTTATCGCCACTGATCATGCACCACATACCTGGGAAGAAAAAATGGAGCCTTATGAGAGAGCCCATGCTGGTTTGCCGCTGGTACAGCATTCCCTTTCACTGATGCTCTTCTATCATAAAAAAGGAGTTATTTCTTTGGAGAGGATCGCTGAGAAAATGAGTCATGCAGTGGCAGATTGTTTCCAGATCAAAGACAGGGGCTATATCCGGGAGGGTTATTATGCTGACCTTGTGATCGTTGACCTCAACAAACAAACCACTGTCAGTAAAGAAAATATTTTATATAAATGTGGGTGGAGCCCATTAGAGGGTATGGAATTTCCGGCATCCATTACTCATACATTTGTAAGTGGCCATCTTGTTTTTGACAATGGAAAGTTCAATGAATCAAAGATGGGCGAACGATTAACTTTTAATCGCAGATAAAAGAACCAAATCCCAAAAACCAAGAACCAAATAAATTAAAATTGGAAGCAACAAAGAAAATCTATGATCTCGAAGAGAGAACAGCAAAGTTTGCTGAGAGAATAAGAGATTTTTGTCTAAACCTTCCTAAGAATCCTGCCAACAACGAATATATTCCACAATTAGTAAGAGCCGGGAGTTCCCCTGGCGCCAATTATATTGAGGCTAACGAAAGTATTGGTGATAAAGATTTTAAGATGAAGATCAAAACATGCAGACGAGAGGCCAAGGAGGCGGCTTATTGGCTCAGGCTTGTGATCACAGATAGGAGTGAAATAAGTGAAAATGAAAGATCAGCATTAAGACAGGAGGCAAAAGAATTTATTTTAATTTTTACTGCCATTCTAAAAAAACGAGAAGAAAATCCTTAATAATTTCATGATTTTTGTTTCTTGGTTCTTGGAATTTTCTAAAGCATGCAGATAGACAAAACATCTTTTAGTGATATTTCGATCTTTCACCATGAAGAAGAATTTTCCATTTTTCATAAGCTCAACTTTACCCGAACCGTAGGAGGAAGAGAATGGTTGCGAAAATTCTTCAGCGAGCCTCATGACAGTTTGGAGAAGATACAGGGCACCCAAAAAGTGATCCGCACTTTTATGGAACATGTCAAGGATTGGCCCAATGATATCAGCAACGGTACCATCCTGGTCATGGACAAATTCATGGACTACTCACTGGATCCTATCAGCGAAGCGCCTGCCTCCCTGAATAATCTTTTCTATAAATGGCTGCATCACCCTGATTATTCCATGGTGAAATATTCGATGACGCATTTTGCTGATTTTTATCGTGGCCTGCGAAAGATCGCAGAATTGCTGGAAGACCTTGACCTGCCAAAGAACATCAGTATCTATATTGAAAGAATACAGGGCTTGCTAAGAGAACCGCCTTTAAAAAGGCTTTCTGAAACAGCTCACGGCAAGAAATTCAATACAAGGCAGAATTTATATTTCGCCTATCATCTCCGTGGCCGTTATAAGACCAACACCCTGGAGCTGATCGACATTTACAGTCGCCTGGATGCATGGTATTCTATGGCAGTAGCTGTTAAAACTTATGGTCTCAGCTTCCCGGAATTTGTGGTGCAGGAAAAACCATTAGTGGAAGCTACGGGGCTCTATCATATCTTAATACCAAAACCGGTTGCCTATGATATGCAGATGGACCCGGAACATAACTTCCTTTTTTTAACCGGGGCCAATATGGCCGGAAAAAGTACTTTGATCAAAGCAGTAGGCTCAGCTGTTTTTTTAGCTCATATAGGTATGGGTGTGCCTGCCCAAAAAATGCGCCTTACTTTGTTTGATGGTTTACTGAGCAATATCAATGTAGTAGATAATATTGCCAAAGGAGAAAGCTTTTTCTTTAATGAGGTACAGCGGATCAAGAATACGATCGAAAAGATCAATGACGGAAAAAAATGGCTGGTACTCATCGATGAACTTTTTAAAGGGACCAATGTGCAGGATGCCATGAAATGTT
Organism: Chitinophagales bacterium; assembly: GCA_020636575.1. Classification (GTDB taxonomy): domain Bacteria; phylum Bacteroidota; class Bacteroidia; order Chitinophagales; family Chitinophagaceae; genus JJ008. Next base: position 23,931 of record JACJXP010000001.1, read on the forward strand.
CATTGGCAGTTATCGAGGGGCTGATCAAAATAAAAAACTCTCTGTTCATCCTGTCCACCCACCTGTATGAGATAGGCGAAGAATTAAAAAAATATCCCAACATCTCTTTCCGCTATTTTGAGACCAATGTTAAAGATGAGCAACTGGATTTCAGCTACCAGTTAAAAGAAGGCATCAGCAACGATCGCATCGGTTATGTCATCCTAAAAAGAGAAAAAGTAGTGGATATGCTGGAAAAGTTATAACCGGCAACCAATCCTCGCCTAATTCATTTAGATTTGAATGACAAGAAAAAATATTTATGAAAAGAGTTTCTTTCTTAGCTGCCATTTTATTATTCACACTTCATGGTATTGCACAAAGCAATATTGATGTGTTGCATTATAAATTTAATGTTGAGTTGAATGATAATAATGATACCATCTATGGCCTCGCAGAAATTAAAGTACGGTTTCCTGAAACCAGTAAGAGTCTGACACTTGACCTGAAAAAGAATAATACATCAGGAAAAGGAATGATACTGGAAAATGTTAGTGGCCCGGGTGTAAGAGGAAATAATAACGACGACGAAACCTTCACCATCTTTTTCACCCAACCTTTTAAAGAGAATGATACTGCCACTTTTATTATAAAATACAAAGGCATCCCTTCCGACGGACTTATCATATCCAAAAACAAATACGATCATCGTACATTTTTCGCTGATAACTGGCCCAATAGGGGGCATAACTGGTTGCCTTGTCACGAAGATCCTGCAGATAAAGCCACTGTTGAATTTATAGTAACAGCGCCGCAACATTATCAAGTTGTATCAAATGGTATTCAGGTAGAAGAAACGAACCTTGCCAGTGATAAGAAACTAACACACTGGAAGGAAGATGTTCCCATTTCCACCAAAGTCATGGTGATCGGTGTGGCTGATTTTGCAGTCAATCTCTCTGGCACTATTAATAATTGTGTACCCGTTTACAGCTATGTGTATCCCGAAGACCGTGACAAAGGTTTTTATGATTATGCGCAGGCAGCAGAGATATTACCCTGGTTTATTCAGAATGTGGGACCTTACGCATATAAGAAATTAGCCAATGTTCAATCCAAAACTATCTTCGGCGGATTGGAGAATGCCAATACGATCTTTTATTCTGAAGGCTCGGTAAGTGGCACCCGTCGTTCTGAAGGATTATTGACCCATGAAATTGCCCATCAATGGTTTGGTAATTATGCCACAGAAAAAAGCTTTGCCCATTTATGGTTAAGCGAAGGTTTTGCCACTTACATGACCATATTATACATGGATAATAAGTATGGTGAAGACACTGCCATTGCTATGCTGAAAGAAGACAGGGAGCAAGCTATCCGTTTTGGGAAAAGAAACCCCTTGCCCGTAGTGAATCATACCAAAGATTATATGCAATTGCTGAATGCCAACAGTTATCAAAAAGGAGGCTGGGTATTGCATATGCTTCGCCGGCAGTTAGGTGATGAAATATTCTGGAAAAGTATACAAACTTATTACGCTGAATATGGAGGTAAAACAGCTGACAGCGATGATCTGCGAAAAGTGTTTGAAAAAATATCCGGCAAAGACCTGCAACAATTTTTTAAACAATGGTTGTTTACCCCTGCTAATCTCTCCCTGGACATAAGCTGGAAATATAATGCTGATAAAAATGAAGTGGCTGTAACGGTAAATCAAATACAGCAGCCCGGTGATTTTCAGTTTCCACTGGAGATACTGATACAGGAATCAGCAGCAGGTATGCCCAAAAGAACGATCAAAGAGGTGAAAAAAAACATTGAGACTTTTATATTTTCAGTAAAGAAAAAGCCTGCAAGAATTGAAATAGATCCGATGGTGTCCCTTCTATTTGAAGGAAACATATCAGAAGCAAAATAATTGTCTAACTTCCACTCATGCTTATCAAAACATTCGGAAGTGCCGTGTATGGTGTGGAAGCTATTACGATCACCATTGAGGTAAACTGGATCGCTACACAGGGTAAAGATCCTATGATCGTTGGTTTGCCGGATAACGCTGTAAAAGAAAGCCTGCAACGTATTGAAAGCGCCTTTAAAACAAATGGTTATTCATTTCCCCGCACCAAAGTAGTGGTGAATATGGCGCCGGCGGATATCAAGAAAAGCGGTACTGCATTCGATCTTCCCATTGCATTAGGGATACTTGGCGCCTCAGAACAGATCAGTAATGCAGAAAAGATGGCGGACTATGTCATTATGGGAGAACTATCACTTGATGGAGAAATACGACCTATCAAAGGTGCATTACCCATTTCCATCCAGGCAAGAAAGGAAGGTTTTAAAGGATTGATCGTTCCTAAAACAAATGCAAGAGAAGCTGGCATGGTGAATAACCTGCAGGTATATGGTGTGGAACATATCAAAGAAGTGATCGATTTTTTTGAAAATGACGAGCAAGGACTCATCCCTACTGTTGTTAATACAAGGGAAGAATTTTATGATGCACAGTATGAGTTTGAAATTGATTTTGTTGATGTAAAAGGACAGGAAAATATCAAAAGAGCATTGGAGATAGCTGCTGCCGGTGGTCATAATGCTATTCTGATTGGCCCACCCGGTGCCGGAAAAACCATGCTCGCTAAAAGATTGCCTACCATACTTCCACCACTTACATTACAAGAGGCGTTAGAAACTACCAAGATACATTCCGTAGCAGGCAAGCTTCCTGAAAATTCAACGCTGATCTCCAAAAGGCCCTTTCGTTCCCCGCATCACACCATTTCCGATGTGGCATTGGTAGGTGGCGGTGGTAATCCACAACCCGGCGAAATATCATTGGCACATAATGGCGTATTGTTCCTCGATGAATTACCGGAATTCAAAAGAACAGTATTAGAAGTAATGCGACAGCCTATGGAAGAAAGAAGGGTCACTATATCAAGAGCAAAAGTGGCCGTGGATTTTCCTGCATCTTTTATGCTGGTGGCCAGCATGAATCCCTGCCCCTGCGGATTTTATAATCACCCGGAAAGAGAATGTACCTGCCCACCGGGCGCCGTCACCAAGTATCTCAATAAGATTTCAGGTCCGTTGCTTGATCGTATAGATCTGCATGTAGAAGTAACACCTGTGGCTTTCAATGAACTTTCCTCTACCAGAAATTCAGAAAAATCTGCTGATATAAGGGAAAGAGTGATCAGGGCAAGAGATATGCAGGCGGAACGATATAAAAACAACAACGGCATTTATTGTAATGCCCAGATGAGCAGCAAGATGCTGAAGGATATCTGTGTGATCAATACAGTTGGTGCCAACTTACTGAAAGCAGCTATGGAAAAACTCAATCTTTCTGCCCGGGCTTATGACAGGATACTAAAAGTATCCCGGACAATAGCAGATCTTTCTGAAAGTGAGGAAATAAAACCTGAACATCTTGCTGAAGCCATTCAATACAGAAGTCTTGACAGAGAAGGATGGGCCGGATAATTACCTGATTGCTGTCTTGTTCTGCTAATTTGTCATTTTTCCCGAACTTGTACCATCTTTGATGTTCCAACATTCTACTTATATACGAATTACATGAAAATTTTAGTGCAATATTTAAAGCCATATAAATGGCTTGTTTTTCTGGTTTTAATGTTAGCCGCTATAAACATTGGCTTTTCCCTGTTTGACCCGATCATTTTTGGAAAGCTGATCAATCTTGCTACTTACCACCAATATAAAGACTCTTTTAACTGGCAGGAATTTCTGTTCATTAATAAAACTATCCCAGAGGAAGTAGTAAAAATAAAACCGGGAGGAATTGCAGAAAAAACAGTCGAGATAAAACAATATTATGGTGTCATGTGGTTGCTGCTTGCTTCTGTTTCCGTTGCCATGATAAGCAGGATAGCAAAAGCATTCCAGGATTATTTTCAAAACCTGATCACACAAAAATTTGGTGCTGCTGTTTTCACAAGAGGTTTACAGCATGCTATGAAATTACCTTACCAGGATTTTGAAGATGCCAGCAGCGGAGAAACACTCGGCATATTACAAAAAGTAAGAGTAGATACAGAAAAGTTTGTCGCTTCTTTTATCAATGTACTTTTCCCGGTGATCGTAGGAATTATTTTTGTAGCTGTATACGCCACCAGTATACACTGGAGTCTTCCATTCGTATATTTTGGGGGGATATTTCTTCTTACTATTATTTCCAATCTCCTAAGTAAAAAAGTAAAAGTCATCCAGAAAAAAATTGTGGGACAAACAACCGCTCTTGCCGGGGCCACTACAGAATCACTAAGAAATATAGAACTGGTAAAAAGCCTGGGGCTCACTAATCAGGAGGTGGACAGGCTTAATAAAAACACCTATAAAATATTGGGATTAGAGATCACTAAAGTTAAAAGAATACGCAGTATCAGTTTTGTGCAAGGCACATTTGTTAATACGCTCCGCCAGGTTATCCTTTTTTTACTCATGCTTTTTATTTACCGGGGAGAAATGGATGCCGGGCAGATCGTTACTATGCAGATATTCTCCTTCTTTGTATTCGGCCCACTGCAGGAAATCGGGAATATTATTTTATCATATCGGGAAGCACAGGCTTCATTGGAAAACTTCCAGAACCTGATGGTCAAAAAACCAGAACCTAAACCGGTTAGTCCGTTGCATCTTGGTCAGATACAAACACTGGAATTTGATCATGTAGGTTTCAGGCACCAGACTGCTATTCAGAATGCAATCAATAATATCAGTTTTAAATCAAAGGTCGGTGAAACTATTGCTTTTGTAGGACCTTCCGGTTCGGGTAAAACAACCATGATGAAATTGCTGGTAGGGCTTTATCGACCTCAAACAGGAAAGATATTGTACAATGGAATTGATGAGAATAATATTGATTTTGAAGATCTACGTAACCAAATCGGTTTTGTCACACAGGATACACAATTATTTTCCGGAACGATAAAAGAGAATCTTTTATTCGTAAACCCAGGCGCTACGGAAGATGATCTGCATGATGTATTGATCAAATCTTCCTGTCAAAACCTGCTGGCCCGTGCCGAAAAAGGATTGGACACTATGATCGGCGAAGGAGGATTAAAACTTTCTGGTGGAGAAAAGCAACGCTTATCTATTGCAAGGGCTTTGCTGAGAAAGCCAAAATTATTACTTTTCGACGAAGCTACGTCCGCATTGGATTCTATAACAGAAGAAGCCATATCAGATACGATCCGTGAGATATCACAGGAAGGAAACCAGTTGACGATATTGATTGCACACCGGCTTTCTACAGTAATGCATGCAGATAGAATATATGTACTGGAAAAAGGTGATGTGGTGGAAACAGGAACACATGAAAAACTACTGGAAGAAAAAGGACTTTATTACGCCATGTGGCGTCAACAGATAGGCGAACGTAAATCTAAGATCAGCGTAGCCTGACAAACAAAAAATTGATGGGATTATTTTCTTTTCTAGGTTCAGGAAATGATATTAAGGAAGCACTTAAAAAGGGAGCGGTTATTATTGATGTAAGAACAGCACAGGAATACGACAACGGAAGAGTTCCTGATTCTATCAATATACCTGTAGACAGGATCGCCATTAACGCAGGCAGGATCATGGATTTTGGCAAGCCTGTAATCTTTTGTTGCGCCTCAGGCATTCGCAGCCGTACTGCAAAAAATATCATGAAACAAAAAGGAATGAAGGATGTATATGCTGCCGGTAGCTGGGAAAAAGTATTAAGGATACTGAACAACCTTTAATCTTTCTTTTCTTCCCGCTGCTTCCAGATCTTTTGAAAGAAGTTAGATTGGTCCAGCTCCTCCATATCACTCAACTCCAGTTCCAATGCTTTTGTACTTTGAGCTATTTCAATCAAAGAAATGATCAGTGAAGCAAGCAGGCTTACCAGGCTTATACCAAAAATATATCCATTCAGAGATGTCCATTGTTTGTACACCCCAAACATGGTAATAACACAGCATAGAAAACTAAACACACCCAGCGCCTGCATTTGTCTGACTAAGTTGATACGTTTACGTAGTATCTTGATCTGCTGTAACAGGTGTTCAACTTTTTCTCCCCGCATATACTCATCATGCAATTTCCTGATCAGGTTAGCCAATGCCAGGTATCGGTTTGTATAGGCAAGCAGTAATAAACTGATTGCCGGGAATAACAGTGCAGGGGTATTGAAATTAATTTCCATACCCAAATATAAACTGCCCTGTTAAATTAAAGAGCTGATCATTTGAATTGGAGAGGAATATTCATTTTAATAAAAAAGTTTCTGCCCGCATTGAAAACTCCCTGCCTGCCGGTTACCATATTTTCATCTGTATACTTTAAACGACTCAGGTGGTTCTGATAAGCTACGTCCGTAAGATTGCTTATGCCGGCATGTAAACTGAGGATGGTTTTATTTTTATTTACTATATCAGCGCCTATACCAGTATTGACCAATGTATAACCTGCTGTCATTGTTTCCGTATCAAAACCGGTAAATGCCCTGGCCTGCCGGAAGGTTGAGGAAAACTCAAGTTTGGCATAAAGATTTTCCATATGCTTTCCCTTGTTCTTTATATCAGCCCTGAGTTCTGTATTCCATCTTGCCGCAGGTATCAAAGGAAGATTTATGCTCCCGTCAATAGGATCGTCAAACCTTCCTCTTACATAGGAGAAATTGTTCTCAATATGCAACCAGTCGAGCGGATGTGGATGGATATCAAATGTGAATTCTAACCCATAGAGCTTTGCATTATGCTGAGTAAATTGAAAGGCCGGGATATAGCCTCCATTTGTGTTCACCAGTGAGTCTCCTCCCCCTTTACTTAACAGTTTCTGATAAAAAATAAAATGATTGATCCTGTTGTAAAATGCAGAAAGACTGATGTTGAAATGTTCATTACTTAATTCCATTCCGGCATCTGCCTGGAAACTTGTTTCAGATCTCAGGTCCTGGTCACCATATTCGTATCGGTTTGATCCTTCATGTGCACCGTTACTGGCCATCTCCGCTAATGTTGGCGCCCTGAAGCCACGGGCAAGGTTCAGTTTAAGCACTACATTCTTTGAAGCCTCTATACTGGTACCAATGCTTCCTGATATATTTGAAAATGACCTTTTAAAAGCATTGAATTTTATATCGGAACCTTCCAATAATTCTTTGGAGTCAACAGTCCGGTTATCATACCTTAATCCACCGCTTATTGCTCCTTTCGGGAAAAATCGTTGTACAAAAACAAATACTCCCACATCAAACAATCCATACTCAGGAATTAGTGTTTCTTCTCCCTTATTAGTATTGTTTTGCTGCATTCCATTTAAACCTGCTGTTGTGTGCCATTCGTTTGTTTCAGGAAGACGCCATTGCAGATCATAATTAAATGTACCCAGGTCAAAGAATAGTTCTTTTGTACCCGGTTCTTCTGCATCACCAAATTCCATCCTTTGATTATCCTGATATGCAAGGTTAAGCTTGATCCTGCTCTTATTTACCGCAAAACTATTATCACTAATAATTTTTGTATGTAAAACATGTTGGTAAGGAATTAACGGTGTTCTTCCTTTCAAGTCTTGATTTGTAGCAATTCTTTCCAATGGCGTTTCGCCGTACAAAATAAATTTACCGGTGGCATCATCCCTTTCGCCTTCGATCAATCCAAGACGTTGATTGAATCGGCTGAAAATAATATGGCTGTAACCCCAGCTCTTGTTCACACCCATATAACCGCCAAAATTCTTTTCATTGAATCTTGAATTAAGCACTCTCCCATCGTATTTATTCCGATAATCACCGGCTGATTTCATTGAACCATATACATTCCAGTTAAATCCATTTTCATTACCGGCCAGGTTCCCGTTCAAAGAAAATAATGAACCATTTGACTGATAACCTGATTGGATATTGCCTCTCAGGCTTTTTTCCGGAACAGGTGTATTGGTTATAATATTAACAACACCTGCCAAAGCATCACTGCCATACATCAATGATGCAGGACCTTTCAATACTTCAACTCTTGATACACTTGCCTCATCAATTTCCAATCCATGTTCATCACCCCATTGCTGTCCTTCCTGCCGGACACCATCATTTACAGTAACTACCCTGTTATATCCCAAACCCCTGATGATCGGTTTTGAAATGGCCGGGCCGGTTGATAATTGAGATACTCCCGGAAGCCGGCTTAAGGCATCAGCTATATTCGTAGAAGGTATCCGTACCAGGTCAGACTTTCTTACCAGTTTAACAGGTACAGGAGACCTGCGAATAGTAGTAGCGCCTGATACCCCGGTAATGATCACACCCTGGTTCTCGGTGATTACCGGTTCCAGTGCATAATCTTTTTTTGTGTCCTTAACCAGTTCAATATGTTCGGCAATTGTTGCATAACCCGTAAAAGACACTTCAATGACATGATGACCGTCGGGAATATTGGTAATAATGTATTCGCCTTTTTCATTTGCAATAGCTCCAATTCTGTCGTCTGTCAGAAATACAGAAGCCCCGGGGAGTGGCTGGCCTGTTTTTGCATCTGTGATCCTGCCCGAAAGTGTGATCTTAACTTCACTCATAGGCATGGCCCTGGTGGCAAATGGTAATATCAAAATAAAAAATAAATAAAGCTTTTTCATATAATAAATTCCGACAACCGCTTTACGCTGTACAGTTGTCTTTTGTTAGTTAACAGAAAGTAATTCAGGAAAGATGAAAAAGCGATGCAGGAGGTCCCCTACTGGTGATATGAAAGAAAGTCTCGGGGTAAGTAAATAAATTAAGTTCTACGTTGTCATCCTTAAAAGAAACCAGTAAAGGATCGGGAATTGACAGAATGGGAGTTATGAACTCCTTGTTAAGCTGAAAGTCACAAATAATACATGCAGACTTCTTGATTACAGGCCCATCATGGTGAAGGGAAAAAGATGAGGACCTTATTTCATGAGTATGTAAAACCTTTTCTGCATAAATAAAGCAGAACTGGCCCAACAAAAAGAGGGCAACGAGTTTACGAAAAAGTGTATGACCCGTTTGTTTCACAGAGCAAAAATAAGTCATTTCGATAAAATGCAACAATGTTTCGATTTTTGAAATACTTGCCTGTAAATACCTATCTTACTTTAAATGATCAGGAGGTCTGCCAAAATAAATATCAATGCCCCGGTAAATAAGGTTTTTGAAGTTACCGCTGATGGCCGCCAGCAGTTGATCTGGGATAAAGGATCTTTTTCTGCCCTGGAAGAACTCACACCTCCCCCTACTCAAAAAGGATCAAAATTTAAATGTCGTGTAAAAGGTATGGGCAAAATGATGTATGAATTTGCAGAATATCAGCCTCCCGGGATATTTGTACATAAGTCCGTTACAGGTATGTGTTATGGTACGCATTATTTTCAATTTACTGAAACGGCCGAAGGAACCTTATTCAGTCAAACAATGGAACTGCGGATGAGGGGATTTTTTATCCTGCTATCTCCATTTGTCAGTTTCGGTTTGCAGAGATCACTCAATAGGATGAACAAGGAATTAAAAGCTTACATAGAATCCAAAATTCAAACATAAATCACTGATTTTCCGGATATTTTCCTAAATTTTCAGAACATTTAGCAATTCGCCTTAAACCTCATCTACAAAATTCCCTTTATCCGTCATTCTATTACTACTATTTGTGTAAACATCTATTAACCTGTTGTTTACACTCCCTGCCCTTCTTATTACCAATTATCAGAAACCCCTGCCCTTCAAACCAAAACAATAATTATGAGAAAGATCTCAAAACCATATACAGAAATTAAACCCTCTTATAATGTCGTTGTCATCGGGTCGGGATATGGAGGTGGTATAGCTGCTTCACGGTTATCAAGAGCCGGACGATCTGTTTGCCTTTTAGAACGGGGCAAAGAAATACTTCCCGGTGAATACCCGAACACCCTTATAAAGGCCAGTGAACACATGCAGGTGCATACCAATGAAAAGCATATCGGTTCTGCTACCGGGATGTTTGACTTTAATATTCATCCCGGAATAAGTGTACTTGTCGGATGTGGCCTGGGAGGCACCTCCCTTATCAATGCCAATGTTTCTATAAGACCGGAGGACAGGGTTTTTGAAGACCCCCGCTGGCCTGCCATTATCCGGAACGAATACAAACAGGAAGACAGCTTGCTGCAAAAAGGTTTTGCATTAGCAACAGATATGCTGAAACCTACTCCACTACCCGAGGAGATTAAAGTCAAAAAAGTCGAGACCTTAAAACTTTCAGCCGAAGCATTGGGAAAGAATTTTTACAGGTTACCCATCAATGTAAACTTTGATGTGGATGGTGAAAATCATGTAGGTGTGGAGCAGAAACCCTGTAACCTTTGCGGTGATTGTGTATCAGGCTGTAACTATCATGCAAAGAATACCACCCTGATGAATTACCTGCCCGACGCTTTTAATCATGGCGCTGAAATATTTACTGAAACATCGGTTAGGTATATAGAAAAGAATGGCGACAAATGGCATGTACATTATGAACCTGTAAGTGCCGGCCAGGAAAAATTCACCAATTCAACTGACTTTGTAGAATGTGATATGGTTATAGTCTCTGCAGGTACTTTGGGCTCAACTGAGATCCTGCTTCGATCAAAAGAGAAGGGTCTCAAGATATCAGACAGGTTAGGCGAAAATTTTTCAGGCAATGGTGATGTACTTGGATTTGGATATAATACAGATCGCACTGTATTTAATGTTGGCGCCGGCAAACGAACACCCAAACTTCCCCAGGCACCCGGCCCATGCATAACCGGGGTCATTGATATACGAGATCAGCCTGTGTTAAATGATGGTATGATCATAGAAGATGCTGCTACACCGGGAGCATTGGCACCGTTATTGGGTCCCACCCTGGCAGCAGAAGCTAAACTGATCGGAAAAAATGAAGAAAAGAAACCTGGCTTTTTCCATAAGCTCAAACATTTCTTCAGAGAATTAATGAGTGTGTTCTTTGGGGCCTACCACGGGGCTATAAAAAACACACAAACCTACCTGGTGATGTCGCATGATGACAGCAATGGAAAATTCAGTCTTAAAGATGACAGGTTGCAGATCGACTGGAGCCGGGTAGGCAGTGAACCTATCTTTAAAAAAGTAAATGACCAGTTGGCTGAATGTACCAAAGTGCTGGATGGCATTTATATTAAAAATCCTGTCTGGATCAAACAAATGAATCATGAGCTTGTAACCGTTCATCCTCTTGGTGGATGCTTTATGGGTGAAGCTCATGAAACAGGAGTTGTAAATCATAAAGGTCAGGTGTTTGCACCGGGTACTGATAAAGAAGTTTATGAGTCACTTTATATTACCGATGGCTCTGTTATTCCCCGATCTGTGGGTGCCAATCCGCTCTTAACTATTTCAGCAATTTCTGAACGTTGTTGTATACATATTGCAAAAGACAATGGATGGGAAATAGATTACACTACAGTAAAAAAGGAAATACCTGATCAAAGATCCACAGTAGGAATTCAGTTTACCGAGACCATGAAAGGATTTTATGCTGAAACCAGTACAAAAGATAACTACCAGGAAGGATTTGATAAAGGAAAACAAGCTGAAAATAGTTTTGCTTTTACCCTAACAATCCGATCAGAAGACGTTGATGACATCATCAGCAATACAAAGCATGAAGCGAGAATGACGGGTACTGTCTCTGCGCCACAACTTTCATCAACACCATTAGGTGTAGAAGAAGGATATTTCAATCTTTTCACTGATGATCCTGACTCTGTGAATACAAAGCTGATGAAATACCGGATGCTGCTTCGTTCAGAAGATGATAAAGAATATTATTTCAAAGGTTTTAAGTATGTACATCATAATAAAGGCTTTGACGAATGGGCGGAAACCTCCACTTTATACATTACCATTTTTGAAGGAAATAATGATAGTGGAAAGATACTCGGACAAGGTATACTGCATATTGCAATTGATGATTTTAAAAAACAGATGAAAACCATGAAAGCGGTTAATGCAACATCTGTGAAAGATGCATTGGCAGCCGAATTGAAGTTTGGAAAATATTTCACCGAATCATTGATAGAAGAATACGGAGGAATATTTCCTCCGGACCAGTTATATGATCCCGATAAGCCCCGCACAAAAAGAACTTTAAATCTTGGTCCTGCCGAATCATACCCGATCAAAACAGAAGATGGTCTTGATCTTTTACTTACCCGCTATAACGGCGGATCGAAAGGACCCATACTATTTGTACACGGTTTTAGCGGTAACCGATTAACATTCTCCATTGATACGATCGAACCCAATATGGCAGAATATTTTTATAGTAAAGGATACGATGTATGGCTATTCGATTACCGGTTAAGTAATTTACTCCCCTCATCCCGTAAACAACATTCTGTTGATGATATTGCACTATACGATTACCCTGCTGCTGTTCAAAAAATTCTGTCAATAACAGGAGCTGCTGCCATAGACGTAATGGCGCATTGCGTAGGCTCAGTTTCTTTGTTTATGGCAATGCTGAATGGGTTGCAGGGTGTAAGATCCATAGTGAGTGCTCAAATTGCCTGTGATTTTTATCCTGCTCCGCAGGTTAAATGGAAAGCAGGTTTGCATATACCACAAGTGCTTGATGCATTGGGCATACATTCTCTGACAGCTTATGTAGATAAAAACGTCGATTGGGAAAATAAACTTTTCGACAAACTCTTGAAATTATATGCCGTACCACTGGAAGGTTATTGTAACAGTCCCACCTGTCACCGGATGACTTTCATGTTCGGGCCACTTTATGAACATAGCCAGTTAAATGAAGCTACACATACTGCTATGATCGAGATGTTCACCATCGCCAATATGAAAACCTATGAACAGCTTACCAGGATGATCCGGAAACATAAGATCACAAATTACGAGGGTGAAGATGTATATATGCCACATATTGAACGGCTCAGGATACCCATCACATTTATTCATGGAGAATTCAATAAACTGTTCTTACCCAAAAGCACACTGACCACTTACGAGAATCTTTGCAAAGCAAATGGCGATAGCCTTTACAAACATCATATTATTAAAGGATATGGACATAATGATTGCATGTATGGAAAAAATACATCCCGGGATGTTTTTCCATTGATACTTGAACAGTTTGAACAATTCTATAAATAATTCAACATGCCGGATATAAAATATGTCGTTTTCTCAGACCTGCATATGGGTGCAGAAAACAGCCTGATGACAAACCTGAAGTACGACACCCCTCAGACGGACACCACAAAACCCAGCCCGGTTATGGTGGCCATGATCGATTGTCTTCGGCAGTTGATCGGCAAGAACGAGGATAAATCAACAAAGCCAAAACTGATCCTGAATGGAGACCTGATAGAACTGGCCCTTACTTCTACCAACAGAGCCTGTATGGCATTTCAACGGTTTATTGAACTGTGTTTTCCACCCAACGAAGAGGACTTTTTATTTGATAAGGAAATTGTGTTTTTACCCGGTAACCATGACCATAATTTATGGGAGATAGCCCGCCATACATGGTATATGGATGTACTAAGAAAAATAAAACCGGGTGATTACGTTCCTAATGAATTGCATTCTACTAAAGTATTCCACCCTGAAAAGATCAAATCTCTCTTTCTTAACTCATTAATTGAATGCTATCCGCATCTTAAAGATGTGAGTGTAAATGTTATTTACCCCGCCTATGGCCTGATAAAAAAAGATCATAGCAAATGTGTATTGTTCTTTCACGGTCATTATTCAGAATCAATGTACTGGGCCATGACCAATTTTCGTTCAGACATCTTCCCTGACCGTCAGCAACCGATGACCTTTGAAGAGATAGAGATCGAGAATTATGCATGGGTTGATTTTTTCTGGTCAACACTAGGACGTTCCGGTTCTGTGGGGAAGGATATCAACCTCATTTATGATAAACTACAGGACGGCACAGAAGTAAACCAGATGATATCCAATATTGCAGATAGTCTTACAAAGAGAAAAAGAAATTTTATTGTCAGGTATCTTGAACGTAAAGCTTTAAAGTTTGTTTTAACAGCCTCCCTGGGAAAGATGGCATCTAATGAAAGAAACGAACCGGATGTAGACCTGACACCCGAAGTAAAAGCAGGACTTAAAAGATTAATGGAGGTACCTCTCTTTAATCAACTAAATAAAGAATTACAGAATGACATACCGGATGATATCACTTTTCTTTTTGGACACACACATAAGCCTTTTATGAAATGGTTTCATCCCCAGGGTTACCCCAATCCTTTAAAAGTTATTAATACCGGTGGCTGGGTAGTTGATACACTTAGCGAACAGCCATTACATGGCGGTTCAATAGGACTTATTGATGAGGAATTAAATGCCATCACATTAGAGATGTATAAAGAAGGCAACTTCAAGCCCACTCCGGGCTGGCTTACGCATGACCACACACATGACCCCACACATAATGATTTTTTAAATAAGATCAATCAAATTATTAAAACCGAACCTGAGCCATGGCTTGCTTTTGAAACAATTGTTGAAAAGGAAGTGCATGTCCGATACCGGAATCTTGAAGAGATCATAAAAGAAAAGGACTGACCATGAGACCAATGCGTCTTACAAGAATTATTACTGCCGTTATTGTGGCAATATCTCTTATACCGGGTAAGTGCTTTTCACAGGTTACTCTTATACTAAATGACAGCACACCCTATCAGCGTATCGGAAAATTTGTATATTATTTACCCGATCCTGAGCGAAAACTAAGGTTTGAGGACATCAATACAACCACTCAAAAAACCAGATTTATAAAAAGTGAACAGGAATCAAATAACCTGGGCAACAAAGACATGGCTGTCTGGAACTATTTCCAGGTTTGTAAAACAACCAATGAAGAATGGCTGCTGGAAATAGAAAGTTACAATATTGATACTGCTGAATTATATTATCCTGATACATTAACAGGGGAATACAAAAAAGTTGTTTCCGGACGCTTTTTGCCTTTTACAACAAAAAAGTATAAGTCCAACTCTTTTGTTTTTGATCTGCCTATCCGGAAAAATGATACCGCCACGATATATCTTAAAATAGATACCTATTACATGCAGTATCCACTATCCGTCTCTACAAAGCTGGCTTATATAGAAGAGGCCCATCAGAGAGATCTGCTTGCTGGTATATATTACGGCCTGGTCATTGTATTTATGTTTTACAACTTTTTTGTTTTTCTGAATGTAAAAGATAAGGATTACCTGTATTATGTTGTATACATATTCTTTAATGCCATCTTTATTGGTCAGTTAAAAGGTTTCAATGCCGAACTTTTCGGTGATAATTTCCATTTCCTCTGGAATTATGCTCCCGGTGTTATCGGGTTGACCAGTATGGTCAGTTTTATTTTTACACGCCGTATCCTGGAAACAAAAAAGAGGGTACCCCGGTGGGACAGGATTATATTATACTTCTTCTATCCAAACTATATCCTGATAATGGTGTTGAGTGTTGCCGGTCAAAATCTTTATGCGTCACTCTTGAACCAATTCTCAGGTTTGCTTGCACTTGTGTTCCTGTTTACCTTATCCATCAAAGTTTACAAGGGCGGCTTCAGACCGGCCCGGTATTATATTTTTGGCTCTTTTTTCTATTTCATAGGTGTTCTCATATTCACAATCAAAGGGATGAACCTGCTTCCTTTCAGTTTCATCACCAATAATGCTATCGAAATCGGATCTACACTTCAGATGATCATTTTTTCATTTGTGATCGGTGATCGTTTAAAGATATTCAAGGTAGAAAAAGAAAGAGCACAGGATGACCTGGTAAAATCGTTGCAGGAAAACGAAAAACTGATCCTGGGACAGAAAAAAATGCTGGAAATAAAAGTAAAAGAAAGAACACAGGAACTGGAAGAAGAAAAAGAAAGAAGCGAAAGCCTTTTATTAAATATCCTGCCTGAAGAAACAGCACAGGAACTAAAGGAAAAAGGATTCTCTGAACCCCGGCTTTATGATTCAGTCACCGTATTATTCACCGATTTCAAAGACTTCACTAAAATATCAGAGCATTTATCACCCCGGGAATTAGTCCAGGAAATAGATATCTGCTTCAGGGCATTTGATGATATTGTTGCAAAGTATAATGTAGAAAAAATAAAAACTATTGGTGACAGTTATATGGCTGCAGGAGGTTTACCTGTTGAAAATGATTCACATCCTGAGGATGTGGTTAAGGCAGGTACCGCCATGTTGCGTTTTATTAATGAGCATAATAAAAAAAGAATAGAAAAGCATCTTATCCCAATGGATATCCGTATAGGTATTCATACAGGATCTGTAATTGCAGGTATTGTGGGAACTAAAAAGTTTGCTTATGATATCTGGGGAGACACTGTAAACACAGCTTCCCGTATGGAAAGTAGCGGTGAACCGGGAAAAATAAATATAAGTGGTACCACCTATGAAAGGGTAAAGGAATTATTTAGCTTTACACATAGAGGGAAGATAGCTGCAAAAAATAAAGGCATGATAGATATGTACTTTCTTGACCACCTGTAAAAGAAGTATAAAGAACGATTCTAAATGACTGTTTATGAAAAAGGGCCTGATTCAACTATTATTAGCTTTTTTAATAGTAATGCCTGCTTTGGCACAAAAAAATATCATTAATGGTTTTGTAAAAGATGGTGAGCAACCCGTCAATGCTGCAACAGTAACTGTAAAAGGGACAAACAATTCAGTTGTCACAACCGAGCAAGGCTCCTTTCAAATAGAAACAACAATTTCATTCCCATTTGTTCTTAATGTTACCTGTATCGGTTTTCTGCCTGTTGAGGTCATAGTTCAGGATGCTTCAAGCCCGGTTGTGATCAACCTGGCCCGGACAGAAACAGTGGGACAAGAAGTGATTCTTTCGGCATCCCGTGTACCCATGCAATTATTAAAATCTCCCGTTTCTATAGAAACACTGAATCTTTCCAAGATCAAAAACTCTGCCTCTACATCTTATTATGACGCCATTATCAATTTAAAAGGAGTTGATGCCACTACATCCAGCCTGACCTATAAGACCCTAAGCACAAGAGGCTTTAATCTCAGTGGAAGCCCTCGGGTAAACCAGATCATTGACGGTATGGATAGCCAGGCTCCCGGACTCAATTTTGCAATAGGCAATTTTGTTGGACTTACTGATCTTGATGTTGAAAGTGTTGAATTACTCCCAGGTGCTTCATCTGTATTGTATGGTCCGGGTGGGATGAATGGAACTATTATTGTCAAAGCAAAAAACCCTTTTGAGTACAAGGGCTTCTCAGCTATGATACGGCAAGGTGTGATGAATGTTGGAAAAAATTCCCCTAATGATCCTAATGGTTTTACTGATATTTCATTCAGGTTGGCGGGAAGTTATAAAAACAAATTCGCTTACAAGATCTCAGCACAGTATGTAAGAGCCATAGACTGGCCTGCCAATGACACTTCCAATTACTTGAGAAGCGGTGATTTTGGAAAAGTAATACCTGGCACCCGTCAATCTGATCCAAACTATGATGGTATCCATGTATATGGTGATGAGACCTCTGTGGATATAAGGGATTTTTTGTCTTTTTATCTTCCGCCCGGCCATCCTTTATTGGCTAATCCTATCAAAGTTTCCCGGACAGGATACCGTGAGAATGAGCTGGTAGATCCCGAAACAAAGAACCTGAAGATCACAGGTGCTCTTCATTACCGTATCACAAATAAACTGGAGGCCATTCTTTCTGCTAATTACGGAAAAGGACAGACTATTTATACGGGCAGCAATCGTTATGTATTTAATGATGTTGTGTTAGCCCAATATAAATTGCAGTTGATACATCCTGACTGGATGATCAATGCCTATACTACACAAAGCGATGCCGGTGATACATATAGTGCCACTACTACCATGCAATTATTTAATGAAGCATGGAAAAGAAGTTATGACCCATCCAATGTATCCGGAAGCTGGTATCCGCAATATACCGGAGCATTTCTTACTGCCATTAATAATGGACAATCCCTGGAACAAGCTCACCAGGCCGCAAGGGCATTTGCAGATGTTGGCAGGCCTGTAGCAGGCTCTCCTGTTTTTAAAGATATTCTTAACCAGGTAAGAAAAATACCGATTCCAAATGGAGGGCTATTTGTTGACCAATCAGATCTATGGTACGGTGAAACACAATACGATTTCAAGAATAAAATAAAGTTTGTGAGAATAATAGCAGGACTCAATATCAAGAAAAGCATTCTTGATACAAAGGGTACTATATTCATCGATACAACGGGCACATTATCTGTTAACCAATGGGGTGGTTTTATACAGTTAAGTAAAAAATTGTTTAAAGAAAAGGTTGATCTTTCTTTTGCCGGACGTTATGATAAGAATGAGAATTTTGATGGACAGTTCACTCCCCGGTTCACTCTTGTATTTTCTCCAACTAAACTTCACAACTTCCGAATGTCATACCAAACCGCTTACCGGTTTCCAACCAATACTGATCTCTTTCTTCGGTTAAACATAGGTACAGGAGTTTATCTACTGGGTGGATTACCTTGGATAAACGATTATATGCGTAGCAGCCAATACCCGATATATAAAATTGATGCGAATGGCATGCCCGCCACCACTCCATACATTTATAAAGCAATGAAGCCGGAATTATCCAGGTCGTTTGAGATAGGCTATAAAACAGTTTTTAATAATAAGGCCTTTGTTGATCTTTATTATTATGCTACTAACTATACAAATTTCCTAGGAAGAAATATTTTATACCAGCCGGCCACAGATAAATCATACTCTATTGTAACCAATAGCGAAGGAAAGGTCAAGAATTACGGTTGGGGTGCAAGCTTAGAGTATCGTTTCTACAAAAACTTTCATTTGCTTTTTTCTGTTTACTCAGATGTAATAACGAAAATACCTACCACATTTATCGGTGGATTCAATACACCGAAATACAGATTTACCACTGGTATAACCAATTCGGGCTTTGGAAAGGATAAGCGTTTTGGAATGAATGTTATCCTGAAATGGCAGGACCAGTTCCTGTATGAAAGAGACTTTGCAACTGGAACTGTAAAAGCATTTGCAACTATTGATGCCCAGGTGAGTTATTCTATTCCAAAGATCAAATCGATGATCCGGCTTGGAGGCACCAACATCACTAATCATTATTATCAAAACGCATTTGGCAACCCAATGATCGGAGGTTTGTATTATTTAGCTTTTGTATATAATTATTGAGATCAGGAAATATTTTCAATGATCCCTGCTATTCCCTGACCACCGCCCACACAGGCTGTTACCATGCCATACTTCTTATCCAGTCGCTTCATATCATGCAGGTTCTGTATGGTTAATTTACAGCCAGTACATCCAAGAGGATGTCCCAATGCAATGGCTCCCCCATTTATATTAACTTTTTCCGGATCTAATCTGGCTTCCCTTATCACAGCCAATGCCTGAGACGCAAAGGCTTCATTCAATTCTATCAGATCAATTTGCCCCAGGTTCATACCTGATTGTTGCATTACTTTCGGAATAGCTGCTACCGGCCCGATACCCATTATCCGGGGATGTACACCTGCCACAGCTGCGTTCACCAATCTTCCAATCGGTTTAAGTCCTAACTCATTCACCATTTTTTCACTCATTACAATTACAAACGCAGCACCATCTGATGTTTGAGAAGAGTTACCGGCTGTTACACATCCGCCTGCAGCAAAAGCAGGTTTCAGTTTTGCCAAAGCTTCCAAAGAAGTATCTTCTCTTGGGCCTTCATCTGTATCTACCACATATTCCTTTTTATTTCTTTTTCCTTTTTCATCCACATAAACCTGCTCTACTTTTATTGGAAGAATGCCATCCTTAAAATAACCGTTCTTTATAGCGTTGATAGCTTTTTGATGAGAATTATAGGAGAACTCGTCCTGGGCCTCACGGGTAATATTGAAATCTTTGGCAACTGCTTCGGCAGTAAGTCCCATACTTAAATAATAATCAGGTTCATCCTTTGCAATAGAATAAGCCGGAACCGTTTTCCATCCCGCCGTTGGCACCAGGCTCATGCTTTCGGTACCACCTGCAACAATACAATCAGCCATGCCCATCCTGATCTTAGCCGTGGCAATAGCAATGGTTTCCAGGCCCGAAGCACAATAACGATTCACTGTCATCCCTGGTATATCAAAACCAAGAGCTCTTGCAGCGATGATACGACCTACCTGTAATCCCTGTTCTGCCTCAGGAACTGCATTTCCTACAATCACATCATCCACTCTTTTTGCTTCCAATTGGGGAACTGATGCCAGTAATCCTTTTATCACATCAATAGCAAGGTCATCAGGTCTGTAAAACCGAAACCCTCCTCTTTTTGACTTGCCAACTGCGGTTCGATAACCAGCTACTATATATGCTTCCTGGATCATAAAAGTTTGAAGTTTATAGTTTAAAGTTTGTAGTTGCAGATCTTTCCTTTGTATTTATTCCTATGGTACAACCAAAATCATTTTAGTTGTTTATGCAACTTTCTTACATCAAATTTAATCAGAGTTGATCTATCATCCAAAACACCCGATCAAGTTCATTTATCTTCGCAGCACTTATGTATAAACTGATCAGGAGTATCCTTTTTCTTTTTCCCCCTGAATGGGTTCATTATTTTTCGATGAACTGCCTGAAACTGCTTTGCAGTATTGGCTTTATCCGTAAATGGATCTCATTAGCTTATGCCCCAAAAGTTGACGCAAATACAGTTTTCAATGGATTTGGCCTTGCCTTTAATAACCCGGTCGGACTTGCTGCTGGTTTTGATAAAAATGCGAAATATCTAAGGGAACTGGAAACCCTTGGGTTTGGATTCATTGAGATCGGTACTGTAACCCCCCTATCCCAGGCCGGCAATGAAAAACCGAGGTTATTTCGACTACCTAAAGACAATGCTTTGATCAACCGAATGGGTTTCAATAATGATGGGGTAAAACAGGTAGCTGAAAGACTTGCTAAATGGAGAAAAGAAAATGAAAACTCTGCCATGATCATCGGAGGAAATATCGGCAAGAATAAAGTAACCCCGAATGAGGATGCCTGGAAAGATTATGAAATATGTTTCAAAGAGCTCCATCATTATGTAGACTATTTTGTTGTCAATGTAAGTTCTCCCAATACCCCCGGCTTAAGAGCTTTGCAGGAAAAAGATGCTTTGCGTAAAATTTTGTTGCACCTGCAAATGATCAATAACGGAAAAGCGGTAGCTAAACCTATTCTTTTGAAGATAGCACCAGACCTTACCGATGAGCAACTGGATGAAGTAATTGACCTGGCCATAGAAATAAAACTGGACGGAATAGTAGCTACCAATACAACTATTGACCGAAATGATCTTGCAACTTCTGAAACCAAAATAAAGGCTATCGGAGCCGGAGGGTTAAGTGGTATCCCTCTGAAAAAAAGAAGCACAGTCATTGTACAATACATCGCACAAAAAGCCAATGGGATGATTCCAATTATTGCCTCCGGTGGTATTTCGAATGGTGCTGATGCAAAAGAAAAACTTGATTCCGGTGCATGTCTTGTACAGGTGTGGACAGGATTTATTTATGAAGGTCCGGGAATTGTAAAGAAAATATGTAAATCATTGTAGCAGTATGGAACATTTATTTACAGCTGACAGTATAATCAGTTTTGTTATTCTTGTAATACTCGAAATAGTGTTGGGCATCGATAATGTGATCTTTGTTTCGTTGTCGCTTAACAGGCTACAAAGTGAAAAAGATAAACTGCTGGCCCGCCGTGTATGGATGGTTACCGGTATCATTTCCCGCAGCCTGCTGCTACTGGCTCTTAGCTGGTTATTATCACAAAAAGGGAAAGCTGTATTAACGATATCGGGTAAAGGTTTTGACCTGGCCAGTATCATTATGCTTGCCGGGGGGCTATTCCTTATTTACAAATCTGTGATGGAGATACATCATAAACTGGAAGGTGAAGATCCTAATGTAGAACTAAAAAAGAAAAAGGGTATCTCATTCACCCAGGCTATTACACAGATCATGCTGATCGATGCTGTGTTTTCATTTGACAGTGTGATCACTGCCGGAGGTACTGCCCAGCATATTGAGATCATGATCGCTGCAGTGATCATTGCGATGATCGTTATGTTCCTGTTTAGCCCGGCCATTTCTAACTTTATTCATAAACATCCTACGTTGAAAATGCTGGCACTATCCTTCCTGGTAATGATCGGACTAGGATTGGTGATCGAAGGCTGGGATAGCGACGCAGCCCATCAGCTTCATCTTAAGAACTATATTTATTTCGGTATGGCTTTTTCTTTTATTGTGGAAATGCTCAACATGACCATGCGAGGCCGGGCTGCCAAAAGAAAAGCACACTTGGTTGAGCTGAATGAACCTTTACTTGATGATGAAAAGGAAGAAGGCTATTCAGATATGGCTAAGTAAGGTTGCCGCTACCACACCTGCCGTTTCTGTCCTTAACCTTGATTCTCCGAGACTTACTGGCTTAAATCCATTGTGCATTGCTAATTCTATTTCCTTTGGAGTAAAATCACCTTCAGGACCGATGCAAATGAGATGATGGGAAGATTTGGAAATTTGCTGATGTATTTTCTGCTTATTATCTGTATCAACACAATGAGCAATCAATTTATCAAAGTCATCAAATTGTTTCACTGCCAGATCTTCAAATTTAACTGGTTCATGCAATTCCGGTAACCAACATTGCTGGCTTTGCAACATGGCACTCACAAGGATACTCTGCATCCGGTCCATTCTTAATTTATCTTTCTCTGTTCGTTCGCAGATCAAAGGAATGATCTCTGCAACCCCGATCTCAGTTGCTTTTTCTAAAAACCATTCGAACCGGTTTGCATTTTTTAATATTGAAATAGCGATAGATATATGCCTGGCAGGAGGTGCCTGTTCAGTTTTTTGAACAACAGTTACTGAACATTTCTTCTTGTGAGGATCAGTTATTTCACAAGTCAATAGTTTGCCTTTTCCATCCGTGAGGTTTAGCTTTTCGCCTTTACCCATTCTCAACACCTGTACAATATGCCGACTGGTATCCTCATCAAGTGTAATGCTGTTTTCACTACTATATTCGCTGATATAAAAAAATGGAAGAGTCATAATTAAAAGTCCCGCTGATGCGGGACAAAACTAAAGTTGATATTTATAAATCCGAAATCAGGATCAGAACGGAGGCTCATCATCCTCCAGATCATTCATTTTGCTGCCTGTCTGAAGGAATACTTTTGCTCCGCCACCACTGCCATCATCATCACTTACCGGTTTCCAGTTACCCGGTAATCCCGCACCAAAATCACCACTATCCTGTTCAGTGAACTTCTGCATATGTAATAGTGCTTTCAGGTGAATGGTCTCCAGAGATCCGTTTCTATGCTTGGCAATACGTACTATTGTTTCTCCTTTATTTGCCTCTCCCATCTCATTCTGTGTAATGTCATAATATTCCGGCCTGTAAAGAAACATTACAAGGTCAGCATCCTGTTCAATAGCACCTGATTCCCTCAAATCACTTAATTGAGGCATTTTGTTTCCATCTTTTCCGGGGCTTCTTGTTTCTACAGCACGGCTTAACTGTGAGAGGGCTATAATGGGAACACTCAATTCTTTTGCCAGTGCTTTCAGGTTTCTTGAAATATTACTGATCTCCTGCTCCCGGTTACTGTTCCGGTTCTCTCCTGTTCCGCTCATTAGCTGCAAATAGTCGATCAGAATCAGGCCAATATTATGTTTATTCTTTAACCTGCGGCATTTGGCTCTTAACTCAAATATGTTCAATGCCGGTGTATCATCAATAAATAATGGTGCTTTGGCTAATCTTTGAATACCACGGGCATACAACTGTTTCATTTCGTATTCTTCCAGCTTACCCCTTGCAATCTTCTCAAGCCAGATCTCACTTTCTGCTGAAAGAATTCTTTGTACCAGCTGGCTGGCACTCATTTCCAAGGAGAAAAAAGCTACCGGTGTTGGTTTAGCAGCATTCATAGCTGCATTCCTTGCCAGGTTGAGGGCAAAAGCTGTTTTACCAACGGCAGGCCTGGCAGCGAGGATAATCAGATCCGTATTCTGCCATCCATAGGTCACCCTGTCAAGAGAAGGGAAACCACTCGGCACACCTGTTACATCCTCATTTTTATGCCGGAGGTCTTCGATCCGCTGTATCGCTTCAACCAATACAGTATCGATCGTATCAAAATTTTTGCGTAGGTGATTGTTTGTGATCTCAAATAGCTTGCTTTCAGCATCATCTAAAAGATCAAATACGTCGGTTGAATCTTCATAAGCATCGCCAATGATCTCGCCGCTGATGCGGATGAGTTCCCGCTGAATAAACTTCTGCAATATGATGCGGGCATGCGCCTCAATATTAGCTGAAGAAACAACAGCATTGGTCAACTTGGTCACATAGTAAGCGCCTCCAACCATTTCCAGTTCTTCCCGGAAACGCAGTTCCTCAGCCACAGTCAGGATATCTATCGGCTGATTTTTATTGCTCAGGCTTTGCATAGCCCTGAAGATGCGCTGATGTGCTTCCACATAGAAACATTCAGGCTTGAGGATCTCAACCACCGTATCAAAAGCTGATTTTTCGAGCATTATAGCTCCCAGTACTGCTTCTTCAAGGTCTTTTGCCTGGGGTGGTACTTTCCCAAATACCATCGTACCGAGGTCAAGGGAGGATTTTCTTCTTTGCTTGCGATCTTTGCCAGTATTCGTAAGGTCCATTATTTCGTCTAAGGTGATAAAGGGTTAAACCATTAGTTACACAACCAATGACTTAGGGCTCATCTTCCGTCTTGCTTTAAGAAATCGTTATTTCTACGTTAGTGGAATGTTTCCGTCAGTCTGTAAAGCGAAAATAAGGGTTGAAAACTGTTCGGTATTCAAATCAAAAAACTTTTTCTTTGTCCACCAGTTCTGCACCCCAACAGGCGGGTTATCCACATCATTTATTGCCCGAAATCAAGAAAAGTAATTTACGAAAAATTATCGCCAAGGTCTAAAAATTATCATACCGCCTTGTTAAAAAGCATTTGCTGAATATTGAGAGACATAAGCCAAAGTACAGACTAACACATAGTTGGTGCCGGTCAATTCATCAGTATTTTCTGGGCATTTTCTGAAGCTGTTGGCTTTTCACCGCTAAGCATTTTGGCGATGGCAGATAATTCTATCTTCATCTAGAAATCGAACTCTCGTTTGTACAGCATCATTCTCATTTTGCTTATAGACAAATTAATGTGCCACAGCTTAACGGCTCTATTTGGGGTTGGTGTGTAATACTAATTACCTCCTTGTCCAATGACAACTCTTTTATAATGCTACCCGCTTGGCGGGTAGCATGGGTTGCTTGTATATGGCTTCAAATTTTATAACATTAATTATTTTAATCAGTTTTTATAAGCGAAGCTGATCTTCTCTGTTTTCCATTATTCCATTCAGCCTGGATATAATACATACCGGAAGTTAGTTTTTGCATATCCAGCTCAATAAGATTATTGCCATTTGTAAGATTCCGATATAAGGTCCTGATCAATGATCCTTTACCATCAAAGATTTTTATCGCAGCCATGCCGGGCTCATCTGTTTGAATACTTATCCAGGCTGACTGCTGAACCGGGTTGGGCCAAATTTTCCATATATCCACAGAACCGGAACAAGCCGACCGGATTATACCTGTATACTTAACCCTTCCATCTGCATCTACTGCCGCAATCCTATACAATGACGTCGCAACTGCAGGGCCATTATCTGAGTAATTATAATCATGTTCCGTGCTTGTATTACCTCCGGCGGGTAATGAAGCAATAGTTACCCAGGAAATCCCATCATCAGATCGCTGTATATTAAAATTGCTGACATTGATTTCCTGCGAAGTTTTCCAATATAAACTGTTCATATTATTCCTGCATTCTGCAGTAAACAAAAGAAAATTTACAGGAAGCGGATTCCCAGGTGTGGATAAGGTCCACCGGGAAAAATCATTGATACCGCTTTTCTCCACATAGTTTAAGGTAGCATCACGACCACTATATCCTTGCGCTGACCAGTTAACATTATCTGCACTTTTATAAAGTACAAGATTAGCCTCTGTAAGCCCATTTAATTCTGCATCAAAGTAATTAAATCGGAGTGTTGCATTAAGCCCGGTATTATTTGTCGGCACTATCTCGTAAAATCTAAGAACTGAATTTCCAGCTCCGCCATTGTTTACCTGTGACTTTACTCCCCTGTAAATAGTAACTGACCCCAGGTTCTGTGCAGATGTTATTACAGCCCCGAGATTCCCCGGGTTTACAGCCGTTGGCGCATTAAGTATATTAATAATTCGGATATATCCATCAGACCCCATGATGCGGCTGTTCTCGTTCTCATTAATCAGTACGGCGTTTGTACCCAGGAAAATATTATTACCATTCAGATCGCATAATCCTCCGGCAAAACTTAATGATTGCGCAAGATTGAAACTTCTTTGCAAAACAACTTTTGCAGAACCTGTTTTAGCTAACTGAATATTGGTAAATATGGGCTGGTTTGCTCCCGAAATATTTACATCTGCGTTACCGGTAAATTTAAAAGTGTTAGTTAATGATGCTGTCGCTGCATCATATTGCAAACCTATATTATTCAGCACTACATATGTTGAGTTATCGCTACGCCAGCTGGTACCGGGTCCTATCTGCAGCTGTGCAAAAGCTGAAATACTATAACATTGAAACAGGAATACAATTATTCTTTTAACTGTCATAATCAAAATTTGTAAATGACAAATGAAAAATCGGAGTTAAAATTATTATACTGTAATGCGGCACTGGCCAAATTACCTGTAGTAGGATCCAGTGATGTGTAAACATAATACTGTCGTATGAGCACCTCTACCTGATTTCCAAAATAATCATACCTCATTTCTATAGAGCTGGTGTTTATACCTGCCCGGGGAGTAATGATACACATCGTGTTAGTGGATGTAATCGTTGTTCCTGGTACCTGAATAAAATAAACACCTGTAGTACTGTGCGATACTGTGAAATTACCGCTCCCGTTTATTATAGTGCCGGTTGATGATACAGTACCGAATGCCAATGGCAGGAGATTTGTTGTTCCCGTTGAAGGATTCGTAACAGTACCCGTAAGTTTAATGCTTCCGTTTACATCCAATTTTTGTTGTGGTGTTTTAGTGCCAATACCTACATTACCTGAACTATCTATCCTAACCCTTTCATAAGTGCTGTTAGCTGTTTGTGCGCCTGCTGGAATTGTTGTGAATGCCAGGTGCTGGCCGCCATTAACAGAAGAAATAGATGAAATAGCTGCAGCACCTTGATTCCCGTTATAATCATTTGTTGATAATAAAAGAGAGGTTCTTTCTCCTACTGTGGTTGTTGGATTTTTTAGTCTTAATGCCACTCCATTATCTGACGAGTATCCGTAAACATCCAGTGGAAAATTAGGCACACTATTATTGATACCTACTCTTCGGAAATAAGGCAAATACAAATCGCTTCCATTAGGCGCTTTTGACCATTGCTGATGGGCTGTGTCAACTACCTCAATCCAGTTAGCAGCAGATTTGAACCAGAATGTGCCGGTATTAGTATCGAAAATTAATAATCCTGTTGCGGGTGATGCAATTGCATTACGTTGTGCTGTCGTCATTCTTGGAACAAGCAATCCCTTATCTGTACTTTTAATATCCAGAGCAGCACTGGCATCAGCAGTGCTGGCATCATTATTAATAGCAACTGATTGAGCACCCAGGTTTACAGCTAAGAAGATAGTTATGACAATAACAGATGTTTTTTTCATTATTACTTATTTACCAGTTTTGTAATTTGTTCCTGCAGGTCTTTACAGATATTTCTTAGTTCATCATTCTCTTTTTTTAATTCCTGTATGGCTGCTAACGCAATGCCTGATGGGTCAATTGTCGAGATGGTTATATTATCACTACCCAACCCAAATAATTGGTAAAAATCCTGCGCCATCGGGCCTATGTGATATTCATTGCTTCCTTTGTACTTCCACCGTGTAACAGGTAATCTCATTATTTTATCTAATAACTCCTTCCCGTCGAGAGCAACAAAGTCTTCTTTCTTAAATTTATCAGAAGTGTTGACCCAATTGCCGGTTGTAGACAGGTAAGCCCCATTACCGTTTGTAATATTTGTTCCTACTTCCAGTGCATGTCCATTCGTCGGTGAGACAGCAAAGCCCCAGTTATTAACGGAAGAATTACCAAACACCATTCCATTGCTTTTATACACAATTGCACCGCTACCAATTGCCGTAGCATTAGTAAGGGTTGAACTCCCGACATCTGCATAGTGCCCGATCGCCGTATTATCACTACCAGTACCGTTAGTATATAGTGATCTGAATCCTACTCCGGTATTATTATTTCCTACGGTAGAATAAAGTGATCTCTCCCCCACGGCAATATTTTCATCACCTGAAACATTTGTTTGTAATGAATTTAATCCTATGGCAGTATTGCTGAACCCGGTAACTGTACTATTCATAGAATACGCACCAACTGCAGTATTATAACTGCTCAAGCCGTTTTCAAGTGCTTTGTTTCCAACAGCAGTATTGTAACTGGCTCCGCTATTACTTTGCAGAGATCCTGATCCCACGGCTACATTGTAATTACCAGAGGTAAGACTTGTCAATGCCGTTGAACCCACAGCAACGTTATCCTGTCCGCCAGTCATCTGGCTAAGCGCTAAATGACCCAGTGCCAGGTTATAAGAGCCTGTTACATTTTTATTTAAACCCTTATATCCAAGACCGGTGTTTCCATTTCCAGTTGTATTAGAGAACAATGCCCCGCCCCCAACAGCTGTATTACCATTGCCTGAAGTATTATTGTATAAAGCACTATCTCCAACAGCAACAGACAGGGAAGCTGTGGTGTTATTATAAAGGGCTGCATTACCCAATGCAACATTATTTTGCCCCGTAGTGGTTTTATATAAAGCGGATGATCCTACTGCTGTATTATATTTACTGGTACTGCCGGAATAAAGAGCCTCATTACCAACTGAAGTATTATAATCCCCGGTAGTGTTTGAATAAAACGACTGGTAACCTATTGCAACATTATGGCTGCCGGTTGAATTGGAATATTGTGCCCGGTAGCCCAATGCAGCATTTGATATACCTCCAGTGTTGGAATAAAGTACATCCTGCCCTACTCCTGTATTTATGGCGCCGGATGTATTTGAATTCATTGCCCGGTGACCGATCGCCGTATTACCATTCCCCGAATTCGTATTTGTCAGGACATTCATACCGATACCTACATTAGTTGTACCGGTACTAAGGGCACTTCCCGCATTTAGCCCTATAAGATAATTTGCTTTTACATGATCCCACCGGCCTGCGTTTGTATTAAACAATCGAAAGTATATTGGCTTATCGTCGGTGGTACCAAAAAAGTCAGTTGGCGGATTGGTTCCCCCATTGCCACTTGTGTTCCAGCCAGAGGAAGTGGCAATTATTGATACCCATGAACTGCCATTATAGAAATAGAATCCGGGAGTATTATTCGTCTGGTAGATCAGCAACCCATTTGCAGGAGTAAGTATAGCATCTCTTTCTGCCTGTGTCATACGGGGGACCAATATCCCTTTTGCTGTGCTCTTAATATCCAGGGCAGCGCTGGCATCAGCTGCTGCACCATCATTATTTATGGCTACAGACTGGGTATGAGCAGATAAATTAAAAAAAAATATACCCGCAATTGCAATGATTATTGGTCTTGTCATAACAATAAATTGTTATGACAAATCTTTATTAATTACCGGTTTATACCAACCCCAATATGGGGGATATCAAACCAGTTTTTCATTAATGGCTTTGGAGACTGCTTCCGTAGCGGAATGTACCTGCAATTTTTCGTAAATATTTTTGATATAAGAGCGGATGGTTTCAAAGGCAAGCCCTGTTTCATTTGCGATCATTTTATAGCTCATGCCTTTACAAAGCAGTTTTAAAATGTCATTTTCCCGCACAGTAAAATTGTACTGTTTACCTGAACTTTTTTGCATGGAACTGATCACCATTTTGGCAATAACCGGGCTCATGGGTGCACCACCGGTTAATACCTCTCTGATGGCAGGTATAAGCTTTTCAGAAACATTTTTTTTAAGCAGGTAACCTGAAGCTCCGGCACAGATGGCATCAAAAACATGGCCGTTATCTTCAAAAACAGTAAGCATTATAACAAATATCTTCTTATTAAATACCCTGATTTTTTTTACCGCTTCAATTCCTGTCATACCGGGCATGTCGATGTCCATCAAGATCACATCAGGGTTAAGTTGCCTGATATCTTCTTCAACAGACAGGCAATCCCGAGCCGTACTTACTACTACAAACTCATCAGACAGCATGAGCAGTTCCTCAAGGCTTTTGCGCAAAGCATCATTATCCTCGTATATTAACACCCGTTCCGGCATAGATAATAGTATAAAATTATTTTACATACTGATACGATAATACCCCAATCAGGGGGGTATTTATTTTAAGGGGCATAACAGTTCAATAGCAGTTCCCTTACCTGCAATTGATGTAATACTCAATTGCCCCCCCAAATGTTTTGCTCTTGAACGCATATTCTCTAAACCATTTCCTTTTTTTATCTGTTCTTCATCAAAGCCTTTTCCATTATCTGTGATCCGCATAAGTAATTGGTCAGTGTTGGTTTTACTGAACATCACTCCTAACAAATTACACTGGCTGTATTTAAGGGCATTATTTACCGCCTCTTTAAAAACCAGGAATATGTTTTTCCGTTTATCTGCATCCAATACTATTGCATGAGCATTAATTACCGGCTCAAACCTGAGTTCGATCTGCTGTGGTTCACATAATTCTGCTGCAAACTCCTGCATACGGGCTAACATACTTTCCATATTATCATTCCCCGGGTTTATGGACCACACAATATCACTCATGCTGTCCATTGTTTTGCGGGCATGCTGCCTGATCTTGGTCAGTTGTTCAGATACAACAACAGGATCATCTTTTTTTACCAATGCAATCCGGCTGCTGATATCTATACTGGAAAGTGTGGAACCAATGTCATCATGAAGGTCACCAGCAATACGATTGCGTAAAAGCTGTTGTTCCAGTTTCTTTTTAATCCGGAAACGGTTCAACAAAAGCCAGCCAATAGCTACTGCAGCAACAAACAATATTATAAGAATGTACTGAATAGCCCTTGTTCTCCTGTTGTCTGCTGCAGCAAGGTCATTCTTGGTTTGTAACAACGCTATTTCCTGTTCTTTTTTTTCTGTTTCAAATTTTTCTTTCAGTGCATTTGTTTTTTCAATCTGCTCCTGAAGACCCACACTGTCTTTTAAAGCAGCAGCATGTGAAAGGTATTCGTAAGCCTGTTGCCAGTTCCCGGTTACTTTATATAATTCAGCTAATTCTCCTGCCGCATCTGCCTGGTAGTTGATCATTTCCAGTGAATCATTAACAGTATAAGACTTCATTAAATACTTTTCGGCCTCATCATATTTATGCAACTCCTTTAAAGTTTTGCCCACGCAAAATGCTTCAAAAGCAAGATCCGCCTGGTTATTTAATTTTTGAAAAACGTTATAGGCAATAGTATAATGCTTCAGCGCTTCGCCAAATTGTTTTTCATTAAAATAGGTTTCTCCAAGGTTTTCATGTACCATCGCTACCTGGTATGGAGTGCCAGCCTGCTGGGTTGCTATTTGTAAACTCCTTTTAAGTACAGAAAGACTGCTGTCCATCAAACTCATATTTCTGTAAAGGATACTAAGACTGACAGATGTGTTTACATAGCGGAAATAATCCTTCTGTTTATCAAACCCCTCCAGGGCTTGCCGGAAGTATGCTGCAGATCCCTTGTAGTCCCCGGACTCCCTGTAAACAATCGCCAGTTGTCTTTTGACATCAGTTTGCAGGGGAATATTATTGATCTTATTGCTTAGTGTATCTGCCTGCAGCAGATATTGAATAGCACTGGATATCTGGTTCTGTTTGGTATATACCTCAGCAAGATTTATATCCACTCTTGCTACATCATAATCATTTTTGTTAGTATTAAAAAGATCCCGGGCTTTGTGCAAATTGAATAACGAAGAATCAAAACGGCCTTTGTGCATATATGCCCAGCCAATGGAGTTGTAGGCATTTGCGATGGCACGGTTATTATTCAACCTTTTTGCTTCATATAATGCTTGCCCCGCTAATAACATCGCCGAGTCAGAATTTCTGAAAGCAATTGCAAAAGCATCGGTGGCCTTTTTAAACAATAAACTATCCGATGTATTCTGCTGAGCCGAAACATTCACTGATAATATAGTTGCGACTGTGAGCTTATGAAACCAATAACGCATTAAGTATATACTTTTTCAGATCTAAAAGCCAAACAGTAAAAGAATATCAATTCATCAGCATTTCCCGGGCATTTTCTAAAGCAGAGGCTGTAGGTTTTTCACCACTGAGCATTTTAGCTATGGCAGTAATCCTTTCATCCTTATTAAGCAATCGTACCCTTGTTTGTACCGCATTATTTTCAATTTCCTTATATACAAAATAATGCGCTACAGCTTTACCGGCAATCTGGGGTTGATGTGTAATACAAATTACCTGTCTGTTCAATGACAACTCTTTCATGATAATACCTACCTGCCTGGCCGCTTCACCTGAAATACCTGTATCGATCTCATCAAATATCATAGTGGGAAGATCGATCGACTTTGCTACCAGCGACTTGACACATAACATTAATCGACTCAACTCACCTCCACTTGCTACTTTATAAACCGGCAAAAAGTTTTCTTCTTTTGCTGATCTACCAGCCGGTATATTAGCGTTGAATAAAAAAATTATTTCGTCTGTGCCGTTGACACCCGGCTCCGCCTGGTTCATTTCAACTTTTATCCTTGCATTCGGCATCCCCACCTGGGCCAGTAACTGGTTCACTTTCTCTTCAAATGGTTTCACCTGTTTTTTTCTGCTTGCAGAGATCTTTTTGGCAGTATCACTGACTTTTTCAAATAGTTCTTTGCTTTCTTTTTCTTTTTGCTGAATAGCCTGATCAATATTCAGCACGGCCTGGAGTTTTTCTTCCAATCCCTGTTGTATCCGCAAGAGCTCAGCTGTGCTGCTCACACCATGTTTTTTCTGTAGCTTGTACCCTAATGAAAGCCTGTCATTCAGTTCTTCCATTTTTTGGGGATCATGTTCAACCTGACTACTGATGCGGTCCAGCTCTCCTGCTATATCCTGTAATTCAATCTGAGCCGATTGCATTCGCTCAACCAACCCAGGTAATTCTGTATGAAAGGAAGCATACTGGTTCAATTGGCTGATCAGTGTTTTTAGTTGAAGGGATACCGGTGTTTCACTTTCCTGTAATTCGTAGTATGACCTTGACAATACTTCTTTAATCCCTTCTGAATTCTCCATTAATTTTAAAGATGCCTCAGCTTCTTCCAACTCATTTTCTACAAACCCTGCTGATTCGAGTTCTTCATATTGAAACCGGTTATAATCCGCTTCTTTTTCAAATTCCAGCTTCTGGTTTTCTAATTGCTCCAGTTCTTTTGCTTTTCGCTTCCATTGCAAAAAAGATTCCCGATATTCTTCCAACACTTCTGCATGGCCGGCCAATGCGTCCAAGACTTCTCTTTGAAAATCTGTATTACCCACTTCCAGCGTATCAAATTGCTGGTGAAGGTCAACCAGCATTGCTGTTAATTGCTGCAACTGTGAAAGATTGACCGGTGTGTCATTGATAAATGCCCTTGACTTTCCATTAGCCGCTATTTCTCTTCTTATCAATACCTCTTTACTTACATCCAATTCATTTTCTTCCAGGAAAGAACGAATCGATCTTTTATCTCCTGTCTTGAAAACCGCTTCGATCACACATTTTTTTTCTTTATTCACCAATACTGAAGTATCGGCCCGCTGACCCAATATTAAACCCAATGCTCCCATAATGATGGATTTTCCGGCGCCTGTTTCGCCAGTGATCACATTCATATCACCTGAAAAACTTATTTCCAGTTCATCGATGATCGCATAATTGTTTATTGAGATCTTCTGAAGCATGTGCAACTGCAAATTAATTGTAATTCAATAATACTAAATAAAAAGCCCCGGCAATTACCGGGGCCTGACAAAGATTCAATTAAGTTTATTCAACAACTGTATTGGCTTCTAATTCCTCATCTACAAGGATCCGGCCACAGTTTTCGCAGATCATGATCTTTTTATGCTGACGAATCTCACTTTGTTTTTGCGGGGGAATGGCATTAAAGCAGCCACCACAAGCATCTCTTTCAACGGGTACCACAGCCAACCCGTTACGATAGCTTTTACGGATCTTCTCATAACTGGCCAAAAGGCGGGCATCCACATGCTGGCGAGCCTCATCTGCCATTTTATTAAAGTGCTTCTCTTCTTTCTCGTTGGCTGCAATGATCTTTTCCAGTTCTGTCTTCTTTGTAGCCAGCAATGTCTCTTTTGCTTCTATATTCTTTTTAGCCTTTTCCAGCACTTCAGCTTTTTCGCCTATTTCTTCAGTAGCATCCTTGATATGTTTCTCAGCCAGTTTAACTTCCAGTTCCTGCATCTCAATTTCCTTATTGATGGCCTCAAACTCACGGTTGTTTTTTACATTGCCACTTTGCTTATCATACTTTTTGATCAACGCTTCAGCTTCTTTAATAGCATTTTTTCTTCCTTCAATAAACTCTGTTACACCATTGATCTCTTCTTCAATTCGTTGCTGGCGGGCATGTAATCCCTGAATTTCATCTTCCAGGTCGGCTACCTCCATCGGCAGTTCTCCTTTTAATATATGAATCTCATCCAACTTGCTTTCAATCTTCTGAAGGCTAAGCAGCGAAACCAATTTTTCTTCTACTGAAAATTCTTTGACGTTTGCCATTTATTATTTGAAGTTTAAGTTTAAAATCACATTCCCGGATTTTACAATCAGCCTAAAAATAGTGTACCGGGTTAGTATTCACCTCTGTTTTAAGGACGGCAAAGTTAGGAAATTTTTCAGCTAAAAACTCTTGTAATAAGCTGATTGTAAACTGCTCACTTTCATAATGGCCTATATCTGCTATCATCATCCTTCCGTCGGCATCGAAAAATTCATGATATTTCATGTCGGCCGTTATAAATACATTTGCCCCGGATGATAAAGCACTGGAAATCAGGAAGCTACCTGCGCCGCCACATATGGCTACTTTATATACCAACTGCCCGATTTGGGCCGTATGCCTAACTACAGGCACCTTGAAAACAGCCTTGATTTTCTCCAAAAACAAACTTTCCTCCATAGGTTCTGAAAGTTGACCCACAATACCCGACCCAATCCCCGAATGGTCATTGGATAACGGCACAATATCGTAGGCTACTTCCTCATAAGGGTGAGCTGCTTTCATTGCCTGTATGATCCCAGCTTCCAGGTAAACTGGAAATATAACCTCGATCCGGGTCTCACTCTCCTTATGTTGGTTCCCAATCTCACCCACAAAAGGTTCTGCGTTATCGCCTGCCTTAAATGTTCCGATACCTGAAGTATTGAAGCTACATTCGCTATAATTGCCAATATGCCCTCCACCAGCTGCAAATATGGCTTGCCTTACTTCCTCTGTTTTATCATTCGGGACAAATGTGAAGAGTTTTTTCAACAATGAATGTTTGGGCAAAAGAACATTACAGTGCTGTAATCCCAGGGCAGAAGCTATACGGCCATTTACTCCTGAAATAATATTATCAAGATTTGTATGGATAGCATAGATGGCAATATCATGTTTGATTGCCATGATTATTGCTCTTTCCACATAATTTTTACCGTTCAGCCTTTTCAATCCTTTGAACAAAATGGGATGATGAGCAACCACCAGGTTACATTTTTTTTGAATGGCCTCAGCAATTACTGCTTCAGTTGCATCAAGTGAACATATGATACCCGAACACTCCCAGTCTTTGTTCCCGGTTATTAGTCCGGTATTATCATAAGATTCCTGAAGGGAGGGATGTGCCATCTCTTCCAGTAAAAGAATAACATCTGTAATCTTCATGGCTGAAAGTTATGTATTTGCCTTTACCTGGAAACAGTATGAGGCAATAATTTAAACAAAGGCCTTCCGTATACTTATTACTTTTTCGTACCTTTTGATAGCAAAACTTTCCTGATCAGGAAGAGTGTTACGCCATAAATTTGCTTGTCATGCTGAAAAGGAAAACAGGAAGGTACCTGCTGACGTTACTCGTTATTACAGGTTTGGCCGGTACAATAGAATCAAATGTTATTTCAAAAAAGGAAAGAAAGTATGCTCTTGCATTGGTAAAAAGTTTCCGTGAAGATGCATTGAAAAACATGAGAGGGCTTTCTGAAGCTCAGCTGAACTTTAGACCTTCCCCCGAACATTGGTCGATCAAAGAGTGTATTTATCATATTGCTGCTACAGAAAAAAACTTATGGAAATCTTTCGAGACAGCCATGAACAAGGCTCCCGACCCGGAAAAAAAGGAGGGAATAAAACTGACAGACGAGCAAGTAATTGACATGATCAAAAACAAAAGCTTTGGCGTTATTACTGCTGAACGGGTACAACCCAACAATACGAAATACACAACTACTGAAGAAGCGATCAACGACTTCAGGCTTAACCGGGTGACTCAAATAAAATACATGAAGACCTCCACCGAGGATCTTCGGAACAGAACCATTCAGACTGCATTTGGACTGATAGACTGTTATCAATATTATTTATTCATAGCCGGCTATAGTAATCAATTTGTTCAACAAATAAAGGATATTAAGGCGGCAAGCGGTTTTCCAAAGTAGTATTTTGCTATCTGTATAATTAAATTCAGCTTAAGTAAAAAACAAAGCGTCTCTATTGTAAATACGATGCATAATCAGTATTTTGTAAAGCTATTATCTGACCATGAAAAGACTATCCATTTTATTGCTTGCGGTTATTTTTTGCGGTTGCAAAAAAACCATTGACAATATCCAGGAAGACCTGGTTATTAAAGCAATGACAAATGGCCAGTGGAAAATAACTTCTTTTACCCTGAACAGCACAAATATCAGTTCAGATTTTTCTAATTATAAGTTTCAATACTACAGTAATAAAACTGTTGATGCGATTAAAAACGGGACTGTAGAGAAAACCGGCAATTGGGATGGAAATGCAGAAATGATGACGACTTGGGCTAATTTCTCATCACCCCCTTATCCGCTGGGTCTGATCAATGGGACCTGGCACATTGATAGAAACAGTTGGACCTATGTTGAAGCAACACAAACTAATGGTTCTGATGTTAAGACGATGAGATTAGATAAGTTATGAGTTTTGTAATATAGTAGCTTAATTTTTCTTCCGACCCTTCTGTTAAACGATTTACTATTATTAAAAGTCTCTACAAGAGACCTGTACTCTATTTTATAATCAAAAATTAATCATTAAAAGTTCATGATAAAGGATCATTGGGAATAGTTTTTGCTGTTTGATCCGCTTCATGACAATTAAACCAGCTTTTGTGAGGCAGCGCCTTTTTCATATTTTTTTACGACAGGCAATTGTTTTATCATGTATAATTCCTGTTACCCAGCTTAACGGCCAGGCACCTGTTGCAAACTTTTCAGGTACACCACAATCGGGCTGTTCTCCTCTTGTTGTAAACTTTCAGGACCTTTCATCCAATAACCCAACTTCCTGGCTTTGGAATTTTGGAAACGGGAATACTTCCACTTTGCAAAACCCAACTGCTACTTACTTTAACCCCGGCACCTATACTGTTTCGCTTACAGCTACAAATGCTATAGGCTCCAATACGAGTACCCGAACACAATATATTACGGTGTACGAACCTCCTACAGTAAACTTTGTAGGAGATAACCTTAGTGGATGTTTTCCTTTAAGGGTACAGTTCACTGACTTATCAACTGCAGGTAGCGGCAACACAAATACCAGTTGGCTATGGGATTTTGGGGATGGGACCACTTCAACGCAACAAAATCCTTTAATTACTTATACCAGTGCGGGAAATTATTCTGTAACACTCCGTGTAACAAATGATAAAGGTTGTACTAAAATATTCACCAGGTCAAATTATATAACAGTAACCAATGGTGTTACAGCCTCATTTACACATAGTTTACCAACTGTTTGTAATTCACCTGCCAGTATATCTTTTACAAATACAACTACTGGACCCGCTACGTTGAGTTATCAATGGAATTTTGGTGATGGAACTCCTCTTTCAACTCTTCAAAACCCAACACATACATACACATCCAACGGATCTTATATTGTCACTCTTGTAGCTACCAGTACAGCCGGATGCCAGGATACTGCATTTAGCAGCCCTATTATTATCGGAGGATATACAACAAGTTTCAATGCCCCTGCCTCTATTTGTATCAATGAATTGATCACTTTCACTAATACATCTGTGCCGACCCCTTTAAATTCAAACTGGAATTTTGGCGATGGAGGTACAGCAACAACAATAAATACAACTCATACTTTTATAAATACCGGTAATTATACAGTTTGGCTACATAATAATTATAATGGTTGCCAGGATTCTATCTCACAAGTTATCACTGTTAATCCCAGACCAGCTGCCGATTTTACAGCACCGGATTCTTCAAGATGTGAACCTCCTTTTACTGTTAATTTTCAGGATCTATCATCACCCGGTACTGTGGGTTGGGAATGGGATTTTGGAGATGGAAGTCCGGTTTCTAATCAACAAAACCCATCTCATACTTACAACTCTTACGGAACATTTACTATTACCCTTATTGCCACGAATAATTTTGGGTGCACTGACACAATAATAAAACCAGACTTTATTACGGTGCAAAGAGCTTCAATTTCGTTTTTAGGTCTCCCCGTGCGAGGTTGTGTCCCATATACAATAGCTCCGACAGCTACCATCAATGCTGTCGATGCAGTTACATCGTACCAATGGGATTTTGGAGATGGCAGCCCCACATCGTCCTTGCCAAATCCTACACATACTTATCTCTTACAAGGTACTTACACTATACAATTGATCATTACAACAAGTGGTGGGTGTACAGATACGTTAACTATGCCCGGGGCTGTCACAGTAGGAACTCAACCTGTAGCGGATTTTATTGCAGCACCTACAACAGTTTGTGCTACAGAACCTGTAAATTTTACTGACCTGTCATCAACAGCTAATGAATGGCTTTTGGGATTTTGGAGATGGAGGATCATCTACATTACAAAATCCTACTTATACTTATACTGATACAGGTTATTTTACAGTTACTCTTATTGCTATATAACAATGGTTGCCCGGATACTATTGTAAGAACAAATTATATCTATGTATTTCCACCACCTATAGCAATATATACATCCTCTGCTGACTGTGGTAACAGAACAAGATTCACTTTTACTGATCAGTCAATAGCCCCTCTAACCTGGGGAGTGGGATTTTGGAGATGGAAGCCCTGTTTCAAATATTCAAAAATCCGGTACATATATTTCCGGGATTAGGAAATTATAATGTACGTCTTGTAGTTACCAATGGATCCTGTTCTGATACAAGCACTCAGCTAATAAGAGTTGTTGATGAAACACCTGATTTTTCTGCTAATCAGGTTGTGGCCTGTAAAAGTATTGCAAGTATTGATTTTCAAACCTTAAATATAAACCCGGCAAATATCTCTTCATATGCATGGGATTTGGGTGATGGAGGAACAGCTGGTGGCAGCAACCCAACACATATATATACTAATGCAGGCACCTATACAGTGTCCCTGATAACATGGGATATTAACAATTGTACTGACACTGTAACCAAAGTAAATTATATCCGTATTAATGGCCCTATCGCTAATTTTTCTGCAACAAATCTTGCAGGTTGTGCCGGGTTAACAACCACATTTACTGATCTGTCAAATACAGATGGTCAAAATAATATTACCAACTGGAGGTGGTATTTTGGTGATGGCACTATTCAGGATTTCAGTAGTCCTCCTTTTGAGCATACTTATAATAACCCCGGAACATTTTCAGTTAAATTAGTGATCACTGATGCTTCTGGTTGTAAGGATAGCATTCAGCAAAATAACCTTGTACGTACAACAAATCCAATACCCAATTTTATCGCAAGTGACACGTTGACCTGTCCGGGAGGTACCATAAACTTTACCAATACTTCTGTTGCTACAGGTTTTACCAGTCAATGGTATTTTGGCGATGGCGGAACATCTACCCTGAGTTCTCCCTCGCATTTATATCCAACCAACGGCATTTATGATGTAAAACTGGTAATTGTTGATAATGTAAATTGTCCTGACTCCATTACGAAAACAGCATATATACATGTTGAAAACCCAATAGCTGGTTTTACAGTAAATGATTCCCTAAGTTCTTGTTTACCATTTGAAGTCCAGTTTACCAATACTTCTTTGTATTACAGTACATCTTCATGGGACTTTGGTCCTGGCGAAGGAAATTCAACGGTAAGAAATCCTGTTCACTATTATGCTTCACCCGGAACTTACCAGGTAAAACTTGTTGTTACAAATCCGGGAGGTTGTATGGACTCGACCTTTAAAACAATTACAGTTACTGATACAGTTGGTTCACGGCTTAATTACCTTCCCATAAACGGATGCAATCCACTCACAGTCAATTTTAATTCTTTCACACCTGGGCAAATGGCTTCTTATTTCTGGGATTTTGGCGACGGTACCACTATAAACTCCACAACACCAGATGTAACACATACTTATACTTCTTTTGGCAATTATTATCCAAGTGTGATAATGGAAGATCCCACAGGTTGTATTATTCCCTTAGTTGGGATCGATACAGTAATAGTGCATGGAGCTGATGCTAACTTTGGTGCAGACACAACTTTCTTTTGCGATTTTGGTACAGTAAACTTTTCCGACTCCACCACTTTAAATGACCCAATTGCTCAATATTCATGGACATTTGGTGATGGCGTCACTTCCACTTTGCAAAATCCAACACACCAATACACTTCTCCTGGTCTTTATACCGTTCAATTAATTGTTCAAACCCAGTTGGGCTGTAGAGACACACTTGTGAAACCAACATATATTAAAGTTGTTCAAAGGCCTCTAATTGATATAGCAGGAGATTCAATTATTTGTATCAATAATTCAATCCAGCATTCAGGAATTTTTATACAACCGGATACTTCAGTAGTAACCTGGCTTTGGAATTTTCCAAATGGCGCTATTTCCACACAACAAAATCCACCCGTTCAAATCTATAATACGGCCGGAACATTCCAAATAAATGCTATAGCCACCAACAGTAGTGGTTGTATGGATACCACTATGCAAACTATTGTTGTAAACCCTCAACCAACTGTAGATATGCCGGGACAAATAACCATCCAAAATGGTTTTCCGGTTGTAATACCGGCAACCTATTCTGCAAATACCAGCAATTGGATTTGGTCCCCTTCAAACTGGTTGAGTTGTGCAGATTGTCCTAATCCCGAAGCTGAACCCCATTTTAACACTAACTATCAGGTTTATTTCACTGATGATAACGGTTGCAGCAATTTAGGTGAGATAGAAATTATGGTTATCTGCAAAAACGGAAATCTTTTTGTTCCAAACACATTCTCTCCAAATAATGATGGGAATAATGATGTGTTTTATCCAAGAGGCAGAGGCCTTGAAAGAGTAAAATTCATGCGCATATTTAACCGATGGGGTGAAGTTGTATTTGAGAAAAGAGATTTTCCTGTTAATGAAGCTGCTTCTGGATGGGATGGATCTTTTAAAGGACAAAAACCAAAGGCTGATGTCTATGTGTATCAGATTGAGGTCTTCTGTGATAACGGAGAAACAATAAAGCTAAATGGAAATATCGCTTTGATATTGTAATGAGAATAAGAGTTAAAATATCAGCCCTTGTTACCATGATGGTTCTTTGTCAATCACTGGCGGGTCAGGATATACACTTTTCTCAGTTTTATGAAACTCCCCTTTGGAGAAATCCATCATTAGCAGGAATATTTACAGGGGATATCCGGGTGCAGGGTGTTTACCGGGATCAATGGAATAGTGTAACAGATGCATATCGTACAGGCTCTGTAAATGCAGAATTTAAAATGCCTGTTGGGAAAAACAGTGATTTTATTACCGCCGGTTTCCAGGTGCTGTATGATAGGGCAGGTACAATTGGATGGACCTCGTCTCATTTATTACCAGCGATCAATTATCATAAGTCATTAAGTGAATCCCGTAACAGGTATCTTTCATTAGGTTTTATGGGAGGTTGGGTACAACGTCGATTTGATCCATCTAAAGTTACTACCAATACACAGTACGATAATGGCGGCGTGGGTACTGGTGAAAATTTTTTGAATACACAGCATAATTATCTTGATGGTAGTGTGGGCATGAGCTTTAATGCAGACATTAATGATAATCCCGGCAACAATTTTTTTATCGGGGCTGCTTATCATCATTTTAACCGACCCAATCAATCTTTTTACAGGAATGCCGATATTGAATTACATCCTAAATGGGTCTTTTCAGGAGGAATAAGGTTTTCTGTTTCCGATTACTCATACATTACAGTGCAGGCTGATCACTCCCGCCAGGGTGGTTTTAGTGAAACAGTAGGCGGAGGAATGTACGGGATAAAAATTGGTGGCGATCCCGATGCCCCACTCTATACTATTCATGCTGGTGGCTTTCTAAGATGGAATGATGCCATTATACCAGCCATAAAGCTTGATTATGCTCCCTTGTCTGTTTCGTTCAGCTATGATGTAAACATCTCTAAACTTAAACCATCCAGTTATGGACGTGGCGGATTTGAATTATCAGTGACCTTTATTGGAAACAGAGACAGAAATTCCAGTTTAGAGTTTCTTCGTTGCCCCAGGTTCTAAAAAATCTCGAAATCCAAACAGACAGATTTAAGCTGATATTACACCAGCCAATAGTTATTATTGATTAATTTTAATTTTTTATAGCTGTTAATTATATGACGTTTACCCAGCTTGAATATGTAATTGCGGTGGACCAACACAGGCATTTTGCAAAAGCTGCGGCCGCATGTTTTGTTACACAACCCACACTGAGTATGCAATTACATAAACTGGAAAAAGAATTAGGCATACAAATATTTGACAGAAGCAAACAACCCGTTGTTCCCACTCAAGCTGGTTTAGAATTAATAGCTCATGCAAGGAAAGTGATAAACGAAAGAAATAATCTCACTGATTTTCTGCAATTGCATAAAGGCATCATAGCCGGTGACCTGCGGATCGGTGTTATTCCGACACTTGCTCCTTATCTTTTGCCCCTTTTTATTCCGGCTTTTACAAAAAAGTATTCAGGTATCAAGCTTATTATTACTGAGTTAACAACTGAAAACATCATAGAGCAATTAAAAGAAGGAAGAATAGATGCCGGAATCCTTGTTACCCCCTTGAATGATCCGGGCATTAAAGAGTTAGTGCTTTTT
Organism: Chitinophagales bacterium; assembly: GCA_020636575.1. GTDB lineage: Bacteria > Bacteroidota > Bacteroidia > Chitinophagales > Chitinophagaceae > JJ008. The sequence goes on from JACJXP010000001.1 coordinate 67,511, forward strand.
TATGAGGAGATGATGGCCTATATATCCCCAAAAAATAAAGCGTATCAGAAGACATATATTTTGCCGCAGGATATAGATCCCAATAAATTGTGGCTATTAGAAGAAGGGCATTGCTTTCGCACACAAATAGCCAGCCTTTGCCAGTTAAGAAAAGCCAGTCCCGAAGGCAGTCATTTTGAATATGAAGCCGGAAGCCTTGAAACCCTTCGCAGACTTGTTGAAATGTATGACGGCATAACCATATTACCTGAGCTGGCAACCAAAGAATTCACAACGAGACAAAAAAAACTGATTCGGCATTTTAAAAAACCTGTACCCATGAGAGAGGTAAGTATCGTGTTACATCGTGACCAGGCGAAAAAAAGAATGGTCGACATTTTGCGCAAAGAGATACTTAAAGCAATCCCCGAAAAGATCGCAAAAAATAAAAGCAGCAATGTAATTCCGGTTGAAGAACAAGTATAGACTAAGCAATACTATTTTTTGTTTCAAATAACCCTTTCCAAACCAAAGCGGCTACAATACCACCGGCTATCGGTGCTGCTATAAAAAGCCATAACTGGCTTAAAGCCTTACCCTGGGCAAAAACTGCAGGGCCCAGGCTCCTCGCCGGATTTACAGATGTACCAGTAATCGGAATTGCTACCAGGTGAATTAAAACTAATGTAAGTCCTATTGCCAAACCAGCCATGGTACTGTTGCCCCATTTTGAAGTCGTTCCAAAAATGACAAACAAGAAAAGAAAGGTCAGAACTGCCTCCGTAATAAACGCAGAAGCAGTATTATACCCTCCAAGATAGCCCTCGCCCCAGCCATTAGCGCCTAAAGCCCACTCTCCCATTTCGAACCCTGGTTTTCCCTTTAGTATCAGATACAATACTGCAGATGCAAGTACCGCCCCTACAAGCTGACCAATAATATACTGAACCGCATCACCTGATTTAATTTTTCCTGCTACCAACATTGAAACAGTAATTGCAGGATTAATGTGACAACCAGTTATTCCTCCTATAGCATAGGCCATAACCACTACAGATAACCCAAAAGCCATGGCAATCCCCAATAAACCAATACCGCTTGGGCCTGTTTCGGAGATGCCAGAAACTACAGCAGCACCACATCCAAATAAGACCAGAGAAAAGGTCCCTATTAATTCAGCAAGCAATTTTCTCATGATATAATTTTTTTGGTGAATGTTTATTTAATTCTGAAGATACAGTAAACCCGAATATTTTAACCATATGTGAAGAACTTCGGTTATTTGTTCAATTCTCTTTTTTTTATCAATTTCAAAAACAATAAACAAATCTGACTGTTATCCATACTCATAAAAAGATCTATATGATTAGTATCGGGAACCCTGCACCTGATTTTACACTTTTTAGTAGCGACAAGGAAAAAACAACTTTGTCATCCTTTAGAGGAGAGAATATAGTATTGCTTTTCTTTCCGCTGGCATTCACAAGCACCTGCACCGAGGAACTTTGCTCTGTAAGAGATAATATTGAATTCTATAATAAAGTGAATGCGAAAGTGCTGGCGATTTCTGTAGATAGTCATTACACCCTGGCCCGTTACAAGAAAGATCAGGGACTTAATTTTACTTTATTAAGCGACTTCAATAAGGAAGTTTCTGCAACTTATGGAAGCCTTTATGAAAAGTTTGGTTATAATATGCGGGGTGTATCTAAGCGTTCAGCATTTGTGATCGACAAAGAAGGAATAATCAGGTATACAGAAGTGCTTGATAATGCCGGCGAGGTACCAAATTTTGAAAGGATTACAGCTGTATTGAGGGGTCTCGTCTAATGTTTCGTTAAAATAATTAAAAGACATGGGCTAACTGATTCATTTACAAAAGTTTAATCAGAATCGTAGTTTTACGTTGCACAATTCAAAAAACTGGCCTACTTTTCGAATAATAAAAGTAAATTTGTTTCGTTGAGGAAACTTTTGTCCATATTATCCTTTGTTCTGCTAGTAACACTTTCAGCACAGGCTCAATCTGCTCGTTCAAACTCAGATGAGGCTAGTAATGACAGAATAGTTAAAACCTACCCTAACCCGGCTACTACCTACATCACATTCGAAGTTCAGAAGGATTACCGCAAGGGTATGATATTGCATATTTACAACGGGGTTTTGGGCAAAATGGTATATGAAACAACCAATATCCGGGAAAAAACAACTGTTACACTCAATAGCAGTTTTACAAGAGGAATCTACATCTATCATCTTATTGATGAAACTGGAAGAATCATCGAATCCGGCAAGTTCCAGGTCTCCCGCTGATCTCCAGTAATATAGTTGATTGCTTTTGCAGGTAATGCAATACCTGAATTTCTTCCAATCTGGCAGACATTCCACTCATAAAATATGACAACAGTACATTTCAGTATACTGAAAACGCAGTCAATTTGTCCATTATTCCCCATTGGCAATATTATTGACAATTGTACCTTTGCCGCCCGTATTCCCCTTTATTGAAATGCGAGTATTTAATTATGAATAATGACGAAAAAAGACATGAAAGAAAAGGAAAACAATGTACCTGATGCTGCTGCCGGGATTGATATAAATACCGATGAAAACCTGAGTGGTACAACACACTTAAATGAACCGGTCGCAGAGGAATCAGCCATGGAAAAGGTTAAAGCTGAATTGGATGAATCAAAAGACAAGTTTTTAAGATTGGTTGCTGAATTTGATAACTTCAAGAGAAGAAATGCCAAAGAGAGGATTGAGTTAATTCAAACAGCGGGAAAAGAAGTGATTACAGATATGTTGGAAGTGCTTGACGATTGTGACAGGGCTCAACAGCAGTTGGAAAACACAGAAGATATCGGATCGATCAAAGAAGGTGTTTTATTGGTGTTTAATAAACTTAGGAATTTGCTGCAGGCAAGGGGACTAAAGTCCATGGAAACCATAAACCAGGAATTCAACCCTGATCTTCATGAAGCCATCACTGAAATTCCGGCTGCTAATGAGGGAATGAAAGGGAAGGTTGTTGATGAAGTTATGAAGGGCTATTATTTAAATGATAAGATCATCCGTCACGCAAAAGTAGTCGTAGGCAAATAAACAACGCTATGTCAAAAAGGGATTATTACGAAATATTAGGTGTAGCTAAATCAGCCACAGCGGATGAGATCAAAAAAGCTTATCGAAAAGTAGCGATGCAATATCACCCGGACCGCAACCCGGGAGATAAAACAGCAGAAGAAAAATTCAAAGAAGCTGCCGAAGCATATGAGGTTCTAAGTGACACTGATAAGAAAGCACAATATGATCGTTATGGTCATGCCGGATTAAGCGGAAATGGCAGAGGTGGATTTAGTGGGGGCATGAATATGGAAGATATCTTCAGTCAGTTTGGAGATATTTTCGGTGATGATCTGTTTGGAAGTTTTTTTGGTGGTGGGCAGCGCAGCAGCCGAGGTGGCCAAAGGAACCGGGGCGTACGGGGAAGTAACCTCAGGGTGAAGTTGAAACTTAATTACGAGGAAATTGCAAAAGGGGTTACCAAAAATATCAAAGTAAAAAAATATATCCCTTGCAGTACATGCGGCGGTAGTGGTGCAAAAGATAAGGGTAGTGTTCAAACCTGTAGTACATGTGGTGGCAGCGGCCAGGTAAGAAAAGTTCAAAATACTTTCCTGGGGCAAATGCAAACCGTTACGACTTGCCCTGCCTGTAATGGAGAGGGAACTACAATAACTGCAAAATGCCCTGCCTGTAAAGGAGAGGGCCGGGTTTATGGAGAAGAAACTGTAAGTATAGAAATCCCGGCAGGTGTGCAGGAAGGAATGCAATTAAGTATAAGCGGTAAAGGAAACGCCGGAGAGAGAGGGGGGATGCCCGGAGACCTCATAGTGCTTATAGAAGAAGAAGCACATCCGGAACTTCACCGGGAAGGTTTGAATGTAGCATTCGAACTTTATTTATCATTTACGGATGCAGTTTTCGGTACACAAGTAGAAGTACCAACTATTGATGGGAGAGCCAAGATTAAAATACCGCCCGGTACACAAAGCGGAAAGATTTTCAGGCTTAAGGGCAAAGGTTTTCCTGCAGTAAACTCATATAGCAAGGGAGATCAACTTATACATATCAATATCTGGACGCCTCAAAATGTTTCTTCAGAAGAAAAAACACTTTTGGAAAAACTAAAGACATCGCCAAACTTTAAACCACACCCGGAAAAGAGTAATAAAAACTTTTTTGACAGGGTTCGGGAAATGTTTTCCTGATCCTAAAAGTTGGGGCCTCCCCCTTTTTTCTTTTTGTACTTTGTATAAAGCAACCGGGCCTGCTCTAAAATGGCAATAAATTCTTTCTGTAATAAGTCATTTTCTTCTGATGATTCCTGGGCCAGGGAAATTATTTCTGTCCATCCTGCTTCCTTTTGGAATCTTGAGTTTCGTAATAACGAACCAAACATCGCTACAGAAGTTGAAAACCTGTAACAACTGCTTAGATTATTAAACGGGGTATACCTGAACATACAGGTTTCATTAAAATATTTTTGTGCCGTATCCCCAGGCAATTTATAACGCAGCATCAGGTTTGCATACTTACCTCCCGAGAAATTATCCAATATTGCCCCCCGGTTAATTTCTGTAGGTTCAATTTCAAATAATGCCATCATTGAATAACCTGAGCCGATCTCCCCCCCTTCAATTACAGATAATGAATCCCTTAAAGCCCCAACCTTATTATCAAAACCAATGAGCCTGTATTCTTTAACATACTCTGAATTAAATTCCACATTCATATATACATCATCAGCAACAGCATAAAGGGTTTGTGTAAATTCCTTTAACAACACTTTTTCAGCCTCTTTATAATTATCGAGATATGCAAAATTACCATTGCCTTTTTTAGCCAATGTCTGGATCTTTGAATCTTTATAATTGCCCATTCCTACACCAAGACAGGTAAGATAAACCCCCGATGCCCTTTGCTGTGTTATTAATTCATTGAGTTCTTCTTCTGTTTTCATACCCACATTAAAGTCGCCATCTGTAGCTAATATCACCCTGTTATTTCCGCCTTCTATAAAATGATTCCGGGCCACACTATAGGCTAGTTTTATACCCGATTCACCCGGCGTATTACCTCCAGCCTCCAGTTCATCAATTGCCTTGATTATCTTTTCCTTTTCGTTGCCACTCGTTGTATTAAGCATAACACCTGTTACACCTCCATAAACTACTATAGCAACAGAATCTTTGGCCCTTAGGTTATTCACCAGTAACCGAAAGGCCGATTTTAGTAAAGGCAGGCGGTTGGTCATATCCATTGAGCCAGATACATCAATCAAAAAAACAAGGTTGCTTGGTGGCAGTGCTTCCAGGTCAAGCTTACGGGATGAAAGATTAATAAACATCAATTGATTGTCAGAATTCCAGGGGCAGGAACTTATTGTAGATCTTATTTTGAATAATTTATTATTCTCAGGTTCCTCATAATTGAGATTGAAATAATTCAGCATTTCCTCAATCCTTACTGCATCAGGCGGAACAATCGATTTGAGTGTGATGAATCGACGTATATTACTATAAGATGCCCGATCCACATTCAGACTCATGCCTGTATTAGGATATCTTTGTGTATTGACAAAATGATTCTCCAGCAAGCTAGCATAGGTTTCATCTCCTGTAAACCATGACTTCTGTTCATCTTTCTCAAGGTCTTTGGTAAGAGAGGAAAGTTTATCCCTTCGTATGTTCGACATAGAAGCTGGTTTAAGCTTCATCTTAACACTCACATAATTGTCCGCATCTACAAAAATGCGTTGCGAGAAATACCCTTCATGGGAAAAATTGAAAGTATCCGTCTTGTAATTTGAGATTATGCCAAATGTGCCTGAGGTACCGCTCCGAAATACATAGCCCGTCTTATGTTGCAGGATGGTTACATTTTGCAAAATATTTCCTGACTCATCCTTTACTTCGCCCCGTACATAGTACTGCTGGCAGCATAGGGACAATCCGGAAAACAGAAAAAATATTATATGGCAAACCGCCTTCACGGGCAACTTTGCCGATAAGGTACAAAAAAAGCCCGACTGCCACAATTTCAGGAAGATAACTGATAGATTTCCTTGATGTTACGTCCCAAACCATCGTAGTCTAATCCATACCCTACTACGAATTTCTCGGGAATTGAAAATCCGATATAATCAAGCGTAAGAGGAAACTTTGTTGCAGCTGGCTTATGAAGCAGCGTAGCTATTTTCAGGCTCCGGGGTTGCTGGTGTTCCAGTTTTGGCAAAAAATGATGCAATGTTTTTCCGGTATCAACAATATCCTCAAGTATAATCACATCTTTACCAAAAAGATCTTCTTCAAGCCCTATTGATGTCACCACTTTTCCAGATGACTTCATCCCTTTATAGGAAGCAAGCTTTATAAAACAAATCTCCGCTTCTATCTGGAGATGCTTAAAAAGGTCTGCCGCAAACATGAACGACCCGTTCAGTATTGCAATAAACAGTGGTTTTTTATCTGTATAATCCCTGGCAATTTCTATTGCCAATTCAGCAATTCTCTTTTGTATTACATCTTCAGAAAGGAAAGTTTCAAATTTTTTGTCATGTACCTGGATCACAGACATAGTCAAAATCAGCTTTAGTTAGTTGTTTGTTTGGTATGCAAAGAAGGCGTCAGAGAATAGTTATCCTTCATTGTATGTTTCGGTATTGTTTCAGCTTTCTTTTTAAGATAAAGTTTTTCACCTGGCATCGGTTCTTCACCTCGCTTCAACCAATTTAACTCCCGGATACTTTCTAACCGCATACCCTGCGCCTGCGCAATACCGTGAAGCGTTTCACCGGGTTGCACAATATGAACATCACTTACCCCCGTTTTTCTCTTCCGCTGCAGATAAATCAACTGATCCTTGTCCGACATTTCCATTTCAGGTAATTCGTTAAACTCAAATACCCTTACTAAAGCCAGGTTATACTGTTGAGCCAATGAAAGAAATATTGTTCCTTTTCTTGCAAAAACAACCCTGGTTTCATTGATCTTAAACTCTCCTTCAGGATAAGTTGTCAGCATTAGTGATTGTTCTTCCTTTTTTTCCTGCATACCACTAACATTTCCACTATTTTGTTCATCCTGAAACTCCGGCTGCCTTTGTAAAGCCAGCAGTGAGTAGTCCTGTAACTGATAATCTTCAATTAATTTGATTAAAGCTTCAGAGTATTTAGGGTTAGTAGCATAGCCCGCTTTTCTTAATCCATTAGCCCATCCTTTATAATCTCCAGGATCTAATTGAAAAAGAAACGCATAACGTTGGTTATTCTTTAAAAAATCTGAATGATCCTTATAAGAGTCTTCTGCTGAAAAATATTTTCGGAAACATTCCCCTTTTGCATCATCATCATGAGTCACGGTTTCTCCAGTCCAGTTTGATTTACATTTAATACCAAAATGATTATTAGACGACAAAACAAGTTTGCTTTTTCCAGCCTGTGATTCATGTATTCCCTGTGCCAATGTAACAGATGCCGGGACCCCTGTCCGTTGCATCTCTGCTATTGCCAATTCTTTATATGTATCAATATAATCTTGTATAACCGGAGAGTTTTGTGCATGCAAACCCTGGTTAGCAATAAGAAACACTATTAATATTTTTCCAATAACCCTTAAAAACATAATTATAACTTCCTTATCAAGTATAAACCATCCCTTATGGTAAGTATTACTTTTTCAATGTCATTCCTGTCCCGGATGAAGTCATTAAATGCCTGAATTCCTTTAGCACTTTTTCCTTTCACATTTTCCTCCAGGACCTGTCCATGAAAAAAAATATTATCTGCTAAAATAAAACCGTTTTTCCGTAAGAAGGGAAAAACAAGGTTAAAATAGTTGATATAGGCGGGCTTATCAGCATCTATAAAAACAAGATCCCATGTTTCATTGAGGGAAGGAATGATCATTCCGGCATTACCTGTATGTAGCAAAATCTTATCCCTAAAGGCCGACCTGTCAAAATAGGACCTGGCCTTTTTTGCATCATCGTCCCGAAGTTCAACAGTATGCAACTGGCCATCTTCAGTTAATCCTTTAGCCAGGCAAAGACCACTGTACCCGGTAAATGTGCCTATTTCAAGAATTCGCCGTGGCTTTATCATACAACTGATCATTTCCAACACCTTTCCTTGCAAATGGCCACTGAGCATTTGCGACTCGGGGTGATTATTCATAGTAAACTCACCCACTTCCCTGATCAACTCATCTTCTTTAGAAGAATACTTTTCAGCATATGCCTGAATTGATTCCGGTATAAGGTCCATAATTATATTCTAGAATTTTTCTTTATCAAATATTGCCTGCTAATTGGGTTGTTTCCCTTTTTTGTGACAATAATAATAAACCGAGAAATGTCAGCAAACCATTGATCACCAATAACTCAATTCCAATCTGGTAACCACCAAAAATATCCTCGGAAAAAGTAAAGATCAGGTATGATAACAAAGGGGATAACAAACAAACTATTACAACCCATATACCATCATTCAATTTTCTCTTCGTTAAAATGCCAAAGGCAAATAAACCAAGCAGTGGTCCATAAGTATAACCCGCAAGCCTAAGAATAAAATCAATAATAGATTTATCATTGATAACTTTAAAGACAATGACCATTAAAAAGAAGATAATAGTAAATACCAGATGCACAATTAGTCTTTTTCTTTTTTGAGTTTTTTCATCCCAGTCATTGCGTCGCTTTATACCTAACATATCAATACAGAAGGAAGAGGTTAAAGCTGTCAATGCCCCATCAGCACTTGGAAACAAAGCTGAGACCAATCCAATTACAAAAATGATCGATACTGCGGCAGGCATGTAGTTCAGGGCAATGGTAGGGAAAAGATCATCTGCCGGCACCTGGATTCCTTTTGAAGAACCATACAAATAAAGTAATCCTCCCATCAACAAGAAAAGGAAATTAACGATCAACAATATGATACTGAAAGTGAGAATGTTTTTTTGTGAATCCTTCAGATTTTTAACACTGATATTCTTCTGCATCATTTCCTGGTCAAGCCCTGTCATAGTCACCGTTATAAACATGCCCCCCAATATCTGTTTGATGAAAAAACTACCGCTATTCACATCTGTGTCAAATATTCTGGTAAGGCCTTTTTCACCCAGCTCTGAAAGGGTAGACCCGAATGTGTGACCAATATTGTTCATGACAAAGACAATACAAACGATAAGACCCAATAACATGAAAGTTGTTTGCAGGGTATCCGTAAATACAATTGTCTTTACTCCGCCTTCAAAAGTGTAGAGCAATATCATCAATAAAATAACAACTGTGGCCACCTCAAACGAAACTCCCATTCCTTTCAAAATAAAAAGATAAAGCACATTAATGACCAGGTAAAGCCGGGCTGTAGCTCCCAACACCCTTGATATGATAAAAAATAGTGCCCCCGTTTTATATGAGAACATTCCAAAACGATGTTGCAGATAATTGTAAATGGAAGTCAGATTCATCCGGTAATACAATGGGAGCAAAACAAAAGCTATGATAATATAGCCCAGCAAATAACCGATAACCACTTGAAAGTATGCAAATCCTGAACCTCCAACAGTACCCGGAACACTCACAAACGTAACTCCGGAAAGTGAAGTCCCGATCATACCAAATGCCACCAGCATCCAGTTACTATTCCGGTTGCCGATAAAAAAAGAATCGTTATTTGAGTTTCGGGAAGTAAACCAGGCAACGCCAAGTAATAAAATGAAATACCCGATTACAAAGGAAAAAAGTACAATGGGAGACATAGGAATTGTTTTCCGTTAATTAATCATGAATAATCAAAAAGCAGTTATATGAATTTTGAAGATAGGTAAAAAAGTTATCCCTTTGCGGCAATTAGTATTAATATGCCTGTAAAATCGTTAGCTGTTTTTTGCGGTTCAAAAAATGGTACTTCGCCAATCTTTAGTCAGCATGCTGCCCGATTAGGGAAGCTGCTGGCTGAAAATAATATTAAACTCATCTATGGTGGTGGTAGTGCAGGACTAATGGGAGTAGTAGCAGATAACGCAATGGAACATGGGGGGCAGGTTACCGGTATTATCCCAAAACTGCTGGTGGAATGGGAAAAGCAGCACCGGGGCATTACCGAGCTGATCACAGCTGATGATATGCATGACAGAAAGAAGTTATTGTATAGCCTTTGTGATGCAGCATTGGTACTACCCGGTGGTTTTGGCACCCTTGATGAATTATTTGAAATAGTAACCTGGAACCAGCTAACCATTCACGACAAAGACATATTTATTCTGAATTCGGGCGGTTTTTATGGTCATCTTGTTCAACACATGGAATTGATGAAAAAAGAAGGCTTTCTATATTCAGAAGCAGAAAAAAGGATCACCATTATAGATGATCCGGATGACCTTAAAAAATTTTTGTAACCTATTCTAATTACCACGCCGCCCATTACCCTGGAATAAGGGAACCTGTATACCGCCTCTTATAATTGGAAGCACTCTTCCATAAGCATCTGTATAAGGAGATAAAGGGTTATTAGATACATCAAACAAAACAGCGAGGTAGAAAAAAGGATCTCCTCCCCTTCCATAACGTCCGGTTGTGTAACCTCCGCCAACTAACACACTTCCTACATCTGCCCTTGCAATCTGTATAAGTCCACCACCAGGTGGAATATATTTTTGTTTGATATAATTATGCTCAACCTGGCCCTGTACAAATAGGAACCTGACAGGATATAATTTTAAAAACACACCCCCTCCATAAACAGTTTGCCGAAGCCTGTCATTAAAAGTTTCTACATCCCGGTAAGAAGTATAATTATAATTGAATACAACACCAGCATCCGCCCAATCTGTGAGGCTATAACCCAGAACTGGGCTTCCCCCAACTAAAAATGTGTTGCTGTAAAAGGCCAGTGAAATACTGCCTCCCGTGAAAAGATTTTCTTTAAATGAGGGCTTATTGTCCTCCTCCTTTTGAGCTGTAACGGATAATGAGGTATAAGTTAAGATTGATAGAACAAAGAGTACTTTTTTCATATTATAAGATTAAGTAAGTTCCTGTTGATCTTTCCAGTCAAGCTCCAAGTCATTGATTATTTTTGAAGTGGTTGGAAATTTATAAAACATAAAAAGACCCATCAAGGCTGTTATTATCAGGAATATATATTTCCCTGTTAAAAAAAATAAGATCACCGAGAACAGACCCGGTGCTTCACAAAGGGCAAGATATAAAATTAACGAAGCCCGGTATTGGTTTAATTTATCCAACAGGGATAAATTACTATTTTTTGTTTCTGTTAACTTTTTCCTGAAAAGAGTATGTGCAAAAAACTGGCAAACTACTGCCATTAAGATAGCAGCTCCAATAAAAATATCTTCAATTACCGTCTTTTCCTCACTAAATGCCGGACCCTGAAAATTGACAAATAAAAATGCCAGGGATGCAAATATTCCCATCCCAACTAAAAGAGCAATTGTAAAAATGCGCATTACTTTAAGAGCTTCCCTTGGATTTGCGGGTAGTTGAGGGGTTTTTGATGTCATATATCAAATATCTTACCGGGGTTTAAAATATTTTTGGGATCAAAAGCCTTCTTTATCTCTCTCATCAATCGAAGATTGGATTCTTGAAAAACAATGTCTGTAAACCCCTTTTGAATCAGCCCTATACCATGTTCACCACTGATAGTACCACCCAAATCCTTTACAATACCAAATAATTCCCGCAATATGTTATTCATTTCCTGATTGCCATAACTATTAGGAATTCCTTCTTTCCGGATGCGGATATGCAGATTCCCGTCACCAGCATGACCATAGCAGACCACCTCAAAATCATATTTTTTACCCAGCATTTTTACTCCTCTTATCAATGCCGGCAATTCAGCTCTTGGAACTACAGTGTCTTCTTCGATAGTATAACCTATCATTTTGACCGCTTCTGCTACCCTTCTGCGCAACTTCCATAATTCTGCTTTTTGTTGCGCATCATCTGCAAAATAGATCTCTCCTATATCATATTGAGTAAGCAAATTGCCAATAGCTTCCATCTCCTGCATCAAGACATCCAAATTACTTCCATCTACTTCAATGATCAGGTGAGCAGCTGTATCATCCGTAATAGAAACTGCGGTACTATCAACAAAACCACTAACGATCTTTAATGAATCTATTTCCATTAATTCCATTGCACTGGGAACAAACCCAGCCCTGAAAATAGCACTGACCGCTTCACCGGCCTGCTCCAGGTTCTTGAATGGAACCAACATTAAAAGATCAAACTCCGGTAACGGTATTAATTTCAATACGATCTTAGTCACTATCCCAAGAGTTCCTTCACTACCTACCACAAGTTGTGTAAGATTATAACCTGTTGAATTTTTGAGCACATTTGATCCTGTCCAGATGATCTCACCGGTTGGCAATACCACTTCGAGGTTTAAAACATAGTCTTTTACAACGCCATACTTTACCGCTTTGGGGCCACCGCTATTCTCTGCGATATTACCCCCAATAAAACAAGAGCCCCGGCTGCTGGGATCGGGAGGATAGAATAGCTTTTTCTCTTTGACTGCATCCTGCAACACCTCGGTGATCACACCTGGTTCAGTAGTTACTTGCAAATTCCGCTCATCAATCTCAATAATTGAATTCATTCTTTCAACAGAAAGCAAAACTCCACCCAAATGTGCTAAAGCACCACCGCTAAGCCCGGTACCACCTCCGCGGGGAGTTACAGGAATATTATACTGATTACATATTTTGAGGATCTCACTGATCTCTTGTGCAGTTCCAGGTTTTAATATTACTTCCGGAAAATACTGGAGATTCTCAGTTTCATCATGTGAATAATGTTGGATAGACTCTTCATCGGTAAAAACAAATGCTTCACCTATTACATTTTTAAATAACCCGATATGTTCTGTTGAGATTGTGCCTTGTACTGTTGCTCCCATGCCTGCAATTTCGGTCTTAAATTGGTGAATTCTTTATTGAGCCAAAGAAATTCTTACCTGTAACCCGCCCCTGGTATTGGTGATCGGGAAAGCATTACTGATCTTGGGTATATTTCTTGTCTGGTCAAAATAAAGCTTCAGCTGTACCTTATTATTCAGGGTATAATCAATAGATGGACGGATACTGATCACTTTTTGCCCTGCAGTTCCAAAAGAGGTGCCCTGATCCAATTTACTATTAGCTGTTGCATCATCCCGCAGGCTAAAGTCACATCTGAAAGTGACATCATTATCCAGCTTCATTTTGCCTATCTTTTTAATAAGAGGCATTCCTTTTCTACGCCAGCTAAAACTAAAACTTACTTCTGTAGATCGGTTTTCAGCTAACTGGTAGTCAATAAGACTTAGACTTAGCTGCCGGGTTTTTCTTAATTCAAAACTTGTGTTCAACTGATTAGTAAATGTCATATCCACTGATATCAACGGATCAAATGATTCTTGTATAGTAATATTCGGAACAAGGAAATAAGGAATATAGTTCCCAGTAAGCGGATCAACAAAACTTGGCATGCCTACCCTGTTCGGATCAAGGAATAGCAAAGCAGTGTTAAAACTATTCATGCTAAAGGTGCTATGATAACCGTGCCTGATAGAGAAATTTGTAAATACTTTATTAAGTCCGGGCAATCTTGACAATCCATTATATGTAATTGTCCAGTTCGGTTTTGGTAAAATACCAGAGAATGGATTAGAGCGGATATTCGGATTGCTGTTCTTATTCAGATTCACATTTAGCGGATCCTTATTGGTATAGGCAGCGATAAAGGCAGGTATCACCACATCCTGTGCATAACGGCCATATCCTTCCACATAACCATCTGGTCCGGTTGGATTACTCGTTGCATAAGGGTTTATTCCTTTTAGTTTCTGAGAAAGGATCACCCTGTTTGCTTCAAATTGCTTGAATGTTTCAGAAACTACATTCGGATCAAACTTGGTGAACAGGGTCTGGTATGAAATGTAGCTGACGCTGAAACTTCCTAACGCATAAGGATTAAGTCGTGTAAGACTTCCATTTCCAAGTGTATCCTTATAAAGTTCAGAGTATTGCTTATCAAACGTTTTATCCAGATTTACATCAATATTAAAATCACGGAAAGGACTAAGTTGTGCTGTGATATTCAAACGCTGATTATAGCGCTGCTGTATCATAGCTGAGACCAATGTATCCGTAGATAACAATCCCCTTGCTCCAAAACGATTGATCCAACTGGTATCCGGCTGATAACCAAATATGAAATCAAAGCCAGGTTCCCTGCTTTTTGGGTTATAGCCTAATACCCTTGTGCTATCCATATATCCGGGCAATGTGGTTCCAAAATCCTCTGTGTACTGAATATTGACCCGCTTTAGTGCAGTAGCCATGCGTAAAAAGAACTTAGGCAACTTACCGATTTCCGGCATTGGTTTATTCTGTTTAACTTTTGGTGACCGGATCTTTTTAAGCCTTACGATCTTTCCTTTCTTATTGCGGATAGTATCTATACGTATGATACGATCCTTCCTTTTCAACTTCGGACCGGAGTTATTAGCTTTTGCTGCTGTATCTGCTCTATTTGTGTTCCTGTTATTAGGCAACGGAGTTGCATTAACGGCTCTTAAAAACCGCCACTTGTTATATAATTCTTCAAACTTTAATTCCGAATTAATGGTTTTCGTTTGTGTATTGGAAAGTGTGTTACCCAGATTTACTGAATCGTTCCTGGTTAATAAAGAACCTGCCAGCCAGTTGTACTTTGTATTATAGCTGGCACGCAGTACTGTCCAGCTCAGGAATGGTATCTTTTGTGTGGGCACATTATAGGTAACAGTTACCTCTTGCCTGTAATTGGTATTTCTTCCTCCTTTAAACAGATTTTCCTTTACTGAATCTTTCTTACTCTTTGTATCTATTCTGCCAAAAGGTTCATCTATCCTCGCATTATTAGTGGCATTAAAGTCAATATTAATTGACTTTGTAAGTGGCCATTGAATTACATAAAATCTGTCGAATGTAAAATATTTATTGTAGGTCTCCGGTATTTTGTAAGGTCCGCCACCTACATTGCGGGGCCTTGTAGCGCCAAACTGCCTGAATACATCTGCCCTGACTGATATTTGCGAAGGCGCATAAGTAAGATTAAAATCCTTGATCAGTGACAACCACGGTGACTTTGATTTGATCAGCTTCTTAAAGGGTTCAAATGCTTTTACCTGAGGCGCATAATTATATCCTATAGCTCCCCGGGTTCGCCGTAATTCATCATTTTCGATCAATGGGTTATGACTGATCGTTTGAATGTATGAATAGTTGAAATCAAAATTGGTAAAGCTCCAGGGCTTTGGTCGTTTACCATCCGTCTTTAATTTCTTTACGTTTGTAAAGTTGACTGTTTTGATAGTAGTAATATCCTGGGCATCATTTTTAATAGAATCCTTTGCTTTACTGTCTGCAGCTTCCTTTAATTTATCCTTCAAAGTGATATCCAGATCATAAGGATCATATTCAGGATTACTGATGGTTTTACTTATACCGGCATAAACAGGTATTTGAATAGCCAGTTTTTTAGGTAAAAGTTTGCCAACATCAAGAGTAGTAGATGCATCGATAGTATAAAGATCCTCCCTGCTTCGATCATTCACCCTTTGATCCAGTGTTCCAAAACCAGCGCTACGGGCAGTACCGGCAAGTGTGATCGTTCCCAGGTCGGCCAGTTTAATATCGGCACGGCCAATAGCTGCCCAACCACCCTTCTCATCAAGTTGTGAAAAACGAAGTTCATTAAACCATACTTCCGTACACATTGATTCCTGGCCAATATTTTCTACAGCCAGCAACATTCCCCGCACCTCTCCCAGGTTCGGGTTTCCCAGGATGGCATATGAACGGCCATCTGGCAGGGTCTCTTTGTAATATTCAAATGGCTGAACTCCTGCACGGTTTCTCTTCTTCTTAAGATCGATCAGATCCTGTAACTGAAAATCAAGATTATTTTCTTCCGGCCATATTAGCAGACTATCTGTGGTTCCGAAAGCTGTTATCTTAAGTGGTATTTTAACCTCATAATAGTTCCCGGAAAAATCGTTTCCGATCCGAACCACTGCATTCATCTGACCATCTTGTATTGCTTCATATCCCTGAACTGACTCCGCATGTATGAACATGGATAGCTTACCATACTGTCGCATATCCAGGTTAAATGTTTTAAATACACCTCTCGATTCAAACTGCTGGAGACCACAGGTTTGTACACTTAATGCCTGCTCATTTAAAAACAAGGCAACATTATTATTACTCAGTTGTTGCTGCCTTTCAATACCCGGTGGAATACGATATGGTATCGGCTGACGCTGGTCGTTCTCCTCCACATTTACTGCCAGTGTGTTTACCGTTGTAAAATCAGGATTAGGCAGGTTCGTATACATGCCGGTCGTGTCTATATTATACTGGTATTTTCTCCATTGATTACGTACCAGTTCCAATTTACCAAAACGCATCACCACAGAATCTTCAAACCCGGTTACATACATCCTGATAAAACGGATTGATTTAAAGTCGGGAATATTGCCCACCTTATTAGTGAACTTGCTAACAGGTATACGGAACAGGTACCATCTTTCCATTCTCTGCTGCCCGTTTGCAAGATTGATAAGCGGTGTTCTTACATCAGTAATGAAGTTACTTCCATTCATCATGTTAGGCTGAATATCCACTTCATATTCAAAATACTCTTCCACCTCATTCATGGTATTATCCCTATTCAGTTCTTCAGCATCAGGATACTGCGTAAATGCATTGATGAATTGTGTATTATTTTCTGATACAGGTGAATTTCCATGCGGGTTATTAATGTTTTTATAACGAGGAAGTATACCCGCTACAGTAGGCTGATCAAATGAAGCATCACGGTATGGTTTAAAGTTATCACCAGAAGGATCCTGTAAAGCTTGTTGATAAACTGGTGAAGAGGTTCCGAAGTTGGCAGCAAGAGAATTCAGGTATGCGCTGAATTTATTAACCTCAGCTGTATCCGTTAAGCCATCTAAACCTACATCCTGGTACTGCCTGTCATCAGGGTTATTGCTGAATGCATTTGTTACCTGTAATGGAATACTGGGCACCTGCCCCCAAACTGTATTCTGGTCAACTCGTACATT
The DNA here is from genome assembly GCA_020636575.1 of Chitinophagales bacterium. Taxonomy (GTDB): domain Bacteria; phylum Bacteroidota; class Bacteroidia; order Chitinophagales; family Chitinophagaceae; genus JJ008. Next base: position 84,690 of record JACJXP010000001.1, read on the forward strand.
ATTGGTAGGCGTTGGCAAACCGTTTTCATATTGCCTTTTTCCATCTCTTAAAATATCCTCAGAGATATTTCCAAGATCAAAATAAAGTTTACCGCCAGTTGGATTGGAAGTATTCTCAATAAAAGGATCCATCATCCAGAACTCGATGTACTCAATATTACCGGTTTCAAAATCCGTTTGGTCAATATTTCTCATTAAACCACCCCATGCTCTTTTAGGGTCTAATAGTTTTCCGTTTGCATTTATTTTGGTTGGATCTGATTGAAAGTTATAGGGACCCTTATCTTTTGGATAAAATGCTACATCGAAAGTGGTGAGTAGCCCTTCACCAAACTGAACACTTTGTTGCGGGAATATCTCTTTTCTTAACACCTGTCTTGTTTCTGGTCTTGATAGTTCATCGAGGTCTGTGATTGGATTGTTTGAATTTCTTCTTTCCTGCAAGACTGCTTCTACATTATACCAGGCGATCTTACCACGGTTATATCCGCTCGCCAGATCATTATTCAGAGCCGATTCAGGAAAAAGACCATTTCCCTGCGGTATGGATGCCAAAGTCCAGCTGATAAGTGGGAATCGCAGGTCTATGCCAGCCCGGGTACCTTCAAAATCATCAATGTATATCTGTCCGGCTTCTTTTTTTCCGATCTGCTTGGCATGCCCCGGCTGCAATACTGCAGCTTCTGCATAAGCAGTGATGGATGACATGGCCCTGGTAGAATAGAAAGGAAGTTTGTCAAGCCATTTTGTTAGTCTTGGCAGGTCGTTCCGGTAATCAACATCCATTCCATACATCGTATTTCTTATCGGATCTTCTCCATAAGATTGTTTGATGAAGAAGGGCCTTTCAGATAATCGTACAATCGTACCTCCAATAGAGAGTTTTTTATTCGCCAGGTAATCTAATCTTACACCCAGGAAACTTTTTTGCTGAAAGTTAAATGCCTGGTTATTTTCATAACTGATCTGCACCGGGATACCAGAATTGATCACCGCCTGGTTGGTCACCCGAAGTGTACCCAGATCATAATTGATCTCATAATCTACATTCTCTTGCAAAACTTGTCCGTTAGCAGTAACTGTTACTGATCCTCTTGGAATATTAAAGCCCAGCTGATAATCAGCAGTATTTCCGAAAGCACCCGACGATTTTGATTTTCCGGTGATTTTAAAACGATTCAGGTTTGCATAGGTCTGCGCTATAGCCTTGATCGTATCATATAGAGGATAGAAAAGATATTGATCCCGCAAAGCCTGGGTAGCATATAAATAATCAAGGTCATGACCAAAAGGTTCCAATACCGGGAATATGATCCGGCTTTGTGATGAGATGACCGTAAATCCTTCAATGAAGTCAAAGACCCCATCTGGTTGCGGGTCATTCTGATTATTTAAGCGATCGAGATTTGTCAGTGATATGATCGGCTGACCTTTGTATGGATCTGAAACATTTTCAGGTGGCAAATATCTTTTTACACCTAAACTGGGTTCTTCATATACCAGGTCAAGGCGAAAGTCTTGTCTTTCCAACTGCCCATAACCAACAGAATAAACGTTCTTCATCATCAGGTCCCAGATCGGAAGATTGGTACGTTGTGATGTAGCTTTCAATAATTTCAGGAAAAGAGCTTTTTGAGAATTGCCACTTGAATCAGGAGGCACATCTTGCGAAAATTCTCCAACCTGGTACACACGGCCGTTGTACGTATACTGAAAAGCGACACCTAGTACTTCGTCTGGTTGCAACGGCTGATTCAATGACAAGAATCCTATTTGCGGATTAAAATAATAATCAGTTGACTGTAGTTTTCTTGCAAATGTTTTTTCAAAGTCCTGTACCGGTAATAAGCCAAATGTTGTCAACTGGTTTTGAACCAGGGTTGAATTTCTATAGTTAGGATTTGAAATAAGTTCTGCATACAGGCTATTGGCATCATTTCTTGGGAGCGCATCACCTGTTCCGGTAAGAAGACCTGAACGGTAAGGATTGTTTTCACCCAGATCCATAAAAGCAACCACATCCCGGGTATCTGTTGTAGCACCGTTACGGTTAGTAACCCAAACTTCTATACGCAATATCTGAACACGGGAATTCACAACCGGAAGTTGTTGCATCGCCTTGTTATAGTTGTCATGGAAGTATTGAGAAAGCAAGAAGTGACGGTTTTCATCATATTCATCTGCCCTGAGATTAAAACTTTGTGAACCCGATCCCCCCTGTAAATTCTGAGTTTGCCTTTGTGATTGCTGGTTAGCCAATACAGTCGTGATATACAATTTACCAAACTGCAGCTGTGTTTTAACTCCAAATAATGATTGTGCCCCTGGTATCAAAGTTCCCTTTGAAGCGAAGCTTGTGTTACCAGCCTGGAACTCTTTTACAATATCATCGTCCTTACCTTTAAAATCAAGTTTTAACTGATTATCAAAACCAAAATTGGCAAGGGTGTTATAGTTGATCGGCAGGTTGAGCTTTTCGCCAATTTTCGCATCTACCTGGAACTGTGAATTCATATTGAAATCAAATCCTCCGTTCTTCCTTGCCCTTTCCGGTAAAGTCGGGTTTTTGATATTTTGTCCCTGGTAGCCAGCCAGCATGTCAACAAAACCCGAAGGTTTAATATCCACCTTCACTTTACCATCGGGTCCCACACCCATGATACGATTGAACCAATCGTTGGACACTTTGAACTTAGGCTTGAAAAGCCGCCTGTTCATATTGGTCAATAATGATGATCTTTTTTTGAAATAATCTTCCTCGTCTTTTTTTCCCTGGAGGCGAATAAATTCCTCCATTGTAAAAGAAGTAGGGGTACGATAGTATTTATCTCCTATTTTTTCAATGATATAATACTGCTTTGTTTTAGGGTCATACTCGATGTTTCTTTTAATAAAAGCAGTATCCCTGAAGTCGAAAGTATTTCTACCGGGAGAAGAATATGGATCTCCTCTTCTATCATTAAGGGGATAATGGGTTGTATCCTGAAATATGCGGTTTGGTTCGGGAAAATGATCTGTTGCATTCGCCTGAAAAGAAGAAAACACAATGGCAAAAGTTACCAGTGTACGGAAGATATGAGCAGTCGTAAGGTTCAACGTTTTTCTACATTAAAATGTTTCCCGAAGGATCAAAGGGTACGAAGTGCTTTTTTGATCAGTTCCTCAACCGATAACTCCGGATTAGCCGATGATACCTCTTCCAGGGCTTTTCCGGCTGCCTGACGGCTGATGCCGAGGGCGGTTAAAGCATTTAACGCATCCTGACGCAAAGTATTGTTTTTCATAGGGGAAATATTTGTTTCAAGGGGTTGTTTTCCAAGCTTATCCTTCAATTCCAGCACTATCCTTTCGGCTGATTTTTTGCCGATCCCTTTTATGGATTCTAATGACCGTATATCACCCATCATGATGGCCTGTGTCAGTTCGTCAGGTTTCATATACGAAAGCATCACCCTTGCAGTGGCTGCACCTACGCCAGAAACTGCAATAAGTTGCTGAAACAGCGTTTTTTCGGCCAGATCATAAAAACCATACAAAATATGGGCATCCTCACGGATCAATAGGCTGGTATGCAGCATACCTTTTTCCAGGTTCTGGATCTTTGACCAGGTATGAAGGCTGATCTGCACCTCATACCCCACCCCATTTACATCCACCTGGATGGATGCCGGGCTTTTTTTCACAAAATCACCTCTCAAAAATGCGATCATGGCTGCGAAAATAGGTGAATTTCAATTTCAAATTATAAACCAATAGCATCTTCCTTTTTTGTAGCATCCTGATAATCATAAGACTTTGAGTCAAAGCTTACTGTCGTATATTCGTAACACATTTTTCAATAATAATCCCATGATCAAGAAGATCTATGCAGCTATTACCGCCGTTGGAGGATATGTTCCAGAAGACAAGTTGACCAATTTCGACCTTGAAAAAATGGTAGATACCAATGATGAGTGGATAAGGACCCGTACCGGAATTTCAGAAAGAAGGATCTTAAAAGGAGATGGTCTTGCCACTTCAGATATGGTTGTTCCGGCTGTAAAGCAATTGTGTGAAAAAAGGGGTATTCACCCAGAAGAGATAGACTGTATGATCGTTGGTACAGTAACGCCGGATATGGTGTTTCCGGCCACTGCAAATATTGCCTGTGATAAACTGGGTGCTAAAAATGCATGGGGATTTGATGTATCCGCGGCATGTTCAGGGTTTTTGTATTCACTTACTCTAGGCGCTTCCCTGATTGAAAGTGGCCGTTACAAAAAAGTAGTTGTGGTCGGCGCCGACAAAATGAGTGCTATTGTTGATTATAGCGACAGAACTACCTGTATCATTTTTGGAGACGGTGCCGGTGCCGTATTACTTGAACCGAATAATGAGGGTTATGGGGTATTGGATAGCATATTAAGAAGTGATGGAAGCGGTTCTCCCTTTTTGCATATGAAAGCCGGCGGCTCATTAAAACCCGCATCTGTTGAAACAGTAATGGCAAAGGAACACTATGCGTACCAGGAAGGCCAGACTGTTTTCAAATTTGCAGTTAAGGGAATGGCAGATGTAAGTGCTGAATTACTGGAACGTAACAACCTGACCGGTGATGATATTGCCTGGCTGGTTCCTCACCAGGCGAATTTGAGGATCATCGATGCAACAGCTAACCGCATGGGGCTTCCCAAAGAAAAGGTGATGATCAATATTGAGAAATATGGTAACACCACAGCTGCTACTATTCCTCTTTGTTTATGGGAGTGGAAGCATGAGATAAATAAAGGAGACAATCTTGTTCTTGCTGCTTTTGGAGGTGGCTTTACATGGGGCGCCACTCTTGTAAAGTGGGCCTATTGATGTAATAAGATCAGTCGGTATCCTTGTCTTCTTCGTTCATAACAAGCTCACCGTTATCAGACACAGACATTGCTTCCGGTTCATTGGTAGTTTCCTCAGTTTCTGTGTTAGCAGACTCGTCAGCATCCTTTTTAATAAGTGTGGGCTCTATTAATTGTTCAGCCAGAACTTCTTTTATCTGAGGTAGTTCTTCTGCCGAATTGATTCCAAAGTAATCCATAAAGGTTTTCGAAGTTGAATAAAGCAATGGCTGGCCGGGAGCTTTTTCATTTCTTCCGCTGATGATGATCAGTTCTTTCTCCAGCAATTTTTGTACTGCGTAATCAGAACTAACGCCACGGATCGCCTCAATTTCTCCTTTGGTTACCGGTTGCTTATAGGCAACAATTGCCAGAGTTTCCAAAGCAGCTGCAGAAAGCTTTTTCAGGAATTTATCTCCATTCAGCTGGGCAACTGTTTTATGATAATCCGGCCTGGTTAAAAACTGCCACCCCCCACCACTTTGTCTTACTTCAAATGGATAAAAATCTGCGCTATATTTTTCAGTGATACCGCTTAATGCTGCTTCCACCTGGTCAAGGGTGATCTTGTCATCTATATCACTAAGAGCATTATTAACAAGTTCTGTTATTTCAAGTGTGGTCAAAGGCCTGTCGCTGGCAAAGATCAATGCTTCAATATGCGGTATCAGATTAGTAATGTCCATACTGTTCTTTTCATTCATTTGCAACGAAATTAATATTACTGTAAAGAAGGGCGAAACCCAATTATCAACATTTAATGCTGATAATCGTGGAATTTTTCACAAAATTCCTGCCGCAATTTACTCCTGTAACGCTGCAGCACCACTTACGATCTCTGTAAGTTCGGTGGTAATAGCTGCCTGGCGGGCCCTGTTATAAGATATCTTCAACGAACGCAGCATTTCGTTTGCATTTTCGCTGGCCTTATCCATTGCTGTCATCCTTGCGCCATGCTCAGATGCATTTGAATCCAATACTGCTTTAAACAATTGAGTATTCAGGATCTTTGGCATTAGCTCTGCAATAAGTTGCTCTTTGGAAGGATCAAAAATAAAATCTGATTTCGTTGTTCCTGATTTTTTTTCTGCCTGGGGAATAGGTAAAAATCGTTCTACCATAAAGCGCTGAGTAGCTGCATTTTTAAATTGGCTATAAATGATCTCCACTACATCAAATTGCTTTTCTCCAAACGCTTTCATAGCTGCCTGGGAGGCTTTTTGTACATTCTCAAAACTTAAATGATGGAATATATCCTTATAATCATCCGTAGCCTTGTAACCATTTTTAATAAAATGCTCATACCCTTTCTTTCCCATACTCCAAATGGTCACATTCCCCTTTTTATACTGCTCAGGATATTTTTCAGCAATTGTAGATTTAGCCAGTTTAATGAGTGTACTGTTGAATGCACCTGCCAATCCTCTGTCGCTTGTCAAAACGATCAATAATACTTTTTCAACCGGCCTTTCCGCTGCAAGAGCCATACCCGCATCTCCCTCGCCATTACTTACAATATTGCTGAGCATTTCCTGGAGCTTCTGTGCATAGGGACGCATTTGAATGATTGCATCCTGGGCTCGGCGAAGCTTGGCTGCACTCACCATTTTCATGGCTTTGGTGATCTGTTGGGTACTTTGAACAGAACTGATCCGGTTTCTTACTTCTTTAAGTTGTCCTGACATGTGTGTTCGTTTGGAGAATTTCGGCTTTTAAAATTGCTAGTTTACTACAATTTCAGGGCGCAAAGGTATGGCTGGCGACCCAGATTTCCATACAGATTCTTAAGTTCATGGGAATATCTTATTCACTATGGGGAAAAGATATAGTTTGTTGACTATCAAACTAATCTACTAAAATAAACTCTCTTCTTAAAGTGTAATAAACATAAAACCTACCTCCTTCAGCCAGTGACTCATCCAGATCGGTTTCTTTTTCCATAACCAGTTCGAGTTGAACGGGGCCTACAGCCAGTTTGTCCAGGTATTCTTTTTTTAATAATAGCTTACCATCAATAACTGAATCGGGCCTGTTTATCCCATTGCCCAGGAAAGAAGTATCCGTCAGCAATAATCGTATTTCATCGATATTATCTACACCCCCTAATTCGAGTAATATATCTTCTTTCCTTAGTGTATCGGGTAAAGGAGTAAGTAAGGTGAGTGGAGTAAAATCAAAACGATTACTATACTTATTTTCACCTATAGTGGTAAATACAATGCTATGTTCTCCTTTTAGCTCCTCAGGGGTTTTATATAACTCATAAAAAACACCATCCATAGCTGAGCTATCTACTACAAAATCTTCATCGTCCAGTTTAAGCCCTGATGGCTTTTTAAGTAACACCCCCTGACCTGTTGGCCCCCCATCTCTCACCAAGGCCAATAATGTCAGTTTATCAAAACCTTCCTCACCTGTTAGTTGATAATCGAGGTACAACAATTCACTGTCAGCATCACCACTACTACCAGACTTTTTTTGATTTTTACATGAAAAGAATAGAAATAAAATCAGAAGAAAATAGAAAAAAGCTGTCCTGTTCATCCAACCACTTTTTGTAGAATATGTTTTTGGAAAGGTACGTTTTCAAAAGTTAAAACCATTATATATCACTCAATTACCCCTTTTTTTCTGATAATATTGACATTCGTCTCCCTTTAAACTCAATGAACTAAGATGTATCTTTGCACCCCTGCTAATGAAGCCCGGCAACCTGTCAAATTGGCTCATATTTCTTTATAGCACTTTTTTTGACGGTTTCGGGGGTCATTTATCAGTAAACAAGTTTTCACAAATAACCAATCCCTCATACAATGCTTGGTTTTCTTTCAAAAGTGTTCGGTGGCAGCAAGTCTGAAAAAGATGTAAAAAAGATAGAACCACTCGTTCAAAAGATCAACGAATATTTTAACTCCTATCAGTCCATAAGTAATGATGAACTCCGGAATAAAACACAGGAGTTTCGTCAACGAATTAAAGATCACTTATCAGGTATTGATGCGGAAATAGCTGCCAGGGCAGCAGAAGCAGAGGAATTACCGTTTAATGACCTAACCGGTAAGGATGCTGTATACCAGGAAGTAGATAAACTAAAAAAAGACAGGGATAAAAAAATTGAAGAAGCTCTTGAACAAATTATGCCGGAAGCTTTTGCTGTGGTAAAAGAAACTGCCCGTCGTTTTAAAGAAAGTGAAGATATTATTTCTGCTGCAACAGAACTCGATAAAGATCTTAGTGTTAAGAGAAATTATGTAACAATTGATGGCGACAGATCCATCTTTAAAAATACCTGGACTGCTGCCGGTGGGCAGGTTACCTGGAACATGGTGCATTATGATGTGCAATTGATCGGGGGTACTGTGCTACATGAGGGAAAGATCGCTGAGATGGCAACCGGTGAGGGTAAAACACTTGTATCCACTTTACCTGCATACCTGAATGCATTGGCAGGAGAAGGTGTACATATTGTGACGGTAAATGATTACCTGGCCCGTCGTGATCAGGAATGGAACGGAACTATTTTCGAGTGGCTGGGGTTAACGGTTGATTGTATCGATAAACATCAGCCTAACAGTGAAGAAAGAAGAAAAGCCTATCTCGCCGATATTACTTACGGCACCAATAACGAATTTGGTTTTGATTACCTCCGTGACAATATGGTTCATTCACCTGATGAGATGGTGCAACGTAAGCACCATTATGCTATGGTCGATGAGGTAGACTCTGTATTAATCGATGACGCAAGAACCCCTTTAATCATTTCAGGTCCGGTTCCAAAAGGAGAAGATCAACAATATCATATACACAAACCGAGGATCCAGCAGTTAGTACAAGAACAGGAACGCATTATCCGAAACTGCCTGAACGAAGCCAAGAAAAGAATTTCAGAAGGAGATGATGACCCCAAAAGCGGGGGCCTATATCTCTTCAGGGCAAACAGAGGTTTACCAAAGTACAGCCCTGTGATCAAATACCTGAGTGAACCAGGGATAAAAGTAAAAATGCAAAAAGCAGAGAATTATTACCTGCAGGATCAGCAGCGTAATATGCATATCGTTGACGAGGAACTGCTTTTTCAAATTGATGAAAAAAACAATTCGGTAGAACTTACTGAGAAAGGTTTGAACATGATCACCAAATCTGGTGAAGACCCTGATTTCTTTGTGCTACCGGATATCGGCGTTAAACTGGCTGAAGTAGAAAAGAGTGATATACCCGCTGAAGAAAAGCTTCAGCAAAAAGAGACTTTGCTGAATGATTATGCACAAAAAGCTGATCGTATACATACAGTACAACAATTATTAAAAGCTTATACTTTATTTGATAAAGATGTTGAATATGTAGTGATCGATGGCGCTATCAAGATTGTTGATGAGCAAACAGGTCGTATTATGGAAGGCCGCCGTTATAGCGATGGCTTACACCAGGCATTGGAGGCAAAGGAAAATGTAAAGATTGAAGCAGCTACGCAAACTTATGCCACCATTACTTTGCAGAACTATTTCAGAATGTACCATAAGCTGGCGGGTATGACAGGTACTGCGGAAACAGAAGCTGCCGAATTATGGAGCATTTATAAATTAGATGTGGTCAACGTTCCTACAAACCTGCCGATGGTCCGTGACGACAAACAGGATCTTGTTTATAAAACCAAAAGGGAAAAGTATAAAGCTGTAATTGATGAGATTGAAATATTAAGGAATTCAGGAAGACCTTGCCTCGTAGGTACTACATCGGTGGAAGTAAGTGAATTGCTGGGCAGAATGCTTCAGCAAAAAAAGATACCGCATAATGTATTGAACGCAAAACAACATGCCAAAGAAGCGCAGGTAGTTGCTGAAGCAGGTTTTGCAGGAGCCGTTACCATTGCTACCAATATGGCTGGTCGTGGTACGGATATCAAACTCGGACCTGGTGTAAAAGAAGCCGGTGGATTAGCCATTATTGGTACAGAAAGACATGAAAGCCGGAGGGTTGACAGGCAGTTGCGAGGCCGGGCCGGTCGTCAGGGCGATCCTGGTTCTTCTCAGTTCTATGTATCGCTGGAAGATGACCTGATGCGGATGTTCGGTAGTGAGAGAATTGCAAAGCTAATGGATAGATTAGGATATAAGGAAGGCGATGTTATTCAACACAGCATGATCAGTAATAGTATTCAGCGGGCACAGAAAAAAGTTGAAGAAAATAACTTTGGTATCCGTAAGAGATTGCTGGAATATGATGATGTAATGAACATGCAACGGAATGCTGTTTACAAAAGAAGAAACCATGCCTTGTTTGGCGAAAGACTGGCATTGGATATTGATACCTCTTTCTATTCAATGGCCGAAGGAATTATAAGTTCATTCCGGGAGCAGGAAGATTATGAAGGTTTTAAACTATCCTGTATAGTCACTTTTGGCCTGGATACAAAGATCAGCACTGATGAATTTTTAAGAGGAGATGCCAATACCCTAGCCGATCAACTTTATGCAGAAGCAACAGAAAGGTATAACCAGCATAAAGAAGAGGTGCAAAAACAAGCTATTCCTGTATTTAAGAATATTCGCCTTACACAAGGAAGTCATATTGAAAATGTAATTGTTCCGTTTACAGATGGCCGCAAAGGAATGAATGTGCTGACCAATCTTGACAAAACGATCAACAGCAATGGTGTTGAATTAGGCAAGGCGCTGGAAAGAACCATTACTCTCGGTGTAATTGATGACACCTGGAAAGAGCACTTGCGGGCTATGGATGATCTGAAACAAAGTGTACAAACCGCTTACCTGGAACAGAAAGACCCATTAGTGATCTACAAAATGGAAGCATATAATCTTTTCCGGAGCATGAATGAAAATGTGAATAAAGATATTGTTGCTTTCCTTTCACATGCCTCTATACCTGTGCAGCAGGAGAATGCCACACTGAAAGAAGGCCGGCAGGAAAAAACAGATATGAGCCGGATGAGTGCCAATAAGGATCAGATCGATGCGGCAGGACAGGATTATGCAGCTAATGAAAATGATTATTATGATCCATCTGGCGGACCTGATGTAAAGCATGAGCCTGTAAAAGTTGCACCAAAAGTGGGCAGAAATGAACCATGTCCGTGTGGTTCAGGGAAAAAATTCAAACACTGTCACGGAAAAGATGCCTAAACTTTGATCAATATAAAAAGCCTCCATAATGGAGGCTTTATTTTTTAGAATCCTTTTTTCTTTTTCAGATCATATTTTTCTTCATACTTCTCGTAGAGTTGCTTTTGCTTATCCGTAAGATCGATCTTTCTGCCCTGGATAAATGCGTCGGTTACATTACTGGTACGCATATCTAAAATATCGCCATCACTTATAATAATATTTGCATCTTTCCCCACTTCTATACTGCCTGTTTTATCTGAGATACCCATGATCTTAGCTGCGTTCAGGGTGATCGCAGCCAATGCTTCTTCCTTTGTGAGGCCATAAGCTGCTGCAGTACCGGCGTTAAAGGCAATATTTCTTCCTCTTGTTTGACCGTCATCGTCAGAAATAGCAAAGAGCACACCTGCCTTTTGCAGCGCAGCTGCTGTTTTATAAGGCTGGTCCACATCATCATCAAGTAATGTTGGTAAACTATGCGGCTGTTGTAATATAACTGCTACATTATGCTTCTTCAAAAGGTCAGTGATCTGCCAGCTATCGCTGCCTCCTACAATTACCAGGTCAAAATCAAATTCTTTTACGAAATCAAGCGCCAATAACATTTGTGTTACAGTATTGGCATGTGCATACAGCTTTTGTTTTTTGGCAAAAAGGTTCTGGGTAGATTCAAACTTAAGGTTTGTTTTTTCATGAGCTGGTTCAGCAAAATATGCCTTTGCCTGCCTGAAAAAATCTTTTACCTCTTCGATCTTGGCTACTGCAGCATCTTCAGGATCATTGCCGCCCTGTTGTGGTCCTCTTCCTCCTCCTCTTCCAAAACGAGGCCTTGCCAGCATAGAAGGCATATACAAATGCATACCCTCGTCAGTAGCATAGGCCGCATCATCCCAATTCCATGCATCCAATTGTACAACTGATGATGAACCTGCCAGTAAACTTCCTTGTGGAACAATATTAGCAGCCAGTATTCCATTTGACCGAAGCGTATTGATCACTTTTGAATCTGTATTATATGCTACAATTGAACGAACATTGGGATTCATCTCTCCCATTTCTCTTGCGTCTGTTGATGCCTTTACAGCTGAGATCTCGATCAACCCCAAACTACTTGTAGGTAATATAAGGCCGGGATAAACTTGTTTACCGTTTACATCCATTACCTCTACATTATCACCAGAAGGAATAGAAACAGTTTGCCCTACTTCTTCAATTTTTCCATCCTTTATCCTTATCATTCCTTTCTCAATCACTTTTCCATTACCCGTATGGATAGTGGCATTCTTAATAACAATGATGCCCTTTTGGGGCTTTGCCGGCAAAACTGTTTCCTGGGCATTTGCATTGATAAATGCAAAAACAAAAAATACTATGAATATCTTTTTCATAAAGTCTTTTTTTAGTCATTATTGATTTCATCCGCATCTATCACCAGCAAACCGTGGCTATGTCCATGTTCACTACAGGTATGCATGATCTCATAAGTTGGTCTTGCTGCTATTGTAGGAGCCCCTCCTCTTTTTTCACCATTCATTTTCCTGACCAGTCTCAATCTTTCCGCATCCAGGTCTTTTTGCATCTGCTCATCCTTTGCCCGATCAAAATAAATGGTGCCATCTATAATAGTATATAGAGCTTTTGCATAAATGCTCAACGGATGATCGCTCCATAAAACAACATCACCATCCTTTCCGGATTTCAAACTTCCCACCTTATCATCCACATGCAACATTTTGGCAGGGTTCAGTGTAACCATTTTCAACGCTTCTTCTTCAGTAACACCTCCATATTTTACAATCTTTGCTGCTTCCTGGTTAAGTCTTCTTGCCATTTCTGCATCATCTGAATTGATCGCTACATTCAATCCCGCCTTTTGCATGATAGCTGCATTATACGGGATGGCATCCTGCACTTCCACTTTATAAGCCCACCAATCAGAGAAAGTGGAGGCATTAGCTCCATGCTCTTTCATCTTATCTGCTACTTTATAACCTTCGAGTATATGGGTGAATGTATTGTATTTATATCCCATCCGGTTCGCTACTTCGATAGAACCCATTATTTCACTTTGTACATAAGAATGGCAGGTAATAAATCTTTTGTTCTCCAGTATCTCCACCAAAGCATCCAACTCAAGGTCACAACGAGGAGGGATCAATGAAGTAGTTGGCTTCTTTTCTTTCTTTAGTTTGGCTAATGCATCATTATATTCCTGCCATTGCTTTCTGTAATCCTTGGCACGGGTAAATGCATCTACCAATACCTGCTCCACACCCATCCTGGTATCAGGATAACGGTTATTGCCACCGGGTATATTGAAATTAGATCGCTTAACGTTTTCCCCCAACGCAAATTTGATCTGTCCTGGCCAGCCTTTGAATTTCAGGTCTTCATCATTCATGCCCCATCTGAGTTTCAGTAACTGTGTTTGCCCACCGATCACATTAGCAGAACCATGCAAAATATGTGAACTGGTAACACCTCCACTAAGCTGCCTGTATATATTAATATCATCCGGGTTGATATTATCACCGATCCTAACTTCTGATGTAACACTCTGGCCTCCTTCATTAATAGAAGCTGCGGCAATATGAGAATGTTCATCAATTATTCCGGGAGTAACATGCTTACCGGTTCCATCAATCACTTTTGCACCGGCAGACGATAAGTTTTTACCAACAGAAGCAATTTTTCCATTCTTGATCAGTACATCTGTATGCTCCAAAACACCTTCTTTCTCATTTGTCCAAACCGTGGCATTTTTGATCAGTATTGTCTCCTGTTTAGGCTGCTGATCTTCTTCCCATCCAAATGGTTCAAAAGGATACATTACTTTCCCGGTAACAGGTGGTTCTTTCTTTTTTTCTTCGGTCTCTGGTTTTAACTCGATCGCTTTTACAAAAACAGCAGTCCATGTAAGAGGATTGCCCAATGAATCTGTACCTGTACCATTCCATTCGCTTCCATTTATCAATCCACTTAACCTTGTAGCTGTTTCGGGTAATGCCTGGCTGCTGCCACCTGTATTTCCTCTTGCAAAACCACCTTGTCTTGGCCGGTCACCCTGATCTGCTGATGGTCTTTGCCTTTTAGGCATTGGGGCAAAATTGATCTGCACCATTTTTCCATCAATGGAGAATTTATTATTCAAAGTATCTTCTCCATAAAAAGTAGCTGAGTTAGCGCTTTTTACTTCCAATGTATATTTTTCATTTCCGGCATCTGTATTTACTGTTACAGCATAAATTCCGGTTGGGGTTTCTTCTTTTACTTCGTATTTAATGCCCTGTACCCAGTTATCGTAAATGGTAGTTTTTTCGTTGAAGATGGGACCTGAAGTAATGAGGAAGTTGGCAATTTTACCAACATCAAGACTTCCCACCTGGTCGTAGATACCTAATGTAACTGCAGGAGTTTTTGTTAGTGCCTCCATTGCTTTTTCCTCACTTAACCCATACAACATTGCTTTTCTAAGGCTAGGCCAAAATTGGTTTGCATTGCGGAGTTCCGCAGTTGTAAGACAAAATGGGATACCTGCTTTTTCAAAAGCAGCAGTATTACCCGGAGCCAGTTCCCAATGCTTCATAGCCGTAATAGAAACAAATCTTGCGTCATTGGGATCTTCCACATCCATGGCCTCAGGAAAAGAAATAGGAACAATGAAAGTGGCATTAGTTGCTTTCATTTCTTTAATGCGCTGATATTCATCATCTCCAGCCTTAATAATATACTGAACACCAAATTCATCACCGATCCTGTCTGCCCTCAGATCATTCCACTTATCGTTAGCTTCAAAAATTTGCGGCAGATCCTGATTCTTATTCCATGCTTCCAAACTTAAATTCACACCTTCTTGTGGTGGCTTATTTTTATACCATTGCGCATCCAGGTAAGTTTGTCTTAATAAGGCTATACTACCCATCATAGAACTTGGATAGCTCTGCCGTGAAGTGCCTTTGCTGAATGAATAATGTGCAGAAGCCCTGTCCTTAATTATAACCAGGTTCTCTTTACTGTTAGCCAGTGAAACTACTGTACCGGTTCCCCGGGCAATTCCATCTGAAATATGGGTTAACACGGCTCCAAAACCTGCATTACGTAAGGGTTTGGCATCAGATTCGTTTACGGAGAAAGTCTTGTAAGCATCTACGTCGCTTTTTATAGCTTCGTTCCATCCATAAGGCCCTTTGGCTTTCGACTCTAACTGTGGTTGCTGGCCAAAATTAAATCCGCCTCCACCTCTTTCCTGCGACGGCATTCCGTAATCAGCATAAATGTCAATGAATGAAGGATAAATATATTTACCCTTACAATTGATCTCAACAGCTCCGGCAGGTACTTTTAAACCGGTTCCGATAGCAATTATTCTCCCGTCCTTGATCACCATAGTAGCATTGCTTATCGTAGATAAGCCATCCTTTAATATCGTAGCATTAGTGAATGCATAATACCCTACCCGTGGATCAGCAATACCATTTTCGGGAAAAGTAGGTTGAGCAAGCAATGAAGTTCCACATAAAAGAACTCCAAAAAGAATGAGTTGTAGTCTTCTCATAATATTAGTTTACAGCTGCCCAATTTACATCAATCCTTATTATTAAATCCGGCAAAATGATAAAAGGATATTTTTTTTGTGAAGGCCGGCTACAGAAAGCTTTGCGTAAGGTTTGATTATCTTTGAATATTATAAATTTCTATTATGGCAGTTGCCAGATCCAAGACAATAGTTTCTGATTTTTCCCTCTCTCCTCATATTGACCAGGTAGGTGTAGAAGAAAGAGCTTCCCGTTTTACGAAAAGAAGTATTAAAAAAGAATCTAAACTGAACGGCCTGTTGCTAACGCTGAATATGATCGACCTGACCACTCTTGAAGGGAAGGATACCGATGGCAAAGTAAAGCAGCTCTGTTATAAAGCCATGCACCCCTATGATGCGATTCAGGGTTTACCAACCGTAGCTGCGGTTTGCGTTTATCCTTCAATGGTAAAAGTTGCCAAAAAAGCGTTGGATGGATCAGGAATTAAAGTGGCATCAGTGGCAACAGCTTTCCCAAGCGGACAGGCACCCCGGGATGTAAAGATCCGTGACACTAAGTATGCGGTCGCCAATGGAGCCGACGAAGTGGATATGGTGATCAGCCGGGGAAAGTTTCATGCAGGCGAATACAATTTTGTGTTTGATGAGATCGCTTCTATTAAAGAAGCCTGTGGGGAAGCAAGATTAAAAGTGATCCTTGAAACAGGTGAACTGGGAACCTATGATAAAGTAAGACGAGCCAGCGATATTGCGATGCATGCCGGTGCTGATTTTATTAAAACTTCAACCGGAAAGATCCAACCAGCAGCAACGATGCCTGTTACGCTGGTGATGCTGGAAGCAATAAGAGAGTTTTATTATAAAACCGGGAAAATGATAGGCATGAAACCCGCCGGTGGTATTTCCAAATCAAAACTGGCATTGCATTACCTCGTTATGCTAAAAGAAACATTGGGTGAAGACTGGATGAACAATCACTGGTTCCGGTTTGGGGCCAGTAGCCTGGCCAATGATGTGCTGATGCAGATCGTAAAAGAAAAAACCGGCTTATACCAGGCTGCAAATTATTTCAGCGTGGATTAATTAAACTATTATGGCAACTAGAAAATCAAACACTCTTAAACTAAAATTCGATACTTCCTGGTCCTATGCACCGGCACCAGAAAGTAAGAGTGCTGCTACTATTAATAAGCAATATGATCTGTTCATCAATGGAGCCTGGCAAAAACCTTCTTCAAAAAAATATTTTGATACGATCAATCCAGCCAATGAAGAAAAACTGAGTGAAGTAGCAGAAGCCAATGAAGCGGATGTTAACAAAGCAGTAGTTGCAGCAAGAAATGCCTACGAGAAAGTTTGGCGTAAAATGTCAGCTAAAGAAAGAGCTAAGTATATTTTTCGTATTGCCAGGATGGTGCAGGAAAAAGCAAGGGAACTGGCCATCATTGAATCATTAGATGGCGGCAAACCTATCCGGGAAAGCCGTGACTTTGATGTACCTACAGCAGCCAATCATTTCTTTTATTATGCCGGCTGGGCTGATAAGCTGGAGTATGCTTTCCCCAACAGGAATCCGCAATCCCTTGGTGTGGCCGGACAGATCATTCCCTGGAATTTTCCGCTTTTAATGGCAGCGTGGAAAATTGCACCAGCTTTGGCAACCGGGAATACCGTTGTTCTAAAACCAGCCGAAACAACACCGCTTAGCGCCTTAAAACTGGCAGAAATAATACAGGAATCAGATCTGCCTCCCGGTGTGGTCAATATAATAACCGGCGCAGGAGCCACAGGTGCCGCTATTGTTAAACACCCGGACATAAATAAGATCGCTTTTACAGGTTCAACAGAAGTTGGAAAAATTATTCAAAAAGCTATTGCAGGCACCCATAAAAAAGCAACATTGGAATTAGGTGGCAAAGCTGCCAATATCATTTTTGAAGATGCCCCGCTTGACCAGGCTGTAGAAGGTGTGATCAACGGCATCTTCTTTAACCAGGGGCATGTTTGTTGTGCAGGCTCAAGGTTATATGTGCAGGAGTCTGTTGCTAAACAGGTCATCAAAAAACTGAAAGACAGGCTGGAGTCATTGATCGTTGGTGATCCACTTGATAAAAACACCGATATCGGCGCCATTAATTCAAAACAACAACTCGAAACAATACATAAGTATTTAAAAATAGGTAAACAGGAAGGTGCAGAAATGTATGAAACCAGTTGCGCCTTACCCCGCAAAGGTTTTTGGTGCAGGCCCACTTTATTTACCAATGTGGCGCAAAGTAATCGCATTGCACAGGAAGAGATATTCGGACCTGTATTAGCTGTGCTCACTTTCAGAACTGAGGATGAAGTGATTGAAAAAGCCAATAATACTCCTTACGGATTAAGTGCGGGAGTATGGACAGACAAGGGTTCTAAAATATTTAATATGACAAGAAGAATGAGAGCCGGCGTAGTCTGGGCCAATACTTTTAACAAGTTTGATCCTACATCGCCGTTTGGTGGTTATAAGGAAAGTGGTTTTGGAAGAGAAGGCGGTCTGCATGGATTGTTACCATATTTAAACCTGGCCAATTAACATGGAAAAGAGTATAAAAAAATCGTCATTAAGTGTAAGTCCGAATGGATTGGAGAAAAAAACTTCTTCAAAAAGACTTGAAGTTTTAAAGACCTATAAGATTTATATCGGTGGTCAATTTCCCCGTACTGAATCCGGACGCTTTTACACTCCTGTAAATGCAACGGGTAAGAAATTAGCCAATGTTTGCCTAAGTTCCAGGAAAGATTTTCGGGATGCTGTAGTAGCAGCAAGAAGTGCATTTGGAAAATGGGCCGACCGTGCAGCTTTTAACCGTGGCCAGATACTTTATCGAATGGCAGAAATGCTGGAAGGAAGAAAAGCACAGTTCATTGATGAATTGATGCAGCAGGATGCCACAAAAGCAAAAGCAGAAAAAGAAGTGAATCTTGCCATCGACAGGCTTATCTATTATGCCGGTTGGTGCGACAAGTATCAACAACTATTCAGCACTGTCAATCCTGTAGCTACATCACACTTTAATTTTTCTGTTCCAGAACCAATGGGTGTAGTTTCAATAATAGCACCACAATCAGACTCTTTGCTCGGTTTGGTTTCTGTTATTGCACCCGTTATTGCAGGAGGGAATACCTGTGTTGTATTAGCTTCTGAAACAAAACCGCTTTGTTCGGTAACATTTGCTGAGGTATTAAACTCGTCAGATCTGCCGGGTGCTGTTGTAAATATTTTAACAGGCAAGCCTTCAGAACTTCTCCCCTGGTTTGTGGATCACATGGATGTAAATGCAACCATTTATTGTGAAAATGATTCTACCAACCGTAAAATGTTACAGGAGAAATCTGCCAGTAATTTGAAACGCATTGTTTTTTACGATACTATTAACTGGTATTCAGAAAAAGGAGAATCTCCTTATCATATAATGGATACACAGGAAATAAAAACAACCTGGCATCCGATAGAAAATATAGCCGGGTCTGGTGGCGGTTATTAACAATAATTTGGTAACATTTTTGATTACATTTAAAGCATGAAAAAGCTACTTTTCATTGTATTAAGTTTGGGCTGGTTTACTACCTATGGTCAGAATACAGTCGTTGACACTCTTTTTGCTGATACTGTAGTTGTAGATACCGGCTCGGTGCTTATACATAAAGACCCCAGGCTTGATATGCTGATCAAGAAACAGGCCCAGATCAACGAGATCACCAGCCGGGATGCCCGCAGAACAGACAAAGGTTACCGTATTATAATCATCAGCACCAATAACCGTGACGAAGCTATTTCAGCCAAAACAAAAGTGTATACTTATTTCCCGGAATTAAAAGCCTATCTCTGGTACCAATCACCTTATTTCCGTGTTAAGGCGGGAAATTTTAAAGACAGGAAAGACGCAGAAGCATACCAAAAACGTATGAATGTTTATTTTCCTAAAGGTGTTTTTATTATGAAAGATATAATAGAAGTGAAGCTTAGCAAAATGGACGAAGATTTCTGAGCAGATCCTCAATAGTTTTTTTGGCGATCCCTCTACGGAGGGATTCTTTATTTTTGCCCCATGCAATCAACCATTAAAGAACTGGCTAAAAAATATGCCCCGGAGTTTATCAAGATCCGTCAACATCTGCATGCTAACCCCGAACTCAGTTACCAGGAATTTGAAACATCCAAGTTCATTCAGTCTCATCTGAAAGAAATGCGTATTCCTTTTGAAGTGAAAGCCACTACCGGAGTTGTGGGGCTGATCAAAGGGAAAAATCCCGACAGCCGTGTTGTTGCCCTGCGGGCAGATATGGATGCACTGCCCATTAAAGAAGAGAATGATATCTCTTATAAATCAAAGAATGAAGGTGTAATGCATGCCTGCGGGCATGATGTGCATACCACCTGTTTGCTTGGCGCTGCTAAAATATTGAATGAAACAAAAGAGCAGTGGGAAGGAACAGTAAAGTTGATCTTTCAACCGGGTGAAGAAAAAAATCCGGGTGGCGCCAGCCTGATGATCAAAGATGGTGTGCTGGAAAATCCAAAACCGCAAGGCATTTTTGCGTTGCATGTGCATACCGGGTTAGAAACAGGCAAGCTAAGTTTTAGGGGCGGACAGGTAATGGCAAGCGCCGATGAATTGTATATCACGGTAAAAGGAAAAGGTGGGCATGCTGCCTCACCACATATTACTATCGATCCGATCCTTATTGCTTCTCACCTGATCATAAGTTTGCAGCAGATCGTTAGCAGGAATAACAATCCTTTTAACCCGACTGTCTTATCCATCACTTCTTTTAACGGGGGTAATACCACGAATGTGATACCCAATGAAATAAAACTCATGGGTACTTTCAGGGCCATGAATGAAGAATGGCGTTTTAAAGCACATGAGCTCATCCGTAAGAATTGTGTTGATCTTGTTCATTCTATGGGAGGTAAGGTTGACCTGCATATTGATGTAGGCTATCCCAGTGTTTTCAATAATGAACAACTGACTGCTGAGGCAAAAAGCAAAGCAGCCGAATACCTTGGCGCCTCTAATGTGAGTGAAACAGAGCTACGCATGGGTGCAGAAGATTTTGGTTACTATGCCCAACAAATACCAGCCTGCTTTTACAGGTTAGGAACCATGAATAAAGAAAAAGGGGTCACCTCAAACGTACACACCCCCACTTTTAATATTGATGAAAATGCTATTGAAGTGGGCATGGGTATAATGGCATGGTTGGGAAGTAGTGTTAAACCAAACTGATTTCTCCGATGCGTTGTTTAGGATTACAACTAATATTACTTTGTCTAGTAACCACAGCCTATAGTCAGGATGGAAATCATGAAGACATGTTTGTCAGGAAAGACTTCCTGATAATATCCTCTACGAAAAATTATTCTGAAGCATTAAAAACAGCAAAAAAAGCAGCTGTTGGTCAAAATATAAAACTTGATCTAAGAGGTTTGTCAGAAAATAAACAATCCGGGCTTACACTTTCAGAAGATCAATGCCAAAATGAGGGTTGGGAATATCCTGCCTATTATGCCAGAGGAAGATGGGACGATGGCGTATATATAAGTATTGAATACTCAGATGCGTTTACAGGCTTTAAGCCTGAGTACTACATGGTGGTTGTAGCCAGTGGAAACCGTAGTGAGTATAACTATAAAAGAACTTATAACAAGATTAAAAAGACTTACAAATCAGCATATTCAAAGTCGAGTAAAGTTTATATCGGTTGTATGCATTGATTTGACCATCTTAATACTTCAGAGGTATTATTTTGTACATTGCAACCCGTGCCGCTTAAAAACGGACGGGTTTTATTATGCAGAACGATTTGCGAAAGCAGCAGGCACTTGAATATCATGCCAAAGGAAGACCGGGAAAGATTGAAGTAATTCCAACCAAAGAAGCCAAAACTCAAAGAGATCTGTCATTAGCTTATTCTCCGGGTGTAGCTGCGCCTTGCCTGGAAATTGCTGATAATATTGAGAATGTTTATAGATACACTGCCAAAGGAAACCTGGTGGCAGTTATCAGTAACGGTACTGCCGTTCTGGGGCTTGGAGATATTGGACCAGAAGCAGGCAAACCTGTAATGGAAGGAAAAGGGGTATTGTTCAAAATATTTGCCGACATCGATGTATTTGATATTGAAATCAATGAAAAAGATCCTGAAAAGTTTGTACAGATCGTTAAAGCACTGGAACCCACTTTTGGTGGCATCAACCTCGAAGATATCAAGGCACCAGAATGCTTTTACATTGAACAGGAACTTAAAAAGCAGTTACGGATACCTGTAATGCATGATGATCAGCATGGAACAGCCATCATTAGTGCGGCTGCTTTGCTCAATGCCTGTGAGCTGCAAAAGAAGAAGATTGATAAAGCAAGATTTATTGTTAATGGAGCCGGCGCCGCAGCTATTGCCTGTATCAAATTATATATTGGACTGGGAGCCAAAAAAGAGAATTTTTGGGTGTACGACAGCAAAGGGTTGATCCATGAAAGCAGAACAGACCTGGATGTACTTAAGAAAGAGTTTGTCGCAAAGGGGAAAAATATGACCCTTGCTGAAGGAATGAAAGATGCAGATGTTTTCATTGGCTTAAGTAAAGGCAATGTGATCAGCCAGGAAATGGTGAAAAGCATGGCAAAAAATCCTATCGTATTCGCTATGGCAAACCCTGACCCCGAGATCAGTTGGGAAGATGCTACCAGTGCCCGTAAAGATATCATCATGGCCACCGGGAGAAGTGATTATCCCAACCAGGTAAACAATGTATTAGGCTTCCCTTACATTTTTCGTGGTGCATTAGATGTAAGAGCCACCTCTATCAATGAAGCCATGAAACTGGCGGCTGTAAAGTCTTTGGCTAACCTGGCCAAAACACCTGTGCCGGATATTGTGAATATGGCCTACAATGAAAAGAACCTAAGTTTCAGCCCTCATTATATCATACCCAAACCGGTTGATCCCCGTCTTTTATCTACAGTAGCTCCTGCTGTTGCTAAAGCAGCTATCGAAAGTGGTGTGGCACAACAACCTATTCAAAGCTGGGAAGCTTATGAGACTGCTTTGAATAAGCGGCTGGGACTTGATAACCAGGTGATGCGTATCCTGGGTAACAAAGCCAGAAAAGAACCCAAGAGAATTGTTTTCTCAGAAGCAGATAATGTAAAAGTGCTCAAAGCAGCGCAGATCATTTTTGACGAAGGGATCGGTTACCCCATTCTATTAGGCAGTGAGGCAAGGATAAAAACCATCGCTGCTGAAAACAATATTGACGTTGAAGGTTTACCCATTTTTGATCCTAAGAGCGATGAATCAGAAGAAAAAAGAAATAAGTATGCAGAAATACTTTTTCAAAAAAGAGGAAGAAAAGGATTCAATGCATACGAAGCCAAAAAGGTAGTTCGTGACAGAAACTATTATGGCTGTATGATGGTGGAATGCGGCGATGCAGATGCCATGATCTCCGGGTTGACAAAAAATTACCCGGATACCATCAGGCCGGCCCTTCAGATCATCGGAACGGAAGAAGGTACTAAAAAGATCGCCGGTATGTACCTGATGCTTACCAAAAGGGGGCCTATTTTTCTCGCAGATACAACCGTAAATTTTAATCCCACAGCACAGGAACTGGCTGAGATCACACTTATGGTTGCAAAAGAAGTAAGAAGTTTCAGCATAGTTCCCCGCATTGCTATGTTGAGTTATTCCAATTTTGGCAGTAGTAATTCGCCGGAAGCAAAACTGGTAGCAGAAGCTTACCGGATCGTTAAACAAAAAATGCCTTCCCTGATCGTTGATGGAGAAATGCAGGCAAGTGTAGCTTTCAACAGGGAACTAATGAAAGAAAATTACCCTTTCTGCGAACTCGTTGACGAGGATGTGAACACACTCATATTCCCCAATCTTGCCTCTGGCAATATTGCCTATAACCTGATGAAGGAACTGGATGCCGCAGATGCTATTGGCCCGATATTACTCGGCTTAAAAAAACCGGTTCATATACTCCAATTAGGAAGTTCGGTTCGTAGCATTATCAATATGGCTACGGTAGCAGTGGTAGATGCACAGGTAAAAAGCAAGGCCCCTACTGAGGAGATTGTTAAACGTTCCCGTTGGTGGAAACGCTATAAAAAGAAAACTGCAGATAGTTGATCCTTTTTTTATATTATTCACTGTAAGAGAGTTCGGACCAGAACGGCTCAATTTTTCTCCTTTCATCCTGTATCTTAGCGTCGCATTATGACCATTTTTACCCATATAGGCCGTTACCTTTTAATGATAAAGGGTATGTTTTCCCGCCCTGAGAACGGTAAGATGTACTGGAAGGAATTTGTTCATCAATGTACTGAGATCGGTTTTGGCTCATTAGGCATCGTGGCTATTATTTCAATATTTATCGGCGCCGTTTCAACTATTCAAACAGCTTACCAGCTGGTAAGCCCATTGATACCTCCCTCAACCATTGCTCAAATTGTGAGAGACACAGTGATTCTTGAATTTGCCCCTACACTTGTATGTATCGTGTTAGCAGGTGTAGCCGGCAGCCGTATCGCCAGTGAGCTGGGTAATATGAGAATAAGCGAACAAATTGATGCATTGGAAATAATGGGTATCAATACCAAAACATACCTGATCTTACCTAAAATACTGGCAGCTTTATTGATGATTCCCTTTCTTGTTGTTATTGCCATGGCATTAGGCATCTGGGGCGGCCGGTTAGCAGGTGTGGCATCGGGTATCATATCCGGTGTTATTTATGATAAAGGGTTATTGGAATTCTTTGTTCCTTACAATGTGATCTTTGCCCTGATCAAATCCTATGTATTTGCCTTTATAATTTCAAGTATTCCTGCCTTTTATGGGTATTATGTAAAAGGTGGTGCATTGGAGATCGGCCGTGCCAGCACCAAGGCTGTGGTGGTAAGTTGTATTCTTATTCTATTTGCAGATTATGTCTTATCAGCAATGTTGCTGTAGTTATTAAATGATAGAAGTAAAAAACATATGGAAAAGCTTTGGTGATAAAACCGTCATCCAGGGCGTAAGCGCTGAGATGAAGGCGGGGCAATGCAATCTTATCATCGGGGCCAGCGGTAGCGGAAAAACTGTACTGATGAAATGTATGGTTGGGCTTTTTGCGCCTGACCAGGGAAATGTTCTGTACCAGGGACTAGATTTCACCGCTATGTCCCCGGTAGAAAAGACAGAGATCAGGAAAGAGATCGGCATGTTGTTTCAGGGTTCCGCTTTGTTTGACAGTCTGAATGTTGAGGAAAATATTATGTTCCCGCTAAGTATGTTTACCAATTGGCCGATAAAGCGAAGATTAGACAGGGTGAACGAAGTACTTGAAAGAGTTAATTTGACAGGCGTCAATAAAAAATTTCCTGCGGAATTGAGCGGCGGTATGAAAAAAAGGGTCGCTTTAGCAAGGGCAATAGTTTTGAACCCGAAATATCTGTTTTGTGATGAACCCAATTCCGGCCTAGACCCCCAAACTTCCCTTGTAATTGATAAACTGATCCAGGAGATCACTATTGAATATAATATTACCACTGTCATCAATACGCATGATATGAACAGTGTAATGGAGATCGGGAATTATATACTTTATATGTTCAACGGGCATAAAGAATGGGAAGGATCCAATAAAGAGATCATTTTCAGTGATAATCAACGGTTGAATGACTTCATTTTTGCATCTGAGTTCCTGAAAGATGCTAAAAACATGCGCATGCTCAGCAGTTCAGGTAAGATACCGGGTAATAAAAACCCATTGGCAGGCAAGAGTTAAAACAGTTGATATCTAAGGCCGGTTCACCCCCTATTTTCCTTATTTTTGCGCCACTTCTAAAGCAGGATAAACAGTACTTATGAGCATTCTCGTCAATAAAAATTCAAAAATATTAGTTCAGGGTTTTACCGGAACTGAAGGAACTTTCCATGCCACACAAATGATCGAATATGGTACTAACGTTGTAGGTGGCGTAACACCCGGAAAAGGAGGTTCATCTCACCTCGACAGGCCGGTTTTTAATACTGTAGCCGATTGTGTGAAGAATACCGGAGCTGATGTAAGTATCATATTTGTTCCGCCTGCTTTTGCTGCTGATGCCATTATGGAATCTGCCGATGCCGGTATTGGTCTTGTTGTTTGTATCACTGAAGGGATACCTGTACAGGATATGGTCAAAGTAAAAAATTACCTGGTTGGCAAAAAAACAAGATTGGTTGGACCTAACTGTCCGGGTGTAATAACAGCCGGTGAATGCAAAGTAGGTATCATGCCGGGTTTTGTATTTATTCCCGGAAAGATCGGGATCGTATCTAAATCTGGTACGTTGACGTATGAAGCGGCAGACCAGGTAGCCAAAGCAGGCTTGGGTATTTCAACAGCGGTAGGTATTGGTGGAGACCCGATCATTGGTACCACAACCAAAGAGGCTGTTGAACTGTTTATGAATGATCCCGAAACCGATGCGATTGTTATGATCGGCGAGATCGGTGGTGGTATGGAAGCTGAAGCAGCAAGATGGATCAAAGAAACCGGAAACAAAAAACCTGTGGTCGGTTTTATTGCCGGTCAAACGGCTCCCCCCGGTCGCCGGATGGGACATGCCGGAGCTATTGTAGGTGGCGCTGATGATACGGCTGAAGCAAAAATGAAGATCATGAGTGAATGTGGCATCCATGTAGTAAGCAGCCCGGCCGATATTGGTATCAAAATGGCTGAGGTAATGAAAAAATAAATGTATCACCCTGATATAACTGAAGTCCCCGCCAAATGGCGGGGACTTTTCATATAAACCTTAAGTGTATGAAACAACGTTAAAAGCGAGGTGTACGAACCACTTTGGTCAGTTCATCCCGGCTATTGCCAAAACTCAATGCATCATTCACTACGTAATAGTTCCGTTGATCAACTGTCTTGTCGTAAGCATACTTTGCTATTTCCAGCCTGTTATTTTCAAAAGTGAAAAGTAACATCAGTTCTTTTACCTGGGCTGAAGTAAAATAGTTCTTGTCGATGATGAATTTGGCTGACTTTAACCTGTTTGCCTCGTACCATTCTCTGCGTAACTGATCTGCCAGTACATTAAAATCCTGGCTGCTCATAATATTACTTTGTTTCCAGCCACCTCTGTCGTCATCATAATAATCGTCTTCATCATTATACCATTCGCTACGCTGATCAATGATCTGCTCATCCATCAGTACCTTTCCAAAACGGTTCACTGTAATATCCAGGTGATAACCTTTCTTAAGAAAAACATCACTGTTATAGATCACCATTTTACTTGTCCTGAAACCGTTACGGGTTTTTTCACGGCTGATCTTTACATGATGACGACCTTGTGAAAGATAACCAAGGGTCAGGCTGTTGTCTTTCATACTGAATTCTCTTCCATCTACCTCCACCTTTAAAACAGTACTGGTTGATACTGCTGATATACTAAGGCGACTGCCATCAAAGGCAAGAAGAGAAAGTGAAAATGCTAAAAAAGATAAAAGTGTAAAAATTTTTTTCATACTCTGTTTTTTTTGAATAATTGAAAATTGTTTCTTGTACCTGGTATTTCCAATCTCATGCCACCATGCCAAAAAACACCTGCAATAAAATGTTAAAGCGAAACTGAAAAAAATACAGGAAATGTCACTTCAGGCTGAAATCCTTATGGATAAAGGGTTTCAGAAGTTGTATAAATTACACAATACCCTAATTAAAAGAAATGCAAAAATGAAATCAGCTGGTTTAAAATTGTGAAAAGCTCCTATAAAATGCATCTTATCCATACTCAAATTAATTACCTTGTACCATAAAATTTTCAGGATGCGCACATACAGGAACCTTATTCTTTCAACGTTAACACTTCTCATCTTTATGTCAGTAAAAGGCCAGCAACCAATAAAGAATTATGATGACTTATGGAAAAAGGTCAATGATCATATTGAAAAAGAATTACCCAAATCAGCCCTGAAAGAGGTACAGAATATCTATACCCTCGCTAAAAAAGAAAAGCAGGAAGCGCAGATCATCAAATCATTGGTTTTTATAACAGGGCTTCAACAACAAATCCGGGAAGACAATGAAGTGCTTTCTGTACAAGAAATTGAAAACGAGATCACACAAAGCAAAGAGCCTGCGAGATCAATATTAAAAAGCCTGCTTGCAGAATTATACTGGAACTATTACCAGCACAGACGCTGGACTTTATATGACAGAACTGAAACGGTCAATTTTAAAAAAGATGATATTGACACCTGGAGTACCGACGATTTTCACAAAAAGATCGGTTCACTTTACCTGGAATCTATAAATAATACCCGGTTACTTCAAAGCACTTTATTAAAGGGTTATGACGCCATCATCATAAAAGGAAATGTACGGCACCTGCGACCAACTCTTTATGACCTGTTGGCTCACCGGGCTTTGGATTATTTTGAAAATGATGAACGAGATATCAATAAACCGGCTTATGCCTTTGAGATCAACCAGGCTTCTGCATTTGATCCAGCATCAGATTTTGTGAATAGAAAATTTCCGACAAAAGATTCCCTTTCCTTACAACAGAAAGCATTATTGATCTACCAGGAATTGATCCGCTTTCATTTAAAAGACGCAAAACCTGATGCCCTGATCGATGCAGATATTAAAAGGATCCAGTTTGTAAACGAAAACTCCACCCATCCTAATAAAGACAACTTATATTTCAATGCGATCAATCATATTGCTCATCAATATGAGAACTTACCAGCGGCAGCACAGGCCTGGTACCTGGTGGCGGCACATTATAATGAGCAAGCTGATGGCTATAAACCATATGGTGACACAACCTTCCGATATAACCGGGTAAAAGCAAAAGATATCTGCGAAAAGATAGTAGCACAAAAAGATTCATCAGAAGGAAGGATCAATTGCTATAACCTTCTGAATCAGATCAACAGCAGTACATTAGATTTTAATATCGAAAAAGTAAACGAACCGGGAAAACCTTTCCGGGTACTGGTAAATTATAAGAATATTCCTGTCCTGCATCTTCGCCTTGTGCAGGCTACCGAAAAACTAAAAGACCAGCTTGAAAACAGGTATGATAGTAAATATTGGACAGCTCTCTTATCAGCCCCGGTATTAAAAGCATGGGAACAGGCATTGCCCGCCACGAATGATTTGCAAGAACATGGCACAGAAATAAAGGTGGATGTACTGTCACCCGGTGAATACATATTAGTAGCAGCCAGCGATAAAGATTTTGATAATGCTAAAACGGTAGTTGGAGCCAGGCTATTCTACATTTCAGGGATCAGTTATATCAATAATGGCGCAGACTATTTTGTACTTGACAGAAATAATGGCTCACCACTGAAAAATGCCAGTGTGCAGGTGTGGGACCGCAAGTATGACTATAAAACATCAAAGTATGTTGAAGAAAAAGGAAAGCTCTATACTACTGATGCAAATGGTTTTTTCAAGCTGGAAGATGTGAACAGGGATAATAAGAATTATGGCGGTTATAATGCGATGCTCGACATCCGTTATAATAAAGACAGGTTGTTTATGGATGACCAGTTGTATACCTATTATAGGCGGGAAACAGAAAAACAAGAACCAAAAGAAGTCATCAGTGTTTATCTTTTTACAGACAGAAGCATCTACCGCCCCGGGCAAACGGTATACTTCAAAGGAATTGTGATCAGCAAAATGTCTGACCAGAATAACAGTCATGCCAAAGAAGGATATACAACCAGTATCACTCTCCGGGATGCTAATTATAAGAATGTAGATACCATCGAAGTAAAGACAAATGAATTTGGTTCATTTTCCGGCAAATTCCAATTGCCGCAAACAGGACTTAATGGTTTGTTTTCTATTTATACAAAGAAAGATGGAGGCAGCGCTTCGTTCAGGGTTGAAGAATATAAGCGTCCGAAATTCTATGTAGACTATGAGGTTATGAAAGGCACCTACAAAGTAAATGACAGTATAAAGGTCACAGGCTTTGCCAAAGCTTATGCAGGTAATAATATTGACGGAGCTACTGTAAAGTATCGGGTAGTAAGGGAACCCCGTTTTATATATCCCTGGTTATTCCGTCGTTGGTGGCAGCCGCCATCATCGCCAATGGAAATTACACATGGTGAAATAAAAACCGACAGAGACGGCAAGTTTGAAATTAGTTTTAAAGCTATACCTGACCCGACCATTGATAAAAAATTTGAACCTGTTTTTGATTACAGGATATATGCCGATGTAACCGACATAAACGGAGAAACACGGAGTGGTGAAAAATTTGTCTCAGTCAGTTATAAATCACTTATCCTTTCCAATAACATTCCCTCTTCTCTTGCCGTAGATAGCCTGAAAAAAATAACGATCCGGACACAAAACCTGAATGGAGAATTTGTACCGGCTATTGCCAAAGTAACAATTACAAAACTGAAGGAAGAAAACAGGCTGATCCGCAACCGCTTCTGGGATAGGCCTGATCAGTTTGTGATGAGCAAGCCGGAATACATAAAGTACTTCCCTTATGATGAATATGATAATGAAACAGAACATACAAGTTGGGAAAAAGGTGAGCAGGTATACACAGCTACCGATTCTTCCCGTGAAGATGGTTTATGGTCTATCCTTCATGGAAAAACAGTGATGGATAAAAGATCATTCTCACCGGGCTTTTATATGATCGAGATCACAGCAAGATCTTCCTCCCTCCCTTCGGGAGGGCCAGAGTTGGCTGGTGATGAAGTAAAAGATGTACAATACATGGAGCTTTTTGACGAAAACAATAAAAAACTTAACCATCCTGATTATTTATGGACAGGCTTACAAAAGACAACAGTGGAGCCTGGTGAAAAAGCACAAGTAGAGTTAGGAACCGCGGCTGACAATTTATTCCTGGTACAGCAGGTTGGCAAACAGGGCAATTTGCTATCTGAAAACAATTACCAGTTCATTACCCTTTCTGATGAAAAGAAAACATTTTCTTTTAATACTGATGAAAAAGACCGGGGCGGTTTTGGCGTAAGCTGGGCATTTGTAAAGCACAACCGTATTTATCAGCAAAATAAAACCATCAATGTGCCCTGGGATAATAAAGACCTGCATATTGAATATGCCACTTACCGGGATAAAACCCTGCCTGGCAGTGATGAAAAATGGAAAATAAAGATCAGCGGATATAAAAATGAAAAAGTGGCGGCTGAAATGCTCGCAACTATGTATGATGCCTCATTGGACCAGTTTTATGCTCATGCATGGCGGCAGCCTTCTGTATGGCCAAATTATTATAACCGTACAAGCTGGGATGGTACCAAAAACTTCTCCCAGGTAAACTCCTTTATAAAATACAGTTACCAGAACAATTCTCAATATCTGAACAAGCAGTACGATCGGCTAATATCCGGCATTTATGGAGTAGAGGAAGATGTTATAGCTTATAGATATGCTGGTAGATCAGTTTTAGCGGATGGTGTTGCAGCAGCACCACCTTCGGAAGAACTAAACGAAATAAGACAAACCAATTTAAATAACGCTTTATCTGGAAAGGTTTCAGGTATGCAAATAAGAAGCCAATCAACTCCCAAATTAGGGAATGCAGGCGATGGTAATATAAGGCTCAGAGGTGAATCAGGAATAGAATCAAATGAAAATACTCTTTATGTAGTTGATGGTGTTGTTGTATCTAATATCGACAACCTTAGCCCAGATGATATTTTAGAAGTGACTATACTTCCAGGTCCAGCAGCAGCAGCCTTATTTGGTCCTCAGGGAGCTGCTGGAGCGATGGTAATTACTACAAAGAAGGGGAAACAAAGAATAGCAGAAACTAAAATTCGCAAAAACTTCAATGAAACAGCCTTCTTCTTTCCGGATCTGAGAACAGACAGCAGTGGTGCTATTGAATTTTCTTTTACCATGCCTGAAGCCCTGACCAAATGGAAATTTATGGCGCTGGCACATACAAAAGAGGCGGCTTTTGGCAGCAGCACCAAAGAGATCATTACACAGAAAGAACTAATGGTGCAGCCCAATATGCCCCGTTTTCTCCGGGAAGGCGATAAACTACAGTTCAGTACAAAAATTGTAAACCTTTCCGATAAAGAACTCACCGGTACAGCTGAACTCCGCTTATTTGATGCCAGCACCGGCAAACCCGCCGATGGCTGGTTTCAGAATATGGTATTGAACCAGTACTTCACCATAGCAGCGGGACAAAGTGGGTCATTACAATTCCCGATAGAAGTTCCCTATCAATACAATGATGCCCTTGTATGGCGTATTGTAGCGAAAGCCACCCTCGCTTCGGGAGGGCCGGGGTGGGCAGACGGGGAAGAAAACAGTTTACCCGTACTCACCAACCGGATGCTGGTAACAGAAAGTTTACCGCTTAATGTGAAAGGAAGTGGCACCAAACAATTTACATTCTCCAAACTGCTGAACTCAGGTGAATCAGAAAGCCTGCAGCATCATGCAGTTACTGTGGAATACACCAGCAATCCTGCATGGTACGCTATACAGGCACTACCTTACCTCATGGAGTACCCTTATGAATGTGCTGAACAAACATGGAACCGTTATTACGCTAACTCACTGGCCACATTTATTGCTAACTCTTCACCACGCATCAGGCAGGTGTTTGAGCAGTGGAAGATAAAAGATACGGCCGCTTTACTAAGCAATCTGCAAAAGAACGAAGAACTGAAAGCAGTATTGCTGGAAGAAACACCCTGGGTACTCCAGGCAAAAACTGAAACGGAACAAAAAAGAAATATTGCCCTCCTGTTTGACATGGTAAAAATGAGTGAGCAATTGAATAGTTCATTTGGAAAACTAAAGCAGATGCAAAGCAGCAATGGCGGCTTTGTATGGTTCCGCGGCGGACCTGATGATCGTTATATCACCCAGTATATTGTAACAGGTATTGGCCATTTACAGAAACTGGATGCAGTAGCCGAAGGGCAACAAAATAATTTATACGAGATTCTTTCATCAGCCATTCCTTACCTGGATAATAAAATAAAAGAAGATTATGACAGGCTGATCAAAAACAAAACAGATCTGAAAAAATATACTCCTGGCCATACAGAAGTGCAATACCTGTATATGAGAAGCTTTTTCCCGGCCTATAAAATACCACAGGCCACCCAAAAGGCTTATAACTACTTTATGGAAAGAGTAAAACTCACATGGGTAGGCCAAAGCAAATACATGCAGGGGATGATCGCATTAGCATTACATCGTAACGGAGACATAAAAACACCGGATGCCATATTAAAATCACTGAAAGAAACATCTATTACAAATGATGAGTTGGGTATGTACTGGAAAACAATGCAATATGGATGGTTCTGGTACCAGATGCCTATTGAAACCCATTCACTACTTATTGAAGCATTCCAGGAAATAGGCAAGGACAATAAAATTGTAGATGAACTTAAAACCTGGTTATTAAAAAACAAACAGACCAATAACTGGGAAACCACAAAAGCTACGGCCGAAGCCTGTTACGCTTTATTGCTGCAAGGATCTGACTGGCTGGGTGAACAGCCACAGGTAGAGATCAATCTGGGAAGCCTCCACCTAACCTCCTCCTTCGGAGGAGGAACTGAGACTTCCGAAGCCGGGACAGGGTATTTCAAGAAAACAATTGAAGGGAACAAAGTACAACCGGAGATGGGTAACATATCTGTAACCGTTGGAGACCAGAATCCTCCTTCGGGGGGCAGGGGGGCTTCCTGGGGAGCCGTTTACTGGCAGTATTTTGAAGACCTGGATAATATAACAACAGCCTCTACCCCATTACAATTGACAAAGAAATTATTCATTGAGAAAAATACAGACCGTGGACCTGTACTGGAACCGGTGAATGAGGGTGATGTTATAAAAGTCGGTGACAAAGTAAAAGTCAGGATTGAGTTAAGGGTGGATAGAGAAATGGAGTATGTACACATGAAAGATATGCGGGCATCTGCTCTTGAACCGGTAAATGTTTTGAGTCAATACAAATGGCAGGGCGGGTTAGGATATTATGAAAGTACCAAAGATGCAAGTACCAATTTCTTTTTCAGCAACCTGCAAAGAGGAGTTTATGTTTTTGAGTACCCTCTGTTTGCCACACATGCAGGAAATTTCAGTAACGGTGTTACCACAATTCAGTGTATGTATGCTCCTGAATTCTCTTCTCATTCAGAAGGAATTCGGATAAATATAGAGCAGCCCTGAGCCTGACGAAGGGCTTTCTATCTTTGACCTATGTATGCAATATATATTTTGCTTTGCTCAGACGGATCTTACTATACAGGTTTAACTAATGATCTAGATAGAAGGGTCTGGCAACATGAAACAGGTCATTTTGTAGATTGCTATACATATAAAAGAAGACCTGTTCAGCTCGTTTGGCAAACAAGACTTGAAACATTCGAAGAAGCAAGCAAACTGGAGAAACAGATAAAAGGCTGGACAAGAAAAAAGAAAGAAGCTTTAATCAAAAATGATATCCCTCTGTTGAAAGAGTTGTCAAAATCCAAAATCTCTTCGCTGACCCTTCGTCAAGCTCAGGGTCATTTCGACTATTTAATAATCGGCCAGGGTATCAGTGGCACATGGCTCAGTTACTATTTTCAAAAAGAAAAAAAGTCATTCGTTGTCATTGATGACAACAAGCAAAATACCCCTTCCCGTTTAGCAGCAGGGATCATTAATCCTGTTACAGGGCGCAGACATGTAGAAGTATGGATGGCGGATCAACTATTACCTTTTATTTGGAAAGAATACAATGATCTGGGAAATGAATTGGGCATAACAGCTATTTCTCAAAAAAACATTATTGATTTTTTCCCGTCGGCACAAATGAGGCTCAGTTTTCAGCAACGGGTTGAGGAAAAGGGAAGTTTTGTTTCTCTGATTAATGAAGAAAATAAATTCAGGGAAATTTTTAATTATGAATTTGGATTTGGCGAGATAGATCCTGTTTATACGATACATGCTGAAAAGCTATTACCCACCTGGAGAAAAGCTTTACTGGATAATAGTCAGTTACTGGAAGAAGAATTTAAAATAAGTGAACTAAAGATTCAAACAGGGAAAATCAGTTATAAAAATATATCTGCCAATAAAGTTATTTTTTGTGATGGAGTAGCAAGTGCTGAGAATAATTTTTTCAAAAATCTCCCATTTGCGCCGAATAAAGGCGAAGCATTAATAGTTGAAATCCCCGATCTTCCCCGTGATCATATATACAAAAAGGGAATGATGTTGACTCCGCTCTCAGAAAATGACATGTGGTGGCTGGGTTCTAATTATGCATGGGAATTTGACAATGAAAATCCCACAAAAGAATTCAGAGAAAATGCTGAAACCCTATTGAAAAATTGGTTAATATCTCCCTTTAGCATACAGCAACATATATGTGGTATAAGGCCTGCTACTTTGGAAAGAAGACCTTTTGTAGGTACCCATCCACAATTTCCTGCTGTTGGTATCCTCAACGGAATGGGAACAAAAGGATTTTCCTTAGCTCCCTTTTTTGCCAAACAATTAACTGATCACTTATCAATTGGAAGTCCTATTCATCCTGAAGCCGATATCAGCAGATTTGCCAGGATCCTTTCCCGCAACATTTAATAATTTACCGAATTATTTACTTACATGATACAAACTAATGAATCTCTCTACAGTATCCCCGCCCGTTATCGCCGGATGGAAAATATGCATATTGTTTTCTGGCTTGTAAAAGATATCAGTTGGTGTATGATCTGGGAGGTGCTGGGTATTGCCATGATCATTCCTACCCTGAGTATTGCCATCCTTATTGCCTGGCGGACCAGACATATGGCCTCTGAACTGGCCCATAACCTTGCCATAGCATTCTGGATCACTGCCAACTCTTACTGGATGATCAGTGAGTTCTTTGGTTTTGATGAGGTCCTGATATGGAAACATTTTGAAGGAAAACATCTTGCCTTACTCCCTTTCATAGCAGGAGCCTTAATACTGATGTACTACTATCTTTTTCAAAGAAGCAGGGAGATCAGGGAACACGGTGATGTAACAATGTGAGCATTTATTAATGTAGTATCTCATTTTTTATGACCTTTTGAGGCAACATTGGGTCCTGGTTCAACAGGCTACACATCTCTTCATATAACCTGGGAAGTTTTTCTTTAAAAGATCCCGGGTTCTCGAAAAAGGTCTCGACAGAAACTGCCCAGAATTCTTCAAAATTTATAGATGCATAATTATGCAATATGAAACTCATCCCTGTTTGCATCGCTTCCAGGACAGGCATTCCTTCTTTTGAAAAATCAGTAAGCCTTTCTTTAAAACTTCGGTCATGGTTGTCTTCGATCCCGAAAAAGGCATCAAAATGTAAAGCATGCGCCATTTCATGCAAACCCACATTCCTGGAATCAGTGTAATCGTTGTATCCATGCATAAAATGAGTCCAGGAAACATGTATCCCATTATGGTTTACATGTCCATATAAAGTTCTCTGGCTAACATTCATCACATACTCATTGCGAATAACATGGATCACTTCAAAATAGTCCATCAGGTAATTACCCAAACCAAAAGTAAGTTGAATAGCAGCACCACTAATTAATATCGGAATATGTTCATCTTCCGGCATAGAATAGAACCGGAATTCTTTTGATTTTCTGAAAAGAATGGTTCGCTCAAGAAATCTTTCCTTTTCTTCAAATGGAAGAGATTTATAATAAGAATTATACTGGGTTAGCAGGCTGTCATAGATCAGACCATTCTCGTCCATCTCACTTAATACTCTTTTTCTTTTCCTGTTGTCCTTCCATCCCAAAAATGATCCGATCTTATTCCATTTAAGAGCAATGACCATGATCATGATAAAAAGAGGGAAGGACAAAGCGCCGAACCAATCTGTTTTCTGCTCACTCTTTTCTTCCCTGTATTTTTCCTCTAGCAAGGCATTAATAAGAGAATCCTTATTAATCTCGCTTTTGAAAAGAGGCGGAGCCGTTTGACCGGGGATATGTGTAGTATCCGGTGGCATTGGTTTTTGTAATACACGAATATAAGCCACCCCCGCAAATGAGGCTAAATCCCGGAATTAAGCCTCCCCTTGTTATCTTTGCGCCTCAGTCAAGAAAATAGAAAAATGTACAGAACTCATACCTGTGGCGAATTAAGAATTGGCAATAAAGGAGAAAATGTGACCCTTGCCGGTTGGGTGCAGACCATCCGCAAATTCGGAGCTATTACTTTCATAGATCTGCGTGACCGTTATGGTATTACGCAGCTTCTTTTTGGAGAAGAATTAAATAAACAGCTGGAAGAAAACCCTCCGGGCCGTGAATTCGTGTTGCAGGCTACGGGTGTTGTGGATGAAAGAAGCAATAAGAATCCAAATATTCCCACAGGTGATATTGAAATTAATATCACAGAATACAAGATACTGAACAAGTCTGCTGTTCCCCCATTTACTATTGAAGACAAAACGGACGGCGGTGATGATATCCGGATGAAGTATCGTTATCTTGATCTTCGTCGCAATACCGTTAAAAAGAATATTGAATTACGCTATGCTGTAAACCGTGCAGCCAGGAATTACCTGCACCAGCAGGGTTTCATGGATATTGAAACACCATTCCTGATAAAATCCACACCGGAAGGTGCCAGGGATTTTGTGGTCCCCAGCCGGATGAACCCGGGGCAATTTTATGCGCTGCCACAATCACCGCAAACATTTAAACAACTATTGATGGTAAGCGGTTATGATCGATACTACCAGGTTGTGAAATGTTTCAGAGATGAGGATCTGAGGGCTGATCGTCAGCCTGAATTTACACAGATAGACTGCGAGATGGCATTTGTGGAGCAGAACGACATCCTGGAAATGTTTGAAGGAATGGTGAAGCATATCTTCAAAGAAGTAAAAGGCATTGATTACACGGATAAAGTAGAACGGATGACCTGGGAAGATGCTATGTGGAACTTTGGAAATGATAAACCGGATATCCGTTTCGGCATGCAATTACTGAATTTGAAAAAGCCATCATCTGTTTTTACTGACAAAGATGATAACGCATCACTGGTAAATGGAGCAGATTTTAAGGTTTTTGACGAAGCGGAAACAGTATTAGCTATTGCTGTTCCGGGTTGCAGTGAATACAGCCGTAAACAAACAGATGAATTGACCGAATGGGTGAAACGTCCGCAAATCGGCATGAAAGGTTTGGTATTTATAAAAGTAAATGCAGACGGAACTTATAAAAGCAGCGTAGATAAATTTTACAACGAAGAAAGGCTAAAAGCCATTGCTGAAGCAGCCGGTGCAAAACCTGGTGACCTTGTACTGATATTGGCTGGTGCAGAAGAAAGAACCCGTAAAGCAATAAGCGAACTCCGGCTTGAAATGGCAGAAAGACTAGGTATGAGAAATCCGGATGAATTTAAAATGCTGTGGGTACTTGACTTTCCGCTTTTTGAATATGCTGAAGAAGAGAACCGTTGGGTAGCCCGTCACCATCCGTTTACTTCTCCCCGCCCTGCGGATATTGAAACGATGGTAAACAACAGCCCGGTGATTGAAAATGCAGCTGAATATTTAAAGCATCCTTATGCAAACATTAAAGCCAATGCGTATGATATGGTTTTGAATGGAAATGAAGTGGGTGGTGGTTCTATCCGTATCCATCAAAAGGAGTTACAGGAAAAGATGTTTGCCGCTTTGGGTATGGATAGAGAAGAACAGCAGCATAAATTTGGTTTCCTATTGGGAGCTTTTGAATACGGCGCCCCGCCACACGGTGGTATTGCCTATGGGTTTGACAGGTTATGTGCAATTATAGGTGGTAGTGAGGTTATCCGTGACTTTATTGCATTCCCGAAAAACAATGCAGGAAGAGATGTAATGTTAGATGCGCCTTCAAGCATTGATGAGAAACAACTTGAAGAGTTGCAAATAAAATTGAGTCTCAAAAATGACTTATGAGTATAAGATGGAAATTATTCAGAGTTGCTAATTACTTTCTTCTCTTATCCTTCCTTGTTTTTGCTATAATAATGACGGTGGCAAATTTTAAAAAAGCCTTTCCCGAAGAGCTTCAATGGATTTATTTTGCTATGCTTACAATGAGCATTATTATTATGGTTAACTCAATTTTCAATATTGTTTTTTTGACAAAATATTATCCTGCTAAATCTATAGAAAGAAATACAAAATCTGCTCATTCAATCATAATGATATGCTACATATTATCATTACTTTTTTTACTTGTAATATGTATTGTGGGATTAGTTGAAGAGATCAAAGACCGAAGTGAAGATGACATCGGCATATTAATGGTCATTTTCTTTATAATAAATTTACTAGCCGGTATTTATGTTTTAGTTAATCAATTTATTCTGGTCAGGCTCATAAAAAAGAATTACAAAAAATCACTTCTTATTTTGATTGATAATTTAGGCGAAAGCTGATTTTCTTAATATTGAAGTACCTTGGCTATTAATGCTGCCACCTTCTCGCTATCCGGCAGCATAGTTTTTTCGAGTTCCATATTCATCGGCACTGCAGGTACATTCAAAGCACCTAAAACTTCAACCGGTGTATCCAGAAACTGAAAGCAGTTTTTAGAAATTCTTCCGGCTAATGCTTCAGCAAAAGAATTGTTTTGTTGTTCCTCGGTCAGTACCAGGCATTTTCCGTGAGCTTTTACTCTTTCAAATATAAGTTCTTCATCCAGCGGAAATAAAGTTCGCAGGTCAACCACTTCCACATTTCCATTAAATTTTTTTGCTGCAGCTTTGGCCCAATACACTCCCATTCCATAAGTGATAATAACACAACTTTCACCATTGGCTATCTTATCCTGGTCAGCTTTTATTACAATATTCGCTTTACCAAATGGGAGTATATAATCACCAGAAGGTTCCGGAGTTTTGGCATCTTCTGTTCCTGGCACCTTGCTCCAGTAAAGCCCCTTATGCTCCAGCATTACCACAGGATTGGGGTCATAATAGGCTGCTTTCATCAACCCTTTCATATCAGCCGCATTGGAAGGATAGGCCACTTTAATTCCTTTGATGGAAAGCACAGTTGTTTCTACACTACCGCTATGATAAGGACCTCCGCCGCCATAAGCGCCTATCGGAACCCTCAAGATCATAGATACAGGAAACTTGCCGCAACTCAGATAGCAACTTTTTGAAATCTCAGTGACCAATTGATTGAACCCTGGATAGATATAATCTGCAAATTGTACTTCAACGATGGGTTTTAGTCCCACTGCACTCATGCCTACAGTTGAGCCAACAATATAAGCTTCCTGGATAGCAGTATTAAACACCCTATGATCACCAAACTTTTCCGCCAGGGTCGCTGCTTCCCTAAACACACCACCCAATCTTTTGCCCACATCCTGCCCATATAATACAGCTTCAGGGTGATCTTCCATGATCTCCCTTATAGCAAACAATGCTGCATCCACCATAACTACTTTTTCCTTACCGGCAGGATTACGATCACCTTTCTCTTCTGTAATAGTTGCAGGAGCAAATACATGATCTTCTATTGTTACAGGATCAGGTTCAGGTGCTGCAACTGCTTTAGCAAATTCTGCATTAATATAATCGGCTGCTTCTTTCTCTATGGTAATGATCTCATCTTCATGTATCCCTCTTTCAAGTAATTTTTTTCTCAGTTTTGGATTGGGGTCATGTTCCTGGTGTTTTGCCCAGTCTTCATCAGAACGATAAAATTCTTTTCGAACACCACTGGTGTGGTGACCCAACAAAGGGACCTGTGCATGCACCAGCCACGGTTTCCTTTCCCTTCTTACCCTTTCACAAACATCTTTCATCACCATATAGGACGCTTCAAAATCACTTCCATCCACTTGTGTACGGTTCATTCCCTTAAAGCCTGCAGCAAATTCAAAGGCATTCATTGCCCTTGCCTCTTCTGCAGAAACGCTGATGCCCCAGTTATTATCCTGAACGAGATAAATTATTGGCAACTGTTTTAAAACAGCAAATTGAAACGCTTCACTCACTTCCCCTTCCGTAATGCTTGCATCACCTAATGAACATATAATAACCGGCAATTCTCCGTTGGCACCCTTTCTTAATTTCTCGGGATAATATTTTTCTAAGTATTGAATGCCTTGTGCAACTCCTGTAGTAGGTATCACCTGCATTCCCGTGGCACTGCTTTGGTGGATCATCGTTGGCTTATCATCACCCCTATAATTGGGATGAGAATAATATTCTCTTCCCCCTGTAAAAATATCATTCCTTTTTGCCAGCAACTGTAGCATTTGTTCATAAGGAGTAAAACCGATACCCATTACAATACTCTCATCCCTGTAATAAGGGCTTACGTAATCCTGCGGTTGTAGCTGATACGCTGTTGCCAGTTGAATGGCTTCATGACCCCTTGAGGTGGAGTGAACATATTTGCAGATAGAACGGTTAGCCTCATAGGTTTCTGCCATCACTTTTACACGGCTCATCGAACGGTATGCTCTCAATAAAATATTTGTATCGATCATTTACAGCAAACAATAATGTGGCAAAAATAAGGGAAACATAAAGGGGTATAAAAGAAAAGCCATCCGTTTAAGGATGGCCTCTCATAAGCATAAGCAGTAAGCCTCAGCAATTTAAAAATTATTTATTTCACTTCTAATGCAAACATACTCTCATCTTCAATAAATGCTTCCAGTTCATCACCCACTACCACCTCACCAACACCTGCCGGTGTTCCGGTAAAGATCAGGTCTCCGATATTCACAGAAAAGTAGTTAGAAATATAGGAAACGATCTTATCAAAGTTATGCAACATATTCGCAGAATTACCCTGTTGCACCAGTTCTTTGTTCTTGTATAGGCAAAAATTAATGTCTTTCTTATTTTTTATATCAGACACCTGGATCCATTTTCCCACTACTGCGGAGTTGTCCCAGGCTTTTGCCTTTTCCCATGGCAATCCTTTTTCTTTCAATTCAAGCTGTATATCCCTTGCCGTAAAATCTATGCCTGTAGTAATAGCATCATAATACTTACCTGCAAATTTTTCCTGTATATACTTACCGTTTTTACTGACCCTCAATACCAGTTCACACTCATAATGCAGTTCATTTGTAAACTCAGGATAATAAAATGGTGTATGAGACTGAAGCAATGCGCTTTTAGGCTTCATAAATATCACCGGTTCATCGGGAACTTCATTACCCAATTCCTGAGCATGTGCTGCATAGTTACGGCCTACACAAAATATTTTCATAAACAGAAAGTGTTTTAATAAATACACAGGAGGCAGCTTTTTTACCTGCTTATCCTATATATCTTCGGGCTTCAATATGATGATTGGATTTTTGCCTGTCTGCCATTAAGAGTATTATACGGCAGATGAAGGAAAAGTCGGGTTGCTAAAGTAAATAATACATCTGATTTATCATAACGAAAACACCTGATTATTTACAGCGTTCATGGCTGCCGTAATACCTTGTGTTGCAAAGGATTCGATCACTTCTACAGATTTGTCGATCTTGGCCTTTACTATTGCTTCTTCCTCCTTTTTCCATTTTCCAAGCACAAAATCAGACTGCATGCCTTTAGGATAATCGTCGCCAATACCAAATCGCAACCTGGGGAAATCGGATACCTCAAGAACTTCCGTAATACTCTTTAATCCATTATGTCCGCCGGGGCTGCCTCCGGTTCTCAACCGAAGTTTCGTTATCGGGATCGCTACATCGTCTGTTATTACAAGAACCTGTTCCACTTTTATTTTTTCTTTATCCATCCAGTATTTCACCGATTTACCGCTCAGGTTCATATAGGTTGTTGGACAAATACAGATAAAACTCTTACCCTTCCATTTTATTTCCGCTTTATAGGCAAGCCTGCTTTGAGTGAACATGCCTCCGTGTTTCTGTACAAAGGCCATTACCACATCAAAACCTATGTTATGACGTGTATGTGCATATTCGTCGCCAATATTCCCCAATCCTGC
Organism: Chitinophagales bacterium; assembly: GCA_020636575.1. Classification (GTDB taxonomy): domain Bacteria; phylum Bacteroidota; class Bacteroidia; order Chitinophagales; family Chitinophagaceae; genus JJ008. Next base: position 127,234 of record JACJXP010000001.1, read on the forward strand.
TATCAGAAATTTCATGCTGCTAATTAACGTATTTGTACCCAAATGACATGGATTGTATTAAAAAACCCGCATCAAAGACACGGGTTTTCAAAATAAATATGCTTAATAAAGCGATTACTTCTTCTCCTCTTCTGCAGCTGCAGGAGCAGCTGCTGCGGCTGGCGCACCTTCGGCAGCAGGTGCAGCAGCTTCTTCTTGCTTTAACTGTCTTGTAAGTACTACAGACGCAATTGGAATACGAGGTGAGTTCATGATCTCATAATGCTCCTCGTTAACGTCTTCCACACGGATGTTTCCGTTTAACTCCAGGTCATCAATAGGCACTTCTATATTCTCTTTCAGATACTTTGGAAAAGTCTTCACCTTAAGTGACTTCATTTTTGTCACCAGGCGACCACCATCCTTCACACCCTGTGCTGTACCGGTAAAGTTCAATGGAATATCAGCAACCACTTTTTTACCTTCTACCAATTCAAGCAGATCAATATGGATCAGTGTATCTGTGATCTTGTCAAATTGCAGGTCTTTCAAAATACATTTGTAAGACTGGCCATCCACTTTTAAGTCAACTAGCTGGAAACTTGGTGTGTAAATTAATTTTTTGAAAGCCGCGGCTGGAGCTGTAAAACTCACCTCCTTAGCACCCCCATAAATTACACCAGGCACCAGGTCCTGAGAGCGGAGTTGGCGGGTGGCTGATTTGCCAAAGCCGGTCCTCAGTTGTCCTTCGATTGTAATTGTGTTCATTGTATTGTTGTTTAAAAAATTACGTTCTTCCTTTTCGCTGTGAGTGAACAAACAAGCTGGTTATACTTTTGTTCTCATATGCATTTCGAATTGCCACAGCAAACAATTCAGATACAGTTGCCACTTTTATCTTTGAACTTTCCCTTCTTAAAGGGATCGTATCACACACTACCAGCTCTTCCAAAACACTGTTCTCAATATTCTCGTAGGCTTTTCCGCTTAGTACCGGGTGAGTGATAAAGGCCCTTACACTTCTGGCACCTTTTTCTTTTAAAAGACCCGCACTTTTAGCAAGGGTTCCCCCGGTATCACATATATCATCAATGATCACTATATCCCTGTCTGTCACATCTCCGATCACTACCATACTGGCTATTTCATTGGCCCGTTTCCGGTGTTTATCACAGATAACCATTTCTACATTGAAATAATTAGCTATCTCCCGGATCCGGTTGGTAGCCCCTACATCGGGGGCCGCAAAGGTAAGGTTTTCCAGTCGTAGATTCTGTATATAAGGTATAAAAACTGCATGGCTATCCAGGTGGTCAACCGGTATATCAAAATAACCCTGAATTTGAGGAGCATGGAGGTCCATAGTGATCACCCTGTCAGCACCGGCGGCCACTAACATATTGGCTACCAATTTACTACCAATAGCCACTCTTGGGCGGTCCTTTCTGTCTTGCCGGGCATAACCATAGTAGGGTACCACAGCAATCACTTTGTAGGCAGAAGCCCTTTTTGCAGCGTCGATCATCAGCAAGAGCTCCATCAGGTTTTCTGCCGGAGAATAGGTGCTCTGGATCAGAAATACATAATCTCCTCTTACACTTTCAAGAAAAATGGGGGATATCTCACCGTCGCTGAAACGCTGGATATTGACCTTACCGGGTTGTGTGCCGTATTGCTTACATATAGCCTGGGCCAATTGTTCAGAACCCGTACCGGAGAAAATTTTAGCAGATTGCATCATAACATAAGAAGTCTGGAAAGTCCTTTGAATGCGGCGAAGATATTACTATCGCTGCATTCATCATTCTGCAAACTGCGAAAAATTGGGTGCTAACAAAAAAATCAACGATATGCTATTTCTGATTCGCTGGTTTTCTTGATGTCAGGAGAGATCGTCTTTTCAGTACTGGATTTAGTAGCGCTGGCATTGCAGCTATAAAAAAGAGACGAAAAGATAAAGACAGATGCCAGAAGGGCTACAACATACACACCAGCAAAGAAAAGTATGGGATGAAGAGATCCCATGGGAGTAAAGGTTTTGGCTTTCATAAGTACCAGATTTTAGTGTTTTTCAAAAAATTGGTGATATTGGCCTGGTGACAGATCAAAACTGTTTTACGGTATCGATCTGGTATAAAAATATTGGTTATAATTGCCTTATGCAAGAGCACAAATACCCAATAAAACAATGGGCAAAAGACGACAGGCCAAGGGAAAAACTACTTGCATCAGGTGCAGAAAACCTCAGCAATGCCGAATTACTGGCCATCCTTATACAAAATGGTTCCAGGGAAAAATCTGCTGTTGACCTGGCCCGGGACATCCTTAAACTCGGAAAAGATAACCTCATTGAACTGGGTCGCCTTTCTATTAAAGACCTTATGAAGATCAAGGGTATCGGGGAGGCAAAAGCCATCACAGTGGCTGCTGCACTGGAGCTGGGGAGAAGAAGACAGGCCGCCGATATCATTGATAAACCGGTGATCAGGCAAAGCAGTGACATAGCAGGGTTTCTACAAACCAAATTGAAAGATCATACCCGGGAAGTGTTTGCCGTTCTTTTCCTGAACCAGGCAAACCGGATCAATCATTTTGAAGTAATAAGTGAAGGAGGAATAACCGGAACCGTGGCAGACCCACGGATCATTCTTAAAAAAGCATTGGAAGAAAATGCTGTGAATATTATTCTCTGTCACAACCACCCGTCAGGCAGTCTGAAACCCAGCCGTGCAGATGAACAACTTACTCAAAAAATCAAGCAGGCTGCCGTATTCTTCGACATTAAAGTGCTGGACCACATTATCGTAAGCGAAACAGGATATTTCAGCTTTGCAGATGAAGGATTGTTATAAGTTTGGAGTTAGTAGCAATTAGTTAGTAGTAACAAGCAAAAGCGTTAAATTATCTATATGGGCTATTATAAAGACCTTATTGTATATAAGAAAGCCTATGAACTGACAATGGAAATTTTTGATTTGTCAAAGAAATTCCCACCGGAAGAAAAATATTCACTCACAGATCAGATCAGAAGATCATCAAGATCTGTTTGCGCTAATATTGCTGAAGCGTACCGTAGGAGACGTTACAGGGATTACTTCATAAACAAGCTAAATGATGCTGAAACTGAAAATTCAGAAACCCAGGTATGGCTGGATTTTTCAAAAGATTGCGGATACATCACATCAGATCAATATAAAAAGTTATCTGAAAGCAATGATGAAATCGGAAAACTGATCTGGTATATGATAAATAACCCTGAGAAATTTCGAGGAAAAGCTCAATAATCTATATACCTCGCCAACTCCTAACTTCCCAACTCTTATCTCCTATCTCCGAACTCACTTACGCCTGTGCAGTAGGCCCGCCAAAATTCATGGGTAATTGTATTTCCTCCAGATCCTTTATAGGCCCGTTAGTGGCCTCATATTTTTCAATATTCTCCGTCATTGCTTTCATAAATCTTTTGGCATGCTGAGGAGTAAGAATGATCCTGGATTTAACCCGGCTTTTAGGAGTACCCGGCATCACATTTACAAAATCAATGACAAACTCTGCATGCGAATGTGTGATAATAGCAAGATTTGCATAAGTGCCTTCCGCTACTTCTTCAGAAATCTCAATATTCAACTGGTTGGGAGGATTGTTTTGTTCGCTCATTATTATTCATTTAAATCTTATGCAAATTAAGCCCATTTAAAATAAGTGAAGGGGAGATAAATCTCCCCTTCTGATGTATAATTCTTTAAAACAATCAACAAGAATTATTATCTGGGCCCCAGATAAGTCAGCTCCAATGTCCACTCACGGGTATTTGCTGGATTAAATACAGGACCCGGATCATAGTTATAACCATATCTGATGTAAAACTTCTTCTCACTCGGTTCATAACGGGTATCAAAGCCAGAAGCTGCCGTAATAGTAGTATAAAAAGTAGTTGCACCTATATATGCATTCTGCACAGTTACTTTGTTAGTCGCCGGGTTAACAGTATATTCAGGCTCTTGAGCACCAAACCAGCTTAAACCACCACCATAAACCATCGGTCCACCATAATCACCCCCTAATGGCCAATAAACCTTGCAGGAATAGTTAGAAGTAGTATGTAATTCAACTTCAGTGGTTCCACAATCATAGTTTGGATTACCAGACGGATGATAAGTACACATATCATAGCGATAAGTTCCGTCATATGCATTTTTAATACTGATAAGAGCAATCACACTATCAAGACCATTAGAGATTTTATTACCTGTACCAGGATCAGTTAAAGCAAATCCTAGGGCATATTTACGGGAGAGATCCCACTTTGAACCATCCAGATGGATCGGGAAGTCAAATGAGAAATCACCGGGATTAAATGTAATTGTATAAATGTTACCACTCTTACTTACAGATGGATCTAATGTATATAAGCTATCTGGCAATTGTTCAAAGTTAGTACCATTGTCAGCGTTATACCTGTCAACCATACCGGGTACACCTGTAATAGTAACCTCAGAAAGCTTCTGCAAACTCTCATTTGTGTTTGCATCCTTTCTTACATTAAATAGCGGTACCATTTTAACATCCGTAAACGGAGAAAAGAAAATGGAATTGTTCCGGTTACTTGAAATTTTAATAAAAGTACTTCCTTGTGTAGTCAGGTCCGTTACGTTGTTTTTGATACAAGACGTAAAGAACAGTGACAGGGCAACCACCGGGAGTAATAATGTTCTTTTATTCATTGTTGTTGTTTTAACAAATTTAACAATTAATTCTATCTGTCCCACCATACTTTAGAATCCTGCGTGTCACCACCGGGAATTGCTCCGGCGGCTGCGTTAGTAGCATCAGGATTAGTACCGTAAGTCTGTGCATCATACACAAATCTTCTTACAATTTGTCCTGAGCTATTAGTCGCATCACGGGCAGGAACCAATACCGGGTAACCAGTTCTTCTCCAGATATTCCAGCCACGCATACCGTCAGGGTAAGCAGCAATATATTGCTGCATAACAATATTCTGAACGTTAGCAGCAGAACCAGCTGGTGATCCCAATGCAACATTAGCCTGGGCAAAATAAGCATTTGAAGGTGCAGTCACGCCCCACTGAGCGAAAGATGCATTAATACCTGCTTTGTACATAGCATTCATATCTTCTCCGGTCCAGCCTCTGTCAGCAGCTTCAGCTCTGTTCAGGTAAACTTCAGAAGCAGACAGGATCATGGCTGTGCTGCTTTCAGTACGCAGTGAAGCCTGAAGCACTCTTGCCCAACCTGTGTTGGCCTGCTGCCATGGGTCAACAGATGTTCTATCCCATCCATAAGGAACACCCAGGTTAGAAGAACCATACATAGCTTGTCTGCCATCTGTTCTGGCCTGCATAATACCTACCATTACATCACTTTCACCAATATCAGAACGGCCATTATAAGTAGCAAACCATGGATGCTGGTAAGCACCACCGGGATAAGCTACTTTAAAGTTATCAGCATTGTCAGTGATCACACCATCAATATCATTCAAAGCAGCCTGCAGCTGGGTAGCTGCATAACCACCGGCAGAAGGATATTTTTTGGTCAACTGCAAAGCCAATCTTACACGAAGAGAATTAGCAAATTTTCTCCATTTGGTAACATTACCGCTATATACTATATCTCCCTGTATACCTGATGCAGCATCAAAACTGGCAACTGCATCGGCCAGCATTGCAAGTGAGTTCTTGTAAATGTCTTCCTGTGAATCATACACGGGATATCCATTACCCTGCAATGCTTCTGACATGGGAACATCTCCCCAGCAGTCAGATACAAAAGTGTAATAATAAGCCAACAGGATCTTGGCAACCTGTGTCATATTATTATTGGTTCCTTTATTGACGATCGTTTGCAGATCCATCATGGAGCCTGAATAATAACCTTCATACTGCAACTGAGGAAGGGAGTATAAAGACGTAGCCGAATACTGTGTTTCAGAAAAATACTGGCAATAGTATCCGGGCCTGGTATAGTTGGCTACACCAGAGATACCCGCCAGTACGTTTGTTAATAGAGCGCCCAAAAGAGGCTCATTGATATTATTCGGATTGTCATTGGTATCGCCAAAGTCTGAAGAGTAACGCTTACAACTAGGAGCAAGCATACTCACAGCCAGCAAACCAACCAGCAAACCTTTAAAATTTATTTTTTTCATTTTCATGCGTTTTTGGTTTTATTAAATATTCCTGACTGTTTTAGAATCCGATCTTCAGGTTAACACCTAAACCTCTTGTGCCAGGCATGTTTCCGGCCTCACCACTGATATTTGAGATCTCAGAAGGATCAAAGTCAGCAGTTTTAGCATAGATCAATACCGGGTTGCGGGCTACTACAGAAATAGTAGCATTCTGGATCCAGTTGATTCCCCACTTGCCAACAGGCAGTTGGTAACCAATTGAAACTTCACGCAACTTAACATAAGTCAGGTCATAAATATAAGGATCGAAAGTTCTGTTATTATACAGGTTATGGAAGTAGTCCTGTGCTTCCACATAGTAATCAACAGGCTTACCAGTGTCATCTACACCAAACACATGCACACCACCACCATCAGCTACCCTATCACGGATCGGGTTGCCTTTGTCATTGATAGTAGCTGTACGGGCAGTAAGACCAGAGAAGCTTCCCCACATATCAGAAAGTGAGAAGAATTTACCACCTACCTGGAAGTCACCATTTGCCATTACTATAATGCCTTTGTACTTAATGCTCAACTGAGCACCACCTGTATGCTTAGGTAATACACTACCGAAGAATACAGCAGGATCATTCACATAAAAACCGTTAGCATCTAATACAGGCTGGCCATCGATACGCTTGATACCATTACCAAACATCTGTCCCCAATCCCTACCTTCCTGGTGAAGCATGTATGGACCTGTAGTTCCCCAGTTTCCGCTGATACCTGTAGTACGATCAAGCTGATCAGATATCTTCACCACTTTATTTTCTGCCAGTATACCCAGGTTAGCACTTAGCTCAATTTGTAATGAACTGTTCCAAACCGGACGACCACTCACCTGGATATTATATCCACGCTTAGTGATCAAACCTGCATTTGTTACGTAACCTGTATAACCACTGGCACCATTTACTGTCAGGTTGGTAACAAAGTCCTTATCATCACCATTCCAGTAAGTAAATGAAGCACCTACCCTGTTCTTCAAGAATTTCAGGTCAATACCGATCTCCTTTTGAGTAGTTGTATATCCAGTGATCGCACCATCAGTCAAACTATTATTAGTACTCATCAATGCATTACCATTCCATTGGTTCTGGGCAATTGAGTACAAGCTACCGGGATAGCTGTAAGTACCTACCCTACCAGGAATTTCACCCCATGAAGCCCTGATCTTTCCTAAAGAAAGCCATGAAAGCTTCGCCAACTCGCTGAACACAAATGAAAGACCTGCAGATTTTGAAACCACGAATGGTTTTGCAGGCGGGTTACTTGAGAACCAGTCCTGGCGTACTGTAACCTCTAAATTCAGGAAGTTTTTATAACCGGCATTACCCTGGAAGAACAAGGCGCTGGAACGGAAATCAGAACGTCCGTTACCAATGCTTGCGGGGTTCACAGAGTTAGAGATCGTATAAAGATTTGGAACTACCAATCCCTGAACGGTATTAGCACTGTTTGATTTTTGCAAAGAACGATAGATATCTGTACCTACTATTCCTTTTACGTTGAAATCACCAAGTTTTTGCTCATAGGTGATCAGCAATTCCATATTAGTAATATTGGAATTAGAAGTGCTGGTACCATAATATCCAAAACACTCACCACAGTTACCAGTTGTTTGTGTAGCACTGGCTAACAGGTCAGAGGAGTATTTTGTTTCACTCCAAACATAGTTGGATTGCTTACGATAACGGGCTGTTGCACGAAGGCTCTTGGATATTTTGTAATGTAAAGCAACAAATCCGTAGAACCTGTCAGTATTTGAAAGCGGCTTCACTAAATCAAACCACTTGTAGAAATTATACCAATAGTTACCGGCGTAGAATGGCTTTTCATTATCCGGATTGTATGCAGAAGGGTTAAGGTGATTCCAGCTTGCCCAGATACCAGATGGTGTACGAAGATCTTTTAATTCCCTCATGATCTTCATATCCAGGTCTCTGTGGAACCACTGGTTGAATGAACCAGTTGTTTGGTTTGAATAACCATCGTCAAACTCACCATTCAGGATTTGTGTAATGTAGTTGAAATTAACCTCGGCAGTAAGCTTAGGAGTTATATCCAGGCTACCATTAAAAGTGAAAGTGTTTTTCTTTAAAGTAGTAGTTGGGATAAGGCCTTTTGCCCACACATTACCATAAGACAAACGGAAAGCTGAATTATCGCTACCGCCATTTACAGTAACAGTATTGTTAGTAACAACACCAGTGTTATAAAAATCACGGGAATTGTTTGGCTGAGGCACTAATGAAGCAGTAGTTCCTGCATAACGGGAACCACCATACCATGAATACCATGGAATATATTCCTGGCCTACCATGCGGGGACCCCAGCTGGCATCATCTGAATAATCAGGATAATATTTACCATCTAATTGTGCCCATAAGTCCGGATGAAAACCGGGGATATACTTAAATTGAAACATATTATCAGTATTACCACCGGCGTATGAATTCTGGTAATTAGGCAGAATATAAACTTTATCTACCTGAACACCTGAATTAACTTCTACACCAAGACCTTTCTTTCTTTTTCCTTTTTTGGTAGTCAATACGATAGCACCACCAGCACCCTGAGGTCCGAATAGTGCAGCCGCAGCAGGACCTTGCAGGATCGTTACATCCTCAATGTCGTCCATATTCAGGTCATTCTCGTTTGGAAGAATGGTACCATCCAATACATATATAACACCCTGTCCGCCACCAAAACCAGACTCACCACGAAGCCTTATGCTACCTGTACCGGCATTACCCAGTTTAGCAGTTGACTGGCTTCTAACCTGCATACCTGAAACTTTACCAGCAAGGGCATTGTTCAGGTTTGTTTGGCGGATAGTATTTAATTGTTCGGAAGTAACTACCTGGGTGTTGGTAGCGGCCTGTTTCAACGTACTTTTTACGCCATAGGCACTTGTAACAACAACCTCAGTTTCAGTAGTACTAACTCTTTTTACTGATACCGAAAGAGTACTGGATGAGCCTACTGTAACCTGTACAGGATCGATACCAACTCCAGTAATGATGAGCACATCTCCAGTTTTTGCCTGGATTGTGAACTTACCATTCTGATCAGTCGCAGTTCCTGTTCGCTGTCCTTTGATACTTACAGAAGCACCCGGAACAATAGCCCCGGACTCATCAGTAACAGTACCGGTAATCGTCCGGTTCTGTCCAAATGCTAATGCCGCAAAAAACATCAGCATCGTGAGCAGTGATGCAAATTTTCTCATGTTAACGTTAATTTTTGAATTAAAAAGCATTGAAAATCAATGAAAATCGTCAATTTTCGAGGGTAAGGAGTACGTAAAAGACACTCTCATGTCCAAAAGTGCTGCGGCAAGGTATAATTTTTTTTAACATTTAGTTAATCAAAACTGAAAATATTCCCCTGATTTAGAGCATCAAAAGGTCCACCGTAATTGAACCTTCGCTTCAGTTTTTACCTTTCCGGCTATTTCATCAAGCCCGGAACCAATTGATTCCCTGTTTAAATAACGGGTCTGAGCTATTCGTAACCAACAGGTTATGTCCCGACTGATATCCAGGTTTACAGTAGCATAATAACGGTACCCCTTATAAAAAGCTGCGGGTATTGAATAGCTATATAATACATCATTTTCATATGCGTAAATTCTTGAATCATACCCATCTGTATCAAAATATTGCACCCGAAGCACTCCGCCTACCGGGCTTAACAATGGCTTGTAAATAAAGTCAATGTAGCTGCTAAAACCCCTTTCCTTGTTTTCCCCTTTATTATCATACCATACCATTTCAACCCTGTTTCGCAGAGTAATTGCTGTATTTACTCTATAAGAAACCTGTGTACGCCAGTTTTGGCGTGGAATAGTTACCAGGAAATTGGTCACTGTATTATTATCCGATTGGTTGGATTGTTTCGTCTCGTTCCTGAACCGGGTATAGATCTCGACCTGTTTGTTTGGAGTATAGGTAAGCTGTGCCAGGAATTCGCTTCCATTACTTGGCGCATCTACAAGGTATTTTAGCCAGGGGAACTTAAAAAAATCAGCATATCCATCAATACGCCACCCTATTGCGGGACGAATGGATATGCCTGCAAAAAAACCTTTTTCATTGGTAGGATAAGTGTTTTCTGTAAATGCATTTCCATTGATAGATTGATAGCCTGCCTGGATATTTCTGTATAGTAATGATACATCAACCCGGGGATCCACACTGATAAGCATTCCATTCACAAAAGCTTTATTTGTGTTTTTATCTGCCGCAGCTTCTCCAAAAAAATGCAGGTTCTTATAAGTATAACTATAATCCACACTATAATTGAACCAGTTGGTTCCGCTTATTGCATAAAGGTTATAAGGCTCATCTCTTTTCTGAACCGGCAATGAAAAATCATAATAAACAGCATTTACGCCGATCTTCATTTTTGCGGTTTTGTATGCCGCATTGCCACCAATAGTGGTTTGTGTCAGGTTATTCCTGTCAGCCAGTTCACTTTCTGTGCGATGATAACCTGAAGTGAGGAAAGAAGAAATATATTCTTCATTGCTTACCGTATCTGCAACAAAGTTTGCACTGAGCTTTCGCCGCGACACAAATACAGTACCTTCAAAACGGTCTTTTCTTATTGTAATACCTACTCCCCTGTGAAAATAGAATTCACCTGCAGAACTATAAGGTCTTAATGTGGGCGACTGTCTTTTAATGCCGGTAACATCCACACTTTTTTTAAAGGCAAGGCTTTGCCAGTGAATAAGCCCCTGGCCGAGATTAACTGTAAAATCTCCTATGGCCAATGATTCTACAATACCTATTTTTCTTGCGAATAAATGGAAAGAATAAAAATCAAATCCATGCTTCTGATCTCCTTTAAAAAATTCTTCTCCTGCATCTTTATCGCCTGTGAATCCAAATTGAAGTAGATTTTTATAAGTATACCGGTAACGAAAAAAGATACGTTGCGGACTGCCTTTGTATTTAGTCCCTGAAGTTGATTTATCAAAACCTTTTGACTGTTCCAACACTTGTGATACCCGCAAAAGAAGGCTATGATCGCCGCCGGAAAATCGTTTACCCATTTCTTCTTTTACAGATAAGGGAGTGGCAACAGTAACAAAAGGCAAGATCAGTTTTATGGTTCCAATATCCCAAGAAGGCACCGCCTGTAACTCATAAATATTCAGCAGGTTTCCTAACAGGCTTCTATAAGAAATGAGATTGGCAATTTGCAGATCAGTAATGATCCGTAATCTTCTCAATTCATTTGCATCAGCTGTGTTCAGGTTCAAAGGGTTTTTCCGGAAATACTCTAATTCCTGTAAAAAAAGATCATCTTCCGTTTCTTCTTCAGTGGCCAACACCAGGTTTTCCAATTGTTGTTCCGTATTTACCGGAATCTCCTGTGCCTTTGTTTTTTTAAAAGAGAAAACGAATAATAATAATAATATGCATTGCAGCCTTGTCACTTTTTTTGACTTTTGAACTGGTATATCAATAAAACTCCCGGTGTAATGCCCAGTTGCTGATGAAAAGAAGCCGATACATCCAACCGAAAAGAGTTAAAAAGAATTCCTACCCCAGACCAAAGGGAAGAAGTAGCTGATGACACTCCCAATCTTGCCATCAATTGCGGGATAAACTTATACTGCATACCTGCATTTACATTCACCGGCTGATCCTCTTCTTTCTGAACTTCTACACTTAAAAGGAATTTCTCAGAAGCATCATATCCAAAGCCAGCACTATATACAGATGAAATTTTTTCCTGCTGATCCTTACCAAATTTTCCTCCCACCGGGTTGGAAACATAAACACCTGTATGCAGTTGATCAGTTAAATGAAGTATAACTCCTGTTTCAAAGCTCACTGCTGCATCATTACCATATCCTGCAATACGTATACCGTTGTAATTAAAGCGGGCACCTATATCCACTTTTGATCCCAGTTTGCGGGCATAGGCCAACCCAAGTTTTGTTTCATTAAATTCTGTAAACCCCGAGTAATCTGCCCCAATAGCGAAATTGCCTGAAGAAGTTGGCAGTCCGGCTACAAAGGAATAGTTATTTAATTCGTTCAATAAAAACCTTCTTTCAGCATAAACACCTGCTGCAAAATCATTCAACTGTGCCAATGAAGCAGCATTGGCAGTCACCGATAGTATATCATTATGCCTGATACTGTAAGCTCCCAGGCTGGTGTAGGGTGCAGCCACAGGTCTTCTTAGAACCTGTGCCTGTAGGTCAGTAAAAAAAAGAAAAACAAAAAAAGTAGCGGGTATTACTATCCTCATTCCACCAACATTATTGTACCGGGAAGTTAAAAGAATAGGTGTGGCCTGCAAAAAGATATTCTTCCTGGTCTTTTGGGTAGCTTGTTGCTGCATCCTAATTTCGCAGCATGCAAATACTAGATGGAAGAAAAGCCTCACAGGCAATAAAGAATGAATTAAAAATTGAAGTAGCTCAACTGGTGGTTGAAGGCAAAAAAGTGCCACACCTGGCAGCCATACTTGTAGGTAATGATGGAGCCAGCGAAACGTATGTGGCTTCAAAAGTTAAAACCTGCGAAGAGATCGGTTTCAAGTCTACATTGATACGATATGACAACGATGTATCAGAATATAAACTCCTTGAAAAAATAGAAGAGCTGAATCATGATCCGGATGTTGATGGCATTTTGGTTCAATTGCCTTTACCTAAACATGTTGGTGATGAAAATGTGATCAATGCCATTGATCCCGATAAAGATGTTGATGGATTTCACCCGGTAAGTGTTGGAAGAATGGTACAGGGATTACCTACTTATATTCCTGCCACACCGCATGGAATTATGTTGCTTTTGGAACATTATAAGATTGAAACCAAAGGGAAACATGCCGTAGTTATTGGCCGGAGTAATATTGTTGGCAGACCTATGAGTGTTTTATTAAGTAGTAACAGTAATCCCGGAAATTGCACAGTGACTATCTGCCACTCGCAAACAAAAAACCTGAAAGAACTATGCCTGCAGGCTGACATTATAGTTGCTGCCATCGGAAAACCTGATTATGTAACAGCTGATATGGTAAAAGAAGGAACCGTAATCGTTGATGTCGGTATAACAAGAGTAGAAGACAAAAGCAAAAAATCAGGTTTCAGGCTGAAGGGAGATGTAGATTTTGAGAATGTATCATCCAAATGTTCCTGGATAACTCCTGTACCCGGCGGCGTTGGCCCCATGACCATTGCGGCACTTATGAAAAACACATTTCGTTCTTGTATGCAGAAGAATTAATTGGTGAATGTATTGTTATGAGCAGCCCCCTACCTGTTATGGAACATTTTTATACGATCCAGGGTGAAGGTTTTCACCAGGGAAAGGCTGCTTACTTTATCAGGCTTGGCGGTTGTGATGTGGGATGTGTCTGGTGTGATGTAAAAGAAAGCTGGGATGCAGAAAAGCATGAAAAGATGCAGATCGCAGATTTAATATCCCAGGTCAAAACTACCAACGCAGAGATCGTTGTTATCACCGGCGGTGAACCACTCATGCATAACCTTGATGAATTAACAAAAAAATTAAAATCTGCCGGATTAAAGACCCATATTGAAACATCAGGCGCACATCCCTTAAGCGGCACATGGGACTGGGTCTGTCTTTCACCCAAAAAATTCAAAGCACCACTTTCTGAAATATTACCTGCAGCCAATGAATTAAAGATCGTTGTTTATAATAGATCTGACTTTGAATGGGCTGAAAAATATGCCACTCTTGTAAGTGCCCCCTGCAAACTTTATCTCCAACCAGAATGGGACAGGTCAACCGAAATAATACCGTCAATTGTAAATTATATACAGGATAACCCGCAATGGGAACTTAGTTTACAGATACATAAATATATCCAGGTGCCATAAGCAACCCCGGGATCAATTTTTTCTTCTTTTCATCGAATAATTTTCATTTAGTTTCGTTAGATAGATACAATTCTTGTTCGATGAAAAAACCTATTCTTTTTATAATTTTTATTTCGCTTTTATTTACAGGATATTCTCAAGGCTACAATCCGGAAAAAGTAAACAAAAAAGCAAGGGAACTTTATAACCAGGCCTTGGAGAGAGCACAGGATGGCCACCTGGTAAATGCTGCCGGTCTATTATTACAGAGTATTGAAAAGGATAAAAAATTCCTGGAAGCCTACCTTTCACTGGCCGGTGTGTATGGCCAACTCAAAAATCATAAAAACAGCATCAGTTATTACGAACAGGCTTTTGCGTTAGATAGCGATTATACAGCTGAATACAAGCTTCCCTACTCCATTAACCTTGCAGCTATTGGTGAATTTGAAAAAGCACAAAAAGCTATTGATGAATTAATGGCAAAAAACCCGCCTGAAGGATCCGCTACTTATAAAGCTGCGATGTATAGAAAAAACTGTTATGATTTTGCAGTTGCTTACGCAGAAAAAGAGAAGAACAAAGAATATGTTTTTACACCTGTGAACCTCGGGAGTAATATCAACAGTCATGAATCAGAGTATTTTCCTTCTCTTACCATTGATGGTAAAGAATTAGTGTTCACCCGGCGGATAAACAATTTCAATGAAGATTTTTATTACAGTAAAAAAGAAGATTCAAACTGGTCAGCATCAGTAGCTATGCCCGGCAATGTGAATACAGCACAGAACGAAGGAGCACAAAACATTTCCCAGGATGGTGAGTGGCTCGTATTTACAGGTTGTAATCGCAGGGATGGTTATGGAAGCTGCGATATTTACATTTCCTACAATACTCCCCAGGGCTGGAGCGAGGCATTTAATATGGGGAGTAAGATCAATAGCGATCAATGGGAATCACAGCCATGTCTCTCGCCGGATAAAAGAGACCTGTATTTTGCCAGCAGCAGGCCCGGCGGATATGGTGGTATTGATATTTATGTGAGTCATCTGCAACCTAACGGCAGGTGGAGTGAACCTGAGAATCTTGGCCCGGACATCAATACCAGTGCCAATGAATCCTGTCCTTTTATTCATGCCGATAATCAAACATTGTATTTTACATCAGCCGGATTGCCCGGTTACGGTGGTAATGATCTTTTTTATACCCGTAAAGGCCCGGGTGGCGCCTGGAGTGTACCTGTAAATCTTGGTTATCCCATCAATACGATCAATGATGAGGGAACCATTTTCATCACAGCAGACGGCACTACTGCATACTACGCCAGCGATCGTAGTGATTCAAAAGGTGGACTGGACATTTACAGTTTTGAGTTAAGGGATGACATCAGGCCTTACAAAACCCTTTGGGTAAAGGGGCAGGTATTTGATAATAAAACAAAGAAAGGATTGCCTTCTTCAGTAGAATTGATTGATATGGCAACCAAGAAACCTATTACAAAAGTGCAAACAGACGAAACGGGAAATTATTTCCTCACCCTTCCGATAGGTAAGGATTATGTATTTAATGTAAATCGCCGGGGATATCTTTTTTATTCTGACAATTTCTTAATGAAAGACAGAACGCCGGATTCCACTTACCAGAAAAACATACCACTGCAGCCTATTGAAATGAATGCCAGCATCATTTTAAAAAATGTATTTTTTGATGTGAACAGTTTTGAATTAAAACCTGAATCAGAAGCGGAGTTAGATAAGCTGGTGCAGCTGTTACAAGAGAATCCTCAGCTTAAAGTGGAAATTGGCGGCCATACAGATAATGTAGGTAAACCCTCAGATAACCTAACCCTTTCCAATAACCGGGCTAAAGCAGTTGTGGATTATCTTTTAAAAAATAATATTCCCGCAAACCAACTTACTGCAAAAGGGTACGGAGAAACAAAACCCGTTGCAGATAATAATATAGAAGAAGGCAGAGCTAAAAACAGGCGAACAGAAATGAAAGTATTGAGCCAGTAGTTCCACTTATATTTGAGTTTTGCTAATGCTATGAGTGATGACCTGCTTTACCAGATTGCCCTGACACAAATACCGCTTATCGGACCGGTACAGGCAAAGATTCTTTTGCAACATTGTAATGCTGAAGAAATTTTCCATGCCAAAAAAAGTTTCCTGGAGAAAATTGAAGGCATCGGGCCGGCCAGGGCAGCGAAAGTTACCGGGTTCAAAGATTTTTCGAAAGCAGAACAAGAAATAGAATTCATAAATAAGTATGGGATAAAACCATTGTTTATTACAGACGATGAATATCCCAAAAGATTATTGAATTGTTATGACTCCCCCACCCTGCTTTATTATAGAGGAACCGGTGACCTGAATGCTGAAAAAATGTTAGCTGTTATTGGCACCCGTAACCACAGTGATTATGCCAAACAGGTTACTGAGAAACTCATAAAAGAACTGGCAGAAGAGAATGTTACAATTGTTAGCGGGCTTGCCTATGGTATTGACGGGTTGGCTCATAAAGCAGCTTTGAAAAATAATTTATCAACCATAGGTGTGCTGGCACATGGGCTTGATAAATTATATCCGCAGGAACATACATCACTTGCAAAAGACATGATCAAAAAAGGAGGCGGGCTATTGACAGAATATGCAAGCAATACAAAACCGGACAAACATAATTTTCCAACAAGGAACCGCATTGTCGCCGGCATGTGTGATGCCACACTGGTTATTGAAACAAGTATAAAAGGAGGAAGTATGATCACAGCGGAATTGGCAAACAGTTATAACCGGGATGTATTTGCTATCCCCGGCAGAATTAATGACAGTAAAAGCACCGGGTGCAATTATCTTATAAAAAATAATAAAGCTTTTTTGGCCGCTGATACCAATGATATTTTGGAAGTAATGAGCTGGCAGCCTAAAAAGAAGCCGCCTGTAAAAAAACAAAAAGATCTGTTCATTGAACTTTCTGCGGATGAAAAAACGATCTTCTCAGTGTTAAAGGAGAAAGAAACAGTTCATATTGACGAGATCAATGCAAAAAGCGGTCTCAGCAGTAGTGCAGTTGCTGCAGCTATCTTAAGTCTTGAGTTACAAAATGTGATTGTATCTTTACCGGGCAAGCTTTACCAACTAACCTGAACAGGCATCAAATCCACCAAAATTTTTGTCTTATTGATTTGAAAAAGTCTCTGGGAGAACTAATGAAAACTGAAGGGATTAAAATATTTACGCTGATCCTTATAGCGGCTATTACTATTTATACTGCAAAGGGACAAACTTGTACAACGCTGGGACAAACACCTGCCACAGCATTTCCTGTTTGTGGTACAACAACCTTCCAGCAAAGCTCTGTGCCAATATGCCGAAATGGTAATCTTTTTGTTCCAAACTGTCCGGCCGGGGATGGTTATGGGGATAAAAACCCTTTTTATTATAAGTTCACTTGTTTTGTCAGTGGTACGCTGGGTTTTACCATTAATCCGATCGGTGCAAATGAAGATTATGACTGGCAGTTGTATGATATAACCGGGCGAAACCCAAACGATATTTATACAAATAATTCCCTGGTAGTTACAGGCAACTGGTCTGGTACTTATGGGGCAACAGGTGCATCTGCTTCAGGAATTTCGGGAATTGGCTGTGCCTCTGATCCTTCATTGAATAATCCCACTTTTACACAAATGCCAAATATCATCCAGGGGCATGAATACCTTTTGATGATCAGTCATTTCACGGATAATCAAAGCGGCTACAACCTCTCATTTGGAGGAGGTACAGCAGTGATCACTGACCCTACCATGCCGCACCTTGCTTCTGTAAAAGCAGATTGTGATGGCACTACGATCACTGTAAAACTGAACAAAAAAGTAAAATGTAATTCATTCACAACTTCTGGTAGCGAATTCAGTATTGTGCCGGCTGTTGCAACGGTTGCTTCTGCAGTTACTGACTCCTGTAGTTTCGGATTTGATTTTGATGAGATCACTCTTACACTCTCTAATCCATTACCCAACGGGAACTACGACCTGGTGATCAACAATGGTACTGATGCAAATACATTAAGGGATAATTGTGATAACCTGATCCCGCAGGGAGAATCACTTCCATTTCTTTACGCTATACCACAACCAATATTTGCGGACAGTATCGGCACTCCGGGATGTGCACCTGATTCAGTAAAAGTATATTTCCCAAAAAAAATTGTGTGCAATACCATTTCTGCCAACGGCTCTGATTTTTCTGTTACCGGCCCATCTGCAGTAAATGTTGTAGCAGCTTCCGGTAATTGTATCAATAATAAAACAGAATATATCATTGTAAAATTCGCTAACCCTATCATGGTAGGCGGAACTTACCAGCTCACATTAAAAGCCGGTGATGATGGAGGTGTTGTACTGGATGAATGTGGCCAGGAAACCCCTGTGCACACTTTGCCTTTTACAACTGTTGATACTGTGAATGCTGAATTCAGCTACGTTCCTGTTCTTGATTGCCTGAAAAACACCGTTACGTTTAGCCATAACGGCGCACATGGGGTAAACAACTGGAACTGGACATTTAATGGTGGTACCCCTGTTACAACCCAGACCCATACCATTGATTTTCCATCAATCAGTAACAATACTATTCAGTTGATAGCCAGTAATGGAGTTTGCAGCGATACTGCTACTACCACACTGGATTTTAATAATGAGGTTAAAGCTTCTTTCACTATTTCTGACAATATCATTTGTCCTGAAGACAAGTTAGAAGTAACCAACACAAGTACAGGAATCATTGATAGTTGGTTATGGAAATATGATTTTACAGGCAGCAGCACATTACAGGACCCTCCACCCTATCAGTTTCCCGCTATTAATAACGAAGCTTATTATACCATTAAGTTATATGCAACGAATAATACATTAGGTTGTACCGATAGCGCCAAAGCCACCATTACAGTATTAGATCATTGCCTTATAGAGATCCCTTCTGCTTTTACACCAAACAATGATGGGCTGAACGACAATTTTGGGCCTCATAATGCAATAAAAGCAGATAACTATTATTTCAGGATATACAACAGGTGGGGACAGCTTGTTTTTGAAACCCGTAACTGGAGAGAAAGATGGGACGGAAGAGTAAATGGTGCATTTCAAACCACTAATGTATTTGTCTGGATACTCAGCTATACACACCGGGATACCGGAAACCCTGTTTTCCGGAAAGGAACTGTTACAGTGATACGTTAGAATTTCGTTTTGTCCTTTTATACCCTGTGCCATATCTTTGCACATGGCAACAAGAAACACTTCCTCCGCAAAAAACAATTCCTCAAGATTCTTTGGTGAAGGTCTCACCTTCGACGATGTATTATTAATGCCCGGCTACAGCCAGGTGCTTCCAAGGGATGTTGACACCAGTTCAAGACTTACAAAAAACATATTATTGAAGGTTCCTTTGCTTTCAGCTGCGATGGATACCGTTACAGAAGCCTCGCTGGCAACAGCGCTGGCTAGGGAAGGAGGATTGGGTATCCTGCATAAAAACATGAGTATTGAAAGGCAGGCCGAACAGGTTAGAAAGGTAAAACGTAGCGAAAGCGGGCTGATCATTGACCCGGTTACATTGACTGCAGATGCCACTATTGGTGATGCACTTCGCATTATGCGGGAAAATAAAATTGGCGGTATTCCTATTGTAGATAAAAATGGTAAGCTGGTAGGCATTCTTACCAACAGGGATCTGCGTTTTGAAAATGAACTTCGCAAGAAAGTAAGTGAGGCCATGACAAAAGAAAATCTTTTCACCGCACCTGAGGGAACTGATCTCAAAAAAGCTGAGCAACTATTCAAGAAGACAAAAGTTGAAAAACTCCCGATCGTTAACAAGCAGGGAAAACTAATGGGGTTATTTACATATAGTGATATCCTGAAATTGAAAAGTCATCCCAATGCCGTAAAGGATGAGTTTGGCCGCCTGGTAGTAGGTGCTGGTGTAGGCATTACCAAAGATCTGCTTGACAGGGTAAGTGCTTTGCAGGCTGTTGGAGTGGATGTGATTGCTTTGGATAGTGCTCATGGTCATAGTAAAGGAGTTATAGAAGCATTGAAGAGAGTAAAAAAGAATTTTAAGAAAATGGATGTTATCGCCGGGAATGTAGGTACGGCAGCAGGGGCCAAAGCATTGGCAGATGCCGGTGCCGATGCGATCAAGGTTGGAATAGGGCCCGGTTCTATTTGTACCACCCGTATTGTTGCCGGTGCCGGAGTGCCTCAGCTAACTGCAGTAATGGAAGCAGTTCATACACTAAAAGGAAGAAATATTTCAGTAATTGCAGATGGAGGTATCCGTTATACAGGGGATATGGTAAAAGCACTTGCAGCAGGCGCTGATTGTGTAATGATGGGAAGCATTTTTGCCGGAACTGAAGAAAGTCCCGGTGAAACCATTATTTACGAGGGAAGAAAGTTCAAAGAGTATAGAGGCATGGGTTCATTGGGAGCCATGGCCACCGGCAGCAGTGACCGCTATTTCCAGGATCCGGAAGACGATGTAAAAAAATATGTTCCGGAAGGTATCGAAGGCCGTGTAGCCTATAAAGGAACGCTAAAAGAAGTTGTGTACCAATATACAGGCGGCTTAAGAGCAGGTATGGGCTATTGCGGGGCAAAAAATATTGCAGAACTTAAAAAGGCAACTTTTGTGAAAATAACCAATGCAGGCATGAGAGAAAGCCATGCTCATGATATTGAGATCACCAAAGAAGCTCCAAATTATAGCCGGAAATAAAACTACTTCACTGCATATTCTATCCGCACAGTGATTGATGCCGTTTTGTTTTTTGATGAAGTATTGAATACACCTCCGTATGTATAATCCTCATCACTGTTTTTACCTGTGATCTGGAAAACACCCATTGTGGCTTTTTTGATCTTACTCAAACCACTTCCCGAGTTCTTTGCAATGGTAGATGCTCTTTCCTTTGCATCAGCACTGGCATTGGCCAGCAGATCCACTTTTAATTCTGATAATTTTGAGTAATAGTAAGAAGGAGAAGAAGAATTGAATTCAATCCCGCTTTCAATCAGTTCAGTTACTTCCCTGGAAATTTTTTCTACTTTTTCAATTTCACGGGAATCGACAGTCACATTTTGTTTTAGATTATAACCGGTAAATTCTGTTCCCGTATTTCTGCCATTAGCATCATATAAATAGCGGAAATCTTTATCGATGGTAACAGCAGAAAACACCATTTCAGTATCCGCTACTCCTTTGCTTTTTAAATAAGCCTTGATCTTTCCTTCATCTGCTTTTAACTGAGCATAAGCCGTTTTAAGATCCATTGTCTTTCGGCTGTAATTACCTTTCCATACGATCTGATCACTCGTAAAATCTTTTTCCGCCAAACCGGTTACAGTGATCGTTTCAGCAGCTTTATACTTGTACTTATAAGCTCCGGCCACAAGCCAGAAAGCAAGAACTACTCCAATTGCGATGATGAGGGGGGCTATGTAATTTTTCATGTGGTGTGTTTAAAACTAGATGCAAAATCCCTATAAAAGTACACAGCAGTTTATTAGAAATAAGTTAAAGTGAATAAATGATCATAGTTCATGACCCATCCTTAGCATTGCTTTATGAATCATGAACTATGATATAATACATCAATAACCATTGAGCACTTCAAATGTGATCGGCTGGGAACGGTACGCTTTTACCTTATACCCGTTTTGAATTGCAGGCTCCCATTTGGTAGCTTTCCTGATCACCCTCATTGCTTCTTCTTCCATTCCATAGCCAATTTTTGTCAATGGTCTGATGTCACTCACATTTCCTTCTTTATCCACCACAAACTGGATCACTACTGTATACCTGCCATCCGGCGCCCCATTTTCAATGGGTACATCCGGATCAAGATACCTGAGCAGGAATTTGGTCCAGTTGCCAATGAACTGCGCCTGCACCTGCACTGTAGTTTTTATATCATCTTCCGGTTCTTTTTTCTTTGCCTCAATAATGCCTGTTCCTTCACCGGCTGGCAAAGCTGGTTCTTTTACTATACCGGTATACAGTTCCCCATCTGTTGTTTTAACATCAATACGGGCATTATCAATTTCGTCTTGCGATGCGGGTGGGTTCACAACTTCAGGATCATTTTTTATCTCGATCTCACTGGTAAACTGAACCGTTTTTTCGGGTTTTACTTCCTGTGGCTCTGGCTCAGGTTCCGGTTCTGGCTCAGGTAATTTAAGTTCATCAACCTGGGTAAGTATGATCCCTTCATTGTCTTTGGTCTGATGATTATTCCTGCTTCGGTTCCCGGTGAATGATGTGGCAAGGATCAACAGCGTAGTTCCCAAAAAAGTGATTAAAACAGCTTTGCTGATACGCCGGGAATAAGTGTTCCTTAATTCATAAGCACCATAATCTTTGTTCCTGTTGTCAAACAGGATGTCGAGCCAGGAGGCTGATAAAATTTTGTTGATTTCCATGGTTTAACTTTTACTTTATCAGATGATATCTGCAGCTGTTTCCACAAAACTTTATTTTTATGGAAATTTTCAAAAAAGGCATCGCTGCCATTATTTTTTTCACCAAAACCATTTTTTGAAAAAGTACACTAACCTTGTAATTGCTATTAGTTGTGGAATACTGCTTTGGGCATCATGGCCAGCCTCTCCTCTTACCTTTTTGATCTTTGTTGCGTGGGTTCCGTTATTGTGGCTTGAATCAAAAGTGAGCAGTCGGAAAAAATTTTTTGGATTGACCTATGCAGTCATGTTTGTCTGGAATGTGGCCACCACCTGGTGGATATGGAATGCATCTGCACCAGGGGCTGTAGCTGCTTTTTTAGCTAATAGCCTGATCATGTGCTTACCGTGGTTGGGATATAAGATCGCTAAAAAATGGTTAGGTGAAACAAAAGGATTTTTAGCCCTGATCGCTTTCTGGATGTGTTTTGAATATATCCATTTGCTTGATTGGGGCCTCAGTTGGCCCTGGCTTACATTAGGAAATGTATTTGCCATGCATCCGGGTTGGATACAATGGTATGAGTATACAGGAACAAGTGGCGGAACATTATGGGTTTTGACAGTCAATATTTTTTTATTTCTCCACTTGCAAAGAAATTTTAACCGGCAAACTGCAAAAAAATACAAGTACCTGATATATGCTATAATACTTTTGATTCTCCCGATAACAACTTCTATGCTTGGCTCCATTCATAAAAGAAGTCCAGGAATAAAATCAAATGTAGTAGTTGTACAACCTAATATCGACCCTTATGAAAAAGTTTCAACGGGTACTTTCGAAGCACAATTAGAAAAGCTGATAAGGTACAGCGAAAAAGAAATTGACGACAATACGGCACTGCTTGTGTGGCCTGAAACTGCTTTGTATATGCCGGGAGGTATTGACGAGGATCACATGCAGGAAAATTATTTATTGAATCCCTTTTTTGCATTTCTGAAAAAACACCCGAATCTTTCATTATTTACCGGTATTGAAAGTTTTAAAATAGTGCCCTCTCCCACCAAATACAGCCAGGAATTCAACGGGATAAATTATGAAGCATATAACGGAGCTGTATTAATAGATAGCAGCGGACCTCACCAGTTTTACCATAAAAGCAAATTGGTACCGGGTGTAGAAACATTGCCATGGTTCCTACGGTTCATTGATAAATGGTTTGAAAAATTTGGTGGAACTACTGCGGGTTATGCCAAACAAACGGAAAGAAAAGTCATTGAGGAGAAGAACGGATTTAAAATAGCTCCGGCTATCTGCTATGAAAGTATTTATGGAGAATTTATGAGCCAATATGCTGATAAAGGAGCCAATCTTATCTGCATTGTAACCAATGATGGTTGGTGGAAAAAAACACCGGGGCATAAACAGCACATGAATTATGCAAGGTTACGAGCCATTGAAACAAGAAGATGGGTGGCCCGCAGCGCTAATACTGGTATCAGTTGTTTTATTGATCCGTATGGCACAGTTTATCAGCCAAAACCCTACAACACTGCTGCAGCGATCAAGATGAATATCTCACCTGATAACAGATACAAAACATTTTTTGTGAGGAATGGTGATCTGCTTTCAAAATTGATGGTGACATTGAGTATCCTTTTACTGGGATGGACAACCACTTTGAAGATCAGGAAAAGATTTGCCGAATGAATAAAGAACTAAAATACGATAGCAAAAAAATTTCATATAGTATCTACGGACAAGGAAAGCCGGTTATGCTGGTACATGGTTTTGGAGAAGATAGCCGTATATGGAAACACCAGGTAGAATATCTCCAGAACAATTTTAAACTGATCGTACCGGACCTTCCCGGATCCGGTAAATCAGAACTGATCCCAGATTTGACCATTGATGAAATGGCTGAAGTACTACATGCCATTATTCATGAGGAGAATATTGAACGCTGTACCGTGATAGGTCATAGTATGGGAGGGTATACTACCCTCGCCTTAGCTGAGAAATACTGGAACCATCTGAACGCATTTGGGCTTTTTCATTCTTCCGCTTTTGCAGATAGTGAGGAAAAAAAAGCTGCCCGCCAAAAAAGCATCCATTTTATTAAGGAACATGGCGCCATGGAATTTTTGAAAACCGCTATTCCCAATCTTTTTTCAGAACAGTTCAGAGAAAAGTCATCAGCGATTGTAGAGGAATTAATTAAGCAAGGGCACAACTTTTCGGCTGAATCCCTCGTTTCCTATTACCAGGCCATGATAAAGCGTCCGGACAGAAGCAGCGTTTTGTCACAAAGTGCTGTCTCAGTGTTATTTATAATGGGAAAATATGACACCGCGGTACCATTT
Organism: Chitinophagales bacterium; assembly: GCA_020636575.1. Classification (GTDB taxonomy): domain Bacteria; phylum Bacteroidota; class Bacteroidia; order Chitinophagales; family Chitinophagaceae; genus JJ008. The sequence goes on from JACJXP010000001.1 coordinate 152,092, forward strand.
GAGGACAGTTTGAAGCAGTGTCATCTGCCTGAAACATCGTATATTCACATACTTCGGCAGTCGGCCCACATGGGTATGCTGGAGGAAACAGAAAAATGCAACGAAATTTTGGAAAAATTTTTGCAGGAAATCTGAAATTTTAGATACCAACCCTACTGATGAAACGACTTTTATTAGCCATAATATTTATTTTTTTCTCAGCAAGTATGTTGAACGCTGCCCACATCAAGGGCGGTTTTTTCAAATACAGTTATTTAGGACAAGGCTCATCGGCTAATACCGCCAGATACAGGATCACATTGGTCATTTACATGATCTGTAATCCAACCCAGGCTCAGTTATCAAGCCCTATCAATTTTTCAATTTTTAATGGCAGAACAGGACAGTTTATCCAGGATGTAAGTGTTCTTCTTTCGGATACATATAATCTGAATAAAGTTTTTGATGAGCCCTGTATCACCGGAAATGAAACAGGATGTTATTACACAATTGCCACTTATGATCTTTCATCTATAGAACTACCTGTTACAGCTGACGGCTATACTATCTCCTATCAAAGGTGTTGTAAAGTTGCAGGGATCAATAATGTAACAGGAAGCCAAACAGTTGGAAATACATTTAGCATAACAATACCCGGGACCTCTGTCTCTCCTACTGCATTTATGAATAGCAGTCCTTCGTTTCGGGTAAATGATACTATTGTGGTATGCAGAAACAATTACTTTCAATACCCATTCAGTGTTACTGATGCTGATGGTGATTCTCTTGCTTATTCTTTTTGTACAGCTTACGCCGGAGGTTCACAAGCAACCCCGGCCCCCAATACTGCAAGTAATCCTCCTTATACACCTGTTCCTTACGCAACACCATATAGCGGCTCACAACCCATGGGAGCCAATGTGTCAATTGACCCGGCAACCGGGTTAATTGATGGTATTTCTCCAAACTTCCTGGGAGAGTTTCTCGTTGGGGTTTGCGTTAAAGAATACAGGAATGGTGTTTTGTTGGGTACCACACTTAAAGAACTGATTATCCGTGTAAATGATTGCCAACCCCTGAAAGCTCTATTAAATCCCAGTATGATAACATGCGACGGATTTACTCTGAATTTCAGTAACCTTGTTTTCAACCAGGCAGGCACAGAATACACATGGGAATTTGGTGATCCTGCCAGTGGAACTGCTAATACCTCTACTCTTGAAACCCCTTCTCATACATTTTCTGATACTGGTGTGTTTATTGTGAAGCTAAAAGTTGGATTACCCGGAGGGCTATGTGCAGACAGTACAACTATGTTAGCAAAAGTCTATCCTGGGTTTTTTCCAGACTTCCAGGTCAATGGAAGCTGTTTCCTGAATCCTTTTCAATTCACAGATCTTACAACTACAAACTACGGAGTGGTTGATAGCTGGAGCTGGAACTTTGGAGATCTTAGTACTACCGGCGACACTTCACACCAACAAAACCCTCAGTGGACCTATCCGGATCCGGGTACCCGGGACATTACATTTATAGTTACAAACAGCAAAGGATGTCGGGATACTGTTCAACAAACAGTGAATGTTTTGGATAAGCCATTGATCAACCTGGGATTCGCCGATACATTGATATGCAACGGTGATGTATTGCAACTATCATCATCTGGCAGTGGAAATGTACCCGGCACATTCAGCTGGACACCAACTACAAATATGACCGGCGCAAATACGGCCACACCAACCGTTTCGCCAACAATAACAACCTGGTATTATGTGATGCTGAATGAAAATGGTTGTGTAAATACAGATTCAGTAAGAGTGAGAGTAGTGGATTTTGTAACGCTGCAGGCAATACCTGACACTACAATATGTTTGGGTGACGATGTGCAATTGGGCGCTTCCTCAGATGGATTACAATTCAGCTGGACACCAACAGCTACTTTAAATAATCCATTCATTATTAATCCTGTTGCTACGCCAACAAATAATACCATTCTTTACCAGGTAACAGCTGTTATTGGTGGATGCAGCGCTACCGACGATGTACTGGTTACAACTGTTCCTTACCCCGTTGCAGCCGCAGGGCCTGATGATAGTGTTTGCTATAATAGTCCCGCTCAATTAAATGCCAGTATCAATGGTTCTTCATTTGTATGGACCCCTGCTAATTATCTTGATAATCCAAACTTGCTTAACCCGGTAGCCACACCACCCCGAACTACACAATATGTTTTATCTGCCTACGATACACAAGGATGTCCCAAGCCTGGCAGAGATACTGTAGTTGTATACGTTTATCCAAAAGTAAATGCATTTGCAGGCCGGGATACAGTTGTTGTAGTCGGACAGCCTTTACAATTCAACGGAAGTGGAGGCTTAAATTATCACTGGTCACCTTCTACCTATTTGTCAGATCCTGACATAAGCAACCCGGTTGGTATTTATGACGCTGCAGTTGATAGTATCCAATATAAATTGGTTGTTACTGATGAAATAGGCTGTGCGGATTCTGCCTATGTAACAGTGAAAGTATTTAAAACCAATCCGTATGTTTTTGTTCCCACAGCTTTTACTCCTAATAATGACGGACTGAATGATATTCTTCGTCCTATTCCTGTCGGGGTTGAAAAAATAAACTACTTCAATATTTATAACCGCTGGGGACAATTAGTTTACAGCACATCCGTACATGGGACAGGCTGGGATGGACGCATTTCAGGCCGTGACAGAACAGCGGTGTTTTTGTATGGATGGTCAGTGCCGAATTGATTACAATGGCCAGCCGCTTTTCTTTAAAGGAACCGTAGCCCTAATTAGAAAGTGATTTAAAAAGTTTGCGGCTGTTTAAAATAAACCTGTAAACTTGTACTATTTCATCCCCTAATTTATTTTATGCCTAAGATCGTTTTTATTACCGGCGCCACTTCGGGCTTTGGAAAAGATTGTGCTTACAAATTCGCTTCGCATGGTTATGATGTGATTATAAATGGCAGGAGAAAAGACCGGCTACAACATATTGCTGATGAGATCGAACAAAAGTATAATGTGGCAGTATTGCAACTGGAGTTTGATGTAAGAGATGAATCAGCAGTTTTTACGAGCATTAATAATATGCCGGAAGAATGGAAACAGATCGATGTATTGGTGAATAATGCCGGGCTTGCCTTAGGAAGAGATTTTTTTGACGAAGCCGATACCGATGACTGGAATATTATGATAGACACCAACATAAAGGGGCTTCTTTATGTTGCTAAAGCTGTTTCCCAGTTAATGGCAGCTAATAAATCATCCAATATACCTGCGGGCCATATTATCAATATGGGCTCCATTGCCGGAAAGGAAGTATACGAAAAAGGAAATGTTTATTGCGCCACCAAATTTGCAGTAGATGCCATCAGCAGATCTATGCGGATTGACCTAATGCGCCACAACATTAAAGTTACTTCCATAAACCCCGGTGCTGCAGATACCGAATTCTCCCTGGTTCGATTTAAAGGAGATGAACAAACAGCAGAAAAGGTATATGAAGGGTTAACAGCACTAACGGGTGAGGATGTGGCTGAAGTAGTGTATTACTGCACCACCCTGCCTCCGCATGTTTGTGTTAATGATCTGACCATCACTTGTTTACAACAAGCTAATTCTGTTTATTTTAACAGGAAATAATTAAGAAAGAAGCTGTTGAAAGCTTTGCAATTTCAGATTTATCGTCTACTTTGTACTTCCCTCGATCTTGACCCCTTCGTAAACCCGGATTTTATCCAGTAAATCCCCGAGAAAATATACGATTGCAGTGGTTTTTGCCATGCAAAACTTTAAACACAACTGTTTGAAACATATTTTTATGTTATTAGTAAGACTTGATACAAGATCCGTTATGAAAAGACCGTACCTTCTACTATTTATATCCATTTTTCTTGCAACTAATTTATTCTCCCAGGATGTAATACGCCTGAGGTCTTGTTCAGATGACCTGATCACCAAACAAGTTGATAGTCTCAAGAACCTTTATGGTAAAGATGGTTATATTTTGCTGAAAGAAGCTTCCATCAATATGGAAAGCGAATTTGAAATGCCGGTCATCGTTCCGTTAACACAAGGCAGCTGGTATCAATTTGTTTTTATTGGCGATTATACATCCCGTCTTTATGAAGTAAGGATGTACGACTGGCAGGAAAGGCAGGTTGTTTTCAGACAAAACAAATGGGGTGAAATAGACGGCAATATCATCTCATATACATATATCCCCCAGTTCTCTGAATTTCATATGATGAAACCGGTACAGGTCAATAAGAAGAAAAAGAAAAATCTTTGCGGATATGTGATGTTATTCAAAAGAACCGGTGAACAAAACCAGGGAAATGCGTCTGTATCCAACACCACTCACACAAACAATACAGTAGAATAATTTTTTTTACCTGGAGATTACGGCTTCTTAGTAAGCCCTGAAACTAGGACACATCGCTTCTCTTTTATTTCCGCGGTAGCGATCAACAACCCCTTGTTTTACTACTGAAAATTCAAATGCACCACGGCCATTGTTATAAGTACTCAGGTCTGAGATGGTAGCATCATAAGTAAAAGTGAAGGTGAAATCTTTGTACCCTAATCCAACCATGGGGATGATCGCATCTTTATGGCGATAATAAATACCACCTATCAATACTTTCTCACCATCACCTGATAAATTATAATGTGCATTTAACCCGCCAACTACTTCATAAGACTTTGCCTGTAATGATCCGTACACATTAGGGTTAATGATGATCATATCATTCAGCTTAAAGCTACCGTTCAGAAATGCTGTATAGCGAACCGGGACTTTGTTATCAACGCCAGCCTGGTCTGAGAAGAATGATTCCTTTGGCTGGTTTATATGCATAGCTGAGAAACCGGCATTAAGATATGTTCGGTCATCGGGGAAATAGGCATAGTTCATCCCCACCTGTAGATCCAGGTAATTGATGTTATTTGCATCCAGCTTTGGCGCTACGCCTGTTTGGTGTGAGTCAAAAAACTGGCCGTTCCACTGGCTTGGAAAACTCAGGTTACTGGTATTAATGTTTTTATTGGCCCAACCCACATTAAATCCTAAACTAAGCAAACTTCCAAAATTCAGCATTTGGTGATAAGCAACAGAACCGTATACTTTGGTTGAAGTGAGTACACTGGTACCGGCAACATCCCTGAGAATCACACCACCCAATCCTAACCAACCGGTATTGCTTTGATTTTCCAATAACTGAACATCACCAAAAGCACTGAAGGTTTTATAAGGAAATGCTGTTACAGATGCCCATTGATTACGATAATTAGCGCCAAGCCTGTAATCACCATCCGGAATAAATCCCGTATTAGCAGGGTTGGTCAACAAAGGAGAATTGAAGAACTGCGAAAAATGAAGGTCTTGTGCCTTCGTATATTGACATCCGAAAACGATCAAAGAAAAAAACAATATGACAGACCTGTTTTTCATTTCATTAATTCACTACCTGATTAACGTAATATCTCCCTTTTTAGTTGTTTTAGTACCGTCAAAAAACTCTACATCCAGAGTATAAGCATATACATCCATTGGCTGTACTGCTCCTTTCACCCTTCCGTCCCAGCCTTGTTTTGTACTATTTGTTTCAAAGACCTTCTGCCCCCACCTGTTCCAGATGATAAACCGCATTTTGCTGATGCCAAAGCCTCTGACCAAAATAATACTATTCTCATCTCCGCTTAACGGCGTGAACGCATTGGGCACATCTACCAAAGATTCGATCAGGCTGCTTACCTCTAATACTGTTGTATCAGAACAACCCAGCTGATTAAAGGCAACCAGCATAGCCTGGAAGGTGCCGGTAGCATTATACTGATGCTGTACTGACTGAAGTGTTGTGGTTTCTAATGAATCTCCATCACCAAAGAACCATTTATATCTGACTGCATTCTGAGACAGATTAGCAAAAGTGGTAGGCGTATTCACAAGGGGTGGATCAGGCGCAAAGGTTGCCTGAGCCAATGGACTTTCCAATACCGTAACATCTATTGATGTCATATCCTGACCGTTACAGGAGCCCGGATTAAATACAGATTGTGTTACCGTATAGGTGCCAGGAATTGTATAAGTATGCATCGGAGCTGCATCAGTTGATGTTTGCCCATCACCAAAATTCCAGAGATAAGTCGTTGCACCTTCAGACCCATCACCAAATTGAACCGGTTTGCCCACACAAACAATCGGTGGCACATCTATGCCTGCTCTTACATTCAATGTTACAACCACTGTTAGCTGAAATTCATCCGGCGAATTACAGTAAGTAGAATCATTTAAAGTAAGCTTGACGATATATGATCCCGGACCAGAGTATTGATGTGTTACCGGTTGACCATTGGTACGAATAGTTGGTGTTCCATCTCCAAAATCCCAGATAAAAGTAGTGTCACTGAATGGATAAAGTGCCGGTTCAATTGTTGTATTTGTGAATTGATATCTGAAATCCTCACATGGTTGTAAACGGGTAGCCGTAAATACAGGCAAAGCTTGTGTAGCTCCCACTTTTATATTCATATAAGAGCTATCTCTTAAATTACATGTATTGGGGTCAACAGCCACAAGCATTACATTATATGTACCGACTGTTGTATAAATGTGTTGAGCATTGGGTGTATTGGTTACCAGGTCAGGTGCATTGCCCGGAACATAGTTAAAATACCATTCGTAACTCTGTCCGTTAGCCAGTGTATCGCTAAAATCAACGGTAAGCGGAACGCAACCGGCAGTATCCCTTATTACGCCATCAATAGCAGATTGTACCCCTGCTGCAACACCAGACAGGTTCATTGCAATTTTTAACATAGTAAGATTACAACCACTTCCTGTAGCATTATTAACTGTTGACCATGCGCCAGCTGTTACCGGAAAAGATGGAACAGGAGTAGCTAGTTTACAGTTTCCACAGATCGCCTGGTAGATCACACCGTTTTCATCAAAACGGCTGGTACCACCATCAACATGATCACCGCCGGGTTGTCCGGCAGGGTTATTTTCACCAAAAAAACTTCCAAATAATTGACCGGTAGCATTTTTTTCCAGAACAAAAAAGTAAAAATCATTACCATCAGTTGATGACTTAAAAGCATCTGGAGTTACTGGTAAGCCTGAAGTTCCAGCACTATTATAAGGATTGGCTGGGTTGTAAGATCCTCCAAAACCAGAAATATATACATTTTCGCATCTGTCTACCAGAAACGCCACCGGGGAAATATTAGGATTTGCCGCTCCAGAACCAAACATTGTAGAATAAACAAAGGCCGAAAGATCTGGTTGCAGCTTAGCTATAAACTGTTTACCATTACTATTGCTATAAGTTGCATTTACCGGTACCCAGGAACCGGTAGTTTGCCCCATTATATAGGGAAAACCACTATTATCAAACTTTAATCCAAATACCTGATCAATACCAGAAGTGCCGATATATGTTCCTTTTTTTAAAGTACTTCCATCACTACTCACAATGGCCACAAATCCATCAATCGGATTCACCCCAGAAGGGTTATGATGTGTTGGGCCAATAGTACCTGCCGATGCACCAGCAGGAAACAAATTTGAGCTTTCTGTTCCACCACCAACAAAAATATCTCCATTAGGCGCTATAGAAAGAACGTATGCTGCATCATTACCTATTCCACCTAAGTAGGAGGCAAAAATAAGAGCACCCAGATCAGGTGTTAATTTAAGTAATACACCATCCTGGTTACCACCCGGTGTAGTTTGGAAAGCTCCCGGGGTTATTGGAAACACATTAGATTGTGTACAGGACGCAACATAAATGTTTCCGGCATTATCCAGGATAACTTCACTACGGCCATCATCACCATAATTCCGCATTATAGAATTTGCTCCATTCTCCCTGATGGGAGAAATATTTACACCATCATTACCAACGCCACCAATTCGTTTTGAACCAATCAGACCTGAGCCAGCGGCATTGAGTTTGGTCACAACAATATCGAAAGAACCCAGGTCACCTATTTCACTACCGGCACCAATAGGATTTGCAGTTGGATATGAACTTCCTGAATTAGATCTGCCGGCAATAATAAGATTACCCTGGTTGTCAACTATTAAACTATGTGGTTGATCTTTTTCATTTCCGCCAATGTATGTAGCATATACTCTGTTTGTGCCATCAGGGGTCAATTTAATAATTGCCATATCGTAATCACCACCATTAAAGGTATTATCGTAAACTCCGGGATTAGTTGGGAAACCAGCCCCCCAAACAATCCCACCAGCATACATACTTCCATCAGGCCCATAAGTAGCAGTAAAACCCCAGGTGTCTGCACTACTACCGGAAAAGGAACAAAAAATAATGGAAGGATCAATCACCAATACTTCATTGGGATCATAATCATCTACTTGAAACCTTACAATATTTCCCTGGACAATGTATTTACAATCTACTTCCTTTCTTGCGGATACCCCTCGCTGGTAGGTCAGCGGTTTCGATTCTTTAAAATCACCAAGAGAAGTTGACAAAACCAATTCTTTCTTTTTGACCTGTAGATTATTCACCCCGTTATATTTCAAAGCAATTTTAGAAACATCTCCGCCGGGTTTTACAATGATATCATATTTCAATACCCCATTGTCTGTGTAATAACGGGCATTGATATTGGGATAAATTTCTTCCATTGTAATAGCCTGGAAAATGTGGCATTCGCCGGCCCAACGGGAAGGATCATTTCCGATAAAATAGTTGTTGTAGGTATTCAGCGGCTTTTCGGGAATAAGTCTTGCCTGCGGTGAAGCATTTAAAAAATCCACATCCCAGACATGTGAACGTATCCTCACATTTTCCTGTTCGCCACCGGGTCTGTTATGAATAACTTCTGCGAGATTGGCAAGATCAGCATCATTGCTCTGCACAATAGTAACGCCGTCATTCCTGATCATGAACATGCCATTACTTACTTCTCCTTTAAATTTTACACGGCTATCCCATTGCCCCCGGTTTTCAACGAACTGTATATTCTGGTAGTTCTGAGAAAACACAATGACGGAAAGAGTAATCGAAATGGTAAAAATCAGTAGTCTTTTCAGGGTCACAATCTTTGTATTAAATTAACCAAAAAAAACGGTTTTTGGATTGAAAACTTATGTTAACAATGGTCAGGATATCTTGCTCCAGCTAATTCCTTCTTTTTGCTCTTGCAAAAACTCTTTTAACCGCAAATTTTCTGCCGAATCCAGCTCCGGATCATCATTTAGTACCCGGAGAGCCATATTCCTGGCTAATTCAGAAACCGGCCTGTCTTTGACCAGATGGGCCAGCTTAAGGTTTAACATACCGCTTTGTCTGGTACCATCAATTTCACCGGGTCCTCTGAGCTCCAGGTCTTTTTCAGCAATTTCAAATCCGTTTTGAGTTGAAGTCATTGTTTTGATACGTTCCCTGGCATCATTGCCCAATTTATTGCCTGTGATCAAGATGCAATAACTCTTTTCGGCTCCACGGCCCACCCGGCCTCGCAATTGATGTAACTGAGATAAGCCAAATTTTTCAGCACTTTCAATTACCATTACTGTTGCATTAGGAACATCCACTCCTACTTCAATTACAGTTGTCGAAACAAGTATCTGGGCTTCTTTTGTAACAAATTGACGCATGTTTTGTTCTTTTTGCGCAGCCGGCTGTTTTCCATGAACCATGCTGATGTAATATTTCGGCTCAGGGAAATAAGCTTTCACATTTTCATACCCCTTCATAAGGTTTTCATAATCCAGCTTAGCGCTTTCTTCAATCAGCGGGAAAACAATATAGATCTGCCGCCCTTTGGCAATTTCTGCTTTAAGAAAACCCATCACTTTCGCCCTTGCATTTTCATAACGGTGTACTGTTGTGATGGGTTGCCGGCCAGGTGGTAATTCATCAATCACACTATAATCAAGATCACCATAGGCTGTCATAGCCAGGGTTCTTGGAATCGGGGTCGCCGTCATTACCAATACATGAGGTGGTATTTTTGCTTTTTGCCATAACCTGGCCCTTTGTTCCACTCCGAAACGATGCTGCTCATCGATAATTACTATCCCCAGGTTTTTAAACTGAACTGCTTCTTCAATAACTGCATGTGTGCCGATGAGGATTTGCAATTCTCCTTCTGTTAACTCCCCGACGATCCTCTTTCTTTCTGCACCTTTTACAGTACCGGTCAACAAGGCCACATTAACTTTCATCCCTTCTAATAACCGCGAAATGCTGGCATAATGCTGTTGAGCCAGTATTTCTGTCGGAGCCATCAGGCATGATTGATAACCATTGTCTGACGCCAGCAACATGATCAATACAGCCACAATCGTTTTGCCACTACCCACATCCCCTTGTAATAAACGATTCATTTGTTTGCCGCTCCCGGTATCGTTTCTTATTTCACGGATCACTCTTTTTTGTGCTTCCGTAAGTTCAAAAGGTAAATAGTCGCTATAAAAAGTATTAAAATAATGACCCACTTTTCCAAATATCACTCCTTTGGAAAAGTGATGCCTGTTGATCATTAATCTTGCCATCCGCAGTTGTGCAATAAAAAGTTCTTCAAATTTTAAACGCTTAACCGCTTGCTGGTATTCCTCATCAGTACGAGGAAAATGAATATGTGAAAATGCCTTAAACCTGTCTTCAATCTTTAATTGCCGCAACAACCCATCCGGAAGATTTTCCTTTATATCTGATGCAGAAATATGATTGAATAAAGTGAATGTCAGTTTACCGATCTGCTTTCCTCCCAGGCCTTTTGATTTAAGTTTCTCAGTACTCGGATACACTGGTTCCAGAACGGCTTTTCCTTCTTTTTTTTCATCGGTAAGAATTTCCATATCCGGGTGAACCATTTGCGCCTTGCCATTGAAAAAGCTTATCCTTCCATATACGAGGTAAGCATTACCCTGAGCCAACGACTTCTGGATCCAGTTGATCCCCTGGAACCATACCAATTCTATTTCATCACTTTTGTCAGCAAGGCTGGCTACTAATCGCTTACCTGGCCCGTTTCCAATTGTTTCGATGCTAGTGATCACTCCTGCTACCTGTGCATACTCAGTTACAGGGGTAATGGATAAAACCGGGGTGATCTTTGTTCTGTCAATATGCCGAAAGGGAAAATGATATAACAGGTCATTGAACGTATATATTCCCAGCTCCTTTTTGAGCAAGTCAGCCCTTTGCGGACCCACTCCCTTCAGATATTCAATAGGACTTGATAATATGTTTGTTTTTGCTGGAATACCTGTGTTTTAAACAAAAATAATTCAAAGACAATCAACCCAATGAGAATTCATATGCGGAAAATACGGATACGCATCGGGTTATTACGAGTATAAATCTGAAATTATGAACTAATAAAAGGGGTAAGAAAAATTTATATCTACACAATAAAAAAAACATTGACATCGTAAAAAAACCTCGCTATTTTGCTACCTAGAAAATCCACTATCAGTTACAAATTCCAGTACCGATGAACAGCCATTTCTACCACCTACTGCAAGTTGATCTCTTTTTGTATTTCAATAAGTTTTCTCTTCTTTGTTTTTTGAGTGCTTTTATTGTTACGCTATTGAGCATTCCGCCAATCATCAGGCTGATCAAAAAATACAGGTTATATGATATGCCCGGCAACCGTAAAGAGCACAGTCACCCCATCCCTACAATGGGTGGTATTTCTATTGCAGCGGGAATGGTAGTGGCGCTATTACTTTGGTTTCCATTTATTGCAGAACCGGCTCAGATATCATTTTTCTTTTCTATTGCTGTATTGCTTGGTTTAGGTATCATGGATGATCTGAAGGATCTATCCGCCCGGTATAAATTCATTATTCAAATTGCGATTGGATCACTGATCGCTATTTCAGGTATTCGTATTACATCACTGGAAGGGCTGATGGGCATCTATGACCTTTCGCCAATTGCACAATACTCAATCACAGTGCTGGCCATAGTTGGCATCACCAACGCTTTTAACCTTGTTGATGGCATTGACGGTCTTGCCGGCGGGTTAGGTTTTATGAGCCTTGTAACTTTAGGCATTATTCTCAACCTGAATGGCGATATCAATACTGCATTGATCGCTTTTGCCTTGTCGGGTGGTATACTGGCATTCCTTTATTTTAATTTTAACCCTGCTAAAATTTTTATGGGCGATACCGGTTCTTTGGTATTAGGTTTTGTTATCTCTGTACTTTCTATCCGGTTATTGCAGGTCAATCATATAGCTTCAAATCCTTTTATTCCGAATGGCCCTGTTTTTGTTTTTGCAATTACACTGATACCCGTATTTGACACATTACGGGTGTTTGGATTAAGGATATGGAGAGGGAAATCTCCTTTTGCAGCTGACAGAACTCATATTCATCACCTGCTTACCAACCAGGGCTTTAATCATTCTTTTGCCACAAAAGCGATCTGCTTTTTACATGCCATCATTATTCTTGAAGTTTGCTGGTTGAAAAGTATCCGTACGGAGTTTTTATTTGTACTACTGATCCTCGTTATGGCCTCAGCTACTTTTACTTTGAAGAATTTATCAGTTTTTATACCCAAAAGAAAGCTTGCAGAAAACAGGTGAGCTTATCAAATATCAATGGAGAGGTGATGATCAGTCACCAATAGACGAATCATATCCAATAACTTTCTACGGCTCGCAAAACCGATGAACTTATTATTATCAATAACCGGCAAATACCAATATCCTGATTTATCAAACTGCTTCATTACTGTTTCCATGTCATCATAAGCATTTACCTGGTAACCTGGTTTCAGCATTACGGATTTAACTTTTGTTTTCTCATACTTCTCCGGATCAAACAAATAAGGTTTTATTTCATCAACCAATACCACTCCTTCCAATTCCTCTTTTTCAGATAAAACCGGAAAGATAGTTTTACGGCAATTGGTGAATTTTTCAACCAGTTTACTGAAATTGTCCTCTGATCGCAGGGGTAAAAAATCTTTCTCGGTGATTTCTTTCAAAGCAATATTCTGAAGCAAAACGGATTCTTTGTTATCCATTTTTATGCCTTTTTGTGCCAGTTTTCCTGTATAGATTGAATATGGTTCCAGGGATTTTGAAATAAAATAACTAATTGCTGAAACGATCATCAATGGTATAAATAAGGTATATCCTCCTGTAATCTCTGCTATAAGAAATATTGCAGTAAGGGGTGCATGCACTAACCCACTTAGCATACCAGCCATCCCGGCCGCAATAAAATTCTCTTTTACCAGGTTTGCAGACCCGGTCATATTCATTAATGTGGCATATGCATACCCTGATAATGCACCGGTAAATAAAGAAGGTGCAAATACACCACCGTTTCCTCCTGCACCAATCGTAATAGAAGTAGCAAATACTTTTATCAGTACTATAGCCACAATAAAGAACACCAGTACATACTCATTAGTGGTAAAGTTTTCGAGCAATGAGTTTTGTAATAGTAAGATCTCATTCCCCTGCACAAGATCAGAGATTGACACATATCCTTCCCCATAAAGTGGTGGGAAAAGAAAAATACAGGCTGCCAGCAGCACTCCGCCTACAATAGCTTTTTTATAATGATTGGTTGATGCTGAAAACTTTTTTTCGGTCAGGAAATACATCCGCATAAAGTATACTGACAACAACCCACACATAATTCCCAGCAGAATATAAAAAGGCAAAGCCTGCATGTTCCAATTCTGCGTAAGCGGAAAAATAATATGCCCTTTAAACAAAGCCTGAGAAACCACTGCACCTGATGCAGAGGCAATCAGTATCGGGATAAATGATGGTATACTGAGTTCTGCCAATAATACTTCCATGGCAAACAAAACCCCGGCAATTGGTGTATTAAAAATTGCGGCTATCCCTGCTGCTGCACCACTGGCAAGTAAAATAATTTTCTCTTTCCGGGGCATTAATAATAATCCTGCAATATTGGATCCTATTGCAGAGCCTGTGACAACAATAGGCGCCTCCAATCCAACAGAACCTCCAAATCCAACTGTAACAGCACTGCTTACAGCATGGCTGTACATATTATCTGCAGGAATTGAACCAGACCGTTTTGAGATGGAGTGAATAATATTCGCTATACCTCTCCCTATCTTTCCTTTTCTTATTTTTTGAATGAATAATACAGTAAGAAAAATACCGGTGAGAGGGAATAAAATAAAAAGAAAATGGAATTTCTCGCTACTGGCAAGAATTTGCACCTGGGTATGAATATAATGTGTGGAAACTTTTAATACAACAGCAACTAACCCCGCAACCATACCTATAATGATACTGGCAATGATCAAAAAGGTTCTATCCTTAACGTATTTGGATCTCCATTGATTAAACCCGGTAATCAGTGACTTTTTATCCATGAAAGAAAAATCCGGTCTTATAAAGAATGGTTGCCTATTTTAAATGAATAGACATATAAAGTACAAACTTATCAAATTATTGCTTTATGAAGTAAAATCTTACTGCAATGCTATTTTCAGTTAACCCGGCTTGTTAGCCCATTCCACTATTTTCTTGATCGCTTCTGTAACATTTCCGCAATATTGACTAACAAAATCATCCGGTAATGGATCATGAAGAGGTATTGTATAGCTGGCAGCTAATGCTTTTGCCCCATCAAAATCAACGTACGATAGTCTTGCAGATAGTTCATCAAATGGCCGGTTAAAATCAGCGCCGGGAAGAATAGCAACACCACACTCTTCCAGCAACCTGTCACATAATTCTCCGCCATTCTCAATTCCCCTCTTATTCAGATTTGCTTCAAGCGGTGTGAAGTCCAGGAAAAGATAGAAACCACCTGTAGGATCATTAACGAGAATATTTCCTTCTTTCAGATCTGCTGTGATCGCATTCCCCAGCACTGCTAATATTTTTCTTGCATGCCATAGGTAATTTTCAATTTCTGCGCCGCAAAGAAAAGCCTGGATAGCAGCATACTGAATTGGTGCACTTACAGAAGTATATGTTTCACTGGCTACAGCAGCCATTGCCTCCATGAGCCAATGAAGATTGGGAGGAAAAGAAAATGTGCCCAGTCGCCATCCCCCTGCTCCACACCATTTTGACAATCCTGAGCTGATGATTGTGCCTTCTGGATAATATTTGGCTATTGATACATGATTGCCTTTGTGATTAAGCTGACCATAGATCTCATCTGAAAGAATATAGATATTATTTCTCCGGGCAGCTTCTGCAAGTAATTTTATATTATCCTCATTATAGGTAATACCATCAGGATTACCAGGATAATTCAATATCAACAAGTAGGGTTTATCAGATGAATCCCTGTTTTTGCTACAAAATTCATCCAGGTGCTCAGGCAATAAACGCCATTGTTCATTTGGAGAAGTATGAATAACATGTATCACATTACCAATGATCCTGGCTTGTGGTAAATAAGAAACCCAACTTGGGCTGGGTATTATCACTTCTCCATCAAAAACCATCTGCAATAAAAAAAGCAGCTCTTTGGAACCTGGCCCGATAATAACATTTTCAGGGAAAATATCTACGCCATCTTTTTTTCGATGAAAATCGGCGACTGCCTGTCTTAACTCCGGAAGACCCTGAACATGTAAATAATCTTTTTGAGGGGCATATAAACGTAATGCATTTACAACCGGTTCTGGTACCGGAAAAGGTGATTGACCTAAGCCAAGTTTATAGATGTGTTTTCCGGCAGCCTGAAGCTCCCTGCAGTGTTGGTTGATACGTAAAGTAGGCGACTCTTTTAATCCTGCAACGTTCGGATTTAGATATAGATGAGTCTTGCCTTTGCTCTTATTGATATTATTCAAAGTTTCCGACTTCACTGTTTGAGATTTCGGACTCAAAAATCTGCTTTAATTCGTCTTCAAAAAAGAATTTTTTTTCACCAAACGCAGGTTTTAAATCATCAAGCCATATTGCCTTCTCATCATATTCAGCAAAAAATGGCTTGCCCACCCAGTCTGGGTTACGGCCCTGTAAAAATCTGAGGGTCATGATCTTTTTACCACCAACCTCACTCACACCCATCACCTGTACTTTACCCGGCGTAGCACTCATACTTGGCCCCCTAACTGTACGACAAACACCGCTTACTTGCTGATATGCATTCTGAAATATTTCCCAGGCTTCCACCAAAGGTACTTTGAAATAATGCTGTGCCCCTGTGTCTCTTGCCACAAACATATAATATGGGATACAATTCATGTTTACCTGTTTACGCCACATATCTGCCCAAATTCCCGGCTCAGCGTTTATATTACGCATAATTGGCGATTGGGTCCTTATCTGTGCTCCAGTAGCCCTAACCCTGCGAATAGCTTCTGCAACAGCATCAGTTGACAATTCAACCGGATGATTAAAATGTGCCATTATTGCAAGGTTCTTTCCGCTATTCACTATTTTTTCAAAAGTTCTAAGCGTATCATCCGCATCATCGTCAGTAATGAATTTATACGGCCAATACCCTAATGCCTTTGTTCCTATCCTTATGGTTTGCAAATTCGGGATATCCGCTTCCAGCAATGCATCAATATATGTGGCGAATATTTTATTCTTCATGATCATAGGATCACCACCAGTAAATAAAAGATCTGTAACCTCTGTATGCTCTTTCAAATACTTGATGAGTAATTCTGTTTCCTTCATAGCAAATTTCCATTCATCCATTCCTACAAACTGAGGCCAGCGAAAACAAAAACTGCAATATGCATGACATGTTTGGCCCTGGCTTGGGAAGAATAGAACTGTTTGTTTGTATTTATGCTGCATCCCTGTCAGCTTGTGACCTTCGATCATGGGGACATTATGTTCTAATTGACCAGCCGGATGTGGGTTCAATTCAAGCCTGATAGAGTGGGCCACTTTTTTTATTTCATCTTTAGATGCACCACTTTCCATTATCGCCTTCATTCTCTCATAATGCTCAGGAATAAGCATTTCCTTTCTTGGAAAAGTCAGTGTAAAAATGGGATCATCAGGAACATTATCCCAATTGATCAATTCATCAACCACATAGTTATTTGATTTGAAAGGCAAAACATGACTGACTATATCAATATCATTGATCTGCTCTTCGGACAATTGACTTATTTGAGGTATTTGCCTGAAATTATGCTGGGCGAAAGATCGGTAAGCCAATGCTTTTTCAGTTATGGTACTTAACATAGCAAGCAATTTAAAGTGAGGAAAAATTACCGCAACTCAACATGTGATCATCAGAAATAAACATGTCTCAAATTATGCAAAACCGGCTTTATTAAACCATGTTGCGGTATGTGCAAATATACGAAAAATTAAGGGGAATCTGAACTCAAATATGCCATTAATACAAATGTCAATAACTTGATCTGATGACATTCATGTCATACAATTTGTTTTGTGATCAAGAAAATTGTTTAAAAAAATAGATTTCAGAAAAAGTAATTCAATTTTTTAATATTTATTTTCCGATACAGAAGATACAAGTTACTGATATATCAAGGCTTTCGGAAGATTGGGCAACAAATAGCCAACAAGATTAGCTAAAGCAAGTGCAATTGCTGCACAAACAAAAGAAGAAAACTTACTGAGTACAGAGTGTGCAAGGCTGCATCATAGCGTCTGCGATTATCAATGTTACGGATTATCGTAACTGTCGGGCCACAACATCTTGTTGCAATCCCATATACCGGCAGAACTCTTCAATAGTGACAACCTGGTGTTGTTGCTTCTTAAAATGCTCCTTGATCTTTTTGATAAGATTCCTGCCATATCGATCGCTTCGGCCTGTGATTACCATAACATCCTTGGGGTAAATACACAGTCTGTTCATTAATCAAATAACTTTTTCATACACCATCCATACTTAGGCTATGCCTTTGATATGAATGATACAGAGCAAAGATAATTAAATATTGAAGCCGGATAAAGTGTGTTGTTTGGAATAATGTGGAATAATCGGAACGGATGACATTGCAGATTTGTAGAGACTTTTTTGTGAATCTATTTTTGTTTTCAAATGCTGATAGCACAGCAAAAATTTGAATCAAATTATTAACCCAATAAATTTTTTACAATGGCAAAGCAAAAAGGAATTATCAAATTAGATGGTACTATCGGCGGTATTACCTTCTATAAGTCCCAGGACGGGTATCTCGCAAGAGAAAAAGGCGGTGTACCTGCTGACCGTATCGCCAATGATCCGGCTTTCCAAAGGACCCGTGAGAACGGCGAAGAATTTGGAAGAGCTGGTAAAGCCGGAAAAATTTTGCGTAATGCAATCCGGGCATTATTGCAAAATGCGTCTGATAGCCGCATGGTAAGCCGTCTCACACAGATAATGGTTGATGTAATCCATGAGGACACTACAAATCCCCGTGGTCAGCGTAATGTAATTGATGGAGAAGCTGAATTGCTGGAAGGATTTGAGTTTAACATTAATGGTAAACTTGGAACCACTCTCTATGCTCCATTTACTGGAACAATTGACCGGGTAGCTGGTACACTTACTGCAAATGTTCCTGCTTTTGTTCCCATCAACATGATTGCGGCTCCCGGTGGTACTACTCATTTCAAAATTGTTTCTGCTGGTGCGGAGGTAGATTTTGAAAATGAAACTTTCGTAATGGACTCCCAGGCTACTGCTGTGTTGCCTTGGGATGCAACGGCTACCGCAGTAATCAATCTAACAAATGCTGTTACTGCAAACAGCACTCACCCGCTGTTTCTTGCTTTGGGTATCGAGTTTTACCAGCAAGTAAACGGCCAAATGTATCCGCTTAAAAACGGTGCATACAACGCTTTAGCGTTGGTTAAAGTGAGTGGCCAGTAATCAAATAAAGCTGTTCATTCTTCAGTTCAAAAAAAATAGCCCTGCCGGAAGGCGGGGCTTTTTCATTTAGTACTCACTTGGCAGCATCAAACACCCATCCACTAACCAGATTGTAGCCAGATCATAAGGAAAATCACTAAATGAAATTTCCTGACTTGTTACCTTATTGTGGTTCCCATCAGTGGCAAGAATAGAAAACTCGTTCTCCTTAACCCGCTTTAGATCCCATACCTGAAATGGTTCTTTCTTTACTTGAGTCTGGCATTGATGACTAACAATTAAATCAATCAGCCAATACGCCTGGCATCCTTCGGCCAAGTCTTTAACACCATCAGTATAAATCAATCCAGAAAGATTGTGTCGGTAAAAGTTTTCCGAACCGTTGTGAGAGCCGAAGAAGTGATTTGCATTTTTCATCTTAATAAAATTTAATTTTTAAAAGAAAAAAGAGAAAAAAAGAAAGCCACTTCATCAGCCGCCGTTGTTACAAGCCAAAAGGAAACGGAATAAATACGTGAATTACTTCAGATGAATTACTTGATGCAGCTTGTGCAGGATATATCGCTGAGGATTTATACTGAAGTTTTATGCCGTAAGCTTTTGGCTGCCTGGCATTACATTAGTTTGGCTTTATTCAACAGCCGAAGTAGGCGGCTAACTTTGCTGAATTTTTTGATTCTTTATTCAGGCAGATGAAAAAGAATTGTTGTATTTTTTAAATAAAAAAATGGGACGCACAAAAGAGAGAAGGAAATTCATACATGAACCTTCAACACATGAAATATTCTACTGCTTATCAGGAATACCTGACTATTCAAAGACATTACTTGAACAGAATCCGGTTAAACCTTACTCTGATTTTCTCAGACAATTAATTGGTTTGAATTTCTATAACGAACGGACAGAAAAGATTCCTATCAAAAAGATAGCTGCGGATCTGAAAACAGATACTGCAAAAGTTACAAAATGGCTGAAGGCTATCTATGAGCAAATATTTGAACTCAATTTTGATAAACCAGAACTGTTTCAGAAGAATGGTGTGAAAGTATGTATGTACATGAGATATTTTGATAGCAGTTGCACTTTTTATACTTCGTTGCCTGTACTACCCAGAGAATTTGAAACAGTCAATTTTCCGTTTGCAAAGGCAAAAACGGGAACTGAACGTTTCTGGGTAAAAAGAGTAGAACATGAAATTTCGGGGGACATTGCTGATGTTACACTTTGGTTAGATGGTGAGACTTTAAATAAGTACCATGAATTTGCTTTGGACAAAGCATTATTTCAAGGATGGATTCACTTTATGGATGTATATGATAAGACATCAAACGAATTGGATGATGAACTGAAAAGGCTTTACAAGAATTAGAAAATGATTCAGGCCACTTCCCTTTCAAATGCCGGTTTTATACAGTTGGGATATGATCTAAAGATGCACCGGCTAAACTTATTCTTAGATCAGTAGTGCTTTCTTAGAAGCAAAGGCAATGTGTCGAGCCTGCCGGTAAAAAGCGCCTGCGGCAAAAAAGAAGCTTAGCCGCCCCGCAAACCTGCGGGGCTGTAGCGCTGGAGGCGAGCCGCCGTAAGCAGCCGAAGAGAGGAGGCACGACGAACGAAGGCTGCTGCGAGCCCCCACGAGGGGCTGGCAGTAAAGCCATGAGGAACGAATGGCGATGCCAGCTCCATGTGTAGCCGCCGCAGTATATTTCCCGTCAGGGTACGGAGGCGGCGGAACGATGCAAGTGAGCTTAGTGCTGCATGGCGAAATGAGGGACGAATGAGCCATGTGTCAGGAGTTATGTGTTGGCGCAGCACTTTAGCGAACGCAGCCGAAGTGGGGATAGCCGGCGAGCAAAATAATGGGCAGCGGGTGGACTGAACGCTACCGAAGTGAATGGATGACGTAGTGAAGCGGAATGGAACCCAGTGAGTATTGTAGCGATGGCTTGCGAAAGGCTGGTTCATTCCATGTGTCTTGCTTTGTGATTGGCTATGGAATGCCCAGCCATGAAGCAAATGAGTAGCTACGAACGAGGTGAAATGAAGCGTAACGGAGGAAGTAATGAACGAGGTGGCGTGAAGGACACAGTAGCTGCCGTGAGGAATGAGGAGGAACTGCAAGCAGCATGACAAACCTGCGATAGCAGCCCGAAGGGCATTGCAGTGAAAGCAATACCATAAAAGTGTAATAAAGAAAAGCATTGCTTTGACTGCAATGGTTTGGCATGATTGCTTGCTGACGACGAATGACGAACACCACTTTACCGGCGAAGCGTGGGTTCTGTGCGGTGGGAAAAGAAGCTAAGGTTTTGTGCGGTGGGTTTCTTCCATTCTCGATCATCTTTATTTAGAGAAAGCCCCCACTACCAGGGAGGCTCACATGATGGGCAAAACGAATAGCCTAACTGTGAAGAAAAAACAAACACACCCGGCGAAACGAACCAGCAGCTAACCCAAATGCTGCCAACAAGCCAACGCTGAACAAGAACTGACATAACAATACATTTAAAATGAAAAAATAAAATAACATGCTTCTTTTAGCGAAGGGAAACGGATGTCTTTGCACTCCAAAAGGAAGCGGAATAAAAGATGGCTTTGTGAGTTGGGTTTGTGTTTATGCCGTAGTCTTTTGGATGCTCCGTTTTCCCGAAGCTATCTTGCATGTGTATTTTATTGTTTTAAATGGATTGTCAGTTGTCAGCGGTGGAGTGGCGACATGATGGTTTGAGAAACGAGAAGATAAGGGTAGTGTATATAAGAAGTAACGAATGAAGAAATCGGTTACTTTAAACTTTCTTTCAAAAGGGAAGTAATCTTATAGGTTTTAGTTGCTTCATCAAAACCTGCTAAGTCAGTGTTGTATTTAAAATTTTCATCAATCAGGTGATGAAAAGCAAGGTTAGCCGGGAAAACATTCTTTAAATTTTTAATTGTAAGTTTTTCAACTGGTGAGTTAACTCCTAAACTGAAGTAATAATTTGTAACATTTGTTCTGCTACCTGCTGGTGGATTGCTATTTTGAAGTTTGTAAATAAGTATTTGACCGGTTGTATTTAATAACAAAAGTTCCCGTTTACCGTTAAAACGAAAAATTTCATTATTACAATTTCTATATCCGAAAATATCGCTTTTCAAAAGGTTTAAGCTGCTATCATCTTCCCTGACAGTAATGTAAGGTTGCATAAAAAAATCATTCAACCTGATTTTGGATGATTTGCAGTTATTGTCAAATGAAAGTTTTCCATTTAAAAAGTCATCACTGGTTTTATAAATACCTCTTACCCGTTCTTTTTGTGCATTGAGTGTAAGAGAAACTGTTTGAAACAATAAGGCGATTATTATTTTTTGATGTTTCATTTTACTTGCTTTTTCAGGTTAAACTTTCATTCTTTGTATTCTTACTGCATTTAGTATTGCCAATAAAGCAACACCCACATCAGCAATAACGGCTTCCCATAAAGTGGCAATACCACCTGCACCAAGAATCAGTACAAATATTTTTACTGTCATAGCCATGATGATATTCTGCCAAACAATGCTCTGGGTTATCTTTCCTATTTTAATAGCTGAAACAATTTTATGCGGCTGGTCATTTTGAATTACAACATCAGCGGTTTCAATGGTGGCATCACTTCCTAATCCACCCATTGCAATTCCTGCATCTGCAAGAGCAACAACCGGAGCATCGTTTACGCCATCACCAACAAATGCAATGTGTTTTCCCTCGTTCTTTAGTTGCTGTACTTTCTCTACTTTTCCTTCGGGAAGTAAATCGCCGTATGCTTCATCAATGCCAACAGCCTTTGCTACTTCATCTACTACTGATTGCTTATCGCCAGAAAGCATTACGGTTTTTATATTAAGGCTGTGCATCTCTTTAACAGCCTGTGCAGCATCTTCTTTAATTTCATCAGCAATAGTAATGTAACCTGCATATTGATTGTTGATGGCAACGACAACGATAGTGTCAACAATATTTTCAATCTCTGCCGGATAGGGAATATTAAATTTCTTCAACAGTTTTACATTACCTGTTAGCATTTCTTTCCCATCAATTTTACCTTTCAAACCATGCCCTGATATTTCCTCAATGTTTTCTGTCATTACTCCATTTGTGCTATCACCGGCATATTCTGTCACTGCTTTTGCAATGGGGTGAGTAGAATTTTTCTCTATGGATGCTACTAATTTCACCAATTCCTTTTCATCAATATTATTTGCAATTACTTTCTGAACTTTAAAAACTCCTTTTGATAATGTGCCGGTCTTATCCATCACTACTACATTTATTGTAGTCATTACATCTAAGAAATTACCTCCCTTAAACAAAATACCATTTCTTGATGCCAAACCGATGCCTCCAAAATATCCCAAAGGAATAGAAACAACCAATGCACAAGGACAACTTATAACTAAGAATACCAATGCCCTGTAAAACCATGTTTGAAAAATGTAAACACTCACAAAGAAGTAAGGAACTAAACAAACAGCGATAGCTAAGAAAAACACAATCGGTGTATAGATTTTTGCAAAGCGACTAATGAATAATTGTGTCTGTGATTTTCTTGCTGTGGCATCCTGTACCATTTCTAAAATCTTACTCAGCTTACTGTCCTTAAAGAGTGCTTTTACTTTTATTTCAGCTACGGTATTCAGATTAATCATTCCGGCTAAGATGGTCTCGCCTTTATGCTTTGTATCAGGTTTACTTTCTCCTGTTAACGCTGCTGTATTGAAAGAAGCATTTTCTGAAAGTAATTCTCCATCTAAGGCAACTTTCTCCCCTGGCTTAACCTGTATAATTTCACCTAATTCAATTATAGAAGGATCTGCAACAAGCGGTGCATTATTTCTTATTACTGTTACTTCATCCGGTCTTATGTCCAAAAGAGCTTTAATATTTCGCTTAGCATTACTCACCGCCGCATCCTGGAACCATTCGCCAATTTGGTAAAATAGCATTACGGCCACGCCTTCTTCGTATTCTCCAATTATAAATGCGCCGATGGTTGCCACACTCATTAACACAAACTCATTAAAGAAATCTCCACGTTTTGATTTTCGGAAAGCAAGGTCTAACACTTTTCGGCCTGCCAGAAAATAGGCTATACCATTTATCACCAGTGATGGGATTTTAGGTAATTCAATTTTAAAACCGTACTCCAATACCAATAAAACAATTAAGATGAATAAGGCCAATAACAAATCCCAATGACTCTTCCAGCCAGATTCATCCTTATTCTCGTTTTCATGATCGTGACCATCATTTTCCAAATGAAGCGGAAAAACCTTCCCTCCATTCTTTTTCCCGTCTTCCTGTCTATTTTGCATAATATATCAGTTAATAAAAAATGAAATAATTCCTGTTACGATTAAAACAATTCCGGTAATAATACCGGCGTTGTGTTCCCATTTATGCCAGTTAAGTTTTAGCAATCCTTTATAAACTATCCTTATCCAAATCAGCATACCTGTTATTGTGATAACAGAATACATGATTGCCATTGCCGCCAGCATATACCAGCCTTTGCCACCGGCCAGTAGAAAGTACGCTTCGATCTCCATACAGGGCGATAGAAACATAGCAATGACCAATGCAATAATAACTTTGCCCTTTCCTTTTTTTTCAATTTGTCCTTTTTCTAAATGAAAATGGTGATGTGTATAATGTTGCCGGACAAAATACAGTCCTACTAATATTAAAATGGAGGGGCCTATAATTTTAGTGAAATCTTTGATATGGGTTGTAAGTTCGCTTCCAATCATGGCAAGCAACACACCTATTATAACAGTGCTGATAACATGAGCAATACCTGCAATAAATGTAACCCGGGTGGTTTCTGCCAGGTTCCAGCCCTCTTTTCTACCTATAGCTAACACCGGTAACCAATGATTTGGTATCACCCCATGAAGGAGGCTGATGAATATACTTCCAATTAAAATTGAGTTCATACAATACTTTGTTTATTCTTCATGTTCACTTGTATTAGTCATTTTTGCCTGAACAAAAAATGCACCCTTTACTACAATCCTGGCAGTTTTCGGTATTTCTTTCAGCAATGTGATTTCAGTGTAACCAACATCTGTTGTCCCTTTGGCAACGGGTATCTTTTCAAAAGTTAATCCGTTTTCTTTTTCCGGCTGTTCTTTAAGATTGTTTTTTATACTGTCTTTTGCTTCACCTGTATGTTCGGTTTCAGCATGTTGGTCCAATAGCATAAAAATATAGTCCTGTCCGGCAATTGTAACGATTGCATCCGATGGCACGGCTGGCACTGTTGCTTTTTCCAAACTTATTACGGCTGTTATATTCATGCCATCAATTAACCCTGTTTTATCTCCCTTTACCTTTGCATGAACTGTGACCGCCTTGCTTTCGCCCTCGAAAGAAGAGCCTAAAGAAAATATTTGTGCATCATATTCCTTACCAGGATTATTGGTCAATGTAAAATGGATAAGTTGATTGTTTTGTAGTTTGGGCAAATCCTTTTCATACACAAATAAATCAAGATGTAACTGGCTGTTGTCAACGATCTCCGCCACAACTGTACTTACATCAATATAACTTCCCATTTGCACTTTAACATCACTAACCACACCATTGATTGGGCTTGTAATTGATAAAACAGAAATCAACCTGCCATTTGAAAGACTCCCCGGATTAATTCCCATCAGGCGGATTTGTTGCTCGTAGGTTGATTTTGCAGTACGCAATGTCCGTAACTCTGTTTCCGCAGATTGCAGATTTTTTAAAGCCCCTGCATTGCCTTCATTCAATTCTTTTTGCCGCTTTACTTCCAGTTCGGCCAATCCAATTTTTGCACTCACATTTAAATAATCACTTTGTACCTGCACAAATTCGGGATTGGCAACGGTTGCAATAACCTGCCCTTTTCTTACGATATTACCCGGCTGTACCAATAATGATTTAATAACTCCATTATACACAGAATTTACACTTGCTTTGTTCTGATTAGGAACCCGAAGCACACCATTAGTTTTGAGAGAAGCGGTTAATTGTTTTTCCTCGATAACCCCTAATTCAATCCCGATACTTTTTATCTGTTCTTCAGTAAGGGTAGCGGTATTTGGATTTTCATGTTTATCCTCCTGCCCATTCTCCTTTTCCTTCATGTTCTGTTCGTCAGATCCATTGCTGCCACAGGAAAGCAATGTGCTTAGTGCTATAAAACTGATAACTATTAAAATATATCTCTTCATTGGTTTTGTTTTATTGATTGATGTAATAGTTGTATTGAATAACAGAATGATTGTAGGCATTCAGATTATCCAAATAATTTTTTTGAATTTCGATTGCCTGGGAAAGAAACTGCGATAATTCAGCAAAACTTATTTCACCGGCACGGTAGGCAAGGGAAGCTGCTTTAATAATTTCATCTGCCTGTTGCAATCCTGCTGTTTCATAAAACAAAAGCATATTGCTGTTCTTTTCTACTTCTTGCCGCATCTGTAATTTCTGAGTTGTTATTAACTGGCTCTGATAATCGTACTGCTTTTGCTGAATAATCATATCTGCCTGTGCTACTTTTACTTTATTCTTGTAAGCACTTGCCCCGAACAATGGAAAAGCCACTGATACGGAAAATCCGGTGAAGGGATCGCTGGCACCCCACAGCCGTTGTGAAAAGAAACGACCGGAAAACTCAGGTTTGTTTTCGTTTTTTATTACATCAATTCCTGCATCAGCAATATTGATGTTCTGTGATTGCAATGCAAGAACCGGATGCAGGCTATCAATGACAAGTGGCTGCAGCGGTATTTTTTCCAATGGCTGCAATTCCGGAAGCATCACTTCAGAAGTGTCAAGGAGTTGCATCAATGACTGCTGCTGTATCAGCATGTCATTTGAAATCTGTTGAATCAATGCCTGTAATTCTCTCATTCTGACATTGGCTGCAATACTGTCAAGTCCGGGGCTGTCGCCGGTTTTCACTTTAAGGATGGCAGCGTCTCTAAGGGATTTGTAAATACTGTCGAGTCTGTGATAGAGCTGCTGTTTATCCTGTAAATACCAAAGCTGATAATAAACAGTTCTTACATCTCTTTTCAATTGCACCTCAATTGCTGCTGTATTCAAATTGTAATATTTCAACTGCTCTCCATAAAAGTTCTTTTGAGCCTTGCTTAATCCTGGCCATACAATACTTTGTGATAATCCAACTTTAAGCACCCCGGACTTGTCACTTGGCCGCATGTCTTCATTTTCTGCAAAAACACCTGTTTTGTTAAAAGCTGTTACTGTTTTTATCTGTTCTTTACCTCTTACTACCTGCTGGTTGTTTACTTCAAACAATAAATTATTTTTCATCAAATCAATTGCTTCATTGATTGTTATTCTTTTTATTGGCGGTTGAGCCGTTGCACTGCTAACAGCTCCAATAATTATCAATGCGGAAAACACAAGTGGTGTGAATTTCCGACTACGACCCACAGGTATTTTCAACTTTCTTTTAGATGAAAAAATGATGTAGAGCAGTGGCAATAGCACCAGCGTTAAGAAGGTTGCAGTTATCAATCCACCAATTACAACTGTAGCCAAAGGCTTTTGCACTTCGGCTCCTGCCCCTGTTGAGAGCGCCATAGGGATAAAGCCTAATGCTGCAACGGATGCTGTCATTAGTACGGGGCGTAAGCGGATTTTTGTTCCTTCTTTTACCCGTTGAATAATGTCCTTCATGCCGTCCCTTTCCAATTGATTGAAAGTGCTGATAAGTACGATACCATTTAATACAGCAACACCAAACAAGGCAATAAATCCAACCCCCGCTGAAATGCTGAAAGGCATTCCCCGTAATAACAACGCAAACACTCCACCAATTGCACTCATTGGTATTGCGGTATAAATAAGCAATGCCTCCTTGATAGAGCCGAATGTGAAATACAGTAGCAGGAGGATGAGAGCAAGGGCCGCCGGAACAGCAATTTGTAATCGTTTAGAAGCCTTTTGCAGGTTTTCAAATGTGCCGCCGTAAGTATAGTAATAACCTGTCGGAAGTATGTTAACCGTATTTAACTTTTCCTGTATTTCCTTTACCACACTTTCAACATCTCTCCCTCTCACATTAAAGCCAACTACAATTCTTCGCTTCCCTTCTTCACGACTTATTTGAGCGGGGCCTTCTTTGAAAGAAACATTTGCAACCTGTGACAGGGGGATTTGGTTGCCATCGTTGGTTGCTACAAATAAGTTACTCACATCATCAATGGAGGTTCTGCTTGCACTGTCTAACCTTACAACCAGATCAAATTTTCTCTCATTTTCAAAAACAACACCGGCTGCTTCTCCGGCAAAGGCAGCGCTAATTGTATGATTAATGTCTTCGATGTTCAACCCATATCCGGCAATCTTAGCCCTGTCATATTGAATGGTGATTTGAGGCAGCCCGGTTGTTCTTTCTACCTGCGGTTCTGATGCTCCTTTTACTGACTGGACTATTTTGGCGACTTTAGGAGCTAACTTCGCCAACGTATCAATATTTTCGCCAAATATTTTAATAGCAACATCCTGCTTTACTCCCGTCATCAATTCATTAAACCGCATCTGAATAGGCTGACTGATTTCTGTAAAAGTGCCCGGGATTGTTTCCAATTTCTCTTTCATCATTTCAGCTAATTTTTTATAATCTTTGGTAGTTGTCCATTCGGATTTTGGTTTTAGCATTATCATAAGATCGGTTGCTTCGGGAGGCATCGGGTCAGTCGGTATTTCTCCTGAACCTGTTTTACCCACTATCAACTTTACTTCAGGAAAAGATTTAATGATCCTGCTTGCCTGCATAGATGTTTCAATACTTTGGGAAAGGGATGTACCAGGGGGCAAAAAATATTCAAAGGCGTAATCCCCTTCCTCCAGTTGAGGAATAAATTCACCTCCCATTCTGCTGAATATGATTATAGTGATTATCAGTAATGCTACTGCAGCACTTACCACTGCATATTTTATTTTAATGGCCCGGTGAATAAGGGGTGCATATAGCCGCTGAAAGAATGCCATCAACCTGTCAGCGATATTTTTTTTGTGGGATATATTTTTTGAAAGGAATAGTGCGGACATCATGGGTATATAAGTAAGGGAAAGTATCAATGCGCCCAAAATGGCAAAGCCTACTGTTTCAGCCATAGGGCGGAACATCTTTCCTTCGATACCCTGCAGAGAGAGAATTGGAATATACACTATCAGAATTATGATCTGGCCGAAAGCTGCTGAACTCATCATACGCCTTGCACTGCCTCCTACAGCATTATCCATCTGTGATTGCGAAAGTTTGTCGCCCAATTTTTGAGTGGCTAAAAAATGTAAAGATGCTTCTACAATAATTACAGCTCCGTCTACTATTAATCCAAAGTCAATTGCTCCAAGGCTCATCAGGTTTGCACTTACGCCAAACACTCTCATCATTCCCAACGCAAAAAGCATGGAAAGCGGAATGGCAGAAGCAACAATTAACCCGGCACGGATGTTCCCTAAAAATAAAATCAAAACAAAAATGACAATCAATGCTCCCTCAATCAGGTTTGTTTTTACTGTGTTAACTGCACGATTTACCAGGTTTGTTCTGTCAACATAAGCCTCAATCTCTACATCATCCGGCAATGACTTTTTTATATTTTCAATTTTTAATTTCACCCTTTTCACTACATCCGCACTATTTGCACCTTTTAACATCATTACAATGCCTCCAACTGCCTCTTTTTGTCCATTATAAGTTAAGGCCCCATATCGTACAGCGTTTCCGAATCGCACTTCAGCAACGTCTTTTATCAGCACCGGTATATTATTTATCTTTTTAATTACTATATTTCTTATATCGTCCATTGAACTCACTAATCCGATGCCCCGTATGAAATAATTGTTGGGCTTTTTATCTATATAGGCACCGCCGGTGTTTTCATTATTCTTTTCCAACGCCAGAAAAATTTCAGCGATTGTTGTATTCATTGATTTGAGGCGATAAGGGTTTACTGACACTTCATATTGTTTCAATAAACCACCAAAACTGTTTACCTCGGCTATGCCGGGAGTGCCGTAGAGTTGCCTTGACACAATCCAGTCCTGCATGGTACGCAGGTCCATTGCAGAATATTTGTTTTCCGAACCCTTTTTGGGATGAATGATATATTGGTAGATTTCTCCCAAACCTGTGGTAACAGGTGCTAATTCAGGAGTTCCAATCCCTTTGGGAATTTTTTCAGAAGCCTCTTTCAACTTTTCGTTGATCAGTTGCCGGCCAAAATATATGTCAACATTATCATGGAATACAACGGTAATAACCGATAGGCCGAACCTTGAAATAGAACGCATTTCTTCCAGATCGGGAAGATTTGCAAGACTCTGCTCGATGGGATATGTAACCAATTGTTCCGTTTCCTGTGCAGCCAGTGTGGGTGTAAGTGTAATAATCTGCACCTGGTTATTGGTTATATCCGGCACGGCATCAATGGGCAATTTTCCTCCGCTCCATACGCCCCAAATTATAAGTGCCAGCGTCATTAACCCGATAATGAGCTTGTGTTTAATACTGAAATGAATTATTTTATTGAGCATGATTTCTTGCTATTTAAATTACTCTTAAACCCAAAGGCTGTTTTGCTCTTTTGGATTTCTTAATTATTGCCATTTTACATTTCTAAAAAATGGATAAAGCAGCACATACCCTGATGGGCTATGATGCAAAAGCTAATTCAATAAAGGAGGTAATTAAGATATTTTGGGAGGTTGCCAGATGGAGTAAAATACCCTTGTATTAAAGGCTACTTTATAAAGTGGATATTTCACTGCCTGCAGATCAATTCTGGCCTCCTGAAGTTTGGGTATTGGAGTATAAAATGCAGATGCCGGGCAGCAGGAACAGGAGCAAAATGGTGTGCAGGCTTCAGACCTGTGATCATGTTTCTGGTGATTGTCTGTTGCGGTTATCGTCATTCCGGTTTTACCATTGCATTCAACGTTATCCCGGCATGGCAGGCATGACAGATAAAGTAAAAAGCTACTGAGTATGAAAAAAAAGAGTTTCACTGGTGCAAATATAGAAACAAAAGTCCTAAAATGAATCTTGCCACAAAGTTGCAAAAGCAAACTGCTTTTCCCTACAAAGAAGCAGGTGATTACGCCGTTCCAATACTTTTCTTTAGCAACTGTGCATTAATGGCAACGATAATGGTACTTAAACTCATAAATACTGCACCAACTGCGGGGCCTAAAACAAATCCTGCTGAATAAAGAACACCTGCTGCCAATGGAATAGCAAAGCTGTTGTAGGCAGTTGCCCAAACAAGATTCTGAACCATTTTTTTATAAGTGGCTTTCCCGAAGAGAATAAGATTTGCAATGTCCTTTGGATTACTGTTTACCAAAATAATATCGGCAGTTTCTGCCGCCACATCCGTACCCGAACCTACTGCAATACCCACATCGGATTGGGCCAATGCCGGTGCATCATTCACACCATCTCCCGTCATCGCAACAAATTCTCCCTTGCTTTGAAGCTCTTTTACAATCTCCACTTTCTGATGCGGCAAGACCTCTGCAAAGTATCCATCCAATCCCAATTCTTCTGAAACCGCTTTTGCCACCGTTTTATTATCGCCTGTTGCCATTAAAACTTTAATACCGTTTTTCTTAAATACTTTGATCGCATCGGCACTTTCCGGCCTGATAGCATCGGCCAATGCAATGTATCCGGCAACTTTTTCATCTACTAAAATGAAAACAACAGTTTCTGCTTTACTTGAAAATGCACCTTCGGGTACTACCAGGTTTTTATCTTTCAAATAACCAGGACTTACTACTTTTACCTGTTTCCCATCTACGGTTGCTTCAACACCCTTTCCTGTAATTGCATTGAATTTCTCCGCTTTCGGTATTTCTATTTTTAGCTCTTTTACTTTATTCATGATACCTACCGCAATCGGATGTTCTGATGTTTGTTCCAATGCACTTGCCAATCGTAATAATTCTTCTTTTGATATAGAAGTATCATTGCTTTCAAAACGAGTTACGCCAAAAACACCTGAGGTAAGTGTTCCGGTCTTGTCAAATAATAAAGCTGTGATTTTTCTCGACTCCTCAAATGCTGTGCGGTTTCTGATCAACAAACCATTTTGAGCAGACACAGCTGTTGAAATAGCCACCACCAAAGGGATTGCCAACCCCAGAGCATGAGGACAAGCAATTACCATCACCGTAACCATACGCTCCAGAGCAAATACAAATGGTTGACCGGCAATCAGCCAAACAGCCAGTGTTGTAAAACCAACGGAAAGGGCAATATAGGTAAGCCATTTGGCTGCCCGGTCGCTGAAGTTCTGCATTTTAGATTTTGCTTTCTGTGCATCCTCAACCAGTTTAATTACTTTATTGAGATAACTGTCTTTACCGGTATGTTCTACTTTTATTTTCAAAGATCCATTACCATTAATTGAACCACCGATCACTTTATTGTCCTTCTCCTTTTTAACAGGCTTTGATTCACCAGTGAGCATGGATTCATTCAGATAACTGCTTCCTTCTTCTATTATGCCATCCGCAGGAACCTTTTCACCGGGTTTTATCATAATGATATCTCCCTTTTGTAATACTTCCAGTTTTACATCTTCGATTTGTCCGTCTTTGGTAACCCGGTGTGCTTCCGCTGGCATCATACTCACTAACAACTGCAATGCTTTTGAGGCTCCCAGTACCGATTTCATTTCCAGCCAGTGGCCCAGGAGCATAATAACGATCAATGTTGCCAGTTCCCAGAAAAAATCCATTCCCTTTAATCCAAACACAGTAGCTGCACTATAAAAATAGGCAACCGAAATAGCCATTGCAATCAGGGTCATCATGCCGGGGCCTTTTTGCTTTATTTCGGTTGTAAACCCTTTCAGAAACGGCCAGCCACCCCAGAAATAAACAACAGAAGATAGAACCAACAGGATATATGAATTGTATGGAACGTTCAAACTATATCCAAAAAAATCCTGTATCATCGAGGACAATACTAATATCGGGATTGTAAGGATAAGGCTTACCCAAAAACGTTTTTTAAAATCTTCTATCATCATTTTATGATGGTCGTGGCCTGCCATACCCATTGGTATATTACCGTGGTCGTGTTGCATTTTGCTATGATCCATCTTTGTATGATCCATTTTACCGTGATCCATAGTTTCATGTTCATGATGTTCGTGATGCCCGTGATGATGATGTTCGTTATGATCCATGATAAATATATTTTTAAGATTGTGGATATTTTAGATTGAGTGCATTCAAATGATTAAATACGGTTTCTGCCACCTTATAATTTCTATACCACCTTTTGTCAGCCGGAATGATATGCCAGGGCTGGGTACTGCAATGCTCAATCAACATTGAATATGCTTTCATATAAGCATCCCATTCTTTCGGCGCTTTATCGTCAGCTATATCATATTTCCATTTTTTGTGCGGCTTTGTTTTTCTCTCTTCAATTCTTTTCTTTTGTTCTTCTTTTGAAATATGCAGAAAAAATTTCAGTACATGGATATTATTTCTGATCAGATGGTCTTCCAGTTCGTTGATGAGCTGGCAACGATGATGAATTGCTTCTACATCCAGTGTGCCCTGAATCTGCGGAACCAGTATATCCTCATAATACGAACGGTTGAAAATACCGATCATTCTCCTGGCCGGGATATGCGGATAAATACGCCATAAAAAATCATGCTCCAGTTCATTGCCATTAGGCTTTTTAAATGATGTTACGCTGACACCAAGCGGATTCATGCTTGAAAAAGCATGTCGTGTTGTTCCATCTTTACCTGCTGTATCCATGCCCTGTAAAATGATGAGAAGGCCAAATCTGCCGTCCGCATAAAATTTATTCTGCAGTTCAAATAACTCCTTTTTTAGTCTTTTTAATTCCTTTTTACAATGCTCCTTATCAGCATTACCAGGAGGCAGAGATGGCTGACTGGTTATTCGTTTCATGAGTTTCCTTTATATGTAATTATAAAATAATCCCCACCTTCTTCTTTAAATATTTGCTTTTCCAATTGCCCTGAAACGGTAAGATATTCGGTAACATAATAGGAAATTGTTTTTATCCGTATTCCCAAAAGATAGGCTTTAATATGTATTTTTTCGGATACTTTCCAATAATTGTTATCCTTTGTGAGCTTTCGATTGGTAATTTCTACTTTATTTTTTGAGCCGAGAAAATTAAGGATACCGGTTTCAACATACATGGTCAGCGACAGGCTGCTCATCATTTCATAAGGATTAAGGTTGTATAATTTTTTAAAATCACCTGAATTAACGGAAACTGAAATCTTTTGTTTCTTTGGATTAACTGTAAAGACCGAAAGCAACACGTTTGCTTCACCGGGCTTGCAGCGATATTGAGTAGTGTATGTTGATTTTAACCTTAATCCTTCATCATAAATTTTTGTATCAATGTTTAAAAAATAGCCGCTACCGGCCTGTTTCAATTGCTGGGCAAAAAACTCCTGTTTCCCGATGAGTTTACCGTTGCTTTTAAAACTTTCCCTCGTAATATTCTTATTTGCTATCTGCTCAATGAACATTTCATTATCCTGTCCCATAAGATTTATTACAGGTAGCATAAAAAAACATATCAATATTGCATTTCGCAGCATCATTCCATTTGTTTAAATATTATTCAGAATAAAATCCACTCTTTCCTCGGGGCTGATTACAGGAACAAATATTACAGGAAAGCCAAGGGATTCATAAACTTCAATGATCAGTTTGTGAATCTTTAACTGTGCTTCCTTGTCCTCGGTTCTGGCATAGTCATTTACGAATGGAAGCCGGTCAAGTATAAAAATACTTTTGTATGACACTTTCTGCAATGCATTCTTCAATAATTCATCCATCTCGAGGTTCAGGAACTTATAATAAGCCAAGGCATCCGGGATTGCCCGGTCAAGAAAAACGGTTTCAGACGGAGCTAATTCCGCCTCCTGTTCTATCTGCATATCCAAAACCCCTAACTGGAATTTTCTTTTATTTGCCCTGATCTCTTCTACAGTCCTTCCTTCTTCCCTCATCGTGTCGATATAATGCCTGGCATGCTCAATAGTAGTTTTGAATCCCCGTTCATTCAATAAATTGATCACTGTGGTTTTACCCGTGCTAGGACCGCCGGTAATAACATGCCAGTTTGTTTTTACACTCTTTAGGTTCATACTTTCATAATTTTTTATGTTATACTTCAACCACCTCGTTTAGGTATGGCAATTGAGCATCCCATCGTTTTTCTTCCAGTAGTTTTTTTTGTAATGCTTCAGCTTGTTCCTTTTCGCCATGCACAATGAATACATGGCGGGGTGTATTTTTAATTTTACTTAGCCAGCTTAATAAATCATTCTGGTCGCCGTGAGCTGACAATCCTTCCAATTGATTTATTTGCATTTTAAAAGGATAGGTCTTCCCGTAAATCTTAATTTCTTTGGCACCTTCCAATATTTTTTTCTGCCTCTTGTTCCCTCAGCCTGGTAGCCAGCAAACAATAAAGTATCATGAATATTACCAGCTCTTTTTTCGAGGTAATTCAAAATCCTTCCACCTGTTACCATTCCACTTCCGGCAATAACTATTTTGGGATTTTATCTTCTCTTATTTCAAGTGTCTCTCTGAAGTGTTTCACAATAGTAAAGTGTGAGCACATCTCATCACACTCATCCGGTTGCAGCTTATGCCATTTCCGGGAATGGTGAAAAAGATCAAGCACATTCGCACCCATCGGACTATCCATTATCATAGGAATCTCTGGAATCTTTTTATCTTTCAATAATTGCCACAACATAAGCATCAGTAATTGGGTTCGTTCAACAGCAAAACTGGGAACAAAAAGGCTTCCGCCTTTTAGAACAGAATCATTAATTATAATTTCCAGTTGAGGTATAATTGTCGATTCTTCAGCATGAATTTTGCCCCCATAGGTTGATTCAATCAACAACACATCAGCTTTTTCCGGTTTTTTTGGTGGGTATAATAACAAATCATTTTCTCTGCCTATATCACCAGAAAAGACCAACATTTTTTCATTTGCTTTTATCTCAATAAAGGTTGAACCCAGTATATGGCCATTATATAAAAATCTGGCTTTGATATTTCCTGATATTTGAACCCATTCATCCACTTCTGCCACCTGAAATAAACCAATCGTATGTGTTACATCTTCAACTGTGTAAAAAGCCAGCGCCGGTTTGTGTTTGCTATAACCTTCTTTGTTGGCTCTTTCCGCTTCTTCTTCCTGAATTTTAGCTGCATCTTTCAAAATAATTTCTGCCGCTTTTAATGTGGGTGATGTACCAAAAATCTTCCCTTTAAAGCCCAGCTTTACCAATCTTGGCAGGTATCCTGTATGATCAAGATGTGCATGGGTAAGTAAAACTGCTTTTATGGAGGCAGGATCAAATTCAGGATGTTGCCAGTTGAGGAGTCTCAGTTCCTTTAATCCCTGGAACATGCCACAGTCTATCATTATCTTTTCTTCATCCGTCTCCAGCAAGTATTTTGATCCGGTGACAGTACCGGCAGCGCCTAAAAATGTCAGTTTCATTTCGTATTGATTTTTGTATTACAAATATTCTTTGCCTCTTCAAGGATACGACCGGTTCTAACCTGAGTTATCCCTATTTCAGCAAGCATTGCCGGATTTGCACATAGACTTTTACACATTACCACCATTCTTTCCAGCAACAAGTTTTTTTCGGCCCGGCTGAGTGAGGTGATACAGGTTACCGGATGTAAACCTGTATCGTTGATCTTTTCTCTTAAACTTTTTCCTTTAGGAAAGTTCCAGCTCATCAATTCCAGGCCGGAGCATATCCCGTACTGTTCTGCATCGCTGGTCATTCTTGTATTGGTTACCAGCCAGCCCTTGAACTTTTTTGAACCCGGTTTATTTACGTTTATTTTCCTTTCAATATCCTGAAACCTGGCACTGACATATAAAGTATGTTTTACGTCGCAAACTGTTCCAGGCTCTCCATGAAATTTACATTCCATCATGGATAACTCTGCATCATTCTCTGCAATCACATCCACTTCATGTTTTACACAATTTCCCATGATGATCTTACCTGTTTGTGTTTTATAACCTTCGGCTTTAAACACCTCGGAAATGTATTTTTCAAATGGGAATCCGGTTGGGCCCAGTTCCATGATGGCTCTTTTTAAATGATATTTTCCTGCACTTGGCGGGTGTTTTTTACGGAGCTCGGAGAAAACAATTTTATAAAGCTTTTTTGTTGAGATATTTTGATAAAGCCTGCTCTCAACATTCCTGATGACCTGGTCAATTGTCTCAGATGTTGCTCCTGAACGCACCAGGGATTGCCTGATCTTTTGGGCATTAAATGGTACAACTGTGCCATCAGCTTTTACAATTGAAATATTTTCCACTGCCGGTTTCTTTTTCATTTCCTGATAATTGCAGAATTGTAAAAAGCCGCTATGCAGGCTCCCACAAGCCAACCAAGAATAAATGTTTCAATAATACCAACTGCAGCTTCTCCCAAAGAAACATTCATCCTTACAATAGTTGAAACGTCCAGGCCGTGCAAGAGGCTGTTAAAAAATTTCACCGTTCCTTCATGACCCACAGTGGCCATTACTACGGCGCAGCCTAAGTAAAGCAAGGCCATTGTTAGCCCAACGGCTAGGCCAAATTTTTTGGCATTAATGGTGCTGTTCATGATTTTCAGTTTTAAGTGTTTTTAAATCTTGATTATTTTTCTCCCGGTCATTATGTCCATGGCCACTATGATCATGTCCACCATGGCTATGCATGGGCATCAGTAAGTGGCAGGCAAACATGGCAATCACAAAAATGAACAGGGATGTACCTGACCCCAATCCAAGAGCAGGTGCAAAAAATATCAATAGCAACGGAAGGCCGCAGCCAATGATCATCCAGATGATATGCTTTTTCATTTTTTAATTATTTAATGTTTCCTAATTCAATGCTTTTTATAAATATTTTGTACGGTCAAGTTTTCTGTCTTCAAAAGGAAACTGCCGGTCAACCGGAGGTAAATAATATACCCTTGGTTTTGTACCTAACTCTTCCAGGTACCGATATCCTGCTTTATCCCGCAACAATTCACTAAGCCGGACCGTTTCATCACCATTAGTGACGCTATCTTCATTTTCATCACCAAAATATATTGCACCATAGGGGCATCCGGTTACACAATCCGGAAGTTTCCCCTGCACAATATTATGCGGACAGAAGTCACATTTCTCCACTGTGCCCCGCTGGTGATCAGAGCAGGTTTCATGCGGCGTTATCTGTTCAAATTCATCAAGTGTAAGTTCAAAATCATTATCTCCCCAGTTAAAAACCCTGGCTGAGTAAGGACAAGCAGCCATACAAAACCTGCAACCAATGCACCTGTTATTATCAATACCCACAATCCCATCTGATAATTTGAAAGTGGCCCCGACCGGGCAGACTTTAACACATGGCGGGTTATCACAATGAAAACAGGGAGACGGCATCCAATAGGGAGCAGACAGATCTGCATCTACCATCTTTGTTAGTTTGATGTAGCTCCTTTCGGGGGGCAGATAGTGCATTTTTGAACAGGCACTCAAACATTTCCCTGCTCCTTTACATTTAGAGAGATCAAATACCATTACAAATTTTCTGCCCGGAATTCCTTCTCTTACGTTATGGCTGGATTGTGTAATCTCCGGAATTGTATGAACAATAGAATCTTCATCCACTTCCACCACTTCGCCATTGGTTGAAAGTAATTTTACTTTTTTGCCTCCTTTGCCATCCTTGCATCCTGCAAGCAGAGAAAGCATGCTCAGTCCCCCTGCAACTCCGGCTACTGACGCTGCTGTTTCTTTGATAAAATCTTTTCTTGATTGTTGCATAACAATTCAATTTTAAATTCCTTTAAAACATTTGATCGTGTTCTTAGCAATGCTGCTATTTCTTTTCCAGTGTTTGCTTTTTTTCTTCATACTCCTCTTTATTGATTTCCCCTTTTGCAAAACGTCTTTTCAGGATATCCAATGGAGTATCCTTCTTTGTTCTTTGGCCAGGGATATTATAAGGAGTGAAGAAAATCCAGATCAGAAAAATAATCCAGATCACCCACCAGATATAATGCATTCCCCATACATGGCCGTTATAATAGTGATCCATAATTTTATTTTTTAAGTGATAAATAATTGTTTTAATGAAAGATAGTTTAGAACAGTAATTGCTGAATTACCAATAGTCTCTGCAGTAGAAGCTGCAAAAACCTAAATTACTCCTGACAGCATATCAATTATACCAACAAGAGCATCCATAAAGAATATCAAATTCTGAAAATGCAGAGAAATGCCCGGTAAAAGTCAGAATGGCTTCGGATAAAGCCTGAAGAGAAATTATTGGTTATATCAGGATCATTGTATTTTTCCAATAGCCACATTTGAAGCTCGGGTAAAACAACCGTTGTCCAAGTTTGAATAATAACAATTGGTTGCACAGCATTATGATTGTCAGCCTTGGAGGAAATGATTTTATCAGTGCAGCATTTCTTGTGAGTTTTTGAACTATGATCACAACCGCAATGAGGGTTAACCCCAATTCCGGGTATAGCTATTCCGGAAAATTTGCCTGCACAGAAATGAATATCCACCGCAACAGCAAATGTGGTACTGCTGTAAAGCACAAGAAGTAATATGGATATAAATTTTTTCATTAAATGATTAACCCATGTTAAGGTCAAATATTTCACTATTTAAAAAAATGACAAGCATCATGTCTATTTATAATCTCTATCAGTTAAGGACACTTAATATCTTACTGAAACACAAACCTTTCTACTACTTAAATTCCTTTAATTCTTGCAGGAAGTAAGTAATAATATAATCCCTCTGCCCGGACGTTAATCTTGCATCCTTGTGTAAAATACTATAAGAACTCAAAGGCATTTCCCCGTCCCTCACCTGGTTAGCTATGGCCTTTAATTTACTTTGCTGTCTTCTTCTTGTATAACTACCAAACTCATCAAAATTCAATTCTTTCTTTCCTTCAACGATATGCCTGTTCAAAAACAAGGCAACGGGTTGAATATTGCTGTACCAGGGGTAATGTGTATTGTTACTATGGCAATCATAACAGGCCGATTTCAAGATGCTCATTACCGAATCGGGTACCGGGTATATTTTTTCAATACTCTCATCCGTTACTACCGGTGAAATATTCTTTGCCGGTCTTGGATAAAATTGAATCAATCCGAATAAAACCAGCAAAATCAGTCCTGCTCTTTTCCATTTTGATTTTGGTAAATATTTCATAGCCTGTTAATGTTGATGCCCACTCATATCCATTCCACCCATTGCGTTAGCACCTTTTTTAAAAACAAATTCGCTGTTCAATAAATAAGCACCCCTTGTTACCACTACATCTCCGTTTTGCAATCCTGACTTAATTTCCAGCCTGTCGCCGGTTTCCATGCCTGTTTGTACCATTTTCATTTTATACCTGTTTTTCCCCGATTGCACCCATACAGTATTCATTTTCCCATCACGGAGCACTGCATCAGAAGGAAGTGTGAGGGTGTTCAGTTCTTTGCTTTTGATGATGACATAAGCAGGCATTCCCGGTTTGAGCAATCCATTGGGATTTGGAATTGAAACCCTAACCAGATTGAGCCTGCTATCAGATACAATTTCCGGATTAGCAAACTCAATGCTCCCTTTCCATTCTTTACCGGGAATATCCGGAAACTGAACCGTGGCGGTTCCCTTCAGGTCTATGGCTGAAAGTTGAGAAGTATAAACCTGTGCTTCTGCCCATAATGAGGAAAGGTTTGCCAGTTTTACAACGGTGCTGCCTTCTGAAACATATTGCCCTTCCATCACCGGCAATTCGGTAATGAAGCCTGATTCATTACTGTAAAAAGAAGTTAATGGTGACGCTTTTTTTGTTTTAGCCAGTTCATTTACCTGTGCTTCACTCATGCCCCACAACAGTAATTTTTGTTTTGCACTTTGTACCAGCCTGTTAAAATCAATAATTGAATTATCAAGTGTTTGTTGTTTTTCCAATGCAGCAATGTATTCCTGCTTGGCATTGTTTAATTCCTCACTGTACAGATCATACAGATGTGCTCCTTTTGAAACAAAGTCGCCCATGTTTTTAAAATAAAGCCTGTCTATACGACCCATGATACGGGCATTGATACTGTTGACTTTTGTTTCATCAGTATTTAAAGTGGCAGTTAAGATCACTTTATCACCAATCATTCCATTGCGGATGGTGTCTGTCTGAATATTTCCCAACCTGATCTGTTCATCATTCAGCATTATTTCATCAGCCGCCGTGTTCGTTTTTTTTACAACAATGAGTTCCATGTGGCAGATGGGGCAGGTACCCGGTTTGTCCTGCATGATCTGGGGATGCATACTGCAGGTATAATATTCATCTTTATTCACCAAAGTAGTTTTTTTGTCTTTACAGGATGCAAAAACAAAAAATATTGAAATGACAATTATGATATACTTTTTCATGTCTGTTAATTTGTTTTGATGAAGCTTTCACTATCTACTAAATACTGTGCATTTGCTGCAACCGCTTCGGTTTTACCCAGTCCGCTTAATACCTGCACCAAATGTTTATTGGTAATACCTGTTTCAATTTTTCTTGCCATAAACGCTTCGCCTGTTCTTACAAAAACAATTTTGTCCAGGCCCAATGACAATACAGCTTCTTCCGGTAACCAATT
Source organism: Chitinophagales bacterium (assembly GCA_020636575.1). Taxonomy (GTDB): domain Bacteria; phylum Bacteroidota; class Bacteroidia; order Chitinophagales; family Chitinophagaceae; genus JJ008. The sequence goes on from JACJXP010000001.1 coordinate 193,648, forward strand.
GGCAGAACGGTCACCTGCAAAAATGGTCGCCTTCACCTGGCTGCCGATCGGAATTTTATAAGCGGAATTATCAAAGTAAACCCTTGCTGTTACTGTTTTACTTCCATCCCGGTAAACCGGTTCTATATAATCAATTGCAGCCCTGAAATCGCTGGCAGGATCTGTTTCGGGTGTGATGCGGACTTTATTACCTGTTTTAACCAAGGCTGCCTGACCGGTGAAGATGTTCAATAAAGCCCATGCCCTGTTGGGGTTATACACCGAAAAGATATTCTGTCCTTTTTTTACATACATGCCTTCCTTAACAGAAAGTTCTTCAGTAGTAACAGCCAAGGGCCTCATTGCTTCGGCCTGATTGTTGTTCATTCCGGCGCTGTTGCTTTCATGAATATGCCCGCTGTAATTGCTGAATACTGAAACTTTGTAAGATGGCTTCCCTGTTTTTATCACATCATTCAATTGCTGATTACTCATACCGAGTAAATACAATTTTTGTTTTGCAGCATTGATAAGCATGGTATTTTCCAGATCATTTTTTAAAAGGAACAACAGATTTTCCTGAGCGGTCAATAATTCAGGACTGTAGATATCCATGATGCGTTGACCCTTTGCTATTTTTTGATAACGATATTTCACATATAGCTTTTCTATCCTCCCGGCGAAATTGGAAGATATAACGCCTGTCTGCCTTGTATCGTAAGTAATAAATCCGTACGACTCCATCTCGATGTCTTCTTCCCTTGCCATCATGTGTATCATGGGCACATTGGCAATTACCTGCCGGTTGGATGGCTTCAGCAATGTATTCAGCGAAACGGCTTTTGGTTCCAAAGCTGATTTTACTTTTTCCAACTTCATACCGCATACGGGGCAGGTACCTGCTGTATCGCTATGTACATTGGGATGCATGGGACAGGTATAACCGCTGGATGCAGTCATATTACTATCTGCCATATCATGGCCTGTATGCATGGTATGGTTTTCCATCAGCACCAGGTCCATTCCGCATTTAGGGCATTTGCCAGGCTTATCACTAAAAACAGAATCCTGTGGCATCGGGCAGGTGTACATTACCGCTGCTTTTTTATTACCGTTGTTACAGGCAATAAATAAAACCGTTATCGTAATAAATGCCAGCCATTTTATTTTGTGAATCATATTCATGCTGTTTACTTTATTTCTAATATTTTCATCAACTCTGCCTGCATCTGCAATCCTTTTTGTAACTGGTCGAAGTAATCCATCTGTGTCATATTTAATGCCTCCCATGCATCAAAGAGTTCAAAGAGTTCTTCTGTATTTTGTTCGTAGCCTAACTGCATGGTTTGAAAATTCCGGCGAAGGGCAGGAATGATCTGATCTTCATACAGCTTCATCTGCTTTTTCTTTACTTCCAATTCTGTAAAACTGTTAGCTGCCATACCGGTAGCCTCATTAATGATCATCTGCTGCTGGTTTTGCAATGCCTCATTCTGCCAAACCAGACTTTCTGCTTTTGCCTTATTCATTTTTGAAGACCATTTTGCCAAAGGAATTTTTACCATAGCCATTGCCGTAAACATAACAGGTTGCCTTGCCCAGCCTGTCATGTGGTTGTACTGAATGCCAAACTCCGGTTTCAGTTTTGCCAGCTCAGCGGTACGTTCCAGTTTGTTTACCTCCATCATCCTGTCTATTACTTTAATGTCACTTCTTTGTTTCATTAAGGATGCCGAATCGAACATGGCCTGGTTAAAATCATACCATACATAATTGGTATCAACAGAAAAAGATTCCTCCGTATTTCTGTTCATCACTGTATTAATGGCTATCCTTTTCAGAACTATTTCATTCTGCAACATCAATTGCATATTCTCCACATTGGCCAATGCCGCTTTTGCTTTGTAATAGGCGCTTATCTTACCGAAACCGTTTTTATACCGTATCTCTGCACTTTGCATCATGAATTTTAACAGCCTGTTATTTTCATCAAGCACTTTCAGTTTCTTTTCCAGCACAATCCAGTCATAGTAGTTTTTTCTTGCCGTAAACAGCAGTTCATTTACGACCACATACTTTTTCTGAATTGATACTGATGACTGCGCATTCATGTAGGCAAACTCAGCATTCTGTCTTTTCTTATTGGGAAACATCTGCTGCGCCGAGATCATAAAGGCTCCCATACCGGGTTGTCCGTTCATGGATTTCCAGAACCTGGGGTCATAAGGAGTTTGAAAAAAACCTGCTCCCAATTCAGGCGGCATCCAGCTATAAGCCCCTTTCGCTTCTTCGTTCATGGAACGGGCTTCTGCCTCCAGCATCTTTAAGGCAGGATGGTTGGCTTTTATTGCAGATTCTATCTCCTGCATCGTCAACACCTGCTGCGACAAGGCAAAAGAAGTTGCCAGTAATAAGCCGATGAGTATTTTTAAATGTTTCATAGTGATTTTATTAGCTTCTTAATGTTTTGTTTCAAGCACTTCAATTTTTCCATGCTTTCTTAATTCATATTCCTTTGCCATCAAAAAAATCAATGGGGTTACCAGCAGTATATGCGTTGCTGATGTTAACACTCCGCCAACCATTGGCAATACAATCGGCTTCATTACATCACTGCCCACACCGTGACTCCATAAAATGGGTATCAATGCAAACAGTGATACGCTTACCGTCATTAATTTGGGCCGCAATCTTTTAGCTGCACCGGCAATCACATATTCCCTTAAATCAGCCCGGGTAATCGTTTCTTTAGAATTACCTTTTAATGTTACGAGTTGTTCCATTGCATCATTCAGGTATATTACCATAACGATACCTGTTTCCACAGCCAGGCCGAACAAGGCAATAAAGCCCACCGCTACCGCCACGGATAAATTCACTCCCCAGAAATAAATCATGAAGGCTCCACCAATCAGGGCAAAAGGAATAGAGATCAAACTCAGAAAAGCTTCCCTTGCATTGCGGAATGCGAAATACATAGACAGAAAAATGATGACGAGTACCACCGGCAAAATCAACTTTAGCGTTCTTTCGCTGCGAATTAGATTTTCATATTGACCGCTCCACTCCATAAAGTATCCTTTGGGCATTTGGGTAATCATTTTATCAAGCTTTTCCCTTGCCTCGTTCACAGTACTTCCCAAATCTCTCTCCCGTACATTAAACAAAACTGTTCCCCTTAGCATTGCATTTTCTGAATTGATCATCGGCGGGCCTTCGGTGATTTTTACATCCGCAACCGCTTCCAGCGGAACGGGGCCATACTTCATGGTTTGAACCTGCAATCTTTTTAGTGACTCAATATTATTTCTGAAATCCTGGCCAAACCTTGCATTGACCGAAAAACGTTGCCGCCCTTCAACGGTTGTTGTAAGCCGCATTCCGCCTAATGCTATTTCCACCACACTGTTTACATCATCCACCGTTAATCCATAGCGGCTTATTTCATCCCGCTTTACACTGATGTCAATGTATTTTCCGCCGGTAATCGGTTCCACATACAAATCCTTTACTCCATCAATACCTTCCAGTTCCTTTTTTACTTTTTCTGCAAAGGCGTAGATGGTATCAAGGTTTTGACCATATACTTTTACACCCACATCGGTACGGATACCTGTAGAAAGCATATTGATACGGTTTATGATGGGTTGTGTCCATCCGTTGGTGACACCCGGTATCTGCAACTTGGCATTGAGTTCGTTGATAATATCGTTCTTGCTCATACCTTTTCTCCATTCTGAGCGTGGCTTAAGCAATACAATTGTTTCAATCATACTGATAGGAGAATTATCCGTAGCTGTATTTGCCCTTCCAGCTTTACCCAACACATTTTTTACTTCGGGCACAGACTTAATGAGTTTGTCCTGCACCTGTAAAATGCGTTTTACTTCGCTGTTTGAAACATCTGGTAATGTAACAGGCATAAACAGGATAGAGCCTTCATCCAAAGGCGGCATAAATTCTTTGCCCAGACTTAGCAACATGGGTATGCTGATGGCTAAGGCAATGATGTTTACTGCCAATGTTGTTTTTCGCCATTTGATACAGGCACGGATCACCGGTTCGTAAATTTTTTCCAATATGCGGTTCACCGGGTTTTTGGTTTCGGGCCGGAACCGCCCTTTCATAAAAAAGGAAATTAAAACGGGGGCCAAGGTAATTACCAGTAGTGCATCCACCATCATGATGAATGTTTTGGTGAAAGCCAGTGGGTGAAATAGTTTTCCTTCCTGCCCTGTTAATAAAAACACCGGCAAAAACGAAGTGATAATAATGATGGTGGAAAAAAACACACCCCTTGATACCTGTATGCTGGCTTTTTCAATCAGCCGCATTCTCTCTAATTCCGGAATACGATAGTAATTCTTTTTGCTTTTTAATTTGTTAAATAGTTTTTTCATTGTGCAGGATTTTGGGGTGGATGATTTTGAAAATCCGACAAATGCCGGTAGGCATTTTCGCTCATGATGATGCCATTATCTACAATTACCCCAATAGCCAATGCTATACCTGTAAGCGACATAATGTTAGATGAAATGCCAAACATATTGAGCAGTATAAAACTGATGGCAATGGTGATGGGAATCTGTATGATGATGCTTAATGCACTACGCCAGTGAAACAGGAAGATGATAACGATAAGAGCAACCACCGCCATTTCCTCAATTAATTTTACTTTGATATTTCCGATAGCGGCCTCGATCAGTTCGCTGCGGTCGTAAGCTGTTTTAAACGTTACTCCCTCAGGCAACCCTTTCTGCACATCTTTCATTTTTTCTTTCACTGCATTGATCACTTTATCCGCATTTTCACCGTAACGCATCACTACAATTCCGCCTACTACTTCCCCTTCGCCATTTTCATCAAAAATGCCCAATCGTAAATCACCGCCCATTTGCACTGTGCCTATGTCTTTCACTCTAACTGGAATACCGTTATAATTACCAACCGCAATGGTTTCCAGGTCGTCCTTATTTTTTATATATCCGAGGCCCCGGATGATATAAGCCATGTCGCTCATTTCAAATTTGCGTCCTCCCACATCATTATTACTCGCCTTTACCTTGTTCATCACATCCATCAGGCTGATATTATAGAACTGCAGTTTTACGGGATCAACAATCAATTGATATTGCTTTTCAAACCCGCCAAAGGAGGCCACTTCTGCAACTCCGGGTACAGTCTGTAAAGCCAGTTTTACGTACCAGTCCTGCAGTGCCCTTTGTTCGCCGAGGTCAAGGTTCTTTGTGTCTAAAGTGTACCAGAATACATGGCCTACGCCGGTTCCATCGGGGCCGAGTGTGGGAGTAACACCATTAGGCAATAATCGCTGGGCATAATTCAATCTCTCCAGTACTCTTGTTCTTGCCCAGTATACATCCACATCATCTTCAAAGATCACATACACAAAACTCATCCCGAACATGGAAGTGCCCCTGATGTTCTTTACTTTGGGGATGCCTTGCAGGTTGCTGACCAGCGGATAGGTAACCTGGTCTTCCATGATCTGCGGCCCCCGGCCCATCCATTCGGTAAAGACGATCACCTGGTTTTCGCTGAGGTCAGGAATGGCATCAATAGGGTTTTTCTTAATGTTGAAAATGCCCCATGTAAATAACCCTGCTGCAAGCAATAAAACGATGTAGCGGTTTTTAAGTGACCAGGAAATAATTTTTGGAATCATAACTGCTTTTTAGAATTGTGAATTATTTCATCATTTCCTCCACACTGCCGCAGGTCATCATCTTATCTCCATAAAAAGGATTTTTAATCTCTTTGGTTTCACTCAGCCACATAGAACCATCGCTGTACATGGGGCAATGGTCATGGTATAAGGTCATGCCTGCTCCAAATGCCTTCACCATATCGTACATGTCTTTGCTCATGGTTGCAAAATGTTCCCGTTGGTGGTCAATTTTACTCTTTGAAATATGTTCTGCATGTTCTTTCAGGTCTGATTCAATATCATCGTACACTTTTTTCTGATCGGCAGTGAGCAATGATTTGTCAAATGATTTCATGGCTGCATACATATTTCCGGAAGCAGTAGCTGCTTCTGTTTCATTACTGTTTACAAGGGCATTTTTTACTCCGAGGTAATCTGTCACCAATGTTTTTATATAGGAGGCAACTGCCGGATCAACGGATGAAAATGTTGTTGTTACCATTTTCACATTGTTATCCATGCCGGTATTATCCTTCATAGGCATCGGCATACTATCATGGTTCATACCCATGTTATTGTCTTTTGTAGAATTGTTGCTGTTGCAGGCAGCAAAAGTGATTGCCGCTATTGCTGATACTATAAGAATTGTCTTTTTCATATTTTAGTGTTTTAGATTATTAGTGATTATGGTCAGCATGGTCGGCCTTTTGTTCTGTTAATGCCATGCCGCATTTAGGACATTTGCCCGGTTTATCGTATGTCTTATCACCTTCGCATTTCATGGGACAGCTATATACAACTGTAGCCTGCTCCTTTTCTTTCAGTTCCATGCCACATTTTGGACATTTACCCGGCTTGTCACTGGTTACGTCGGGGTGCATAGGACAGGTGTATGTTTTCATCACTTGCATTTTCATCTGTTCTTTTTTGGATTTGGTTAAATCCATCCCGCATTTCGGGCATTTACCGGGTTTCTTACTTACCACATCAGGGTGCATGGGACAACTGTATTTCATCATCTCCATTTTTTGCTTCGGAACTTTTGTTTTTTGTTTTGTACTGTCCTGTGCAAAAAGGGAAATGGAAAAGATGGTTAACGCTGCCATCATCAGCATTTTCATTGCTTTCATTTTGAAATAATTTATTAGTATGAGAATTGAGAATTTGCGGCATACAAAAATGCCGATAGCCTGACAAATCATTTGCCTGGCTCACAAGAGGGAAAATATTCTAAATACGGAAAACGCAGTTGCGGATATAAACGGGTACAGCCTGCGTTCGTGGAGGGGAATTGCTGTTCGGGTTTTCCTCTGTTACAGATGCTATCAATGATTGAGGAATTTCAACATAATTGGGTACAAGTGCAACACCCTGCATTATATTGAAATGAAAAGAAGATTCAGCAATCTTTTGATCTGTATTATTTTTTACGAATTTATGTTCATCCTTACAGCAGCCATTGTCCTTCTTATCTTTCTTTTCCATGCCGCATTTGCTGCAGGTCTTGGATTGTTTATCACCCAAACCCCAATCGGCCAGTTTGCCCATGCAGTAATGCATGTGTATTGTGGCCCCGGAAGAAGTGGCCAAATACATAACGGCTAATATGGCTGCGATGAACTTTTTCATGTTATTGCTTCTACAAAAGTATAACAAGTTTTTTGAGAATTTTTATATAATTCTGACAACAGTTTATATATAAATGACCTGACATTTACCTGCAACAGTCTTTTTTGCGTACAAAAAGGAACTTAAATACTTTCCAGAAAAACTGACCTATTGACCTTAGTACTATCATCATAACATAGTTAAGAGCATTAATCCGCTCATGGCAATCATCAGTGCGTCTTCAATTATGGTAACAGTGCTCATGGGTAAATTAAACACATCGCCCAGGCAGGCACATTTTATTTTCCGCTTATTGAAAACACTTTGCAATACACCCACAATGCCTACCGACATGACAACAAAGGTAACACTATTGGTAAGGATGGGATTAAACCCTGTAAGAAAGGCAATACCCAGTACAAGCTCAACGAAAGCATAAACATAACCCCAGCCGGTCCATTTTCTGGCCATCACATCATACATGGAATAGCTGTCAGCAAATCCCCGCAAATTCAAAAGTTTAAAAAAGGAAAATACCAAAAAGAAACCTGCCATAAAGTTGCTCATCCAGCGCATCCCACCAAAACTGTCTGCTGTTAATTCATTCAGCAAGGTTACTCCGGTAATAAATGCGAATATCAGGAGGATGGGTTTGTATGTCTCCAACCATGTTTTAGTATCTTCTGCTTCTTCTGAAAAAGCCGGTACGTATTGGGGAGCAATTTCGGTCAACTTATATTTTGGATAGTCTTTCAGGGCATCCTGTAATGCAGAAGTGGGAATATGTTTATCCATCTTTATTGTGGCTTCCCCTTTTGAAAGGTCTATCTCCACCTTGTTTACAGATTCAACTCCCGCTAAAAGACTTTTCACTTTTGCCTGGCAACCCGAACAGGTCATTCCTGAAACTTTATAAGTATGTGTCATGATATTAATTTATGACACAAAGTTCCTTCAGTAACGGGGCAGGTTTGTTACAGAATTATGGAAATGATTTACAACTAAACGGCCTTTTTCTTTTTTTGAAAACTGCAAAACGTGAATGACTGCATAGTGTTAAAGGGTGTTTGATGTATTTCCTCAATACATTTTATTTTACTGAAGTTGGTTGCAAGGGTATCAGTAAGCTGCTGCTGTGAATAACGATGAACAGGAAGGCCACTGCATTTTTCAGGGCCCTTTTCAGAAAAAGTACCCACAATCAGTTTGCCTTCTTCTTTAACCGAATCTGCAATTTGTTTTTTATAATCTTTTATTTCATTATCGTCGGTCACAAAGTGAAATACAGCCCTGTCGTGCCAGCAATCATATTTTTGGGAAGGGTGAAAGTGTAATACATCTGACTCTATCCACTTTACCTTACCAGCATTTTTACCTAAACGTTTTTGTGCATTTTGCAGCGCTTTCCCCGATATATCGAGTACCGTAATATCCTTATATCCTTTCTGCACTAAAGCATCTACCAGGTAACTGTCGCCGCCACCAACATCAATGATGGCAGCATCTTTAGGAATATTCAGTTCCTTAATGAATTTCACAGAAGTCTCGGGATAAGACTGAAACCAGCTTTTCTCTGTATCTGCTTTTGTTTCAAATACTTTTTCCCAGTGTTGTTTCTGCTGCATTTTGCAAAGGTATTGTAACAGCTAATCAGGTATCGGTAACAAAAGTCACAAATTGTCAAGCGATTTGCGATGTGTGCCTCCCAGCTTTTTAAACTGGCTTGGCGTGAACCCGGTAATTTTTTTGAACTGCGCTGAAAGATGAGCCACACTGCTATAGCCCAGCTGGTATGAAATTTCACTCAGGTTCTGCTCACCATATACCAGCAGTTCCTTTACTTTTTCTGTTTTCTGCATGATAAAGAATTGTTCAATGGTCATGCCTTCCACTTCTGAATATAAACGGGAAATATAGCTGTAGTCTTTGTGAATGGCTTTATTGAGAAATGCGGAAATACTGAAATGTTCTTCCACTTCACCGGACTGAGCTTTTTTGATGAGCAAGGTTTTTATTTTTTCAATTTGTTTTTGCTTCTTGTCGTCCAGTATATCAAAGCCCAATTGCAAAAGGCGGCTGTTCAACTGTTCCATTTGCTTTGCTGATGGTTGCTTTTTCAATTCTGCCTCGCCCATAAATACATGGAGCGGCTGCAGGCCCATGCTTTCCAGTTCCTGCTTAACCACCATAATGCAGCGGTTGCAAACCATATTTTTTATATACAGATTCATCTGGCTGTATTTTACAAAAACCACAAACTCTCCTTTCCGTGATCGGGGAGTTTGTCGTGGGTGAAGTAAGGGAATATCTCGGCCACCATTGCCGGGTACTTTATGGTGACCGGCAGATTTTGCTGGCTTACACTTTTAAAGTACATGCGGCTGAACTGGTAAATCTGGTCTATCAGTTCATTTATCAATTCAGGATCATTCAGCAAATCCCGGTTTGAACTGAAGAATGAAATCTTTATCGGAAAATGATGTTCCCTGTCTGTGGGTGTTGATGCTTCCCCGTACCGGGTGTTGTTAAACAGCAGGTATTCCTTCTCTCCCACTTTTACAATCGTGCCGCTGTATGGCATCAGCTTCTGGCTCCCGGTATCAAATGCCAGGAGTTCCTTACTCTCGGTTTTATTGATGGTTACTACAATTACGGGAATGGGGAGGCCCAAAGCATGAAGGGTGTCAATAATGGGTTTGAGTTCCTTTTTACTGAGATCCTTGTAGAAATGAATAATGAGCCTTGTGGCCTTATAATTTGAAGCGATGAATTTACCTACGGCTTCCCGGATGGAACCTGCGATGCTGTCGGTATCATTTGCACCGAAACAATCAAAGCCTTTGAAGATGCCTTCGTTGTTGAAACAAAAAGCAGAACCCACATATTTTGATTTGCGGGTCATGGAGTAAAATGCACCTACCCCAACAATCAGTTCATTGGTGGTTTCCCGTTTCAGCCGCCAGGGCACACCGCCCAGCTTGGCTAAGATTGCTGTTTCAATATTTGGAAGAAAAAGGTTGAAAGCCGGTTTGGAAATATTCTCCTTCCAGATCACCTGTGATGAGATGCCCTCATACAATAATATTTCTTTTATACGGTGGTAAATGCTGTTTCGTCGTGGGTCTTTTTCCCATTTGGGGACGGGGCTTACATAAATGGCGAAGTATTTTGTATCGGGTAATTTGTCTTTGTTCTTAATAGCTTTCTGCACTACCTGCACTGCTTCATCAATATTATCAAAGGATATACTACCGTTATCCTCTAATTCAAAGGGCTGGCTGATGTATTCTTCCATTTTAGGAAAAGGATACTGGCCATTGTAGCCGTCTTTCAGGTATGTCCAAATACTTTTCACTGCCTGTTCCCTGTCGGGTTTATGATAAATGAAAAAGAATTTTACATTGTTTGGTTTGGGAACCGGCTTGAAAGGTTTCAGCCTTCTTAAATCTCTTTTAGGTTCTACGCCTACACCATTGCCAAACTGCAGTTCGTTGGATGTACCATTGATGCGTTGCACCGACAAACCATTTGGTTTGAAAAATCCATCTGCTGAAAGCGGCAAGATGGCCCGGAAAGTATCTGTATTTAGATAGTTATTAAAAAAATCATTCAGCAGGGTGAAATACTTTGGATAACGGTTCTTAAAATCGGGAACATCAAATGCAATATCGAAGTGAGGCTTTAAGGTGTTGCTGACAACCGGATAGTTCTTTTCATGATTGAGTTTCTGTTCATCAGTAAGGTATTTCCACCGGTTCAGTTCACCGTTGCAGTTTATCCAGTTGTATAGTTCTGTTTTGAAGTTGTATATCTCAGCAATGCTTTTATTCAGCACTTTGGTAGTGCCATCAAATGAAACCACCAGTTCGGGACCATCGGTAACCCGGTTGTGCTGCACTTTCAGTGTAAACTGGTTGTACACTTTGAATTTTGAACTGCTTGCAGTTTTATTGTGAAACCAGACTTCTATCTCATTGGTGAAGTTTTTTCGCATGATATCTGCCACAGCTTTAAAATGATTGCGGATCAAATGCCGGTAATAGTGCTGGGCAAAGTATTTACATTGGGTAAGGCTTACTGAAATGATGATGGCGTTTTGTTTTGGCTCTGCAAAATCGGTGTAAAGCCAGTTGCCATAATGCAGTTCACTTTCATCCACCAATCCTTCTATAGCACCTTTCAGATCGTCTTTGTGTATTGGGCAATAGCCTTCCTGCTTTGCAGTATAAAAAGCAAATTCAGCCTCCTCAACGGGTGCTTTAAATGGGATGATATTGAGGATAAGGTTTTGCTGCATAGGCAATTAGTGATATATAGTTTTATTATTGATTTTTTTGTGTCATTTTATAATCTAAATAAGCCTTAATTTTTCCGTATTCTAATGATTTCATGTATAGTTCCATATAGGAATAATCCGGCCGGTTATATCACCAGAAACTCATCGTCCTCCATTTTGCTTCCATATTCCCAGCAAATACATTTTCTGCGTAGAGCGGATGCCACACCGAAAATTGCATGTATTCATGGTAACATTCAGAATGGCTTCTTTATTCAAATCAGGCACATCCATAATCGCTTTGGCCATATCATACAGATCCTTCCTTTCCTGCGCTGATACAATGCCCTCAGCTTTGTGCGCAGAAACAACTCTTCTAACCTAAGTAGTAAGGTTGCAGGAACCGTTAAACCATGATGACTTTACCTCAAATGCGGGAATTGCTGCTTATATCCCTAGCTACCGGTAAGTGTTTCCCTGCAATTGGTTTCAATTTTAAACATGAGTTGTACCGGCGGAAATTCAGATTCAAATTTATACTACTTCGATGTATTTGTTGCTTTTACTTCAGTCTACCGAACCTGTACCTAAAAAGAAAGCCGCTCCTGTAAACGCTGAATCGTTTTCCTTTGATGGAGTTTCCGGCCTTATCTGCACAGTCAATATCCTCTGAGTAAGCGTGGCTGCGGTTGCAAATACAATTTGTGCAATGGTACCTCCCCTGAATACTGAGCTATCACAAAATACATTTGTCGGAAAATTTCCTACAAGGCCCTGCAAATAACGGTCTGCTCCACCTGTTCGTTTGGTTTGCCATGGCACATAGTTTGCCATTCTATTGTAATACCTGTGGTATCTTTCTTCGAAGTTCAATTTCAGTAATGTAATCACTTTCCATTTTCATCGGGCTAAAACCTTTGGTGGAAGCCGATGCTTTTTTAAAACGTACGAAAAGAAACAAGCGTTGCTGCTTTGCAATGATGTATACAATTACATTTACCCAGCATCGTTGTCAAATATTTTACATCAACAGGTAGCCCAACCTTTGCAATGCTGGCTGGGTGTATGCTGCCAATAAATAATTATCAGAAAACTGGGTTTTTATCGCTTCAAGCCCAGTTCATTTAAAACTGATGCCACCCTGTTGATGCCACCCACCCTTTTTTGATATTGTATAAGATCAGTGCCGTTAATACAGGATTGGAATTTTTAAATAACCGGTCTCCGTTTTTTTTGCTTCCAGTAATTTCTCCGGCAGTTCTTTTTTACTGATGTAGTTTACTTTCAGTCCTTTTTTTTGTGTGGGCCTCAGCACCGGGAAATTAGTTACCACAAAAAATTCCTGCGGCTGCTGATGTGAAGCGCCGTGATAAGCTGCTGCATTCAATAAGGCTAAATAATATGGCCGCTTCAATTCATTCATGAAAGCATCTAAAAACAAAGTGGGTGGTAAAATACCTTTTGATCTGTATTGCGGCGTAATGACCAGGTAGTAACCTTTATGAATGGAAATGATAAGCCCTTTTTTGGTGAGGCGGCTTAAAGCACTCTTAACAGCTATATCAGACAAACCGGGCAATTGGTTTTGCAGCATCGTTAATGAAAAAGCATACTTGCCTTGTGATTGAAGATTTTCAACCCACTCACTGATACCTATTTCAACCTGCTTGTTCATATAAGAGTTAATTTTTGCGAAAGGTACTGAATATCGGTACTTTTCGCAAATTATCTATTGCTAATTTAGCAATTATTTCCCCACAAAGCTGCAAGGATTGCAAAGACTGCAAAGCCCCTCCTCGAACTTCGTTCCCAACTTTCGCTTTGCTCAGTTGCCCCAAAGGGGAGGAATAGAACAACCAATAGTAACTGATTGGAAAAAAATCAGGTTTTTCTGTACAACCCGGCTTTCAGCTTTTCCAAAGCCTTGCCAGTGGCGTTGTGGAGCAAGTCATCTACCGTACGGGCAGAAAGGGTAAAGAGTTTACCGGCTTCAACGGCCTGTTGCCGGGTAAATTCCAGAGGGAGGGAATCAAAGAACCTGCGTTTGCCATCACCGGTTTTGAATTGGGTGGTTTCGCCCTGTTTGGGCAGGTTGTTGAACATTAAAATGCTATGCTGCAAATAGATCTCTGCAAGGTGCAGGGCAGTATTAAAATCTTCATCGGTACATATTAATATGGTAGCCACCTCTCCATTTTCAAATTTACGAAGTGCAGTAAAGAGCATTGCCATACGGTACATGATAAGGCCGAGCCGTTTTACAATACTTGCCGCTTCTTCGGCAGTGAACATAGTTACTTCGTTGAGCCATGCCTTGCAGGATTGGTTTAGCTGCTGCCATTGTGAGGCTGATAATTCCACTATGGTTTCTTCCCGTTGCAGGAAGAGCACCATTTTAAAAACAGTAAGTGATAAATTTTTAAAATGCTCGGTAAGATTGATATTGTTAGCAGTGGGTGAAACATCTTTCCATTGCTGCTCAACTTTAAAAGCATAAAATATAAAGCGGCTAAACAGACCGTCTTCGGATGAAGCAATCAACCCGGTAACCTGGTTAGGTGTACCTGACAAAGCAATGGAAAGGCTGGGTGCATTTACTTCAGTAAATTCATTATTGCCTTTTCGGGAGCTTGATAATCTTTCGTGGTGAAAAGATTTGCGAAGCATATCTGAATAAGAGCCCCATTCCTGTTTGAATACATTGCCCAATGTATCGGCTTCGGTTTCACAAATGATACCTGTTCCTTCGTTCTGTTCCAGATGCCAAAGAATTTTTGCATAGCTGGTATTAGCAGGAATATACAACACTTTAAATGCAGGCTTTACCGGCAGCTCTTCCATGCTGGTATCTGTTTTCTTTTTGCTGTGCAGTTTTTGTTTATGCTCTGACATTTGCTGATTGTACTGCATTTCCGCTTCCCGGCTTGCTTTGAGTACAAAGCTGTGATACTCGTCGGCAAGCATCTTTGCAAACTTCAAAGCTCCCTTACCACTTGCCGCCGGGGCAATGGCAAATGAAAAGAGATTGGGAAAAACCTCGTTACCTGCATACACACCTTTTACTCCCGGCAGGCATCCGCTAAGTATTGCCAATGCTCCTGTAAGAAAAACATCCCGTTCCCGCTGATCGGTAAATACCATTGCACCCTGTTGCAATAGTTCAGGCATTTGCTGATAGATTGAATCGGGAATTGCAGGTGTATTCTTTAAATAGTCTTCACCCGGCGGAGCTTCTTCAGTTGTTTGCGGGTTTGCAGCGTTTGCAAACTTTGCAAACTCGGGTTTGTGATGGGTAAAGGCGCTGCGTACCGATGCTTTTATTTCTTTTTCAGAAAGGGTATAATGCTGAGCACATAATTCCAATGTGTTTTGCTCAGGAATACCGGCACGGTTGCAGTTTGATGCCAGCAGATAGATATAATTATTACGGTTTCCATCTGTATAAGCTGATTTTTGATTGGTGAATAAAACCTGTTGCTGAAATTGTAAAATGTATTCATCAGAACTGCTGCTTTCTTCTACCAGTTGAATAACGGGAGTTGATGTGAGGGATAAATTGCTTACCGGCATATCCTTTACCTGGAATTTTTCATTGTAAATGTTTTTGTATAACTGCGGGTCGTAGCTAACAAAACATAACCGTGTGATGTCTTTGCATTTTTCATCTGCTTTTAAACCAGTAGCACTTTGGTAATACTGCATTACCTGTAAATAAGCAGTATCATGATGCTCAGCACCAATATTCACTTCAATGAAAACTTTCAGGCCATTACCACTTGGGCTAATGAAACAAAGAAAAGTGTAAGGGATTTCAGCTATGATCTGGAAGGCTGATGATAATTCTTCCGGTGTGAGTTTATCAAAATCAAGATGGACAAAGCCACTGTATTGCTCCATGTTAGGCAGCAATCTTTTCTCTTTGAAAGTTGCTGACGGTGTAAAGGCCGGAAGCTGTTGTTTCAATGCCTGGGCTTCTTCTGTTTTTCCCTGTGTAATCAGGTCCCGGATCTCTGTAACCGGTTCTTTGTATTTATCTGATGCTATCCAGTTGGAGAGAATTATTAAGGATACATCTTCTACGGGAGTAGCAAAGTTTTTAAATATGGTACATGCCGCCATTCTTCAGTTCTTTAGTTCAGTGAGAAAAATTGTTACTTTCTTTTGTTGCGAATTACATAGTCAGTTGCCAACTGATCTATTTCATCGGCGGCGGATTGCCGGTTACGCTGCAACCAGGCATCCAGTTCTTCCCGCCTGAAGTACAATTTTTTACCCTGTGGGCAGAAATGCGGAATGTGCTTTGTACTGGTGAGCTTATACAAATGAGATGGACTAATGTCCAGATATTTGCAAGCCTCGTTAAAGTTCAATACTGTTTTCTTTAATAGATTCTGCTCATCCAGCTTGTCAGCGATTTCGGTGAGCTTGTTTAAGATTAATTCTTCGTGTGCCATTTTTTTAAATTTTATGAATGATGGCACAAACCTCTAAAATGAAAGAAGGGTAAAGGTTAAGGGGTTAACCCCTTACTCATATTACTGAGTAATCTTAATGTTTTTTATTGCAGATTTTTGAAAATCTTGTCAATGGTTGCCTTTTCTTTTGGGTCTATTTTACTTTTTGAATTACTGGCCGAAAGGTTGTTTGCCGTGATCAGTGTATCCTTCTTTGAATAAAAAAGTTTTGATTTGGCAATATTGGCCAGCGTTAAGCTATTGAAGTATGGCTGGAATTTATCTATTGTGTACCTGAAGTGTTTTGTTTCGCAACCAATCTGTATTTTAACGGAACCCGGTAAAATACTTTTTGCAGTAAGCACTTTGATCAAATCATCAGCTTCAGTAACATCTTCATTCAAGTATTCAATTTGAAAGCATAGCTGATTAATCACTGTTCTCAGTTTGCCAACATCATCTTTGAAACCAAAGTGAATTTTATCCTGAGTTGTTTCTGTTGTATCATCTGTTTTAGACTCGGCTGGCCGTTCAACCGGAATCAAAGGAAGCATATTAGAGAGCGGTTCCTGTAAATCGAGGATATAAAAATCCTCAATAGTAGTTACCTGTTTCAAATTGTTTTTAAATGCTTCCTGCACATTAAAATACAGTGCCACAAGGGAATGCTTCAGGAAATATAAAGTATTGTGGATATGATTACGCTTTTCATCAGATGTGTTGGTAAAGCCTTGTTCAATTAATTCAGATGCAGTCTGCTTTGCTAATACCCTGATATTAGTGAGGGTTTTATTTACCTGATAACGGATATCAACTAATTCGGACCAGTCGGCAGATTCCTGTAGTACTGTATTAAAAACCCGAAACGAATCAGCTGCTATCAATAGATAATAAAAACGTGTTAATGCATCATTTGGTACAGGCAGTTCAATACTGAAAGGCGGTTGTTTCAATGCAGTATTATCTCTTGCTGTTTCTTTTTCAACTATCTTTTGCAAGTCAGGATAATCAGATAAAAGTGTTGTGAGTTGTGTAAGTAAATCAGTATTATTTTTTGGCAAAACTGCTTTTGCAGATTTCACCAATTCGGTCAATCGCCTTGTGTTGGCGGTATCCGTTTTCCAGGGTTTTAATGCACCGTGAATGATACTATCTAATACTTTTACTTCCATCCTAAATATCTAATTTGATTTTGTTTGCTGCCTCCTGTTTTTTATGGTCAATTACTTTAGCATAAATTTCGGTTGTTTTTAAATGCCGGTGGCCTAAGAGCTTTGACACTGTATAAATATCTGTTCCCAATGTGATTTGCAAAGTAGCGTATGTATGGCGAGCACAATGAAAAGTGATATGCTTGGTAATACCTGCTTTCATTACCCATTCTCTCAGTTTCAGGTTATGCCAGGCGCTGTAATACAAACCTTCAAACACTTTGCTTTCTGGCTTTCCTCTTTCTCCTAATAAATTAAATGCCTGCTCGGATATTGGTAATGTTTCTGCTCCTTTGGTTTTCTTCTGGCGAAAACGAATGTAATAGCCTGACTGATCAGAGTGCTGTACTTCTGACCATACCAGTTTTTCAATATCGGACCAGCGAAGCCCGGTAAGTGCAGAAAAGATAAAAGCATTTTTGAGCACCGGCATTTCACATTCTACTTTGGCGGCTGCCTGTAATTCTTCCAAAGTAAGAAATTCCCTGCTCGGATCATCTGGTTTAATACCTTCAACCTGGGCGGAAGGATTTGCTTGCAATATCCCATCTTTAACTGCTTCTTTTAATGCTGCTGTAACTTTACCGAAATAAGAAGATTGAGAATTTTGGGAAAGACGTTTTCCTGTTTTCCCTTTTGCATCTTTTTGCAAATAGTCTTTGAATTTCTCTAACCATCGCTTATCTATATCTTTAAATGAAGCCCCATTTGGTGCAAACTTCTGTAAGTGCTTTAACACACTATCCCAATTGCCCCAATTACCCTGGCTATTCCTGCGCTTCTCTGTTAATTGTTCAAAGTAACTAAGAAAGCTGCCCTTCACTTTTTCAGTATCTCTGAAACCGTACTCCTCATTTTTTATTTCAAGCAAACGCTTTGAGCGGATGGCTTCTGCCATCGATAGTTTTTTGCGGTTCTCATCTTTCTGCTCCTTAGTGAGTTTGCCTTTCTCAGGCTCCGGAATGAGGTATAAATTCAAATACTCATATTCTCTTTTACCATCGCTGTAGTAATCAAGATAGAGGCTGATTTTATTCCCCTTCTTTCTTTGTCTTAATGTTACGTTCATACTTCAGACAGTTTGAAAAGTTCATTAATAGCTGTTCTTGGGATCCTTGAATTGCGTCCAACTTTACCGGCTTTGAGCTGGCCTTTCTCTATAAGGCGGTAAATGGTCCAGCGGCTTGCATTGATGAGTTGACAAGCTTCGCTAATTGTGAGAAATTCTTTTTGTGAGATGGTGGGATTGAAAGGCTTTACAATTGTTTCTTTACGAATAGCAGCTTCAATTTTTTCATTTCGCTTGGTACGCTTATAAAGCAACCTGGCACAGTTCAGGGAACATGACCGTGTTATTGTCTTCTTTGCGATGTATTTAACACCGCAAACTTCACAGGTTTTTTCGATACGAATGTTGCTGCTCATTGTTGCCTGTTGTAGCTGATTGTTGCACCTTGTAGCTGTATGTAGCATCTTTTCGCTTTTGTGTTGCCCGGTTTTGTAGGCAACATAATTGGGCAACAATCAGGCAACAAATATAACTAATAAAGAAGAGTTTGGCAACAAATAAGAGAAGAATAATTATGCACAATTACAATAAAAACAATCATTTATGAAACAAAAGAAGGATGATTACTTTCCGATACAAAACTTGCTAAAAATGTAGTCTAATTGATCTTCATTTGTTACTTCTCCAGTGATCTCTCCTAAATAATGCAAACAACGCCGGATATCCAATGCAATTAAATCACCCGGCAGATTCTTATCGAGTCCATTTTGAATGTCTGCCAATGATTGAGCTGTTTCTTTTAATGCATGATAATGTCTCGCATTGGTTACGATAGTGTCTTCCAATTGAACTTCTTGTTTAAGGAAAGTATCGACCATTCTTTCCCTGAGTACATCAATATGTTTGTTTTGTTTCGCAGATATGAAAATGATATTATCAATGCCGGAAAATTTTTCTTTATAAGTATCTATCGTATCAATTTTATTTGCCACAAGTAAAAAAGGCAGATTTTCTTCGTTGGCTTTTTGTTTCCATTGCACAATCTCTTCAACATTATCCTTTCCATCAAACAAATAGATCACCAGGTCTGCCTTCTTCATTTTTTCAATACTTCGCTCCATTCCCTCAGATTCTATTACATCACTTGTATGCTCTCTTATCCCTGCAGTATCAATCAGCCTGAACAAGATACCGTCTATATTTATTATTTCTTCAACAGTATCCCGGGTAGTACCTGGTATTTCACTTACGATCGCCCTGTTCTCATTCAATAAAGTGTTTAGTAATGTAGATTTTCCTGCATTAGGTTTCCCGATAATGGCAACACTAACCCCATTTTTAATAACATTTCCTAGCTGAAAAGAGTGAATCAGCCTGTTCGTTGAAGCGGATAGTTCATCGATCAACTTATATAAGGCAGTTCTGTCAGCAAACTCAACATCTTCCTGGGAAAAATCCAATTCCAATTCAATAAGTGAAGAAAATTGCAGTAACTGTTCCCTCAGTTGTTTTAGCTCTGATGAAAAACCACCACGAATTGTATTAATAGCTGTCCTCTGCGAAGCAACCGTATTGCTGGCAATAAGATCAGCAACAGCCTCTGCCTGCGCAAGGTCTAATTTGCCATTCAGGAATGCCCGTTGTGTGAATTCTCCGGGTTTTGCCAGCCGGGCTCCATTTTCAACACAAGCATTAATTATTTCCTGTTGCACAAAGGGTGATCCATGACAACTGATCTCAATAACATCTTCACCAGTATAACTTCGTGGAGATTTGAAAATAGAAATAACGACCTCATCCAGGATATTCTCGTTTTTCTTCAACATCCCAACATGAACCGTATGCGAAGCTTCTCCAAAAAGATCTTTGGATGGAAAAAGAGAGTTCGCTATCTCAATCGCATTTTTACCGCTTAACCGTATTACAGCAATGGCCCCGACTCCCGGTGCTGTAGCCAATGCTACAATCGTATCATCCCAGCCTGCTAGTTTTAACATAGGTCAAAAATAGATTGGTATTCTCTTTTAGCAACAAAAAAAATCCTTTCTCGATCGAGAAAGGATTTGATCAAACTTATTATTTTATTTTTTACCAATCTTCAGTAACCTGGAAAGTAATAGGCTGTTTTCTATATGCCTTTACCTGGCGGCCATTCTGGATCGCAGGCTCCCATTTAGGGCCTTTTTTGATAACCCTTACAGCTTCCTGTTCCATCCCGTAACCATGATTAGTAAGTGCTCTTACATCACTGATGTTTCCTTCTTTGTCAACAACAAACTGAACAGTTACAGTATATGTGCCTTCAGGTGCACCATTATCTATTGGTGTATTGGGATCAAGATTTCTTTCCAAAAACCTTCTCCACTGACTCTCACCACCTGGAAACTTGGCTTCTATCTCCACTTTGTCAAATATCTTATTCTCATCTTCTTCTTTCTTCACTTCCACTATCTGCTTACCCTGATCAGGTACAACAGGAACCTGGATATTCAGGTCTTTGATACCTTCCTGGTTAATTACATCAATCTTTGCTTCCTTCAGCTCCTCTTGCGGTGGAGGTGGTTTTTCCACTTCCTCATCCTTTTTGATAACCGGAGGAGTAAACTGCTTCATTTCCACTTTCGGAGGCTCCTGTTTTGGAGGAGGGGGCGGTGGAGGTGGAGGAATGATCTTTTTTTCTTCCTGCTTAATGTCCTGCAAGGTAACTTCCTGCATCTTGATCTTCTCCTTCTTGCCTTTATCAATAGAACTTGCTAATACTGAACCAAGTAATGCCAGCAAAGCAATAGAACCGGTAATGATCAAGGCACGGGTCATTCGCTTATTATATGTCTTACGAAGATTATAAGCGCCGTATTCCTTATTCCTGCCTTCAAAGACAAGATCAAGAATGTCTGACTTTAAAATTTTGTTAGCTTCCATAATGTTGCTTTTATTTAAGATGCAGCTAAATGCCTGATTCCATAACTTAATCCAGAAAAATTATTCTCCTGAATTCGCCTCTGTAGCATCTATTAGTTCCTGCTCTTCTTTTCCTATTTTAACCATTGCATAAGTTCTAACCTGGTTAATGGTCATTTCATCCAGGATATCCACTGTGTTTTTATATGTGGCGTCTTTGTTTGGCTTTATAATGACAACAAAGTCTTTATCTGCACAATTACTAATGGGTTTGCCATCAGCCTTGGCTTTGGCTTCACACTCTGGATCGGGAACATATCTTGATATTACTTCCTTCTTTTTGTTAAGGATCACATTCCTGATCTCCTTAAATGTAGAAGTTTTGAAGTTATTCTCTCCCTCTTCAACCTTAAGCTGTCCTTCATAATAATATACATGATTGTTCTTTCCTAAAAGGATCGTAAGTGTACTTGACTCTTTTGTTTCCGTTTGCTCCTTCTCATCCTTAATATCCTTAGGCATATTGAGATCAAGGGTAGTTGGAGTTGTCATAGTCGCCGTAAATACAAAGAAGGTGATCAGGAGAAACCCAAGATCCACCATGGGAGTCATGTCCACACGGGTAGATAGTTTTTTTGCCTTTTTTACTCCTGGGCCTTTTTTATGTCCGCTATCACCACCACTGGTATCTATACTAGCCATAAATAAGATTTATGCGTTAACTAATTTTTTTCAACTTTACCCTGTACTTGTAAAACTTTGTCTAATTCTGAACCCATTGGCACATCGTCCAATGCTGTAACGAGGTTATACTTAAACTCCTCGTTTCTTTTCAGAGCACTGACAACAGCTTCAAAAGTTGGGTATTTAGCTTTTTGATCCCCTTTTATCAGAAAATTCAGCTTCTCACCGGCAAAAGCCTTTTTGGATTCCTGTATCCACCAATATAATTCATTGGTAGCAGAGTCCATTACTGGTATTCCGGCCTGCCTTACTTTCTTTTGCTCTTCATCTGACATGTCTAAGTATTGCTTCAACTGGCTGAAAGGAACCCCAACTGCAAAAACCTGTCTGAAACTTGCAATTTCAGCGGGTGATAAGTTCAGGTTCTGAGCTTCATTTATACCTTGAATAATTGCGTCATACTTAGATTTATCCTTGTCGGAAAGTACAGAAAAGAAGACTCGATTTGCAGAATCCATAGTGATCATAACTGCATTCGACTCGGGCAACTTTTGCGATAAAACCGATCCCGGAGTAGTGATCTCAACCGGCTCCGGTGGTTTAAACTTAGTTGCCATTATGAAAAAGGAAAGAATCAAAAAGGCTATGTCCACAAAGGGGGTCATATCCGTATCTGTACTCTTCCTCGGTAACTTAACACTAGGCATCTTTTCTTTTTTTAATTAGATGATTTTTTTTCAAATTTCCACACACAATCCGCTAATTCCCTGATTTTCTTACTTATACAGAGAAGCAAAGCTTTGTGTCAAGGTGAAACCTGATTCATCAATGCCATAGGTAATAGAGTCGATCTTAGTAGTAAATATATTGTACATGATCAACGCAAGGGCTGACGTACCGATACCTAATGCTGTGTTATAAAGGGCCTCAGAGATACCTACTGCCAGGTCTCCTGCAGCACCTGCACCACCTTCTTCACCCAGGGCAGCAAATGAACGTATCATACCCATTACCGTACCTAACAGGGCGATCAATGTACCTACAGAAGTAATTGTAGAAAGGAATACCAGATTCTTTTGAAGCATTGGTAATTCTAATGCAGTAGCTTCTTCTACCTCTTTCTGAATAGCCAAAACTTTTTGATCGGTATCCATTCCTGTTTCAGTGATCATTTCCTTATAACGACGAAGACCAGCTTTCATCACATTGGCAACAGAACCTCTTTGCTTATCACACTCTGATAAAGCAGCATCAACATTCTTATTAGCCAAATGATATTGAACTTTCCTGATAAAATCAGCAATTGATCCGCTACCTAAAGCTTTTCTGATTGTAAGATAACGTTCGATTGAAAAAACAACTACCATCAGGAACATACCAATCAACAGGGGTACAATGATACCACCTTCATAAATTCTGTGAAAGGCATCTTTTGGTCCTTTATGATGCGGCCAGAATCCACCAGCGGGATCGGGTTCATTAAATCCTGTTGTAGCTCCCATCATAAAACGCCAGATACAATATCCACCGACGATACAAAGAATTGGGGCAAGCCATGAAATTGCGTTACTGCTCTTTTTCGCCTGAACCGAAGTAGCCTTAACTGTTGCAGTTGGTTTAGTCTCTGCCATGATCTTAATTTTTAATTTTTAAGTTTTGATACGAATTCTTGAATAAAGAATTACAATGCTAAAAATAATTAAATAGATACATCCCCGGACTTGTTCCGAGAAAGCGGTTCAAGTTAAGGATTTTTTTATACGGAACAACTTCCTGATAAAGAATTTGATAAGAATTTCATAGATACCCTAATTATATTTCTGAAACTAAGTTTGTTAGTGACTACTCATATCGCAAAGCCTCTATGGGATTGAGTTTCCCTGCTTTAAGCGCCGGGTAGATTCCGGCCAGCAAACCCACCAGGGTACATATAAATATACCGTAGAAAACCCAGTTCCAGGGCACCACAAATCCTGTATTCAACACAATGGAAAATAAGTTCCCTAACATGACCCCCAAGACGATGCCAAAGAGTGCCCCTAAAACACTGATCATGATTGCCTCAAGCAAAAACTGGCGGCTGATCATTTGACTCTTTCCTCCAATTGCTTTAACTAACCCTACTTCCCTTGTCCTTTCAGACACAGAGACCAGCATGATGTTCATAAGGCCAATTGCAGCGCCGATCAGAGTGATCAATCCGATCACGGTAGCAGAAATAGTTAAAAAGCGGAGACTATTCAATGCTTTTTCTACTATACTATCACTTTTATCCAATGTAAAATTGCTCTCCTCCGTAGTGCTTAGTTTCCTGATCGGCCTGAACACCCCTTCTGCCTCACCCATAGCCTGGTTGACCTTTATCAAGTCATTTGTCATAACAGCTATTACAAATGAATATCCGGATGGAAAGTTTTTATGAACGTTATTATAAGTGGAAATAATAAGGTTGTCCCTGCTAAAACCAAAGGAAGATCCCCTGCTCTCCAGCACACCCAAAACCCGATAAGGAATATTATTAACCCTTACGATTGCATTGACAGATCTTTCCACATTTTCCCCAAATAATCTTTTTGCCACATCATACCCCAGCATACACACATTACTGCCACTTTTTACTTCCTGCAAGCTAAAATTTCTACCCTTTTGAATTGAAAACCCGTTTAATTGCAAATAGTTTTCGTCGCCGCCAAACAACATTACATTCGGGCTTGTTTTCTTTGATTGGTATGAGACGAGATTATTTCTGTTTCCAAATAAGGAAATGCTTTTTGTTGATGGAAAATTGAACCGCTTCACAAACAACTCCGCTTCGTCCTTTGTAATGATCTTGCCCAGGTTAGATTTTTTTTCTTTCTTCTTTCCTTTTTTTGACAACTTGATATCATCACCCTGGCCTCCAAAATGGATATTCCTTTCCTTATACCTGATAGTAAATGCATTTGCTCCCATAGTGGAGAAGCTTTCAGTAAACTTCTGATTCATCGCTTTAATAGCCGTAATAATGCCTACCAGCGCCATAATTCCAAAGGCAATAATAGATATAGTAAGCCCGGTACGCAGCTTATTACTCCTGATCGTTCCGAAAGCAAAAGAAAAAATGTCACTGACATTCATATATCTAAATTATAAAATCAGCTACAGGCAAAAAAGCTAAATATGAAAAGCGGTTTAGAAATAATACCAGGTAAGCAAAAGACCAGGGAAAAGACCTAACAGAATTATAAACACAGCCAAAACGATGAGTGACCAGCGGAATACAGGTTGTTTGAAAGCCTGGATAACAGTTTGATCAGAACTAATGTCCGGCTCTTTGAAATACATAGCCTGCAACACTTTGAAATAATATGACACACTTACTGCTGCCATCAATACAGCAAGGATCACTAACCATAAACTACCGTTAACACTTAAAGCGGCTTTAAGCATATAGAACTTAGCCAGGAAACCTGCAGTAAGAGGTATGCCCGCTAATGAAAAAAGAAATACAGATAAAGTTCCTGCAACTAAAGGATCCTTTTTACCCAGCCCATTAAACCCGCTGAACGTAATATCATTCATCTTAGCAAGCACTGCAAAAATGCCGATGGTAGCAAAACAGTAGGCCGCTGCATAAAGTAATAACCCTTCCCATGAATCCGAATTCATTGCATAGACAGCCAACAACATAAAGCCAGCCTGCGCAATACTTGAGTAAGCCAGCATTCTCTTTACACTTTGCTGAAAAACTGCCGTTATGTTTCCAACCAATAGTGTGGCTGCTGTGATAATGGCAATAACAAAACGCCATTGCTTTTGTGTTTCATCAAATGAATCGTTGAACAAACGTATAAAGCCAACAAATACAGCCACTTTAACGATGGTTGCCATAAAAGAAGTAAATACTGTTGGTGCCCCATCATATACATCCGGCGTCCAGAAATGAAACGGAACAGCAGACACTTTAAATGCCATAGAGAATAAGATCAGCAAAATACCACCTATGAGTAATGGGCTTGGTTTTTCAGCTGTCATCAAATCACTAAAGTCAGTTGCAAAACTGCCCCTGGCCCCATATAACAACGCAATTCCCATCAACATTATACCAGTAGAAAAAGCACCCATCAAAAAATACTTAAGTGAAGCCTCATTACTTTTTAAGTTACGTTTATCACTTCCTGTAAGAATGTAGAGTGGTATGGAAATTATCTCTATGCCCAGGAAAAGTATAAGCAGCGATTTGAATGCAGTAACTAATACAACCCCGCAAAGGATGAAGAAAATAAGTGCAAAAAACTCTGCGTAATTCACCCCTACATTTTCCATTTCTCTGGCAGAAAGCAACAGGTAAATAAAGGTGGAAAAAAATATGATAGCATTAAAGACAAGGGTAAAACGGGTAAAAGAAAGCATACCGGTGGTGTTTACATTAAATAACACCACTCCCTTCATTTCTAACAATACAGCAATTAATAAAAGTGCCATTCCTGTACAGGCAATATTGCGGACTGATGCTTTTTGCTTCAGCATAACACCGCTGAACATCATTAGTACTCCAAAAATTGCCGACAGAATTAAAGCATTCATATTTTCAATATTGAATCCGTTTATTTAGAAATCAATCCCCTGACATCAACCTTATTAACGATCATTTTGCTGATGTCTTCAGATATATTTAAAAATAACTGCGGATACACTCCCAGAATTAATATTATAATTACAATTACACTCAATGCCAACTTTTCATTCCAGCTAAGATCCGGCATCCCGGATGATGGTACTATATTAGCACCATAAAATGTTTTCCTGACCATATTCAGGGTATACACAGCCCCCAAAATTATTCCCATTCCAGCCCCAATAATGAAAATGAAATAGTAATTGGATGCTGTATTAATAACGCCATTAAACATTAAGAACTCTCCGACGAATCCATTGGTTAATGGCAGGGCGATATTGGCCAATGCGATAATGACAAAAAATATTGACATCACAGGTGCTTGTTGCGCAAGGCCGCCTAAGCCCGACATTTTTCTTGTTCCGTATTTTTTTTCAATAATATCTGCCAGTATCCAGAGCCCAATAATGTTAATACCATGATTAAACATCTGGATCATCACTCCCTGCATACCACTTTCATTGGCAGAAAAAACGGCCAGACACATCAGCCCAATATGGGCAATGGATGAGTATGCGATCAATCTTCTAATATCATCCTGCCGAATGGCGATCAATGAAGCATAAATGATCCCGATGATGCATAAAGTACCAACAACATCACCCCATGAATAGGCTGCAACCGGGAATACAGGCAATAACCATCTTATTAATCCCAAAACACCCATTTTAACCATAATACCGCTTAAGACCATTGTAACAGCCCCCGGTGATTTTTCATATGTATCCGGTTGCCAGGTATGCAATGGCCATACGGGCATTTTAATAGCAAAGGCTGCAAAGAAGAGCCAGAAAAGCCAGGATTGGGTATTAGGAGATAATTCAAGCTTATAGAAAGAATAGATCGAAAAAGAATGATCCGGTGTTTGAGATTGCAGGTATAAAATTCCGATCAACATCAAAACCGAGCCAACAAACGTATAAATGAAGAACTTGAATGTAACTCTTATGCGATCCTCACCACCCCATTGCGAACAAAGGAAATAAACAGGTATCAGTGCCAGTTCCCAGAAAAAGTAAAATAACAAAGCATCCATTGCCACAAATACTCCCATCAAACCTGCCTGCGACAGCAACATTAATGCAAAAAATCTATTCGCATTTTTGTATGTGTTATTCCAGGTGGCGGCAAATATCAACGGAAATCCTATAGCAGTAAGCAAACACAGCAACTGCCCCATTCCATCAAGTGCAACTGAAAAACTGCCTCCTAATGCCTGCATCCATTCACCGTTGTAAGTAAGTCCGGCAGCGCCTGCTTTCAAAGTCACACCATATACCCCAAAAACCAAAACAATTAATGAAATAAGTAATGTCCAGATCCGGCTACTTTTTTCATTTTTGATAAAAAAAGCAGAAAGTCCGCCAAGTAATGGAATCAATATCAGTAAAACCGGAATCATATTATTTTCTCAAAAAAAATTGAATCACAAAAATTAAAAGCATTCCCAGAACCATTAACAATACATATATCCCCACTTGCCCGCTTTGTAATAACCTTAACTGTCGTCCGCTGTATTGAACAGCTTTGCCAACCCCATTCACCAATCCATCTACGATCTTCTTATCAAATACATCTTTCAAAAAACCTGCAAATCTGTGCAAAGGATTTACAATGGCCCTATCATATATCTCATCTACATACCATTTATTCTCGAGCAGTTTGCCAAAACCTTTTGATTCACTGCTTTTATAATTTCTGAATTTGAACCAGGCGAAAATGATCATCAGCAATACCAGGCCTGTTGAAAGTCCCATGAGCATGTACTCTGTACTATGCGAAACATGATGTTCTCCTGTTTTTGATATCACAGGTGACAAGAAACTACTCAGCTTATCACCATTTGCCTTAAACACTTCGGGTATTCCGACAAAGCCTCCAACAACGGAAAGTATCGCCAGAATGATCAGTGGGATAGTCATTGCTGAAGGGCTTTCATGCAGATGATGTTTTTGTTCATCAGTGCCTCTGAATTTTCCCGAGAATGTAAGGAACAATAAACGAAACATATAGAATGCTGTGAGCAAAGCAGCAAAAAGAGCTACTGCATAAAGAATTTTATTATGCTCAAATGCACTTAACAATATCGCATCTTTTGAAAAGAATCCACTGAAAGGAGGTATCCCTGAAATAGCAATACAGCCGATCAAAAAAGTGAAATAGGTAATACTTAACTTCTTGCTCAATCCACCCATTTTCCGGATATCCTGTTCACCACCCATGGCATGAATTACGCTACCGCTACCCAGAAATAATAAAGCTTTAAAGAAGGCATGGGTCATTACATGAAAAACAGCGGCCACATAAGCGCCGGTACCAAGAGCCAAGAACATAAAGCCCAACTGACTCACCGTTGAATAAGCCAGTACTTTTTTAATATCATTTTGCTTTATGGCAATAGTAGCAGCAAGTAATGCCGTTGCAAGACCAACAATGGCTACTACTTCCATTGTAACAGATGAAAGTGAATAGAGAATGTTGCTGCGGGCAATCATGTATACACCTGCTGTTACCATGGTTGCAGCATGTATCAATGCCGATACGGGTGTCGGACCAGCCATGGCATCAGGCAGCCAGGTATACAAAGGTATTTGTGCACTTTTACCGGTAGCACCAATAAAGAGGAGCATGGTGACCAAGGTAATATCAGAAGCTGAGAATTTCTTTCCTTCTACATTGCCTTGCGCAACAGCAAACACATCATTGAAATTTGCATTACCTACTCTTGCAATGATCCAGAAAATAGCGATCAGGAAAGCCAGATCACCAATCCGGTTCATGATGAATGCCTTGTTTGCCGCTTTATTAAACTCAGTATTCTTAAACCAGTAGCCTATCAACAGGTATGAACAAAGACCCACTCCTTCCCAACCAATGAACATGATCACATAGTTGGCGCCCATTACCAGCAACAGCATGGAGAATACAAACAAATTCAGGTAAGAAAAATACCGGGCAAAATGTGCTGATCTCTCCTCATGCATATAAGCAGTAGAATACACATGGATCAAAAATCCAACGCCGGTAATGATCAGCAGGAAAATAGATGACAGCTGATCTATTTTGAATGCAAAAGGAATTTGCAACTCCCCTACCGAAATAAAATTAAAATAGCTGACCTCACCGACAGACCCGTTCTTCACTTGCAGAAACACCCATATACTTAAAGCAAAAGAAGCCAGAATTGTTCCGCAACCTATCAAGCTTGTAACTGACCTGGAAAGACTATTTCTTCCCAAACCGTTTACCAGGAATCCGATAAAAGGAAGAAGCGGGATCCAATACGCTATTTCGAAAAAATTATTCATCTTTTATTTCAGCCTGTGACCGAATTAATGTTTTAACCTGTTTAAGAAATTAACATCTACCGAATGTATATTCCGGTACATCATCACTATGATCGCCAACCCCACACTTACTTCTGCAGCTGCCACTACCATGATAAAAAATACAAATAGCTGCCCGTCAGTTCCAACATTTGTAACTGCCTCTAACCCCGCCACTTTAAGTCTTTCTAGTTCAACTAAGTAATGCTTTTTTGAAAATGCAACCAACAGCAGATTTACTGCATTCAACATTAATTCAATACACATGAATATAATGATCGCATTACGGCGTGTAAGCACACCCACTATTCCGATACTGAATAATGCTATTGCCAGAAATATGTAATAATTAATTGGCATGTCATTCTTTTTTTCCGATCACTACCGCACCTACCATTGCACTTAAAAATAAAATACTGCTTATTTCAAATGGCACCACATAAGTGCTGAACAGTTCTTTACCCAAATTCTTGATCAATCCTATATCGCCACCATTTACCATAGCTACTTGCTTTTTTAGTCCTACATCTTTCAACGCTGCCACCAACACCAATAATAAACACCCTCCCGCAATAGCGCCGATCATTTTGATCCATCGGTTCTTTTGTGGCTCTGTCTCTTTATTCAGGTTCATCAACATGATTACAAAAAGAAACAATACCATGATGGCACCAGCATATACAATAATATTTACGATAGCTAAAAACTGGGCATTCAAAAGAATATAATGGCCGGAAATAGAGAAGAAGGTGACGATAAGCCAGAGTACACTATAAACGGGATTCTTACTGGTAATCATCATCAATGCACTGAAAATGGCAACAACAGTTAAAAACCCAAATAATATTTTAATAATTATCATTTCTCTAAGCCGTTGGTCTATTCTTAATTCTTAACTGATTTTTCTCCTAATGCTTTTTGATACGCTTCCGGTTCATTGATCGGATGGGGTATCAACATATCTTCTTTCTTATATATAAATCCTTTTCTCGCATAGTTTGCCGGGGCAAATGTCTGCGATAAGTATATAGCATCCTTGGGACAAGCCTCTTCACACAAGCCACAGAAAATACAGCGCAACATGTTGATCTCGTATTTTGCGGCATATTTCTCTTCCCTATAAAGGTTCTCCTCTCCGGGCAACCTTTCCGCCGCTTCCATTGTAATTGCTTCAGCCGGGCAGGCCACTGCACATAAACCACAGGCAGTACAGTTCTCTCTACCTTCTGCGTCACGGTTCAACACATGTAATCCACGGAATATTTTTGAAAAGGGCCTTTTTTGCTCCGGGTAATTTATAGTAGGCCTTTTTTTGAAAAGATGGCTGAATGTGATCGCCATACCTTTTATAATATTCCATACATACAGCTTCTCGAGCCATGTTAATGGCTTTCTGCTTACTTCTATGGACCTGTTTGTTAACTGCATTATTTATGTTATCGAATTCCTATTTTTAAAGTCCGCAAATATATTTCAACATTACTTGTTTAACCATAATACCACTGCCGCTGTTATGATCATATTGGCCAATGCCAGCGGGATCAGTTTTTTCCATCCCAGGTTCATCAATTGATCATACCGGAAACGAGGTATCGTCCAGCGTATCCAGATGAAAACAAAGAGGAAGAAAAATGTTTTAGCCATTAATGCACAAAAGCCAAGTATCGTCAACATGTTTCCTGATAATCCCCATTTGGTTTCATCAACAAAAGGCAGGATATCGTATCCTCCAAAAAACAAGGTTGCCATTACCGCACTGCTGATGAACATATTGATATATTCAGCAAACAGGTAAAAGCCCAGTTTCATAGAAGAATATTCCTGGTGATATCCAAAGTTCAATTCATTCTCTGCTTCCGGCAGGTCAAATGGTGTACGGTTACACTCTGCCAAAGCACAAACAAAGAATATAAAGAAACCTATCGGCTGATAAATGACATGCCACACATTACTTCCCTGGATCTGGTTGCCCACAATACCACTCATCTGTAAAGTACCTGTCAGCATTAACACAGCTAGTAATGATAAACCCATTGCCAGTTCATACGAGATCATCTGGGAAGCTCCCCTAATGGCAGCGATCAATGAAAATTTGTTATTGGAAGCCCATCCACCGATCATGATCCCATAAACACCCAAGCTCACCACTCCAAAAATGTAAAGAATCCCGATGTTGATATCAGCGATCTGTAATGAAACATCTTTCCCAAAAATATGAAGGGTACCGCCCCAGGGAATTACAGCACTTGTCAGTAGTGCTGTGATCATTGCCAGGGAAGGACCGAGAATAAATAAAAACTTTGATGAGGCTAAAGGAATGATCTCTTCCTTGAAGAAAAGCTTACCGCCATCAGCCAAAGGCTGCAAAATTCCAAAGGGACCTGCCCTATTAGGCCCTCTGCGATCCTGTAACCAGGCAGCCACTTTTCTTTCTGCGTAAGTAGTGTACATAGCAATAATAAGCGACAGGGTCACAATGAAACCTACCAGTATAAATTTTTCCAGTAGAAATATCCAGTCTATTACCAGTAAATACATACTCTATTCAGATTGATCTTTCTTTTCAAATGTTTTGCTTGTAGCGGGTCCGGGTAAAGCAGCCAGTTCCACACTATTTACATCGCTTACGCTATGAATATCCATTAACAACTTCGGATCCCTGCCACCCATTACCTCACTAATTGTTTCATTTGGCTTCTGCAAACCAATATAATGCCCTTGCGAAATAACAGAATGACGATTCACTTTTGTGGGCCCTTCGATCACCCAGTCATTTACATGTTTTTTATCAAAGCGGCAGGTGTTGCAAATCCAACCGGGTTTGCCATCATAGCTTTGTACTTCACCCCATTCATCCTTTCTTGCAGTAACCCTTAATACTTCATCTCCTCTTTCCCATAAGGTTACTTTACCACAGCACTTATCACAATCCCTGTGCGCATCTACAGGTTTGGTGAACCAAACCCTGTTTTTAAACCGGAATGTTTTATCGGTTAATGCTCCAACCGGGCAAACATCTATCATGTTGCCGCTAAAGTCATTGTCAATTGCTTTGGATATATAGGTAGATATCTCTGCATGATCACCCCTGTCTAACACTCCATGCACCCTGTTATTGGTCAGCTGATCCGCTACATAGGTGCAACGATAACAAAGTATACACCTTGTCATGTGTAGTTGTATATAAGGACCGATATCTTCTTTCTCAAATGTTCTTCTGTTGAATTCGTAACGGGTGCCTTCTTTACCATGCTCATATCCCAGGTCCTGCAGATGACATTCCCCGGCCTGGTCACAAATAGGACAATCCAACGGATGGTTGAGTAAAAGAAACTCTACCACACCGGCCCTTGCATCCTGTACTCTTTCGCTGGTGATATTTTTTACCTCCATACCATCCATTACCGTAGTACGGCATGATGCAACCAGTTTAGGCATTGGTCTTGGGTCTTTCTCAGAACCTTTTGACACCTCAACCAAACAGGTACGGCATTTACCACCGCTGCCCTGCAGTTTGCTGTAAAAGCACATAGCCGGGGGAGTTACATCTCCACCAATTTGCCGTGCAGCTTGTAGGATAGTAGTACCAGGCTCAACATCGATAGTGATGTTGTCTACAGTTACTTTAAATAATTTTTTTTCTTCGCTCATAATATATTCCTAAGCTGATCAGGCAGGTGTTGCTATAGGCAACGGATCTGCATAATTAGCCAGTCCGTAATTTCTTCTTAAACAATCATCAGGATTCTCCACATGCCATTCAAACTCATCCCTGAAATGACGGATCGCTGCAGCTACCGGCCAGGCAGCTGCATCACCCAAGGGGCAAATGGTGTTTCCTTCAATTTTGCGCTGAATATCCCACAACAGATCAATATCACTTTTCCTTCCCTTGCCATTCTCGATATTCAACAATATTTTTTCCATCCAGCCGGTTCCTTCCCTGCAGGGCGAACATTGACCACAGCTTTCATGACGATAAAACCTTGCTAATGTATATGTATGTTTTACTACACATTGGTTATCGTCCAAAACAATAAAACCACCTGACCCCATCATAGAACCAGTAGCAAAACCACCATCGCTCAAACTCTCATAATTCATGAGACGGGTCTCTCCTTTAGCAGTTTTTAATAGCAGGTTAGCAGGCAGAATAGGAACTGAAGAACCGCCCGGTATACATGCTTTTAGTTTTCTGCCATTAGCGACCCCGCCACAATATTCATCGCTATAAATAAACTCTTCTACACTGATCGTCATATCAATTTCATAAACACCCGGCTTTTTGATATTTCCGCAGGCAGATATCAGTTTGGTGCCGGTTGAACGACCAATACCGATCTTCGCATACTCTTCACCGCCATCATTGATGATCGGAACCACCGCAGCTATCGTTTCCACATTATTCACTACCGTCGGACAATCCCACAAACCTTTTACAGCAGGGAAGGGAGGTTTGATCCTTGGATTTCCTCTTTTACCTTCCAGCGATTCGAGCAATGCTGTTTCTTCACCACAGATATAAGCTCCGGCACCTCTTTGTACATATATCTCCAGGTCGAAGCCGGTACCCAAAATGTTTTTTCCTAACCAGCCATTGTTCTTTGCTTCTGCAATGGCTTGTTCTAAAATATCAACGATCCAGGCATACTCACCCCGGATATAGATATAAGAAGTATTGGAACCTAAAGCATACGATGAAGTAATGATACCCTCAATCAAAATGTGCGGAATAAACTCCATCAGGTATCTATCCTTAAAAGTACCCGGTTCACTTTCATCAGCATTTACTACCAGGTAACGGGGCACACCTTCAGGCTTGGCCAAAAAACCCCATTTCATACCAGTAGGAAATCCGGCGCCACCCCTACCCCTGAGTCCGCTTTTCTTAACTTCTTCTGTTACCTCATCAGGTGTCATAGACTTCAAAGCCTTTTCCACACTACGATAACCACCTTCACGGCGGTAGACATCGTAGTTTCTGATGCCTTCTACATGTGCTTTGTCTAATAATAATTTTTTGCTCATATTAATTATCCCGAAGGAAAATATTAATTCGTCTTTATCAATTTCCTCTGATCGCCTGTCTTGCAAATAACAACCATCTCTTTCCTTTCTTTACCCAAACCTCCAGCACTTTTAAATGGTAATTACCATTATTTCCATTTAATACCCCCGTTATGTCTGCAATAAACCTTGCATGTGCCACACCGCCATTTATTTCAACCCTCAGGCTATCTTCTCTATAACTGGTATAGATCATATAACCTGTTTCCAGGTGATCAATCAATTCTTTTTTTGTTTCAACCCAACCATTACTATGTCCATAGCTCAGCGCCTTATCCGTATGCTGATTAATAGACCCTATATTCTTATTCACCAGGTATTGATGAAACTCCTTAAGTGTTGCCGAAAGTTTATCTTCTTCCGATTGTGCTTTTGCAAAACCTGTAATCCCTAAAAGAACTATTATTAATAACTTTTTCAAGTTTTAGTTTTTTGAAGCAGCATTTTGTCTGCATTCCTCAATAATAGCATCCACTTTTTCTTTGGTCAGATGCTCCCTGTAATGTTTACCCATCTGCATCATCGGTGCATATCCACATGCTCCCAGGCATTCCACTGTTTTCAAAGTGAACATGCCATCCTCAGTTGTTTCACCCGGTCTGATCCCTAATTTCTCGTGGATATATTTTACTATGTCATCACTGCCGTTCAACATACAAGGCCCTGTCTGGCAAACTTCAAACATATACCTGCCCACCTGTTTCAGGTTGTACATGCTATAAAAAGTAGCTACCTCATACACTTCAATGGGTTTGAGCTTCAGCAGATCCGCCACATAATCCATTGTTTCCGCACTTAGCCAACCGCCAAACTCCTGTTGTGCCAAATGCAACACAGGCAATAAAGCGCTTTTATGTTTCCCTTCGGGATAACGTTTTACGATCTGTTCTACTTCTTTTAATTTCTCGTCCGAAAATTTCATCGGTTATTTATTATGCGTCCAACTCACCTGCTATCAGGTTCAATGAACTCATTGTTATAATTGCATCGCTGATCATGGATCCTTTTGTCAGTTCCTCATAAGCCTGGTAATAAATAAAACAAGGCCTGCGGAAATGCAAACGATAAGGTGTACGGCCACCATCATTGATCAGGTAAAATCCAAGTTCTCCATTTCCTCCTTCAACTGCCTGGTATACTTCACCAGCCGGAATTTCTGTTTCACCCATCACAATTTTAAAATGGTAGATCAACGCTTCCATTTTTGTGTATACATCTGACTTTGGAGGCAGATAATATTCAGGAGCATCGGCATGATATACTTCCGCTTCTGCACCTTTAAATTCCTGTATCTTCTGGTAAGCCTGTTCAACTATGCTCAGGCTCTGCCACATTTCCTGGTTACGTACCAGCCAGCGGTCATAGTTGTCCCCGGTTGTTCCTACCGGTATATTGAACTGAAAATCTTCGTAACTGCTATACGGCGTATGTACTCTAACATCATAATCCACTCCAGCAGCCCTAAGATTAGGCCCGGTAAATCCGTAATTCAATGCCCTATCGGCGCTGATGGCCCCGGTACCCTGGGTTCTGTCAACGAATATTCTATTTCTTTCAAAAAGATTTTCAAACTCCTTCAACACTTTAGGATACTCACGGAGAAACTTTTCTATTTTTTCAAAAGCAGTATTGCTAAAGTTCCTTTCAAAACCTCCGATACGGCCCATATTAGTTGTAAGCCGGGCACCACAGATCTCTTCATATATTTCATAGATCAACTCCCGGTATTGCATTACATATAAGAAACCGGTGTAAGCTCCTGCATCAACACCAACAATAGAGTTACAAATAAGATGGTCTGATATCCGAGCCAGTTCCATTACAAGCACCCGAAGATAATCAACCCGCTTGGGAGTTTTAACACCTAATAACTTTTCGCAGGTAAGATGCCATCCCATGTTATTGATGGGCGATGAACAATAATTCAGCCTGTCTGTAAGTGTTGTGATCTGGTAAAGAGGCCTTCTTTCTGCCAGCTTTTCAAAAGCCCTGTGTATATAACCTACTGTTTGTTCTGTCGAAACAATTCTTTCACCATCCAATTCCAAAATATTCTGAAACACACCGTGGGTAGCCGGGTGTGTAGGTCCCAGGTTAAGTGTGGTGGTGGTTTTTTCTATTGAACCTTCTGGTAGTTTTATGTGGTGTTCAGACATTTAATGTAATTGTTCAAGCCTCATTTCTTATTTAGTTATCCTCTTCCAAACATTTCATCATCTTTATCGATCCTTGTCTGGTCTTCCAACGGAAATTCTTTTCTCAACGGGAAATAATCCATTTCCTCCACATTCAAAACCCTTTTCAGGTTGGGATGCCCAACAAAGTTTACCCCAAAAAAATCATAGGTTTCTCTTTCCATCCAGTTAGCAGCCGAAAACAAGCCAGTAGTTGTATATACATCAGGCTGACTGATATCTGTAAAAACTTTGAACCGGATGCGAACATTATCGGCAAGATTATGCAGATGGTAAACTACTGCCAACTCTCGTCCTGTTTGATTGGGATAATGGACAGCCGTAAGGTCTGTCATAAAACGGAATTTCAACTCCTCATCGTCATACAAATAATTAAGCACTTTCAGGTTTATTTCCTTTGGCGCTTCAAAGGTGAGCATGCCATAGGGTTCTTCAAAACCTGAGACCTGGTCACTGAACTTTTCTATTAGTCTTTGCTTTATATGCTCGTTTGTTATTGCCATTGATTATTGTATGCCATAGCTTTCAAGCAATGCCTTATATTTTTCGCCGTTTCTTCTACGCAAACTTTCTTTTCCCACCAGGTCCTGTATTCTTAAGACACCATCAATAATTGCCTCAGGCCTGGGCGGACAGCCCGGCACATACACATCTACCGGTACCACCTGGTCAATTCCCTGCAACACACTATATGTATCAAAAATACCACCGCTGCTGGCACAGGCGCCGACGGCCATTACCCAACGGGGTTCTGCCATTTGCAAATAAACCTGCTTTACAACAGGCCCCATTTTCTTTGCGATGGTTCCCATAACCATCAACAGATCACACTGACGGGGTGAGAATCCAACCCTCTCTGAACCAAAACGGGCCAGGTCATAATGAGACCCCATAGTGGCCATGAATTCAATACCACAACAAGAAGTTGCAAAAGGGAGCGGCCAGATAGAATTCTTTCTTGCCAGGCCGATTACTTTATCTAAAGAAGTAGCAAAGAACCCCTCTCCATGGTGCCCTCCGGGCATATCAGCGATGCTGATATCTGCTTCCAGGGGTTTCTTTATTAAATTATATGATACAGGACGAGGCATTTTAAATATTTATAATGTTTTCATTTACTTACTTACCACCCTTACAACCATTTTCACAAGTGTTCTATGAAAATTTAATTAAATCCATTTAATCTTCCCACTTTAAGGCTCCCTTTTTAATTATATAAATAAATCCGCAAAGGAAGAAACCTACAAACATGATGACTGCCCAAAAACCGCTCCAGCCAAGATCTTTAAAATTCACTGCATAAGGATAAAAGAAGATCACCTCCACATCAAACAGAACAAACAGAATAGCTGTTAAAAAGTATTTGATGGCCATGGGTTGCCGGGCATCTCCATGCGACTCAATTCCACTGGCAAAATTTTGCAGTTTATCAGAAGTTCTGCGCTTAGGACCTAATAAATGGGTGACGATCATTAGAAATGCCACCAAACCCACTGCTACAATCAGTTGTACAGCCACCGGCAAATAGGAAACTGCATCTGTATCTTTTCCTCCAAGCTGAAGTAGGTAAATCATAGCCTTTTTGTCTGTGGGCAAAAATAAGGCGACGGCCTCAATTTACCTTAACAAAATAATTAATAAGGCATTAGAACCGGCTTAAAGAAAAAGTCCCCTGCTAAAAACAGCAGAGGACTTTTTTGTAAAAGAAGAAAACCGTGTTGTTGGTCTTGTTATAAGACCATGTATTATTAAGGACGGGGTTTGCCCGGCATTTTTTCAATCTGTTCAATATACTTCTGAATATTCTCGGCATTAGCCACATCGGCAGACTGCCATTTTTTAAAGAACTCCAATGACTTTTCCTTGTTTTTTTCTTCATTAATGTAATATGCTGCCAGGTACCTTACAGCGTTGATATATTGCTTAATATATTTTACTGTGTCTTTCTGTGCAAATTCATACAATCGTGTAGCATCCGGCGCACCGATTGTCCTTGACAACTCAGCTCTTACAGAATCTGATTTCAGTGTGTCAGTAGTGATTGCAACAGCATTATTGTATGCCCATTCAAAGCCATAAACCTGGTCAGGGAATTTACTTTCCATTGTTAAGGAAGTCTGCCGGGAAGCTTCGTGGTTCTTATTAAAGTATTGTGCCAGCATTAATTCAAAATAGTCATTGATACTGGCTTCTTTTTTTAGTTCAATGATCTTTGTTAATAGTATTGCTTCTTTATCTCTTTTTTCAGCTTCTTTAAAAAATTTAGCTCCCTGCTTAAGAAAATCAATTTTAGAAGTCAATACTGTGTCAACTTTTACTCCTTCTGTATAAGTGCTTAATATTTCCTCGTCTGTACCGCCTGTTTTTGAAAGTATATCAGCCTTCAGTTTATAGTCAAAAGAAATAACTTCTTCGGGTTTTTCTTCTCTCTTTCTAAAATACCAGTCAATATATTTTTTTGCATTGGTGTATTCTTCTTTTTGAAAATAAGAATCTGCCAGCAACTTCAACACCTTGGGTTTTACACTTTCTCCGGTTGCAGCCACAACTCCTTCTGCCTTGCTGATAGCACAATCAAGATCTTTTTTCACATAGCAAAGTTGTGCATATAGAAAATCATTCTGCGGATCCTGGTCTGCGCTTGCAACATATTTTTTTAGCTGTTCTTCAGCTTCAGGAATTTGAGAACGATAGAAATAATAATAGAATAATTCATAATACGCTGGCGAAAAAGTTGGATCTTTCTTAACGGCGTCATTCAAATTTTCCAATACCAGGTCCCAGTTTTTTTGCGACTCAAATAATTTAGCAAGCCGTAGATAAGCAACTACAAAACTTTTGTCCTCATCAAGTGCTTTTTTATACATTTTATAGGCTTCGCTTCCTCCCTGGCCCGGGTCTGCTTTTCGGTATGCATTACCTAACTGCAATAAGGTTTCAGGATTTTTTTTGCCTTTATCATTTGCTTCTTCCAAAAGCTGAACAGCCCATTTGTAATCACCAGCTTTTGCATCTACATTGGCACGGCCAATAGCAGTGAGAACTGTTGGATCGTTTTTACCTTTTTTATCCTGGCTGGCAGTTAATGCAGCTTCAAATTTCTGACGGGCATCTGCTGTCTTATGATCCAAAAGGTCTGCATGCCCCAACCCAACCAAAATCAATGGCTGACTACCCAGTTTATTCAACGCATTTTGGTAAACCTCTTTTGCTTTATCATTCTTATCATAATCAAAATAGGTTTGTCCCAACCAGAAAATAGCATCCACATTGTTAGGATCGGCAGCCAGTATTTTTTCAAAAACAACAATGGCGCTTTTGTAGCGGTCAGCATACATGTGCCTGATGCCCTCTTCAACTGTTTGTGCCTTCAATCCTGTTACCGCAAGTAACCCGACTGATAAAACTGTGATAAAGGTTTTCTTCATTTTTCTTCTTTCTTTTATTATTAGTAAATATAACTACTTTGTTTACTCATTCAGCCTTACAGGCCTTATCCCAAAATCTTTTTGCGCCGGAGCCAGGTATGCCCTTTTGAATATCAACTGTCCGATCTCCCCGCTCATGAAATTCGCAAAAGCATGCCCCAGTCCATTGTAATTCTCCTTAAGTATATAATCCAAATCCCGTACCATTGGATATCTTCTTGCATAAATGTTTGCCTGATAGGCTTTTACATAATATCCGGGTATATCCGTACTCTCAATCCTGGCCACTTTCACCTTTTTCAAAAAACTTTCATGCAGGGTGTCTTCAGGATTTCCAATCCAACTAACACCTATTAGCCCTATAACCCCTCTGTTCTTCGATACATAATCAATCACTTCTTCACTACTTCTTGCCGCCATTGCCCTGGATGTTAATGTATCACCCCTTAGTACTGAATCGATGATAAAACGTACTGTACTGGTTGCTTTTACACCGTCAAATACCGGTATTAAATTTTTCTTAAACTTTCCCGTCAACACTTCCCGGATATCTTTCATTGTAAAAAGGGTGTCAGTATCCAATGAGTTCACAATAACCGTTACTGCATCATGTGCCAGCACCATTGCTTTTAATTCTGTCTTAAAAGTATCTGCCACCAAATCACTTTCATACTCATTGAATTGTCTCGTTGCAATTACCATTCTTACACTGTCAACAAGTATATCCTGCAAACAAGCTGCTTCTGGTTTATAATCAACATTGATCTTTGTTGCAGGGTGCCATGATTCATAAACCTTCACCATTTCATCAATGATGGGCTTAAACGTTTCATCAGCACTGACCCTTATAGACCCCTTGTCTGCATGATCCGGTAATGCATCTTTTTTTTCCTTGTATGATTTGCAACTTTCAAAAGCAAAACCCAACAAGAAAAACATAAATAAAGAACTACCTATAGAAACCGTCCTGCGGACCATCATTTAAAATATTTTTTTTGATAGCCTCTGTAAATTCTCCATGCTCCATATATAAAGCAAATAACACCAAAAACTTTGTCCAGTTCATTGGGCGGAAATCGTTCATTCAGCGGAATATTCCCGAAGCGGCCACGAAAAAGAAAGAAACCTCCCATTAACACAATTATAGCCCCCATTCCATAATCCATTATGGAACGCATTCCTGCTACTTGTTTTCTTTTTTTCCGTTCATATTCCTCGATCATATCCTAATTTTTTCAGAGGCGGCAATTTAAAAAAAATTATCCTGTCTTCAGGCACAAATATTATCAACGCATCATTTTCATTCTGAATATTTTAGCCTCGCTATATATTAGATGCAAAACATGTTTTAAATCCATAATAAGAAGCTATAATGGTAGTTAACAAACCATCTGTTGCCTTCCTATCTTTGCGCCATGAAAATCTTGATGGTATGCCTTGGAAATATCTGCAGAAGTCCACTGGCCGAGGGAATTTTACAGGAAAAAGCAGCAAATGCAGGACTCATGTGGAGTGTGGAAAGTGCCGGCACAAATAATTATCATACAGGCGAACCACCGCATCCTTTGTCGCAAAAAGTGGCAAAACTAAACGGGATCGATATATCCAAACAAAGGGCCAGACGATTTACTCCTGATGATTTTGAATTGTATGATAAAATATATGCACTTGCTGAAGATGTGCTTTACGAGATGCAACGCATCGCCGGAAAAAAATTCGATGCGTCAAAAGCTGATCTGCTGATGAATGAATTATTTCCCGGTGAAAATATGGATGTGCCTGATCCCTGGTATGGACCGGAACCCGGCTATCATGAAGTATTTAAAATGATAGATGATGCCGCTGATGCGATCATTTCAAAATATGGTAAGATAAATACAATATCCAGTTCTGATAAAGCCAATAATAGTTAGCAGATCATGAGCAAACCTTCTATACCACAGGGAACAAGAGATTTTGGACCGGATGTTGTTCAGAAAAGAAATTTTATTCTCAATACGATAAGATCGGTTTTTGAATTATATGGTTTTCAGCCGCTGGAAACACCGGCTATGGAAAATATAGAAACCTTAATGGGAAAGTATGGTGATGAGGGAGATAAGCTCATTTTTAAAATTTTAAATAATGGGTTAGATAACCCTGATAAAGAAAAGCAGGTTCGGGAAGATTTTGAAAAAGTATTACAGGGCAAAAATGTAAAAGGCATTACGGAAAGAGCATTAAAGTATGATCTTACTATTCCGTTTGCCCGTTATGTGGCTATGAACCATAACCAGCTTACATTCCCCTTTAAAAGATACCAGGTACAACCGGTCTGGAGAGCTGACCGCCCGCAAAAAGGAAGATACCGTGAATTTTATCAATGTGATGCTGATGTGGTAGGCAGTGAATCATTATTGAATGAGCTGGAACTGGCAAATATCTATCATGATGTATTTGCTAAACTCGGTTTGAGTGATTATAAGATCAAGATCAATTCCCGTAATGTATTAGTGGCCCTGGCAGAACTTTGTGGCGGAGCCGATAAAATGACTGATATAACAGTTGCTATTGACAAACTGGATAAGATCGGCCTGGAGAAAGTAAAAAATGAACTTGCTCAGAAAGGACTTGCCACTGAACAGATCATCTTTATTGAAAAATATTTAAAGATCAGTGGTAGTAATATAGAGATCATTACCGGTTTACAATCATTGATCGGCCATACTGATACCGGAGATAAAGGAATTAAAGAAATAAGCTATTTATTACAGCATTGTGATCCTTCTATAAATATCTCAGTTGACCCGACCCTGGCGAGAGGATTAAACTATTATACCGGGATCATTTTTGAAGTGGCAGCTCCCAAAGAAGTAAAGATGGGGAGTATTGGCGGAGGCGGCCGCTATGATAACCTGACCGGGACGTTTGGTGTTCCCGGCATTGCGGGTGTTGGTATCTCATTTGGTGTAGATCGTATTTATGATGTAATGGAAGAACTGGATCTTTTTCCTGACAGCCTGCAAGTGAGTACAAAAGTCTTATTCTTTAACCTGGGTGATGCTGAAAGCAAAGTTGCATTTGCATTGATGCAGCAATTGAGAAATAATGGCATTAGCTGCGAACTGTTTCATGAGAATATAAAATTTGATAAACAATTCAAATATGCTGAGAAGAAGAATATCCCTAATGTGGTGATCATTGGCAGTAAGGAACTGGAAGAAAACACCTGCACTATAAAAAACCTGCAAACAGGTAAGCAAGAAACTATTCCGCAAGCCAGCCTTATGAAATTTGCTTTTTAAGAAAGTCCTTCATACAATACTGCTGCTCCCTGTCCTACGCCGATACACATAGTGGCAAGCCCGTATTTAGAACCTCTGCGTTTCATTTCATGTAATAATGTAGTGGAGATCCTGGCACCGCTACAACCTAAAGGATGCCCCAAAGCAATAGCACCACCATTCACATTCACTTTTGCAGGGTCCAATCCAAGGTCGTTGATACAAGCCAGTGATTGTGACGCAAACGCTTCATTAAGTTCAACCAGATCAATATCGCTTATTTGGAGTCTAGCTCTTTTCAATGCTTTTCGGGTAGCCGGCACCGGACCGATACCCATGACAGAAGGATCTACCCCGGCTACTGCCATAGATACGATCCTGGCCATTGGTTTCAGATTCAATTTTTTAACCGTGTCTTCACTGGCCAATATCGTAGCAGCAGCCCCATCATTGATACCGGATGCATTACCGGCTGTTACTGTTCCGTCTTTTTTAAAAGCCGGTTTTAAAGAAGCTAATTTTTCAATAGAGGTATTGCGGGGATGTTCATCATCCACTACCCAGGTGATCAACCCTTTTTTATTCAATTCTACCGGGATTATTTCTGCATCCCATTTCTTCTCTTCTTTGGCTTTAAAATATTTTAACTGGGAGTTCAATGCAAACTCATCCTGTCTTTCCCTGCTTATCTTCCATTGTTCAGCTACATTTTCTGCCGTCTCTCCCATTGAAAAAGGATGATACATCGCAGCCAGCTGATCATTTACAAACCGCCATCCGATCGTAGTATCAAATAGCTCCTGTTTTCTGTCAAAACCATCGCCACTTTTTGAGATCACATAAGGAGCCCGGCTCATACTTTCTACACCACCGGCAATCACTATTTCCGCATCACCGCACATGATCTGCCTTGCTCCGTCCATGATAGCCTGTAACCCGGAAGCACATAACCGGTTCACTGTGCTACCCGCTACAGTTACGGGTAATCCTGCCAGTAATCCTGCCATTCGGGCCACATTCCGGTTATCTTCTCCTGCCTGGTTGGCGGCTCCTGCTATCACATCTTCTATTTCATTGGGGTCAATGTTATTGTTCTTCATTAATATAGAACGGATAACATGTGCCAAAAGATCGTCTGGCCTTACAGAAGATAAAACACCTCCATATTTTCCTATCGGGGTCCGGGCAATATCAATTACATAAGCAGCTGTCATTACATCTTCTTTTAAAGCAAATATCAGTGAAATA
The DNA here is from genome assembly GCA_020636575.1 of Chitinophagales bacterium. GTDB lineage: Bacteria > Bacteroidota > Bacteroidia > Chitinophagales > Chitinophagaceae > JJ008. The sequence continues at coordinate 238,619 of JACJXP010000001.1, forward strand.
AGATAAACGGCCGGCCGGCAATTATCTTTGCAGCAATGAAACAAGGTCAGCAAAATATCAGGCATCTTTCTCTAACAGAACTGGAACATTATTTTGAAGAACTGGGAGAAAAAAAATTCAGGGCCAAACAGGTGTATGAATGGCTTTGGTTAAAACCTGTACAGTCATTCAGCGAAATGACTAATCTCTCCAAAGAGCTTCGTCAAAAACTAGGTGAACAATTTACACTGCCTGCATTGACGGTAGATCTGATACAACAAAGTGATGATGGTACCATCAAATCGAGATTTAGAACTCATGATGGTCATTTGGTTGAAGGAGTATTGATACCCACCACATCCCGGTTTACAGCATGTGTATCATCTCAAATAGGATGTTCTTTGAGTTGTAAGTTTTGTGCTACGGGTTATATGGACCGGAAAAGGAATCTTGAATTTGATGAGATATATGATGAAGTTGCATTGATCAATAAACAATGCCTGGAGCAATATGATAAAAAGATCAGCAATATTGTTTTTATGGGCATGGGTGAACCACTGTTGAATTATAAACAGGTAATAAGATCTATTGAAAAAATCACTTCTCCTGATGGATTGGCTATGAGCCCCCGCCGTATCACCGTATCTACTGCCGGTGTGGCTAAAGGCATCAGGCAATTGGGTGATGATAAAGTAAAATTCAAACTGGCATTATCATTACATGCAGCCAATGATAAAAAAAGACATGAGATCATGCCGATTAACGACTCTAATAATATTAAGTCGTTAATTGATGCGTTGAATTATTTCTATAAACAAACGGGCAACGAGATCACTTTTGAATATATCCTGTTCAAAAACTTTAATGATTCTTTACAAGACGCTGATGAACTTATTAAAATATACAGACAGGTTCCTGCTGACCTGGTAAATCTTATTGAGTATAACCCTATTGATTTTGCCAGTTTTCAAAAGCCAGAAGAATCTAAGGTTCAGGCATTTATGCAATACCTGGAAAAACATCGGGTGAATGTGAGACTAAGACGAAGCCGGGGTAAAGATATCGCTGCAGCCTGCGGTCAACTGGCCAATATAGACAACCGCTGATACTCCATATCTACCTTCTACGAAAATTTTCATACTTCCATTAAACTTCGGAAATAATAATTAGTCCGATAGGCGTTCACATTTTTTTATCATATGACTGCCGAAGGTTAATCAAACATAAGCCGTCAAAAAACAAAAGTTAAGCACATGAAAAAAATATTTTTAGCAGCAACGGTATTATCTCTTGCATTTTCCATTCAGGCACAGGAAATACCTGAAAGAAAAGCAGAAAGACAAGATCGATCTGATCTCCGTCAAAAAAGAATGCATCGTCCGGGAATGGAGATGCGTAATCTTGAACTGACAGAAGCACAAAGAGAACAATTCAAACAGCAAAGAGAAAGTTTCCAGAAACAAATGCAGGAACTCAAAAAGAATGATGAGATCACAGTAAAAGAGTGGAGAAACAAAATGGAAACGCTTCGCAAAGAGAATAAATCCAAAATGGATAACATTCTTACCCAGGAACAAAAAGACAAGATGAAAAAAATGAGGGTTGAAGGAGCTGAAAGAAGAAAAGGAATGATGGAAAAAAGAGAAGAGGTTAGAAAAGACAGGTTGAATCTTACAGAAGAGCAATCTGCCAAATTAAAAAAGAGCCGGGAAGAGATGCAGCAAAAACTCAAGAGCATCAAAGAAAACAAGGCATTATCAGATGAGCAAAAGAAAGAGCAGGTAAAAGAAGCCATGAAAAAACAAAGAGAGTCAATGCAATCTGTTTTAACGGATGAACAAAAAGCAAAAATGAAAGCGGATCGTAAACACAGACCTGCAAAAAGAATGAAGAGACCCGCTCCTAAGGACAAGGAGGTCATCTGATCCACTATAAAACTAAAAGCCCTTCTTTTGAAGGGTTTTTTTATGACTATATTTGCAGCTGCTACTGTTGTAAAACAGCAATCTTTATTATGAAAAAGAAATCTACAGACAACTTCGGAAAATTTACCCGCAAAAAAAGTAATGCTGCCATAAAAGAAGAATTCAAGCAGCAAAAACGTAAATGGAAGAAAGAAAGGGAAGAGTTTTTTGATAAAAAAAGAAAAGAACAATCTTCCGTTCAGCATACCTCAGCAAACAGTATCAGCAGACCAGACACAGGCAACCAGCAGATGCCATTGAACAAGTTCATTGCACATGCAGGTATATGTGCCCGCCGGGATGCTGCCGAGCTGGTAAAACAGGGCGCTGTTAAGGTAAACAACCAGCTTGTAACCGAACCGGGCTTTAAAGTAACTGCCAAAGATGAAGTAAAAGTGAATGGGAAAAAGATCTTTCTTGCCAAAAACCTGGTTTATATCCTGCTTAATAAACCGAAAGATTTTATTACCACTACGGATGATCCGCAAAAAAGGAAAACCGTATTGGATCTTATAAAAAGAGCTACCAGCGAAAGAGTATTTCCCGTTGGCAGGCTCGATAGAAATACATCCGGGCTTTTGTTATTGACCAATGATGGCGACCTGGCACAGAAACTCACACATCCCAGCAATGAAGTAAGAAAAGTATACCAGGTAACGCTGAACAAACCCCTGGAGAAAAATGACTTTGACCAGGTATTAAAAGGCATCACATTAGAAGATGGCCCGGCCTCTGTGGATGTACTGGCTTATTCTGACTTAAAAGACAAAACACAGATCGGGGTGGAAATTCATAGTGGCCGCAACCGGATCGTTCGCCGCATTTTTGAGCATTTGGGTTATGATGTAAGAAACCTAGACAGGGTGATGTTTGCCGGGCTTACCAAGAAAAATGTAGACAGGGGCAAGTGGCGATATCTTTCAGAAAAAGAAGTGAGGGGTCTGAAACATTTTAGAAAAGGGAAATAAGAGGCCCACCCCAACCCCCTGCCTACCGACAGGCAGGCTCACGAAGGGAGGGAGAAAAATCTTCAATGAAACTATCCGAGATAACCATATTTGAAAATGATGATTTTATTGCATTAAATAAACCTGCCGGACTTTTATCAGTTCCCGACAGGGAAGGAAAAGAAACTTCACTTAAACGTTTATTGCAGGAACAATATGGCAAAATATTTACTGTTCACCGGCTCGATAAAGAAACCAGCGGGCTGATCATTTTTGCTAAAACTGAAGTGGCACACAAACATCTTTCTGCACAATTTGAAGCAAGGGCTACCAAAAAGATATACCGGGGACTCGTAATAGGTTCTCCATTTGAAAAAAAAGGAAGCATTGATGCTCCCATTGCAGAACATCCTGCAAAGAACGGAACCATGATCATTCATCGGAAGGGCAAAGAATCACTGACCGACTATGAAGTGCTGGAGGATTATGGCATTTATTCTTTGATGCAGTTTCAGATACACACCGGCCGCACCCACCAGATACGGGTACACATGAAGAACCTGGGACATCCTATTGTTTGCGACCAGATTTACGGTGATGGCAAACCTGTCTTTATTTCTGCTATTAAAAAGAAATACAATCTTTCAAAAACTGAGTTGGAAGAAAGACCCATTTTAGGAAGACTAGCCCTTCATTCTTTCAAGCTTTCTTTTAAAGATGTAAATGGAGACTTAAAAGAGCTGGAAGCAGAGATGCCAAAAGATATACGGGCTACTTTGCAACAGTTGGGGAAGAAGAAATAGCTTCATAAAACCAGCCTAAAAACAGATTGTTTTAGCTGTTACTGCATTTAGTAACTTTAGTGACATGAAACCCTATAAAATACTATGCTCAATTTTTTTGGTTCTTATATTAACAAACACAACAGAGATTATTGCACAAACTAAGTATGATCCAAAGAACTTATTAGATGCAACAAAATTTCTTTCCAAACACACACCCACTTATTTAAAAACAAGAATAAAAAACTGTAACAAAGACAGTCTGAAAGATCTAGTCCCACCATGGAATTACACAAATAAATACTATGTTATTGCAAACTGGACCATTACAAATAAAAACACTAGATTTCAACGTTACTTTTCAAATATAAATGTCACTAGCAGACAAGACCAAGCATCACTTATATTACAAGTATTCAAAAATTTTTTAAATAATAAACCGTTGGATATTGAAAACATCATTAAGCAGTTTCAAAATGATCGAAAACAATGGCACTACAAAGATTCATCAAAATTAACTGCTGATTCAATTGAGGGCATTTATATCCCATCTAACCTAAATGATTGCTTCACACAACTTGATCGCTTCTGGAGTGACTCATTAAAAAATGTGATTAGAAATATGTCAGAGTCTAAATTCACGGCTGGCGAACATTTAAATTCTGGGATGTGGATAAGGAATAATTGGGGGCTTCATAGAGGTTCAAGGCTAACAAAATTTTTCAATAATATTGGCGTTTCTAATGCCGAAGGTATTTCCGGAATAATAATAACATCTTATTATCGGTATTTAAAAGGCATTAATATTGATTTAGCATATCAGATTTCAAATTATAGCTATTACAATGGAGTAACTGTTTATCCACCCGAAAGTACATATCCTGAAGGAATAACTCACTCTAGCTACTATGGAACAATGCATTTTAATAGAAAGAATAATGAATTTGAGCCGATCTATTTTTGGAGAAACCCAAAAACAAAAAGCGTTTGGCTTTCACATTATTTTTTTGGCTGGGTAGACACTAAACAAGAAGAATTTGAAATCAAAAAGAATTTATCAAAAAATCAGCTAAGAAAACTTTTTAAAAAAAAGCATAAATAATAATTGTTAGCTAATAGTCTACTATGTGTCTTCAGTTATTTTCAGAGCTTGTAAAATATCATCCAGTATATCTTCAGGATGTTCCAGCCCTACAGAAATACGAATTAACCCGTCAGTAATCCCAACCTCCTTTTTCTCTTCATCTGATAATTTGGAATGTGTGGTGGATGCCGGGTGCGAAGCAATAGTTCGGCTGTCGCCCAGGTTATTGGTCATCGATATCATTTGCAGGGAGTCCAGGAATTTCTTACCGCTTTCTATGCCGCCTTTCAGTTCAAAAGTTACAATACCGCCTCCATTGCTCATTTGCTTTTTAGCAATAGCATATTGTGGATGGGTTTCCAGGTAAGGATATTTTACCCAATTTATCTTTTCATGTTCCTGCAAAGCTTTGGCAATAGTTAATGCAGATGCTGCATGTTTCTCCATGCGGATATACAAAGTCTCCAGGCTTTTGCTCAACACCCATGCATTAAAAGGGCTCATGGAAGGGCCGGTATTTCTTACAAACAAATACAGTTGGTTGATCAGTTCTTTATTCCCCACCACTACTCCACCCAATACTCTCCCCTGTCCGTCAATAAATTTGGTGGCAGAATGAATAACGAGATCAGCTCCAAACAAAACAGGTTGTTGTACAGCTGGTGTGGCAAAGCAATTATCAACAACGAACAATATGTTGTTCTTTTTACAAATAGCGGCTACAAATTCGAGGTCAATAATATCAAGCCCGGGATTGCTGGGAGTTTCCAGGAAAAGTATTTTGGTATTGGGCTTTACCAGTTCTTCAATACTTTCCGGCTTTGCCATATTAAAATAGGAATGAGAAATTCCCCATTTGGGCAGATACTTTGTCAGCAATGTATGTGTGGAACCGAATACAGCGGAGGAGGAAATAATATGATCCCCGTTTTGCAGAAAGGTCATAAAGCTGGCAAAGATGGCGGCCATCCCCGTCCCGGTCGCAATGCCATCTTCAGTGCCTTCTAATGCGGCCATTTTATTTACAAACTCATCAACGGTGGGATTCGAAAAACGGGAATAAATATTCACATCCAGTGAATCATCAGCAAAAGCTGCAGCCATCTCATCAGCAGAATCATACGTAAAGCTGCTGGTCAAAAAAAGAGGTGTGGCATGTTCTTTCTCTCCTGTTCTTTTTGTTTGTATGCGAACGGCTTTTGTTTCCGGGTGTTGTTGTTTTTCTTCTTTCATGCAGATCTGATAAGGCTGCTAAAATACAACCTAACCATGAGGTCGGCTTATTCAGTTAAGTAAAAGATGCTTTTTGAAATAGCTGATCAAACAGCTTTGCCGCCTTTGATATGATGCAGGCCGCATTCCTTATGAGATGTTTCCCACCACCAGCGGCCGTCCCTTGCCTGCTCACCCGGTTGAATAGCCCGGGTACAGGGAGCACAGCCAATGCTGATGAAACCTTCGTTATGCAGCAGGTTATAAGGTACATTGTATTGTTCTATATGATCCAAAACATTATTCAGTGACCAGTTGATCAGCGGGTTGTATTTATACAATTCCCTGTCATCCATCCATTCTATTATTGGCATATTTTCTCTGCCTGCAGATTGGCCTGCCCGTAATCCGGTGATCCAAACCTTTGCTCCTTCCAGGGCCCTGTTCAGTGGTTTTACTTTCCGGATATAACAGCATTCTTTCCGATTCTCTACTGATTCATAAAAGCTGTTAATGCCCTTTTGAGCAACAAATTGCTCCACATCTTTTGTCTCGGGAAAATAGATCTCAATATTCTGATTATAGCGGGCAGCAGTTCTTTCGATCAGATCATAGGTTTGATTAAACAATCTTCCTGTATCCAATGTGATCACACGAACCGGTAATGCATTCCGGAAGATAATATCTGTTATAACCTGGTCTTCTTGTCCCAATGAAGTCGTGAACACCACTTTACCGGGATATTGATCGCAAAGAAGTTTTATTGCTTCAGCCGCTTCTTTATTTTCTATTGCTGAAAAAATATTCTTACTAACCATTAGCCCTTTTTTTATTTGCAAAATACTCCCATGCCCTGTCGTGCAGGTAAAAAAGGAATATCTTAGTGAACACTTCTACCGCCCCGATACTTAAAGCGAAATTCCATTTGCCTGTTATCAGGTAGGATATGATGATCGTATCGATTGTTCCTACAATACGCCATGAAAGTGCCTTGCTCAGGCTGAATAGATGGCTTCTTCTGTTCCGGATCATAGATTGCTTTTGTTTTACAATCAGGTCGAGTATCATATTCCTTAAATTTTAAGATCAGGCTAATTCTTTAACCGCAAATCAAAAATAAAAGGAAATTATTACCCTACCAAATAAGTAGACTAAAAAGATGGTTAAACGAGCAGGTCTTTTAAAGTTCTGTTTTCCACGATGTTCAGGGTGGCATCCCTGACTTCTATCATCATATCATGCAAGCCACAATGCTTTTCATCACAATCCTTACAGCGTTCATAGAAGTATAAACTAACACATGGTAGCATGGCAATAGGCCCGTTGATAAGCCTGATTACAGTAGCCACTTTTACTTTAGATGGGTCTTTCTTTAGAAAATAGCCGCCTCCTTTCCCTTTTCTGCTATCAAGAATTCCTTCTTTTTTTAATTCGAGCAGAATATTTTCCAGGAATTTAAGAGGTATCTTTTTCTTTTTTGATATTTCAGATATCAATACCGGCCCTTCCTTATACTTCTCTGCCAGGTAGGTAAGGGCTTTAAACGCATATTGCGATTTTTTAGAAAGCATCGTTATATAATTTCAACCTTATAAAGTACATCTGAATTCTTTTTTAGCATTGCAGATACCCCGCAATACTTTTCTAATGAAAGGTCAACTGCCTTTTTTACTTTATCCAAATTGGCAGCGTCAGTATGCACTTTGTATGTTATATGGATATCCTTGTAAACCCGGGGATGTTCCTCTGTTTGATCGGCTTCAACTTCAATACTGAAATCAGAAAACTCAACCCTCATCTTTTTAAGAATATCAACAACATCAATGCCCGAACAACCGGCCAGACCCGATAATAATAATGCTTTGGGTCCAAAACCGTTCTCCCTTGTACCATCGATCTGGATAACATTGTTATCCAGTTTACTGCTAAACTGCTGACCGATCACCCATGTTGTAATTGTCTTAGTCATAGATTTCATTTATGTTAATCCGTGTCGCTGGTTCCTTGAAATATTATCCAGCGTAAACTCAATTTTTTTCTTAAACTCAAATTTACGTTCACTACAATCCTGTTTATTACAAATGTGGCATGAAAAAGGCATACATCCATCCGAATGAACAAACATCTCCAGGGAACTACCAAAGCTATCCTTGATCAACGCCGTAAGCTTGTCTATTTCACTATGCGCCTCATGTACATTGAGATACCATGGAACCGTTAAGTGGCAATCAACATGCAGCTTATTTCCATACTTGATCACCCGCAGATTATGCAGATCGACCCAGTTCTCTCTTCTGTTATCATTCAATACCACTGCCATTTTTCCCAATAACTCCATATCTGCTTTATCCATTATACCTGAAACAGAACCCCGCACTATTTTATATCCGTTATAGATAATAATAGCCCCAAAAATGATAGCCACTGCACCATCAATCCATAAATAGCCTGTAAGGGTAACCAATAATAAACCCGCAATGATCCCGACTGTAGTTAATGTATCAGTTTGCAAATGCCTTCCACTGGCTATCAATGCAACAGAATTATTTCGCTTTCCTGTTTGTACACAAATGATACCCATCACAAGGTTAATAAGAGCTGTAGCAGTTACCAGGTATATTCCTTCATTCAATTGATGCAAAGCAACCGGGTTAATGAAATGCATAATAGCCTTATAAATAATGAGAATACCGGCCGCACCAATAAGTGTTCCCTCAATAGCAGCAGATATAAATTCGGCTTTCCCATATCCATAAGGATGGTGAATATCCCTGGGCCTGGCTACCAGTGATAAACTATAAACTCCGATAAAACCTGCGGCTACATTTACAATACTTTCAAGTGCATCAGTAAGAATTGCTACAGAGTGTGTAAGAAAATAAGCAGCAAATTTTATTACTAACAAAATAACGGAAACAGCCGTTACCCATTTTTGTATTGTAAGATTCTGTCTGTCGATCTGCTGCATCCGGTTTTAATACGAGGTTATTATTTATAATTACTTGTTACGGGACTTATTCCAGATCCTTTTGACTGAACGTTTTAAACGGGTATAAAATTCCTTATTAAATAGTTGTGAGTCATGCATGGCTTTGTATGTAAGAAACAAGCCTATTGGCAACAAAACAAATGTTGCCAGCCACATGCCTGTAAAAGGAGTAAAGGTATTTTCCTTTGCAAATTTCTCACCTGTAGTGCTTGAAAAGTAGAAAACCATAAAGAAAACAATTGCAAAGATGAGTGGTGTGCCTAAACCTCCTTTGCGTATAATTGAACCCAGCGGAGCGCCAACGAGAAAAAGCACCACACATGCAAGGGATAAAACGATCTTTCTATGCCATTCTATTTTGTGTTTTCGTAATACTTTGTTCTTCTCTTTTAAAACGTTAACATACCCTTCGGCATTAATTTTCATGGATGCTGCAATATTCTGTGCACTTTGATACACATTTGCTTTAGCAGAGTCGGGAAGTAATTCATCCATGTCCTTGAATTGACTCTTCGTACCAATTGAGTCTGCAACCGGTTTTCGCCATTGCGAGTCTAATACACCAGCAAAACGAACCTGCCGGAACATATTATTGACCGTCTGCTCGCTTGTTTTATCAATTTCTTTCTTCAGCGAATCAATTGCTTTACTCAATTGCCTTATACTTAATACTCTTTCACTATTCTTATTCACACTGTCAGCCGTACGGTTTGAAAAACCAAGAGTGCTCAGATCAAACTGCTTATTATATTCATCAAACCTGATCCGTACATACTCGCTGTTTCCCCTGTCATACTGATTTCCTCTTTCCTGGTATCTCCATCCATCTTTAAGATTGAACTCCAGGAATCTTTTGTTCTCGGTTACCCTCATTACACCGCTTTTGGCGATAATGAAATTATCCTGCAACGGATTGCCTTGTTCATATACGATCACATCTCGTATTATGCTATCATTCGCTTCTTTCTTACCGATCTTGATCGCAAAACCACTGATCTTATCATAAAAAACCCCTTCTTTCAGATCAAATGCAGGTTTCGCATAAACAATATCAGCCAGCAATGTTCTGGATTTAAGGTTAGCAACAGGGATCACATAATTGGAAAAAAGAAATGCCACTCCGGCAATAAGTACACTAACGATCAAGAGTGGCCTCATGAAACGAAGCAATGATATACCTGCCGATTTAATGGCTACCAATTCGAAACTTTCACCCAAATTGCCAAAGGACATTAATGAGGATAGAAGAACAGCAAGTGGCAAGGCAAGCGGAACCAATACTGCACTTTGATATAAGATAAACTCAAAAATAACACCTGTGCCAATACCCTTACCCACGAAATCATCAATATAAAGCCAGAAAAACTGCATGACAAGTACCAGCAGCGTAATAAAAAAAGTGGCCGCAAACGGACCGATGAAGGCCTTTATAATGAGTTTGTCAAGTTTTTTGAACACTTATCTTTAATCTATGATTCCGGCAAAATTAAAGCTTTCCAAAGAGGAGAAAGAACTCATTAGTGATGCGAATGTGATTTTAACAAAGAACATGATTCTTAAAAAAACTGAAAGCCTGCTTGGGCATCTCAGTGAACAGCAAATCGCTTACACAAAAAAAGAGAAATCTACATTCCCGGAAGAGATATTAAAACTACCTCCTAAGATCTCCAAAGGTGAAAACTACCTTGGTCTTCCTTATCGGGTATTAGATTATCCCCGTTTTTTTGACAACAAAGACATCTTCATGGTTCGTACCATGTTCTGGTGGGGAAATTTCTTTAGCGTAACTATTCAACTGGCAGGCAAGTACAAAACTACTTTTGAAAAAAAGCTACAGGAAAGATGGCCTGAGTTACAAGAAAATGGAATTTACTTCTGCATCAACGAAGACCCGTGGCAACATCATTTTGAAAATGCCAATTATTTGCCCTGTTCAGATATTACATTAGATCAACTGGAGAGCTACCTGGGTAAAACAGATTTCTTGAAAATGGCTATAAAAGAAGATCTTGATACCTGGGAAAATGCCCGGGAAATCCTTTTTGCCCATTTTACATCATTATCCAAAATAGTTGCTGAAAGTTAATTGCCCAGGCGATGAAAGAGTTCCTTGACCTGGTAGTCCCATAACATACTTTGGTCTTTTATCTCTTTCTTATCAGCAAAATCTTTAATGACCAGGATCGTTTGATTGGTGATCTCAGACTTGTCAATACTGAATTCAAAGTACTCTTCCTTGGGAACATGTAACCAATGGAAACGGATAAACTTATCCTGCTCTTTTTCTAATACCTCTGCTTTATCAGCAGCGCCATTCCAGCCAAAATAAAATATTCCGTCTTTTTCGTCCACTTTATCAGCAAACCATTCAGACAGGCCGGAGGGAGTTGCTAAAAACTCATATAATATCGATGGCGAACAGCGAACCGGGAATTCAAGGGTGTATAATTGCTTACTCATCTATTTCTACGCCATAAGGGGCGACGGCTGCAATAATAGAGAAATATTGGTTGTGGCAAAATATTTTACCCTTTATTTTTCCCCTTTTCAGTATTCAATTGGGCTTTATGAAAATAAAACCGGTTTAAAATCGTTAAGAGAAATACAAAAATTTATTTGGCTTGTATAGGCAATTTCAATAATTTGCCTTGAAGTTCAATACTTTCTGAACGAAAAACGACATTGTGGTGGGTATTTTTAGAGTATAAGGTTGACCAAAACTTATAATTCTTTAACCCTTTAAATACACCAACAAACCCATACCTATGAGCATGAGACAACTCAAGATCACGAAGTCTATAACGAATCGTGAATCTCAAAGCCTCGAAAAGTACCTCCAGGAAATCGGTAAGGTAGAATTAATTACCCCCGAAGAAGAGGTCAAATTAGCCACCTTAATTAAGCAAGGAGATCAAAAAGCATTGGAAAGGCTTACCAAGGCCAATCTGCGTTTTGTGGTATCTGTGGCAAAACAGTACCAAAACCAGGGTCTTTCACTGCCTGATCTGATCAACGAAGGAAACCTGGGACTTATTAAAGCTGCTCAGCGCTTTGACGAGACCCGTGGTTTTAAATTCATTTCCTATGCTGTGTGGTGGATCCGTCAAAGTATTTTGCAGGCATTGGCAGAACAGGCCCGTATCGTCCGTTTACCCCTGAATAAAGTAGGGTTAACCAATCGTATACAAAAAGCCTTTAGCCAGCTGGAACAGCAATACGAAAGGGAGCCTTCCGCTGAGGAATTGGCTGAAATGCTGGAGATGGACCTTGATGAGGTATCCTCTACGCTTGGCATTAATTCCCGCCATGTAAGTATGGATTCTCCCCTTTCCGAAGGTGAGGAAAACACATTGATCGATGTGTTGATTAATCCCAATGCAGAAAAAACCGATGGAGAACTTGATCACAACCAGTCATTAAAAACGGAGATCGACCGCAGCCTCAAATCGTTGACTGAAAGGCAAAAGGAAGTGATCTGTTATTTCTTTGGGATCGGGGTTGACCATCCCATGAGCCTTGAAGATATAGGTGAAAAATTCAACCTGACCCGTGAAAGGGTAAGGCAGATCAAGGACAAAGCCATCACAAAGCTTAAAACAAGCACCCGTACGCAGGTTTTAAGAACTTATCTCGGAACATAAATCAAGATTAATCTGAAATAAATCTTTACACTGTTTTATCTTTGCAATTCTTTAAAAGTGAACATTATTTGTTCACTTTTTTATTGCAGAAAACAGCGTAATATTTTGTGAGATATGTTTAACAGTTTACAGGAAAGACTTGAATCAGCATTTAAGAATCTTAAAGGACAGGCCCGGATCACGGAGCTGAATATTGCGTCCACGGTAAAAGACATTCGCCGTGCCCTCGTAGATGCTGATGTGAATTACAAAATAGCCAAAGAATTCACCGATAAAGTGAAGGACAAAGCAGTTGGTGAAAAGGTCATTAATTCCATCAGCCCCGGCCAGTTAATGACCAAGATAGTTAAGGATGAGCTGGCTGAATTAATGGGTGGTGAAGAAGCTGTTTTTGATGCAAAAGGAAATCCTGCCGTTATTCTTATCGCCGGTTTACAAGGTAGCGGTAAAACAACTTTTAGCGGGAAACTGGCCAATTATCTCAAAACAAAAAAGGCCCTTTCTCCCCTTCTGGTGGCTGGTGACGTATACAGACCCGCTGCAATGGAACAGTTAAGAGTACTGGGGGAGCAAATAGGTGTAGAAGTTCATATAGAACCTGAAACAAAGGACCCGGTAGTCATCGCTCAAAACGCAATTAAAGAAGCCAGGTCAAAGAATAAAAATGTTGTCATAATAGATACCGCCGGAAGGTTGGCTGTAGATGAGGTGATGATGACTGAAGTCTCTAATATTAAAAATGCTGTAAGACCCCAGGAGATCCTTTTTGTAGTAGACAGCATGACCGGGCAAGATGCTGTGAATACAGCAAAAGCATTTAATGAAAGGCTCGATTTTACTGGCGTTGTGCTAACCAAACTTGATGGTGATACCAGGGGTGGTGCTGCCATTTCTATTAAATACACAGTCAATAAACCTATCAAGTTCACCAGTAGTGGTGAAAAAATGGATACTCTGGATGTTTTTTACCCCGAGAGGATGGCGCAGCGTATCCTGGGTATGGGAGATATTACTTCACTTGTAGAAAAAGCCCAGGAACAGTTTGATGAAGTTGCAGCTAAAAAGCTGGAGGCAAAGATCCGGAAGAATAAATTTGACTTTGCTGACTTTAAGACACAACTGGAAGCCCTGAAGAAGATGGGTAATATGAAAGATATGCTGGGCATGATACCAGGAGTTGGTAATAAGGTAAAGGACATTGACATTAATGATGACTCCTTCAAAGGGATAGAGGCCATGATCAATTCTATGACTCCTGAGGAAAGGGAAAATCCCGACTTGATTGACGGAAGCCGGAAAAAACGCATCGCAAAAGGCTCAGGTAAAGACATTCAGGAGGTTAACAACTTTATGAAGCAGTTTGAGCAAATGAAGGGAATGATGAAAAACATGAACAAAATGAACATGTTCGGCAAAATGATGCCCGGCATGCGCCGATAAATTTCATAGACTTTTAATATTGGGAATCCGGCATTTAGGAGTTATATTTGCGCTCTGGTTTCTACCAGACCGAAACAATAATTGTTTAACGCTGTTAAATTTCTATTTATGTCAGCAAAAATCCGTCTTCAAAGACATGGGTCTAAAAAAAGACCGTTCTATTTCATCGTAGTTGCAGATTCCCGCAGCCCCCGTGATGGAAAATTCATTCAAAAATTAGGCACTTACAATCCTCTTACCGTTCCGGCTACTATTCAGTTGGATCGTCAAAAAGCATTGGAATGGCTTAATAAGGGAGCTACCCCAACTGATACGGTTCGCCGTATTTTGAGTTTTAAAGGCGTATTATACCTGAAGCATTTGCTTCGTGGTGTAACCCTGGGGCTATTTGATGAAGCCACTGCCATGGAAAAATTCACTAAATGGAGTGCCGAGCATGAAGCTCATGTAAGAAAACGCCAGGAAGAAGCACATCGCCAAAAAAGAGCCAGACGCACAGTTGGGGGTCGCAGACCTGAAAGAAGAACTGAAGAGAAGGCTGAAGGCGAAAGCAGCGCTGAAGGATAAACGCATTGCTATTGAAAGGCAGAAAGATCCCCACCTGAAAGTTTATGATCCTGTTTTGTTTATAACGAAACAGGATTTTTTATTTTGCAATTATGACAGGATATATAAAAGCAGGAAAAATAGCAGCTACCCACGGCGTTAAAGGAGAGTTGATCTTCAGGCATAATCTTGGAAAGAAAACATCGCTAAAAGGATTACAAGCCATTTTTATTGAAGAAAAAAAGGGAGCCTTCTTGCCCTGGTTTATTGAAAAAAAAGCTTTAAGAAACGAAAACGAAGTGCTGATAAAATTGGAAAAAATAGAAACCCGTGAAGCTGCTTTAAAACTGGTACAGAAAGAAGTTTGGTTAAATGAAGATGACCTGAAGAAATTTGCTGCAAAATCCTCCCCCGTCAGCCTGCTTGGATATAATATCATTAACAACAATGAAGCTTTGGGTGAGATATTAGAGATCATAGAACAACCACATCAACTCCTTTGCCGGCTTGAAATAAAAAACAAAGAAGTGCTTATTCCCTTGCATGAAGGATCATTAAAAAAGATTGATCATAAAAAAGAAAGAACTGCAGGTTGATCTTCCGGATGGATTACTGGACGTTTATCTAGGATAGCTTTGACTGACATTAAGCATTATATAGCCCATTTTGACCTCGACTCATTTTTGTATCTGTAGAGATCAGGAACAATCCATCTCACTAAAAGGTAAACCTGTTTTGGTAGGTGGTGGTATGAACGGGGTGTTGTTGCAGCATGTAGCTATGAAGCCAGAAAATATGGCATTCATTCAGCTATGCCAATGAAAAAAGCAATGCAACTCTGCCCCCATGCTATAGTCACCAATTCCAGCAGGGATCAGTATAGCAAATACTCCCGTTGGGTCACCGAGATCATTGCATCAAAAGTTCCCCGGTTTGAGAAAGCCAGTATTGATGAGTTCTATATTGACTTAACCGGGATGGATAAGTTTTTTGGTACAAGCAAATATGCCCGGGAATTGCGTCAGCATATCATGGATGAGACCGGGTTGCCTATCTCAGGAGGACTTTCATCAGCCCGATTTATCAGTAAAATGGCCACCAATGAAGCCAAACCAAACGGCTTCCTGGAAATAGCCCATGGAAAAGAAACAGAATTCCTATGGCCGCTGGCGATCGAAAAGATCAATGGTGTTGGCAGGCAAACAGAACAACATCTTAAAAGCTTTGGAATATATACCATTGAAGATATTGCCAAAACACCCCTCGAACATTTGGAAAAAATTGCAGGGAAATGGGGTGAAAGTCTATGGCATAAGGCTCATGGAAGGGGAAGTACTGAGATCATTACTGACTGGGAACAAAAAAGCATGAGCCATGAAAATACATTTGATAAAGATCATACAGACATTGAGTTCTTACACAAAGAATTGGTGAGATTAACAGAAAAAACAGCATTCGGACTCCGGGAAGATCAAAAAATGACAGGTTGTGTAACGGTCAAGATCAGGTATTCAGATTTTGAAACAACCTCAAGACAGGAAACAGTTGACTATACTGCCCTGGATGATGTGCTTATTGCCAAAGCCAAGGACCTCTTTAATAAAACATGGCAAAAGGGCCGACCCGTAAGATTGCTGGGTGTAAGATTCAGCCATATGATCCCGATCAGTATGCAAATGAACTTGTTTGAAAATAATATTGAAAAACTGAATCTTTATAAGGCCGTAGATGATATCAAAGAAAGATTTGGTAGTAAATCAGTAACCAAGGCTGTGATATCACCACAAAAAAAAGCAGGCGGGTAACCTGCCATGCTATTTTGTTTTTAATAAAGAGATCAGGTTTCTCCGGTTAATTGTTTGAGGTAGTTGCAATAAGAGCTTATCTCCTTCTGCACCTAAAACAACATAAGTAAAAGTTATAGGTGAGTCTGATCCTGCAAAACTAAACTCAGGATCTGTATAGGATATCCTGAGCTTGATCCCTTTTGTATCCTCATCACCATCTCCTGGTTCATTGTCGATCTTATAGGTTGCAGTAAAATTTGTATCCTTTTTAAACAAGGTGACTACTGAATCATTTACAAATTTCAGTGCAAATTTCTTTTGTTCCGCCGCAGCATCCTTTGCATATTTCTCTTTTTCCTTATCAATATCTATCCATTCCATTTCAGTCTTATCATTGATTGTGATATTACTAAAGAAACCTGTTCTTTCTGTTATAAACTCTTTTGCCCTGAGGAAATCTTTTACTTCCTCTACAGAAACCGGCTTTTGAGGAAGCTGGTCGGAAGAGTTATCAGAACAAGAGTATATAAAAAAAGACATTAAAATGGTTGCACAAAGAAATCGAAGCATTATAAAGGGTGTTTAATTTAAAATTCCTGCAAAAGAAAAAAATTATAGCAATAATTAATACCCTCATTATGGTATTTTTTATTGCAGCGGAACAAAGTCAGAATCCATTATCTTTATCGCCATTACCTAATAAAAAAAAGTTGACATGAAAGCCTGGAAAGAATATCAGGAGAAAAATAAAGATCGCTTTTTAAACGAAATGCTTGATCTGCTTCGCATCCCTTCTGTTAGTGCAAAAAGTGAGCATAAAGAGGATATGAAAAAATGTGCCGATGCAGTTAAAAAAAGTCTGCTTGCTGCTGGCTGCGATAAAGCGGAAGTAATGGCGACTGATGGGCACCCGGTGGTTTTTGGTGAAAAAATTACGGATCCCTCAAAACCAACAGTATTGATTTATGGGCATTATGACGTACAACCACCAGAACCGCTGGAACTTTGGAATAGTGGCCCTTTTGACCCGGTTATAAAAGATGGAAAAGTATTTGCCCGGGGATCCGCTGATGACAAAGGGCAATTTTATATGCATGTAAAGGCCCTGGAAGTAATGTCACAAACAGACAGCCTCGTTACCAATGTAAAGTTCCTGATCGAAGGAGAAGAAGAGATAGGCTCACCCAGCCTGGAAAAATTTGTTGCATCTAATAAAGAATTGCTTAAATGCGACATCATACTTATTAGCGATAGTGCTCTTTTAAGTATGCAATCCCCTTCCCTGGATGTAGGCATGAGAGGCTTAAGCTATATCGAAGTGGAAGTTACCGGTGCGAACCGGGATCTGCATAGTGGAACCTATGGTGGTGCTGTTGCAAACCCGATTACGATCTTAGCGAAAATGATCGCCGGTTGCCATGACGAGAATAACCATATCACCATCCCCGGTTTTTATGATGATGTACTGGAATCAAGTAAAGAGGAAAGGGAATTACTCAATAAAGCTCCTTATAATGAGCAGGAGTACAAAGATGAATTAGGCGTAAAAGAATTGTGGGGTGAAAAAGGATATACAACTTATGAAAGAACCGGAATAAGACCTACACTTGAATTAAACGGCATTTGGGGTGGCTATACAGGCGAGGGAGCAAAAACAGTATTACCTTCCAAAGCTTATGCGAAAATCTCAGCAAGATTGGTACCCAATCAATCTTCACATAAAATAACTGAGATACTATTAGAATATTTTAAATCCGTTGCACCGGATTGTGTAGAAGTAAAGACCATGCTGCATCATGGTGGCGAACCTTATCTAACACCAATTGATAGTAAAGGATACCAGGCCGCATCCAAAGCAGTTGAAACAACATTCGGAAAGCAACCGATACCGGTAAGAGGAGGAGGAAGCATTCCGATCTGTTCTATTCTCGAAAAAGAACTGGGTGTAAAAATTGTTTTTATGGGCTTTGGTCTGGACAATGATAATTTGCACAGCCCCAATGAAAAATTCAATCTTGAGAATTACTTCAAGGGTATTGAAACCATCCCTTACTTTCATAAATATTTCTCAGGGTCCTGATAACATTCACAATATTAAAAAGCTGGTCAATGACCAGCTTTTTTTGTAACCTCTATTTTAGAATCCTTTAGTAGGTTGAGAACTATCTTTCGGACCGGGAGGGCAATGTTCCCTTAAATATTTTGTATACAGCGTTGACAAATGTTCCCATGTACCCTCTCCTTCTGAGATACTATGTGTACGATTGGGATACGACATCATCTGGAATTGTTTATTATGTTTTATTAGTTCATTAAAGAGCATATCTGCATTGTTATAATGCACATTATCATCACCGGTGCCATGTATATATAATAAATCACCTTTTAGATTGGCTGCATATGTTATAGGAGAACCTTTGATAAAATCCTCTTTATTCTCCTGTGGTAATCCCATGTATCTTTCCTGATATATATTATCATATGTTAATTGGTTTCCTACAGGAGCTATTGCTATACCAGTTTTATAAATATCGGGATATTGAAACATTAAGTTTAAGGTAGCAGACCCACCACCACTCCAACCCCAAACACCTACCCGGGAACTGTCTATATAGGGCCATTTCAATATTTCTTTTGCCGCCAATGCCTGGTCCCGGATATTAACGATCCCGATCTTTCTGTAAATTGATTTACGCCATGCTCTTCCTTTTGGAACCGGAGTCCCCCTGTTATCAATTGAAATGTAGATATACCCGTCTTGTTGCATATCACCTTTATATAAAAAATTATTGCTAGCTCCGTACCTGTCAACTACATTCTGTCCCCATGGTTCAGTATATACATAGAATACAACCGGGTATTTTTTCTGAGGATCAAAATTCGCCGGCTTTACCATCCATGCATCCATTTCGACACCCTCGGAAGTAGTGATCTTGAAAAAACTGATATTTGAATTCTTTTTATCTGCTGCAGCTATTGCCTCATCAACAACATTTTTTCCGTCAATGCCCTTGTGATCGGGCATGGAAACCCACTCATCAACAGGTTTTGTATAATAGTTTGAAAAGTTATGCCTGGCAAATTTGGCACCCGGAGAAAGATTATAATCATGGGTTCCCTCCTGGGTTAATGGACTGACCCTTTCTGCATTTCCGGTTCCATCTAACCGGGTACGGTAGAGATACTTCTGGGTTGCATTATCAGGCGAAGCCGAAAAGTATACATACCCATTTTTCTCATCTATCTCGCTAATATCCATCACATCATAATTACCATTGGTTATCAATTTTTCCCCGATACCATCCCGGCTTACCCGGTAAAGATGACGCCAACCATCTTTTTCACTCGCCCACAAAAATTCCTTACCGCCATTTAGCCAATCCCATCCACCTAAAGCATAATCAGCATCCCAAAGAGGCAAGATGTCTATCCAGGCATCATCTTTCTCATCATAAATTGTCTTTACTATGCCGGTATTTGCATTGCAAAGCATCAACTGGCTATGGTTTTGCTTCCGGTTCAAATGCTGAATGATCAATTCTTTTTCATTATCAGCCCATTCCATCCTGGGAACATAGGTCCGTAAAACAGGGTCATCCGGGATTTGCATCCACGTTATTTTCTTGCCGTTAATGTCAGCTACTCCTATCCTATATAAAGATGGTGGTTCACCTGCCACCGGGTACTCAACAGGCACTACAGATGGATATATTGAATCTGTATTATTGATCATCAGGTAATCCTTAGTACCATCAGCATTTATCTCCCAAAATGCAATTTTTTTGCTATCCGGTGACCAGCGAAATCCATCCCTGCAAAAAAATTCTTCTTCATATGCCCAATCGAAAGTTCCGTTAATAAGCTTCCGGTTACCAGTAGTGGTTAACTGTTGAGTTGTCCCTGAAGCAATATCTTCCACATACAAATTATATTCACTAACATACGCCACTTTTGTGCCGTCGGGAGAAAACTTAGCGAACATTAGTGAAGATGCAGGTTTTGATTTTCCTAATTGTTTTAGCTGATTGCTGTTCCTGTTATATAACCAATAATCACCCCTTGAATCTACCCGCCAGACCTTTTTGGTGTTGGTATAAATAAGAACTTGTCTCTCATCAGGAGAAAAAGCAAAACTTCTAACCGACAAAGGCTTACCTGCTTCTTTAATGCTAAGATTTTCCTTACTCACAATAACAGATTTTGTAAGTTTTGGCAGTGTATACATTACAATTTCACCCGCTTCAGTAGTATAATATGAATTTCCTTCACTTTTCCATATTATCCTGCCTTGTGCAAATGCATTAAGCGTCAGAATGAAATAGAAAATGATTGCTGAAAGCAAATAAACCTTTCTCATTTTTTATTATTTTATTTTGTAAAGTATTAAAAAAAAGGACGCCATCCTCTACTTAATTATATCAGTGGCAGTAAAAGACAAATTACGGATTGACAAATCTTTATGCGCTATTCGCTTATTCAAAACAAGAACACTGGCTGCAGTTGCCTGTAATACCAGAGAAATTAAAAGTTATGGCCTGCAGGTAAAAACCTTCCTTATTTTCACAAATACTTTCGCTGAATAAATTACAAACAAACCAAAATTAAAAGCAGGTGATCGTCTGCTTTTTATACCCTCCAAAGGGTATTCTATTAGATCATTAAAGAAGTATTTTGCAAAGAAAAATGCGCTATTTACTCTTCATCCTTCTTCTGCCACTAATATCACAAGGCCAATTTGAAAAATTCACATTACTCAAAGATCATATAGTTTGTGATAAATTGGAGTATGCCGGTGGCGGACTTTTTGCCTTTGAAAAAAAAGGCAAATATGGTTATATGAACGCTGCAGGAAAAGAGATCATTCCGCCTGTTTATGAGTACAGATATTCCTATTCAAAAGCGTTTTCTGCATTTAAAGACGGGCTGGTTATTCTATACAAGGATAAGAAGCTGGGCATGATAGATAAGTTTGGGAAAGAAGTGATTCCCTTTGAATATGATGATCTGTTTTATTATGAAAAAGTAAAACTGGTTCGATTCAGCAAAAAAGACAACTATAAAACCCTGTATGGATTGATGAATGTAAAAGGAGATATTCTTGTACCCGCAGAATATGAAAGTATAATGGGTTTTGAGAATTTCTTTACGTTAAAAAAAGGAAATCTGTATGGCCTGGCAAACTCAACCGGCAAACTACTCCTGCCCATTACTTTTTCAAAACTTATTCCCTTCCCCAAAAATAATACAGCTATTGCACAAAAGGATTCAGATTATGGGGTTATTGACTTAAAAGGTAATTGGATATTCAAGAAAGCATCGAGTGTTTTTGAATTAACCGGAATAGGCGATGGAATGGTTAAAGCGAAAGTGAATAATAAATATGGGTACCTGAATTTAAAAGGAGAGGAAGTCATCATCAGCAAATACGATATGGGTTACGATTTTGATGAAAATGGCCTCGCTAAAGTAGGTAATAAGGAAAGCCCGTCGTCATACACCTATTTTTATGGTTATATAAATAAACTTGGAGAAGAAATAATTCCACTGGAACACAAAACGCTTTGGGCATTTAGCAATGGATTGCTTTGCTTACAGGACAAAGAAACCAATCGTTATGGTTATAAAAATACCAAAGGTCAGTGGGTCATAAAACCGATCTATATTTTTGCTAATTCATTCTCGAATGATGGTAAGGCCAGTGTTAAAATGACAGACGGAAAACTTCACTTAATTGATAAAACAGGTAAAGATCTTGGCATAACCGAACAGAAATTGACTTATGAAGATGGCTTTGCAGTAAAAGAAACAGAAAGCGCCGACTATCATTTAATTGATCAAAATGCCCGGATACTTAAGAAAATATCTGACTATAATTTGGTCTATGATTTCGCACAGGGTATGGCGATTATCCGCTGCAACGGGCAAGACCTTTACGGGTTTATGAATTTGGAAGGAGAAAAGAAGGTGGATTGTAAATACAGGTATATAACCAGGTTTGAAGATGGTATAAGTCGTGTAGCAATTGTTGAAGGGAATTCAACCAAATATGGCTATATCAATCAAAAAGGAGAAGAAATTGTACCAACAGCATATGAAAGTGCAGGAATATTCAGAAACGGATGGGGGCTCATAAAAAAGGAGAGCAAATATTATTATGTAAACCGATCAGGGGTTTCCAAGGAGCTACCAGGAACTTATGATAATGTAACTGAGTTTCGCTCCGGTTATTCATTAGGAACACAAAATGGAACCAACGGACAACCGAACAAATATTTTTATATTAATACCGCTCTAAAGGAAGAGATCAGCATCAGTGCCAAAGAAGCTTATCCCTTTTGGGATGATGTTGCCGTGGTAAAAAGAGAAAGCAACTATGAACTGATGAATACAAAAGGAGAGATATACAAAACCCTTCCTTCGTTTGAAACAATCCGCTTTTGCACAGAGGGCATGCTGGCAGTTAGGGAAAAAGGTAAGTGGGGTTTTATTGATAAGAATGGCATGGCGACTGTACCTCCAGTTTATGACACGGCCACACAATTTGAATTTGGCCATGCCAAAGTAAAAACGGCAAAGGGCTGGGGTTTAATTGACAAAAATGGAAAGGAAGTAATAGAACCCAAATACAGGTCTATTCAATATTCTGAAAATGGTTATAAAGCCTACTATGATGATGCATGGATTGTGATGGATAAGAACAATAAAATAATAAGTGATGGATTATTTACTCTATTGAGTGAATTTCATCAAAACCGGGCTTTCGTAAAAATGAAAAAATATTATTCGATATATAAAGTACCGCCTGGAAAATGACAAAACTGATCCAAGCAAAAGCCTGTATAAGTATGATCGTACAGGCTTTTATATTTTTGCAATATGGCTGAGAAAGAAAAACTACGTATTGATAAATATCTATGGGCTATCCGCATATTCAAAACAAGAACACTGGCTGCAGTTGCTTGTGATACAGGAAAAGTCAAGTGTAACGGCACACAGGTAAAAGCTTCTAAAAATGTAACTGTGAGTGATGAATATGAAGTCAAAACTGAAGCCAAAAGATGGAAAATTAAAGTAACCGGGCTATTATACAACAGGGTAAAACATGACTTGGCTATTCAATATTACCTTGACATAACTCCTGCCGAAGAAATTCAACGGCTACAATACCAGGCAGCCAGTTTTCATACAGGGAAAAGAAAAAGCAAGATCGGCAGACCGACCAAAAAGGAAAGACGAGACCTGGATGACTTCATGGAAGAATGACGTTAAACCACTGCAAGGCTTTTAATAAAGTTGACGTTTTCCTCATCTGTTAAGTCCCCTACCCTTGTTTTACCAAATTTATTGAGCAATTGCGATCTGATCAGTGCAATCTCATCATGTAATGGACAAGGATTTTTGCCATTACAGTTCTTCAAACCCAAAATGCAGTTATTGAATAGCTCTGTTCCGTCTGTCAATTCTACTAAGTGAATCAATTTTGTATTCAGGGTCTTTTTATTAATTGAAAATCCACCGTAAGGCCCTTTTGTCGAATTTAGAATTCCCTTTTTAACAACAGCCTTCATGATTTTAGCCAGAAAGTGGCGAGGTACCGATAGCTGCTCAGCGATCTCCTCAATCTGAATTTTTCGCCCCTCCTTTCCTTCAATGGAAACGTAAAGAACCCCCCTCAAAGCATAACCAAATGATTTGGAAAAAAACATACTATTAATGTGCTAAAATATACCCTTCCCAGGACAGCGGACTGTGATGAATATCACAAAAAAAACTGACCTTTATCAATAGAGAATTATTCGGGCAAAAATACATTTGCCCGAATAAAAGACATTAATATCTTTTTAAAACTTAAAAAAAGCAAAAATGACACATAAGCTAACTACCATTACAGCAATTATTACTCTGATCTGTTTTTTAACAAGTTCTTGCGGCAACGAAGGAGTTAAAAAAGATGAGAAACCAGTTGATATCTCTGAACTAACAAAAGACCAGCCGGAAACACACGGATCTGAAGTTAGTGAAAGTGATATTAAGTTAAGCAACCCCCTGGATCAAACTATGGTCGCCGCTGGAAAAGCTACTTATGAGCTAAAATGCCAGTCTTGCCACAGGTTAACCGAAGAAAAACTTGTAGGACCCGGCTGGAAAAATGTCACCAAACAGCGGAAACCTGTTTGGATCATGAATATGATCACAAATGTGGAAATGATGCTTGAAACTGATCCTGAAGCCCAAAAACTGCTGGAACAATGTCTTGTAAGAATGCCCAATCAAAATATTACTACTGATGAGGCCCGCCAGGTATTAGAGTTCATGCGCAGTAACGACGGAGAAAAATAATTTCAATTAACATATAAAAAGTATTATATGAAAATCTTTCAACCAAAAAAATGGCAATATCTCTTTATTACTGCCTTTGCATTCTTCTTATTGGAAAGCTGCAAACCCAAAGGTACACAGTCTGCCGCCGGAGGTGATGCTACTAAGGCTTATGTAGCTCCTGGGAAATATGATGAATTCTACAACTTTGTTTCTGGTGGCTTCAGTGGCCAAATGTCTGTTTACGGATTGCCATCGGGCAGATTACTAAGAGTGATCCCCGTATTTTCTACTGACCCTGAAAAAGGCTGGGGTTTCAGTGAAGAAACAAAACCAATGCTCAACACTTCGCATGGTTTTGTACCCTGGGATGATGCCCACCACCCCGAACTTTCACAAACAAACGGTGAAGTAGATGGACGCTGGGTATTTATCAATGGGAACAACACGCCACGTATAGCAAGAATAGATCTGAAAACATTCCGGACCGCAGAGATCATAGAAATTCCTAATAGTGCAGGTAACCACTCTTCAGCATTTGTTACAGAAAATACAGAGTATGTAGTTGCCGGTACCCGTTTTAGTATCCCTCCGGACGATGCAAATGGAGATGTGCCCATTGATTCGTACAAACAAAACTTTAAAGGAAACGTAAGTTTCCTGAGCGTTGATCCAAAAGAAGGTCATATGAAAATTGCCTTCCAGATCCGAACTCCCGGTGTGAACTTTGACCTGAGTCATGCTGGTAAAGGCAATAGCCATGGATGGTTCTTTTTCTCTTGTTATAATTCAGAGCAGGCTAATACACTGCTGGAAGTAAATGCTTCGCAAAGAGATAAGGATTTCATCATGGCAGTGAACTGGAAAAAAGCGGAGGAATACCTGAAAGCAGGAAAAGGAAGAAAACAAGCTGTCCGCTATGCCCACAATATTTATAGCGATAAAACACATAGTGCTACTTCAACAATTGAAACTGAGATCACTGTACTCGATTCAAAAGAACTGGCAGATATGGTATACCTGATCCCTTGTCCCAAATCACCACATGGATGTGATGTGGATCCCACCGGCGAGTATATAGTTGGAAGTGGAAAATTGGCAGCGCTGATGCCTGTGTATTCATTTACCAAAATTCAAAAAGCTATTGCCGATAAGGCTTTTGATGGTGATTATGAAGGTATCCCGGTCATCAAGTATGAAGCTGCTTTACATGGTGAGGTACAGAAGCCGGGGCTTGGGCCTTTACACACAGAGTTTGATGCTAATGGTAATGCTTACACTTCCATGTTCGTCTCTTCTGAAGTCGTAAAATGGAATGTAAAAAGTTTGGAGGTTCTGGATAGAGTTCCAACTTACTATTCTATCGGCCATTTAATGGTACCCGGCGGTGACAGTAAAAAACCTTTTGGCAAATATCTTGTTGCCTATAATAAGATCACAAAAGATCGCTACCTGCCAACAGGCCCTGAACTCACCCAAAGCGCACAGCTTTATGACATTAGCGGAGATAAGATGAAATTGATCCTTGACTTTCCAACCATTGGTGAACCCCACTATGCTCAAGCGGCACCTGCTGAATTGATAAACAAGAATTCATTGAAGTTTTTCAAGATAGAAGAAAATGAAAATCCCTATGCTGCTAAAGGAGAAGGACAGGCAAAAGTTACCAGAGAAGGCAATAAAGTTCATGTGTACATGACCTCAATCCGATCACACTTTAACCCCGATAATATTGAAGGAGTAAAAGTTGGTGATGAAGTATATTTCCATGTAACCAACCTTGAGCAGGACTGGGATGTACCACATGGTTTTTCTGTAAAAGGCGCTAATAATGCTGAACTACTGATAATGCCGGGTGAGACCCAAACATTAAAATGGGTTCCTGAAAAATCAGGTATGTTCCCATTCTATTGTACCGACTTCTGCTCTGCTTTACACCAGGAAATGCAGGGTTATATTAGAGTCTCACCTAGAGGAAGTAATGTGGCACTCGAATATAGTACCGGAAAAACCCCTGCACCATCTGCTGCTAAAGAACCGGCAAAATAAAGAAATGAACTCCTCATAAGAGAGGAGTTCATTTATACTATATTTTTCATAAAATAAATTTTTGTTATGAAGAAAATAATAAAATCATTACTGCCAATGTTTGCTTTCTCTTTCTTCGTTGCCTGTAACAATGAGAATAAAGGGTCAAACACCTCGGGAGATGATAACACAACTACTACTACATCCGGCGGACAAGAAACAGTGCAGGATGAAGAATCCCAAAAGGATATCGTAAAAATTGCTGTAGGCTCAAAAGATCATTCAACGCTGGTTGCTGCACTTAAGCAGGCCGATTATGTTACAGCATTATCCAATGCCGGGCCATTTACTGTTTTTGCCCCAACAAACGCTGCATTTGATAAACTGCCAGCAGGCACTGTGGATGGATTAATGAAAGCGGATAAAAAAAATGACCTGCAAAATATTCTTGAATACCATGTGTCAATTGGCGTTTTTAAGGAAAATATGATGCAGGATGGCCAGTTGATTGACCAGGCCAATAACCAGAAAATAACAATCAGCAAAAGTACTGATGGAAAAATAACAGTGAATGGCAAAGCCAATATCCTAGCTGCAATCCCTGCTAGTAACGGACTGGTCTATGTAATAGACGAAGTATTGCTGCCCCCTGCAAAAAACTAAGCCCAGAAGGCTTCTTCATTTTCAATCGCCTCCGGGTATAAAAGCCCGGAGGTTAATAAAACCAGCAAATGAATAAACACCTTAGCATAATATCAAGAATTTTGGTTGCGTTTGCCAGTGGTGCGCTGATAGCCGTATTTCTTCTCCCCGCATGGCGCATTGATCTTTTTGCCCCGCAATATCCTGAAGGCCTTTCGATGTATATCTGGATCAATAAATTGAGCGGAGATGTAGAAATCATTAATGGATTAAATCATTACATAGGCATGAAACACATTTCAGCCGAAATGTTTCCCGAATTTAAATACCTGACCTATGTAGTCATTTTTTTTATGGCCCTGGGAATGACAGCCGCTATTACAGGGAAAAGAAAAATATTGCTAATCTATATCATTGCTACTATCATCGGAGGCTTATTGGTTTTGTACGATCTGTACAGATGGGGTTATGATTATGGCCATAACCTGGACCCGAAAGCTGCCATTCAAGTTCCCGGATTATCGTACCAGCCACCAGTGCTGGGCCATAAACGCTTACTAAATTTTGATGCCTACTCTTTTCCTGATGCTGCAGGCTGGATCGTTATTGGTGCAGGCACTTTGTGCATATTAGTTTGGCTCACTGAATGGTATATCAACAGAAAAAAAAGAAAAACATGAAACAGCTGTTACCCGTATTAATTCTCTCTTTCTCACTTTCTATGTTCACATCATGCTCTTCACAACCACAACCTTTTGTTGCCGGTCAGGACGATTGTCATGTTTGCAAAATGGGACTGGCCGATTTTAAATTCGGAGGAGAGATCATTACAAAAAAAGGGAAAGTGTACAAATTTGATGATATGCGTTGTATGATCAGTTATATCAAATCAAATACACTTGAAGAAAAAGATATTTCAAGAATCCTGACAATGAATTTCAATAAACCTAATGAATTTATTGATGTAGAAAAGGCATGGTTTGCCGTCAACCCTGAGTTAAGGAGCCCAATGGGGAGTAATGCCGCCGGCTTCGATACAAAAGAGGAAGCTGATAAGTCGAAGGGGGCATCAGGTCAGATATTGCGTTGGACAGATATGTTAGCAAGAAGTAAATAATAATGAAATTTCTCACACTGATAGTATTTCTGGGTTCTCAACTTTTTTCATTTGCCAATACAATTGTCGTAGGCAAAGACAAGCCCATTTCAAGTATTACAAAAGGAATTGAACTTGCCAAAAATGGTGACACGGTAAAGGTTTATCCCGGGGTTTATCGTGAAGGAAGAATCACTATCAATAAGTCAATTACACTGATTGGAATAAACTTCCCGGTTATTGATGGGCAAAAGAAATTTGAAAACATGGTTATAAGTGGTATTAATGTAAAAGTGCAGGGCTTTCATTTCATAGACTCCAAACACTCCAGTTCAGAAGATTTTTCGGCAATCAATATTGTGGATGCAACTAAAATTATAATTCAGGATAATAAGATCGATAATGCCCACTTTGGTATCCATCTTGCCAATAGCACTTATTGTACTATTATGGGAAATGAAATTTCAGGCAAAGCCGTTTCTGAACAAAGTGCAGGTAATGGCATTCATATCTGGAAGTCATCTCATGCTTTTATTACCAATAATCATATACAAGGACACCGCGATGGAATTTACTTTGAATTTGTAACCGACTCTGAGATAAGGAATAACAAAAGTGAGAATAATATCCGGTACGGGTTACACTTTATGTTCTCACATAATAATTATTACGCTTATAACACTTTTAGAAAAAATGGGGCTGGTGTAGCTGTGATGTATACACATCATGTACGGATGGAACACAATATGTTTGAACAAAACTGGGGAACGGCCTCTTATGCTATCCTTTTAAAAGATATCACTGATAGTTGGATTTTAGACAACCAGTTTGTTTCCAATACTGTAGGCATCTTCATGGAAGGATGCAACAGGATCGATGTAAAACAAAATTTGTTCAGTAAAAATGGCTGGGCTATGAAGGTGCAGGCCAATTGTGTTGACAACGTTATCAGCAAGAACAATTTCAAAGGCAACACTTTTGACATTGCCACTAACGGCACAATGGTTTCCAGCAGTTTTGACTATAACTATTGGGATAAATATGAAGGATATGACCTTAACAAAGATGGCATCGGTGATGTGGATTATCACCCGGTCAGCATGTATTCAATGATCATTGAACAAAACCCTAATGCTTTGATCCTGCTAAGAAGTTTTATGGTCACCCTGCTGGATAAGGCTGAAAAAGCAATTCCTAGTCTCACTCCAGAAAATCTTGTAGACAAAAAACCAAAAATGAGACCCTTTGCTCTATGATTAGAATAGAAAATATCACGAAACGGTTTAAGAAATTAAAAGCACTGGACAATATTTCTGCTTCTTTTGAAAAAGGCCAGGTGATCTCCCTTATCGGACCCAATGGTTCAGGCAAAACAACTTTGATAAAATCCATACTCGGGATGGTAAAACCAGACAGCGGGAAAATATTTTTTAAGGAAGAATACATAAATGGTGGGTTTATCTACAGAAAAGACATTGGCTATATGCCACAGATTGGCCGCTATCCTGACAATATGAAAATTGGCCAACTTTTCAATATGCTGAAGAATATCAGGAATGAGCCACCTGAAACGATTGATAATGAACTGATAAAAGAATATGATCTGTGTTCTATGTACGAAAAACCGATGCGTACACTATCCGGCGGCACCCGGCAAAAAGTAAGTGCCGCCATTGCATTTCTTTTTAACCCGTCTGTTTTGATCTTAGATGAGCCTACTGCAGGGTTGGATCCGCTTTCCTCTGAGGTACTAAAAGAAAAAATCCTTCAAGAGAAGAATAAAGGGAAACTGATATTAATCACTTCTCACATACTTAGTGATCTTGATGAATTGACAACACATGTTATGTACCTGCAGGAAGGCAAAATGCAATTTCTGAAAAACATTGAAACCCTCCGGGAAGATACAGGCGAAATAAAACTAGCTAAAGCCATTGCCAGAGTCATGAAGGGAGAGGACCCGGCAGGCAATTTTATTTCTGAAGTGCTTACCAAAAAAACAAAATAATGATGAAGCTTTCAAAATATGTATTGTATGATATTCTAAGAAGTAAGATCATTATTGCATATACATTATTCCTTTTTATTGTTTCTCTTAGCTTATTTCAAATGGAAGAAGACAGCAGCAAAGCCATGTTGAGCCTGATGAATATTATCCTGATTGCTCTTCCCCTTGTAAGTCTTGTTTTTACAACAATACATTATTATAATTCTTATGAATTCATTGAACTGATGCTTTCGCAACCATTGAGCAGAAAAAAAATTTTGCTAAGTGAATATACCGGAATCAGCCTTTCACTTTTGTCAGCCTTCCTTATAGGAGTAGGTATCCCGGTAGCGTTCTATGCAGCTTCAGAAACCGGTATGGCAATGCTCTTTACCGGCTCAACCCTTACATTGGTTTTTACTTCTATTGCCTTTTTCGCTTCAGTAAGAGCCAGAGACAAGGCAAAAGGTATCGGTTTTGCTTTACTACTCTGGTTTTACTTTACTTTAATCTATGATGGAATTGTCCTTTTGATCCTGTTTTCCTTCAGCGATTACCCGCTCGAAAAGTTCACTCTGCTGATATCTGCTTTAAACCCAATAGATCTGGGCAGGATATTCATTATGCTTAAAATGGATGTAAGCGCTTTGATGGGCTATACCGGGGCTTTATATAAAGATTTTTTTGGAAGCGGAACCGGTCTACTGTTTACCGTTGGGGTAATGATCTTATGGATTACACTTCCCTTATGGCTTGCCGTAAGAAAATTTAGAAAGAAAGATATATAACTAAAACTTTTATTATGACAGAATTATTAACACAAAGCCTTGCAACAATTGTAACAGATAATCACAAAACAGCTTCAGTTTTTGAAA
This sequence comes from Chitinophagales bacterium, assembly GCA_020636575.1. Lineage (GTDB taxonomy): Bacteria > Bacteroidota > Bacteroidia > Chitinophagales > Chitinophagaceae > JJ008. The sequence goes on from JACJXP010000001.1 coordinate 269,937, forward strand.
AATACCACCTTGATTTCTGCTGTAAGGGCAAAAGAACTTTAAAAGAAGCCTGTGCTGAAAACAGGGTGAATCCAGCCGATGTGCTTATGGACCTTGAAAGGACCATGACAAGCAACAATGATGACACAATTGATCCCTCTAAAATGTCCTTAACTAAACTAACCGGCTATATTGTAGAAACACATCATAGTTATGTACAAAGGGAGCTGCCCCTTATATTTGGTTATCTTCAAAAAGTTACAGCCAAACATGGCGAAAAACACCCTGAATTGTATAAGCTTTTTGAGTTATTTACGGCTATCAAAGAAGAAATGGAAATACATATGCAAAAAGAAGAAACTATTCTTTTTCCAAGAATTTGTGAATTGGAAAAGTTAGCGATGCAACAATCCCGGCCCCGGGTAAGCAAATCGTTTATCAGTGCTCCTGTTTCAATCATGGAAGATGAACATGATCATGCCGGAAGTTTAATGGAAGAAATAAGAAAAATTAGTGAGAATTATAACCCACCAATAGGCGCATGCACAACCTATAAACTTAGTTTTAAAGCCTTACAAAACTTTGAAACAGACCTGCATCAACATGTACACCTGGAAAATAATATACTGTTTCCCAAAGCTATTAATATGATTGAAAAGCAATTAGAAGGATCTGTCGAGAAGTACTAATACAGTTCACCTATTTTAGTTAACAGACTTTCTTTTTAAGCAGGATTTGTCGACAATTCAGGTTTTGAAATAGTCTGACAAAAATCAAGCGCTTCCATTACAAACATCATTGTTTTTTACTATGGCAAAACCGATATTGGTGCTGCTAATAATATTGATCACCGTTAAAAATCAGTTGTATGGAAAACAAAGCTGTAGAAAAAACCAGAACATCCTGGCCCACTTTGTTTGACACCGGCTGGATGGAAAAATTCTTCAATGCCCCTATTGACGAGTTCTTTAACATGGGAAAAGTAATGAATGTACCCGCAGTAAATGTAGCAGAAACTGATAAAGAGTTTATGCTTACTGTTGCAGCTCCAGGAATGAACAGAAATGATTTCCGTATTGAAGCCTATGATGAGTTACTGACAATTTCTGCCGAAAAAGAGAAAGAAGAAAAAGAGGAAAAGAATGGCCGTTTTAACAGAAGGGAGTATAACTATAACAGTTGGACCCGCAGCTTTACTTTGCCAGAGAATTGTAAAGCATCAGGAATTGATGCCGTGTATGAAAATGGTGAGTTGAAGATCGTTATTCCAAAGCAAGAAGTCAAAGAAGCCAGGAAAGTTAAGAAGATTGCAGTCAAGTAATGCAACCGGATGTCCCGGAAGGGAGGCCCCCGTCAGTAGCTGAAAGGCGGGGGCTTTTTGCTCATTATATAAAATCCTATTGTTATGCCACTAACTTCCCGAAATAAAAGCACTGCGCTATTTCCAGTAATGGACATAAACGAAAAAAATGATGAATATATCATTTACCTGGCCATGCCGGGCATGCTTAGGGAAGAGATAAAGGTCAATATCAGCGAAAAAAGACTGGTTGTTTCAGCCGAAAAGAAAGAAAACAGTCATTGGTTTGTAACAAAAAAGAAAATTGATAATTTCTCCTGGAACGAAAGTTTCACATTACCTGCTGATGCAGACACAATAATGACGGTAGCTCTTTTTAAAAACGGAAACCTGGAAATACATATTCCTAAAGGAGCCACTATTCCGGAAAAAGAACGGGAAGTATTTATATACTAATAAAGAAGATGTTCTAATTTTTCAAGATCTGTGATGATGATCTTTCCTTCCTTGATCTGTATCAGTTTTTCTGATTTAAAATCGCTAAGTGTACGTATAAGAGATTCGGTTGCCGTTCCCACATAGTGAGCAATATCATCCCGTGATATTTCTATAGGATTGTTTTCTCCCTCCGTATTAAACTTATGATGGATATCAACCAACGCTTTTGCGATACGTTTTCTAAGTGAGCTGTAAGCAAGACTCAATAGTCTTTCTTCTTTTTCCTTTACGTTTTGAGTGATGATGCGTATAAATTTAGACGCAATAAGTATATCCCCACCGATCAACTGCTGAAAATCTTCTTTCGGGATCTGGATCACCTCTGATTCTTCTAATGCCACAGCTGTATCATCATAGTTCATCTCTTCGATCAGGGCAGGATAGCCAATAAAGTCACCATCGCTATACAGGTCTGTTATATATTCCTTACCATCCTCATGGGTTTTATAACCTTTAATTTTTCCTTTTGTAACATAAAACAAATACCGGGGCCGTTTCCCTTCCGCATAGATGATCTGTTTTTTGCTGTACACCTCAGAATTATAATCCTCCAGTTTGAAATCGATCATCCCATTTTGGCGAAGATCATGAGTAAGTTCGCTTAATCCCTTGCTTGAAGAATTATACTGTTTTTGTAAAATATCATATTTACGCAGCCTTGACTCAATTGCATTCATTAACTCCAGTTCCTCAAAGGGTTTGGTCACATAGTCATCCGCTCCCATTTCCATCCCTTTCCGCATATCGCTTCGTTCTGCTTTAGCGGTCAGGAATATCAATGGAATGCTCTCTGTCTCAGGATTTTTGCGCAACAGGTGCAGAACGCCATACCCATCCAGTTCTGGCATCATAATATCGCAAATGATCAGGTCCGGTTTTTCAGCCAAAGCAGCTTCCACTCCCTTTTTCCCATTCTCAGCAGTAATGGTTTTGTAGCCCCCCAAAGAAAGTATCTCAGACGTGTTATCCCTGATATCTTCATTATCGTCAATGATCAGGATAGTTCTGTTGTTCATGTCACCTGCGTTTAAAGTGTGCAATATACCTAAAACCCTATTTTTGATAAAAATCATTATATATTCTGAACATCATCATGGCTGCGCCTATTTTACCTTTATATTTTAGCCGCCCAACGAAGTATGTCCCAGACTGCATTAACTAAAAATAAGCTTAGCTGTTACCATTGTGGTGAAAGCTGCCTGAATGACAAAATTCAGTCCGGCGATAAAATATTTTGCTGCGAAGGCTGCAAAATGGTTTTCCAGATCCTTAACCAGAACGAACTCTGCGAATATTACAATCTGAATGACAATCCGGGAATCAATCAACGCATACAAGTAAGGGAAGACAAATTTGCTTTTTTAGATAATAAGCAAGTACAGGACCAGCTTATCAGTTTCAGGGATGAAGAACAGATCCATGTCACCTTTTACTTACCACAAATGCACTGTAGTTCCTGCCTGTATTTAGTGGAAAATCTTCATCGCCTTGATACCGGTGTTATTTCATCTAAAGTAAATTTTACAAGAAAGGAAGTAGACATCGTATTCCTTAGTGCAAAAACAAGCTTACGTAAAGTTGCTGAAATCCTTACCAGCATTGGGTATGAACCCTATATCAGTCTTAACGACCTAAAGTCAAAAAGGCCGGCTATCGACAAAAGCATGATCTACCAGATCGGTATTGCAGGTTTTTGTTTTGGCAATGTAATGCTGCTCAGTTTTCCTGAATACCTGGGCATAGATGTTACTGAGAATAGTCTGCGGCTTTTGTTTCGCTGGATCAGTTTTGTGCTTGCTATCCCTGTTTTGCTTTATTCAGCCCTGCCATTTTATACATCCTCCTGGAAAAGTTTAAAACATAAATTTTTAAATATTGATACCCCGGTAGCACTTGCCATCATCATCACATTCATCAGAAGTGCTTATGAAGTTATTTCCGGTACAGGAGGCGGGTATTTTGATTCTATGACAGGTATTGTATTCTTTATGCTGGCAGGACGTATTTTACAGAATAAGACCTATCGGCAGCTTTCATTTGAAAGGGATTACAGTTCTTATTTCCCGGTAGCAGTTTCTGTATTAAAAGAGGAAAAAGAGATCCCAACTATTTTGCCTGATATTAAAACGAATGATACCCTGCTTATACATAATGAAGAGTTGATCCCTGCTGATGGCATCCTTACAAAAGGAAAGGCTTTCATAGATTACAGTTTTGTTACTGGTGAATCGATCCCGGTTGAAAAAGGAGTTGGCGAAATAGTTTATGCCGGAGGAAAACAAACAGCCGGAAACATTGAGATACTGGTTGTGAAAGAGGTAGCCCAAAGCTATCTGACCAAACTCTGGAACCGGGATGAATTTAAAAAGGAAAAGAAAAACAACCGGTCATTTGTGCATTTACTAAGCCGGTATTTTACATATATCGTTTTGAGTATTGCAACGATCACAGCTATTTACTGGAGTATCAATGATCCTTCACGGATCTGGCCTGCCATTACCGCAGTATTCATAATTGCATGCCCCTGTGCCTTGCTTTTAGCCAATACATTTACAAATGGCAATATCCTGCAGATACTGGCCCGTAACAGGTTTTACCTGCGCAATGCAGAGACCATTGAGGATATTGCAAAAATTGATCATATTGTTTTTGATAAAACCGGGACCCTAACTTCTACACAACAACAGGATATTGTTTATACCGGAACTCCCCTATCACTCATTCAACAAGAGCAGATAGCAGCTTTAGCTGCTGGTTCTTCACATCCGTTGAGTAAAGCATTGTCCAGGCACTTTACAATTGACGGGCAACACTCTGTCGAATCCTTCCGTGAAATTCCAGGTAAAGGCATCCAGGGCATTGTTGATGGCGACTTTATAAAAATCGGTTCAGAAACATTCACTGAAAATAAGACCCTTAATAATTCCGGCACATTCGTTTATGTAACTATTAATGATAAAACGGCCGGACATTTCAGGTTCAGCAATCATTACAGGAACACTGTACCCGATCTTATAAAAAGGCTTAAGCCCCAGTTCCAGCTCTCGGTTCTATCAGGTGATAATGACTCAGAAAGGGAAAACCTGAAAAAGATCGCAGGTTCAGATACAAAATCCCTTTTTTATCAAAAACCGGAAAACAAAGCAGATTATATCAGGCAATTACAGGTAAAAGGAGAAAAAGTAATGATGATAGGTGACGGCCTTAATGATGCTGGTGCTTTGAAGCAAAGTGATATAGGCATTGCCGTAACCGATCAAAGTAACAACTTCACCCCATCCAGCGATGCTATAATCGAATCAGGGAGATTATCATCACTTCCCAAGTTTATTAAGCTCTGCCGTGCCAACAGGAATATTGTAGTTGCCAGCTTTGTGCTATCTATCGTTTATAACATTGTAGGCTTGTTCTTTGCAGTTCAGGGCACACTTTCGCCGCTTATTGCGGCAATCCTTATGCCTGCAAGTTCAATCAGCATTTTGTTGCTCACTTTTGGCAGTAGCAGCATCCTGGCCAGGCGTATGAGGTTATGATTACCGGTATTTAAGAAAACCCCTGATAAAAATCAGTATTTTCATTGATAAGCATTATAGCATAAAAAATGACCAGAAAATACTTTTACCGCAACTAAAAATTGATCGAATGAGTGTAATTATTATCCTGCTGATCGCAAGTATTTCAATAGCAGGCTTGTTTTTAGTCGCTTTTCTATGGGGTGTAAAATCCGGCCAGTTTGAAGATGATTACTCCCCCTCTTCCCGCATTCTTTTTGACGATAAACCCTCTTCATCCAACCAACCAAATAAATAACCGAGCTTATGCAAGTAGAAAAGTTCTATTATGACAACAAAATTGTCCGGGCATTCATGTATGCTACCGTGGCTTTTGGTATAGTAGGTATGCTGGCTGGTCTTTGGGCTGCTATTCAGATATATTATCCTGAAAGTAGCCTGAATCTTGCCGCTACCACTTTTGGGCGATTAAGACCCCTGCACACCAATGCCATCATTTTCGCCTTTGTAGGAAATGCCTCCTTTGCAGGTATATATTACTCCCTGCAGCGTTTATGTAAAGCGAGGATGTTCAGCGACAGGCTAAGCTGGCTGCATTTCTGGGGCTGGCAGGCTATAATTGCGGCCGCAGCCATTACCCTGTTAATGGGGAAAACAACCGGTAAGGAATATGCGGAGCTGGAGTGGCCTATTGATATAGCTATAGCTATCGTTTGGATCATTTTTGGTATCAACATGTTTGGTACCATTATCAAACGGAGAGAAAAACATTTATATGTGGCCATCTGGTTTTATATCGCCACATGGGTAACTGTAGCCATGCTGCATATTGTGAACTCTTTCGAGATGCCTGTCTCATTTCTGAAAAGCTATAGCTGGTATGCAGGTGTGCAGGATGCGCTGGTACAATGGTGGTATGGACATAATGCTGTAGCCTTCTTTTTAACTACACCTGTTTTAGGCCTTATGTATTATTACCTTCCAAAGGCTGCTAACAGACCGGTTTACTCCTACCGTCTTTCGATCATTCACTTCTGGGCACTGATCTTTATCTATATATGGGCAGGCCCGCACCACTTGCTATATAGTGCTTTGCCCGACTGGGCCCAATCTCTTGGAGTTGTTTTCTCTATCATGCTTATCGCTCCCAGCTGGGGTGGTATGCTGAATGGTTTGTTTACACTCCGCGGTGCATGGGATAAAGTAAGAGAAGATCCGGTTTTGAAGTTTATGGTTGTGGCCATTACCTGTTATGGTATGAGTACGTTTGAAGGCCCAATGCTGAGCCTGAAAAGTGTAAATGCTATATCTCACTTTACGGACTGGACCATTGCCCATGTGCATATTGGTGGTCTTGGCTGGAACGGTTTCCTTGCTTTTGCCATTCTTTATTACATGATACCTAAAATGTGGGGCACTACTTTATATTCCAAAAAACTGGCAACAAACCATTTTTGGCTGGGAACAATTGGCATTATCCTTTATGCTGTGCCTATGTACTGGGCCGGTTTTGAACAAGCTTCTATGTGGAAGCAGTTCACTGATGAAGGTCAGTTGAAATACCAGTTCCTTGAAACTGTTACTAACATTAAACCAATGTATATCACACGAAGCATTGGTGGTTCCTTATACCTGATCGGTGCATTGATGATGGTTTATAACCTTTATAAAACAATTGTACAAGGTACATTCATAGCCAATGAGGAAGCCGAAGCAGCGCCGCTGATAAAAGAACACAGTGGCAAAAAAGAATACTGGCACAGGGTAATTGAAAGAAAACCTGTTACCATGCTGATCTTAAGCCTTGTGTTAGTAGCCATTGGCGGGATTATCGAATTTCTACCCACATTCCTGATCAAATCAAATATTCCAACTATAGCCAGTGTAAAACCATACACTCCGCTTGAATTACAGGGCAGGGATATTTATATAAGAGAAGGCTGTTATACCTGTCACTCACAAATGGTTCGTCCGTTCAGGGATGAGGTGGCCCGCTATGCACCTAATCCCGGAGATGGAGGCTACTCCAAGGCAGGTGAATTTGTATATGATCATCCGTTTCAATGGGGTAGTAAAAGAACAGGGCCTGATTTAGCCAGGGAGGGCGGAAAATATCCTGACAGCTGGCATTATAATCACATGTACGACCCAAGGTCCATGTCGCCCGGTTCATTAATGCCACAATATGTTTGGTTGCTGGACAATAAGCTAGATACCGCCTCGACTCCGGCCAAGATAAGAGCTATGCGCAAACTGGGTGTGCCGTATGCCAAAGGATATGATAAAGTGGCTAACAGGGATTTGATGCATCAGGCTGATTCTATTGCTGCTAACTTGAAGAAAGACAAAATAGAAACACCGGCCAATGCAGAGATCATAGCCCTGATCGCTTATCTACAACGTTTGGGAAGAGATATCAAAGCGGAATATAAACAACAACCCATTGCTGAAATCAAAAAATAAAGAACATGAAATTCATTCATTATATAGAAAAAGTAAGTGGCGTAGACATTATGGGGCTACTGTCACTTGTCATGTTTGTTTCATTTTTCATCATTATGTTGGTATGGGTTTTTAGAACCAACAAAAACAAACTAAAAGAAATCAGCAAAATTCCGCTGGATAATTAATCAGACTTAAAAAATTCAGATATGCTATCTATTAATAAAAAACTGAAATACATCCTGAGTTTGTTCATATGCCTCCCGCTATTGATGACCAATACTGCATGGGCTGCGGGGCCGCCATCTGAATCGCCTTTCAGTAACCCCCTTGCACTAACCCTGATCGTTCTGATGTTATTATTACTCATCATTATTGGTATACTGGCAAATATTCTATTAGGCACCGCAGATATAAAACTCAAAAAAAGAAGAACAGAGTCTGCAAAAGCGATGTCAGCAGTGATCATCCTGGTATTATTAACCCTGAGTCCTTCTGTTTTTGCTCAAGATGGAAATGCAGAAGCAACTACCCAGGCCGTTACCCAAACGATTGGAGGAATGTCTGCTTCCACCTTCTACATCATGGCAGCAGTTATTTTCCTGGAACTGTTCATCATTATAGCCCTGCTGATCAATATCAAATTCCTTCTAAGAACAGAAAAGGCAAAATTGGCTATAACAGAAACCAAGGAACAAGTAGAAGCCAAAAAGAATAAACTTAGCTGGTGGGACAGGTTCAATAAACTTAAACCAGTTAGCGAGGAAGCCGAGCTTGACCTGGGACATGAGTATGATGGAATCCGGGAATTGAATAACAGGCTTCCCCCATGGTGGCTTTATGGATTTTATGCTTCAATTCTGTTTGCAGTGATCTACCTGTGGCGTTTTCATGTAACTCACAACGGACCCTCCAGCAAGCAAGAATATGACAGATCAGTTGCTAAAGCAGAATTAAGACTACAGGAGTACCTGAAGAAAAAAGGAGATGCGGTTGATGAGAATACGGTAACTATATTAACCGCACCTGAAGATATCTCAGCAGGTAAAGCCATCTTTGTAAAATCTTGTGCAGTTTGTCATAAGCAGACCGGTGCTGGTGATGTGGGTCCTAACTTAACTGATGACTACTGGTTGCATGGAAATGATATCAAAAGTGTTTTCAAGGTGATCAGGTATGGAGTAAATGCAATGCCACAATGGCAAAATCAATACTCAAATAAACAAATTGCACAAGTTGCCAGTTATGTTAAATCTTTGCATGGCAGTAATCCGCCAAATCCTAAGGCTCCGGATGGTATTTTGCAACAGGAAGAAGAGACACCTCCAGCAGCTACAGATTCTACTGCCACAGACAATAAAATGGTAATGAATTAATCAAAGAATGATGAGTGAGACAAAAACCGATATAGAAAATCAGCCCGAACACCAGGAAGAATCGTTCCGTGACAGAATAGCCACGGTTGATGCAAAAGGAAAACGAAACTGGGTTTTTGCTCAAAAGCCAAAAGGAAAGTTTTATAATATCCGGACCTGGGTGAGCTGGGGATTCTTTATTTTATTCTTTGCCTTACCATTTATTAAAGTGAATGGCAGGCCATTATTTCTTTTCAATATACCAGAAGGCCGTTTTATAATTTTCGGTAAAATATTCTGGCCGCAGGATTTCTTCATTTTTGGGCTCACCATGGTGACCTTCATCATCTTCATTGTATTGTTTACAGCAGCATTTGGAAGGCTGTTTTGTGGGTGGGTTTGTCCGCAAACAATTTTCATGGAAATGCTTTTCCGGAAAGTTGAATACCTTATTGAAGGAGATGCTGCGAAACAAAGAATGCTGAAAAAATCACCATGGACAGCTGAAAAGATCAGGAAAAAGGCAACCAAACATGTTGTCTTCTTTTTACTGGCCTTTATCATTGCGAATTTCTTTCTTGCCTACATAATCGGCATGGATGAACTCCGGAAAATGATCAGCGAACCTTTAAGTGACCATTTTATCACTTTCGTTTCATTATTGATCTTTTCTGTTATCTTTTATGCGGTATATGCTTATTTCAGGGAACAGGCCTGCACCGTTGTTTGTCCCTATGGTCGTTTGCAAAGTGTATTGCTCGACAGGAATTCCATGCTTGTTGCGTATGACTATAAGAGAGGAGAGCCGAGAGGAAAATTCAAGAAGAATGCGCCTGCAGAACTAAACCAGGGTGATTGTATTGATTGCTTTCAGTGTGTAAAAGTATGTCCCACAGGAATTGATATTCGTAACGGAACTCAAATGGAATGTGTTGGTTGTACTGCCTGTATTGATGCCTGTGATCATATGATGGAAGCTGTAAACCGGCCTAAGGGTTTGATCAGGTATGCTTCTGAGTCAGGCATTGCTGAAGGAAAAAAGCTGCGTTATACTGGCAGAATGAAGTTCTATACTGTTCTATTGTTCGTTCTTACGGGTATAATTACCACTTTGCTTGTTACCCGAAAAGATGTGGGCGGTACCATTGTAAGAGCTCCCGGTATGCTTTATCAGGAAAGAGGCGAAGACAGTATTTCGAACCTTTATACTATCAAAATTGTAAATAAAACGATCAAAGATATTCCGCTGACGCTACAGCTGGAAGAGGCTCCGGGCAGGATATTACAGGCTGAAGGTGCTTCCATCCTTGTAAAAAAAGAAGACCAGGGTAAAGGTTCTTTCTTCATTATTCTTCCAAAAGACTATATCAATAAAAGAAAAATGAAGTTGTCAGTAGGGCTATATGAAGGAGATCGCCGGATCTCAACTTTAAAAACAAACTTTATGGGACCTTTCAACAGGTTCTGACATAAAAAAGAAATGTAATGAGCTGGGGAAATAAAATACTGATAGCAATTTTAGTATTCATCGGGGGAATGGTCTATCTCGTTTATCGTTCTGTTAACACAAACTATGAACTGGTTGAAAAAGATTATTATGCACAAGAGTTAAAATACCAGCATGTAATTGATGGCACCAAAAGGGCACAGGAATTATCAACCCCTTTAAAAATCGGGCAGGAAGAAGATGGAACAATCCTGTTACAGCTACCTGATGAAATGAAAAATGTAACCATAAAAGGAAAAATATGGTTCTATTGTGCTTATGATTCCCGTAAGGATAAAAAATTTGAATTATCAACCGATAAAAATGGAGTCCAGTTATTCGACTTAAAAAAAATTGATCCCGGAAATTATACGGTCAGGATCGACTGGAACAGTGAAGGCAAAAATTACTATGCTGAAGAACCTTTAACTGTGTTATGATCATAGAAGCAGGACTATTAGCAGGATTTACTTTAGGTGCAGCCGGAAGCTTGCACTGTATAGGTATGTGTGGCCCTATTAGCCTGGCTCTTCCTGTAGCTCATTTTTCAAAATCGAAACGATTGCTTGCTTTGTTTCTTTACCAGGCAGGCAGGATACTGACTTATTCATTTTTAGGTTTATTACTGGGCCTGGCTGGCAGAAGTATTTACCTATCAGGTTATCAGCGATGGTTCTCTATTGTTGCCGGGTCATTGATCCTTTTATCTGCTTTACTCTATTTCTATAGAAGAAATATTGTTCGTCTTCCCTTTTTGAATTCATTTTACCAAAATATCCAAAAGGTTATTTCCTATTTTCTAAAAAAAGCCAATAACCCCGCTGGTTTTCTATTGATTGGAATGGCCAATGGATTCCTTCCTTGCGGTATGGTCTATATTGCTATGGCTTCTGTATTATCCTTTAATACCATTACAGAAAGTGTAGGTTTTATGGCCATGTTCGGAGCTGGTACTTTTCCGGCCATGATGACAGTTGCTTATGCTGGCAGATTAATAAATCCCGGTATAAGAGCTTCTGTTAGTAAAGCTATCCCCGTATTTGTGGCAGTAATGGGAATGATCCTGATCTTAAGAGGGATGAATCTCGGAATCCCATTTATCAGTCCTGAACTTCCAGGCGCACCGGGAGAAGCTGTAATATGTCACTGAAGCTAAGCCGTTGATTCCAGTTTAGGAAGTATCACACTAAAAGATGTAAACCCTTCCCGGCTTTTGAAACTTATAGTTCCACCCAGCAGATCAGTATACCGTTTAACGATCGGCAAACCCAATCCTGTACCTTGGATATTCATTACATTTTTTGCCCGGAAGAATGTGCTGAATAAAAATGGTTGATCTTCCTCTGGTATACCCAGGCCTCTATCCTGTATTGATATATCCAATGAATCTGCCTCACAGCTGATAAGCAGATCGATTGGGCTACCCTCTGGTGAAAACTTAATAGCATTCGAAAGGAGGTTCAGAATAATGTTCTTAAGCATTCGTTTATCTGTTTCAAAAAAGGCTTCTCCCTGAGTTGTTGAAATAATTTCCTGCCCTTTCTTTAATTGAATTTTCATTTCATCTTCAATATCCTCAATAAAATCTGCCAGGCAAAACCGGCTGCTGTTAATGATTACTTTTCCTTCCTCCAGCTTACCAAGAGATAAAAAGTCTTCCAGCAGTTCATTCATATAGCCCACCGAATCCTTAATTTTCCTTATGTGCTTTTCTCTTTTTTCTATCTCTTCTGTATTCGGGTATTTTGAAACCAGGGTAGCTGAGGAAAGTATAGTGCTGAGAGGGGTCCTGAACTCATGAGATGCCATTGAAACAAACCTCGATTTTATCTCATTTAAGTGCTTCTCTTTCTCAAGGGATTTATGGAGTTCTTTTTGAGAGTGCTCCAGTTGAGCCAAAGCTTCCTTAAGTATTTTTGTTCTTTCATCTACTTTCTTCTCCAGCTCTGTATTAAGCTTCCGTATATCATCACTTATCTTCTCTAACTCTTCTCTCTGCTCTTGTGATTTGTTTTCAATCACCTTGCGGGCAGTAATATCAACTATAAATGCAATAACAAAAATATCATTACCCTGCTTATAATGGCTTAAGCTTATCTCAACAGGAAATTCTGTTTCATCTTTTCTCGCTGCGAAAAGATCCCTGCCTTTTCCCATACTTCTGTTTGAAGGGGACTGTAAGAAAGAGTTCCGAAAGTGAACATGCCCATGCTGAAAACGTTTGGGCAGCAGTACTTCAATAGAATAACCCGTCAATTCATTACTATCATATCCAAACATTTTTTCGACTGAAGGATTTGCCAGTACAATCTTGCCTGTCCCGTTTGTAACAATTATCCCTTCTGTAGCATTCTCAAAGAGAGATGTCATGTGCACTTTTCCATAGGAAACAATTTGCTGAAGTCGCTTTAAATAAAAAATGAGTACTACTGAGAAAAGAATTACCAGCAACGAATATATCTGTGAAAGAAGTGCTTTTCTAATGTCAACCTGGTCATCTTTAAAGAAGATCACCAGACCCGTTAATACAATCATACTAACCAGGCCCGTCAACAAAGTTGATCCCCGTCCTGGAATAAAAGCAGTTAGAAATATAGCTATTAGCATTCCGCTCACTGCCAGTTCATAGCTTTTAAACACAAATGATAAGCTGATAGCTACTGCGTATATCAAAAAAACCAATAATGCAATGATCCTGCTGTTGATTTTTAGCATTTAGACAAATTAGGCAACAAATTAAATTAATATCAGGGATTATTGTCTTTCCAATAATTCTTTTTCCATTTTAACAACCCTGGGAAAAAGAATATTATTCTCAAGATACATGTGATGTTCAAGATCACTATCCAGTTCTCTTAGCAGTGAAAACGATAAGCGATGACTGGTGCAACCAGATTCAGGCGGTGTATAATTATCTGTAATATCCCGGATCCGCTGTAACTGGGTAGAGATCACATTACGTCCTGGCTGGAAAATATTTCCTGTGGGCCTTTTCAAAGTCCTTATCAGAAGATCTGTGTAGGATTCTTTACTCTCATAAGCATGCGATATCTGCCTGATATAAGGAAAAATAACATCTTCTTCATTGGTAATGCTATCAGATACTGATTTTTCAAGTTTAGTGAATTCTTTATCCAATTCAGCCAGTTGCGGATATTTTTTTTTATGCTCATCAACAAAGCGGGATATCTGATCTCTTATCTGAGGAAGCGAATCTCTTAAATAACGATGATGTACATTGATAATATAGTCTGTCAGGAATTCTGTTTTCCATTCATTATATGGAAGTGAGGCCGGAACAAATACAAGCCTGGAAACTTCTTGTAATTCATTCATTAGCTTTTCGCAGTCTATGCTCTGCGTTTCGCAGACCAATTTTAAAGGCCATTTTCCTCCACAGCAGTATTCAATACCATATTTTTTAAATACGGACGCAGTGCGATAATGACTTTTAACAATATCAGCCGCACATAGATCATCGGTAATTACGGATATCTTAGACCCAGTCATAGAATAACTTTCACTTTCAAATTAATACTGTGATAGTCCTAAAAAACTGATTTTTATCAAGAAAAACACTGCTGTAAAAAAATCATAAAAGACCAGTTTAAACTTTGAGTTTAATCATTCTATCCGTTGACCAATATCAGTTATTTAGACATAGTGTCAGGGTAGCTTTGAAACAGGAAAATATGCAGTCCTACCAGGACTGTCGTTGGTTTTTGTTTCAATATCGGCCCCCGGTTCTCCGGGGGCTTTTATTTAATTAATTTTATAAAATGAAAGTATCCCTGACCCTGAGATTGATATTCATTTGTATGCTGGCCAACATCAGTTGCTCCAAATCTAAAAACACAAATGATAATGAAGCCCCCGTCATCACACTAAATAGCCCTTTTGACAACCAGGTATTTACTGCCGGACAAACTATCCAGATAACAGGAACGGTAACAGATAATAAAACAGTTGCCGAACTACATGTTCATGTAAACAATAATAACACAAACAGAATTTTACATGACACACACCAATACCCCAATAGTCCCAATACAAACTTTACTGAATCCTTAACTGCAGCCCCGGAATCCAATACAGGATTGAAATTCTCACAGTTAGATGCAGCAGCGAATGAAAGTAGAAAAGTCATATTTGTTTCCTGTAACTAACCCGTTCCTATCTTTGCTGAATGCACATTGATATACTTTCTGTAATTCCTGAATTGCTGGAAAGCCCTCGATCACAGCATCATGAAAAGGGCTAGGGATAAAAGATCCTGACCGTAGAGGTACATCATTTAAGAAAATGGGCAGTTAATAGTTACGGCCAGGTCGACGATTACCAGTATGGGGGCGGAGCCGGGATGGTAATGATGTGTGAGCCACTGGCCAATGCAATTGAAGAACTATCATCAAAAAGAAAGTACGATGAAATAATTTACCTGACCCCCGATGGAGAATTGTTAAATCAAAAGATAGCCAACACCCTCTCTTTAAAAAATAACCTGCTATTGATATGTGGCCATTATAAGGGTATTGATGAACGCATCAGGGAACATTACGTAACCAAAGAAATTTCTATTGGAGATTATGTATTAAGCGGAGGTGAATTACCCGCTGCTATTCTTACAGATGCAATAGGAAGATTATTACCAGGCGTATTGAATGATGAAACTTCTGCCCTTTTTGACTCATTTCAAGACAACTTATTAGCTCCTCCCGTTTATACAAGGCCGGAAGATTTCCGTGGATGGAAAGTGCCTGATATCTTATTAAGCGGTGACCATAAGAAGATCGATGAATGGCGGCATGAGCAATCTCTGAAGCGAACAGCGCAAAAAAGACCTGATCTTTAAAGGTCAATCGTTTGTCTTACTTTCTCATTTTCATTTTAAATAATTACGGAACTTGCGATAAATAAACATTGCAACATATGAATAAGGATCGCAGAAAATTGCTGAAAGGTATTGCTATTGGTGGCGGAGCACTTTTTACTGGTTTACCGAGTTTTGCAACTTCATTCGGTACTTCAGACGACGAGATATTGCGAATAACCGAAAAACTGAGAGAAAAGCAGCGTTTTAATATGTGTGGTTATGCTGCTCCTAAATTGGATACTGTAAGGATCGGCATTGTAGGATTAGGTATGCGGGGCTCAGGAGCTGTAGAACGCTTAAGTTATATTGAAGGTGTAGAAATTACAGCTCTTTGCGATAAATATCCTGACAGAGTTACTAAAGCCCAGGCCACTTTAAAGAAAATGAATCGTCCACCTGCAAAAGAATTTTCAGGAAACGACGGTTGGAAAGCATTATGTGAGAATAAAGACATTGATCTTGTATATTCCCCAACCCCATGGCATCTGCATACCCCTGTTGCTTTAAGGGCTATGAAAAATGGGAAGCATGCCGCTGTTGAAGTTCCTGCCGGTAAAACACTGGATGAATTATGGGAGTTGGTAGAAACTTCTGAAAACACCAAGAAGCATTGCATGATGCTGGAAAACTGTTGTTATGATTTTTTCGAACTGCTCACTTTGAATATGGCAAGGCAAGGATTATTTGGTGAGATTATACATGCAGAAGGCGCCTATATACACAATTTAAGTAAAGACTATCTTTTTAATAAGAATGCTTATGCCGATATGTGGCGGTTAAAAGAGAATATTAATAAAAATGGAAACCTTTACCCCACCCATGGCCTCGGACCTGTGGCACAATGCATGAATGTGAACCGGGGCGATAAACTAGATCACCTGGTAAGTATGAGTACCAACGATTTCACTCTTGGGAAATTGGCTGATGAAATGGCTAAGTCAGATTCTTTCTTTGATGAATATACCGGAAAGAATTACAGGGGCAACATGAACACTACCCTTATCCGGACCAACAAAGGAAAAACGATTATGGTACAACATGATGTCAGTACCACACGACCATATTCAAGAATTCATCTTTTAAGCGGAACAAAAGGTATTGCACAAAAATGGCCCGGGCCAGAAAAAATAGCTTTCGGACATTCATGGATCAAACAAGAAGAGCTGGATGATCTGTATAAGAAGTATTCTCCTCCTATTGTAAAACACATTGGTGAAATTGCAAAAGATGTAGGAGGTCATGGTGGTATGGATTTTATTATGGATTGGCGGTTGATAGACTGTTTAAGAAACGGGTTGCCTCTTGACCAGGATGTTTATGATGCAGCTGCATGGAGCTGCCTGTTCCCATTAAGTCAGCGATCAGTAGCTAAAAATTCAGATAAAGTGGATATTCCTGATTTTACAAGAGGCTCCTGGAAAACAAATAAACCGGTAGACCTGACCCTGAATGGAGGGGCCACTACTACCGTGAGACCGATAAAACCTGCATCAAAAATGTAAATACACATAAGTTGATCAAAATCAGGTACATATGAATATAAATCCTGACAAAGATTTCATCTGCATTCAATTTTAAGCTGTACTTTTGCGTTTTAGATTATAGCATGAAAATCAATATGCTATAATCCCACTAGGCCCTGATTTAGAATCATTACAACATTTGAATGAAGTCACTAACGGTTATTACAGACCCGGTTTATAACGAACCAAGCCATTTTACTGCCTATGAAAGGTTTTGGCTGAAATATATCAATGATAAAAGAGACCTTCCTTTTATTCATTTACTCACCGCTATCCATATCCTTGTAGTTCCTGCTGCAATCATATTGTACACCCCTCTGCTACAGGGTTGGTATTGGTGGTTATTGTATATACCCTATTTCTATATTTCACAAATGTATTTTAAGGGTCGGTTCGGTTTAATGCTTCATTGTATCTCTCACCGTAGATTATTTAAAAAGCCTTATACCTGGTTGTACAACTATGTCATTTGGTTTGTATGCCCCTTTTTTGGGCACACCCCGGAAACCTATTTTGTTCATCATATGGGCATGCACCATGTGGAGAATAACATGATGGATGATGCAAGCAGTACATTACCCTATCAAAGGGATAGCCTTCGTGGATTCCTTAGATATTATCTCAACTTTTTATTCCTTGGTTTCAGAGATACGTTCATGTATTTCTTCAGTCGCAGAAGAAAAAAGTTCTACATGCGGTTAACCTACGGGGAAATGTCATTTTTTCTGTTTTGTATAGGAATGTGTTTTGTTAATTTCAAAGCCACTCTTTTCATTTTCATCATTCCATTTCTTTTTGCCCGCCTTGTAATGATGTTGGGCAACTGGGCTCAGCATGCATTTGTTAACCTTGATAATTTTGAAGACAATACCATAAACTGTATCAATACAAAATACAATAAGGTTTGCTGGAATGATGGTTACCATGCCGTTCACCACATTCGCCCCGCTTTGCATTATACAGATATCCCCGGAGAGTTTTTAAAGAATAAAGACAAATTTGCAGAACAAAAGATATTTACATTCGACGGGATACATTATCTCCACATATTTGTGTGGCTAATGACAAAAAGATATGATAAATTGGCCAAGAACCTTGTTAATGTTAACAATATGTTCTCCAGTGAAGATGAAGCCATTCAGATTTTGAAAGAAAGAACAAAAAAAGTAAAAAGGCAGGCAGCCTGATCATTTTTCTTTATTCTTCCTTTGCATTTTCTTTTTTTAACCCTATCACAGGTAAAGCTTTTTCCCGAATCATGTGGTTCAATTCAGAGATTTCATTATCCTGAATGTTCTTTAGTTTTAACAGTTGCTCATCGCATTGCTTTTCCAGAACTACATATACATCTTTTGCCTGCTTAGGCGGCGCCATGTTTCCGCTATTAGCCGCATCAAATAAGCCGCTTAATTTATCATTTAACCTGATCGGGTAGTTTAAAACATCCTGGCTGCTTTTTGCTTTTGTCTGGTAGAAGGTCTCTTCAATCTCCGTAAGCATTTGATTAATACTATCAGCCATTTGCTTTACCTCTTTTACGGCTCCTTTTTCCTGTCTCTGTGTAAAATCATTTATCTGGGAACGCAAAGCCCGGATATCCTTCACAGCCTTCTGCACTTCACTAAACTTATTTTGTACTTTTTGCAGGAACAGAAACTGCTCATCATAATCGGCTTGCGTAATAGTATAGTTAGGATCTGCTTTTACAATGAAGCTACCTTCAGTTGAATCCTTTCCAACCTTCATTTTATAAAAGTACTCGCCGGGGGGAGCAAATATTCCACCAGGTACCCCATTCCAGAGTATCATACCATCAACCCTTTCAGCTTCGGGGTAAAGTAAATTCCATACAAATTGATTCATGCCATTCTCTAATTCCAGTTTATCACTTGCTTTCTTCGCATTGGTGGCAAACGTCTTTATTACTTTTTTGTTCTTATCTGAAATTGTAACAGATGCCTTAGTACTGTCTGTGATATTTTTTACATAAAAATTGATCAAAGTGCCGGAGGGTGGATTAGCTCCTGCATTTTCAGGTTCCCGGAATGAAAATCCCCTGCTCCGGATACGCCATGTTGGGCTCACATCAAAAACATAAAGGTCCTTATTGAGTATGTTCTCATTCATTTGCTGAACAACGCTTAAGTCATCCAAAACATAGAACGAACGACCTTGTGTGGCCACAATAAGATCATTATCTTTTATAGCCAGGTCAGTAACAGGTACTACCGGTAAATTCAATTGAAATGGTTTCCAATTTATCCCATCATCAAAGCTGATGTACATTCCATATTCTGTACCTGCATATAATAAGCCGGGCCTCTTTCTATCAGCCCTGAGAGCTCTTGTAAAATGCATTTTATCAATTCCATTAACGATCAGTTTCCAGCTTTTTCCATAATCTTCGGTTTTATAGATATATGGATTATAATCATCGCTTTTATATCTTGTTCCAACAAAATAAGCGGCTCCTCTCTTGAAAGGGTCGGTTTCAATACAATTCCACATAACCAATTTTGGACAATTTTTTGGTGTTACATTTTCCCAGTTCTTACCCCCATCACGGCTTATATGTATCAAACCATCGTCACTTCCAGTCCATAGCAGGTCCTTTTCCAACGAACTTTCAGTAGCTGTAAATATGGTACAGTAATATTCCACAGATGTATTATCCTGGGTGATGGGTCCTCCGCTTGACGCTTGTTTGCTTTTATCATTCGTGGTAAGATCTGGCGAAATTTCCTGCCAGCTGGCTCCCTCATTTTCCGTTACAAATAAATGATTTCCGGCAGCATATAATCTCTTTGGATTATGTGGTGAAAAAAATATCGGAAAGTTCCATTGAAAACGATATTTCAATACATCCGCACCTGCCCCCATAGGGTTATCGGGCCAAACAGTTATTGCACGGTTCTCGTCTGTTTTATGATCCAATCTTGACAAATAGCCTCCATAATTTCCTCCATAAACTATATCAGGATTCAAAGGGTCGGCTACTACATAACCGCTTTCACTTCCTGCAGTTTCATCCCAATCCCTGTCTGTTATTGCTGAGCCATAGGTCCGGTGCCTGATACGAAGTGTAGAATTGTCTTGTTGTGCACCTAAAATTCGATATGGAAAAGAATTATCGGTTGATACCCGATATATCTGTGCTGTAGGCTGATTTAAATAAGTACTCCAGTTTGTTCCTCCATCGAAGCTGATCTGGGCACCGCCATCATCAGCAACGATCATCCGCTCTCCGTTTTTTGGATCTATCCAAAGGTCATGGTGATCTCCATGCGGGGTTCTCAGTCTTGTATTAAATGTTCTGCCTCCATCATTACTGACCATTAAACTTACGTTGGGACAATACACCCTGTTCTCATTACCGGGATCCACAAATACTTTTGTATAATACCATGCCCGTTGACGGATATTATTATCGCTACTTGTCAATGTCCAGGTTTCTCCCGCATCATCACTAACAAAAAGCCCGCCTTTTTTGTTTTCAATAATAGCATACACCTTATCCGGATTTGATGGCGCCACTGCTACCCCAACAATACCCCACACATCTTTAGGAAGACCTTTGTTTGATGAAATGTTCTTCCACGTCTCGCCACCATCCATACTTTTCCATAACCCACTTCCTTCTCCTCCACTTTCAAGAGAATAAGGTGTACGGAGTAAGCGCCATGTACCTGCATAAAAAACGGTAGGATTTCCCGGTTCCATCACCAGGTCACTGCAGCCTGTTTGATCATTGACAAATAAAGTCCGCTTCCATGTTTTTCCGCCGTCGGTAGTTTTATAAACTCCTCTTTCCTCGTTGGATCCGAATAAATGTCCCATAACAGCTACCCAAACTGTATTATGATCTCTTGGATGAATAACAATACGAATAATATGACGTCCATCTTTTAACCCGATGTTTTGCCATGTACGTCCACCATCTACACTCTTCCACATACCTCCTAGTCCTTCACTTACATTTCCACGCATTGTATTCTCGCCTTCTCCAACGTAAATGATATTCTCATCAGGAGGCGCCACTGCTACTGCACCGATGCTGCTTCCAAAATATTTATCAGATATATTTTTCCAGTTACTGCCGCCATCTGTAGTTTTCCATACACCTCCACCAGTTGCTCCAAAATAAAAAGTATTCATGTCTGTATAACTTCCCGTTACAGCACCGCTACGTCCGCCCCGCCAGGGACCTATCAAACGATATTTGGCATTTGATAATAAAATGGAATCGCTATTTACAGCTACAGACTTGCTGACATTCTTTTTCTGAGCAGAAGAGATCACAAATGAAAACAGACAAGCGATCAGAAAAAACTTTCTCATAAGAAGCATGATTTAGTTTTTGAAGTTAGTAAATTACCTTTATCCAAATTGATGATGATGAAGGACTTTTCAATAACAGGCTTACTTACAGATGTTCACCAAAACAAAATTTACCCGGCAGAGATCAAAGTGAAGAAAGGAATGATCGAATCTATTTCAGAAATTCCTGAATCTCAGTTAACAACTCAAATTTATATATTACCCGGATTCATTGACAGCCATGTGCATATTGAAAGTTCCATGCTTGTGCCCTCTGAGTTTGCCCGCTTAGCTGTTGTGCATGGCACTGTCGCCACTGTTAGTGATCCACATGAGATTGCGAATGTATGTGGCATTGAGGGGGTAAATTATATGATCGGAAATGGTAAAAGAGTTCCTTTCAAATTCAATTTTGGTGCCCCAAGCTGTGTTCCCGCCACTACTTTTGAAACAGCAGGTGCTGTATTAAATGCAAACGATGTAGAAAGCTTATTAAAAAGGGACGAAATAAAATACCTGAGCGAAATGATGAATTTCCCCGGGGTATTATTTAAAGACGAAGAAGTACTGAAAAAAATAGAAACAGCTCATAAACTTGGCAAACCGGTGGATGGGCATGCCCCGGGTTTAAGAGATGAGAATGCCAGAAATTACATTGCAGCCGGAATTACTACCGACCATGAATGTTTTACCAAAGAAGAAGCGCTGGACAAACTGAAATATGGCATGAAGATCATTATCAGGGAAGGAAGTGCAGCCAAAAATTTTGAGGCATTGATCGAACTATTGAATGATCATCCAAATGAGATAATGTTTTGTAGTGACGATAAACACCCTGATAGCCTGGCCGAAGGTCATATTAACCAATTATGTGAAAGAGCAGTAGCAAAAGGAATTGACCTTTTCAAGGTACTAAAAGCAGCCTGTGTTAACCCGGTACTGCATTATAAACTTGAGACAGGGCTACTCCGGGAAAATGATCCGGCAGATTTCATAGTTGTAAATGATCTCAAGAAATTTGAAGTACTGAAAACTTTTATCAATGGTGAATTAGTAGCAGAAAATGGCGAATCGAAAATAAAAAGTGTAAAAACAGAGATCATCAACCAGTTCGCCATTAATATTAAAAAGCCGGAAGATTTTATATATCATCTTGATAAATGGGGTGAAGAAGAAAACATCGAAGAGATATATGCCATTGAAGCGTTGGACGGTCAGTTGATCACCAATAAACTAATATTACCTGTTGACAAAGTAGTTGTGAAGAATAAACAACTACACAGTAACCCGGAAAATGATATTTTAAAAATAGTTGTCATCAACCGATACCAGGATGCACCTGTAGCAAAATCATTTATTAAAAACTTTGGTTTAAAACAAGGAGCTTTAGCGTCTTCGGTAGCCCATGATAGCCATAATATTGTTGCGGTAGGTGTAGATGATGAAAGTATTTGCAAAGCCGTTAACCTGGTAATAGAGAAACAAGGTGGCATAAGCTGCTGTTGCCCTCCCTCCTCAGGAGGGAGTTGGAGAGAGGCTGTTCTTGCCTTACCTGTAGCCGGATTGATGAGTAATGAAGATGGATACAAAATAGCAGCAGACTATACTGCCATTGATAAAATGACAAAAGAAGAACTCGGATCAACACTTGGCTCCCCTTTCATGACACTTTCTTTTATGGCTCTTTTAGTGATACCACATTTAAAATTGAGTGACAGAGGCTTGTTTGATGGTGATGATTTTAAATTTATCTGATGTAAACTATGATCAACTTAGAGAATCCTGTAATCATAACTTTCGGAGGAATTATTTTAGTTACTATCCTGAATATTGCCGGTGCCATACTTTCCAGGAAATTGAATTTCAACTATGCAGCCTTCGGCATTTTTTCCATGCTGATCTATATTGGGGTTGCTTACCTCGCAGCAACCTTTTCTGGCAAATCTTCAGCACTAATTTCTGTTGTTGCATTGGGTATTTATGATGCTATTGCTGGCTGGGAATTGACAAAAAAATTCAAAGCAAACTTTGGTATGTATGCTGAACAAATGGAGAATATGTCTGTGCATGCAAGGGTTATAGGAAACATTATTTTTTCTGTAATTCTCGGATTTATAGGTTATTGGCTTTCCTGACTATTTCACTCGTCCTCCACATTTTCACAATCCCTTAATAATAAAAACGGACTGTCCGGCATCTAATGAGTAACAAGGACAGACCCGAAGGGCCGATAAAGTGTAAAGAATCTGTCTGACCTGAAAACAGGTTTATTATGAAAGAAAATTTACACATATCTGCCGCATTCGATGAGCCTGAATTTTTACAAAATCTTGTTGAAAGACTGGCTTATCGCCGTTATGAATTTGGATTCAGCAAAATGAAGGTGCCCGGTGGGCTAAAAGCCCTGGAAACCTCATCTACCGAAGCTTATGTTAGCGGTACCATGGCGCTTGAATTTCCTGTTGACACAGAAACCGGTGAAGAAAGGATCAATATGCCGTTTATTACATGCTTTTTATTCACCTGCATCAAAGGTTATGGCGACCCTTATAAACTGATCTGGAGTACATCCCTCTCCTAATCCACCGAATTGATTTTCAATCTTTCAGGAGGCTTACTTATTTGCTAAAAAGTATCTTTTAAAGGAATTTTTTATTACATTTAATGATGGGTCATGCCCTCCTTGCTTTTTTCTACTACCCTATCATTACTTTCCATTTATTCAAAATAAAACCGGCCTAACTATAACCGTGTATTATGAGCAATATCAAATCTAAGTGCAGGTTCTTGCCGATATTATCTTACCTGATTGTTGTTTCTTTTGCCTTTTTAACACCGAGAAGTTTGCGGGCACAGGACAACAAAGGGTTTCCTTTTATCACAAATTATCGCTACCAGGATTATAATGGCAGTGGTATCAACTGGTGGGCAGTAGAAGATGATAATGGTGTGATGTATTTTGCTAATGAACGGGGTATTCTTGTATATGATGGTAACAACTGGGAGATAGTAAAACCCCAATACTCCAATAGCATCAGAAGTATGGTGAAAGGTAAAGATGGCAAGATCTACATCGGCACCAACGATGATATTGGTTATATCGATCCAAAACAACCAGGAAATCTAAAATATGTCTCCTTAAAAGACCAGATACCCGCTGAATACCGGGTTTTTGAAGAGGTTTGGCAAACGGATATATTTAATGACAAGATTTACTTTCTCACATCAAATAAGATTTTTGTATGGGACTATAAAACTTTCAAAGTTCTAGAAAGTAAAGAAGGGTTTCACATGGCCGGCATCATTAACGGAAAGTATTATGTAAGGATCTGGGAAAAAGGTCTTACAGTACTTGAAAATGACAAATTTATTGTTGTACCTAACGGAGAAAAGTTTGCCAGTGAACGTATTTATGTTTTGCTCCCGTATAGTAAATCAGAGATCTTGATTGGTTCCCGTACCCAGGGTCTTTTTATTTATGATGGTAAAAACTTCCGCCCTTTCAAAACTGAAGCTGATGCTTATATTACCAATACCAGTTTATATGGCGGTTTAATTCTGAGTAATGGCCTGATAGCACTGAACACTTTTAATGATGGCATGGTAATTATTAACCATCAGGGAAAACTCATCCAGCGTATTGACAAATCAGTCGGGCTACAGGATAATTCAGTAGATCATTTATATGAAGATAGCAGGGGTATCCTTTGGATGTCTTTATTCAACGGAATATCCAAAATGGATATTAATTCTTCACTAACTTATTATGGTGAAGCATCTGGCCTTCCTTCCAAAACTGTATTTAGCCTTGGATTGAATAATGGTATTCTTTATGCCGGAACCAATAATGGTATATATGCCTTAAACAACCGAACCAACCATTTTGAATTCGTTGAAGGAACTGGTGGACAAACTGGTGATTTCATTAAAAATGGTGATGATTATCTTGTATGCAGCGGCGAAAGAGGGCTATTAAAACTAATGGGAACCAGGTCTGTTCCAGCAATTGCCAGTACTAATTATAATTTTCACATCCGGAACATACTGCGATCACCAACTGATTCCACCTTATTTTTTGCCAGCCTTAGATTTGGATTAGCCGCTGTACGCTACAATACTGCTACAAAGAAATATGCTGTTGAAGCTTATGGCGAAGGTTTAACAACCGGCATCGGACAATTTGAAGTGACCAAGAAAGGAAATGTTTGGATAGGAGGAAAAGTTCCGGGTGAGGTAAGACTTGTACAACCTGCCATCATAGACGGAAAAGTAAATATCGAAAAAGGAACTGTAACCGAATATGGCGCAGACGCCGGATTACCCTCAAAATTTGTATCTATTGGCATGTATGACGGGGTACTCAATTTCATTACAGATATTGACTCTGTTTTTGCTTTTGATGAGGCTACTAATAGATTCGTTCTTGATACAAGTACTAATTATTTAAATAAGTATGCGGCTGAACAAAGTATTGGCTCCAATACAATTGTTGACTACAAAGGAAGAATATGGGCCAATTTCGGTAAAGGCATCTTTGTTAAAATACCAACAAAGGATAGCAGCATAAAGATCATTGATGCACCATTCAGGGAGTTGCGAAAAAATTATCCGGTCTGGAATATTTTAACTCCCACACAAAAAGACGATAAGGATGTGTATTGGTTTGCCGGCCCGGAAGGAATAATCCGTTATGAAGGAGACCTTGAAGAAACAGCCGGCGGCGGTAATTTTAAAACTGTTATTCGTGGAATTAAACTTAACGAAGATTCTGTTTATTTCTCGGGTTTAACAATTCCTGAAACGAAAAGTTCTTTTTCTCATAAATGGAACTCAGTCCGGATTGATTACGCAGCCCCCTATTTCAAATTAGAAAATGAAACGCTTTTTTCTACTTTCCTGGAAGGCCGTGATGATGACTGGTCTGAATGGAGTAAGCAGAGTTTCAGAGAGTTTGGCAATTTATCGCCCGGGAAATATACTTTCAAGGTTAAAGCCAAGAATATTTATGATGAAGAAAGTACAGAGACCAGTTATACATTCTCTGTGCTACCTCCCTGGTATTCCACCTGGTGGGCCTGGTTGATCTATGCACTTTTGGCTCTGGGACTGATATATGTTATTGTTCGTTGGCGTACACGGCAGTTGCAGAAGAAACATAAAGAACTGGAGAAAATTGTGGAAGCCAGGACCGGTGAGTTAAAGCAAAAGGCTGATGAACTCGCTGTGATCAACAATGTGCAGGAAGGACTGGTAAAAGAAATGGATATCAAAGCCATTTATCACCTGGTAGGTAATAAGATCTGTGAATTATTTGATACACAAACTGTTCTTATCCGAACGTTTGATCATGATTCGGATATGGAGCACTGGCAATTTGCTATTGAAAAAGGAAAGATGTTTGAAAGCGAACCCAGGCCGCTTATTTGGGCAAATAAGGAAATGATCAGGACAAAAAAGCCGCTCCTTATAAATGAGAATTATTTAGAAACTTCTGTAAAGCACGGAGGTTCTGGCGTTTCAAAAGGCCTGCCACCCAAATCTGCTTTATTTGTTCCTATGGTTGTAGGAAATATTGTGAAAGGATCTGTTAGCTTACAGAATGTAGAAAAAGAAAATGCCTTCACTGATTCAGATCTTAGACTTTTAACCACGCTTACGAATAGTATGAGTGTGGCATTGGAAAATGCCCGTCTATTTGACGAGTCTAATATTTTGCTGGCTGACGCTAAGCAAAGAGCCAATGAATTAAGCACAGTCAATAATATCAGCCAGGCACTTACATCTCAATTAAATCTTACTGACCTGATCAACCTGGTAGGTGAACAAATGAAACAATTGTTCAACGCTAATATTGTTTACCTGGCGCTATTGGATAAAGAAACCAATATTATCAATTTCCCTTACCAGTCCGGTGATAATATGGCTCCGATGAAACTGGGCGAAGGACTTACTTCTTCAATTATCAAATCAGGAGAACCATTATTGATCAATAAAGACGTACAGGAACTTAGCGTTCAGATGGGGGTTTCGCAGGTGGGCATACCTGCTGCTTCTTACCTGGGTGTGCCAATTCCTGTGGGTGATGAAGTGATCGGCGTATTGAGTGTACAAAGTACAGAACATGAAAACCGGTTCAACGAAGATGATAAGCGATTACTGACTACTATCGCTGCATCAGTAGGTATTGCTATCCGAAAAACCAAACTGTTTGAAGAAGTGCAGGTAGCGAAATTTGAAGCAGAAGCCGCCCGTAAAACAGCTGAAAAAGCAAATGATGCAAAGAGTGCTTTCCTTTCTACAGTTAGTCATGAGTTAAGAACTCCGCTTACATCTGTTTTAGGTTTTGCGAAGATCATTAAAAAAAGACTGGAGGATAAGATATTCCCCATCACAGACAGATCTGATCCCAAAACAGAAAAAACAATTACCCAGATAACAGAAAACCTGGATGTAGTGGTATCAGAAGGCGAAAGATTGACCCATCTTATCAACGATGTTCTCGACCTGGCAAAAATTGAAGCCGGTAAAATGGAGTGGAATATGGAGCCTTTATCCATTTCAGAAGTGGCAGAACGGGCCATTGCTGCTACCAGTGCATTATTTCTCAATGATAAGATCACACTGGAAAAGAACATCCAGGCGTCCATTCCTGAAATAGCAGGTGACCGTGATAAACTGATACAAGTGATTGTGAACCTTATCTCAAACGCAGTGAAATTCACACCAGAAGGGAAAGTAGGATTAAGCGTTAAAGAAGTAGATAAGGAAATTGTTGTCAGCATCACAGATACTGGTATTGGCATTGCTCCTGAAGATCATGCAGCTGTTTTTGAGCAATTCAAACAAGTAGGTGATACCCTTACTGATAAACCTAAAGGCACCGGACTTGGCTTACCTATCTGTAAAGAAATAATAGAGCATCATGGTGGCAGGCTTTGGCTAGACAGTGAACTAGGGAAAGGAAGTACTTTCTCATTTGCATTGCCAATTACAAAGGCTACCGGAACTTCAAAACCAATGCACATTGAAGACCTGGTAAAGCAGTTGAAAGAGCAGGTTGCTTATTCCCAGTTGAGTATGAAAGATAAAGCTGCCCGTTTGCTGATAGTCGATGATGACGATTCCATACGGTCATTGTTAAACCAGGAACTAACGGAAGCAGGTTATATCATTGAAGAAGCCAGGAATGGAAAGGAAGCATTGAACTGTGTGCGGGATAACAGGCCCGACCTTATTATCCTTGATATTATGATGCCGGAGATGAATGGCTTTGATGTGGCAGCGGTATTAAAAAACGATCCGCAGACCATGGACATTCCTATTATCGTTTTATCCATAGTACAGGACAAAACAAGAGGTTTCCGGATCGGAGTAGATCGTTACTTAACAAAACCGATTGACACAAATCTGCTCTTTAATGAAATTGGAAGTTTGCTTGAACAAGGTAAATCAAAGAAAAAAGTAATGATCGTAGATGAAGATACAGGTGCAATAAACACCCTTACCGATGTTTTAAAAGCCAAAGGGTATACTGTTCTGGAGTCAGACGGTAAAGAATTGGTGGAAAAAGCTGTAACAAACAAGCCTGATATCATTATCATCAATTCATTATTATCGGGCAATCAAGACATAGTGAAAACCCTTCGTTTTGAAAAAGGAATGGAAAACGTTTTATTCCTGGTTTATCAATAAAGTTTAAAATACATGGAAAAAAAGATCTTAATTGTTGATGATGAAGCGCATATCCGTATGCTTATCGAACAAACACTGGAAGAACTGGAAGATGACGGCGTTGAGTTTTTAACAGCAGATAATGGGCAATCAGCTCTTGAACTCATTGAATCAGAAAAACCTGAACTGGTCTTTCTGGATGTGATGATGCCTAAGCTTAACGGAATGGAAGTTTGCCGAAAAGTAAAACAGGAACTGAACATCACCGGAGTATATATCGTTCTTCTTACGGCTAAAGGGCAAGAGCTTGACAGACAAAAGGGACATGAGGTAGGCGCAGATGTTTACATGACAAAACCTTTTGATCCCGAGGTCTTATTAAATAAAGCCCGGGAAGTTTTGAACCTTAGTTAATACCCATCCTCTAAAAAAGAAAGGAATTACTACACACAAATGGCAAGAATAAGCCTTAAAAATATCGTTGGAAAAAATGCGCCATTTAACGCTGTTTTCGTTGAGCTTATTGATAAAACAGGTGCAGCTGTCTGGATTGAGAACAATAAAGGAGATGTTATACTGGGTTCCGCAGGTACAGATCAACAGATCCATTCAATTGAAATGGATGGTGAATACCTGGGATCTGTAAAAGGGAATGAAGATGCTTCGTTGATCGCTCAGTTGCTTCAAAATCTTGTTCTAAAAGAAGCTGAAAAGAAAAAACTTGGTCATGAAGTACTTACAACATACCAGGAGCTTAATGTCATTTTCAATTTCACAGAAACATTAACACAAACCATCGATCCAGATATTATCGCCAATCTTACCCTTGAACAAGCCACTCATTCTATCAGTCCTGACGGAGGTGTCATCATACTTTGGGATGAGGATAAAAAAGTGCTGGAAATTCCTGCCTCTTCAGGTGAAGATCTTTTTAATAAAAATAATCTGAGGACCAATATTGGCTTACTATTGAAAATTGGCCTCAATGGTCAGTCTGAGATCATTAATGATATTTCAATTCTTAAATCGAAAGGGATCATAGCAGAGAATGTTCAGTCATTAATGTATGCGGCCATGAAAGTAAAGCACAGGATCATGGGAGCCATCATACTGGCAGGAACCCGGCCAGATCAGTTTTCTGCCGCCAATCTGAAATTATTGGTCACCCTGGCACTTCAATCTTCTGCAGCTATTGACAGTGCATTGTTATACGAAAAAAATATCCAGGAAGTTAAGGAGCGGGAAGAAGCCATTCTTAGGATTCATGAGGTGACCAAAAGATTTGTACCTATCGAATTCATACGTTCACTTGGAAAAGAAATTATTACTGATGTTAAACTGGGTGACCAGGCAGAAAAAATTGTAACAGTATTGTTTACTGACATCCGTGATTTCACAACATTATCGGAGGAAATGACGCCAGAGGAAAATTTCCGTTTTGTCTCTTCATTTAATGCAAGGCTTGGACCCATTATTCGATCCAATAATGGATTCATCAATCAATATCTTGGTGATTCGATCATGGCCATCTTTCCTGAAAAAGCCGATGATGCCATCAAAGCTGCTATTGAAATGCAAAAAGCAGTTCATGAATTGAATGCTGAAAGAATAAAAGAAGATCTTCCGCTGATCAAGGCCGGAATAGGGATGCATACAGGACCGCTGATCATGGGTATTACAGGCGATGAACACCGTATGGATGCAGCAACCATCTCGGACACAGTAAATACAGCTGCAAGAATTGAAAGTCTTACCAAATACTATAGATCGCCGCTGTTGTTAAGCGAGAAGACCTATGAACAACTAAGGGAAACCAAACATCTGCATCTTCGAAAACTTGGAAGTGTTTTATTAAAAGGAAAGAATAACTACCTCAATATTATCGAATGCATTGATGGAGCCGAGGATGAAGTGCTTGAAAAAAGGATACAAACGCTGCCTGTTTTTAAAAGCGCTATGGAACTTTACCGGAACCGTGACTTTGAAAAGGCTATCAAGCTTATGTTTTCAATTATTGAAACCGATCCAAACGATCTGACCATTCAGCATTTTATTGAAAATGCTAAAAAATATCTCCGTACAGGTGTACCGGAAAACTGGACCGGGACTGAAGAAATGGCCAGCAAATAAGCCCTGTGTACTAAGGCAATAAAATTCACCGAATTAAAACCTCCGTTTACCGATTGGTAGCGCCAAACTACCTTTTAATCATTGTCCTATGATCTCTTAACATATAGTTTTACTTAAAATTTGAACCATGAGAGAAGATTTTGAAAAAAGATGGGAAAACAGAAAAATGCGCTGGGAAGCCCGTTGCGAGGCAAGAGGTAGTGGAAAAGGGCATATCTGGACCGGGGCATTTATCCTCCTGATAGGTATTGCTGCTTTGATTAAAGCATCAGTTACCGATTTGCCGGACTGGGTATTTAGCTGGCAAACGCTTCTGATTACCCTGGGAGTTTTCATTGGATTCCGTCACGGATTCAGAGGGGCATCCTGGCTCATTCTTATACTGATCGGCAGTATCTTCTTAATCGATGATATAATACCTGATTTTTCTTATCATCGTTATATGTGGCCCATGGCGCTGATCGTTATTGGTTTATTCTTCATACTTCGTCCCAGGAATAGATACATCCCTTCATCTGCCGGTGAAAAAAAAAATGATCTGAGCGATGGTCCATCAGGTCATAAAAGTGGCGATTTTACCAAAGAAGATTTTATAGACAGTACCTGCATCTTTAGTGGCTCCAAAAAGAATATCATTTCCAAGAACTTCAAAGGTGGTGATATTGTGACCATCATGGGCGGAACAGAGCTGGACCTTACCCAGGCTGATGTAACCGAGCCGGCGATCCTGGAGATCACAACCATTTTTGGCGGAACAAAACTCCTTATCCCTTCTAATTGGGAAATAAAATCTGAAGCAGTCATGATCTTTGGTGGCATTGAAGACAAAAGAAAAATGCAGCCCATGACAGAAGCCCCCGAAAAGGTAGTGATCCTGAAGGGAACAGTGATCTTTGGTGGCATAGAGATCAAAAGCTATTGATAATTGTTACGCTGATCAAAAACCATAAACCTTAAACCAACCTATTATGAAATGGTATCTTGTTAAACTTGTTTTCCGCATCATTTGTGGCGATGGCAAACATGCAGCCCAGTTTGATGAACAGTTGCGATTAGTGGAGGCTGCCAGCAAAGAAGAAGCTTTCCATAAAGCCCAGGCGATGGGAGTCAGAGAGCAGGAAATATTTTTTAATCAGCAGGAGCAATTGGTACAATGGCAATTCATCAGTACATCTGAATTATATGAATTCAATAAATTGGTTGATGGAGCCGAGCTCTATTCCCGTATTGAAGAAAGAGACGATCCGGACAACTATATAAAAGTAGTACATGCAAAAGCGGAGCAAATAAGATTTGGCAACACTCATGAACTACTGAAACTGGCCTGAGGACATGCCTAATTCCCCACTTTCAATATTACGATTCAGGATCATTTTTGTCATTTGCTGGCTGGCTCTTTTGATTGACGCCGTGGTGGTACTTCACTACTTTGGTTTGTCCTGGCAAACTGCAATTATCGACAGTGCTATCTCTAATGGCTTATTATTGCTTGCATGTATCCTCATCTTACATACGCTGCGTTACTACCTGCCACGGAGTGAACAGTATATCAATATCTTTTCAATTTGTGTTATCCTGACCATTATCTGGCTGGTCGTTGCCAGGGCATTACTGAATCTTACTTTAGGCGGCGACCCGGTATACAAGGAACTATTAAATCATTCAAACTCTATTCGTTTTAGTATAGCATTCCTGCTTATCGGTTGTGTTACTATGATAAGTATTCTGTGGTATAATCTCCAGGAGCAAAAAGAAAATGAGAACCGAAAAACAGATACTGAAAAACTGGCCAGGGATGCCGAGCTTTTTAAACTAAGGCAACAACTACAACCTCATTTTCTGTTCAACAGTCTTAATTCTATTAATGCCCTGATAGGATCCCGCCCAGAGGAAGCCCGGAAAATGGTACAGCAATTATCCGACTTTTTAAGAGGTACCTTAAAAAAAGATGAAACACAATGGGTGAGTTTGCAGGAAGAACTGCAATACCTGCAATTATACCTGGATATTGAAAAAGTCCGCTTCGGGAATCGCCTTACTACTGAAACGCATATTGATGAAAATACCAATGAAATGCGGCTCCCGGCTTTGCTATTACAACCAATCATGGAAAATGCTATAAAGTTTGGGTTGTATGATACTACCGGCGATACAGTAATCCGGTTGATCACTGAAAAGAAAGATAATGATCTAATTATCAGGATACAGAATCCATACGATCCGGAAACTTCATCCCCAAGAGAAGGAACCGGTTTTGGATTAAAATCAGTTAAAAGAAGATTGTACCTGCTTTTTGCCAGATCAGACTTACTGGAAACTACAGCAAAAGAAAATACCTTTACAACAATCGTTAAAATACCACAATCTTAGATGAAAAAAGTAATTATAATTGACGACGAATCTTTGGCCAGGAGCATTGTAAAAGAATATCTTCAGAAACACCCAGATCTTGAATTGGTTGAAGAATGTAGTGATGGGTTTGACGGATTAAAAGCGATCCAGCAACATAATCCTGACCTGTTGTTCCTGGATATTCAAATGCCAAAAATCAACGGATTTGAAATGCTGGAGCTTGTGGAAGAACCTCCATCGGTGATTTTTACAACTGCATTCGATGAGTATGCCTTAAAAGCATTTGAGG
The DNA here is from genome assembly GCA_020636575.1 of Chitinophagales bacterium. Classification (GTDB taxonomy): domain Bacteria; phylum Bacteroidota; class Bacteroidia; order Chitinophagales; family Chitinophagaceae; genus JJ008. Next base: position 303,664 of record JACJXP010000001.1, read on the forward strand.
CAAATGCGATAGACTATTTACTAAAACCTTTTAACCAGGATCGTTTTGACAAAGCTGTTACAAAGTGGCGTGAGCAACAACCTGCTTCAGTCGAAAATAACACATTGGGATTGCTGGAATCTGCTTCTATGTCGCCACACCAAAAACAGCGCATTGTAGTTCGTAACGGAAGTAAGATCAAGATCATTTCGGTACATGATGTTTTTTATTTAGAAGCCGCAGATGATTATGTGAAGATACATACACAGGAAGGCTACTATTTAAAGAACAAAACAATGAATCATTTTGAGCAAACGCTGGACAATAACCTGTTTGTTCGTTCTCATCGCTCCTATATTGTTAATGTACAGCAAATAACCCGTATAGACCCTTACGAAAAAGATAACCATGTAGCTGTATTGCGTTCAGGCTCCAAAGTTCCTGTAAGCAGGAGTGGTTATGGGAGATTGAAAGAAGTATTGGGCTTATGATCCTGTTAATGGTTGTGTCTTCTTTTTAGTATTCCTCCAGATGCTTCCTTAATTGTGTTTGCAAATACAAAAGCCTTAGGATCGGTCTCATGAACAAGGTTCCGGAGTTTTCTTAGTTCAAGGCGGGTGATCACTGTAAAAATGATATCACATTCTGTACTCACTTCAAATTTTCCCGGAAGAAACCCTCTTTCGCCTTTATAGACTGTGATACCTCTACCCAATTTGTTAACTAAAACTGACTTGATCTCTTCACTTTTGCCGGAAATAATTGTAACCCCGGTAAAAGCCTGTAAGCCTTCTACCACATAGTCAATACTACGGGTTGCAGCAAAATAAGTAAGGATAGAGTATAAAGCTGTTTCAATACCAAATCGCATAGCTGCAATTGAGAAGATCAGGATATTAATACCGAGTATTATCTCCGATATGGTAAATGATGTTCGTTTTAATGTATAAAGCGCTAATACCTCGATACCATCCAGTGCTGCACCACCCCGCATCACCAACCCCACGCCGGTACCCAGGAAAACACCTCCAAATATGGATATTAAAAGCTTATCGGATGTTACGGGATCACCGGGGATCAGGATCAGTGCTATACCCAACAGTACAACGCTTATAAAAGCTTTGAATGCAAAACTTTTTCCAACAGAAAAATAACTGATTGCTACAAGTGGCAAGTTCAGTAAAACAATTGCAAATGCAAGGTTGAAGTGATATATCTCATGGATCAAAAGTGAAATACCCGTAATTCCTCCATCAAAAAAATGATTGGGCACCAAAAATCGTTTAAGAGCAATGCTTGCTATGATCACCCCGGCAACAATCAGAATAGCATCCTGTAAAGTGTCTGTATAAGAATGTCCTTTTTTTCCCGATGCTTTTATAGCCATTGCATTCCGGACCGCAGCCAAATGCATTAATTTCTTTTCTCTGCAGATATCTCTTGCACTTTTTGTGAAAAAAACATGTGAGCTTAAGAATTTTTCCTGCATTTGCAACCAATCTTCTCTTGAATTAACCTTACCGATACTTGCAAATTCCTTATAAAGGTTATCAGCCAATTCATCATAACGATCTGTTCCTAAGTAAAACAGATCGGCATCACAAATGATCTTTGATAAATGATTAACAGGTGTCTGGGGCAACCTGGTTGCCATGATCATGGTGCATATTTCACGGATATCTTCTTTGGTATAGCCATATTCCGGAAGATATTTCCTTGCAATGATACAAGACTGCTCTTCATGCTCAATATGAATTTTTAAAAACCCGGTATCATGAAAAAGTGCAGCCGTTTTCAATAGCACCATCTCCCGGTCAGTGATCCCTTCTTTTTCGCCGATCTCCGCTGAAGCGTTTATTACACTTATTGTATGCGCAACATTATGATAAGTGATCTTGTCAGAAAGCTCTTTTTCAAGCTTACTGATCATGAACTCATATATATCGTCGTAACGCATTTTCTGGTTTTGGTTTTCTTCTTTTAATCTAATACCTCATAGATCGTAACAGGGTTTGCTTTATTTTTTAAGGTTACTTCTCCTGCTTTTTTACAATTAAATGATTCTTTTACTTTTTGATAGGACTCCTCGTTAATAATGATCTGTCCCGGAGCTGCGGCGGATTGCAATCGTTGAGCCGTATTCACAGTATCACCTATCACAGTAAAATCCAGTCTTTTTAAACCTGCAGAGCCAATATTACCTGATACCATCTCTCCGCTGTTAATACCAATAGATAGTTCAGGAGCAAAATTGATATTTGTATTGGAGGCTGGTATATCACGGATCTTGCTTCTTGCCCCAAGAGCTGCGTCTATGGCCCTGTCCAAATGGTACTCTCCCTTAAAGACTGCCATTACTGCATCTCCAATAAATTTATCTACCAATCCGTTTTGTGCGGTTATTTCGTTTACTATTACTTCAAAGTAGCTATTTAATAATCCGACAACTGTATCTGGAGCTTCGTTTTCGCTTATCGCAGTAAATCCACATATATCAATAAAGACAACTGATGCCTCAATTATCTCATTCTGCAGCAGTGAAGATTCAAATTCCCTGCTTTTCATAAAATTAAGAACTGACTCATCTACATACATTCTTAATATATTATTCTCACGGATGGCTTTCATGGTTTCCCGCATCTGTGTAACATGAGAAATTGTTTTCTCCATCGTTATTTCCAGGTCCTCAAAGTTGACCGGTTTTGTAATAAAATCAAATGCTCCCCTGTTCATGGCTGTGCGGATATTCTCCATATCACCATAAGCTGATACGATCACTGCCTTTAAAAGGTTCTGCCTGTCATTGATCGCTGAAAGAAGTGAAAGGCCATCCATTTCAGGCATATTGATATCACTCAGTACAATATCAACGTCTGTATGTTCATCCAGTTGCTCCAATGCTTTTTTCCCATTGATCGCAAAAAGAAATTGATACTTGTTTTCCCTGATCTTTTGCCTGAACTTTTGTTTGATCAGAACTTCCAGGTCCGCTTCATCATCTACAACCAGGATCTTTGCCATTAGCTAATCGTTTTTAATTTCTCCTTTAAAGTGCTAAAATCGAGAGGTTTTGTCAGAAAATCATCTGCCCCCAGCCGCATGGCCGTATTGTAATTCTCAGCATCCCCATACGCAGTGATCATCATTACGGTGGGTGGTGGTTCATGATGCTTTTCTTTTATATGCCGGAGTAGTTCAAGTCCGTTCATCCCTGGCATATTAATATCAGAAAGGATGAGAACGGCCTCATGTTTATGGTCTTTCATAAAACTGAGCGCTTCTTCGCCGGAATAAGCGAAAGCAAATACCATGTCTCCATTTCTGATCTCTTTCCGGAATCTTTGTTCAAAAAGAAGCCGTACGTCTTTTTCGTCGTCAACAACTAAGATTTTCATACAGTGAATATAAGTGTTATATAGGTAAAAAAATCATGAATTCAGTCCCTTCTTTTTCTTTACTATCAAGACTTATTTCTCCCCCATGTGCTTTTATTATATCATAACTCAAACTTAGTCCCAGCCCTGTTCCCTCGCCTGTTGGTTTGGTAGTGAAGAAAGGTTGAAATATTTTTTCTTTGATGGATTCGGCAATTCCGTTGCCATTATCTTTAACTGAAATTATTACTTTTCCATCCTCCTTTTTTGTTGACACGACAACAGTTGGCTCATAGCCCTCAGCGTTCTGCGTTAGGCGTTCAGCTTTCTGCCTTTCATTAACGGCGTAAAATGCATTGTTTATCAGGTTGAGAACAACTCTTCCAATTTCCTGGCGAACAAGATTCAACTTTGAAACATTTTCACCAAACGCCGTCTCAAACTTTGCATTAAATGACTTATCCTTTGCCCTGAAACCATGAAATGCCAGTTTTACATATTCATCACAAAGAGTATTGATATCCGTCAGTTCCATTTTTCCACTGCTTGTTCTTGAATGTTGCAGCATGCTCTTTACTATCGCATCGGCCCGTTTTCCATGCTGATTAATTTTTTCTTCATTTGATTCAATATTAGAAGCAATGAAACTCACTTCATTGTAATTACCCTTACTAATTTCTTCTTTCAGTTCAACTATCATTTCTTTATTTAATTCTGAAAAATTATTGACGAAATTCAAAGGGTTTTGTATCTCATGAGCAATGCCTGCTGTCAATTCTCCAAGGCTTGCCATTTTCTCGGATTGGATAAGTTGAGCTTGCGTAGATTTCAATTCAGCCAGTGCTTCCTCAATTTTTTTCTTTTGTTGCAATATCTCGTTATTGAGATCTGTCAATTCTGCATTCTTTAGTTTTATTGCTTCTGCCTCTTTCCACGCTTCTTCAGCTTTGTGTGACATCTCAAGGTTTAATACTTTTTGATTAATAGTATCTTTATGTAATTCTTTTTCAAGTTGAATATGCTGTTCAAGGTAGTTAGTTGCTTCAGCAAAATTTTTCTCAAGTTTATACTGTTTATACAAACGATAATAGATTTTGCTTGCCAGGTCATTCGCTTTGATCTCTTTACTGATCATCAAAGAGGTCGTCAGCTTTTTAAATTTGTCCTTGTCTTCACTTATTTCGTTAGTATTCTGTAGTTCTGCAAGTAACAACAAGATCTCCGCTTCACCTCTTCTATCTCCATTGATTTTTCTTAATTGCAGACTTTCATTAGAAAATCGCAAAGCTTTACTGAAATCATTTGTTTCCTTAAAAACTTCTGCAAGGTGTAACAAAGCATTGGCCTCCCCCTTTTTATCACCTATACTTCTTGTTATTTCAAGGCTCTTTGTAGCATATTTAATAGCATTCGTGTAATCTTTAAGCTTAAAGTAGATATAGCCGATATTGTCAAAGCTGCCAGCTTCGCCCCACTTATCTCCTGATTTTTGGCGTATCAAGAGTCCCTGTTGATAATAATCGAGAGCTTTGTCGTAATCGCCTGTTTCAAAATAGATAGAGCCAATAATATTCAGATCATAACCTTCCAACAATATGAAATTGGTTATCCTGGCTAATGAAAGACTTTTATATAGGTAATCAAGGGCTTTATCGTAGTTTGCCAGGCTCTTGTATGTGACACCAAGTTGATAAAGATTTGTTACCTCGTTTTCTGTAAATGCGGTTTGCCTGCTTTGATCAAGTGCTTTGAAGATAAGTTCAAGTGCTGTCGCACTATTACCGCTGTTACGTTCAATAATCCCTCTGTATTCATTAATTACAGCAAGCCCTTTTACATCGTCAATAAAGGTGTATATAATTTCCGCCTCATCCAAACATCGCAAAGCATTATTGATGTCCGCTATTCTTATATGCCCAAATGCTTCTACCCGCAGTCCATCGGCCACTCCCTGCTTATAATTTATTGTTCGGGATAGTTCAATAGCCTGCTCACCATATTGCTTAGCTTTGATAGAATCGCTGATACGTAATTGCCACGCAATATTGTTTAAATCATTTGCTTTTTGTTGTAGATCATCTGATTTCTTCTTTCCAGTCATATTACTAAGAATTACGTTACATCATATAAAATTCCCATTGTATTCTGTCAGGATCTTTAAAAGCCACATATAACTTATTCAACGCATTATCAAGTTTTACGCCGGTATTTTCGACACCTGCATCAAAAAGCCCTTTTGCAAAACGATGTAGTTCTGCTTCCGTTTGACAAGCAATAGCGATATGATCCAGACCAACCTCGAACGGGCTGAACGAAGCAAATTCGCTATTTCTGGGATTTGCTTTTTTAAATGCCAGGTAAACACTGCCAATTGCAAAAATTATCAGCTCAGGCGTATCAATTACCAAAGGCAGTCCTAAAATATCCCTGTAAAAATTTTTTGTAACTGCAAAATCCATTGAACGCAGAGCAATGTGATGAATACCAGGTGTAAGGGGAGAAATAGACATAGTTTTCTATATTTTAATGTTGATGTGCTGGAAGCAAAATGAAAAATACTGTTCCTCCTCCTTCTTTCGTCTCAACTTTCAGTTCCCCACCATGAGCCTTCACAATATCATAGCTCAGGCTTAGTCCTAGCCCGGTTCCTTCCCCGGTTGGTTTGGTGGTAAAGAAGGGTTGAAATACTTTTTCTTTTACAGATGCCGGAATTCCGTTGCCGTTATCTTTAACTGAAATTATTACTTTTCCATCCTCCTTTTTTGTTGACACGATAACAGTTGGCTCATAGCCCTCAGCGTTCTGCGTTAGGCGTTCAGCTTTCTGCCTTTCATTAACGGCATAAAATGCATTGTTTATCAGGTTGAGAACAACTCTTCCAATTTCCTGGGGAACAAGATTCAACTTTGGAACATTTTCACCAAACGCCGTCTCAAACTTTGCATTAAATGACTTATCCTTTGCCCTGAAACCATGATATGCCAGTTTAAGATATTCATCGCATAATACATTAATATCAGTGGGTTCTCTTTGCCCACTACCACTCCGGCTATGCTGCAACATTCCTTTTATAATGCCATCAGCTCTTTTTCCATGATGAAGAATTTTCTCAAGATTTTGCCCCAGGTCATCTGCTATTGCTATTGCTTCTCCCGTATTTCCCTTCTGCAGTTCCTGTTTCATTTCCTGGATCAGTTCATTACTCAGATCTGAAAAATTATTGACGAAATTCAGAGGGTTTTGTATCTCATGAGCAATACCAGCGGTGAGTTCGCCCAGGCTAGCCATTTTTTCAGACTGAATAAGTTGCGACTGGGTAGCTTTTAATTGTGTAAGTGTTTCTTCTATTTTCGTTTTTTGCTCGTTGATCTCTTTATTCAGTTTGTTCAGCTCTTCATTTTTAAGCTGGGTCGCCATCATTTCCCTTTTGGCTTCTTCTGCTTTGTTGGTAATTTCCAGGCTTACGATCTTTTGGGTAAGTGCATTCTTATTTAATACTTTTTCAAGTTCATTATAAGATTCAAACTGTTTTAAAGCTTCCTGAAAATCGCCTTTATCTTTATAATACTGATACAGTTGTTTTCTTATTCTGCTGATCAGGTCTATCGCATTTATTTCTTCAGCAATTTTTAATCCTTCATAGAAATTTGCCAGGGTTTTTTCATTATCGTTTCCGGAGATCCTGGTCTCAACCTCCCCAAGAAATAAAAGTATTTCAGCAACTCCACGAATATCCCCTATTGACTTTCTTAATTCCAGGCTTTGACCAGCATACTCTATTGCGTTTTGCTCATCCCCCTTTTCATAATATAGTTCTGCAAGATGGAGTAATACATTGGAGTGCCCCCTGGTATCATTGATACTTTGATTTACCGCTAGGCTTTTATCAAAGTATTGGATCGCTTCATCAAATCTTTTGAGTTTCAGATAACAATAACCGATATTGTCAAGACTTCCTGCTTCTCCCCACTTGTCGTTAAATTTGTGGCGTATCAGCTGGCCTTCTTTAAAATACCCCAATGCTTTTTCATATTCCTCGTTCTCTAAGTGAATGGTACCAATCATATTGGTAGGATAGGATCTGTACAATTCATTATCAATATCTTTTATTATTTCAAGACTCTCATACAAATGCTCCAGTGCTTTTTCAAAATTGCCCAACCGCTTATAAGTTACTCCCAGCTGATAATTATTGCCGGCCTGTTTTTCCATATATCCTATTTGCCTGGCAAACGTAAGAGCCTTGAATGATAAAGACAGGGATAGTTCAAGTTCCCCGAAATTGCGTCGTATACTGGCGAGGTATTCATAGCAATCTGCCTGCCCCTTTATTTCATTTAACTTTTCAAACAACGAAAGTGATTCGGTTAATAAAGCCAAGGCCTCCTTGTTCTTCGAAATTCTTAATTGAGCAAATCCCAATGACAGGCAGCCATTAGCCAATCCTTTTGTATAGCCGATCTCTCTTGACAGCCGGACAGATTCTTCAGCCAGCTTAAACGTTTGCTCGGAGTCTGTAAGCCGCACTCTCCAGGCTTCTTCATTAAGATCATCGATCTTTTCTTGAATTTTTGCTATGTCCTGATTTTCATTCATCAAGGGTATTTATAAACTGATAGTAAATACAGTACCTTCTCCCTCCATCGACTCAACTTCTATATCCCCACCATGAGCCTTCACAATATCATAGCTCAGGCTTAGTCCTAGCCCGGTTCCTTCTCCCGTTGGTTTGGTGGTAAAGAAGGGTTGAAATACTTTTTCTTTTACAGATGCCGGAATTCCGTTGCCGTTATCTTTAACTGAAATTATTACTTTTCCATCCTCCTTTTTTGTTGACACGATAACAGTTGGCTCATAGCCCTCAGCGTTCTGCGTTAGGCGTTCAGCTTTCTGCCTTTCATTAACGGCATAAAATGCATTGTTGATCAGGTTCAGTATCACCCGGCCGATATCCTGCGGCACTACATTGATCTTTTGAATACTATTATCAAAATTGGTTTCAAATTTTGCATTAAAGGATTTATCCTTTGCTCTTAAGCCGTGATAAGCCAGCTTTACATATTCATCGCAAAGGGCATTAATATCGGTTGGCTCTTTTTCGCCGGAGCTGGTACGGCTATGTTGTAACATTCCTTTTACGATAGTATCAGCCCTTTTGCCATGATGAATAATTTTATCCTCGTTGGCTTCAATATCATTTGCAATGATCTTTACCTCATCAAAATTTCCTTTGTCAATCTCGTTCTTCAATTCAATGATCATTTCTTTGTTTACCTCAGAAAAATTATTGACAAAATTCAATGGGTTCTGTATTTCATGCGCAATGCCGGCAGTGAGTTCACCAAGGCTGGCCATTTTTTCTGACTGAATCAGCTGTGCCTGGGTGGATTTGAGTTCTTCATAAGCTTGTTCTATTTGCTTTTTGGACCTTGCCTGTTGCCTGCTCACCCGTAAAATAAAAAAGATAATAATGACTAAAATAAATAACCCTGCCAATAACATGTAAGTACGAATGTTTGATCTGTACTGTTGCCTTGCCTGTTCAAGCTCCTGCCTGCTTCTGATCTCCCTTATTTGATTGCTTGCTGCAATAGCTTGTAACCTGTTTATTGATGTTCTTCCATAAAGACTATCACTATACTGTCTGCTTAAATTTGAATATTTGAATGCACTGTCAAATTGCTTTTGAGAAGCATAGATTTTTGACAGGATATCTGAGCTGTTTTGAATTTCAGACAAGTCGGCATACTGCATAGATAATCGGTATGCCCTAGTGGCATAATATATTGCTGAGTCAACTTTACCCCGTTGAAATAACAATACTGCAATGCCATCAATACTCTCCCTATATACATCATAGCGTTGGATACCGGGGGACAAAGCTTCTGCAATCCGGTAATAAAATAAGGAAGAGTCAGCCTGATCCAAGAACCTGAAAGCCCCACCAAGGCCCCAGCTTCCCAGGGCTACCCAAACAGGCATATTTTCTGCTTTACCATACCGGAACACTTTTTCAAAACTGTGGATTGCAGAATCGTATTGCCGGTTATAATTGTAATATTCTCCTTTGTTATAATTGACAGTAATGGGATAAAAACCGGTATCTGGGACTAGTCCCGTACTGAACATCACAAGCATTTTATCCAGGTATTCCTTGGAAGTCTTACTATCATCAATATAACGATAAATACGGCTGATCTCACGGTATGCTATAAACAGGAAATGATTATCCTTCGCCTTTCGTGCCATCACTTCATTTTCCATAAATAACTGCATTGCCTGAGCATAGTCCCCTCGCTCCAAGAAATATCTTCCGAGGTATGCCCGGCTGTTCAATTCTCCATTTACATACTTTAAAATTTTTGCATATTTTATTGACTGGTTCAGGTAATACAATGTTGAATCGCTTTCTTCTTTCTGATATTCATACCCTACCTTTCGTAAATAATCCACAAAAGCAGTATCAGGGTTTTTAAACCCCTTTTCCAGTCGTTGCCTGTCAACTAAAATGTTTTGGGAATAAACTTCAGAAGCAGCTACTATAAATAAAAGAAAGGTGGTCAATATTCGCATTACACCATATTTATTGGTTTAAAGTAAGTATTAGTTTGAAAGTAGTTCCAATGTTTTCCTCTGTTTCTACTTTCAATTCTCCCTCATGTGCTTTTACAATGTCATAACTTAAACTCAATCCCAGCCCCGTTCCTTGGCCCGTCGGTTTGGTGGTAAAGAATGGCTGGAATATTTTTTCTTTAATTGAACCTGGAATGCCGTTACCGTTGTCCTTTACACTTATTTCTACTTCACCATTTACTTTTTTAGTACTGACAGAAACAGTTGGCTCATACCCAGAAATATTTTGCTTTGCTTTTTCACCCACGGCATAAAATGCATTGTTGATCAGATTGAGAACAACTCTTCCAATATCCTGCGGAACTATATTGACATTACCAATACTTTCATCAAAATCGGTCTGCATCGTTGCATTAAATGATTTGTCCTTTGCTCTTAATCCATGAAAGGCTAATCTTAAATACTCATCTACTAATTCATTAATATTCGTTGGCTCCTTTTGTCCGCTGCTGCTTCGTGAATGTTGCAACATTCCTTTTACAATGGCATCGGCTCTTTTACCGTGATGGTTAATTTTTTCTAAGTTTTGTTTGATGTCCATACCAATGGCTTTAGCCTCCTCAATATCTCCATTATTCAATTCTTCATTCATTTCATCAACTAATTCATTGCTTACTTCGCTAAAGTTGTTGACGAAGTTTAACGGGTTTTGAATTTCATGGGCAATGCCTGCAGTGAGTTCACCAAGAGAGGCCATTTTTTCAGATTGGATGAGTTGAGATTGGGTGGACTTGAGCTGTTCAAATGCTTGTTCCACTTTCAATTTTGCGGTATGCTTTAACCGGGCATTTCTAAACAAAAAGAACATCCCGATAAGTAACAAAGCGATTCCACTCCCCATAATAAGAAATTTATTTTTTGTCTCATACTTCTGCTTTAACAGTTCTAATTCGTATTGCCGCTGCGACTCATCAAAATCCTGAAAATCGGAATACGTTGACATGGTATTCAGACTCATCAACGAATCAGCATATTGGATTGCATTCAGGGCAAACTGAAGTGCTTTTCCTTTATCAGTTTCCACATAAAGGGTACTGATAAATGTGCTGATATCTTTGGAATATTTAAAAAGACGGTTGTCGGTTGCATATTGCAAAGCCTTTTGGGCATAAACCAAACTGGAATCCTTTTGACCGGCATCCAGCATTAATTTTGCTATGGCAAAATTTTCTCTTGATTTCCAAGTCACTGACTCTGCCGCTTTTTCAGCCTTTTTTTTGTAAAAGATCGCAGAATCAAGATTACCAAAAGCCTTATGTGCCTCGCCCATTAATGAATAAGCAGAACTTGTTAACCACATTATTCTCATCTTATCGGCATAGCTTACCGCTTTATTGATAAAGGAAAAAGCACTGTCATTTGCGCCTGTTTCAATATATATTCTTGCCATATCTAATTCTGCGATCGTCCTCATGGGATATTCACCATATTTATCAAATAATTGCGCTGCAGACTGATCCATGCGAAGGGCTTTTTCATATTCTTTGGTCTCCATATACTTTGATCCATGTATCAGTTGAAACAATGCCAGGGGTAATTTATTCTCTGCTTTTTCAGCCCTTTTTAATCCCTCCAGGTCAATTTTGAACGATTTGGAATTATTTCCCTGCGTTCTGTAAGACAAGGAAAGCATAGCCATCCCGATCAATTCGCCAAACTCGTACCCGATCTTATGGGATAACTGAATGGCCTTTGAGGCATAGTATAAACCGGAATCCCCCCGGCTGAATTTATGGAGATTGGCAAGACCGTTCCAAGCACTAATTTTTTCAATATCTGTCCGTGCAGACCTTAACTGGGCGTGCAGGGTGTCAGAATCATAATCTTTGAAAAATATCCCCTGGGCACTGATGACAGGAGTTTGAAGTATAAAGATGACAATTAAGAAGTATCTCATGTTAGCGGTAAATTAATTGTGAACACGGTTTGCTTATTTGGCGTTGATTCTACGTTCAGTTCCCCGCCATGTGCTTTTATAATATCATAACTCAAACTCAATCCTAGTCCTGTTCCCTGGCCCGTTGGTTTGGTAGTAAAGAAAGGTTGAAATATTTTTTCTTTTACATATGCTGAGATACCATTGCCGTTATCCTTTACGCTTATCTCTATTTTTTCCTCCCCCTTACCCTCCCGCCCAGGCGGGACAAGCTCTCCAGAGGGGGACAATTTCCTGGTGCTAACAATTACTGTAGGTTCATAGATTTCTGCGTTAAGCGTTTTGCCTTCAGCGTTCTGCGTTAAGCGTTCAGCATTAAGCTTTTCATTAACGGCGTAGAACGCATTATTAATAAGATTTAAAACAACTCTTCCAATATCCTGAGGCACTACATTTATTTTCGGAAGAGATTCATCAAAGTTGGTTTCAAATTTTGCATTGAAGGATTTGTCTTTTGCACGAAGACCATGGTAGGCCAACCTTAAGTATTCATCACACAAAGCATTAATATCTGTTGGTTCTTTTTGCCCGCTGCTGCTTCTCGAATGTTGCAGCATTCCTTTTACAATGGCATCGGCTCTTTTACCATGGTGGCTGATCTTTTCTTCGTTTTCTTTTATGTCGTTTGCAATTGCTTTTACTTCATCATAGTTTTTCTTATCAACTTCTTCAACCAATTCCCCAATCAACTCAGTATTTACATCAGAAAAGTTATTGACAAAATTCAACGGGTTTTGTATTTCATGCGCAATACCGGCTGTGAGTTCGCCAAGACTCGCCATCTTCTCTGCATGAATTAGTTGACCCTGGGTGGCTTTCAGGCTCTCAAGCGATTCCTTCAGTTCATTAGTCCTTACATTTACTTTGTGCTCCAGATTTAGTTTGTCTTTTTGTAATGCCTTTGTTCTCCAGCGAATAAATGCATAAAGTAATCCTCCTGCCAATATTATATATAAAACATAAGCCCACCAGGTCCTGTACCAGGGTGGTAATACGGTAAAACTATACGAAAGCCTACTTGTCGTTCCAAAGGGTGTAACGGCTTCCAGCAGAAAAGTATATTTTCCTTCGCTCATGTTACCAAAATAAGCTTCATTGCGGCTGCTCAGCGGACTCCAGTTTTTTTCATACCCTTCCAGTTTGTAACGGTACCGGGTGTATTTGCCAAACGAAAGGGAACTTACTGCAAATTCAAAACCGATATTATTGTTGGTATAAGGCAACCGGAGGTTTTCCGGAATAAAATTTTCTTTTTGCAGGCTGTCAAACCGTATTTTTCCAAAGGCTTTATGAAGTGTTTCTATTTTTTCGACGTCTGGTGTATTTCCAAACTTTAAGACATATTCGTTTAGCAAAGTCAGGCTATCTGTCTTTTTGTTTTCTGTTTCTGAAAACAGGTTCCAAAGAATGTTGCTATTGTCTATTCGGATATTCTTCAGGGATAGCTTCGGAGCTTTGAATTCACGGGTATCTTTATAGTTAAATCCGATAATATCATTCGTCATTCCTTCCATCCATATTCTTCCGGAATCTAAATGCAAACTTTGCTGAAAAGATATCAGCGGCGGGATGAATTCGTAGCCGTTTGCGGCAGAGTAGGTGGTAAATTCCGGTGAAAGCGAATTGATCTCACTAAAGGGCAGTTTTGTAAGACCACTATTGGAACCAAACCAGATGAGGCTGTCTTCCATATCTACTGCAATCGCTCCAACTACAGATCCCAACCCTTCGCTGTGTCCAAAATGAGCTAATTCCTTTCCGTCGAAACGGTCAACTCCGCCATCCGTTGCTACCCAAATATTACCATAGGGGTCTTCAACCATGTTATTGATATAATTGCTTTTTAGCCCATTTCCAGTATTGAATTGCAGTAGGCTATCGCCGTTAAAAACCAGGGCTCCCTTATTGGAAGATCCTACCCATTTTCGTTGTTTGCTATCTATAAAGTATTTTGTTGTGGTAGAAGGGAAACCCTGTTTTTCTCCATATTGAATAAACCGGTTACCATCAAAAAGAGAAAGCCCTCCCCAGCCAAGAAATACAAGGTTCCCATAGGCATCTTCAGAAATATAATTGATGTATGTAAGGTTTGTATAGTCCTTATATCCGGTAATTACCCAAAACTTTTCGCCATCAAAACGGATTAATTTTGATTTATTATCATAACCGCCTCCTATTGCAATCCATACATTTCCTTCTTTGTCAGTATAAAATGCAGATAAATAGCTTTTTTCCAAAATGGGCTTAAGGTCATAAACAGTAGTATTATTTTGAGCATATCGTACAAGGTATTGTTCCAGGCAAATCCATTGTACACCTTCTTTTCCCCTTCTTAATTGCGGTACTCCTGCCGTTTCACCGGTAATTTGAGGCAGTTCCATTTTATCCAGGATGCCTGCAGTTATTTTGAATAACCCGCCTTTGAAGGAACCCAACCAGAGATTACCGGTTTCGTCTTCCACCATGGAAGAAACTTCTGCTATACCTATTGTAGTGTAGGGATAGCTGGTCAACTTACCGTCATGCAAAAGAAACAATTCATCACGGGCCGCTATCCAAATCCTTCCTTTCTTGTCTTCTACTATATCCTTTATAAACCCCGGATTAGTAGCGCCTTGCTCTTTTGAAAAATATACGGTGGTATGCCCATCATATTTCCCCAACTGGCCTTTTCCGGTTGTTAGTGTCCAAAACCAGATATTTCCGCTCCGGTCGGTGTACACAGATTGATAGCTAACCAATACCGGTATTTCGGTAAAAGGCTCAAAACGGCCGTCTTTAAATATAAAATTCCCCGTTCCAGTAAATACCAACACCCCTCTTGTCGGCGCAAAAACTATACTTCGGATATTCGCATCCGGCAGCCCGTCCTTAACACCATATCGGGTAACCGAATCTCCCTGAATACTGAAGAGCAAACGATTACCTCCTCCCCAGATGATTCCGCCCGGGGCTTCTATTAACTGCCCAACTACTTCATTTTCCGGGTTGTAATGCACCGGTATGGGTAAGAAACAACTGCCATCGTATTTATAAAGCCCTAATCCATCATAATTCCCAACCCAAAGATTGCCCAAAGAGTCCACCAGTATGGCACTGATAAGCATATTACTCAGCCCGTTGTCGGTCGAAAAATTAGTTGCAGAAGTACCATCGAATTTACTCAGGAAACCGATTCCTCCAATCCAGAGGTTTCCCTCCTGGTCTATCGTCAGATCCTGTATGGTGCTGGCCGTAAGGCCACTCGTTACTGAATAGTCGGTATTAGAAAACCTTCCCATTCCAATAGGTTGATTTAACGAAACTGACTTTGGCTTCAGAACAAAAGGCTGCGGTGCATTGGCAGCAGTGAGAGCTATTGTATCCGGTGGCAGAATGGTATCGGGTAAAGGTTTGAATGCATAGGTATAGGATTTGGATGGAGGACTCAAATACAATTTTTTCTGTTTTTCCTTACAGGAAAAGAGCAAAACAATAACGAGGGATAATAATATAAGACTGTGTCTTTTCATGTTTACAATGTTTGAAATGGGATAGAAAAGCTAAAACAGGTACCCACATTTTCCTGGCTTTCTACTTTTACTTCTCCACCATGCGCTTTTATTATATCATAACTCAAACTCAATCCTAATCCTGTTCCCTGACCTGTTGGTTTAGTAGTAAAGAAGGGCTGGAAGATTTTCTCTTTTACTGATGCAGGGATTCCGTTGCCGTTATCTTTCACAGAAATAACAACTTTGCCACCTTCTTTTTTCGTGGATACAACCACAGTTGGCTCATAGCTTTCTGCGTTAAGCGTTTTGCCTTTTACGTTTTGCTTCTCATTAACAGCGTAGAATGCATTATTGATCAAATTCAATACAACTCTTCCAATATCCTGCGGAACGATATTGAGTTTATCGATATTCTCTTCAAAATGTGTTTCAAACTTTGCATTGAAAGATTTGTCTTTTGCTCTTAAGCCATGATAAGCCAGTCTTAAAAACTCATCACATAAAGCATTAATATCTGTTGATTCTTTTTCGCCGGCGCTGGTACGGGAATGCTGCAGCATGCCTTTCACTATTGCATCGGCCCGCTTGCCATGCATTGATATCTTTTCGTTATTCTGAAAAATATCCGTTAATAACTCATCTTGCTCTTGTGCATTCAGCGTTGAGCGTTGAGCTTTCAGCTCTTCAATCAATTCATTATTTACATCTGAAAAATTATTGACGAAATTTAATGGGTTTTGTATTTCATGGGCAATGCCAGCAGTGAGTTCTCCGAGGCTGGCCATTTTTTCTGATTGGATGAGTTGCGCCTGGGTGGATCTGAGATCATTTAATGTTTTGCTTAGCACCTGGTTTGCTTTTTGTTTTTGTCGATTATTCCGATAAAGCAATGCCCCGATCAACAGAAATACAATGGTGCCGGCAATAAAACCAATAGTCCTGTTCCTGTTTTGAACAACCACTTTTTCCTTTTCCAACTCCTGCACTTTTAATTGCTGATCAAAACCAATATTTTCAAACTGCTTTATCTTTTCTGTGTTATATAAGCTGTCATTCACTTTGATGGCCAATTGCTGATAATGAAAAGCACTGTCAATACGAGATGTATTCTTATATAATGTCACAAGTGTATTTAGAGCAAGTAACCTACCCGCCGGCTCATTTATCTTAGTAAAAAGACGAAAGGCTTTGTTGGCATAATAAAATCCTGAATCAGTTTGATTGATATGCCCGAAATACCTGGCCATTGCATGGTATCCATAGCCCGATGCAGCTGGGTTTTCTTGTACTTCGCTTATCTGAACTGCCTGCTGAAAGTAATTCCTGGCTGAATCATACTGCTGCTGCTTCAAAAAGACATTTCCTTTTGCGATATAGGCAGAGCCTATGTATTTATAAAAACCGGCTGCTGCGCTGTATTTCAACGATTGATCGAGAAATAACTGTGCAGAATCATTTTTGCCCAGGTCGCCATATAATTCACCCAGGTTTTCGTAAGCATAAGAAAGAACAATAAAATCATTGATCTTCTTACCTACTTCAATCGATTTTGAAAAATACTCGACCTGTTTCCCAGCGTTTCCGATAGATCTGTAAAGAAGCCCCCAATCATTATACACATTGGCAAGTGAGGTCAACCTTGCTTTTTCCGGATCCCCATCTTCTGAAAATTTGGTCACTCTCCAGATATTCTTTTCTGTTTTCTTATTCTCACCAAGTCGGGCTGCTTCCAGGATATAATTTAATGCTGCCGGGTAATTTCCTCGTTTTGTTTCCACATATCCCATCAATTCATTAGCATCTGCTATCCAGAGATCCAGTGAAAGCTCTTTTGCAATTTTTAATTCCAGTAAGTGAAAATAAGTTGAACTGTCAAGATCGGATTCAATGTGATACAAACCGAGGTCCCTGCAAACAGCCATTTTAACCGTATCATTGGAAGTGCTGGCAAAAAGCACCTGAAGGCTATCTACCCTCTTCTGACTGTAAGAATCATAGTCATAGTAAGTACCTGTTTGCGCAACTAAACAATAAGGAAAAAAGAACACAAAAAATATCTTAAATAAAAACTTCATCGCTGCTTTTAACTTATGGGTAATTGTATTATAAATGTTGACCCCTCCCCTTCCCTGGTTTCCACTTTGAATTCACCACCGTGAGCCTTTATAATATCATAACTCAAACTCAATCCAAGGCCTGTTCCCTGCCCTGTTGGTTTGGTGGTAAAGAATGGCTGAAATATTTTTTCTTTTACAGATGCAGGGATACCGTTGCCGTTATCTTTTACTGAAATAATAACTTTCCCGGCTTCTTTTTTCGTGGATACAACCACAGTTGGCTCATAGCTTTCTGCGTTAAGCGTTTTGCCTTTTGCGTTTTGCTTCTCATTAACAGCATAGAATGCATTATTGATCAAATTCAAAACCACTCTTCCAATATCCTGCGGAACGATATTGAGTTTATCGATATTCTCTTCAAAATGTGTTTCAAACTTTGCATTAAATGATTTGTCTTTGGCCCTTAGTCCATGGAAGGCGAGGCGCAGATACTCATCTGCCAATACATTGATATCTGTCAATTCTTTTTGTCCACTGCTGCTACGGCTATGTTGCAGCATTCCTTTTACAATTCCATCTGCCCTTTTTCCATGATGGAGTATCTTTTCCAGGTTTTGCAGTACATCTTCTGCAATAATCAAAGCGTCTTCTGCATTTCCTTTTTCCAATTCATCTTTCATTTCCTGTATCAGTTCACTACTTACATCAGAAAAGTTATTGACGAAATTCAAGGGGTTCTGTATCTCATGGGCAATACCTGCTGTCAATTCACCCAATGATGCCATCTTTTCTGATTGTATCAGTTGTTTTTGTGCTTCCTGCAGATCATGCAAAGTGCTATCCACCTGTTTTTTAGCAGCTTCCAGTTTAGTAAAATCCTCGTAACGGGCATAGGCGGTAGAGAATGCATCAGCAACTGATTCCAATAATTTTATTATTTCTTCATTCAGCTCTTCCGTGTTGCCTACATATAGCATACCCTGTAAGAAGGGTAGAAAGTGTAAATAGAATCCACCACGGGGTATTGTTTGCAGGTACTGTTCTCCCGATTCCAATGTTCCTTGTTGTACCAGTATATCGGCAAACTGTGTAAAGTCTTCTTCATTCCAATGATCCATATAATTTTCTCCTGCCTTCCAATTGCTGATCACTTTACTGATATTGCCCGGTGTATTGTATGGCAGATGGAATGCTGCTATAGATTTTCCATCAGGGGTGGAAAGGAAAGTATGGATCAGTTGCTGTTCATCATCCATTAAAAAAACACCGCAGCGGATAAACGGTACACCAAGAGTTTTTAATTCATTCCATATCAAAGGCGTGATCCTGTCAAGATCCTGCACCGTACGCATCGATGCAATATCTGCCCGGATACGATCCAATACTGCCTGTTTGATCGCCTCCCTTGTACTGGCTTCTGCTTTTTGCAGATCTTCAAAACGACGGTACGCCAGGTCAAATACATCTGCAAATCGTTTCAGCGTATTAATAGCTTCCTGCGGAGGATTGGTTACTACTCCTACTAAGCTATATCCGATCTCTCCATGCATGGTTCTGGCCATAACAAAAGTGATACCGCCGATATGGCGAATATCATCATGACTCGGCGCATTAGGATCCACCTGTTTAAAATCTCCCAGGCTCACCATTTTATCAACGTAATCAATAGCAGCTTCAGCATCCATTGGATATACAACAGTAGGTTCTTCACTTTTTTCCCAATTTGCCAATAATGGAATGTCTCCATGTATATGACGGGGCAATTCCATCACCATCCCGATCCGTGTGCCATCACCGGAGGTCATTGCTTTCTCATATTTTTCAGGCTGCCAGCGCATATGCCAGAAATACCCTGCTTCATATCCCAGCTTAACAAACTCTGTCCGCATGGTTACTACAATATCCAGGAGATCATTCGACTCCCGCATGGCCATGGCCTGTCCCCTGATCCTTTCTAAAGCAGCATCTATCTGTGCTTCCCTTGCCTGCGCTTCCGCTTCTCTCAGATCCATATAACGGCGATAAGTAAGTGCAATTACTGAAGTAAACCTTCGGAATATCCGGGTTGCTTCTTCTGAGAATTTTTCTTCTGTCCATGCAAAAACAAGCCCTTCATTAAAATAGAAATAGCTGCCATATTGCACAGCATCTTCAGGATAATCAGGAAACCCTACCTGGGGGTTCATGGTCTTGTAGTAGTTGGTCAGCTCTTTACCTCTTAACACAGGATAGTATTCTTCCTGCTTTTTCCAGTGAGTGAAAATATCATCCAAAACCGGGTGACCTTCCAGTTTGAGTTTCCCTATCACTTCATATGAGTCACCCTGGTTTGAAGAAGTGGTGGCAGATACATTGGATGTTTTGGTTTCTTCATCGATCTGCCCTACACCACATCGAATAGGAGTAATGCCCAGATTCTTTAATTCTTTAAAGAATACATCTACCGTAGCCGCTATATCCTCTGAATTATGCATGGCCATTGCTTTGGCCCTAACCCTTTCAAGTGATGCTTCTATCTGTGCATTCCTGGTTTGAGCTTCTGCTTTTTGAAGATCCAGGAAACGGGTATAGGTCTGCTGGAAAACTTTCCCAAACCGCATCAGGATTTTATTTTCCTCATCATTATAGGGTGTACCTGAAAAATTTTCTATGTAGAGGGACACATCATCATTTAACACTGTTATAGCAGTAAGCCCCGGACAATTAAAATAAAAACTCCTTGACTCTTCCGGCAGATCAGGAATATAACTTAACAGTTTTTCATAAAATTTATTTTTCTCTTCAAAAGATAAGAGGGTGGCAAAAAAATCAATTCCTTTTTCTTTGGCTTCATCAAACTGCTTGGCCCATACCGATTCGAAATAAGGATGTGAAATCTTTGATGGAATTTCATTCTTATCGGCTATCCAGAAATGCCAATCACCTTTTGGCGTATAGTCCACAACAAACCCTGCATGATCAATATTGATATTTAAAAAAACAAACTGATCAAAAACTACACGGATCACTTCTTTGAGTTCCTCACTTTTCTGCATGCCTATTGATCTTGATCTCACTCTTTCCAATGCAGCTTCGATCTGGGCCTCCCTTGCCTGTGCCTCGGCTTTCTTCAGATCTTTGAATCTTCTGTAAGCCAGGTCAAAAACATTGGAAGAACGTCTTAACAGGTTAAGAGAATCTTTGTCGGGGTAAGTATGGGTAACCATTAACATCGATCCGCCTGAAAAATCCGAAAGGGCCCAATAGGCAATCAGATTCTCGATAGGTATGCCTTTTACTGCCTTCATCAATGCCTCATATGCCTGGGGAGAATACTTTTTTAAAACATTAAACCACTCAACAGCTTTTTCTTTTTCATTTACAAGTACATAATCCTTTTTCCCGGAATGATATAGCTGCATCATCTCGTCAATGATACGGATGCCGGATTTAGGAAACTTAGCAGTTCCCTGGTAGACCTGGTCTTCCATACCCGGGGGCCGCATAGCTCCCCATGATTCAAAAAAGTTTTCATCTTCCTCGTACAGGTGAATGGCGCATACTTCCAGGTTCTTTTGTCCTAAAAGACCCATTTGTTTTCTTAGCTCAAGAGAAACTTCTTTTAATTCTTCAGATGAACGCATCGCCATTGCTCTTGCCCTTACTCTCTCCAGCGCCGCTTCTATCTGTGCTTCTCTTGCCTGCGCTTCTGCTTTTTGCAGATCAAGAAAACGCTGATACACTCTTCCGAATTCAGTTGCAAAGCGGCTTACAATAGTTTTTTCCTCCTCCGTAGCTTTTCTGCGATGATTAAATCCTAGATACCCGAATTTGAAATGCCCTTGTGTGGTAAATACTCCATCTGGAAAATCTTTCGGAAATATTTTATGCTTTTCAGGTAATGCATTCATAACCTCTCTCATCACTTCCCAAACAGCCGGCAATACTTCCGGTGGATAGTCAATGCAATCAACAGTATTGGGCTCACCTTTTTTCCAATTTTCAAAAGATTCTTTCCAGGCTTCCACAGCATGTATATCAATTACTTGTTCTACCAGTATCTTTTCGTTTGGTGAAGTTGTCAGACGTAAACTGAATCTTTCATTTACCTCATCAAATAAGGTTAAATGTGTAAATACTGGGTTAATACCTAAGAAATCGAATTGTTCCAGTAAAACACAGAGCAAATCACCTAGCTCATCCGTTTGATGCATTGCCATCGACCTTGCCCTTACTCTCTCCAGTGATAATTGTATCTGGGATTCCCGGGCCTGTGCTTCGGCATTTTGTAGATCGAGGAAACGCCGGTACATCCTTCCGAATTCTTTCGCAAAGCGAAATAAAATATTCTCCTCTTCTTCCGTTGCTTTTTGAGTGCTATTAATACCAATATAACCAAACTCGCAATTCGCCTGTGTGGTATAAATACCTCCGGGAAAATCTTCCGGATAAATTTTATATCCTTCGGAAAGGGTGGAAAATATTCCATCAAAAATTTCCCAGATACCCGGCAGGGCTTCAGGTGGAAAATAAAAACTGACAACAGAATCAGGTTCTTCGGCTTTAAAAGCTTCGACAGCATTTTGCCAGATTTCAGAAGCATCCATATCAACGACCTGCTCGGCAAAGACCCGCTTGCCTTCCCGGCCCGTCATTCGATAAGTGAATGTATTCTTCTCCATGTCCATTAATGTAAGATGGGTCCAGACTGTTTTTACTCCCAGTCCATCCAGCTGTTCAAAAATGACAGGTAATACTTCGGTCAGTTCTTCGGATTGCCGCATTGCCATTGCTTTTGCCCTTACTCTCTCCAATGATAATTCTATCTGCGATTCCCTGGTTTGCTTTTCTGCTTTTTGAAGATCGAGAAAACGCTTATAGGTCATTTCAAATGCACGGGTAAACCGTTCAAACAATAATTCCTCTTCAGATGTCAACAAATTTCCTGTAACCAGGTGTAAATATCCCTTTGAGAAATTGCCACAATAAAAAATGGTTGGATCAGGGAATTTACTCTTCACCATTTTTTCAACCTCTTTTGATCCAAAGTGACTACTGGCCACTTCAATATGTTTTACCAAAGCAGCCCCGCCAATGACCTGGTGGTAAATAGGCTCCTGTTTTTTCCATACTTCATACCGGGCTTCAAATGCAGGTTCACCGCTTAAGGGGAGATTGAACTTTTCCATAAAAGTTCCATCCGGACTTGTCATCCAGCCGTATTGCGTATTGTTTTCTTCGTCCACTTCCACATACCCGCAATTCAAAAAAGGAGTAACACCTAAATCCTGAAATTCTTTATACAATAATGAAGCAACATCCTGCAATTCTTCACTTTGATGCATGGCCATGGTTCTGGCCCTTACTCTTTCCAATGCCAATTGAATTTCTGACTCTCTTGCCTGCGCCTCTGCTTTTTGCAGATCAAGGAAACGGGTATAGGTTTGCTGAAAGACTCCTGCAAAGCGTTCAATCAATTCAATGGTCTCATTTTTCAGGGGTTCATTGGTAGTTATCCCGATAAATCCATGTGAAAAGAAAATCGAATTGATATACCTGTGTTCTTTTACCTGGTCTTTTTTAAAGGGTATCCCCACTTCCTCGTTCATATATCGAACCCATGCCTCTAGTTTATCTCCATGTAAATCCAGGATCATATGAGGCTTCTTTTTCCATACTTTAAAAAACTCTGCAATAACCGGGGATTTAGCGGACTCTGCAACAAACTTTTTGTTGATCTCATGCCCCTGCTGATCCGTTAACCATATATCAAGTGTTTTTTCCTTTTCATTGACAATTCCAATATTAAAACGATCCGGAGTACTGGTTAACATGCTGATCTGTTCAAACATCACAGCTGCGACCTGCCCTAATTCAACACTTTGGTGCATAGCCATAGTACGAGCCCTAACTCTTTCTAATGCCAATTGAATTTCTGACTCCCTTGTTTGCGCCTCTGCTTTTTCAATATCTAAGAATCGCTGGTATACTCTTTCAAATTCGGTGGCAAATTTCGATACGAGATCTTTTTCTTCCTCGGTAGGAGGATTGACATGATTGTAACCGATATATCCAAATTTGCAATAGCCCTGTATATTATAAAAGCCCTTTGGAAATTCCTTAATGTTAATACGTTCTTTCTCGGGCATCGCCATAAAGGTTTCTTTAAAAACCTCGAACACTTCAGGAAGCCTCTCCGCAGGATAATGTGTTACCATCACAGGATCTACCGTACCGGATTTCCATTTATCCAGTACATCCTGCCAGATGTCCATAGCGTTAAAAGAAATGACTTGTTGTGTAAATGTCCTTGAACCACTAGTACCAGTCGATCTGTATGTAAAAGTTCCTTTCTCTTCATCCAACAAACTCAACCAAACATTGATCGGTTTAATGCCGAGGACATCAAATTGCTGAAAAAGAATACTCAGTACTTCATTCAGCTCTTCTGATGAATGCATGGCCATGGACCTTGCCCTTACCCGCTCCAATGATAACTGTATCTGTGCTTCCCTTGCCTGTTCTTCTGCTTTTTCAATATCCAGGAATCGCTGGTATACTCTTTCAAATTCCCTGGCAAACCTGATGACGATACTGATTTCCTCTTCAGTAGGCGGTCTTGAATTATTAAATCCGATATAACCAAACTTTGTGTGGCCCTCACAATCGAAGACGCCGTCTGGAAAATCTTTTATTTTAATCCGCTCTTTTGCCGGCAATGTCTTCAAGGATGCATCAATCAGTTTCCAGAGATCTGGTAACATCTCCCGCGGGTAAACCAGGCATTGGTGGC
Organism: Chitinophagales bacterium; assembly: GCA_020636575.1. Classification (GTDB taxonomy): domain Bacteria; phylum Bacteroidota; class Bacteroidia; order Chitinophagales; family Chitinophagaceae; genus JJ008. The sequence goes on from JACJXP010000001.1 coordinate 327,909, forward strand.
TATGTGGTTTTGCTTTTTTCCAGTTGGCCACGGTTTCCTTCCAGGTGGGCATGGCATCCAGGTTGATGATCTGTTCGCCGATATTGGCGGCTCCGTTTTTACCGGTGATCCTGAAACTGAATTTATTATTCTCCACATCCATCAACGTAAGATGTGCGGATTTGGCATTGATACCTAGCAATTCAATTTGCTGAAACATTACACTCAAAACATCATTCAGCTCCTCAGAAGCATGCATGGCCATGGACCGTGTACGTATCCGTTCCAGTGCTGCTTCAATCTGTGCTTCCCTTGCCTGTTCTTCTGCTTTTTCAATATCCAGATAGCGTTGATAAATTCGGCCAAATTCTTTGGCGAACCGTATTACAATTTCTTTTTCTTCTGCAGTAGGCGGGCGGTTGTGATTGAACCCGATATATCCGAATTTGCAATATCCCTGTGTATTGTATATTCCATCCGGGAAATCTTTTTGATACACTTTTGCTCCTGTTGGTAATGCACCTAATGTTTCATTAAATAATTTCCATATTTGTGGCAGTGTTTCTTTAGGAAAATGCAAACAGGAAACAGTATCAGGTTTCCCTTTTTTAAATTCCTCCACTGAATCTTTCCATTCTTTTCTTGCATTGAGATCAACTACTTGTTTCGTTAATACTCTTTTACCTCCTCTACCTGTCATCCGGTAAGTAAAAGTGTTATTCTTCAAATCTATCAGACTGAGATGAGCAAAAACCGGATTTATACCAAGAATATCAAACTGGTCAAACAGCACTGACAACACTTCACTTAATTCATTGGAATGATGCATCGCCATTGCACTGGCCCTGACTCTTTCCAGGGCTGCTTCTATCTGTGCTTCCCTTGCCTGTTCCTCTGCTTTTTGGAGATCTAAGAACCGGGTATAAGCTTGTTCGAATACTTTTCCGAAGCGTTTGAAAATTTCTTCCTCTACGATTGTAAAATCTTCCAGATAGAACCGCATAAATATAAAAACAGAGTTCCTGGAAAGTACAACCGCCCGGGTCCATCCGGGTCTGTTAAACATCTGTTCCTGGGTTTCCTTTGGAATCTTTCCCAACTCAGAGTCCTTAAAAGCCAGTTTGAAATATTTGTTCTTCTCTGTTTTTGAATAACTGTCTGAGTAATAATGAACACCCTTTTGTATGGCCTGATAAAACTTTATGGTAACAGGGTGATCCAAATAGGGGATAAAATATTTTTCAAGGTAAAGCTGTCCTTGTCTGGCAAACCGGATGTTAAGCCCTTCATCCGGAGCTGAAAAATCAGTTATAATGTTTGATGTGTCCACCTTAATTCCCAGCCCGGCAACTTCCTTGTCCAAGAGCTGCACCACCTGGACCAATTCATCACTTTTGTGCATAGCCATTGAGGCGGCACGCAGTCTTTCCAATGCCGCTTCGATCTGTGCTTCCCTTGCCTGTGCTTCAGCTTTTTCAATATCTATATATCTTTTATAAGCCAGTTCAAATACATTCCGGAAACGGGCAAATAGTTCCTGCTCTTCTTTGGAGAGTGGCTGATAGGTTGAGATACCCATGGCTACCGGACCTAATGAGTACCAATAATAATTTAATGAGTGAGCTGTTAGCAGATACTTATCAGCAAATTGGTTGGTAGTTTTTTGATAGGCATACCAGTCCTTTAGTTTTTTCCCTTTGAATTGTTTTAATTCTGAAGCCCCTTCTCCTTTCATCATCGTCTGGGCAAAGTTTTGCTGCACCCTGTGGTTCTTATAACTTACATCAGTGATGAATGTTTTATTATGCTTTGCATAATATTCATAATTCATGTAAGTGCCCTTACCGGGATAAAAGATGGCCGTTTGTACATTTCGTATCTCTTTAACGCCCAATTTTTTCAATTGCTGAGAAATCGTTTTGCATATCTTCAGCATATCATCCCTTTTGTTCATCCCCATGGCAACTGCCCTTACTCTTTCAAGGGCTGACTCAATTTCTAACTCGTTGTTTTTTTCTTCCAGTTCTTTTGTTCTCCTTTTGATAGCATCTTTTAACTGCCGGTTTTCTGCTGATATCTGATCATAACCAATGGTCTCTCCCTCCTGGGCCTTACTATCAGGGGTGGAATAGTGCTGGTAAATAAATCGCCACCCTTGAGGAGTTTTATGCAATACATTGGTAAACCGAAACCTTCCGTAAAAGTTCCATTTGGAACCAATCTTGAACCATGCATCCAGCAAATGGGTGATGAAAACAAGTTCCCCGAAAACTTCTATGATCTTCTTATCGTTTCTGATCTCAGTAATTCCGGAAAACTGGTCAGCAGTTTTTTTAAAGAAACCGGTTGTGGCCCTGCGGTTCAAAAATTCTTCATTACTGGTGGAACCAATAAAGTGATAATCTTTATCCAGGTAATAATTATAAGTATCCACATCACCATTCAGATAACTGTGCATCCAGGTATTATAGATCTTCCAGATTTCTTGTTCCTGTTTTTTGGTCAGTTTCATCTTTTATTGATTAACAGGTATATTGATCGTAAATATTGTCCCCTCCTCTTCTTTGGTTTCCACAGTAAACTCACCGGCATGTGCTTTTATAATATCATAGCTCAGCGATAATCCTAAACCCGTACCCTCGCCGGTTGGTTTGGTAGTAAAGAAGGGTTGAAATATTTTATCCTTTACAGCATCCGGAATACCGTTGCCGTTATCTTTTACTGAAATAATAACTTTCTCATCATCCTTTTTTGTTGATACCACAACGGTTGGCTCATAACTTTCAGCATTTTGCGTTAAGCGTTTGGCATTAAGCTTTTCATTTACAGCGTAGAATGCATTATTGATAAGGTTGAGGATCACCCTGCCTATATCCTGTGGTACGATGTTCAGTTTCTCTATATTCTCTTCAAAATGTGTTTCAAATTTTGCATTGAATGATTTGTCTTTGGCTCTTAGTCCATGAAAAGCAAGACGCAGATATTCTTCTACCAGCACATTGATATCAGTGAGTTCTTTTTGCCCGCTGCTGCTACGGCTATGCTGCAACATACCTTTCACAATGCCATCTGCCCTTTTACCATGCTGCAGAATTTTTTCCAGGTTTTGACGCACATCTTCTGCAATAGCCACGGCATCTTTTGTATTTCCTTTTTCTAATTCTTCTTTCATCTCTTGTATCAACTCATTGCTTACATCAGAAAAATTGTTCACAAAATTCAAAGGGTTCTGTATCTCATGAGCAATGCCTGCAGTGAGTTCCCCCAGGCTGGCCATCTTTTCTGATTGTATAAGCTGCTTTTGCGTAACCTGTAATTCCTTCAAAGCTTCTTCGGCTTTTTTTCGTGCCGCTTTTATCTCCACCAGGTCGTTTTCTGCCTGCAGGGCCTGGGCCTCTGCTCTATTCAGATCGAGGAAACGGGTATAGGTCTGATCGAATACTTTGCCAAAGCGTTGAAAAATTAAATGATATTGAGGCGTAGGTTCATCTGTGATAAATAACAAATATCCATTTGAAAAAAATGCGACATTATGAACCTGCCTGTCAGGTATTTTTATCCCGGCTTGTTCTGCCTGTTTAAATGATTGATCAAGCAAGGGAAAAGAGCGGAGGAATTTATAATGTCTTGTTAGTGCTTCCCCTTGAAGATCGTCTTCCAAAAACAATTCCTTCTTTTTCCAGGCAGTAAAGATCCGTTGGTGTTGTTCATATTCCTGTATTGGCAATTCAAATGGTGGATTTATCTCGCCGGTAGCATTACTCATCCAGGAGATAAGATTTTTGTATTCATCATCCCAAATATTAAATCCACTGCTAAATGATTTAACACCCAGGTGTTTGATCTGTTCAAAAAGTAACACAGCCACTTCAGCCAATTCGCTACTGTTATGCATAGCCATGGTACGGGCCCTCACCCTTTCCAATGCCAACTGTATCTCAGCTTCCCTTGCCTGTGCTTCGGCCCTTTGAAGATCCATAAAGCGTACATAAGCCTGCTCAAACACCTTTGAAAAACGTATCAATATTTCTTTTTCTGCCTCTGTTGGTACTAGGCCTGTATTGGAAGGAATAAGAATGGCAGAATTTTTTTGCCATGCGAAAGAAAGAACATGCTTGTCATTTTCAAGTATCCATTGCTTGACTTCCCCGGGGAAATTTCTATAGTCTGAATGCTCAAATGCATGTTTGAAAAAACTGTTTTTTTCTTCCCCTGAATATTCTTTTGAAAAATAAGGATCTCCGCTTTCTTTTGAATGCCATGCCTCACTGAAAATTACATGATCGAAGTAAGGCAACAAATACTTTCCTACATGAGTGAAATCGGGGGAAGCTATCCAATGCTGTACATCTCTTGAACCAGGGAAATACGTACAAAGAGTAATTCCATTTGCATCCAGAATTACACCCAGTTCCTGCAATTTTTCAACGATCACTAATACTACTTCCTGAAGTTCATCTGCACTATGCATGGCCAGGGAGCGGCTTCTTACTTTTTCCAATGCCGCTTCGATCTTTGCCTCTCTTGCCTGTGCTTCTGCCTTTTGCAGATCGAGAAAACGGGTATATGATTGCTCAAACACTCTGCCGAAACGTTCTAGTATAGCGAGGTCTTCTTCTGATATAAAATTTTCGCTTACTGTTTGAAGTCCGCTGTACTTAAAAAATGTAAACCCCGCCACATATCTTTCCAGTGCCTTATTTGCGTCCTGAACATGTTTGGGAAAACGCCGGAATTCTGTATCGGTATAAAGATATTCGTCATAGATTTTTTTCTCTTCGCCTTCTATGGTATAGATAAAACGCTTCTCCTGGTTTTTCCATGCTTTCCACATGGCATGATGGAATGGGTAATCTTCAAACTTCATGTAATATGATTCGGGCTGCTTACCCGTTTCGGGGTTGGCTGCCCAAACTGTGTTACTTCTGTCTTGCTCATTGATAAGGTTGATAATACAAAACGTAAGCGTAAATTCCAGCTTAGTGAACTCACTAAGCAATGTTTCAACAACAGCAGATAACTCTGAGGAATGATGCATAGCCAGACTCCTGCTTCTTACTCTCTCCAGTGCCGCCTCAATTTGCGATTCTCTGGCCTGTGCTTCTGCCTTTTGCAGATCTAGGAAACGGGAATAAGTTTGCTCAAAAACTTTAGCATACCGAATTAATATACTCATCTGGTCTTCAGCAATAAAATCTTTATCCGCTACTTCAATAAATCCATTTTTCATGTTGGCGATGGAAAGGGAAATACTTTTATCACTGATCATTTTTTCCTTCAGGTGACCTGGTAATTCCTTCAGACCTGTTTCTGAAAACAACCTACGGTCATGTTCAGCTTTTATTTTGCCGGACATGTGGACATGTCCGGATGGCTTCCCCGATCTCCATATTGATCTGATCTTCTCAAAAACCGGTTCATCAATATCAGGAATGTAATACGACTGAGGGAAAACAGTTTGTTTAGAAGTAGATAACCACCAATTAAAGCCATCTTCTTTTTCAGTTCTTGTATTGAGAATGATCAGAAAAGATGCAAAACCAAATTTGTTACACTCCTCATATAGTAAAGCAACTATTTCCTTTAATTCAGTGCTCACCTGCATTCCCATGGTCCGGGATCGTATTCTTTCCAAAGAGGCTTCGATCTGCGCTTCCCTTGCCTGTGCTTCGGCTTTTTGCAGATCAAGGAAACGGGTATAGGTCTGCTCAAAAACTTTGGCAAACCGGATCAGTAATGGCACCACTTCTTCATTGGGTTCCAGGTAATTGATCCCCAGGAATCCATGCTTGAAGTGGATCATATGCAAAGCCAACCGATCAGGCCTTGCTGTTCCCGACGCTTCCAGCATATCCCTGACCGGCATGTTTTGAGCAATAAAACTTAAATGTGATTCTAATTTTTTTCCTTTCAGATCAACAATGGTATATGGCTCCCGTTTTTTCCAGGAATTAAATATTTTATTCTGTGCCGGTTCACCATGATAGGGAAGTACAAATGAATCAGGAATTACTGTTCCATCTGCAGTAATAAATACTTCACCGGTCTTTTCTTTTTCGTCCACAATAACAACACCATATGCTGACGGTTTGAGACCCAATGCTGTGATCTGTTGAAAAAGTTCAGAAGCCACTTCAGTCAATTCATTACTTGAATGCATAGCCATGGTCCTGGCACGGACTCTTTCCAGTGCCAGTTGAATTTCTGCTTCCCTTGCCTGTTCTTCTGCCTTTTTCAGATCCAGGAAACGGGTATAGGTTTGTTCAAATACTTTGGCAAAACGCAGCATAATGTCAATCTCCTGATCTGAAATTGCCTTCGGTGTCAGCACATACATCATGCCGTAACCAAAATAAAAACTGTTTGTAAATTCAGAATTTGCTTTCGCCAGCACCTTGTCCCTGATAGCCTTGGATGTTGTTTCCTTAGAAGTTACCATCTTGTAATATTCCTGAAGATCCTTGCCATGAATTCCCCCAATGAAGTAAGGAACTCTCTTACGCCATGTAGTAACAACATTTGAAAGTATCGGGTGTTGGTCATAGGCAAGTATCCCTGTTACAATTGAAGCTTCACCTTTTTCGTCCAAGTTTGCACTCCAGTCTTTCATCGACTTTGTTTCTTCATCCATGATCAGGAATCCACAACTCCTGGGTTTTATTCCCAATTCTGTGATCTGTTCAAAAAGTAAGAGAGCAGTATCTGCCAACTCATCTCCTTTATGCATAGCCATCGTTCTGGCCCTCACCCTTTCCAATCCAGCCTCAATTTTTGCTTCCCTAGCCTGTGCTTCGGCTTTTTGAAGATCAAGGAAGCGGGTATAGGTTTGTTCAAAAACTTTTGCAAAACGTTTTAAAATATCATTTTCAGCCTCAGTAAATTTTCTTCCTGAATGGTTGATGATAAAAATGCTGGTATGTTTTAAAACCGCAACAGATCGGGTATATCCTCCCGGATCTGAAAGAGTTTGCTTTTTCTGTTTAGCACTAAGATCTGACCAGGGCTTTTGTTTGAATAGCCTGGTGAAGTATTCCTTTTTCGCCTTTGTAGAAAATTCTTCTGTAAAAAATCCCGGGCCTTTTTTAATTCTTTTTATGAGGTTAGTACAGAATGGCATATTAAAATGTGGCACCAACACCTCTTCAGATGTATCAGCAGTGCCGCCCGAACCCCAGCAACGTAATTCGGGCCCGACATCTTCGTTGATCACCACAAATGATCCCCCGTGAACAGAAATGTTCAAATTGAGTAACTCGTTATGTACAGTATGAATAACTTCCTGTAATTCGGAAGTCCGGTGCATTGCCATTGTCCTGGCCCGTACTCTTTCTAAGGCTAATTCTATTTCAGCTTCCCTTGCCTGTGCTTCAGCTTTTTTAATATCGGAGAAACGGGTGTAAGCCATGGCGAAAACACCTGTAGCCCGCCTCAGCAGATCCCAGCTTTCAGCTGAAATATCTCCTGGTGCAGCAGCACCCATAAAGCCGTTACTGAATTTATAAAGGTGATAGATTCTTGGAGGAATGGTTTTTCCATAAAAGCCTTTTGCAGAAAAGAACTCAGATTTATCTGCACAGTATTTTATCCATTCAATACGGTTTGCTCCCTTCATTACAATGGATGTCTTCAGTTTCCTGGAACGATAAAACGACTTCATCTGTCGGCCCACCCATGTATCCCCGAGATTGATTATCATATGATCGGATACCAGTTTTTGCACATCATTTCTGTCCTGAATGGAAAACCAGCACTCGGTTTCATCTGATTTCTTACTGACAATATATATGGAACTTGTTTCCAGTTCTTCCACACCGAGTAACCCCATTTCTTTACGAAGTAATTTGGCGGCCTCAATCAATTCATCAGACTGATGCATGGCCATAGCCCTTGCCCTTACCCTTTCCAGTGCCGCTTCTATCTGTGCCTCTCTCGCCTGTGCTTCTGCTTTTGCAATATCGATGTATCGTTTATAAGAAAGTTGAAAAACATTTCTGAACCGTTCCAGTAGCTGCATCTGTTCACCTGTTAATACATCCCAGGAAGAAATGCTTAATGCTCCCAAACCGATAGAATAGGAATAATAATGTACCGCATTAGCCCTTGCCATTTTAGGGTCACTCTTATAGCCCAGTTTTTTTCGGTAGGTTTTCCATTGCTTTATCTCTTTTGCCGGAATGGAAACAGGCACAAATCCGTCATTTGCTTTTTTCAGATCATTTGCCCATTTTTTAACAATAGGATTTTCTTTATAATCAATCTCGATGATCTCTTCTTTTCCATAATCTGAGTAGTGATAACTTTTAACTGTTTCCTTTTCATCATTATTGATCACCATTTCTGTATTCCGGATACTTACAAAGCCAAGAGATTTCAACTCTTTAAAAATAGTTTTGCCTATAACAGACAAGTCTTGGGGTTTATGCATCGCCATGGCTACAGCCCTCACTCTCTCCAATGCAGTTTCAATTTCCAACTCATGATTTTTATCTTCCAATTCAAGGGTGCGTCTTTTTACTGCCTCTTTTAAGCGAACATTTTCTGCTTTGATCTTATTGGTATTGACCTGCTCACCCCCACTCGTACTTGCATCAGGCATGGAGCCATGTTCCTGTATGATCTTCCAGCCCTTATTTGTTTTAGTAAACAAAGTGGATACACGGCCTTCACCATAAAAAGTCCATACAGAATCTATCAATACAAAAAAATCACATTCCTCATTTATAAGTATTTCATTGCCTACCGACATCACAGTGATCTTGCGGTTTCTCATATCCGCCTTGCCCGCTACCTGGTCTGCAGTAGATTTATAATATTCGATCGTCTTCCTTTTATTGTTAAAAAACTCACCCCTCCCCGAACCGATCATTTGAATGCTATCATGCATCCAGTATGACAGGGTTCGCATGTCACCTTTTAAGTAGGCATCCCAATAAGCATGATAAGCCTTCAGTATTTCCGCTTCCAGTTTTTTAGTCAGTCTCATCATTTATTGATTAACCGGCAGGCTGATAGTAAATGTTGTTCCTTCACCCTCTTTGGTTTCTACTTTTATTTCTCCGTTATGTGCCTTAATAATGTCGTAGCTCAATGATAAACCAAGCCCGGTACCCTGGCCGGTAGGTTTGGTTGTATAAAATGGCTGAAATATTTTATCCTTTATTGTATCCGGAATACCGTTGCCATTGTCTTTTACCTGGATCAGAACCCTGTCATTTATTTTTTGTGTACTGATGGCTACCACCGGTTCATAAGCTGCCTGTCCGGCAGGCAGGTTCTCAGGTTGCTGATTCTTTTTTTCCGTAACTGTGTAAAAAGCATTGGTGATCAGGTTCAGGATAACACGGCCTATGTCCTGCGGAATCACTTTTACCAGGCCAACATTTTCATCATAATCTGTTTTACTGGCTGCATTGAATGACTTGTCCTTGGCCCGTAAACCATGAAAAGCCAGCCTTAGGTATTCATCCGTAAGTGTATTGATATCTGTCAGTTCTTTTTGTCCGCTACTACTGCGGCTATGCTGGAGCATTCCTTTTACAATACCATCTGCTCTTTTCCCATGATGTAATATTTTCTCAAGATTCTGCTTTATATCATCAGCGATCAATTTGGCATCCTCAAAATTGCCCTGTTCCAGTTCTGCTTTCATTTCATCTGCCAGTTCATTGCTTACATCAGAAAAATTGTTGACAAAATTCAACGGGTTCTGTATCTCATGGGCAATACCGGCAGTGAGCTCACCGAGGCTGGCCATTTTTTCAGAATGTACCAGTTGTTGTTGCGCTGCTTTCAATTCTTCCAGGGATTTTTGTAACGCATCCTTGGATTCTTCCACTGTCTTTCTTTTCTCTTCCAGCTCAGCTATCGTTTCTTCCAGCAAAATGGCAGTTGTTCTTTTTACCTTTTCAGTTCTGTCCAGTTTAAAAGAAACAATTTCCAATTCCTTATCAGCATCTTTAAGAGATTTCAGTAATATTCCTTTCTGTTCTTCTGACAGTGCATCATTACTTTGAATAATATCATGTATGTTCTGAAGATGTTTATTCATCTACTTTTCTTTTAAAGCTATACAACAGGTTGTGAGGTTATGCATTTCCAAATTTCCCCCTGTGGCTCTTCCTAATTCTGCATTAGAAAACATGCCAGCCATAGGAACATTCCATACATTCTTTACACCCTCTAATTCGTTATTCATCAAAGGCCCGAGAGAAAGGATTCTTCCGGCACAGCTAAATACAACCAATGCATCTGCTTCGGGCATTTCAGTAGCTTTTAGATTCTGCACACCCTTTACCACTTTCTCCATCACATCAAAATCAGGAGGTAATGAGAACCGGACCTTTGATCCCTGTGGTACTGTACCACTTGTGAAATATGAACGATCATTCCAGTCGATCACCAGGCCTGGTCGCATGATCGGGTCTCCTTTTTCCCTTTGTAATTGCAAAGGAAAATTAGCAGCGATCTCTACCAATAAGTTATTATTCTCAGGGGTTACATTCTCAATTCCGCCATACCGTGTAGTCAGATCAAGAACAGGCTTATCATCTACTGTGTACACATGATTACCTTCACTTTTAGTAACGATTTTCTCTGTGCCTACAGCTTTCCATCCACAGGTGGCAATGCCTTTTATTTCAACTTTCGATTCGTCCAGGGCAATACAGACGATTCCATTGTCACTGTCTTTTTTATTTGTAAACACAAATGTTTCTGTAAATGCATAATCATCACCAGCGCCACCACCAAATGCATTTACTTCCGGCCCGGTTACTTCCTCAATGCCTCGTAACACTTCTTCTCCATCGGCTGCAGCATTGCTGATACCGATTAAAAAAGCAGGGACGGTAAATTTTTCTTTTGCTTTTTGCGCAATTCCTTTGGCTACCTGTCTGTATTTTTTCTCAGGATACTCTTCAAAATATACCTGGAAATGATCTCTGTTCTTATCGAGTAACAGAATAGCTGCTGATCCTTTCTCCGGCACTTCATCAATAAACTCCCCATTGGTAGTGCAGCCAAACACAGCAATGTCTTTTTCATCCAGTAACTCGGTGATGGCTTTTCTGTCCTGGCTTTTTGAAATAAAACAAATTGCCAAAGTAGGTTGAAATCCATCAGCAAGACTTTGCTCAAGTCCCGCTTTAATTTCTTCTGTCGATTTCCCTTTAATTGATTTTGCTTTCATATTTATCGTTTTGTCATCCTGAGCGCTGAGCTTGCCGAAGCGTCGAAGGATTATTTTTCTTTTAATGCCACCCAACTGCAGGTAGTGGAATGCATTCTTCGTTTGCCATGTGGGCTCCTTCCAAATTCGCCATAAGTATAAAACCCTGCCATAGGAACATTCCAGATCTTAGCCAAACCTTCGTTTTCTTCCTGTGTCATCGGTCCCATAGCTGAGTGCCTGCCAATACATGAAAAAATCAACAGCGCATCTGCTTCTGTTTCTCTCTCACTTTTCAATTCAGACGCATTTTGCAGTATTGTTTCTACAATATCAAAGTCAGGTGGCACAGAAAAATGAAACGTTGAGTTCTGCTTCACCTCTTTTTCACACATCAGGGCATTTTCGTCCATGTCAATTCCCATTGGAGTAACCATAACCGATTCTCCATTTTCCAATGCTACCTGTAAGGGATAGTGTACCCCAATGGCTTCAAATATTTTATGTTTATCTTTTTCGGAAAAATTCTCATTTCCAAGGTATTTTAAATACATATCTACGGCCGGCTGGTCATCTATGCTGTAAATTAATCTGCCTTTACTTTTTGTAATAGTTCTTACTATACCCAGCGGTTTCCAGCCAGATATAGCCATTCCATGCAAATCAACTTTATCTTCATCGAGTACCAGTGCGATGATCCCGTTATCGGTCGATTTTTCGTGATTAAAAACATAAGTTCCTGTAAATTTTCCGTCGTCCCCTGCCATTCCACCAAAAATGGTTACATCAGGGCCAACTACCTTTTCAATATTTTCTACCAATACTTCCCCGTTCAAAAATTCACCTTGTTCGGTTAAAGAGGTGCTGCAAACAATAAATGCCGGATTATTGAATTTTGACAATGCGGTTCTCGCCATATTTTGTGAAACCAGTGCCAGATCTTTTCCTTTGACATCCTCGAATGAAACAAAGTATTTCCTTCTTTCCAGTTCAATCAGCATGATTACAATTTCTCCTTTCGATTGATTTTCATTGCTGAATTCGCCACCGGAAGTGGCACCGAAAACATCAATTCCCTTATTATGCAGCATTTCAGCAACAGCTTTTGTATCCTGTTCAACAGAAATAAATACTATAGCCAGTGTTGGCTTAAAACCATCAGCCATGCTTTGTTGCAATGCTGCATTGATTTCTTCCGGTGATCTTCCTTTTATTGATTTTGCTGTCATTGTTATTTTTCTTTTAATGCTACCCAACAGCAGCTCATATTATGAAACTCATTTTGGCCTCCGCTGGTCCGGCCATATTCTCCGTAACTGAAAAAACCGGTCATCGGTGTATTAAATACTGAGCGAATCGCTTTTAGCTCATCATCAATAAGGGGGCCCAATACATCCAACCGACCAACACAGGAAAACATAAGCATTGCATCAGCTTCCACCATTTCATTTTTCCTGAATACAAGTGCCTGGTTGTTTAATTCATCAATTATCTCAAAGTCCGGTGGAAGCATCAGCCGTACACGGTCATTTTCTTTTACTGTGCCGGAAACACTAATGGCTTTGTTTTCCCGGTTAAAGCCGGTTGCAGAACGGATCACAGGATCTGCATTGCCACGGTAAAGGCCCATATACAAATTCGTTACACTCCAATCTTTGTAATCTTCCGGTTTTAATGTGATCCCCAAAAATCGGGTAATGAATTCAGCGGCCGGTTGATCATCAATTTCTATGATCCATTTACCATCCGCTTTTGTTATCGTTTTTTCCGTTCCGGCCGGTTTAAGGCCTGTTGCCGTAAGCCCTTTTACAACTACCTTTTCACTGTTAAGCACTAATAATAAAAGTGCCCGGTTTCCGCATTGACCGTTGGTAAATACAAATGTTTCTTTGAAGATCAAATCATCTCCTGCACCACCGCCCCAAACTTCTGCCTCATCTCCGGTAACTTCCAGGATAGCTTTCAACATTTTTTCACCCACATCCAAATCCGCTATATTGGCTATACTGTTGGAAACAATATAGGCAGGATGGACAAAACAGGATTGTGCTTTTATCGTTAGCTCTTTTGCCAGCTCTTCCGGAACTTTTTCACCATATTCACCATACAGTAACTGAAAATATGCCGGATCAAGATCCATCAGCAATATAGAGATGCTCTGATGACTGGCAGCGTCATCATAAATTTCACCACTGCTGGTAGCGCCAAAGATGCTGATGTTGAGATTATCGAAAATGTCACAAACTGCTTTAATGTCCTGTTTGATGGAAATGAAAATAATGGCAAGCGTTGGTTTGAAACCATCCAACATAGCTTCATTCAATGCTTTTTGAACTTCTTCAGCAGATCCTCCTTTTATTGATTTTGCTTTCATCTTTATTTTTTGAATTTACCATACACAGCCTGGCCCGGAAATACACCTGGAACCGTTTTGCCATTCTTCAATACCAATACACCATTCACTATTACAAATTCCACCCCTTCTGAAAAAGCCAACCCTTTTTCGAAAGTTGCTTTGTCTGTTACTGTTTCGGGATTGAACACCGTTATATCAGCATCTGCGCCAACCTGCAGCCTGCCCTTTTTCTTCATAGAAGGTGCTATAATTTCCAATCTCTTTGCAGGAAGCAAACTCATTTTTTCAATAGCAGTCATTAAGTCTAAAACTTTTTCTTCACGGACATATTTTGATAGTATTCTGCAAAATGTTCCTGCAGTGCGGGGATGGGCCAATGGTGCATATGGCATTCCATCGGATGCTATAATAGTTCCAGGTGCAGCGATTCCGGTTTTGATCCATTCCGGTTTCATCATATGCATAATGACCACACCGCCTTCTTTCCTGTATTTATCAAATGTTTCTTTTGTCAATCGTTCACCGGTAGCTACCCATTGCAAATCTTGATAGCTAATGCCCAATCTTTGTTGCCACTCCCCGTCAAACATGGCACTTTGCAAAGCGGTAGAAGCCGCGGTATAAGGATATAGTTCCGTGCTGATATCAAATCCTTTATCATCAGCAGCTTTTATCATGTCCAACGCAAGTTGAATCTGACTTAGCGACATGCTGTTAATATGAACAATATGAAGTGGTGCCCTTGCAAGTGTTGCATCTGCTATTGCTTCCTGTATCGAAATTATATTGGGTTCCCGTACATGCGAGAAAACAAGAGCATTCATCTCACCGGCAAGTTTGTAAACCCGAAACATCTCACCCGGTTCTGTTTTGGGCAAATAACCTATAGGTACTCCGATACCTAGTCCCCCTTCACCTAAAGATGATCTGATGTTAGCTATCATCTTCTTTGATTCAACATCCGTGAGAGTATCAGAATAGGATTTTGAGATAGTATTAATGAGTGTTTCAAGTTTTGGATCATCTTTTACAGTTATATTATATAGAGCTGCAACATCGTTTTTGTATTTATCAATTGCCCGGAAACGCTCAAACGGCCAGCATACACTGGCGCCGTAATTGATCAGGGCTTTACCCCTACGACTTTCATACCATTTTCCAATGTGTTCTATTCCCCATTCCAGTTCTAATGCTGTTGTCAAACCATCATGTAACTGGTATTCCTGTTCCATGTTACTTCGTCCGTGTACATGCAGATCGATAAAACCTGGTGCCACGACAAGGCCAGTAGCATCAATAACTTGCTTACCTCGCAAATCCTCATTTGAAATTTGTACGATCTGATTTTGAATAATACCCACATTCCTGACTGCATCCAGTTTTGTTTCAGGATCTATCACTCTTCCACCTTTTAAGACAATATCATAAACTATTACTGACTGTGATGAAACCAGTAATGATGAAAAAATGATAAGAAAAGTAAATATTAGCTTATAAACTTTCATTGCTTTTATTTTTCTTTTAATGCTACCAGGCAGCATGCATTATTATGATACTCGTATTTCCCATTTTTTGATTTTCCATATTCACCATAGGTAAAAAAACCTGCCATCGGTGCATTCCATATTTTTTGTACCTGCTCTATCTCCTCTTTCACAACCATTCCAAACGACAGATGCCTGCTGACACATGAAAATATGATCAGGGCATCGGCTTGCTGTTGCGTATTTTCCTTAAGACCTTTGCAGTCCTCAACAACTTTGTCGATAGAATCAAAATCGGGAGGCATCGCAAATTTGATTTTTGATCCCTGTGGTACGTTGCCGGAACAAATCAATGAACGGTCTTTGCTATTAGCAAACATGGCTGTACGGATGACAGGATCTTTATTTTCCCGTTCTAATTCTAACGGATAATACCAGGAGCTGAGGAATGTTACTATTTCCTTATCGTCCTCCTGTTTTATTTCAACACCCAGGTAATTCATCAACATATCCAATGCCGGCTTATCGTCGATGGTATAAACAATATCACCCTCGCTTTTAGTAACTGTTTTTGTTGTGCCGATAGCATTCCAGCCACAAGTAGCTATACCACTTACATCAATTTTATCTTTATCAATAATGAGTGCTATAATTGCGTTATCACTACTCCTTCCATTGGTGAAAACAAATGTCGCCTCCAGTACCAGATCGTCTCCTGCCTTACCTCCAAATACAGTCACTTCCCTTTCTGTTGACGTAGCAGTTGTTCCAAAACCTTGTGAGATGCCTTCCACAAATTGTTCACCTCCTAAGGCAATCCCACCGGTTGCTATTATGAATGCAGGATTGTTAAATGCTTCTTTTCCGGTAACACCTAATTTTTTTGCATCCTCAAAAGCAGTCTCTTTATTTGTTTCGATAAACTCCATTCTAAAATAAGCCGGATCCATGTCAAGCAGCATGATAGCAATGCTGCCTTCTTCAATTTCGCCATCAATAAACTCACCTGCTGTGGTGGCACCAAATATTTGAATGCCTTTTTCATCCAATAAGCTGGAAACAGCTTCTCTGTCCTGCTTGATAGATATGAACACAATAGATAGTGTTGGTCTGAAATCGTCTGAAACGGCATTTTTCATTGCCATTTTAATCTCTTCTGTAGATCTTCCTTTTATTGATTTTGCTGTCATTGTTATTTTTCTTTGAATACCACCCAGCTTACAGTTGTTCCATGAAATTCAGGTGGAGTATCATCCAGTTTACCAAATTCACCTAAAGAGAAAAAGCCTGCCATCGGTTTATTCCATGTAGCAGCTAACCCCTCAATTTCTGAATTCACCATTGGCCCTAATGATGACAGTCTGCCCACACATGAAAAGATCAGCATTGCATCCACATCAGGCAATTCATTCTCTTTTATTGTTTTTGTACTGTCAATTACTGTATCGATCACTTCCAGGTCAGGCGGAAGTGAAAAGCGGAATATGGACCCCTCTGCTACAGGGGCGCCTAACATCACGGATTGATTTTCCTTATTCCAAAGTATAATTGGATTCATAACGGGTTTCCCTCTTCCTCTCTGAAACTGTAAAGGATAACTATCCAATCCTTCTGATTTATAACTTGTCAGCATATCTGTTCCCAGAAACTTTTTTATTACATCCATAGCAGGCTCGCCATCGATCGCAAAGACCCAGTTGCCTTCACTTTTAGTGACCTTTTTCTCCGTGCCCACCGGTTTCCATCCTGATACAGCCACTCCTTTTACATCAATTTTATCCTCATCCACTATCATTGATATTATTGCGGAATTACTTTTTAATTGATTTGTAAATACAGTGCCTGTAAAGTTTATATGTTCTCCTACCCTGGCGCCGATCACGGGAACATCTATTCCTGCCTTATCTAATATGCCCCTGATCAGTTCTTCACCGGGAATCCTAATATCAGCAGTGGAAATTATAAATGCCGGATGATCAAAACTGTTTTTACCTGACTCACCTACCTCGCATGCCGTTTCATATACAGATGCAACATCATTAAACTCTTTTAATACAATTTTGAAATGAGCCGTATCCATATCCAGCAGTAACGCTACGATAGCATCAGGCTCTAAACCATGTTCCGTAAATTTTTCTGAAGTGCTGGCGCCAAATATGGCAATGCTCTGCCCATCCAGCATGGCTGTTATAGCATCGATATCTTCTCCCTCTGTTAAAAACACAAAAGCCAATGTTGGCTTAAACCCATCATTCATGCTTTGCTGTAAAGCAGTTTTAAGTTCTTCAGCGTTTTTTCCTTTTATTGATTTTGCTTTCATTGTTTATTTTCCAGATTTAAAAACCTGGCTGCATTGTTATAAAAAATATCTTCCTTATCCTTCTTTGATAAAAAATCTAATCCATCTAAAAACAAAATTGATTTTTCAATGGCATAGGGCCATATCATCTGATCGGAACCGAACATGACCCGATTGAGATAACCTGCTTCTTTTGCATTATGAAGAAATTCTTTAACAGTGCGCTGTGTATTGGGCTCTACCCAAAGCATGACTCCTACATCAGTATAAAGCTGGGGATAATATGCCATCAGACGCAATGCATGTTCATGCCACTCTTCGCCACCTGCATGCATCAGGTACATTCTTAGTTTAGGATATTTTACCAGTACATCTTCTATTAAGTAAGGATCACCATTTTTCAATCTTGCTTTAGGTGACCATGAATAAGTGCCTCCCGGATCACCGCCACCTGTATGCACCGCAACAGGGATATCATATTTTTCACAAATGCGGAGATAGGGTTGCCAAACGGAATCACTTAAAGTAGTGCCTCCATAATAAGCACCGATCTCTCCAAATACTTCAATCTTTTTGTCTTTTACCATTTGTTCAAATCTCACACTGTCCATTCCATAATCATCAGGATTAAATATCAATATGCCTCTTATTACACGATTGTTGCTGTCTTTTGCTGCCCATGTTTCCACACTTTCAGGATTACCGCTAACTGCAGCTTTTACAATATTCCATTTCTTAAATGCTGCAACGGTTGCGGCTCTGTGCTCCTCCGCATTTTTTGAACCTTTAATTCCATAATGATCCGCAGCCGGTTCTCTTTCTCCAAAGTCTTTATCAGAATATGAATGCACATGCATATCAATGATCTTTCCTTTATACTGTTCGTCTGAACAGGAATAAAGCATAATTACCAGAATGATCAATTTCCAATTCATATTTATTTCTCTTTTAATGCTACTACACAACAGGTATTGTTATGAAACTCATGTTGACCTTTATTCCCTGCTTGTCCTGCTGTTATAGATTTTCCATATTCACCATAACTGAAAAAGCCGGCCATCGGGGCATTCCAGACTTCACTTACCCTTTCCAGTTCCTCACGGGTCATTACACCAAATGACAAATACCTGCTGATGCAGGAAAAAACGATCACAGCATCTGCCTGCTGTAGTTCTTCTTCTTTCACCTGGTTACAGTCGTTAACTACTGTATCGATCACATCAAAATCAGGAGGGAGTGAAAATCTCACCCTGGAACCCTGGGGGATTTTTCCTGCGCAAACCAATGACCGGTCCGCTGTATTACCCAACATGGCAGTTCTCATCACTGAAGGTGCATTCTCTCTTTCCATTTGTAGGGGATAATAAGCTCCCAGGCTAAATACCGTATTATTCATGGGCTCATCACTGAGACTAAGCCCCAAATATTTCATCACAAGATCCAACGCAGGCTGGTCATCAATGGTATAAACTATATTCCCTTCACTTTTGGTAATGATCTTGGTGATACCAATAGGCTTCCATCCACATGTAGCCACACCGGTAATATCCACTTTGTCATGATCAATTATCAAACCCAATAACCCTGTGGTACTTCGCTTTCCTTTTGTAAATACCATAGGACCGGTCAAAGTCTGGTCATCTCCGGCCATGCCTCCAAAAATGATGGCATTACTACCATACCCGGTTTCAATACCTCTAATGATCTCTTCGCCGTCAATATCATTTACCCAACCCGACGCTATGATAAAGGCTGCATTGGTAAATGTATTTCTCCCTTCCTCACCAAGCTGTTTTGCAACATTGAAATCATCCTTATCAACCGCTTCAAAAAAAGTAAGTTTGAAATAAGCTGGTGGGATATCCAGCAACATGATCACTATACTTTCTTCCCCGATATCATTGTTGATGAATTCACCGGAAGATGTGGCACCGAACACCTGTATCTTATGTTGATCCAATAATTCACAAACTGCATTAATGTCCAGCTTGAACGACATAAAAACAATAGCCAGGGTAGGTTTATAACCGTCGGCCATACTTTCTACAATAACTGTTTCTATATCTTCTATCGATTTTCCCTTTATAGTTTTTGCTTTCATATAATTTTTACTCTACTGTTCCAAAAATGATGGTGGCTCCTCCCGTAGCGAAATTGGCGAGATCAGCAGCCATTGCCTGTCCCTCAGGAGAAGTTAAAGCCTGCTGCATTTCTGCAGGACCTTCAAAATACAACTCGGCCATTCTGTAATATGCAGGTGCCGATCCATCCGGACCCGGTAAAAACTTTGTGTACTCTGCTTTTACAACTCCGCTTGTTTTTGCCACCAGGGAAAGATGTGTTTCGTTATAGTACTTTTCAAAAGCACCGGTATCATTTGGATGGCCATACAGTACTGTTCCTTTGATCATATTGTTTGTTTTTATTTTTCTTTTAATGCCACCCAACTATTAGTAGTGGAATGAAATTCATGTTTACCATTAATGCCTTTTCCAAATTCTCCGTAAGTATAAAAACCTGCCATGGGTACATTCCATACCTGTTGCAAACCTTCGTTTTCCTGTTGTGCCATCGGGCCGAGTGCACTTAACCTCCCTGCACAGGAAAATATAAGCAAGGCATCGGCATCAGCATTTGTTTCTTTTTTTAATGCCATTGCTTTTGAGATAACAGTATGAATGATTTCAAAATCGGGGGGAGTTGAAAAACGAAATGTTGAGCCCTGCGGTACATCTGATTCACACATCAATGCTTTTTTCTCTTTATCATAGCCAATAGGGGCACACATTTTTGGCTCCCTGCCTTCCCTGTCCAATTGAATTGGATAATGAACACCGATTGTATCAAAAAATTTTAGCTGGTCGTCAGCCGAAGATTTTTCTTCGCCTAAAAAACGCAGATAGGTTTCAAGCGCCGGCTGATCATCAATTGAATAAATCAGGTTTGCTTCACTCTTCGTAATAGTTCTGCTTACTCCCATTGGCTTCCATCCGGAGAAAGCCATTCCATTCAGCTCAATTTTTTCTTCATTCAATACCAATGCGGCAAATCCATAATCGGTGGATCGATCATTTGTAAATACATAGGTGCCGGTAAAAGTAATATCATCGCCGGCCATACCTCCAAACAGGCTGACACCTGCCCCTGCAATCTTTTCAATGCTCCTCACCAGCCCTTCTCCGTCAACTATTTTTCCATTTGCAGATAACATGGTACTGCAAAGAATAAATGCCGGTTTGTTAAATTGTTCTAATGCATTATTTGCAATTTGTTTTGCAGTTTCTTCTACACTCCTTTCACCGACATCTTCAATCAATATGAAGTAATCATTCTTATTGATATTTAAAAGCATTATTACTATTTCGCCTTCACTTTGATGACTTTCATTAAATTCTCCGGAAGAAGTAGCGCCGATTATATCGATTCCTTCAGAGGTTAGAATTTCACAAACAGCTTTCCTGTCTTGCTTTACGGAAATAAAAATGATGGCGAGGGTTGGCAAAAAACCCGATGACAGACAGTTATCTAAAGCTGATTTTATTTCATCTGCTGATGCTCCTTTGATTGATCTGGCTTGCATTCCCTTACGATTTTCTGTTAGTTGTTTTGGAATAGACAATGAAGGATAAATGGATAGCACAAGCTCTATTGTTCAAAAGGGGCGAATCAGAAAATTAATGGCTTAAGAGAATTTAGAAGGAAAAGGTTAGGTTATTAATAATCAAGCAATTAATTATATAGAAAGATAGAAATCTTTACCCAATTTACCATTGATAATGATAATTATTTGCTTAAAAAATAGTTGTAAAATTTATGGGCTATTAACAGCACTCACTATTCAGCACTTTTACGGTTTGTTCGTAAAAATTCCGAGCCCTTTCCGGAGAACTGCCGATGCAAACGACCCCCAGTTTACCATACTGGGAAAGGGCACCAATAAGATGAAACATTACACCTTCCTGGTGTGTTCCATCATAATGTAACTGGTGAAGCATGGCGATATCGATAAGGTCGGGCGGAGTAATGCCCTTATATCTTTCACTTCGCAAATTATCCGAACAAAAATAGTAGCGGGTTTGCTTGTTGGCAGTCAGATACATACCACTTTCCTGTTCATAATCGCCATCCGTTAAAAACTGCAATAATATATACGGATGGGTAGTTCCTCCTTTTCTCAGGTTGATCTCAATGGCATAATGCTTCCAGTTGTCTCCTTCTCTTACAGAAATAAAATCCACACCAAATCTTCCCATTACACCTCTTTTCTGCATAGCCTCGGCCACCCTCATCCCATATTCTCCTATTTCCGAAGCATACTCTTCATTTGCCGGGAAAGTGGCTCCCATAAAGACCTGGCCACTTTCGCCTCCCACTTCCTGGTCGTGGGTAGAGATCACTTTGCAATCACCCAATGGATTAATTCGGCATTGTACAGATGGAGAGTCCTTAATATTGCCTTCCAGAAACTCCTCCACAATACCTCCCATTGACTGGAACTTATACATGAAGTCTTTATAGGAAAGATCGCTGGCTACGATCTTCAATTTCTTTTTAATATTATCGGCGATCCAGATATTCCATTCACTTTGCTCATTAATTCCCTCATAAGAAAAGACCGCATTTCCATCCCCGGAAAAACCGTCATTCATTTTCACAACTGCCCTTTTTAATTGGGGGTTATTCAACTTCAACTCTGCCAATGCATGGATGATCTCTTTTTCATTTTTCAGATCTTCAAATCCTGGTGGCACCAATAAACCACACTCTTTGAAAATAATGCGACTGTTACTTTTATTACCCAACTCAAAAAGATCTGGATCACAGCCATAGATCGGCATATTTAGCTTAACAGCAAGGGTTCTTTCATATTTCGTCACATTAAAACAAGCCATATGTGAAACACTTCCTGCGGGTATGCTACTCCTTATCTTTTCGATGACACGGGGTCTTTCCAATATTTTTTCCGTCAATGATTTAGAAGACGCATCATAGCAACTGATCATTTTCAATCTCTTTAATGCATGGTGACGGGTAATGCCGGGTAACAGGTGCAGATAATAATCGATAATAACAGGATCAATAGGCACACTACTGATATACACTACATGTGTGCGGGGCATTCTTAACAGCATCAGCAGGCACAATAATCTTTCTTCATAGTGAATATGTCCGCTCACTTTTGAAAGTATCTGCTGATCCAGTGTGAGTGAAGGAATGATCACCACTGTTTTTTCAGCCAGTTTATCAGGAAAAGCTTTGCTGAATTGCTGAGGAAATGCCTGCTGTATCTTCTGAAACATCAGCACTTCTTCCATAGAGCCTTCTGGCGGATATGCATTGGCTCCCCTGGCAGGGATAGTTCTGATGTCTGTCATTTAAAAAATTTAAAGTAGTCCCTAAATTAAGGATAGTTAGCGAAACAAATCATGCTTCTTGCCCTATCCATAAGGCGCCTCCGATTGTGCTGCGGGTAGCTCCGGTTACAGATGATAAAACAGTGCTTTCCTCTCTCCATCTCAAAACACCAAGAAATGCCATGATAAGCGCTTCTTTGTATTGCACTAATTTTTGATCCGGAATAGTTATTTCCACTCCTGATGGCTTTACCAGGTCACCAAGCCGGCTTATTAAAAAGTCATTGAATGCTCCGCCGCCCGTAACTAGTAGTTTGCAATTTGAAGTGTTTTTTATTAACGAAGTAATAGCCTGGGATATTTGAACGGCTACATGTTCTGTATAAGTTCGTAATCCATTTTCAATGCTGATATTTCTACTTTTTATCAGCGGGTAAATTATATCAATCCCAAAACTGTTTGCCAATGATTTTGGGTAAGCTTTCTTATAATAATCTAATTGATTGAGATCGGAAAGCAACAACTCATCAATATTACCTGAGGCAGCCATGGCTCCTTTATCATCAAACTCTTTCCCAGCCTTTTCGGCCAGTAAATTTAAAACCCGGTTTGCCGGACAAACATCAAAAGCAATTGCCTCCCCCAACTCCTCCTTCGGAGGGGCTTTTGAAAACTCAGGAAAATGGCAGGAAATATTTGCAATACCACCAATATTCAAAAAAAGATCATAATCGCTTAACAGTATCTTCTCTCCCATCGGTACGATCGGGGCGCCCTGTCCCCCGTTGGCAACATCCATTGCCCGCAGATCCGAAACAACGGGTAAACCTGTAACTGAAGCAATAGCTGCTCCATCACCTAATTGCGCTGTCATTTTTTGGGAAGGTATATGGAATGTGGTATGTCCATGCGAAGCGATCAATCCTACTTTATATTGTAATTGATTTTGCTCAATAAAATGATTTACCTGCTCACCCAAATAATGCCCAAACCGGGAATGAAGCAGCAGGTAGTCAGCCGCAGTTAGTTCTGTTGCCTGTGAAAGATCTTTTTTCCATTCAGAACTGTATGCACTGCAATCTGCCTGTAAGATCTCATAGGCCCATTTCCCTCCCTGTTCCTGGAATTCAGCAAAAACAATATCAAGTCCATCCAGCGAACTGCCGCTCATTAAACCAATTGCCCTGTAAAGCATGAATCAGATTTTAATTAAGTTTGCCAAAAGTATAGTTTCTGTACTTTTTACTTTCAAATAAGCTAATTACTGATGATCGTTAACCTTTGTCAGCAACATTCATTGATCAGCAACTGGGTAGCTGAATTACGGGATACTTCTATACAGGGAGACCGTATGCGTTTCCGCAAAAACCTGGAAAGAATAGGAGAAGTAACAGCTTATGAAATAAGCAAAGTGCTGCCATTTGTAGAAAAAGAAATACAAACACCGCTGGGTATTGCTGAACATAAAGTAATAAAAGAGCAGCCTGTTCTTGCAACCATTCTAAGGGCAGGCTTACCCCTTCACCAGGGCTTATTGAATTTTTTTGACAAGGCTGAAAACGCTTTTATTTCTGCCTATCGAAAACATAATAAAGATGGTGGTTTTGAAATAAGCCTTGAATACATGTCATGCCCCGACATTGAGAATAAAACACTGATCATCTCTGATCCTATGCTGGCTACGGGTTCTTCCCTCGTAAAAACCATTCATTTCTTAAAGGAAGAAGGAAATCCCCGTGAAATACATATTGTAACTGCCATTGCCTGCACTGTTGGTATAGAATATGTAAAAAGAGAAGAACCGAATATTACGATCTGGTGTGGTGACATTGATGATGAACTAACTGCAAAAGGCTACATAGTTCCCGGTTTGGGAGACGCCGGTGATCTTGCTTTTGGCGCAAAATTGCAGATGTAAGCCTTTAGGTTTTTTAGAAAATAGATTGATATATGTTAGCCTCTGGTTTTCAATAAAGTATCCTGATCACAAAGGAATCACACACTAAAAAAAGCAGCTTAATTTCCTTTTTATGGGTCTATAAAATGTTGTACTTTTCAGGTTCGTACTGGCTGGAAATCAATGTGAAATTTACAGCGGGTAACAATTAAAAACTAATAATTAGCGTTTCAGATACACGGTAAAGAACATAATAGAAATCCCCGGTATCAGGTTAAATAACATTGTGTGATGAAAAAAATCATTTTTGTATTTGTGTTGTGTTTGGTATTGTCAAAGTTCTCCTTTGCCCAGGATCCTAATTTTTCTCAATTCTTTGCATCGCCACTTACGCTGAATCCTGCCTTAACAGGAAAATTTGACGGATCATACCGAATAGCAGGTAATTACCGGAACCAGTGGCCTTCTATATTAAATGCATTTGAAACAAAAACCATTTCCGCAGACTTTGGCATTCTGCAAAACAGGATACCGGAATTTGACCAGTTTGGAGTAGGTATTCTTGGGTTCACCGACCGGGCTGGTGACGGTGTGCTGGTAACAAACTCTGCGGGCCTTTCAGTTGCCTATCATAAAGCATTAGACGAAGATGGTTTTCATCAACTAGGTGTTGGTTTCCAGGGAAGCTATGTGAATAAGAGATTGGATATAACGAAAGTGACTTTTGAAGATGAGCTTACTCCGTTTGGATTTGTGCCGGGCACCACTTCTGAGTTTTTCTCCAACAACCAGATCAATGTCAGCTATGCTGATATTAATGCCGGTATTTTTTATAACGGAAGTACGAATGGATACAATAATTTTTACTTAGGCGCTTCCATGTACCATATTAACCGCCCGAAAGAATCTTTCCAGGGTGGAAATTTTTTACTTTCTTCCAGAACTACCATACAAGCCGGTGGCCGTATCCCTGTAGGAAACGACAACTATGTACATATTTCAGCCAACCACAGTATGCAGGCCAAAGCACATAATACTGTTGTGGGTGGCGCTTTTTCTTATAATATCAATCATGATGAAAATAATCCGACCAACGTTTACCTGGGTGGCTGGATGAGGTTCAATGATGCGATCATTCCCTATGTAGGTCTTGAATTCAACAATATACTCCTTGGCGCTACTTATGATGTTAATACATCAAGCCTGAAACCTGCCAGTAATTCAAGGGGAGGTATTGAGATATCGCTGATATATATCAGGAAGCCTGTTGATCCGAATTTCAAGAAATTGAATTGCCCAAGATTCTGATCTCTGTTAAATTATTATACATAATTAAAGCCGGAGAGTTATTTCCGGCTTTTACATTTTCATCAAATGTGGTAATACAAACCAGGCAAAAAGGGTAATCAGCACAACCGCTATCAAGTTCATTACAAATCCTGTTTTTACCATTTGCTTGAACTTAATATGCCCGCTTCCAAAAACGATAGCATTTGGTGGCGTACCCATTGGCAGCATACCGGCACAGCTGGCTGCTAAGGTCATAGGAATACCCAATAGCAGCGGATCCATTTTTAAAGCAACCGCCAATGACGTAACTACAGGGGCAAACACAATTACCTGTGCTACGTTGCTTAATATTTCACTCAGGAATATTGTAACCAGTACCACAACAAAAACCAGCATAAACCCATTACCAGAAAAACGGGCCAGCCATTCACCCAGACTGCCGATAATACCTGCATTTTCAAGTGCTGTTGCCAATGAGATACCTCCGCCAAATAGCAGCAAAATTCCCCAGGCCATCCTGGAAGTGTCTTCCCATTCCAATAAAGACCTTTCATCATCCTTTTTACCGGCGGGACAAATAAATAAAGCAACTGCACACATCACTGCAATCACTGTATCATTTAGTTTAAAAAGAGATTGCATGTCGTTTATAATACCTCTCGTTATCCATAAAAATGCCGTAGCGATAAAAACTACAAGCACTCGTTTTTCAGCTATGCTCATTGGGCCTAAATGATCTATTTCCTGCCTTACAAGTTCTTTTGTTGCCCCATCAGATTTTAAGTTATTTGGGAAAAGCCATTTTACCATAACCCAGTATAATATGGCGAGAAGTATTATGGCTATTGGTAGGCATAGCAACATCCAGTTCACAAAATCTATTTGTGTACCTGCAAACCTTTTTTCAATATACCCGATATAAGCGACGTTAGGAGGTGTACCAACTATTGTAGCTATTCCGCCTATATTGGCCGCATAAGCTATTGCCAGCATAATGGTAACAGAAAAATTGTTGATGTTCCCGTTGCCCTGGCTATTTTCTTTCATCACATGAATTACGGATAAAGCGATAGGAAACATCATCATAGTGGTAGCGGTATTGCTTAGCCACATACTTAACAATCCTGTTGCCAGGATAAATCCTAACACAATCCTGTTACCACTTGTTCCGGTAACACGAATGATATTAAGAGCAATACGTCTATGCAAATTCCACTTTTCTATTGCCAACCCAAGCATGAATCCGCCCATGAAAAGAAAAATGGCTGGATTTGCGTACGGAGATGCGGCCGCATCAATTGATGAAATATTTAAAAGTGGAAAAGAAATTAAAGGGATCAATGCTACAACTGCCAGTGGAAGTGACTCAGTGACCCACCAGGTGATCATTAGTGCAGTTACAGCCAGTACTTTATTTGCAGATGAATCAAGTGAGAAGGGATTCAAAAAATAAATTGCCACCGCAGCAATTACTCCCGAAGAAAGGCCAATAAACTTTAATTGTTGCTTACTCATTTGCTCAAAGCAGTAAATTGCTTTGAAAGTACAACCTATTTTGTTCTTCCGCTTATATACAGGCTTTTTTTGACAAAAAACCTATACGGAAGTAAAGCGTCTTCTCCTGCATAATCAACACCTATCCTGGGAGAAGCATCAATTTCTTTATCAGAATACTTAACTCCATCATCCAAAAGAAAAATATTTTTACCGAGAAGGTCTGTTGCATTTTGCGAGGTTGATATATTTAATGCCTTTGATAGATTTCCAGGGCCTTTTGTGATGGAGATATCATCTTTTTGTTTCCTGGTTCTTTTTGCCATGATCTCAATACCTGAAACAGGTTCCAAAGCCCGGATCAATACAGCATGAGGTTCATCATTGACGCCTGTCACAACATTGAACAGGTGGTGAATCCCATAACATAAGTAAACGTATGCATAACCTCCTTCTCCATACATCACTTCATTTCTTTTTGTCCTCCTCCCTCCAAATGCATGAGAAGCTTTATCTACAATTCCATTATAGGCTTCTACTTCCACGATCCTCCCTGAAGTTATCTTGCCACCTGATTGTGTTACCAATACTTTCCCCAAAATATTCTTTGCAACTTGAAGCACATTTCGTCTCAGGTAAAATTCTTTTGAAAGCTTTGGCATAACTATAAACCGAGCAGCTGATAATGTATTCATTATATTTACCTGCCAAATTAAACATTAAGTAATTAAAGTTATCATGGCAGTTGTATATCTGATTCCCGCAGTTTTACACCCGGAAGGCTACCATGCGATTTCCGATACAGTTATAACAGCCATCAGGTCCTGTGAAGTATTTTTTACAGAAAATGAAAGGACTACCCGCAGATACTTTAAGCAATTATGGAAAGAGATGGTCATTGATGATTACGAATGGCACACCATCAGCGATGAGCTGCAAACAACTGAACATTTCAGAAAGAGTATTCAAGAAAGCAAAACAATAGGCATTGTCAGTGAGGCAGGATGTCCGGGAGTAGCGGACCCCGGGCAAAAGCTGGTTGAGATCGCTCAGTCGATGAATGCTGAAGTGAAACCCCTGACCGGACCGAGTTCCCTGCTATTGGCTTTAATGGCAAGCGGGATGAACGGCCAGCAATTTCAATTTGTGGGTTACCTGCCGATCGATTCTGCAGAAAGAAAAAAAGCACTAAAAAACCTGGAAGAGGAATCGGCAAGAAAAAAGAGTACACAGTTATTTATTGAAACCCCATACCGGAACAATAGAATGCTGGAAGACATTCTGAAAAGCTGTCATCCAGAAACCAAAATTTGCCTTGCGGTTAACCTAACCGGACCTGATGAAAGTGTTAAAACAAAAAAGGTCTCTGACTGGAAGCAAAAAACGCCGGACCTAAATAAGCAACAGGTAGTTTTCCTGTTATATGCAGGCTAATTCCTGTTAGCAGGTACAGGTACCACTCCTGTGATGATATACTTTGAATCACCTCGCCAGGGAATAGTAGCTCTGTATTGCTTATATTCTAATTGTACACATTCATCCTGCAAATTCTTTAATAGCTGGTAAATGCTATCATTCGTTACAGAGAAATAAAATTTTTCAGGATTTGTCATTAGCCGGCAACTCAACCACATTTCTCCTTCATTGGTCTTAAAAACATTTCCCTTGTGAGTTACTTTGATCAATATCCCGGTTCTTTCACCGTTGCTATAAACATTATAGAAAAACCAGTAAAAGCAGAATGCTAATACAAGTATACCCAGGATTAAGGTTCTTCTTAAAAATTTTTTAAAACCTGAAACCTTTTTAAAACCAAGGCCGGATTCTAACGGTTGTTCGGACGGGGTTGTATTTTCAGTATCCATAAAATTGATTTAAAAGACAGGATTTTATGAACTATAATTCAATTAATATTATACATTTGTCGTGAAATTACAACACTTTAGTAAGTGAATAACAGTAATACAAATATGACGCTTAATAATTCCGGAGGAAGTATTTTCCCGAAGGAATATTTGGGCTTTACATTCCGCCCTTGCCTGCCGTTCAGGCAAAATCGACGCCGACCTGTGTTCTGACAGGACGAACCCCTCACCATGGTCCCTGTCAGTGAAATGCTCTCCAAAAAATATATCAGGACTGGTGATCCGCTTTCTTCATAACAATTAATTAAAAGTGGACAATCATAAAATAGTAGTTAGACAAGCAATAGAAGCCGACAAAGTATTTTCAAAAACGATCACAGATGAAATGGCAGCTTCTGCTGCAGCCCGGGGAACCGGTATTGCTACCCGTACCCCGGATTATATTGAAAAAAAGATCGACGAAGGCAAGGCTGTTATCGCCTTAACAGATAAGAACGAGTGGGTGGGATTTTGCTATATAGAAACATGGAGCCATGGAGAATATGTGGCCAATAGCGGATTGATCGTAGCGCCACCCTTCAGAAAAAGCGGGGTTGCTAAAACTATCAAGCAAAAAATATTTAATCTTTCAAGAGAAAAGTACCCGGATTCTAAAATATTTGGGCTTACCACAGGCCTGGCAGTCATGAAGATCAATTCAGACCTGGGCTATGAACCTGTTACTTATTCAGAATTGACACAAGACGAAGCTTTCTGGGCTGGTTGTAAAAGCTGTGTGAATTATGAGATCCTTGTTAGCAAGGAAAGAAAAAACTGTATGTGTACCGCCATGCTATATGATCCCAAAGATCATTATGCACCAGAGGTAACCCGAAAATATTTTAAAGAGAATGCCAAGGGCTTTGAAAGACTATTACGCTTTAAAAGATGGAAATTATTAAGGCCTTTTCTTAAAAAGGAGAAAAATGACAATAATGGCGGAAAGCCAAAGTCTTTTTTCCACTATTTTTTTAACCTGTAATTTTTATACATCAATAATATGTCAAAAAAAGTTGTTTTAGGATTTAGTGGTGGATTAGATACGACCTACTGCGCCAAGTACCTGGGTGAGGACCTTGGATATGAGATACACAGTATTGTTGTAAACACTGGTGGCTTTAGTGATGATGAACTGAAGAAAATTGAAGAACATGCAATTAAACTGGGCGTAAAATCCCATAAGACAGTTAACGCCATCCAATCTTATTACGACAGGATCATTAAGTATCTTATTTATGGAAATGTACTCAAGAACAACACCTACCCTTTAAGTGTATCAGCTGAAAGGTTGAGCCAGGCCCTGCATATTGCGGAACATACTGCTGCCTTGAAAGCCGATGCTGTGGCACATGGCAGTACCGGAGCCGGGAATGACCAGGTAAGATTTGATATGATCTTCCATATCATGATACCCAATACAGAAATTATTACCCCGATCCGTGACCTGAAGCTGAGCCGTGAAGCAGAGATCGAGTATTTGCGTAATAAAGGAGTAGAAATGAATTTTG
Organism: Chitinophagales bacterium; assembly: GCA_020636575.1. Taxonomy (GTDB): domain Bacteria; phylum Bacteroidota; class Bacteroidia; order Chitinophagales; family Chitinophagaceae; genus JJ008. Next base: position 358,641 of record JACJXP010000001.1, read on the forward strand.
AAAAAGCCATGTATTCCATCAACAAAGGGCTTTGGGGAACAAGTGTGGGAGGTAAGGAAACTCTTTCATCTAACGGAATGCTTCCGGAAGAAGCATGGCCTACACAGGTTTCTAAAACAGGAAATGAGGAAGTAAAACTCTCTTTTGAAAAAGGCGAGCTATGGAAGATCAACGATAAGAAATTCAAACACCCATCAGAAGCAGTACTTTTTCTTCAATCTATTGCCGGCCCTTATGGTATAGGCCGTGATATTCATGTTGGAGATACGATCATCGGAATAAAAGGAAGAGTTGGTTTTGAAGCAGCGGCTCCAATGGTGATCATCAAAGCGCATCATGCCCTGGAAAAACATGTTTTGAGTAAATGGCAGTTGCAATGGAAAGATCAGCTTGCACAATTTTATGGAAACTGGTTACACGAAGGGCAAATATTAGACCCCGTAATGATCGATATCGAATCCTACCTGGAAAGCAGTCAGCGAAATGTAACAGGTGATGTATTTATTCAACTTATGCCCTATCGTTTCCAGGTAACGGGTATTGAAAGCAAATTTGATCTGATGAACAGCAAATTTGGGAAGTATGGTGAAATGAATAATGGATGGACAGGAACCGACGTAAGGGGTTTCAGTAAGATCTTTGGCAATCAAACCATGATCTATCACCAGGTAAAGGAAAATGCAAATGCAAAAAATTAATGTCGGCATAATCGGCGGTGCAGGTTATACGGGTGGTGAGCTCATTCGCATATTGATCCGCCATCCGTATGTATCTATCGCTTTTGTTCACAGCAGAAGTAATGCAGGTAAGCCTGTTTCATCGATACACCAGGACCTGGTTGACGAAACTGATCTTCTATTTACAGACACTATTGTATTTAAAAATGGCAGCAAAAAAATTGATGCCTTATTTCTTTGCCTTGGCCATGGAGAATCTGCAAAATTCTTAGCAGAAAACCCCTTACCTGATCAACTTAAGGTCATTGATCTTGCAAACGATTTTAGGTTGAAGAAAGATGCCAAATCAAAAAAAAGAAAATTTGTTTACGGCTTACCTGAGCTCAACAGAACAGCAATTAAAAAAGCTACTAATGTTGCCAACCCTGGTTGCTTTGCTACCAGTATTCAATTAGGTTTATTGCCTTTGGCAAAAGCCGGTCTTTTGAAAGATGTTTATACTACCGGCATTACCGGTTCTACAGGCGCCGGTCAATCGCTTAGCCCTACTTCACACTTTAGCTGGCGGTCCAATAATATCCAGGCCTATAAAACCTTAACGCATCAGCATCTTGGAGAAATTCTTGAGTCACTGCATCAGTTGCAGCCCGTCAAAACAATCGAATTAAACTTTGTTCCATGGAGAGGCGATTTTACCAGGGGTATTTTTGTCAGCTCTACTGTTCATTGCGAACTCGATCTTCATGAAATAAATAAGCTTTATAAAAAGTTTTATACCAGCCACCCTTTTGTAAGTATCAGTAAAGAACCGATCTTTTTGAAACAGGTTGTAAATACAAACAAAGCAGTTTTACATCTCGAAAAAGCCGGCACTAAATTAATTATACATTCAGCTATCGATAACCTTCTTAAAGGTGCAAGTGGGCAGGCCGTACAAAATCTTAACCTGATGTTTGGCTTAGAGGAAACAGAAGGACTTAAATTAAAAGCCAGTTACTTTTAAAATACGACTAATGGAATTATTTGACGTTTATCCAATAAACAACATTACAATTACAAAGGCTAAAGGATCCTATGTGTGGGATGACAAAGGCGAACAATACCTGGACCTTTATGGCGGGCATGCAGTCATCAGCATTGGTCACACACATCCACACTGGGTTCAGCGGATTGAAGAGCAACTAAAAAAAATCGCTTTTTATTCTAACTCTATAAAGATTCCCTTGCAAGAAGAACTCGCAACCAAACTGGGTAAGATATCCGGAAAAGAAGATTACCAGCTTTTTCTTTGCAATAGTGGTGCAGAAGCCAATGAGAATGCTTTGAAATTAGCCAGTTTTCATACTGGCAGAAAAAAAATTATTGCATTTAGCAAGGCATTTCATGGCAGAACTTCCCTCGCAGTTTCCGCAACAGATAATAAAAACTACATCGCCCCGGTAAATGAAACCGATAATGTGATCTTTCTTCCGTTCAATGATGAAGAGGCACTGGAAGATTATTTTGAAGAAAATGGGAAAGAAATAGCTGCTGTAATTATAGAAGGTATCCAGGGTGTGGGAGGAATTAATGTTGCGGAAGACTCTTTTTTGAGTAAGATAAGGGCCCTATGCGATGAATATGGAGCTGTTTATATTGCAGATAGTGTACAGTGCGGTTTTGGAAGAAGCGGAAAGTTCTTTAGCCATGATTTTGCCGGAGTGAATGCAGATATCTATACTATGGCTAAAGGGATGGGTAACGGGTTCCCGGTAGCAGGTCTTATCATTGCACCGCATATCAAGCCAAAACATTTTCAATTAGGTACCACTTTTGGTGGCAATCACCTGGCCTGTGCTGCTGCGCTGGCAGTTTTGGAAGTGTTAGAAGAAGAAAAACTGATGGGTAATGCCGTAATGATGGGAAAATATCTGAAAGATGAATTACAGGAAATACCCCATTTAAAAAATATAAGAGGCAGAGGACTAATGATAGGCATGGATGTTCCTGAAGAGTTAATAGATCTAAGAAAAAATCTTCTGTGGAATCAAAAGATCTTTACCGGGGAAGCGAAGCCAAATGTCATCCGGTTACTTCCTTCATTAGCTTTAAGAAAAAGAGATGCAGAACAGTTTATTGATGCAGTGAAGGAGGAAATAAATAATTTGGTCATAACACCCGCCAGTTAACAATGAGAAATTTCACTTCAGTTAATGACCTTTTGAGTGTTTCTGATAAAGACATCAGCAATGCCATAGATATAATGGTTAAAAAAGCCCTTTCCTATAAGGCTGATCCGTTTATGGACCAGTCCCTCGGAAAAAATAAGCGTATTGGTTGTCTTTTTTTGAATCCTAGTATGCGTACAAGACTAAGTACTGAGATCGCTGCATCCAATCTTGGTATGCAAAGCATTATTTTCAATGTGGGTGCTGAAGGTTGGGCATTAGAATTTGAAGAAGAAGCTATCATGAGCGGCACTACTGTAGAACATGTAAAAGATGCAGCCCCGATCTTTGGAAAATATTTCGATATCATTGCCATCCGCACTTTTCCTTCCTTAAAAAATAAGGATGATGATTACAGTGAATTATATATTAAGCAATTCATTAAATATGCCGGCATTCCGGTAGTAAGTCTTGAAAGTGCTACACTTCATCCACTTCAATCCTTTACAGATATTATCACTATCCAGGAACAACTGCAAAAGCAAGTATCTGCTTCTCACAAACCAAAAATTGTTTTGACCTGGGCTCCGCATGTAAAACCACTACCTCAATGTGTAGCAAATAGTTTTTCCCAATGGATCAATGCATGGGGTAAGGCTGACTTTGTGATCACTCACCCGGAAGATTATGAACTTAGTGAAGAATTTACAAAGGGAGCAACAATAACATATAACCAGGATGAAGCATTACAAAATGCAGATTTTGTGTATGTAAAAAACTGGAGCACTTTTAAAGATTATGGAAAAATTTATGAAAGTGATCCTAAATGGATGCTCAATAATAAAAAGATCAGTATCACTAATAATGCAAGAGTGATGCACTGCCTGCCCGTAAGAAGGAATGTGGAGCTAAGCGATGAGATCCTGGATGGTCCAAACAGCATCGTCACATCACAGGCAGGCAACCGGGTTTGGGCGGCACAGGCCATATTAGCAGAGATTTTAAAAAATAAATGAAGCCATTATATATCATTAAGATCGGAGGGAATATAGTTGATGATGAATTGAAACTCTCATCCTTTCTCCAGGAATTTTCTGCTATCCGGGAAAATAAGATCCTTGTACACGGAGGCGGCAAGCTTGCCAATAAACTGGCAGAAAAACTGGGAATAGAACAAAAGATGATCGATGGAAGAAGAATAACGGATAGTGAAACACTGAAAGTTGTTACCATGGTATATGCCGGCCTGATCAACAAGAATATTGTTGCACAACTTCAGGCCAATGGCTGTTCTGCGATAGGACTTTCAGGTGCAGATGCAAATACCATCCTTGCCCATAAAAGAATAAATGCAGCCCATGACTATGGATTTGTTGGTGATATTGATAGTATAAATTCAGAATTCCTAAATCAGTTGCTGGAAAATAAGATGATAATAGTATTTGCACCAATAACCCATGATAAAAAAGGACAGTTGCTGAACACAAACGCCGATACAATTGCACAAGAGATCGCAAAAGCGATGAGTGGTTTTTATCACACAAATCTTATTTACTCATTTGAAAAAGCAGGTGTGCTCACAGATGTTGATGATGAATCTTCCAGGATCGAAGAAATAAATCCATCCTATTATACTCAGCTAAAAGAAGAGAAAAAAATATTTGCCGGAATGATCCCGAAGCTTGATAATGCTTTTGCTGCATTAAACAACGGGGTAAAAAAGGTGATTATTGGAAAAGCAGAAGATCTGACCGGGTTGATCAGCGGTACTGCCGGTACAAGCATTGTAAATGAATAGCAATATCTCCATATTACAGCATGAAGCGATCGGGTTATTAAAAGAACTGATCAGCATTCCTTCTTTAAGCAAACAGGAAGACCAAACAGCAGGTTTACTATGTCGCTTTCTTGGAGAAAAGGATATTATCCATACAAGGGTTGGGAACAATGTATTTGCCTTAAATAAACACTTTGATGAAAAAAAACCAACCATACTGCTGAATTCACATCATGATACGGTAAAACCCAATCCACAATACAGCAGGGATCCCTATAAACCTGAGGTTGAAGAAAATAAATTATTTGGATTAGGCAGTAATGATGCAGGAGGATGCCTTGTTTCCCTGATAGCTACATACCTGCATTTTTATGATCAACAGAATTTAGAATATAATATCATTATAGCCGCTACCGCCGAAGAAGAAATAAGCGGTACCGGTGGAATAGAATATACGATCCCTTATCTCCCACCCATTAACTGTGCCATTGTTGGTGAACCTACCCAAATGCAAATGGCCGTGGCAGAAAGAGGCCTGCTTGTACTCGATTGTATCAGCCATGGCAAAGCTGGGCATGCAGCCAGAGATGAAGGAGAAAATGCAATTTATAATGCCATAGAAGATATTAACTGGTTTAAGACCTTTCACTTTGATAAAGTGTCAGACCTTCTTGGACCGGTTAAAATGAGTGTGACATCGATCGAAACAGAAAACAAAGCTCATAATGTTATACCGGCAATATGCGGTTTTGTTGTTGACACCCGGGTAAATGAACTTTATAGTTTTGAAGAAATCCTGAGTGTGATACAAGCAAATGTCAAAAGTGAAATAAAACCAAGAAGTACACGGCTTCGTTCGACTTCGATCGCTTTGGACCATCCATTGGTAAAAGCAGGTATTGAATTAGGCAAAACCTACTATGGTTCACCCACCACCTCAGACAAAGCGCTTATGACATTCCCATCATTGAAAATAGGTCCCGGTGATTCCGCCAGGAGCCATACGGCTGATGAATTTATCTATCTTAATGAAATTAAGGAGGGAATTGAGTCGTATATTCAGTTATTAAATCTTGTGGTATGAAGTTGTGGCAAAAAGATAAAGCCTCCTTAAAGAAGGTTGAAGACTTTACAGTAGGCAAAGACCGTGAATTTGATTTGCAATTAGCTCCCTTTGATGTAATTGGCTCTATAGCCCATGTCATCATGCTGGAATCAGTCGGTTTATTGGAGAAAAACGAGAAAGAAGAGTTGGTTAAAGAATTGCGGGCTATTTATAAAACCATCAAGGGCTCATCATTCAGCATTGATCCTGAAATTGAGGACATTCACTCACAAGTAGAGTTTTTGTTGACTCAAAAGTTGGGAGATACAGGAAAAAAGATACATAGCGCCAGAAGCAGAAATGACCAGGTATTGGTAGATATAAAACTCTTTCTGCGAAATGAAATAGAAGGATTAGTAAGATCAACTCATTCTCTTTTTGAGCTTTTACAATTACAAAGTGAGAAATACAAAGAGCATTTGTTGCCCGGCTATACACATCTACAACTGGCGATGCCTTCCTCTTTTGGTTTATGGTTTGGCGCTTATGCAGAAAGCCTTGTTGATGATACTATTACCTTAAAAGCAGCTTATGATGTAGTGAATAAGAATCCTTTGGGCTCTGCGGCCGGTTATGGCTCCTCATTTCCAATAGATCGCAAACTAACCACCAAGCTGCTCTGTTTTGCAGACCTGAATTATAATGTGGTTTATGCCCAAATGGGAAGGGGAAAAGCTGAAAGAATTGTAGCACAATCGCTGGCTAATATTGCGGATACCTTAGCCAGATTAAGTATGGATGCCTGTTTATACTTAAATCAGAATTTTGATTTCATTAGCTTCCCTGCTGAATTGACTACTGGCAGCAGCATTATGCCGCATAAAAAGAATCCTGATGTTTTTGAACTGGTTCGTTCTCATTGTAACAGGATCAAAGCTTTGCCCAATGAGATCATGATGATGACAACCAATTTACCGTCAGGTTATCATAGGGATCTTCAACTCTTAAAAGAACACCTTTTCCCTGCATTCCAAACCTTAAAAGATTGTATTGACATGACAGCATTAATGCTGAGTAATATTGAAATAAAAAAAGATATCCTGGAGGATGAGAAATACAAATACTTATTCAGTGTGGAAGAAGTGAATAAACTGGTAAACTCAGGAATGCCATTCCGTGATGCTTATAAAAAAGTAGGAATAGATATTGAAGCAGGACAATTTACTTACGATACCAGTATTTCACATACACATTTAGGATCAACAGGAAACCTGGCCAATAAAGAGATCAAGGATCAAATGAAAATTATTGTTGATTCTTTTTCATTTGAGGCGGTAGCGTTAGCATTAGAAAAGCTAATAAAGGAATAATTACATTCCATATTTATCCACCAAATAGATCAACGCCGCCATATTCACAGCCCCTAATTCCAGTTCTCTTTTATTTACCGATTCAAAAACATCGCCTCTTGCATGATGAATATCAAAATATCTTTGGGAGTCTGGTGATAAGCCGGCTACAGCCGTTCCAAATTCTCTTCCCAAAGGACCGATATCGGCGCCTCCGCCTCCCTTGTTAAACTCTGAACAACCGTATGGTGCAATAAGCGGTTGCCACTTCATAAACTTTGAGAACTGTTCATCATTTCCTGTAAAACCAAATCCCCTTGGCGTAAAACCACCAGCATCGCTTTCCAAAGCAAAAATGTGCTTCTCTCCTTTTGCTTTTGCCTCTTCAGCATATTTGGTTCCGCCACGGAGGCCATTTTCTTCGTTAGCAAATAAAACAAAACGTATCGTTCTTTTAGGTCGATAACCCAGGGCTTTAAAAGTTCTTAATATTTCAACGGTCTGCACACAACCAGCACCATCATCATGTGCACCCTCACAATTATCCCAGCTATCCAGGTGTCCGCCAATGGTTATGATCTCATCGGGAAACTCAGTTCCTTGTAATTCGCCGATCACATTATGACCGATAGTATCAGGAAGAAAATGTCCGTTTGTTTGTAAAGAGATACTTACCTCTCCTTTTTTTAATTGTTCGCTTAATTCATCGGCGTCTTTTAAACCAATAGCTACTGCAGGGATCTTTGCATAATTACTGTCGTACCTCGTTGCTCCTGTATGCGGATTATTATCCGTACTATGGCTCATACTACGAACTATAACAGCAACAGCCCCGTATTTTGCGGCAGCAGAAGGACCACCACCTCTATATTTTACAGCGTCTCCATAAGACTGAAATGTGCGGATAAAAGTAGGATTGAACTTATAGTTATAAAATATGATCTTACCTTTTGCTTTATCGGCCTTTGCATCCAACTCTTCAAATGAACCAACCTCCAACACATCAGCACGGAGACCCTTTTTACCTGTACCCATAGAATTGCCCAATGCGACCACATCCAGTTTTGTCCCCTTACCGTTATTATGCATTACAGCTTCATCAATACCCCCACGGACCCAGTGTGGCACCATACATTCCTGTAGCCATGCATTCTCAGCACCACTTTCTTTCATCAGATCTATACCCCATCTTTCTGCCTTCACCATTCCCGGTGAGCCGGCCAATCTTCCTCCAATATCCTTGGTCAATACTCTCAGGTTATCATATACTTTTCCATTAGTCAATATCTCATTTGCGATCGATCGGATAAAAAGAGAATCTTCCTTTGATTGTTGTGCCAGGATCGAATTAGTTAAAACAAATAATATAATGGCCGTCAGTCTGATTTTCATGTTCCATTTTTTTTAAAGATAAATGAAAAAGGATTATCTATTATTTAGGAGAAACGGTAAACCAAAACCACTTAAAACTGTTACCTTAGACACCCATACTTAAGCAGCATATGAAAATTGGAATTGTTTGCTACCCTACATTTGGCGGCTCCGGAGTTTTAGCTACAGAATTAGGAAAGGCGTTGGCCCAGAAAGGGCATATGGTGCACTTTATAACATACCAGCAACCTGTAAGGCTGAACGGCTTTTTGCCAAATATTTATTACCATGAAGTGCAGGTTCCTACTTATCCTTTGTTTGATTACCCTCCTTATGAAACAGCGCTTTCCAGCACCATGGTGGATGTGATCAAAAACAATCAGCTAGATCTGCTTCATGTTCACTATGCGATTCCCCACGCCTCGGCTGCGTATATGGCCAAGCAGATATTGAAAAAAGAAGGAAAAGAAATACCGGTTATCACAACTTTACACGGAACAGATATAACACTGGTCGGTAAGGACAAAACCTATGCACCGGTTGTTACTTTCTCTATTAATGAGAGTGATGCCATCACTGCAGTATCAGAAAACCTTAAGGAAGAAACCAACAAGAATTTTAAGATAGAAAAACCCATCGAGGTTATTTCCAACTTTGTTGATGTAAAACGATTTAGCAGAAAACCGATTGACGCATTCAAGAAGGTAATTGCTCCTAAAGGAGAAAGGATACTCTTACATGCTTCTAATTTCCGCAAGGTAAAACGGGTACAGGATGTAGTAAAGATATTTGCCGGTGTAAACAAGCAGATACCTTCTAAACTACTTTTTGTTGGCGATGGCCCTGAAAGGTCAACAGCAGAAAATCTTGCCAGGGAACTGGAAGTATGTGATGAAATAAGATTTGTTGGTAAGCAAGAGCAAATGGAAGATATACTTGCCATTGCAGATCTTTTTTTACTGACATCCGAATATGAAAGCTTTGGTTTAGCTGCCCTGGAAGCAATGGCAGCCGGGGTACCGGTTGTTTCCACAAACGCCGGTGGTTTAGGAGAGATCAATGTACAGGGTAAAACCGGTTATATGAGCGATGTTGGAGATGTTGAGGATATGACAGAAAAGGCGATCGAGATCCTGAAAAACGACAAAAACCTGAAAGCTTTTAAAGAACATGCAGCCTCCCATGCAAAGAAATTTGATATTCATAATATCATCCCGCTATACGAAAAGCTCTATAAAAAATTTCTTTAGAAATAAGTCATAAAAAAAATCCCGGAGCTTCCGGGATTTTTTAAATACTGTATTTTTATCTCAACCAGGGCCTTGGATCGATATTCCGGGTTTCTGCCATCAGGATAAAATCAACCTGTCCTCCTGCACCACTATCATCTTTTCCGGCCCGGCCTATTGTTTGACCGGTTTTTAATTTGGTTCCTTTAGAAACAGAAACTGAAGAAAGATTACTATAGGTAGTAAAATATTTTCCATGTCGTACTGTTACAACCATACCATCCCCCAGGTTAAAGACACTAACCACTTCTCCATCAAATATTGACTTAACTGATACTCCCGATGAAGGTGTGGCTATAGTAATGCCTGGATTATCAAATGTCAGCAGCGTATTGTCAATTTTATTTGAACCAAACTTAAGGGTAACAACACCATTATCAACCGGCCATGGCAGTTTCCCTTTATTGAATTCAAACTTATCATTTAACGCTACATCGCTTGAATTAAAGTCAAGATAACTGTCTGGTTTTTCAAACGGTTTATAACGGGACTCTCCTTTTTCAACATCACCCACAACCGTAGTAGTAGGTTTTTCTGTAGTACCAGTTGGTTTATCTGTTGTTTTTGATTCAGTATTTGTTTTTGCAGTTCCACTTTCTGCTTCTCTCCGTTTTCTTGCTTCGGCTTCAGCTTTGGCTTTCGCCTCAGCCTCTTTTTTAGCTGCTTCGATCTCTCTTCTTACAATGGCACTGATGGCATTTTGCAGATCCCTGTCTTTTTTCTTTTTGGCAGCGATCTGTTTTTTAAGATCATTCTCTTTAGATTTCAGTTGGCTTACAACGCCATCTTTTTCCTTCTTCTGTACTGCCAACTCTTCTATTTGTTTTGTTTTGTTCTCCAGTGCAAGGTTCTTTTGATCCTTTCTTCCCAGCTGTTGCTGTTTTCTTTTTGCAATAAGATCCTGTGTCTCAATAATATTCTCCACCTGCTTTGTTCTATATGCCCTGTAACTCTTCAGGTAAGCAATACGCTTCAGGGCATCATTAAAAGAATTGGCGGAAAAAATAAAATTCAAAAAATCATAATTACTTCTGTTACGATAAGCATAAACAACAGTTCTTGCATATTGTGATTTCAGCGTATCCAATTGCTTATTCAAACGGTATATTTCCAGGTTGCTGAGATAGATATCATCATCAATTGATCTCAATTCTTTATTGATACTGCTTACATATTGTTCCTGCAGATTGATCTTCCTGTTTAATACTGTTAACTGTCCAAGGGTTTGTTTCTTTTGTCCACGAACCTTATCATAAAGCCCCTGGATCTCAGATAATTCCTTTTGGATATCCTGCCTTTCCTTTTCAAGTTTGGATTTATCCTGGCCGGGAGGCTGGGCAGTTGAAATACTGATTACAAAAAGAAAACAGATCGGTAAAAGAAGTTGTTTTTTCATGTTACTTTGGATATGTGTATTTCAGGACGGATTGTTGAATTTAACGATATTATGCTTATAAAATTATATCAGTTATTGTCTAATATAGTTTTTGGGAATACTAAAAGGAAAGCTTAACGTTTCATTAAACGCATATTGCTTGAAGTTCAGCTTTATTTCAAGCCTTTCCTTTTCGGATATCTGGATCTCCCTCTTCTCAGAAAAGACCTGTTCTTTCTTATCCTCGTAATCATCGTAAATCATAAAACAGGTTCTGTTTTTGGTCTCATTTGCGTCATCAATCTTGCATTGCATGATCATTCCGTTCTCATTAAAAGTGGCCAGGTTCTTAATAAATGGGCTCACACATAATAAAGAAACTGATCCCGATGACCTTGTAAAAGAATGGATGTTCTCATCAAAAAAGACCGGATTGCCAATAAGCAGATCCTGTAGAGAGGTCAGCGTAAGCGGCAATGATGTTATTTCCTGTAAATAGGAAATATTCTTTGCCGTGAATACCTTATTCTGCTTGTCCAATATTTTTACTGAATCCTGGGTAATAAGTGCCCTAAGGCCCTCTATGCCCAATATTGCTGTAACGGATATCCAGATCACACTATCCTTATACATTCGTAAGTGTGCATTTACATCATACTTTTTTCCATCCATGCCCTTATAGTCCACATCCATTTTTGCCGAGAAAGTGGTAAAATCGATCCGGTTATCCTGCACTTTATTGAAGTAGGAATTAATAATGGCCTGTGAATCCTCAATTGGAACCGTTGAAGGTACGGGGGCAATAATGGTGTCCTTTTTGGAAATAGCTGTTGTGATCTTTTTTGTGGAACGGCATGCTCCCAATAAAAAGATCGTCAATGTAAAGAATAATATTACCCTGAAAATATTCATCCAATCCTATTTTTTCCCTGTATGGCCAAATCCACCAGCATCTCTTTCTGTTGTTTGCAATTCAATACTTTCATGCCAACTGCATCTTTCTACCTTCTGGATTACCATTTGTGCAATCCTGTCGCCATGATCTATGACCTGTTCTTCGTTGGAAAGGTTGATCAAAATAACCTTAATTTCTCCCCGGTAATCGGCATCAATGGTTCCCGGTGTATTAAGGCAGGTAATGCCCTGCTTTATTGCCAAACCACTTCTTGGCCGTATCTGGGCTTCAAACCCTTCCGGTATTTCAATAAACAGACCCGTGGGGACAAGTATCCTTTCAAAAGGTTTTATCGACAGGGGTATTTCAAGGTTTGCCCTTAAGTCCATGCCAGAGGAGCCTTTAGTTGCATACTCAGGAAGTGAATTGGAGGAACGGTTGATTATTTTGATTACCATCTTAATTAATAAGCAAAGATAAAACCCTGTATGATAAAGAGTGGTTAATTACTGCCAGATTCCTTCTTTAATAAAACAGATGCCATCGCCATCAATCCTTCCTCCCGTCCTGCAAAACCTAACTTCTCCGTTGTAGTTGCTTTAACCGATACATCTTTCTCCTGTATACCACATATTGATGAAATAACTTTTTGCATAGCTGGTACATGAGGTTTTATCCTGGGTTCTTCCAAACAAACTGTGCTGTCAATATTGACGACAGCATAACCAGCCTCTTTTATAAGAGAAATCGTTTCTTGTAATAAGATCTTACTATCGATATTTTTGAATCGTTCATCCGAATCAGGAAAATGTGTACCAATATCTCCCATTGCAAGTGCCCCTAATAGAGCATCGCAGATAGCATGCAGCAGCACATCTGCATCACTATGCCCTAAAGCCCCTTTTGAATGAGGCAAGTTGACTCCGCCGATCCAAAGCTCACGGCCTTCAATCAGCCTGTGAAAATCAATTCCTGATCCTATTCTGTATGCCATACGCAGTGCAAATATTAATGATTTTATCTCCTTTATAAAAAAAAACACCCTGCCAAAGCAGGGTGTTTCTATATGATTTTATACTAAGTTATTTCTTGTCACCACCATCATTATTGAAATCAAACAAAACTGAAAAACGCAGTGTGTTTGACAATGGATTACGGTTAACACCATTACCAGTTGGGATCAGATAAGCAAAGTTGAAACCGAAAACATTATACTTAAGGCCTAAACCTGTAGTGAAATAGTTACGATCTCCTTTTGTCTTATGCTCAAACAAATAACCTGCACGAAGTGCAAATTGGTTGTTGTACCAGTACTCAGCACCGGCGCTATATTGAATCTCTTTCATTTCTTCTCCAAATCCACCGGGAGCATCCCCTAATGAACTGAACCAGCTGCTAACCACACCCTTGCTGCGATAAGCCATTATCTGGTCAGCAGTTGCAGGATCGCTTGGAGGAGTAGGAACTAATAACTTATTGATCTCAGCACCAATTGAAAGTTTGTTCTTCTCATTCAAAACCTTATTATATACTACACCAACACCGATGTTAGCAGGTATATAATCTTTGGAATCTGAATTTTCAGTATAAGATATCTTAGAACCGAGGTTAGAAAGTACAACACCCCAATTCCAACCATCACCAGATGGCTTAACTCCGTTATGATAATAACCGATATCACCGGCAACAGCGCTTCCGGTCTTATATGTAGTACCACCTACAGACTGGCCGCCAGCCAAATTTGAGTTGATATATTTTAAGGCTACACCAATACCATTCTTTTCACCCAGCTTCATGGAATAACCTACATCAATTCCAAACTCACGGGGACGGAAGCTTCCGAAATCATTACCCTGGTTATCTGTAAATGTTATGTCTCCAAGGCTGAAATAACGTACCGATGCAGAAAGAGCTTTGTCATCAGAAAACTTATAGAATCCTGATAGAGTAGCCAGGTATACATCATTAACAATATCCTTTAACCATGGTGTATAAGTAGCTCCAACACCACCCTGAGATTGGTTAAAAGCTACCTTACCAATATTCCATAAACCAGAATATTGATCAGGTGAAGTAGCAACACCTAATTCTCCCATTCCGCCGGAACGGGCATCAGGTGAAATACGTAAAAAAGGAACAGCAGTTGTAACAACATTAATAGGATCTGCCTGAGCTTTTACGTTGGTAGTAGATAAACCACAAAAGATCAGGAGTCCAGCAGTTAGTTTTAAAGCAGTTGGTCTCATTAGAAAATTTTTAATAATGGTGTAAATATATAGCTTTTAGTTAAATACAAATCTAAAATAGAGAATTTTACCCTATTCTAAAAAATTACCAGTTTTTCAATGCATTCTTTCTTTTTCCTGCCCGGCGAAGTAACGGATAATTTGTAAAAATACACTCCCCTGCCCACTTTATCTCCAAAATCATCTTTTCCGTTCCACTCTATCTCACTTGAACGGTTTCCAGGAGTATTTATTGTTTTTTGTATCGTCTTTATTAATTTTCCTCCTATTGTAAATATCTGAATATTAACGGATAACTCGACCCCCGGCTGATTATGCTCAAACCAAAACCGGGTATTTGTGGTGAAGGGATTGGGGTAATTTAAAACATGGCTCAATCTTAATTCCTCATCATTCGCCACTAAAAAGTCTAATATAACTTCATTTGAGTTATTCATAGCATCCCAGGCCTTTATTTTTAGGCTATGGGGACCGGGTTCAAACTCAGGTAATTGAAAGCGTACCTCTCCTTTTTGATAAGTATCCAGGTCACTTTGATAAAAATCATTGAGAATGAAATAGTTGTTATTATCATTATCGATAAAAACAATGATATCATGTCCAATTCCCGCCCCTGTAGTGTTAATCCCTGAAGAATCGGAAAGCTTTAATATTAATAGCGGTCTCTGATCAGAAATACCCCCATTTACAAATGTTTCATCGTTCAAATAAGGCTTTATTTGGGGACCTGTATTATCAGTTGAGGTATTTTGACCTGTTCCTCCAATTATCACATTTGTAGAAAACCCGCCGGCATCTTTTTCTCCGTTGCTGGCATAGTAGCTGATCTTACCATTGCCAAACTGGAAATTGATATCCTTCGGAACTACAAACTCAAAGGAAAAGCTGCCATTAGTAACATTTGTTTTACCCCTGAATAAAGCTGTGTTTTGAATCTGGTACTGGGCAACCTGACTACCGGGATCATTACCAAGTGTAGAGACTGTTTGAGGCTTTTCAAAAACAATAGGGTAAACTGTTCCATTAAAATCAGTTAGCCTGCTACCGTTTCCATCTGCAACTTCACCGGTAATGATCACCTTATCTGTTGACATTAAGGTATCGGCCTGGCTGGCTGGATTTCCATTGATCGTTAATGTATTAATATTATAGACAGGAAACCCTAACGTAAGAGCCGGGTCTCCCAACAAAGTGAACTTCCTGTTATTAGTTATATCTCCAAAATTCTGGTATGTATAATTCTTAGCAGTTTTTACTGCATCGCCTAACGTCCTGTACTTATTATTTGCATCTGGTTGTAAGGCAAATTGCAGGTAATTCTGATTCATGATCCTGTTACTAAAAGCAAATACAGTACGGGTTGTTGTCATTAAAGCAATAGCACCTGTTTTAGGCCTTAGTAAAATATTCTCCCCTATTGAACTTAGAAAAGGGTTGTCATAAGGAGCAAAATCACAGGTGGCTGTTATAAAAAGAGGTAGCCTGTTCTCATTATCCCAACTGTTGATTATTTCCTGATCCAGTATGGTTTCTTCAGCAAGTCTTTTGTCGCCCCCATGTCCATTATAATTCCATATCAATGTACCATTATATACCTGGTTATTGATAGCCTGGTTTGCCAAAGGATAACTGCTGCCGCCTGAACTATTTTGTTGTGGAAAAGCATCCAGGTAAATTTTTTGCTGGTTAAAAATGGAGGGTATTGCTGCTGTTATCAATTCTGCATCCTGAAAATGCAGATTGTTATCCTCATCATCAGCAATAAAAGTTAGTGTGTTTCGCCAGGGGCCAAGCGATGCCGGCGATAAGTACTGCTCCACTTTATTGACATAATTTTCTGCTTCTGTTATGCTTTTTGCAGGAATACGCCCAATACCAATATCTAAGAGGTTCAAGACAGTTCCTGAATTGATATCCTCATCATCATCTAAAAACCCAAAAAAATCATCAGAAGTATATGTAGCTAAGGGATCCAGCGAAAAATTATTCTGGTAAGCCGGAACAAAGTTGGTATTAGCAGCTATTCTATTCTTATAATCAAATGATGCATCACCAAAAAGCAATAAATATTTGAGGCGATTAAGTGAATCAGTATGATATCTGTCATAATACATTTTCACATAATCCCGAATAGCCACAGGGTCTGAAATGCCGGAAGCAAACTCATAATAAACCTGTTCAGTGGTAACAACTTTGATCCTTAACCCATTTTTTTGCTCATGCATTTCTGCCAACCGGTTTGCCTGTGCTATAAATTCAGGATATACAATTACGACCATGTCCGCAGGAGTCGTATTATGTAAATCTTGGTTGGAAATTCTACCTGCGGATTTTGGAGTTAAAAAACCAGCATTTTTAAAGGATATATATTCTCTTAAGCTGGAGCAGTCATTTACAAACCTGTATTGCCCTCCTGTAAAGCTTCCGGGCATCAAGACCGGATTTAATGGATCTGTGATCTCCCAGGCTAATGTATTGTTGTCTGCACCATCAATAATAAATTCTCCTGAATTGCCTGGCCCTACACTTTCCCAATCCTGGAACTGCATTTGGTTAACCCCACTCATTGAGATCCTGTTTCTGGAGAAAACAAGGAACCTGTTCAACCATCCCTGCGCATTAAAACTCCCCGGTAAATAGGAATACTCAATGTCAAGACTTGCTTGTGATACATTCGATGAAACAACTGACTCTGCCTGCATAGCAAAAGGAGCATATTGACCTTGTGCCACAGCATCTACAGGTATCTGTCCAACAGGTTGGTTATTGACCTTTATATCAAAGCGGCTGGCTGCTCCTGCAGACCGGGCAATACAGTTTGTTTGCAGTACAACGGGGGTAGATGTTAACATCCCCGGGATGTTTAATGAGAATTTCCTGGTCAACGATTTACCGGGAGCATCCATAAACTCTTCGCCATACCATTCTTTACCACTACTTAAAAAATTAACCGTATCCAGCTCATGGCAATACCTTCCTGAAAAGTCTGTAATTGTTTTATTGGGTGGCGAATTGAATTGAGAAATGGTAATTCGTTTTCCGGTTCCACCTATTGTAATAAAATAATAGGCACTATCTGAGTAAAGGTTTTTTTGATAAGAGAACCGGTGGTTAATAGTATCCTTTATCCATTTATCCGGCCCTGGGGCATAAAAAAGGATATAATCACTGCCATTCAAAATACCATCACCCCCATCTGCAACAAATATTGCATTTTCAATCAGGTCATCTAACCACAAGCCGTTGTTCGATTCACTGAGCATACGACCTGCATTACCATAAAGCCTGATTGAAGAAGAACTGAGGTTTGTAGCATTTATACCTAGATTAGTTAAAAAGCTAATATCAATCTTATAAATACCAGCTTCTTTAACTGAGATCTTATACCACTGGCCTGAAGCCAAAACTGAATTTGACTTGTAAACCCGCTGGGCTGTAACCTGGGATAAAAACCCAACAATTCCTGCCATTATGACAAAAAATCTGAAAACAAACCGCATTCTAAGACTCTGATTTTATGGGATTTTACGTCTCAAAAAAAGTAATTCTGCGTACCCGCATTTACCGAAAGTGTATATATTCGCCGATACAATAGCCGGAACAGGTCGAAAACTTTTTTAAGGTGCAATATTTTTAGCCCATCCGGCGTTAAAATTATTCCAATTCATAGGTTTATGCAAAAAACAATGATAGTGAAAAACTTAACCATTTTCGTATCCTGTGTGATACTGCTCGCCTCCTGTAAGGGCAAGGGCCTTTTCAAGAAGAAGTATGACAAATCCGACGTAACAGGTTGGAATTATAATGATAAAAATATGGGTGGCTTCCAGGTAGCTAAATCCAAAGAACAGGGTTTAGGGCCAGGATTAGTATTCGTAGAAGGCGGTACGTTTACTATGGGCCAAACAGAAGAAGATGTAATGGGCGACTGGAATAACATTCCCCGTCGTGTATCTGTTCCATCATTCTATATTGATCGTACTGAGGTTGCCAATGTTCACTACCGTGAATATATACATTGGTTAAACAAGGTTTTTGACCCCACCGATCCTGTTAATGTACCAATTTTACAAAGAGCCCTCCCGGACACTTTGGTATGGAGAAGTGAATTGAGTTACAACGAACCAATGGTTGAATATTATTTTCGTCATCCTGGCTTTAATGAATACCCTGTTGTAGGTGTTACCTGGCAGCAGGCAAAAGATTTCTGTCTTTGGAGAAGTGACCGTGTGAATGAAGGACTATTGGTTAGCAAGGGCTATGTAAACAAAGCAAATCTCCAGGGCGGTGCACAGCAGGGTGAAGATAACTTTACCACTAAATCTTATTTATTGGGCTTGTATACCCCTCCTCCGGGAAAAGCTATGCAATCCAAAAAAGGACAACCTGCAATGTCTCCTTCAATTGAATCTGGTGTTTTACTTCCTGATTACAGATTACCTTTTGAATCTGAGTGGGAGTACGCTGCGTATGGCTTGATCAATCAGAATCCAAGACCAAGTGCCAAAGAAGGAAAAAGAGGTGAGGAATTACAATCAAATAAACAAGTATACCCCTGGTCTCAAAATGTAAATGGCCTTAGAGATACCCGTCATGGAAGCTGGCAAGGTATGTTCCTTGCTAACTTTAAAAGAGGATCAGGCGATAATGCTGGTGTGGCCGGTGGTTTGAATGACCGTGCATTTTACACAGCCCCTGTTAACTCATTTTATCCAAATGGTTTCGGTATCTATAATATGGCAGGTAACGTAAGTGAGTGGGTTGAAGATACCTATCGTCCACTTTCTACCCTTGATTTTGATGATATGCCTGCACCATTCCGTGGTAATAAATTTCAAAAATTATATGTGGCTGATTCTACCACAATGGATCCCACGGTTCGTTATGAAAGAGATAGCACTGGTCGTGTAAAAATGGCTGATGTTACAGATAAAGAAAGCCAGAACAGAAGAAACTATCAAAGAGGTAATGTGATTGACTTCCTTGATGGTGATTCACTTTCACAATCTTCTTATGGTTATGGTATAACTACTATGATCCATCCTGAAAAATCAAAAGTGTACAAAGGTGGTAGCTGGAACGACCGTGCATATTGGTTAAGCCCTGGTGCCCGCCGTTTCCTTGAAGAAGATCAGGCTTTAAGTACATTAGGATTCCGTTGCGCTATGAACCGTATGGGTAGCCCTGAAGGTAATAAGCGTAAAACAGGTCAATACTTTAAAACCCGCAGACAAAAAAGATAATCTTTTGCTTGTATAAACTAAGACCCGGTTCATTTAATAAGAGCCGGGTTTTTTTATTGATAAAAGATTGCGAAGACTATTTTTGCGTATGCAGATCGGGGAATTATATAAAATTTATCTACAGAATAATTCTGTTCAAACTGATACCCGGAAACTCAAAGAAGGTGATCTTTTTTTTGCATTAAAGGGCGACAATTTCAACGGTAATCACTTTGCACAAAAGGCAATTGATGCTGGTGCCGTTTATGCTATTATTGATGAGAAGGCTTTTGAAATTCCCGGAAAAACAATATTTGTAAATGACGTTTTAAAAACCCTGCAAGAGCTGGCTAAATATCACCGCCTGCAATTTTCGATCCCATTTATTGCTATAACAGGGAGTAATGGCAAAACAACTACCAAAGAGCTTATTCATGCTGTTCTCTCCTCTTCATTTAAAACATACACTACAGAAGGAAACCTGAATAATCATATTGGAATACCACTTACTATTTTAAAGATCAGGCAGGATGCTGAATTAGCTGTTATTGAAATGGGGGCTAATCACTTATTGGAAATTGCCGGTTACTGCCAATATACTTTACCTACTCATGGATTAATTACGAATTGCGGTAAAGCCCACCTGGAAGGTTTTGGCAGTATTGAGGGTGTTAAAAAAGGGAAAGGAGAACTTTTTGACTTTCTGAGAGAGAACAAAGGAACCGCCTTTGTAATGTGGGATTATCCTTACCTCAGGGATATGAGTTACGGAATTCCTGAAATAAAAAAATATGGAACAGTTGAAACTGAAATAAATGGAAATGTTCTGCAAAATGAACCGTTTCTAAGGGTAGAAATAAGTAAAGGGGCCAACAAATTAGAAATTCAGTCCCAACTTGTAGGAGATTATAATTTGCCTAATTTACTGGCTGCATTTGCAGTTGGAACTTATTTTGGAGTTGCTGATGATAATATCAAATTAGCTGTTGAGAATTATACTCCCTCCAATAGCCGGTCGCAGATGCTTGAAAAAGGTACAAACAAAATTATCCTGGACGCCTACAATGCAAATCCATCCAGTATGAGACCAGCTATTGAAAATTTTGCCCGTATAAAAGCAAATAAAAAAGTGTTGATATTGGGATCAATGGCGGAGTTGGGTAATGAAAGCCGGCATGAACATCAGCAGATCATTGATTTGATAAAAAAATATAAATGGGACCAGGTTGCTTTGATCGGAAATGATTTCTCCATGATTGAGCATCCTTATCAGAAATTTGATAACCCGGAACAGGCTAAGCTGTGGCTTTCTACCCAGGATTTTAAAGATACTTATATCCTGATCAAAGGAAGCCGAAGCATGAAAATGGAGAAAGTTTTGGATACCTAACTTTACAATTATGAAATGGAAACAACTTTTCCCAGATTTTGAACCTGCGTTAATTGAGCTGTTAGAAAAAGAAGCCACAGAAAGAAGTTTTAATGCTGGTGACATTTTAATGCGTACAGGACAATATATCAAGTCAACAGTATTGGTGCTGGAAGGACAGATAAAAATATACCGTGAAAATGCGGATGGCGGAGAATTCCTGATGTATTACCTGGGACCCGGCCAGGCTTGTGCTGTTTCTATGACCTGTGCATTACAGTCACAAACCAGTGAAATAATGGCCAAAGCCGAGGAAGACACAGAAGTATTGATGATCCCGGTTCATTTGATGGATGAAATGATGAACAAATACAAAACATGGTATCAGTTCGTTATTCAAACATACAGAGGTCGCTTTGATGAATTACTTTCTGTGATTGACAGCATAGCCTTTCATAATATGGATGAACGCCTTGAGTTTTACCTGAAAAGACATACCGATAAAACCGGCAAAAATAAAATCGAGATCTCTCATCAGCAGATTGCAGACGATCTGAATAGCTCCCGGGAGGTAATATCAAGATTGCTTAAAAAAATGGAGCAACGTAAGCTTGTAAAGCTTCATCGCAACATGATAGAGCTACTTTAGACTCAACGAGAGCTGTGATTTCTGTCACAATGCAAGAGAGTTCATTGGCTTATCCTTGCAAAAAATTATTATGGAAATCGTTGGTTATATCGCTTCTCTTGTTATAGGCATTTCACTTGGACTTATCGGAGGCGGAGGATCTATTCTTACTGTTCCGGTATTAGTTTACCTTTTTGGTGTAAATCCCGTAACGGCAACAGCATACTCTCTTTTTATAGTAGGTTCTACCAGCCTGGTAGGCGTCTTTCCAAAGTATAAAGGCGGAGAAGTCAATGTTAAAACAGCCATTATTTTTGGTATTCCGGCAATTGCCGCCGTATTTGCTACAAGGGCATTTATTGTTCCTGCTATTCCAAAACAAGTTTTTTCAATAGGGGATTTTGTAGTCACCAAGGGACTCTTAATGATGATCCTTTTTGCAGTATTGATGCTTTTTGCTTCTTTCTCTATGATCAGAGATAAACGTAAAAAAGAAGAAAATACCGGGCCTCAGAAATTTAACTATCCTTTGATCCTTGTTGAAGGAACAGTAGTAGGAGTTCTTACAGGTCTTGTAGGAGCTGGAGGAGGTTTCCTTATCATCCCCGCCCTTGTATTACTAAGCAAACTGCCAATGAAGCAAGCAGTAGGCACTTCCTTACTGATCATTGCTGCCAAATCTCTTATTGGCTTTACCGGTGACCTCGGCAAAGAAGCCATGGACTGGACATTACTGTTAACAGTTACAGGGCTTGCAATAGCAGGTATATTTATCGGTAACATTCTAAGCAAAAAAGTTTCTGCTGACAAGCTGAAAAAAGGATTTGGCTGGTTTGTATTGGTGATGGGTATTTATATCATTGTTAAGGAACTTTTCTTCCCTGGAGGTGGCGGTCACTAATTGTGATGCATGTCACTGTTAATCATTAATATTCTTTTGAAATTTGCTTTCAAATAATTTAAAAAAACAATTATGAAAATAGAACAAATCTACACCGGGTGTCTCGCACAGGGAGCCTACTATATCGAAAGTAATGGAGAGGCAATTGTAATAGACCCTCTCAGAGAAGTAGATCCTTATATTCAAAAGGCAGAAAGGAATAACGCTAAAATCAAATACGTTTTTGAAACACACTTTCATGCTGATTTTGTAAGCGGCCATCTTGATCTTAGCAAAAAAACCGGTGCCCCTATAGTTTATGGGCCAAATGCAAATCCTGCGTTTGAAGCTATCATTGCTAAAGACGGCCAGGAGTTCCAGGTCGGGGATGTCACACTTAAAGTCATCCATACACCTGGACATACCATGGAGAGTACTTGTTATCTTTTGAAAGATGAAAAAGGCAAAGAAGTTGGTTTGTTCTCCGGAGATACTCTTTTCATCGGCGACGTTGGCCGTCCTGACCTGGCTCAAAAAGTAGCATCAGATCTTACCCAGGAAAAACTAGCCGGATACTTATTTGATTCGCTCAGAGAAAAAATAATGCCTTTAGCTGATGATGTTATCGTTTACCCGGCTCATGGTGCAGGTAGTGCCTGTGGTAAGAATATGAGTAAAGAAACAACTGACACATTGGGTAATCAGAAAAAAACAAACTATGCACTTCGGGCAGACATGACAAAGGAAGAGTTCATTAAAGAAGTTACAACAGGTTTAGTAGCTCCTCCGGCATATTTCCCTTTAAATGTTATGCTTAACATACAAGGTTATGAAAGCATTGATAAAGTATTGGAAAGAGGTCAGCATTCACTTAGTCCGGATGCTTTTGAAACAGCTGCCAACGAAACCGGCGCATTAGTACTGGA
The DNA here is from genome assembly GCA_020636575.1 of Chitinophagales bacterium. GTDB lineage: Bacteria > Bacteroidota > Bacteroidia > Chitinophagales > Chitinophagaceae > JJ008. The sequence continues at coordinate 381,837 of JACJXP010000001.1, forward strand.
TACAAGAGATCCACAAACTTTTGCAAAAGGCTTTATCCCAAATTCGATCAATATTGGCATCGATGGCCAGTTTGCTCCATGGGTAGGCGCTATGATACCTGACATCAAACAGGAGATCCTGTTAATAACTGATGAAGGCCGGGAAGAAGAAGTAGTTACCCGTTTAGCAAGAGTAGGATATGATCATACAATTGGTTATTTGAATGGAGGATTTGCTGCCTGGGAAAAATCAGGAAAAGAAGTGGACCATATCAGGTCTATCGATGCTGATGAATTCGCTCAGATCATGGAAAAAGAAAACCTGAATGTACTTGATGTTCGGAAAAAAAGTGAGTATCAAAGTGAACATGTGGTCGATGCAGAAAATGCACCCTTAGATTTCATCAATGAGAGCATGTTACAGGTGGATAAGAATAAAACCTATTATGTGCATTGCGCAGGCGGTTACAGGTCTATGATCTTTAACTCGATCCTGAGAGCAAGGGGATATGATAACCTGATCGATATAAAAGGAGGGTTCAAAGGAATAAAAGAAAGCGGCAAATTCAGCCTTACAGATTATGTCTGCCCTTCAACTTTATTATAAAAGAATTAAAAAATAAGTTATGGAAACAAATTCAATAACCACAATGCCTAGAATAGGCGACAAAGCACCCGATTTCAGTGCAGTTACCACAAAAGGTATACTTAAGTTTTCGGATTATGCAAAAGACAGCTGGGTGGTCCTTTTTTCTCACCCGGCAGATTTTACCCCGGTTTGTACAACCGAAATGAGTGGCTTTGCTACTGAGCAAGAAAGTTTTTTCGACAAACACAATACAAAACTTCTCGGTTTAAGCATTGACAGCGTTCACTCTCATATTGCATGGGTAGACAATGTAAAAAAGAATACAGGTGTGTATTTCAGGTTTCCGATCATTGCAGATCTTGACATGAAAGTGTCGAAGCTATACGGAATGCTTCAACCCAATGAAAGTGAAACAGCAGCAGTAAGAGCCGTCTTTTTCATCGATCCAAAAGGAAAGATCCGGCTGATCATGTACTACCCTCTGAATGTAGGACGGAATATGCATGAAATTAAAAGAGTACTACTTGCTTTACAAACAAGTGATGAGAATAAAGTGGCTATGCCATTGAACTGGGAGCCGGGTGAAAAAGTAATTGTTCCACCCCCCAAAACACTCGAGGATTACGAAGCAAGAGTAGCCGATACTACCCTGGAAAAAACAGACTGGTACCTGGCAAAAAAATCACTTTAACTAAAAAAGGCAGTTGAATTACAACTGCCTTCTTAATCATATTAAAATGAATACAATCAAAGAATTAATTAAAAATCCATCTACGGTGATCGTGGATGTGAGAAGTCCCTGGGAATTTGAATCAGGACATGTGACTGGCGCAAAAAATATACCTCTTGAAGAAGTGCCAGGTAAGATCAGCGACTTCAAAGAATTTCAAACACCGATCGTTTTCTACTGTCGCAGTGGTAATCGAAGTGGCATGGCCGTAAGTATATTAAAACAAAATGGGTTAACTGACATTTACAATGGAGGCGGCCTTGAGGATGTACAATCACTTTTAAACTAATAAATAAATGATCGGTATCTTAAAAAAGATCTTCAGCAATAAATCTGTTGATTACAGGGAATTAGTGAATAATGGAGCTGTAATTGTTGATGTAAGGACTCCTGGTGAATACAAGTCCGGACATATAAACAGTTCAAAGAACTATCCTCTTGATACAATTCGTGCTAAAGTAAATGAACTTAAAAAATTAAACAAACCCGTAATAACAGTTTGTCGTAGCGGTGCCAGAAGTGGCGTAGCAAAGGGGATACTCAAATCTGCCGGAATAGAAGCCTATAATGGCGGACCATGGAACAGCTTGAAAAATAAAGTCGGAAAATAGGATCTGTCTACTTGAATTATTATTAACGGCATGTCCATAATTTCTTGAAATCACTAAATATCTTTTTAATTATGAATTCTATATTTCAATCAGTAAAAAGATCTAAATGGATCTTCTTAAGTGCAGGCTTTCTGTTTACAGCCATTTGTGGCACTGTATGTTTGCAGGCACAAAATGTCAATCCCGGCAAAACTGTAACACAGGAAAAATTCCAACGATTAATGAAGAAGAAAAAATCTGTTGTACTCGATGTCAGAACAGTTGAAGAGTACAAAGATGGACATGTTCCGGGGGCACGGCAGATCGATGTAATGAAAAATGATGAGTTTAAAAATCAAGTGGCTACCCTGGACAAAAATAAAACCTATCTACTCTATTGCCGCAGCGGTAAAAGAAGCCAGGCAGCCATGAAACTGATGAAAGAAATGGGATTTACTAAGTTATATGACCTTAGCGGAGGGTTTTCTGGCTGGACGGGAGAAAAGGAATTATAACATATATTCTAAAATAGGATCCGGAAGTCACTGTGAATAATCAAAGTAAAACCGGAACTATACATATCAGAACCTGATCCCTTAATAGATTGTTTGCCAGAGATGATTCTTAACTAAATGGCAAAAGCATAATGAAAAAGATCTTTATATATATCATAGGAATAGTTATCTCGCTACAGGCATCGGCACAACACCAGGAGGTTGATGAAAAGCCGGATGTATGGAAAGAAAAAGAACAGGAAACAGATTCTACCTCCATTTTGTCGGCTTTCAGGAAAGGAACATTCAGTGGCCATTTTAAGTATTACTTTATGGCAACGGATAATAAAGCAGGATTGACAGATTATTATGCCAATGCCGTAGGTGGAGGAATAAAATTTGAAACCAGCCGATTTAAAAATTTCCAGATAGGTGTAAGTGGGTTCTTTGTTTTTAATATAGGCTCCTCTGATCTTACTGTGCCTGATCCTATAACTAATAACATGAACAGGTATGAGATCGGTCTTTTTGATGTTGAAGATCCCTCTAATAAAAAGGATATTGACCGACTGGAAGAATTATACATAAAATATCATTTTAAGAATAACAATATCACCCTCGGCAAGCAATTACTCAACACTCCTTTTATCAACCTGCAGGATGGCCGTATGCGTCCAACAGAAGTAGAAGGTATATGGGCTGAAATAAATTCGATCAAAAAGATCAAACTACAACTGGGCTATTTATTTGGCATGTCACCCAGGGGTACTGTTAAATGGTATAATGTAGCTGAGTCTATCGGCATCTACCCTGTAGGTATTGATGTGGAGGGATTGAAATCGCAATATGCAGGAAATCTTGAAAGCAAAGGAATAGTTCTGGGCGGTATTACATACCGTTTAAATGAAAATTTAAAACTACAGTTCTGGAACCAGTATACTGAAAATATTTTCAATAGCGCCATGCTACAGACAGATTATGAATATGCATTAACTGAAAAGTCTAAACTTTTTGCTGCTGCACAATTAATAAAACAAGACGCAGTAAAAAATGGAGGTAATATTGATCCCTCGAAAACATACTACGAGAAAAATGCTAAAGCAGTCAGCTTTGGCGGAAAGCTAGGCTGGAAAAATAAAAAATGGGAAACCAGTCTAAACTATAATCGTATAACTGCAAAAGGAAGATACCTGATGCCCCGGGAATGGGGTCGTGACCCTTTCTTTACGTTCTTACCCAGGGAAAGAAATGAAGGTTTGGGAGATGTAAATGCTTTTGTGGGAAAGATAAATTATAAGATACCTAAAGCAAGGATCACAACATCCTTTGCATTTGGAGTATATAAATTGCCGGATGTATTGAATTACAGGCTTAACAAGTACGGCCTTCCATCCTATAACCAGCTCAATATTGATGTCCGCTACAAATTTGGGGGCCTGTTAAAAGGCCTGGAAACACAACTTTTGTACGTTTATAAAGGAAAAACCGGCAATAGTCATAACAACGACAAATATGTAATAAATAAAGTGGATATGAATCTTTGGAACCTGGTCCTCAATTATCAGTTTTAGTTAATATAAAATATATGTGACCGATGTCACGAACCAGCTTACAAAAAGAAATCATTTTTATTCTCTTTTAATCTACATAAACGATTGCCAATGTCTTCATTAAAAAACATGAATGCGAATTCCCGCAGGGATTTTTTGAAAAAAGCTACAATTGCCGGAATAGGCACCACCCTTGGCCCGGTTGCATTAGCTGGTACTACTAAGATCAGCAAAACAGTTGAAGGAAGTATTCCGGAAACACCGGGGTCAGGTCGTTTTACAATACTCTACACTTCAGATATTCATGCACAGTTACATACACATGATGAGTTTTTCTGGGAAAATGGAAAAGCTGTTTATAAAAGAAGAGGTGGTTTAGCAGTATTGAAAAGCATGATCAATCACTTTAGAGAACAAGACCCTCTGAATACATTGGTAATAGATGGCGGTGATTATTTTCATGGAAGTGCCGTAGCCTCGCTGACAGAAGGTGAAGCATTGATACCATTGTTGAATGATTTTAATTATGACCTTATACTGCCAGGTAACTGGGAGGTTGTTTATAAGAAAAAGAAAATGCTTTATGATATGGGGCATGCCAATGCAGCAAAGATCTGTGCGAATATGTGGCATGATACAAATGATATTGAGAACGGAGAAATGATCTACCCTCCTTATTGGATAAAATATATCGCAGGAACAAAAGTGGGCTTCATCGGCTATACGGATCACCTGATACCAAAACGGCAGTCGCCTGCTTACAGCGAAGGGATCAGCTTTAAACATGCTGACCATAATGCCGCTAAATATATAAAGCTGCTTAAAGAAGTGGAAGGCTGTGGAATTATTTTCATTGTTACTCATATGGGATTAGCACAACAAATAGGACTATCCAACAACCCTGCAGTCGAAGGAGCGGATTTTATTTTGGGTGCTGATACACATGAGAGAGTAAGAATTCCGATAGAGGGTAAATATAGTAAAGTAGTGGAGTGCGGCGCTTTCGGATCTTTCCTTGGCAAACTGGATGTTGAAGTAGAGAACGGTAAAATGAAGAGCTATAAATACGAATTGCTTGATGTGGATCCGGACAAATATCCGGCTGATAAAGAATTACTTAAACAAATAGATAAAGCAGCAGCTCCTTTTAATAATCAATTATCAAAAGTAATTGGAACAACCACAACGCCTTTGGTCAGATACTTTGTTATGGAAACCCCAATGGATAACCTGATCACTGATGCCATTCATTGGAAGTTCAAAACTGATATTGCATTGAGTAATGGTTTCCGTTTTTGTCAGCCATTAGCAATAGATCCCAAAAAGGGGAAAGCTGATATTACCAAAGAGTTTTTGTGGAATATGCTGCCTGTTGATGCTGAAGCGAAAACCGGCCTGGTTACAGGCAAACAGATATGGAACTGGTTAGAAAAAGAGTTGCAAAATGCATTTGCCAAAGACCCTTCAAAACGATTTGGCGGTTGGTTTGTGAGATTCGCAGGTATGGAAGTGAACTTTACAATCAATAACGAGTTCGGAAAAAGAGTAAATTGGGTAAAAATAAAGGGAGAACCAATAGACATGAAAAAAGAATACAGTATTGTGGCCTGTGAGAGAGAAGGTGACCCGGATGATACACTCTGCCGTATTGAAAAAGTAAAAAATACAAGAAGATTGGGTGTTTTAATGCATGATGTTGTTGAAGAATACCTGGGCCTTCACTCCCCTGTTTCACCAAAACTTGAAATGAGGGCTACCGCAACGGACCAACCACATACACTGCTAACGCAATTACAAGGGACTACTTACGAATTCAGATAAAATATATGTGGAAAACAATTAAATCAAACTGGCCGGTAGCAATTATTAGTATTGTAGTAGTAATAGTGTCACTATCGGAGATCTTAAACTCAAACCGGTCATCCGGAACAAAATTCACTTCATCGTTATCTGCAACAAATGATACAGGCTGGGTTTCTCCAAGCCTGTATACAGACTTTGAACTTGAAGGAGAAGAAAGAAACCTGGTCATTTACGGTAGTGATATCATTGCCAATACTTCCAGGTATTTGGGGCCACATGGTTCTGTTAAAGCGATCTCAAACGGGATGAACTGCCAGAACTGTCATTTGGATGCTGGCAAAAAAAGGTGGGGAAACAATTATAGCGCTGTGTACTCAACTTATCCTAAGATGAGAAGCCGTAGTGGACAAATTGAAGGTATTTATAAACGGGTTAGTGATTGTTTTGAAAGAAGCCTGAATGGTACCGCACCTGATAGTAATAGCAGAGAGTACCAGGCCATTTATGCTTATATGAAATGGCTTGGCAAAGATGTTAAGAAGGGAGTAAAACCCAATGGAAGTGGTATAGGCAAACTTGAATATCTTGACAGAGCAGCAGAACCTGGTAAAGGAAAAATAGTTTATGCTAAGTATTGCCAAACCTGCCATGGTGAAAACGGGCAAGGACAATTAAGTCTGGCTGGAAATAGCTACGAATACCCTCCTCTTTGGGGAGAACATAGTTATAATGATGGTGCAGGGCTGTACCGTTTAAGCAATTTTGCAGGGTTTATCAGAAGTAATATGCCCTTTAAACAAGCCACCCATGATAACCCGGCACTAAGCACAGAAGATGCATGGGATGTAGCAGCTTATGTAAATAGCCAGCCCAGGCCTAAAAAAGATCATTCACAAGACTGGCCGGAAATCTCAAAAAAGCCTTTTGATCACCCCTTTGGACCATATGCCGATAGTTACTCTGAACTACAGCACAAATACGGTCCCTATAAACCTATCATAAAGCAAAAAGAAGAAATGGGAAAAAAATAAATAACTTGAGTGGTGACATTTATCACTTAAAGGGAGCTTCCCGATTCGCAATTTTGCATTATAGAAATCATTAAGTAAAATGTTAGAATTTATTAAACAACCGTGGCCATGGTATGTGGCTGGTCCACTTATTGGATTAACAGTTCCTGCCCTTTTATTATTGGGCAATAAATCATTTGGCATTTCCTCTTCGCTCAGGCATGTTTGCGCTGCGTGTATGCCCGCTAATATTCCATTTTTTAAGTACGACTGGAAAAAGGAAGTATGGAACCTATTCTTTGTGGCTGGTATAATAATAGGAGGATTTATTGCATTTAACTTGCTGGCAAATCCTGATCCAGTCATAGTGCATCCAAATCTCTCAGCCGAAATGGAAGGATATGGAATAACCAATTATAACGGAATTATTCCTCCAGATATTTTTTCATGGCCACAACTGGGAACCTTAAGAGGTTTGGTAATGATGGTAGGTGGTGGTTTCCTGGTAGGCTTTGGCACCCGCTATGCAGGAGGATGTACCAGCGGGCATGCAATTATGGGATTAAGCAATCTGCAATGGCCTTCCTTGGTGGCAACTTGCTGCTTTATGGCCGGCGGTTTTATTATGGCTAACCTGATTCTTCCTTTCATTCTTAAAATGTGATCTAATCATGGCTGAAACAAATATTATCAATACAGATACTCAGGAAAAAACAAAAGTGAAAGAACAGGTTAATACTGATTATGAAGTTCGTACAGAGCATTCAATGTGTGTGAACCATTCGGAACTGGATAGACCTCTTATAGCAATGCTTAAGTACGGCCTTGCCGGAATTCTGTTCGGGATCATATTAGTCAAATCAGAAGTAATTTCATGGTTTCGGATCCAGGAAATGTTCCGCTTACAAAGTTTTCATATGTATGGCGTCATCGGATCGGCTGTTGTCGTGGGTATGATCAGTGTTTTCTTGATCAAAAAGTACAAGCTGAAATCAATTGAAGGGGAGAATATTAAGTTGGAGCCTAAAAAATTCAATAAAGGACAGATATATGGTGGTTTGATTTTTGGTTTGGGATGGGCCATTACCGGTGCATGCCCGGGACCACTATTTGCACAAATAGGTACCGGTGCAACAGTTATCATTGTAACGTTACTAAGTGCAATAGCAGGTACATGGGTGTATGGCAAGTTCAGAAGTAAGCTCCCTGTCTAAAGTATAAGTTGAAATAATTAAAAAGCAGGCTCGATCTAAGCCTGCTTTTATTATTTTGAACAAGTTTCAAATAGGTTAACCAGCAAAAATATAAGCACATTTCTTTTCCTGAGCTCTTCCAAGTGCCCAAACACCAGATGGAACCGGCTGTATACCTGGCAATAATGCAGTTAACCAGTCCTTCTTGATCTCCTCACCGCTTTGTCCCGTTTGCTGACCTATTGCGGAACTATAAACCGTCATGGCAGCATCGCAAACACAAAACATTACTCCACTCTTTTGTAGTTGATCGATTCCTATCTTCACCTCCCCAACGCCTGGGATTACATAAGCTCCATCTTTGGGTTTCCAGAAAGGATTCCTGACAGAAGGTTCTTTTGTTGCGGGATCAGGTGCTTCAAACACTTTCCCAAAGTTGTATTTAGACCACATTTTATCTTCAAAAGCATAACAAATTGAGGCATGTCTTAATACAACCACAACGCTGCACTCCTTTTCAGCTGATTTCATGGCTACATTAGATATTAAAAAAACCCGGGGCCATGCAAAAGGATAAATATCATGGGGACGAGGCGAATCAAAAACTACACGGTGTTTACCATTGATTTTGTCAAAAAAATCTTCCGGATCACCATATACTTTGGTATCAAAGCCACTTCCGGTAGCAAAAGCTGATAGACCAGGTGCAAATGATGTCAAACCAACAGCAGCAGCACCCGTAGCAAGAGTTCCAAGGAAATTTCTTCGATTGGTACTCTCATTTAGATCGTTGGTGTTCATAATAAAGAGTTTTATGTTAGGAAAATAAGAGATAAGCTACGAAAATTATTCTTACCTGATTTTTCAATGGAAATTATTTGTAAATTTTAAGCTCTAAATAATTGCATATGAAACGTCTATATCTTTTTGTAATTATTCTGTTCACAACCATTACTTTAAATGCACAGAGTAATCCTTACAAAGTAGTCTTTGACCTGACAACCAATGATACTGCAACCCATCAACGGGTTATTCGCTGGATTAATGGTATCACAAAAAGTCATCCTGATGCAATGATCGATGTGGTTTTTTATGGAAAAGCCTTAACAATGGTTGAATCAGAGTTTTCGACAGTGACAGACGATATCAAGAAACTGGCAAAGGGAAATAATGTAACATTCTCTGTGTGTGAACAGGCAATGAAAGCACATAAGGTTACAAAAAACATGTTGCTACCCGGAGTAGCAACTGTTCCGGATGCTATATATGAGTTGATCTCAAAACAAGCAGAAGGTTATGGTTATATTAAAGTAGTACCGGGCGGAAACTAAATTCTATTTAAAAAAAATAAGAACGATGATAAAGAAAAATAACATAGGGCTTGACACAGCCAAAGCAAAAAAGCTGGCTGATCAACTTAATCTATTACTGGCAAACCTTCATATTTTTTACATTAATACCAGGGGTTTTCACTGGAACATAAAAGGTGATAAATTTTTTGAACTGCATCTTAAGTTTGAAGAACTGTATACTGATCTACAGGTAAAAATTGATGAAGTAGCAGAAAGAATACTCACATTGAGTAATACACCGGGGCACTCATTTACAGCCTATCTTAAAATATCCGGCATAAAAGAGAAAACAAATATTACAGATGGTAAAACAGCTGTAAAATCAGTGATCGATTCATTTTCTGCACTACTGAAAATAGAAAGGGAATTACTTGATCTTTCTGCAGATGCAAGTGATGAAGGCACAAATGCTCTTATGAGTGATTATATCCGTGAACAGGAAAAACTGGTCTGGATGTACTCTGCTTATTTAGGAAAATAACGTAGCTTAATCTGCCGGCTTTTCAGCAACCAGCATCTTTTCTTCAATTACTTTCTTGAAAACATGCTTGGGAAATGCTCCTGGCTGCATCATAGGTTCGCCATCAGCGCCTATAAAAAGAAATGTAGGTATACTACGGATCCCAAAAACCGCAGATAATTCTGGTTCAGCATCGGTATCTACTTTATAAATAACGATCTTATCCTTGTATTCTTCTGATAATTCTTCCAATGCCGGGGCTACCATTTTGCAAGGTCCGCACCAGTCAGCATAAAAGTCAATGATAGCGGGAAGCTCTCCAAGATATTTCCAATCCTGTTCAGTATCATAATCGAAGATCTTCTTCTTAAAATCAGCTGTTGTCATTTTTACAGTAGCCATATCCAGTTATTTTAGCGAAAATAATCTAATCCTTTACTACGTGAAGTGATAATTATCACAATGCCAATTCCGGTTGAGGAATGGTAACCTTTTTCAATGCCTGCTCTATATCCCATATCAGGTCATCTACATTTTCGATCCCGGTACTCAGCCTTACCATTTTACCGGTTATGTGCAATTTTTCTTTTTCCTCAAACGGAATATCAGCATGCGTCATAGTTGCCGGGTGTTCTGCAAGGCTTTCTGTTCCTCCAAGGCTTACTGCAAGTTTTATATGCTTTAGACTATTAAGAAAACTAAAAGCCTCTTTCTCTCCACCTTTAATATCAAAACTCAACATAGCCCCATTACTTTGATATTGTTCTTCAAATATTCTTTCCTGGTCCGGGTTATTCTTATATGTGTACCCGAGGTAATAAACCTTTTCAACTTTAGGATGATCAGATAAGAATTCAGCAATTTTTGCAGCATTTAATGCAGCAGCCTCCATCCGGATCTTTAGTGTTTCAAGACTTCTCATAAGTAACCAGCTTGTATGAGGATCTATCATCGTACCAAAAAATGTGCGGGTCTTCTTTATTTTACTGATCAATTCTTTGCTTCCAACTGCTGCTCCGGCTATAACATCACTATGCCCTCCAATATATTTTGTTGCTGAATAAAGGACCAGGTCTGCCCCATGTTTTAGAGGATGCTGCCAGAGGGGACCCATATAAGTATTATCCACTGCGATCAAAACCTTTTTTTCTGAATCCGAATAGTCAGCAGCCAATTTACTGAACATGGCTATATCAATCAGGTCGTTGGTTGGGTTAGCAGGTGTTTCGATATAGATCATTTTCAATCTTTCCAACCTCTCATCTTTCCCGAGGATCTTTTTGATCTCCTCTTTTGAATCTTTTGCGGTAAACCCTATTACCTCTACACCAAAATGAGTCAGTATACGATGAATGAATTTATGAGTACCCCCATAAATCGGGTTACTATATAGCAAAACATCTCCCGGGCTCAAAAAAGTAATTAATGTTGTTGCAATGGCACTCATACCACTGGAAAAAGCAGCCGCCATTTCTCCCCCGTCCCACAATCGTAATCTCTCTTCAAGTATTTCCATATCCGGGTTATTAATACGACTATAGATAAGACCCATATGGTCTTTTTCATGCCCCGGTTTACCATGAGCCATTTCAAAGAATTTTTTTCCTTCTTCTGCAGTCTTAAAAACAAAAGTGGAAGTCTGAAATATGGGGCATTTAACCGATCCCTCACTAAGATTAGGGTCATATCCATACCCAAGCATTTGTGTTTCTGGTGAAAAGGCTGACTTTTTCATAATAATGATTTATTCCACAAATTCCATATTAATAGCATCAGAAACAATGACTTTAGTTACAATAGAAAACAATTCTGATATTCTAATATTTAATTTTATGCTTCTTAACAATCCTCATATTCAAATACTTGAATTATTATAAGCCGATGCATTATTGACAAATAAAAAAACCCGCAGATAAGCTGGGTAAAACATATAACTACATACAAAATAAAACCGGCCCGCTAACGGGCCGGTCTACAGTGCGAATGTCCACACCTATCAGAGCATTGTAGTCGGTTCAACATATTTTGTTTTCTTCAGATCTGTTTGACTCAATGCCTTATATCCACCCTGAATATTCACCAGGTTCTCAAAACCCCTCGATTTAAGAATAGAGCACATAATAACTGACCGGTATCCACCTGCACAATGAACATAGTAGGTTTTCTCCCTGTTCAATTCTGTCATATTCTGATTAACAAAATCAAGAGGGAAATTCTGAGCTCCCAAGAGATGTTCAGAGTCATATTCACTTTTTCTTCTTGCATCTAACAGATTGATCTCCGTATTCTTTGCTTCATATATTTCTGCAAAATCTGATGCATTGATCTCTCTCAAAGAATCTGTTTCAAATCCACCTTTTTTCCATGCATTCAAACCACCATCCAAGTAACCTATAGTATTATCATATCCAACCCTTGACAAACGGATAACTACTTCTTCTTCCCTACCCTCATCAGATATAAATAGAATAGGTTGCTTTAGATCGGTAATAAGCGTTCCTGCCCATGGGGCAAAATTATCATCCAGTCCTATAAATATTGATCCGGGGATATACTCGGCCACAAATTCTTCTTTGCTTCTTGTATCCAGTACAAGTGCTTCTGTGCCTTCCCAGGCCGCCTCAAATTCTTTTGGCTTAAGTGGTCTTTTCCCTCTCTCAATTACTTCGTCTATGCTATCAATACCGCCTTTAAGATTCATTAAAACATTATAGGGGAAATATTGAGGAGGTTCTACAAGACCCTCCGTAAGTTCTTTGATAAATTCTTTTTTGGTCATATCTGCCCGCAATGCATAATTGACTTTCTTTTGATGACCAAGAGTATCTGTTGTCTCCTTACTCATGTTCTTACCACAGGCACTACCAGCTCCATGGCCGGGATACACAACTACATCATCCGGCAAAGTCATTATTTTATTACGCAGTGAATCATACAGGTAACCAGCCAGTATTTCCGGAGTGATCTCGGCTTTCACTTTCTGTACAAGATCCGGACGACCTACATCTCCAATAAAAAGAGTATCGCCGGTAAATATTCCATTCTCTTTTCCATTTTCGTCAATCAACAAGTATGTAGTTGATTCCATGGTATGACCCGGAGTATGCAACACTTTTATCGTTATGTTTCCGAGTTTTAATTCCTCATTATCTTTTGCCACATGCACATCATAAGCTGGTGCTGCTGTAGGGCCAAAAACTATTGTTGCTCCTGTTTTTTTAGCGAGGTCCAGGTGTCCGCTTACAAAATCTGCATGAAAATGCGTTTCCAGAATGTATTTTATTTTAGCCCCGTTTCTTTCTGCTTTTTCAATATATGGCTTGGTTTCCCTTAACGGATCAATGATGGCTGCTTCGCCATTACTTTCAATATAATAAGCAGCTTCTGCAAGGCATCCAGTATAAATTTGTTCAATTTTCATAATAATTTTCTTTTTGAGGTAAACAAATCTTGTTTTGCTTCTAAATTATGTGCTACTTATGGGCAACGAGAAGTGCATTTTTGCATAGAAATATTATTTATTTAAATAAAGGAACAATCGTTAGAGTCTCAAATTTCTAACTGACAGGAAGCAGTGAGAATGACAATTGTCACAAAACTCATTGATTCAAATCAGTCGTAATACCTTCTGTATATGACTCTGCTGATTTTGATCTAAATTGTGACAACAATCACCCAGATCAGCTGGTCCGTATTCTACATTAGTGTTCTAAACCATTTGTTATGTCAAATCAATACCAAATACTGATAGTTGGCGGCGGCAATGCCGGTATTTCTACTGCATCGCAGTTATTAAGAAAAAACAAGAGCCTTGAAATTGCTGTGATCGAGCCGTCCGAGAAACACTATTATCAACCCGCCTGGACCCTTGTTGGGGCTGGCGTATTCAATATGGACGATACTATTCATAAAGAGGCAGATGTAATGCCAAAGGAAGTGAAGTGGATAAAGCAAAGAGTAGTTTCTTTCCAACCTGATAACAATACTGTTACGTTAGACAATAACGATGTTGTAGGTTATCAATATCTTATTGTTGCCCCGGGCATTCAATTGAACTGGTCAGAGATCAAAGGTTTAAAAGAAACCCTGGGTAAAAATGGAGTTTGCTCAAACTATAGTGTAGAGAATGTGCCTTACACATGGGAATGCGTCAGAAATTTTAAAGGAGGCAATGCTCTTTTCACTAACCCAAACACACCGGTAAAATGTGGTGGTGCTCCCCATAAGATCATGTGGCTGGCTGCTGATTATTTCAAAAAGCATGGGGTATTTAATAAAACAAATATTCAATATTGGAGTGGCGGTACCCGCCTGTTTGGTGTAGATAAATATGAAAAAACTTTAAAGAAAGTGGCAGAAAGGGATAAAGTGCAAATGAACTTCTTTACCAAGCTGGTGGAAATAGATGGTCCTAATAAAAAAGCAAAGTTTGTAGGCTTTGGTGAGAAGAATAAAGACAAGGAGTATTGGGTAGACTTTGACATGATCCATGTTACTCCACCACAAAGTGCTCCTGATTTTATTAAAAATAGTCCATTGGCTAATGCTGCTGGTTGGGTTGATGTAGATAAACATACATTACAACATGTAAAATATCCTAATGTATTTTCATTAGGCGATGCTTCATCATTACCAACTTCCAGAACAGGAGCAGCTGTTCGTAAACAGGCTCCCGTATTAGTAAAAAATCTTTTTGCTGCTATGAAAGGAGAACCTTTGAATGCTTCCTATAATGGCTATACAAGTTGCCCGGTTGTTACTGGTTACGGCAAACTGGTTTTGTGCGAATTTGATTACAATAATCAACCACTTGAAACCTTCCCATTTGACCAAAGCAAGGAAAGATGGAGCATGTATCAGTTAAAGAGAAGGGTATTGCCATGGCTATACTGGAATAAGATTTTACCCGGAAAAATGTAGAGCTATTACACTCAATAATACAAAAGCCACCTCGAGTGGCTTTTTTTGTAATAAATATCACCTACTCAATCATAATAATGCAGAACTTTACATTGCATTTTAAATGAGCCTGCAACTTCCAGGTTTTTACTATGGATATTGAAATTCTCTCCCGTATTCAATTTGCTTTTACAGTAGCTTTTCATTACATCTACCCACCACTTAGCATCGGAATAGGACTGATTTTAGTGATCATGGAGGGCATGTACCTTAAAACAGGTAAGAAGGTATTCGAGGACATGACCCGTTTCTGGATCAAAATATTTGCTCTCATTTTTGGCCTTGGTGTAGCTACAGGTATTATTATGGAATTTGAATTTGGCACTAACTGGGCTACTTATTCAAAATATGTAGGGGATATTTTTGGTAGTGCATTGGCCGCCGAAGGCATTTTTGCTTTTGCATTGGAAAGTGGTTTCCTCGGAATTCTGCTTTTTGGATGGAAAAGGGTTAGTTCAAAAGTGCATTTCATTTCTACCTTAATGGTTTTTCTAGGTTCACTATTTAGCGCTGTATGGATCGTAGTTGCCAATAGCTGGCAACAAACACCGGCAGGTTATCATATTGTTGGCGAAGGACTCCAGGCAAGGGCAGAGATCACCGATTTCTGGGCCATGGTATTTAATCCATCCAGTATTGACAGGTTACTGCATGTCTGGATCGGAGCCTTTTTAGCAGGAGCGTTCCTTGTAATGAGTGTTAATGCTTATTATATCATCAAGAAGAAACACCTCGAAATTGCCAAACCTTCATTTAAGATAGCATTGGTTGTAGCCACTATCTTTTCCCTGGCTCAACTATTCACTGGGCATCATAGTGCTGAAGGGGTTTCTAAAAACCAGCCGGCTAAAATGGCTGCAATGGAAGGACACTTTGATCATAGTGCCAAAGCAGATATGTACATAATGGGCTGGGTAGATAAAAAAAATGAAACGACATCGGGCATTAAAATTCCCGGAGGATTAAGCTTTCTCCTCCACGGAGACTTTGATACTCCTGTCACCGGGCTCAAATCTTTTCCTGCAGAAGAAAGGCCAACGGCGATTAATGCAATTTTCCAGTTCTATCACATTATGGTCGCTATTGGTATTTTTCTGATCATACTGACATTATATGCCAACTGGCAATGGAAAAAAGGGAAACTCTTTGATAAAAAATGGCTGATGTTGGTTTTTGTATGGGCTGTTCTATTACCCCAGATCGCTAACCAGGTAGGTTGGTTTACTGCTGAAATGGGTCGTCAACCCTGGGTGGTATATGGATTACTTAAAACTTCTGATGCTCTTTCACAGGCAGTAAAAGCAGAACATGTATTAATATCCCTGATACTATTCACACTGGTTTATGCCATACTTTTTGCATTATTCCTTTACCTGATGAATAAAAAAATTAAACATGGGCCGGTAGTACAAACTATTCATGAAGAAGAGATTTCTTCACAAGGTAGTCTGCGTGAAAACCCATTGATGAAAAATGACCTTTCATGATTTTTGGTATTGATTATAACACACTTTGGTTTCTTGTTTTTGGAGCGGTGATCACAGGCTATGCCATTCTTGACGGATTTGATCTTGGAGCCGGGGCATTGCATTTGTTTCTAAAAAAAGAAACAAGCAGAAGGATAGCTTTAAATGCCATTGGACCAGTTTGGGACGGCAATGAAGTATGGCTTGTCATTGGTGGAGGAGCCCTTTTTGCTGGCTTCCCGGTTGCCTATGCTGCTATTTTTTCTGCATTTTACTTACCTGCAATGATCTTTTTAATAGGGTTGATCTGGCGTGCAGTAGCCATTGAATTCAGAAGTAAAGAGCCAGGCAAAATGTGGCGTCTTACCTGGGATATAATTTATTCATTCGCCTGTATTGTTGTTACACTTTCGTTGGGTCTTATGCTTGGAAATGTAGCAATGGGATTACCCTTGGATAGTCAAAAGGAATTTAACGGCGATATTTTAAGCTTCCTGAATCCCTTTTCAATAATGGTTGCTGTAACCACATTAGCTTTATTCATGACGCACGGGGCCATATACCTCGCTATGAAAACAGAAAACAGGCTTTACACAAAGCTTACGATCCTTGCGAAGAACTTTACTGTTTTCTTTTTGGTTGCTTTTGGAGTTACCACCCTTTATACACTACTTTATATTCCTCACCTGACCGACAGGATCCGTAGTAACCCTGTTTACTTCATATTTCCCGTTCTCATGTTCCTGGCAATTGCTAATATTCCCCGCCAGCTAAAAAATGGAAATTATCGCTTTGCATTTATTAGTTCTTCCATAACGATCGCCTCGCTTTTAATAACAGTTGCTTTAGAAGTTTTCCCAAATCTTCTTTATGCCAGTAATGATCCCAATAACAGTATTACCATCAGTAATGCCGCTTCTTCCCCTAAAACCATGAAAACTCTTCTTATTATAGCCCTTATCGGCACCCCATTGGTAGGTATATATACCAGTTTTGTTTTTTGGACATTCAAAGGAAAGGTTAAACTGGATGACATGAGTTATTAGGGGATGAATTTCATTATTGCCATTGTAACATTTGTCACTCCTAAAACTCACCAATTCCTGCAAATTTGTGAGTAAACATTAAATAAAATGTATCTACTGGAAAAACTGAAGTCGGGCTGGACAACTCTTAAGTTTATCAGGGTTGGGCTAGGTATATTAATTTTGTCTTCATCAGTAGTTGAAGGGCATTTGCCGGGCATAATCCTGGGGGTGGTCTTTACCGGAATTTCTTTAATTACAGAAGGTGTTTGTTGTTTTGGAGGTAGTTGTGCTACTATAAATTACAGTCAAAAAACCGCTGAACAAACTGAGATTGAATATGAAGAACTGGGTACTAAATAATAAGTTGCTGCTGATAGGTATCATTGTGGGTGCTATTGGAGGTTATCTTTACTGGCAGCAGATCGGTTGCAGCAATGGTACTTGCATGATCACATCCAAATGGCATAATAGTACCGCATATGGAGCAGTAATGGGTGGACTGCTTTTCAGCATTTTCAAAAAAGAGAAAAAATGACCACGGAAAATAAAAAAGAAACATTTGCAGAATTGATCAACGGGAACATTCCTGTCCTCGTCGACTTTACTGCAGCATGGTGTGGTCCGTGCAAAATGATGAAACCTGTACTGGAAGAATTACACCAGCGAATGAAAGACAGGTTACGGATCATTAAAATTGACATAGACAGAAGCCCAGGTGCAGCCAATAGTTACCAGGTACAAAGTGTACCAACATTGTTATTGTTCCAGAATGGAAAAACGCTTTGGCGGAACTCTGGTGTGATGCAGGCTTCGCAATTACAAAGAATTATTGAACAAGCTATAAATAATTAATGAGTACTAAAAAAAACCGCGGATATCTTGGAACAGCGTTGGGTTGTTATTGCCCCAGGTGCAGAGAGGGGAAACTTTTTAAAAATCCTATTGCAGTTTCTCCAAAGAGAAATTTGGAGATGAATAAGAATTGTCCCGTTTGCGGGCAGGCCACTGAAATAGAAGTAGGGTTTTATTATGGGACAGGTTATGTTAGCTATGCATTGACGGTGGCTATTAGTATTACAACACTGGTAGCCTGGTGGATTCTGATCGGGTTTTCGACAGAAGATAGCCGTTTCTTTATATGGATGGGAACTAATGCTGTATTGTTGATCTTCTTACAACCCTGGATCATGCGGTTAAGCCGCAGCTTATGGATATCCTGGTTTGTAAAATTTGATCCGCACTGGAAAGAGAATAATGCTTCAGATGTTTCTGAAAGACTGAATACAGAACAGGCAGGTAATTGGTAATAAATAATCCGTACTTTTGCCCTCCTTTTTTGGAGACCTGCTCGAGTGGTTGAAGAGGCACGCCTGGAAAGTGTGTATACGGGAAACCGTATCGAGGGTTCGAATCCCTCGGTCTCCGCATTTATACCTTGAAAATGCATACTGCATTTTCGTATCCAAACGACATATTTTCAAAAATTTTAATGTCATACTAAATATTCTCGGTCTACCGATAATGTAAGTTGCATACATCTGTTTTCTATTCCTACAAAGTTTAAAAGAGTCATTTATTAAACAGCCTACTTGTCCATTTCAACTATCGTTTTGCCTGCTTAGTTCTCCTTAACATTTTTTTTAATCTTCTCTGAAGCAGATTGCGGTACATTTTAAAATTATTAAACTACAATGAAAGTATCTCAATTCTCAAAACTACCGCTCTGCTCAGTATTTTTCTCACTCCTTGCTATTTCTTTTACTAGCTGTGAAAAAACCACAGAGAGTAATGATGATTTAGTCGGTAATTGGTCAAGACTTTATGAATTTGAAGGTGTAGGGCGAACAGAAGCCGTCACTTTCACAATTAATAATATAGTATATGTAGGAAGCGGCTTTGATGGTTCGAATCGATTGAATGATTTTTGGTCATTTGATAAAAGTACAGGCACATGGACATCTATAAAGCCATTTCCCGGAGATGCCCGTAATTCAGCAGTAGCATTCGCTATAAATGGGAAAGGATACGTAGGAACAGGTATAGATGAAAATGCTACCAAATTGAAAGACTTTTGGGAATACGATCCCATAGCCAATAACTGGACCCAGGTTGCCGATTTTGGCGGTACTGCTCGCTATGGAGCTGTTGCGTTTTCTATTGGAGGAAAAGGATACGTCTGTTCCGGCTACGATGGCAATTACCTGAAAGATCTTTGGGAATATGATCCAACTACCAATTCGTGGGTACAAAAATCAAGCCTTTATGGTTCCAAAAGAAGTGATGCTACAGCTTTTGTTTACAATGATAAAGGCTATGTACTTACTGGCTTTAATAATGGCAGTTATCTTAATGACTTTTGGGCATATGACCCAACGACAGACTCATGGACCGAAAAAAGAAAGATCAGCGATGCAACTGAAGATGATTTTGATGATGATTATGGAGAAAATATCCGGAGAAGTAATGCTGTAATCTTTGTAATGAATGGATACGCATACTTAACATGCGGTAGCAAAAGTGGTGTTATAACAACTACATGGCAGTATGACATCAGTAATGATCTATGGAAAGAAAAAACAAATTTTGAAGGTTCTGCAAGGGAAGGCGCTCTAGGTTTTTCGATTGAGAACAGAGGGTTTATCGTAACAGGAAACAATTCCAGTTATCGTTTTGATGATATGTGGGAGTTTTTTCCTAACGATGAACAAAATGATTACGACAACTAAAATAGTAACAGAAAAGTCATTTAGAAGATGCGTATATGGAACCGTAAAAGTCATATGGCTTTTAAATTAAATCGGGTAACGTTTCCGGTACGCTTAGGGAGGCAATTCAGTATCCCTGTTTCTTGCCTCCCCAATTTTGTTTCGAATATACTTTCACTCATAAATGAATCTCAGATATTATTATGATCAGGTATCAATCGATTATTCTAATCGTTAACTGTATTGTTCTTTTCGCATGCACAAAAACAGATATCAAATTTGGCAATGTGGATGTGTCGGGTGATCCGGACATCGTTTATTATGAAAATTACCCTATTGAAATGGCAACGTTTAAAAGAGACTCTTTTATAACCTCAGGAAGTTCTGCCATTACACTAGGCTATCATATGGATCCTCCTTTTGGAACTTTTATTGCAGGCTCATATGCAGAACTTAATCTTCCTTACGAAAATTCGGTTAAAGACCAGGAAGTGATATTTGACTCTCTTACCCTTATTTTAAATCCAAATGGAAATTATTACGGTGATACTACCTTACCCTTTAATATACAGGTTTACCGACTTGCAGAAAACATAGAAAATGAAGATGAAGCAAACGGGAATACCAGCTTTTATAATCCCCGTGATTTTGTTACAGAACCGCAATTACTGGGTCAAACCACAACTTTTGTTCGCCCTCTAAGCAATACAGCCATTGAAGTTAAACTATCAAATAACCTGGGAATAGAATTACTTAATAAATTAAGACTAAATAGTACCGAAATACAAACACAAGAGGATTTTCTTCGATATTTTAAAGGTATTTATGTAAGTACAGATTCTTCAATAAGTAATGCACTATATAGTTTTGAACTTTCCGACAGTGTGATGTTACGCATCCATTACCGGCTTAATAGCCCCACTTTTGAAAAAAAGCATATTGATTTTGGTGTAAACATTGGTCATCAGTTCAATCATATAACCTCCCACTACGGAAATTCAGGACTTTCAGCTTTTACCCCGTTTAAAACACAATTAAAGTCAAGCAGTGAAACAACTGGTAAATCATACTTACATACTAATGCGGGCAGCTACATTAAAATAAGTTTTCCCTCAATTCTAAATCTGAAAGAAATACATCCTTATATTAAAATTATCCGGGCACAGCTGGTAATAAAACCTACACCAGGCACTTACACAAATCCTCACACTCTGCCAAGAGAGTTGAATCTCCGGACAACCAATGAAAATAATGAGCTGTTAAGCACACTAGTAGATGAATTAGATGATCCACTTAATGGGGATCTTTATATTGATGAGCTATATGGCAACGAGACTGCATATACTTTTGATATTTCCAGTTTCTTAACCTCCCTAATCAGTGAAGGGCAGTTTACGAATACTGCTTTAATGCTTACCACCCCAGATGGCATCAGTAGTGCGAAAACAGATAGATTAGTAATCAATGATCAGACTTTATCTAACAGTATCCAATTAAAACTTTATGTATTAGGCTTATGATGTCAAGTTATCGCTTAAAAATTTTGTGTCATACATTCATTTCTATAACAAGTCAAATATTGACATTTGCCTGTAGTGCTCAAAATGTAACTTCCCCCTATTCTATACTCGGGATAGGAGATATTGAAACAAAAGATATTGGCCGTTATTTTATAACAGGAAGCAGTGCAGTAAGTCGTAGAGATCCGGGTACTTATAATATCTCAAACCCCGCATCACTTTCCTCGCTTACACTCAAAACCATGAACCTTGATCTGGCATTCAGGGGAAAAACAAGCACTTTCTTGGTACCCGGAGAAACAATCAGCTCCGAAACAACAAAAGATTTTATAGTTAAAAGAATTTCACTGGCTTTTAAGCCTTCCGAAAAAACTGGTATTGCATTTGGGCTTAAACCCTATAGTACAGTTAATTATAAGTTCCAGGAAGATCAGACCATCCTGGATGGGAATACTCTTGTTTCAAAATATATTGACGGAAGCGGTGGAATTAACCAGGTTTATTTTTCTGTTGGAAAATCCTTAACGAAAAAGTTATCGGTTGGAATTACCAGTTCTTTTTTGTTTGGTTCTCTCCAGAAAAACACTCAGTACCTAAGTAATGATATTTCGTTATACATACTTCGACAGGAAAAAGATTACTATACGGGAATGTCAGCACAAGGAGGAATTCAATATAATACTATAGGAAAAAAGTGGAGCCATATATTTGGAATTACATCCTCAATAAGTACTGGCTTAAAAGGCCAGCTAACGACAGAATATAATACTACTGAAGAAGTTATTGAAAAGAATGTCGATGAAAAAAGATCCTTCAATCTTCCTACTACACTTAATATCGGGTACTCAGCCACATATAAGAACAAAGTTACTTTTACAACAGAACTGGCATATAATTACTGGAAATACCAGAAACTCGATTATACAAATTCATACACACAGCCTTCAATCAGTCTCTCTGCGGGGATGGAATTTTCCTTGAATACTGCCAATCCGGCTGGTATAAAAAGTAAACCATATATCGGATGGGGGGTTCGAGCCGAAAACTCATATCTCAGAATAAAAAACAATCCAATACCCGACTATTCTTTTTCTCTAGGGGGAGGCTTAACCGCTTTTAAGAATGTAGCTATATACACAGGTATTGAAATAGGGGTCAGAGGAGACAAAAGCAAAGATCAGATCAGGGAAAAATACACCCAATTTATTTTAGGCATTAATCTCAAAGATATTTGGCTGGGCACCAAAAAATATGGCCGGTATTATTAACACTGTCGATTCCATTATTATAAGAAATTTCAAAGCAAAGTCATAGCATGAAAAATTTTATTTTATTAGCTATAGTTTTCTTTATACAGCAGGAACTTTTTTCACAGGATATATCTGGCAACTGGCTGTCTGAGGACACAAGTCGTATCTATTCGATCTACAAAACCAGAAATAGTTACGAGGCTAAGATCTTTTCCAGCTCAAGAGAAAATGACAAAGAAGGTATATTAATAATTAGAAAGGCTAAGAAAAAGAAAAACAAATATAAAGGGATTATTATCGCAGTTGATGACGGATTAGAAAGGTCTGTCATTATAACTACAGATAGAAAAAAAGTTAATACCCTAAAGCTAAAAATAAGACGACTAATTATTTTTCCAGTTACAATATATTGGCATAAACAAACGGTAGGTCAAAATAGCTAAGACCTACTTACGAAGCCAATTAAGGAATTCTGTAACTTTTCCCTTGCTCACTAAAACTTCAGGGTCATTCTCAGCTTTTAATTTAACAAGTAGCTTCCGTGCATAATGTTGCCTTATCTCTTTAACAGCATTACGGTTTATAAGAAATTTCCTGTTGACACGATAAAATGCCTGACCACATATCTGCTCAAGTTCATCAAGAGTATAATTAACCCGATATCTTTGATTAAGAATAGTAACCATCTGTACCATTTTGTATTCAATATCAAAAAGAAGTACATCGCTGATCTTTATAGGGATGATCTTATCTCTTTCATTAATAAGTAAATAAGACTGTTTTGAGGAGCCGGAGGAAATCGCCTCCATATCATTTAAAATACTTCTATAGTCAAAATAGTTATTATTACCAGCTAACAATAAATTGTATTTATCTATAGCATTCTTAATTGTTCTTTTTGTAAAGGGCTTTAGGACATAGTCAATACCATTATTTTTAAAAGCTTCCAGGGCAAAAGCATCGTATGCAGTACAAAAAATAACCGGGATATTTATTTTTGCTTTATTGAATATCTCAAAACTTTTTCCGTCACCCAACTGAATATCAGAAAAGATCAGATCAGGGGCAGTGTTGTTTGCAAGATATGATACCGCCTCTGTGACTGATGTAAGTGTTTTATCAACTTGAATATTTTCCGATATTTTAGCTAGTGTTTCCCTTAAATCCTCAGCCATTAATGGCTCATCCTCAATGATGACTATCCTCATACTCAATTGTCTTTATTGTTACAGAAAAGATATATTCAGATTGTTTTATATCAACTCCATCTATTCCTAGTAGTTTATAGCGTTCTGAAAGATTAGACAGTCCCAGACCTGGACTTTTGCTTACACTTCCTTTGATCTGCAGATTATTTTCAACTGTTATAGTTCCCGTTTCCTGGTTCCCTTTTATCTCTATTCGAAGTGGTTGGCTTTCAGTGGTAATATTATGTTTAATCGCATTCTCAATAAGTAACTGAACGGAGTAAACGGGTACCTTCTTGTTCATTAAATCATCAGAAACATCAATATGAAAATGTAATGAATTCCTAAATCGAACTTGCTGCATAATAAGGTAGTCGTCACATAGTTCAAGTTCTTCTCTCAGGCTTACAAGTATCTTTGACGAGTTTTCAGTGGAATAACGTAATAATCCAGATAACTTCAACAAATATTCTTCTGCTTCATCGGGTGATCGCCTGATAAGAGACTTTAGTGTATTTAATGAATTAAATAAAAAATGAGGATGTAGTTGTTGCTTTAATTGATTATTCTTCGCCTCCAGGTTAGCCATATGCAAAAGATTATTTTCATTCTCAATCTCCTCTTTCCGGGTACGAAGAAGAATCAATTCCATAAGAAAAATGATTATGATATTTATAGACTGAGCCTGAATTAAAGGAAAAATGAAAGGTCTTTCAGGCCCGGGACCAATAAACCTTTTGGGAGGAGGACTAAAAATACTGTCTTGAGGAAATTGCAAAGTCATCTCTGTTTTGCTGCCTTTTGCCGAATCTATCATGTTTGACTGTGGGTCATTTTGAGAAATTTTTCTCTGATAAGGGCCCACAGGCTTTGGCCTGACTGACTGAAAGAAAACAGACATGATAATAACTGAACTTACAATACTAACTAAATACCGTAACCAGGCTTTTGTTAGAAAAGCGGAGAAAGAAGTAAACCATAGAAGCAGGATGTTAATCGTCCAGAATATTAAAGTTATCCCTGTAATAAATAAGAATGCCTTGGGAACCCTGCTAAAATCGATACGTTCAATAACAAGAGCAGGGATGGAACCAAAAAGTCCAAAAAGAGGAGCACTTAACAAAGCAATAATTACAAGCCTCTTATAGGGAAATATCCGCATCCTGTAAAAATAGAATGCAGATAAAAAGAAAAATTTTAAAACTTATGAAACAGGCAAGATTAACATTAAATTGGCCAAAGAAGGATTTAAACACAATGATTACTCAACAGTCAAAAAGTTGAATTGAATTATTGATAGTATAATGCACCACTTCTTCAGTAGAAATACCTTTGATCTCAGAAATTTTAGTCACAATATATTTTAAGTAAGCAGGCTCATTTCTCTTTCCTCTATAAGGAACCGGAGCCAGGTAAGGAGCATCCGTTTCAAGCACTATATGCTTCATGTCAATTTCCTTCATCACTTTATCCAGTCCCGAATTTTTAAATGTGACTACCCCGCCAATTCCCATATAAAAGCCAAGATCTATGATCTTACCTGCCTGTTCTTCATTTCCGGAAAAACAATGAAATACTCCTTTCAATCTACCATCCTGCTGTTCTTTTATTACATCAATACATTCATCAATAGAGTTTCTGGAATGTATGACTACCGGAATATCAAACTCTTTTGCCCACTCGATTTGCTCATTAAAAGCAATGTATTGCTCAGCTGTAAAAGTTTTGTCCCAGTAAAAATCAAGTCCTGTTTCGCCAATTGCCACAAATTTTCTTTTATCAAGGTGCTCCCTGGCAATCTTTAGCTCTTCCCGAAAATTCTCTTTCACAGAACATGGGTGTAATCCCATCATGGCAAGACAAACCTCAGGGGCCATCTTTTCAAGTTCCAGCATTTGTTCATGAGTGCTATTATCAATAGCAGGGAGAAGTATTTTTTCTACCCCTTCATTTTCAGCATTTTGCAGAACTCCAACGATATCTTCTTTAAAATCAGGCAAATAAATATGTGAGTGAGTATCAATTAAAGGCATAACTGTCGTTTCAAAAACAAATCTCCAAAAAATTTAAGATTCTTTTAAACCTTATAAACTGAAAGCCATCCTATTATCGTTAAAATCTCCAAAACCCAAATACAATTTTATGAAATCGAGGCAATCTTTTAATGGATTATTGGCCATTTTATTGACTTTCAGCATTTTATCGATTATTTCCTGTCAAAAAGAAAATAGCGGAACAACTGATCAACAGGAAGCAGAAATGGCCAGGGCATCTGGTGAGGCCAATGCCGAGGCGGAATCTGTTTTTGATAAGGTTTTTGATGATGTAATGGGCGCTAATGACGAAGTAGGTGTATCCGGGACAGGTATTTTTTACGGCAGAACCGACACACTTGTTCCTGTACCCAGATGCTTTACTGTAACCGTTGAGCACCCTAACAATACTCCTTTTCCTGTAGTAATTACTATAGACTTTGGAACAACCGGATGTACCGGTCCTGACGGTCGTGTAAGAAGAGGAAAAATAATTACAGAATATACTGCCCGCCTGATCATGCCGGGTGCCATGGCTACTACAACGTTTGATGGTTATTATGTGAATGATGTGCATGTAGAGGGAACACACAAAATCACTAATACAGCCACAACCAATACTGGTGCAAGGCAGTTCACAATAATCGTAACTGATGGCAAGTTGACCAAGCCAAACGGGAACTATATTAAATGGAATAGCGAAAAGCATATTACCCAAATTGAAGGCATTGTTACCCCATCACCATTAGATGATATTTACAAAATTGAAGGGGGCAGTCATGGCCAGATTTTGAGGGGAAATTTATTGGTAGGATGGCAGTCCAGTATCACTGAACCATTGATTAAGAGGATTTTATGCCGTTGGTTGGTCAAAGGTCGTGTTCGTACTGTCCGGGTGAATGCCAGCACTAACACCCCCTGGGTGGCTATATTAGACTTTGGCAACGGGCAATGCGACAACCAGGCTACCCTTTCCATCAATGGGCAAACCTTTCAAATTACTTTGCCATAATTAAAAAATTATTATACCTTTAAACCAGTTTTCATAGGGTACGGATTAAAAACGGGCCAGGGTTTCTACCCAGGCCCTAACTTTTTAATACACAACGATTCATCAAGGCTAAAAAAATTGCAACCGTTTGTAATTGTTATTTCTTTATTACCTCAAACCTGTAGCCCCTTTCACTGAAAAATTTTAAGGTTTCTGACAAAGCGTATTTCATTCTTGAAAATGCTTTTTCACTATCATGAAAAACGATGATAGACCCCGGCTTAGCCGAGTCAATAACCCCCTTTAAGCACTCTTCAGGGGAACGTTCCGTATCAAAATCACCGCTTAAAACACTCCACATGACAATAACCGGATCCTTTACATTTATAGCCCCGGAAACCGATTTAGCCTGTGAACTACGCAACTTTCCGTAAGGAGGCCTGAAAAGCGCTGATTCAATCAAAAAAGCAGCCTTTCTGATATTCTCAAAATAATCGGAATCATCAGTTTGCCAACCGTTTAAGTGATCATGAGTATGATTTCCCACTGCATGCCCTTTTGAAATGATCTCGCCATATATTTTCGGGTAAGCCTCAACGTTTTTCCCGATACAGAAAAAAGTCGCTTTTGCCCCATATTTTTCCAATTCATCTAATACAAAAGGTGTTGCCTCCGGGTGTGGCCCATCGTCAAAAGTTAAAAAGATAACTTTTTCCTTTGTAGCAACACTCCACCGTCTTTTGGGATAAAACATCCGCAGCCACCATGGCGTAGTGATCAGGTATCGCATATCCCGCACAAGTTACTGGTAAATCAGTTTGTCCCCCTTATCTGTAATCTGCTTGAAGCTCTATAAGTTATCTTTGCCATCATGGATAAAAAGGTAAGAGTCAGGTTTGCACCCAGTCCCACCGGAGGATTACACCTGGGAGGGATGAGGACAGTTTTATACAACTATCTTTTTGCAAAAAAATATAAAGGTGATTTTATTGTAAGAATTGAGGATACTGATCAAAGCCGGTATGTAGCCGGGGCGGAAGAATACATTTTTGATTGCCTGAAATGGTGTGGGCTTGAACCAAACGAAAGTGTACAACATGGTGGCAGTTACGGCCCCTACAGACAAAGTGAGAGAAAAGAACTTTACAGGAAGTATGCAGAACAATTAGTGAATGATGGTTATGCATACTATGCCTTTGATACTACGGAAGAATTGGATAAAATGAGGAATGATTTTAAGACAGAAAAAAATCCCTCACCTCAGTATGATCACAGCATCCGTACAAAAATGCGTAATTCACTAACGCTGACAGACACTAAGGTAAAAGAACTGCTGGCCACAAATACAAGACATGTGATCAGGATCAAAATGCCTGAACAGGAAAGTATTTCATTTACAGATATGATCCGCGGTGAGGTCAATTTTGATTCCTCATTGGTGGACGACAAAGTTTTACTAAAGGCAGATGGGATGCCTACTTATCATCTTGCTGTGGTAGTGGATGATTATCTCATGGAGATCACTCATGCTTTTCGTGGTGAGGAATGGCTCCCTTCAGCGCCTGTCCACATCCTGTTGTGGAAATACCTTTTTGGTATTGAAAAAATGCCCGAATGGGCACATTTTCCCCTGATCCTTGGACCTAACGGAAAATTAAGTAAACGAGATGGTGCTAAATATGGGTTTCCTGTATTTGCCATGAACTGGACAGACCCCAAAACAGGAGATTTGACAGAGGGTTTTAAAGAAAAAGGATTTTTACCTGAAGCATTTATAAATCTGCTTGCTTTATTAGGCTGGAATGATGGAACAGAACAAGAGATTTTTACTGTCGATGATCTCATAGATAAATTCACCATGGAAAGAGTTCATAGCAGCGGAGCACATTTTGATTATGAAAAGGCAAAATGGTTCAACCACGAATGGATCAAAAAGCTGGAGGTTTCCGGTTTAAGGTTTCCGGTTGGTGAATTATTAACAAAAAATGGCTTTATTGTTTCTGATGAAACTTATTTGGACAAAGTAATTGAGTTGGTAAAAGACCGATGCACATTGCTTACCGATTTTATAGAACAATCATCTTTTTTCTTTGCAACTCCTGAACATCCCGATCTTGATACGATAAAATCGAAGTGGAATGATCAAAAGCAGCTTTTTTTCCGGGAACTGATCCGGGCTTATAAATTATTATCCCTCTGGAATACTGTTGATCTTGAAAAAACCTTTAAAGAAATTGCAGCTGTTCATCAGCTAAAACCTGGCGAATTGATGCTTCCTTTCCGGATTATGCTGGTAGGAGGCAAATTTGGCCCCGGAGTATTTGAAATCGCCGATGTACTGGGGAAAACAGAAACTCTAAAGCGTATTGAAAAAACTCTATCATTATTATCTTAGCTTTAATCATGAACCGTCCGATCCGGGTATTAGTTGCAAAAGTTGGCCTTGATGGCCACGACCGTGGTGCCAAGGTTATTGCTACTGCTTTGCGGGATGCTGGCATGGAAGTAATTTATACAGGCCTGCGGCAAACACCTGAAATGGTAGTGAATGCAGCTTTGCAGGAAGATGTAGATGCCATCGGCATCAGCATTCTTTCTGGTGCACATATGACTGTTTTTCCAAAATTGGTGAACCTGATGAAGGAAAAAGAAATGATGGACGTACTGTTAACGGGTGGGGGAATTATTCCAGAGGATGATATGAAACAATTAAACGAAATGGGAGTTGGAAAACTTTTTGCCCCGGGAACATCCACTAATGAGATCAGTGCCTATATTACTGAACAGGTAAGAACAAATAGAAAGTTTTAATTCGCCAGCGATTGCTCCATACTTTATTTCATTCTTTCGTAAATTCATTCTTGTATGGATGCACACCCTCTTTTATCAGATTATTTTGAGCAACCTGCTGTTTGGGATGAAATGTTTGCAGATGATGCGATAAGATCTCAATACAAGAATTTTGTTGCTGCCATTGAAAATATTCTGCCCGAAGAAATGACCCGAAAAGATGAACAGGCCAAGAAATTATTCATGGCACAGGGTATTACATTCACTGTGTATAGCAGTGGAGAAGGCATTGAAAAAATATTTCCCTTTGATGTAGTTCCCCGCATTATTAAATGGGACGAATGGAAGCATATTGAAAAGGGTATTAAGCAGAGATTAAAAGCTTTAAATATTTTCCTCACAGATATTTATCATCAGCAATTTATTATCCGTGATGGCATCATTCCAGCAAAACTGATCTACTCCTGTCCCAATTTTCTGAGAGAAATGGTGAACGTAACGGTTCCTTTTGATATTTACACACATATTTCTGGCGTGGACCTCATCAGGGATCATGATGGAACTTTTTATGTTTTAGAGGATAATCTCCGCACACCTTCAGGAGTATCCTATATGCTCGAAAACAGAAGCATTACTTACCGGATTTTTCCAGATCTGATACCAAAAAATAATGTGCTGCCTGTAAAGGATTACCCTGACAGACTTTTGAAAAATCTTTTGTCTCTTTCAAACAGGCAGAATAGTAACCCCGTAGTTGTACTGCTTACCCCGGGTATGTATAACTCAGCTTATTTTGAGCATAGTACTTTAGCCAGGCTGATGGGGATAGAGTTAGTAGAAGGACGGGATCTCGTAGTAGAAAACCATTTCGTTTACATGAAGACTACAAGAGGCCTTGAAAAGGTAGATGTCATTTATCGGCGTGTAGATGATGATTTTATAGACCCGCTTGTTTTCAGACCTGATAGTATGCTTGGGGTTCCGGGTATTTACTGGGCATACAGAAAAGGAAATGTTTCTATAGTGAATGCAATGGGCAACGGGGTGGCAGATGATAAGGCTATTTATGCCTATGTGCCTGATATGATCCGGTATTATCTTAACGAAGAACCTATTTTAAAAAACGTTCCAACCTACCAGATGGCTGATCTTGAAAAAAGGAAAATGGTGTTTGAAACAATGGATAAAATGGTCATTAAAAGAACAAATGCCTCTGGTGGATACGGAATGTTGATTGGTAGCGATGCTACAGAAAAGCAAATGGATGAGTTTAAAAAAGCGATTGAAGAAGATCCCAGGAATTATATTGCTCAACCCATTATTAATCTTTCTTCATCTCCCTGTTATATTGGAGGTAAGTTACAACCCCGCCGGGTTGACCTTCGGCCTTATGCTTTATATGGGCCAGAAGGCGTAGATATAGTGCCGGGCGGACTTACCCGTGTGGCATTGAGAGAGGGCTCCCTTGTTGTAAACTCTTCACAAGGAGGCGGAAGTAAGGATACCTGGGTTTTAGGAAGTTAAACTAACAACTATAAACTATACTAACTAATGCTGAGTCGTGTTGCTGAATCAATATTCTGGATGGCCAGGTATATGGAAAGAACAAATCGTATGCTTCGGATGCTCCATACAAAATATATATCCTCCCAGGATGAAATAACAGACTTTAGCTGGAACTCTGTACTGAAAACATATAGTGATAAACCGGAAGAAGAATTCGTATTGTTCGAAAAAGATTCTTCCAAAGTACTGGAACACCTGGTAACAGACAGGGATAATAGCTTTTCCGTAATCAATAATATCATCCGGGCACGGGAAAATGCCCGGTCAGTTCAGGATCATATTACCAAAGAAGTTTGGCAATGTCTCAATGAGTATTTCCATGTGATCAGGGATCCGAGCATTGAATTTAATATCCAAAAAGGCGATCCTGTAACATCATTGGAAATATTGATACGGCAGGGAATGCTTTACAATGGGACTGTTGATGTGACCATGGCCAGGGAAGAAGGTTTTAACTTTCTGAATATTGGCCGATTCCTTTCCCGTGCTGTTATTACGACAGACCTCCTGAACATCAAATTAACTGAATATAATTATGACCTGAAAAAACATGCCGAAGACCCCACCTGGCGATTTTTACTCTATTCTCTTTCGGGTTATGAATTGTATTTAAAAACAAACAGGGGTAACCTATATGCAAAGTTGGTGATCGAGCATGTTCTTTATAACACTGATTTTCCTCACTCGTTATTATATTCCTTAACCAGGTTAAAACGGTACTTTGAAAGATTAAAAGATAAAAGCACCCCGGAAAGTTATAGCCAGTTGGAGTTCAGGATAGGACGATGCTTTAATAATATAAAATATAGTAATATCGCAGGCAATAGTGAGTTATTAAAAAAATTTCTCCAGGAGATACGAGGAGAGTTATTTGACATAGCCAACTTATTCAACAAACTTTATTTTGGAAATACTTAATCCGTATGGCAGACTACCACATCAAACATATTACCAGGTATACATACGCCTCTACAGTTATTGATTGTACCAATCAAATTATGCTTTACCCGATCAGTGATAATAAACAAACGGTAAGCAAACATGAGATCAAAATAAGCGGTGAACCCCCCGTTGATGTTTTCCAGGATTACTTTGGAAATAAGATCGGTGTCTTTTCAATAGTAAAACCGCATAATAGCCTCACCATAGAATCATTGATGGATGTAACTATTACAGAATCAGAAATACCGCAAGACAATGAGCCTGCAGAAGAACAATGGAAGCAGCTTTACCAAAGTGATGAGGTTATTCCATACATGGATTTTTTGCAGGTTGAATCATTTATTGCAGAGGAAGAAATAGATGAAATTCTTACCTCAATTGTCGATAAGGAAAAAACTCCTTTTCAAAATGCACAAGCCCTTTCGGAATATATTTATAAGAATTTTGAATACAAAAAAGGAGTTACCAGCATTGAAACAAAGGTTGATGAAATTCTAAAATTAAAAGCAGGAGTATGCCAGGATTTTGCACACCTGATGCTACTCATGCTACGCATCATCAGGATACCCGCCCGTTATGTAAGCGGCTATATCTGTCCTAAAAATCATGAATTGCGTGGAGAAGGCGCTACGCATGCCTGGGTAGAGGCTTTTTTACCCTTTTACGGATGGCTGGGATTAGACCCGACCAATAATTGTATTGTCAGCGATCGTCATGTAAGGCTTGCCGTGGGTAGAAATTTTTCTGATTGCACTCCTGTTAAAGGAACCTATAAAGGTTCGTCTGAGCATACATTAGAAGTATCCGTAAGCATTGATAATGGTCATGTGAGGACACAGGAAGAAAAAGAAACTGTTCCTGTATTCAGCTATACTTCAAAAAATCCGGGTATCAGTAATAATTCTTATCGTCGTTATCTTGAAATGCAACAACAGCAGCAATGATTCTGCATTGAGTTCCCGTTAACAAAGCTATAGATAGCTCAACCAGGGCTTTGTTCTCACATTCGCAGTTTTGTATTTATCATACCATTTACATACAGGAAATAATATTACAACCACGAAAATCCAAACAGCCCATACACCTGGCAATCCAAATCCTAATCCTCCGGGCTTGAAGAAAAAAGGAACTCCTTCTGTAATTATATCGTCATTACCAAACCCCTGTACATAAAAGGTGATCACTACAAGAGTGTGTATGATAAAGAAATGCAGAATATAATAAAGCATAGGCACCCTCCCATAAATATTCAGTATTCCGGTAAACCTGTTTTGCACTTTTTCAATTAACCCAAGAAATAATATGCCGGGTCCCAGCGTCATTGCAAAAAATATAAGAGAAGGGGGATACTTATTTACATTCAGAAACGAAAGAAAAGTATAAACTGTTCCCCTTGGTTGCTCATGCCAGGGCGCCGGATCCCCGTACATGTTTAAAAGTCGTAATAAAATGAAAAGGAAAATCAGTCCTGTCCCAAGTTGTATCAATATTTTTCTTCTTTTACCCGGATCAAATGAAGAGCCATAAAATCTACCAAAACAATAACCCAGCAACATTATGCCTAACCACGGCACAAATGAATAAATAATAATGATGTAATGACCTTTAAAAATTTGATAAGTAGAAAAATCAGCAAAATATAGCAGATCGGCCCAAAGGCCGCCTTTCAGGCTTTCGTTAACCACTGAATAATTCAGAATATTATGTCCGGCTACTATAATAATACCCAATGCCAGCATCCACTTATATGGCAATAATACAAGCATGCCCATTATGATCATACTAATTCCGATTGCCCAGATCACCTGCATTATTAGCAGGTGATATTGAGGATCAAATGTCCAGCCGAAAGTTATTATCAGCAGTTCTACAACAACAAGCCAAAAACCTCTTTTGATCAAAAAAATACTTATCTCCCTTTTCGTTTTCCGTTGACACATAAGATAAATCGACGTCCCGGCAAGAAATACAAAAATGGGAGCACAAAAATGAGTAATCCACCGGGTAAAAAATAAAGCCGGAAAAGTAGTTTGCATATTCGTTGGATTAAGGGCTGCATCTCCGGCCTTGGTAATATCTGTTTTATAAAAAAAATCCCTGACATGGTCCAATGCCATGATCACCATAACAAGGCCTCTCAATACATCAATAGATTGAATACGCTGCCTGGGAACAATGGTTGAACTCATAAAGAGGGTTTTGATTAACTTATTAATCTAATAATACCCTAATATACTTTTAAATCTTTTACACTTTATCATATTAACGGATTATGAATATTTTCGTAAAAAAATGATATGTATCAAACCCTGCTTAGCAACCTGGAAAATGGCATTTATACAATAACTATAAACAGACCCGATAAACTAAATGCTTTAAATAAAAATGTATTTACTGACTTAAATGCAGCAATAGACGAGATCGAAAGTAATAATGAAATAAGATCTGTAATTATCACCGGATCCGGAACAAAAGCTTTTGTAGCCGGAGCTGATATATCAGAATTCAATGCATTGAATAAAGACGAGGCGAAAGCCTTAGCTAAAAGAGGCCAGGACACATTTGCAAGAATTGAAAATTGCTCCAAACCAATTGTGGCAGCCGTTAATGGTTTTGCTTTAGGTGGCGGTTGTGAATTGGCCATGGCCTGTCATTTCAGGATAGCATCAGAAAATGCAAAATTTGGTCAGCCAGAAGTAAATCTTGGGTTAATACCTGGGTATGGGGGCACACAGAGATTAGTACAATTAATAGGAAAAGGAAAAGCAATGGAGTTACTGATCAGTGCACATATGATCGATGCCAAAGAAGCCAAAGAACTGGGATTGGTAAATTACGTTACAACAACAGAAACTCTAATAGAGCATACAAAACAGATACTCTCCGTCATTAACAGTAAGGCACCTCTGGCAATCGCTTCCTGTATTAAAGCCGCCAATGCCGTTTTTGATGAATCAAAAAATGGATTTACTCTTGAGATCGAAGAATTTGGAAATTGCTTTGATACTGCCGATATGAAAGAAGGAACTACTGCTTTTATAGAAAAAAGAAAAGCTGTTTTTACAGGCAAATAATCTCATAACTTTAAAGAAAAAAGCTCATGATCATCACTACAACTGAAACAGTTCCCGGAAAAGAAATTGTAGAAATACTTGGCGTAGCAAGAGGAAGCACTGTAAGGGCCCGCAATATTGGCCGTGACATTTTTGCCGGCTTAAAAAACATTGTAGGAGGCGAGATACAGGAATACACAAAACTACAGGCACAAGCAAGGGAACAGGCGCTTCAACGACTGGCGGAGGATGCTCAAAAGTTAGGAGCCGATGCAGTAGTTTGTGTTCGCATCACTACTTCCATGATCATGCAGGGCGCTTCTGAGATCATGGCCTACGGCTCTGCTGTTAAATTGCGCTAACATGAACTCATTTCCAGAACTGATATTAATGATATACGGAGTCATCGGTATAATAGTATTGGGAATTCTTGTTTATCTTATTTACAGGAGAATCCAGGACAAGAAGAATGAAGATTTTGAAAAAAGGGATAATTAGTTCTCCTTTTCTATCAGGTTTTCATCAATAAGGTAGGCTTCTATTTCGCTTATTGAAGTTGTTTTCTGATTGGTCATTAAGTTTATTTTGACTGCCTCAACCATTGGAAAAGTGAGAATTTTTTTTCGTCCAATTGTGGTTCCTGTTATTTTTTCTAGTACTTCATTCTTCTCATTCATTAAGTATAGCCTAAAAGATTCACAATGCTGTCCTTCCGTCAAATTTTCATACAGAACTACACAATTTATTCTCTGAGGCTTATCAAATCTGATAGTCAAAGAGTTTGGAGTTTCGTATAAAAGCCTTTGAAATGTTCGGATGTCTCCATCATTTATAACTGTAGAGTTCTTTACTTTCTGGGGCAAAACCCAATATCCTTTTCCTTTTAATGCCAGGTTCTCCCCAAAGCTTTCCTCCTTTATTCTCTTAAACCCAATTAATGCTGCCGAATCATTTTCATGAATTAGTCCTCTTCTGTCTGGAGGAACATTTAGAAGTAAATTGGCTCCCCTGCCCACACTTTTCAGGTATAATTCAAACAGTTTTTCTGGTGTTTTTACCTTGTCATCTTCTTCTTTGTGATAAAACCAGCCTGGCCTGATACTTACATCACATTCCGCAGGGATCCAGGCTTTGCCAAATTTATTGCCGGTATTCAAAGTATCAGTTGAGGGAGCCCCTATGCCCGCCGTAAAACCGGCTGTATCCAGGTAATTCCAGTTGGTTGTGCCTGCAATTCCTCTCTCATTACCAACCCAGCGAATATTTGGTCCCACATCACTGAACACAACCGTTTCAGGTGAAAGCTTCTTCACAGTTTCCCTGAAAAGAGCCCAGTCATATACCTGCTTTTTGCCGTTTGGCCCTTCGCCATTTGCGCCATCCCACCATAACTCCCAAATAGGGCCATAGTTTTGAAAGATCTCTTTCATCATGTTTACAAACACCTGATTATAGGCCGGTGTGCCATAAGCCGGATGATTTCTGTCCCAGGGAGAAATATATACGCCAAACTTTAACCCATATTCTTTACAGGCTTGAGATAATTCTTTTAGCACATCCCCTTTGCCATTTTTCCATTTGCTTTCTCTGACTGTATGCGTAGAATATTTACTGGGCCATAAACAAAACCCGTCATGGTGTTTTGCCGTAATGATGATGCCGGTAGCACCTGCCTGCTTAGCAATCCAGGCCCATTGTCGACAATCCAGGTCTGTAGGGTTAAATATATCTTCCGGTTCATCTCCATGTCCCCATTCTTTATCAGTAAATGTGTTGGGGCCAAAATGAGTAAAGAGATAAAACTCCTGGTCATGCCATTTCAGTTGTTGCTTTGTTGGTTTAGGCAACTGAATCTTTTGCTGGGCATGAGTAATGATACACCCATTTATCAATAGCAATAAAAAAAACCAATTCTTCACTACTTATTTTTTCATTTTCAAAACATGTAATACAGGATCTGCAACGGGGTGATCAGCTTTAAACGTAAAACCTATTAAATTAGCTATGGTTTGGGCAAACTGTTTTTGCCATAGCTGAACTTCTGTTTTTTCTTCCCCTCTTGCCGGAGAATCGGGGCCTAGTACGGCCAACCATATTTGATCTGCTCCTTCTATATTACTACCATGGCTTGTCCATTCCTTTTTTATTTTATCACCTCTTCCATGATCTGTTGTGATAAAAAGTGTGGTTTTGTTCCGGTATCTGGGGTTTGATTGAACAAAATCCCATATCTCCCTGATCCAGGCATCTACCTGGTGAGCAGCATCAAGGTATGATCCATATTTTCCGGCATGTGCCCATTCATCTGTTTCTCCGTAAGAGATATACAGTACTCTTGGCTTTCTTTTCTTCAGCCATTCCATGGCTGCATAATGTGTAAATACATCCAGGCATTCACCCTCATGCCAGGGTTTATAAGAATCCTTCAGCATTTGGTTCAGCAATTTTTCATTGGCTGTTGGCTTTGATCCACCTGTTTCATCAAATGCATTGATGACAGGAATACCGCTTCTCCCTTCATTAAGTATTCGGTCAAAAGCATTCCAGGCAGCAAAAGCAGCAACTTTTCCTTTCAGCTTTTTCTGTTTGTTTAAAAACTCAAGCACATTAGTATGCGGATTGGGAGGATAACCATTGCTGTTGATAGCTGTATCTGAGTAACCGGTCATGATCTCGCTGTATCCGGGATAGCTAAACCAATATGGGTTTGCATTATTTACTTTGTTGGCATAATTCCGGTTCCCCATTATTGTCCCTTCTTTTTCAATCGTACTCCAGAAAAAAGGCATCAGTTTCTTTCGTCTTTCCAACACATCCGGATCCCAGAATTTTTGATACAGGTAGTCACTATCATCTTCATTAAATTTTCCATTATTGGCTATGGCTGAGTCCATACCACCAAATAATTCCTGCCAGCGGAATCCATCTGTTGTGATTATTATAATATTTTGTGTTTGCGACCTTGAAACAAAGGAAAATCCCAGCAAGAAAACTGAAAAAAGCTTAAAAATC
Source organism: Chitinophagales bacterium (assembly GCA_020636575.1). Classification (GTDB taxonomy): domain Bacteria; phylum Bacteroidota; class Bacteroidia; order Chitinophagales; family Chitinophagaceae; genus JJ008. The sequence continues at coordinate 420,089 of JACJXP010000001.1, forward strand.
TTCATAAGGCAATTTAATAAGAATTTTTAACCCTAATCTCCCGGATCAAAATCAACTTTTCTTTTTCCTGTTTCAGCTACCTTTGCGGCGTTCATTCAAAAAATTATAACATGGAATACCGTATTGAAAAAGATACTATGGGTGAAGTAAAAGTGCCTGCAGATGCATGGTACGGTGCTCAAACCCAGCGCAGCATTGATAATTTTAAGATCGCACAGGATATTAATAAAATGCCGAAAGAGATCATCCAGGCATTTGCCTACCTGAAAAAAGCAGCAGCTATTACCAACCAGGAAGCAGGAGTGTTACCCAAGAATAAAGCAGCTCTTATCGGCCGGGTTTGTGATGAAATATTGAAAGGGAAACTGAACGATGCTTTCCCGCTGGTAGTATGGCAAACAGGCAGCGGCACCCAAAGCAATATGAATGTGAACGAGGTGATAGCTTACAGAGGCCATGTATTAAAAGGAGGGCAACTTACAGATAAACAAAAATTCCTTCATCCTAATGATGATGTAAATAAGTCACAATCATCAAACGATACATTTCCTACAGCGATGCATATTGCAGCATACAAAATGCTGATGGAAACAACCATTCCCGGTATTCAAAAATTAAGGGATACACTGGCCAAAAAAAGTAAGCAATACATGAAGGTGGTAAAGATCGGTCGTACCCATTTTATGGATGCCACTCCCCTAACCGTCGGACAGGAATTCAGCGGATATGTGTCGCAACTGGATCATGGCCTAAAAGCTATTAAAAATACACTACCGCATTTAAGTGAATTAGCATTAGGTGGTACTGCTGTCGGCACTGGCATAAATACACCTCCTGATTATGCGGCGAAAGTGGCAAAGCACATTGCTAAACTTACCGGCCTGCCTTTCAAAACAGCAGATAACAAGTTTGAAGCATTAGCTGCCCATGATGCGGTTGTGGAAGCACACGGTGCTTTAAAAACTGTAGCTGTAAGCCTGATGAAGATTGCGAATGACATTCGCATGCTTTCCAGCGGGCCCAGAAGTGGTATCGGAGAAATTTATATCCCTGATAATGAGCCCGGCTCATCCATTATGCCCGGGAAAGTGAATCCTACACAGTGTGAGGCTTTAACCATGATTGCTGCACAGGTAATGGGAAATGATGTAGCCATTAATATTGGTGGCGCTACTGGTCACTTTGAACTGAACGTATTCAAGCCTGTGATGATCTATAATTTTCTCCATAGTGCAAGGCTGATAGGCGAAGGTTGTGTTTCATTCAATGATAAATGTGCGGTTGGCATAAAACCAATTGAAGCAAACATTAAAAAGCATGTAGATAACAGCCTGATGTTGGTCACTGCACTGAACACAAAGATCGGTTATTACAAGGCAGCTGAAATTGCACAAAAAGCACATAAGGAAGGAACTACTTTAAAAGAAATGGCTATTAAATTAGGTTACGTTTCAGCTGATGAGTTTGACCAATGGGTAAGACCGGAGAAAATGGTTGGAAAAATTTAAATGACCAAATCGTATAATTACGAATAATAAGAAACCATTAATTATCAATAAAAAGTATTTTAACTGATAATTTTTACCCCGGAAAACTTGTAACTAAACAAATTTTGTTTTTACCTTAACAGTGGAATTCGGTTATACCCATATAAAAACTCAAATCCACCCGTATGAAAAATGAAACTCAACATTCTCTTTTTAATCTTGTGAGCACACTCCGTATCGTAAAAGAAGAAATTCCGGTAAATGTAAAACAGGAAAGATCTCCTTACCTAAAGGCTGTTCTTTCAGGCACTTCCCGAAACGATTATTCACACTCGGTAAAAGAATCACAAAATCCCGATAGGGATGCTGCACTCCGGTATATTCGTGACAGTAAAATGATCCAAAAAAAATAGTTGTAATAACACTAACAAAAAAGGCCCCTTTGCGGGGCTTTTTTTATGCAAAATAATTTTACCCTTATTCTCTCAGATTTGCTGGACAATAGTCCATTAATTACCAGGAACATGTATAAATAAAATGAGTCCTATTTAAGACAAATTCTCTTATAATATCCAGCAAACAAATCATTACCCTTTCACAAATTTATAAGCCGTTGTAAGTTATGCTATTAGAAATAGCATCTTTTTTAATTGAAATTCATGGCAAGTATTTTCCCTATGAAACTTTACTGAAAATTGATTGTAAGTCACTATTGTTTTCGATCATCCATTAATCTAATTTTAAAACATAAAGTCTGAACCTGTGAAGAACGAAAACCTTATTCTATGAGATTAACTGTACCAGTTTTTAATTTACTGATACTATTTTTTTCATTCGCTATCATAAATAGTGGTGGAACAGCCATTGCCCAGAATATTGACTTTGGGAAAAGTTATATCAATGTTTCAAAAGGAGTGAATGGAGGAACTGTAGAAACAGGGGACACCCTGGAAATAAGATCTTCATTTGTAGTTCGTTCCGGCACTTATGATAGCTGCGGTTATTATGATGCTATCCCCGCAGGGACAAGCTTTATTCCTGGTACAATCAGGGTCCTCACAAATGAAGGAAAAATCTATAAACAATTTACAGATGCATATGGCGATGATGAAGGTTGGAGATCTGGTAGTAATATAACCATACACCTGGGATATGTTCCTACAAGAAATGCAACTGCATTCAGAAGAGGCCGGATGCGAAACACTTATAAGCCCTCCTTTTATGGTGGCACATGTATTATGGTAGCCTCATTCAGGGTTATCGTAACCGCAGCAACCGGTAGTACAATAAGTACAGGGGGAGGCTATATGACTTATAAAGTATCCGGCTCAGGCACCCCTATATTAACCTTTACATTTCCTTCCAATACAGTGATGGTTTATCCCAATTATGGGATCTGCTCAAATACAGTTGGAGTAAATAGCATTGGTACAGAATACAACGGAACTTTTGGAAGCGGGCAACCACGGAACAGGGGTACATCAGCTAATGTCCCTACAGGATATACGTATAATATTTTCGGCCCTAACTCACCCCAGGATTATTATTATGGAGTCGCTAATAATACATCAACAAATAATAATTATACCACTTTAGATACATGGTCCAGACCAGACAATTCATCTCCCACACACAGGGTGTTTACAGTCTGGGATATAATTGGTGACCACACAGGTGCGGCTGATCCTTATGCTGGTAACCCGGCTGCAGATACCGTTGCTAATCCAAATGCAGGTTATATGCTGATCATTAATGCTGCCTATCGTATTGATTCAGCATTTCAGCAAACGATCTCGGGTCTTTGCCCTAACACATACTACGAGATCTCCTGTTGGATGCGGAATATATGTGCAAAATGCGGTTGTGATTCAAATGGAACAGGAGCATCATCGGGTTCATCCAGTTACATACCAACCGATGTAGGCGATTCATCAGGTGTAAGACCCAACCTTACTTTCGAGATTGACGGAATAGATTATTATACAACCGGGGATCTGTTATATACCGGACAGTGGATAAAAAAAGGATTCACATTTTTGACAGGACCGGCTCAAACTTCATTCACACTAAAATTCTTTAATAATGCTCCCGGAGGTGGTGGCAACGACTGGGCACTGGATGATATTTCGGTATCCACCTGTTCACCAAACATGGTATACTCTCCATCATTGAACCCAACTGTATGCGACAGCAATTCGATTACCATATATGACACTATAAGGTCCTATTTTAACAACTATACCTATTACAAATGGCAACGAAGTACGGATGGGGGAAGCAACTGGAGCGATGTGACCGGGAGTTTCGGGCCTTCTTCTCCTTCGTGGAATGGAACTGCATGGGAATATGTAACATCTTATACCATTCCCCCGGGGCAAACACTAATGTCGAATGCCGGTGATCTTTATCGGGTAGTAGCAGCAACAACCAGTTCAAACCTATCTGATCCCAATTGCAGTTTTACAGATTATGCAAACATTATCACATTAGATGTGATTGATTGCGGCGATCCGTTGGCCAGCCAGTTATTATCTTTTTCTGGGAAAATTACCCAGGGAAATGCTGAACTATACTGGAGTACATCACAGGAAACTGAGCAATTGTTTTATGTCGTTGAAAAAAGTACAGACGGGATCACATTTTATGCCATTTCAACTATTGATGGATATAATAACAGCAGCCAGGAAACAAACTACTACTCCTTTACAGATCCTGTACCGCTACATGGGAAAGCCTATTATCGTATCAGCATCAGCAATCAGAGTGGCCAACATAAGTATAGCCGAATTATTCAACTCAGCAGCGAAAAAAATCAGATTGAATTTCTTTCCGTTATCAATCCTTTTAGCGATCAATTAAGTTTTGACATATCCAGTTCAGCAAACTCTAAAGTATTTGTGGAACTGGTTGATATGTTCGGAAAAACAGTTCATCAATCTTTTTTTAATGTAATAAACGGGATCAACCACCTGTCATTGAATAATACAAAGAGTCTTGCCGCTGGTATATATGTACTAAAGGCTTATTCAGATAACATCACTATACAAAAGAAAGTAGTTAAACAATCCAGCTATTAAGATACCTGGACCTTATCGCTTACTTCTGACCCTGTCTCAATTGCAGAAACAGTTTCTTCAGAAGCTTGTCTCTTGAAGAATCTTTTCTGAAAAAGTAATAAAGTAATTACACCCACTGAGATAGACGCATCCGCAATATTGAAAATAGGGCTAAAGAACTCAAACTCCTCTCCTCCTACAAAAGGAAACCAACCGGGAAATTTACCATCAAACATAGGGAAGTAAAGCATATCCACTACGCTTCCATGAAGAAAAGAAGCATACCCGTTAGAAAAAGAAAGTGAAGCAATACCTTCATAGCCCTGATAATCGTTCATAGAAGGAATATAATGCAGTCCTTTATCGAATATCATCCCGTAAAACATACTATCAATAAGATTTCCTAAAGCTCCGGCATATATCAAAGCTGCGCAAATAATAAACCCTTTCCTGTATTTTTGTTTTACAATCCGGCCGAGGTACCATGTACCAAAAATGACTGCTGCGAGTCTGAAAAGAGTTAAAACAACTTTTCCTGTCTCATTACCGAATTTCCAACCCCATGCCATTCCGGGGTTTTCTATAAAATGCAGACGAAACCAATCCATTCCGAAAATGCGAACTACTTCACCAGTCGGGTGAGAAGTCTTGATCCAGATCTTTAATGCCTGGTCGACAATGATAATTGCTGCAATGATGATAACTACACTTCTACGCTTCAAAATAGTTTAATTTATAGCCAGCAAATATAAGCAGATTGTATTGCAGCTCAGGTGGCCGGTTGTTAAATCATTCCTGAAAATATACTCTTTTAACCCGCTGTGAGATACCGGTCATTATCTCATAAGGAATAGTTCCGGCCCAATCAGCCAGTTCTGTAACAGGTAACTGATCTCCAAAAATGATCACCTCATCTCCTTCATTCACATTCTCAATTCCTGTAATGTCAGCCATCAGCATATCCATACATACTGTGCCGGCAACCGGCACTAATTTTCCTTTTATAACAACAAAACCTTTTGCATTACCCAGCCTCCTGGGATAGCCATCTGCATAACCGATCCTGATCGTAGCAATCACACTATCCTTTTCCATTATGGTTCTCCTGTTATAACTAACAGACTCTCCTTTTTTAATATTTTTTATTTGAGCAACGGTTGACTTCAATGTTGTCACTGTTTGTAACTTGAGTTTATCAGACCTTGTATTATCGATCCCATATAACCCAATGCCCAGCCGTATCATATCCATTTGTAGCTCCGGATGCCTTATCGCAGCAGCAGAGTTGGCAATATGTATAAGAATATTATAATCAAGGTACTTCTGTATTCGCCCGGCAATTGAGGAAAATTTTTCTGCCTGCTCTAATGTAAATGTATCCAGTTCAGGTTCTTCACTCGCAACGAGATGGGAAAAAATACTTTTTACTTTTATTAAACCTGTACTCTTAATAATACCAGCTAATTCGTCTGCTTCTTCCTCACTAAAACCCAACCGGTTCATTCCAGTTTCAATCTCAAGATGAACAGGGTAATTCTTTAATCCCTGGGAAACCAGGAACCGGCTAAATGATCTCAGCATTGTTAATGAATATAACTCTGGTTCCAGGTTATATTCTACAATTGATTCAAAAGTGTTTTCCTCGGGATTCATAACCATTATTGGCAAATGAATACCAGCTTTTCGAAGTTCTATTCCTTCATCTGCATAAGCCACTCCCAGGTAGTCTACTTTGTGAAATTGCAGGATACCGGCAATTTCAGCACCTCCACTTCCATAAGCAAAAGCTTTTACCATAGCCATTACTTTGGTTCCAGGCTTTAAATGTTCTTGATGTTCTTTAAGGTTATGGATGATGGCACTTAGATTGATCTCCATGACCGTTCCATGGGCTTTCTGTTCTAATTCCTGAACAATTCGTTCAAATCCGAATCTTCGGGCTCCTTTGACCAGTATAAACTCATCTTTTAAAGTTGAAAACCTGAAATGATCAATAAACTCATCGGTGGAGTCATAAATCTCAACCTCTATTCCTTCTTCACGAAGTATAGATATAAATTTAACTATCCTGCTTCCTATTGCGATCACTTTTCTTATCGCATGTTTTTGCAAAGCAGCAATAACCTTATCATAAAGTTCCTGATCTGCTATGGCGCTTTGCAAGAAATCAGACAAGATCACTGTTTTACCAGATCCTGAACTTTGCTGATCCAGAAAATTCAATGCGATCTCAAAAGATGTCAGATCTGCGCTGTAACTATCATTGATCACATAACATCCATTGATCGCCTTCTTCAACTCAAGGCGCATATTAACAGGCTCCAGAAGCGCCATTCTTGTTTTGATTACTTCATCATCATAACCCATCATCAGCATCAATTGCCAGCATGTAACAGCGTTCTGTATAGAAGCATTGTCACGAAATGGAATTCTAATTGATGTACTTTCAGGGTGATCCTCATTTTGTGCTGTAACTACGCTATAATTACCTTCAGGTTTAATTGCTGTAATACGTAAAGATGCAGGCCTCCTAGCATTTACAAATAATATCTCCTTTTCTTTCAGCTTTTGTTCCTGGGAAGTAAAACCTTCGCTATGGGCTTCCCCTATGTTGGTAAATAAACCTATTGTTGGTTGTATGACCTTCTCAAGCTTCTCCATTTCACCGGACCTGGAGATGCCGGCTTCAAATATGGCCAATGTATGTGTTTCATTCATCTGCCATACACTCAATGGAACTCCTATCTGTGAATTATAACTACGTGGGCTTCTTACAATATTGTACTCAGGCTGTAAAAGTTGAAATAACCACTCTTTGACAATAGTTTTACCATTACTGCCTGTAATGCCAATAACAGGAATCGAAAATCTTTTTCGATGTGTTGCTGTAAGTAGTTGCAAAGCAGCCAGGGTATCCTCTACTTTTAGAAAACTGGCTTTCGGAAATTTTTTATAATCAATAACCTGGCTGACAACAAAATTCTGCACCCCCTCATCATAAGCATCTTGTATAAAACTATGACCATCCCTGCTTAATCCGTTTAAAGCAAAATAAACAGACTGTTCAGGAGATTGAATTTTCCGTGAATCAATAACAATTTCAGTTACTGCTGTTTCATTGACCAAATGCAGATCAGCGTTGATAATAGTGGCGATATCTTTTGCAGTATAAATCAAAAGTTCAAATCAATATCTGCAGGGTCATCTTCCTGCGTTGATGAATTATAGTCAGGTTTCTTTTTATCAACGAACAACGAATAAAAAACAGAGCCCGCAAGGCAAACCATAATAACACCCAGTGAAATAATTACCTGGATCGTTTTATCAAGCCACTGATTGATCCAGTGTTCCCCCAACATTTTAAGCCCGATAAAGACAAGGACAACCGCTATCCCCTGTTGCAGGTAATCAAATTTGTTTATTGCACCTCTTAGCAGAAAAAACAGGGACCGAAGCCCTAACACAGCAAAAATATTGGAAGTATAAATGACCAGCTTATTCATTGAAATACCCATTACTGCCGGAATGGAATCCATCGCAAACACAATATCTATAGCCGCCAGCATGATCACAGTAACAAAAAGCGTTGTATACACGGGTTTTCCATTCTCCTTGATCATATATTTTCCATCACCATCGTGGGGTACAAGCGGCAGGAACCGTTGCATAAACTTATAAACTTTGCTTTTATGCGGATCAAATTCCTCATTTTCTGTTGAAGTAAATATCTTATAACCCGTAAATACGAGGAAAGCTCCAAATATGTAAATTATCCAATAAAATCTGTCGACAAGAGCCACCCCTACTGTGATAAAAATGACCCGAAAAATAATGGCCATCATAATTCCAATCAGTAGTACACGGCCATAATGCTTTTCTTTAACTCCAAAAGCGGAAAAAATGATGATAAATACAAAAATATTGTCGATACTAAGGCTCCACTCCATCAGATAACCACTGAGATATTGCAATGCCAGGTTTTCGTCCTTTTCTATCCATAGAAAAACAAAAAAAGCCAGTGCCAGGCCTACCCAAAAAAAGGTTTGATAAAGAGCTTGTTTAATAGTGACCAATTTTCCTTTCTTGCTTAGCAAGCCCAGATCAAAAACCAGTGCCAATGCCAGCACCAGGCCAAAAACTAGATATGTTATCTGGTCAGTAGTCATGTAAGATCAATCCATTAAGCTATAAAGATACAACCAAGAAAGCCAGTGATTGATTGTTTCAGGAGGCGTATTTCTTTCTTCGTATTTGCTGGTAAATACCACCAAGCAGAACAACAAGTAAAACAGGGCAAAGTATATTTATAAATTGCCATGTTGATTTTTGTGCATTTACTTTCTTACTATCCAATAAACGTAAAACAATATCCTTGTTCCTTGTTTCACTGATAGCAGGATTGCTTACAAGATATTCAATACAATTAAGCAAGAAGTCCCTGTTTGCAACAGGGATGAACCATTTTCCCCTTTCTGTTTGCTGCATGTATTCACTATAAGTGTATTTATTCCAGCCCATCGGAATGGGTTCAGGTGCACTACCCGGGCCATTTGGTGCTATCAGATCATTGAGTACCATGTCTCCATCAGCCACTATAATCATTTTATTGTCCGGTGAGGCATCTTTGAAACCAAGTCCTTGTGAGCTTAGCGTATCTCTTTGAGATTGAGTTATCCTGTTTCTATACAAAGAAGTGAACCTCCCTTCCAATAGCATAGCTACTGGAATTGCGTTTTTCCTGAAATTCTCATCTTCCGGTACATTCTTATTCTCATTCAAACTTATTAAGGCAGGTGTACTAATGATCCTCGAATTGGGTGATGTCACCAAAAGCGGCTCCTTCTTTACCCCATCGGCTTTTATTGTATCTATTGAATTTGCAAATCGGGCATTAATATAACCTAACCCACGGGTTATTTGATTATTGGTAGGAGTAAGAAATGGGTAATAGTTCCACCTTAACAATTCCATTTGTGGATTGTCTGATGTTCCTCCAACGATAAAGGGTATCATATCACATTGAAGATCCATCACAAGGTCTGTATTGATACGGAAGCCATAACGGAAAAACAGATCGGTCAGGTTAAGATTACGATCATAAGCTACCGTTTCTGGTTTATAAGCCAGGCTATCCCTTTCTGCATACAAATTATCTATAAAACAAAGTAGTTTCCCACCCCTCATCACAAACTGGTCGATCTTCAGTTTCTCACTTTCTGAAAACTGCGATGTCGGTTTCACAATCATCAACACATTTGCCTCAGCGGGAATAGGATTTGAGGAAATATCAAAAGGACCGAAACGATACTCTTTAGTAAGCGTTTGTTCCATATCCATCACCCGGTAGTCTGTTGGTTCACCATTCCCGGTAGCATAAACAATTGCCGGTGTTTCCTTTGAGGTCATTTTATCCAGTGTTTTCACAAACTGGTACTCCATCAATGCTTCGGCTGTATTGAGTTCCTGTTGAGACATCTGCCTATTTGCACCAGGAAGCAGATTTACCAATGATTGTTTCCCATCAATAGTTATGAGTGCGACCGGGAAAATAATATTGGTGCTTTCCCCTTCTTTCTTCTGAACAGTCAGATTAATAGGAATGGCGCCCATGCTTACCAATGTATCCCCGTAAGACTTGTTAGCACCCGGCATCTTATCAGATGGCGAAATAAACCTGTAGTGGATCTTTGAACTATTTCTTTCTTTAAGCAAACGGAGAAACTCATCTGTACTATTGGCAAGTTTTCTGAAACCGGAGGGAAACTCACCTTTTAGAAAAACATCAATCTGCACATTGTTCTCCAGCTCACTTAGTATTGTTTTTGTTCCTTTACTTAGCGTATATCTCTTTTCCCCTGTAAGATCAAGCCTGGTATGAAATACTGAGGCCAGGTAGTTAAAACCTAGCAGGGCAACGATCAAGATCAGCCACCAATACTTTGCAGATAATATATGATCAATTGTTTTTCGCATATTATTTTTTAGACAGGTTTCTGCCGGTAATGAGCAGGAATAAAAAAATAACACTTAAAAAGTATACAATGTCCCTTGAATCGATCAACCCCCTGCTGATACTTCTATAATGAAAATCAATCCCTGCCATTTCAGTATAATAATCTGCACCATTTGCCAGCATGGGTAATTTACTTACAGCGCTAAATCCGTAGTACAACAAGGCGCATCCCAACAATCCTGCTATAAATGCCACCACTGCATTATTGGTAAAACTGCTGCTACATATACAAATGGCAGTAAATACAGCTGCCAGGAAAAAAAGTCCGATATAAGAGCCAATGGTAGCTCCGGTATCTATCCCTTCTCCCGCAGATAATTTTTGTATTGAAAAAATATAAACGATCGTTGGCAGCAAGGCTATAAATACAACGATCAGGCTGCCCATGTATTTCCCGGTAATGATCTGCCAGCGGGTAAGTGGCCGGGTTTGCAAAATCTCAAAAGTGCCTGTCTTGAACTCTTCTGAAAAACTACGCATCGTAATAGCCGGAATCAGCAATAACAATATCCACGGTGCTAACTGAAAAAATTTATCGAGTGTGGCATAACCGAAATCAAAAATATTGTCATCAAAGACAAACAATACCAAGCCATTTACCAGGAGAAAAACAATAATAGCAATATAGCCGGTGAGGCTACTGAAAAACTGCCTTAATTCTTTTTTACAAACTGACCACATGCACTGCAAAATAGTTGAAAAGTTGAGAAGTTAGGAAGTTAACTGCTTATTCTTCCAGACACATACAGATATTTAACGGACTTTATATACAAAGAAAAAGGCTGACACATATCCTTGTCAACCTTTAAACTAAAATTTTTTCAGTGTTTCTCTAAACTGCAAAACTTTCGCCGCAGCCACAAGTACGGCTTGCATTGGGGTTACTGAAGTAGAACCCCTTTCCATTTAATCCATCAGAAAAATCAAGGGTTGTATTTACGAGGTAAAGAAAGCTTTTAAGGTCGGTCACAATTTTGACCCCGTTATCCTCAAAAACCTGGTCCATTGGCTTTGACTCGTTGTCAAAGTCGAGCTTGTAACTTAACCCCGAGCAACCGCCACCTACGACACCTACCCTTAAAAAATAGGAGGAATCTTCAGCAATTCCGGCATCTGACATTAATTGATTTACTTTTTCTTTTGCCTTATCGCTGATAAAAATCGAATTCTCTAATGCTGCCTCACTCATTCTATCCTGCTTTTAATGCACAATACTTTCATCAAACTTCAACTCTTCCAGACCATTTTTCTTTCTGTAGTCATTAATGGCCGCTTTGATCGCATCCTCTGCCAATACTGAACAGTGGATTTTTACCGGCGGAAGGTTTAATTCTTCTACGATCTCCATATTATCGATCTTAACTGCCTCATCCACTGTTTTACCCTTAAGCCATTCTGTAGCTAAAGATGAAGAGGCGATAGCAGAACCACATCCGAATGTTTTGAATTTTGCGTCTTTGATAAGACCGGTAGCATCGTCCACCTCTATCTGAAGACGCATAACATCACCACACTCAGGTGCTCCAACAAGGCCGGTTCCTACATTTTGCTTACTCTTATCAAGTGTTCCCACATTTTTGGGATTCTGATAGTGATCTATTACTTTTTCTGAATATGCCATAATATTTTTTTATTGCTTTTGAATATACTTAATATACAAAATTTTTCATCAATGATGAGCCCATTCAATAGTATTCAGGTCAATACCTTCCTTATACATTTCCCAAAGCGGACTCATTTCCCTTAATTTATTCACTGTATTGGTTACCTGCTCAATTGTATAATCAATTTGTTCCTCCGTTGTAAAACGACCCAAACCGAAACGCAATGAACTATGTGCCAGGTCATCGCCCAAACCAAGGGCTTTCAATACATATGATGGTTCAAGTGATGCTGAGGTACAGGCAGAACCTGATGATAACGCAATATTTTTATTAAAGCCCATCATCAGCCCTTCTCCCTCCACATATTTGAACGAAATATTGCTTACATGAGGTAACCTGTGTTCTTTATCACCATTTACATAAGCTTCTTCTATTTGCAAAAGGGCATTTTCTAACTTATCTCTAAGTTTGCTTAATCGCTTACCTTCTTCCTCCATTTCGTTCAAGCAGATCTCACAAGCTTTACCAAAACCTACGATTCCGGGTACATTCAAAGTACCGCTTCTCATTCCCCTTTCATGTCCGCCTCCGTCAATTTGCGCTGTAACCTTTACACGAGGATTTTTGCGGCGCACATATAAAGCCCCAATCCCTTTTGGCCCATACATTTTGTGTGCTGAAAAAGCCAACAGATCGATCCCGTCCTTATTTACATCAACAGGAATTTTACCTACAGCCTGGGTAGCATCAGTAAAAAACAAGATGCCGTTTTTCCGGGCTATTGCACTGATCTCTTTAACCGGCATAATGGTACCAATCTCATTATTACCATACATGATAGCAATAAGAATAGTTGTGGGTTTTATTGCCGCTTCAAGTTCTGCCAGGTCAATAAGACCGTCAGGTTTTACTTTCAGGTAGGTTACCTCACCCCCTTCTTTTTCTATATGCTTACAGGTATCCAATACTGCTTTATGCTCAATATTGCAGGTAATAATATGGTTCCCTTTACTGGCATACATTTCAAAAACACCCTTTATAGCAAGATTGTCACCTTCGGTAGCACCTGAGGTAAAAATGATCTCTTTAGGATCAGCTCCAATAAGTTTTGCCACCTGTTCACGGGCATAATCCACCGCTTCCTCAGCCTGCCAGCCAAATGGATGATTTCTGCTGGCCGCATTTCCATAAGTGTTAGTGAAATAAGGAAGCATTGCATCTACAACCCTGGGATCGCAGGGAGTTGTTGCATTATGATCTAAATAAATAGGAAAATTCAACATAAATTCTATACGTAGTTTTTTGTTTCAATTTAAACACAAAATTAGCCTAAAAGGTTCTAAACGAAAGGGATAATTTACCCTGAAACACTGATTTTACCAAAATCGAAACAATGGCAGATTAGCCTGATCAGAGACGATGCGACACGCTGTAAATGAATGATATACTTGCAGAAAGCCGACGGTTTCAATTTATGCTTTAATTTAGGCAAAAGGTCATTTTATATGCTTAAAGTTGAACATATAGGAATTGCTGTAAAAAGCTTTGAAGAGGCTATTCCATTATTTGAAAAACTCCTGGATACTCCCTGCTACAAAACTGAAACTGTAGTGTCGGAAAATGTAAACACGGCCTTCTTTAAAAAAGGGGAAACAAAGATCGAACTTCTTGAAAGCATAGACCCCTCTGGAGTTATTGCCAGGTATATTGAAAAAAAGGGTGAGGGCATGCATCACATAGCTTTTGAAGTTGAGGAGATAGAAGCAGAAATGGAAAGGCTGAAAAAAGAGGGTTTTATATTATTAAATGAGAAGCCTAAAACCGGAGCCGATAATAAACTTGTTTGCTTTTTGCATCCAAAATCCACAAACTCTGTATTAATAGAGTTATGCCAGGAAATAAAGTAAAAAGCCTCCCTTGCGGGAGGCATATACCTACTAACGATTCGTACTTTGATTCTTAATTAGAGTATTATTTTACCAGCCTGTTGTACACCCAGACCGTTTGAAACAGCAACAACATACACTCCTTTTATATTCGAGTTCACATTGATAATTTTTTGCCCAACCGGGTTTGAAACTGTTGTATTATAAATCACTTGTCCAGATAATGAAACAAGCTTGATTGAAACATTTCCCTGGACTGTAGAAGAAAAATGAAGATAAACATTGCTATTACCTCCTGATGAGATCTTGATCTCAGTAGCCCCCGCTGAATTTTCAAGTTGCATTTTAGCAGAGCGGATAGCAGTCATTATAAAACGACCATCGATATCAACCTCCTTTACCCTGTAATAAACAATGGCAGTTGAAACCGAATAGTCCGTATAAGAATATGTTTTTACTTCTGATGAATTACCGGCAGCATGTACCGTTGCAATAGTATTCCAATCACTACCATTCTCACTACGCTGGATCTCAAAATAAGCGCTGTTTGATTCTGAGGCTGTAGCCCATTCTACTAAAACATTTTTGTTCTGTACTGCTACATTAAACCCTGAAAAATGAACTGGTAAAGCGCCAAGGCCGGTTGGTTTGAAACCGTTAGGAGAGGTTCCGGTTGAAGCATCTGCAATAGCAGGTCCTGCGATCATACCATGAGAACCTTTGTACTTGATTGTACTACCTATTTGAATCTGTTCGGAATTACTACCATGAGCAATAATACTTGCTCCATTATATACAAGGACAACACTATTATCATTGATTTTTAGTTTTCCTCCATCAAGTTCCAGAGTGCCTCCAACTTTTACATAAACTGTTGCACTTGAAAGATTGATATTATTATCGATCTTAACTGTCATTCCAATAGGGATAACAACTGTATCACCATTTTGGGGTTTCCTGTTTAAATCCCAGGTTGAATTATTCTTCCATTTACCGTTGTTATTAACAGCAGTAATAACTGTATTAGCTGAACCAATTTTTACAAGGAGAAAAAATGACAGAAGGGTGTAAAGCTTTTTCATAAATACGGATCGTTTTAAATAGGGTTTGAATATTATCTTTCTTTCGAAAGACTTAGCAAAAGTACTGCGAGATTTACGCAAATGCAAGTGTTTTTGCGTTTTAAATTGTAGTTTTTACTATCGTAAAAAAGATACCTTCTACCTCCCTGTTTATGAATGGATTACTGCATTCGTAGATCTACGATAAACATTTTGCCTTATTGAAATATAGGTATGATCTCAGCGATATTATAGGGCAATTACTCTTCAGCTATTGAATCAGAATTTACAATTCCCAGCTTTTCAACAGCCAGTTGAGCTGCTATTTGTGACGCATCTTTTTTATTAAAAGCCCTTCCTTCAGCAATATTTTTACCATCGAGTACAGCCGCCACGGTAAATAACCGGCGTCCATTCTCAAGTCTCTCATTCAGGGTCTCAAATTCAAGTTCTTTTCCGTTCTTATTGGCCCAACCATACAATTTGTTCTTATGATTGATCTCAAGTACCTCCAAATCATCCATAAACATATGGGGCATTATGATCCGTTCCATCACCCATTTTCCTGCCTTTTTATATCCCTGGTCCAGATAGATGGCTCCTACAAGTGCTTCCAGCGTATTGCCAAAGATCTGGCTGATCTTTAGCGAACCATCCATTTTATTATATAAGGTGATTTTCTTGAGCCCCATCCTGACTGCAATATCATTCAACTGCTGCCGGTTCACCATTTTACTTCTCATTTCTGTAAGGAACCCTTCTTCTTTATAGGGATACCTTTTGAACAGGTAATCTGCAATCAAAGCACTCAATACGGCATCTCCAAGATACTCCAGTCGTTCATTGTTCTCATCAGAGCTTTCACCTACTGACCGGTGTGTAAGTGCTGTTTTGTATAATGAAAGTGTTTCCGGTTTAAAACCAAGAATATTCTTAAGCTCCTTTTTAAAAGAGGTGCGGGAATGGTTTTTAAAAAAATTCTTCAGGAAATCCACAAAATCAAGCTACAAAAAAAAATGGAATCAGGACTGATACTTTTTTACAATAACACAGGCATTATGCCCTCCAAAACCAAAAGTATTACTTAGAGCAGCCCTTACCGTACGTTTCTTTGAATGATTGAACGTAAAATCCAGGTTGGGATCCAATTCGGGATCATCTGTAAAATGATTGATGGTAGGAGGCACTTCATCATGCACTACTGCCATGGTACTTGCAATGGCCTCTATTACTCCTGCGGCCCCCAGGCAATGACCTGTCATGGATTTGGTAGCACTAATGTTTAGCTTATAGGCATGATCACCAAAAACCTGTGTAATAGCTTTTACTTCAGCCCCGTCACCAATTGGTGTAGAGGTGCCATGTGTATTGATATAGTCAATTTCGTCAGCTTTCATACCGGCATCATCTAAAGCAGCAAGCATAACATTCTTAGCGCCTAATCCCTCAGGATGGGGTGCAGTAATATGATGTGCATCTGCTGTAGCTCCGCAGCCAGCAATTTCTGCATAAATCTTAGCTCCCCTGGCTTTAGCATGTTCCAGTTCTTCTAAAACGAGTATGCCGGCAGCTTCACCCATAACAAAACCATCCCTGTCTTTATCATAAGGACGACTGGCTGTTTTAGGATCATCATTTCTCTCACTCATGGCCTTCATTGCATTAAAACCACCCACACCAGCTTCACTGATCACAGCTTCGCTACCCCCGGTCAATATTATATCTGATTTTCCTAACCTGATCAGGTTAAATGCTTCCATTATAGCATTGGTACTACTGGCACAAGCACTTACTACTGCAAAGTTGGGACCCCGTAAATTGTGTCGCATACTGATCTGCCCTGCTGCTATATCGAGGATCATTTTAGGAATGAAGAAAGGATTGAATCTTGGAGTACCATCGCCTCTTGCAAAATCAGTGACCTCATGCTGAAAAGTAATAAGTCCTCCAATACCGCTTGCAAAAACTACCCCAACACGGTCAGGATTCACTGTATCTGCTGACAAGCCTGCATCTGCCATGGCCTGGTCACTTACAACTAATGCCAGTTGTGTGAACCGGTCAATTTTACGGGCCTCCTTTCTATCAAGAAACTGGACAGGATCAAATCCCTTTATCTCACAAGCAAAACGGGTACGAAATTTCGATGCATCAAATAAAGTGATCATATCAGCGCCGGATACACCATTAATCAAACCATGCCAATATTCCGGAACTGTATTTCCAAGTGGTGTCATAGCACCTAAACCTGTTATAACGACCCGTTTTAATTCCATAGCAGATAATAATTCTGATTAATTCAAAGATACGATTACACAATAAAAGCGGAAGATGAAAAAACCGCCTTTGCTGTATCAACAGCAGGAAGGCGGATTTAATTTATTCCCTATGCCTTTTATAAATGAAGGCATACCATTTATCCCTAAAACCGGGATAGTTTATACATTACTTAGCATGTTCTTCAAGGTAAGAAACAGCCTGGCCAACTGTGGTAATGGTCTCGGCCTGCTCATCAGGGATGGAGATGTTGAATTCCTTTTCGAATTCCATGATTAGCTCTACAGTATCTAAAGAATCAGCGCCCAGATCGTTAGTGAAAGAAGCTTCGCTGGTTACTTCTGCTTCATCAACGCCTAACTTATCTACGATGATCTTTTTTACTCTTGATGCAATGTCTGACATGTTCTTAAAGTTTTGTTTATAGGCTGCAAAAATATACTTTTTGGGTTAATATGCATCGTAAACATATTTTTTTCCGGATGATCCCTAAGCTATTGAAAATAAAGAATTTAGTCATTTCATTTGACAATTTTTTGATATTGAATTTTCGACAATAAACGGTTGGCGATATTATAAGTTCTTTGTATTTTGATGTTTCTCTGTTATCTAATTCTTAGTATGGCGCTGAAAATTATTGAACATGGTAGTGATGATTATCGCAGAATGGTAAAACTGCGGGATGACATCTTACGTAAGCCTCTTGGGCTCAACTTTTCAGAGCAGGAACTGGAGGATGAAAAAAAACATATCCTGATAGGCGCCTTTGAAGATGATGATATTCTTGCCTGTTGTATGTTGGTAGAAGAAGATCCTTCTACAGTCCGGTTAAGACAAATGGCGGTCCTTAATGATTTGCAGGGAAAAGGAATTGGAAGAGCCCTGATGAATTTTGCTGAAAACATTGCCCGTGACAGAGGATATAAATGTATTTCAATGCATGCCAGGAAAAATGTTACCGGCTTTTATGAAAAGATGGGATATGTTGTTTCCGGTAATGAGTTTATAGAGATCACAATCCCGCATCTGCAAATGGACAAACAACTATAGTCCTAACCTTTTTTTACCTTACTTTTTATTAATGTCCGAAGTTCATGTACTTCATCGCTGTCCTTACAGCCACTTTTGGGCACAAGCAAAAAAGACCTTGCATCAAAATACAAATGAAAAAAATGCGGCGTTTCCAGAAAGCTTTTCAATGCAGTCCATGGCCATGACCTTGAACCGTTAGTGTGAGAAAGGGTAAAATCATTTTCGTCAAAACGCATACTGAAATTATGCCTGAACGTAACGGCCCTTTTATATACTGCAAACGGAAGTATGAACCAGAAACTGATCATTAATACCAACCATAAAAAGGAACCCACCAGGAAAGCCATGGGAGTGATCTTGTTCATGAAATAAAGTGTGAAAGTGGCAATAGCAAAAACATTCACCAGTATTAGCATAATCCTGATCTCCGGCCTGCTGATAAAATGATAACGCAATGCCTGTATTACCTGTTTTTTATCATATCCGAATGAGATAGTCATTTCACTTATATTTTAAATCTTTTTCTGATATACTCCACTCTCCTAATTCTTCCCCTTTTATTCCAAAATACCTAACTGATAAACTTCTCTGCCCTCTTTTGCCGGTAATTGAAAACTTAGCATAATTCTGTTTTTCATCAATACCCAACACCCGATATGGATTGTTCTTCTCCGGGCCTCCAAAAGTATGGGTACCGGACGTAAGTGGAGAAACTGTAATATCAAAAAGCGGATAGGCTCCGGGTCTTTCTACTTTTATTATCTCACTGTGGTGTCTGTCCCCTGTTAAAAAAAGTACCCCATTAATTTTATTCTCCGCCAGGAAATCCATTAACTCATCATATTCTACCGGGAAATCTTTTAGCTTATCATATGGAGAAACCGGGTTGAGCACCTGGCTTCCGACTACAATGATCTTAAAAACTGCACCGCTATATAGCAACGAATTCTTTAGCCACTCCATTTGCTGCTTTCCCAGCATTCTTTTTTCAGGATTAGGTTTCCCATCTATCGAATCTTTGGTCCGGTCAGCACTTCTCCACCAGCGATCATCAGTCATAAAAAGATCAACATCGCCATAACTCGTCATTGTATAAATGCCTTGCCCGTTTTCTCCGGCTGAAGGGTTACAGAAATATTTATTGAATACTTCCCGGCTTTTATCTTTTAAAATATAGTTTGTACCAATATCATTAGGCCCATAGTCATGATCATCCCAGGTAGCAAAATGGGGCATGGCCTTTAAGAAGTTCTGCAATACCGGCAGTGCCCTGTCGTGGCTGGCCCTGTACCATAAACCCCATTCACTGAAATAATCAACCTCCCGGGTATACCAGGCATCTCCCAGCCATAACATAAAGGACGACCTTTCCTTTGCCATTGTTTCAAAAATGGATGAGTCACCCCCATAGGGTTTTCCGGGACGATCATATATAGGCTGATTAAAATAGGCACAGGAACCTGTTAGAAAACTAAAATCCGGAGCCGGCTTGCGCCATTGCCATAGATCTTTTGTAGTGAACTCTCCTTTTTTTCCAGAAGATTTTCCATTGATATTTATAGCATACTCATACGTTGTATTTATATCCAATCCGCCTATAACAAATGTTACCGGATTAAAATCATTACCTAACTCACCCTTATATAAAACAGTTTTCTTATGGGAATCGCCTTTTTTATTGAACTGAATAGAAGTATTATTTACTTCCGGCGACACTTCTACCCAGACTTTTGCATCCCTGAGTTCAACCGGCCCCAACATGGGTCCTGAAATAATACGTGGCTGTGCATTTAAATAATAACTAAATACAAGCACTGATACTGTAATAAGAGATCTCATAAAACTGATAATAAGGAAATAAAAATACTGAAAACAAAAATGCCACTTCCGATAGAAATGGCATTTATAAATTAAAAAAACTTAAACAATTCTGTTCTCAAAATGATCTTACTTGCTCATTAATTGCTTTGCTTCTATGCTTAATGTTGCATGGGGCACAGCTCTTAACCTGGCTTTATCGATCAATCTTCCGGTAACACGGCATATTCCATAAGTTTTGTTCTCTATGCGCATCAATGCTTTTTCCAGGTGATCGATAAAAGTGATCTGGCGACTTGCCATTTGGCTCAATTGCTCTCTTTCCATGCTTACACTGCCGTCTTCCATGGTCATATAACGACCTTCGTCCATATCACCACCTTCTTCCTTCCGGGTAATAAGTCCCTGAAGATAGGACAGCTCTTTTTTAGCCGCATCAAGTTTGCGCTGAATGATCTCCCTGAATTCAGCCAGGTCAGAATCGGAATAACGCATTGTTGGGCCGGTTTCCAGCTTTGCCCCTTCATCCAAAACAGATTTTGTGAATTCCGGCTGATATCGAACAGATCCCTTTGCTGTTGTTTTAGGTATTACAACTTTTGCAGAACGTACCGGTTCTTTTTTAATAACAGGCTTTACACCTTTTTTAATAGATACCAATGCACTTGCATCTACTGATCCAGGCTTTTTTGCAGTTTTCTTTGCTGCCGGTTTAGTAGCTACAGCGGCTTTTTTTACAGCGGCCTTCTTAGCTGGTTTAGCGGCTTTTTTGGCTGCCGGGGCTGCTTTTTTGGGTGCTGCTTTTTTAACAGCTACCTTCTTAACAGCCTTTTTAGCTGCTTTTTTTACGGGTTTGGATGTAGTTTTCTTCACAGTTTTCTTTGCTGCCGGCTTTTTTGCGGCTGCTTTTTTAGCGGGTTTGGAGGCTTTTCCTGCAGACTTTGCAGGTTTCTTAGCGGCTTGTTTCTTTTTTGTAGCCATATTTACCCCTTTTTTAAAACATTGACTTTTAATGACATATCGTTAACTTCTATATCGGACCCGTCAGTTATATCCGATAATACTTCCAGCTTATCCGCCAGAATTTCGGCGCAAATATAGTCTTTAAACTTAGCTAACGAATCTTTTAATCCATTAGGCGCCGATACTTTAACTTCTATCCTATCTGTTAATTCAAAACCATTATCCTTCCTGATCTTCTGGATCCTGTTTACAAATTCACGGGCATTTCCTTCATCTTCCAATTCTGGTGTAATAGTAACATCCAATGCAACGGTAAGTCTCCCTTTTGTGGCCACTATCCATCCGGGAATATCCTCACTGCTGATGTCTACTTCATCTATAGCTAAAATCACTGATTCACCGTCTATTGATAAATTATACTGACCCTCTTTTTCCAAAAGAGCTATTTGCTCCTGAGAAAAAGCACTCAATGCAGCAGATACTGCTTTCATCTTAGGTCCTAATTTTTTACCCAAAGCCACGAAATTGGGCTTTATTTTCTTGCGGATAAAAGTGTTATCAGGATCCAGGTATTCGATCTCTTTTACATTGACCTCTGCTTTTATCAGATCCTCCACCTTCTGCAATTGCGATTTCATAGATGCAGTGAGTGCAGGTATTAGCACCTTTTGGAGTGGCTGGCGAACTTTAATGTTTTGTTTCTTCCTTAAAGAAAGTACCAGGGATGATGCATCCTGGGCCAGTTCCATCCTTTCTTCCAGTGATTTGTCTATTACTGATTCATTGGCAACCGGAAAATCAACATGATGAATTGACTCTGCCTGGAAACGACTGGTAACAGCATTCAGATTCAGGAAGACCGAATCGCTGAAAAACGGCGAAACAGGTGCAATCAACCGGGTCACGGTTTCAATGCACTCATATAACGTTTGGTAAGCACAGATCTTATCCTGCTCATATTCTCCTTTCCAGAAACGACGGCGACAAAGACGCACATACCAGTTGCTCAGATGTTCGTCCACAAAATCTTCGATCAAACGACCCGCCTGTGTGGGTTCGTACTCGTCCATGGACTGATTCACCTTTTTCACCAATGTGTTTAATGAAGAAAGTATCCAGCGGTCTATCTCAGGACGATCAGTTACAGGAATATATTCTTCTTTAAAGCTAAAGCCATCTACATTGGCATACAGTGCAAAGAACTGGTAGGTGTTATAAAGTGTTCCAAAAAATTTTCTCTGTACTTCCTTGATCCCTTCCAGGTCAAACTTCATATTCTCCCATGGCGATGCATTAGTAATCAGGTACCATCTTGTTGCATCGGCCCCGTATGTTTCTATTGTTTTGAATGGATCCACCACATTGCCCAAACGCTTACTCATCTTATTACCATTCTTATCCAAGACTAACCCATTTGACACACATGTTTTGTAAGCAACAGAATCAAACACCAACGCTGCAATGGCATGAAGAGTGTAAAACCATCCTCTTGTCTGATCCACTCCTTCAGCGATAAAATCAGCAGGGAAACTTTGTTTGAACGTTTCTTTATTCTCAAACGGAAAATGCCATTGAGCATACGGCATCGCACCACTATCAAACCAAACGTCAATAAGATCGGGAACCCTTTTCATCGGTTTTCCTGATTTACTTACAAGTATGATCTCGTCAACATAAGGTTTGTGCAGATCAAGTATACCTTCGTGTAGATAATTTTTATTTACATCACCACCCAATACTTTATTGGCTTCTTTAATACCATTATTCAATTCTTCAATAGAGCCAATGCAAGTTTCTTCTTCTCCATCCTCAGTTCTCCAGATCGGCAATGGTGTTCCCCAAAAACGGCTGCGGCTTAAATTCCAGTCCACCATATTCTCCAGCCAGTTACCAAATCTTCCTTCGCCGGTAGATTTGGGTTTCCAGTTGATGGTCTTATTCAGTTCCACCATTCTTTCCCTGATAGCCGTGGTTTTAATGAACCATGCATCCAGCGGATAATAAAGAACCGGCTTATCGGTTCTCCAGCAATGCGGATAGCTGTGTTCGTATTTCTCTACTTTAAAAGCCCTGTTCTCTTTTTTAAGTTTCACAGCTATGTCAACATTTACATCAACATAGTTCGGATCATCTTTATAATTCTTTACATAGCGATTACTGAATTCACCTAACCCATCTACAAACTTTCCTTCCCTGTCCACCATGGTTAGGATTCCGATATTATATTTCTTCCCCACTTTAAAGTCATCTGCACCAAAAGCAGGCGCTGTATGAACGATACCGGTACCATCTTCAGTTGTTACAAATGTATCAACCAGTACACGGAAAGGTTTTGCACCAGGAGTTATTTCTTCAATAACGTCTGGTGAATTTGCCTCGTAAGGAAGTAATTGTTCGTATTCACAACCTTCAATATCCGACCCCTTAAATTCAGTAATTACCGACCAGGGTAAAATTTTTACTTTGTCAGTATACCCCTCAAAATCTCCATCCTTACCTTCTTCTTTAAAATATTTGCCCAATAATGCTTTTGCAAGTATGATATTTATGGGGAGATGTGTATATGGATTAAAAGTTTTCACTAACACATAATCGATGTTTGCTCCAACAGTTAATCCGAGATTTGATGGAAGTGTCCATGGTGTTGTCGTCCATGCTAGAAAGAAAACTTCAGCACCTTGCACAGCGTCATGAAGGAATTTACTTTTATCATCTTGCACTGCCCGGAACATGGCTACAGCACTTGTGTCTTTTACATCCTTGTACGTTCCCGGCTGGTTTAGTTCATGAGAACTTAACCCGGTTCCGGCAGCTGGTGAATAGGGTTGAATGCTTACACTTTCATACAACAACCCTTTTTTATACAACTCACTCAACAACCACCAGAGTGTCTCAATATATTCATTCTTGAAAGTTATATAGGGGTCGTTCAGGTCAACCCAATATCCCATTTTACGGGTAAGGTCATCCCACTTGTCTTTATATCTCA
The DNA here is from genome assembly GCA_020636575.1 of Chitinophagales bacterium. GTDB lineage: Bacteria > Bacteroidota > Bacteroidia > Chitinophagales > Chitinophagaceae > JJ008. Next base: position 444,275 of record JACJXP010000001.1, read on the forward strand.
ATACCGCCTCACGGCATTTCTGATTGTATTCTTCAACGGTAATTTTTTTACCGATATCTTCTTTGGTTATTCCCAATTCTTTCTCTACACCCAGTTCGATCGGCAAACCATGTGTATCCCAACCTCCTTTACGTTTTACCTGGAAACCTTTCATGGTCTTGTAGCGGCAAACAAGATCCTTAAGTGTCCTGGAAATAACATGGTGAATGCCAGGCATTCCATTGGCGCTGGGCGGACCCTCATAAAACACAAAAGGTGTGGCCCCATCCCGCAGGGATACGCTTTTCTCAAATGCCTGGTTATCAGACCATTTTGAAAGCATTTCCTGCTCAATGGACGGCAGATTTAATCCTGTAAATTCCCTGTATTTAACACTCATAGCCATGCTAAAAAGAGTGCAAAGTTAAGGAAATAAACAGCGGTTTTAGTCATGATCTGCCTTTGAAAATCAGGCGGATGAGCAAAAAGAGTAACGCTTAGAAAGACCCGGATATGGGAGGTCTTTCTATCAGATCTAGAATTCATCAGGGCTTTGCAGCAATTATCTTTTCATTGCCAGCGATAAACCTGTTGATCTCTTTTGTTATACGATCATCAATATCGGCAGAAGTAATTTTTTGGGCAGCATAATCATTTGAAAGGCGGATGAGATATTCATGTAAGAATTTGTCATCGACCTTATTCTTCAGGGAAATGGTATCATGTGTATTGATATAATCAGCCCAGATACTACGTACATGTCCCCAGAACTCTTTATTCTTTTCCCAATATTCTTTCGCTGCTGCGCATTCTTTTTCATCAAGTCTTTTATAAGTATTGAGTCCTTTTTCTTCCACAAGCAGTTTATCTGAATTATCGGAACGAATAATCTTCTGGTTATCCTGTTCATGCACATAACCATTATCTGAAATATTGAGCCTGTTGGTTCTTTTCAGAATATTATAATCATCCCGGGTAGAATATTCTCTTCTTGGCAAAGGTGCATCTGTGGTATTTTGCCAGATGATCTTTCCGTCAAGGTTCACAAACTTGCTAAAACCCTGGTAACGGGGTTCATCGGCCACTTCCCAAACTGTTTGTGTCCACTTTCCTTTTACCTGGTCAGCCGACAGCGTTTCTTTAACCCAAACCCTGTCTCCTTTGTACCGCCAGATTACAGGATTTTCATAAGTCCATTCTTCTCTCCAATGTTTTACTACCATGGTCGGAGAAACAACCAAAAGATGCTGGATCACAATTTTTTTATCACTTACTTCTATTGGCAATGCCAACTCGGCCGTACCACCGGTCTCTTCCCGATTGTGATATTTATAATCTGGATCAGGAGAAAAAGTTTCCGCATATTTAAAATCTACCTCAAAACAGCCGCATAGTTTATCAATAATTTTTTTGTCTTGAGGTTTTTGACTAAAAGTATTTAAACATACCCCTAATAGTATAAAGAGATATCCTACCCGATTTATCATATCTGTTTGAAATTTGTGCAAATCAAAAACAGAAATACCTTAACCGGTTACGGAAAGCGAAATCGGTTTTACGCAAAAAGAAAAAACCGCCCTAAGGCGGTTTCCCTTTCATTCAACTGAAAATTTAGAAAGCGGTTGTTCCATTGGACTGATATGTATACCTGAAAGTATAATAACGTTGTTCACTTATTTTGATCTCATCAGAAGCTGAAGCAAGCGGCGTAACACCACCCCTGTAATAATTCAATATTTCCACTTTCGCATATTTTCCGCTGGCAGTGCGAATTACCAATACACGGCCAGGAATGGGAGTTAAAAGGTTAGTAGCGCCGTCATAATTATACCATCCTTTGCCAGAACCCTTGGTAATAGCATAGCTTGTTGGATGGTTATCTATCCTGAAAACCGAATCCTGCGGAACAGAAGTTAAGCCATCAAAAGTGCCAACATAAACAAATGCTCCTCCGTTACCTGGTCCACCCGTAGTGTTATTTACACGAATAATAGTACCAGAGAAAGCAAGATCCCATTTTGATGTTGCTGAATCGCTGTTGGGTATCCATTTGTTTGTTTCCAAACTAAAAAAAGAATAAACGCCTGCTCCCACAGGCTGACCACTTGGGGCAAATCCAATTATAGTGTCTGCCGGAAGATTATTAACTGTCGCTATTTTTCCATTTATTGAAACACTGAAAGCACCCGGATCAACATTTTGTTCGGTTTTGTCTTTGGTACAGGATACGATTGTAGCTGAAATCAATAGCGCTCCGATAATGTTCTTTTTCATCTTAGTTTTATTTGTTTTTATAGTGAGATATTATTTACTGTTTAACAGATCAACCTTGAATGCTGCATATATCATTCTTCCCTGGAAAGTGGGAAGGTTGTCTGTATCCTGGTAGTTGAATACATTATCCATTCCTGCCTGCAGGCTGATATGATTTTTAAAAGTTTTTCCTGCAGAGATATTTACGAGTGGGAACCCACTGGCAAACTCATCATTGGTGTTGTACAGACCATTACCATCCCTGTCAGAAACCGCCCATTTACTTCTGTACATTATTCTTGTTGTTGCAAAAAACTTTTTCCCGGATTCATAAGTGATCTTCAGGTTCGCCATATGTTTACTTCTGCCGGGCAACCCGATATATTCACTTTTATTCATGATCCTGCTGCTGCCATTACCATCTCTTGTATATTCTTTTCCTTCCTTTACATGCTGCAATTCTTCTTTATCTGCTGTTTTAAGTAATTGATACCCGGCCGAAACACTTACTTGTTTTATCGGCTTCCAGTTAACTTCAACTTCTCCTCCTTCTGTAAAAGCTTTGTTGACATTTATATAACTGTATATCTGAGCTCCGTTTGATTTTGTAGCAACCTGTCTTACATCAATCAGCTGATCAATATCATTACGGAACAAATTCAGATTGAACGAAAGTGCTTCGGAATACAAAAAAGTTCCCCCTACATTTATACCCGTAGAAAATTCAGGTTTTAATTCTTTCAACCGGTAAAAGTCATCACTTACTTCTGCCACCTGTCCTATTCGTTGTAATTCTGTAATGATCTTTACTGCATCAATTGTTCCGAAAACAGAATACCCACCCGCTGCATTATTGGTGAAATTCAAATAGAGCTGCCGGAAGTCCGGAGCTTTAAAGCCACGACCGACAGATGCGTTTAATAATATTTTATTACTTGCCTTATACCTGACAGCAAGCTTAGGGCTGAAAGCAGCAGCAAACAATTTGTTATCATCATATCGAAATCCTGTTATGATCGTTGTCTTTGTACCAGGGCGCCACTCATGTTGCACAAATCCATAAAGAACCGTATTCGTCTTTTTACTGCTGAAATCATCATACCTCGTTGATCGAACCTGGTCCGCTGTATAACCACCACCAACTGTAACGGTCATTTTATCCCAGTCAAAATCCGCCTGGTTTTCAGCCCTGTAAAATTGTTGTCTGAATTCGTCTGTATAAGAGCTATCAGGTATTTCTTTGAACTTTAGTTTTTGCGAACCATTATAAGAGGTTGCATATAATCTTAATGATGATCTTACTTTATTACTGAACTGGTGAATCAACACCGGGTTAATATTCAGATCCCGGTTTGCCTCTCTCCCATAAGAGTTTGTTATTGTGCCATTATTGCTTACTGCAAATTCTTGCTTTATGTGATCGTAGGTATGACGAACAGCCAGTGTAAGTTTTGTATTAACTGTAAACGGATAACTGAACTGTACCTGGTTGGTAAGCCTCCAAATAGGTTGTGCAACTTTATCTTTCGAAAAAGGTCTAAAACTGATTCCGTCAAGATAATTGGCGTTACTAAAGAACTGAATTCCAAGTTTATTAAATCTAGTACTACCTTGTAAATTGATATCGGTGTTTTTAAATGTATTATTACCGACAGGCAAAGCCCAGCCATTATCCGGATTGCCGAAGCCATACCGGACACCTGCATTAAGTTTTTCCCGATAAGTTTTATCCGTAATAATATTAATAACCCCAGCTAACGCTTCAGATCCATACAGGCTTGATGAGGGACCTTTGACAATTTCAACTTTCCTGATATTTCCTACAGATATCCGGTTAAGATCAAGAACACCACCCGTTCTTCCCACCAAGGGCTCACCATCAATCATGATAAGTGTATAATCCGGATTAAGACCCTGCATTTGCACCCCTGCACCAAAACTATTAGTGATATAAAGTCCGGCTTGTTCCTGTAAAATATCTTTGAGCCTTACTGAACCAGCCTGCTGGATGGTTTTATTATTTATTATTCTAACAGGAACGGCTACATTCCCCAATTTTCTTTCAGTACGTGTAGCAGTAACAACGATCTCATCCAATGTACGATCGGCATTAAACGTAGTATCAGCCTGGGAGAATGAATCAAGTGCAGTTAATAGGAAAACGAACAAAGCAGCGGTCCTGTACATATCAATTTATTGGCCGCAAAGATTTCTTAGCAGCATTATATATTTATCATGCTTTTGTCAAGAAGAATGAATACTAATAGGTTTTACATTAAAATGACAAGATGATAAACAAGCTCATTTCTTCTACTGAGGAAAATCATGAGGCACAAATGTTCGATCTCTGAGGTAATGTTATATACCGTTTTAGGAAATACTATTTACGTGAAAGGGAAACTGACTTTTTAATGACAATAAAAAAGGCTGCTCAGAATGAACAGCCTTTCTAAAGAGGTTTGTAAATTTATTCAATCACCACAATTCCTTTGGCAGTTACTCTAACTTCCTTTTGTGGTTCTTTAATCGCATCAATTTCTTCTTTTGACTTTTTAGCGTCCTCAGCATAATGCTTTAATTCAGCTACTGAAGTGGTTTTCATTTTTACTTCTCCGTCAATAACCACTGTTTTTCCTATGGCAGCCATAGGTACAAAAAAACCGTAATCTTTCATCTTCACCATAGCTGTTTCTCCGTCAGCCAATTCAAGTGTTATCCAGCATCCTTTTTTAGAACACACATCTACCACTTTTGCTTTCACTTTTACGGATTCAAAATCAGGTGATCCGCCTTTCAGTTTTAATGCTACATCTTTAAGAGCAACCGATTCTTTCGGATCAACTTTTTCACCATACCAGTCACCCGGTTTGGCATCACCCTCAGGCGGCTGGGCATTTACAGTAAATACCGCTGAAGCAATCATTAATGTCAAAAGTATTTTTTTCATATTCTTGTTTTTGGGAACTACAAAGATAACTTATAGCGCTGAATTATTCTATTCCGGGAAAATTGGCTCTTGCACCCTTGTTGCAGAGGCAGAAATGGCATGCAAAAAGGCGACCAGATCTTTTTTCTCTTTTGTGGTGAGCCTGATAGGTTTGATCATATCACTTTTATTACCCTCCATAGAAGCATCACTAAAAAGGTTGATCAGCTCCTCCATATTAGTTTGCTTTCCATCATGCATCCATGGCCCTGTTTTCATAACATCTCTCAGGGAAGGCGTTTTAAATTTTCCTGAATCAACATCCTGATGAGATACAAAAAAATACCCGGCATCATTACCGGAAAAACCGATATTGTGAAACTGGTTGTCTGTAAACAAAGCCCCGTGATGACAATTCATGCATCTTGCTTTGGTTCGGAATAGATGTAATCCCCTGATCTCGCTGTTGGTCAACGCTTTTTTATCGCCTTCAAGAAAATCATCAAACCGGCTTTTTTGACTAACTATAGTTTTCTCAAAGGTCGCAATAGCTTTTGTTAACATTTCCGGATTGATCATTTCACTACCAAATGCTTTTTTAAATAATTGCCTGTAACCGTCGATCTTTCTAAGCTTCATCACCAGGTCATGCATCTCACTATTCATTTCAGACTCACTATTGATGGGAGCAAATGCCTGGTCCTGCAGGTCCTTTGCCCGCCCATCCCAGAAAAGCTTTTTATAAAACCAGCTATTGGCAATGGTGGGTGAATTTCTTTTGTTAATGGCACCATTATGTCCAATAGATTTTTCCTTTCCGTCTGTCCAGTTCAATGCGGGTTGATGACAGGTAGCACAGCTGATCTTACCGGAAGAACTTAAACGGGTATCAAAGAATAAGGTTTTTCCTAATTCAATTATTTGATAAAGAGAATCCTTATGTTCTTCAATCGGGCTTAGGGGGAGAATGCCCAATTCTGTCCATTCCACACCATCATCCACAAAAGGTTTTGGCCATTGCTCCGGCGGTTTTGAATAAATGCTCCGTAAACTTTCTGATGAAAAGGAAAACGTTAATACTAACAGAAACAGGATCGATATGGCAGCAATTATTTTTTTCATCAGATAAATCCTCTGCAATTTTTAGATCCGCATCGGCAAGGCAAAGTTCCTTCATGATGCGTTTCACCGTAATCGCAACTTAGTTCTTCTCCTTTTTTGATATTTTTTAAAGCATAAAACTCCACCCGGTTCTTCAATACCCGCATATAAGTATTGGGATCACAGGAATGATTAATAAAACGTATATCATTAGGCTGTGCAGATGCATTCAATGCCAGGTCATCATCCAGCTCCACCAGGTTGATCACTTTTTTGTCCTTAATAAGTTTTAAGGCCTCTTTCATAGTGACTATAACTCCGCCAAGATCACCTATTTTTTTTCGGGCTGGTATTCTTTGTAAAGCGTAAGCTCCTTTACCCGCTATTTTGCTTTTGGCGATTTTTACAGGGTAGTAAATATGATATGGAGGAGTTACCGGGGGATCTTTTTTCATCTGCCTGTTATCCATTTAACCTTTTCTTCAATCGGCATCCGTGTAGCCCCACCTGTTGGTATTGCAACATGTCCTATATAAAAAAAACCAAGTAAGCGGTCATTCTCTCCCAAACCAAAAAAACTTTTTGCCTCTTCTTTATAAGTAACACCGCCTGTTGTCCAATAACCACCCAAGCCATAAGCAGTTACAGATAAATACAGGTTTTGAACAGCACAGGCCACGGCAGCTATATCTTCTACTTCAGGAATGTTTTTATTGGTTGTACGCTTCATGCCCAACGCTATAACATGCGATGCTTTGAGTGGGTTTTGCTGAAGCTTACCATAAGTGATCTCCTTAAAATTCTCTCCGGCCAATTGCTTATAAAGTTCACTTTGAAATGTAGCCAGTTGTTGCAATCCATCACCTGAGAAAACAGTGAAATGCCAGGGTTCCTGCTTGCCATGGTTTGGTGCCCAGGTAGCATTGATAAGAATTTCTTTTATGATATCATCATCTACCTTTTTCCCTGTTTCAAACTGGTCAGGGAAAGTAGATCTCCTGCTTCGTACTAACTGATTGAACAATTCTGACTGCATAATATTATTTGTGCGAAAATAACCCGTATTTAATAATTGATACCCTGATCATTTATACTATGACTATATCTATAAGGGAAAGATAATTACGAACGCAACAACAATTCGCAGGGCTTTAAACCTGTATGCTTTTTAAAGGCAGTTGAAAAGTGAGAAATAGAGGAATAACCCAGCATCATAGAAACTTCAGTTACACTGAGTCCTTTTTCGTAAAGCAGGTATTTTGCATGCTCCATCCGTTGACTTTGATAAAAGTCAAAAACAGTGGTACCAAACAATTCTTTGAATCCTTTTTTAAGATAACATTCGTTGATAGCCACCTTACGGCTGAGTTCTTTAATGGTGATCGGTTCGCCAATATGCTGTACCAATATCTCCCTTGCTTTTACAATCTTTTCCCTGTCTGCTTCATTAGCGAGGAATTTACAGTTTACTACATCAATTTCTTTCTCTCCCAACATACAATCAAGGCTGTAGAGTAAGAGCATCTGGGTTTGGGCATTGATGTAAATATTCTCCAGGCTTCCTGAATAGGTATGATTCAACACTCCTTCCAATACCATCCTCGTTTTACCACAAAGAGGTAATATCTTGGTAAAGGATGACTGATGCCTGAACTGAAGAATTTTATCTGTAAGCACATTGTTTCGCATACCGGGCTTAACAAACTGGCTTAGCTGTACTGGTGAAAACCGGAAACTGACCACATCCACACTTTCCACTCTTTCCATACAGCTTTTAGAAGCGCTGAACTGGCACATGTCACATTCAGTATCCTTTTTCCGGCAATAAACATTCCCGCTGACGCAAAAACGTAATTCAAAATAATTATCCTCAGGCTTATTCTTTGCATAATGATACAGCATCATACCAGTATCATCAATATTCCATTGCAGGTTCCGTCTGTATCGATCAATGTTATATTGTATAGAACCCGGAATTTGCTGTTGCCTTTGTTGTAAAAGCAGCATCTCATTCTCCATGGGTGCCTGTTTGCAAGCCAGTGATAATATGTCCGGAGGATTATGCATTAAGCAACAAATTTACAAAACAGCAGGGAAACTTGATGGTTGAACTTTGAATACAGGGCTGAGGTACTGATTTTTAACATACTGAACGTAAAAAAAGTTCCTTATTAGCGGCTAAAAGCTACCTTTGCGCAACCGCAAACTGGCGGTATGCTGCAACTATGATTCATCCCCATACATATATACACCCGAATGCCAAAGTGGCCACCAATGTAAAGATTGATCCATTTACCGTTATTCATCCGGATGTTGAAATTGGGGAAGGCACCTGGGTGGGCTCAAATGTCACCATTATGGAAGGTGCCCGTATCGGAAAAAATTGCCGCATTTTTCCCGGTGCAGTTATTTCAGCCATACCCCAGGATCTGAAATTTGAAGGCGAAGCTTCCATTGTTGAAATAGGTGATAATACTACGATCAGAGAATTTGTAACGGTGAACAGGGGAACTAAAGCGCTGGGTAAAACAGTAATTGGCTCTAATTGCCAGATACAGGCTTATAGCCATATTGCTCATGATTGTATTGTAGGTGATCATTGCATCATCAGTAACAATACACAAGTAGCCGGTCATGTTGTGATCGGGGATTGGTGTGTTTTGGCAGGCATGTGTGCCATTCATCAATTTGTAAAAATTGGCGACCATGCTTTTATCAGTGGCGGTTCACTTGTAAGAAAAGATGTTCCTCCCTATATCAAAGCAGCCAGGGACCCCCTAAGCTATGCAGGTGTTAACTCTGTAGGCTTGAAGAGGAGAGGTTTTAGCATTGACCAGATCAATCATATTCTGGATATATACAGGGTTATATACAACAAAGGGTTGAACACCTCACAGGCCATGGTGTATATTGAAGAAGAAATGCCTGCTACAGACGAGAGGGATGAAATTGTCACCTTTATCCGGGAAAGTGGCCGGGGCATCATCAAACGATTTACCAAAGGATCACAGGATGACGATCTTGCTATCTGATGCCGGTAAACGGTTCAACCGCGACTGGATCTTCCGTCATTTAAACTACAGTTTTGAGAAAGGAAAGGCCTATGCCATTACCGGTCCTAACGGGAGCGGCAAGAGTACTTTTTTGCAGGTATTGAGCGGTGGTATGATGCTGAATGAAGGTGTTATTGAATGGAAAAATGAGCATAAAAAAATTGATAGCGAAAGAATATTCCAGCACATTTCCCTGTGTGCCCCATATCTTGAACTGGTTGAAGAAATGACGCTGGATGAACTTCTGAGTTTTCATCAAAATTTTAAACCTTTTATTCCGGGGATCAGTGCAAATGATATTATATTAAAAGTAGGGCTTGATAAAGCAGCTAAGAAACAGATCCGTAATTATTCTTCTGGCATGAAGCAGCGGGTAAAACTGGCCCAATGCATCTTTTCTGATACACCCATCATATTATTGGATGAGCCATGTACCAATCTTGATGCAGAAGGCATTACACTTTACCAATCCTTAATTGATACTTATTGCAAAGAAAAACTGGTGATCGTTAGTAGTAATGATGAAATAGAATATGGATTTTGTGAGAATATTATTAACATGAGCAATCACAAATAATTTGCATGGTTAAAAGCAAATACAGTGTCACATTCTGGATTAACCTATCGCTTTCTATTCTTTTCCTTATTGGCCTATTTTCAGTAGTTGCTCTTGGAAAAATTAACTTATTTGAAAATAGCAAAAAGATCCCTTTACCCAATTGGTTGTTTTTTCTGCTTCTCTTGATTTTAGTTTGTTATTTATTATACTCAACATTAAAAGCTGCACCAGTTTACATTATATCTGATTCCAAAATTCAAAAAAAAAGACTTTTTAGAAAACCTTTAATCATAACAGAGGATGTAATTGAGGAGATTATTATGTTTACTCGAAGCAAGTCAATGGGCTTAGAAACAATTACTTCAAGTATCAAATTGAAGAATAAAGCAGTTCTCAAAATACCTAATATAAGCTACAGCAATTCGTCTAAGCTCAGGGTGTCTTTAAAGAATTATTTCTTTAAAAAGATCAAACCTTATTTCTCAGAGAATAAAAAAGCAAATGATGATTACTTTGAAGAAAAATTTGCTGGTAATTTTTTAACAAGTTTCAACACACTGCTTCTTTTTGGTTTTATAATTGGCTTATCTGTTTCAACATATAAAACACTTGAATTGCATCCTGAAAGAAGCCTTATTATGTTAATCCCAATAGCTATTTTCTACTTTGCCTTTGGCTTTCAGATGTATTTCTTTATTATAAGAGACAACTCATTAATCATTAAAAATCATTTCCTGCCCTGGATTTCAAAAAAATATGATTTAAAAGAAATAATAATTATTCTAAGAAAAAGTGTTTACAAACAATCCGATGCCTTAACAATTATCACTGGCGATTTGCAAATTAAATCATTTGGCGCTGGCAGTTTGAAGGAAAGACACTGGGAGCAATTAATGGAGAAATTCAAAAGTATAGGCATACAAATATCTCTCAATTAAACAAATTGACTTAACAAATATTGATATAAATGCCCATCAATAAAATGATGGGCATTTATATAACTGAGATAAAACTTTAATTTCTATTTCTTTTCCTCCTCTTTTCGATAAGTATAAGTTCTCTTTACAATTTTTGTTGGCTTACCATCTTCCATTGTTGTACGCTGCGTCCAGTTGCCCATTTCATCATGAGCATCATAAGTATACTTTGTAACCTTTGTTGTAGTAGAATCTTTACCAACATTTGTAAAAGATGATTCTATAAGTTCACCCTTATCATTATACTTTGATGTTGAGCTGTTTTTTACTGTCCCTACACTGTCTTTAATCGTATTACTTAACATTTGATGTTTGTCGTATACACTTTCACCCTGCATTCTGAAAACACTGTCTTTATCATATTGCTTCCAGCCGGTAACCTCACCAACATCATTCATGGTGACATCAGTGTAATAAACATCATCTTTACCAGTTGAATCTATTGCTACAGCCAATGTTATTTTTCCATCCGCATCTATATCAACTCTGAATCCACCATTGCTTTTCCCATCTTTGGTACTTGACATACTTTTAAACTGGCCATTCGGGTGCCTGGTCATAACTGTTTCGCCACTAATTGTGCCATTCTTGTCTTTGCTTACATTTTTTATGCTGTTTCCGTTTTCATCGTATTCCGTTACATCGGCACAACAAGAATCAGCTTCGCCGATATTTCCCATACTATCTACTTTATAAGAGGTTTCCTCATAGGAAGCAATATCACCCTTTAGATTTTCTGATTCAAGATCATGCCAGGTAACTGCTGAAGTGGTGTCTTTACCGCTATTGTTACAAGCAGCGAGAATTAAAAAAGTGGCTAAGAAAAAAGAAAGCTTTCTCATTTTGAATTGATTTTGAAGATTAAAAAAAGGGCAGAATAGAATTGATAAGGAAGGAATTAGAAATAAATATACCATTTATATAGAATATGAAACAACTTTAAAAGATCGTCGATCATTTACGATCAAAATGACTTACTAGTAAAGAGAACCAAGATGAAAGAGTTTATAAATCGTTGGATAATAGATCTTTCTATCGTTGGCTTGCAATCAATAGATTAAGATCAGTATACTTTAAATCAAACCGCTGGCTAAGGTAGAAATTGGTCAATGCCCCCTTGAACATATAGATACCGCTACGCAGATGTAATTTATGCCAGACCAGTTTTTCAAACCCTCCTTCGTCTGCAGCTTCCAGTAATAAAGGCATCAGCACATTACTAATGGCCTGGGAAGCGGTTCGGGCAAAACCTGAAGGTATATTCGGTACACAATAATGTATCACACCATACTTCATAAAGATTGGATGCTCATGAGAAGTGATCTCTGATGTTTCAAAACAACCACCTCTGTCAATGCTTACATCAATGATAACAGAGCCTGGTCTCATATTACTCACCATTTCTTCCGTAACCACCATTGGGGTTCGTCCTGCTTCATTTCCAATAGCACCCACCGCTACTTCGCATGTTTTTAATTGTTTAGCAAGTAACCTGGGCTCAATAACGGATGTCCACATACGCTGGCCCACATTATTCTGCAACCGCTTCAGGCGGTACACACTATTGTCAAATACTTTTACGGATGCTCCCAATGCCAATGCCGCCCTTGCTGCGTACTCACCCACTATACCGGCACCCAGGATAATCACTTTAGTTGGCGCTATACCCGAAATACCTCCCAGCAATACGCCTTTTCCATGATTTGCAGAACCCAGGTACTGGGCAGCTATCAGCATCACTGCACTACCAGCTATCTCACTCATACTCCGTACGATCGGATAAGAATCGCTGTCATCTTTTAAATTTTCAAAAGATATAGCCGTTATCTTTTTCTCCATCATTTTACTCAGAATCTCTGCTTTGAGTACTGACAGATGAATGGGAGAAATGATGATCTGGTTAAGTTGTAATAAAGGAAGATCCTCTTCAATAACCGGGGCGCTTTTCACTAATAACGGTGCTTTAAAAATATCCTCCCGGGTATACACAATTTTGGCTCCCGCCTCGCTGTAATCCTTATCCCTGAAATGGGCCGCCTCGCCTGCATTATGTTCGATCATCACCTGGTGACCGTTACTTACCAATACCCCTACCGCATCAGGTGTAAGCGCCACACGGTTTTCCTGAAATGCTATCTCCTTAGGAATCCCGATCATCATACCTTCTGTACGGGGCTTTATATCAAGCGTCTCTTCAAGGGTCTCGTAGCTAAAGGAGGTAGATATTGTTGGTTTTTGCTGGCTCATTAATAGTTGTTGATTTCAGATGGCAAATTGGGCTCCACACCCAATAGTAAAGCATATCAAATGTACCTAAATATCAGCTATTTTAAGTCCTCTCTTTTCGCTGCTGATCGCATCGATATATATATGAATTGTGTCTTCCGGAAACACGGCTGGCGCCTTTTCAGGCCATTCCACCAAGCATATTTCACCGCTATATAAAACATCTTCCACACCTGCCTGCTCTGCTTCTTGTTTATCCTTTAACCGATAGAGATCCATATGAAAAATGGCCCTTTTTGTGCCCTCACATAAATATTCATACTCATTAATAATTGAAAAAGTGGGACTGCCGGTTACATCTTTTACATCTTTCGCTTTACAAAGAGCCTGTATAAATGTTGTTTTGCCGGCTCCCATCTGCCCATGAAAGGCAAACACTTTTTGAGCCGGAAAAGCCTCCCAAAAAGCTTTTGCAACATCGTATATATTATCCAGAGAAAATTCCCATTCCATACGGCAAATTTAACCCGATTAGCAACCATGTTGCCAAGATATTCCGTGAATCATAATCTAAAGAACTATCATCAAAGTAACTTTGCAGAATGGAACAAGTTCAATGGAAAGTTGATGGCATGGATTGCACCACCTGTGCATTGAATATTCATAAATACCTGGAAAAACAGGGTATGAAGAATGTTAAAGTGAATTTTGCAACAGGTGATGTAATATTTGAGAACATAAACGAAGTGGCTGAAGAAAAGATAAGTAAAGGTATCAAAGACCTGGGTTATACAATTAACACTGCTACCGGGCATACACATATTGGAAAAGAAAAAGTCAAATTCCTTTCTACACACTTACAACGTTTCTGGTTTTGCTTTCCTTTTACGGCAGTATTAATGCTGCACATGATACCCGGCATAAACATTCCAGATATATCTCATTGGGTACAACTTGGCCTCACCATTCCTGTATATATAGTGGGAATGAGCTTTTTTGGAAAAAGTGCCATTAAAAGTATTCGTAACAGGGTACCTAATATGAACGTACTGATCGCTGTAGGCTCTTCTGCCGCATTTGTTTACAGTCTTTATGGTTCTTTGACCGGGCAGGCACATGAATATATGTTTTACGAAACGGCTGCCACTATCATCACCCTGGTATTTCTGGGTAATTACCTGGAAGATGCATCTATCGCTTCTACACAAAGAGAATTAAACAAACTCGCCAAATCACAAAAAGTGATGGCGAATATGATCGCTTTTGATGATGAACATAAGGAGCAGATATTTCCTGTAGAAAACACCATGCTCCGTGTTGGCGACCTGGTTTTGATAAGAAGTGGTGAGCAAGTCCCGATTGACTGCAAAATATTATGGGGGGATGTGCATGTTAATGAAGCCATCATAACAGGTGAAAGTGTGCCGGTTCATAAACTGGCTAAGGATAAATTGATAGGCGGTAGTGTGATAACAGACGGAACGGTAAAAGCCCAGGTAACTGCTGTAGGAAATGATACAGTGCTTTCCGGGATCATCAATATGGTAAAACAGGCGCAAGGAGAAAAACCTCCTGTTCAAAAGTTGGCAGACCGCATCAGTGCCATATTCATCCCATTAGTTTTAATAATTGCAGTGGCCACATTAACGGTCAGCTGGATCGTACTGAAAGAATTTACTCCGGCCCTGATGAGAAGTATTGCAGTATTGGTTATTGCATGTCCCTGCGCTATGGGATTAGCCACTCCTGCTGCTATTGCTGTTGGACTTGGCCGTGCTGCCAAAACAGGGATACTATTCCGTAATGCCACCAGCCTGGAAACCTTTAAAGACATTAAACAAGTTGTGTTTGATAAAACTGGGACATTGACTACTGGTAATTTTGAGATTGCAGGCTTTAATTCCCAGGTTGAGGAAGAAGAGTTTAAAAGAATTGTTTTCTCCCTGGAAAAATATTCCAATCATCCCATTGCCAAAACCATTTCTGAAAACTGGAAAACAAAGAATGATATCCGGTGGAAGAAAATTGATGAGATCAAGGGATTGGGGATGCAGGCGGAAGATATGGGCGGAAATCAATACACGGCAGGTTCATACAAAGCTGCAGAAGGTCTAACCAAAGAAGACCATCATAATATTTATATTTTACAGAATGGGAAACTAATTGGATGGATCGACGTAAAAGATGAGATAAGAGCAGAAGCCAAACCTGTTATTGATTACCTGCACACTAAGAATATAGAAACCATTTTATTGAGTGGTGACAGGAAGGCAAAATGTAATGAACTGGCTGCCCAGCTTGGAATTGATACGGTATATGCTGAACAAACACCAGAACAAAAACTTCAAAAGATCGGTGAACTGTCAGAAAAAGTTCCAACAGCGATGGTTGGAGATGGGATCAATGATGCACCGGCACTTGCCAAAGCCACCATCGGAATTTCCATGAATGAAGCATCGCAGATAGCTGTACAATCTGCCCAGGTAATATTAATGAACCACGGATTAAAGAATCTACCCACCGCATTAGGATTAGGCAAACACACCTACCTCACCATTAAGCAAAATCTCTTCTGGGCTTTTGCTTATAATATAGTGGCCATTCCCGTAGCTGCTTTTGGTTTTTTAACTCCAACTTTTGGCGCATTGGTTATGGGCATGAGTGATGTAGTCCTGGCCATTAATTCTGTTCGGCTCTTCGTGAAGAAAGTAGTGTAATTTCACGGCTACTGATGAGAAGCATTCACGATATTCTGCAGCAATATTGGGGTTATCAATCATTCCGTCCTATGCAGGAAGAAGTGATCCAATCGGTTTTGGATGGAAAAGATACGTTAGCATTAATGCCTACTGGTGGTGGTAAATCAATTTGTTACCAGGTTCCAGCCATGTTGAATCCCGGTTTATGTCTTGTAGTATCCCCATTGATCGCTTTAATGAAGGACCAGGTAGAAAACTTAAGAAAAAAAGATATTACTGCCTTTGCTGTTTATTCCGGTATGACAAGAAAGGAAGTGATCAACATTTTCAAAACAGCAACAGAAAGCAATTGCAAGTTTTTGTATGTTTCTCCGGAAAGGCTGGAAACAACCCTTTTCAAAGAATATCTGCCGGGATTTGGAATTAACCTCATCGCCGTTGATGAAGCACATTGCATATCACAATGGGGTTATGATTTCCGTCCTCCTTATTTGAGAATTGCAGAGATAAGAAAAGAATTATCGGGTGTACCTGTAATGGCATTATCTGCCTCTGCAACACCGGAAGTTCAGATTGATATCTGTGATAAGCTCGGTTTCACAAAACAACATATCCTTCGTCAGTCATTTGAACGTCCTAATCTTTCTTATAGTGTTTTCTCTGTTGATTCAAAGATCAATAAGATCATTGAAGTACTTCACAAAGTAAATGGGAGCAGCCTGGTATATTGCCGAAGCCGTAAACGGGCAAAAGAGATAAGTGAATTACTAAGATTACAAAAAATTTCAGCCGATTACTATCACGCCGGACTTTCCACGGAAGAAAGAAATAAAAAGCAGGAAGACTGGATCAAAAACAGGATCCGGGTCATCGTTTGTACCAATGCATTCGGGATGGGTATTGACAAACCTGATGTAAGAACGGTGATCCATGCAGATGTACCTGATTGCCTCGAAAACTACTACCAGGAAGCCGGACGGGCCGGGCGGGATGGAAAAATTTCTTACGCTGTTTTATTATGCAATACAAGAGATCTTTTTGAATTGGAAAAAACAACTGAACTCCGTTATCCTTCAATTGATGAGATCAGGAATGTTTACCAGGCTATCGCCAACTACCTGCAATTGCCTGCCGGATCAGGGGGTGGTGAATATTTTGAATTTGACATCAGCGATTTTCTGAAAAAATTTAATCTTTCCAGTCATACAGTTGTATACGCATTAAAAGCCCTTGAACAGGATGGCTGGCTTTCGTTTAACGAACAGGTATTTGTACCCGCATCAGTGGTGTTCACTACAAATAAAGAATACCTGCATGCTTTTGAAAAAGAGAATCCACAACTTGAATTACTGGTCAAAACATTGTTGCGTACTTATGGTGGAATTTTTGATACTTCCTGTTCTATTTCAGAAAAATTACTTGCCGGGATAATGCATCTCCCTGCAGAAAAGATCAAAGAGGACCTGAAACGTTTGCATAAAGCCGGAATAATAGAATATCAGCCACAAAAAGATACTCCACAATTATATTTTCTTCGTAACAGGATAAAAACAGAAGACCTCAATATTGATATGCAGGCGCATGCAAAAAGAAAAGAATCCTTTTTAAAACGCATCAGGCAAATGAAGACCTATGCTACGGAAGAAGGACAATGCAGAAGCCGCATCATCAGTAGTTATTTTGGTGATTCACAAACCCGGGCTTGTGGCATTTGTGATAATTGTCTCCGGCAAAAAGCTTCCCATCTGAGTAAAGAAGAATTTGAGACCCTGCATCATCGCATTATCAACCTCGTTAAGTATGAAACACTGGATGCAAAAGACCTGCTGCTAAAACTAAATGGCATTAAAAAAGAAAAAGCCTGGAAAGTGATCGAATTTCTCCAGGCTGAAGATAAAATTGAAATGGATAAAAAAGGTCTTATCCGTTTAAAATAAACTCTTTTTCCTGCTACGGCCTCCAAGACCCAACACACCTAACAAAGTACGGACAATAGTATTACCTGCTGTCCTGGTCATACTTTTTACAACCGGATCATCAAAAAATCCTTTTTCTTTTTTGGTTGATTCTTTTTTTGGTTTTTCCTCTTCTTTACGTTCGGCTGCTTCTTTCAATTTTTCGGTCAGAATTTCATAAGCACTTTTGTTATCAATTACTTCATTATATTTTTTGGTAATTTTAGATGAAGAAACCAATTGATCTATCTCAGCTTCCGATAAAATATCCATTCGGCTTTGCGGTGCCCTAAGCATGCAATGCACCAATGGTGTAGGGATGCCCTTCTCATTCAATAATGTTACAAAGGCTTCGCCAATACCCAGTTGCGTTAACAGATCTTCAGCTTTGTAAAAAGTCGATTCAGGATAGTTCTCTGCTGTCTTTTTAATAGTTTTCCGATCATTGGCAGTAAATGCCCTGAGTGCATGCTGTACTTTCAAACCCAGTTGTGACAGAACTGAAGCCGGTACGTCCATAGGGTTTTGTGTACAGAAGTAAATACCGATCCCTTTTGAACGGATCAGTTTAATAATAGTTTCTATTTGCTGTAATAAAGCTTCACTTGCTTCCTGGAAGATCAGGTGGGCCTCATCAATGAACATGACCAATTTGGGCTTGTCAAGATCTCCTTCTTCCGGGCAGGTAGCATACAATTCTGCCAGCAACTGCAGCATGAAAGTGGAAAATAGTTTTGGCCTGTCCTGCAAGTCTGTTACCCTTAGTATGGATACCATTCCTCTTCCGTCGTCATTGATGCGCATCAGGTCATCCACTTCAAAACTCTTCTCACCAAAGAAAACGTCAGCGCCTTGCTGCTGTAGTTCGATCACCTTTCTCAATATAGTACCGGTAGAGGTAGTAGATATTTTTCCGTAGATCTTTTCCAATTCTTCTTTTCCTTCATCACTTACATATTGCAATACCTTGATAAAATCTTTCAGGTCAAGCAGCGGTAGTTTATTATCATCACAATATTTAAAGATCATAGCTACAAAACCACCCTGTGTATCATTCAATCCTAATATTTTAGAAAGCAATACTGGGCCAAATTCACTCACGGTTGCACGGAGTCGAACACCTTTCTCATCACTCAAAGTCAGTAATTCCGCAGGATATGCTGAAGGCTTAAATTCAATATTCAGTTTCTGGCTACGTTCATTTATTTTATCATTAGCTGCGCCTGCAGCGGCAATACCGCTCAGGTCACCTTTGATATCCATTAAGAGCACAGGGATACTGGCATCACTTAATCCTTCCGCTAATATTTGTAATGTCTTCGTTTTTCCTGTTCCGGTAGCTCCGGCTATTAATCCATGCCGGTTCAATGTTCTGAATGGTATAAGAACATCAGCGCCTTCTACCACATTACCATCTAGCATGGCACAACCTAATTTAAATGATTCGCCTTTGAAAGTATATCCTTTGTTAACCGTTTCCAGAAAATTTGCTGTATCTGCCATGAATTGAATTTTATAATTAATTAATTTTTACAGATCCTCTTCCCGTTCCAGCATTAGTATGGCACTTTGCGGAACAATAAAATATTTTTCGCTTTCATACATCACTTCGGTAGCACCACTTAACAAGAAAATGGCAAGATCACCTTCTTTTGCCTGTAACGGTACATATTTGATCCTTTCTTCTTCTCCTTTCCAGGATTCGTCTTCTATTGGCATCGGGATAGCATAGCCAGGTCCGGTTTTGATCACATAACCTTGCTGCACTTTTTCTTTCTCCTGCACACCGGGTGGCAGGTATAATCCACTGGCTGTTCGTTCATCCGGACGGGTTGGTTTTATCAGTAACCGGTCGCCGATCACAATTAATTTTTTTAAACGGTTGTCCGGGGTAATATGCATGGCACAGTTTTTTATTATATACTACAAATGTAAAAAGCGATCGGGTAGCATTCACAGTGTTTTAACAAAAAATTGGACATGGATGCTTGAACCCCCGAAATGCTTTAACTTTATTTGTCACCAATTAAAACCACCGGAAATGGAAGCAAAAAAACCTAAGATCTTATTATGCGAAGATGATCCGAACCTTGGAAGTGTTCTCAAAAATTACCTGGAATTAAATGATTATGATATAACCCTGGAAAGAGATGGCCGTTTAGGCCTGGCTGCTTTTCAAAGGGAGAAATTTGAACTCTGCCTGCTGGATGTGATGATGCCAAATATGGATGGCTTTACCCTTGCAGAAGAGATCAGAGATGTGGATCCTGATATTCCCCTGTTTTTCCTGAGTGCCAAGACAATGAAAGAAGATGTGATACAGGGTTATAAACTGGGTGCGGATGATTATATCACCAAACCCTTTGACAGCGAAGTGCTTTTGCTGAAAATAAAAGCTATTCTGAAAAGGAATGAGGAGATCAATAAAGAAACTGAGAATAAGGAATATGACCTGGCCAGCTATCACTTCAACCCCAAGTTGCGTCAACTATCGCATAGTGGCGTTACCCAAACACTTTCTCCAAAAGAAAATGAATTGTTGAAAATGCTGGCAGAGCATTTAAATGATCTGTTGCCAAGAGAACAGGCTTTAAAGAAAATTTGGGGTAGCGACACTTACTTTAACGGAAGAAGTATGGATGTGTACATCGCCAAGCTCCGCAAATACCTGAAAGACGATACAAAGATCGAGATCGTTAATATTCACGGAAACGGATTCAGGCTGGTGGTGCAGGATTAATGAATTAAATCAGAAATAAAAAGGGTCATGTTTTCATGACCTTTTTTATGAAAATAATGTTCCGGATGACCCAGGTTTGGTTTTGCCTAAATGATCGTAAGCTTTTGGAGTAACCTCTCTTCCTCTTGGCGTTCTTTGTAAAAAGCCTTCCTGGATCAAAAAAGGTTCATATACTTCTTCTAATGTTCCAGGTTCTTCTCCCACGGCTGTAGCAATAGTTGTAATGCCAACCGGGCCCCCTTTAAATTTTTCAATGATGGTACTGAGTATCCGGTTATCCATATCATCCAATCCATGTTCATCCACATTCAATGCCCGCAAAGCATGTTGGGTAATGCCAATATCAATTTGCCCGTCATTTAACACCTGGGCAAAATCCCTTACTCTTCTCAATAACCCATTCGCAATACGGGGAGTACCCCTGCTCCTTCTGCCAATTTCCTCAATGGCCTCATTTGAAATTTTGGTTTCAAGTATCCCGGCAGAACGATGAATAATCTTATTCAATGTGCCCGCTACATAATATTCCAGCCTTGATTTGATAGCGAACCTTGATAATAAAGGAGCCGTCAGCAATCCGCTACGGGTAGTAGCGCCGATCAAAGTAAACGGATTCAGGTTTATCTGTATACTTCTTGCATTGGGACCGGAATCGATCATGATATCGATCCTAAAATCCTCCATAGCAGCATACAAATATTCCTCCACAACTGTACTAAGCCGATGTATTTCATCAATAAATAATACATCATTCGGTTCAAGACTGGTAAGTAATCCCGCCAGATCGCCGGGTTTTTCAATAACAGGCCCGGATGTTTCCTTAATATTAACTCCTAATTCGTTGGCAACAATCCTGGAAAGTGTAGTTTTCCCCAATCCCGGAGGGCCATGAAAAAGGACATGGTCCAATGCTTCTCCCCTGATCTTAGCGGCTTTTATAAAAATGCGAAGATTTTCAATGATCTGTTCTTGCCCTGAAAAATCAGCGATGACCGCTGGTCGTATTGAATTCTCAAACGCAGCTTCTGCAACCGATAGATTCGGCTTTTCACTATTTAGATTAGGGTTCGCCATTGATTTTTCTGAATATTTGTAAAGCTAATTATTAATCAACAAAAATATTGGTCATGAAAATAGGTATAGTTGGATCAGGAATAGTTGGCCGTGTGTTAGCATCTGGTTTTCTGCAGGAAGGGCATGAAGTAATGCTGGGAACAAGAAATGTTTCCAAAGAAGATGTAATAAAATGGCAAAAAGAAAATCCATCGGGTCTTTTGGGTTCATTCCAGGAAACAGCACAGTTTGGCGAAGTAGTGGTTCTTGCTGTAAGTGGTCTTGCTGTGGAAGATGCGATAGAACTGGCGGGCAAAGAACATTTTTTTGAAAAAATAGTGATTGACGCTACAAACCCTATTGCAGCCGTTCCCCCCGATAACGGTGTTTTAAAATTCTTTACTACTCTTGAAGAATCCCTGATGGAACGAATTCAGAACATTCTTCCGGATGCAAAACTGGTTAAAGCATTCAATAGTGTAGGTAATGCTCACATGTATAAACCTTCATTTCCTGATGGAACACCTACTATGTTTATTTGCGGAAATGACGAAAAGGCCAAAAAAACAGTAACTGGTATTTTAACCTCTTTCGGATGGGAAACAGAAGATATGGGAACTGTAGAAGCCGCAAGGGCTATAGAGCCGCTTTGTATTTTATGGTGCATCCCCGGTTTTATACACAATAAATGGAATCATGCTTTTAAGTTGCTAAAAGCATAAAATAGCATTTCTATCAACTTTCATTGAAATAAGTAATACCTGTTTTTCGTTAAATAAAGCTTACAGGTATTCATATGAAATTGACCCAGATCTACAAGACATTATTTCTGTTGCTCAGTACTTTATTGGCTATCAGTACTTTTTCAGAAGGTCTGATGGCACAAATGATCACCGGTGTATGGCATGGTAAGATCAACAAGCAAAAAGCCGAAGTAAAACTGGTAATTGATGGCGATAGCCTTACAGGTACCTCATATTATTATGACAACAGGAGCAATTATCGCCGCTATACCATAAAAGGTTATTTTGATCCGGAAACCAACAATGCGGTGTGGTGGGATGATCAGTTGATAGAAGAAAAAAAGGGACGCATTTCATTAGCAGTTCCCGGAAGAATTCCATTATTATCAAGCGCTGATTTTAACTGCCCCGGTGAGAACCGGATGATGCTTGATGGAGATGTAACAGAAAAAGAAAAGCCGGGTAACAAGAAAGGAGAAGTACATCTAACGAAAACCGATAACACTGAATTTCCTGATGAGTGGGATTTTTTAATTGATAATTTTTTGACAGGTGCCAATGACCCAGAAATTATTGATAGTATAGCTGCCATTAGTGGAACTAATCCTGTAGCAGTAACTGAACCAATAGTTTCTGCTGTTGAAACTGAAAGAAAAGAACCTGTCATCCCAACTGAAATGACTCCAAAAGTGATAGAACCGGTTGAAAAACCTGCTCCTTTAGTAACAGCACCTTCAATATCTATACAGGAAAAATTTACCAGCCGGGAAAAACGCTTCATCAAGAATATCCCTGTTCGGGGAGATTCTATTGAATTACGCTTTTATGATAATGCTGAAATAGATGGTGATTCTATTTCTCTTTTTCTGAACAATCAAATGATCTTTCAGCATATCCGTCTTACCGGTAACCCTTATACAATCAAATTATCAGTAAAGGAACTTGGGCCGGTTAATGAACTGACCATGGTAGCCGAAAACCTGGGAACTATTCCTCCAAATACTTCTTACATGGTTGCTCTTGTAAATGATAAAAGATATGATGCCTACCTGTCAAGCAATGAAGGAAGCAGTGCCATGATCCGGCTTATAAAAGAAGATGATCAATAGGAAATAAAAAACCGGCCAATGGCCGGTTTTAATTTATTGTCTTGATTATTTATTCAATAGCCTGGAATCTTATCTCCTTCACAACTTCCTTCCCATTCCTGCTTTTCATAAAAACATTGGTCCGAAAGTTACCGGCGTTTGTTTGCAAAGTACCTATACAAAAATGACCGCCGGGCGAATCTCCTTTGTGTTTAAGTTCAAACCCTTTGATTCCATTATTGCTAAAAAAATCTTTTACAATAAGTTGAGCTTGTGCTTTACTGTAGCTGTCACTTTTATCAGGTAATGTCAACTCTACATTATCATCAAAATAACCTGATAATTGAGAAGAGTTACCTGAACGCAATGCACTGATCACTGCGTCAATACTTCCAGTCTGCTCAAATGATGTGAGCAGAACAAAGAAACCAGCCAGTAAAAAAGTAAATAGTGTCCTCATAATAAAAGGTTTTCACAGGTGTATCAATCTAAAAACATGCCATTTGTAAACCGGTCATTATGGCAAGAACTAAAATACTAAAAATCAATATCTTTTCCGGCTAAAAACTGACAAATAAGGGAATTGGATGTAGTTTTACAGGGTACAGTTTGGCATTGTTACCTGAAAATGAATGTATTTATACTTAATAAGCAATTGACTTTAAAATGGCGAAAAAAAGAATAATTCTGACTATTATGGACGGCTGGGGACTCGGAAAAGTTGCATCTGCAGATGCCATTCAGCATGCTAATGCCCCCTTTACCAGGTCGTTATATTCTAACTACCCGAACACTACCCTCATCACTTGTGGTGAAGCGGTGGGGTTGCCAGACGGGCAGATGGGAAACTCCGAAGTTGGCCACCTCAATTTAGGTGCCGGCAGAATAGTTTATCAGGAATTACAACGCATAAACGTAGCGATCAAGGATAAAAGTTTTTTTGATAACAAAACCCTGTTGAATGCAATAGAGTTTGCAAAAAGCAAAAATAAAAAACTACACCTGATCGGTTTGGTAAGTGATGGCGGGGTGCATTCACACATAAACCACCTTAAAGCTATAGTTGACCTATGTGAAAAAAAGGAATTAAAAGATCTATATATACATGCTTTTACAGATGGAAGAGATTGTGATCCTAAAAGCGGATTGGGTTTTATAAAAGAGCTGCAAGACCATTTGAA
The DNA here is from genome assembly GCA_020636575.1 of Chitinophagales bacterium. Taxonomy (GTDB): domain Bacteria; phylum Bacteroidota; class Bacteroidia; order Chitinophagales; family Chitinophagaceae; genus JJ008. The sequence continues at coordinate 468,808 of JACJXP010000001.1, forward strand.
TAAATCAGCAGGAAAGATCGCAACAGTAAGCGGCCGTTATTTTGCCATGGATAGAGATAAAAGATGGGAAAGAGTAAAATTGGCTTACGATGCTTTAGTGAATGGCGAAGGTGAAAAGGCAACTGATGCCATCCAGGCAATTGAAAACTCTTATAATTCCGGAATCACTGATGAATTCATTAAACCAACTGTGATCATTAATGAAGGCCAGCAACCACTTGCAACAATAGAAAATGATGATGTAGTGATCTGTTTCAATTTCCGGACCGACAGGTGCCGGGAAATAACACAAGTACTGACACAAACTGATTTTCCGGAATTCGGGATGGAAAAACTCAACCTTCATTATACCACAATGACTGAGTATGACAAAACCTTCAAGAATGTTCATATCATATTTGAAAATGACAACCTGAATAATACACTGGGTGAAGTACTGGAGCAACAAGGACTAAAACAAATTCGCATAGCTGAAACGGAAAAATACCCGCATGTTTCATTCTTTTTCAGTGGCGGGAGAGAGCAGCCTTTTGAAGGAGAAAAAAGGATCATGATTCCATCCCCAAAAGTGGCTACTTATGACCTGCAGCCGGAAATGAGTGCCTATGAAGTAACAGATGCCCTTTTACCTGAGATAGAAAATAAAACAGCCGATTTTATTTGTCTGAACTTTGCAAACGCAGATATGGTTGGGCATACCGGTGTATGGGAAGCTGCTATTAAAGCTGTAGAAACTGTAGACAAGTGTGTAGAAAAAATAGTAACTACAGGGTTAAAAAATGGATATACCATTTTTCTTACTGCAGATCATGGTAATTCCGATTATATGATCAATGAAGACGGTTCACCAAATACTGCTCATACGTTGAACCCGGTACCTTTATTTATTATAGATAATGACTGGAAAGGATCGGTAAAACCCGGTAAACTGGGTGATATTGCCCCTACCATTTTAAAAATGATGGACATTCCTATTCCTAAAGAAATGACAGGAAACATCCTAACCGACTAAATTTTTTTTATGCTTAAAAAAATTCTTCTTTTCTTATTGGCCGCACTGATCATTATTCAGTTTATCCATCCTGCCAAAAACAAATCCGAAGGACCCCAGCCTAATTACATAGGCAACAGTTTTGCAATTCCAGAAAATGCAAATACAATTCTTAAAAAAGCATGTTACGACTGCCACAGTAATAATACCCGTTATCCATGGTATGCAAAGCTACAGCCGGTTCATTGGTGGCTTGACAAGCATATCCGGGAAGGCAAGAAACACATCAATTATGATGAGTATACAAACCGACCTCTCCGGTATCAATATCACAAAATGGAAGAAACCATCGAAATGATCAAAGAAGGCGAAATGCCACTTAACTCATACACATGGACACATAAAGATGCCAGGCTGTCTGCTGAAGAAAAAGAAATATTGATCTCATGGGCAAATAGTGTTATGGACACCATGAAGGCTCAATATCCCATTGACAGTCTTGTACGGAAAAGATAATTTAAATCGGCACACTGCTTATCAAATTGAAAAACCAGAGATTAAGTATACTAGCCTGTTTATTTTTCCTGATCTCATCAGTACCTCTCCTCTATCCTTCATTTTTGCAGGTAAATCAATTGCTTGTTCGCTGGTCTGTTCATGAAAGGTTAGAGAAAGAAGCTATTGAAACAATTGAACTTTCTGCTGACAATATTGTTTGGATACGGTATAACAAAGAGATAAGGATCAATAACCGCCTTTTTGATGTAAAATCAATAACATGTGAAAATGACAGCTGTATAGTTACCGGAATTTATGATGACAAAGAAGATGAAATAATAAATAAGATCCACACCAACGAGACCGGTAAGCAATCCAAAGACCTATCCTCATTATCGCAGTTAGTTTCCCTTATTTTTTTACCCTGCGTTTGCCAATCATCTACTTTACAAAATCATAAACCAAACATTCCAAAGAAATATATAAATAAGACCCCGGCAATAATATCAGAATACTACGCTGTGATCACACCTCCCCCTAAACATTTCCTGCATTTTTCCTGAAATAACCTATTACTAACTAAAATGCTTTTTTATGAAAAGAAACGCATTGCTATTAGCATTGCTGTGCATTACTATTTGTTCATACTGCCAACAGGATACGCTTAAAGAACTGGAAGAGGCGGTGGTTTATTCAAACAAATTCGTGGAAAAGAAAAAAAACCTTTTTCAGAAAATAGATGTCATATCCTCTAAAACCATTTCGAATTATAACACACAAAATAGCGGAGACCTGCTGATAGCATCAGGGAATGTCTTTGTACAAAAAAGTCAGCAGGGTGGCAGCAGCCCCGCAATCCGTGGTTTTGAAGCAAGCAGGGTACTGCTTGTGGTGGATGGCATCCGGATGAATAATGCAATTTACAGGGCCGGGCATTTACAGAATGCTATTACAGTAGATCAAAATATGCTGGAAAGAGTTGAAATCTTGTATGGACCTACATCCACCATGTATGGAAGTGATGGTTTAGGTGGTGTCATTCACTTCAGAACCAAATCTCCTGTTCTTTCCTCCAATGAAAAAATAAAAACCACAGGCAATGGCTTTATTCGTTATAGTTCTGCCAATGACGAAAAAACAGGACATGCTGATCTGAGTATCGGGGGACAAAAACTGGCTTGGCTGCAATCATATACCTACAGTGATTTTGGAGATATGAAGATGGGAGATAACTACCCTGCTAAATATCCCGATTTTGGACGACGGTCCATGTATATAGATAAAATCAACGGTATAGACTCAGTGGTAACCAGCAAAGATGACCGCATACAATATTATTCCGGATACAGGCAATGGGATATTGCTCAAAAACTGCTGTTTAAACCGAATGATAAAATTGTTCACTCACTCAACTTGCAGCATTCAAACTCCTCTAATATACCACGATATGATCGTCTCCAGGATGTTAAAGATTTTGGCGGAAGTATTGGTACTACTTTAAGATATGCAGATTGGTTTTATGGCCCCCAAACCCGTTGGTTGGCTGCATATGAATTACATGTTATGCATCCTGGTTGGTTCAATGAACTTAGGCTTAATATCAATTACCAGGATGTAAAAGAAAGCCGGCAGCAAAGGGAATACCGCCGTTACGACAGGTTTGATAGCAGAAGAGAGCATGTTAAAGTGGCCGGGTTTATATTGGATGCAAGGAAAGTATGGAACAATAATGAATTGAATATGGGTGTTGACGGTCAGCTGAATGATGTTAATTCAGTGGCAGACAGAACCAACCTGCAAACCGGAGTCAAGACAAAGATCGATACCAGGTATCCGGATGGAAAAAATAACATGAATTATTTTGGGGCCTATGCACAGCATTTGCTGAAAATGGCAGATGGCAAATGGGTTTTGAATGATGGTATCCGGTTTCAGTTTGTCAATCTCCATTCTACCATTATTGATAATTCCTTTTTTAATCTACCGGTTACAAATATTAAACAAAATCCGTTTGCTGTAACCGGTAATATCGGCATAGTTTATTTGCCCAATAATCAATTTAGGTTTACAGCCGGTATTGCATCTGGCTTTAGAGCACCAAATGTTGATGACCTGTCCAGGGTTTTTGAGTCCAGTACAGCAGATAAAAGAGTCGTTATTCCAAATGCAGATATTAAACCGGAATACACATATAGTTTTGACGCCGGAATAATATGGAAAAAGGACAACCTGTTACGTTTCGAGATCACAGGTTTTTATACCCTTTTCAGAAATGCAATAGCATTAGCTCCTTATAGATTGAATGGACAAGACTCTATTAATTATAATGGGACAATTGCCGCGGTTTATGCCAATCAAAATGTAAATAAGGCATTTGTAACCGGCGTAAATGCCAGGGTGTTGATCGAGTTCAACAAGATGCTTTCCTGGGATAATACCATCAGCCAAACTTATGGTCGTTATATAAGATCGGATAACACTAAGATACCGCTGGATCATGTTCCTCCTGTATTTGGAAAGAGCTCACTAAACTTTAATAGCAAAAAGTTTAATGCTGATTTTTATTGTATGTTCAACGGATGGAAAAAGATCAAGGACTATAACCCCGATGGAGAAGATAACGGCAAATATGCCACCCCGGATGGAATGCCATCATGGCTCACATTAAATTTAAAGGCAGGGTATAGAATTACCGACATAATCACAGTTCAGTTTGGCATTGAAAATATAACTGACAGGAATTACCGGTATTTTGCTTCTGGCTTTTCTGCTCCCGGCCGCAATTTTATTATGGCCCTGAGAGCTGCTTTTTAAGGAAATTTATAACTCTATATGAATCAGGCTGAAAGCAGTTGCTTTCAGCCTTTTTTTGTGATGAACGGTGACTAAAATATTACAATTATGTGCAGCATCTTTAAAGAAAAAATGTCTAATTTACGGGCAACCACAGGTAGTTATGACTGAGGAAGCCGTAATAAAAGGATGTTTAAACAACGATGCCACATGCCAACGGGAATTGTACAATAAGTACAGTCCCAAAATGCTGGCAGTGTGTTATCGGTTTGCTCATAACCGGGAAGATGCGGAAGATATGCTGCAGGAAGGTTTTATAAAGGTTTTTCTGCAAATGCACACTTTCGAAAACCGGGGAGCATTTGAGGGGTGGATCCGAAGAATTATCGTTCATACCTGCATCAATATCCTGAAGAAAAATAAAAAGTTCAATGAAAGTGTGGATATTATCCATGCAACGGGAGTGCAGATCAGGGAAGACAGTGTGCCGGCCATAATTCAGGCTAAGCAAATTGTGGAATGCATACGGCTATTACCAATGGGGTACAGAACAGTGCTGAACCTCTATGCTGTGGAAGGATATAGCCATCGGGAAATTGCACATATGTTGGATATTGAAGAAAGCACAAGCCGCAGCCAGTACACAAGGGCCAAGGCGATGCTGGAAGATATACTGGTGAAGAAAAAGATATTGGTGAATAAAACAAAACAAAAGACAGACTGGCTTGCCGCCGTTGGCCACAGATAAAATAATTAACCGTGCCCTTAATGCCGACTGGTTATGGAAGATAGGTTTGATAATAAAGATTTTGAAAGGTTTGTAAAGCAAAACGCTGATCAATACCGTATGTTCCCTTCTGAAAAGGTATGGAACGGTGTTCATCATGCTCTTCATAGCCGTACAAAATGGTATGGCCTGGGTATTATTCTTCTGTTACTTACAGCCGGAATTGTTACGGCTATCATGTTTTGGAATCCTGCACAGAAAAAACAGGTGTCTGCAGTTGACAATAATATAATGGCCCCTGTTAAAAACACTGTTCCGGAAAAGAAAGAAAATATTCCGCCTGTAATTGCTCCTGCGGTAGCTAAAAAGAATATCGGCACCGAATCAGCTATTCAGCCTGGAAAAGTCATACCCGCAACTCTCTTTACTGATCGGGATCATTCAGATATTGTAGTAAGTTCAGCACAAAATAAAAAGACTGAGTTGTTACCTCCTGCTGTTAATACATCATCTGTAAATCCTGCTATTCTGCAAACAGTAACTCCTGCTCCTGAGAATAAGCTTATCAAAAAAACAGCAAGAACAGAAACATCATTAACAAATCAAAAGTTTGCTGAACCAGCTGTACCAGGAAAAAATGAAGCGGTTGTAACAACAACGCCGGATAATACAGAGAACTACTCTTTGCCTGGCTCAAAAAGCGAAGAATATCTGCAAAACAAACTGGATAAGATCAATAATGGTAACACTCCTCCGTATACCATTGAAAGTGTACTGAATGTCTATAAGAGAACATTAAAGAGGAGAACAACAACATGGCAATTTTACCTGATGCCAACCGTGAGCTACCGCAGATTGAAAGAGAACATGAATTATATAAGAGCTGCCAGGTCTAACGGTACTATTTCACCCAATACTCTTATCTCTTACCAGGATGTAAATAGTGTTGTGAATCATAAACCAGATGCAGGATTTGAGCTTGGTTTTAATGCAGGTTTCCCGATAACTGATAATTTCAGAATCATTGCCGGGTTGCAGTTTAATGTAAGTAAATACGATATCAGGGCCTTTAGCTATCAGAATGAACTAGCCACAATTGCTATCGATGCTTCCGGTGCTAATGCCGTTACTGCAATAACTCCTTATCGCAGTTTTGGCGCAGAAAATAACTCTGGCTGGCTGCGTAATCTATATGTTTCTGCTTCTGCACCTGTTGGTGTAGAGGTGAATTTCAATACAAAGAAGAAAGTTTATTCCGGGTTTGCGGCTACACTACAACCCACCTATGTGATCGATAACGAAGCCTACCTGCTTTCAACAGACTTTAAAAACTATGCAGAAGCACCTTCTTTAACACGCAGATGGAACCTTAATACCAGCTTTGAAATATTTGCGGGCATACCCGGTAAAAAAGTGGATTGGCGCATAGGGCCACAGGTCCGTTACCAAACCTTGTCAAGTTTTGTAGACAAGTATCCTGTCAGGGAACATTTGTTTGATTTTGGCATTAAGTTAGGAGCTGTTTTAAAACACTAAAACCAATACTAACTGCTCTCAATACGAATATCCCGGATATACAGAATCCGGGATATTTTTTTTGGTCCACATCTTGTAGGTTTGTAAGCTAAATGAATAATCAATTACAATTAATGAAATCACTTTTCGCCTTTGTTCTGTTATTGTTAATCGGATGTAAACCAAAAAGTACTGAACCGGAAAAAAAATTCATCTCCCTGGTTTCCCTCATCGAATCACAAGTGGCTCATGTGGACACTTCGTTATACGCCATTATAAAAATCGTCTCTACAGACAGCACTCATCATGATACCACATTTATCCGCAGAGAAGATTTTCGGAAAGAAGCCAGCGAATTCTTAGATATCCCGGATCTGTCAAACCCAAAGATTGCTAAACGATATAAAGAAGAGCCTGCCCGTTATGATGAATTAATGGGAAGGGTGATCATTAGCTATTCTGCAATAGATCCTGGAAAAGAAGAGTTCAAAAACCAGGAGCTGTTGGTTACGCCGAATTTAGCTTCCGGCGATAAGATAAATAATATCATTACCACAAGAGTGATCAGTAACAAGGATAGTTTTGTGCAAAAAAACATGTTATGGCGAATGGACAAAAGCTTCCAGGTAACCACTATTTTACAAAAGCCCGGTGGTTTTGAAAAAGTGACCACAAGCAGGGTGGTATGGAACGATGACGAACTTCAATGACCGCTGAAGAATTTCAAAATATTGCCGCTACAATTCCTCATCAACCCGGTATCTATAAGTACTTTGATAAGTCCGGGGAGATACTGTATGTAGGAAAGGCCAAGGACCTTCGTAAAAGAGTCGGCTCCTATTTCACAAAAACATTTACAGGATATAAAACCCATGAACTGGTTCGACGGATCAATCATATTGAGTTCATGATCGTCAACTCCGAGCAGGATGCTTTTTTGCTTGAAAACACCCTCATCAAACAATACCAGCCCCGGTTCAATATCAACCTGAAAGATGATAAAAGCTATCCTTTCATCGTCATTAAAAAAGAACCCTTTCCCCGGGTTTTTTTGACACGAAAAAAACTGAATGACGGTTCCGAATACCTTGGTCCTTATACATCAGTAAAAAAAGTAAGGGAATTACTGAACTTTATCAAACAGACAATCCAGTTACGAAGCTGTTCACTGAACCTCACAGAGAATAATATCAAAAAAAAGAAATTCAAACTTTGTCTTGAATATCACCTGGGCAACTGTAAAGGGCCTTGCGAAGGACTACAAACCACAGAAGATTATGATGAGAGCCTTGTTCAGCTTAAAAATCTGTTGAGAGGAAACCTCGCCCCGGTAATACGGCATTTCAAAAAAGAAATGGCAGGCCATGCCGAAACCCTTGAATTTGAAAAAGCCGAACAGATTCGCAGTAAGATCAGCTTTCTGGAGAATTATCAATCAAAATCAGTAGTTGCCAATGCAGTTAAGGGAGATATGGATGTATTCTCCCTCTTAAAAGAAAATAATATCGCATACGTCAATTATTTAATGGTTAGAAATGGAACGGTGATCCAAACGCAGACCAGCAAAGTGGAAAGTAAACTCGATGAAACGGAAGAGGAGTTACTCGTATTCTCAATTGTACATATGAGGGCTACTTTTAACAGCGATGCCCGGGAGATCATAGTCCCTTTCAGAATTGACTTTCCTCAAAACGAGATATTGGTCACTGTTCCCCGGGCAGGTGATAAAAAAAAGCTGCTGGACCTCTCTCAAAAAAACGTATCCCATTTCATAGAAGAGCTTAAAAACAAAAAGAGGATCAATACAGGAACAGCTAAAAAGGATAAGCATAAAATTTTAGAACAACTTCAGGCTGATCTGCAATTGAAGGATTTTCCCGGCCATATTGAGTGTTTTGATAACTCTAATTTCCAGGGAAGCTTTCCTGTTTCAGCAATGGTTTGTTTCAGGAACGGAGAACCATCCAAACAGGATTATCGGCGCTTTAATATTAAAACTGTAAAGGGCATCAATGATTTTGCCAGCATGAAAGAAACCGTTTACAGACGCTATAAGAGGCTTTTAGAGGAAGAAAAGGATTTTCCTCAACTCATTGTTATTGATGGCGGTAAAGGGCAATTAAACGCCGCCAGGGAAGCTATAATAGAATTGAACGCCTTGGGAAAAACCACCTTGGTTGGTCTGGCTAAGAATGAAGAGGAGATCTTTTTCAGTGGTGACAGCATTCCTTTAAAACTGCCTTATAATAGCGAAAGCTTAAAACTAATACGAAGGATCAGGGATGAAGTGCATCGGTTTGGGATCACATTTCACCGTCAAAAAAGAAGCAAAGGCACTTTTAAAAACGAACTGGAAGATATTCCGGGTATTGGAAAAAACACAGCAGATCAGTTATTAAAAGCATTCAGATCAGTAAAAAATATCAGGAAAACAGAGCTTGGGGAGTTAGAGAAATTGGTGGGAAAAGCAAAGGCAAAACTTGTACTTGACCATTTCCAAAAGAACAAATGAGAAGGAGAAAAGGCTATAAAAAAAATGGGGCCCGGATAGAAATCCAGCCCCGTTTTTAAAATCCAATATCCTATGAAAAACCGAGACGAAAATACGATATTTCTTTTTATTTCCTATAGGACTTTTACGATACCCCCTACTTTTTTTCTAATTTATTTTGAATTAGTTATCAAACAAAAAAGCCCCTTAAAAGGGGCTTAAATATGATGTTTAAACGGTGTTCTCTGGTTCTTTAATACGACCAGAGATCCTGCTCAAAATTGAACATTTTCTCCTTGATATTGTCGCCTTCCAGCAATCTGAGTATTGGATCCTGAATATACACTCTTAAAGCTTTATTCATAGGATTATCCAATGATGACTTTACAATGTAGCTACTGAACATCCGGCTTTCAAAAAGCTCTTCCCAGGTCATTCTGCTTTGTCCCATGTTTTTTGGGTTATATACCTCATACTTCACCAAAATAGGGCGAAGATCAGGGTAGTATAGCCAAAACATAATGGAATTACCCCTTTCCTGGCCATTTGGAAGGTAAAGCGTCTTAAGAGGTGCTATTCCTAATATTCGGCAAAACATCCGGCTTGATTCACGGTCGAACACCCATTCTTCTTTAATAGCTAGCTTAAGAACCGTTTTGGGGTCAAAACTGGCCCTTGTTACTACATATCTGATAATCTTTGAAGGGTCATTAACATCTGTCTGGGCTACAGTATCAGCCGTACCAGCGGTCAATTGCTCAATTTCAGCTAAACTCACTGGAGTTGTAAATCTGTCATCAGCAAATGCGGTTACCTCACCTGATTTTACTGCGTTTAGCAGGATATCAACAAACATCTGGCTTCCATTATCATCAACTGACTCATACTGGAAAACCCGGTTGATTTTCTCCCTGAGGTCTAACTCTCTCCATACTTTTTCAGCATATAAGGCATCATCCCAGCGTAAATGCTCATAGTCTAACGGAGTTCTTTCTGTAAGACTCGATTTATCAAAAGCATTATCATTCCGAAGAGATTTCTTTGCTTCATTACTGATCATGCTTGATGAATCCACAACGATGGGAATGTTACCATAAGGATCATAACCAGACGGTACATTATTGTTATTGTTTTGTTGTTGCTGGTTGCCTGTAGTATCTGTTCCGGGTTTTGCTGGTTGATTACCAGAATTATCCCTTCTTCTTCCACTACGTTGAGCATCTGCACTTTGTGCAATCAATGCCACAACCAAACAGCCTAACAAACATTTAAGAAATATGCTTTTCATGTCCCTCATTTTTATTTGATATAGTAAACAAGTCCGGGAATCTTACGAACCCGTCCATCTGGCCCCTGGGCCCTTATTTCATCAATGGTAACGGTTCTTCCGGTTTTTAAGTTACGTATAATACTTAACGCTTTAGGACTCCAGGTATTGCCCTGGCACGGCGCTTCATCAATGTATCCCTCGTCATTATCCGCAGTTAAAGTAAAGCTAACAACGGTATATCTTAGATCAAACGGGAAGTCCTTGATAGCAGCACTTACACCACTTTGAGCCCTGAACTGACCAGCGATCATATTCTCGTTACTCATTACTCCACCTACACTGGCAACAGGATCCGGAATAGTTCTGACACGGAATTGTGCTACACCGGCAACTTTACCTTCCACAGAAACGGTGATCTTACAATCATCGGTTACGCTGTTCACCCGAACAACATATTTACCATTACCTGCACGGGTAAGGCTTCCGCCACCACCAGAAATGGATGCCTGCACTTTATCATCGCCACCACCACTGGCAGCAATGGTTACAGGATTATCAACGCCGATATATAATACGTTCATTTTATCAAGTGCTATAGAAGCATTGGCAGAACCAACTACGTATTCAACATTTTTTTCTAATATCTCCATTTTACCGGTTACCTGGTTCATGTAAGATATTTTAACCGGAATACTTCTGGATCCAACTCCACCTGCTTGTCCTTTATATAATGCAAAGCCCTCTTCGCCAATAGGAACATTAGATCCACCGATCGTAATGGTAGGCTGTGCTGCTTTACTAAAGGCACCGATACCAGCTTTAATTTCTATTTCCTGGCCGGGCATCAGGTAGTTTGAGTTTTGACCAACAATAGCTGCATAAGAATCAAAGATCACTTTCACTTCACCCACTTTCTTGTGACATTCTGCTATTACTTTATTCTCAGCTGTTTTAATATCATTCTGGAATTTACTCAGGATCGTTAATCCGGCAACAGTAGGTACCATATTGAAATAAGCAATATCCCAGTCCTTCACTTTACCATCTCTTCCGGGAGGGTTATCCAGGTTTACAAATGGTGATTTGAATGCACTGTCAATCGCAGGATCTAAACCACGGAGATCCTTTGAAAATTGTTCCAGTCTTTTTTTCAGGTCATTTCCTTTCCCTTCTTTTACCATCAACTTGGTTACAATATCCAGGTTGTCTTCTTTAAAAGGTTCGTCAGTACCGGGCTTACCCCCGGCTAATGTTATGATCTGACCTTTTAAACTCTCTATATAATCATAGAGGTCCTTGGATATTTTAGCTGCTTCCTGCGCTTTAGGATACCAAATTTCTGCTCTCTCCTTTGTTTGAGGTTCCAGGGTTTTTTCTTCAAGCGACTTCAGAATTGTTGCTGTAGAAGCGCTTACAGTGTTATTGGTATTTTCCAGGCTGCGCCTTACTGTTTTAAAGGCATTGAGGATCTCAGATGATACGTTCAGTGCCAACAGGGCTGTTAACACCAGGTACATAATATTGATCATCTTCTGCCGGGGCTCTTTAGGTAAAGCCATGACTATTTCGGTTTAATATGATTAGTAATGATGACTTATAGTATGTATCAGCCCGGTATTACCAGGCTGATACATCAGTTATAATTTAGTTGCGACCCTGCATGGCACTCAACATATTACCATAAATGCTGTTCAGGCGGCCCAGGTTACCGGCAAGGTGACCGATCTGCTCCTGTACTTTCTTCGCATCTTCTGCACTGTTCAGCATTGAGTTCGAGGTTTCTGTAAGTTTTCCATAGAATGAATTCAGGGCTTTCAGGTGATTATTGCTTTCCTGTAATTCCAGCTCATAAATTGTATTCAGGGAAGACAGGTTCTTGGTAAGCACCTGGATCTGATCATGAAATACTTTAGCTCCTTCTGTTGCAGAATTAAATGCTCCAACAGATGAAGCAGCATTAGTGTATGCATCTTTTACTTTATCTAATTGACCAGTTACCTCTTTAGTTTTTGCAGCAAAATCATCTGTCGCTGAAATAGTGTCAGAGATATTGTTCATCCCTGTTACGGTAGTATTCAGTTGCTTAAAACCATCTCCTAACCTTTTCATGGTATCAGGAGTGATATCAGCTTCCATTAACATTTTATCCATAGCAGCGAAACCAGCCCTTGTTTGAGCGCCGGCAACGGAAAACTGCTCCTCATCATGAGTAGCATCTTTGATAGGCGGATAAATGGCATATAAAATACCGTATAGAGCAAAAATGATTGCTTCGGTTGTTAACCCGATCCAGAGCCATGTGTCTGCATCAGAGGCATGGGTGATCTTTCTGAGGGCTCCCCAGATTACTAGTGCTGCACCAAATGATACGCCTACGTCTACCCATTTACTTACTTTGGAAGGAATAGCTGCTGCCATAATTGGATTTTTAAAGAGTTTAGTGGTTTGAAAGTTATTATTAAAGGACAATGAGAGGACAGGACATTTATCTGTCCTCTCAATATTTTTATTTTACGTTAGTTGAAAATTAGCAGTAGTGGTTGAGTCAGCCACGGTTATTATTTTTTCCTACCTTTTACCGGAGCTGCAGGTAAATCAATTACACAACGGAAACCTATATAAGACTTGGTTGAATCCTGGTACTCATAAGTGCTGGTGCCTGTCTGTAAATAATAGCCTACATCTTTCCAGCTTCCGCCGCGGATAATTTTACGTTTCATTAAAGGAGGATCGTCATCTTTTGCATTCCAGCGTACATCCGGGTTCATGTCATGCATAAAGTTTGTTCTTCCCTCATAATAAATAGAAGATGTCCACTCGGCCACATTACCTGCCATGCAATAAAGACCATAATCATTTGGCCAGTAAGCATCAGCACGGACAGTGTAAAAACCTCCATCCTCAGGATAGTTACCACGGCCTGGCTTAAAGTTGGCCATTAAACATCCTTTCTTATTACGCAGGTAATAGTTACCCCAGGGGAACATAGATTGTGAACGACCACCACGAGCCGCATATTCCCACTGCCCTTCGGTTGGCAATCTGAAATCTGACTCCTGGGTTCTTTTCTTGGAATCAAGATAAGAGTTCAGCAAATGGGTTCTCCACTCACAAAATGCAGTGGCTTGTTTCCAGTTAACCCCTACTACAGGATAATTACCGAAAGCCGGGTGAGAGAAATATCTTTTGGTCATTGGCTCATTATAAGAATAAGAGAAATCTCTGATCCATGCCAATGTATCGGGATAAATAGGAATATCTTTCTTTACAATAAAAGTTGACCTTGGCTTACCGGCATTTTCTCTTCTTGCCGCTTCCTTCAGGTCAAAAACCTCGGAGTGGAAAATGATCTTGGAAGGATCAATTTCTTTTTTACCGAATATCCTGTCGTCCGGAGGAAGGATGATATCAGTACCGGCCAGTTGCTCCATTACCTTGGGATCATCCCATTTCATGGTTTTCATTTTAGCCCAGTCTACATACTCATTGCCATCAGCACCGGCTTTTACATAACCCATTTTACGGGCCACCACAGAATCCCTTACCCAGTATACAAACTGGCGATATTCATTGTTGGTGATCTCCGTTGCATCCATCCAGAATCCGCTGATAGATATATTGCGGTTACGGGCACTAAATGCATAGGCAGGGTCCTCATCGCTGGGTCCCATATGAAATGTACCCTGCGGTACATAGACCATACCGGGAGGCTTAGGTAAACTGTATTTACTCCCTGGAGCAATACCATGCACCTGGCCATCATTAGGCAGCGTTCCGCCTTTGTTTTTCTTTTTCCCCAGGATTCCACAACCAGTCATCAACGACATACAGGTGGCTGCCAGCAGGGTGTAATAAAGGTTTCTCATTTTCATACACTTAAAGGGTATTGGGCAAATATAATGTTTTGACTTGTTCTCAGACACAACGTTAATATTTATTTTTTTTGGTTCAAAGTGTTTTATACGAGGTAAATTTTCTAACGGATACGAGTCTCATTTTATTGTATTTCGTTAAAATTATTTAAAGGTTTTTTGCCCTGTTTATCAATGACATAAGTTCCCTTGCTGAAAATACGGGAGCCTGGCAAGTGTAATTACGACATAGGTATATCGGAGTTTTATCAGCCCCATGTTTACCAGTCAGCAAAGGCCAGTCATTATCCTCCTTTTCGTCACGGGAAGATGCCATGCAAACCTTATATGGGATATATTCCGATAAAACCTCATTTAAAATATTCTCATAATCATCCCCCTTGATCGCAATTTCATTAGTTCCTGCTATTAATTCGAAAAAAAGGCAGGCCCAGTTGCCAAAAGAAACAGGGTATTTAATGATTGCACTACCCAGGTTATTGACCATCTGCCTGCTCCGTTCTTTCCAGGCATTTTGATCAAATAAAATGGAAAGATGCCATAGATTATGAGCCATTACGGCATTCCCAGACGGAGTGGCACTATCATAAACATCTTTTTTCCTGATTATTACATCCTGTTGCTTGGCAGACGTATAATAGAAAAAAGCTTCTTCGGGTTCCGAAAATTCTGATGCTACCAGGTTATATAGATCCCGGGCTTTAATAAGCCAGCCTGTATCGGCTGTTATTTCATGCAATTGCACCAGTGACTGAATAAGAAATGCATAATCATCAAGAAATGCAGGATGCCCCTTTTTATCATTTTTCCAGTTATGATAAAACTGTTCGCTGTTTTCATCTTTCATTTTCCTAAACAGAAATGCCATATTCTTTTCTGCCAGTTCCCGGTATTGAATCTTACCTGTTGCAGCGTAAACCTTGCTACATGCAGTATTCATTAGAGCATTCCAGCCCAGGATAATTTTATCATCCAGACCGGGACGGACCCTTAGTTCTCTTGCATCTAATAATCTTTTTATCCCTCTTTCTAATATTTCTTTTAATGCAGTCGCATCAACATTTTTTTCCTGGGCAAATTCATCTAATGGTTTTTTGACCCAAAGAATATTCTGGTGTTCCCAGTTACCATTTTCGGTAATATCATAGTATTCGCAGAAAATCTGAGAATCTTCTCCAAGTAAATGATCTACTTCTTTTTTTGCCCATACATAGAATTTCCCCTCCACCCCTTCACTATCGGCATCAAGTGCAGCATAGAATCCTCCATCGGAATGAAGCATCTCTCTCTGAATAAAATCCATGGTTTGTTCAATGGCATGTCTATATTTTTCCTGCTTTGTTAATTGATACGCTTCTGCCAATACAGTAAGAAGAAGTGCATTATCATAAAGCATTTTTTCAAAATGAGGCACCAGCCATTCAGTATCGGTAGAGTAGCGGGCAAATCCCCCTCCCACATGATCATAGATACCACCCTGTATCATTTTATCAATACTCAGCAAAGCCTGTTGCAAAGCAGTTTCATTATCGGTATTGTGATAATACCGCAACAAGAAAAGAATTGAAAAGCTTTGTGGGAATTTTGGAGCCCTTCCAAAACCGCCCCACTCCTTATCTGCAGATTTCATCAGGCTATCAAAAATACCTGTAGCATTAGCAACAGATACCAAATCGTCAGCATCCCCTTTCAGCAACTTGCTGAAATCATTAGATTGCTCCAGATGTGCCGTCAGGTTCTCTGCCTGTGAATCGATCTCATGTTTCTTTTCCTCGTATGATTTGGAAATCCCTGTTAATACCTCTTTCCATGATGGCCGGTTATAAGCCCTTTGTGGCGGAAAATAGGTACCCCCAAAAAAAGGCTTTCCACCCGGCGTCAAAAAAACATTCAGTGGCCAGCCGCCACTTCCTGTCATTGCCTGCACTGCATCCATATAAATATTGTCCAGGTCAGGCCGCTCTTCCCGGTCTATTTTAATATTGATAAAATGCCGGTTCATGATCTCAGCAGTAGCTTCATCTTCAAAACTCTCTCTCTCCATAACATGACACCAATGACAGGCCGAATAGCCAATACTTACAAGTATGGGTTTATTCTCTTCTTTTGCTTTGTTAAGCGCTTCTTCTCCCCACGGATACCAGTTTACGGGATTATGAGCATGTTGCTGCAAATAGGGACTTGTCTCATTGCCAAGATGATTAGTATACTTATACGCCATAGTTGGTTAAAGCTAAGTTCGTTTAATGATAGTGCACAAAAAAAGGCACCGGGTGGTGCCTTTTCGATTTATTTATTAAAACATTATTTCTTTGTTTGCGAAGCTAAAAACAAGTCCAGCGCAGAGACCATACTTGGGGCTTCTGGTTGGGGGGCTATGATACCAAGGTTTAAACCCGCCTCTTCAATGGCACGGGATGTATTACTCCCAAAAGCGCCGATCACAGTTCCATTCTGTCTGAAACCGGGGGCATTATCAAAAAGGCTTTTTACACCGCTGGGTGTAAAAAAGCAAATGATATCATATTCTGTACTCTGTAATACTTTTTTTATGTCGCTGCTTTTGGTACGATACATAAAAGCCAGCATAAAATCACACTCATTGGTTTTTAGCCAGTTAACTATGTCATTATCCTGCTGGTTCTCAGAACACACATACAGGAATTTCTCATTGTTCTTATGCTTATTGAAAACATCAAAAAGACTTTTATTGGTGCCATCTGCCCCGTAAAAAACCTTTCTTTTCCTGTACAAAATGAACTTTTGAAGATATAAGGCCACTGCTTCTGTAATACAGAAGTATTTGGTATCCTGTGAAACATTCACTTTCATCTCCTCACAGGTCCTGAAAAAATGATCGATGGCATTGCGGCTGGTAAAAATGATCGCCGTATAATTTTGGATCTCAATTTTTTGTTTACGGAACTCCCTTGCTGAAATACCTTCTAATTCTATAAAAGGATGAAAATCAAGTTCTACATTGTATTTCCTGGTAAGCTCAAAATACGGAGACTTATCGCTTTCGGGCCTCGGTTGGGAAATAAGTATCTTCTGAATAGCTTTGGCCTGAACATCGGCCTTGTTAACCCCATTTTTACTCATGTTCGGTTCGGCTAAAATTGGCTGCAAAGTTAAGCAGATATAGTGAAAAATACCAACAATAGCTTGTATATCAGCAAAAGAGGAATGATCTCAAAAGCAAGCAGATAGATAAAAAAGTGAAAAGGATTGACTTTGACCTGATTACGAACCACCCCATATGTCATAATAAAACGGTAAAATAGAATAGCCCCGATTAAAACTAAGGAAAGGGTAAAAGAAGCCGCATAGATCCCCTCTTTTGAAAATGCCAATAATACTAGGAATGGCAAAAGCACAATCCCCATCATTTTATTGGCAATGAATACAATAAAAGAATAGGATTCTGCCGCTTCCTGCATCCCAAAAACCCAGCCTGTTAGTTTAAGCCCCAAAAACTTAACGCTATAAGTTACTGATAGTCCCAGGATACAATAAAACATCAGCAGCCAGAAATTTCCTGTGAAATCCAGGTCGTAGCTTTTAAGAATAAGGGTGATATAGAAACCGCCTGTTACAAAAAAGAAAATATTAAGCAATAAAGAAGGTAATGGTGTCTGCACCAATTGTTCCCTTATCTGTACCTGGTTCAGTGTTCGCCTGAAAAAAAGCCGGAACAGATCATTAAAATACTTGGGAAAGGCAAGTCTTAATAACGAGAAAACGATAATTAAAAAAACAATTGTGTAAAAAAGCCATTCTTTACCTGTAAATTTTTTTTTGCCTGACACTTCACGAAACTCAGGTGTAGCAGTAAAATCAAAATAAGGATGGTGTTGCATGATCGGCCATGACAGCTCCTCACTCCTCATTCCTGTTTTACCAGCTAAAAATAACATAGAACTGTCTGCCGGTTTTCTTGAAACAGAGAGAGTATCCGGAACTACAATGGCAGTGTCCTTATTAATTACAGTAACTGTATCTTTTACAACGGCAGTATCAGTTGCAATCCTGTTAACCGAACCGGTATCCGATTGGGTATACCCATTTGCAGTCAGGTAGAACAATACTATTATGCCGCAAAAGATCTTTTTCAAACAATAGAATTTATAACAAATGTATAAAGCGGGTTAGAAATAATTGATAAACCCGAAATGGATTTTTGACTGACGAAGATTGAACTCCGTATCATTTCTTTTTCCCACGGCCCATGCCAGGTTAAACAATCCTGCTTTTGTTTCAAAAGCAAGCCCTAGTCCCGTCCCAATATAAGTATAACTCAAACCCGGCTTTTTTGAATTATCTGCGCCCCAGCCTCCATCCAGCAAAACATAAAAAAAGGAATTTTGTCCTACCAGGTAACGGTATTCTGCCGTACCGATCACATAATGTGACAGATACTGGCTCTCTTCATCAAACCCTCTCAATAGTTTATATCCTCCTATTTGAAACAACTCATTTCTAAAAACATTACCGCTTTCAAAAATGCCGGCATTTAGCATAGTTTTTATAGTACTCCGCCTTTTTGCAAAAGGAAAATAATGAGCTGCCGTAGCCTGCATCCTGAACTGGTAGGTTTTCAGTTTGATCGTATCATAAAGCCTGTCAAAATCAAAAGAGGGGTCTCCTGGATCTTTTAGTTCAAGTATTTCATTATTTTTTTTGATCCGCTTAGTTCCTGTAGACGTAATGATCCTGATTTCATTTCCCTGGACAGGGTTAAATCGATAATTGGTATTGTTGAATTCATAATCAACACCAAGATTAATAGAACTAACATCCCCGATTTCCGGAAGCCTGCGGTTTTGAACGATCTGTTGCGCATTGATACCTCCTGAACTGATATAAGTTTGCAATCGTTGCACAAAGATTTTTCCTGCCTGGTTGGCATTCAGGTTATACTGGGCCCCCAAACGCAGGTTAATATTCACAAAACTGCTATCCTTACGGAAAATGTCAAACCCAAAATCAACGCCTACGGGTGAATGAAAAATATAAGGGTAATTAAAAAGAATATTCAAACGGGGTGATTTCACTTGTATCTGCTGCCAGTTCAACCCTATTGTTTCACCCGACCCCAATGCATTTCGTAAAAGTATATTGGCCTCACCGGTGATCAATAATTTTTTGGAAGAAAGCTGATCATTATTCGGAAGAAAACCAACCAATACGTTGATCTGGCTGCTTCGTTTTTGCTTAAGGTATAAATTCAAAACTGAACCCGTACCAAGCCTGGTTAATGTAGCAGGTTGTTCCTCTTCCACATAAGCCAGTTCACTGATCTTTTTACTGACCTGCAGCAGCTTTTGTTTTTGATATATGCTTCCGTCAGGTATATCTAAATAGCGTTGAAGATAATCTTTAGAGATCTTTGCATTTCCATAGATGCGGATACTGTCTATTTTATATAAGGGCCCTTTATCTGCTTTCAGCAAAGCAAAAACACTATCATTATCAATTTGCAGGCTATCCAGGAAAATACGGGCAAAAGGATAGCCGGTATTTTCCAGGTGATCCAGTAATTTTTCCTGCCATTGTTGTACCTGCACAAAATCCATTGGTCTGCCGGTAAAGTTTTTGTCCCGCCAGCCAACTTCCTCCAATAAAGCCGGGTCAATGCCGCCGGCATCCAGTTTTGCCCAACGATAAACATTGCCCAAAAAAAGGGTCAGCCGGGCTGCTGTTGAATCAAATGATACTGAATCCACAGAAGCTGTAACGTACCCCTTTCCCTGCAACAGCAAAGGCAACTGGTTGATATATTGCACACATTCCAGGCGAGATGCAAAATTGGTTCGTATACCGGTTGCTGAAACAATAGAAGCAGAATCTTTATCTGCACCAGATATATGCAAGGGATAATTTGTCTGCGCAGCGGATGGCAGGTACGGCAGCAAAAATACAAGAACCGATATTTGCAGTCTGAATTTGATCATGCAGCTTTTCGCAAGGATAATCAGTTGGTGAGGTAAAAATATTCATTAATAAACAATTCTATTGGCCGGAATTTATCTACATATCCCCTTTTGTAAACAAGCCTGTCATTATTGCAACTTTCATTTTTCTACCTCGCTCCGGTATCAAAACGAATTAACGGAAGCTTTATTGAAAGAAATAGAACTGCAGGCAAATTATCCCGGCAAAGAAACAATAAGCACTATCTACTTCGGTGGTGGTACCCCTTCTCTGATGCCGGTTGAGAGTTTAGAAATGATTTTGGAAAAGATCAGACAACATTTTTCCATAGATCCGGATGCAGAAATAACCCTGGAAGCTAACCCGGATGATATGGATAACGATAACCTGGCCGCATGGAAACAAGCGGGAGTCAACCGGCTTAGTATCGGTATACAAAGTTTTTTTGAAGAGGACCTGCTTTGGATGAACCGGGCACATAATGCAAAACAGGCAAAAGAAAGTATAGAAGCAGCGCTTCAACACTTTGATAATATCTCTATTGATCTCATTTATGGTGTTCCGGGATTAACAAATGAAAGATGGGAACAAAATGTAATGACAGCTTTGGAATATAATATTCCGCACCTTTCCTGCTATGCACTGACAGTGGAACCCAAAACACCGCTTGACAAACTGATCAGGCTAAGTAAAAAAGAAGACACAGTTCCTGAAAATCAGTCAGAACAATTTCTCTTATTGATGCAATGGATGCGTAATGCCGGTTATGAACATTATGAAATTTCCAATTTTGCATTGCCGGGAAAACGAAGCCGGCACAACTCATCATACTGGAAAGGAGAAAAATACCTGGGTATCGGCCCCTCATCTCATTCATACAATGGCGAAAGCCGCCAATGGAACCTGGCCAATAACCAACAATATATTCAAGCTATTAAAAAAGGAATGGTTCCTTTTGAGAAAGAAGAACTCTCACACATTCAAAAATTGAATGAGCATATTATGATCTCGTTGCGGACCATGGAAGGTTTACTGCTCAGTTCATTATCAAAAGAAGAAAAAGACAAGATCATAAGCGCTTCAAAAAGATATACCAGTTCAGGACATCTGCTGATCAAAGATGACTCACTGATACTTACCGATGAAGGGAAATTATTGGCAGATGGTATTGCTGCTGCCTTGTTCTTTTAGCCCTTACGGAAAAGAGCAAAGATCACATTGAGCAAACAACCTACCGCAACGATAGAAGTAAGAATAAAGCTGAACCATTTAATAGGGTGAGGTTTGGTACTGCCCTCTTTTTTACCCTCCTGCCATTTATTAAAATCAAGGACGTTCAAAACCAATAATATCACTGCAGCAATAAGGAAAACAACCTGGAAAAACTGGATCATAGAAACAAATTTCTTCGACGTGAAGTTAGCAGTTTTAACGATACTGCTTCCAGAAATCGTAGGCCTGTTTGAGCAACAGGCAGGCCACCATGATCAAAATGGCAGCGGGAGCAAAACCATGATAAGAAAGTGGCATAGGGTTAATGTTTAAATTCCAAAAAATAGAAACCTATCTATAAATCAGACCATTACCTGTTCTATGCGTTTAAACCCTTCTGCCGGTTTAACATTTTCCCATAAAATTTTATAAACTGTTTCAGCGATCGGAATATTAACCTTGACCGTTTTGTTGATAGTATTGATACATTTTGCGGCATTATACCCTTCTGCCACCATATTCAGCTCCAATTGAGCTGCTTTAACCGAATAGCCCTTTCCGATCATATTACCGAATGTGCGGTTACGGCTAAAAAGGGAATAACAAGTAACAAGGAGGTCGCCCAAATAAACCGATGCAGCATAGTTAGGTGTTTTTCGATGAGTGACCGGGTCTTCCCCTTCATGCTCTCCCACGGTGATATGCTCAGCTCCTGATTCTTTTAAAAAGGCCGCCATTTCATCAGCCGCATTAGCTATGTAGACACTCAAAAAATTATCCCCGTACTCCAATCCATGCGCAATACCGGCTCCCAATGCATAAATATTTTTTAATACCGCTGCATACTGAACTCCCAAAATATCATGGTTCACAACGGTGCTGATATAAGAAGTTGTAAAATGAGAAGCTATTTCTGATGCTGCCGTAATATCAATCCCTGAAAAAGTGAGATAAGAAAGCTTTTCCTCAGCTACTTCCTCTGCATGGCAGGGACCCAAAACAGCAAAATAATCCTCCAATGGTATTCCAAAGCGTTCTTTTAAAAAGTAATTAAGCAAAATATTTTTCTCAGGTAAAATACCCTTGACAGCTGAAACTACTTTTTTGCCTTTCCAGTTTTCTGCTTGCAAAGATGAAAGGCTTTCTTCTACATAAGCAGATGGAACAGCGATGACCAGCACATCCGATGATGCAACAATAGCTGCAATACTATCTGACATGTTCAGTAATGAAACATCAAATGTGGCCGAACTGAGATAATGAGGATTATGATTTCTTTCTTTGATATAATGAATGGTAGCAGCATTTCGTATCCACCAGTTGATAGTATGCTTTTTATCTGTCAATATTTTTGCGAGGGCAGTTGCCCAGCTACCACTTCCTATTATACCAAACTTCATATTTGCCGGAGAATTTTTCAGCAATAAAGATAAGAAGATGATGACCGCAACAGAAACGGCCCGGCTTTCATTTACTTTTCAAACAATTTTTCCCTGGGCACTACTTTTACTTTTGTGCCATTCTTGAGTGTCTTGCTTATGGCAGAATAAGGATCACTTACCACTTCTTCGCCTTCTTTTAATCCGCTGAGTATCTCTATATAGGTTATATCCTGTATGCCTGAACGAACTACTCTTTTCTCCACAGTGCCATCTGCCTTTAATACAAACACCACTTCTTCCAGTTCATCATCATAGGCCAGTGATGAACGTTGGTCTTCATCTTCCCTTCCTTCCGTTTCTTCTTTCTTTTTATCAGCAATACTCTTGTCACTTCCTTTTACCCGGGCATTTACAGCATTGATAGGCACAGCCAGTATATTTTCCACCCTTCTTGTTTTAATATCAGCGCTGGCATTCATACCCGGACGAAAAGGGAATGTTTTGGAAGCAAGATCCTGGTAAGAATCTTTGATCAGCCGGATACGAACTTCGTAATTGGTTACATCATTGGTACTGGCTAATGTTGATGAACTTTTTGTACTACTGGCTATCTTGGTCACTATACCTTTAAATTTCCGGTTATTATATGCATCCACTTCTACATCAGCAGAATCACCGATGCTTACTTTCACAATATCATTCTCTCCTACATCCACCCTTACTTCCAGTACAGACATATCTGCCACCGTCATCATTTCTGTACCAATATTAAAACTGTTACCCGCTACTCTTTCTCCCTGTTTCACCTGTAATGAGGATATCACTCCATCCATTGGTGCAGTGAGTACGGTACGACTAAGATCTTTGTTGGCTTTACTTAGACCTACCTGTGTGCTTTGCACATTTGCCTTTAAGCTTTTGATATTCTGCAAAGCTGCATTATAGTTGGATCGGGCTGATCTTAATGTGGTTTCAAACTGTTCCAGTTCTGCCCGGGAGATCACTTTGTCATCATATAACTTTTTGTTACGGTCATAGGTTTGCTGTGCCAGTTCCAGGTTAGCTTTTAAAGCTTCCAGAGCAGCTGTACTATTATCTACAGAAGCAACAGACTGGTTTACTCTTGATGCAGCTTCATCTCTTTGCAAAGCATAGATATCAGAAAAAATACGGGCCAGCACCTGCCCCCTTTTTACACTGTCTCCTTCCTGCACATCCAGGTCAGTGATCTCACCCGAAATATCCGGGCTGATCTTTACTTCTACCTCAGGATAAATTTTTCCGCTGGCATTTACCGTTTCTATGATCGTTCTACGGGTTACTCTTTCAATAGCCACTTTCTCTGCCTTATCCTTACCACTAACTTTTATTATTATAAGTACTACTGCCAATAAAGCAACAATGATCAGTATCCATTTTAATCTCTTTTTCATATCTCCGGTTTATAGCTTGATGCCCTGACCTTTATAAAATTCGAGCAACTTCATTTTAAAAATATAATCATATCGGGAATATAGAGCCTGGATCTTTGCCCTTTGCACATTTCCCTGGCTATTGATCAGTTCATAGCTTGACAAAAGATTGAGGTCATATCTTTTTTGTGCATAATCAAATGCCTTCTCTGCTGTCTGCACACTTTTTACATCAGCATTATATTGCTGCATAGCAGCTGTAGCATCATTATATGCCTGGTAAATATCCTGTTTCAGTTGCATATCGGCCTGCTCCTTATCCAGTTCCAGTGATTGCAAACTTAGTTTGGACCGTTCCCAGGCTGTTCGGGCACTTTTCCCATTCATGATCGGCACACTAAGGCCGATACCAATGCTCTGCGCAAAGTTTTTGCTGAATTGGTTTGAGAATGATCCGGCTTTCAGGTAACCTAACACATCAGTTCCAACAGTATATTGTGGTACTTCTACAGGATAATAAGTCCCGCCACCTGCATCAACCCTGGCACCTGAATTAGCATAACCTGTCAGCACCTGGCTATAGATGGCCCGCTTAAATGATATGACATTGGTACCTAATCCCCCAAAAGCAGAAATAGATGGATACATCCCTGCTTTGGCAGCAGCCATTGATTTTTGAGCAGATTGTATGCGTAAACTATTTACCTTCTGCTGTGGCAAAGAAGACATCGCCAACGTATATACCGCTTCCGGTTGAAGATCGGCCAATGATTCAATCGGGATAACATCCACCAGTGGAACAAATACATCAAAATCAGCCCCGGCATCCAGGTTTAGTAACGCCTTCATTTGTAAAATGAATTGCTGTGCAGAAGCCTGTGCAGTAACCAGGCTGGAACTATCTCTTGCCAATTGGGCCTCCAGCTCAGCAGCATTCAGTTCAGGTAGCGTACCGGCATCCACCCTTTTTCGGGTATTATCTAATTGTGATATGGTTTGCTGCACCTGTACATCGGCCAATTTAGCCTGCTCTCTTGCTAATAATATCTGCAAATAAGCAACTGCTACATTCAGGGCAATATCATTTTTTATTTTATTTACCTGTTCCCTATCTGCTTCCCAGGAAAGTTGGTTGGCCTCGATGGTTCTTTTTTGAGAAAACCAGTTGAAGATATTTACCTGTGATTGTAATTGAAACCCGGCGCTGAAAAAGTTATTGTCTTCCAGCACACCGGTGGTAGGGTTCTCCGAACGGCCAAAACGGTAACTGCCGCTGCTGCTGAAATTCAGCGTTGGCAACTGGGCGGCCTTGCTTTGCTGATAGGTTAATGCCGAAAACCGTGATTGCAGATCTGTTTGCCTTACAGAAATATTGTTCTTTAAAGCATGATCCACACAACGGATAAGGTCCCATTTTTCCTGAGCCTGGCATAACTGAACGCTGAGCAATAAAAGAAAACCAGGTAAAACTCTTTTCATAGGCTGCAAAAATAACCGAATTCGGTTGGTCAAAAGATGATTTATGCTAAGCGGAAGTTAAAAAGGATGTCTGTACTTTTTTAATGGCTTGTCAGTGAGGCAGAGATCTTTTAATCAGAACTACACCTAATCTCATCAAATTGAATTATTCTTCTAATCGAATCCATGACATTATAGTTATAATGACATGTATAGTCACTGGTATTATATAATTTAAAATTTGAAACATAAGCAAATATATCGTCAGGATAATTCTTACGCCTAACTAACACTACAAATCTTGAATCAGGAACATAGGAATTTAAGCTATCAACTTGGGCATAATTAAATAGTATTCGATTAAATGATTCAATCTTATTGATTGAATCAGTGGAGTATATCAAATATTTTGGCTGCAGCAACTCTTCTGGTTTTACAGCTATTAACGTAGCACATTCAGAGACATTTTTTAAAGTATCAATTCCCTCCCGCTTAATTTTTTTATTATAGAAGCACCAGCAATAAATTTCAATTGAAGTTATGTTTTGATGTGCCAATGAAGTCTTACTAGTGGTTTCTAATTTTTTCCCATTGGGGTTTGAACAACCGCAGAACAAACCAAGAGCAGCCAGAAAAATTATAGTTATAAATCGCATACCTACTAATTGAAAAATTTTCTTTTATTAAAATTTAGCTTTATCTGGCAGTGATCGGTTTAACCTATGAAAAGAATGTGGTGCTATATGTTTATTCATACTCATACAATGTCAATCGCTGGATAGAATAATCACCGTGACTGATGCGGATATGCCGCCCCTGGTGGGTCTGGTCGCCGTTGAGATGGCGGATCACCCGCCACTTTCCATTTTCAAACACTCCTTCCTCATTTTTCAGTATCCCCACTATTTTATTCCGCTGTCGTTGATTTTTAAAAGTGGCGACAACGCCGGAACCGGCAATATAAAATTCGTTAGGTCCTGTTTGAATAATGATCGCCCCGCCAAAATCCCAGACTTCTTCACCTGCTCCTGCCTCCCAGCCCAACGTATAGCTGTTCTTAAAAGAAAATTCATAATCACCCAGCACCACGGTGGATAATTGTTTTGTTTTGTCCAAAAGCACTGCATCCATTTCTTGTTTGCCCTGGTGAGCTGCGATAAGCGGTTGTAGTTGTGCTATCAATTGATATGCTTTGCCCAGTTCTTCTTTTTCTGGGTTGGGTTTTGATTCAATACTGAACGGTGAAAAACCAATGGCTTCATAATGTCCGATGGCAAACAATGCCTTGGGCGCTGCCGTAGCATCAAAGCGATGCTCGGGAATAAATAATGGATTTCCCTGTCTTACATACAGGTCATTCCAATGTTCAAAATCAGGGGTATAAAAATCAGGCGAAAGCATATCAACAGAAGGGGCCCCTGCCTTCCATATATCCATCAAATGAGGCAAAGGACCGGCACTGGGATATTCTCCCGGCGTTTTACCCGGACGTATCAATGCTGCATTTACAAACATCGGTAATGGATACGCTTCTTTGCCAGCCTTTGTAATGGCTTCGGCATATTTGGCAAAAAACCAGGCCATGAATAATTCATCTGTATGAAGTCCTTTTCCAAAAACTTCCTCCCATGTACCCTTTGTTTTAAAACCATTCTGTTTCCAGACTTCAAGAAACTCAGGCACCAGTATATCCTTATTCTTTTGCAGGTACTGCATCAGTTCAGTAGGTATAGCCGAATTAAATTGTTTATTGGCAAGCGGATGATAGTCCCTCGCCGATGGCAACATACCGATCTCATTTTCCGGCTGCACCATGATCACCGTTTGCTGCTGGCCATCCATCTGTTTTATATGTTGCATCAAGGCTTTAAAAGCTTTTGCATCTGCCTGCAGGTTATTATTACTGAAAGGGGTTAAAATTTCCTGGCTTACAGCTCTTTCATCTTTTGCCCTTGGATATTTTTCCTGGTTCAGTTTTATCCATGCCGGTGCATGACTCGACATACTGTTTTTCCAGGAACCGAACCACAACAAAACCAGTTTCAGCTCATGCTTTCTTGCTTCACCGATCAGTTTATCCAAAAGATGAAAATCATATTTGCCTTCCTCAGGTTCTATCAATTCCCAATACACAGGGGCAAGCACTGTGTTTAGGTGCATGGCTTTTAGTTTGGGCCAAACCGGCTCCATATTTTCTACGCTGGTAAAAGTTGAGTTGCCCAGCTCTCCTCCCAGAACAATAAAGGGTCTGTCTTGCACAATAAGTTGTGTAGCCTCTCCCTGTTTTTGTAGATGAGGGATTGACTGTGCAGAGGCAGTTAGTTGACCGATTATTAAAAATAAAACTGATAAACTTACTCGCATAAAAGATTAGTTTTTACTAAAAATGCTTCCTTAAAATTAATCAACTACATAAGCACTACTTCCTTTCCGACCAGTTCCGTATGTGAATTCAATACCAACCCCAAAGCTGACTTCATTAAAATCTCTTACCTTATAGTATTTTAAAAATGCATAATTCTTTCTATCGAACCGCTTATTAATCTCTACCTGATATTCTGAAATATCTTTATAAATAGAGGTTTTAGCATCTATATAAATCAAAGAACGACCTCTTATACCTTTCCCAAATCCAAGTGTAAAACCTGGAGAATTTGTATTTCTATTTTTCTCGGTATCCCTATAAACAATTCTATTCAATCCTGTTATAAATCTAATCTTATTAAAATTCAGATTTGTTTCTAATGATATAGTTGACAAATCAATTCTTTTATCATAATCAATGTTCTGGTATGTAGCATAAATATCAGCATTGAAATAACAGCCAACAAAAAGGTGATACAACCCAAGTCTGGTATTTAATATTCTATTTTGATTTAAATCAGTCTGGTAATTTATACTTGTTTTTATAAGAGGGTCAAGAAAATAATCAGGAAAAGCAAAATTAAACTGCAATCCAACAGGGTTATTTATCATTCCATTCAGTAAGCTAACTCTGATACTTTTTGCATCAAACCAATCCACATAACATATTTCAGAATCTAAATAAATATCCAAAAAATCCTGGTCTCCAACGGATAACTCAGTTGGTGTAAAGCTGACGGCATGTATAATTAAAGTTCTTATGGAATCAGGAACAACTATTTTAAAGTTTCCATTTTTATCAGTTACTACTCCCATATTTGTTCCCTTAAGTATTACTGATGCTCCGGGAACAGGAGTTTTTCCTTTCTTCCGTTTTATAGTACCATGATATTCTTTTGATTGACCATTAACAATACCGGCAATAAAAAGAAATATTATGAAAAAGTAATTTCTCATAAAAACATCAATAGCAGAAATGATAAAAACTCTTAAATATTATTAAATGACTGTTTTATATCATTAATTAAATAATCCGCCTCCTCCAACCCGCAATACATACGGATATAACGATGCTCTTTATTTGACGGATCATAATCGGCTGGTCGTATGCCTGCACATTTGGGGATCACCAGGCTTTCATGCCCACCCCAGCTTACTGCCATCATAATATGTTGTAATGATTCGCAAAACCGTACAATGGAGTCCCGGTCGGGATCTTTCAAAACAAAAGTAAAAAGGCCACAGGCGCCTTTCATTTGCTGCTTAGCCAGTGCATATTGCGGAAAACTTTCATCAAGAGGAAAAAGAATCGATTCCACTTTGGGATGCTGTTTCATAAAAGCAACCACTTTGGCAGTGGTTTGGGTAATACGTTCAATCCTTGCCGGTAAGGTTCTCAACCCCCTTATCAGCAACCAGGCATTAAAAGGCTGTATACCGCTGCCGATATTCAGGTACTCACTGTCAAATATCTTTTTCATCATGGCATGGCTGCCGCATAAAACACCTCCCAGTGTATCGCTATGTCCACCGATATACTTGGTGGCTGTCTGCATCACCATATCAATACCCATCTCTACAGGTTTTTGATATAGGGGGCTGCAATAACTGTTATCAATAAGTGTAGTGATACCTTTTTCTTTTGCAAACGCTGCAACTGCTTCTATAGGCTGCAGGGCAAAGTCCCAGCTATTGGGTGACTCCAGGTAGTAAAAACTGGTGTTGGGTTTTG
Source organism: Chitinophagales bacterium (assembly GCA_020636575.1). Classification (GTDB taxonomy): domain Bacteria; phylum Bacteroidota; class Bacteroidia; order Chitinophagales; family Chitinophagaceae; genus JJ008. The sequence continues at coordinate 498,459 of JACJXP010000001.1, forward strand.
TCGCTGCTTTCCAGTTCTCGATCGTAGTGCCGTCAATATAAGTAACCGTTACATTGAACCGGGGCAATATCACATCAAACATTCGCTGTACCCATGTATAGGGGGCTTTTACAGAAACAATATGGTCACCGGATCTTATATTGGCAAATATGGCTGCAAAAATGGCGGCTGCTCCGTTATTAAATACAAGACAATCCTCGGTGCCATCCAGGGCCGCCAGTTTTTTCCGGAGTATATCAACAGTAGGGTTCAGTCCCCGGCTATAGAGATAACCTCCCATCTCATCTTCAAAAGCTTTGCCTAATGCTGCAACTGTTTTAAAGGAAAAATTACTGGTCTGCATAATGGGCGGCGCCACTGCATTAAAATAATGCTCACGGTCTTCGCCAAGCTCATTCAGTATATAAGAAAGATCCATTGATCAGTTATTTATAACAGGTTTTCGTTTGATGATAAAATAAATAATAATTAATCCGGCCAGCACACTAATTGCCGTTAAGGCAAGTTTTGGTTCATTCACAGCAATCATCGTTCCCACAAAAGTATAGGCCAGTATAAAAAATAAGGGAAGAATGGGATACAATTTCATAGAATAGATTCCGGTGCCATTCAGGTGTTTTGTCCTTTTTCGCAAAATAAAGATGGTAGCGGCTGAGGTAGCCATCCCGATCGAGTCCAGGAAAATGGTAAAGCTCAATATGCGTTCAAACTTATCTGCAAAAAACAAAACGATCACACAAATGGCAGCAAATACAGTAAGGCTTACGGTCAATACATCTTTCCTTTCTTCTTTCTTTTGAAAAACTTTGGGAAGTATACCGTCCGTACTCATAGCATACATTACCCTTGGGTTACTCAGCAATAAAACATTTACATAAGCCAGCACTGCAAGAAAAAGCAAAATGGAGGAAGCATATTTTCCTGCTGTTCCAAACATTTTTTCTGCTACTACTGAAGCAATACCGGTGGTTTCTTTGAGGTTATTAAAGCCAATAATCGTTACATAGGAATAGCTGACCAGTAAATACAAACCGATAATAACAATGATGCCGATAATGATCCCTCTTGGAATATTTTTTTGTGGATTTTCCACTTCTTCACCAAAATTGATCGTTTGCTGATAGCCGCCATAGGTAAAAGAAGTAGCTTTTAAAGCCACTCCAAATGAGAGTAATAACGCTGCTGCAGATGTTTTGCTTTCATCAATAACTACAGGCGCAGTATCATGAAGAGCAGGGAAAAATAAAGCTGCAATAATAACCAGCAACATGCCGATCTTAATGATCATCAAAACATTTTGTGTTTGTGAACTCATTCGCAAGCCAAGCAGGTTGACACCATAAAACAAGATGATGGCTGCCATGGCTACAAACGGCTTTGCCTGTTCCACCACACCTGCATTAAATAATAATGGTGTGATATATTCACTGCCTATTAAAGCAACTCCTGACAGGGAAGCAGCGTTTGAAATTAATATGACAGCGTTGATACCAAAAGCAAGGGAAGGATGATAGGCGTAAGAAAATATTTTATAATACCCTCCTGTAACCGGGTAACGGCTTCCTATTTCAGCATACGTCAGCGCTCCGCAGAGAGCCACCAGTCCTGCCACTATCCAGGCCAGAAAAAAAATGGTGGGTGTAGCAGCGGCGGCTGCCGCATCTTTTGATGTTCGGAAAATACCGGTACCGATCACCAATCCTATAACGATCATGGTGATGGAAAAGAGACCTAGTTTGTTTTTGCCCGTCATGGTTTGAAGATACAAATAAAACGTTCTAACTTTATTGCATCCTATTTCACTGATACTATGAAAAAAACCTTACTGCTTACCCTTGGAATAATCATCCATTTATATAGTATTTCTCAGCAAAATGCTGACAGCTCTGTCACACTCAACGAAGTAACCATCCGGGCTTTTGAACAGAATAGAAAAGAACGTTTAACAGCAGCAGCCGTTAAGATCATTGATCTCCGTAACGGGGATCGATACAACAAATCTTCCATGGTGAATGGCTTCAATACGGTTGCAGGCGTCAGGATGGAAGAAAGATCGCCGGGCAGCTATCGTATCAATATCCGGGGTAGTTCTTTGCGTTCACCCTTTGGCGTTAGAAACATAAAGGTATATTGGAATGGCATTCCTATTACAGATCCGGGAGGTAATACCTATTTCAACCAGTTTGCCTGGAATAATTTTTCACACATGGAGATCTATAAAGGTCCGGCAGGCAGTATGTATGGCGGAGGTACCGGCGGGTTGATCCTGCTGGAAAACTTTGATGACTGGCGACCAGCCCTCAATGTAGAATATGTTACCGGCAGCTACAATTTGCAGAATATGTTTGGTTCTATTCGTTTCGGAAAAGATGAGAATCAAAGCCAGTTGTCATATGCACATAATCAAAATAATGGCTACCGGGCACAAAGCGCCATGAGGCGTGACAATTTCAGCTGGATGTCAAAACTAAAAGTTTCTGAAAGGCAGGAAGTGCTTACATCTGTTTTATTTACCGACCTGTTTTATGAAACCCCCGGCGCATTAACATTAAGTGAATACCTGGCTGATCCCAAAGCCGCCCGGCCTGCAACCGGCCCTAATCCGTCATCTGAAGATGCAAAAGCAGCAATTTATCAGAAGAACTTCATGGCAGGTTTTACACATTCCTACAAGATCACCGAAGACCTCATCAACCATACTACTTTTTATGGCGCTTATTCAAATATTAAAAATCCATCTATCCGCAATTTTGAAAGAAGAACAGAACCCGGCTTTGGTGGAAGAACAGTATTTGTTTGGGGTAAAGAAAAAGAAATGTTATCCTGGAAATTGACCGGCGGAGCTGAATTTCAGCATGGTCTGTTCAATACACAGGTCTTCAGTAATGTTTCCGGTAATCCGGACACTTTACAAACCAATGATGATATTATTTATACCTCAAACAGTTATTTTGTCCAGGCAGATGTACTGTGGAAGAATAACTGGATACTGAACGGAGGAATAAGCCTGAACAGGACCCATGTAAAATTCACCAGGCTAAGCGAATCACCGGCCCAAACCCAAAGCCGTTCTTACCAGAATGAACTGGCTCCGCGGATCTCAGCTAAAAAGCTATTTGATAACTGGACTGTAAAAGCTACCATAGCCCGGGGTTATTCACCTCCCACTATTTCTGAATTGCTTCCTTCTACCGGTGTTATCAGTACCGACCTGGAGGCTGAGTATGGATGGAACTCTGAACTGGCAATTGCTTATTCCCGTCAGATCAGGAGGACCCGTATACAGGCAGAGGTCACCGGCTTTTATTTCAAACTCAATAATGCCCTCGTACAGCGAAGAGATGCTACCGGGGCCGACTTTTTCGTTAATGCCGGCAGCGCCGATCAAAGCGGATTGGAAATAGAAACAGACATTATTCACAAAGCAGCTTTTAATAGTTTCCTGGATCATCTTTTCTTTCAGGCAAACATCACATTGAATCATTTTCGCTACAGTAGTTTCGTTAAGAATAACAATGACTATTCAGGCAATACAGTTCCATCTGTTCCGGCAGCTGCCGTATCTGTTTTGGGGGATATTTATTTCCGCGGCGGTATCTATTTCAATTCAACCCTATATATAGCTTCTAAAATTTTCCTGAACGACGATAATTCTGCTTCTGCAGATCCATACCAATTATTAGGCTGCAGGTTGGGTTGGGAAAAGAAATTTATACGCCACCGGCTTAATATTTATTTTGGTGTCGACAATATTCTGGATGAAAACTATAGCCTGGGAAATGATATAAATGGGTTTGGCGGCCGTTACTATAATGCGGCTCCACGCCGTAATTATTATGCAGGAATTTCCTGGCAGCTCAGCAAGGCAAATGCGAATTAAGTGGCAAACTGATCAGTATTAAAATAGCTCCATTACTCAGGGCTTCAATATCTGTTTCTTTTTGTGCATATAATGCCAGCCCATCCCGTGGATGCAATAATCTGCCAGACACTTCAAACGCACCCTCCACTACAAATACAAAGTTCTGCCGATCATAATCAGGAGTTTTGAATATAGCTTCACCCCTGCCCTTAAACTTCCCTATATAAAGATCAGCTCCTTCAGACAAAGCTGTCAGTTGGTTAAGCGAGTCATTGATGTTTGGAAATGTGATCAATGCTGCTGTTGATTCTTTTTGCTCATTCTTTTTGATCCAAACCTGCAATAAATTGACCCATTGGTCGCTGAAAGGATTAGAAACGGTGAAGATATCTCCCCGCTTCAATGATAGTACCCCTACCTGCCCCGCAACTGCCAGGGTCTCATTTCCTGACCTGATAGAAAATTTTACAGCACCTGAAACTGGCAATATATATACGGTATACTCATTCTCCACCTGCATACTATATGACCTGCCACCTTCCAGTATATCATCATTGAGAACATGAATATCACCAACTGGTTGCTTATGCTCATGCTGATAAGCTCCGAAATTGAAAGTATTCCGGCTTTCAAACCACTCAGTTTTGTTTACCCCCCGCTCATCAGCCAAAAACATCTTAGCTACTTCTTGCTTTGTCATACTTCTTCTTTTAAAGAATAAATACTAAAAAATGGTTTTAATTCAACCAGATGTGTCAATCTATTCTCTTCATCTGCTTTTTCATGGCTCCGGGTAATAAGCATGTAATTCCCGATCGTTTCAATCCACTCCACTGGCTCACTAAAAAAATTTATGGCCACCTGATGATGGGATATATCCTGGATATCAGAATTAATGATCTCAAACCTGTATTTTTCAAAATGCAGAAAGTGTTTACCCAGGTTATCCAGCACATCAGGAACAATACCTTTCAATTGCTGTATATATCCAGTTATCGAAGGGCTTACCAAAAAATGTAACCGTTCTGCCGCAGGAACATGGTGAAGTATTTCAGCAATAGTTCTAAATTTTTTATCCTGGTTATATAGCTGGGCCTGCATCCGGAACTCTTTATAACTACTTTCAAAAACATACTTCTCCCACTGCTTCTCAGATGCATTATCAATGATCTTTCTATAACAAAACTGTATAATTCTTCCTTTTTTCATTTTACAAAATAATAAAGCGTTAATAGCATTAACGCCTTATTATATCTATGAACATTGATTTTTATCAGGCTGCAACGTTGATCGTATGCGTAAGAACATAACCACCAGACAGACTTCCGACCACTGAAGCTTGTTCAACCAATGCTGTATCATCACTGAAAATGTTATCACTTGTGGCATAAGTATAACCAGACATTCCTTTCGTATAACCATAAGCCTGACCTGCTGTACTGTTCACCGCAACAACAGCGCTACCCGATCCTTCAGGAAATGATATCTGTGTTATTTTAAGTGAATTTCCGGCTGCGTTAAAAATGTGAACATGAATATGCGTAGCCCTGCCGTTATACCAGCCAGGAAAAATCGTAGTAAAATTTACAAGTCCGTTGGCATCGGTAGTTTGCCTGCCTCTTAAAAAATGAAGGTTGGTATACCCGGTTCCATATTCAGAATAGTTTCCGTCCTTATCGCAATGCCACACATCTACTATAGCTCCGGCCAATGCTGAACAATTATTATTTGTATTCTTAACGGTAATATTCATCGTCATTGCAATACCTGTTCTATCGTCACGAATATCTGAGCGAACATAGGAAGAAGGGCTATGAGTTGGATATGGACCTTCAGTTTCTGTAGGAGCAACTGCGCAACTTCCCGATCCGCTACCGCCTGAACCGGTATTACCGCTACCCGTTGAGCCACTATTACTTTCAACATCCTTCTTACAGGCTTCAATTAAAACAGGCACCGAAACGGCACCGATGAAGAAATTTTTCAGGAATTTTTTTCTTGACTGTTCCATGAGTGTTGATTTTTATTGATTAAAGTTTCAATTCTTTTACTGGGCTGCCAATTGTAATAGATGACCCGGTAAATTGTACCGACTAAAGATTTGTTAACAAAGGCCCTGTAAACACAGGGCCTTATTACACCAGGTTGCCCGGCAACAATCTGGATCACCTTTGTGATCACAGTCTTCATTTAAACCCATGTCGCCAATAATCTGACTGAAACAGTTGCATGAAGTATAAATTGTATCGTTTAAAACTGCTTTTGTACCGATGAATCATCTTTCAATACCTGATAACCGGGCAGGCAAACCTGTTTTTCTTACCTGTCCGGTAAATCAAACCGATAGAATAGTTCATATAACTGTCTTTTTTATCAGGGTTCGCAGCTTTACTGAAACCATCCAGGTAATCTGTTGATGTAATACGATACGATGTCTCTGCATTAATAGCCCATTGGGGAGTAAAAAAATACTTGACACCTAATCCAATTGGTATTGCCGGTAATAGCTTTGGTGCAGATGTAGTTGTATCAATTCCAAGTCCTGACCACACTTCCGATACTTCAGGATCAAAATAAGTAGTATTGATATGGCTCCAGTCTCTTTTTACATTTAGGTATGAAAGGCCAGCTCCGGCAAAAATGAAAGGAGAGAATCCCCGATCCCGGTAATTCCGGCCCAATATGTTCCATACGAACTGTCCTGATAATTCTATAAGCGGTGATTTAAAATAAAAATTCCTGAACTGCCGGTATTCAGGATCATCATACAAAGCATCGTTTCCTTCCAGCTTTCCAAACTGTAAATTTCCTTTTATTGAAAAGGCAGGGCTTATCAACTTTGAGGCGTGTAGTCCGATAGATAGCTTTTTTGTTCTGAAAGAACCGATCTTTTGCGGGGTAAGATCACCCTGGTAGACCAAAAAACCAATATTCGCCCCAAATTCAAACTTTGGAATATCTGTTTGTGCATCAACCTGATTGATACAAAAGATTACAAGGACTACTGCTAATTTTCCTTTGCTGAATACATGCTTCATCGGACAATTTTTTGGTGTTAAAAAATCCGGGCAGAAGCGGTATGGGTGGTATGCTAAATGAAGACAGGTGTAATTATCCTCCTAACGTATAACATGAGGTTTTCATTTTTGAAAAAATGTTAAATAAATGCAGCAAAAAAAAATGAAAGAAAAATGACAATCAGCGGTTAAACCTTTTTCCAATCATCAATGAAGTCAAGGTAAGTGTCGCTAATAGGTAATTCAACACCTGAAGCAAGTTTGACCTTTCTGTTCAGGATAGATTTTACTTTATCTATAGCTACTATATAACTGCGGTGTATACGTCTGAAATTATCTTCCGGAAGCTTCTCCAACACTTTTTTCATGGTCATCAATGTCATAACCGGCTTTTCATTTTGTATGTGAATACGGATATAATCTTCCATACTCTCGATATATTCTATGGAAGATAGCGCCACCTTTACCATCCTGTATTCCGAATAAACAAAAAGATTTTCCTGGATACCAGGATCGGTCTTCTTCTTATACTCAAAATATTCCAGGGCTTTGTTTACAGCTTTTGAGAACCTTTCAAAACTGATAGGTTTTACCAAATAATCTATAGCGTCCAACTCAAAACCTTCAAAAGCAAATTTTTTATGTGCTGTAGTGAATATGATCATTGGCTTTTCTTCCAGTGACCGTACCAGGTCGATCCCGGTGATATCAGGCATATTAATATCGATAAATAAAAGATCTACAGGATTCTTTCTCAAAAATTCTCCTCCCGAAATGGCATCATCAAAAGTTTCTATTAGCTGGAGCGAAGAGAACCGGGATAAATACTCTTGTATCAACTCTAAAGCCGGGGGCTCATCATCTATTGCAATACACCGAATATTCATGCTTTACAAAATTAGGTCTGTAATCTCAATTCGACTGTAAACAAGCCATTATCTCTTGCTATTTCCAGTGAATACTTGTCCGGGTACAAGTGTTGTAGCCTTCGCTTAGCATTGGAGATACCGATACCGTTTCTTTCAATATTCTTTTTGGATTCAAATAGTTTGTTTTGGCAAAAGAAGGATATCACATTGTTCCCCGATGAGATTCTTATGACTATCTCAGAGGCTTCATGATTACTTATACCATATTTAAAGGCATTTTCAACAAATGTCATTAATATCAGGGGAGGGATCTTTGCTTCCTTTACATTATTATTCAATTCAAGTAGTACGTTTGTCTTTTTGCCTGATCTCAATCGCTGAAGGTCTATATAATCCTTGATACAATCAATCTCACTTTCCAATAAAACAAAATCTTCGGCTGCATCATCAGTAACATATCGCATGATATTGGACAACTTCATTATACTTGGCGCAGTATTTTCGTTCTTGGTCAAGGCCATTGAATAAATATTATTCAACGTATTAAAAAGAAAATGTGGGTTTATCTGCGATTTAAGAAATGATAATTCGGCGCTTACTTTTTCCGCTTCCGCTTCCAATGCCTTCTTTTCTGCCAGCCTCCATTGACGGATAATAGGAATAGCCGTACTCATCGACCATACTGTAACAAATAATATAATACTGTTGATATCCCTGTTCCTCGGCTTACCACCCTGTTGGCCAGGCGGCGGAGGTCGCATTTCCCTTTCCTCCGTAAAATGTTGCCTGTTGACAGGAGGATTCATAGTCATTAGCCTGTCAAAAGGCTGCACATAGTAAACCAGGATAAAAAAAGCCAGGATACTTATAATATAAACCAGATATTTCTTTTTGAGATATAACTGCGGGATCAGGATAAAATAATTCAGATAAAACAGTGACAAAAATGTAAAAGAAAATATCAAGAAAGGCGGTGAAAAAATTTTTGAAATAACGAACGAATCATTACCAGGTGAACGGGAAATAAATCCAATTATCAGGCTGAAAAAAATTATCCAGCCAGCCAAATGGCTCAACAGGTTGATCAGTTTAGATTTTGTTGACGGATTCAGCATTTCCATATAAAGAAAGTTACATAAAAGTTAATCAAAGAAATATATCGGTAATCGGACAGTTTGTATGGATAAATTGGCTGTTGAAAACTATTCTTTAAACTAATGATCACTGCCCTACATTTGCAATGATCTGGTTTGCTGACGTAGATCGTCAGCATTAAAAGGGAAATCCGGTGTACTTGCCTGCTGAAGGTATGGAGTCCGGTGCTATCCCCGTAGCTGTGATCCCGCCGCCTGAACGGCGAACTTATTAGCAACTGCTCCACTGTTTTGCGAAAGCGAATGGGAAGGAAGCTGATAAGGCGGGAAAGCCAGAAGACCTGCCAGGCCAAGTATAATCTCAATTTGCTTTCGGGTGAAAAGCGCTGGGTGTATTTGCCGGGGAGGCATTTATTCTCACATTTTTTCTGAAAGCAGTCACACAAAAAATCATTTGTAATGAAAAGACATTTTTTTGTAGTGGCTGCTGTTATTATCAGCAGTATACTCCAGGCACAGGACTCAACAACCACTTTATTAGATGAAGTTGTTCTCACAGCCAACAAATATCCCAACAAAACATCCCTAACCGGAAAAGTAGTAACTATTATTACTCATAAACAATTAGAAAGAAGTGGCGGCAAAGACATTTCTCAACTGCTGACCGAACAAGCGGGTATTTTTATAAGTGGCGCAAACAGTAATGCCGGGAAAGACAAAAGTATTTATATAAGAGGAGCCGGTGTTGAGTACACCCTTATCGCTATTGATGGTATTCCTGTTTATGACCCCTCTGGTATTGGCAGCAATTTCGATATCCGGAATATCCCACTTGCCAATATCGAACGTATTGAAATTTTAAAAGGAAGCCAGTCTACTTTATACGGCAGCGATGCGATAGCAGGTGTTATTAATATCATTACAAAAAGAATTGCGGTAAAGCCAATAAGTATAAATACACTACTCAGTTATGGCAGCAATGAAAGCTTCAGGACTAATGCAGGTATTATTGGCAGATCAGGGATAATAGATTATAATGCTGCTTTGTCTTTTCAGAATACAAAAGGCATCAATGAGGCAACAGATCAAAATAACTCTCAGGAAACTGATAAAGACGGTTTTCGCCAAACCGGTATACAATTAGCTGCAGGAATAAAACCTACTGATAAAGTTTACATACAACCTTTTTTCAGGTATAATCATTTGAATGGTGATATTGACCAGGGAGCTTTTACAGATGAACTGGATTATACTTATAAACAAAAAAGCTGGCAAACTGGCATCAGAGGTGAATTCAATATTGGAAAATCGAAGTTAAACATGCTTTACAACTACAATAACATCAACCGGCTTTATATTGATGATTCTGTTAAAAGCAGGAATGGGTTTGATACATGGTCGCAGGGTAGTTATACAGGTTCAGAGCATTTTGCAGATGCTTTCATACATATTCCATTGAGTAACCAGGTAAAATTGACGGGGGGAATTGATCATAGAGCGTCAGAATCAGATCACTCCTATTCTTCTGTTGGTTTTTGGGGGCCTTACAAATCTGAATATACAAAAGACAGTTTACGGCAACATCAAACGGGATTATATGCTGCTTTAAACCTGAACGGCAAATCGGGTTTTAACCTTGAGCTAGGTAGTCGTATAAACTTTCACTCAGCGTTCGGAAGTAATACAGTTTTCAATATCAACCCATCCTGGTTCATTAATAAGAAAATAAAAATGTTCGCCAATATTTCTTCTGCATATAGAACTCCGTCGCTGTACCAGCTTTTTTCAGAATACGGCAATAAAGCTCTAAAACCTGAAGCAGGATTAACAACCGAAGCGGGGTTGCAATACTTTTCTACAAATAATAAATTCAGCAGCAGGATTGTTGCATTCAGCCGGAATGTAAAAGATGTGATCTTCTTCTATTTCAACAGCAGCACATTCGAATCACAGTATATCAACCAGGACAAGCAAAAGGATCATGGATTTGAACTGGAAGCAAGTTATAATATCAGTAAGAGCACCACATTTAAAGCTTTTTACTCATATGTTACCGGAAAAATAACCACACAGCAATCCGGGAAGGACACCACTTTCAATAACTTATTAAGAAGACCTGGATCAAGTATCGGCGTCAATATCAGTTACCAATTTTGTAAAAGCCTATATTTCAGTACAAACCTCATGAGTGTGAGTAAAAGAAATGACTCTTATTACGATAACAATACATTTTCAACTGTTCATACAATATTAAAAAGTTATATTCTCTGGAATATTTATACAGAGTATGGTTTCCCGGAAATAAAACTCAAGTTATTTGCAGACATCAGGAACATTACCAATAGCAAATACACAGAGATAAGTGGCTTTAATACACTTGGTTTTAATGGGAGCGGAGGAGTTCGTTTTATATTCTGATAAACCGGCAATATGAGTTTACACGAAACAAAAATATGCCCCCGATGTAGTAATCCCTTCTTTTGTAAACCGGGCAATATCACGCAATGTAAATGTTTTGGCATACCTCTTACAACAGAACAAAAAGCCTATATAGAACAACGATACCCAGACTGTCTATGCAAGAATTGCCTTGCTCAGTTACAAAATGAAGTGGAATTGTTCAAGGAGAAGTTCATTTACAGGTATAGAAAGTAAATACAAAGTGACTGGTATCATGCTTAATTTTGCTAAAATTTTTTATGAGTATTGACGTAAATAAACTGGTAACAGTCACTTTTACCCTTTTTGCGGTAATTGATATTGTCGGTTCAGTTCCCATATTGATCTCTTTAAAAGAAAAAATGGGTGGCATCCGGGAGTTCCGGGCTACCTTGATCTCAGGCGCCCTGATGATACTTTTTATGTTTGTTGGAGAAACCTTTTTAAAAATATTGGGGCTTGATATCGGAGCATTTGCAGTTGGGGGTTCTATTGTGATCTTTATACTAGGTCTTGAAATGGTTTTAGGACTTGAATTTTTTAAAAGTGAAAAAGATATAAAAGCTGCTACTGTAGTGCCGATCGCATTTCCATTGATTGCCGGTTCGGGAACACTCACCACAATCATGTCATTAAGAGGAGCAAATTATGGGGAAACCACTTTACTCATTGCTATTATTGCAAATCTTATTATTGTTTATATCGTACTTAAATCACTTGGTCCTATTGCCCGGTTACTGGGACCCGCCGGCCTGATAGCAGTAAGAAAATTTTTTGGTGTAATATTGCTCGCCATTGCAGTAAAGATCTTTGCCACAAATGCCGCAGGATTAATAAAATAACCTATTTAATTCAAGCCTGGTATTTGTGTTTTGATTTTTTTCGGCCTCGTAGTACAATGGATAGTATAAGAGTTTCCGAAGCTCCAGATTCAGGTTCGATTCCTGACGAGGCTACTTAACCTGCCATTTTTGGCAGGTTTTTTATTGATTCATATACACAGTACGAATGGGGAAAGGAATATTGATGCCTTCTTGATTGTATCGACTGTGTAATGCTTTTATGAACTCAGAAGTCATCATAAACTGGTCAGCGTATTCTTTCACTCTCATAAATATTTTAAGATCTATACTGCTGTCCCCAAAATTGTAAAACCTGACAAAAGGCTCGAATTCTTTTACACCTCCATCAAATTTATCCAGTATTTCCTTAGCTACCTGTATGGACACCTTTTCAACCTTTTCAAGGTCACTTTCATAACCCACTCCTACCAGAACATTGAATGTGATCTCCCTGTCTGTAAGAAAAAAGTTTTCAATAATTGAATCAGCCATTTTGCTGTTGGGGACAATAATAACATTGTTTTGAGCAGTCTCAATCGTTGTATTTCGCCAGGTAATATCCCTGACAAATCCCTTCTGACCATTCTCCAGCTGAACAAAATCACCAATATTAATTTTCCCTGATGCTATCAATTGTAATCCGGAAAACAAATTGGACAATGTGGGTTGCAATGCCAACGCAACAGCGATACCTCCAACACCCAAAGCTGTAACAAGCGGCGCTATGGCAACCCCGAAACGATGCAGGATAAGGATCAAGCCAATGCAATAAACAATAGCTTTAGCGATATTACCCAATATTGAAGTGGTGGGAATCTCACTATCATCCTTCTGTGACCTGATCTGCAACATACCTGCCGCTATACTGGCAGTCATCATCGTTATTGAAAGGATATACAGGGACCCTATAATATTCTTTAATGTGGCTTCATTGTTTCTGGCGTAGGAAAATGTGTCAGTAAAAATGGGAAGCGCATACAAGCATGCGGCCAGGAAAAACCAGAATATGATCCATTTACCTGCACTTTCTATTATCAGGTCATCACTTTTCCACTTGGTTTTATGTGTCAGCCGGTATAAAAAGGGGAAGATAAATTTCTTTATTAAAAAGCCTAACAACAAACTACCACCTACTGCGATACCTATCTCCAAAAGCTGCTTATTCGTCAAGGTCTCCATTGTTTCTCTTTATATTTTCAATTAATTTCAGATGCAAAATTATGTTGTTTCTCAATGGATTGAAACAATTTTAAGGATATATGATAATGTATTTCAAAATAAATTAACTTAATAGTTCATAAAACAGCCTATATGAACACCGAATCACACAAACCATCCACTTTCTTGCTATTTCCCTGGGGTCTTCTTTCAATCGTACTTGTATTAGGATTAAATATGGCGCTGAACAACGAATGGTTCAGCAATAACTGGAGTTGGATCGCCCTGGTACTGATCATTCCAGCAGCTATCCTGGAAAATTTTAAAGTAGGCTATTCAACCATGCGGATCATGTTTATGAAGGTTGTGTATTCGCTTGTATCGTTCCTGATAGTAGGAATGGCTTTTGGTTCTGCATTGACCGGTTGGTATAATGCAAAATTTGAATCAACAACTGTTGGTAAAACGATCAATCTGCCCTGGTATGTATTATTGGCTTTATTCGTGTTGTTATTGATACAGGTAGCTCAGTTATTCAGTATGCTCAAAGCTGTGAAACGGGAATTTATGCAGCTTGATCCTGATAATTGATAATTATAATTGCTTTAAAGCCGCTTTTAAGAAAGGCCAGGTAGGTAAGGAAGAAATTATTTTTAACTCCTCAACAAGTGAACTTTCATTATCCAGGAACTTTAACACCTGCTGTACCTTATTTTTCCTAAAAAGATCAGAAAAGACTTTGCTGCCGGAAATTTTATTGTGATATAAAAGATAAAGCAGCGTCTTGTCATAAAAAAGAAAACGCCGGGGTGTTAACGGTACATCATTAAGCGATCTTTTATTTATAAGAAAATCAAGTATCAGGTCCGACTGTTTCTGTATAAACTGAAAAGTATACCCGCTGGAAGCTTTTGTTTGCCCCCCGGCAGTTCCGATATTCCATGCATCACCTGCAAAAACAAATTTTTCATTTGTCATCGGGATCACACCATACTCTTTTTCTTTAATATCATACTCGTCTATATTATGAAAAGAAGATAAATAGTTCTTTAGTTCCAGGTCATACAGATGGGTAGCCAATGTTTCCTTGGTAAACAAAGTATACTCAACAAGTGCTGAAGTACTGCTGAAAGGAAGGGTATATGCAAAAGTAGTTCCATGATCCTGGTGCACCCGGAAATCCATTAACGTCGCCTTTTCAGGGTCAAAAACCGGTTCCTTTGTTTCAATAATCCATCCTTTAAAATGTTGAAGCAAACGAATCGAACTCTTGTCTGATTCATTGGGTTTATAAATCGAATTAAAAATATAAGTATTACGATCAGTCAATCTGTATTCTTCTTTATCTAGATGCAGGATCAAAACTTCCTTGTCGAATTTCCAGTCATCTATAACTGCGTAAACAATTTCAACATTCCCATGCTTCCCGATCTCTTTAAAACAATAATTGTAAAAATCTATTCCTCTTACCATCTTATATTGATAGGGAGAAATATTGAAGGAAGAAGAGAACTCGTTACTTAAAAAAGATACCTGACCCCATTTCCTATAAACAATACTTTCAAAAAAACCTTCCCCTTCCTCCCAGTAGCACCATGTCCTGTCATTCTTTACTTTAATTTCCTTATCTATCAATAGTATCTTTTTATCAGAAAAATGTCCGGAATTCAACATACGGGTCAAAAGACTTAGGGAAGCACAACCGGCTCCCAGGAAGATAAAATCGTATGAATCAGATTTCAGCAGCAATATATCTGGGGTAAAACTGGTAATTAAGAATCCATTTCCGGGGCATATTCCACTTTTTTATTTCCTGCCATTAGTTTCTTGTCCCGCCGGATCTTCTCCCAGTACTTTTTATGAACGTATAGCATTCCAAAACTTTCTCCTTCATGTTTATCCAGATGCCGGTGATGCATTTTATGTGCCCAGCGTATAGCCCGGACATAGGTATTGTTACTTCGGGTAAACCATTTGAATCGTTGATGAATAATCACATCATGCACCATAAAGTAAGCAAACCCATATGCCATAATACCAAACCCAATCGCCTGTAGCCACCATTTTTCATTAAAAGTCCCGAAAAATATCATGAGTATGCTTGGAATTGCAAAAATGATAAAGAACGCATCATTCTTTTCAAAAAATCCTGGCTCCACCTGGTGATGATCCTTATGTAAATACCATAAAAAGCCATGCATAATAAACTTATGTGTACACCAGGTAACTCCTTCCATTACTATAAAAGTTGCAACCAGCAATAATATGTAGTATAAAACTATCACAGATGCAAAGCTATTAAATATGCTATTTTATCTTCGGGCCGTTTTCTTTCCATTTCATCAACATAGGAAAAGCGATCTTAAACCAGCTAGTATACAGATCAGGATCTTTTTGCAAGGAATCGGATATCCATTTCAAGTTCTTGTAACAAACACCCATTACTTCAGACTTATCAAAGGGGATAGCTCCTTCATAAGTACCGACAAATACATGATCAAATTCATTCTCTGTTAATCCATTTTCGAACTTTGTGCAGTAACTAAAAGAAAACACTTCTTCAATTGGGGTAGTAATTCCAAGTTCTTCCATCATTCTACGTTCTGCTGCATCTATTGTCTCTTCTCCCGGAAAGGGATGGCTGCAACATGCATTTGTCCATAGACCACCACTGTGATATTTGTCAACGGCTCTCTGCTGCAACAACATTTCGTCATTATTATTGAATAGAAAAACACTAAAAGCTCTGTGTAAAAGTCCCTTTTCGTGTGCTTCCATTTTATCCATTACAGCTACCTGGTTATCATTCATATCAACCAGTATCACCTTGTTCTTACTCATATTATATCAATCTCAACCTGTTTTTAATACCTGCACGGAAAACGATAAATGCTTTGTGGTAATCCGGGATTCTTATTCGTCCATTGATCACTATGGCCGGGCCGCTTTTCTTTATTTTCTTGAATAATGATAAATAATATTTATACGCCACATAAACACCAAACCGGGCTTTTAAGGGTAATAACAGTATCCCTTTATAAGCTTCCCGAAAATCATTGGTAATATCGTCTTCAATACATTTTTTTTGTGCTTCAGAAAAATTATTGAAATCACATCCCGGAAAATATATTCTTGACAAGCCATTAAAATCAGCCTTAATATCCCTGAGAAAGTTCACTTTCTGAAATGCGGCACCTAACGATCTTGCCTGATCTTTTAATTTTGCATATAACTTTTTATCCCCTTCACAAAAAATGCAAAGGCACATTAATCCAACCACTTCTGCAGAACCATAGATATATTCCTTGTATTCGTCCTTTGTATACGTTTGTTTTTCCAGATCTTTTTCCATGCTTTTAAAAAAAGCCTCAATCAAAGCCTGGTCAATCCTATATTGATTCACTGTTAATTGAAATGAATGCAGGACAGGATTCAGGCTGATATTTCTTTCAATTGCATCATAAGTATCCTTTTTGAACTGATCCAATAAAAATTCTTTATCATGCTCATGAAAAGTGTCAACAATTTCATCAGCAAATCTCACAAAACCATAAATATTACAAATAGGTGCTCTCAGGTCTTTATGAAGCATTTTAATAGCTGAGTAAAAAGAGGTGCTGTAATTTTTTGCTACCTGCTTACTACAATGCTGGCTTGTATTATGAAACAACTCAAGCATACCTGAAAATAAATATTATTTAAATGCTTTAATGACTTGTTTTGCCACAACCTCTCCACTTACCAGGCTGGGTGGCACTCCGGGTCCCGGTACAGTTAACTGTCCTGTATAAAACAAATTGTTTACTTTTTTACTTCTGCATGAAGGTCTAAATATTGCGGTTTGCCTAAGGGTATTTGCCAGCCCATAAGCATTACCCCGAAATGAATTATAATCAGCACTAAAGTCAGAAACAGAGTAACTTTTCTTATAAACTATTGCCTCTTTTATCGACTCACCAAAATGTGCTTCCATTCGCTTTATTACTATTTCAAAGTATTTTTCCCTGATCTCATTTGTATCACCCTTTAACCCGGAGGCAATGGGAATTAATACAACTAAATTTTCATGTCCCGCAGGCGCAACAGACCGATCAGATACAGATGCAACACTTACATAGAACAAAGGTTCAGTAGGCCAGGCAGGATTTTTATATATTTCTTCTCCATGTTTTTCAAAGGGAACATCAAAAAATAAAGAATGATGTATCGCCTGTTTAAGTTTTTTATTTAACCCTAAATAATACATTAAACAGGACGGAGCTAACACCCTACTTTCCCAATATTTTTCAGTATATGATCTTGCTTCTTCAGGCAAAAGTGAGGTTTCTGTAAAATGATAATCTGCTCCGCTAATAACTGCGTCTACTTTATATGAATCCCTGACTGTAACAACCGTGGAGATGTCGGATTCTTTTACTTTCAATTCCTTCACTTCTTCATTAAATAAAAATCTGACCCCAAGTTCCTTTGCTAAGTAGTACATCCCATTCACAACCGCATACATACCGCCTTTGGGATACCAGGTTCCTCCTTTAATGTCAGCATAATTCATAAGGCTATACAAAGCAGGAGTATCTTTTGGTAATGCCCCCAGGAATAAAACAGGGAACTCCATTATTTGTCGTAAACGGGGATCCTTAAAATATTTGCTAATATGTTTACTGATAGATCTAAATATCTCTAACCGAAAAATTCCGGTTATAACCTGCCAATCTATAAACTCAAGAAATGAGAGCCCGGGTTTATAAACCAGTTTATTCATCCCGGTATCGTACTTATAGGCTGCCTCCTCTAAATATTTATCCAGCTTAGCTCCGGCTCCGGGTTCTGTAGATTCAAAAAATTGTTTTAATTGATCGTAATCAGCCGGAATATTTGTGTAATCATTTGGCCAGTATACCCGATAAGATGGGTCAAGCCTCTCAAGCGAATAATAGTCTGAGACTTTTTTATTAAACCTTGCAAAATATCTTTCAAAAACTTCCGGCATCCAATAGAAGCTAGGACCCATATCAAATGTGAACCCCTCCTCCTTTAATTGCCTCGCCCTTCCTCCCGGAGTACTGTTCTTTTCTATAACAGTTACGGCCCAGCCGTGCAGTGCCATGAAAGATGCAGCGGACAAGCCTGCAAAACCACTCCCTATAACAATTACAGATTTTTGAGCCACATGGTCAATTTTAATACCTGCTTAGTTGCTCTTTAAGTAGTTTCCTGGCAAAATGTATTCTGCTTTTAATTGTGCCCAGTGGCTCCACTAACATTTCAGCAATTTCATTGTAGCGGTAGCCATCAAAATAAAGTAAAAATGGAGTCCTGAATATTTCTGGTAACTGCTTTAGGGCTTCCTGGATTTCTTTCATTCTTAGGTTTCCTTCTGCCGAGTTAGCAACCGCATTTTGATTGCTATTCAAAAAATACTCATTAGGTGTACTATCAAAAATGGTTTTTTGCTTGGCTTTTCTTCTGTAGTTATTTATAAAAATATTACGCATAATCGTAAAAAGCCAAGCTTTGATATTAGTGCCAACATTATATTTATCCTTATTGGCTAATGCCTTGTACAAAGTATCCTGGTATAGATCATCTGCCGCATCCAAATCCCTGGTAAGATTAATTGCAAATGGCTTTAGATATTCTGCATTATTCAGTAAAAGGGTATTGAAGTCTTTTGAAGACATTTTTTGTTTAATTTTTAATACTTTAAAGTTAAACAAAATACTGACTCAACCCAAATCTTATAAATGGATTTGTGTGCGAACTATAAAATATTGATTATTAAATTGTTGAGCGGTTATAAGCCGCGGATAAAATCAACCACTTCTTTCAGTGAAGATTTGAGGAAAACGTTTGGGGGGATCTTTTTGGAATAACTGGCAATAGCGCTACCAGAAATTATTACCTGTGAGTTTGTAAATTTTTCTTTGATATTATTTAAGAATTTATCAAAATTAAATGAGGGAATACAAGCTGTGAGATGTACAAAAACCGTTTCCGGTTTTTTAAGATCTAAAACGTAAGCAGCATCATTAAAAGGCACATTGGCACCAAGATAAACCGTTCTTATACCCCGACTTTTAAGGAGGTAAGAAATAAATAGCAATCCCAATTCATGATGCTCACCTTCCGGAAGGAACAACATGACGGTTTTCTCTGATTGGATATGTGAATTTGTTGTTTCAATGGCTGCAATGACTTTCTGCCTGATAACATTAGAAACCAAATGTTCCTGTGCCGGATTAATGTGCCCTGTTAACCATAATACTCCTGTTTTTTCAAGAAAAGGGAATATGATCTGTGTAACACCCCTTTCAATTCCATTAATTGATATGTACCTGTCAAGAATTTCTTCGAAACAGTGCATATTGAGATCAACCATTTCCTGGACCAGTTCTGTAACAATCCTTTCCTGAACAGCCTGTGTATCGTTAAGTGAAAGAATTCTTTGCCTGATCTCTTCAGGCCCCATCCTGTTAATATGTGAAATTTTATACCCGTATTTATTTAATAATGCAATGTTGAGTATTGTTTTGAGTTCATCATTGCTGTAATAACGGATATTGGTGTCCGTTCGCCGGGGTTTAAGGAAAGTATACCGCTGTTCCCAGATGCGGATAGTATGGGCTTTGATTCCTGAGAGATTCTCCAGATCCTTTATGGTAAAGGCATTCATACTTTATAGTACAAATCAGTGTGTAAAAAGTTGAAAGATTTTAAACATAAAAACTATAACTCAGGGTTGAGGATTTTTCCGGTTTCCATCAGTTTACCTATTTGTTTTTCCAGCTGAGGGTTTTGAAGGGCTTTTAAATGCCTTTCCCCATGCAGATCACTTCCTATCAAATCGTAATACCCTTTTTTGATAAGGTACTGTGCCAATTCCTGCACCCCCTTTCCGTAATACCCGGTAAGAGATAAGATATTCAGCTGAAAATAGTAGCCGGCATCCTTCAGTTCATCAAAAAAAGCTTTGTTTCTCATCTGGTAAATATACCTCTCGGGATGTGCGATAACAGGCAAATAGCCCTGCATCTGCATTTCAAAAAGAATATCTTTCAACCCATGCGGTTCGAAGGCAAGTGAAAACTCGGTTAAAACCATGTTCTTACTTAATGTTAACAATGGGGTTTTAGTCTTTAGTAACCTTTCTACATTTTCATCTAAAAAGTATTCTGCCGCAGCATGAACTTTCATCTCAATACCCCTTTCAACCAGTGCATCGTTTAACTCATTAAGCTTCTGTCCGATAATTTCATGAGTATTGGGATACATATCCCACATAATGTGCGGAGTTGTGATCAGGCGGGAATAACCCAATAACATCATCCCTTTAATTAATGCTACTGAAGAATCTATATCAGGAGCACCATCATCAATACCCGGGAGCAGGTGAGAATGCATATCTGTTTGTAGCATACCCAGATAAGTTGTGGAAGAGGGCTTCTTTTTTGAAAAAAAACTAAACATTCTTTTCAAAAATAATCAATACAAAATTGTTTATGATTTTAACTTAAAATTCCCGCTCCGGTAATGATGGAAATATTCTATGCACAAGCCGGCTATCCGGTACCAAAACATGCCACACGGTAAGAAAAATGATCATAAAATCAGTGTAAAAAGAAATATTCTGCTGATACCACATTTCCACTTTTCCTTTATACATAAATATTTTTCTATACATCTCTTCAACATCACTACTTTCAGAGATTATTTTTTCTTCATCCCGAAAAATAACTGAACCAATACCTGTTATTCCCGGCCGTGTATTATAGACTTTTGCTTTAACATCCTCGGGATACAGATCAAAACTTTTTTTTAATAAAGGCCTTGCCCCTACAATACTCATATCACCAAATAGTACATTAAATAACTGCGGCAATTCATTGATCTTGGTCTTCCGAAGTATCCTTCCCAACCTGGTTACACGGGGATCATTTCGCACTGTAATAATACCAGCACCCATATTGGAGCTGTTTTTGAGCATGGTTGCAAACTTCCATATATCAAATTCTTTCCTTTTATAACCGATTCTTTTCTGAAAGAAAAAAACTTCATGTTCACCTGTTAATTTAAGAAGTAGCATAACCGGGATAAGCAACGGTGATAGAACCAATATGGCTATCAAGGATGAAATTATATCAGAAAGTCTTTTGAAAAATAGATACATATTCCTGCACTTATACAGATTAGACGCAACTGGTAATTTAAAGCATATTTAGAAAACTGATTTTATCGTTTCTGCTACGGATGCCAATTCATCATCAGTGATATTTGTTGAACAAGGTATGCTAAGACAACGCTGGTATATAAACCCGGATAAATCCTTATCAGAATAATAAATATCATTGGCAAACATGTTCAGCCTGTTCATGGGTACCCAGAATGGCCTTGATTGCATTTTTTTATCATTCAACACTTTCAATAGTTCCTTTTGCTTATCTGACATAAAAGTAAAGAGCCACATATTACAATCAATATCAGGTTGAATTTCCTGAAACCTGATGTCACCTATGCCTTTTAACTGGTCTCTATAAAAATGATCTATCTCTTTTTTTCTTTTAATAAAAGAAGGGAGGAGTTCCATTTGTGCAACCCCCATAGCTGCCAAAACATTCACAAGACGATAATTATACCCAATTTCATCATGGACATATTCAAATGAGTCACTTTTGGCCTGTGTAGTCAAATGCTTTGCCTTTTTGGCTAATTCTTCATCATTTGTTACAATCATTCCACCGCCGCCTGTTGTAATTATTTTATTGCCATTAAAACTGAAACATCCCATCATTCCAAAACCACCGGTATGTTTATTCTTATAATAAGACCCTAATGACTCAGTAGCATCTTCTATGACTTTCAGTTTGTACTTACCTGCCAGGCTCGTCAATTTTTCTAAATCACAGATATTACCCAGCACATGCACCGGCATAATACAACGGATGGGTCGTTTATTTTTTTTGTAACACAGGATGTCATTCTCCATTACGGTTTCATTCGCAAGGAACTCTTCCAGTAATGACAGGTCCATTTGCCATGTTGCAGGATCAACATCAATTAATATCGGATCGGCCCCGGTATATTTAATAGCATTAATGCTGGCAATAAAGGTCACATTAGGGACAATTATATAATCTCCCTGTTTTACACCTGCCAGTAACAAAGCAATATGCAAAGCTGTAGTACCACTACTGGTTGCAACAGCATACTTACAACCTGTATATTCAGCCAGCACCTCTTCAAATTTTGTCACATAAGACCCGACTGATGAAACCCAACCTGTATCAAGGCATTCTTTTACATATTTCCATTCATTGCCGGCAATATTTGGTCCCGATAGGAGTAACATAGAACAGTATTAGATATTTCTGAATTTTTGAGAAAATGAATCAGTGATAAGGCCGCTTTGCATCAGCTTTGCAATCTCTCTTATACCATCAGGTACTTTTTTTGTTATCTTGAACCCAAGTTCATTTTTAATTTTATCACAATTAACCCTGTAATCTCTGGGGTCTTCTGTCCGCTCCACATATATAGCTTTGGCGCTTGGAATTTGCTTTTGGATTTCTTCCATTAACATCCGCTTTGAATAATTTTCACTCGTATCTCCTACATTAAATACATTGGCTTTTACTTTTTCAACAGGTGCTTCAAATGCCAGCACTATGGATCGGGCCAGATCATCTACATGGCAGTATGGCCTGTTGAACTGGGGGCCCCATATTTCCTGTTCGCCAGTGAGACATACATTACGGGTAAACTCATTGACTGTAAGATCAAACCGAATACGGGGAGAAAAGCCATAAACTGTTGAGAAACGCAAAGCAGTAGCGCATATGTTTGCATCTTTTCTATCCTGCAAAAGGTAGTTTTCAAACTTTACTTTTAATTCCGCATATAGTGATACTGGTCTTAGTTCTGAATTTTCATCTACATAGGAATTTGGATCAGCCATTTTACCATAATTACTGCAGGTAGAAGCAAAAACGAATCGTTCTAAACCGGCTTTTTCTGCTTCTTCAAATAGATTTAAGGATGCATCCCAGTTTACCTCCTTTGCTTCATCCGAAAATTTTGAACAGGCAGGGTCACCCACAATAGCAGCCAGATGTGCTACCCAATCAATACCATCCAAAGCTTTTTTTGTATCATCTGCATTTCTCAGATCCCCCTTCATGAATTCAAAATTCGGGTGCTGGGATACATCATATAATGCATCACCACCAAACTTTAGTGAGTCGAGCACCCTAACATTATATCCCTTTTGAAGCAAAATACGCACCAATACAGATCCTATATAACCGGCTCCACCGGTAATTAGTATTTTTTTACTCATGAAAAGTGTTTATAGATTGTTGATAATAATTAAAAATAGTTTTCTCTGCATCTTTAGGGAAAGCACAGTTCTCATCTATATGGTAGAAAATAAATTCATCTTTTAAATCCGGCTTTTTTAATTTCTCAAATTCTCTGAATTGTAACATCCAGATATCGTAGTGGTTTATAATATCCAACACCTCATCTTCTATTTCAGATGGCACCCTGTCCAGATTAGAAATTATATGCTGGTATATTTTTTGATTTGCAGCTAAAATTGCGGAGGCATGCAGGTATATCTTGTTCTGCAAATATTTGGCATAGGCCTTCCGGGATAATTGCATTAGAAGGTAAAGGGTCTTAATATATTTTTCCGTTTTTCGGGACGGGTTTTCCATATATGGACGCAAAGATAAGTGCTTAATACTGACTAAATAAGCTTCTTTTTTAACGCATCTTCATAAGAAAGCATTTCATCATTTATTAGCACCCTGGCCCATACTTTTTCACCGTATGTGGTTGCTTTTAACCGGAGTTCAATTTCATCCTTCCTCATTCCCGGCTTGATAGTGCATAACTCATTTAATTGCTTCCTGGTAAAGGGTTTTCGCTTCCAGGTTTCATTACTCAAAGGGAAATCACCACCATCTTTAATTATGGATAACAGGTTAGCATAAAGCTCGAATATAGCTTTGTAACACTTTTGAGTCAGATCAAATACAGTGTCATCTGCAAATAAAGGGAAACGCTTCACAGAAATAATTGCGCCGGTGTCGACTTTAGCCTTCATATGATGGCAGGTAACACCAAACTCCTGCTCACCATTGTATATAGCGAAATTAGTACATCCGATACCCGGATATTCAGGCGGTCCCGGATGAAAGTTGATAGCAGCAACCTTTGCTTTGCTAAGAAGAGCTTCCGGAATTATCCATTGAGATAAATAGGATATTATGATATTTCCCTGCCAGTCTAATAAAGCTTCCGGAAATGGATCTGTACGCTTTGAGTAAACGATTTGAGTATTTCCAAAATGGGATAAGGTTAGATTGGCTGCCTTTTTTGAAAATTCATCCTCTTTTTTACCTATAAAAAGTATGCTGTAATCCGCTTGAGTTGATTCCATACCCTTTCAAACTATTTCTGCTTTTAAGTAACCGGGTTAAAACGCCAAAATTAGATGCTATGAGCAGAAATAAAAAACATGTGCCTGAAATATGACACATGTTTCCGTTATAACTTTATCTGATCGATCAGGCCGCAAGTAACTTG
Source organism: Chitinophagales bacterium (assembly GCA_020636575.1). GTDB lineage: Bacteria > Bacteroidota > Bacteroidia > Chitinophagales > Chitinophagaceae > JJ008. The sequence continues at coordinate 523,326 of JACJXP010000001.1, forward strand.
GATGCCTGCTCTTTCTTTGTCAATATTCTTTGCGGGTTTCCAACAACGGTTGTATTATCCGGAATATCCTTTACCACAACAGTTCCGGCCCCGATCATAACATTTTTACCAATTATTATTCCCTGTCTTATAACTGCATTGGCCCCCACAAATGTGTTTTTACCAACTTTTACATTCCCACATAGAACAGCTCCGGGGCCTATATGAGCAAAATCTTCAATTATACACTCATGATCAATACTGCTGGATGTATTGCAGATCACTCCTCTTCCAATTTCTGCAAGTGGATTAATGGTAGCGTTGGCAGCAATCATTATACCATCACCCAGCTTGACAGATGAAGATATTACAGCACTTGGGTGAATAGCATTGATAGGATTACCTAACAACTCACTCATCTGTGTATGAATTTTTTCACGGATCCCGTTGTGCCCTACACAGGCAAACACATCATAATCCTTTAACTTATCAAGAGCCTCGGACTCTTTTCCAAGATACTGAAGGTGATAAGGGTTTTTCTCCTTTTCAGAAGAATCGCAATAGGCTGTAACAAGGCGACCCGCACTTAAAAGTATGTCAATAATGACATAGGCATGTCCTGAATAGCCTATAATAGCTACAGGTTTTTTCAATGTGGCTTTCATTGAATTTGGATTTTGGATACCCTAATGTAGAACCTTTCAGGAATTGCTCAAAGAGAATTGATCGGGGAAAAAAGAAATTCGGGTAATAGCCCTTGAACGGAGATAGTGATTTTACGATTAAGCAGCGGGGGTCGCTTGAGCCAGAAGCTGGATGTATTTTTTATAAATCAGTTCTTGCACAATAGGCTGGTCGAAGTGTTGTTCTATTTTCTGTCTCAGAGATTGGGAATATTGGCGGAGTAACTCCGGATTTTCAAGACCTTGCTTCATTTGGTCAAATAGCCCGTCTGTACTTTTCACAGGGAAAAGCAAACCTGTTTTCTCATGTTCCACAATATCTACATTGCCTGGTATCCGGGAGCATATCACCGGGCATTGCATCGCTCCTGCCTGGAGTACCACATTGGGAAACCCCTCTCTATATGAAGGATGTATCAAAGCATAAGAAAATGCCATAAAATATTCTACATCCTCCCTCCATCCGGTCATAATTATCGCCGGGTGATTCTTTAGTATGTGGCGGGAATTATCCGTAACCGGATCCAGTTCATCCTCATAGTCACCGACGAGTAATAATCTTAATTGATCATTTTGCTCATATAAACGGACAAATGCATGAACTAACTCATCAATTCCTTTATCCTTTACGATCCTGCCGACACAAAGGAGGTAAATACACTTGTCACTATAGTTAATATTTTCTTTAATTGCAGTTAACTTTTCCAGCACTAAAACACCAGGCGAATATCTCTTCAGGTTGATGCCATTACTTGAGCCTTTGCCAATTACTTCCAGCTTCTTATCTGGCATCAGGTTATTTTCATTGATATAAGATAACAGTGAAAAGCTATTGGGCCAGATGTGGGTTGCAAAACGGCCAGTCAGTTTTTCCATTCGCACCAGCAATTTCCTCGTAAAGCCTTCTGAAGTCATAAATCTTAAACCCGCCACCGTATGAATACGGATTTTAACACCTGCGATCCGGGCTGCCAACATGCCTAATAATCCTGCTTTGGGAGTATGTGAATGAACGATATCGGGTTTCTCTTTTCTGAATAAACGGATCAATCTAAACAAAGAAACAATATCCTTAAATGGTGTGATCTTTCGGGTCATTGGAATGATCATGTGGGGGCATCCCTCATCCTGAATCACAGCCTCTCTTTCCCTTCCATCAGCACTTACCATTTCTACATCAAATCCTTTTTGCTTCATATATCGCATTTGACCCTTAAGCAACACATGTAGCGCCATCGGAACTGTAGTAATACGGATTATCTTAGGCATGTTTCAGATAGCATTTCTTATACCACACTTCAAGTGCAAACAACGTCCATAGCATTTTAGCCCTTTTTTCTTCACCTGTGTTGATCTTTCTTTCCCATAGCTTTTTTGTGAAACCAGCATCTACAAACTCTGTGCTTAAGGAATTGGGGCTGAAAATATAGTCTCCTATCAGATCCTTCAACTCATTATCGACCCATTTCTTTAAAGGAATTTCAAACCCTCTTTTCGGTTGGTGAATCAGATCCGGAGGAAGATATTTTTCTGAAAGTTTTCTGAGAAGAAATTTAGTCTGGCCCCCTTTTATTTTAAATGAATCCTGTAAACCCGGCACATACTCCAACAGGTTCTTACATAATAACGGGCTTCTACCTTCCAGAGAATGAGCCATCGTGGCAATATCCATCTTCACCAGCAAGTTCCCGGAAAGTATATTATCAAAGTCAAGGTTCATCAGCTTCTGCAAACCTGTCAAACCTGAACGATTCATATCATCAAAATCCTGTTCTATCTGATCCAGATAGCCATGATCTGCTAATAAGTATTTTTCATTTCCTTCAAAGCTGTCAATTGTGGATGACAAATATATTCCAAGTTTATTTTTCCTTACCAGATCTGTAAGGCGATATAAATAGTTGTACTTGCTTTTCTTGTTATGAGAAACCGGCAAGAAGGTAAATGCGGCTGATGCCAATTTTCTCAAAAGAAAGGGAGACCTAAAAAAATCAAATTTTGCAAATGGAACATATCTTCTGTAGCCGCCAAACAATTCATCTCCCCCATCCCCATTTAGTATAACTGTTAAGTATTTTTTAGCTGCCTGACTCACATAATAGCTGGGGATAGCTGAACTATCAAAGAATGGTTCCCCATAATTATAAAGTATCTGCTCAACATCATTCAGAAGATTATCAAATGATATCTTGATCTCTGTATGATCCGTTTGATATTTATCCGCCACCTGTTTTGCCAATGGAGCTTCATCATATTCCCCGTCAAACGAAACTGTAAATGTTCTTAGCGATTGATTATACTTTTTAGCGATGGCAGTTACCAGCCCACTGTCTATTCCGCCGCTAAGGAAACTACCTACTTCCAGATCAGAAGCTTCTACCCTGTTTTTTACAGCTTCATGTAAGAATTGATCTGTCTTTTCCAATGCCGTGTCAAAACTATCAGAGCTCTTTTCTTTATAATATTGGTGAATGTTCCACCATTTAGTAACCTGGGGAACGGGTTTCTCCAGAGAAACTTTAGCAAAAGATCCGGCAGGTAACTCTGTTACCTGTTTATATGCAGTTGCTGTTTTATAAAAATACCCAAGCCGGATAAATTGCTGAATGGATTGTTGATCTATCGACAGATCGAGCTGCCCCCGCAATGCATTTAATTCACTTGCAAAAACAAACTTTTTCTCATCTGTAAAATAATAGAATGGCTTTTTTCCTGCACGGTCACGGGCAATAAAAAGCTCATTGTTTCTCCGATCGTAGATCGCCATAGCATACATGCCATCCATTTCCTCCAGGCATGCTGGTCCCATTGCCGCATACAAATGAAGTAAGACCTCAGTATCAGAGTTTGTCTGGCAATTGCTGAGATTAAACTTTTGTTTCAGATCCCGATAGTTATATATCTCTCCATTAAATATTAAAGTAAGGTGCTGAAAATGCATCGGTTGTTGCCCACCAGCAATATCAACAATAGATAATCTGTGATGATGCAATTGAAGATTCCCTTCTGAAAAGGTAGATTGCTCATCAGGACCTCTATGCCAAAGGTCTTTTGTAATCACTGAAATATTTAAAGGGAAATTAATAGACCCGGCTATGCCGCACATGAGTTACTTTTTTCTTTCCTGTTGCAAAATCAAGTATTCTTTGTAACCAACCCGGGTATGATAATCCTGTAAGATGATATGCTCCCAAAACAAACATTAAATAAAATGAGAGGCACGGTATTTTGTAACGGGATAATGACCCAAAATTGGTAGTGGAAATACCTACTGAAACAGCAAATATGATCGCAAATGAAAAACTAAGAGTTAAAATAGGTGTTTTAAAAATTTTATTGAAAGGTGCCGCAAAGCCCTTTTTGTAAAAAAGAAAGATCATCAATGCCAGAAATATCAATGATTCAATAGCTGAAAATAGAACAATAATAGAGCTAACTTCCCATGGAAAAGGGCGAAAAAAAGTAGCTACCAAACCATTTAGTGTTAAAAGGAAAGGGTTAGATGTATTGATCTCAAAGCTCGACCCCTCTCCCGCTCTTCTATCCAGTATCTTTCTGCTATACTCACTGGACTCAAGGATATTTTCCATGCTGAATTTCGAAAGAGCCTCATTTGAAGTAAGGTAATTGATGAACATAAATGCCCCTATACCCGCTACCACAATTGAAATAATAGTAACAAAAGTTCTTAAGGAACCCTTTTTTACCCTGAAACTCAGTTCCCCGAATAGCCAAAACCCGATCCCGGGAATTAATGCAAGCAGTATATAAATTTTTGCAGTGTATAGCAAATAGATACTAATGACAACCCAAAACAGTGAAGCCAATTGTTTTTCCCGTTTTATCAATAGCATAAATAACCCGTATAAAAGAAACCCCACCGCTCCAAAACAAATTGAATCCTTTAAAAAACCAGAACTCCAATAACAGGCGCTGGGCAAAAAGAGAGTGGCAATCGCAATTTCCCGATGCATCTTTGGAAAGTAGTTTAAAAACAGTTTATAAAGACGAATGGCTCCGGATAAGGCAAAAAAGGAAAAAACAAAACACATTGCCAGGTAGCTATTAAAAAAAAGAAGATAAGGTGTGATCCCCAATTTAGGCACTATAAAATTGGCCCCATGTTGCATGAACCCGATCACATAATATTTAGAAATATCCTGTTGAAAATAATAAGCTAAAGGATGGGTGTCAGAAACTTTTTCCATAAAAAGTAAATCTCCCAATGACAATTGCTTTTCCTGGATCGCCGTTTTCATATCCCTCACTGCAAACAAAAACATCTCTGTGTCCCCACCCTTGTAATAATATGCTGTTATTAATGCAAAAAGGATGGAGCATATCATTTTAAACTTAAATGCGTTAATATAAAGTCTTTTGTGTATGGGATTATACTTCTTTATCCTTGCCGAAAAGAATAGCCATAAAACGGCTACACATAGGCCACCTCCCAGTATATCGAAAACACTAAGCATTAAAATTCGTAAAGAAAATATTAAGCAGGTTTATTGTCTCGTCGCAGCCTGCTTAAAATACTTTTTGTTTTGCTTTCTACTAATAAGTATTGTATCCATGCTATCAATAAACAAAATAATACAGCAGGCATCCAAACAAAATAATTTAAAATAAAGGGTTCCGTTGGTTTGGCAATAAGCCAATATACCGACAGGTAAAGAAAAATACTGGCTAAATGAGTGATGTAAAGCGTATAGCTGAATTTACCTACCTGCATCAGCCATTTTACCCGTACCTGGTACTTCAGAAAATAAAAGATCAGCAACCAGGAAAATATCCCGGCGATAATAAAGCTATAGGAAGACTCTGTCTGTAGATAGAAATTAACAGCATACATTAATCCAAGCGCAACCAGTATCAAGAAAAAGTGTATTCTTTTTGATATCGGGCTAAACCATTGCATGATCTTATCAAAATTCTTATATAGAAAGACTCCTGCCGCAAAATAAATGTTATAAACAAAAAGAAAACTGAATATATAGGGATGGAGTCCAAAACCCTGAACAAATTCCGGAGTTACTAAATTTAGTAAAAAAAGTAAAATAGAAACTATGACATAGACATTAACATTTCTCAACAGAAACGGCGCCAGCAAATAAAAAATCACTTCATAAGTAAGTGACCAGAATGGTGTAATAAACCCCTCTGAAGGCATATAGAAAAGATTCTTCAGGATTATATCCCAATCAAAAAAATTGTTCATCTGAACAGTACGAATAAAAGAAAATGAATTCAGACTCCCATCATACCACACAGGAAATAAGGCCTTAGTTATTATAAAAATCAACCCGGCCCAAACTAGTGCCACAACATATGATGGGTAGATACGGATAAATCTTCTTTTATAAAACGGCAACGGTGACCTGTTTTCTGAAAGACTATGGGCAATTGAAAATCCGGATAACAAAAAGAAAACGATCACAAACTCAACAGCCAGCCGGGTTAACATACTTGTTCCGAACATCGTATAATCCCAAAGACCCCAGGATTCGGCAGGAAACATTTTTTTAAACTCGCTTCCTCCGATCCACAAGGACCCCCGACAATGGGCTACAGCGACATATAGTGCTGCTATACCCCGAATCGAATCAAGGATATCAAAAGGTAATTTTCTTTTTTTCAGCGTCATAATTATGATTGGTTGCCGGAAGAAATAACTTTATTAATTATAGACAGGTATAGACCTTTGTTTCCATTGATCGAAAATTTCTTTTCGACGATTTCAGCACTCTTTGTACCCATCCTCTGGCGTAATACCTGGTCATTCGCCAGCTTTTTAATTGCAGCAATCCACTCATCTTCATCCTTTACCAAAAAACCACTTTCGCCGTCTTGAATAACCCGAAAATTCGTCCCTATGGATGTTGCAACAGTAGGTATTCCCATGGCCATGTATTGTATGGCTTTTAACCCGCTTTTTCCATACACCCACTCTTCATCAGGCAATGGATATAACCCAATATCAAATCTTGAAATTGTGGGTAATTCCATCTCCTCAGTCCAGGCAATAGCTTCTACGTCAATATCACTTATCGAAAAACCAGCATCGCCGATCACTATTAGTTTAAAATCTATCTCCTTTCTAAGTTGATGAAATACTTCATCAAGCAAGTGCAGGTATTTTGAAGTGCTGTGACTACCGCTCCAGCCCAGAACGATCTTGTTCTCTCTAACAGCATAATCTTTCCTTGGTCTGTAATGAGAGGTATCAACAGTTGAAGATATATCTGTAGTATTGGAGTTATATTTCCTGACAAATGAATCAAGATAAGGTGTACAGGTGATCACATGATCTGAGGTTCTCATGAGATACAACGGTTTGCCAGCACCTTTTAATTTACTGACCAATGGAGTAGCCTTGCTCTTCAGATCCTTGAGATATATCAGGTCATCAATATCAAAAATGATCTTTTTTGCCCGCAACCGGGTAAGCCTTTCAAAAAGTGGAAACCCTAATGGCGTTACCCATAAATGAATATAAACCAGGTCATATTTATGTAGTCTAAAAATATCCTTAGCTCTATGAATGTAGCCGGTGATCGTAAACCATGTTTTAGAAATGTATTTTCCCTTCTTATAAATGATCTTCCAAAAAGACCGGCTAACAAAAGGACTTATTGTAATATCATACCCGGCTTCCCGGAAAAAAGGATAGTATTGTTCAAACTTCAGGCGCTGACTTGGAGCGGAGTTCTCCGGGTAAGGGCAGAGTATCAAGATCTTTTTATTACTCATTAACTGAAGTAGTATGCTGAAACACCTGTTTATAAGCCTGCTGATATAGTTTAATGCCAATTTCCAGGTCAAAAATATTGGCAGCTTTCCTGCGTATGTCTTCGGGATCAAGTTTTAAGAGGTTTGGAATTTCAGCCCTTGCCTTGCAAAATGATTCCTCAGTAGAATCATTTAACACAATTCCTCCCCCGGTTGTATTAATAATCTCCTCGGTATCTCCTACCCCGGCATTTACAATGACCGGGATCCCCATTGACAAAACTTCACCCAGTTTAGTTGGTGAACTTGATAGCTTTGAATAAACGGGCCTGATGAATGATATATTTATATCCGAAGCTTTTACAAAAACGGGTACTTCCTGGCGGTTTGCTTCCACTATTTTAATATCATTATCATCAATACCTTGCTCTTTTGCTTGCCTGAGAATATGGTCCTTATCAGAATGAGAGATAAAAAGAAGAAAAGCATTTGTATGCTTTTTCCTGATGCATGTAAACAGCTTTAGCATTTCATCAAGCATATACCAGGATCCGACAGAGCCAAGATAGCTGATCACTAATCTATCATCAGCAATACCCAGTTTCTTCTTTGCTTCAGTTCTTTGACCGGCATCAGTCACAGTAAAATGATCCATATCAGCACAACAGGGTATCACTGCTACCGGAATTGCAGGATCAAATGATTTCCATGTTTGCATCTCTGTTTTCCCGGCATTTGTCAATGATATAATGTAGTCGGCATTTTGAAGATATTCAGCTTCTCTCTTTTTATAATATTTATATACCCGTTTAAATATAGGGTGATCATCTTTCCATGCCCCGCCATCCCGCTTTTCATCTGCCCAGAATCCACGCATATCAAAAAAAAATTTAACCCCGAATCTCTTCTTCAGTTTTACACCAATGTCTGCCGCAATATAACTCCTGCAGTGAACCATATCGAAACTCTCTTTTCGTTGCAAAGAGAATGCTCTTATTTTCATTTGCAGGGTGTCATAAAACTTTGATAGAACAGGAGGGTTTTTAGTAAAAGACAGTGGCACCCATTTTATACCAGCCTGAACCACTATCGCATTTATGATATCTTTATTGCTGCCAAATCTCTCTTTCTTTTCAAAACTCAGAATGGTAAAGCGATAACCTTCTTTTGACAATCCTACCAGGTAAGGTAAAATCTGAGACTGTCCGAGAGGATCAGTAAGGCCATCATAAGTAATGTACAAAATCTTTTTCTCCGGCATTATTATTCGTGATATTCAAAAAGGTTGAGAGAGTAGATATCGGGAATGTTGAGCATTTTGAACTGCCGATGACCGATGTTGAGTACCCATACTTTTCCCCTGTATTGTGGAGGTATCTCCACTTTATATACTTTTTCTGCGATCTTTTTGGGTTGTACTCTTTTACCGTCCGGATCTTGCCAAAACCCCCTTCCATTAACTCCTGGTTCAAGAAAATCATTGTATACAACTTCCTTAACATCCGATGGTATATAAATGAACTGCCAGGGATATCCTGCATTATCATAACCTCTTTCCCCGGTGAAAAAAGCAATATCCGATGGGAATATTATCCGGCTGAAACGCTGCGTTTCGCCAAATGTTAGAGTATATTCTCCCGGTTGCAGTTTTGTTTTAACGGTACTATATCCTTCCCTGGAAGCTCTTATAGTATCTGAGTAAAAAACTTTATGCTCTTTATTCCTTATCAAGAAGCGGGTATCCTTGGTGGAGCCAACCTGGATAGAGATCTCTTTTGATTTGGCCAGGTAAAAACTATAATTGTTAACATTATTGATATATAAAGGACTTCTGATCTTTTCAACCTGTAGCGGTTTTGCTTTTGTAATGTCAAACACCATCTTTGAAAAAGCATAACCGGAAGGAGCCGTTCTTAAATCATTTTGAAAAATATTTTCTATATCTGGTTGCTGAAGGATCTTTATTTTTTTATTGTTCTCTTCAATTACCTTTTTATCCGTTACAGGCTTATAATCCTTAGGTTTTGGTATATACAAACCTTGTAATGCGGAAGTATGCAGCATACCCATGTGATGAATACCATATATATAATTGATGAGATCAGTATATCCCGCAACCGTCATATTGGCCGAATAGTCTTCATACATCTTTATATAATGAACATAGGCTTTTAATTCACTGATCCTTTGCAGAACTATCTTATCTTTTACAGCCGCTGAAGCGGCTGCCAGGTCATGATCACTGAGGGGTGCTTCCATAGCGCCCTGGTAGTTTGTACTCCACCTATCGTACATTTTTTTAATATCAGGCGCCGCTTCGCTAAAACAATCCGATAAAAATTCTTTATAAAGTTCATCAAACGGCAACCGTGTGTCCCACATCATCTGCATAGCGATCCAGAATACATGACCCATGGGCCCTTTGGCATAAGTTGATTCCAATTGAATAGAAGTAATATTCTTTTTTTTCCAGAGTCTCAGCCTTGGTTCCAGTACATATATGTTGAATTGTGGAAGACACTTACTCCATTGGGTTATATTCCAGTAATCGTAGATACCCATTGGCTTCCCGTGCATGGTTTTACTCCACTGATCAATAAATTCTTCCGGTTCGGAAACGTTTTGAAAAGCATAAGGAATTATTACCGGGTACACATTATCATCCAATGAAAAGTTTGGCGGAGCAGCATGGTTATTATATGCGTACAATTGCACTCTTGTCTTTTTATCGCTTTCAGGTAGCTTTACCGATACCTTATTGGCTAACCAGAAATACTTATCTGACCAGGTTTTGACCAAAGGAATAGTTGCAGGTAAACAATCTTCTGCACCTCCGGCACCATCAGCCGGATCAACGCCAATAACAGGAAAAGGCATTTCGGGTTTTACCTGCTCCAGTGCCCAGTCCACAAAAAGATTGACAGCATCTTTATTATCTATATTCAACCGAGTGTAACGGGTGATCTTATTATTACAGAAGTATTCAGGGTGTTTATCTAATTCCGCCTTTTTGCTGGAATAGAAATTCATTCCGGAATGACCCTTACTGACGTAATCAAAGGAAACCCTGTTTCGCCGGTTCCAGAGTATGAGCTCTTTGCTAAAATTATCCTGCGGGTCAATACCGGGAATAGCATGAGCGCCTCCGGACCCGGCATAAAAGCGATTAGGAAAGTCAGGGGTATATATCTTGTTAATGGGTTGTAGCTTTTTAAGATCGCCAATTTTAATCCAATTATCCCCGGGCATATACCAACGAAAACCCAATTCATGCAGAAATGTATAAATACCATTAATAAATGAATTCTTTCCGGTGCCGGTGATCTGAACATTATTTAACCCTTCCACCAACAGATGAAAAGACTGGCCATCTTTTTGTATCTCTGCCCTCGTCAAATTAGGAAGATCAGATCGGGAAGCTTCTACCAACCTGATACCAGCATTAGGAATTGCAGTATAATTGGCTACTGATACAGCTTTCACTCCCGCTTTCTTTAGCCAATATTCCATATCCTTAATAGCCTCAGTTACATCCTTATCCAGATTCGAGGGAACATAAATATTTACGGTGGTACTATTGTTGGTTTTTTGAGCAACGAGTTTTGGCTCGCAAGAAGACAGGATGATAAAACTCAACCATCCAATACTTATCATCCTGAAGAATGAATATCTAAATTTAATAATTATCATAATTGAGCAGATCAAGACAACTTATTCTTCTGAATTCTATTCTAAGTTTTCTTTTGCTATGAAGCAGAGCTAATATAAAGGGCAATTAGTCTTTTGAGATAATTATCCTTTCTACCTATTTGGTTGGCATAGCTAAAATTGTGTTCCGCATATTTATCAATATCAATTTCTGCGGAAGCTATCTCTTTGATTTTCTTAATAAAATCATCTTTACTTTCAAGATCAAAATAAATTGAAAAGTTGTTAGTTGCTTCCCGAAGAACAGGTATATCAGAAACCATTACCGGCATACCGCAAGCCATAGCCTCTAAAAGAGCAATCGGATGGCCCTCCGCTGTAGAAGACATTACGTATAAATCATATTCAGGAATTTTCTTTTCTATACACTTTTCAATACCGCAAACCCGAACGTTTCTTAACCCGTATACCTGAATTTTTTTTTCAATTTCTGGACGAAGGGGCCCATCACCATATATATCAAGCTTTATATTCTCAGGCAACTGCTTAAATACTTCTATTAAAAAGTTATAGTTTTTTTGGGGCTTAAAACTACCCACTGCAACAGTTCTGAGCACATCATTGAATCTCGCTATTTTGGGGCCTGATGCAAAAAATCTATCATCCACAAAATTGTGAAGTATTGTTGCTTTTCCTTTTAATCCTATGTTTTTTTTGTAATCTTCCAGGACTTCTTGGGATACAGCAATAATATGGTGCCGTTTGTTATACGTCCATTTTTCGATAAATCGCTGCCAGGACCAGCGAGTAAAAAACTTCTCACCATTCAGATTGTGCAAAGAATTGAAAACACCTACATGTCGGGGTGATGCTAACCGTGCAAAGATATTTGACATCACCAGGTGCGAATGCACTACAGTAATACTATTGTCTTTAATATATTTCCGGATCGAACGAATACAGCGCAATACATCTTTCTTAGATTTAAAACCAAGATGTGTTTTTTTACATTCCTGTTTCAACTCACTGATCAGTGCAATTTTATCTGTCAGGGTGACCAGATGATGCTCAAGTTCCGGAAGATTATTGATCGTATCTACTAACAGCCTTTCCGCCCCACCTACCTCTAGTGAATCAATAATATGAAGAACCCTTTGCCTCAATTTAATTTTTCAGATTATTGTATTTTTTTAAAAAACTAAACCATGGCATTGGGTATAGCTTACTTACAATAAATCCAATAGCTACTGCGACTATAAAAAAGGAAATACAGGTTGCATAAGCAGCACCTATTGCCCCAAATTCTTTTATAAAAAAATAATTAAGTAAACAATTCAGCCCCACATTAACAAAGGCCAAATATCCAAGGATCTTAGTCTTTTTAAGAAAAAATATATATCCGGAAAATATATTATAAAATGACCAGAAAAAATAGCTTAATCCTATCCAAAAAACATACTGAATACCTGTAGCATAGCTTTTTCCAATAAAAACCCGGAAGATAAAAGGAGATATAAAAGTCAATAAAATCAAAGCTCCTAAAGCAATACCTGAAAAAACATAACTCACTTTAATGATCTCTTTCTTATCATCTTCACTACCTCGCTTTAGCCTTTCAAAAAGGAATGGGTTAAAAAAATTAGAAAAAGCAGTAACAATGATCAATATTGCCGATCCAACTAAATAGCCTACACTATAAACTCCCATCTCTTCAACAGAAACCATTTTAGCCAGAAACAACCTGTCAGACTGGTTGATCACAAATTTCCCGATCTGGTGAAGTATCAAGGGTGCACCAAAAATAATAGCTGCCCTGATATAAGTTTTGCGAATATCTGTTGATAATAATTTCCATCGGTCATAAAACCAAACTGAGATTCCGGTAAAAAGTATAGCTGTTATCAAAGCAGAATATATTCTGCCATCCCATCCATAGCCCAGGTAAATAAGAAAAAAAAGTGTAAGGGATATTTCAATAAAGATCTTAGCAATAGTGGTTATTGAGAAAATCTTTGCCCTTTTCGTTGTCAGCAAAAATGTTGTAAAGTTGCCGTGAAATAATGTAAACAAAAGCATAGGAATAATGAGCCAATAAGCTTGTAAAGGTAATTCCATTAATTCCGGGAAATACCCCTGCCCCAGCCAGAAAATAATAAGCAGGGGAACAATTGTAATAATAGGAATGATCCTGACGGAAGAAAAAATTTTACTGAACTCCTTTTTCTCATAGCTCGAATTATAATACTCCACCGACAAAAATCCCGATGTAGAAAGTCCCAGGATGGGTGTCAAAATTGAAACATAAACATTGATAAGGGAAATAGTGCCGTAATCTTCAGGAGTAAGATGCCTGGTAAGTACCGGGAGTAATAAAAAACCAATTCCAGCATTTAAAAATCCGATGAATGTGTAGAGAGAAAAGTTTCTTAAAAGCTTCATCAGGCCAATAGGATATTTTTCAAACGTTCTGTCGCTTTTCCATCTGTATAGTACAAGTACCTTTCAATAAACGCCTGGTAAGCCTTTTCACTAATTGCATTTTCATTATTCCCGGCAATATCATCAGCTCTAAAATTAAAAGCATCCAGTTTTTGAGCTACTCCTAACTCAACCAGGTCTTTTTGCAATTGCCGGTCATCCCCGATGTGAATGATAAAACAGGATCCCTTATGATAGATAATCGGTATAAGCAGCGTAGAGAAAAAACTAAAACATTTTTTGGCATAATGGATGAGCGGCGCCATTTCTGCTTCATAGACAAGGTCAATATTATCATCCTGGTAGTTATAAGGACTATTAAAACCAAATGGATGCAACTTGACCTTCAGCCGGCATCCTTCCGCCTTTGCTATGGCTGATAATTTTTTATAGAACTCCAGCTTTTTCTCAGCTGTCATTAACTTAAAGGATAAATGATTTTCTATATTAGGAAAATCTATCAGCAGGAAATAATCTTCCCCTGTTTTCTCATCTTTTTCGTTTAATTCATTTAAGCGGGATAAAATAGCGTCAAAGAAAGGATGGCCGATGTAGAAAAACTTCTCATCTGATTCAATATGGTCAATTCTTTTTGCTAAAACCGCATTATGTGGCGATAGATTAATATAATGATCGGGGAGCCGTGCATCAAAAACACATTTTTCTGCGGCCAGCAAACGGTCTCTTTTCTGGCGGATCCATGCAAACCGAAAATAACTGTATAGCTGACCTATATTCTTTAGTTGTAAAGCCGAAAAATAAAACCATAAGGATTGCCTGCTGGAAACCAACCTTCTTTTTTGATGCAATCCTATCTTTTCCCTTACCTTATTCATCTCGATAAGATCCGCATGATGCACACCATGATGCATTACATATGTGGGTATTCTTAGATTTTTAGCCGCCAGGTTCAGTGCGACATGTGTAAATGAATTAATACTAAACAAGAGAACTTTATCTGGTTTTACTTCTTTGAGCAGCTGATAAGGAGTTTTATAATCAGTAAAGTAAACCTGGGCAAACGGATGATTCTTTTTATCATCTGCCTGCCGGTCACCCCAAATAATTACAAAATCAATATCATCCTTTAGCGCAATAAAAGGCTCCAAAAGATCCCGACGTGTAGTATCCCAATTCAACAGTACTTTCATCCTGGTACTCGATTCAAACGCTAACGGGTTGACTGAACTGCGGTGTTCTTCTTTTTTTTCTCCAATATCCATTCTGCCAGTTGCAGATCAAAATCTGTGAAAATACCGAAGGAAGATAACTGGTCCATCATTATATGCCCGATCTTACCGGTAAGTAATTTATCATGTTTCAGAAAATTCTCCGTTTTAACAACAGTAATACCTCCCGCAAGTTTATATAATGCTTCCCTCTCCAGTTTCACCACCTTATCCTGGTTAAGGATGGCTTGCATACCGCTTCCCTTATGCTGGAACAACATGCTACCTTCCTGTCGAACGCTTATCAAAGAGTCTGAGTCAAACAAGAATAAGGTATGTATCGCATCTGCAATGACATAAGATTCCGTAAAGGGAAATTCAATGGTGAGAACCGTAATTGCATCTGGAAAATCATTCCTGGTATAAAATGAATCCAGCACTGCATGAATCGTATGTGGTAAAGCCACATTCAACCTTGCATCTTCTTCTTTTCTTAAATGGAAGTGAACCTTTGTGTCTTCCTGGTGTTTTAATTCAACATAATTCCTGACTTCTGAACTCGGGGAGCTAATAATTATTTTTTCGATATTACTACAAGTCGATGCTGCCATGATCCTGTAGTCAATGATACAGTAGTCCCCTAATTTTCGTAAAGCCATAGATTCATCTCTCACTGGTATCACACAAACAGAACGAAGAGACCCAAACCGGTCGTTGGAATAGACTTCATTTATTTTAGCCCGGGTTGACAATATTCTTGATTCATTTCTTGTCAGATTAGAAGAGTGGCGGCGATAATAAAAAAGTGGTTGGCTAACATTGGCCACCTTATAATGTGCAATGAACTTTACCCATAGCTCATAGCCATCCTGGCAAGAAAAACTTTCATTGTATCCTCCAAGTTTTCGCAAGTATTCCGTTCTGATCATAGTACAGGCCCCATGTGCAGCCTGGTCTAACAGCGACACATCTGAGCTGAAATCATGCCTCTTAAATTCTTCAGTGATCTGGCCATTCTCATCCACATAGTAATAATCCGGGAATACTAACCCCAGTTCCTTATCAGCATCCAATGCTTCCGACAATAACTCCAGCGCCTGTGGATGAAAATAGTCATCTGCATCGAGCCTGACAATATAGTTGCCTTTAGCGGCACGCAATGCAATGTTATTAGTTACATTCAATCCTTTATTAAGCTGAAAGATGACATCGATCTTTGGGTGAGACTCATAACGTTCAATTACTTCCTTGGAGTTATCAGTCGAGCCATCATCAATTATGATCAACTCAAAATTCTGCAAAGTCTGATTCAGTACACTTTCAATTGCCTGGGCAATAAAAGCACCGTAATTATAATTAGTTATATATACTGTTACAAGTGGGCTCATTCAATTATAATTCATTTGGAACAAATGCCATGACCATCAAGTCAGACAAATAAAAATTATCCAGCAATACCTGTAACTCCTGTTGCAGGTCACCCAATTTCATCAGGTGATCATAATTGCCCGACTTATGACCGATCTGCATGAGCAGCTCATACATATCCATTCCATAATACCAGATAGCGGCAGGCTTATACCCGATCTGCCTGAATAACTCGCAAAGAGAAGATTCTGTATATATCATTATATGGCCTAAGGGATCAAGGTGCCTTACAATTGTATCACTACAAAGTGATTGAACCCCGGTACTTAGAGAATCCCATTTGGGGACACGGCAAACGATCATCTTATCAGAACGCTGATTTAAAGAGCCAGAAGCGGCTTTGATAAATTCCAAAGGATTAGGTACATGTTCCAATAATCCCCAAAAAGTTACAACATCATAGTCTGCGTATTCCTGGTATGCCTTTGTATAATCACGGTGATCCAGAGAAATATCCCAGGCTTCTTTTGCAAAAGCAATGCTACTCTCACTAAATTCAAAGCCTTTTGCCTGCATATTCTTCCGCTGGCACGCCTCGACAAAATGTCCCCCGCCTGCTCCAATATCAAGAATATTGGTTGGGTTCGTATTGAAAATGCTGCTGAATATTTTGCACATATAATCAGCCAAGGCGGCGTCTACATTATTCAATCTGAATTCAGCTGCTTCTTTATTGGTATATGTTTGAGCATACCGGTTATTTGTCCTGTAAAATTCTTCTATAGCACTAAGCTTGGGTATATCCAAAAGATAGATATGAGTACAATTAGCACACTGGTAGTATGCAGCGTTATAAATATTTGTTTGATAAGAAGTATTTTCAACTGGTGATTTACAAACCGGGCAACCAGCAACCGGTTCAAGATTATCCTTATTTGAAAAAAAATTACTTCTTGAATCTTTATAAAAAGATAAGTTTCCCTGGATATCAGAAACAATATTCTTCTTAAGTTTCAAAAGATCTGTTCTTTTTCCAAAGTCTACAATCACCTGATATTTTTCAGCAGCATCATTATCCTGCCTGATCCAGGTTTCAACCGGGTCTTTTACATTTAGTCTGTTTTCCCTTTTCCAATACATAATTACTTTATTTTACTATTTAATTATTCCACCATATCCCACTCAATCTTCTCGAAAGCCTTAACTCCAACTTTTATCTTTTTGCCTATTAGCTTATCAAAATCTCTTGCATCAATGCCATGATTAGGTCTGAGTGTTACCAGGTTTTCAGTACTCAGCACAGTACCCGCCTCCATATCAACAGAAGGATAAACTGCTCTTCTGAATGATATAACATGTCCATTCTCGATTTCAATAGCTACCGGAACTTTTTTATCACTTC
This sequence comes from Chitinophagales bacterium, assembly GCA_020636575.1. Taxonomy (GTDB): domain Bacteria; phylum Bacteroidota; class Bacteroidia; order Chitinophagales; family Chitinophagaceae; genus JJ008. The sequence goes on from JACJXP010000001.1 coordinate 540,782, forward strand.
CTTTCAAGAGATTAATTGTTTTGATCTGCTCAATAAGGCTCCAAACATCTTGTTTTGTTAATGACACTTTATGATCACGGAAGGTTTTGCCCTCCTTTGTATCTGTAAAATGGAATTCAAGAATCTCGGCACCCATTGCAACTGCAACTTCCAGCGCTTTGGTGCCTTCTGTATGATCTGAATAACCCACCGAAAGTCCTGTAGCTTTCCTGAAGCTTTCCATTACTTCCAGGTTAGCATCTTCAAACCCGATAGGGTACATAGAAGTACACTGTAGTAAGGCTAAATAATCTGCTGATTTATATTTTGAATTAACTGATTGTATAAACTCTACCGATGCGATTACCTCTTCCATTGTGGCCAGACCAGTGGAAATAATCATAGGTTTGCCAAGCAATGCAAACTTTCTTAAAACGGGATATGCAGTCAAATCACCTGATCCGATCTTATACACGGGGATATATGGATCGATCCAGTCAATAAAATCAGGATTCCATACGGAAGCCATATATTTTTTACCAGCATTGATACACATTTTAGCAAGCTCAATATGTTGCTCCGGGGATAGCTCAAACTTTTTGAAATGCTTATTCCGCTGCTCACTTTCAACAGGGCTCACTAAAGTATCTCCTGTATATAACTGGAATTTTATAAAATCTGCATCTGACTCTATAGCCAGCTCTGTGAGTTTTTTCGCATATGCAAAGTCACCCTCATGATTTCCTCCGATTTCTGCAATTAATAGCGGGCCATGTTTTCCCTTCCAACTACTCATGATCAATTTGTTTATAGAGGTTCAGTATTTCTTTCATATTATACCCCAAATAATTATCCCCCATCTTGCTCAGAAGTTTCTTGCATAACAAAAAATCCTTTTCTTCATCGATTGCAAACTTTAGCCCGGTTGCTTCCGGGCAAGTTGTATTATCATAAAAAAAATATTTGCCGATATTATTAACATGTAAAAAGAATGTTACATGTTCAAAATCCTCGGGTTCTGAAAATTGTAAATATGCTTTTTGATAAAATTCGGTACGTACTGCTTCTACAGACATCCCCTGCGGAAATGTTTTATTATGTGTATTTGACAAAAAATCATATTCCCCTGTTTGTGCCTTCTCTAAGAACAACCGGAGTACATTTGTTTCAACAAAAAAATTATCCCCATTAATGCGGACAGCATAATCCCATTGATTTTCAACAGCTGCCTCAAGGAATCTCCCGGCAACATTTGTGAGTGAACCTCTATAACATTTCAAATCATTCTCCTGGCAATATTTATAAATAATATCATCTGATAAATCTGTAGATGTAGCTATGCAAAACTGTTCCCGATCAGTTACAGTAAGGATACGTTCCGTTATATAATCAATTACAGGTCGGTGATTGATTTCCCGCATTATTTTACCGGGTAGCCTGGAACTCGAAAATCTGCATAATAAAATAACTCCTACTTTCAAAATGACTTAATACTCATTTATTCTTCCATAAATATTATTACACCACCATCCCAGCAGCTACCGTTTCATTAGTCCCTTCATCAACGAGAATGATGCTACCGGTTACCCTGTTCTGCCTGTAAGTATCAAGCATTAATGGTTTAGTAGTCCGTAATGTAACCCGGCCAATATCATTCATCTTAAATACTGTATCCCCACTATTTCTTCCCATTGTATTAATATCAATCTTATACACTACCTCTTTAATTATTGCTTTCTGCTCATTATTCGCATGCATAATAGTATACTTGGCCCGGGGCACCGAAGACTTACTATTTAGCCAACATAGCATCACATCAAACTCCTGCTTTACTTCCGGGAGGTTATGCGTTCTTACAATCATATCACCCCGGCTAATATCAATATCATCTTCTATTGTTATCGTTACTGACATCGGTGCATAAGCCTGGGGTATTTCACCGGTCATGGTATCGATTGATTTTATTCTTGAAGTAAATCCGGAAGGAAGTACAGTGACTTCATCTCCTTTTCGAAGAATACCACTGGCAATTCGACCCGCATAGCCCCGGTAATCCAAAAACCCTTCTCTTTGGGGGCGGATCACTGTTTGTACAGGAAATCTTGCATCAATCTTATTAATATCACTACTAATATGGAGTACTTCCAGGGTGTTCAAAAGTGGTCTGCCCTGGTACCAGGGCATATTATCAGAGCGACTGACAACATTGTCTCCTTTTAATGCTGAGATGGGAATAAACTGTATATCTTTTACAACAAGTTTTGAGGATAGCTCTTCATAAGCTGTAATTATTTTTGTATAAACTTCTTCAGAATAATCTACCAGGTCCATCTTATTTATACAAACGATGACATGTGATATCTGAAGCAATGAAGCAATAAATGAATGTCTTCTTGTTTGCTCAGATACACCATGCCTTGCGTCCACTAAAATGATAGCTGCGTTCGCTGTGGATGCTCCGGTTACCATATTCCTGGTATACTGGATATGCCCGGGGGTATCGGCAATAATAAACTTTCGTTTCGGTGTGGTAAAGTATCTGTAAGCTACATCTATTGTGATCCCTTGCTCTCTTTCCTCCCTTAACCCGTCTGTAAACATAGCCAGATCAATATGATCATGCCCTTTCTTTTTACTTGAATTTTCTATGGAAGCAAGCTGATCCTCAAAAATAGATTTTGAGTCATACAATAATCTTCCGATCAAAGTACTTTTGCCATCATCCACACTTCCTGCTGTTGTGAATCGCAGTAATTGATTATTCAATACATTTTCTATTACTTCTTCTGTCATTTTCTTATCAGGTTAGAAATAGCCCTCCTTTTTTCTGTCCTCCATTGCCGTTTCTGATCTTTTATCATCAGCCCGGTTACCTCTTTCAGTAAGCCGCATAGCGGCTACCTCTTCAACGATCTTTGAAAGAGTATCTGCATCTGATTCAATTCCCCCTGTGATTGTAATATCTCCAAGAGTCCTGAATCGTATTTTCTTTAAAAGCACCTGCTCGTTATCATCAATTTTTAAAAACTCAGACTTGGGTATCCATGCATCATTTCTCCAAAGCACTTCTCTTTCATGAGCAAAGTATAAAGATGGAATTGCGATATCTTCCTTTTTAATATAATTCCAAACGTCCATCTCTGTCCAGTTACTGATCGGGAATGCCCTGAAATGTTCTCCCTGGAAGTATTTTCCATTAAGTAAATTCCATAATTCCGGACGTTGATTTTTTGGATCCCACTGGCCAAAATCATCCCTATGCGAGAAAAATCTTTCTTTTGCCCTTGCTTTTTCTTCATCCCGTCTTCCTCCACCGATGGCACAATCGATCTTATTGGCTTCAATAGCATCTAAAAGTGTAACTGTTTGCAAAGCATTCCTGGATGCATTTTTCCCCTTTTCTTCAACTACCCTACCGGTATCTATTGATTGTTGTACAGATGCAACAATCAATTTAACTCCTAACTCATTAACAAGATCATCTCTGAAAACCATTGTTTCAGGAAAATTGTGCCCTGTATCCACATGCAATAATGGGAAAGGTATCCTGGCAGGGTAAAAGGCTTTCCTAGCCAGATGAGTAACTGTTATTGAATCTTTGCCTCCTGAAAACAGGATAACAGGATTTTGAAACTGTGCCCATACCTCCCTTAGTATATAGATAGCTTCTGATTCAAGCTCGTCAAGATAGTTTAAATAATAGCTACTCAAATCTTGATATTTAATTTTTTTTCTACTCTTTCAACAATAAACTTTGCAGCTTCTTCAACTCCTATTTCACCCGTTTTAATCTCAATGTCCGGGTATTGAGGTTCCTCATAAGGCGAATCAATTCCTGTAAAATTTTTGATCTCACCGGCTCTTGCCTTTTTATATAAACCCTTTTTATCTCTTCGCTCACATTCTTCCAATGCTGTATTGATGAATATTTCTATAAAGTTATTATGGCCAATAATTTCTTTTACAAGGTTCCTGTCTTTTTCCAAGGGAGATACAAAAGCACATAATAATACGATTCCTGCATCTATAAAAAGTTGAGCCACTTCTGCCACTCTTCTAAGATTCTCATATCGATCTGATTCTGTAAATCCCAAACCTTTATTCAAGCCTTTTCTTACATTATCACCATCCAAGATATAGGTATGAATCCCTCTTTCAAATAACAATTGTTCAACTTTGTCTGAAATACTAGATTTACCTGAACCTGATAAACCGGTAAACCATAAAACAAACGAATTATGACGATTTTGATGTCGCCTTGATTCCGCATCAATAATATGCTTATGGGTTACTATGTGAACTTTCTCAGACACAATTCTCTATGTGGCAAAAGTTAACGACTGACTAAAAAATAGGGGTTTAAAAGATCTTCCTTATTATATCTCAACTCTTCTTTTGTATTATAATCAATTACCTGGCATCCAGCAAATTTAGCAACGGCATGCGCCGCTGCCGTATCCCATTCCATTGTAGGTGCCAGGCGGGGATATACATTTGCATTCCCTTCAGCTACCAGGCATAATTTAATCGAACTCCCTTTACTGACCAGCTTAACTTCCTTATGATCTGCCTCAGCCCTATCAATAAATTCTTTTGTTTCAGGATTAAGGTGCGACCGGGATGCGACAATAGTATAGCCAGGCAAATCTAAATCTCCATACATTTTTTCAGAAATACTGATCAAGTCGTTTAAACTGTTATACCAACTCCCCGGTTCAATGGTACATTTATAACTTCCCTTTCTTCTGAACCGAAATATAAAGTAGCAATAGCCAGTCCATATACTACACCAATCACCGGCTTATTATTTCTGATCAATGCAATATTTACTGTAAACTCATCATTCTTCTTAATAAATTCTTTTGTTCCATCCAGCGGATCAACCAACCAAAATACATCCCAATTCATTCTTTCGTCAAAAGGAATGTTTCTTCCCTCTTCACTTAAAATCGGGAAACCTGTCTTCCAAATATGATTTTATGACCTGATGTGCAGACATATCTGCTTCTGTCAACGGAGACTTATCTTCTTTATACTCGACAGAAAAATCCTTCTTGATAAACCTGCATGATAGCTTCACCAGCTTTAACTGCAGCATTTACTGCAAGTAAAACAAGCTCAGATTCAGAATATGTGTAAGAGTCAGTTTTCAAGAAATTTAATTTTTCTACTTTTCATTTATATCATGAACAAGCTGTATTGTCCTTTTAGGCTTCTATCAAAGTATTTCCTCTGCCCTGTAGTATCTCTTGATAACTCAAAGTGTGGAGGTCTTCAAAACCCTCACTTAGTTCAATTATTTCGTTATCAATAATTAATTGTCTAAGTGATTTTTTTCCGGGGGAAGCATATCCGCATCAATCCCTAAACTCCATTCCACATCTGCCTTTTCCAATATTAATTTACCGCTGGCTTTATTAGCCTTTTTCTCCTGAACACTATACTGACGTACATCTCCAAACAACCATAACAGGAGATCAAAAGATGTAACCCAATGTTTGTTGTTATACCCCGCTTTTATCAACACTTCCTTTCCAGCTATAATTATACCATTTGCCCCTTGGGGTTATATAATTGATCTGAATAGTGTAACGCCTATCATCTTTTGCTGATTGAATTTTGTTTTGAAGTTGTGAAATAGCAGGATGAAGTCTTAACTGCAGAATACTAAATACTCTTTTACCTGTATCCTTTTCCATTTCCAGCAAAGCATCTACATTCCACGGATTTAGCACTACCGGTTTCTCACAAATCACATCGGCTCCAATCCGGAATCCAAACCTGATATGTGCATCATGCAAATAATTAGGGGCTGCACACTGTTACATAATCAATAGCGTTTCCGTTTCTTTTCAACTTTTCACAATGTCTGTCGAATCGTTCGAATTCGGTAAAAAAATCTGCTTTAGGAAAATAGTGGTCAAGGACACCTGCTGAGTCATGCGGGATCTAATGCAGCCAGCAGATTATTGCCTGTTTCTTTAATAGCTTTTAAATGCCTCAGGAGCTACATAGCCTGCTGCTCCTATTAAAACGAAATTCTTCAACTTTCCTGTTTTGAAATCTGACCATCCTTTAAAAGGAAAATACTTCCTGTTGAGGAACAGACTGCTTTCCCCTCTTTATCAAATGAAAGCGAATTCCCTTGCTCACTTACCCACCCATTTATTCTTGCAGGATTTCCAACTACTAATGCATATGCGGGGACATTCTTTGTTACAACTGCTCCAGCACCAACAAATGCATAAGTACCAATTTCACTGCCACATATTATTGTTGCATTAGCACCTATAGTAGCGCCTTTACGAATTACTGTTTTCTTGAATTCATTTTTCCGTTCAATAGCGCTGCGTGGATTTATCACATTTGTAAATACTGCTGAGGGGCCAATAAACACATCGTCCTCACAAACTACTCCTTCATAAAGAGAAACATTGTTTTGTAATTTCACATTATTGCCTACGATCACATTATTACCAACAAAAACATTCTGACCCAAGACACAGTTTTCACCAATTACTGCAGTACTCATAACATGGCAAAAGTGCCAGACCTTTGTACCCTTCCCGATTTTACAACCTTCATCAATAATGGCAGTTGTGTGGATATAAATTGACTGGTCAGGCACCTGCTATTTTCTTTAAGTATTCACCATACCCGCTTTTCTTTAAGTCCTCCGCCAGTTTCAATAATTCTTCTTTATTAATGTAACCGTTTCTGAACGCAATTTCTTCAATGCACCCAATTTTTGTACCCTGTCTTTTTTCAATAACTCTAACAAACTCGCTGGCGTCACTCAATGAATCAAATGTTCCGGTATCAAGCCAGGCTGTACCCCTGTCTAACACTGCAACTTTTAACTTTCCTGACCTTAAATACTCCTTATTGATATCCGTGATCTCATATTCACCACGGGGCGAAGGTTGCAGGTTCTTTGCAATTGACACCACATTATTATCATAAAAATATAATCCGGGGACAGCATAATGGGATCTTGGTGCTACCGGTTTTTCCTCAATACTAATAGCTTTCATATCCTCATCAAACTCAACAACCCCATATCTTTCAGGATCAGAAACCTGGTAAGCAAATACATATCCCCCTTCAACTTCATTCAATTTTTTTAATTGAGTCCCCAACCCTGTCCCATGAAAAATATTATCCCCCAGCACTAATGCTACCTTATCATTTTCAATAAAATCAGCACCTATCACAAAAGCCTGGGCTAATCCATTAGGAATTTCCTGTACAGCATACTCAAATTGACAACCCACATGGCTCCCATCGCCCAACAATCTTTTAAATGACGCATTATCCTCTGGCGTAGTTATTATCAGCACTTCTTTTATGCCCGCCATCATTAATGTTGACAGCGGATAATAAATCATGGGCTTATCATAAATAGGCATCAGTTGTTTACTTATCGCCTTAGTAATAGGATAAAGCCTTGTTCCAGAACCACCGGCTAAAATAATTCCTTTCATACTTTACCGTTTAGCATATTGGGTATCATAATAATGTTGATACTCCCCTGAGGTAACATGTTTTAACCATTCAGTGTTTTCAAGATACCAATCTATTGTTTGCGATAACCCCTCTTCGAATGTCACGGAAGGCCTCCAACCTAATTCTTTGTTGATCTTTCCGGCATCAATCGCATATCTTCTATCATGCCCCGGCCTATCTTTAACATAGGTTATCAGCTTCTCACTTTCTCCTTCAGCCCTACTTAGCTTTTTATCCATCAGCTTCATAAAAGCTTTACCAGGTCTATGTTTTTCCATTCATTAAATCCTCCGATATTATAAGTGTCCCCTGTTTTTCCTTTATGAAATATCAAATCAATAGCTGCTGCATGATCTTTTACAAAAAACCAGTCACGGGTATAGAGTCCATCGCCATAAACAGGAAGTGGTTTTTGTTAATGACATTATTTATAAATAGTGGAATCAATTTTTCAGGAAAATGATTCGGTCCATAATTATTAGAACAATTACTTACTACTACCGGCATTCTATAAGTATCATAGTAGGCTCTTACAAAATGGTCACTGGATGCCTTAGATGCACTGTATGGTGAGTGAGGATCGTAACTTGTTTCTTCAGTAAAAAATCCGGTTTCTCCAAGAGCACCATATACCTCGTCTGTAGAAACATGATAAAACAACTTCCCGCTATAATCTTTTTCCCAAAACTTTTTTGAAGTATTAAGCAAATTGACTGTTCCTACAACATTTGTATATACAAAATCCAATGGCGAAAGGATAGAGCGGTCAACATGGCTTTCGGCAGCAAGGTGTATTATTGAATCAGGTTTGTACTCCTGAAAAACATTTTCCAGGGCATCGCTGTTCAATATATTTACCTTTTCAAAAAGATAATTTGGAGCATTCTCAATATCTCTCAGATTCTCCAAATTACCCGCATATGTAAGAACATCAAGATTGATTATCTTGTACTCTGGGTATTTTGATACAAAAAGCCTCACCACATGTGATCCGATAAAACCAGCCCCCCCGGTGATTATTATTGTTTTTGACATTTCTCAAATACTTTTTTGCAGGTACCAGCGATATGTTCTTTTCAGACCTTCTTTAACATCTATGGAAGGTTGATAATCCAGCAATTTTGATGCTTTTGAAATATCTGCAAGGCTATGCTTTACATCACCCTTTCTTTCCGGCCCATATATCGGTTTTAAATCACTACCTGCTTCCTCACATAAATATTCAAATAATTGGTTCAAGGAAGTTTGCTCACCGCAAGCAATATTATAAACCTGGTTAATCGCTTCCTGATCTTCTGTGAAAAGAGAGAGTAAATTAGCCTGTACTGCATTATCAACATAAGTAAAATCACGGCTATGTTCCCCATCACCATTGATTGTAGGTGAGGTTGAATTAATTATAGCTTCAACAAACAGAGGAATCACCGCAGCGTAAGGTCCTTTAGGGTTTTGCTTAGGCCCGAAAATATTAAAGTATCTTAAACCGATTAATTGCATATCGTATAATGAAGCATATACTCTTGCATATAATTCATTCACATATTTAGTTACAGCATAAGGGGAAAGCGGGTTACCAATTTTATCCTCTACTTTCGGCAAGCCAGGATGATCTCCATAAGTGGAGGAACTGGCAGCATAAACAACTCTTTTAATGCCCGCTTCTTTCGCTGCGGTAAAAATATTCAACGTGCCGGTAATATTAACATTATTGCTTGTAAGCGGATCATTGACTGATCTTGGAACTGAACCAAGTGCTGCCTGGTGAGTGATCCGATCAATGTCTTTACAAGCCAAAACACAATCTTCATAATTCCTGATATCACCTTCTATGAAACTGAATTTTGAATTATCTCTGAACTCATCAAGGTTTTGAACAGATCCAGTAGCGAGGTTATCCAGTACTTTTACACCAGACACTCTATCATCATTCAACAGCGCTTCAACAAGATTGGAGCCTATGAAACCTGCTCCACCCGTTACCAGAATAGTCATTTACTTATCTTTTTTTGAACCACTTCCTGAAATCAAGGAATGAGATAACTTTTTCAGGAACGCTTTGAGGTGATTGTTCTTCTTCATAATAACTTCCGTAATCATATCCATACCCGTATCCATAACGGCCATAACCATAATATCCATAGCCCAATTTCAACTTCACATCATTAATGACAATTGAAACTTTAGGGAGCTTTTGTGCTTTATAAAAATCGTCAATCAGGGCTATTTGTTTTTTAAAAGTATGCCCCTGGCGAACAAGATATAGTGTACAATCAGCAAATTTACCGAGTGTCAGGGCATCACTGACCATCCCAACTGGTGCGGTATCTATTACTACCATATCAAAATTCTCCCGCAGCCAGGAAAACATTTCATCCACCCGTTGATCAAGCAGAAGTTCAGAAGGGTTCGGAGGAACGGGACCACAACCCAGTACAAAAAGATTTTCATGTCCTTCCACTGGCCTGATAACTTCCTCTAAGCTTGATTTTCCTACAAGATAATTAGTAATACCCGGACCTTTAGGCATCCCTAACCCAGATAAAACCTTGGGCTTCCTGATATCAAACTCTAATACAATTGTCTTTTTTCCAGCTAATGCTAATACAGCAGCAAAATTTGTGCTTACGAACGATTTTCCTTCTCCACTAAAGGATGAAGTAGTGAGAATAACTCCCTTTTCCTTTTTATTTAAAACATATTGAAGGTTGGATCTTATAATACGAAATTGCTCCGCTACCATGCTGCGGGTCGTCTTATTAACGATCAAAACCTGGCTAGAATAGGAATGTCCAATTTCTCCCAGTATCGGCGCACTAGTGATCTTTTCAATATCAGCCCTGGTAGTAACTTTATCATTCAGTACCTCAGAAAGAAATATAAATAATGCCGGAATTGCTAATCCCAGCAAAACAGCCATAATACGAATTGTTTTCTTATTAGGTTTAACGGGAGTACTATTGGGGAAAGCATTATTAACAATATCAGAATTTGAAATATTCGCATTTTTTGAAATAGCAGTTTCCTCGCCTTTGCTCACAAAAAGAGAGTATAAATTCTGCAAAAGATCTACTTGTCTTTGTAGCTCTATCTGTTCATTTACCTTTGCTGGTAGTTTACGCAACTCTGTTTGACTAGAAGTATTCTGTGTTCTGGCTGATCTGATTACGTTGTTTACAGAAGACTTAATATTATTAATATTCTCCAGAATACTTATTCTCGCTTTTTCAATCTTTGCATTTGCTTGTTGAACAGCCGGATTATTCACTGGAATATTTGCATCTATTAACTGCTGTCTTTCAAATTGCGCTGTATTGTAAAAACTAACCAATTCGTTTAAGGTTGGATCAGTGAGTCCTAATGAAGAAGGCACTACCGGAACCTGGGTATATATGTTCTTTTTATCATGCAGATAATCATTAATCATATCTGCCACATTAGACTGAAGCAGCTGTTCATTAATTATTTTATCAGATTCACTGATCTTACCAAAGAAATTACCTGATTGTGCTTCTGCATCTATCAGATCATTCTTCTGCTTAAAGTCAAGCAAAACATTCTGAGCACTGTCTAATTTTATCTTTAAAGTATCAAGACGTTCGCTTACAAATCCCAGTGTTTTATCTAAAGCCCTGTTCTTCTGTTCTATTGTATACAGACCATATTCGCTCATCAGTTTATTCACTACATCTGCTGCCAATTGTGAGTTGGTTGATTGCATACTTACATTCAAAATCCCGGTTCCTGTTACTTTTGGCACAACCTGGATTGCTGATGCAAATTCTCTTGCCCTTGATGACGATGGACGCCATTCCAATTTATATTCTGTTCCTGCATTTGCTTTTCCGGTAATTCTAAATACGCCATTCTTATTCCTGAATTCCTTTCCAAAAGTTATTGAGAGGTCATCATCAACCACAAACTCTGTATCTGTTGTAAACTTGAGCTTAATATTAAAACTCTTTGAATTATCATATAATTCCAATGTTTCAATTCTGAAAGGAGCCGATCTGTAAACATTTACAGTCTTAATTTTCCCTACAGCAGAGTATTCAAAATTTAGTCCCAGGCTATCTACTACTCTTTCCATAAGAGGTCTTGATTTCAAGACCTCGATCTCACTCTGTATATTCAGGGCTTTGTTATTACCAAAAAAATCATCAAAGCTATCACCTCTGCCGGAAGATGTTTGTTCATTTTTAATAAGCATAGTACCTGTAACATTATATACAGGTATCGTATAGCGGAGATACAAATAGGCTCCCAAAAGTGCCAAAGCCACCGAAAGGATGAAAAATGGTAAGAACCGGATATACTTATAGAATAAATCCCTGATGCTTAATCCGGATGACTCGGCTTTATTCGCCACTAATTCTTCTGACATTCAGTATAGAATTATTATAAATTAATTTCGGATAAAAATATTTGCCAGCGTTGCCGCAACAGTAACCAATGACAATGCAAAAGAAACCTTACGGAAGGTTTTGACATCATCAGCGTCTTTTTGTTTTTGATTTGTTGCGTCCACAATAACAACATCGTTCTGTTTCAAATTATAATATGGTGATTCAAAGAGACCTGAATCTGTAAGATCAATTGTTCCGGTTTCTCTCACACCGTTATACTCTCTTAAAATTCGGAGATTTGTCTTTTTTCCATATTCTGATATTCCCCCTGCAAGCCCAACTGCCTCAAGAATAGTTAATCTTTCTCCCGGTACCTGCAAAACACCTTGACTTGACACCTCACCCAAAACAGTTACTTTGAAATTTAGGAAGCGGATCACAACCGTAGGGTCAGAAAGTAATTCAACCGGCTCAAGCAGTCGCTTTCTTATTTCTGCTGCCAATTCTTCTTTTGTTTTACCTTCTGCATGAAAAGTGCCCAATCTATGATGATGGATATTTCCGTTTATATCCACAAGATATCCTTCTACACTTCCTGAGCCACCACCATTTGAAACTACTGGCTGATTATAGGGTACATCAGATTTTTCGGGTAATTCGCTAAGGCTCATAATCTGTATAGAAATTCTGTCGTTCTTTTGAATCAGTAATTCTGGAACTACGACTGTCCCTTTCCCGGTGGTATCATTCACTTTCTCAAGATAGGTGGGAATTTTTTGAGGTGCTTTACAGGATAACAGGTATGATGATAACACAATAAACAGAACAATTCTGTTGAATTTCATTGATACGATTTTTATAGTTACCAAGTGATCTTGCAGCCTTTCAAAGTCATTTTGGCTGCGCCGAAGTTAGTTTAGTTCTTTCAATATAAGCCACCAAAATATACCCCAAACTGTCTATAGCGATTTTGGCCGTTTTGTGCCTGATGTCAAGCACTTTTCCCTCCTGATCCATCAGTGTTCCTTCGGTTATTTTAACCCTCTCATTTATTTTAACATCTGCTGGAATCGCTGCCACCGTTTCATGCTCATTTAAAAACTTTTTGATAGCGATAATTTCTTTCTCTTTTATAATGGCAGGCTTCCCGTCCCAATACACAAAATTGATCGCCCCGTTGGTCATTCTCACTCTTGTTCTGTCCTCATTGCTGGCCTTTACAAAAACGTAAGACTTAAACAAGGGTTCTTCAACAATTTTCATTCTATCGCTCCATTTTCTCCGCACCTTATTTAGCGGACAATAACTTTCCAGGCCTTTTTCTTTAAAAAGCTTGTTTACTTTTTTCTCCCATCTTGGCTTTGTGTACACAGCCAGCCATCTTTTATTTGTCTCGGCTTTTTTGATCATAGCTTCGCCACCTCAGTTACATATACTTTCATATATATCTGATTATCAATTAATTAATAGAATTCGTCAATTAAACCTGAACAAACTCTCCTAATTTGGAGCAAATATAGGCGAAGATGGGACTGAGGATTTAATAAAATGTGCAGATTTTGAACGATTTACCCCCATAGGTTGATAACTATTTAGTAGAAATACGAGCCGAAATGATAGATTTTATTCTTAAAATATCAGTAATGGATATTTAGGCTTTGGGTAACGAAGAGTATGCAATTAACAATTAAAATAAACTCCCCTGGCTACCAGGAACCCGGAATTTGCCCCTGTCCAAACTCCACTCTTCAGCGTTCATTCCGTATAATTTCCCATACTTTTTATATTGATCAGCAACCAATTGTGCAATAGGTCCTTCTCCCCGCATCCTTACGTTCCATCTGGAATCATTTACCTTACCATCATGGCTATGTTCGATATTATGCCAAACCCTGTCAGCTCTATCCGGGAAATTTTTATATAGCCAATCATGAAATAAGAATTTAATAGCCCCATTTAACCGAATAAAAGTATAAGCAGTAAAAGTGGCCCCATTATCCCGGGCAGCCTTCATGATGCGTTGCATCTCATGTTCATTCAAGCCAGGTATCATCGGTCCCATCATAATACCCATGCGAACACCGGCAGCACTTAATTCATTGATCACTTTCAATTTTTGTTTGGCAGTTGTGGTTCTTGGTTCCATTACTCTCCGCAGGTCCTCATTGAAGGAAGTAATAGACACCATAGCAGAAACAATTCTTTTCTTCGCCATTTCCTGCAATACATCTTTATCCTTAAGTATCCATGAATTTTTGGTAAGAATACCCACCGGCTGATTGAATTCATTACACACTTCAAGTAGCCCCCTTGTCAGGCGATAGTTTTGTTCAGCCGGCTGATAACAATCAGTATTACCACTAAGCATAATAGGCGTTGCATCCCAGTTCTTCTTCATTAAAAACTTTCGTAACAACTGCGGTGCATTCTTCTTTACTATGATCTTTCTTTCGAAATCGAGCCCGGCACTATATCCCCAGTACTCATGCACATTACGGGCATAGCAATAAATACAGCCATGCTCACATCCTGCGTATGGGTTCATACTATACATCATCCCTACATCGGGGCTTTCCACCTTGTTTACAATAGATTTACTCTCCTGCTCAATGTATTGAGTATTGACATTCACTTCATCCCAGTCATCAACTGCTTCTTTATGTTCTCTTGTAACTTCATGTTTTTCAAACTTATTTTTTGTGTTGATCTGTGCGCCTCTTCCCTGTAAATAAGCCCCTTCCAAGCCTCCCCCGGAAGGGGAAGCTCCGGGGTTTTCATTTTTCTTTGGAGTAACCCTAAAGTGGTCCTGCTGTAACTTCTCTGACATTGGTTTATAATTTTAGTTTTATCAAACTCTATTTAATAGAAAAAGGAGAATAAAGAGTTACTTCACTTGACCAAGCTCACTATATCTTTCTCTTTATTCTCCTTACTCACATAACCCCTCCTGCACTTTATGTTACTGTGTACGGATCGTTCTACATAAACAATTCTCCCTGTTTTGTAGTAACCGGTAAATTTTGAAATTCAAATCTTGCGATCTTATGATACCTGATTTCCCCAGCCGGTCTTCTCAGCAGGGTCATATTGTCGGCAATAAACCGACCGGTAAAATGCTTGTTGCTGTACTCCAGCCACCCTTTTTCATATTGCCAGGGTTTTAACTTTCTCGCAATGGTAAGATGTGGCTCCAGTATAAAATGAGGTTTATGATCATTGTCCAATTTCATCAGCCGCTGTGTTTCACTGCGGATCTGTTTTACCAGGTTTTGTACAGGAACTTTTGTCGTTACATTGATATAGATCGTATGCGATGGAAAACTTCCGAAATCTTTTAGCTCCACTTTGAAAGGAGGAAACCCCATCGCTATTGCGTTGAGCCGGTTGAGAATCCGTTCTTCCATCATACCAAACTGTACAAAGTTTACCAACGTAATATGCGGCTGGCCTTTGCTGGCATAATCTGACTGATAATCATCTGAAAATTTTTCTTTTACCTTGTTAATCCGGTGCCACAATTCCTCATGCGGACCCAGCACCAGCAAATACTCATACACCCGGTAACCGGGAATAGTTTTAATAATACTTTCCATAACCCCTCCATTTAATTCAGAAAAAAATTACTTATTTCTTTAGCACCAAATTACTAAAATTTTTAGTTTTACAAAAAACATTTTATGGATGGAGAGGAATTTTACGGGGCAGCCTATAAAGGCTCAAAACAGTTTATCCAGCAGCAGGTAAAAACAGCAAATGCTACCGGGTTCGGCGCTGCAGCTGATGATTATGCAGAAAGAGGTATCGATCTTAATGAACAATTGATCCGCAATAAACCCGCTACTTATTTTTTCCGGATGAAAGGAGATGCTATGCAGGATGCCGGCATTTTTGATGGAGATGTATTGATCGTTGACCGTTCGCTTAAACTGGCCAACGGGAAAGTAATTGTGGCCATACTTAACGGTGAATTACTGGTACGGCGTTTTCATAAAAATTTTTCTTCTGCATTTCTTGTTCCGGAAAACAGGAGATATAAACCGATCAACCTCGGGGAATTTAGTGACTTCATGGTTTGGGGGGTAGTAGTTCATTCTATTCATACGTTGTAATATGAAAGCAATTGTTGACTGTAACAGCTTTTATTGCTCCTGTGAAAGAGTTTTCCGTCCGGAATTGAAGGACAAACCTGTTGTTGTTCTCAGCAACAACGATGGTTGTATTGTATCCCGCACAGATGAAGCAAAAAAACTTGGAGTGGGTATGGCTGCCCCTTATTATCAGAACAAAGATGTGATTGAAAAAAACGATGTAACTGTCTTTTCCAGTAACTATAATCTTTATGGTGACCTGAGCATGAGAGTGATGGATACATTGCGGGAGTTGGTAGGTGATTGCCGGGTGGAAGTATATTCAGTAGATGAAGCTTTCCTTGACCTGGGAATGATACCCGATGAACAACTACATAGCGCTGCCATACAGATCAAAGAAACAACGGAGCAGTGGACAGGGATTGCCGTTTCGATCGGTGTAGCACCAACCAAAGTACTAAGTAAAGTGGCTAATCGTTTGTCCAAGAAAAATAAAAAACTAACCGGTTGCGTAATGGTGCTTGATACGGAGGAAGCAATAAAAGATGCTTTAATCAGAACAGATGTAGGAGACATTTGGGGTGTGGGCTACCGCTATGCCGTAAAGTTGAAAGAAATACATGCTATTAGTAACGCCTGGCAACTAAGCAAAATGAATACAGAGTGGGCCCGAAAAAATCTTGGTGGTATAGTTGGTGTACGCCTTTTAAAAGAATTGAATGGTGAGCCTTGTGTAGAAATGAAGAATCCCCTGGAAACAAAAAAAATGATAGCCACAACCCGCATGTTTGGCAAACCGGTTTATGATCTGGCTCCCTTAAAAGAAGCGATAGCAACCTACACTTCAAGGGCTGCGGAAAAATTACGACGTCAATATAGCGCTGCCAGCTTTATTAATGTGTTTGTAGTAACAAATGAGTATAAAAACGGAGCTTATCATTATAATCCAACAACTTCAGGCACCCATATCCGGCTACCCAAACCTACATCGTACACGAACGAACTAATTAAACATGCAGTGCCATTAGTCAACAAACTATATAAATCCGGACCAAAATATTTAAAAGCCGGCGTAATGCTTGGAGGTATTGTACCAGACATCTCTATCCAGGGAAACCTGTTCTTGAGTGAAGCAAAAAATTGCGAAAAAAAGTTGATGGATATGATCGATAATATCAACTTCAGTCAACGGGATGATGTATTAAAATTTGCGACAAGTGGCACCACAAGAAATTGGAAAATGAGACAAGAGATGCGCAGCCCCCGCTACACTACCCGGTGGGATGAATTATTTGAAGTTTCCTGATCGAATAAAATCTATTGCACATCGAAAGTGTCAGTTCCAAAATAAAAATTCCCTTTTCCATCTGTCCCCTGCACTATGATCATATATTTTCCTGAAAGATCAGATGAATAAAATTCAAGAGTATTCTTTGTTTCACTGTTTAATTTGATATTCGGATTCCACATAAGTGTTGTTCTAAAGTCCGGCATCCTGCTTTCAGCCTTTCTTGGTGTATCATAAACAGGTGAATAAAATTGACGTTGTAATTGTATCCCTGCATAATCAACAGCCACAAGAGTAGGATCCAGTTCAAAGCCATCAAACACAGCATTATTAGTTGTGAAACTGGCAATCCCGTTAAACAAAGACTTACCCAACACATAACGACTTACTACTACATCCAGTTTTTTTACTTTCAACGGGTCGTAACTAAATATCCTATTAAAATGCAGCAATGGCACACCATCTAACAAAACGAGTTCATGATTGGCGTGAAAGTCGTTCGCTTCAGGATTAAAAATCTTTAAGCCCAAATTACCATTCCTCATGGTTACACCAATTTCAAATACATATTCCCGCAGGACCTCCTCCATAGTAGTGAACCTTTTATAATCATCCAGTCTATAACTGGCATCAGGATACCCGTAAAAAGGCAGAGGGTTCCTTACCTCAGGTTTTTCAAAGACTCTAATACTATCACTTGCATAAACGTTTTGCACCTGCATCCCTATACTTCTTTTAATCAGTTGTTTTCTGTTCTCCTCATTAAATGAATAATGACCAAACTTGTTAGTGGCGGGTGGCTCCGCAAATGGTTTGAATAGCGATACAGAATAAAAAGAATCTGTTTCTATGCCTCGTTGTGCTATTATCTGTCCGTTTCCAAAATAGTCTTTTACATTATACCTTACCAGGCCATTTTGATCACTTCGTGATGTATAAAATCCGAAGGGATTACCCGGTATAGATAAATAAGTATCCATGCCCTTAGCCAACTCTCCTGTCCTGGAATTAAATGCTTTTCCATTTACCAACATTCCGTCTATTTCCGGAAGATATTTTATAAATGATTCATCCCCTTTTACTATATCATCCCAACGGAAGCGACTCCAACCATGCACCAGCATCAAATTATCAGTGGCGGTTTTAACGATTGATAAATTTGAAAAATAATATCCTGGAGTTTCTATATATCCATTGAGGTCCGAAGTCAGCCACATATAGTTATATATATTATCACTCTCCTCTTCTTGCAACGAATCAATATAAAATACTGCTGCTGAGAGATCGTCCGGAGTATCTGCCGGGTTATCCATATTCAGTGCAATCTCAATTTTCTCCCGGTTTGTATATTTATCCTTGTCACATTTTACATTTAATACAGATGGCTTTTCCGGTTCAATAAAAATTAATCTTTCACAAACTGGCTTATCATTATTATTAAAAAGAATAAAATGGCTAATCCCTTTGTCTAATTTTGTTTTATCAACCAGAAACACAATACTGTCATTATCATTTATAGTCTTTTTCTCTGCCAGTTTAAGTACCTGTCTTGTATGAGCCACTAGTAACACCTGTGTGACATCATGTTCACCCGGCATCTTTTTTCTTTTTACCGCTACAGCTACTTGCTTATCATTTTTATCTGCAACCTGTATTGTATACCCATAATCAAATGCCTGCGGAAGATCCTTATTGATCGTTAGTCCCGAAGGCAATACAATTGTTGCCTTATAGAAGATACCGACAGTTGGCTTGAAATAAAAACTACCAATACCAAACTTCAAAGGCATAAATGAAGTTATAGTATCATTCCTATCATTTAATATATAACCATTACAATCATTGATCCCCCCTCTTGCATCCCTGATAATAAAACCAACACGACTTTGAATATCATTTACGAGATTACCGCCTTCAGGGAAAAAATCAACATTTATTACCGAGCTATCTTTATTGTTATCTTCCCCAGGGCTTTTTATTGTATTGACAATAGTTAATTTCTTTTGAAAAAAATATTCATTATCAAAATTTTTCATCCAGTTTGTATAGGCTCTTAAAGTATAATTACCAGTACTTAAAGTAACCGGTAAATAAAATGAACCATTACTCTCACCGGGTTCCAATGATATCTTTCCCTCAAGCACCGGTTCATTGTTTTCATTAAGCACTTCAACATAAGCTATTTTACTAAGCTGCAATGACTGATGTGTTGCACCATTCACATAATATATCTTAAACCATAGTATTTCCCCTGCTGTGTAAAAATCTTTATCGGTATGTACAAACAACTTCTCTTGTATTACTCTGGAAGTATATTTATTGAATCTTTCTGAAACTGAAATATTCTGAGCATAAATATCTTTAGCAACTATGATTAAAAGGAATAACTGAAAAACCCTTCTGTGTATATACTTAATCCCTTTCATATTATTATGATCAAAACGGTTTACCAAAAAGATGGTTTTGTAGTTACGCCGCCTCTGATGGTACAGTCGGCACAATAGGGTTCTGTTCCTAAATAAACAGTAGGGCCTTCGTCGTAAGGTACATATTGGTAGCCTCCGAAATAATAATTGATGCTATCTGCCATTTTGGGAACATCAATTGATGTACAGCTTAAACTAAAATCCCATTGTGTAGGCCTCGTAATAAAGACTCTTTTTTGTTTCTCTTCTGATACGGTAACATAACCAATCACTGCTTCTGACAGATCATTAACATTATGGATATTCCCCCTTATCTCAGATGGTTGTGGTGAAAAAATAGATCCTATTTCTTCAGTGTTTTTTTTCATTATCTCAAAAAAGTCATAAGCATTTTTATCTAAAGAATACTGTCTGAGCAAAATACTATACCGTACCTGGAATTTCTCTGAGCCTGAAGGGATTGTTACAATTGGTTTTTTATAAATTATATCCTGTGTGAGACTTTTGGAATTAGCCAGTATGATCTGCCTTGATTGATCATTTTTCCAGCATACAGACACATCTTCAGCCGGCAACAGTCTTGGTCTTACTCCTCCATTTTCATATACAAATCTTGAATAGTAATAAGATCTTATTTCCCAGGTCTCATCATAGTTCCAACGGTAGTACACGGTATTACCCGATGGATCTCCCGTATTTACATAAACATGGGCACCTGTGATATCCCGGTCCCAACCTACACTATCAATATCGGGTGTGATTCTGGCTTTGACATAATCCGACAGATACTCATTTCCTCCGGATGTAATAATTCTTAACCTGTATTCTTTGCCTATAATGAGATTAAGATTTGAAGAAGTGTAATATCCATTTCCAGAACCCGAAAGGCTTCTTACGGAATTATCCCGGCCTTCTATTGTCAGCTGCGCATTGTTCTCAGCAATAAGCCTGGCTGTATCATCAAGTTTAAAAGTCCTGGTAAGGCGTAAGGTAGTAGAATCGGCTCCAGCATTCAAATTACCTTCTACCACCAGCATCGATCTATTTGAAGAAATCACCGATGGAGAGTATGGCTTTTTACAGCCGATCAGCCAGGCGAAAATTATCGTTGTTAAAATAAAGATTGTCCTCATCTAAAACCTGATATTAAAGTTTACAAATGGAATCGCACTTCCAAAAATGGATAATTTGTATCCATTGATCTTTCCGTCTTCAGAGACAAAATATACGGAGTAGGGATTTTGGCGTCCTAGTACATTATATATTCCGATGGTCCATGAATTGTGTGTTTTTTGATGCACTTTGTGATTCCCGTCTATATTCATAGAAAAATCGGTTCGAAAATAATCTGGAATGCGATATTGATTTCTGTCAGAATACAAAACCCTTTCTGACCCCGCATAATAGAAACGGGCAATAGGAAGTGTAATAGGCCGGCCTGTGCTATAATTAAAATTTAAAGAAACACTAAACCTGTGGTTCACCCGGAAGTTACCCGCCAATGTAACATCATGTGGCTTATCATAATTAGCCGGGTAATACTTTCCATTATTTATTGAAACACCTTGTGTAGAATCGTATGCATTCAGTAGTATTCTTGAATAAGTATAACTAATCCATCCGTTAAGTTTACCACCCGGTTTCTTTAAAAGAACTTCTACTCCATACCCTTTGCCTTTGGTATTTATAACATCTGTTTCAATATTATGATTCAGGAACAAAGTACCGCCCGGTTTGTAATCCAGGTAATCCTTTATCTTTTTATAGTAAAGCTCTACTGAAGTTTCAATTGTATTTGATTTAAAATTCTTATAAAATCCAAGAGATACCTGTTCACCTTTTTGTGGTCTGATATTAGGATCACTTAATTTCCATATATCCGTAGGCGCAATTATAGCCGTATTGGATAACAAATGAATATACTGTCGTAATGAATTATAGGCAGCCTTTACAGAAAGTGTTGGCGTCAATATATACCTGAGAGATAGCCTTATTTCAGGCCCTTTATAAGTATTAATAAATTTCCCTTTCCCATAAGCAATTGTTCCTGTACGGTTAGATTCCGTAACTGGTGAACCAGGAGTATAGATACTTACTTCCTGAGGACCCAAAAAATTAAAGATGGAATACCTGATACCACTGCTAACTGATAGTTTATTATTTGGCGAATAGTGATGCGCCAAATAAAGACCACTCTCCAAAGCCTGCTCTGCATTTACTTCATCTCGCTGTATTGCCGAGTTTGAATCATATGGTTCAAAATATCCAGGATGCAACTTGTAATAAACAGAACTGAGCCCAAAATCCAATGAATGCTTCGTATTCAGGAAATAAGTAAAATCTGACTTGAAAGTAGATTGTTTGACATCAAACCCTAACTTAAAAGCATTCACTTCGTTTTTATTACTTGACACATTATACTGGTACTGGTCATAACCAGCGATAAATACGCCTCTGAACTTACTGGAAAAGTTATGTTTCCATTTTATGTTGGCATTCCTGTTACTATATCCGTAAGTAGTATCACTTCCGAGAGAAAACTTATCATTACTGAAATAACCATTGAGATAAAGATCATTACTACTATCTATTTTATGACTGACAGAGAAATCAATATCCTGAAATGAAGCTGTACTATTTTTATATTCCTGGGGTAATAAATTAAGAAGCCAGTTTGCATAAGTTGTCCGGGCCCCCATGATAAATGAGGTTTTGTTTTTTATCAATGGCCCTTCCAGGTGAACACGGCTCGTTACAAGTCCTATACCCGCCGAACCTGTAATATTCTTTTTATTCCCTTCCCGGGTCTTAATATCTAACACAGATGACAGCCTTCCTCCATAATTTGCCGGAATGCTGCTTTTGTATAGTTCAATGCCTTCAACTACCTCAGGATTAAACGCCGAAAACAGTCCAAAAAAGTGTGACGGGTTATAAATGGTGGCCTCATTAAATAGTATAAGATTCTGATCAGCTGATCCACCTCTCACATTAAATCCTGTACTTGCTTCTCCTACTGTTTTAACACCAGGCAGGCTTGTAACTACTCTTAATACATCAGACTCTCCGAATACTGTTGGTACACTTTTGATTTTTTCTATTGAAAGCCTCTCAACTCCCATTTGCACATTTCTTATATTATAGCTTTTCCGATTCGATACCAACACCTCTTTTAACACCCTTATTTCCTCATTCATATCGATATCCAGTTTCCCTTCTGAATAAACAGCCAACTGAAGTCTGATATCCTTCATGCCGATAGTTGAAACACTCAATGTATGATTGCCGGAGGTAACCATTAAAGAATAATGTCCATATATATCGGTTATTGTACTATGCAGGCTATCGGTAAAGACAGACACATTTGTCAATGGTTCGCCTGTCCGAACGTTGCGGACATATCCTGTTATAATAACATTATTCCTGGTTTGATTTGTTTTCCTGCCGATCTCAATTAATCTCCCTGGCGCCACTTTTGTTTTTTCATTATATCCCTCCTCATAATCAAGCAGGGAGTCAGGAAGATTGTTGTTTACATTCAGTTTCTTTTTTTCATTAAAAAAGTTATCAGGCAGTTCAGTATATATTTTTACTTTTTGTGTAATAAAAATATTTTTAGAAAGAGTATCAACTGCAAACTGAATATCTGTACCCTTGAAAGCTGCTTCTAATACCTCTGTAAGCGACAGATTTGTTATACTCAACTTTACTGTAAATGAATCCAATTTTGAAGCATCGTAATAAAATTTATAAGAAGGGATGAGGACTTCAAGTCCTTTAAAAAACTCTGTTGCTGAAACGTTATTAAATTCTCCGTTGATTTTAATTGAAGCAGGCTCCTGGGCTCTAACGGAATAGCTGGTAAAAAAAAGAATAAGCAGTAACAATAACCTCACACTTCTCATCATATCGCAGTTCTTAATGGTTGTTATAGAATCGGGTTGCAGCAACAATAGTTTCTTCTATTTGCTTACGATATTTCAGTTTGTTATGAGAGATATAATCCTGCACTGCTTTTCTTTTTTCCTGTAGTGAATTCAAAAGGGCTTCTTTATTCCGTATATATCGGCACTTTCCTTCCTTTACAATGTAATACTTAGTCTCTTGTTCAAATCTTCTGTTTAATTCATTATTAACAATTTCTTCTTTAATAGATTTTGTAATCTTAGAAAGAACTGTTGCCTGGCCTTTCAGCAGTACCCGATAAAACCCTTGGGGCAACAGGAACTCATTTCCCTTCTCAATATTAATAAACTTAAATTCAGAAAAAGTAAACTCTTGTATCCGTGGGCTAAAAAGTGCTATATAAATACTGCCCTCCGGAGAAGTTATTACAACCTCATCTTTTACTATATCATATTTAAGAAGAATGTTATTATAAGCTATTCCATCATAAACGACAGTTCCCGTCTTCCATTCATTGTCGGGATAATAAGCATAGCCTTCAATTAAGGACGAATAAGCGTAATGTTGTTTACCGTTAAAAATAGGCAGCTCATTATTCAGTTTTGAATTATAGATATTTTTAATGTAAGTGACTGGATTCGGGGGAAGTAAGGAGTCATTAATTATTTGGGCATGCAAGCTTTGTATTAAAAAAAAATATAAAGCCAATATTAAAACCTTGATCATCTCACAAGATAATTTATTAGTTAACTACCAACATTTTTGCAGTGATATTTTTTATGCTTTAATAATACTGGCTTGGAGTATATGCCCGGATTGGATCAACCCTTGAACTATATAAGGTCAGTTCAGTACCTTTTTCTCCTTGACAATCTCAGCTTTTTCCTGTTCTATTATCTTTTTCCAACCACCCAATACGTTTCTGAGATTATGCAGCCCTTGCTTTTTGATCAGCGAGGAGGCGATCACACTCCGGTATCCACCAGCGCAATGCACATAAAGATTTTGCTTTTCCTCAAAGTTGGCAATATTCACCACATCCGTCATCTCGTTCAAGGGTATATTCACAGCATTTTTTAAATGCCCGTCTGTAAACTCTGTTTCTTTCCGCACATCCACCACTACCAGGTTTTCATCATGGGGTATATCCATCATCAGCTCATCGGCTTCCACGTCAATGATCATATCAATAGGCTCCCCGGCAGCTTTCCAGGCTTCACAACCGCCTTCCAGGTAACCAACGACCTTATCAAATCCAACCCGTGCCAGTCGTATTATAGATTCCTTTTCCTTTCCAGCTTCCGTGATCAACATCATAGGTGTTTCAAACGAAAGTAAGGAACCAGCCCACTCTGCAAATCTGCCTTCAAGTCCAATAAAAACAGAGCCCGGCACAAATCCCCTCGTAAATTCTGTTGCATGACGGGTATCCAGCAGTATCATTCCATCCTGCTTCATTTTGTTTTTAAACTCAACCACCGAGAAGGCTTTAAGCCCTTTTTCCAGCACTTCATCCAATGCATCATAACCTTCCTTGTTGATCCTGGCATTTACCGGAAAGTAGTGTGGCGGTGGGGGAATTCCATCGGTAACCTGCTGAATAAAATCCAGCTTAGTCGCTGCTTTCATAGCATAGTTTGACTGCTTTTCCTCACCAATAGTACTGTGAGTATTAGGACCCAGGTTTTTACCGCAAGAGCTTCCAGGACCATGCGCCGGATAAACGATCACATCATCTGCCAGCGGAAATAACTTGCTATGAATACTATCATACATCATTCCTGCCAGGTCACTCGTAGTTATTTGCTCCGCTTTTTGAGCCAGGTCCGGTCTTCCTACATCGCCGACAAATAAAGTATCTCCCGTAAACACACAATAGTCTTTCCCATTCTCATCCTTTAACAGATAACAGGTTGACTCTAAGGTGTGGCCAGGTGTATGAAGTACTTTTATTGTTAGAGCCCCAATTTTAAATTCTTCATTATCCGCAGCCACCTGAACAGGAAAATTTGCTTTGGTATCGGGCCCATATACTATCGGAGCGCCGGTTGCCTTGGCAAGATCAATATGACCACTTACAAAATCGGCATGAAAATGTGTCTCAAAAATGTATTTGATCGCTGCATTTCTTTCCGACGCCAATTGGAGATAAACATCTATATCCCGCAAGGGATCAATAACAGCGGCCTGACCATTGCTTTCAATATAATATGCTGCTTCACTCAGGCAACCCGTATATAGTTGCTTAATAAACATAAAAGTATTGTTTACGGTAAAAATTAAACGGCAAAAATAGCTTATTGAAAGGTTGTAACCAGATTATCCTAACAACTGTTCGACAAATCTGTTCAGCTCCTTTATTCGCTCTGTATTAACAGAATAATAGATAAATTTTCCTTCCCTTGTAGTTTTTACAAACCCGGCCCTGCGCAAAATTGCAAGGTGCTGTGAAGCAACAGATTGCTCCAGCCTTAATTTGATATATAGCTCTGTTACAGTGATTTTTCCATGTTCATCGATCTGCTTGAGTATTTGCTGCCTTAATTTATGATTAATAGCCCTCAACACCAGCGCTGCTTTTTTTACGCCCAGCAGATCTACTTTTAGACCAGTGCCGTTTTCCGAAAGTGAATTGATTATCAGGGAGTAATTATTCATAGCAAATTCGGTTAATGGTTATAAAGAGAAATATAAAATTACCCTTCAATGGTGGTTATAAAATAAAAAGATTGTTAATAAGACGCAAAGTAGCCCTGTTACTTTCGGCCGGGAGTATAAAAGTCTTTAATATAAAAGGGCTCACTGTAGGCTTTGTCCGCAAATTCTTTTTTCCGGAAGCTATCATCAGCCAGTAAAGCCATACCCCCCGCCCCATATTTAAAATCGGTAAGAAAAAAGGCGTTTTCATGGGTTATCAGATCCCTGTATTTTATGCATCCATTACCAAAAAAGGCCAGTTTTCCTTTTTCCAGTAATTCGCTTAAAAAATCAGGATCAGGGATAATTGCTGAGGGGGTAATCTGTTCATTTAAACCCTGGTCATAAACGGCAAAGTAGGATTCCATTCTTCTTGCATCTATCATAGGACATAATAAGGTGGCTGGTTCATTGATCTCTGCTCTTTTTTGCATGATAACAGCAGCTGCCATTACTTTTAAAGTGCTTAAAAGTATAAGCGGAATATCTAAAGAAAAACAAAGCCCTTTAGCAGTTGCCAAACCTATTCGTAGACCTGTATAGGAGCCCGGGCCATTACTTACCGCAACAGCATCCAGATCTGTGATAGCTATATCAGCTTCCTTTGCAACTTCCCGAATGGCTGTATGTATCCACGATGCATGATCATGCTGTTTATTATTACTGCGTTCAGCTATAACATTACTATCGCTGGAAATACAAACTGAGCCTGTATCAATAGCAGTATCTATATTTAAAATGATGGGCATCAGTTTTCCGCTTCTTGCTTTAGTAAATCTGCTGGTTGATAACGATTATCCTTTTCAGCCATTACAGATAATAGCTCATAAACATTCCTGACCCCAATTTTCTCAGCCCATGCAAATGGGCCATAAGGATAACTCGTTCCCAGTTGCATAGCAGTATCTATTTCTGCTTTGGTACTCACTTCATCCTCTAATGCCAAATAGGCTTCATTAATGATCATACTCACAATTCTGGCTTTGATAAAGCCTGGCTGATCCTGTACCCATTCAACCTTTTTATCGATTGATAGAAAAACATCTTCGGTGATCTTTTTCAATTCTTCACTTACTGTTGCCGCTTCCATTATATCATTGTTCAAAAAAGTAAGCCATCCATTGATCCGGATAAAATTACCCGGCAAGGATCCCGGCAGGGAAGCAACAGCATTGACAATAATTATAGATGTATCCTGATCTTTCAACCAATGCGTTCTTTCTTTTGAATTATCAAATAGCAGATCAATAAAGCAATCCACATCTTCTAAAACAGCAGGCTCATCAAGCCAGACCCATTCATGAGTATTTGATTCCTGCTTAATCAATTCCCTTTTTTGCTCCTCATTTGCAATGACCGCAATCTTCATTCGGTTTTTTTGCAAAGAAAACGCTTAACTGTTAAATTCGTTGATTATAAATATTAATCACTCTATCATGCCAAAAACAATTATAACAACAAAAGCAGCCCCTGCACCCATCGGGCCCTATAACCAGGCAGTCCTTACCGGAAATATGCTCTTTATCTCCGGCCAAATATGTATTGATCCTGCAACAGGCGATTTAAAAAACAGTGATCTTAAGGAAGAAACAAACCAGGTGATGAAAAACCTGGAAGCTGTTTTGGCACAAGCCGGTTTTGATTTTTCAAATGTTATTAAATCAACCATTTTTCTTACGGATATGAAACGGTTTGCTGAAGTGAACGAAGTTTATGGAAGTTTTTTTGAAAGTGAATTCCCTGCCAGGGAAACCGTAGAGGTGGCAGCCTTACCAAAATTTGTAAATGTTGAGATCAGTATGATAGCAGTTAAATAAATAATTAAGCCCCTGCAAAAACAGGGGCTTAATTATTCTAGAATCCTTTTTTCTTCCAGTTATTATTTGCACGGTCCCAATCCGGTAATTGCTTATCCGGATCAAGTACCACTTCTTTTATTTCGCTTGTTGTAGGAACACCAAATGTCCAGATGGCATTGCGTTGCCATACTTCAACCGGCAGTTTTATTTTATGTTCTTTCCCATTGGCTTCTTTTACAAGCACAGTTACCGGCATTACCATTTTTTCTAAATTTTCCAAAGTGATCTCGGCTCCTTTGGTACTGTCGCCATCAACATACTCAACAGATTTAACCGACTGATCCAGTTTCCATGTATTCAATACCCAGCCTCTCCAGAACCAACCCAGGTCTTCACCGGAAACATTTTCCATGGTATGAAAGAAATCCCATGGGGTGGGATGTTTGAAAGCCCAACGGTTAATATACTCCGTGAAGGCTTCATCAAATCTTTCTTTACCCAGTACTTCATTTCTTAATGCATCCAGCATCATAGCAGGTTTAAGATATGCGGCCACACCCAAATTAGCCTGCTGAATGACATCAGGAGTATTATAAAGGCCGTCCATCTTATCACTGAATACATATTTAACCATAAAGGATGAACTTGGATCACCAAAGAAACTAGCCTCATCAAACTCACCTTTATTAAATGCCTTGGTTGAAAGGCCATTAATAAAGGTGTTGAAACCTTCATCCATCCATGCATATTTTCTTTCATTGCTTCCTACGATCATCGGAAACCATGTATGTCCGAATTCATGATCTGTAACACCCCATAAACCACTTCCTGCTGAATTGTAACTACAGAAAACAATACCGGGATATTCCATACCTCCTACTATACCCGCCACATTGGTGGCTGCAGGGTAAGGAAACTCAAACCACTTAGAAGAATAATGTTCAATAGACCCCTTAGTAAATTCTGTTGAACGTTGCCAGCCATTCTTTTTTATACTTTCAGCCGGGTACACACTAATGGCCATGCATTTTTTCCCACTGGGTAAATTGATCTTTGCCGCATCTTGTATAAATGCTTTGGAAGCTGTCCACGCCACATCCCTCGCATTCTGGATCTTAAACTTCCAGGTAATTGAACTTTTCGCTGGTCTTGAAGTTTTACTGGCAACTTCTTTTTCACTTCGGATCATTACCGTTTTATCGCTTTTTGCTGCTTCATCCCAACGCTTCATTTGTTCGTCAGTGTAACAATCCTTTGGATTCAATAATTCGCCTGAACCAGCTACTATCATATCGGCCGGAGTAGTAACAGAAAAATTAATATCTCCATACTCAAGATAAAACTCACCGGCGCCTACATAAGGCAATGTATTCCATCCCTGTATATCATCATACACTGCCATGCGGGGAAACCATTGTGCAATTTCATACACTACTCCATTCTTTGTTTTTAACCGGCCCATCCTGTCAGTCCCATATTCAGGTACCATAAAATCAAAAGCTACTTTAACCTTTACAACACCACCATTGCCTTTTAATGGATTGCTTAGCCAAACCTGCATACGGGTATCTGTAATAGTATGTTTGGCAATGGAAGATTTTCCATCGGCAGTAACTACTACTGTTTTTACATCATATCCATCAGTAAATTTTGCATTGGCCCAACGACCACCTGTTTCTGTTGTAGTTGCAGATCCCCGGGAATCTTTTTTATAAATATTCTGGTCCAATTGTAACCAGAGAAATTTCATATTATCCGGGCTGTTATTCGTATAGGTTATTTCTACTTCGCCGCTGATACTATGAGTAGCAGTATCAAGTGTACAATCTATTGAATAATCTGCCCGGTTTTGCCAGTATTTCGGGCCGGGTTCACCACTTGCACTACGAAAATCATTTCCTGTATAAGGATAAAATTGGGGGTTGAAAGCTTCTCTAGGGTCGTATTTTGATTGTGCATAAACTGAACTGATTGTAATTGAAACAATCAGGAAAAGAACCATTTTTTTCATCGTTGAGTGTTTATTAAAGGGCTGTAAGGTAAGCCAAAAGGTTGCAAGCCACATACCATAATGCAGGTATTTATATGTTTTTTAGGGAAAAAGAGCCTCTGCAATAGCTACACTTTCAGGTTTACCCACATCTACAAGTTTATCACCTGTATGATCATATCCCATAATAAGATGTTCGGGTGCCATCTTTAGATAAACATCAATAAGTGAAAACTTACCCGAAAAACCATATTCCTCCATCAACTTAAAAATGCTATGTTCAAAAACAACCACACAGCTATAAGCCAGTTCTTTTATGACAGTATTCTTGCTGAAAGGGATTGATATTTTCTCCTCCCCTGTGTTTTTATTCTTCCAACCGTGCAACCGCATATTATCACCAAATAAAAGAACCCTGGATGATTGCCGGGATGTAACCCCAAAACTGATCAGGGCTTTATGCTGCTCATGATAATTTATGAGTTTCCCAATGTCCAGGTCAGTTAAAAAATCTGCATTACAAGAAATAAATCTTTCCCCCGGATCAAGTAAATGTTTTGCTTTTAATAACCCGCCACCGGTTTCAAGTAGCTGTTGTCTCTCATCGCTGATCAAAACATTACTCCCCCATCCTTTGTTTTCCCGGATCTCACTTTCTATCTGTTCTGCAAAATGATGAACATTTATTACAACATCATTTATACCATACTGCTGGAGATATTCAATATTACGCTGCAGCAATGATTTTTCGTTCACCACAGCCAATGCCTTTGGATGTTTATCAGTCCATGGTTTAAAACGGGTGCCGAGTCCGGCACTGAATATCATTGCCTTCATTTCTTTTTTTCAGGGAGGGGGTTATACCAGTTTTTTTTCTCCTGTTCAATATGCTTCAACTCTACTTTAACATTGAACTTGTTTCGCAAATGCCTTGTCATTGCATCTGCTGCATATACACTTCTGTGCTGACCACCTGTGCAGCCAAAGCTTATCATAAGACTTTCAAACCCTCTATTGATATATTCTTCAACCGTAATATCCACCATATCAAACACACTATTTAAAAAATCAGGCATTTGCGTCTGTTGCTCAAGGTACTCTTTCACTTCCTTATCTCTGCCAGTTTGAGTTTTCATAGTTTCTACCCGGCCCGGATTAAGTATACCTCTGCAATCAAAAACAAAACCACCTCCATTATCGGTATTATCTGCCGGTATACCGCTATTTCTATAAGAGAAGCTACTGATCTTTACAATTAATGGCGTTTCTTCGGTTGCCCTAACCGGGGTGAACTTTTGTACTATCTCGTCTGATGTACAGAGATCAAGTACTTCCTGTAATTCAGGAGTATTGATATTAAATTCATTACTATTTAAAAAAGACCCCAAATTTCGCAAGGCCATCGGTATACTTGTAAGGAAATGTGCTTTTCTCTCAAACAGTCCTCTAAAACCATAAGCTCCCAATACCTGCAGTAATCTTATCAATACATACCCTTTATATTGATTACGAAAAACATCACGGTTTACTTTTTGCTCAGTTGCTTTTTCGAAATAATCAATGTATTCCTCCAGTAAGCCAGACTTCCAGTTATCTGGAAGATCTGCCTTTGCCTGCCATAAAAGACTGGCTACATCATATTGTGGCGCTCCTTTCATTCCACCCTGGTAATCTATAAAATGAACCCCGTTATCAGAGACCATGATATTCCTGCTTTGAAAATCCCTGAACATAAAATATTTGTGATCTATATCAGTGATGTAATTACTCAGGGTTTCAAAATCATCGATCAGTTTTTGCTTATCATAGGGTTTACGTAAAGCATCCAAAAAATAATATTTGAAATAAAGCAGATCAGCCATTATGGCCTGCTTGCCAAATTCACTGCTGGTAAGGCATTTGTTATAATCCAAACCCTCATCCCCCTTTACCTGTAATAAAGCAAGTGACTTAAGGCTTTTTTGGAATAATGTATAAACATTCTCCGAATGCCCTTCATTCTCAAGCAAGTTCAGTAAGGATATATTGCCAAAATCCTGCTGCAAATAATATACCCCGTCTTTGCTGGAGAGAAAAATCTCCGGAACAGTGAGACCTTTTTCCCTAAAATGCTTAGAGAAATAAATAAAAGTTTCATTTTCCTTTATGTTTTCTCCGTAAGTGGCAATTACTGATTCATTATCTGAAAAGATTCTGAAATATCTTCTTTCACTGCCGCTTTGTGGCAAAACGTCTATGGAAGAGGGTTTTTTACCTGCCCATTTTTCAAATAACAGGGAAATCGATCCCAGGTGATCTTGCATGATGCAAATGTAAATAACCCCCTGCAATTCTGTTGTTTATCGTTCCTAACAGGCATTAGTTTTTTACTAAATTTGCCTGATAAATAAGTATATGGGTTATTCTCCAGTAAATAAGGTTCGGATTGTGACTGCTGCCAGTTTATTTGATGGACATGATGCTGCTATCAATATCATGCGCCGCATCATGCAGGCAAAAGGTGCTGAGATCATTCATTTGGGGCATAACCGTTCTGTAAAAGATATTGTTGAAACAGCCATTGAAGAAGATGTTCAGGGTATTGCCATCACAAGCTACCAGGGTGGGCATGTTGAATTTTTTAAATACATGAAAGACCTGTTGGATGAGAACGGATGCGGGCATATTAAAATATTTGGCGGTGGCGGAGGAACTATTTTACCGGAAGAGATTGAAGAATTGCACAAATATGGCATCACGAGGATCTATTCCCCCGACGACGGAAGACATATGGGGCTGGAAGGAATGATCGAAGATGTAATAAAGCAATGCGATATCCAATTAAACGGACAGGCAGATTACAAAACCCCGATGGGTTTGGGTGAAGTAAAAGATGTGAGAAAAATAGCCAGGGAAATCACCAATGCTGAAAACGGCCAGCAAATACCTGATATTAAGGATTCCAAAAAAACAATCCCTGTATTGGGAATAACAGGAACCGGTGGTGCCGGTAAATCTTCTGTTACTGATGAGATCGTTCGTCGTTTCCTGGCAAATTTTACAGACAAAACGGTCGCTGTTATTTCTGTTGATCCTTCCAAGAAAAAAACGGGCGGTGCTTTATTGGGTGACAGGATAAGAATGAACTCTATCAACCATCCGAGAGCTTATATGCGAAGCCTTGCCACAAGAGATGATAATACTGCCCTAAGTGGCGCAATAGATGAAGCCATAGCCATATGCAAGAACGCTGATTTTGATTTTATCATTCTTGAGTCTGCCGGAGTGGGACAAAGTGATGCCAGCATACTGGATTATTGTGATGTAAGCATGTATGTAATGACCCCGGAATATGGTGCAGCATCGCAATTGGAAAAAATAAACATGCTTGACTTTGCCGATCTAATTTGTATCAACAAATTTGATAAAGCCGGAGCCCTTGATGCCCTTGCTGATGTAAAAAAACAATACAAGAGAAATCATCAGCTATTTGCAGCAAAAGACGAAGAACTGCCAATTATTGGCACTATGGCGAGCAAATTCAATGATGATGGGATCAATCATTTGTTTGAATTGTTACTTAAGAAAATAGAATTAAAAACAAAAGTAAACTTCGGCAAGTTTCTTTATTCTGAAACAGCTAAAGTAACACAAGCTGTTATCCCGCCTAATCGTGTCCGTTATTTAT
The DNA here is from genome assembly GCA_020636575.1 of Chitinophagales bacterium. Classification (GTDB taxonomy): domain Bacteria; phylum Bacteroidota; class Bacteroidia; order Chitinophagales; family Chitinophagaceae; genus JJ008. Next base: position 574,471 of record JACJXP010000001.1, read on the forward strand.
CTGAAATATCTGAAAACAACCGTAACTACGATGAACTTGTTAATGAGCAGGCAGCCATTGCTTCAAAGCTCTACCAGCTCAATGGAGCTTTAGAAATATTCCAAAAAGAAAACTCAATGATCCCTCCTTTGGAGGGGATTGGGGAGGCCTTACAAACCCAAATTGATTTTTTTACTGAGCAGCTTACACCTGTCAGCAAGAAATTGATCGAGAACTGGAAAAACAAAGTTGAAGAATATCAAAAGGATTATTACGAGTATACGGTTAGGGATAAAACGATCAAGCAGGCAATGTTTACCAAAAGCCTGAGCGGTACAAGAATTCCCAAGGTTGTATTACCAAAATATAAAGACTGGGGCGACATATTGAAATGGGAAGCCCAGGAAAATGTTCCGGGGCACTTTCCTTTCACAGCAGGGGTATTCCCTTTAAAAAGAGAAGGCGAAGACCCTACCCGAATGTTTGCAGGTGAAGGTGGACCTGAAAGGACAAACAAACGGTTTCACTATGTAAGTTTGGATCAACCTGCTAAAAGATTGTCTACCGCATTTGACAGTGTAACACTTTATGGGGAAGATCCGGATCATCGTCCTGATATATATGGAAAAGTGGGAAACAGTGGAGTAAGTATTGCTACGGTTGATGATGCCAAAAAACTATACAGCGGGTTTGACCTCTGCGATCCTAAAACATCTGTGTCTATGACCATCAATGGTCCGGCTCCGATCATCTTGGCTTTTTTCATGAATGCAGCCATTGATCAACAGTGCGAAAAGTGGTTAACAGATAACAAAAAGGAAGGGTTGGTTGAAGAGGCTTTTAAACGGAAATATGGTAAAGATGTTCGTCCAAAATATAATAACCCACTGTTCCCGGATAATTTGCCTGATGGTAATAATGGCCTTGGGTTAAAATTATTAGGTCTTAGTGGCGACGAGGTACTACCAGCAGATGTCTATGAACAATGTAGAATACAAGCCCTTCAACAGGTAAGAGGTACAGTACAAGCTGATATTTTGAAAGAAGACCAGGCACAGAACACCTGTATCTTTTCTACGGAGTTTGCTCTAAAGCTTATGGGTGATGTACAGGAATACTTTATTCAAAATAAAGTAAGGAACTTCTACTCCGTATCTATTAGTGGTTATCATATAGCAGAAGCTGGTGCCAACCCGATCACCCAACTTGCATTTACGCTGGCAAATGGATTTACTTATGTTGAATACTATCTCAGCAGGGGAATGAAAATTGATGATTTTGCACCTAACCTTTCATTCTTCTTTAGCAATGGTATGGATCCTGAATATAGTGTGATCGGACGGGTAGCCCGACGCATTTGGGCCAAGGCAATGAAATACAAATACAAAGCCAATAAGCGCAGCCAGATGCTGAAATATCATATCCAGACATCAGGACGAAGTTTACATGCACAGGAGATCGACTTTAATGATATCAGAACAACCTTACAGGCTTTATATGCTATTTATGATAATTGCAATTCACTCCATACAAATGCTTATGACGAAGCCATAACAACCCCAACGGAAGAAAGTGTGAGAAGGGCTATGGCCATTCAGTTGATCATTAACCGGGAATTGGGAACAGCCAAAACCGAAAATTTTATCCAGGGTTCATTTGCTATTGAAGAATTAACTGCCCTGGTGGAAGAAGCTGTATTAATTGAATTTGATCGCATTACAGAAAGAGGCGGAGTTTTAGGCGCTATGGAAAGAATGTACCAACGCAATAAAATACAGGAAGAAAGCCTGCACTATGAACATTTAAAACATACAGGAGAGTTACCAATAGTTGGTGTAAATACTTTTTTAAACAAGCAAGGAAGTCCTACTGTAATTCCCGGCGAGGTGATACGCAGTACTACTGAAGAAAAGGAACAGCAAATAAATAATCTCCGGACTTTTTGGAAGCGCAATGAAAGCCGAAGCGAAAATGAGCTGGCTGCGTTAAGGCAAATTGCGATCAGTAATGGCAATTTGTTTGCGCAATTAATGGAAGTAGTAAAATATTGCTCATTAGGCCAAATTACTCATGCACTATATGAAGTTGGCGGGCAGTACCGAAGAAATATGTGATCCTTTATTTAATCATTCATCATTATCGGCTACTTTCTTTCCGGTTTGATCGATGGTAACCCATTTTCTATTCAACATTGCTTTTGCAGTGCCACCGCTGAATGTTCCGGCGAAACCATACTTAAAAGGTATCACTTCTTTTCCGGAAGCATTAATATAACCCCAGTTGCCTCCCTTATTAACTGCTGCAAGTCCTTCTGAAAAACCCAATGCATTTTCATAAATAAGACCAATAGTAGTTTTTCCGGTAACATTAATAAACCCATACCTGCCGTTTTCATTTACAACAGCAAGTCCGGAATGGAATGACAAAGCTTCATTGTATTTTGGTTCTACCAACACTTTCCCCGTACTATCCAGGTATCCCCATTTTCCGTTTTGCTTTACAGCAGCATATCCTTCCGAGAAGGTTAACCCCTCATCATATACCAGCGGTACCACAAGATTGCCATCCTTATCAACAAAACCATGTTTACCATTTTTTTCTACCAGCGATAACCCACAAACACAATTGTCCACATGATCAAATTGTTTGGCCCATGCTTGTCCATATCCGGTTAAAGACATGAATATGGCCCCGATTAGTAAACTGTATTTCATAACAAGAGATTTAATAATCAAATAACCATTACCAATATCAAGTTATTCCTCTTCCTTCCTGTTAACAATGATTGTCAGCAGCTCCCAACCTGATTTTGGTGCTTATGTTTACAGAAACTAACTATCATTGGATATTCTAATTGAGCTATTTTTGCTGCTTTCCAAAACAAAAGCCCTTGCAATTCAAAGAGTTTGATTTCCATCCCGCCCTGCTTGAAGGTATCGAAGCCTCCAATTATGAAACAGCAACTCCCATACAGGAGAAGGTCATTCCTCCTATCATGGCAGGAAAAGATGTGATCGCTTCTGCCCAAACCGGAACTGGTAAGACAGCGGCCTTCTTGCTACCAATCATGAATAGGTTGCTTCAAAATCATTCTGAAAACACAGTTGGTGCATTAATTGTCGTTCCTACCCGGGAACTTGCTATTCAGATTTCACAGCATATTGAAGGACTTTCTTATTTCACACATCTTAGCTCCATTGCAATTTATGGGGGCAGTGGTGGCGACAATTTTATAGCAGAGAAAAAGGCATTACAAATGGGTGCGGATATCATTGTTTGCACACCCGGAAGGATGATAGCCCATATGAATATGGGTTACGTAAATATGAAGGGATTACAATTCCTTGTTTTAGATGAAGCAGACAGGATGCTCGATATGGGTTTTGTAAATGACATTCTACGGATCATTAAACCCTTACCCGCAAACAGGCAAAACCTGTTATTTTCAGCTACAATGCCTGAAAAGATAAGACAGTTAGCCAGGCAAACCTTAAAAGACCCTGTAGAGATAAATATTGCTATTTCAAAACCACCGGAAAAAGTAACCCAAAAAGCTTTTATAGTATATGAAGCACAAAAAAATGGGTTACTTAAATTATTATTGAAACAATCCGTTTATAAAAATGCGCTGGTGTTTTGTAGTAAGAAACAAACCGTAAAACAAATTAGAAAAGAATTGAAGCAAGAAGGTTTTACGGTTGAAGAAATACACAGCGATCTTGAACAAGCACAAAGAGAAGATGTACTCAGAGCTTTTACAAGCGGCCGGGTACCACTATTAGTTGCAACTGATATTTTGAGCCGTGGGATTGATATTGATACTATTGACCTGGTACTTAATTATGATGTGCCTGCGGATGGAGAAGATTATGTGCATCGCATTGGTAGAACAGCGAGAGCAGAGGCTGATGGATCTGCATTTACATTGGTCGGAGAAAAAGAACAGAATAGGTTTGCTTCGATAGAACTATTAATTGGAAAAGAAGTAGAAAAAGCAGAAGTGCCTAAAGAATTTGGTGAAACACCTTCGTATAAGCCAAAGCTACGGTCGGTAAATCATAACAAGAATCCTAAAAGGAAATTTTATAGAGGGACACCCAAACGCAGGTAAAAGCATATTCACTTAACCGAACGAGAAAATTGAATCTATGGTACGCAAATTTTTACTTTATTTACTTTTCTTCGGATTATTTTTCGTTTATAGCTGCACACAAGGCAAATACTCCGCGACAAATAAAGTATACAAAAAACAGATAAAAGCATATTCAAAACTTTTGTTAGAGTATCCTGTAAAAGATTCAGCAGGGTTACCTTATGCAGCTGATTGGGTTGGCACAACTAATCTTTCCATGCGACGGGCAAACTATGTTATTATTCATCATACAGCGCAAAATAGCTGTGAGCAAACATTGAAAACTTTTACATTACCCAGAACTCAGGTTAGTGCCCATTATGTTATCTGTAAAGATGGTACAGTGTATCATATGCTAAACGATCTGTTAAGAGCTCATCATGCCGGAGTAAGTAAATGGGGAAATACTACTGATTTAAATTCAAGTAGTATCGGTATTGAATTAGACAATAACGGCTTTGAGCCTTTTGCTGAAGCACAGATGAACAGTTTGATCACCTTATTGGGGCGTCTTAAGGAAGCTTACAACATCCCAACTTCTAATTTCATAGGGCATGGTGATATTGCTCCTACAAGGAAGATCGATCCTAACTGGAGGTTCCCCTGGAAAACATTGGCTGAAAAAGGGTTTGGTTATTGGTATGATGACCCTGCCAATGTTGAATTACCGGCTAATTTCAATTACCTGCAGGCTTTACGTATAGTTGGTTTTGACATGAAAGATACTACCGCGGCTATTAAAGGATTTAAAAGACATTGGTTGCAGGACACAACAAAGGGATTAAACACGGAACAACTAAAAGTACTTTACCAGCTAAGCAAAAAATATCAATGAAGCTCTCCGGCAGTTTCATGATCATCGTATTTATTCCGCAGGTTTATTAATTCTTCTTTTAATCCTGCAATCGTTTTGGTATAGGCAGGATTCTTAATTAAATTATTCTGCTCACCTGGATCTGCTTCCAGATCATATAATTCCCATTCATTTACTGTATAGAAATAGATGAGTTTATATTTTTCACCTCTTACAGCAAGGTGGGGGATTACAGTATGATCCCTCACATATTCATAGTAATGATAATAAAGATATTTTCTGTCAAGTGTCTTTTTATTTTCGGTTAGTAGCGGCTTCAAACTTACCCCATGCATCCAGTCAGGGATTTTTGCACCTGCTATATCCAGTATCGTTGGCGCAAAATCAATATTTTGTACCATTTCATCGGTCATGGCTCCTTCTTTTATATGTTCCGGCCATTTTATCAATAAAGGAGTGCTCATTGAAACGTCATATGCAAAACGCTTATCGAACCACCCATTCTCACCGAGGTAAAAACCCTGGTCACTGGTATATATAACCACAGTATTATTTGTAAGATCATTTTTATCGAGATAATCCAGTATTACACCTACACTTTCATCAATTGATGCAATACAAGCAAGATAATCCTGCATATACCATTGGTATTTATATTTCAATAGTTCCTTTCCATGAGGTTTTTTGTCACGGATTATTTTTCCCCTTTCAGCATAGATTTCTTTGAAACGTTTTCGTTCCTCGTCAGGATAACGCTTCATGATGGCGTTATAAGTAGCCAGATCCTCTACAGATGGTTTTAATTCAGGAATTTCTTTTAGATATTCAGGATCAACCTTCAAATCACCGCATAAACGCATATCCAATAATATGCTCATAGTTTGTATTCGCCATGCGCTGCCACGACCGGTAGTATCTACATACAAAGTAGCAGGTTCAGGAAATATTTTTGTGTGATACTCTTCTAAGTATTTTAGTGCAGGAATAAAATTGCGGTGTGGGGCTTTGTGATGAAAGAAAAATGCGAAAGGCTTGCTTTTATCCCGGTTATTAAGCCAGTTAATAGCGTCAGTGGTAATAGCTTCCGCTGAATATCCTTTCTCAATAATAGTGTCTCCATTCATGGTTATCATTCTTGTATCAAAGTATTGTCCCATACCAGGTAGCACTCTCCAGTAATCAAATCCACTGGGATAAGAATGCAAATGCCATTTACCAATGATAGAAGTTTGATATCCTGCATCATGCAGCAGGTGAGCAATGGTTGTTTTAGAGGAATCAAATCTTGTGCGGTTATCGATCACTCCATTTTTGTGCGAATGCTGGCCGGTAAGCAGCGTCGCCCTTGATGGAGCACAGATTGAATTTCCCACAAATGCTTTATTGAATTTAATGCCTTCTTTCGCTATACGGTCAATATTTGGTGTTTTGATGAACTGTTGATTGTAAACACTGATAGCGTCAGCATCATGATCATCGCTCATGATGTAAATTATGTTTGGTTTTTGCTGGGCAAAACAATTAGTTGATAGGAAAATGAAAATAAATAGATGTTTCATGCCAGATTAATTACAAAACAATTTAGTTATTTACAACAACAAATAATATCTTAAGTTAAAAGATGTGCTTATATGAACCCTTTCAGAATTTCAAAAAAAAATACAATCACTTAGACTACTACTCACTTTTGCACTACTGAAACTTTGAAATAACTTTATCCGGAAAACAAGTTTTATGGATTTTGGACGAATTGATGAAAATAAATTGAATTCAATAGATTTTTCACTACCGGCAGAGCCAGAACGCAACAAGAAGGTGTTAAAAGGGAAGCCTATCAAAGAACCAAAGCTGTATTTAGGTTGTGCTAAATGGGGAAGGCCTGAATGGGTGGGAACTCTTTATCCTCCAAAAACAAAAGAAAAAGACTTTTTGCAACATTACATACAGCATTATAATTCAATTGAGTTAAACGCCACACATTATCGTATTTGGGGTGAAGCCGGAATTAAAAAATGGGCAGACAAGGCAAAAGGTCTGGATTTTAAGTTTTGCCCGAAAATGTACCAGGGAGTTACTCATCGTGGAAGTTTGGCCGGAAAAGAATTTCTTACCAACGAGTTTTTCCGGGGCATCGTTGCTTTTAAAGAACATCTTGGGCCAGTATTTATACAGGTAAGTGATAGCTTTTCACCTAAAAGAAAAGAAGAACTATTTAATTACCTTCTTTCATTACCAAAGGATATTGATTTTTTTCTGGAAGTAAGGCACCCTGATTGGTTTACAAAGTATAATGAAGAATTATTTTCTTTCTTACAACAAAATAATATTGGTGCCGTGATCACTGATACTGCCGGCAGAAGGGACTGTGCCCATATGAATATTACTATCCCAAAAGTTTTTATCCGGTATGTAGGAAACAGCCTGCATAAATCAGACTTTTCCAGGTGTGATGTATGGGTTCAACGGATAAAATTCTGGATAGGGAAGGGAATACAAGAAGTTTATTTCTTTATGCATATGCATGATGAGGCTACTTCTCCCGAGTTAACTGTTTATCTTGTAGATAAACTAAACAAAGAGTGTGGTTTGCAACTTATCAAACCAAAACTTAATAATGAAAATGAAGGGACCCTTTTCGGGTAAGCATTTACATTTTTGACTTTATCCATTCATCTAATTCCGGCGAACTTTCACAACTAATGATGGCTGCATATCTTGGCTTATCACCATTATGTACTCCCACATGCCATAATCGCTGTGAGTCAACAACAAAATGAGCACCTTTTGGCATAGGCACCCTTGCTTCAGATTCTTTTATAGGAAGATTATTCTCGTCACTATCATAAAGCAACATATAGCTGTCCGGGTTATCTGTTAATTCCACCCACATTCTTACCACCCAGCCCTCATCTTCAGGATTCAACCTGTTGTTATCATCACGGTGAACAGAACGTAATGCCTGGTCATGGTTCTGTGGTTCCAGTTTTATAATTCTTACTCTTCCGAAATTAGCCGGTATAGATTTTATATAAGCCATAAGGTTGGGACACAATTCTATATTTGGCGTAAACAAAGCATGCTTATCCGGCTTACCATTTTCCCAAAAACCTTTACATTCTAATGTGCCATCACATGATGCCAATGGCGCAAAGTTAGTGTCACCGCCACTTTTCCAGTCCATATAAGTCAGGTTCTCCCATTCTGAAGACGGAATTTGAGAAATATCCAGTGTTTTCATAATAACATATCCATTCTCTTCCATCACAGGCATGCGATAATGAGGGGATTTAGCTGGAATTTTTACGGACCAATGTTCGCTATGCGGCCAGAAAATAGCAGGTGCTGTTGACATAGATTTTGTGTTTAACGCTAAAGTAAGAAATATCAGATTATCAATTATTGATCTTAAAAAGGATGATTGTGATATATCCTAATAAAAAGTTAACACCCTGCTATTTCGACCATTCGTCATGTAATTGTCACCGGTCAGATAAATATGGTTTTTTCACTCTACCTGACTTTTATTTTTGATATACGAAAAATTTAGTACTTGTCTTGTTTTACTAGAACATCTACTGATCTTTTTCGTCAATATAGCCACTGTTAAAGTATAGCCATGAAAATCAAAACCATTTTGTCCGCTTTTGCGGCGCTGATAATTTTTTGTAATCTGAATGCCCAAAAAAAAGGGCCTCTTGAATTACCAGCCAAAAAAACAACCCTCTCCATAAAGATTGATGGCATTGTCGACGATGAAGCATGGAAAACAGCTCCTGTAATGACAAACCTGATCGAGTTTCGCCCCAATCCAGGTGGTGTTGAAAATCCGGAAACAAAAACAATAGCATGGTTGTTATACGATGACCAGGGCATTTATTTTGGTGGTTATTGTTTTGAAAGAACAAAGGATAGTATTGCAACGGAATTGGTGGGTCGTGATGGGTTTGGAACAAATGACTATGTGGGACTCATATTCGATACATATTACGATAAGCTAAACGGATTTGAATATTTTCTTACTCCTTTAGGTGAACAATGGGATGCAAAGATGACTACTGATGGAGAAGATTTTTCCTGGAATGCTGTTTGGCACAGTGGCGCCGTTATTCATGATGACGGCTGGAGTTTTGAAATGTTTTTGCCCTACTCTGCAATTCGTTTTGGGAAAAATGATGTACAAAACTGGGGACTGAATATCACAAGACGCCGTAGAAAAACGGAACAGCAGTATACATGGAGTCCTATAGATCCAAATGTAAACGGATTTCTTACACAAGAAGGTGTATGGACAGGTATTACCGGTATAAAACCTCCTTTAAGGTTACAATTCTCTCCTTACTTATCTACCTATGTTAATCATTATCCAGAAAGTGATCCTTCCAAAAAAAACTGGACATCATCTATTAATGGTGGAATGGATGTTAAATATGGGATCAACCAGGCTTTTACATTGGATGCTACACTTATCCCCGACTTTGGACAGGTACAAAGTGATAACCGGGTTTTGAACTTAACACCCTTTGAAGTAAAATATACAGAGAACCGACCTTTCTTTACAGAAGGAACAGAACTCTTCAGCAAAGGCAATCTTTTTTATTCAAGGCGTATAGGAGGCCAGCCCATTCATTTATATGATCTGCAGATCAACGGCAATGAAAAAGTTATCAAAAATCCGATAGAGTCTAAACTTATTAATGCGACCAAGATATCCGGAAGAACACAAAAAGGATTGGGTATTGGTGTGTTGAATGCGATCACAAAAGCACAATATGCAATTATTGAAAATACCAATACAAAAGAAAAAAGAGAAGTGCAGACAGATCCTTTGACCAATTACAATATCCTTGTACTTGATCAAACGATGAAGAATAATTCCAGTGTTACATTAGTGAATACAAATGTGTTACGGAGTGGTAGCGATTATGACGCAAATGTAACGGCAGGTCTTTTTAGCCTGAATAACAAAAAGAACACTTTGAATGTAAGTGGAAAAGTCGCACATAGCCGGTTGATCAATTTTCTTCCTGATGGTAAAACATTAAGCGGTTATTCGCACAGTGTTTCCTTTGGAAAAACAAGCGGGAGAATGCTATTCCAGTTTGGGGAGGAACTTGCTGATAAGAATTTTAATAGTAATGACCTGGGTTATTTCACCCAATCAAATTACATCAATCATTACCTGTGGATGGGTTATCGGTGGCGTAAACCAAGTAATTGGTTTAACAATTTTGGAGTGAATTTCAATGCCTATTATTCAAGGCAGCTAAACCCTGATGATTATCGTTCAGCCAATTTTAATATCAATGCAAATGGTCAGTTAAAGAATCTTTGGTTTGTAGGTGGACTTATTGGGTATGAGCCTGAATATAATGACTATTTTGAGCCAAGGGTACCAGGCCGGTTCTTCCGGGGATGGTCTAATATTTTTTACAGTGCCTGGGTTCAAACTAATAATGCAAAAAAATATGGATTCTATGGAGATATCATGTATGTAAAAAGATCACTTTTTAATAGTGAACGATATGATATAAATCTGACAAACAGTTACAGGTTCAATGACAAGCTCAGTCTTTCTCATAGGATCAGCTTTTCTCCTCAAAATAACAATGCAGGTTTCACTGATATCGATACATTGGGTAATATTATTTTTGGGAAACGGGATATTAAAACAATTGAAAATAGTGTGAATATTAAATTCAGTTTTAACGCCATGATGAATATCAATACCCGCATAAGGCATTACTGGAGTAATGTACGATATGCGGAGTTCTATACACTACAACAGGACGGGAGCTTATTAAAAAATGATGTTTATAATAAAAACAGGAATCAAAATTTGAACCTCTTTAATATTGACATGGTGTATACATGGCAATTCGCTCCGGGTAGTTTTATAAATATTGTTTGGAAAAATGCGGTAACCGATTTCAACCAGATAGTTGATCATAGCTACTTTAAAAACTTTAATAACACCATGCGGGCTGATGAGAATAATAATATCTCATTCAAGATCATTTATTTCTTAGATTATTTACAATTGAAAAAACTAAAGAAGAAAAGAGAAGGTTAAGATCCCTTTAAAGAACAGGGCCATATTCCTCTTTCCATTCCCGTTTCCAGCGCCGATGGCTCCATAGCCACATGTCGGGGTATTGATGAATAACATCTTCCAGGTAGTGAACAAACTTTTTAGTCAACTCTACTTCAGTGGTCGTGGATGCATCCTCTTCTACTAATGTAAAGACTGCTTCATAATAACCTCTTTTGGGCTTATGAATAAATGCAAAAATTACTGCCAGCTTATTGGCAACTGCTTTTTTAGCCGGATTATTTACAAAAGGTGTGGGCCTGTTTAAAAAATTAAACCAAAGGCAATTGGCATGGTTGCCGGGGTTTTGATCAGCTACCAACCCTAATAAATACTTGGTATTGGAATAAGGCGCAAAATCACGGGCCATATTTTTGGCACTTAACAGTTTTGTTCCCGACCGGGAACGAATTGACTTGAAAAGCCTGTTAAATATCTTATTTCTTAGAGGCATATAAACACCCAGAAATGTATAATCTAATTTTTTGTTTGCCACTACATTTCCCCATTCCCAGTTAAAATTATGACCAAGATGCAGTTGCACACTTTTACCTGTGGGGCTTAATGCATTAATAACCTCCCAGTTAGCCGTAAATCTTTTTGCTAAGAATTTATCAGAAGCAGATAGCAACTTTATCGCTTCAATGAACGTATCTATAAAATTGTGATAGAATTTTTTTGCGATCTTAGTTCGTTCCAGTTCGCTCTTTTCGGGAAATGCATGCTTAAGATTACTTTCCACCACATCCCGCCTATACTTAAAAACATAATATATCAGAACATACACTCCATCAGAAAAAAAGTATAATATCCGCATCGGGATCAGCGAAACAAGCCACAAAAAACCATAAACGATATAATACATGCAACAAAATTACCGGCTATAAAACAATGTTCTGTACTAATGGACTTTTTTCAGGATAATCTGTATTATAATGTAAGCCCCGGCTTTCTTTTCTAAACATAGCTTCTTTTACAATTAGATAACCGACGGTGATCATATTCCTCAATTCTAATAATTGGGGAGAGACCACGGAGCTCCGATACAATTCTTCCGTTTCTTCCCACAAGAGGTCAAGGCGGCGAATAGCCCTTTGCAAACGAACGTCATTTCTTACTATTCCCACATAATCACTCATTACTAATTGAAGTTCTTTGAGGCTTTGTGTAATAAGGATCATTTCCCTGGGTTCACTTGTACCCCGTGCATTCCAATCAGGCAGATCTTCTCTAAACGAGATATTATTAACCGTTTCAGATGCGTCAACAGAACAGCGATGTGCAAATACCATTGCTTCAAGCAAAGAATTACTGGCAAGCCTGTTGGCTCCATGTAAACCAGTTGATGCACATTCGCCGCAGGCATAAAGATTCCTGATAGAGCTTCTTCCCCTTTCATCTGTTTTTATACCACCGCAACTATAATGTGCTGCCGGAGAAACAGGGATCATGTTTTTAGCTATATCAATCCCGATCGACAAACACTTATCATAGATATTTGGAAAATGCTCTTTGAACTTTTCTACATCAAAATGCCTGCAGTCCAGCCAAACATGTTCCGTACCTGTTCTTTTCATTTCGCTATCTATTGCTCTTGCCACAATATCTCTGGGAGCCAGGTCCTTTCTTTCGTCATATTTTTCCATAAAGGCCTCGCTATGTTTGTTACGAAGTATGCCACCATCACCTCTCACTGCTTCCGTAATTAAAAAAGCCTGGCCCGTTACTCCGGGCTCATATAGCGCTGTTGGATGAAATTGAATGAACTCCATGTTCTCGATCTTACCCTTAGCTCTATATGTCATAGCCACTCCATCACCCGTTGCAATTGCCGGATTGGTTGTTGTACGGTAAACTTGACCATTCCCTCCGGTAGCCAACAAAGTTGTTTTGGCCAGTATCTTCTCTATTTTATTGGTGTTAAGATTCAACACATATACACCGTAACATTCTATATCAGGAGTGGATTTTGTTACAAGATAACCTCTATGGTGTTGGGTAAGGATATCGACAACAAAACAATGTTTGACAAATTCAATATTCTTCTGCCTTTCCACTGCTGATATTAAAGCCCTTTCCATTTCCCATCCGGTAATGTCTTTGTGATGTAATATCCTCGATTCAGAATGGCCTCCTTCTTTTCCTCTTTTAAAATCACCATCCGCTTCTTTATCAAACCTGGCCCCCCATTCAATTATTTCATTGACCCGTTCCGGCCCTTCTTTTACTACTATTTCAACTATTTTTTCATTACACAAACCATCACCAGCTATCAGAGTGTCTTCAATATGTTTGGCAAAACTGTCATTTTCAAGATCATTCACAACAGCAATGCCACCTTGTGCATATTTAGTGTTTGTCTCATCTGCAGTTGCTTTTGTTAATACCAATACTTTCTTATCCGGAAACCGATCAGCTACTTTTAAGGCATACGTAAGCCCGGCAATGCCTGAACCTATAACAAGAAAATCTGTTTTTTGAATACTCATTTACTTAATATGATTATTATGTCTTTTATGAATATAAAAATAAGCACCTCTCACAATACAAAATTGTGCTAAACCATATGTCAGCATGATCAGTACACCTGCCCATTCAAAAGATTGATAAAATTTATTGATCGCCAGCACAGAATCAGAGACCACAAAAAAAATTGCTCCAGCCGTCATTAACCAACCTGCCCGCTTAAATTGAATTGGATACATATGCAATGCCATCATTAACATAGTGCTAATAACAATTCCATAGATATACACCGGCACCCTCATATCGCCTAAAAAAGGAGATAACCAAATAATAAGTCCGGCATAGTACGCTGTTACAAAAATTACAATCGGAAAACTGGTCTTGAAATTCTCAGCTCTTTTTACTTTGTAAAAGAAGATAATATAGAAGATATGAGCTATTAAAAAAGCTACAAGCCCAAGCATGAAAAAAAAATCCTTTTTATCCTGGAACATTAATAACACATCGCCCAGCCATGAAAAAAGCAAAGCGCTTATAATCAAATTCCGAAGATTTGTCCTGATTGTTACAGTTGCGAAATAAAAGGAGCTGATAAGAGCAAGAATGATCAGTGGTTTAAATATATATTGCAATATTTCATTTTTCAATATAATACCGGCGATATCTCCCAACAAGGCAAGCAGGAAAAATATTAGCCCCAGTTTGTTTTTAGAATTTGTATCAGGCATCTATCCAGGCATTATTTTCTTTTAACAAGTTGATCAGCTCTTCTACAGCAATATCACTATTTACGTTACGTTTCATTACCTCTTTCCCTTTGTATAATGTAATTTTTCCAGGACCACTTCCTACATAACCAAAATCAGCATCAGCCATCTCGCCGGGACCATTTACAATACAGCCCATAATGGCTATTTTAACGCCCTTCAAATGATTAGTAACTGCCCTGATCTTTGCGGTGGTTTCCTGAAGATCGAATAAAGTTCTGCCACAACTTGGACAACTAATGTACTCCGTTTTTGATATCCTGGTTCGGGTTGCCTGAAGTATACTAAAAGAAGTGTTATTCGTAAACTCGTAAATATCTTTTACCGGTAAGTAGGTTCTACCCTGCACCTGTACATTAGCCATAGAAGCTTTGCTGTTATACCCCAAACAAATACCATCACCCAAACCATCCAATAATAAAGCTCCTGTCTCTGTTGCAAAATGTATCAGGTGTTCATCAGGAGTTTGCCATTTGCTATCTGTTATTAAAATAACAGGATTATTGATGCCAGCATTCATTAACCCGATAAACATACTGCGAACAGACTGCATAGCATTTATGTTTGTTGAACTCAGGCAGATGACAGCAGTGGGATCATCCTTTAAAAACCCAGGTATCACTGGCTCACCTGTACAATCCACCATTACAAAATTCATTTTATCACTTCGGGAATCACTTTCGGCATAACCTGAGTCACTAAATATTGGATAATATTTTCCCTGATCTTTTGCATCTTTCCATGCTTCAGGATAAACAATAACTTTTAATGTGCCGGGCAGGTCAAAACCTAATACCTGGTGACCTGTGAATACGTAATCTGCCGCAGTATCACTAATACTCCATTTATCTATCTCTTCATTATATGTGTAACCAACACTCTGTAAATGCATCGGAGTTATTTTTTCAATCTTGCTCAGATCAGCTATAACAACCGGCACCTGATTTTCCCCAATATTACCTATTGCAAATGTTTCTCTTCTTTGATATTCAAATGGAGAATACGGAAGTTTTGCTTTTTGGGAAACCAAAGCTTCTCCTTCGAAGGGGCTGGGCAGACTATATCTTTTTACCAGATCCTTACAAACCGGGATCTCGAACTCAGGATCTTCTGTCAAAGATACCCTAATAGTGTCGCCGATTCCATCTTCCAATAAACTGCCAATGCCAATAGCACTTTTTATTCTACCATCTTCACCATCACCTGCTTCAGTAACACCTAAATGTAGTGGGTAACACTCTCCAAACTCATCATGCATTGTTTTGATAAGTAACCTATAAGCCTGCACCATTACCTGCGGGTTACTGCTTTTCATACTCAGTACAATATTATGATATGTTTCTGCCCTGGCGATCCGAAGAAACTCCATAGCACTCTCTACCATACCTATTGGTGTATCGCCATATCGGCTCATGATCCTGTCGCTAAGTGATCCATGATTCGTCCCGATACGCATGGCCGTACCATACTCTTTACAAATTTTCACTAGTGGTGTAAATCTTTCTGTTATTCGATCTATCTCCTCAGCATAATCTGCATCCGTATATTCAATAAGTTCAAATTTTTTTTTGTCAACATAGTTGCCAGGATTTACTCTCACTTTTTCAACAATCCTTGCGGCGATCTCTGCTGCATTCGGGGTAAAATGTATATCAGCTACCAATGGCGTAGTATAGCCCCTTTCCCTTAGTTCATTTTTGATATTCAGAAGATTTTCAGCTTCTTTCTTAGATGGGGCTGTAATGCGAACCAGTTCTGCCCCTGCTTCGATACAGCGTATACTTTGCTCAACAGTAGCTTTTGTATCCATTGTATCCGTAGTGGTCATCGTCTGCACACGGATGGGATAAAAATTTCCAATCAAGAGATCACCGATCCTTACTTCACGGGTCTTTAGCCGCCGGTACTGAGTGAGGGACTCACAATAAAATTGCATAGCTGCAAAACTAACAAAGAAGAAGGAGCAAAGTTTACCAATCTTTGGTTTGCCCGCCTCCTGAATTTGACTTTTGTTTTTGTAATCGTTGCTGTACTTCTTTCTCTTTTTGTGCCAGTAGTTGTAGTCGTTGTTCAGCCTGTTTAGGACTGAGTTTCGACTGTTGTTTCTTTTGCTGTTCCTGCTTTTTTTTGTTTTGGTTTTCCTGTTTCTTTTGTTGCTGATTTTTCTTTTTTAATTCCAGCAGCGACTTTTGCAGGTTTTCCCTGGCTTCCTTGTCATCAGGATCCTGGCGCAATGCATTTTTATAGGCCTCGATGCTTTCTTCCAGCTTTTTTTGCCTGCTTAGTATTGCGCCTTTGTTATAATATATTTTCCCTTTCAAGCTCTTATCTAAGGACGTTTCATTCAAACCAGATAAAACCTTGATGGCCTCATCATTTCTGCCTTGTTTATACAGGCTATTAGCAAGATTATACTGGGCCATTGAAAAGACAGCATTATTAGCAGGTACTTTCTCATACTCAACCACGGCCTTATCATACTCAGCTTTTCTATAAAACTCATTTCCCTTCACAATAGCTGATGTGTTCTTTTGAGAGAAGCCGTATTCAGCTACAAGCAATAAAATGAACATATAGAAGAAAGACCTATTCATGAAAGTATTCGTTTTACTTCAGGAATGAATAACTCAATAATAAGTAGCAAGAACATCAATCCTGCAAACAGGTAATAATAAGTATTAAAGTTCATTTGGGAAACATCACCAAATGCTTTTCTCTCTATTTGCGATAATTGCGACAAAACTACTTTTACAGCATCATCACTACTTTGCAAATGAGTATAAGTTCCATTAGTAGCTTCTGCTACTTGCTTTAATACTTCTTCGTTTAATTTTGAAACTACTGCATTCCCATTCTCATCCTTTTTCTCCAACCCGGTAGCAGGATCAATTATTGTAGTTCCTTCCGGAGAACCTATTCCCACTGTGTTGATCATAACCCCTTGTTCTGCTAATTTCTTTGCCGTAGCGATTGCATTTTCATTATGATCTTCCCCATCAGATATCATTACAACAGATTTGTAATGTTCGTCAATATTATTAAAGGCATTAGCACTCATTTCCAACGCATCACTGATATCTGTTCCTTGCTGTGGAACAATACCAGGGGCCGCTGAAGCAACAAATAACGCAGCAGCTCCATGATCATTTGTCAATGGCATCTGCAAATAGGCTTTTCCGGCAAAAACAATTAACGCTATGCGATCATCAGGCATGGCATCCATAAGTTTGATAATAAATTGCTTTGCCCTATCAAGTCGGGAAGGTGCCACATCGGTTGCCAGCATACTATTACTTACATCTAATGCTATGGCTACATCAATCCCCACTCTATTCTCTGCAGATCTTTCTCCGGGTTCCCTAAGATTCATAACAGCCAGGATACCCGCTACAAATGCCACGGAAGTGATGATGAATTTTGTATTAAACAGTTTTGAGGAATAGCCTTCAATCAGCAAATTAACAAGCTGCTTATCTCCAATTTTTCTCCCGGTTGCTTTCTTCCATCTATATAATAACAGAAAAAGCAAAAACAAAACCGGCAATAACGTAAATAGCCAGATAAACTCCTTATGCTCGAATTGCAATGACATTAAAACAATGAGGCAAATATTATGCTAATTAAGTCTGATTTACATATTGCCCTTAAAAAAACCAAGCTGAGTAAGAATATCTTTCAGCATTTTTAACCTTACCGGCAACATATCATAATCCCTGTTGGCTGACTCAATATTCAGCACAAAGAAATAAGGGTGCTCATTTTCTTCTATCCAGCCGGTTATCCATCCCAATGCATGGTCATTTTCTGTAAAGCCCCAGCCTGTTTTATAGCCAAGCCTGTAGTTTGCATTATTTTCAAAAAGCATGGCCCTTTTTACCATTTCCTGGTAACTTTTAAAAAAAGGAAGTTGATCAAAATATAATTGTTTTACCAGGCCCAATTGCTGATCCGGAGTTATTTTAATGCTGTTATCCAGCCAAAAACTGTCAACAGCTGTGCGGATAACAACCTTATCCGTATCGGTTTTAGCACCATATTTTAAACTATCCAGCCAGAATTGCATAGTGTCCTTACCGATCCTTCTGGCCACTTCCTGGTAATAAGGTACAGCTGAAACACGGAAAGCCTCATACATGGTCAGGTCTTTATTCCATTCTTTTACTCTACGCTCCACACCATCCCATTTAATGATCATGCTATCATTTACAATTCTCCCGGTTTGTAACCCGATCAATGAATTAACGATCTTAAAAGTTGATGCCGGCAAATAGCTGCTATCCCTGTAACGATCAAGATTATACACCGTGAATTTTCCGGTAGCATTATCCATTAAAGCAAAACATCCTTCTACATTATTTTCTTCAAAATATTTACCCAGGCTATTGTCTGTTTTTATATTATTTCTTGAACAGGATGGAATAAGAAAAGACAGCAAAAGAAGTGAAAAGAAAAATCGCATAGCTAAATCAATTTTCGGCAAATTTAGCATCATTGTCTTCGATATAGCACTGCTTTTTGATAAGCGCCTATTCTATAACTATCAACTTTGGGGTTTTCAGCAGTTCCGCCACCGGTTGTGTTTAGCGGCTTGGCACCAAAAGAGTAAAATTCTACAACTAAACTGTCTCCCAAAAGCTGGTAACTATTCATCAATGTGGAGTTCATTACCGTAAAGGCACCGGAAAATTTATCTGCTATCCAAAACTGATCAAGCACAATCCCATTATTTTCATCAATTACCCAATGTATCCCTGTGCTATCAGCAGGCTTCAAAATATAAGGTCTGCTATCCTCTTTTTCAGTTCCATAAATGATGTGCCAGCTCCAGCCAGATGCTGATTTATGTATCCGTAACTCCATATCAACCTGTTGCGGTTCTGTATTACCCGTCCGGAACCAGTTCAGTTTACCCTTCCAATTGCCTTCCCAGTTTTGTGGAAATTCTCTTTCCTGGGCCTGACCCAAAAAACTGAATGAGAGAAGTATAATGGATAACAGTGCTTTCATTCTTTTTTGCCTAAAAATAAAAAGTCCCGGCTAATGAACCGGGACAATAATTTGATCCTTTGAACTATATCTTACAGATAAATTCCATTTTTCAACCGATAATGTTTGTTCCCCTGGCAATCTCTTTTAGTAGCCGCACAGGAACTAAACATTGCAACAACTACAGCCGCCAGGGCCAGGCAAAAAAGTAACTTCTTCATAATTAGCTTTAAATTGGGTCAACAAATTAATTCTGGGAAATCAAAGGAATTGGCGGGTAGAATTCAATGCATATTCGTAGAAAACGAAAATAATATCCCGATATTGTTTCTCATAACTTTCGACGGTTTTTTTCTACGTTTTTTTGCAAAAAATTCACTTATTATCGCCTTTAGTAAAAACACTTATTATAGTAATTTTACGAATGAAAAATCATAAACCACTCACAATGAAATCAATCTGTTTTTTTGTAGTTGTATCTTCTTTTTTAATTGCTTCCTGTAATAATAATGCAGCAGACCCAGCAAAAAACGCTGATAGTACTGATATTGATGTAACAGCGGAAAAAGCTGCTATCGATGAAAGTAAGCAGGAACTTGAAAAGATGATTCCGCTTAGTAGTGAAGAACTGATAAAAGTATTACCGGAAAAATTATTGGGCGCAGAAAAGATAGATGCAGACGTAAGTAAAGTGAATGGCGCAGGATTAGCTGCTGTTTCCTATGCCGTTAATGATACTGCTACAATAGTATTGAACATTTATGACTGTGCCGGACCCGAGGGATCTGGTATATACAACATGCAATACAAATCAATGTTAGGTTATGAAGTGGATAATGAAGATGAATACATAAAAGCTGTTACCATAAACGGACAAAAAGGATTTGAACAATGTGACAAAACCGCCAATGAGTGCATAATTACCTGGTTTAGTGGGAACCGTTACCTGATAAGCCTGCGTGGTGAGAATACAGGTGTTGAAATGTTAAAAGAGGCAGCAAATAGTTTGAAGCTTTAAAAAACTTCTATAAATAATTGGTTTCACATTGTATCTATTAACATCAAAATATCTCTTAATATAGTAAGCATTCTTTTCCAGTCATCATTAAATGCAGGTTTGCTATAATTAATAATAAAGGCTTGACTTTTTTACCAAACCCTCCAGTCCACCGAAATATTCTCATTACGACTTGTGGGCTTCTGTAATCCTTTGGTAAGCTGTTCTACCCTTTCTCCTACAATTTTTCTTAATTCACTGACATTTATACTGTTATTGTCTCTCATTGCTTCCAGAATAGAATAGGTAAACACTCCGTTTTTAAGTTCGTTTCTTTCTAATGCAAACTGGGTACCTGAAGCCGCTGAGATGATGGTAGCACCAGTACTTCTGCCTACATTCACAAACAGCGACTGCATCAGTTCAAAGCTATTCTTCAATCCCAATCTTCCATCCTTTTTATAGGCCACCGGCTTTAGGCCCTTTATCAAAGAATCAGAACTTGCATTTAATCTTACCAGGTCCTCTTTATCCACCTCTCCGCTGTGACAGGCATCAATCAGCATCAGCTTCTTTCTGGCGGGTATACTATCCAGGAGATTCTCCAATTCATCATAAGGCAATCCGTTTTCTGCAGGGTTATCAAAATTTACATTATAGGTAGATAGATAATAATCAAACTCTTTACTCAGCATTCCGTGACCAGAATAAGAAACAACCACTTTATCATTTATTGATGTTTTCATTAGCTTTTGTTTCAATGCTTTTACAGAGCTGATGGTAACATTTTCATTGAAGAGTGTATCGATGATCAGGTTTTCCCCGTATTTTAATCTTAGCGCTGCCGACAAATCCCGGATGTCTTTGCCGCTATACCGCAGATCGTACTTTTTGTCGGCAAACTTGTCCATACCGATTCCGATAAAGTACAGGGTTTCTTTTTCACTCACCTTCGGTGTATAGTTTACATTCAGTGGCAACCGATAGCTTTCTGTTCCGTTCACATTGGTGATGGAAGTTTCTATACGATTCTCACCCTGTGAAAGCTTTACTGTAATGGTGGTATCAATGTCATTCCTGTTTTGCTTTTTAATACTAATACCTCTTTGCCCAAATAGCGGAGCTTCATTTATCCAGATATCGAAGCGATCAAGTTTATAAGTACTGTCAATACCTTTGATATGCAGTTTAAGTATGCCGTTCTTTTGTTCATATTCTATATCATTCCGGTTAGCAAAATCTGCTTCAGGGACACTGTAGCCATCTCGGAATTGTGTAGTATCGATTCCAAGTTTTTTGATCCGCTTTTCCCAGGCCCTTCGATAGCTTTTTATTAGGGTTGTATCCGTATTACCAATAGCCTCTAATACTTTATCGGGACGGTTGTATTTGATATCTAATTGTTCAAAGCTGATGACCTTTAAATTATTGGTAACATAGTGTAAGAGTTTTGCAGCGTTTTGCGATGATTGGTAGTAACCGGAGGGAAGTATATTGATATAATCTGTACTGTCAACAGCGAAAAAAGTATAAAGCAGTTCGCCGGTATAGGCATCCCAGATTTTTGCGGTCCCATCACCAGAAGCTGTTACTATTTTTCTTCCGTCAGGGGAAAATACGGCTGAATAAACATAACCTGTATGCCCGGATAAAGTATTCAATAATTTCCCACTTGCCGCTTCCCAGACTTTTGCTGTTTTTTCTAAAGAAGTTGTTACTATCTTTTTCCCAGTAGGGGAAAATACGGCTGATTCAATACTCCGTGTATGCCCGGATAAAGTGTTTAATAATTTCCCGCTTGCCACATCCCAGATTTTTGCTGTTTCATCCGCTGAAGCAGTAACTATTTTTTTCCCGTCGGGGGAAAATTCGGCTGATTTAACCCAATTCGTATGCCCGGATAAAGTATTCAATAATTTTCCGCTTGCCACATCCCAGATTTTTGCTGTTTTATCACGAGAAGCCGTAACCATTTTTTTCCCGTCGGGGGAAAATAAGACTGAATTAACATAAGAAGTATGCCCGGATAAATCCGCTAATAATTTCCCCCTTGCCGCTTCCCAGATTTTTGCTGTACCATCACCAGAAGCTGTTGCTATTTTTTTCCCGTCGGGGGAAAATGTGGCTGATTTAAGAGCTTCCGTATGCCCTGTTAAATCCTTCAATAATTTCCCACTTGCCGCTTCCCAGATTTTTGCTGTCTTATCATATGAAGCTGTTACTATCTTTTTCCCGTCGGGGGAAAATGTGGCCGAAAAAACAGTTTCCGTATGCCCAAATAAATCCGCTAATAATTTCCCACTTTCAACATCCCAGATTTTTGCTGTTTCATCAGGAAAAGCCGTAGTAACTATTTTTTCCCCATCAGGGGAAAATACAGCTGATTCAATACTCCGTGTATGCCCGGATAAATCCACTAATAATTTCCCCCTTGCCGCTTCCCAGATTTTTGCTGTACCATCACCAGAAGCTGTTGCTATTTTTTTCCCGTCGGGGGAAAACATGGCTGATTTAAGAGCTTCCGTATGCCCGGATAAAGTGTTTAATAATTTCCCGCTTGTCGCATCCCATAGTTTTGCTGAGTTTTCAAAAGAGGCTGTGGCTATTTTTTTCCCGTCAGGGGAAAATACGGCTGATTTAAGAGCTTCCGTATGCCCGGATAAAGTGTTTAATAATTTCCCGCTTGCCACATCCCAGATTTTCGCTGTTTCATCCGCTGAAGCTGTAACTATTTTTTCCCCGTCAGGAGAAAATACGGCTGAATAAACATCATAAGTATGCCCGGCTAATTCTTGCAATAATTTTCCGCTTGCTGCATCCCACAGTTTTGCTGTACCATCACGAGAAGCCGTAATTATTTTTTTCCCATTAGGGGAAAATTCGGCTGATTCAACATCAAAAGTGTGCCCGGCTAATTCTTGCAATAATTTTCCGCTTGCCACATCCCAGATTTTCGCTGTTTCATCCCTCGAAGCCGTAACTATTATTTTCCCGTCCGGGGAAAATTCGGCTGATTCAACACGATCCGAATGTCCGGATAAATCCGCTAATAATTTCCCGCTTGTCGCATCCCAGATTTTCGCTGTTTTATCCCCTGAAGCCGTAACTATTTTCTTCCCGTCAGGAGAAAATATGGCTGATGCAACCCAATTCGTATGCCCGATTAAATC
Source organism: Chitinophagales bacterium (assembly GCA_020636575.1). GTDB lineage: Bacteria > Bacteroidota > Bacteroidia > Chitinophagales > Chitinophagaceae > JJ008. The sequence goes on from JACJXP010000001.1 coordinate 597,870, forward strand.
CCTCAATAATTTCCCGTTTGTCGCATCCCAGATTTTTGCTGTTTCATCCGATGAAGCCGTAACTATTTTTTTACCGTCAGGGGAAAATATGGCTGATGTAACATCATCCGAATGCCCGGATAAATCTGCTAATAATTTCCCGCTTGCCACATCCCAGATTTTCGCTGTTCTATCCCCTGAAGCAGTAACCATTTTTTCCCCGTCAGGGGAAAATACGGCTGAAAAAACATAACCTGTATGCCCGACTATATCCTTCAATAATTTCCCGCTTGCCGCATCCCATAGTTTTACTGTAAGATCACCAGAAGCAGTAACTATTTTTCTTCCGTCGTGGGAAAATGCGGCTGAATTAACACCAGAAGTATGCCCAATCGGCAGCATCAGTTTTGGTTGCTGGGCATTAGAAAAAACTGAACAAAAAGAAAAAAAACAAAAGAATAAGATCCGTAAAAAAAGCATAATAAACTAATTTACTATGCTTTGCTAAAACCACAAATACCCAGACTCAGGTATTCTGTTTCAATACCCCCAACTCTTTACCAATTTTAGTGAATGCAGCAATGGCCTTATCCAGGTGTTCCTGGTTATGTGCTGCGCTAAGTTGTACTCTTATCCTTGCCTGGCCTTTAGCTACCACCGGGAAAAAGAAGCCTATTACATAAATACCTTCATCCAATAGTTTGGCTGCCATATTCTGCGCCAACACTGCATCATATAACATAATCGGAACAATAGGATGATCACCGGGTTTGATATCAAACCCTGCTTCTGTCATTTTATTACGGAAGTATTTGGTATTGTATTCCAGTTTATCTCTTAGTTCCGTTGTTTCTGTAAGCATATCCAGCACTGCTATGGAAGCACCAACGATAGAAGGAGCCAGTGTATTGCTGAATAAATAAGGTCTTGATTTTTGACGTAGCATATCAATGATCTCTTTGCGCCCGGAAGTAAATCCGCCCGAAGCGCCGCCCAATGCCTTACCCAATGTACCGGTAATGATATCGATCTTACCCATTACACCCCTGTATTCATGGGTACCCCTTCCTGTTTTACCCAGGAAGCCTGATGAATGACATTCATCGATCATAACACAGGCATCATATTTTTCAGCCAGCTCCACTATTTTATCTAGCTGGGCTATTGTGCCGTCCATACTGAATGATCCGTCTGTAACAATAATGCGGCTTCTTAATGCAGAAGCTTCTTTCAATTTGGCTTCCAGGTCTTCGATATTATTATGTTCATAGCGAAATCGCTGTGCTTTACACAACCTGACACCGTCAATGATCGAGGCATGATTCAATGCATCAGAAATGATTGCATCCTGTTCGTTGAATAATGGCTCAAACACACCACCGTTTGCATCAAAAGCAGCTGCATATAAAATGGTATCCTCTGTTCCAAGGAAAGCTGATATTTTTTCTTCCAGCTCTTTATGAATATCCTGGGTTCCACAAATAAACCGCACACTACTCATACCATAGCCCCGATGATCAATAGCCTTATGCGCCGCTTCTATCACTTTTGGATGAGAAGAAAGCCCCAGGTAATTGTTGGCGCAAAAGTTCAGCACTTTTTTACCGCCAACCACAATTTCAGCTCCTTGTTCACTGGCAATTATTCTTTCAGTTTTGTACAGTCCCGATGCCTTGATCTCCTCTACCTCCCCTCTTATCCTGGTTACAAAGTTTTCATTCATGTGTTATCCGTTTAGTGAAGCAAATATATTGATACAGGTTTTCACCGGTAAAAAAGGTATTTCATCCATTATTAAAGCCATTTCGTCATAAACCCCTTCTTCCCGTTTCTTATATTTCTTAGGTTTACTGTAACATAACAGTCACTACTTTCGTCAAACCCGAAAACCAATTGTATGCAGAAAAGATCCTTAATAGGATGGGGAGTTTTAGTTATATCTCTGATAACCATTGCTTTAGTGGCTGGCAAACCGGCTCAAAATAATATAGAAACTGATCAGGCAGATCAGTCCTGCTGCAAGACCCAAATCCAGGAATGTGTTCAAAAAAGCAATACCACTCCGGCAACTGAGCAGTATATGGAGACCCTTTCACGTCAATTACTATAAGATTACAGACATTTCTTTCTTATAATCAATTAGTTATATAATCAGAAAAATATTCTTCTCCCTGTAACATTCTTTCTCCCCAACCGTACTATATATCAAGGCAGGAGATAATTAATACTTTTACCCCGCTTTTAGACTGTTTATGACCGAGAAGGAATACAATCAATGCGTCACCAACTATGCGGATAATGTGTATCGCTTTATCCTGAAAAATCTCAGGCATGAGGAAGATGCCCGTGACGTGGTGCAAACCGCTTTTGAGAAAATGTGGAAGAACAGGGATGCGGTTGATGCTCAAAAAAGCAAGTCTTATCTCTTTACCGTTGCCTATCACCAAATGATCGATCACATCAGAAAAGTAAAGAGGATACAATTGAACGATGAATTTAGCCCCGAAGCCAAAGTAGAAAGTCAGCCGGTAAATAACCTGAAGAAAGTTTTGAATGAAGCTTTAGCAAGATTAAGCGATACCCAACGTTCATTGGTGATGCTGAAAGATTATGAAGGGTATAGTTATGATGAAATAGGGCAGATCATGAACCTGAATGCCAGCCAGGTGAAAGTTTACCTGCATCGGGCAAGGGTTCAACTAAAAGAATATTTAGTTAAAATAGAAAATGTTATCTGAGGAGGAAGAATATGAATATTAACAGACTTAACTACGAAGAATATTTTATCCTTTATATGGATAATGAGCTCAGCAATGAAGAACGCCGCCAGGTAGAAGCTTTTACTGAGCAACATCCTGATCTTAAAGAAGAGCTGGAATTACTCTCCCAATACAAATTAGAACCCGATGCTGATATTGTTTATAAAGGAAAAGAAGAATTACTGAAACAAAATGGCAATACAGCAATAAACAGTAACAACTACGAAGAATGGTTTTCTCTATATGCCGATGATGAATTGAACAATGAAGAAAAAACTTCTGTTGACAATTTTATTGCTGCCAACCCTACATTAAAGCGGGAATTTAAACTCTTTTTGATGGCGAAGCTTGTGCCTGAAGAAGTTGTTTTTGCCGATAAAGATTCATTGTACAGGAAAGAAGAAAAAGTTGTTTATCTACGCTGGTGGAAAATTGCAGCTGCGGCTGTTATATTATTGGGTATCGGGTTTACTACTTATAACCTGATCAATAAAAAGCCATCTGTTTCTGGAGAAGAAGGATTTGCAAATAATGCTGAACAACAAATACAAAAAAGCTCTCCGGAAGTTCCGGCTAGTCAAATTCCGCTGGATAATAAACAACTGGCATCGGATAATAGTATTGAAAAAGAAACACCGGCTCATGCTATTGAAGAAAGCAAAGCCCCTGTGTACCAGGCCGCAGTTCAGTTGAATACCATTCAAAAGCCTGAAAAGAAAAATGAAATTATTCCTGTAATTGATAACAATAAACAGCAAGCATTAATAGCGAATAACGCTGAGCAAAAAAATAACAACCTGCCTTCACCTGAGCTTAACCCGAACGTACAGCCGCAAAGAGATAGCAAGGATTATGCAATTGCCAGCATTAACAATCCCGTTAGTAAAGAAACTATTAATACCATTAACCCGGGAAATGAGATTGTAACAAAACCAAACACTCCTCCGTCTACTATAATAACAGCATCTAATAAAACATCGGTTGGTGATTTACCGGTTGCTGAGTCAGATGGCAAGAAAAACAAGCTCCGTGGTTTTTTCAGAAAACTAACCAGGACATTTGAAAAAAGAACGGATATTGATGCTACCGATGAAGACGGAAAATTATTAGTAGCAGGCTTTGCCATCAACTTAAAATAATTTTACTTTAAAAAATTTAAATTGAAGAACATGAAGAGGATCTTTACCCTGTGCATCGCCGCATGCACTGTTATTACCGGCTTTGCGCAGACAGATACAACGGGCCAGCAAAAGGCTCCGGAAGGAGATACTATCCGTATCGGTGGCATGATCATTATCCGTAAACCTGGCAGCAAAGACAGGGAAATTACCAAGGACAGAGAATACAAAATGAGGAATCGTCGTGGCGACAAGCCGTCTAACATCAGTACCAACTGGTGGATCGTTGACCTGGGTTTCTCAAACTATACTGATAATTCCAACTACCTGATGTCAGCAACAGATGGTTTTACCAGCCCTGCAATAGGAAAAGATGAGATGAAACTAAAAGCCGGTAAGTCCCGCAATGTAAATGTGTGGTTCTTTATGCAAAAGCTGAATATTGCCAAACATGTAGTTAACCTGAAATATGGTTTAGGACTGGAATTAAATAACTACCATTTTGATAATACTATGGTGATGTTTGATAAAAACCCGACCTACATTTCACTGGGTGCTACTGACTATAAAAAAGCAAAACTGGCTGCCGATTATTTGACTGTACCCGTAATGCTGAACTTTGATTTTACGCCTAACAGAAGAAAAGGTTTTGGCTTTAGCGCCGGTGTGAGCGCCGGTTATCTATACTCTGCCCGGTATAAAACAAAGGATGATGGCAAGATTAATAAAGTAAAAAGTGATTTTGACCTGGAACGTTTCAAGATCTCATATATCGGCGAGCTATCACTGGGGCCGATTCGGTTATATGGAAGCTATGCTACCAAAAATATGTGGGAGAAAAGCCTGGATATGACTCCTTATAACTTTGGATTCAGGCTGAGTAACTGGTAAATGAAGATTTTAATTTTAATACAGAATGCCGGTCAAATGACCGGCATTTTTAATACAAAGGAATTTCACTACGCAAAGCTTCTCTGTAAGTTTTCTAAACATACCGTTAAAACCTATCCACATGCTGAAATAAAGTTTTGTGGCATTACGTTTGAAGAATGACGGTTACTGATTTTAGCCTTGAATATGCACCACTACCACCCTTAGTAAGTAGTATTCGGCTGTTATGAAAACTTTTGCAGGATGAAAAACTACCTTGTACTCGCTTCCTTTGCCCTAAGCTTCGGGGTTCTGGTACCCGGTTCTTCAGTAAGAAAAGCTTCTTACGAAGAAAGTAACAGGACAAGCGGCCCTGTCGGGAAAATCTATATTATTATTGATAAATCAGATTACGAACTAAGCGTTTTTGATGAAAAGGGCTGGTATGCTACTTATCCTGTTGTTTTTGGCAATAATAGTCTTGCTGATAAGAAAATGCAGGGAGATAAAAACACTCCCGAAGGAACTTTCAAGATCATCAGTAAAAGAGTGCATGATAAATGGTGCCGTTTCATGGCCATTGATTATCCTAACCAGGAAAGCCGGGAAAAATTTGCAAACCGAAAAAGCAGGGGGGAAATACCATCCAATGCCAGCATTGGTGGTAGCATAGGGATACATGGCACCTGGCCCAACGAAGATTTTATGATCGACCGTTATAAGAACTGGACACTGGGCTGTATCTCCATGAAAAATACAGATGTAAAAGAACTTTATGGGTACACCTCTCCCGGCACATCTGTAACGATCAGGAAATAAGTTGTATCAGTAATCAGCCCTTTGAAAAAAGTCTTCTATCTCTCTTTGCCATTTTGAAGGATCTTTCTGCAGCAGTGATTCATGCCCGGCATTTTCATACACAACGAGTTTTTTATCTGATGTGGTCAACGCTTTATAAACTTCTTCCGTTTCACTTTTCAATACAATATTATCTTCGGCGCCCCATTGCACCAGCACCGGGCAACTAATATGGCGAACATATTTTTTAGTTTGATGCCCGAATCCTTGTAAGCCTCTTTCAACATTTATCCAAAAACCCACTAACCAGCTAAATGGCTTTTGCGTAAATCCCCTGAAACCAAGCAGCCTTGCCCTTGCCTGCAAGTAGGATTTCATGGAGCCGAAAGGCATTTCCAGAATAACACCCTTTGGGTGAATCGAATAATCTTTGATCGCTTTTGAAACAACTACCGCTCCCATAGATATGCCATAAAGAAAAATGTTATTCTCCCCGTTCTGCCTCACCCAATCCCAGGCCAGCTTAACCTCTTCTGATTCTTTGATGCCGATTGTTGTAGTAGATCCATCACTATTACCATGTGCCCGCAGGTCTACCATCATTATATTATACCCCTGGTAAAGAAACTCATTTGCTTCCGGTATCATTACACTCTTATTACTGGTAATACCATGGAACATGATTACTGTTCCTTTAGAACTTGAATCGGTTTTAGCATACCAGGCATTGATTTTTAAGCCTGACTTTATCTGGAGCCAAACAGTATCATATTGAAATATCGGGATGTCGCCGGTTATTTGCTTTTGAAAACGGGGGCCGGAAAATAATCGCCATGTTTTGCCAAAAACATTTGTCTCATCATAAGGTTTGCGGATCTGCTTGTCAGTATAGAAATGAGTAAGCTTATACGCATATAGTGCAGCACTTATATTAAGTAATAAGAATTGTACAAGCAGTACCCACAGCACCCATTTTGTAATTGCAGCAAGCTTGTTTTTTTTTCTTTTTTCCATAGGTCAGCAATATCCGGTAGCCTTAAAAATAATTTGAAACAATTACAGATGCATAATAAATGTGGAAATATCTGGCTAAAAGGTTGATAAGTTCTCTATACCCGAAGTATAAACGAATCGATTTTTGTGGAACTTTACGTATCCCAACTGCATTTAGAAAAACCTTTTTAAAGCAGCTCCTTCCGTAGCTGCTTTATTTATCGGCTATATTTTCCCTGATCTTATTTCTTCTACTATTCCCGGATCGAGCAAAGTTGTTGTATCACCAAGATTCTGTGTTTCTCCTTCAGCGATCTTCCTTAATATCCGTCGCATTATTTTTCCGCTTCTTGTTTTTGGCAGTCCGGAAACAAACTGGATCTTATCTGGTTTTGCAATGGGGCCGATCACTCTTGTTACTGTTTGCAGTATATCCTTTCTTCTCATTTCCTCATCACCATGTGTGCCGTTATAAATTACATAGGCATAAATTCCCTGCCCCTTCAGATCATGAGGATAGCCTACTACGGCACTTTCCACTACCCCGGCATGCATATTAATGGCATTCTCTACTTCTGCAGTTCCGATGCGATGACCGCTTACGTTTAATACGTCATCTACCCTGCCGGTGATCCTGTAATTCCCATGTTCATCTTTCAATGCACCATCACCCGTGAAATATAAATTCTCATAAGTTGCAAAATAGTTTTGCCTGCATCGTTCATGATCACCGTACGTAGTTCGTAGTATGGATGGCCAGGGTGCCTTAATGCAAAGATTTCCTTTTATAAAACCATCTTCATTTTTCTCTGTTGCTTCTTTTCCATTTTCATCCACTAAAAGAGGTTGAACTCCCGGCATAGGCAATGTAGCCCAACCCGGTTTTGACGGAGTGATCCCTGCCATATTAGAGATCAATACTCCTCCTGTTTCAGTTTGCCACCAGGTGTCTACTATCGGGCATCTTTTTTTACCCACCTGTTCATCGTACCAATGCCATGCTTCTTCATTGATAGGTTCGCCAACTGTTCCAAGAACTTTAAGGGTTGAAAGATCTTTTCCCTCAAACGGTGCAGATCCAAAACTCATCAATGAACGAATGGCTGTTGGGGCCGTATAAAGAATATTTACTTTATGCTTATCTACAATATCCCAAAACCGGCCTGCATCAGGCCAGGTAGGGATCCCTTCAAACATAACAGAAGTACCCCCGGCACTTAACGGTCCATATACGATATAGCTGTGCCCTGTTATCCAACCTATGTCTGCCGTACAAAAATGAATATCACCTTGCTTGTATTGAAACACATTGACAAAAGTGTAAGTGGTCCACAACATATATCCTGCACAGCTATGCACCACACCTTTTGGCTTACCTGTACTGCCTGAAGTGTAAAGTATGAACAAAGGATCCTCGGCATCCATTTCCTCGGCAGGAAAATTAAATTCACCACTATGTTCTAATTGATCTTCAGCATGAAGCATTTCATCCTCCCACCATACATCACGGCCTTTGATCATGGAAACGGGGGTCCTTGTTCTTGTATAAACAATTACTTTTTTGATCTTTTTATTACCGATCAATGCATCATCGATCACACTTTTTAATGGAATATCTTTTGCTCCGCGGTAGGCTCCATCACAGGTAATGATGAACTCAGCGTTGGCATCATCCAGTCTGTCAGCAATACTTTGCGCTGAAAAACCTCCAAAAATTACACTATGTATGGCCCCTATTCTTGCACAGCCTAACACAGCATAGGCCAGCTCCGGCACCATCCCCATATAAATGCATACACGGTCGCCTTTTTTTACTCCATTGTTTTTGAGCATTTGGGCTACCTGGCAAACCCTTTTATGCAGGCGCTTATATGTAACAACCCTTACTCTTTCCTCAGGATTATTGGGTTCCCAGATGATGGCTGGCTTATCTGCCAGTTTATCCAAATGCCTGTCAATGCAGTTTTCCGTAATATTCAATTTGGCTCCCTTAAACCATTCTACCTTAGGTTCTGTAAAATTCCAATCCAGCACTTTATCGCCTGCCTGGCATTTCTTTTTCCAGAAAAAACTATCCGCTACTGACAACCAGAACTCTTCTGGCTTTTCTATACTTCTTTGATAATCCTGTTTGTATTGGTCCAACGATTGTATCTGGAAGGGATATGACATCTTACTCTGATTTTTTTCTTTAAATGTACGAATGAAATAATTTTTTGTGTCCGTTTAGCGAATCAATTCGTATTTTAATCTAATGAAACCAACGAGCCTGCGAAGCGTAATAGCTGCTTCGTCTGTCGGCACCATGATAGAATGGTACGACTTTTACATTTTCGGAAGTCTTGCAACAGTTATTTCAACTAAGTTTTTTCCTTCCGGCAATCCGACGATCGCATTACTTTCTACATTGGCCACTTTTGCAGCAGGTTTTGTTGTCAGACCTTTTGGCGCTTTATTTTTTGGAAGACTGGGGGATCTGATCGGAAGAAAGTATACATTTCTGGTTACCCTGATCCTGATGGGATTATCTACGTTTCTGATCGGCTGTATCCCTTCATACAACTCAATCGGCTACTTAGCACCTTTACTTGTACTATTATTAAGATTACTACAAGGCCTGGCCCTTGGTGGTGAGTATGGTGGTGCGGCTACCTATGTTGCTGAACATTCCTCTAATGAAAAAAGAGGTTTCTGGACCTCATGGATACAAACCACTGCCACTGTTGGCTTATTTATTTCACTGCTGGTTATCATTCTTACCAAAGGAGCCATGAGTGAGGAAGCTTTTAATGATTGGGGCTGGAGAGTTCCATTCTGGATATCCATTATAATGGTGGCAGTTTCTATTGTTATAAGGATGCGGATGAAAGAATCACCATTATTTGCCAAAGTAAAAGCAGAGGGTAAAACCTCTGCCAATCCGCTTAAAGAAAGCTTTGGTCATAAACTGAATTTTAAATTCGTTCTACTGGCATTGTTTGGAGCTACTATGGGCCAGGGTGTGGTTTGGTACACGGGGCAGTTTTATGCATTGAGTTTTATTCAAACTACATTAAGTGTTGATGTAGCGCAGGCCAGCAAGCTGATCATGTATGCTATTGTTTTTGCTACACCTTTTTTTGTTGTATTTGGCGCTTTATCAGATAAAATAGGCCGCAAATGGATCATGCTAGCAGGAATGTTACTGGCAATCCTTTCATACCGTTTTATTTATACTAAAATGTTTGAAGCCGGTAGCATAAAGCATAAGACTGAGTTGGTAGAAAAAAGGGAAGTGAATACTATCAATGACATGAAAGAAACGATCAGCTATTATGAGGATGGAACAATAATGAAATCCTCAGAAAAAGTAAGTGCAGACGGAAACCCTGTTATAAAAAAATCAGTAACCCTTGATAAAGCTTCTTTCTGGAAACTGGTATGGCTGGTATTTATACAGGTGTTCTTTGTTACAATGGTATATGGGCCAATTGCTGCTTTCCTGGTAGAGATGTTTCCGACAAAGATCAGGTACACTTCTATGTCATTGCCCTACCATATTGGTAATGGAATTTTTGGCGGATTATTACCTGCCATTGCTGTATTCCTTACAACTAAAGCATCCCAGGCAAATGATGCCGCTGCTAAAGCCGGGAAAGTATTACCTTATGATAAACCATACCTGGAGGGTCTTTGGTACCCCATTATTATTGCAGGTATTTGTTTTATTATAGGTGCTTTATATATTAATGGCGAAGACAACCGTGTGGAAGATTAAAATTATTAGTTAAAATATTTGCTATGAACCAGGTCAGAAAAATAATGGGTATTGTCTGGATCCTGCTGGCTTTAGCAGCAGGATACTATCTTATTATTTCGCAAGCCATCCCGAAGTTTGAAAGCTCCAAACCTGAAGATAAGATCCCTGCAATCATTTATGCATTTATACTTACTCCCATAATAGTCGGCGGTTTGTCTATTTTTGGATATTATGCTTTAAAGAATGAATATGATATCTATGAAGACAAGGAGCATCATTTACATATCAAGGAAGATTGATGTCAAACTCAAAAAATAATTATTACTATTCAAAAAGCCGTTGAACTCCTTTTGCAGTAATGATGGATAGCTTTTTTAAGGGAGAGTATGATCTGCCGGCCCGTCAGCAGTAGCTTTTCCAACGCTTTTTAAAATAACTAAGCCACTTATTGCTGCTATCAGTGAAGCAGTAAGAATAGCAATTTTTGAATTTATAACTGCTGATGAATCTTTAAATGCGAGAAGAGTTATAAAAATAGACATGGTAAATCCGATGCCAGCTAACATTCCTGCTCCTGTCAGATGTGCCCAGGTAACTTTTTCTGGCAGCCTCCCAAGTTTCGTTTTTATGGTCAACCATGCAAACAACAAGATCCCAAGTGGTTTTCCAATCACTAATCCCCCAATAATGCCCAAACTATTTTTATTGGATACGAGGTCATTATAAAATCCGGGCTGCAATCGTATACCTGTATTTGCCAATGCAAATAATGGTATTATGCCAAAAGCTACCGGCTTATGAAGAAAATGCTGTAATCTATACGAAGGTGATTTTTTTCCGCCCTCACCAAAAGGAATGGCAAAAGCAAGTAATACACCGCTTATGGTAGCATGTACACCCGATTGAAACATAAAATACCACATGGCAATGCCGGGAATAATGTAGAAAATGAGTTTGGTAACCCCCATTCGTCCCATCACAAACAATGCGGCAAAAATTCCCAGTGATATCAGCAGGTTAATAACAGATACACTCTCGGTATAAAAAACAGCAATTACCAGGATGGCCCCCAGGTCATCTATTATCGCCAGGGCCGTTAGGAATACCCTCAATACAATTGGAACCTTTTTGCCTGCAAGTGATAAAATTCCTAAAGCGAATGCGATATCAGTAGCCATAGGAATACCAAAACCATCAGACATATCTGTGCCTCTATTCAATGCAAAATGAATAGCAGCAGGAACCAACATTCCACCAACGGCGGCAACAAGCGGCAGGATCGCATTTTTTACCTCTGATAGTTCACCAATATATAATTCCCTTTCAATTTCAAGCCCTACCAGTAAAAAGAAAACGGCCATCAGGGCATCATTGATCCAGTAGTGTAATGAAAGTCCTCCTAACTGAGAATGCCACATTGCTTCATAACCATCTCCTAAACCCGTATTGGCAATAATAAGTGAGATAATCGTACAAGCTATTAATATTACTCCCGAAGATTTTTCACTATTGAAAAATTCAGTAAAGAGTTGTGTAACTCCGCTTGGCAGTAATATTTCTTTTGTCCTTTTAAACATTAAAACCCGAATTTACCGGGAAAAAGTAAGTAAAAAATATATGCGATATACAATAATAACAAAACAATTCCTTCGGGCCGTCTCAGGTTTCTTTTTGTATTGAAGAAAAGGAATAAGAATAGCAAAAGGTTTGCAGCAATATTTAAAACAATATCTGGCAGGGATTCTTTAGATACAATGATCGGCCTGACCACCGAGGATGCGCCTAAGATCAGAAAAACATTGAATATTCCAGAACCCACTACATTACCAATCGCCATATCCACCTTCCCCTTTTTAACAGCTACAAAAGATGTTGCCAATTCCGGTAAAGATGTACCCGTGGATATAATAGTAATAGCGATCACCCTTTCCGAGATACCAAATTGTCGGGCAATGCTTGTTGCATGTTCTACTATGAGATGCCCCCCATACACTAATCCCCCCAACCCGGCAAGCATCCACAAAACAGAGATAAAAACTGTTTGTTGCTTGGTAGAAATTTCTGCTACCTCTTCATTTCCCTTTCTTGCCAACTCAAGATTATAAACGATAAATATCAGGAATAACCCAAGAAGGATAACTCCCTCACTTCTTGTAATAATATTAACCGGGGCCTTATCTAAAAAGATATCACTCGAAATAATCAGCACTAACAAAGCAGCTAATAAACTAAGGGGAATTTCCAGCCAGGTTGTATTTCGTTTTACAGTAAGTGGTTTTATGATGGACGTAACTCCCAATATCATGAGAATATTAAAAAGGTTACTACCTATAACATTACCCATAACCAGACCTGACTCACCTCTTGAGGATGCCATTATGTTCACTACCAATTCCGGTGCCGAAGTTCCTAATGCTACCACCGTAAGGCCAATTACAATATCCGGCACATTCAGTTTACGGGCCAGGAAAGAAGCAGAGTCTATCAGCCTTCCTGCACCAAATATCAGGAGTATAAAACCAAGAATAAGTAAAATAAAATTCATCATTCTAATATCTCAACGATAATCCCAAAATTGGAAAATAACTGTGCCCGGCAAGCGAACAAATCTAAAACCAAGAATGTCCTAAAACAATTTTTAATCTGTTTCAATTATAAATAAAAAGGCTACAGCAAAAAAACCATAGCCTTTTTAACCGAAAAAGAAATTTTATTACGCTAACATAGACGCTTCCGCTTTTGTATCTTTCGCAATAAGTGTATCGTCATAAAACACTACGTCCCCGGTTTCCACATTATACATGGCCCCTACAATTCCTATCTCGCCATTCTCTATCATCTCACTCAAAACAGAACTTCTTTCCAAAATGTCCTGAACAGCTTTTCTGACATTGATCTGGGCCACATTTTCAACAAATTCACTATTTGAAGAATTTCGATTCTCTTTTGTTGAAGTTTCGGCATCTATAGACGGCTGAAGTTTGGATAATAAAGTTGTAAGATTACCCATCTCCACATGGTCACAGGCGCCTTTTACCGCACCGCATTTGGTATGACCCAAAACAATGATGATCCTGGAACCAGCCACTTTACAAGCAAATTCCATACTTCCCAAAATATCCTCATTAACAATATTGCCCGCTATTCTTACACTGAATATATCCCCCAGCCCCTGGTCAAATATTAGCTCAGCCGAAGTGCGGCTATCTATACAACTAAGCACCACAGCAAACGGCCATTGGCCATCCCTGGTGTCATTAACCTGTTGCAAAAGATTACGATTGATCTTTAAATTATTAGTAAACCGCTTATTTCCTTCAGACAGAATTTCAATTGCTGCCAAAGGAGTTAAAGATGATTGTGACTCTTTATTATGTGTTCTCATTATATTATTATTTTTTTTATTAAAGTTGAATTGCTTCTGTAGTTATTTTTTTTCTTATCTCAGATTTTACATCGGGAAGCGAACTTACATTTTCAGAATTCTCAATTTTGTACTTCTCTTTAAACCCAACTGTAACACATTCTATATTCTTAAGCGGGGCTTTTACTTCCTTGAACTCTTTGATCTCTTCAAGTACGTCGTAATCTATATACTGCGATGCAGATGCATCGATCACAACCTTTGAGTTTTCCGGCAGGTGATCCAATGTAAGCTTGATACTTGCCTTATTCAAAAACGAAACCTCTTCTGAAAGATGGATGTGTATCACTTCGCCAACCTGGTACTTTTCTTTGTGAAAGAAATAGGAATTCTTGTAATTACCATATAAAAGTGCCAGTACACTTACACCCAAACCGATACCGACTCCTACCAATAGATCGGTCATTACTATTGCAACTACTGTAATTACAAAAGGAACCCATTGATATTTACCAGCCTTGAACATTTGTTTGAAAAGAGAAGGTTTAGCAAGTTTATATCCTACCATCAAGAGTATGCCTGCCAAAGCCGCCAGGGGTATCTTATTCAAAAGCACCGGGATAAAAGCCGCACAAACTAATAATAAGAAGCCATGAATTATAGCTGACATTTTTGTTTTGCCACCAGCATTGACATTTGCAGAACTTCTTACAATTACACTTGTAATCGGTAATCCCCCTACTAATCCTGATAGAGTATTACCAATACCCTGGGCGATCAACTCTTTATTAGTCGATGTTCTTCTTCTTTCAGGGTCAAGTTTATCTACCGCTTCAATACACAATAATGTTTCAATTGATGCCACCGCAGCTATAGTAAGACCAATAATATAAACCTGTGGGTTAAATACCTGCGAGAAATCCGGAAGCGTAAATAATCCGAAAAATTCCTGCATACTCCCTGCAACCGGTACATTTACAAGATGCTCCTCATTTGTAATGGCCAGTGAACTACCTGACGATTTCCAAACCTCGTTTAATAAAATTGAAAGGATAACCACAACCAGGCCACCAGGTAATAATTTCATTTTAGTCCTTAGAAACTTATTCTTTTCCCATAAAACAAGAATGAAAAGTGATATGACGGTTATTAATGTGGCTCCAAAATCAATTTTACTAATCGCATTTACAATTTCTGAAAATGTATTTTCACCGTCTGTTTGCAAAAAATCCATGTCGCCTTCTGCATCCGCATCATAACCAAAAGCATGCGGTATCTGTTTCAGAATAATAATAATTCCGATTGCCGTAAGCATACCTTTGATCACACTGGACGGGAAATAGTTGGCAATAGCTCCTGCTTTAACAAGTCCTAAAACAAACTGTACTATACCAGCAAAAACAACTGCCAGCAAAAAGGTTTCAAAAGCTCCCATTTCCTGTATAGAAGCATACACAATGGCTGCAAGACCGGCAGCCGGGCCACTAACACTTAGAGGAGAATTGCTAAATATAGCAATGACAAGACCACCGATAATTCCGGCGATCATACCTGAAAAAAATGGTGCTCCTGAGGCAAGGGCAATACCCAAACACAAGGGCAGTGCAACCAAAAAAACGACTATCCCCGATGGCAGATCATTCTTAAGATTTGCAAATAATTTATTTTTCATATTAAGTAATACACTTTATTTCCTGAGCAGGAACTGATACTTGCCATGAACGAATGGCAATATTATCCATACCCGGAATATTCAAAAGATTGTTTGAGAATTGAAAAGGCTAGTTGCTAATTATGCAACGTTGGGTGGGGGAACATGTAACTCTCCATGGAATGCTATATAGATCCCGGAGTTTTCGTGTTTGGGATGTTTTGATGCCAGCAATTGGAAATATTCAGACGCATGATACTCATGAAGAAACTCTTCCTGGATGGATGTACCTGATGGTGCTTTTTCTTCCGTAGTGTTGCCATACGGATTCTGGTCATCTTCATCCAAAGGAATACTCTGATTTTTTCCTGCAATTTTTTCAGACTTGGCTGCCTGCTGTCGGCTTGCAAATACAAAGGGAGTACTGACAGTAAGCCACAAAAGGGCAACTATCATCATGATAGCTGACATTTTAGTGGTGAAACTATATATAAGTATCCCGTTTTTCATTAAAATCGGTGCAAATTACTATATCGGCTTATCTTATCCAAACTGCCAAGCCATGCTCAAATACAAAAGATAATAAATAACAGAAATATGACAATCTGGTTTAAGAAATATCGCCAAAAGAGGAAGCAGTCGGCTTTACGTATTGAAAATAAAGCCTTTTCAACAGTTAAACCGATTAAGATTATTTTTACCTGACAATCAGGCAAAATGAAATCTTACGAAAAATTACTATCTGTTAATAAAAAATGGGCAGGGGACAAATTAAACACTGACCCCGAATTCTTTAAGAAACTGGTAAATGTGCAAACCCCGGAGTTCTTATGGATCGGCTGTAGCGATAGCCGGGTACCTCCCAACGAGATCACCCAAACCCAACCCGGTGAAATTTTCATTCACAGGAATATTGCCAACCTGGTAGTTAATACAGACGTAAATCTTTTGAGTGTATTAGACTATGCTGTCAATCATCTCAAAGTAAAACATGTGATCGTATGCGGCCATTATGGTTGCGGAGGTGTTAAAGCTTCTATGTCACAAAATGATTTCAAATTGGTGCTCAATATGTGGTTACGAAACATAAAAGATGTTTACAGGCTTCATAAAACGGAACTGGATAATATTGCCGACGAGGAACAGCGGAGTAACAGGTTGGTGGAATTAAATGTACAGGAACAGGTAATGAACCTGGCCAAAACTTCTATCATTCAAAGAGCCTGGAAAAATAACAATTACCCCTATTTACACGGATGGGTATATGATCTGCATGACGGGATCATCAAACCTGTTTCTGAAATAAAAGCCGGGGATCATATAGATCGTTTATACGAGTTTGATGACTTATAAATAATTACAACAAATCCCTAACCCATACCTTACCAATTTGTAAGCTAACTTTGCAACATGTCAATACAGGTAAAGAATCTGCTGAAAGTTTATGGTGAACAAAAAGCGGTCAACAATATCTCATTTGAAGTAAACAAAGGTGAGATCGTTGGTTTTTTAGGGCCAAATGGTGCCGGTAAATCCACCACTATGAAAATACTGACAGGCTACCTGCAACAAACGGGCGGACAGGCCTATGTTTGCGGCATTAATGTAGCCGAACAACCGTTAGAGATCAAAAAAAAGATTGGATACCTGCCAGAATTGAATGCTCTTTATTATGATATGTATGTAAGAGAATACCTGGGATTTATTGCGGAAGTACATCACATACAAAAAGCAAAAAATAAGATCAACAGTATCATAGAAACTGTCGGGCTATCTGTTGAAGCCAAAAAAAGGATCGGCCAACTATCTAAAGGCTACAAACAAAGGGTAGGACTTGCGGCTGCCCTGATCCATGATCCTGAAGTACTAATATTAGATGAACCTACCACTGGTCTTGATCCAAACCAGATAATTGAGATCAGGGAAGTGATCAAAGAGCAGGGAAAGAACAAAACAGTTCTTTTCTCTTCTCATATATTACAGGAAGTGGAAGCAATCTGCGATAGGGTAGTTATTATCAATAAAGGTGTATTGGTAGCTGATGATAAGCTGGACAACCTGCAACATGGAGGCAACAATAACCACCTGGTGATTGTGCAATTTAGCTCACCTGTTGATGAGTCTGTTTTACAGCAGATAAAAGAAGTAACGTTAATTGAAAAATTGCAGCCTGCAAGCTATAAACTGCATACAGCTAATCCTGATTCGGTAAGAAAACAACTATTGGAAACAGCTTTACAACAAAATCTTGACATTACTTCTCTCCAAAGTGAAAAACGTAGCCTTGAGGATGTGTTCAAATTAGTTACCCGGAACTAAGCAAACCGGTATACAGCTTTTTGTTGCAATCAATGAAAAACGTTTCTTTGCAGCAGAATTGCCTGCCTTATCTGTTTTACTTAAAATCATAAACCATGAGTTACATTTCAGAAATTTTTGCCCGGCAAATATTAGATTCAAGAGGAAACCCAACCGTTGAAGTTGATGTTATTACAGATGAAGGAGCACTAGGCCGTGCCGCAGTGCCCAGTGGAGCCAGTACTGGTATTCATGAAGCAGTTGAACTGCGGGATGGCGACAAGAAAAAATATGTAGGCAAAGGAGTATTAAAAGCCGTTAAAAATGTAAACGATAGCATTGCCCCGGCACTTTTAGGTTATGATGTAGCCGATCAAACAGGTATTGACCAGATGATGATCGAACTCGATGGAACTCCTAATAAAGGCAAGTTGGGCGCCAATGCAATTTTGGCGGTAAGTATGGCCGTTGCAAAAGCTGCTGCTGAAGAAGCTGCTCTTCCGCTCTATCGTTATGTAGGTGGTACCAATGCCAAAACGTTGCCAATACCTATGATGAATATCCTCAATGGTGGCGCCCATGCTGATAACAAAATAGATTTCCAGGAGTTTATGGTTATGCCTGTTGGGGCACCCTCATTTAGCGAAGGATTACGCTGGGGTGTTGAGATCTTTCATGCATTAAAAACAGTTTTAAAGAAAAAAGGTTACAGTACTAATGTGGGTGATGAAGGTGGTTTTGCTCCTAACATTCAAAGCAATGAGGAAGCCATTGAAACAGTACTGACAGCCATCGAAGCTGCGGGTTATAAAGCAGGCACTCAAATAAAAATTGCAATGGATGCCGCCAATAGTGAATTATGGGATGCTAAAAAGAAGAAGTATGTGTTCCATAAAAGCAATGGTAAAGAAATGAGCAGTGAACAATTGGCTAAATACTGGGAAGGATGGGTAAAGAAATATCCTATCTGTAGTATTGAAGACGGTATGGCCGAGGATGACTGGAACGGATGGAAAATACTTACACAAGCCGTGGGCAGCAAATGCCAGTTAGTTGGTGACGACCTGTTCGTAACTAATGTAGAAAGATTACAACAAGGGATTGATAAAGGCATTGGCAATGCGCTACTCGTAAAAGTAAACCAGATCGGGACCATCACAGAAACGATCAATGCTGTAACCCTGGCCCAGCATAATGGTTATAATACGATCATGAGCCACCGAAGCGGTGAAACAGAAGATACCACCATCGCAGACTTAGCAGTTGCATTGAATTGCGGGCAAATAAAAACAGGATCAGCTTCAAGAACAGACCGGATGGCAAAATATAATCAGCTATTAAGAATTGAAGAATTACTTGGCGATTCCTCCTTTTATCCAAAAGGAAAGATTAAATTTGGAAAATAGTTGATTTGATTCTTCATGAAATTACTGACCCATATTTCTGTGTGGCTTAAAAACAAGTACTTTATTGCACTTGCTATATTCGCCCTTATCATGCTTTTTTTGGATAAAAACGACATTTTTACCCAAATTGAAAGAAATAAAGAGCTGAACAAACTTCAACAGAGTAAAGCATATTATAGTGCCAAAATAGACGCAGAACGTAAAGATTTAGAGGCACTTAAGAATGACCCTGCTGTTATGGAGAAATATGCCCGGGAAAAACACCTCATGAAAAGGGATAATGAGGACCTGTTTCTGATCCCAGAAAAATCAGAGAATTCTGACAAATAACCCCTGGCCGCACAATAACCCAAAGGTATAGGCCGTTTATAACCCGGACATTGTATAATCATCTACCACGGACAACCTTATTTCTGGACAAATTAAGCGGTTTGCCAATGATCAATTTTACACCTGAGGACCTTTTATTGTATTTGTACAAAGAAACCTCTGCTGACCAGACTCTCGCCATTGAAGCAGCATTGGAAAAAGACTGGACACTTCGTGAAAAGCTGAATGTGCTTAAAGCTTCTATGCAACGGCTCGATAAGCTAACAGAAGTTCCAAGAACTGAAGTGGTGCTCAATGTGCTGAACTATGCAAAAGAAAGTTCAGCAGAAGAAGTCTGATCTTTATCTAAATTTTTATTACATCCCGGTTAAGTTAACCGGGATGTTTTGTTTTATAGCATACCACTTTTCATTTACCCATAATTGAACTGTAAATTGCACCATGACCAAAAAAGAACGGTATGCTTTTATCATCAGCTATTTTGAACAAAATATGCCGATCGCAGAAACTGAACTTGAATTTGAAGATCCCTACGAGTTACTGGTAGCTGTTATACTTTCTGCTCAATGCACTGATAAAAGAGTAAACATTACGACACCGGGCATATTCAAAAAATATCCTGATGTATATGCCATGAGCAAAGCCACAATTGAAGAGCTGTTCCCCCTTGTAAAAAGCATTTCCTACCCAAACAATAAAACAAAACATCTGATAGGGATGGCGGGTAAAGTGGTCAATGATTTTAACGGTAAAATACCCATGACCGTAGATGAACTGATACAATTACCGGGAGTTGGACGTAAAACAGCGAATGTGATCACTTCCGTAATAGACAGGCAACCCAATATGGCCGTGGATACACATGTGTTCCGGGTGAGCAAAAGGATCGGTCTTGTATCTCAAACAGCCACCACTCCCCTTGCTGTTGAGAAAGAATTGGTAAAGAACATTCCGCAAAAACTGATACACAAAGCACATCATTGGCTCATACTTCATGGAAGGTATGTTTGCCTTGCCCGCAATCCCAAATGCGATGAGTGTGGATTGAAGCCTGCTTGCCGGTTTTTCCAAAGAAAAAATGCGGAGTAAAAATTCATGCTTTTTTCGTAAAAACTTATTCACAGAAACCAAGGTTTAGCATAATCATTGTTGGATAGAGTGAGCAATTCATGACTCTATGAACGACCTGATTGTGAGAAAAGCAAACCGACTTATCTGCCTGGTACTATTCCTGATAGCCTTACCTCTATTACTCTTGGCACAAATACCTCCCCGTCAATGGGCAAACCATTACGGAGGTACTAATGTTGATATTCCCTTTGTAATAAAATTTACTGCAGATAATGGAACTATAGTGGCCGGCTACACGGACTCTAAAAATGGTGATGTAAGCCAGCAGCCCAACCGTGATTACTGGGACCTTTGGGTCCTAAAACTGGATAAGTGCGGAACAATTCAATGGGAAAGATCATTTGGTGGTACAGGCTATGAGACGGCAAGAGATATTTTACAAACACCTGATGGAGGTTATTTGGTATTGGGGGAGACCAATTCAACAGATGGAGGAGTTATAACAGGATTTGGTGGTACAAAAGATATCTGGCTCCTGAAACTGGCTGCCGATGGCAATTTGCAATGGCAAAAAAGGTATGGAGGATCTGGTCTCGATATCGGTAATCATATAGAAGCTACCAGTGATGGTGGTTTTCTGATCGCAGCATCATCTACATCCAACGATGGTGATATAAAAGGAAATCATAGTACCGGCACTTATACGGATGGGGTATTATTAAAAATCAATGCATCGGGTATCCTTCAATGGAGTAAATGTTATGGCGGCACAAAGAATGAAGAATTATTTGATATTGAAATAATCAACGGTACTATTTATGCTTGTGGATTTACAAACTCGGTAGATGGCGACATTCCTCCCAATCAGAAAAACTATGATGTATGGCTACTGGCCATTGATAATAACGGAAACAAAGTTTTTAGTAAGATATATGGTGGGTCACAAAATGATGTAGCCTATAGTATGACCCGGGGAATAGATGGCTCTCTTACACTTGCCGGATACACCACTTCTAATGATGGAGATGTGAGTGGCGCTAAAGGAAGCCAGGATTATTGGGTGATCAATGTAAATGCAAGAGGAAATTTGAACTGGCAGAAAACAATGGGTGGTACCGATGCAGAATATGCCCGAACAATAATAACTGACGCAGACGGCGGATACGTAGTAGGGGGTGTAACATATTCAACTGATGGTGATGTTACCGGCTCCTATGGTAATGGTGATTTTTGGACGATCAAATTAGATGCTTCGGGTAATGTAACATGGAAACAAAACTGGGGCGGCAGTGGTAATGATCATATGCGTAGCATGATCCGTCATGCTAACCTGGACGAGTATTACCTGGCAGGTGATTCAGAATCCGGGGATGGCGATTTTAACAATACACAGGGAGATGCGGATTTTGCGATAATCAAACTAAAAATACCACAGCTTACTAACCAGGATTCTGCTGTCTGCGAAACTGTGAACATTATTCCGGATGATACTTTACAGGATATATGCGGCTACGATTCAGCAATTGTGAAATACAATCCTGTCCCCTTATCAGGACCCTTTGATGGGGTACGTAAAACCGACACCATCTTTTTAGGACAGCATGTTGTGTTGCAGGCTAATGGCAATGCTACTGTTACCTGGAATTCTCATCCTACACTTAGTTGCTATCATTGCAACAACCCGGTAGCAACACCTGAAATCAATACGACATATACGGCTACCAACACTTCTCCATTGGGATGCGAGGTAACAGATCAGTTTACGGTTATTGTATTAAATGATGCACTGGTGAATATTCCATCCGCATTTACACCCAATGGTGATGGCCTCAATGATTATTTCGGTCCATTGGGCAAAGTACCCGATCAATATAAACTCAAAATATTTAATCGTAATGGCGAGATCGTTTTTGCCAGTTCAACTATCAATCAGCGATGGGATGGAAGGTATAAAGGACAACAGCAACCTAACAGTGTTTTTGTCTATGTGGTTGAATACAGGGATATAAAAAACAATCTTCATCAGCAAAAAGGAACTTTCGTTCTTATCCGATAAAATTCAAATCAGATAAACCAACAAATATGGACAGAAGAGATTTTTTTAAGATAGCCCGAAGAGAGCAAGATCATAAAGTCAATAGCGTATTTGCTGGTCTTGTTCCATATACCGGGACCTGGACCGTAAATGAAGTATCGCATTTACTCAAAAGAACCATGTTTGGCGCCAAAAAACCGGACATAGATCATTTTCTTACCCTTACACCCGGTGAAGCCGTGGATGAAATACTAAACACAACTACAGTCCCTTCTCCTCCCGTGAGAGATTATGGCTTATTGGAAGACGATGGTGTTTTTTATGATGATCTTGGAGTGGCTATTGGTGAAACATGGATCAATGATCCCAACACGGCCAGTGATCCTGTAGTGAGGGGGCAGATCAACAGCCGGCGTATCCAAAGTTTACGGAAATGGTGGTCAGGCCTTATCCTGAACCAGAACCGGAGCATACAGGAAAAAATGGTTTTATTCTGGCATCATCATTTTTCGATACAAGAATCTGAGGTAGGTGATGTAAGATATTTATGGCGTCATCATGACCTTCTTCGTACTAATGCCATGGGAAGTTTTAAAACATTGGTACGGGAAGTAACCATTGATCCCGCCATGCTGATACACCTGAACGGTTACTTAAACTCAAGACAGGCGCCTGATGAAAATTATGCCAGAGAAATGCAGGAACTATTTACTGTTGGAAAAGGGAATGATTCATTATATACAGAAGATGACGTTATTGCCGCTGCAAGGGTATTGACCGGCTGGAGGATAAATGAAGATCCATTGGGGTCTTACCTGGATACCGGGGCACATGACATGGGTAGCAAAAGCTTTTCAGTGTTCTATAATGATACTACGATCAGCGGTAGCAGCAACGAATTCCAGGAACTGGATGCACTTGTTGATATGATCTTTAATACTACCGAGGCAGCCCGGTTCATTTGCCGGAAGCTATACAAATGGTTTGTTTATTATGAAATCGATGAACTAACAGAAGTGGAAGTGATCGTTCCTATGGCAGATATTCTGATCGCCAATAATTATGTGGTGCAACCAGCTCTTGAAGCACTTTTTAAAAGTGAACATTTTTTTGATACCATCAACCAGGCATGCTATATCAAAAATCCATTTGATATTATTGTAGGCACTCTCCGTGAGTTTGATGTAAGTTTTCCTCCCTATACTGATTATACCAATGGCTATCCCTTGTTTTTCTCCATATATAACGAAGCTGCCCAGATGCAGCAGGACCTGCTCCAGCCACCTGATGTTTCAGGATGGCCTTCTTATTACCAGGAACCCATGCATTATGAATTATGGGTAAACAGCAATTCACTACCTAAAAGAGCAGATTACACTGATGCATTGGTAAACGATTCAGTAATTGATGTAAGGGCATTTGCAAATAACTCATCAAATCCTGCTGACCCCAATCAATTGATTGATGATGTTACCGCTTTGTTATTAAGGTATCCGTTGTCGGCAAATTCCAAATCTTATGTAAAAACAAATTACCTGTTAGGCAATACAACAGATGATACCGTGTGGACCAATGCCTGGAACAGTAATAACAGTACATATATCAATTCATCACTCAGGGCAATGTTCAAATTCCTGATGA
Source organism: Chitinophagales bacterium (assembly GCA_020636575.1). GTDB lineage: Bacteria > Bacteroidota > Bacteroidia > Chitinophagales > Chitinophagaceae > JJ008. Next base: position 621,922 of record JACJXP010000001.1, read on the forward strand.
ACCTTCCAGAATTTCATTTATGCTGATCGACGATTCATTAACCTATGTAAACAACAAATAATGAACAGAAGAAGATTCTTACGTAATACAATACCTGCTGCAGTTACCATGCCGGCGTTATTAAATGGGTTCTCATTCACTGCCCGTGGTGCAGAAAGTCCGTTGGCCAGGTTGTTTGAACAAACCCTCACAGATACCGATCATGTATTTGTGCTGGTGCAATTAGGCGGCGGTAATGATGGCCTTAACATGGTGATCCCACTGGATATTTATGGAAACTATTATAATGCAAGAACCAATGTAGCTATTCCACAAAGTCAGGTTCTTCGGTTAGATGGAACTGATAGATCAGGTTTGCATCCTGCCATGACAGCTATGCAGAATATGTTCAATGAGGGTAAGCTAAGTATTGTCCAATCCGTTGGGTATGACAAACCCAACTTCTCACATTTCAGAGCTACAGATATCTGGAATAGCGCTGACACAACCGAAAACAGGAGAGAAAGAGTAAAAACGGGTTGGATGGGCAGATATCTTGAAAGTGAGTACCCGGGTTACCCTGATGCATTTCCCAACCAGGAAATGCCGGATCCACTGGCAATCCAGATCAGTAATGTACCTACATTAGCAGTGCAAGGTCAGATCTATTCTATGGGACTTTCCATTACAAATCCCGATAAGATCTATTCTTTTGTAAATCCATTTTCTGATTATCCGTTTAATGCAGCACCAGCCAATAAGGAATTAAAATTTCTGAGGGTGATCTCAGAAAAAACAAAGATCTATTCTGATATTATCAGAGCTGCCTATCACAATGCCTCTACAATGGCAACCTATCCATCAGACAATTACCTGGCTGATCAACTTAAGATAGTTGCCCGGTTAATAAAAGGAGGATTAAAGACAAGAATTTATACCGTAAGCATGGGTGGTTTTGATACACACAAAAGGCAGGTAAATGCCAGTGATACAACCACCGGAATGCATGCAAAGCTTTTGAAAGATCTTTCATCCGGCATAAGCGCTTTTCAGCAGGACCTTGAATTAATGGGATTGGATGAACGGGTAATGGGAATGACCTATTCTGAGTTTGGCCGAAGAATAAAATCAAATGCAAGCCTGGGAACTGATCATGGAGCAGCAGCCCCTCTTATCATGTTTGGGAAAAATGCAAAAAAGGGAATTCTTGGAAACAGCCCGGAAATACCCGCCGATATCCAGGTGGTGAATAATATTCCTTTTCAATACGATTTCAGAAGTGTGTATGCATCAGTGCTGGAGCAATGGTTTTGTGTAAAGCAACCTGCATTGGATTCAATTCTTTTAAAAAATTACCAGTCCCTTCCTTTAATAACCGGCCCATGTGGTGTAGCTGACGACCCTGATGATACAAATAATAACTCCAATAACCTGACTTTAAAAATGTGGCCAAATCCATACACAGTAAGCGGAACCATACAATTTTCAACTAACGGGGGGCATACAATGATCCAGCAAATTGACGGGCTGGGCAGAGTAGTTAAAGTGCTTGCCAGCCAGGATTACGCAGCCGGAACTTATAACATTGATATTTATAATGACGGTCTTGCTTCAGGGGTTTATTTTATCAGGTTACAGAACAAGGCATTACAAAAAGTTATTACTGTGATGAAAATGCCTTAAAATCAGTTTTTTCAAGAAAATAATGATGCGGATCCAATTAAAAAGTAGCATAAACACAATAAATTAAACTTTGCCAGTTTTAATAATTCAATACATTTAGATTTCCTTTCCATTATCCCAGTAAACACCGGTTTCTGTTCCCGAGTTAGATTCTTGTTTATATACTTTAGTTGTGATCTATGCAGAGGAAAAGGGTGTTCTTGTTGGTTCTTTTGGCAGCATCTACGCTGACAAATAAAGTAATCTATGCACAATATTATTTCTATAACGACCGGTACTACGAAAATGCTGTTGTTGTAGATTTCGGTGGCAGCATTGGACTAATGAACGCCTTTACAGATCTTGGTGGCAAAAAAGGCATTGGCAAAAATTTCATTAAAGACCTGAACTGGAAAAATACCAAAACCTGCTTTGGCGTTTATGCAACGGCAATGTACCAAGGCAAGATCGGCCTTCGCCTACAAGCTACATTTGGAGAAGTAGCTGCTTATGATAGTATTTTAAAAGATGTAAAAGAATCCACCTTTGGCAGATATGAACGTAACCTGAGTTTTAAAAGTAAGATCACAGACATACAGTTGGGTATTGAAATTCATCCTTTGTACTTTAAGTATTATGCTGATGAACCACCCCCGCCCTTTTCTCCCTACATTTTTGCCGGTGTTGGCATTTTTACATTTGACCCGCAGGCAAATCTCAATGGCCAATGGCATTCTTTACAGCCACTCAAAACAGAAGGTCAGGGATTTGCTGAATACCCGGAAAGAGAACCCTATAGTTTAACGCAACTAAATTATTCAGCCGGCCTAGGAGTTAAATATGAGATCAACTCTTTTGTAAATGCAAGGCTCGAAATAAACCATCGTTTTCTACAGACTGATTATTTAGATGATGTAAGTAAAGATTATATCGATAAATCATTATTTGCTAATTACCTGCCTTCAAACCTGGCCGCAATAGCATCACAATTATACAGTCGCAAAGAAGAATTGAATCCTGCTGATATTACCATTCCCGGACAGCAAAGAGGTGATCCAAAAGACAATGATGCCTTTTTTACGATTGAACTTAAAGTAGGTGTTACCCTGGGCAGGGTTAAACGCTAACCTGTTACTTCTCAATGTCTTTTAAAATCAATTCTGTCTGGAGAGCCGGGTTTCCTGCATGACGATCAATTTTGTAAATTTACAGGGTAAAGCAAATTTCCTTTTCACTTTCCTGATATTTCCAATACTATGATGACCATTGCCCAAAAATGACGGCATGGAACAAAACGCTGCACATACAGGACATGAGAAATACTTAAAAAGCTATTTATCATTTCGTCCGCTATTAAGGGCTCTGAAAAAAAACATTGCCGAAGGAAATCCCGGCATGAAGAAACTCTACGGGCAGGTGGTCAGTGCATTCGAATCTCATCCTGAACTAATGGAAACCATCACTGACTTGTCAGTATTGGAACCGCATAGTGAACTTATAGAAGAACTGCTTTCCGCAGTTTTCCCTCCTACTACTGCCAACTATATGTATGGCGTATCCATACCATTTAGATATGAAGCAGTTTACGTTTCACCGTCATTCAGAAAAAATCTTTTGCTGCCTGGTACTAACAAAATAAATATACCAACCAATAGTATCGGTGTCAGTCTCCAGCAGGAAATGATGCATTATACCTGTGGTCTGATACTTAAAAAATATCTCGGCTATAATAATCCGGAAAGCACCAGGGCAGTTTACTCATTAAAAGATCCTGAAACCGGCAATTTGAGATATATGGAACTTCGGTTAGATGGAAGATTTATAGATGTTAATCCTGAAAATGAACTTCCTGAACTTCCTGAATCACTGCTGGATCAGCTTAATAAAAGATTGCTCACAATTGATGAACTACTGGAAAAAATACCGCTTAATAAATTTGTTTTTGAAGGGTTGACGCCGATCCGTGTGAATGATGTTACCGAGACAGCTGTAATTGGGGAGATCAAGAACAAACTATTAGGCTTTAACTCCGGGCAAGATCCCAATGCAATTGTTGAGTTGGAGAACCATATCCAGACACTTATAGATCTGAAAGATATAACCATCGGTATCACGCCTTTTTTTAAGATCAACAATCACTACATTTATTCAGATCTCCACAATGACAATAGTTTACTATTCCGGCAACTAAGAACTGCCCAGGAAAAAGATGAGATATCAGATTATTGCAAACTACTCTTCCGGGAATCTGATCAGCCATTATTGTTTGACCATCTGAACCCTGAAGCAATTAATGATGTTCAATGCCTGCAACATTATTACAATGAAGGGGCCCGAAGTATTATCATTTGCCCGTTAAAGCTTAATAATGAGCTTATGGGATTGCTGGAGATCATGTCTAAAGAAGAAGGTTATCTGAAAACCGCACATGCAGTTAAAATTCAATCTGCTATTCCGTTATTTACATTAGGAATGGAGAAAACCCTTGATCTCCTGAATAGTAATGTGGATGCAGTTATCAAAAAGAAATTTACCGCGGTTCAGCCGGCAGTAGAATGGCGATTCACTGAAGCTGCGTTAAATTTTCTGGTCAACAGACAAAAATCAGATGATGCCAAGATAGAAAAAATTGCTTTTGACGATGTTCACCCACTGTATGCGGCGATAGATATCAGGGGGTCTTCCACATCCCGGGCTCATGCCATACAACAGGATACATTGGATCAACTGGACGCAGTAAAACAAGTTGTGCAGAAGGCCCAGCAACAAATATCTTTTCCTTTGTTACAGGAAGTTGAGTTTAAGATCAACAGGTTTATAGAGGCTGCTTCAGATGTATTGAGAGCAGAAGAGGAATTAAGTATCCAGGATTTTCTGCAAAACCAGGTTGCCTCTGTATTTAAGCATTTAGCCAATACTGAGCCTGGCCTAAAACCAGAAATAGAAAACTACTATTCAAAGCTGGACCCTGTACTTGGAATGCTATATCACCATAGAAAAGAATATGAAGAAAGTGTTTCCCGTATAAACGATGTACTTGCCAGGTTTATCGACAAAGAACAAGCTGCTGTTCAAAAAGTATACCCGCATTACTTTGAACGTTATGTTACGGATGGACTTGATTTTAATATTTTTATTGGTCAGTCAATAACGCCAAGAAAGAAATTCGATGAGATATATCTCCGTAATATGAAAATGTGGCAACTCACGGTTCTTGCCAAGGCAACCCGGATCACCAATGAATTAGAAAAGGAATTGAGCCACCTGCTCAAAACCACGCAGTTGATCTTATCGCATAATCAACCGCTTTCTATTACTTTCAGAACCGCAGAAAGGAAATTTGACGTTGATGGAGCTTACAATACCCGTTATGAGATCGTAAAAAAACGAATAGATAAAGTTCGGATCAAGGAAACCAATGAACGATTAACCCAACCCGGTAAAATTGCAATTGTTTACTCGCAGGCAAAAGATGCAGAAGAATACACTGAGTATATAGAGTTCTTACAAAACAAGAAGCTCTTGCTTCCCGGCATTGAGAACCATGACCTTGAGGAACTGCAGGGTGTTATTGGCTTAAAAGCTCTTCGGGTAGATGTAAATCTTGATAACCAGCCCAGGCGATCAGACACAACAATTGAACTTTCAAATACCACTACCGATCATCTTCTAAAAGGATAAAAAAAAGCCAGCATAATAAATAGCTGGCTTGTATAATTAACTTATTCAGAAATCAGAATTTCCAACCCATAGAAAACATAGGGATACCGTCTTCTTTCGATTTCGCATAACTAACGGCAAGAACTATTCTGCGGAGTGGGGAGAACCATATTCCACCACCGTATCCACTTAATACTTTGTTATCAGTATCATTTTCTACCCAAACCCTTCCTGCATCAAAAAATGCAAATACACCAAGGGATGCAGGGAACAGGTATGTCCTGAGATTGGCAACTTTTATACGCAGCTCAGATTGGTTATACATTTTTGACTTTCCGGCAAAACGTTCTTTACGATATCCACGAAGATTTGATTCATTGCCAAGATATTGCGCCTGGAAAAACTCATATCCGTTATCGCCTGAAGTAGTTCCTGCACCTGTTCTGTTTGCAAAAACTATCCAGTCTTTAACAACACTCAGGTAAAATGTGAAATCAGAATTGAGCATATTTATCTTATCATAACTATTATCATTCATGCCTATTGTTCTGTGAAAGGTGGTAACCCAGTTGATTCCTTTTTGCGGTACTACTTTGTTGTCCCTGGTATCCACAATCAGTGATGCTTTGGCTCCAAGATAAGACTGCTTCTTATATACCCTGGCAGGATCCAGTCCGATTGCAACAGTATTCAAAACAATATTTCTGACCGCATTGAATTTATCCGTTGCGTCCAAAGAATAGAACTGAAAACTTGGCCCAAACAATAAACTCACTTTGTCTGAAAACCGTTGACGAAGCATAATATTCAAATCTCCAAGATCATAGCGGACCCTGTAAAATCTGAATTTACCGGGATTGGATTTATCATACACCGTATTAACACCATAGCCGAAAAAGTTGGTAGTGTTATTCGGCCCCCGATATGCTAAGTCAAAAACCAGGTCGGTATTACGTCCCAGCGAGGAGGGAAACTCGCCGAAATATTCAAAATTAAAGGCCTTAGTTGAAAACGCAAATGATGTCTTTACCTGGTGAAAAGACTTATAAGGCTCTTTTCTGAAACCGTGACGTATATACTTAAAAGTTGGCCCAAGGAACACTCCATCATCCGGGTTATATCCAACTGTTGCAAAGAATGACTGGTATGGATATTTGAAACTTAACCTTTCAAACTTATTTACAGCACTATCATTGGACATTTTGTTTTTAAACCGTCCATCAACCGTATTTCCTTTTCCCAGGCGGTCATATATAATGGTTGCATTTTGGTTTTTTGCTGTATTCTGAAAAAGATCCTGCCCGCCTCCGCCAATAAGCCTGACCTTAATTTTGTCATTACTTCCATTAGTTACAAATTTATCGTCACCATCCATCCCAAAAATGATCAGATCTTTTGTGACCAGGGGATCAAACTTCCTTTCATACATCAGAATATCAACGTTTCCGTCTTTATCAATTTTGTTGATCTTAACAATTGCAGATCCATCGTCAAAATGTGTGATCTCAAACAACTCTTTTTTATCACTCCCATTAATTGTTACAGTTTCAGAAATAAACCGATAATATGCAATTACTTCATCAACAAGATATTTTCTTCTTTCTTTTAATGTTTGTGCAATTTTGGCTGCTGATATTTTTCTTATTTCTTCCGGCTGAGCAGCCATGGCCCGATCTATCACGGCATCCGTCATTAATGAAACGAATTGTTCCGCAGTTTGACGCCATTCCGGTTCTGTAAGATCTGTCAAAAAGAAGCGATCAAGATTTCTCGCTGCAAAATTGAACCGATTAATATTCTTAGCCTGAGCCTTAAAACCCTCTAGTTGAGGAACCAAAGACCTCATTTTTACTATTCCGGGTAATACTCCCTGGTTAGTATAAAAAGCCTGGTCCCTGTCTTTGGCGATTGGAAAATATGTTTGTCCCTTACCATGTGGATTATCATATGCTCCCCATGTCCATTGGCCTTCATGCCTGTCCAGGTCCATTACAAACATGTCAAGAATCCTTACCCGAAGCAACGCCAGTTGATCCACTCTGTTGTCATTGTCTTTTTCAAGTTTATCTGCTACTTCATCTGTATCATACGCTTTGTCTACGGAATCGGGCAATCTCTCTTCAAACATAGCCAGCATACCTGCAAAGTCCTCACGGTATTCACCTAAAGCAGGGTCATCAGCAATGATCACTATTTTAGGATTACCATGCGGCAATCCGGCTGCCTCAGCCAAAACTGTTACAGACAAAGCAGCGTACGGATAGGAGGCCGAAACACCATCAGAAACAAGATCAGCTGCAGCCTCACTTTGCAGATCTCCGGGTAGTGTTTTGCTTGTAATAAACTTTTGAATCGACCGTAATGTGTATTGCCTTCCTTTTGCGTCTTCAACCCTTAATGATTTGGTCTGTTTTCCTCCTCCTCTTTTAACAGGAGTAAGCCCGCCCATTTCCTGGGACAACTTAAAATAAGGCGCTTTAATCGGTGTATTCCATTCTTGCCGGTAGTTAGCTCCCATCCAGAATGTCCTTCCTCCACTTGTGCTAAAATGAGAGCCACTCTTTTTATCAGATTCTGACGTTTGCTGGGCATTTGTATGGATGGCAAAAAATAAAATTGCTACCACAAAAAAGGTTGAAAGCAGTTTCATGATGTTTGGTTTTGACAATAATTAAATGCTGCAGTATAAGTCCCGATTTGAAAAGATACGATTTTTTGAAAAACAGGAATAAAATCGACAAAATAATAGACATGAGTCTCTAAAATCCTATAAATCAATAATTTTATGCGTACTCTATCTGTTTTTATTCTAAAGTTTTCCTTATTTTGAAAACTTTATGTCCGGAAGATGCGTTATCAGATTACCTTATCCGGTTTTTCGGTCAATGATCTAGTTTAGTACAAACACACTGCTTCCGAGGATTAAAAGTTTTGCAGGCTGGTGATGAAAAAACACATTTTCTTTTTTAGTTCATTCATACTTTTTTGTTTGAACCTGTTGGGCCAAAATGACACAATTGCATGGAGGTTGGTGTTAATTGGCGATGCCGGACAACTCACTGACGGCAGGCATCCCGTTGTGGATGCGGTGAAAAAATATATCCCATTAGAAAAAAACACCTCTGTTTTCTTCCTCGGAGACAATCTTTACAAAAGTGGTTTGCCCGACAGGCAATTCCCAAGTTTATACGATAAAGCAAGAGCTATTCTTGATACACAGGTATCTGTTGCCGACGGAACCCCGGCAAAAGTTTATATGATACCCGGAAACCATGATTGGGAAAATGGGGGAAGGGGTGGTTACGATGCTATTGTTCGTCAACAACTCTATGTTGACTTTATGGGAAAGGGAGACACTGTATCCTATTATCCTAAGGATGGATGCCCCGGGCCGGATGTTGTAAATATGGGAAAAGACGTAGTGGTTATCATGTTTGATAGCCAGTGGTGGCTGCACCCCTATGATAAACCCGAGATCGAGTCTGACTGTAAGTGCAAAACGAAAGATGAATTAGTGAGCCGGATCCGTGATATTGCCCTGAACAATCCCAATAAACTGATCGTTCTTGCCTGTCATCATCCTTTTAAAAGCAATGGGGTTCATGGTGGATTTTTTACACTAAAGCAACATATATTTCCATTTACAGATATAAAGAAAAGCCTTTATATCCCATTACCAATACTGGGTTCTATATATCCTATTTCAAGGAGTGTGTTTGGCTCTCCACAGGATCTGAAGCATCCGAACTATGCTAATATGATCAATGAAATTTCTGATGCAATAAAACCAGTTACACAAAATCTTGTTTTTGTATCAGGTCATGATCATAACCTGCAATATATTATTGATAGTGGTTACCATTATATAGTTAGCGGAGGCGGGTGTAAGCAAAATCGTACTTCCAAGAATAAGAATTCATTGTTTAATTCTACGGATAATGGTTTTGCAGTACTGGAAGTATCCAAAAACAGAAATGTTACTATTTCCTTTTACACAGTAACAGATTCTGTTAGAAAAGAATATTTCGGTCCTTTATTAAGTATAAATGCCGCTATTCCGGAAACAGAAACAAGGACCGTTGAAGATCCTTATGCAAAGTACAGGGACTCTATAGCCATTGCTGCAGATGAAAAACTTAAACCAGCAAAAGGTTTTAAAAAAATCTTTATGGGGCAAAATTACAGACCTGAGTGGTCAACCCCGGTAAAAATGAAAGTCTTTAAGATCAGCCAGGAAAAGGGCGGTTTTACCAATTTTACATTGGGTGGGGGAACGGAAACAGTGGCATTGCATATGATGGATAAAAACCGAAAAGAATGGACACTTCGTAGTGTATCAAAAAATCCATCCGGGCTTTCTGTCTTATCTCCAAAAGAAGGTGCTTTTTTGAAAGAACTGAAAAAGGAAGTTACTTCTGCTTCTTTCCCGTATTCAGGATTGGTATTCCAGGAGTTGGCCCGCCCATTAAAATTAGCAGTACCAACGCCGGAGTTATTCTTTGTGCCTGACGATCCGGGCTTTGGTATTTACCGTAAACTTTTTGCAAACCGGGTTTGCTTGTTGGAAGAAAAAGATCCTTCCTTTGATAGTACAGAAACTAAAACCACAGCAAAGATCTTTGCAAAGATGCTGGATGAAAATGACCACCTGCCGGATCAACAAATGGTATTAAGTGCCCGGCTATTGGATATCATTACAGGTGATTATGACAGGCATTTTGACCAATGGAAATGGGGAACTGTCGATTCTACCCGGGGCAAAGCTGTAAAGGGAAAACTTTACTACCCTATTCCCCGTGACCGGGATAAAGCTTTTTTTCATTCTGATGGATTTGTTTTTAACCTGGTAAGCAGCAAACTTCCTTTTCTAAAAGGTTTTAGAAATGATATTCCCCGGATCAAATGGCTGGGTTATATGGCAAAAGATTTTGACCGTATTTTCTTAACGGCTCTTGATGAAAAAGACTGGAAAAATGCAATCACCGATATACAATCAAAACTAACTGACTCTGTAATCAATAGTTCAGTAAAAAAACTTCCTCCTGAAATATACCCCATCAGTGGAAAAAGAATTGCAGGCAAAATGATAAGCCGCCGTAACCTCCTCACAGAAGAAGGGATGAAATACTACAGGTTCCTGTCCAAGAAAGTGAATGTAATAGGCAGTAATCAAAAAGAGTATTTCAAAGTAACCAGTGAAGCCGGGGGACTTCGGGTGAAAGTATATGCCCGTGAAAAAAATAATGATACCAGTTTTGTGCAGTATGATCGCATATTTGATCCGTCAGTTACCCGAGAAATAAGGCTTTATGGTCTGAATGATGATGACTTTTTCGAGATCGATGAAAATGCTTCCTCCAGGATTAAAATTCGCATAATCGGCGGACGGGGTAATGATACTTTTGACATCCGCGGTAAAGTAGAAACCCTCCTTTATGATCTGAAAGATGACTTCAATTACGTTAAAAGCAAGAGTAGAACAAAAAACCGGCTCTCTGATGACCCGCCCCTGAATGAAAGAGCTCTGCTTGATTTCAATTACAATACTTTTAAATTCCCGAGACTTATCATAGGTCATAACACAGATGATGGGTGGTTGATCGGTGCCGGATTTGCAGCCAAAACTTATGGTTTCCGGAATTATCCATATGCTACCAATCAAAGATTTTCCACCTTATATGCAGCTGACAGAGGCGCTTTTAAGTTTACCTATAACGGAGAATTCAATCACATCACCAGGAAAATAGACCTCCTTGTTAATACGGCTTATGCTGACCCTGAACTTAAAAACTTTTTTGGGTTGGGTAATAAAACAGTCTTTGATCAAAAAAATAAAAACAACCGTTTTTACCAGGTCAAATACCGCTATATTGAATTTGAAACCTTATTGAGGAAACGATTCTTTGATAATCTGCAAATTAGTTTTGGTCCCTGGTTCCAACACTATAGTGCCAACTATAATGATAACAGAAACAATATTCTTTCCCGTCCCGATCTGATCGGGCTGGATTCTGCCAATATCTTCAGCAGCAAATCATATTTGGGTGGTAAGCTGAGTTTAGTTCTCGATAACCGAAATAATGAGTTGTTCCCTACAAGAGGTATTCACTGGAGTAATCATTTTGTAACTGCTACCGGTTTAAACAGTAATAGTAAAAATATTACTTATTACACTTCAGACATGGCCGTATACGCCAGCCTGCGGGATCCCGCAAAATTGATCACTGTACTCCGGTTTGGTGCCGGCAAGGTACTCAGCAAGCAATACGAATATTTCCAGGCTGTGAATTTTGGCGCTAATACTGACCTCGCTGGTTTCAGAAAAAACAGGTTTGCCGGTAGCTCTATGATGTATGCAGGTATTGAAATGAAACTAAAACTCTTCTCCATCAATTCATTTATACTCCCGGGTGATTTCGGCATAACAGGATTTTTGAATTCCGGTCGTGTAAGAATATCCGGCGAGAGCTCACGGAAATGGCATAAAGCATTTGGTGGAGGTTTTTATTTTATTCCATTCAATCTTTTTGTTGTTTCAGCCACCGCTGGTTTCTCAGAAGAAGAAAGGATGTTTAATTTTACAATAGGTACCCGGATCAACCTGACCTATTAGAAGCTTGCAAGAAAATGAAGCATTTAAAATTCATTAAATGTCCTCTTCAAGAAATAATACTTCTCTGCCAAAAGCATCGCTTTTTATAATACTCTTATCATCATGCATTTTTTTATTTCTTGTTTGGCTCGTTTTAAACGGCAAAACAAATTCACTGGATGAATCAGCTTTTGCTTTTTCCAAAAAGATCACAACGGATACAAATACAAGATGGATATTGGCCATCACTTTTTTAGGCAAACATAGTTTTTTGATCCCGGCCAATATTTCACTGCTCATTTTTCTTGCTATTCAAAAAAACAGATCTCTTTTTCTAAGGTTATTGCTTATTTCATTAAGCAGTGTTGCAGTAATGTCACTGATCAAACGACTGGTACATCGTATAAGGCCTGAAAACGGCATGATAGAAGGAGTAACCAACTTTAGTTTCCCAAGCGGACATGCATTTATGAGTGTGGCGCTCTATGGATTTTTGATCTGGTGGTCAGCTTCTGAAATTAAAGGTCAAAGGCTACGTATCTTTTTGATCATATTTCTTGTCCTGCTGATCTTAATAGTAGGATGCACACGGATCTATTTAAGAATGCACTATGCTTCTGATGTTTTGGCGGGTTTTGCAGGCGGAACGGCCTGGCTACTGAGTTGCCTTTATATTATACAAAAACTTGAAAACAGGCCTGTAAATAAAATGCCCGGTTAATGATTTACCGTACTTGTATCCTTAACTACTGTGCCTGTGTATTCAAACCGAAGAATAGTACCTTTTGATGTTACTCCTTCATTAGAGATATACATGTCTCCATTGTTCTTAAATGTGATCCCTTCCGGCTGTTTGAATAGTTTTTTACCCAATTCATATACAGCTTCCGGATTTCCATTTTGATCTGCTATCAGCAGTTGATTGCTTGCTGATGAAATAATAAAAAGCTTTTTTGTTATCGGGTGGATCGCTGCCGCCGAAGGTTGAAACTTGGAGGTCTTAAAAGGTGAAAGTTCTTTTACCTTTTCTGCATCAATAACGTAGATGGGTTCCGCATCAAACACACCGGTTCCCGGGTAGTAGGCAAAGGCACTTACAGTTTTCTTATTATCTGACTGGCAGTTTTTACAAACAACGATCAATGCATTGCGGCTTGTATCAGGATACATGGTCTCAAAATCATTTTTACCCGAAATGGGTATTGACCCTTCTTCAACACCCCTTACACTCCCATTTGCATCAAAAACAACACGGGTAATTAACCCGTCACTACGTAGGATAAACGGCACATGATCGAACAAAGCTACATCCTCGTAATCTCCCTTTCCTCCGAATTTATACTCCCTCTTGATGTCTTTTGACTCACGGTCAAGAATAAACAGTATTCCTGATTCATCATTATGTGCCAGGAATTCATCATCCTCTGTATCCCATGCCAGCCCGGATATCTCTTTTAGCTTAAGATCTAGTTTGTTTGTAACTACCTTGGAGAAATCATAGCCCGGGGGAGATTGTATCACTCTTGTCCCCGGATGTGTGCATGCAGAAAAAAGGATGGCTGCAACAAGGATTTTGGGGAAACGAAAGAAATAATGCATTCGTCTTAATTTTTTTTAAATTTATCAAAAGTTACCTTTATAGGATGGGAGAAAACAACCAGCAGCTCCTCAAGGAGGCGAAAAATGCGGTTTCTGAGTTGTTTAACAACAAAGTTAGCGAAAGTGTGAAGTTTCACACCCTGAAACATACAGAAGAAGTGGTTGCTGCTTCACAAAAAATGGCTGATTTTTACCAGATACCCCCTGAAGACTACCTGGCATTATCCACCGCAGCATGGTTTCATGATACAGGATTCAGCGGCGGACAGGCAAAAGATCATGAATCGGTGAGCATACAGATCGCTACAGATTTTTTACAGAAGCAAGGTGCGACACAGGACTTTATTGAGAAAGTGATCGGTTGCATCAATGCGACCCGGATGCCGCAGAATCCCAGATCGATCATTGAAATGATCATTTGTGATGCAGATCTTTCTCACCTGGGTTCTGAGAATTTCAAAGAAAAGAGCCGTTTGCTTCGTGATGAGTTAAGGGAATTTGGCGAAGAAGAAATTTCAAAGAATGAATGGCGATATAATAATATCGCTTTTTTAGAGGCGCATAAATATTTTACATCTTACGGCCAGAAGAACCTGCAACCAATAAAAGAAAAATACCTGGCCAAACTAAAAGAAAAAACAACTGCTATGGCAAAAGCTGATAAAAAAAATAAAGAAAAAGCTTTATCACAAGCTGATAGCATACCTGAAGAACCCAAAAAGGCAAAAGATTCTAAAAAGAATCAAACGGAAAGAGGGATATCCACCGTTTTCAGGATCATGGCACAGAACCAAAACAACCTGAGCCAGATGGCCGACTCCAAAGCCAACATCATGGTTTCAGTCAATTCCATCATCCTGACCATTGTGATCTCTACGCTGTTTACCAAACTGGACAGTAACAGTAATTTACAGATACCGGTAATAATGTTAGTTGTAGTGTGTGTAACAGCTATTGTTTTTTCCATACTTGCTACAAGGCCCAATGTAACACACGGCACTTTTACTGAAGATGACATACATAACAAAAGAACCAACCTGCTTTTCTTTGGCAACTTTTATAAAATGGGACTGCAGGATTATAGCTGGGCCATGCAGGAAATGCTGGACGACAGGGATTATTTATACAACAGCATTGTAAAGGACAATTATTTTCTTGGAGTAGTATTAGCCAAAAAATACCGCTACCTGCGTATAGCTTATAACATTTTTATGTATGGGCTTATTCTTACTATGATTGCTTTTGCGATTGCTTTCGCCATACCCGAAGCAGGAGAAGTGTATAGGGCGGGATAGTTAATTCTTAATGTTTTTATCCCTTCTCCGGCAAATAAGCTATCAGTTCTATTTCCAGGCTGGCATCCGGCATATACAATCTTGATATCTGCACCCAGGTAGCTGACGGAAAATCTCCTTTGTAAAAAACCTTCCGGGAATCATTATATTTTTTCATGGCTTCTATATCAGTAGTGTACAAATTCTCTTTTACCACATTTTGGAAAGTAGCGCCGTATTGTTGTAATGTTCTCTCCAAAGCCTTGTATACATTGGTTATACCCTGTGGCGAAACATCACGGGAAACTGTACCTGATATATATAATACATTACCTACTTTAACCGCCTGTGCATAGCCTGCAGTGGTATCCTGCTGCGCTCCCCAATGCCATTTTTCTTTCTTTATGGTATTATCCTGTGCTTGTACTGTAAGTAAAAATGCAGATTGAAAAATGATCAGGAGTAAAATAATTTTTTTCATGACAATTACTTTTAATTATCATGAAAATAAACAAGCCACCAGTTAATTAACGTTAAAAATCCACCGGTGGTGGTGGATTTTTATGAAAGAGAGTAAGGATCAATTAGTTCAACCCGCCCAGCATTTCTTCCATCTTCATCACCAGTTCTGTTTTGGTGATAGGTATACCCATGATCTTGTTGTAGGCTTTTGCATCGATCAGGTATTTATCCCTGATGATCTTTACCAGTTGGCCGTTGTTGATCTCGGGAATCAAGACTGTTTTAAAATTCCGGAGCATCTGTTCAAGGTTTTTGGGGAAAGGCCTCACATAACGTAAATGTGCATGGCTTACTGCATGTCCTCTTGATTGCATTTCTGCCACAGCAGATTTGATAGCACCATAAGTGGAGCCCCAGCCCAAAACAAGGATCTCTCCTTTTTCAGGCCCGCTGTCCAGTTGTTGCTCTGGAACATACTCAGCGATCTTCTCCACTTTTTCTTCCCTGATCTTCACCATCAACTGGTGGTTTTCCGGTTCATAATTCACATTACCGGTAATATTTTGTTTTTCAAGGCCACCGATACGATGTTCCAGACCGGGTGTACCAGGTATAGCCCATGGCCTTGCTAATTTTTCATCTCTTAAATAAGGCTGCAGTTTTTCTTCTCCATGTCCCAGTTCTTTTTTGAACTTTACTTCAATTGCCTGCAGATCTTCGGCTTTAGGAAATTTCCAAGGCTCTGCACCATTGGCTATATATCCATCGCTTAAGAACATAACAGGAGTCATATGCTGCACCGAAATACGAACTGCCTCATACACTGCATCAAAACAATCGGCCGGGGTAGATGCTGAGATCACCGGCATGGGACATTCTCCATTTCTGCCATAATAAGCCTGCATCAGGTCACTTTGTTCCGTTTTGGTCGGCAACCCGGTTGATGGGCCACCTCTTTGAATATTGATGATCAGCAATGGTATTTCGAGCATAACCGCTAAACCAATTGCTTCTCCTTTTAAAGCTATACCCGGTCCGCTGGAAGTGGTAACACCCAATGAACCACCATAGGCTGCACCAATTGAAGAAGTAATAGCAGCAATCTCATCTTCCGCCTGGAATGTTCGTACACCGAAATTTTTATGGCGACTTAGTTCATGTAAAATATCAGAAGCAGGTGTAATAGGATAAGAGCCTAAAAAAAGCGGCAATCCACTTTTTTGGGAAGCCGCAATCAAACCGTAAGCAACTGCCTGGTTACCCATTACGGAACGATACACCCCCGGTTCCATCTTTGCTTTTTCCACTTTATAAGTGGTGGTAAAAGTTTCAGTAGTATCACCAAAGTGATAACCTGCCTGCAATGCTTTTACGTTGCTCTCAAATATCTCGGGTTTTTTGCCAAACTTCTCTTTCAGAAAATTGATGGTGCTTTCCATATCCCGGTTATACATCCAGTAAAGAAAGCCAAGCACAAACATGTTTTTTGCACGGTCCTTTTCCTTCATCCCCATGGTAATATCCTTCAGCGCTTCACGGGTCATCTTGGTCACATCCATTTTAATGACCTCGTAGTTAGTCAAGCTATCATTCTCCAATGGATTTTCTCCGTCCGGGTAATTAGCCAGCCGTAGATTTTTTCCATCAAATCCGTCTGTATTGGCAATAATCTTACCGCCCTTTTTCAATGAGGCGAGATTGGTTTTTAATGCGGCTGCATTCATTGCCACCAACACATCTACCGAATCGCCGGGAGTAAAAATATTATCAGATGAAAAACGAAGCTGAAAACCACTTACTCCGGGTAATGTACCCTGCGGCGCCCTGATCTCTGCCGGAAAATCCGGGAAAGTGGCAAGGTCGATGCCCATCAGGGCTGTATTATTGGTGAACTGGCTTCCGGTCAACTGCATTCCGTCTCCGCTATCCCCTGCAAATTTTATAACTACATCATTGAGAACTTCTTGTTTTCTGGTCATAGGTAAAAATTATTCCTGCGAATGTAACAATGTTTGCCCTGTTAAAGGTTGATTTTTGACAGAAAAGCGTTGTTATTCTCTTCCATCAAAGAGATTTCCCAATCCGCCGAGTACACTTCCTTCTTCTTTACGTTTATAAGTGCCATAGGCAACAATACGGCCTGCCAGCCTGCTGATCGGCAATGATTGGATCCAGACTTTGCCCGGCCCCTGCAACTTTGCAAAGAACAAACCCTCACCACCAAACATAAAATTTTTGATCCCCCTTACGAATTCAATATCGAACTGCACCGTAGGCGTATATCCGACTACGCAGCCTGTATCTATTTTCAAAACCTCACCCGGCTTTAATTCTCTTTCAATAATATAGCCTCCGGCATGCAAAAAGGCCATCCCATCACCTTCCAGTTTTTCCATAATAAAACCTTCACCACCGAAAATACCCACCCCTAACCTTCGCTGAAAGTAAATACCGATGCTCACCCCTTTTGCGGCACATAAAAAAGCGTCCTTTTGTGCGATGATGGTGCCTCCCAATTGCTGCAGGTCCATCGGGATGATCTTCCCTGTATAAGGCGCTGCAAAACTTACTTTCTTTTTTCCCTGCCCGGCGTTGGTAAATGTGGTCATGAAAAGGCTTTCCCCGGTCAGTACCCGTTTGCCGGCACTCATCAGTTTACCCAAAAAACCTGTAGGTTGTTGTGTTGATCCGTCGCCAAAAATGGTCTGCATTTCAATGCCATCGTCCATCATCATCATGGCGCCGCTTTCTGCAACAGCTGTTTCCTGCGGATCCAGCTCTATTTCTACAAATTGTAATTCTTCACCATATATTTTATAATCAATTTCATGATTTGTTCGCATCGTATTACTCATGGTTATGATTTTTCTATAAAGATACTAAAGGTATTGTGCCTGCAGGAAGGCTAAATTGATAAGTGGCATGGTTTAAAAAGCATATTTGTTTACATTGCCATCCCCAAAAAATCAAATCATTTATGAAACAAAAGTTAATACTACTTACTTCAGCCGTGATGCTGTTGTCGATGATTACACAAGCGCAGGGCACAAAAGCAAAGCTGCTTGAAAAGGTAACCCGGAAAGGAAATGAGATTGTGATTCCTTATGAAAAGTATCGTTTACCGAACGGCCTAACGTTGATCATACACGAAGATCATAGCGATCCTATTGTCCGTGTAGATGTAACCTACCATGTAGGATCAGCCCGGGAAGAAATAGGCAAGTCTGGTTTTGCCCACTTTTTTGAGCATATGATGTTCCAGGGAAGTGACCATGTGGGTGATGAGCAGCATTTCAAAATAATTACAGAATCGGGCGGCACCTTGAACGGAACTACAAACCGTGACCGGACCAACTACTTTGAAACGGTACCATCCAATCAATTAGAAAAAATGCTTTGGCTCGAGGCAGACCGTATGGGCTTTTTGCTGGATGCCGTTACGCAGCAAAAATTTGAGATACAGAGAGAAACTGTGAAGAATGAGAGAGGACAGAATTATGACAACCGCCCCTACGGCTTAGCAGGTGAGATGACAGCTAAAAACCTTTACCCTTATGGTCACCCTTATTCCTGGCTAACGATCGGGTATATAGAAGACCTGAACAGGGTAAATGTAAATGATCTTAAAAACTTTTTCCTTCGCTGGTATGGCCCCAACAATGCTACGTTGACAATAGGCGGTGATGTAAATCCAAAGGAAGTAGTTAGACTGGTTGAAAAATATTATGGCTCTATTCCTTCCGGACCAAAAGTGGAAAATATGCCGGCAATGGTGCCTGCGTTGTACAAGCATCGCTTTGTTTCTTATACAGATAATTATGCCCGGATGCCCATTATGCGAAAAGTATTTCCAACGGTACCCAATTTTCATAAGGATATGGCTGCCCTGGATTGTTTAGCAGAAATACTGGGACAAGGAAATAACTCAGTGCTTTATCAGCAGTTGGTAAAAAAGCAACTGGCCCTCCAGGCAAGCGCCAATCATTCAAACAGTGAGTTGAGCGGAGAGTTTGCCATTACAGTTGTTCCTTATCCGGGCAAACCATTGTCAAGTATGTATTACCTGATTGATAATGCCCTTGATAGCTTTGAAGCCAGGGGGGTAAATGATGAAGATATTGCCAAGTTCAAAGGACAGATCGAATCACAATATTTCAACAGGCTCCAAAGCGTTTCAGGAAAAGTATCTCAATTGGCTTCTTACGAAACATTTACCGGCAATCCTAATATGATCGGCAAAGAACTGGAAATGTATCGTTCGGTTACAAAAGAAGATGTAATGCGGGTATATGAACAATATGTAAAGCTAAAGCACTGTGTGGTCTTAAGCGTTTTAACGAAAGGTGCCGATGATATGATGAAAGTAGGTGATGATAATTATGTAATTGATGAAAGCAACTACAAAGCACCACATTATGGCTATGAAGGCCTCAAATATGTAAAAGCAAAAGATAAGTTTGATAGAAATGTGATGCCCGCTGCCGGACCTAATCCTGTTGTTAAAGTTCCAGCCTTCTGGGAAAAGGATCTTAGTGGCGGTATAAAAGTTATCGGAACTGAAAATACAGAGATACCCACCGTCACTCTTTCTGTAAAAATTCCCGGGGGCCACCTGATGCAGGCGAATGACTTATCAAAAGCAGGGCTTGCTTCTTTCTTTGCTGACATGATGGAATACGATACAAAAAAACGCAGTGCAGAAGATTTTAGTAAAGAACTCGAAAAGCTGGGTAGTAACATTAATACTTTCAGCGGACTGGATGGCATTACGTTCCAGGTATTTGCTTTAAAGAAAAACCTTGATGCTACATTGGCATTGTTGGAAGAAAGAATGTTGTCGCCACAATTCACTGAAAGTGATTTTAGCCGCCTTAAGCGTCAACGCCTGGAGAGCTTTAAACAGATCAAATCTCAGCCAGCATCTATTGCCAGCAGTGTTTTTGATGTACTGAATTATGGCTCTAACAGCATAATGGGTATCAGAACAATCGGTACAGAAGAAACAGTAAATTCCTTTACGCTAAAAGATGTCCAGGATTATTATAATAATACCATGACATCAAAAGGAACAGAAGTTGTTGTTGTGGGTGATATTACAGAAAGTGAAGTATTACCCAAACTTTCATTTTTGAGCAAGCTTCCCGCAAAAGATGTCAGGATCCCTTCTATACCAACCGCAACTCCTGTTGAAAAAACGAAGATCTATATTGTTGATGTAAAGAATGCAGCACAATCTGAGTTTCGTGTAGGTTATAGAACTGACCTGAAGTATGACGCTACCGGTGAATACTTCAAGGCATTCCTTACAAACTTTGCTTTAGGTGGCGGATTTAACGGAAGGGTAAATATCAACCTTCGTGAAGATAAAGGATGGACCTATGGTGCCAGGACATCCTTTAGTGGCGATAAATACACAGGGGAGTTTGCTTTCAGCTCCGGCATTAAAGCTCCGGCAACCGATAGTGCCTTGAGTGAAGTGATCAAAGAATTGAACAACTATAAGGAAAATGGCATTACTGCAGATGAGCTTTCGTTTATGAAAAGTGCATTGGGTCAGATAGATGCACTACGTTATGAAACAGGTTTTCAAAAAGCTGGATTTATTGGCAGAATCCTGGAATATGGACTCGATGCAAATTATGTAGACAAACAGAATGACATACTGAAGAACATCAGTAAATCTGAAATAGATGCGATCGCAAAAAAATGGATCGACCTGAACAAAATGAACATCCTGATCGTAGGTGATAAAGAAAAGATCGTTCCCGGTCTGCAAAAGTTCGGTTACGAGATTGTGGAGCTGGATGCGGATGGCAACCCGGTAAAAAAAGGCTTCTGATCATTTTAACGGTCAAACCTAATAAAACAGCCCTTCCTGAACAGAAGGGCTGTTTCTTTTTATACTTAGTTTTTCTAGGTATTCTTTACTGGTGTATCTTTTAATTTCCCCATCCATACTTTTTTACCCTGTAACCTTCTTGTAAGGAACATAATTCCTACAAAAATGAAGAACAGTGGTCCTAAGAATCCCAACAGTGCTATAAACTTTGTTCCATAGAATTTCTCCATGGGCCTTCTCAGTCTTTCGGCTATCAGGTACATACTTGGTACCATTACCAATGTAAGGAAGAAAGCGAAGATCAATCCAAAAATAATGGTCCAGCTTAATGGCCCCCAGAAGACAACACTATCTCCACCGAAGAAAATATTAGGTCGCAGATGTTCAAACAAGCCAACAAAATCAATATTGAAACCAACTGCCAACGGAAATAAACCCAATATAGTGGCAAGTGCTGTTAACAACACAGGGATGATCCTGATCTTACCGGCCTGGATAGCTGCTTCTCTGGTCCGCATACCTCTTCCACGAAGCTCATCGGTGAATTCAATCAATAATATACCATTCTTAATAACAATACCTGCAAGACCAACAATGCCTACCAGCACCATGATGGTAGCCATGGTCATCCCTGTTATGGCATAACCCAGCAATACCCCGATAACCGAGAAGAATATTTCCGTAATAACGATAAATGGTTTACTCATTGAGTTGAACTGCAAAACCAGTATCAGGAATATCAATCCTATTGCGATCAAAAATGCAGTACCCAAAAAGGCATTGGTTTCTTTTTCCTGTTCGCTTTGTCCACTCAATTTAATTGTTACATCTGCTGGCAACTTGGCCACAGACATAAAGTCATCAATTTTTCCCTGCAAATCCTTGTTGATCTTTGTTACCATCGTAGGATCGGGAACATTACTCTGCAATTGAATGGTCCGTTTCAGGTTCTTTCTTTTTATACCACCAGTTGAATTAGTATAATCTATCGATGCCACCGCACTCACCGGAATTGACTTTACCTGGAAAGTGTTCATATCCATGAAAGTGATGCGCATATTCATCAGGTCAGTAATGTTATTGCGTTGCAGATCATTGTAACGTAACTGTATCTTATACTCATCTTCCCCATCTTTTATCTTACTGACCTCTTTACCAAAAACTGCTGTACGTAATTCTGAACCTATCTGGCCAGTGGTCAATCCTTCCCTCATAGCTCTTTGCCTGTCTACATTAATAGTGATCTCAGGATTACTCAGGTCTACATCGGCCTGCAGGTTTTCAATTCCTTCAACCCGGTTTGTATCCAGGTAATTGTATAGTTGTGTAGCAGCAGAAGCAATATTTTCAAAATCATCTCCTATCACCTCAATGTTTACCGGGGGATCTGTGGGCGGGCCATTATCTTCCTGCGCCACTTCCACACTGGCACCGGGTATTCCCTGCATGGCAGTCCTTATCTCTTCCATATAAGGTCGTGTCCTCTTTCCGTGTCTCTTCTCATATTCAACAAAAGAAACCTGTATCCTTCCTAAATGTGGCTGGGTACTACGGTTATTATCTCTCGGATTATTGGCACTCACAGCCACATTGGATATTACACTCTCCACAATACCTCCCGGTGTGCCGGGCTTTTCTTTTTCCAATATCTTATCTACTCTTTTCTCTAATACTCTTAATACACTATCTGTATACTGCACATCGGTACCAACAGGCATTTTAAGATATACATACACAAAATTGGGGTCACCACTGGGGAAGAAAGTTCTTTTATTACCACG
Source organism: Chitinophagales bacterium (assembly GCA_020636575.1). Classification (GTDB taxonomy): domain Bacteria; phylum Bacteroidota; class Bacteroidia; order Chitinophagales; family Chitinophagaceae; genus JJ008. The sequence continues at coordinate 644,770 of JACJXP010000001.1, forward strand.
CAACATAAGCGCCGCAGCTGAAAAAGCAAAAACACCAAACAATGATACAAATGCCCATACCGGTCTTTTACCTATCAATATCCAGCTCAGCAATTTTTCATAACGCCGCATAAGGCGTGGCAGTCTTTTTTGCTGAAATGCATGAATAAGATCATTCAATATATATGCATTGAACACCATTAAGATCGCCATTAGTAACAGGAAGTTGGCTACTCCATGAAGGCCGGGTAAGTGCAATAACACACCTGCTATTATAAAAGTGATGAACCATTTATTTCTGAAAACAGCATTCTTTGGTTTTTCAAACTCCCTGCCCTCAGGCTTCATAAAGCTTACGGCAAATACCGGGTTGAAGAAAAAGGCAACTATTAATGACGCTGTCAGCGTAAGAATAAGTATTGTTGGCAGATAGATCATGAACTTACCGATTAGCCCTTTCCAGAATAGTAATGGGAAAAAAGGTGCTAATGTGGTAGCTGTACCCGCTAACACAGGAACAAATATTTCACCTGCTGCTTCCTTGGCACTTCGTACGATCGGCACTTTACCATTATTATAAATACGGTGAGTATTCTCGATCACTACAATGGCATCGTCTACAATGATCCCCAAACCGAATAGCAATGCAAAGAGTACAATAAAGTTGAGAGTAACACTGGTGCCAATGATAGCATTGGCCACCGGCAGGAATAAGAAGGCGACAAATACACTTAGCGGAACACTTAATGCCACAAAAAAAGCATTGGTAACTCCCATGAAAAACATCAAGATGATCAATACCAGTATAAACCCGATAATGATCGTATTGATCAGTTCATTAAAGGAGGTTTTTGTTTGTTTGCTCTGGTCACCTGTAAACTCCACCCGCAGATCAGCAGGCAGATCTTCCTTCTCCTGCATTTCTTTTACAATAGCCTTGATCTTATCAGCCGCATTGATGAGGTTTTCGCCAGCCCTCTTAACGATGTTTAGCGTTATAACATTCTGACCATCCAGCCTGGCAAAGCTTTCTTTTTCTTTGATCGTATCTTTAAGCTCGGCAATATCCCGCAGGTTAACAGAAGCTCCTCTTGCACTGCTTCGCACCACAATGCTCTTCATATCTTCTACGGTTTTAAACTGTCCTTTCACCCTCAGCGTCCTTTCCATATTTCCCACTTCGATCTGCCCCCCGGTAACATCCATGTTCTCACGGGCAATAGCATTCTCAATGTCCATAAAAGATACTTTGGCCGCCGTCATTTTATATGGATCCACATTAACCTGTATCTCCCTTTCCGGAGCACCTACTATTTCTGCACGGTTGATCTCACTCAGTTCTTCAAACCGGTCCTGCATTTTATCTGCATACTGTTTCAATTTGATACCATCATAGTTACCACTCACATTCACAAACATGATAGGCATTTCACTAAATGCAAATTCCTGTACATCTGGTTCTGAGGTAAGATCAGTAGGCAGATCTGATCTGGCCTTGTCAACGGCATCTTTTACTTTCTGCTTGGCAACCTCTGTCTGTATATCCGTATCAAATTCCACCACAATAAGGCTGTAATCCGTCTGCGAGGTACTTTGTATCTTATTTACCTTGGCGCCACTAATACCTTTCAGTTCTTTTTCTATCGGTCGTGTAACAAGATTCTCTATGTCCTGCGGTGAGTTACCTACATATACGGTAACAACTGAAATGGTAGGAACCACGATATCCGGAAACTGTTCTTTGGGCAAGCTATTAAACTTCATCAGCCCATAAATAGTGAAGATGATGGCTATGATATACACAGCTGTCCGGTTATCAACCGCCCAGCTGGTAGGTTTAAATTCTTTAAACTTTTTAGATATCCCTTCTAAAGCTTTCATAATGATTTTTTGAGTCGTTGTGCCAATAGTATTTACAGCGCTGTAGAGATGGTTTGTCCATCATAAACAGACTGGTAACCTTCTGTAATAATGATATCTCCGCCAGATAATCCGCCTTTGATCTCCATCATTCCATTATATGCCTGTCCTGCGTTAACAGCTTTCTTCCGGGCTACCATTTTATCATCCTTCTTTTCTGCCACATATACATACTTGCCTTTATCATCTGTTTGTACCACATTCACAGGAACCACTACTGTAGCTTTTGACTCATAATCCAATATCTTCATCAGAGCAGTCTGGTTAGGTTTCAATTGAGGATCTGAAGGAAGTTTTGCTTCTGCAATAAATGAACGGGTATTAGGATCGATGGCTGCACCAACAGCGCTGATCACTGATTTATAAGGTGGCTTACCTGTTTCGGCAACTACCACTTCTACTTTATCTCCTTTTTTTACACTTGCTGCATAATTATCAGGCACCGGTACTTCCACTTTCATTCCTGTTGTGCTTACAATTGCGATTTGGGGTTTGTTATCTGGCGATACACCACTAAAATATTCTCCCAGTCTCACATTCACCTGGTCCACCACACCATTCATTCCTGCTCTTACGTTGGACATGTCCACTGCTTCTTTTGCCTGGGCCACGCCGGCTTCAGCAGCTTTTAATTGTGCAGTAAGTGCATCCACATCTGCCTTGGCATTGATCACATTTATTTCAGCACCTATATTCTGCTTCCATAAATTCTGATATTTCTCATATACTGTTTTAGCCTGATCCAATCTCGCTTTCAACACACCTCCCTGCTGTTGGGCGGCAGCCAGTTGTTGTTGGGCAATAGCATCATCCAGTTTTGCTACTACCTGGCCCCTACTAACTCTTTGACCGATCTTTACATATATAGCTCTTACTACTCCACCACCGCCTTTAGGCGCCACATAACCTACCCCATCAGAATTGATCTTTCCCTGCAACTCAATAAAATGCACAAAATCCTGTACCCTGAGGGTATCTACAGATACCAGTTTCTTTACTTTTTTAGCTGCTTCAGGATCTGCTTCAGCTATCTTGTTTTCAATATCCTTGATATCAGTATCAAGTTTGCTCTTTTCTTTTTTTAGCTTTTCCAGCTTTACTTTCAGATCATTTATATCACCCTTTTTGTCTTTGGCACCTGAGCCACAAGCTGCCAGTGATAAAACGACTAAGGCAGATAAGGTAATTTTAAGAAGGTTGTTCATTATTATTCTTTTTATTGTATGCTAATTGGTTTTTGTTAATCTAATTTTCCTGTTGCTTTTTGAAAGTCAATTTTTGCAACTATGGCATCATATAGCGCAGTTATATAATTGGTTTGCGCTTGTTTCAAATCGGTTTGAGCGGTGTTGATATCCGTTTGTGACCCGGTACCCACTTCATACTTCTTTTTGGTTTGGTTATACACTTTCTCTGCGAGTTCCATATTCTTCTTTTGAAAATCCATTGTCTCTATTGCCGACCTGAAATTGTTTCTTGCCATGGCCACTTCCTGGTCAATAGAAAGTTTCAATGCTTCAATTTTATTTTCGGTCTGCCGCAGGCTTATCCTTGCCTGTTCCATTTTTGATTTTGTAAAAAACCCGTTGAATATGGGAATAGAAATATTCAGGTTAACATTTGAAATAGTAAACCAGTCTCCTTTGCCAAAAAAATTCCACTTATTCCTTTGTGCATTTTTAGCGTATTGACCGGTAAGTGTTACTGATGGTATCCTGCTAAGATTATATCTGCGGATATTGAATTCATTTAATTCTTTTCCAATCTGCGCATACTGATATTCCTTCCTGTCATCATAGTTATAATTTATTGCTTCCAGCATTCCGTCCTTGATCTCATTGTCATTAATACTGTCCGTAAGCACTAACTCATCTTTTGCCGGCATACCTATCAATACCTTAAGGCCATAATAACCGTTTGAAATAGTATTCAGTAGTTTTCTTTTCTCCGTTTCCACATTGGTCAGCACAACACTTACCCTGTCTATATCCAGTTTTTCAGCAAAACCATTTTCATATAAGATCTTAGTATCATGCAGATTTTTTTGCCAGAGAGCAATATTAGCATCCAGTAGTTCTACCTGCTTATCAGCAACTACCAACTGGTAATAGACCTTATAAATATTTGTTTTGATCAGCTCTTCTGTGATCTCTTTCTTTTTTTCCGCAAAACGCATAGTAGCACCGGTAGCCTGTATGCCTACAAACACCTGTCCATCAAAAAGAATCTGTGAAAGACTGACGCCAGCCGTAGCACTGAACTTTGTACCGAACTGTGCCGCTATAAAACCAAAATCATCCGGCATCTGAATAGGTTGGCCATTACCATCTTTTACACCTTCATCGATCAGCACCTGGTAGGTAGCCGGAGAGATGAAGTTGGGTAATACCTGTGTGGCTACATTAGGATTCCATGTAGTACCTAATATGCCATTGATGTGCGGATAGGCATTAGAAATAAATTCTCTGTTCACCTGTTCCTGGTTTTGAACATCCAGCAAGGCGTTTTTGACCTCCACATTATTCTTTAAAGCATATTCAACGGCCTGCTTTACGGTAAACTCATGTTTTACCGGTACTGTCGTGTCTCCCGCAGCCTGTGAAAAAGCCATTGCCGGAAACAGGAATATTGCCAGCAATGTTTTACTTCTTAACTGCTTCATAAGAAAGGTTTTGTTTACGTTGTTCATTGTATTTCTGTATAAGCTTGTGTCCCCTTATGGTCGCAAGACCATAAATAAAGTTTTCCATGATCATTTGTGAAATGGCAGCAAGGTTATATTTAGAAGAAGGGAAAATCGAGATATTAAACGGTATCATCATGGATTCGATCCTGTACTTCGACATTACATCCACATTGATATCTGGACGGTATAGTTCATCCTGGATGCCCCATTCAATATTGCTTTGTATTGATTCCAGCAGGAATTTTTGCTTGTAGTTTAAGAACCGCTGGTAAGCCTTAAAATGAAATTTCTCCATATCAAAAAGTATCATGGGATTCATGTTACTTAGCTGATCTACGATGCGATCCATGATCAGGAAAATTTCTTCAATGGCATCTTTGGCCTTTTCCCTGCAATGCATGCAATCATTTTCTGTGCGGCCAACATGTTGATCAACAACCTCATTTACCAACTCATCTTTATCTGTAAAGTACTGATAGAGAGTTTTTTTACTCATCCCAAGGCTATTGGCAATATCATCCATAGAAATGGAACGGATGCCATATTGCAAAAACATTTCTTCAGCCTTAACTAATATGCGTTCTTTATTATCCATTGGCATTAATTCGGACGCAAAACTATGGAAACTTTTAGTGTAACAAAAGTTTCCATCCTGCTTTTTCGACCGTTCACCGATTTTTTAAGCCCCTGTTCACCCTTTTTTTAATTTACCTTAGCCTCAAACAGGGTTATGAGTACTCAGCATAAATCACATTTCAGTGCAACTGCCAAAAAGATCCTTCGGTTCTTTATCCAGGGGGTTATTATTCTGGCTCCCATCGGCATTACCGCCTATGCTCTTTATTGGTTGTTTGAAAAAGTGGATGGTATTTTAAGGCCCTATGTAAATGTTCCGGGACTGGGCTTTGGGCTTATCATATTGTTTGTCATATTGATAGGCTGGATAAGTTCCAGCTTCCTGATGGGAAGCGCCATCAACTTTTTTGACCAGTTAATGCAAAAAACACCAGGCATCAAATTCATCTATACTTCCACAAAAGATTTTTTTGAAGCTTTTGCCGGCGACAAAAGAAAGTTCAATAAAGCGGTGCTTGCCAGTGTTTTTGATGAAGACGTCTGGATAGTGGGATTTCTAACAGATGATGAAATGACCAAATTTGATATGGGAGCAGAGCATGTTGCTGTATATGTGCCCCAGGCCTACAACTTTGCCGGCCAGCTATATATATTACCAAAAAGTAAAGTGAAAAAGATCGAACATATTACCTCAGGAGAAGCTATGAAGTACGCAGTAACCGGCGGTGTTGTTGATCTGGAAGCTGAGCGAAAAGAGATAGAGGCCAGCAAAAGTAAATACTGATAATGATAAAAAGGCTCTCTTTATTTTTCATATTAATACTGATCACCCAAAAATCGTTTTGCTGGGGATTTTATGCTCACCGGATGATCAACCAATATGCTGTTTTTCTTTTGCCCCCCGAAATGATGGCTCTTTACAAACCACAGATAGCTTTTATTTCAGAACATGCAGTTGATCCTGACAAAAGAAGATATGCCATACCCGAAGAAGGCCCCCGCCATTATATTGATATAGACTATTATGGAAAATACCCCTACCCGGAACTACCCAGGAAATGGAAAGATGCAGTTGCAAAGTTTTCCGAGGATACACTAAATACTTATGGTATTGTACCCTGGTGGCTACAAACTATGTTATACCGGCTAACAACAGCTTTTAAAGAAAAAAATCAGGCAAAGATCCTTAAATATTCTGCCGAAATAGGGCATTATATTGCCGATGCCCATGTGCCGCTACATGCATGCTCAAACCATAATGGCCAATACTCAGATCAAAAAGGTATACATGGTTTTTGGGAAAGTCGTATCCCTGAATTACTTGCCGAAAAGGAATGGGATTTCTTCATCGGCAAAGCTGAATACATCAAAGATCCTGCGGATTTCATCTGGAAAAGGGTGCTGGAGAGTGCCGCAGCAGCTGACACAGTATTACAATTTGAAAAAGAGCTTTCCAAAAAATTTCCAGGTGACCAGAAGTATTCTTTTGAAGAAAGGAACGGCACCACCATTCGGCAGTATTCATCAGCCTTTTCCATTGCTTACAATACAATGCTGAAAGGAATGGTGGAAAGAAGAATGCAGCAATCCATTTATGCAATTGCAGGTTTTTGGTATACAGCATGGGTAAATGCGGGACAACCTGATCTGAAAAACCTTGAGTACAAAACATTTACAGAAGAAGAACTCAGGGAATTTGAAGCGCTGAATAATTCCTGGAGAAATGCTGCCATAAAAGGCAGGGAGCATGAAACTCCTTCACCCTGAAGGGCTTTAGAATTTCATACATTTGCACCTCACCAGTTCTATATCACTACCAATGGCTGAAACGCTGAAAACTGTGGTGCACAACTTTAATTCCGGCCCTTCTGTTCTACCCAAAGAAGTTTTTGAAGAAGCCAGCCGTGCTATTTTAGATTTCAATAACTCGGGTTTATCCATTCTTGAGATCGGGCATAGGACAACTTTGTTCCAACCCGTTATGGATGAAGCAAGACAGTTGGCTAAGGATTTAATGAGCCTGGATGATGACCATGAAGTTCTGTTTCTTCATGGTGGGGCCACCACACAATTTATGCAGGTGCCGATGAACCTGCTGTCCCAAAATGGAACAGCTTCTTACACAGAAACAGGAACATGGGGTGTAAAAGCAATTAAAGAAGCAAGACTTTTTGGTAATGTCCATATCGCCGGAACAACCAAAGAAAATAATTTCACTTCCATCCCTGACAAACTTGATATAGACCCTTCCTCTGTTTACCTGCACATCACCACCAATGAAACTATTGCAGGAACCCAATGGCATCATATCCCTTATGATTGCGGCGTTCCGTTAGTAGCCGATATGAGCAGCGATATTTTAAGCAGGCAAATAGACTTTAATCGTTTTGCTCTGCTATACGCAGGGGCACAAAAAAATATGGGAGCAGCTGGCGTAAACCTGGTTGTTGTTGACAAAAACATCCTGGGAAGATCTGGACGTACCATACCTACCATATTGGATTACCAGGTGCATATAAAAGAAGGTAGTATGTTGAATACACCTCCTGTTTTTGCAGTTTATGTAGTACTGCTTACGCTAAGATGGCTCAAGAAAAATGGCGGTATTGCCGCAATGGAAAAGCTAAACCAGGAAAAAGCTTCTTTGCTATATGGGACATTGGATTCATTGCCCTTATTTAATACACCTGTAGCAAAGAAGGACCGGAGCCTGATGAATGCTGTTTTTACCATTGACGACCCACAAATCGAGAAGGAGTTCCTGGAACTATGTAAACAGGAAGGAATGATCGGCGTAAAAGGTCACCGAAGTGTAGGGGGTTTCCGTGTATCCATGTATAATGCACTCTCCATTGAAAGTGTAAGAGCTATAACCGACCTTATGAAAGATTTCGCTAACCGTAAACTATAATATTATACCTGATGGCTGAAATAAGACCTTTTAATGCATTAAGACCAAGACCTGAATTTGCAAAGCAAGTTGCATCACGACCCTATGATGTATTGAACAGTGAAGAAGCTGCAATTGAAGCTAAAGACAACCCTATATCGTTCTTACATATCACTAAATCTGAGATAGATCTTCCTTCTGTAACAGATATTCACTCCCAGGTTGTTTATGATAGAGCCAAAGAGAATCTTCTGGCATTGATCAACAAGGATAATGTTCTTTTCAGGGAAGAAAAACCCTGCTATTATATCTACCAGCTTATCATGCCTGCCCGCCAGGCCGGCGGGAATGGCAGGAGTCAGACAGGGCTTGTTTGTGTGTCATCTGTTGCAGATTATTTTGATGACAAGATCAAAAAACATGAATTTACCCGCCCGGAAAAAGAGAAAGACAGAATAGAGCATATGCTCACCATCCGGGCACAAACAGGTAATGTTTTTCTTGCCTGCCGCAATGTAGATGAACTTGACCAGGTAATGGAAAACTGGAAAAAAGAGCATACCCCGGTTTATGACTTTAAAGCAGATGATGACATACAACACACTGTATGGGTGGTTGATGATGAAGCAGTGATAGATAACATTACTGAGATCTTCCAAAAGAAGGTGCCTCACACTTATATTGCTGATGGTCATCACCGGGCTGCTTCTGCTGCAAAAGTGAGCAAACAGTTGCCTGAAAGTGAGAATGCCGCTTATTTTCTCACCACTATATTTCCTGAAAATCAACTGGCCATTCTTGATTATAACCGTGTGGTAAAAGACCTTAACGGAATGACAGCAGCAGAGTTCAGGGGACAATTACAAGATGATTTCTATATAACATTAAGTCCCGTTCCTGTTGCCCCATCTCAATTGCATGAGTTTGGTATGTACCTGGATGGGCAGTGGTATATTCTGGTTTCCCGGCCCGGTACTTTTACTGATGACCCTGTTGGTGTTTTAGATGTGTCTATACTTTCAGCAAATGTGCTGGACAAGATACTGGACATAAGAGATCAGCGTACCGACAAAAGAGTTGATTTTGTTGGGGGCATCCGTGGTCTTAAAGAACTTGAAAAAAGAGTGGACAGCGGTGAAATGAAAGTAGCGTTCAGCTTTTTTCCGGTAACGATCCAACAGCTTTTTGATATTGCCGATAACGGGAATGTAATGCCGCCCAAAAGTACCTGGTTTGAACCTAAGCTTCGGGACGGATTGTTGACTCACCTGATTTAACAATCCTGTCTCCTTAAATAATTGTTTCTTTGCAACAGAGATGCTTTAAAATGCATCTCTGTTTAATTTGTAATATGAGGACATTCTTTTTAATGGTATTCCTGGTAATGGGAATTGTTGCAAGTGCCCAACCAGAAGATTCGAAAACATTACATGAAACTGCCCGCACTTTTATGCGTAGTGGCGATTTTGATAATGCCATTATCGTACTTACCCGTGCCTTACAGCAGGATAGTAAGAACCTGGAAATGCAGAAAGATCTCGCTATGAGCTATTACCTCAAGAGAGATTATACAAAAGCATTGGAAGGCGTTAAAAGTCTAATGGCAAGAGATGATGCAGATGTTGTTTCTTACCAGATAGCCGGTAATGTATATAAGGCTATTGAAGAAGTAAAAGAATGTGAGAAGATCTATAAAAAAGGATTAAAGAAATTTCCTAAGAGTGGTCCACTGTATAGTGAGTATGGCGAATTGCTTTGGGCTGCTAAAGATTATTCTGCTATCAATCAATGGGAAGATGGCATAAAAGCTGATCCCGCCTATAGCGGAAATTATTATAATGCCGCACAGTTCTATTTTTATACGAAAGACAAAGTTTGGAGTATTATCTACGGAGAGATCTTTGTCAATATGGAAAGCCTCAGTGAAAGAGGCGCAGCCATGAGGCAATTCCTGCTACAATTATATAAAGAGAAATTATTTGCCGATGCTGATCTGTTTAAAGATAATGAAGGCAACAAAAGTGAGTTTGCCAGAGCATTTCTCACTGTTATGAACAAACAATCTTCGCTTGCCAGCAAAGGGATCACAACAGAAGTGCTGACAATGATCCGTACGAGATTCATACTTGACTGGTACAATAATTATGCATCAAAATACCCATACCGCTTATTTGATTTTCAAAGACAGCTTTTACAACAAGGTATGTTTGAAGCTTACAATCAATGGCTTTTCGGTCCCTCAGAAAACCTGGCCGCTTATGATAACTGGACCAAAACACATGCAGAAGAGTATGAACGCTTTACTAATTTCCAGAAAAGCAGGGTCTTTCGGATGCCACCCGGACAATATTATAGCACTAATTGATTTTAACCCGAAATATTTTAAAAGCCCTGTAAATACAGGGCTTTTTTTTATCTCCTGTTTTAACTAAATTGAAAATTGATTAGTGCATTTTAAATGCTGATCCAACTACAATGATTGCTGTATGAAAGAACCTCGTCGCCTTTTTGATTGTATTGAATACAACCTGGAACGAAACCCGTTGGATGATATGCTGGCCGGTAAAGAATCAGGTCAATGGAAAAAGTATAGTACCGCTACAGTACAGGAGATCGTAAACAAACTGGCAGCCGGACTTATGGCTCTTGGAATTGGTCCCAATGATATGACCCCTGAGGGAAGAGATAAGGTGGCCATATTAAGCAAAAACAGGCCAGAATGGGTAATGCTTGACCTGGCTGTTCAGCAGATCGGCGGTATCCTAACACCGATCTATCCTACGATTAATGTGAATGAACTCGAATTTGTTTTGAGTGACGCAAAAGTGAAGACTGTATTTGTTAATGATGAGGAGCTTTTTTTAAAGGTCTTGAGCATCAAGGAGAAAGTACCTTCCTTAAAAGATATTTTCACATTTGAACATGTACCCAATGCCCGTTACTGGAAAGAGGTTACAGACCTAAGTTCTCCGGAACTTATTGATCAAATAAAGCCTATCGCTGATAAAATTGATTACGAAGATCTTGCCACTATTATATATACTTCGGGCACCACCGGTACGCCAAAGGGAGTTATGCTAAGCCACAGAAATATACTTTCAAACGTAATGGCATGCATCCCATGTTTTCCTCCGGGAGATAACATGAGATCTTTGAGCTTTCTACCGCTGAATCACATTTTTGAAAGAATGGTAACATATCTCTATTTATTTAGAGGCACATCCATCTACTATGCGGAAAGCCTGGAAACAATTGGCGATAACCTGAAAGAAGTGAGGCCACATATGTTTACTACCGTACCCCGCCTGCTTGAAAAAGTGTACGATAAGATCATGCAAAAAGGCAATGAACAAACCGGTATAAAAAAGAAACTCTTTTTCTGGGCACATCGGCTGGCAGAGAAGTTTGAGATCAATAAGGGCCAGGGAACTTTATACAATATGCAATTATCACTTGCCAATAAAATCGTCTTTAGCAAATGGCGTGAAGGATTGGGCAATAACATTAAATGTATTGTAACCGGTGGCGCTGCCTGCCAGGTAAGGCTGATACGGATCTTTACCGCAGCCGGGATCACAATCATGGAGGGCTATGGCCTCACAGAAACTTCCCCGGTGATCTCAGTAAACAGGTATGAAGAAGAAAACAGGCGGTTTGGAACGGTAGGCCCTTTAATTGATGATGTGGAAGTAAAAATTGCCGAAGATGGTGAAATACTTTGTAAGGGTCCAAATGTGATGATGGGATATTACAAAAGACCTGATCTTACAGCCCAGGAAATTACAAATGGATGGTATCATACAGGAGATATCGGCACACTAAGCAGTGATAATTTTTTAAAAATAACGGATAGAAAAAAAGAGCTATTTAAAACCAGCGGAGGCAAGTATGTGGCGCCACTCCCGGTTGAAAATAAGTTAAAAGAATCTCCATTCATAGAACAAGTGATGCTGATCGGTGCCGAGAGAAAATTCGTCGGGGCGCTTATTGTACCATCATTCCCAAGCTTGCAGGATTGGTGTCGCAAAAATGGTATTGCAGAAACCAACCATGAAAAATTAATAAGAGAACCAAAAGTTGTGGAGTTGTTTAAAGGACTCGTTGAAAGTTTTAATAAGTTCTTTAATCATGTGGAGCAGGTTAAAAAGTTTGAACTGCTGGCAAATGAATGGAGTGTTGATACAGGTGAAATGACCCCTAAACTATCTCTTAAAAGAAAAGTGGTAATGGAAAAGTACAGAGATGCTATAGAAAGGATATATAACTAAATTATTATTTCTTCTTTCTGGATGAATCCTTTCTTCCTCTTTGAACCATTTTCTGAATGAACTGATCATACTTTTCCTGCTGATCAGGAGTAAACATCTGTCTTACGTTCCTAAGATGATTCAAAGTCATTCTGTCGGCCATCATTTGTTTCTGTGAAATAATATCCAGGTAATGATTGGCAAGGCTATCATTGATCTCCTGCCCTTGTATCAGGTTGAAAAGTGATTGCCTTACAGTACGAATGGTATCCAAAACAGGCCCCACATTTGCAAAATGAGCTTCCCGGAGGCTATCATATTTTCTTTTTTGTACAGAATCAAGTCCCATCTCTTTGGAAACCTGCTCAAATACATTTTGTCTTTTAGGAGGTGCTTTTTTCCCCTTGCCAAAAATCATTAATCCTGCAAGGACAATATTGGTAACTAAAAGCAAAATGACAGCGACACTAAGAAATCTGTTATAATTATTTTTCATTTAAGGAAGCTGATTGATTTCATAGGTGAGGTTGGTATTAATGCTATATGCAGATGCAGCAGATTGGATGTAATCTGTTTCGGCGACACTGGTTGCAGGTTTTGCCTCACTGAATATCAAAACCGCATTCACAGCTAAAATCAATACTAAGGCCGAAAACGCAAAAACTGGCTTCAATATCCATGACCTTTTAGGTTCAGGAACCAACTCCCTCTCCATCCTGGCTTTCAAACGAGTATAAAAGAAGTCAGGTGCAGAAACCCTTCCCACACCGTCCAGGCTGGAAAGAATATCTTCGATCTTTTTATTTTTTTCTGTGTTCATATACAGATTTTTTGACGTTAGTACATCACAAAACCTTCGTTCTAAATTTACTTAAGGTTTGTTTTTTTCGAGTATTTTTCTAAGATTTTGTTTAGCTCTATGCATAAGTGACTCAATTGCAGGCACTGTAGTTTTCATTACCTCGCTTATTTCCTGGTAACTTAATTGCTCCATTTTATGCAGAGTAAACGCTATCTTCTGATTTTCAGGTAATTGCATTAGGGCTTTAAAAAGCATTTTGGCATTTTCTTTTCTATCCAGCTCAATTCCGGGATGATTAAAATCAGGTATTTCCAGTACTGGGTCGGTTCCCTCGCCAAAAAGTCGCTGCAGGGCCCCAAATCTTTTTTTGCTTTTCCGGCTTCTCAGGAGGTCTAGCGACCGGGTGGTGGCTATACGGTAAAGCCAGGTAGATAACTTTGACTCCTCTTTAAATGTCTGGATAGACCGATAAACCTGGATAAATACCTCCTGGGCCACATCTTCTGCATCCTGGGCATTTTGCACAATACCTAAAGCAGTATTGTACACCCTGTCCTGGTAGTTATCGACCAAGTATTTAAATGCAGACTCCTCTCCTTTCTGAAGCCCTCGTATCAGCTCATGCTCTGTCAAGTAATGTGGTTCTTTGGTTTTTGAAAAACGAACTTACTAAAACAAGGACTAAAAAAGAAAAGACAGCAAATGCTGTCTTGGTAGCCCCGACAGGAATCGAACCTGTATCTAAAGTTTAGGAAACTTCTATTCTATCCATTGAACTACGGGGCCAGTTTTCCTTAACTATTTAAGGGCAGCAAAAATAACCCTTTAGTTTTACCCTGCTGATTAAATGGTGATTTTTTGCAAAATTCGACTATCCGCTATACGGCTAATGTAAAAAGAAGAGTTTACTTCCCTTTCTCCTTTATCCCCTTTTTTCTTGTAACCAGTTTCTGGGTTTTTCTTATACGAAGGCGACGTTGTGCATTTTCAACCACCTTAAGAATAGCATCTTCGAAAATGGGTGAATTTGCTTTCAGATATTCATCTTTTCCAGGAATATTCAGTATTAATGTACAACGGATCAGTTCCTTTGTTTTCTTTACATCCTTTTCCAGTGTCAGTTCTGCTGAAATGATCCCGCTGTGTAATCTTTCAAGCTTGGAAACTTTTTCAATGATATACTCATTCAACGACTTACTCGGCTTAAAATCAGGTGACTCTATAATTATTTTCATATCCTTTTTTTACAAATAAATCAATTTAAAAACCGCAAAACTATGACAATTGTTATTTACAGAACTGATTAAAAAACAGCTTTATTACACAACTTCTATATTTGCATTCCTTCGGAGCATAGCTCCAGTTAAATTGAATAATAATGAAATTTTATAATCTGCTGATCAAATACAGGCTCTGGATCGGGATAGTGCTTCTTGCCTTAGGTGGATACGTAAATTATTCTGCCAGTTTCTGGCCTGCTTTTCCATTATATCTCATCGGTGTTATCCTGGTAGCAGGTCATTTTTTCTTTGGGCCTCTGAGGCTTATCCAGGAATACATGGAAGAGGGTGATATGGATGGTGCTGAAAAAGTGCTGAATTCAATTAAATTTCCCAACCTCTTATACAAGCCGATCCGCTCGGTTTATTATACCCTCAAAGGCAACATTGCCATGACAAAACAGGATTTTGAAGGGGCCGAAAAGATGATGAAAAAAGGGCTTGACCTGGGTATGCCAATGAAAGAGGCGGAAGGCGCCAGTATGTTACAGATGGGAATGCTGGCTATGCAAAAAAATGATCTGAAGCAAGCCGAAAGCTATATACGGTCTGCTATCCGAAAGGGGTTGCCGGATAAAGAAAATGAAGCGGCGGCTTATCTACAGATGTGCAGCCTTATGATGAATAAAAGAGAATTCCGGGCCGCTAAAGATTTTTTTAGAAAAGCAAAAGCCCTGAAACCTACAACTCCGCAGATCGTTGACCAGATCAAACAAATAGAAAAATATATTTCCCGGATGCCGGGATAACAGAAAACTATCTCCCATTTAAAAGCTGATATTCTTTATCAGCTTTTTTTATTTCAATAGACACTTCCTGTTCTTCAGGCCATTTCCCGAAAAGCTCTTCTACTTTTCTGTACCTGAATGTAAATATCTGCCTAAGCCTGTTTTTGATAAAAAGAGCATTTGCCAGCTCTCCCATGAGCCAGAATGGGATTTCATAATAAACCAGGTCCATCATTTCTACTCCGTTGTTAATTTTTTTAAAATAGTGGCTGTGTTCCCAGAGCTTATAGGGCCCTTTCACCTGCAGGTCAGTAAACTGATGCATTGGCTCTACCCGGGTGATCTCTGTTTTCCAGTAAAGGGGAATATTTAATATTGGACTCACCTTATATTCAAAAAGTTGCCCATTATAAAGTGAGGTATCATGATCTCCGGAAATGATCTTGAAATCCATATTATCCGGTGTTATCTGCTGAAGATTTACAGGCGTAGAAAAAAAGGACCAGACGTCTTCTAAAGAAGCAGGTATTTTCTGTATACTTTTTAACACATGAATAGCCATGCTGATTATACTTTAAATTCGTTTTATTAACCGCTGAACCCAGAAAAGGTTTTCCCAATGTCATTGAACAAAGAAAAAATAGAGAAAAAATTTAAAGAAGAATACGAAAAGCTGAATGAAAGGCAGAAACTCGCTGTAGACACAATAGAAGGCCCTGTTATGGTAATTGCAGGCCCGGGTACAGGTAAAACCCAAATATTAGCCAGCCGTATCGGAAAGATATTACTGGAAACAGATGCACTACCGGAGAATATTCTTTGCCTTACCTATACAGATGCCGGTGTAGTAGCAATGAGAAAAAGGTTACTGCAGTTCATTGGACCCGATGCATATAAAGTAAACATTTATACTTTTCATGCCTTTTGTAATGATGTGATCCAGGAAAACCTCCATTTGTTTGAGAAAACAGCATTAGATCCAATTTCAGATCTTGAAAAAATTGAATTATTCAAAGAACTAATTGATTCTTTTCCCAAGAATCATCCTCTAAAGCGGTATCGTGGCGATGTTTATTTTGAAGTAAATAATCTACAGTCATTATTCAGTACCATGAAAAAAGAGGGTTGGTCTGCTCCATTTATCAACCAAAGAATTGACGAGTATATTGAAAGTATCCCAACCCGGGATGAATTTGTTTATAAACGTAAATACAAAGAATTCAAGGCCGGTGATCTGAAAAAGGATAAAGTAGAAGAGGAAAAAGAAAGAATGGATAAACTGCGGGCCGCAGTAAATGAATTTGACCGCTTTCAGCAACTAATGCGAAAAAAGAATCGCTATGACTTTGATGATATGATCAACTGGGTGATCAAAGCACTTGAAGAAAACAAAAATCTGTTGGCTGATTACCAGGAAAGATTTCAATACATTCTTGTAGATGAATACCAGGACACCAGTGGTACACAAAACAAACTGGTAGAACTACTGATCAATTATTGGGATAAACCAAATGTATTTGTAGTAGGTGATGATGACCAAAGCATTTATCGGTTCCAGGGAGCTAATGTGCAGAATATGCTTGATTTTGCCAACAGTTATAAAAATGACTTGCGTACGGTAATTCTTATGGATAATTACCGTTCCACCCAACCCATACTGGATGTTTCCAAAGCAGTGATCAGCCGGAATAATGACAGGCTTGTGAATACCATGGAAGGTCTTAGCAAGGATTTACAATCATCTAATATTCATATCAGTCATCTAACACATACACCCCTCATTCAGGAATATGAGACACAAAGGCAGGAAATGATCGGCATTGCCCGAAAAGTAAAAGAGTTATTAAGTCAAAAAGTTTTACCGGGAGATATTGGTATTATTTATAAAGAAAATAAATATGGGGAAGAGCTCACCAGATATTTAAAACTTTTGAACGTTTCGGTTTATAGCAAACGACAGGTCAATATCCTGGAACAGCCATTGGCACAAAAAATTATTCTCCTGCTTCGATACCTGGCTGCTGAACATGATACGCCTTACGGCGGGGATGAAATGCTGTTTGAGTTGATGCACTTCGACTGGTTCAATATCCCTGCAATAGAAATTGCCAAACTGAGCATTGAGGTTGCTGATAAAAAATACGGCGATAACAAAACATCCATCAGACAAACCATTGCAGAAAAAACAAACACCCCGGCAAAAGATCTCTTCAGTTCATCAATAAACGAGGGGATACAAAAAGTCAGTCAAGTTATTGAAAAATTGATCGGGGAAGTTCCAAATCTGACATTACAACAGCTATTCGAAAGTGTGATCAGGGAAACAGGCTTGCTTAGCCATATTATGCAAAGCCCCGACAAACATTGGGAATTACAATTACTTACTGGTCTATTTGATTTTATAAAAGATGAAACACATCGCAATCCTTTGTTAGACCTGCAACAGCTTGTTACTGTACTTGACCTGATGGAACAGGAAGATATCCGGTTACCACTGGCCGAAGTAAGCGGTAGTGAAAAAGGAGTAAATATTATGACGGCCCACGGATCAAAAGGCCTTGAGTTTGAATATGTGTTTTTCGCAGGCTGCAACTCTTCGTTCTGGGAAAAAAAGAAAAAACCAGGAAGAGGTTATAAACTTCCCGATACAATTTTTAGCTCCGGAGCTAGTGACAATGATGAAGAGGAATTAAGGAGATTATTTTATGTAGCGCTAACCCGGGCAGAACAACATCTTTACATCTCTTATTGCCTGTTTAATAATAATGGGAAGGACCTGGAACCTTCTATGTTTATTGCTGAGATACAGGATCAATATGAATTGCCGGTGGAGAAAGTGATCATTGACCAGGAAATACTATCATCTTTTTCCATACTTCATTTTACAGAAAACAAATCTCCCGAAATAGAAAAGTTAGAGGCTGACTTTATTGATCGCCTGATTGAAAAATTCTCTATGAATGTAACAGCGTTGAATAATTATCTTAATTGTCCGCTGGAATTCTACTTCAGAACCCTTATTCGAATCCCATCTCCCAAAAATGAAGCTACAGAGTTCGGATCATCTGTACATCATGCACTGGAGAGATTATTCCGAAAAATGCAGGAAAGCGGTAAAGAACAATTTCCATCGAAGGAAGAGTTTATTACTGACTTTGAATGGTATATGCGCCGGCACCGGGAAAGCTTTACACAGCAACAGTTTGACAGGCGCATGGAATATGGACATGAAGTGTTGAGCAATTACTATGAAAAAAATATAACCAGCTTCAATAAGATCGTTGCGATAGAACGCCGGATAAAAGCGACGGTAAAAGATGTACCGATCAAAGGCGCCCTGGATAAACTCGAGTTTGATGGAAAATCGGTCAACGTTGTTGACTATAAAACAGGAGATCCTGAAAAAGGGATCGCTAAAACAAAAGGCCCTTCCAAGAAAGAACCAAATGGTGGAGACTATTGGCGACAAGCCGTTTTTTATAAGATCCTTGTCGACAACTATGAACAAAAAGACTGGAAAGCTGTAAGTACAGAATTTGACTTCATTGAACCCGATAAAAAGAAGAATTACCGAAAAGAAAAAATAGTCATTAGCCCGGATGATATTGCAGAGGTAACAAAACAGATAGTCACTACATGGAAAAAAATTCAGGCAAAAGACTTTTATACCGGTTGCGGCAAGGAAGATTGCCACTGGTGCAATTTTGTAAAAACCAATAATCTCACTGTTGCTCTACATGAGTTTAACACTGAAGATGAAGAGAATTAACAGGATTTTGAAAGAATAAAAACAAAACTTGTAAAGCCTGTAAATCAAAACAGGTTAAGTTTGCAGACATTTCACTGTATTGATGAAGAAAGTACTGTTCCTCCTTTTTATTATTGTTCTGTTGCTCCAGCAAACTGTTACACTGCCGGGATGTGCTAATATTGTGCCTCCCCAGGGTGGGCCAAAAGATACCATTCCGCCGGTCTTACTATCAGTTAACCCTACAGATTCATCTAAAAATTTTAAAGATAGCAGGATCACTTTCACATTTGATGAATTTGTGGATGTTCAAAACCTGGTGGAGAACCTGATTGTTTCACCCTTACCACAAATAACTCCACAGGTTGATCCTAAACTGAAAACCGTCACTGTAAGACTAAAAGATTCCCTTGAAGAAAATACAACCTATACCATTGATTTTGGTAATGCGATAAAAGATTTTACAGAAGGAAATCCTGCCAAAAACCTAACTTATACATTTTCAACCGGAAATTATTTTGATTCATTGGAACTAAAAGGGAATGTGATCATAGCAGAAACGGGAAAAGTGGACACCACTTTAATTGTGATGTTGCATACCAACCCCGATGATTCAATTGTGATCAAAGAAAAACCCCGCTATATCGCAAAACTTGATGGAAAAGGAAATTTTCATTTCAAAAATTTACCTCAAAAACCATTTTACTTATACGCATTGAAGGATGAAGGTAATAGCCGGAGATACTTCAACGAGCAACAGATATTTGCCTTTGCCGACAGCAGTGTGATGCCAGGTTCAGCCGATGAAATTACATTATATGCTTATTCTATCCCAAAAGCTTCTCCTCTCAGCAACCTTCCTTCAATTGGTGGACGCAATAAACAAGTAGCTGTAGGGGGCGAAAACAGGCTCAACTACCAAACTACTTTGCAGGGAGGATTGCAGGACCTTCTTAAGACTTTCGAAATAAAATTTGAAGAGCCACTGAAAACTTTTGACGACAAAAAGATCAATCTATTTACAGATTCTGCATATAACCCTGTTCCTGGTCATTCTTTTATACTTGACAGTACAGGAACAAAAATATCCTTACAACATTCCTGGAAAGAAAACACACTATATCATCTTGTACTTGAAAAAGATTTTGCAGAAGATTCTTCAGGAAGAAAATTACTTAAAGACGATACTCTTCACTTTGCTACCCGGAAACGGACCGACTATGGGTCTTTGAAACTCAGGCTCCGGAATATAGATACAAGTCAGAACCCTGTACTCCAATTCCTCCAGAATGATAAAGTTTACCAGGCATTTCCTCTCTCCGGTGAAAATCTCTCAGTTGATCTGTTCACTCCAGGTGAATATCAATTACGGGTCCTTTTTGATCGTAATAAGAACGGAGTATGGGACCCGGGCAATTTTTTTGGAGGCCATATACAACCGGAAACGGTACAACCGATAGACAGGAAGCTAAGTATAAAGGCAAACTGGAAAAATGAGTTTGAAATTGAATTGTAGCCTTTCTGTTTTTTTAACCCTCTTATTCCTTGTTTCAATCACTAACTTTGCGGCATGCAATTTTCTTCTTCCTTGTTGGAAAACGCCGTGAATGAGTTTGCAAAACTTCCCGGCATTGGGAAAAAAACGGCCCTCCGCCTGGTACTCCATTTATTGAGGCAGGATAAAAACGAAGTATCACATTTTGCCGAGATCATTGCTAAAATGCGGACAGAGATCAAGTTTTGTAATCGCTGTTTCAATGTGGCTGACGGTGATATTTGTTCTATCTGTTCTAACTCCATGAGAAAACAGGATGTCATTTGTGTGGTGGAAAATATCCGGGATGTAATTGCCATTGAAAGCACACAACAATATAGTGGCACCTATCATGTTTTAGGCGGTGTCATTTCTCCGCTTGATGGGATCGGTCCCGATCAGTTGAATATTGAAAGCCTTTTACAAAGAGTGGAAAAGGAAAAAACAGAGGAACTGATCTTTGCCTTGAATCCTAACATACAGGGAGATACAACCATTTACTATATTCAGAAAAAGCTACCGGGTTCCCATATTCGTACAACAACCATTGCCAGGGGGATTGCTTTTGGAGGAGAACTGGAATATGCTGATGAAATGACATTGGCAAGAAGCCTCCAAAACCGGTTGCCGGTTGAAAGCTATGTAGCTGGTAAATAGCAAGTTGAACTCCTTGCTTTTTAGCTTATTATGAACTATTTTTGACCTTTAAACGGGCGGATTTGTTTATTGTTCGGCCCACCATTTACCCGGATTCTCCACTTATTGAAGAATCAAAGGGAAACAGAACTAATAAACGTACAGAAACTTCACCATTCGTTTCCAACGTTTTTAGTTCAGCAATTAGTAAAGTATGATGACAATTCAGGACTGTTTGAAAGAACGCATATTGGTCATTGATGGCGCCATGGGTACCATGATCCAAAAGCATAAACCCACTGAAGCGACATTCCGTGGTGAACGCTTTAAAGACTGGCATATTGATGTAAAGAACAATAGTGACCTGATGAATCTTACCCAACCCGAAATGATCCAGGGTATTCATGAATTATACCTGGAAGCCGGTGCCGACATTATTGAAACAAACACTTTTGCTGCAACCCGTATTCCACAGGCCGACTATGAAATGGGAAACCTGGCCTATGAGATGAATGTAGAAGGTGCAAAAATTGCCCGTAGAGCTGCGGATAAATACACGGCGAAAGACCCTTCAAAACCCCGTTTTGTAGCTGGCGCCATCGGCCCATTAAATAAAACATTGAGCCTGTCTCCCGATGTAAATAATCCCGGATTCAGATCTGTCACTTTTGATGAGGTTGTAGAAGCTTATTATGAGCAGGTAAAAGGCCTGGTTGAAGGTGGTGTTGATCTCTTATTGATAGAAACCATTTTTGATACCCTTAATGCCAAGGCAGCAATTTTTGCGATCAAAAAATATTTTAGTGATACAGGAAAAACACAATTACCTGTTATGATCAGCGGCACTATTACTGATGCATCGGGCAGAACCTTAAGTGGCCAGACGCTTGAAGCATTTTATACTTCAGTGATGCATGCCAGACCAATAAGTGTTGGGTTGAACTGTGCCCTGGGTGCAAAAGAAATGCGTCCTCATATTGAAGAACTGTCGCAGATGGCTTCCTGTTTTGTTTCAGCATATCCCAATGCAGGTTTACCCAATGCAATGGGAGAGTATGATGAAGCACCCGAAGATACAGGGCATTACCTGGAAGAATGGGCAAAAGAAGGCTGGGTGAATATTGTGGGTGGTTGTTGCGGCACAACTCCTGACCATATCAAGCACATTGCCGACCATGTAAAAAATATCAGACCAAGACAACTACCTGTTCTTGAAGAAGAAGTGGTAGCCTAAATTATACCTTATGGAAAAAGCTTTACTGATAGCAGCCATATTGATCCTGATCGTAAATAATTTTTCTTATCTGAAAAAGCTGGTGCTTAAAAAGAACGCATAATGGAGCAAATGGCATCTTTAAAACCTTATCTCAGACTTTCCGGTCTCGAACCTCTTACTCTTCGTCCTGAAACAAATTTTGTGAACGTTGGCGAGAGAACGAATGTAACAGGCTCTAAAAAGTTTGCCCGCCTTATCAAAGAAAATAAATATGAAGAAGCCCTTAGTGTAGCCCGTCAGCAGGTAGAAAATGGAGCACAGGTGCTGGATGTAAACATGGATGATGCCCTGCTGGATGGCGTACAGGCTATGACCACATTCCTGAACCTGGTACAAAGCGAACCGGATATTGCCAGGATACCTATTATGATCGACAGCTCCAAATTTGAGATCATTGAAGCAGGGTTAAAATGTGTACAGGGAAAATGCATCGTTAACTCCATCTCTTTAAAAGAAGGGGAAGAAAAATTTATTCAACAGGCTATTACCTGTCAAATGTATGGTGCTGCCGTTATTGTAATGGCTTTTGATGAGCAGGGACAAGCAGATACAAAAGACAGAAAAGTCCAGATCTGCTACCGGGCTTATAAAATACTAACCGAACAGGTTGGCTACGATCCACAGGATATCATTTTTGATCCTAACATATTTGCGATAGCCACTGGTTTGGAAGAACACAATAACTATGGTGTTGATTTTATTGAAGCAACAAGAGAAATCAAAGACCTAATGCCCCTTACAAAAGTAAGTGGCGGTGTTAGTAATCTTTCTTTTTCATTCAGGGGTAATGATCATGTGCGGGAAGCTATGCATAGTGTATTTCTGTTCTATGCCATCAAAGCAGGTATGGATATGGGTATTGTGAATGCCGGCCAGTTGGTTGTTTATGATGAGATTGAACCGCAGCTTCGTCAACTATGTGAAGATGTAATCCTTAACAGGAATAATGAAAATAACGAGGCTACAGAGAAACTGATAAGCTTTGCGGAAACTGTGAAAGGAAAAGGCAAGGAAGAAAAAAAGGATGATACCTGGAGAAAAACATCTGTTGAAGAACGATTGAAACATGCTTTGGTAAATGGTATCACCGATTATATCGATGCTGACACAGAAGAAGCGAGATTGAAATATCCACGGCCACTGGAGGTTATCGAAGGTCCTTTAATGGACGGGATGAATGTGGTAGGTGATCTCTTTGGTTCAGGTAAAATGTTTTTGCCGCAGGTTGTAAAAAGTGCCCGGGTAATGAAAAAAAGTGTAGCCTGGCTTACTCCCTTTATTGAAGAAGAAAAGAAAAACAACCCACTTGCCGGAAACGGTAATGTGCCAAAAGTTTTATTGGCAACAGTTAAAGGCGATGTGCATGATATCGGTAAAAATATTGTCGGTGTAGTACTAGGATGCAATGGTTATGAGATAATTGACCTTGGGGTAATGGTACCCGCTGATAAGATCCTTGACACAGCCGAAAGAGAAAATGCTGATATTATCGGGTTAAGCGGATTGATCACTCCTTCACTGGACGAAATGGTGCATGTAGCACATGAGATGAAACGAAGGGGAATGAAACAACCTTTGCTGATAGGCGGCGCTACCACTTCCAGGATGCATACCGCTGTTAAAATTGCTCCACAATACGAAAATGGTGTATTACATATCCTTGACGCATCCCGAAGTGTAACTGCTGTCAGTACATTATTAGGAAAGGAAAAAGATAACCTGCTTAAAAAAACTGCGAATGAGTATGGTGAACTCAGAAACCAGTTTCTAAATAAGAACAAAAAAGAACTGATAGCTTATAATGATGCAGTGATCACCAAAGAATACTTTGACTGGAAAAACTACAAGCCCACAAAACCGGCGATCTTAGGAAATAAAGTTTTCCAGGATTTTGACCTGGCAACTATTGCTAAATATATTGACTGGGGTCCCTTCTTTATAGGCTGGGAAATGCCCGGTCGTTTTCCGGATGTGCTTTCAGACAAGATCTTCGGCCAGGAAGCAACAAAATTGTATAACGATGCACAAAAACTGGTAGAAAAGATCATCAGCGAAAAATGGTTTACAGCGAAAGGAGTGATCGGTTTTTGGCCGGCTGTAACCAATAATGCTGATACCGTTACCCTTCAAACTGATAAAGGAGAAGTGAAACTGGAAATGCTCCGCCAGCAATTAAAGAAAGCTGTAGGTCAGCCTAGCTTTTCATTAGCTGATTTTATCAAACCTGCTGAATTGGGGGATGATTATATAGGTGCATTTTCTGTAACTATTCATGGCGCTAAAAAGTACGTTGAGAAATTTGCAGCAGAACATGATGAATATAACAAGATCATGGTGCAGATACTGGCAGACCGATTTGTAGAAGCATTTGCAGAATGCCTGCATGAAAAAACCCGTAAAGAATACTGGGGCTATGCCGCTAATGAAACCCTCAGCAATGAGCAACTGATCAAAGAAGAATATAAAGGCATCAGGCCGGCACCCGGCTATCCTGCCTGTCCTGATCATACTGAAAAAATAAAATTGTTTGAGCTGCTCGACGCCACAAATAATATTGGTATTGAACTCACCGAAAGTCTTGCCATGAATCCCCCTGCATCAGTTTGTGGCTGGTATATTGCCCATCCGCAAAGCCATTATTTTGGTTTGGGTAAAATTAACCGTGACCAGCTGGAAGATTATGCCAAACGAAAAGGCATGAGTAAAGAAGAAGCGGAAAAATGGTTGAGGCCGGTGTTGGAATAAACTAAATCATATACTTTTTCAGTTCCTCATTTAATTGATTGGAGCTATTAAAGTGAATTGACCTGATTCCCAACTCCTCTCCGGCCTTCACATTCCTCAGATTATCATCAATAAAAATAGCATTAGACGGATCAACATTGTAACGATCCAAAAGACGCTGATAAAACTCCGGGAAAGGTTTCCGGGTTTTTTCTTCACCGCTCACTACCCTTCCATCAAACCAATGCAGGAAATCATATCTCACCAGGGCAATATCAAACAAACCTGCCTGCCAGTTAGTAAGAGCATAATGTTTTAACTGCCCGGCATCCTTTAGTTTTTTGAATATTGCTACCGTATCATGTATGGGGCCACCCAGCATATCCGTCCACCGGCCATAAAAATCTCTGATCGCAGTTTCCCATTCCGGAAACTGCTGAACCAGTTCCTGTGTAGCTTCTACAATGGAGCGGCCGGCATCCTGTTCTTCATTCCAGTCATGTGTACAGATATTGGAAAAGAAATATTCTCTCTTCTTTTCTGAATCAAAATAATTCTCGTCAAAAACGTATTTAGGGTTCCAGTCTATCAACACACCTCCCAGGTCCCAGATTATTGTATCAATGGCCATAATTACCGGTGATTGTATTTCAATTTAAGTAAGATCATTATAGCCGACATGAACAACATGATGATATTGGTTACCATGATAACCCAATTATTTATCATTACTCCATAAGTAAGCCACAGGATCTCATTTACAAAAGCAATAATGAACATATACAACGAAACCTCTTTTGCAGCTTTTTCTCTCCATGTTTTAACTACCTGTGGTAAAAAGGTGAATGCGGTCAGGGCGCCTGCAGCATAGCCCATAATATCGGCAGAACTCATTTACTCTTTTTATTTCTTTTTAGCATTTGTTTGATCTCCTTTTTCATCAGCGTTTCTTCATCCTTTGTCAGCGGAACAAAACTAATAGCCGTGCCACCACCAGGTGCCAGTTTCAATGAAACTGTTGAATTGTTGTTAACCAACTGCTTCTCTATCCTGTATGCTTCCGGGTTCTTTTCCCAATCCGCATCCTCTGCATCCTGGTAAATAGTGGCATAAAATATCTTTCCTTCATCAAGAAAGCTGGTTGAAACAGAGAATTGTCTCGCATTTTCATCTGTTATTGCTCCCAGAAACCAATTACCAGATCCTTTGGCTTTCCTGGCTTCAACAATATAATCACCGGGCTCAGCTTCCAGTATTTTAGTATCGTCCCAATCTACCGCTACATCCTTTATAAACTGGAAAGCATCAGGGTATAGATCATAATTCTCCGGCAAGTCGGCAGCCATTTGCAAAGGACTGTACATTGTAATATATAATGCCAGTTGTTTGGCCAGTGTGGTATGAACCTGTTCCTTTTTTCCCGGGTTATAATAACTCATTTTTATTTTGAAAATACCCGGAGTGTAATCCATCGGTCCACCCATCAATCTTGTAAAAGGCAATATGGTCTCATGCTCAGGCGGATTACCCGAACTCCATGCATTGAATTCATTTCCTCTCGCTGCTTCGCTGGCCAGCCAGTTGGGATATGTTCTGTGTAAGCCAGTTGAACGAACAGGTTCATGCATATCCACCATAATATGGTAGTCTGCTGTTTTTTTTGCCACTCTTTCAAAGTGCCTTATCATCCATTGTCCGTCATGATGTTCTCCACGGGGGATAATTCTTCCTACATAGCCCGTCTTAACGGCATCATAGCCATGATTTTTCATAAACCGGTACGCAGTATCCATCCATCTTTCATAATTAGTTACAGAAGCAGAAGTTTCATGATGCATGATCAGTTTTACTCCTTTTGACGCTGCATACCGCTGCAACTCATTTACATCGAAATCCGGGTAAGGTGTTACAAAATCAAAAACATCTTCTTTCCATTGGCCAAACCAATCTTCCCATCCTGTATTCCATCCCTCTACCAATACACTGGGTATCCCACTCTTTGCGGCAAAATCTATATATCGTTTTACATTGGCAGTATTTGCTCCATGGGGAACTTTAGTGGCCTGTTGTGAACCAACCTGTCCACCGCTGTAATCCCAGCTGTTTTTGCCTACATGCATCTCCCACCAAACGCCGACAAATTTTTGCGGTTTTATCCATGAAGTATTTTCAATTTTAGAGGGCTCATTCAGATTCAGGACCATTTTTGAAGCAAGTATCTCCCTGGCATCATCGCTTATCACAATCGTTCTCCATGGTGTTTTTGCAGGGGCAATCATATAGGCTTTATTGCCCACCGCATCCGGAACAAGATGAGAAGTAAAGGTGAAAGTATTTCTATTCAGCACCAGGTTCATGGCGGGGTAATTAACCAAAGCTGCTTCATGAATATTCACATAAATACCTTCATCTGTTTTCATCATGAGAGGTGTTTGCACTGCATTTTTATCAAAAAATGTTTTGGCATGAATTTCTGCTACCAGTTTACCGCTGCTGGCATCTACCTCACTTAATTTGGTTGTGTTGTACCAGTATTCGTTTGTATCATAATCACCCGGGATCCACCATACTTTATGATCCCCTGTCATCGCAAACTGAGTAAGTTCATCTGCTACAATAAAATGCTTTAGATTGGCCTGCTCCGGAAATTCATAGCGAAATCCTGCTCCATCATTAAAGACCCTTACTATAAACCTGATAATGACATCATTTGTACCCTGTAGCGTTAATGCAAGTTCATTATAATGATTACGAATACTTTTTACTTCTCCCCAAACAGGCTCCCAGGTCCCGTCTTTATTACTCTTTTTTGTATTTGTAAGAACAAAAGAATTAAGCGTTACCTCGGGTACTTTTAGCACAAACCCGATAGCTGATGGTTTGATAACCTGTTTGCCTTTATAATCAATCGCATAAAAAAAAGATTTCCCCTTAGTGCTGCTTCCTGCTGAGGTTACCCGGAATATGATTTTCCCATCCGGGGAAGTGATACTGTCAATTACATCGGCCTTTGCTGCATAAAATAACAATATCATGGATAGCCATAATCCAATCCGTTTGTACATATCGCTAAGTTTTTATGAAGTTATGAAGGATATATAAATTAGCTCATCTTCTTTCAAACAACCACCAAAACCTTTTCCTGGGTTTTATCTTGTAATTGCTGCTGATATAATACTTGATATGATCAATAGCTTCATCAATGTCATCTGTTACCAAAACCAAATTCATATCGCCTGGAGAAATAGTTCCGTTCTCTTCCATATGCTTGATCGTTTTAAGTAGCGGGGCATAAAATTCTTTTCCAAATAATACGATCGGGAATTGGGTAATAGTATTAGTTTGTACCAATGTAAGTGTTTCAAAAAATTCATCCATGGTACCAAAACCACCAGGCATAATGATAAAGGCATATGAATATTTTACCAGCAACACTTTTCTTACAAAGAAATGCTCAAACGTCATTGATTTATGCAGGTAAGGATTTTCATGCTGTTCAAAGGGGAGTTGAATATTACAACCTACAGATTGACCCCCGTTTTCAAAAGCACCCCTGTTCGCTGCTTCCATAATACCCGGGCCACCTCCGGTCATGGTGGTGAATCCTAATTGTGCGATACGTTTGCCAAATTCCCTTGCATTTATATAATGGGGATTATCTTCCTTGAACCGGGCTGAACCAAAAACGGTGATACAGGGGCCAACAAAATGCAGTGTTCGGAAACCTTTGATAAATTGTCTGAAAACCCGCCATGCAAATAAAAATTCATATCCCCTGCTCTTGGGGCCATCTAAAAAAACATGCTTTTTCTGAGGGATCAGGTGTTCTGCTGTTTGTTTAATTGTTTCTTCCATAGTATATGTATATTGCTATACATTTAAAATTAAAGGCTTTTAGCTATAAAATCAGAAGATGCGAATAATATCTTACAACGTAAATGGCATCAGGGCTGCTATTAAAAAAGGATTTATTGATTGGTTAAAAACAGATCCTGCTGATGTGATATGCGT
Organism: Chitinophagales bacterium; assembly: GCA_020636575.1. Classification (GTDB taxonomy): domain Bacteria; phylum Bacteroidota; class Bacteroidia; order Chitinophagales; family Chitinophagaceae; genus JJ008. Next base: position 673,807 of record JACJXP010000001.1, read on the forward strand.
ACAGGAAACAAAAGCCACAGAAGGGGATGTGGATGTAAAAAAAATAGAAGAACTCGGCTTCCAGCATTACTGGTATTCTGCTCAAAAAAAAGGCTATAGTGGCGTAGCAGTGTTTACAAAAATAAAACCAGACAAAGTTGAATTTGGAAATGGTCATAAAGCCAGTGATGACGAAGGCCGGGTCATCCAACTTGATTTTAAAGATACCCGGCTCATCAATGCTTATTTTCCTTCAGGAACTTCGGGAGATGAAAGACAGGATTTCAAGTACAAATGGCTGGATGAGTTCTATAAATATGTAGGTAAACTGAAGAAAAAATACCCGAAGCTGATCCTTTGTGGTGATTATAACATTGCTCACAAAGAAATTGATATTCATGACCCGAAAGGCAATAAAAAATCCAGTGGTTTTTTACCTGAAGAAAGAGAATGGATGACAAAATTTTTGGATAGTGGCTGGATAGATACATTCCGGGAATTTCATCCTGAACCACACCGGTACAGCTGGTGGAGCCAACGTTTTCCCAGTGTAAGATTGAATAACAAAGGATGGAGAATTGATTATATCAATGTAACAGATTCTCTCAAAAAAAATATTAAGGACGCAGATATCTTTCCTGATATCAAACATTCTGACCACTGCCCGGTATATCTTGATATCAAAGTTTAAAAATGATCGTTTATAATATCACTATCAAAATACATCCGGGTATTGAAAAAGAATGGATACGCTGGCAAAAAGAAGAACATATCCCGGATATAATGTCTTCCCAGAACTTCATAGAATATAAATTTTACAAATTACTGGATCAAAATGAAGATGATGGATTGACTTATGTAGTTCAATACACCGCTTCTTCTATAGAAGATTACAAGAATTACATAACTAATACTGCTCCTTTGCTAAGAGAAAAAGCTATTAAAAAATGGGGAGATAAATTCATTGCATTCAGAACAGTAATGCAGGTTGTGAATTGAGTGTGCAAAAGAAAATATATCATGAACATAGTAGCTGGGGACAAAATATAACCGGGTCCTGAATTTTGACAGATGCCCTGGAATGCAGGCTGGTATTGAGTTTCAGAGACTTCATCTTATCCGGGATAGGTTACAACTAAATTCATTTCCTCCGAAACCATTATCTGGTGCGGCTTTCAGCTTATTTATACAGCTTGATTTAAAACAAAAATATTTTGCCGGAAATAAAAAGCCTATAAATTTGTCTGCACTACTAAAACAACTAAATACTATACTATGAACAAAGCTGATCTGATTGCTAAGGTATCTGAAGATGCAGGCATTACTAAAACACAAGCCAATGCTGCACTAGATTCATTTGTAGAAGCCGTTACCAAAACTTTAAAGAGTGGAGGGAAGGTTACACTTGTTGGTTTTGGTACTTTTTCAGTTTCAAAAAGGTCTGCCCGAAATGGCCGTAATCCCCAAACCGGTGAGACCATCAAAATAAAAGCCCGGAAAGTTGCCCGTTTTAAAGCCGGCAAAGAATTAGCCAGTAAGATCTGATCAGTAAAAAATATTTAAAAAAACTCCGTTCTTTCAGAGAATGGAGTTTTTTATGATAAACAATTAAAAACTAAAATACCATGGGAAGAGGTGATAAAAGAACAGCAAAAGGAAAAAGATTCGCAGGCTCATTTGGAAAAAGCAGGCCTGCTAAAAAGAAAGCCGCAACTAAGAAAAAAGCAGCCAAGAAAAAATAGTTGACAATTTAAGTAATGTAACAGTTAAGGAGATAATCTTTCTCTTTTCCACTTACCATTTTCTTTAAGTGTGTACTGTAGCCTGTCATGCAAGCGTCCGGGACGACCTTGCCAGAATTCGATGATAACAGGTTTAACAAGATAACCACCCCAACTCGAAGGCCTGGGAACTTCCTTGCCTTTCAGTTGCTTTTTTAATCTGTTAAATCGTTTATCCAGGGATTTTCTGTTTTTGATAACTCTGCTCTGGAATGATGCTAAAGCCCCTACCTGGCTTGCAAATGGCCTTGAGTGAAAGTATTCATCATTGCTCGCATCATCCAATTTCTCGACTATCCCCGTAATTCGTATTTGTCGCTCTAAATGCCGCCAGAAAATAACCAGGCAGGCTTTGGGATTTTCCGCCAATTGCATCCCTTTATAACTATCATAATTAGAAAAAAAAGTAAATCCTCTTTTGCTTACATCTTTTAATAACACTATTCTGGCTGAAGGGGTTCCATCCGCTGATGCAGTGGCCAGTGTCATTGCGTTCAACTCCTCAACTTCAGCCGCAAGTGCCTGTTTCCACCATTTTTCAAATAACACAAGCGGGTCAGCAGGTGCATTAATTTCCAGTAATTTTCTTTTTGAATACGTTTTTCTGATAGCAGAAATATTAGCCTTCATGCTCTTGAATTTGCTGCAAAATTAGAATGGGCTTTTTAGATTATCCCAATTAAATTTAGTCTTTGTAACTCTTAGAGAGGGTTAGTCGCCTTTGAATTGCTTTTTTTCCAGCTCTTCTTTTTCCTGGGAAACAACATTTAACATACTTTCCAGCTCTCCCAGTCTTTTTATCTGGCTTTCCAGTTTTTTATTGGTGTCTGCAACTGCTTGCATATCATTATTCAATTCTTCAAGATAAGCTACCTGTTTCTGGAGTTGCTGATTCTTATGCTGCTCGGTCCGTAATTTATCCTGCGTTTCACCGAGCTGCTGATGAAGCTCTTTGTTCTCGTTGATCATTGCATTATATTTTACTTTTTGTTCATCAAACTCCTCAGTGATCTTAGCATACCCTTCTTTCAGATCTTCATATTCAAGGCTTATCTTCTTTGAAGCTGCCACCTGGTTCTCCAGTTTTTGAATTTTATCCTGCAGCACCCCAAACTCATTGTAGGCATTATCCAGCATGGAGGTCATTTCTTTTGTAAGATGTGCTTTCTCTTCTATATTATGTATTTCCTTCTCTTTGTGAGATAGCTTTGATTTCAAATCATCTATCTTCTGGTTTAACTCATCATTGTAACGCAGGATCTCCTGTTGTTTTTGTTCCGCTTCTTTTATTACATCTATCTGGCTAAGCAACTTATTGATCTTATCATTATGATCCAGCAAACTCGATTGTGCCAGCCGCAATTGCTCCAGGTAATCTGGTTTATCTGTATGAGACGCAGGTAGTTGTTCTTGCGATAAAACTGTAGCCGAATTTTTAACTTCCTCCAGTTCTCTTTTTAATTGCTTGTTTTCCTTTCTTAACTCTTCGGCCTCGATAGAATTGATATTATCATTCTCCTCTATATCCGTTAACCGGGTACGCAGCTTTTCAAGTTCCTTATCCTTAAATTCTATATCGTTGAAATACCTGAGCTTCCAGCTCTCCAGCTCCCGGTTTACTTTATCCGACTCGCCAGAAGTAACGGCTTTAAATGAGCGGCGGCTGGATATAAAAAAATGGATGGTAATGCCAAGCGTAACTGCTCCAAGCATTAATACAATGATCTCAATAATAGAAAGACTAAGACTCCCCATGACAACTTCGGCTATTTTAGAAAGCTATTGAAAAAAAATTAATTCTATGTCAATAGTTTTTCACAGGTGAGGCATTGGAAGAGCCTGCAAGATAAATGTTGTGAGTTACCAGCAAATAGTAAATATACGTATATAACAGTCAGAGAATTATCGAACTAAAGTACCCACTTTTTCTCCCGTCACAACCATTCGAAGATTATCTTCCTTGTTCATATCAAAAACAATGATGGGCAGATTATTTTCCATACAGAGAGTGAAAGCGGTCATATCCATAACCCTCAGGTTATTTGTAAGGCATTCCTGGAAGCTGATAACATTGTATTTGGTTGCGGTAGGGTCTTTTTCAGGATCGGCAGTATAAATACCGTCTACCCTGGTACCTTTTAAGATCACATCAGCATTGATCTCAATAGCCCTGAGAGAGCCAGCTGTATCTGTAGTAAAATAGGGATTTCCCGTTCCTGCCCCAAATATCACCACACGGCCCTTTTCAAGATGCCGGATGGCTCTGCGTCGTATATAGGGTTCAGCGATCTGTTCCATTTTTATGGCACTCTGTAAACGGGTGTAGATGCCCACTTTCTCAAGACCAGCCTGCAATGCCATACCATTGATAACCGTGGCCAGCATTCCCATATAATCCCCGTGAGCTCTTTCAATACCCGTGTCTGCCTCATTCATTCCACGGTAAATATTACCTCCGCCAATTACAACAGCAACCTGCACACCTAGATCGGTAATGGACTTAATATCATGTGCATATTGTGCAATTACATCAGTATCAAAACCATAGCTTTTATCGCCCATCAGGGCTTCACCGGATAACTTGAGAAGAACTCGTTTATATTTTGGAAGCATGAAAAATAATTGATTGTAGCGGGGCGAAGATAACGGAATTGCTTTAATGCCGGCTCAGTTAAATCCATTTGTTTTTATAGGCAAGACTGATGATCTGCGCCTTTGAATTAACATGCAGTTTCAGGTAAATATTGGCAATATGTTTTCTGATCGTTAATACACTTATATCCAGTTCAGCGCTTATTTTTTTTGCATCCCACCCATTGATCATATACTTTAAGATCTCTTTTTCCCTATCCGTTACACTTTCAGGAATTCCCTGTCCACTTTCTTCCTGTTCCGGCAATACTGAAGATGTGCTTAATAAACGTAATGTCTTTCTTGCAATTGCCGGACTCATGGGTGCCCCTCCGTATTCAATCACATTTGAAACAGCTTCTATCAAAACGTTAGCCGGCTCATGCTTTAATAAATATCCCGATGCTCCTGACCTGATCGCTTCAAATATTTTTTCATCATCATCAAAAACAGTAAGTACTATAAAATAAACGGTATCATATAATGATTTTGCGATCCGGATGGTCTCAATACCATTCATACCTGGCATTTCCAGGTCCATAAATATCACATGGGGAAGTTTGTGATGTGGCAATCCTTTCAGTTGTTCAAGACAATCGTTGCCATCTACTGCTGTAAAAACAATCTCAACATCATTTAATACTTTAATTTTTTGCAGAAAAGTATTCTTGTTAATTATATTATCCTCAACTAAAGCAAGTCTGAAACGCATATTAATAAAGCTATTTTAGTCAGTTCTTCAAAAAAATACTCAATTTTATGTAGAAGAGATCATAAGAGTGGTTCCCATACCTGTGGAAAGCCACTCAATCCTCCAGCCTTCTGCTCCACATCGCTTCTTCATATTTTCAATTCCATTACTGTTCTTGACCCCGGAAAGTATTTCACCTGGTATCCCGGTTCCATTATCTGTTATAGTTACGATCCAGTTGGTCGTACTGCTGATCTTAACAATGATCTTGCTTCCCCTGCTATGTTTAACTGCATTGTTAATGGCCTCCTGGATAATTCTGTAAAGATGAAAGGCTTCAGAAGAAGATAGCTCCTGATCATTATCGATGCTCTCAAATACTTCAATTTTGATATGCGGATAACTGGGTTGTATCCGGTTTATAAAAACTTTTACCCTATCGCTGATAGCAGTTAATGAAAGTTCGTCTTTTTTCAAAACCCAGATCGTATCATTCAATTGTGAGATTATGGCCTGGGAATTATTCCGAAGCTCCCGGAAAGCATCTTTTTCTTTATCAGATGTTTGCTGCAATTCTATTATATCAAGGTTCGAAGCCATTGAGGCTGCGTAAGCTCCCAGGTTATCATGCAGGTCGGCCGCAATCCTTCTTCGTTCATTTTCTTCTGCTTCCCTCACCGCCTGTTGTGCACTTCTTTTTTCATCTTCCCTAAGCCTTGCCAATTCGATCTTTTGCCTTTTTCTATAATTCCGGAAAATAAGGGAGGCCGCTGCTAAAACAATTATGGTCAATAACAAAGACCCATAAAAAAAATAATTCTTCCGGTTGAGGTCAAATTTCTGTTGAATGATCGTATTCTCCTTTTTTTGCAACTCATATTTCGTCTGCATTTCTGCTATTGCTTTAGCAGAATTTTTTTGATATATAGAATCCTTCAGAGAAACTATTTTTTCAAGAATTTCTGCATACTTAGTCTTATCCCCAAGCGCCTTATAATTCTCCGCCAATGTGCTGTATAGAAAAAGATATTTTGCTTCTATATTGAATTTCCTGGCTATTTCAATTCCTTCTGTAGTGATAGCTATGCCCTTTTCCGGTTGATTGTTATTGGCATAATACAATCCGAGTTGTGCCATATCAGAAACGATGTAAAAAGGATCGCCTATTTGTTTTCTTATAGAAACTGTTTCCCGTAAAGGTGCTTCTGCAAGACTTGCCTGCCCTGAACGAACATAGAGTTGGGCCTGTATTGCCAATGAGTTTGACAAGGCAAAAAGATCTTCATGTATCCTTGAATACCTGACAGCCTTTTCTATATAATAGAATGCAGAGTCTGTTTTACCCATTCCATTATAGTTCAGGGCAATGTTGGCAAAAAGGATACAATACTTACTCCTGAACTCTTCGTTATCAGGCGTATTCAATGCCAGTAAATGCCATTGCAATGCTTCTTCATTACGACCCATCTCAAGATTCGCCCACCCAATAAGTGTTTTGCCCCGCATCTGCAATAGTGTGTCCCTGCTTTTTTCTCCGTCACTTATCACTTTATATCCCATTTCAATTGCATCACTATATTGATTTTTTCGCATAAAGCATCTGCCCTTTTGATTGTAAAGGGCAGCCATTAAAGCATAATCATTGCCCTCTTTTTCCAGCTTTTGCAGGCATTTATCTGCAATAGCAAGTGCTGAGTCAATTGAGCCATTATTCGTAAGTCCATACGCCTCGTAATACTCCGCTTTTAATTTTGCTGTTGTATTAGCAAGTTTATCTGCTATTTGTTCTGTAATACGGGCATATTTAAGAAGGGTGTCTGCATGCAGATTATGTGCTTGTTCACAAAGAGATAATAATAGAAGCAGCTTTTGATTATCCGAACTGGCAGAACGAAACCTGGTTTTTAAATCCTCTATGGTTTGTGTTTGGGCATTCATCCTCCCACAACTGAGTATGAATAAAGCAAGAAAGAACAAACAAAGTTTCTGTTTCATCAATACTTTTTATTTCCTGCAGGCAATATCTTAAATATTTTAATATCTCCCCTGCTTGTAATACAAATTGAGTATTTGTGACCGATCCCAGGCGGTCTAATATTGCCCTGTCATTTATCCTACCCTTCAGTAATCATTATTCTCTTAACCAAAAAAAATAATATGAGCCACACTATTGAAAGATATGTAATCAAACACATATCAGGAAGCAAAATCAACCAGGTTGAAGAGTTTGACTTCAGCAAAAATGAACTGACTATCGGCAGAGCTGCCGGTAGTGATATTCAGTTTGACCCTGAAAGGGAGGTAGTTGTAAGCCGTGAACACGGCAAGATCGTAAAAGAAAGCGATGACCCTCCGAAATTTACAATTTCTGACAACAACAGTAGAAACGGAATTTTTGTAAACAAAGTAAGGGTAAAAGGAACAGTAGAGCTAAATCCAGGTGATGAAATTCAATTGGGAAGTAACGGACCTACTTTCTCTTTTGATATTTTCCCAAGACCCCAGGATATGATGGCGGCAACAAGAATGGTAGAAATCCCAACTTCCATCAAGCCTACTACCATTTCACAAGTTGAAGAGGTTTCTGTTCCGGCTGTAGCCGAGCCTGTAAAAACAGGTTTGGGAAAGCAAACTGTTGAGAGAATGCTTGTGGCTGAAAGGAAAAAATCCTCCAATAGGATTTTTGCAGTTCTTGGGGGATTAGTTGTGGTACTGGGTATCCTTGGTTTTGTTTTTAAAGACTCGTTATTCGGCAAAAAAAGCACTACTGTTATTACTAATGTAGTAGGGGACACAACAAATAAAAACAAAAAAAATGTTTCTGCTATTTCAAAAGAAAATAAAGACCGTGTGGTAAAGATTGAATTTTCATGGGAGCTTTATGATGCTACCAATGGAAAGCCGCTATGGCATGAATACATGTTGTATAAAGATAAAGCAGGGCAAACCCGCTATGCCGGCCTTTATATACAAAACTCGCAAGGCAGGATTGAACCATATATCGTTCCTGAAAGCGAAAATATTATTGGCATCCCCGTTGGTATGAACGGAGCTTCCGGATCAGGATTCGTTGTTTCAGAAGATGGCTTTATTATGACCAATCGCCATGTAGCAGCTTCATGGAACACCTTGTATGATATATTCCCTTCTTCCACCTTCCCTGGCATACTTGTAGATGGAAACAAAAATGTTGTTAAAGATGCTTCAGGTAATCCTTACATGGTTTCCTATGGAGATGTATACGGCTGGGTTCCTGCCAAATGTTCAATGATCAATGGCCGCTATGCGGAAGATGGAAAAGTTCAGGGCAGAAATAAATACATCAACGTAATATTCTCAGGTACCGCATTAAGAAGACCCGCCCAACTCACTACTGCTTCAGACAATCATGATGTGGCTTTGATCAAGGTAGAAATTCCCCAGGCTCTTTCACCAGTTAAGTTAAAAGATAATTATACTGAAATTGAGGAGGGAGACCCGGTAACTGTAATGGGCTACCCCGGTGTGGCTCCTGAACAATATGTTGTAAGGAAATCTAACGATCCTTTCAATACAAAAAGTGACTGGACCACAATTCCTACACCTACCGTTACCCCAGGAAATATTGGCCGTATCATCGAAGGCTCTTCTGAAAAAGATAATCTATACAGCAGTTTTGGTGATTCTTACCAGTTAACCATTAATGCCACAGGTGGAGGCAATAGCGGCGGACCCATGTTTGATGATGAAGGAAATGTGATTGGGATTTATTATGCCGGAAAATCAGATCAACAGGGAACAAGAATATCTTTTGCAGTACCTATTAAATACGGAATGGAATTAATGGGTATTAAGAAACTTACAAACAGACAATAAAAAAGAACAGTTCCGCAACCTACACTCGAATGACAATGAGACATTCAGGTCTACTAGATAAAGAAGTTGCAGGATACCGCCTGATCAGTAAAATAGGATCAGGCGGTATGGGGACTGTTTATAGGGCCTATCATCCTTCTCTGAAAAGAGAAGCAGCCATAAAGATCCTTTTCCAGGAAGAATTTTCTGACAGGTTTAAGAACGAAGCAAGTATTCAGTCATCCGTAAAGCATGTTAACATAGCCCGCATGTATGACTATGTAACATTACCCGATCTGCAATGCATCATTATGGAATACATAGATGGTGATTCGCTAGATGCTTATATCAGGAAAAAAGGAAAGTTGTCAAGCAAGGAAACAGTAAGTGTGCTGCGGCAAGTATTATCTGCCATTATTTACCTGCACAGCAGGGGTATTATACACAGGGATATCAAATCGCAGAATTTTAAGATCCAGAAAGATGGAGCAGTGAAAATGCTTGATTTTGGGATAGCCAAAGATAAAGACACTCCAAGATTTACCCGGCATGGCTTTATGGTAGGAACTACAGAATATATGGCTCCTGAACAATTCAACAATGAAGTTGAGAAATCATCTGATATATGGAGCCTGGGAGTAATGACATATGAAATGGTGACCGGCTATTTACCTTTTGAAGCAAACAACCAGATCGAACTAAGGAACAAAATTTATAATTGTATCTATACCAAACCTGAAATTCTGGCAAGTGATATTGACCCAGCGCTATTAAACTTTATTGAAAAAAGCCTGAAAGTAAACCCCCGCTCAAGGATCACAGCTAAAGAAGCATTATTACTCTTTGAACCGTATAAAAGCAAAATCTCTGAAAAGAAAAAAACCAATCCTTTCAAAAATATAACTCAAAATCAAAAATTCGGCGGCTGGATAATATTGTCCCTTTTTTTAGTAGTTGTATTGGTACTGGCCCTCTCAAAAGGAAATAATACAATTCCCGGGAAGCAGGAAAAAGAACAAACAAATAGCAACACCCAGGTCAATAAAAATGCAGATGATCTAAGAAGTGTAAAAATTGATGTGCCTGGTGTTGAAGATGCCAGGATCATCCTGGAAAATGGCCAAAGCATAAAACTACCCTATGAAATAAAGGGTAAAAACGGAGAAAGCGTATCCTTTACAATCAAAGCAGATGGATACAAGGAAAAAAGGGTGGAGATGAAAATAAATCATAGGCGCAACTCATACGATTATAACCTAGAAAAAAACAATTGATCTATGTTTCTAAGAAAATTATTTGGCAGTAAAAAGAATAAAAAGACCGAGGAGAACACCCATGAGGTGATTGACTCCGGGAACATTCGGGTTGTGATACAATCAGATCTTGGAAATATCAGGCTTAACAATGAGGACCTGGGTATGTTTTTCAGGGTGGCGGATGAAAAGATCATCCGTGAAAAAGGATACCTGCTTATTGTGGCGGATGGGATGGGAGGTCACCAGGCCGGTGAAGTAGCAAGTAAAATGGCCACCGAAACGATCAGCCAGGAATATTTTAAAAAAGGAAATACTGCTAATACTGAAGCCATTCTTAAAAAGGCATTTGAGATCGCCAATAAAAATATTTTTAAAAAGGCCTCTACCGAAAAATCATATTACGGGATGGGTACAACCTGTACTGCTATCGCTGTCATTGATAAAAAAGTCTTTTTTGCCCATGTTGGTGACAGCCGTGCCTACTTTATAAGGAAGAATAACATCCGGCAAATCACTACCGATCACACCTACGTTCAGGAACTGGTGAAAAGCGGGGAAATAACCCCTAAAGAAGCCGAAACACATCCTAAGCGAAATATCCTGACCAATGCAATGGGTACAAAACCAGACCTGCGTATTGATACCGGCAAATTTGAGTTTCCTTTTGAAAAAGGAGATAAACTCCTGCTTTGCTCAGATGGGTTATATGATTATATAGGTGATGAGGAAATGGCAAAAGTGCTGGGTGAGCATTCCTTGCAGGATGCTGCTGACTATATGATCAGTGAAACAAAGAAAAGAGGTGGGCATGACAATATTACCGTAGTACTTGCAGAAAAGATCGAAGTAGAAACAACAGCAAAAGAAACAAGGGACATAGACCTGCCCCTAACCAAAGAACATGATCTGTTATGATTGGACAACATATACTGAATTATGAAATAACTGAGCGCCTGGGAGAAGGTGGCATGGGTGTAGTATATAAAGCCACAGATGTTTTGTTGGGAAGAGAAGTGGCACTTAAAATGCTGCACACCCCGTTGATCAATCAATCCCAGTTCCTTGAAAGGTTTAAGAAAGAAGCCAGGATACTTGCGCAGTTATTACACCCGAACATAGCTGTCATTTACAATTTTGTAGAACAGGATAGCAACCATTACATGGTAATGGAGTATGTACATGGAAAAACATTAGACGGCTTACTTCATCAACAAAAGATACTTTCATGTGAGGCCATTATTCCCGTTTTTATCCAAACCCTTGAAGGCTTGCAGCATGCACATAAAAAAGGCATCTTCCATCGGGATATTAAACCATCAAACATTATACTAGCTGAAGATGGAACAATTAAGCTGATGGATTTTGGAATCGCAAAAATGGCAGGTGAGCAACGAATTACGCAGGTAAACCGGGTAGTAGGCACTGTAGAATACATGGCCCCGGAACTCATCCAGGGTAAAGATCCTTCCGCCGCATCTGATCTATATGCTGTTGGAGTAACCATGTATGAGCTTCTTACCGGAAAGCTTCCTTTTGAAAACAGCACTGATTTCAATCTCATGCAGGAGATACTCAAGAAAAAACCGCTTTCTCCTGAAAAATTAAACAGTGCAATCCCTAAATCTTTAGCCAATATCATTAACAAGTCACTGGAAAAAAAACCCGAGAACAGGTTTAAAAATGCAAAAGAATTTCAGCAGGCATTAATAATGGCATTTCCCGAGCTGGCAGATCTAAATATTAATGATGTACTAAGACCTCCCGTTGCTGAGATGAAAGCCACTCAAATTATTAGCGCCGGGGGCATAAACACCGGTACCGGAAATATGCAGGCAACCCGGATAGAAACCTATACAAAGCCAGTTACGTTATTACAAAACATAAAAACAAAAATCCTTTCTAAAGAAAAGCGCCCCATTGTATTGGCAGCTATTGGAACCGCCCTTATTGCAATCGTCCTGCTAGCTGTTTTTACCGGCAAATCAAAGAACACACTTGCAGATATTCCGGGCATACAGAACACAAACGATCCCGCTAACCAAAATGATCCCGGTAATAATACAACGGACGATCAAAATGGATACGGCAATAATAATGTCTCCCCTGTCAATCCTAATGAGAATGAACAGGGAAGAATTATAATACCAACAAATACGACTCCAAGCGAATCAGAAGAAAAAAAGAAAGAAACCAAGGAGAAGAAAACCAGGGATACAGAAACCTCCAAAGAACCTGATACTAATAAAAAAGAAGAAACCAAAAGCCCCCCAGACAATACTAAAACAGACCCTCCTAAAGAACCAGAAAAGAAAGAAGAAACTACACCTGCTAAATCGAAAGTGATCTTTATTGAAGACAGATTAGAGGTGCCCCTTTATCTTCAGAATTCAATTGACCCGTCCACCGCAAGAGAAGGTCAGTCATTAAAATTCTCCGTAACCAGGTCCATTTCTTATAAAGGAGAAACAATCATTAACAAAGGCGCCGCTGCCAATGGAAAGATCACAAAAGTGAGTAAAAGAAAAATAGCTGTCGTTATTGACAATGTGCAGGCAGCAAGCGGGCAATACATTCCTTTACAGGATATAGAATTGAGCGGAAGAATAGAAGAGATCTCTTCCAACAGGAATTATACAGCCAAATTAAAGAAAGGTGGTATCATAAAATTTTAATCAAAAAACAAAAGATGATGAAAAAAACACTGTTAATCGCATTCCTTTTTCCTATCTGTACATTGAAAGCACAAATTAAAGAACGTTCCGCCATAAGCGGTTTTAATATAGCAGCTGATGTTCATGTATTGGGCTGGGCCTCTACCTATTTTCAATACCTGGATAAAAACTCACCCACCGGATTCGGCGGGGGATTCCGCATAGGTTATGGTATTAATGAAATGTTTGAACCATACGCTGAATTTAATGCAACCTCGCTGAGTACTGCAGATATTGACGCACAATCCTTCACCATGACACATTTTGATGCCGGACTGAGGATCAACTTAGCAGGAAATGTACACCCAGTTAGGCCTTTTATTGAAGGTGGCTATACCTACCTGAGAGGAAGTGCAAAACAAGTAATCAACGGAAACGATCATGTTGATCTTGTATTTTATGGTGGGAAGCCTCATGTTGGAGGCGGCTTAAGATACTTCTTCAAGATCCCTATGTCCGTTTTTGCAAGAGGGATATTTACTGTTGGCAAAAAATCAAATGCCACATTAGACGGAACAGAAATTTCTGATAAACCAGATGTAACAACTTTTCGTATCAGTGCTGGATTTAATCTTAACCTGACCAAACTTTCAAAAAGTAAGTAATTCTTTTTGTAGGATACAAATAATAAAATTTTTATAAATGATCAACAAATTAAACTTTAGCAAAAAGATATACCTGCTTTCCTTTTCAAGTTTTGTAGCAATAAACACATACTCACAATATAAGTTTGTTGTCCCAACTCAATATGCTGGTGTATTGGCAGATGTTACAAACAATGCCCGATCTGAAGCACTGGGCAGAAATACAGTAACTCTTGATGGTATTCGCAGCGCCTTTGATAATCCTGCCAGCATCAGTCCGGGAGATAACAAATACCAATTAGCTATTAATTACAGTAAAGGTCATTCATATAAACCAAAATCTTACTACCCCTTTGCCGGTTTTAAGGCTAAAATTACATCCCGCATTAGCCTGGGGATCTCTACTCATCACTGGATCGATCCGAAATCATATTGGGATGCAATTATTGCTTCTCAGACCTTCGTTACTAATAAGCAAAAAAACCATGTTTATTCATTTATTGCTGCAGCCGAACTACTGAAAGGTTTGCATTTTGGTGTATCAGGAAACCTTTTAAGGGAATCAGCGATCGATGATAAAATCACCGGAAAGGATTTTGTAATGAATGCCGGTGTTATTTATGACCGGCCCATTTCTCTTATAAAAAATCAAAAAATAAGCAATCAGCAGATACGTTTGGCCGCCAGTCTTTTCAACACCCTGATGGATGGCCAGATGATCCAGCGGGCAAACGATTCAGTGTGGCAATACCGGGACATTCCGGTTATTCTTCGTTTAGGAGGTGCTTATAGTTGTACACTACCTCTAAATATTTCATTTGCGAAAAAGTCAAAAAAGCTAAAGGATGCATCCCAGACACTTGATTTGAGTGCAAGGATTCAATATAATAACTGGCTTAAGAATAAAGACCATATTTATGTGGAACATGAATCCCAGACAATGATCGGTTTCGGGCTGGAAGCAGTGGCACTGAACCTCCTGGCTTTGCGATTAGGTTATTTTAATACTACTGCTGCAGAAGATAATGACCCTAACCTGATCTATGTTACAAAAGATGCAATAAAAGGATTTACCTGGGGTTTAGGATTTATTATCCCCGCTAATAAATGGTCATCCGGAAAAGTTCCTTTTGAAGTTAAATTTGATGTAGTGGCAAAAAATCTTCCCGATTGGCTGGATGAAGCCCGGTCTACCAGGATCTCAAAGGATTTTACTGATAAAAAACTCTTTTTATCACTTGGCTTAGAACTAAATTTTAGTAAGTAATTTATTATTATAAAAAAATAGCCGGAGATATTTCGGCTATTTTTTTATTGCTTTAAGTGAATATACCATTGGAATTTTGCCTTCTAATCCTTTGATATGCCATTTCCTCTTTTCAACCTCTATCACATTTTTAAAACAAGGATACGGAGAATACATATATTCATTCAAAAAGCAGATATTTAAATCTGCCTCAATAAGTGAATTAATTACCTCGCCAAGACTGTGATTCCAGCTGTACTCTTTTCCCTTAATATCAGCATCCCTGTTTGTATAAGTTCCCTCGTTCTCGGTTATTATTAACTCCCTGTTTTCGTAAGAGTAAGCTATGTGTGTAAAATCATTATCAAACATCCATACTACCGGATGAAATTCTGCCAGGTAAAAAAAACCACCCTTTTTTAGCCTTTCTGATATCATTTTAGCCCATGGTTTTAAATCGGGTAACCACCCGATAGTTCCATAACTGGAGAAAACAATATCAAATTGCTCTTCTACAAACCTGGAAGTATCATACACATTACAACAAACAAATTTTGCATTTAAGGCCAATTCGTCATTCAATTGAACAGCCTCTTTTATAGCAGCATCTGAAATATCAACGCCAGTTACTGAAGCACCTCTTCTTGCCCAATCAAGACTGTCCATTCCAAAATGACACTGTAAATGCAGAAGACTTTTGCCCTTTACATCCCCTATCTCTTCAATTTCGATAGGACTAAGTACTGATTTACCGGCCTTAAACCCATTTAAATCATAAAATGCAGAATCCTTGTGATGTATTGTACGCTGATTCCAGACATATTTATTTGATTCAAAGTACTTTTTAAACTGATCCATAAAACAAAATTATATGAAATACAGGCATTTATAGAAAATACCACTTGGGTGTTACCAAATAAAACAGGGGTATTCTACTTTGTGATTAAGACATCCAAAAGAAAAAGTTAGTAACTTATTTTCCTTTATCACAGTGAATAAAACTGCCTTCATATTTCTGCTAATTGCTATAGCTCTCAAAGGAGCCTCTCAGAATACACTGACCCTTGTTAAGCTACCGGAAAATCAAAGAATTGATAGCTTAAGAGACTGGGGAAGAAAAAAACTAATTAAAGCTAAACCGGATAGCGCTGAATACTATTTTAGGTTGGGGTTAGATCTTGCAAAGAAAATGAATAACAAAACGAGGATCGTCCAACTCTACACTGACCTGGCAAATGTTAATACATTAAAACGCAAACCCAACGATGCATTAGTAGAACTAAATAATGCCCGCACTTATGTAACAAAGGAGACCCACAAAAGCACTTTGGCCCGATACTACTTCTATAATGGCTATGTATACAGGTTACTAAATAAGACAGACACCGCCTTTTCTTTTTTTAATAAGACAGAATATATATATGCGGACATTGACCCGTATAAGAACTGGGAGGTGTATCATTCAATCGGTCAGCTTTTCTATTATAACGACAACCCGGAGAAAGCAGAAGAGTATTTCATTAAAGCGTATAAAATCACGGCTACCGAAAAAAAGAGAATGGATCATGGCCTAGTGCTAAATGCCCTTGGAAATGTTTATTCCCGGTTAAAAAAACCTGAAAAGTATGCTTCGATCCTTAAAGAATATGATGAACTGATCGGCGATAGACGAAACACATTAAGCAAAGACCCCGTACATGGTTTCTTGTTTACAGCCTGGAAAAAGATTCCCGAAGAAGAGCAAATGGCATTTCTGCTTGAAATGAAAAGTACTCATATTAAAAACAAGTTTTTCCAGGGAGCAGTACTTGCTAATTTCTACCTGGCAGAATTATTTACCAAAACAAATAAGCCAGAAAAAGCAATTGAATGTTTAACCGAGAATAGAGATCGGTTAATTGGGCCGGAAAGTTATTTGAGTCATTTTGACAACCTTAAAATGTTGTATAACCTGTATACAGAAACAGGTAAACATGAAGAAGCCATTAAAACAGCCAATCAGTTATTCACCTTGAATAACAAAATAACTGATATAACCAATAAAGAACTTACCCTAAACCTTGAAAAAAAATACGAAACAGAAAAAAAAGAAAAAGAAATATTGCTATTGAATTCTCAAAATGAATTGGCAGCGCTGGAATTAACCAGGCAGGCCGAAATAAGAACGGCGCTAGAGAGGGAAAATATATTAAAAGACTCAGCGATCTCACAACAACAGGCACTTGCCAAAATATCAGAAAGAGAAAAAAATCTTCAGTCCAGTGAATTGGAAAAGGCAAAGCAACTAAGCAACTCACTTTCCCGTGAAAACCTTTTAAAACAACAGCTTATTGCAGATGATAAGAAAAGAAACAGGATATTAAAATGGGCTTTTGGATTAATTGTTCTTGCCTCAGCCATCATTTTCCTTCAATATAGAAAGCAAATATCTAAAAACAAGATCATTGGAAAACAGCGGGAAGATCTTGAAATCCTAAACAGAGAAATTCATCATAGGGTAAAAAATAATTTGCAGGTAATTTCCAGCCTGCTGGAATTACAATCTGAAACCGCAGCTGACAAACATACAGCTGAAAAATTCCAGGAAGGAAGCCAGCGGGTCCAAAGCATGGCTTACATTCATCAGAATTTATACCAGGGAGATACTGTAGAAAGCATAGATGTTAAAAAATATGTTGAAATGCTTACCAGTAATCTGATGCAGTCTTATAACGCATCTGCGTCAGGCATAAAACTGGATACAGATGTAGAGGCGCTGCGTCTTCATTCCGAAACAGTGATCCCACTCGGAATGATCATCAATGAACTGGTAAGTAATTCCCTTAAATATGCTTTCAAGAACAAAGAAAGAGGAGAGATAAAAGTGGTTCTCAAAAAGATCAATGAAAAGTTATTATTACAAGTAAAAGATGATGGAACAGGCATCCCTGATTATGTAGATATTACAAAGACAAATTCGTTTGGCTATAAGATCATAAAAGCATTTACACAAAAACTAAAGGCATTAATGACAATTGATAGTAAAAGCGGAACAGATGTTCAATTACTAATTGCAAAATACCGAACAGCATAAATGTCAGCTACAGAATTTAAAATACTGATCGTAGAAGACGAACCTATCATTGCTGAAGGGATAGCTCTTCATCTAAAAAATTCACATTTTTGCGTTTCAGATATTGCCTACGACGCCGATGAGGCAGTTACATCTCTCCAAAAGAAAAATCCGGATATAGCGATTCTTGACATAAATCTTGAAAGTGATAAAGATGGTATACAAATAGCAGAATACATTAACAAGGTTTGCCCTATTCCTTTCATCTTTCTTACTTCCTATTCCGATGAGGCGATCATGGAGAGAGCAAAAGCCACTTCCCCTGCCGGATTTATTGTGAAACCGTTTAATAAAAACACATTGATCGCTACCCTTGAAATAGCTATCAGCAACTTTTCCCGCAGTTCACAAAACCATGTACCTCATTTATCACTAACAAAAATCAATAGGCAACTGACAGATTCCCTGAGCGACAGAGAATTTGAAATTGTTCAATTGCTATATGACGGAAAAAACAACCAGGAGATCTGCGATCTGTTATTTATTGCTATGAACACGGTAAAACGTCATATCACCAACATTTACTTTAAGTTAGATGTAAAAAGCAGGACAGAAGCGATCTCTCTTTTAAGAACAATAATGCTCGCATAACAACTCTTACAGTCCAATTACTTCTTTTTTCAAAATCACACTTGGGTGTTATCAGGCTTCTGGCAAATAAACAAACCTTAGATGTACATTACTACACATCAAAAAAACAGGTTATGAAAAAAATCTTATTCTTTGGCATATGTATGTCGATACTGTCAATCAGTTATAGTCAATATACAGGCAGACTTTCTGTAAATGCAAGACAAGAACTGACTCCAGGTTCTAATTATACTATTGCTGTAACCATCACAAACACATCCAACTCCTCTTATGTTATTGGCAAATCAGTTTTTGCCCTTGTTACCGATTACGAAGGATCAACCAATGCCGGGGATGTATTTAATGAAACTTATAAGCTACCAAAAACTTTACCTGCAGGAGAAAGCTACACTTTTAGAAATGTGAAATTTACTTCCCCTGTTTTACCCGGCAGGTATCCCGTAAACTTTTCATTCAGATGGGGAAACAGGGTCATTTGTGAAGAAGATATAACATTTGTAATAAAAGAAAATTATGAAGCTGAAATAACAATGAGGTCTAACTCTTATGATGATTCCAAAGATGTAGATCTGATATTCACTGTACAAAATACAGGTCACACAGCCTGGCCAGAAGGTTCTTACGGATTAAAATTTGAGTTGAGAAGAGCTCCCTCAGGAGCATCAAGTGCTGACAAAGGCCGTTTTTCAAGAAGCAATAATAACCTGGAAAGGTGGGACTTTGAGCCTGGTGAAAAAGATGAATTGGTATGGAGAAGATTCAGAACTCCTACTACAGAAGGCGACTATACCGTTAGAGTAACACTACTCATGGGCGGAAGACCTTTTGATGCGGAAGGTGGTTACCGTGATCTCACATTCAAAATCAAATAGCTTATTTAAAATTTTTAAATAATACAATCATGAAAATGCTTTTGTTTCTCGTCTGCTTCTCGATGACGATTTCAATTAATCTTTATTCTCAAAACTGGCCCGAAGGAGTATCACCGGTATCAGTAAATACTAATGACTCTGTTACCGTAAATGGTAATCTTTCTTCCGGAAAAATAATCAGTGATATGCGTTGGGCCTGGAGCAGTTCCAATGCCTGCTTTACGCAAATTCAGTCTGCAAAGTTCAGGGGTAACCATGTTTTTTATGGCACTACGATAAAACCTGGCACCATGATGAAATTAAAACTAACACCAGGTACCAGTGATGAAATGGCCATTTATGGCTATATGCTTGGCGAAAATGACATGTACCTGCCGCCTAAACTTCCACAATGCATCACCTGTGAGGCTGATTATAAGCGGGACAGGCCCGTTAAGTGGAGAGTGGAGAATAATGACAGGCTGATCGAGTTCAGCAACCCGACGGAAAACACATATACAATAATCATTGGTGTTTCAGCCCCGGCGGGAGTAACGGACCGAAAATTTTCCTTAATGGTAAAATCAATAAGTTATTAAACAAAAAGGCCACCTGATCAGGTGGCCTTTCAATTATATTTTGATGTTCATTATCCTAATGCCACTCTCTTAAACTCAGTCACTTTTACATCACCGGCCTCTTTCAGGTATTGTTCAACACTTTTGCTTCCGTCTTTTACAAAAGCCTGGGCAGTTAATGTTTGCTCTTTAAAGAAAGCGCCCATTTTACCATCAGCGATCTTAGCCAGCATTTCATCAGGCTTTCCTGCCATTTTAGGATCTTGTTTCATTTGGTCAACGATGATATCTTTTTCACGGGCCACTACATCAGCAGGAACACTGGCTGCATCAACAGCCACGGGATTCAATGCTGCAATTTGCATGGCTATGTCTTTCCCGGCATCAGCAGCTTCCTTATTAAGGCCTACTAATACACCAATTCTATAAGCGCCATGTATATAAGATGCAACATAAGGAGCATCCACTCTTTCAAACTTTGTAACGCCGATCTTCTCACCAATAGTCGCCAGCTTTTCATCAACTAATGCAGTTACTGTAAGATCACCGATCTTAACTCCCATTAACTCATCCAGGCTGGAAACATTATTGCTTATTGCTGCATCAGCAATGGACTGACCAAAAGCAATAAAATCTTCATTCTTTGATACAAAATCAGTTTCACAACTAACGCAAACCACAATTCCGGTTTTATTATCAGCAGTTGTTTGTGCGATAACCACACCTTCTTTTGCTTCACGGTCGCTTCTTTTTGCTGCTACTTTCTGACCTTGTTTTCTTAACCAGTCAATAGCGGCTTCAAAGTCACCATTAGTTTCCATCAATGCTTTACGACAATCCATCATTCCCGCACCAGTTGCCTGGCGCAGCTTATTTATATCCTGTGCTGTTATTGTTGCTGTACTCATAAAAATTAAAACTTTAAACCGGTGAAGGTAACATGATACCCCGCACCCCTTCTTGATTAAAAAATTGGTTCACTCTGATTCAGAGCAACTATCTCCTTCCACCACCCGGGCCTCTGCCTGTTCCACTTGTTGTACGACGGCGCTGACCACCTGAAGCTCCACGACCTCTTCCACCACGACCACCTTCCTGCTCTGCTTCGGCCATCAGCTTAGCTGCACTCTTTTCCTTTTCATCATCTGTCTGGTCTTCTACTTCTTCATCCTTTGCCGCCTGTCTTTCAGCCAAACCTTCTGCAATAGCCGCTGTGATATAGTTAACGATGATAGCTATTGATTTTGTAGCGTCATCGTTAGCCGGAATAGCAAAATCAACTTTATTAGGATCGCAGTTTGTATCTACTACACCAAATGTGGTGATCCCTAAACGCTTTGATTCAGCTAATGCAATATGCTCATGACCAATGTCTACAATAAACAATGCCGCAGGTACACGACCCAATTGGGCAATACCACCTAATACCTTTTCCATTTTTTCCTTATCCCTGCTAAGCGTTAAACGTTCTTTTTTAGTAATGCTGTCAAAAGAACCATCACCCAGCATTTTTTCAATGCTCTGCATCTTTTTCACACTCTTACGAACTGTGTTAAAGTTGGTAAGCATGCCACCCAGCCATCTTTCGGTAACATAAGGCATGTTCACTTTCTTGGCAGATTCATTCACAATATCCTTTGCCTGCTTTTTTGTACCTACAAACAGAATCTTTTTACCGCTACGGGCTATTTGCTTTAAAGCAGCAGCTGTTTCTTGTAAACATTCTACTGTTTTATTCAAATCGATAATGTGAATACCTTTTTTTTCAGCGAAGATGTAAGGCAACATCTTTGGATTCCACTTCTTCTTCAGGTGACCAAAATGAACACCTGCTTCCAGAAGCTGCTGTTGTAAGGATGTATTATTTTCCATTGTATATAAATGATCGTTTTTAAAAATTGATTGCTGTGATTAACGCTTAGAGAACTGGTAGCTCCTTCTTGCTTTTTTATGTCCGAATTTCTTCCTTTCAACTGACCTTGGATCTCTTTTCAGTAATCCGGCAGCCTTTAAAGCAGGACGATATTCAGGATTGATCTCTACCAATACCCGGGCAATTCCCAGCATGGCGGCTTCTGCCTGGCCTTTTACTCCACCGCCAGTTGCAGTGATCTTAACGTTGAATTTATCAGCCGCTTCAACAGTTTTAAGCGGACGTTCTACCTGGTTTTGTAAATAATCCAGTGTAAAATAAGTTTTGTAGTCTTTGTCATTAACTGTTATAGTGCCTTCGCCTTTGCTAACGAATACACGGGTAACAGCTTCTTTACGACGACCAACTCCGTTTTTTTGCTTTTCCATTTTTTTATGCTTAGTGCCAAAAACAAAACGCTTCAAATATTTGGCGTTATGTGTTCAGCGTTTAGTTTGTTTTAGAATTTTAATTCTTTAGGTTGTTGAGCTCCGTGCGGATGCTCCGTACCAACATAGACAAAAAGTTTTTTATACATCTTTCTTCCCAGGCGATTTTTGGGAAGCATGCCTTTTACAGCTCTTTCAATCACCACTTCTGGTCTGCGGTTCATCAGGTTGCGGGCCACTTCTTCTTTACGACCTCCGGGATACCCGGTAAAATGGTCATAGATCTTCTGATCCATTTTGTTACCTGTCAGCACAACCTTGTCTGCATTAATAACAATAATATAGTCCCCTGTATCTACATGGGGAGTGTAAATAGCTTTGTTCTTGCCACGAAGAACAGCAGCAATTCTTGAACACATGCGACCAACGGTTTGATTAGTACCGTCCACAACATACCAGTTGCGCTGAACGGTAGCCTCGTTCGCATGTTTGGTAGTAAAATGTAATTTGCTCATTTTTTTATTTTTAAGTTTACCTGCCGCTATCCCGGTCAGGTTAAATTTGGGGTCGCAAAGATAAGTGAGGTTAAAACTCAAACCTAGGAATTTGGAAGCTATTTTTTAATTGAACCTTTATAACTAATTGATTTACAATAAAATTTTTGCCCAAAATAAAATTCGATGAATAGATTTTTAAATAGGAACTCATTCGGTGACCCCAAAAATGCTGGTAACCTGATGAGCCTTGATGAAGCTAATGCACTTTTAAAAGATTGGGTACCCAACGAAAAATTACAGCTGCATATGCGGCAGGTAGCCGCAAATATGAAAGCATGGGCAATTGAAAAAGAAAATGCAGACGAGGAAACTGCATTGAAATGGGAGTTAGCGGGTCTGCTGCATGATGCTGACTGGGAAAAATATCCTGATGATCATTGCCGGGTTATTATTGAGGAACTTGAAAAAAGAAATATTGATCCTGAGGTGATCCGTTGCATAGCCTCCCACGGACCAAGGGTGTTTGGGGTAGATCCTGAGAGCAAGATGGATAAAATGATCTATGCAATTGATGAGCTTAGCGGATTGATACATGCTTATAGCCTGATGCGGCCTGAAGGTTATGCTGGCATGGAAGTTAAAGGAGTAAAGAAGAGGTTAAAAGAAAAAGGCTTTGCCGCTGGTGTAAACCGGGAAGATATCACAGATGCTATCTCAAAAATTGATTGCACATTAGAGGAACTGATAAAGTTCCTTATAGATCATCAGCAACATGTATAGGACAAGCATACTGCTATTGGCAGTTGTTATGCCTAATCAAAGTACAAACGCATAACTAGGTTAGAATTTACCATTTGATTTCTTATTCTTGCAGGTGTCCAGCCTGTTTTTTTCATTGCTTTACTAATTACTTCTTTAAAGTAATCTTCAAATTTGTGGTTGTACTCAATATCGAATAAAAACGAATAACCTGTAATGTCAGCGTTTCCATGTTTATCAACATACAAATCCAAATTGACAAATGCAGATAAATCGTCATTAGGTCGTTTAACATACCCAATAGGGTACTTCAGAACTTTCTCTAAGTCCTCCTGGAAAACTTTGCTGAATTCGTTCTGATATGTATCACTGTCTCCAGGATAGTTGGGCCATGTGTCGCAGTTCGCATAATAAAAAGTATCTGTCAAGTTGTTTCGAACATGAAGACTATCTGAGAGATTTAATAATGAGTCAATAAATTCATTCCCATACTTTATTGCAATCATCTCATTCATATAATCGCAATAACATCCTTGTGTTTGATCAGGGTAAATAAGATCAGAAGTCATTTCTTCTGTGTATTGCAAGCCAGAAAGTTCTAGCAATGAATCTAACTCATGTGAGCTTCTCAAAGAGATATGGAGTAGACTTCCGGTATTATAACAATATGCCAATTCCCCACTCTTAATATCGGTCTTTGCTCTTTTCAAAGCCCTCAAACAAGTCGTGTCAATCTGTGAGATATTGTCAAAACGACTTGATTGTTTTTGTTTACAAGAAATAACAAATAATATACATGCAGTCAATAAAAAGAGAATCCGCATAATGTTTTTGATGAGATGCAAGAAAGTAAAATGTCCATAAATAATAGTCTCAAACACAACATTACATGGTAACTATTATTTTTTCTCTTCACTCATATATTGCTTACTGATCTCATCATACAGGCTCAGCAATTCATTCGCATTCCCTTTCTCATCAAAGAATTTTTCCCATGTGCTGAGGGGTTCCCAGATGCAGGTGCCCCTTCCTCTCCCGCCTTCAACTTCAAAAGCGATCTTATTTACTTCTTCTTTGCGATGTGAATACTCAACTACGATTACATCTCTATCGTATCTTCTTCCCAGGTCATTTAAATTATATTCCAGGTCTTCCAGTGTGCCATGCCATTTAGGGTAATAAGACTCTCCGATTACATCAAACTCTACACCCCGGGCAATCATATTATCAATAAAGAAAACCGATTCGTCATTTTGTCCGCCCAATGCTACATGCAACATCATGATAATATCCGGATCAACAGCTTTTACTGCAGCAGTTCCGGCATTGACCAGTTGTGCCAGGCCATCAAAATTGCTCACATTTCCTTCCGGCCAGATAATTCCATGATTGATCTCATTGCCCACCTGCACCATATCAGGAGTTGTACCTTGCTGTTTGAGTTTTTCAATCACATCTTTTGTAAAATCATAAATAGCTTTCTTCAACTCTTCAAATGAAAGATTTCTCCAGGCTGCCGGTTTGTATTGTTTCCCGGGATCAGCCCAATAATCACTATAATGAAAATCCAATAATAACTTCATTCCTGCCGCTTTCACCCTTTTTGCCATAGCCAATGTATGTGCAAGGTCACAGAACCCACGGCCGGGAGAATAACCGCTATCTCTTGCAGGATCATTAAAAATGCGGAGCCTTACATAATTAAACCCATGATCGCTTAATATCTGAATGGCGTCTTTCTCAACTCCCTTTTCATAGAATTTCATTCCTTTTGCCTCCAGTTCAGGTAAAAATGAAATATCTGCACCCAGCATTTTACCTGTGATCCTACGTTTTGACTGTGCAGAAGTTAACTTGTATTTTGGATCGGTTGTGATCTTTGAAAGACTCTGAGGGGAAACAGTTTGAATATCTGTTCCTCCTGACCATAGTCCGGTTGCCTTGGCTTCAAATTTTATCATTCCGGGTGCGGTTCCGGATTGAATGATCACCTGGCATTTTCCATTGAAAAGTGTTCTTTGCCAGGCTCCTTCGGGACATTTGTCTGGTTCATGACTGCTGGGATCTCCATTTCCTACACCAATTATCTTCCCATTTCCTTCAATAGAAAACCTGATCAAATTATCTGCATCAGGCACTTCCCGTCCTTCTCTGTCCAGAACTTTTATATTGAGAACAGTAGCATCTTTTCCATCAGCCAGGATCGTTGTTTTATAAGGCGTAACTACTATCTCAGAAGGCTGCCCTGTTGTTTGCACTTTAGTTTTAAGCGTTTTACCATTCTTAAATGCTACGGCTTCCAAAGTACCCGGCTGATAATTTACGGTCCATTTTAAATGACTGTTCCGGGGCATATCCTTTTTGCCAAGGCTTTTTCCATTCAGGAACAATTCCACATTATCCGCATTAGTATTTACCCATACATCCACAGGGTCACCAACAGGTTTATTCCATCCCGGAGCTTTCTCTCTCCAGTTCCAATGCGGTGAAATATGTAATACGTCTTTATCTGTCCACCAGCTTTTATAATAGTAATAAATATTTTTCGGGAAGCCACACATATCCATAATACCAAAATGAGAATTGATATTAGGCCAGCGAAAGGGAGTGGGTTCGCCCCGATAATCAAACCCTGTCCACACAAAGCCTCCCAACCAGAAATCACTCTCTGCAGCCAATGTCCACCATTCTTCTGCACGGCTAGCCCACCAGGGTGCAGTTATATCCTGGTCAGGTACATATCCCCTGATGCTATCTTTTTCATAAATACCTCTTGTAGTAACTGTACTTCCCATTTCTGTACCAATAATAGGTTGCTCCGGATGATCCCTGTGATAATCCGCTACTGCATATTGGCGATAATTAAAGCTGCGAACCGGGATCACTTCGTTGATTCCCTTGTACACATTGGGTACATCCGCCGCATAAGTACAAGTCCTTGTGGGATCGAGTTCTTTTTGCTTTGCTATAAAGGTTTGTGCTATTCTTTTCCCGGTTGATTGAGTATGTATCCATCCCTCTTCATTACCAATTGACCACATAAAAACGGATGGCCTGTTACGATCTCGTTTTAGTAATCGTTCAAACTGATCCATATACTCCGGGCTGCTGTTCAGCAAACGTTGCTCATCCATCACTAGCATACCAAGGCTATCACATGCATCCAGCAATTCAGGAGTTGGTGCATTATGACTTGTACGATAAGCATTTACTCCCATTTTCTTTAAACGACTGATCCGATAGTATTGTAAATAATCTGGCAAAGCACTTCCTAATCCTGCATGATCCTGGTGATTGTTTACACCTTTGAGTTTGACATATTTCCCATTCAGAAAAACTCCGTTTGGTTTTATTTCTATTTGGCGAAGGCCGTAACGCATTATTTTTTTATCAATAAGCCTGCCACCAGCCTTCAATTCAACCACTACCCTATAGAGGTATGGGTCTTCCAGTGACCATTCCCTGAAATTCACCAACGATATATTATTAGTAGCAGTTGTAGAGCCATTAACATTGAGAGATAAGGTCTGATCTTTTGATTTTGAAATGACTTTACCATTACGATCAGCTATATAAGCAGAAACAGTGCATGAAGAAGATAATAAGGATTGATTCTCAACAGTTGTTTCTACATTAACAACAGCTTTATTACTGATAATAGCTGAATAGGCAAAAATGCCATCATGTGCAAGATGCACATCATTGTATTGATTCAACCAAACATGCCGATAAATGCCGGCGCCTTCATAAAACCAGCCTTCGTACTGAGTTGCATCTACTCTTACTACAATTACATTTTCTCTGTCAAAATGTACAAAATCAGTAATGTCATATGCATTTCCCACATAACCACTCATATTATTACCAACAAAGAAACCGTTGATCCATATCATTGCATCTCTGAAGATCCCATCAAATTGAACTTGAAACCGCTGACCTGAATCAGCACTTGCCACTGTAAAATGTTTCCGGTACCAGCCAATACTTGTTTCAGGGAATAAACCTCCAACAGGTTTATAACCATGAGCCATTACATTAAAATCGTCTTTATAGGTGAAGGGAAGTTCAACAGCCCAGTCATGCGGCAGGTCAATCGTTCGCCAGCTACTATCTTTAAAACGGGGATCAATGGCCGTACCTGATGCACCACCAGATTTTGAAAAGATGGTAGCTATGCTGTAGTTAAAATCTTTTTCAGGATTTGCGGCATGTCCAAAATGAAACTTCCAGTCAGAATCCATATTGATCTTCTGCCGTTGTGCATTCAGTTGTAAAGTGAGAATGAATAATAAACACAACGATACTTTCAACTTTCTCATTACTAAAGTAAAATTTATAAAATCAGTTATTAAATGCATCCAGGGCTATTGTTGGTTTGCCTGAATTATCAAAAGCTCCTTTTGTGTATCCTTTCCAGTTGTTGTGACATTCTGGTTCCCAGTAAAAAACACCGAGCCCTTTAGCCCCAGAAACCGCTTTCACTTTTGAAACAAGATCAGTTAAAAAAGATTTGCATGCAGACGGCTGGTCCCAACTCATGCCTACTTCACAAATCATAACCGGTTTATTATAACGGGATATCATATCAAGTATATTGTTCTCGCAATTCCGGTTATATGCATCCCAGTTGCCGGGATCTGGATATAAAGACATCCCGATAACATCCCATTTGGCTCCATTATTTTTTAAGCCATCGAATAACCATCTGTATAGATTATTATCATGACCGTTAGACAGGTGTACAATAACTTTTATGGAATTATCAACGGCTTTTACAGCATCATATCCTTTATTAATCAATAGTGCAAAGTTTCCCATATTCACTGATGCTTTACCTGTAGGCCAAAGTATCCCATCATTTGTTTCATTTCCTACCTGTACCCATTCAGGCACCACACCGCTATTTTTAAGCGCTGTCAATACATTAAATGTATGATCATAGACAGCATTGCCCAACCCGGCAATATCTAATGATGTCCAGGCAGCAGGTTTAGTTTGCTGTCCCGGATCGGCCCAGGAATCACTATAATGGAAATCGATCATGATCCGCAAACCTAAGTTTTTGGCCCTGACAGCCTTTGTAACAACATCAGCGGTATTATTCCACCCGTTGACAGGATCAACCCAAACCCTTAGTCTTATGGAGTTGAGACCGATTCCTTTTAAGATCTGGATACAATCCTGTTCTGTCCCCGAAGCATTATAAAACTTAATGCCTGATGATTCCATTTCTGTAAGCCAGCTGATATCTGCCCCTTTGGCAAAAGAAGGGTTGTTATCAGGAGGGGGTTGAACTCCACCGCCTGACTGTGACTTAGGCGTACAGGAAAAAATAAGAATTGCCGGTATTAGTGAAAGAAATCTGAATTGTTTTTTCATCTTAATAAATATAAGCAAAACGCCGCCCTTTTTAAAGGCGGCGTTATCCATTATTAAAAATTGACTTTACTAGTTAATAGTCACTGTTTGTGCATGTTCGTCTAAGGTAATAGTATAGGTACCGTCTGTTGTCGGTGTTTTGAAGTTTGGACCGCCATCCCATTTGATACTTCTTGGTGTACCTGTCGACTGGCTACCTCCACTGTTATCTTCATAATCAAAAGCGCCCCACGCATCTCCTGCCAGGAACTTAATGTCTTTATTCCCTATCAGGTTGATCACAATTGTCCATACTCCATTACCCATGTAGGTCATCTGAGGACTTGAGCCCGGATCCCATGCGGTTACGCCTTGTATTCCATCACCTACTACTCTCATTTCATTTGCGGGTGATAATTCATATTTCACTTGTAATTTATCATCCCCATTCCAAATAGCCCTGGTTCTTGGTGTGCTATTAGCAGTAATATTTGGACCGTTGCCATCATCATCCAGATTACCACCACTGCCACCCCACCAACGAGCCTTATCAGGGGCGCTGTTATCCCAATCCGGGCCATCATGGAATTTGAATATATCCGAACCATTACTATTTGTTATGATTAAAAATCTGTCTCTTCCACCATAGCCGCCATAAATCGGTACACTAGGATCCCATCCTTGCATACCTCCTACCACACCAACTTGTTTTTGCTGAACCCATACCATATTATTTTCAATATCTATGGTTAGCCGATAAATACCTGCAGCACCTACCTGGAAATTACCTCCCTGATTATAGCCTGTAGAATACCCGTTACCGCTAACACCGGTATTTCCATAAGCAGAACCCCAATCACCTATAGTTTTAGCAAATTTAAACTCAGCACCGGCATCCAACTTAACATAAGTGAAGAATACTTTATTAAAGCGATCTGTCTTTCTATCGTTGATCAATTGTAACGGATTATTGATATCCCAACCATTTACTGAACCAACAAGATAAATACTCAGAATTGGCAGATAGGTTTGAATGGTAACTGTAACAGGCGCTGAATAAGATATAGCACCTTGTGCGGTTGTAGCCTTTAACCTGAAAGCAAGATCACCGGTAGTAGTTGGCGTTATCCCTGCGATCAGCGCTGCATCATTCATTTCCCCCTTATTAAGAGATAGTTCACTGGAATTACTGCCTGCATCCAAACTGTGAAGATTTGAAAAATTATTACCCGGCAGGTCATACTCTATTGCATACATAATGTTTCCTGAATAACCAGGAAAAGCACCTGTCCAGCTAAAAGTATTAGAATGCTCATCCGCAGTGGCCAATGTTCCACTTACCGAAGTGTTTTCAGTACTAAGAACAGCCGGATGATCATAAGGGGTTACAGTTAGATTAATCACATTGGAGAAATATCTTTCATTATTATTAGCATAAGAAGAAATAACTCTTATATCTAATTTGTAAGGCGTTCCCAGTGTAAAACCGTAGTTAAGCAAAAAGTTGTTTAACTCAGAACCGGTAAAGGTGGTTGAAAATACACCTGTAACAGTTTTTGAAGACGCCTGAGAAAAATTACGACCTGTAGAGTCTATTTCAAGAATAAACTTATAATTACTTGTATCAGTTTGATACTCCGGGGACGTCCATGTAAATGTTACCACTGGATTATTGGCATCTCCCGGTCCAGGTGCAACAGAAGTGGAAGTAGTTGATAGTTCTATAGTATTCCCTAATCCATAGTAGGGGAGGTCTTCCACTTTTTTACAACCGGTAAATAACAGGATAACTCCTGCAAAAACGGTCAATATATTTATACTTCTATTCATAAAGCAATTTTTAATCATTACTGTTTAGTTAACTTATATTTTCCGGTCTGGAAATTCACTTCTACTTTATATAAACCAGCGCCTGGAGAAAGGAATTGCGGATCAGCATCTCTTTTTTCAAAATCACCCGATAGTGCTTCGTTTGGAGCCAAAGCGTGATATTGTGAGCTCCACTCCCCTTGTTTTTGTATTAGTTTATATCCACCAGTAGCATTGAAATTAAGTATCGCTTCATAATGAAGGATATCGATCATTGTGAATTGCTGGCTCACATCGTAAGGAGATGGCAATGGATTAGACCACCCTGATGCAAAAGCATCTCCTGTTGCCCATAAACCAGCATCCATATAACCATTCGCTTCTGTACCCGGAGGTTCAACAACAAAATCCAGGTAAGGTGTCACAGTTATATCAATTACATTAGAATAAAGAGGAACGCTACCATTCGTAAGCGTTGACTTTATCCTGAATTGAACATTATACTGACTACCAAAGGCAAGCTCCATTCTTGAGAAGAATGAATTAAACTCTTTTACAGTATAGCTAACTCCTAGTTCATTTGCAATGGCTGACTCAATCAGTTTAGGACTTGAGAAATTCCCCCCTGCAAGGTCCACCTGTAAAGTATAGGTCACATTTTGTGAGCTTACCCCTGTAGTAAATATATAATCCGGGTTTGTCCACTCAAACCGGATAGCAAAATTATTTGCATCGTTTTTATTCAAAACAAATGGTCCTGTTGAACTTGCGGATAGCACGGGGTCTGTGCCTCCCTCAAAATAGATCTTGTTCTCGTCTTTTTTGCAGGACACAAATGCCATGTTAATTACAAGCCCCGCTAACAATAATTTTAAAATATTTTTCATATTCGGCAATTTATTATTGATTAATAACCGTCGTTTTGTGTAAGGTTTGGATTTGATGTTATATTACTGGCCGGAACCGGGAAAATGTTATACTTATTATCAACAGCCGTTCCGGAAGCTACGCCACCTTTCCATGGCCACAGGTAAGTACCCGTAGTCAATAATCCATAACGTATCAAATCTGTTCTGCGATGCCCCTCCCAGTAAAGTTCCCTGGCTCTTTCATCCAGGATAAACTGAAGAGTAAGCTCTCCGCTTGTTATATTTCCCGATGCATTACCGTAAGCTCTTTGCCTTATTAAATTGATATAATTAAGTGCAGTTGCATCAGAACCGCCACCGCCACCTCTCAATACAGCTTCTGCATAGATCAGGTACATTTCTGACAACCGGAATATTGGAAAATCAATATCTGCAAAATCCCTGTTGGGATCGGATGTTGGTCCACCGTCTGAACGAATGTTTCTGTATTTCTTAATATGTAAACCATTATTAAAATCACCTACATCAGAAATCGCTATCTGAGCTGCACTTGTTCCAAAAGCAGAAGTTGTAAACATGGCTCTTTTATCAGTGGCGCCGGACAGATCTGAAAACTTATTAGCTAAGGCTGATGTTGCCCTGTACCCATACCAGCCACCACCTACACCAAACTCGTCATGATCATCTCCTGAAGCACAATGCACAAAGAAGGTTGTATTTCCATACGACTTGGTACGAAGTCCATCACAACCAACAGCAAAAATGATTTCATTTGTTCTTTTATCATTATCTGCCATAAATAATTCTCCGTAATTACTATGCAGACTATAACCCCCGCCGATCACCTTACTGGCATAAGTAATCGCTTCTGTATTTTTTTCTGAACCGATATAAGTTTTCGCATTTAAATACATCCGTGCCAGCAATGCCCAGCAGGCGCCCTGGTCAACCCTGCCATACTCATTGGTTTTTACCGGGGCTAATTCAGTTTCAATAGTCTTTAACTCATCTTCTATATATGTGAAGAGTTCAGCTTTGGTTTTTTCTGACGGCAAAAAAGTACCGACTCCGTTTGATTCATCTATAAAAGTTGATTTACCAAACAGGTCCATCATGGCCCAGTAGTTAAAGGCTCTGAGAAATCTCACTTCTGCCCTTGATTCCCTGATCGCATCTGCATCTGCACCACTGATACCTCTTGACGCTACTTTATCATCAGTAGACTCTCTCAGATATTCATTAGCAACCATAATATTATATATAGGGCGGGCATACATTCCTTTCAGGAAAGGATCTGCACTTGACCATCTCAGGCCGTGAAAATCTTTAATGGTCTGGTCGTTCCAGGACACTACAGCTTCATCTGTTGGCAGTTCCTGGCAATTAAAGAATCCGCGGATAAAGGGTGATTGAGATCCCTCATCCAAACCCTGTATATCAGAATTACCAGCGGGACCAGCATTACCAGTACTGGCTAATCCACCATACACTTTTGCTAATACAGCTTTATAGCCATCTACAGTAGCATAAGCACTTTCTGAAGTAAAATCGTTTTGAGGAAACAGGTCAAGCTTTTTCGAACAAGCTGTGAGCATAATGGCAGCCAGTCCAGCTAATCCTAATTTCTTTATTGTTATATATTTCATAACTCAGTGATTTTTTCGATTAAAAGTCAAAGTTGAAACCCAATGAGAATATTCTTGGTCTTGGATAAATATTGTTATCTACCCCACCATCCCCTGCATTCTCAGGGTCAAGGCCTTTGTATTTAGAGATAACAAATACATTCTGGATGCTTGCACCTATACGCATTGATGCTTTGTTTTTGAAAACTTTTCCAACATCATATCCTAAATTGATATTATCCAAACGGAAGAAGGATGCATTCTCAATATAATAGTCAG
This sequence comes from Chitinophagales bacterium, assembly GCA_020636575.1. Classification (GTDB taxonomy): domain Bacteria; phylum Bacteroidota; class Bacteroidia; order Chitinophagales; family Chitinophagaceae; genus JJ008. Next base: position 707,149 of record JACJXP010000001.1, read on the forward strand.
ACAAATACTGGTTATTTACAAACCGTGTATCGAGATAGTTCACCGATGCATTACCGATGAAATTGATCGGATTCTTTATGGCCCTCAACACTCCACTATTGGAGAAATAGTTATTGTACAAATAATTACCTAAAGAAGCATGGCCTGCCAGGCTTAAACTAAATTCTTTGTAGGTCAGCTGTGTATTGAAACCAAGCAATACATCAGCAGCGGGTTTTTTATAAATATACCTGTCATCATCATTGATAATTCCATCCCTGTTAATATCCTCATATAAACCTTCAATCGGCTTATCATTATTATCATAAATCTGCTTATAGATGAGGTATGAATAAGGTGAATATCCAACAGCATGTATACCCACATAGTTTCCGGTACCACCTGAAATACCACTCACCTGTTGTCCTTTAAAATTAGGATCGGGGTTCTTTAACAGGTTTGTGATCTCTGCCTCATTATAAGTATAGTTCACTCCAAAATCCCAGGTAAGATCATCTGTTTTAACAGGTGTTGTATTCAGGTTTACTTCCACACCTTTACTGATCACATTACCTACGTTAGTAGTGATCCTGTTTACAAAGTTGGCACCTGCAGGTACATCTACTTCAGCCAGCAGGTCCTTTGTTTTTCTATAATAATAATCAACTGTACCACTGATCCTGTTACCAAAGAAACCAAAGTCAAGTCCAATGTTGGAAGTTGCAGTAGTTTCCCATTTCAAATTAGGATCATACCCTTCCGGACGCAGATAACTTATATATGTGCCTCCAAATAAATACTGAGCAGAATTATTACTCAAAGAATACCTAGGCAAATAAGAATAGTACCCTATTCCATCCTGCTGACCAGTCTCACCCCATCCTAAACGTAATTTAAGATCAGTCAATATATTAGAAGTTCTGAAGAAGTCTTCTTTTAATTTCCATGCCAATGCTATTGCAGGAAAGTATCCTACTCTGTCATTTGGATTCAGTTTAGAACTGGCATCACTTCTGATAGATGCAGTGATCAAATACTTATTAGCAATTGATAAATTAACCTGAGCCAGGTAAGATTCTAACCTGAAACGAGGGTTATCGTCAGGGAATGTTGGTTCAGAACCCTGGATTGTATCTTTCTTAGCCGGAGTATTAGGATCTGCAATAGCCCTGTAACTAAATGAAGGGTAGTTATACACTTTGGTAAGGAAATCCTGATAGCTATGCCCTACTAAAACATCAATCTTAGTGTTGATGCTTTTTACATTTTTCTCATACTTAAGGAATACATCAGTGAGGCTATTTATTTTCTTTTGCTCATAGAATGTTTTCCGTCCCCCTGTTTTGTAATTTGTTGCAGAAACAGAGTCAATATTATCGTTTCCGCTTCCACTCAGGTAATCAAGACCTAAATTCACTTTAATATGCAGATCCGGGAAAAAATGAAGTTTATAGTCTACTTCAATATTTCCGAGCACCCTGTTTACTGTAGAAGTATTGTCTCTGAGCATTAATAATCCCAGGGGATTTCTTGTTGCCAGATCGATCGGCAGGCCGTTGGTTTGAAGCCATTCATAATAACCTCCCCATTCTTTATTTCCCGTAGTTACCGGTTGGGTAGGATCAAATGAAACTGCACCTCCATAAGCTCCTCCTTCATCTGCATAAACATACTTGGTCTGGCTTGCTTTTACTGAAAAGTTCACTGCCAGATGGTTGTCCAGTAATTTTGGAGAAAGATTTATTGCCGTAGAGAACCGCTTGAAATTATCAGTCTTAATAATACCATCCTGGTTCAGGTAACCCAATGAAGCACGGAAAGGTAAATTACCTAATCCGCCACTTACACTCACGGTATTATCAAACCCAAATGCTGAGCGATATACCTGATCCTGCCAATCGGTATTTGCAGTACCCAATATATTCTGGTAAGTAGTAATACCAGTTTCTGCAGCATCTGCATTAATTATATCTCTAACCTGGTTTGCACTTAATACATCAACTGTTTTACCTACAGTTCCAACAGAGAATAAATTATTGTAATTGATCTTGAGTTTTCCTTTTACTCCTTTCTTTGTAGTTACGATAAGAACACCGTTTGATGCCCTGGAACCATATAAAGCTGTTGCGGATGCATCTTTAAGAACTGAAATGGATTCTATATCGTTCGGGTTTATCGTATTAAATACGTTACGGGAACCGGATACTCCATTTCCTTCTACGGGTACCCCATCGATTACTATCAGCGGATCATTACTTGCATTAAGAGAAGCCCCGCCACGAATACGGATACGGCTTCCGCCACCAGCAGCGCCACCACCTGTAGTGATCTGCAGACCGGCAGCTTTACCCTGTAATAGTTGTTCGGCTGAGTTAATGTTTCCCTTTTGGAAATCTTTTGATGTTATAGCAGTAACCGATCCGGTAAGATCGCCTCTTCTTCTTGTGCCATAGGATACAACCACCACTTCACCCAAGGAAGCGTTGGATAATACCATGACCACATCAACCGAGGTCCTGCCGTTAAGAGTTACTTCCTGTGTATTGTAACCCACAAAAGAAAATACCAGCACAGTTACACTTTCCGGAACACTAAAAGAATAGGTTCCATCCCCTTGCGACTGAGTAGCGATGGTACTTCCTTTAGCAGAAATAGTAACCCCTGCCAATGAAGATCCATCCTTTGAATCAGTAAGTTTTCCTGTGATTACCTTGTTTTGTGCAAAAGAGACATGCACCACGAATGACAGCATCAGAACTGAGGCTGCCTTCAAAAAAGCTTTGAAAGACATAAGCAATCGTTAAGCGTTAGCAAATAGTTTAAGAAATACAAATTGTGTATTTCGTACACAATGTTAAAAATTTTTAACAACTTTAAAAAAAATTATTTTTTGTTTTTCAAAATTGTCTCCTATTTACGTCTGCTCTTAACTTGTAATATATAATCTAACTAATTGTTTTACAGTAATTAACATATATCAACTGTTTTTGGTCAGGAGATTTTCGGAGTCAATAGTTTATTTTGCAATTTTTCAAGCATTCCTTACAATTTCATCCCAATTGAAACATCCGATTATGCGACGCATTATTATATTCTTACCCGTAACCCTTTTACTGATTACAGCCTGCAACAAAAAAGAAAACTACAAGGATGTTATCCATAACCCGGAACTATATTCGGATGTTGTACATGAGCTAAATACTGTAGTGATGGGGAACAACTTTAGCCCCATTGTTGCTTCACGAAATTATATGTACGCATCTGTTGCAGCGTACGAAGTAATTGCCGCAGGTTACCCGGATATGTATGAATCACTCGCCGGCCAGTTGCATGAACTCAACGCTAACAGCATTCCCAGGCCAGATACTACAAAGAAGATAGACTTTGAAATGGCTGCCATTATTGCCTTTTCCCGATTGGGAGAAGCTGTTACATTCCCGAAAGGCAGTATGTCATATTATATTGACAGCATTAAAGCATTGGCAAAAGATCATGGAATGACAGAATCCATGCTAAAAAATAGTATTGAATACGCCGATGCAGTTTCTGCAGTTATCCTTGACTGGAGTAAAACCGATCTTTATAAAGAAACAAGAACATATCCTAAGTATAATGTCAGAGATGAGCCTGGCAGATGGGTTCCCACTCCTCCTGCTTATACTCCGGCCATGGAACCACATTGGAATAAAATAAGGCCTTTAGTACTGGATAGTGCCGATCAGTTTACACCACCCCCTCCTCCAACATACGATCTAAATAATAAAAAAGGGAAATACTATCAAGAAGTTATGTTAATCAAAAATGCGATTGATTCTCTTACAAAAGAGCAAAAACATATAGCTGACTTCTGGGACGACAATCCATTTAAACTGAATGTAAGTGGTCATATCATGTTTGGTACTAAGAAATTCTCTCCCCCGGGTCATTGGATGAGTATTGCAGGTATCGCCGCTAAAAAAGCAAATTTTGATTTCCCCGCTACGGTTTATGCATATGCATTGCTGGCTATCACTCAATTTGACGCTTTTATTCACTGCTGGGACGAAAAATACAGGAGTAATTATGCCCGACCAGAAACAGTAATCAATAAATATATAGACCCTGACTGGTCTCCCTATCTTCAAACACCCCCATTCCCCGAATATACATGCGGTCATTCAACAGTATCAGCTGCAAATGCAGAAGCATTAACTTATGCACTGGGAGACAATTTCGCCTATACAGATACTTCTGAATTAGAATTTGGAATTGCGAGCAGGTCATATAAATCCTTCAGGGATGCTGCTGTCGAAAACAACTGGGCCCGTTTTTATGGTGGTATCCATTTTCACAACTCATGCATCATAAGTACTGAATATGGTAAAAAAGTCGGGGATTTTATTATAACCAAATTGAAAATGCGGAAAAAAGCCGGACATTTATCCGACAATTGAAACAAGACCAAATGAAAGTTTTTCTTTCCGCTATTATTTGCCTGACGCTGTCAGCAACAAGCAGTAAGTTATTTTCTCAAGGATGTGTGGCAGTAAGAGGTTCCGGCGGTTCCTGTATGCTTCAGAATGAAACCCAATCCAAAGGATGGCAGTTTGCTACTTCTTCCAGGTACTTTCGTTCATACAAACACTTTCGTGGTAAACATGAAGAAAAAAACCGTGTAGAGGAAAATACCGAAGTAATCAATCATCAGTTTACGTTGGACCTCCTGGTATCCCGAAATTTTAATAACAGGTTCTCTATTGCTGCAGGATTTCCTGTTATTTCCAATACCCGATCATCGAAATATGAGCATTATGGCAACAGCAGTTCAGATCCCAATGCAAGGCATACTACTAAAGCCTTTGGAATGGGTGACCTGAGAGTTACAGGTTACTACTGGTTGATTGATCCCAAAAAATCACACAAAGGAAATATTCAGGCCGGACTGGGAATAAAACTTCCTACAGGAGATTATAAAGTAATGGACCATTTTTATAAAAGTGATGGTAGTATTCTGTTAGGACCTGTGGACCAGTCTATTCAGTTGGGCGATGGCGGAACAGGTTTTATTACTGAGCTGAATGCATTTTATAATCCTGGAATGAAAACCAGTATTTATGCTAATTTCTTTTACCTCATAAACCCCAGGGAACATAATGGAGTATCTACTGCCAGGGGAGGAACAAGTTCCACTTCATCAATTCAGAATGGTAGTGATGTAATGAGTGTGCCCGACCAATACATGATAAGAGCCGGCCTCAGCTATTCGCCAGGTCATAAAAGTACTTTGTCAATTGGTTTAAGGGAAGAATGCATTCCTGTAAGAGATCTTGTTGGAGGCAGTAACGGTTTCAGAAGACCGGGCTATATTATTTCACTTGAACCATCATTTGCATTTCACTTCAAAAGATCTTCTGCTTTTATCTCGGTACCTGTAGCCCTTGTCAGAAATCGTACACAAAGTGTTCCTGACAAAATAAGAACAGATCTTACCGGGAACTATACACAAGGAGATGCTGCATTTGCTGATTACCTGATAAGTGCCGGATTTAGCATCAAGCTTTAAATACTTTATTCATTGTTTATAGGTAAAAAGGATGTCGTGCTATATTTAAAATCTGATTAAGTTTTCAGCTTTGATTTTAAAGTGTACAGCTTGCCGGGGCGATGCGAAAGATTTTTCTCCATTTCATTGAGATCTTTTAGCCAACCCTTTAAAGATATCTTCTTTCTGAAATTTCTGCGATCTAACTCTACTCCTAAAATGGCTTCATATAATTCCTGCAATTGACGCAGCGAAAATTTTTCGGGGAGAAGATTGAATACGATAGGATGGTCTTCAATGCGTTCCCTTAACTGTTTGAGGCATGTCTCAAGTATAAGACTATGGTCAAATGCCAGCTTTCCCAGTTCGTTTATTGAATGCCAGTTCAGTTCGTTATGACTTAACTGAAGTTTATGATGACCTATATCGATCAATGAATAATAAGCAATGGTGATTACACGGCCAGATGGGTGACGGTTGATACTACCGAATGCATGGACCTGCTCCAGGTAAACATCATCCAAACCTGTTCTTTCTTTTAAAACCCTGTATGAGGCTGCATCCAGATCTTCGCCGGGGCGGATCAGATCACCCAATAACGAATACATTCCCTCGAATTCTTTTAAATCCGACTTGATCAATAATACTTTTAATTCTTTATCCTCATATCCGAATATTACGCAGTCAACAGATATCGCAATATTGAAATAATCTATATGGCTGATCTTCTCGGTTTCAGCCGTTTTAAGTAACAAGTCTTTTTCCGCCATGGCAAACCAGTTTTTAAATTTACTGTATCATCAGTTTTACAGATCGGATGGCATTGGATGTTTGTATCTTAATTATATAGGTTCCGGCCGGCAAATGTCGAATTTTATCCGACAACTCCATTATATGATTACCTTTTGTCAGCGTACCTGAGAATATTCTTTGCACGGGTTGTCCTGCACTATTTATTAATGATATATCTGCTTTTCCTGTTCCCGGCATATTGATCTCAAGAACAGATCCCTCATTGACAGGATTAGGATAAACCACAGCAAGTAACTTGTCTTCTTGCCCGGGAAGATCCAGGACAGGAGTAACTGCAATATTATTTACATTTCGATTAAGGTATACCCTATACTCCCCAGGTTGTAAAGTAATGTTTTGTGCACTTCCTGTAGCGCTGAATGTGACATCCTTAAAATAATCATACCATACCCCTGCTGAAGGGAAAGTGATCGTTGTAGACTGCACATTCACATCAAAGTTGCCAATAACAACAAGCATGGAAGAATCAGACGCACTACGTATGATCATATTCTTGATACCACCAGAAAGATTCCTGGTCAATGAAATATTGTTTGCAATAAACAGATCTTTATACCAGGGATGAAAACGGAGCTTGTTCATTTTACTAAAAACATCGTGTAATGTTTTACGTTGAGACACCTGGAGATAACTCCAGAGGATAGGTTTTTTGTCTAACCTGCAGTTATTATCAATAGTACCGTTCTCGCAGCGATTGATTGACTGATCATAGCCCATCTCACCAAACTCCCATATCATCTTGGGGCCCGGTGCTGATAAAAAGAATGATGCGCATAATTCAATCCTCGTTAATGCCGTATTAAGATCTCTCGTATTATGAGACGGGTTTGAAGTATTTCCAAAATTCAGATTACGATACATCATTCTTTCCTCATCATGGCTTTCCATATAACCAACAAGGTGAGGTTTTGACCACCCTCGGACTGTATGCAGGTAACTTTCAAAATTGGAAGTATTTACCCAACCCATAGATGCTTCCGAGAAATTATAATTGGCATTACCCCATAGCATCATTCCATAATCAGAGAGTTCAGACTCTTCCGTGTTATCAGCAAAATGTTCGAGTATCAAATAACTTCCTGCTGATTTTGCCTGGCAGGTATCATAATATCCTTTTAAAATAGCCACCCTGTCTGCATGATACTGTGCTATACAGGCTTCGTTCGTTTGACTGGCGCCACATTGAGTATTTTGTGTAAGACCTTTCGAAAGGTCAAAACGATAACCATCCAATTTATACTCCTGTAACCAATGTCCCAATATACGGCCAGAAAAATATTTGGTAGCAGCGCTTTCATGATTAAAATCATTGAAAACACTATAAGGATGAGTGGCGGTAACATTTAACCAGGGATTATTAGCTGCTGGCTGATTAGTAGCGCTGTTCCAGTATAATGCAGCCAAAGGGTTAAGTCCTGTTGTATGATTAAGTACAATATCCATGATGACTGCAATCCCTTTACTATGGCAGGAATCAACAAACTCTTTTAATGAATTTTTAGGGCCATAATATTTATCAGGGGCAAAAAAGAAATCCGGGTTATATCCCCAGCTTTCATTTCCTTCAAATTCATTGAAAGGCATTATTTCGATAGCATTTATACCTAAGTTCTTGAGATAATTAAGGGTATCCTTTAATGTTTTCCAGTCATGCGCTGCGAGGTAATCTCGTAATAGCAATTCATAAATAACAAGATTGCGTTTATCAGGGCGGTTGAAACTATTTATTGCCCAGGAGTAAGCCGGTGCTGCAGTCTGCAGCACACTTACTATTCCCGATGTTGATCCCGTTGGATATGGTTTCAGATTGGGATAAGTTACTGAAGTAATGAATCCATCATTCCAGGGATCTAATACTTTTTCACAATAAGGTTCTCCCACTTTCAGGATTCCATCAACCAGGTATTGGAAGCCATATTCGGTACCGGGAGTTAAACCGGTAATGCGTAACCACCAGCGATTGCCATCTGGTGTTTTGTTCATTACATAATTATTCTGCTCCATCCAGTTACTTCCGGGAAATTCGCCGATCACAGATACCCTGTTCTTTCCCGGGGCATACAAAACAAGGATAACTGATGTATCTCCCTGTTCGTAATTGATACCATCTCTTACGCCGGAAGGAAGGGGTAAAACAGGAGGAGTAATACCAATAAAAAATTGAAGAGTGTCCCGTTTTACAGACGAACCATTGTCGGCTTCTGCAATGATCATTTGGTTACCTCCCGTAGTTAAAACAGGATTTGCAGATATAGAGGTAGCTGCACTCGCCGATTGGATCTCGGTCCCATTCAAAAACAATTTCATTGTCGATGACTGGCTTGCCACAGCCGTGAGAGCAATATTATCTCCGATAGATTTTGTGATGGTTTCAGGGATTCTGTGATAATAAGGTTGATAAGGTGGTAAATCAAAACGAACAGATAACCCATTGTCATAAACCGGTACATACATATTGCCATTGTACACACTTACATCAGCATTTCTTTGAACCAGATTACCGGAAGCATCTCTAAAGAGTATAGCTATTGCTTTTATTACTTCACTTCCATTAGTTACATTAAAAAAACTCCTGATATTGTTAATAGTATATGACCATTTATTGGTTCCGGCTGGTGCTGCCTGTCCATTTGCTGGCGTTGTACCCCATGTAAACAAAACATATTTCCAATCTCCTTCATTAGTACTTGCACTTGTTATCAAACCAATATGCACATACACATTTCCCGAATACCCCAGAAGCCCCTGGTTACCTTTTGTGGCATCCATAGTAATGGTAATGTTGTCATTATCTTTTGCAAAATCAGGAGCCCAGGTAAGAAGTTGGGCATTAACTATTGAATGCAGTGCAAATAACAACACTGCTACTGAAAAAAGTTTTCGCATAACAAGCATTTTCACTTCAAAATCGTTAGCATTGTTTCATTACCCTTTTCCGGGAAATGGATACCGAAGATAATAAATATGTACCAACGACACATTAATTTATATTTTTCCCCGCTTTCCTAAGAAAAGTATTTTGATCTTTATTGTAATTTTCTTTTTATGTATGCCAAGGAAGAAACTATAAGATTGCAAAAAGCTACAAATGAGCTGGTTAAAAAGGCTTCCGGGAGTCATTTGTCTTCTGATAGCCTGAACATCCTTAAAGATGTTTTGCGCTTCCACGAATACCGCTATTATATACTAAATGATCCATTGCTTGCTGATTTTGAATATGATCTGCTTTACAAAGAGTTGGAAAAGATCGAAAAGGACGATCCCAAACTTGTAACAGCAGATTCGCCAACCCAAAGAGTAGCCAAGGGGCTTACTAAAGAGTTTCCAACAGTACAGCACCTAGTTCCCATGCTTTCACTTGATAATTCATACAATGCCGAAGACCTGATCGATTTTGACAGAAAAGCAAAAGAGCTAACAGAACTAAATGAAATCGAATACTGTGTTGAGCCCAAGTTCGATGGTGGCAGCATTTCATTGATCTATGAAAATGACCTGCTGACAAGAGGTTCCACCCGGGGTGATGGAGAGGCCGGGGAAGAAGTAACTACTAATATCCGCCAGATACATTCTTTACCGTTATCTGCAAAGTTCTCGGCTTATGGTATTGAAAAAATTGAGATCAGGGGTGAAGTACTGATCAATAAAAGCAATTTTTCAAAATACAATCAGCAGTTAATGGAAGAAGGGTTTGCTCCCTTAGCTAATCCACGCAATGCTGCTGCGGGTACACTCCGGATTAAAGATCCGTCCGAAGCCGCCAAAAGAAATCTCGAAGCATTTGTGTACCATATAAGCTATTATAAACTCCTGAAGGGAAGTAAAATTCCTGTTGAATTGCAAACTCATTCCGGCGCATTGAAAATGCTCTGGAACCTTGGCTTCAGAAGTCCGGAAAAAGAAAAAAAAGTCTTTAAAGGAATTCAGAAAGTAATTGATTATTGCCAGGATTTTGAGACTGTAAGAGATGATCTTCCTTATGAAATTGATGGAATGGTAATAAAAGTGAATGACTTTGGCTTACAGGACAGGATGGGAGCCACCAGTCATCATCCAAGATGGGCCATTGCTTTCAAGTTTAAGGCCAGGCAGGCCACTACCCAACTCCTCAACGTTGAGTTCCAGGTAGGAAGAACCGGGGCTGTAACCCCTGTTGCAAAACTTCAGCCAGTGGGTATTGGCGGTGTTACAGTAAGTAGCATCTCCATCCACAATGAGGATTATATTGAAGAAAAAGATCTTCGCATAGGCGATACAGTATTGATTGAAAGGGCTGGTGACGTTATACCACAAATTGTAAAATCATTACCTGATGTTCGCACTGGTCATGAAAAAAAGATCCGGTTTCCGAAAAACTGCCCGGCCTGCCATAGTAAACTTTTTAAAGAACAGGAAGAAGCTGTATGGCGCTGTGTAAATATTGAATGTCCCGCACAGGTAGTAGAACGGATCATTCATTTTGTAAGCAAAGATGCTATGGATATCCGTGGGTTAGGCGAAGCCAATGTGCGGAAATTTTTTGAATTAGGACTCTTAAAAGATATACCCGGCATCTACTCCCTGAATTATAACACCATCATGGGAATGGAAGGCTTTGGTGAAAAATCCATTGATAAACTCAAATCAGCTATTGAAACTTCAAAGAAACAACCCCTGAACCGGCTTATATATGCATTGGGTATACGCTTTGTTGGTGAAACAACTGCTAAAACTTTGGCGAAGACAGTCCATAATTTATCAGAGCTGGAGAATATGTCACAAGAAGAACTTGAACAACTTGAAGATATTGGCCCAAAAGTAGCAGGCAGTATTGTGCATTTCTTTAGCAACAAAAACAATACGGCCATACTGTCGCAACTACAAAAAGAAGGCCTTCAATTTAAGAACGAGAAGAAAGCTTCAACACAAGAGGGCAGCCTAAGGGGGCAAACTTTTTTATTTACAGGTACACTTTCAGCAATGAAAAGAAGTGAGGCTGAAGCCATAGTAGAAGCTAATGGCGGGCAGATACTCGGCAGCGTTAGTGCTAAACTTAATTACCTGGTTACAGGAGCAGATGCCGGCAGTAAATTAGATAAAGCCAAAAAGATCAATACAATAAAAATAATTTCTGAAGACGAGTTTCTTCAAATGACCTCAAAAAAATAACATGGTCATACTATTGTTTTTTTTAACTTAGCAATGAACCACGCAACGGCTCTGATAACTACAGCGTGTCATCAATTATTTTATTGCACTTGAAAGTTCGTTCTAAAATTGTCCGTTATGATCAAAAAATCAACCGGCGAAGTTTGGAAGCCATTAATTTTTTCGGGTTGGAAACAACTCAGAAACAGATATGCAGTTTCATCCTCAGGAAGAATTGCCAGTTATAAAAAAGATGTACTAAAGGATGGGAAACTCCTGGAAGGTTCGTTAACCACCGGTTACCGAACTCTAAACCTTCATCGTCCTGACAATAAAGGCACCTTATACATTCATAGAGAACTGGCAAAAATATTTTTAAAAAAGCCTTCACCTAAACACAAATATGTCATTCACCTGAATCATGACAAACTGGATAACAAGGTGAAAAACCTTCGTTGGGCCACCCTAGAACAAATGATCAGTCATCAGCAAAAAAGTCCGGCTAAGATTGCATACAAAGAAAAACAGGCTACCCGTACTAAAGGACTTAAACTCTCTGCTGCACAGGTTAAAAAGATAAAATCCATCTTAAACAGTAAAAACAGAAAACTCACCATTCGCCAGCTAGCTGAAAAGTATGGCGTTAGTGAAATGACGATGTACCGGATCAAAAGTGGTGAGAACTGGGGACGAGTATAGAGCCTGCCTAAAGAAAGAAGACCTTTAACTTTATTCCAAATTAAATCACTATAACAATTGTGGTTATATGCTACAAAACTCTACTCTTAGGTTTTTGAAAACCCTGAAAAAAAATAATAGCAAACCCTGGTTCGATGCAAATCGAAAATTATACGAATCTGCAAAAGCTGACTTCGCTGGTTTTATTCAATCTGTTATCATTAAGCATGGGCTAAAAGATGCTTCAATAAAAGATCTCATTGCCAAGGATTGCATGTTTCGTATCAATCGTGACATTCGTTTCTCAAAAGATAAATCACCTTATAAAACAAATTTTGGCGCCAGCATCAATAAAGGAGGAAGAAAAGCCTTTGATGCTGCAGGTTATTATTTTCATTTAGAACCCGGTAACTCTTTTGTTGGCGGGGGCATCTATATGCCAATGCCGGAACATCTTAAAAAGGTGCGACAGGAAATAGATTACAATCTTAAAGATTTTAAAAAGATACTTTCAGCTAAAAAATTCAAAACTGTTTATGGTGATATAAGCAGGGGTGATGAGTTTTCTTTGAGCCGTGTGCCCAAGGGTTATGAACCCGATAATCCTGCCGCAGAATACTTAAAACTCAAAAGCTATATTGCTATGACCCGCATTTCAGATGCCGATCTTACATCTTCAAATCTTCTTAAAAAAACAGTTGCTGCTTTTGAAGCATTGCATCCATTAATTATTTTTTTGAATCATTCTTTTTCAGAGTAACTTATTCTCAAGCAGGTATTCTGCGATCTGAACAGCATTGGTAGCAGCACCCTTACGCAGATTGTCTGAAACGATCCACATATTCAAAGTATTTGGCTGGGTTTCATCACGGCGTAACCTGCCCACAAATACTTCATCTTTTTCATGTGCATCCATCGGCATGGGATAAAGCTGGTTAGCAGGATCATCCACCACTATTACCCCGGGTGAATCACTTAATAATGATTTCACTCCATCAAGATCAAAATCATTTTCAAATTCTACGTTCACACTCTCACTATGCCCGCCCATCACTGGTATTCTTACTGTTGTGGCTGTAACCCGGATAGCATCATCCCGCATGATCTTGCAGGTTTCTTTTACCATCTTCATTTCCTCCTTTGTGTAGCCATTATCTAAAAAAACATCTATTTGCGGGATCACATTCAGATCGATCGGGTATTTATAAGCCATTTGATATTCAGTATTATCCCCACCAACCTCTTTCTTTCTCTCACCCGTTAACTGATCAACTGCTTTTGCTCCTGTACCCGTTACACTTTGATATGTTGATACCACTATTCTTTTAATGCCATATTTTTTATGCAGGGGGTTCAAAGCAACTACCATCTGGATAGTAGAACAATTGGGATTTGCAATGATCTTATCCTGTTTTGTCAATACATCAGCATTGATCTCAGGCACCACCAATGGCTTTGCAGGGTCCATTCTCCATGCAGAAGAATTGTCAATCACCGTTATCCCTGCTTCAGCAAATTTGGGAGCCCATTCCAGCGATGTGCCGCCCCCTGCTGAAAAAATAGCCACGGCTGGTTTAGCTGCAATAGCATCAGTCATGCTCACAACTTTATATTTTTCTCCTTTGAATTCCACTTCTTTACCTACAGATCTTTCTGATGCTACCGGTACTAATTCAGTAACCGGAAAATTTCTCTCTGCCAGAACCTGTAACATTTTAGAGCCCACCAATCCTGTGGCGCCTACAACTGCAACTTTCATTTTTATTGTTTTATATAGTATGTTTTATTAAATAAACAAGGCCTTCCGTTTGGGAAGGCCTGTCAAGCTTTATTTCTACATACATAACGCTGCAAACCTTCCTCAGAAGTGTTTCTTATTGCGCTTGGTATGTTTAATTATCCTCATTCGGGGGCAAAAATAAAATCGGAACTGATTAAAGCCAAATATTATTTACCTGATGACCCGGGTATTTCCGGTGATTCTTTAACTTGTAGCAATGAAATCAGCCAGACTGACCTTTCTTATTTTATTAGCGCCTTTCCTGGCTCATGCACAAAACAGGTACGATGTAGTGATCGACGAGATCATGGCTGACCCCACACCTCAAATAGGTTTGCCAAATAATGAATGGGTTGAGTTAAGGAACACCAGCAGTACTTCGATAAACCTACAGGGCTGGCGAATTGCAGATGCCACTGGTCAAAGCGGACCAATGCCCAGCTTTACTTTGCAACCCGATAGTTTTGTGATCGTTTGCACAGGAAGTGCGGTTGCTGCCCTTTCTGCTTTTGGAACCACTATTTCAGTTACCAGTTTCCCTTCCTTAAATAATGACGGGGAACTGCTTTCTTTAAAAGCCGCCAATGGAATGATCATTCACTCTGTAGAATACGCTTTGAGCTGGCATCAGAACGAGGTTAAAAAAGATGGTGGGTGGACACTGGAAATGATCGATACACAAAACCCCTGTACAGGAAGCAATAACTGGACCTCCAGTATCAATACTGTCGGAGGAACACCCGGAAAGAAAAATTCTGTAGATGCTATCAATAATGATATAATCGGTCCCCGGTTAAAGAATGCTTATACTACTGACAACACAACCATTGTTCTTGTTTTTAATGAGCCGGTTGATAGTTTATCAGGAGCTACTTTATCTAATTACTCGATCGATGGTGGATTAGCATTGATGAGTGCCGTAACCCTTATCCCGGGTTTTAATAAAGTTGAGTTGAAAACAAACAACCCTTTAACTACAAATACAGTTTATACAATTACTGCTACAGGTGTAACGGATTGTAAAAACAATGTGATCGGTTCAGTCAATAAAGCCAGGGTGGGATTGCCAGTTGATCCTGTCACTGGTGAATGGGTCATCAATGAAATTTTATTCAACCCCCGGTCAGGCGCTTATGATTTTGTAGAGTTTTATAATAACAGCAATAAGATATTTGATGCATCAAAACTCTATATAGCCAATCGAAACAGTAGCGGTACCGTTAGTTCAATAAAAGTTCTAAGTAGTGAACCATATTATATTTTCCCGGGTGATCATATTGTAGAAACAGAAGATGCCGATAACCTTGGTTTACAATACCTGGTTCAAAACCCGGATAATGTACTAATCATTTCTTCACCTCCTTCTTTTTCTGACGATGAAGGGACAGCGATTGCACTGAATTTCCAGGGAGAGGTTATTGATGAAGTGAATTATAAGGATGACTGGCATTTTAAACTGATCGATAACGATGAAGGCGTTTCATTGGAAAGAATAGATCCTGCCGGACCATCGCAGGATCCATCTAACTGGCATAGCGCTGCATCTACTGCCGGTTACGGAACACCTACTTATAAAAACTCACAGTATAAATTATTAAACAGTATAAATGCTACTGTTGAAGTAATCCCTAAGGTATTTTCGCCTGATAATGATGGCCGGGATGATATTGCCAGTATTCAGTATAAAGTAACCGAGCCGGGTTATGTTGTCAATATCACCATTTTTGATGGGGCAGGCAGGCCTATAAGAAATCTTGTCCGTAACGGAACAATGGGTTTAAGTGGTTACTGGAATTGGGATGGACTCAACGATACAGGGAATAAACTGCCCGTTGGTAGTTATATCATCTACACAGAGATATTCAATCTGCAAGGGAAAAAAGAAAAATTTAAGAATGTGGTTGTATTGGCAAGAAAATTAAACTAAACTTCCTTATCTGCTAGTTATACCCGGTTTGTCGCAACATTTCGGGGTTTCATCGCTTTTTTCCTTTCAAATCGAAAGATTTTTAAGAATAAGGGTTCAAATAATTACAAGCAGTTTCTATCTGCCCCTGTTTCTTAAAAATTGGATATGAAAAAGATTACAATATCACTACTATTGTCTTTGGGTTCGTTTTGTGTTACAGCCCAAGATACTAGTAACCTTCCCAAACAGTGGACCTTGCAAGAGTGTATAGATTACGCAATTCAGCATAATATCTCTATTAATACATTAAAGCTGAATAGTAGTTCGGCTCAGTTGGATGTATCCCAGTCTAAATACAATCAGTTACCCAGCGTCGGTGGATCTATTGCACAAAATTTGGGTAATAACAATTCTGTTTCTTTTACCAGCAATTATGGTGTTTCATCAACACTTACATTATATAATGGAGGATATTTAAAAAATGATATTAAGGCAAAAGAATTATCACTTGAGTCAGCTAATCTTTCAGTAGAAGAAGCTTCTAATGATATTACTCTTAATATCACACAGTCGTTCCTTAATATTTTACTTGTCAAAGAAAATATCACAAGTCTTGAGCAAATACGCAGCACTTCTGAAGAACAACTTAAGCAAGCACAACAATTATATGATGCTGGAAGTATCGCCAGAAAAGAACTCGTCCAGTTCCAGTCCCAGCTGGCGTCAGACGAGTATAACCTGGTAAGTGCCCATAATAATTATCGGTCGAATGTAGTGGCACTGAAGCAGATTTTACAACTCCCCGCTTCTGACAACTTTGAAATTTTGGCACCTACATCCATAGCAATTCAGGAGGCCGTGCTAACATTAGATAATACACTTTCAGCAGCTCAAAACTCAAGACCAGAGATTAAAAACAAGAATGTCGCCATTCAGTTAGCACAAGTAAATCTCGAAAAAATCAAAGCTAGCAGAATGCCGGTAATTAGTCTGGGTGCGGGTCTTTCTTCCGGGTATTCAAGCATTCAATCATCGAAATATCTGCCTCAACTGGGTAATAACTTTTCTCAAACTTTAGGAGTAAGTATGAGTATTCCTATATTCAGTCGTAACCAGAATAAAACCAATATCACAAAATCAACTATTGCTATTGAACAGGCCAAACTTGATCTGAGCAATGCAGCAACATCGCTGAACCAGCAGGTAGAACAGGTATATATTAATTTATTAAATGCCCAGGCACAATATAAAGCTGCAGATACAAGACTTAAAGTGGCCAAAGAAAGCTATGACATTACCAACGAGCAGTTGAGACTGGGTTCTGTAATAGCCATAGATGTGCTTATACAAAGAAATACATATACACAGGCCCTGCAATCCTATATACAGGCTAAGTACACGGCCATATTATATAATAAGATCTACGGTTTCTATTCAGGACAACCAATAGTTTTTTAAAAATAACAGCGCAAAATAAAAACAATGAAAAAGCTAAAATGGATTATCGGCGTAGTAATCATTATCGCAGTAATTATCATCTGGTTGTGGAAATTCAAATCGAGTGAATCAGCTATTGTTTTAGAAACTACTCACCCGGAATATGGCGCAATTTCAAACTCAGTAACAGCTACAGGAATGGTACAACCAGTGGATACTGTTGCAGTAGGTACACAGGTTTCCGGCACCATTCAAAAAGTGTATGTTGATTTTAATTCGCAGGTGAAAAAAGGACAGCTGCTTGCTGAACTTGACAAATCAGTATTATTGGCACAAACCCAGCAAATATCCGCAAACCTTATGTCTGCTAAAGCTAACCTGGCTTATCAGCAAAGCAATTATGACCGTCAAAACCAGTTATTTAATGTAGGAGCAATAAGTAAGGCCGCACTTGAAACAGCACTATATCAATATCAGAGTGCAAAGCAAAATGTTAGCAGCTTATCAGCACAATTGAGTTCGGCTCAAAGAAATCTTTCATTTGCAGAAATTTATTCCCCGATTGATGGTACCGTTTTATCAAGAAGTGTAAGTGAAGGACAAACAGTTGCTTCCAGTTTTAGTACCCCGACTTTGTTCAGTATAGCTAAAGATCTCACTAAAATGCAGGTACAGGCTTCTGTAAACGAAGCGGACATAGGCAATGTTATAGCAGGGCAAAGAGTCGACTTTACAGTGGACGCCTTCCCGGATGATACTTTTAGCGGTATTGTCAAAGAAGTGAGATTGCGTCCTTCTGTTTCCTCAAATGTAGTGAGCTATACCACAATTATTGACGCCCCTAATCCTTCCATGAAACTAAAGCCCGGTATGACAGCAAGTATCACTATTTATACCAAAGAAATAAAAGATGTTTTGCTGTTAACAGCGAAAGCCATCAGCTTTAATCCTGATTCAATAATAGGCGAAAAATATTTTATTCAAAAAGCACAAATGCATGATGCAACTCCACCTTTAACAAATGATAGCATTCAGAGTGAAGCAACTCCCGCCTTTGTATGGGTGAAGAAAGATAGCAGCCTTATTCAAAAAAGAATATGGCTGGGCCTGGATGATGAAACTAGCTTGCAGGTGCTGGTGGGTCTGGCCCCAGAAGATGAGGTTATTACCGGATATCAGCAACTAGAAAAGACAGCTACAAAGAAATCATCAGAAAAGAGTCCCTTCCTGCCTCAAAGACCTGGCGGAAATAATAAGAAAAATAATTCCGGACCACCGCCCCAGTAGAAAAGATGAAAAAGTAATGAAATAAAAAAACAATAATGAAAAGGAAGATACTGGAAATACATGATCTCAAAAGAGAGTTTAAAATGGGCGACGAAATTGTCCGTGCACTCAGAGGTGTCTCATTTTCGATAGAAGAAGGAGAATTTGTTACAATAATGGGAAGTAGTGGGTCTGGTAAAACAACTTTGTTGAATGTTATTGGGTGTCTTGATAAGCCAACTGAAGGAGTGTATTTGCTGGATGGAGTTAATGTAAAACAACTTTCACGAAACCAACTGGCAAAACTCAGGAACAAAAAGATTGGATTTGTTTTTCAATCTTACAACCTTTTGGCTCGTACCTCCGCTTTGGAAAATACAGAACTGCCTTTATTATATAATGCTTCTATATCATCAAAAGAACGACATGATAAGGCTTTGATGGCATTAGAAGCAGTAAAATTGTCCGACCGTTTACATCATTTACCCAACCAACTTTCCGGAGGTCAGCAACAAAGAGTAGCCATTGCCCGGGCACTGGTTAATGATCCGGTGATGATACTGGCAGATGAGGCTACCGGCAACCTGGACACCAGGACATCTTATGAAATTATGTCGCTTCTCCAAGAACTAAACCAGCATGGGAAAACAATCGTATTCGTAACCCACGAACCGGATATTGCAGCATTCAGTAGCCGTACAGTAACCCTGAAAGACGGAAGAGTGATAAAGGATATAAAAAACGAAAACGTAAAATCGGCAAAAAAAGCATTAGCAGCATTGCCGGTAAGCGATGATTATTAAATTTTTTAAAATGAATTTTTTTAACCTTATACGACTAGCCTGGCGGGCATTGATTCGAAATAAAGTTCGGGCATTACTGACCATGCTGGGAATTATTATTGGAGTTGCTTCTGTGATTACAATGGTTGCAATTGGTCAGGGATCAAAACAAAGCATCAGGGACCAGTTATCCAGTATGGGTTCTAATATGGTAACGGTCAGACCCTATAGTAACCAAACAGTGGGCGGTGGGGCCATGCTTGGGCCTTCAGGATTACAGACTTTAAAAATCACTGATATTGAAGCTATCAAAAAATCATCCCCGCATGTAACTGCCGTTTCTCCTGTTGTTTCTTCATCAGGTCAGAGTATTAATGCTTCAAAAAACTGGCCTGTATCCATACAAGGCGTCTATCCTGATTATTTTTCTATCCGTGAGTGGAAACTAAAAGAAGGTATCCTGTTTACAGACAAGGATGTAAAAACATCCAGCAAAGTTTGTTTACTCGGACAAACAGTAGTTGAAAACTTGTTTACCAATGGCGAGAATCCTATAGGGAAAGTAATTCGTTTTAATAATATTCCGATAAAAGTAATAGGCATTCTGGAAGAAAAGGGTGAAAGTACTTTCGGGCAGGACCAGGATAATATTATCATTGCCCCTTTCTCCACTGTTCAAAGAAGAGTACTATCTATAGATTATGTGCAAAATATTTACGCCTCTGCAATTGATGAAAATAGCTCAGAAAAGGCGACCAATGAAATTACTGCGGCTTTAAGAAAAGCACATAAATTACAAAATAGTGAAGAAGATGATTTTACTGTGCGGACGCAGGCAGAACTTATCAGCGCTATTAGCTCTACAAGTGAATTACTCACAGTATTACTGGCTGCAATTGCCGGTATCTCGTTAGTTGTTGGAGGTATCGGAATTATGAATATTATGTATGTTTCAGTAACAGAACGGACAAAGGAAATTGGACTCAGAATGTCTGTTGGTGCAAGGGGGCTTGATATTCTGATGCAGTTTCTGGTAGAAGCCATTATGATCAGCATTACTGGTGGAGCCATTGGTGTGCTGTTGGGCATCACCTCATCAAAGCTGGTAACTGTATTTTTGTCCTGGCCTACACTGGTTTCTGAACCATCAATCATACTGGCCTTTGCAGTTTGTGCTTTTACCGGTGTTTTCTTCGGCTATTATCCTGCGCAAAAAGCTTCAAGGCTTGACCCAATAGAAGCCCTGCGTTATGAATAAATAAATTTTAAATCTGTCCTGTTTTGAATATCAACACTAATACTAAAAAATGGATCACTGTTATTTTTCACATGCTGGCATGGATGATAGTATTTGTATTGCCATTATTATTCAGATATTTTTACGATGATGGAGCCAGGCACAATCCCGAGAATAATGGTTTTTCCTACCTTCAATTCTTAACCGGACTTTTATGGGTGGGCACTTTTTACCTGAATGCCCTTGTGCTTTCACCGCTATTTATATACAAAAAGAAAATAGGCTTATATACTGTGATTATTCTAGGGTGGTATGCAATAGTTCTGTCACTTCATAGCATTTTTTTCCATTTATTCATTTCATCCCGCCCTTTCCGTTTTGCAGATTCATTGTTTTTTAATCTGCCTCCCTTTGTATTAACACTTGGTGCCAGTATCGCCTACCGGATGTTAGGCGATAAAGCAAAGAATGAAGTACGGGAACAACAAAAGCAAGAAGAAAACCTGAAGACTGAATTATCCTTTTTACGTTCACAGATCAGCCCACATTTTGTTTTTAATATTCTCAACAATATTATCGCCCTGGCAAGATTGAAAAGTGATCAACTAGAGCCTACCGTGATGAAATTGTCATCACTAATGCGTTACATGTTATATGAAACTGATGCAGAAAAGGTTTCATTACAAAATGAAACGGAATATCTCCGGAATTATATAGATCTGCAACAACAGCGTTTTGGGGAAAAGGTCAGGATTGATTCCTCTTTCGAAGTGCCCGTTGGTTGTAGTTATGAGATAGAACCAATGTTATTAATTCCTTTTGTAGAAAATGCTTTTAAGCATGGTGTGGGATTGATCCATGATCCAGCAATAACGATCCGTCTCCATGTAAAAGATAATATACTTTACTTTTCAGTTAACAATAAGTATAATGATAGTAGCACCGAGACCAGGGATAATATCAAAGGTATCGGGTTGCCAAATGTAAAAAGACGCTTAAATTTACTTTACCAGAAAAATTATACTCTGCAGATATCAGAAAAAGACGGGTTATTTTCTGTTTCCCTGGAATTAAATTTACGCTGATGCTAAAATGTGTTGCAATAGATGATGAACCCCTGGCTTTAGCATTACTGGAAGATAATATCAGTAAGGTGCCTTATCTGCAACTCGTAGCAAAATGCAGTGACACCTTGGAAGCAACTAAAGTATTACAGGAAAACAAAATAGATCTTGCATTTATTGACATTCAAATGCCCGGCCTGACGGGGCTTGAATTCATTGAAAGTCTTTCGCAAAAACCAATGTTTATACTCATTACGGCTTATAAGCAATACGCACTGGAAAGTTATTCGCTGAATGTTGTGGATTATCTTGTAAAACCAGTACCCCTAACCAGGTTTATAGCTGCCTGTAATAAGGCTTATGAACTCTACCAGTTAAAAAATAAAGCTATCTCGCCCCAGGCCGCACCCATGCACAATGATTTTTTTTTCCTAAATGCAGATTATAGCCTGGTTAAAGTTTTCTTTAAAGATATTCTCTGGATCGAAGGGCTAAAAGATTATATTAAAGTGCATTTGAAACAAGGTAATAAACCTATCATTACAAGAATGACATTAAAAGAAATAGAGGATCAACTACCAGTAAGTCTTTTTATTCGCATACACAAATCATACATTATTTCAATTGAGAATATTACGTCAATCAAAAAGAATAATGTTTTTATTCAGGACGTCAAGCTGCCCGTTGGGGAAACATATAGAGATAATATTCAAAAACTAACAGGGAAAAAAGAAAATTGAGCTGCGTAACAAAATGTATATGTTTCACTATACCAGTTCTATTTCAAAATTCACCAGGTCTTTGAACTGCTGAACCCTGTTATCAATATCATCTTTATTGATCTCTTTCAAACGGGTAGGTCCAAACTTTTCTACACAAAAGCTAGCCATAGCTGAACCAACTATAATTGCAGTTTTCATGTTCTCAAAACTGATGTCTTTTGTTTTAGCCAAATGCCCCATAAACCCACCGGCAAAAGTATCCCCGGCACCGGTTGGATCAAATACATCTTCCAGGGGAAGAGCCGGGGCATAAAACACATCATCTCCATGAAACAGTAAAGCGCCGTGTTCTCCTTTTTTAATGATCAGGTATTTAGGCCCCATCTGCATAATGGCCCTTGCTGCTTTTACCAATGAATATTCTGAAGTAAGCTGCCTTGCCTCTGCATCGTTAACCATCAACATGTCGACATAACGTAAAACGATCTTAAGATCATTCATAGCCGTTTCCATCCAAAAGTTCATGGTGTCCATTACAATCAGCTTGGGACGTTGCTTCAATTCCTGTATCACATTTAACTGCAGTTTAGGCATCAGGTTGCCCAGCATTAAAAACTCAGCACCCTGAAAGCTGTCGGGCACTTTGGGGTCAAAATCAGCCAATACATTCAGGTCCGTCACCAATGTATCACGGCTGTTCATGTCCTCATGGTAACGGCCGCTCCAGAAGAATGATTTTTTATCAGGAACTACTTCCACACCATCCAAATGTACACCCCGGCTTCTCAGTTCCTCCATTTCTTCTTTTGGAAAATCGTTACCTACTATAGAAATCTGTTGAACCGGTTTTACGAAATTGCTGGCAGCATACGCTACATAGGTAGCTGAGCCGCCGATTATTTTATCCGCTTTTCCAAAAGGTGTTTCAATAGCATCAAAGGCCATAGTGCCAACAGTGATCAGAGACATAATGTATTTGAAGTTTAAAAGGTCAATATTCAAAACCCGGAATTGATTCCGGATCTGCAGACGTAGTTATTACATCACGGCGTGCAAACCTACCTAAAAAATACCTGCCTGAAAAGGAATAAATACAGTTTCAGGTAACTTTACCTTAATTCTTTGCCCATGTTGAAAAAACCAGTCATTATAATCCTTACATGCTTTTGGTTCATATCTGCGTCTGCCCAGTTAGATACTTTTTTTGTAAAACAAAATATTCATCGTTGTGCTGATAGCCTGGCACATGCATTTAAAACAAAGAACTGGGATCTTTTTACAACGTATAGCTATCCGGCATTGATAGGCAGTCTGGGCGGTGTTCAAAAATTCAAAGAGTATATCCAGGAAACGCTTAGTGCAGCTCCCGATTCAGCATGGAAACAATATGAACCGGGAAAGATATTACAGATCGTAAAAACAGCTAAGGATATACAAACTGTTATTGAACTCCATACCAGGATCGCTATGGATAGTATGCAGATCAGCACTACTACTTACCTGGTGGGAGAATCTTGGAATGGAGGACAACACTGGACCTTTTTTGATTCCCGTGGCGATAGAAGTATTGCCCTTACTGTAAAGCCAGATCTAAGCCCTGAATTGGTGATACCTTCCAGAAAAGAAAAGCTGGAACCATTCAGGCCGGAGGATCAATAAAATAGATCTTCGATTCAGGTTTTATATAATTTTCGGTTCGTTATCTTTGAATATGGCTAAAACAGTACGAAAGCGAGCTTCCAAAAAGGAACTTATCCTTCAAAAAGCAGCTGCAATGTTTCGGGAAAAAGGATTTGCTGCTACTTCTATGCGGGATCTTGCTGAAACAGTAGGTATAGAAGCCGCCAGTCTATACAATCATATCCGTTCAAAAAATGAGATACTGGAAGCCATCTGCTTTGATGTAGCCAATAGCTTTAATGCAAATATGGAAGGAACTGAATCCAGTAATGAAAAAAGTATCCTTAAAATCGAAAAGCTGCTTCGCTTCCATATCCGTCAGATGATAGAGAATTATGAAGAAGTATACGTAAGTGACCGTGAGTGGAAACACCTTGACGAACCCTACCTCTCTAACTTCCAGGCACAACGCCGTAATTACAGAAAAAAATTTGCGTCCATCATAGAACAAGGTATTGTGAAGAATGAGATCCGTAATATTGATGCTCCTACAGCTGTTCTCATTATACTTCATGCAGTAAGCGGAATTGAAAGCTGGCACCGCAGCAGGGCCAGGATCAGCGCCGGTGAACTGGAAGACAATATGGTAATGATCATGATCGATGGACTGCGGAAACATTCCTGAATATGGCTGTTCATTTTCACCCTGTTCCGGTAAAAGAGATCAGAAAAGAAACCCCTGAATGTGTATCAGTTGTTTTTGATATTCCGGCTGATCTTATCAAAGAGTTTGCATTTACACAAGGTCAAAGCCTTACTATGCGAACCACTATCAATGGAGAAGAAGTAAGAAGAACATATTCCATCTGCAGTTCACCACTGGATAATGAATGGAGGGTGGCTATTAAAAAAGTGGAGGGTGGCTTGTTCTCTTCTTTTGCAAATGAGCAATTAAAACAAGGAGACACTATTGAAGTAATGCCCCCCGTTGGAAAGTTTTACACAGAACTGACCCCTTCGAATAAAAAAGAATACCTGGCATTTGCTGCAGGAAGTGGTATCACGCCGGTATTATCGTTAATCAAAACTACTCTGGCTAAAGAGCCGTATAGTTCCTTTACACTTGTTTTCGGTAACCGTAACCGTAGTTCAATTATATTTTTTGAAGAACTGGAAGGCCTGAAAAATAAATACATGGAAAGATTCAACCTGGTTCATGTATTAAGTCGTGAAAAAACAGATGCTTCCATCAATTTTGGCAGGATCAATAATGAAAAGCTTGCAGAGCTGGAAAAGCTGATCGACTATTCTAATACAGATGAATTTTTTATTTGTGGTCCGGAAGAAATGATATTCACCGTTAAAGATTTCCTTGAAACAAAAGGGATCAATAAAAAACATATTCATTTTGAACTATTCTCTTCGCCGGGGCAAAAAATTTCACAACCGAAGACCAGGGAAGACCAAGTTGATACCGGTGCAAAAAGCAATATCACCCTAAAACTGGATGGCAGAACTTTTGCTTTTGATCTCCCGCTATCGTCAGATGCAACTATTCTGGATGCTGCCTTAAAACAAGGCGCTGATCTTCCTTATGCATGTAAGGGGGGTATGTGCTGCACCTGTAAGGCCAAACTGCTGGAAGGTGAAGTAATGATGGATGTTCACTGGGGACTGGAAGATGATGAAGTGGAAAAGGGATATATACTTACCTGCCAGAGCCATCCCAAAACAGAGAAAGTGGTTGTAGACTTTGATATCAAATAAATATTATAAAATGAAAAAGTTAGTCTTCCTTTCATCTATTGTTTTGCAATTCTTAATAACGACAGCGCAAACTGAATCAGAGATTGAAAAATATAGTAACGAAGTTGATCGGAAAATAGACAGTGGAACCTTACATCAAAATCAGTGGGTAACAAATAAAAATGGGTCTGATTGGTTCGACCCCGGATCATCGTATTATGAAGTCGTAACCGATTTCTGGTATGATGGCACAGGTTTTCTTAATGATGAAACAGGGATACCTGAATTTCAATTAGTAAAGATCTCTTCTATGCAAAAATCAATACTTTATAACAGAAAAGAGGAATACCTGTTTCAAAATGGGCATCTAAATTATTTTTATTTAGAGATGAATGTAGATGGTGCTCCAACGAAGCTACACTACTATATTAATTCAAAGGGCAATGTTATTAAAGAGACTATTCTGGTAGATGATAAAAAAATAGACAAAAATGATTCTTCTTTAGAAGACTATAAAAAAGCATGGATCATTTCTCCTGAAAAAATGGTTTTGAAAGCTAAAAAATACCAGAAACTGTTTTTTGATAGCATTTTAATGGAACAATTGGAAGAATAACATATTTTATCTGACTATCCTGATAAATCTCATAAACAAATTCCCCAAACAGGCGTTAGTTTTATTTAAATTTGTAGTTCAAAAAATTTGTTATGCCTGTTCAGGATCTTGAAAAAAAATTTCAGGAGAAAATTGATAACGAGGTTAAAATTGAACCGAAAGACTGGATGCCCGAAGCTTACCGAAAAACGAATCTCCGGCAGATCAGTCAGCATGCACATAGTGAGGTAGTCGGTATGTTACCGGAAGGAAACTGGATCACAAGAGCTCCTTCATTAAAAAGAAAAGCCATCCTTTTGGCAAAAGTGCAGGATGAAGCAGGGCATGGACTTTACTTATACAGCGCTGCAGAAACACTGGGTATGGGCCGGGATGAAATGATCAATGACCTGCATTCCGGTAAAGCAAAATATTCTTCTATATTTAATTATCCCACACTTACATGGGCTGATATCGGCGCCATCGGGTGGCTGGTGGATGGAGCAGCTATTATGAACCAGGTTATGCTCACCAGAACATCCTATGGACCTTATGCAAGAGCTATGGTAAGAATATGTAAAGAAGAAAGTTTTCATCAACGCCAGGGTTTTGAATCCTTATTGGTATTATCAAGAGGATCAAAAGAACAAAAAGAAATGTGCCAGGATGCTATTAACCGCTGGTGGTGGCCGGCTTTGATGATGTTTGGCCCCAAAGACAGCGAAAGTTCACACAGTGAACAAAGCATGCTTTGGAAAATCAAAAGAAAAAGTAATGATGAACTCCGGCAAAATTTTGTAGATATGATCGCCGAGCAGGTAAAAGTGTTGGGTATGACTTTACCCGATCCTGACCTGAAATGGAACGAACAAAGAAAACACTACGACTTTGGAGAGATCAACTGGGAAGAGTTTTGGAATGTGGTAAAAGGTAATGGACCTTGTAATAAACAAAGACTGGATGCAAGAAGAAAGGCACATGATGAAGGGAAATGGGTCAGAGAAGCGGCTTTGGCTTATGCAGCTAAAAAAGCAGCAGAAAGGAAAGATGCGGCTTAAACATTAAAATAAAACTATGAACCTGATCAGAAAATTTTACTATGGAGATATTCCTGATGAAAAAGCAGGAGGCAATGAGATCAGTAAATCTTCCCAAAGTCAGCCAGATGAAAAATCATGGCCTTTATGGGAGGTGTTTATCCGTAGCAAACAGGGACTGGATCATAAGCATTGCGGAAGTTTACATGCAGCCGATGCGCAAATGGCTATTGAAAATGCCAGAGATGTATATACCCGAAGAATGGAAGGTGTAAGTATCTGGGTGGTAGAGAGCAAATACATCACTGCCTCAAACCCAGAAGAAGCAGGTGAACTTTATGAGCCTGCAAAAGATAAGGTGTACCGTCATCCTACATTTTATAATCTGCCGGATGAGGTCAATCACATGTAAAGCCCCTCCAAAGCTCCCCGAAAGGGGAGGCTATAAAACCTGAAAATGGAAAAGACAATACAAAATGCAAACTCTAAAGTTCCTCCTTCGGAGGGATTCAGAGAGGCTTATATACTTCATCTTGCTGACAGCAGCCTGATCCTTTCGCACCGAAACAGCGAATGGTGTGGCCACGGCCCGGTATTAGAACAGGATATTGCTATTACCAATATATCACTTGACCTGTTAGGACTGGCAAGAAATTATTATCAGTATGCTGCTGAATTAATAGGTGATACAGACGAGGATAAATTAGCTTACCTGAGAACAGAAAGGGAATTTAAAAATCTTTTATTGGTTGAGCAGCCTAATATTGACTGGGCACAAACCATTTTAAGACAATATCTCTTCAGCCAGTTCCAATTCTTTTTACAGGAACAATTGCAACATAATGATGACAAAAAGCTGGCTGCTATTGCTGAAAAATCGCAAAAAGAGACCCGCTATCATATTCGTTGGTCTGGTGAATGGGTGATACGGCTTGGTAATGGCACAGAAGAAAGCCATGACAGAATGATCAACGCCATAAATAATTTATGGGGTTATACCGGTGAAATGTTTATTCCTGTCGAATATGAAAAAGAAGCAGGGATTGATTATGCGCTTATTAAAAATCAATGGGAAGAAAAAATAAATGAAGTCTTTAGTGAAGCTACCCTGTCTACTGTTGATTCAACTAAGAAAACATTTATGCATACCGGTGGCAAAACCGGTACCCATACTGAGAACCTCGGGTTTATATTAACAGATCTGCAGTACCTGCAAAGAACTTACCCTGGCGTGGAATGGTAAATAAAAGAAAATGGCTCTCCAGCATGATATAGATAAAAAAATGATTTATGCTTACCTAAGCGAAGTAAAAGATCCCGAAGTGCCTGTGTTAAGTATTATTGATCTTGGTATTGTGAGAGATATACACTGGAATGACGATGAACTGGAAGTCTCAATTACACCCACCTATAATGGTTGCCCGGCAATGGATATGATCAGCACCAATATACGGGTGATGCTCGCCACTTTAGGTTTTAAAAAAGTCAAGATCAAAAAAATACTTTCCCCCGCCTGGACCACGGAATGGATGAGTGAAGAAGGAAAAAGAAAACTAAAGGAGTATGGGATAGCACCCCCCAACCCTAAACAACAGGTTTGCGATCAAAAATATTTCCAGGCAAACGAAGCCGTACAGTGTCCCCGTTGTAATTCTTTTCATACACACCGCATCAGCGAATTTGGTTCTACTGCCTGCAAATCTCTTTACCAGTGTGATGATTGCAAAGAGCCTTTTGATTATTTCAAATGTCATTAGTTTTCAGAATAGCTAACTTCGTTCAAAAACAAGCTGATGTCATTAGTATTATTTGAGGTAAAGAACAGTATAGCTGTTATCACATTAAACCGACCCGATAAACTCAACTCTTTTAACCGGGAAATGGCTTTATCATTACAAGAAAAGCTGGACGCCTGTAAAGAAGATAAAACTATTCGTTGTGTGATCATTACAGGAGCTGGAAAGGCTTTTTCTGCGGGGCAGGATCTCCAGGAGATCACAGATCCCAGCGGCCATGGAATTGCAAGAATACTCAGCGAACAATTTAATCCCATCATCATCAAGATCCGGGAATTGAAAAAACCCGTAATAGCTGCTGTAAATGGTGTGGCTGCAGGAGCCGGCGCCAATATTCCTCTTTGCTGCGACATAGTTGTTGCTGCAAGATCAGCCTGCTTTATCCAGGCATTCTCTAAAATTGGTTTGATCCCAGACAGTGGAGGAACATTTTTTCTGCCCCGGCTCATCGGCTGGCAAAAGGCAAGTGCCCTGATGATGTTAGGCGAAAAGACCTCTGCCGAAGAAGCTGCACAAATAGGTATGATCTATAAATGGTATGAGGATGATGTTTTTGCTGAAGAAGTAAATAAGATCGCCGAAAAGTTATCACAAATGCCTACTATGGGTTTGGCCTATACAAAAAAAGGACTACAGTGGTCAAGCACACATACTATTTATGAACAATTACAAAATGAAGATAAACTACAACAATGGGCAGCTGCCACAGCTGATTTTAAGGAAGGAGTGAATGCTTTCTTTGAAAAGAGAAAGCCTGTATTTAAAGGAGAATAAACCAGTTCAAATATTGAATACATGAACAATGAAGCAGACAAATTAGCGGCTGATGTCGTCGATCACATGATGACAAATGACCTGTTCTCGCAATGGCTGGGCATTGAGGTCCTCTCCATTAAAGAAGGTTACAGTAAGATAAAAATGACGGTGAGGAAAGAAATGATCAATGGTTTTGGGATTGTACATGGTGGTATTGCTTTTTCATTAGCTGACAGCGCTTTTGCATTTGCCTGTAATAACCGGAATGTTTTATCCGTCGCATTGGATACTTCCATCAATTTTACCAAACCAGTACATGTAGGTGATGAGTTGACCGCAGAAGCCAAAGAAATACATAATGGGAAAAGCACAGGGCTTTATCATATCAATGTTTCCAATCAGAGTGGACATATAGTCGCATTATTTAAAGGAACCTGCTTCCGTACTCACCGGAAATTATTAAAGGAAGAGTAGCTTTTACTTTTTGCTGCAATAACTCTTTTGCGTTTTTGATTGAATGATCAACACTATTGATATCATCTGCCAATGTAATTATTGCTTTCAATCCCTCAATACCTGTTTCATTAATATCAGCCATTCCGCAAAAAGCTATAACAGGAATATTATATTCAAACCCAAATTGTGCTATACGGCCAACAACCTTGCCTTTTTTTGTTTGCTCATCAATTTTCCCTTCACCTGTAACAATTAAACTGGCATCGGCCAGTTCATTTCGGATGCCACTGTGATCGATTATCATTTCAGTTCCGCTTATCAGTTTTGTTCTAAAAAAACTCATGATTCCTGCTGCTATTCCTCCGGCTGCACCAGTACCAGGAATATCCGCTACCATTTTGCCGGTTTCTTTATAAATGATATCCGAAAAATGCCGTAACCCTTCATCCAGCTTTTCTACTTCATCCGCATTGGCGCCTTTCTGTGGTGCATATACAAAAGCAGCACCGTCAGGTCCATGCAAAACATTTTGTACATCACATGCTATTTCAAATTCAATATCCGGTAGTTGAGGGGGTAAAATAATCTTATGAATAGAATTAAGGCTATTTCCACACGGTGGTAATATATTTTCTTGTTCGTCAATGAATCTAAATCCTAAAGCAGCCAATATACCTATACCGGCATCATTTGTAGCACTGCCGCCAAGGCCAAGAATAATTTTCAATGCTCCTTGTTCAATTGCATTTTTAATTTGCAGTCCGGTTCCATAGGTCGATGTATATAAAGGGTTCTGTTCTTGTTTTTTTAATAATGAATACCCGCTTGCTGACGCCAGTTCTATAATAGCTGTTTTGTTTTCTTCATTCCATTGATAGCTGGTTTGTATACTTCTACCAATAGGGTCACATGAAAAACTCATTATACCCTTTGTTTCAAGATAATGGTGCATAACAGATGCGAAACCATCGCCACCATCTGCCATGGGATATTGACGCAGGATAATATTACTATCAGTTTGCCCTATTGCATCAGCAATTATGTCACACAGTTCAAAACTTGTAAGGCTATCTTTAAATTTATCCGGGGCAATAAGCACTTTCATTATATAAAAAAAATTCTTATAGCAAAGAAAAGCGAATTTTGAAGCTGAAAAAGTATATTATGTTCTATACATTTAAAGAATTCGTCCCTGTTGTCCACAAATCATCTTTTGTCCATCCAAAAGCTGTGGTTACAGGGAATGTAATTATTGGGAAACATTGTTATATCGGTCCCGGGGCTGCTTTACGGGGCGATTGGGGCAAGATCATTATTGAAGATGGTTGCAATATCCAGGAAAATTGCACGGTTCATATGTTTCCCGGAGTAACGGTATTATTAAAAGAGAATGCCCACATAGGTCATGGAGCTGTGATACATGGAGCTACTATCGGTAAAAATTGCCTGGTGGGAATGAATGCTGTGGTAATGGATAATGTAATGTTGGGTGATGAAAGCATAGTGGGTGCATTAACTTTTATTAAAGAAGGCGAAAAGATACCTGCCCGTAGCCTGGTGGCTGGAAACCCGGGAAAGATCATTAAAAAAGTAAGTGATGAAATGATAGCCTGGAAGACAAAAGGAACTGAATTATATCAGCAGCTTCCGGCAGAGTGTATGGAAAACCTGAAAGCCTGCAGGCCACTACGTAAAACCCCTAAAGAGACCCTGAAACAAAAAAAGGTATATCCAAACTGGAAATCAACGAAATAAATAGAAGTATAAAATAATTTAAGGCAAAACACTTGCAAATACTAAATCCTGTTTCTACTTTTGTATACTACTCTTTAGAAATCCTTCCTCTAAAAAAACCCTGAAGCATTAATTATTTTTTCGTTGCTCATCCTTTATTCCTTTCTGGAAACAAGTAACCCGTAATCCTGTAAATGACCGTCTGAGTCCAACTCCGTTCAAAACCAATTTGAACAAGGATTTTCTATTTACTACTATAAAAACAATGAGCATGAAAAGGTTATTTTATTTTATAACCGGGGTATTGATAATATCCGGTTATAATGCAAAAGCACAACCGACAGTACCCGCCAATCCCGCTGCAGGAAACAGTAATAACTGTACTGTAACAGGTCCGGGAAATACACCTATCGATCAATGTCCTGTTGGTTCTAATTCATTTGTAACAAACTTTACAGGCGGCATTTATAACCGCGGCAATAATGGCAACCATCTTGGCACAGGTGCAGTATGGCGCTTTGCTAATATTGGCACTGTTGCCGGTGTAACAGTCAATGCGGAAGTAACGATCAACAGCCAATACCAGGCTGTCATTACATCAATGGACAATAATGCTGCACTTGATCAGAATGGTGTTTCTGTTGCTGATTTTTTTGCGCCTCGTATCAGACCTGATGTTGGCCTTAACAACTCTGACAGAAGAGGGTATGTGCAAATGACCATGAATTTTTTCCAGGGAGTTAATAACTATACTACCCCCATTATTATTTCAAGTCTTAACATGATCAGTTATGATGCAGACGGTTCTTTTGAGGCCGGCGGCGCTACTTCCCAAGCTTGGTTCAGAGAGACCCGTGTAGCAGAAGTATATGGTGGAGGTAATCCGTTCGTATTAGCCAGTGGCATGTCTGAACTGGTGGCTTATAATTATTCAGATGCAGGGTCAAGCTGGAACGGCTTTGCAGGTGGTGTATATGAAAGAGATGGGATATCCCGCTGTGCTGAAGTGGCTTCATCTTTCCGTTATAATGTTGCAGGCAGAAGTTCTATTACATTCCGTTTTGGTTATGACTTTAGAGCCGGAAATAATGGCTATAATGTTGGATTACCTAACCGTGAGTACGGTGTTAAATTTGGTTGTTATGCATTCCCTGATCAAACCACATTACCTGTAACACTGGTGGGATTTGCAGCCAGCCTGAAAAATAATATTACAACTCTTACCTGGGAGTCTGAGAACGAAGTGAGCTTCAGCCATTATGAAGTAGAAAGAAAAACAGCTTCGGGCTCTTCTTATGAAACGGTTGGCAGCAAAGGTGCCGAACGCAGCAGCGGTAGGTCTGTTTACCAATTGAATGATGATGTAACATTCGTTACTGATGATGTGATGTACTACCGCCTGAAAATGGTTGACCTTGATGGAAAATTCAAGTACAGCAATATTATCATGGTTCGTAAGGATCAGAAAATGTTGAACGGTATTACTATCAATCCTAACCCGGTTTCAGCAGGTGAACTGACCACAATCCGTTTCCAATCATCTGCAAGGACAGATGTTACTATCCGGGTAATAGATATGAACGGAAGGATCGTATCACAACAAATTAATAAAGTAAACGAAGGTGTAAACAGCGTTCCGGTAAACAACCTGGAGCGTTTACAACCTGGTACCTATATTGTTCAGTTACAGAATGGCGTTGAGCTATCTGTAATTAAGTTTTCTGTTGTTCGCTGAGTGATTGAATAAAAATCAATGCTCAGGGTTTTTATACCTTGACCCCTCTTGCTTATCGTGGCGGAGGGGTTTTTTATTTACCGGTCATAAAAAATAATTTTTCCCTGCCGGGAATATTTGTAACTTAAGATTCTGCTTTTTTTTGGATAAATACATTAAATCAGAATTATGAGAAAAAATTTACCCCTGTTATCAATGCTGGCAGCTTTTGTTCTCTTTAATTATAACAGCTATTCCCAGCAGGCTGAACGTTTTACCTATGCCATTACAGATGTGCAGCAAGGAACCAATAACTGGAGCCATTTGCGTAAACTGGACCTGACCAACGGCACCTACAGTGACATTATCTTGAATGGTACAGATATCAATTTTGTGGCATATGATGCCAGTTCCCGTAGAAAACTTGAAGTGCCGGTCAAGGATGCCCGCTATGGACAAATAGCTAATGCTCCTTTCGGTACGGGAGTTGCTGCTGCTGCTTTGGATCAAAGACATAGCCGTCTTTATTATACACCTATGTTCATTGATCAGCTTCGTTACATTGATTTGCGTACTATGCAGGTGTATTATGTAACAGATCAGCCATTTACAGGTACTGCGCAAAAAGCGCCGGACCAAAGTAATATCGTTACCCGCATGGTAATTGCTGATGATGGTAACGGATATGCTATTACAAATGATGGCAAGCAGCTTATCCGCTTTACTACCAATAAAAAAATGCAAATCACCAATATGGGCACCCTTGTGGACGATCCTGCCAACAAAGGCGTTTCGATCCACAATTCATGCAGCAGCTATGGCGGTGATATGATCGCAGATGATGAAGGAAATCTTTATATATTCTCTGCCCGTAATCATGTATTTAGAGTAAATATTGAGACTAAAGTTGCTACACACCTGGGAGCTGTGACTGGTTTACCTGCCGGATTCACCATTAATGGCGCTGCCGTAAATGATGAAAACAAGATCATAGTGGGAACTGCCTCCAAGGCAACTTCTTATTTTGTAGTAGATCATCAAACACTGGTAGCCACTCCTTATACTATCAATGGTACCGTGCTGAACAGTTCGGATATGGCAAATAGTAATATCCTGGCTGCCAAAGGAAAAAATAATACAGGTACTATTGAATTATTATCAAGAGATACAAATGGCGAAAGTGGTGAAGGGAAAATAAATATCTATCCCAACCCAGTTGTTAATAACCAGTTTTCTGTGCAGTTCAAAGACCTTGAAGCTGGCACTTACACTATCCAGGTTACTGATGTGCTTGGACGCAATGTTGTTCAACAGATCATGACCCTGAGCGGAGATAACCAGGTGCAGCCTGTTCGTTTAGGTGCTGCTGCTACCAAGGGTGTTTATATGGTTAAGGTAACGAACAATAACCGCCAGGCGGTTTATACTACCAAGATCACCCTTCAGTGATCGATTTAAAATATTTGCACTTAAAGGCCCTTTTGGGCCTTTATTAGTTTAAGCTATTGTTTGTCTTTCTCCCAGACCGTTTTTATCAGTTTTGCCTCTTCAAAAAAATCAGCACATTGACCATCGCCCTTGCCGGTTATACCTCCATCCGGCGCACAGATCATATTACAGCTATCATCATAAACCATATTAAAAAAATCACAACAATCCGCTGCAACATAATAAACTGTCTTGTCTTTATAAGTATATGCATCTATCCTAAGTGGTGTTGTGGGAGGTTCTTCCTTTGTTGATTTGCTGATCATTTCCTGTAAACATGCAGGCAAACTATCAGCTTTTGCTTTCTTTTTTCCGCATTCACTTGCAGATAAGAAGGGAATAATAAATAATAGCAGCCAATATTTCATAATTAATCGTTGCTGTGGGTTAAGGTATATTTGCAGCAGTGTAAAAATACAGTTTTGGAGAAAAGTAATTTTGTAGACCAGATACGCATTTTTTGCCGCAGCGGACATGGTGGCCCCGGTAATAAACATTTTTTGCGAAATAAATTCACTGCATTGGGTGGACCTGATGGTGGTGACGGTGGCAGGGGTGCACATATCATCCTGAAGGGTAACAGTAATTTATGGACATTGCTGCACCTGCGCTATTATAAAAACGTACTGGCAGAGAACGGAGAAAAAGGAGGTGCCAATAATTGCCATGGCCGTGATGGTAAGGATATTATTATTGAAGTACCCCTTGGCACTATAGCTAAAGATGAGGAAACAGGTGAAAAGGAGGCAGAAATACTGGAAGACGGGCAAGAGATCATATGGCTAAAAGGAGGAAGAGGCGGTTTGGGTAATGCCCATTTTGCAACCCCTACCAACCAGGCACCGGAGCATGCACAACCCGGTGAACCCGGAATCGAGGGATGGAAAGTTCTTGAACTGAAAGTACTGGCTGATGTAGGACTTGTTGGCTTTCCTAATGCAGGAAAATCCACTTTGTTATCTGTGGTCACTGCTGCCAAGCCTAAGATCGCCAATTATGCCTTTACTACTATTACCCCTAACCTTGGTATGGTTGAATACAGAGATGGCAAAAGTTTTTGTATTGCCGATCTGCCTGGTATCATAGAGGGGGCTGCAGAAGGAAAAGGGCTGGGTCATCGTTTTCTTCGCCATATTGAAAGAAATTCTGTACTGCTTTTTTTAATCCCTGCCGATAGTGCCGATCATAAAAAAGAGTTTGAAGTGTTAGTCAATGAACTGGAGCAGTACAATCCTGAATTATTGCACAAGCAATTTATCATAGCCATCAGCAAAAGTGATATGCTGGATGATGAATTAAAAGAAGCCATTCAAAAAGAGCTACCCAAAGAATATCCCTCTCTTTTTATTTCTTCCGTAACGGGGCTGGGGCTGGTGAATTTAAAAGATGAGTTGTGGAAAGTGCTGAATACAAACGCTCCAAAAATTTAATACAGATAGGCCTTCTTGTTTTTTTTATTAAATTACACATACAAATGCTGCTATAAACAGGAATACTATTCCTAATCCCCTTTTATTGAAAGCTGATTCTATTCTATTACCATAAACTAACAGAATATGAAAAAGTTTTATTTCCTCGTCCTTCTTTCTGCAATACTTGTTGTAACCGGCTGTGGTTCAACAGACAAATCAAATGTTACTGAAATAAAAGATCTGTCTTCTACACTTCGTGAAAGGCTTGATCCTGATCTTGTAAAAAATTTTGAAGAAGCTGTAAAAGATAATAATGAAGACCCCGTAGGGATCCAGTATTACGGCCACTATGCTTATACGAACCGGCAATTACCTGTCGCTGCATGGTTGTATGCATGGGCAAATGAAAAAAAGAAAGATCCGCTCAACCAGTCTAACCTGGCTGTTTGCCTGCATGAACTCTCCCTGACTGATACTTCCGGGACAGCATTGCTGGGATCCGCTATCAGTTTGTTGGAAGAAGCAAGAAATTCTATGCCTGATCATGCAGGGGTCTTAAATAACCTTGGTTATGCCTACTATCAGCAATACCTTGATACAAAAGAGGAGAGTTGGCTTGACAAAGCAGAAAAAACATTAAACAAAGCATTGGATATTGAACCTTCTAATGCTGTTGTGCTTTCACATCTTGCTGATATAAATAAAGAGAAAAAAGATACTGCCAAAACATTAGACGATCTCAACGAAGCATTTAGTCTCGATCCATTTAATGCTGTTTTCGTTAAATCATCCCAAAATTTTTCTCCTTTTAATGAAGCAAAAGAAAGCCGTGGGTATTGCGACAGTATCAATTTTAATTGCCTGCAAAATTGTCCTCCTTCCATTATCGGCCGCATCAAAGTGATCAATTGCGAAATTGCACAGCAGGATGCCATCATGGCTTGTCGGCAAGGCTTACCCTATGCCACTTCATTTAATTGTGATGATGAGATACCTGTAACAGGGTTCATGATCCCCGGTTTACAATCAGGAGTAGGTATTATTACGCCATGGGGCAAGTTTGCCATATTACTGCAAGGTGGCGGCAAGGTTGATTTTAAACTGGAAACCAATACACCTGTTCCGGGTGTCCGTTTTTCCGCCGAAGGGAATTATAATCCCGGAAGCGGAATGAGCATCACTAATTATGGAGGTAATATATCTGTCAGTTTATATGATAAAGGCATTGTGGCCCCTGCACTCAATAAATTAAATATCGGACCACTGGGTATAAAAGTAACTGGCTCTACCAAAAAAGATGACAACGGGATCAGCCTGGAGAGTTATGATGTGCCGGTTTTCACTATCCATTGATTGATATTCGTCATCCTGCCGGTACATAAAAAATAGTAGGTTTGCTGATTACAAAATATTTTACCATGAAGAAGATCCTAATTACGATTGTATTTGCCGTATTTACATTTTTTAAATCATTTGCCGATGAAGGTATGTGGCTCCCGCTTCTATTGGGGCAACAAGTGTATAATGAAATGGTGAAAAAGGGCTTAAAGCTTACTAACGATCAACTTTACAATATTAATAAACCCAGCCTGAAAGATGCCATCCTCATTTTTGGCGGCGGCTGTACTGGTGAAATCGTCAGCAGCAAGGGGCTGATCTTTACCAACCATCACTGTGGTTATGGCGCTATTGCATCAGCCAGTACCATGGATCACAATTACCTGCAGGATGGTTTTTATGCAAAAAATATGGGTGAAGAAATTCCTACCACTCTTTCTGTACAGTTTTTATTGCGAATTGATGATGTGACCAAAGAAGTACTGGATGCCCTGAAGGGACTTGAAGGAAGCGAAAGAGTGCAGAAGCAAGGCGAAGTGCTCAAGGCCATCAATGAAAGGATGAGTGACGCCGATAAGAATATTGAAACAAGAGTAAGTGCACTTTTTAAAGGCAACCAGTTTTTAGCATTTGTATATCAGCGTTACACTGATATACGTCTGGTGGGAGCTCCGCCTGAAAGTGTGGGCAAGTTCGGCGGTGATACTGATAACTGGGAATGGCCACGCCACACCGGTGATTTCTCCATCTTCAGGGTCTATACTAGTCCTGACGGGCAGCCTGCAGAATACAATGCCAACAATATTCCGCTAAAACCTAAATGGTTTTTGCCTGTTTCTATTCGTCCGTTGAAGGATGGTGATTATTCCATGATCTGGGGTTACCCCGGCAGTACCAACCGTTATGAAAGTTCGTACGGCATCAAGCTGGCTACTGATATCAATAACCCCACACTGGTAAAGCTCAGGGATGTACGGTTGAAGTATATGTTTGATGAAATGAAGAAAGACCCTGCTATCAAACTGCAACTCTCTCCTTCTTTTGCAAGCATAGCTAATTACTGGAAGTTTTATGATGGTGAGACCAAGCAATTACTGAAGTATGACATATTTGGGCAAAAGAAAGCATTTGAAGATAAGTTCAATGTATGGGCCAAAAATAAACCGGAATATGCCAGCCTGTTTGATGATTGGGGCAAAGCCTATGATGCATGGCGTCCTTATGCTAAACACAGGCAATATATCAATGAAGGCATTTTTGGTTCGCCTTTAATGGTCTTTGCCGTTTCACTAATACAGGTAGAAAAAGCATTGGTAACCCCGGGCAGTAGTGCTGATGCTATTAAAAAAGCTGTGGCAGCAGCCAACAAGCAAAGAACTTCATTTCTTGAATCGGAGAATAAAGTGTCAGATGAAAAAATTGTAGCCACCATCACCCGGATGTATTATGAAGATGTGGACAAAGACCAGCAACCTGTTGGTTTTTACAGTACGCTTAAAAATAATTTTGGCCCACTGGATGATGACGCTACTTATAAAAAGTATGCTGCGAATATTTTCAATAATACCATTGTATTTGATGATGATAAATGGAAGGCTTTTGTAGAAAATCCTGATGCCAATGTGCTGCAGGCTGATCCTGCCTTTACACATGCCAATGCATTTTATGTAAACTATGTAAGCAAGTATGCACCTAAGTACTCACAGTTTACTGCAGACAATGGAGAGTTTGGAAGGATATACCTGAAAGGTATTATGGAAATGGACCCTGTAAAAGCAAAGAAAATGTATCCCGATGCCACATTCACTATGCGGGTAAGCTATGGCAATGTAAAATCATACCGGCCGAGAGATGCTGTTTTTTATGATTATGTAACTACTTCCAAAGGCATTTTAGAAAAATATAAACCCGGTGATTATGAATTTGACCTGCCGGCCCGGCAGATTGAACTATTGAAGAAAAAAGACTTTGGTCAGTATATTGACCCCACCCGCAAGGATCTTGTGATCGGTTTTATTACTACCAATGATATTACCGGTGGTAATTCCGGCTCACCAGTGATCAACGGCAGAGGCGAACTGATCGGTCTTGCTTTTGATGGTAACTACGAAGCGCTGAGCCATAAACTGGCATTTGATAAGGATCTGAACCGCACTATTTGTGTGGATATCCGTTATGTTCTTTGGTGTATTGATAAATTGGGCGGTGCAGATAATATTATCAAAGAGCTGAAGCTGATGAAATAATTTACTTGCAACTCTATAAAGCCAGTCTTTACGGCTGGCTTTTTTATTTTCGTGGCCTGATAATGATTAACATTGCATAATTAACAACCCGGTTGAAGAACAAACTCATCATAGCAATATTTCTTTTCTTACCCCTTGCTTCTTGTTGCCAGTTTCCAGGTTTCAGCATCAGTACCGATATCGGAATTCAACGAAATTTTAAAAAAGATCAGCGGTTCTGGGCTTTTGGTCATACAACCCATGCACAGTTTCACTTAACCAGGACAGATGGTATTTATGTGTGGTTTGCTTATTATTCAGGAGGCAAATTTCATAATGATCTTGTTGCAACAGCAAAGGATCCTTTGACCGTTCCCCAGCAGATCGCATATCGTAACAATGCCAAAATAAGATTGAAACAATTCTCTACCGGCTGGAAAAGATACTTGAAAGGCGCCCCTGATACTGAAAAAGACTGGTCGCTTTACGGATATGCCGGGTTAGGGCTTTTATTGGGCAGGGTTGATAATATACCTGCTGTATCCATTGATACAGCAGGTTATTCATTACCCGTAAGAAAAGGGAAAGGAAATTTTAAAAGACTGACCCTTGACCTGGGTCTTGGTGTTGAGTTCCCGATAGGGAATGATTTTTATTTCTACAGCGAAGCAAGGGCATGGATACCTACCACAGATTATCCCAGTGACTATTTGTTTGTAAACAAT
Organism: Chitinophagales bacterium; assembly: GCA_020636575.1. Lineage (GTDB taxonomy): Bacteria > Bacteroidota > Bacteroidia > Chitinophagales > Chitinophagaceae > JJ008. Next base: position 748,106 of record JACJXP010000001.1, read on the forward strand.
AAAGCTCCGTTTACAGGCATGTTCAGCAGCGGGCTGCGTATCCTTTTCTAAAACCTTACTGAACCTTTATATCAAAACGGCCTTCTGTAACCGAAAGTGGCTGTGGAGCATTGTAGATATTCAGCATATCAAACTGAAACGTTCCTGAGACGATCCAGTTCACTGTATCAACTTTGCTGATAGTGACCGAACCTGTGCTGGCAGAAGAAGTGAGCCATTCATTATCCGGTGTTATATTTCTTTTTACATAATAGGCATAGCTTACATTATTCGCCGGATGTACCACATCAGTATTCAACAGGTAAGTACCCGGCGCATTTACATCATTGATGCGTAATTCAAACTCTGTTTCGTTGGGCGAAGAAGCAAAGTTGCGGGCATTGATGATAATATCCCTGCCAATCATGCGGGCTTCCAGTATATCATTGGCCGGTATCGGGCCAAAACCCTGCGGTACCCATAAAGACCCGTTTACTTTGGCGCCAAATGTATTGGCTCCTGTTTGTGTAACAGCCGGCAACTCTGTGATCTTCTTTTTACAGGCTGCAAAAGCTAAAAAGGCTATAAGAATGACGAGTAGTTTTTTCATACAAAAGGATTCAGTTTATAACGATCGTAACAGGATTTTGGTATCCAGAGCAAAAAACAAAGCCGGAAAGCAGGCTTTCACTTGTTAACTTTACTGTCATTTATAACTATTATGAGCCACAAACTACGAATACGCCAAACAGAATTGTATAAGCTTTCTATTCCACTGATTGAACCCTTTTCCACTTCACTCGGTACGGAAGACAGCGCCAATAATGTGCTGATAAAGATCATTACTGATGAGGGTATTGTGGGGTATGGAGAATGCAGCCCTTATATGCCTATCAATGGAGAAACCCCAGACACCTGCCTGGTAGTGGGTCAATATTTTGCGCAGGCATTAAAAGGAAGGGACCCGCTGAAGATCGGTAAATGCATCAAAATAATGGACGAGATCATTTATGGTAATACCAGTATCAAAAGCGCTTTTGATATGGCGTTGTATGATATTGCAGCGCAACATGCCGGGTTGCCGTTGTACAAATTTCTGGGCGGAGAAAACAACAAGGATATTATTACTGATTATACTGTAAGCATAGGTGAGCCTGAAAAAATGGCTGCGGATGCTTTACAGATCAAAGAAAAAGGTTATCCTGCCATTAAAGTAAAACTGGGCAAAGAAGGCGCAAAAGATGTAGAACGTATTAAAGCCATCCGTGAAAAAGTGGGGAATGAGATACCTATACGTATTGATGCCAACCAGGGATGGAAAGTAAAAGAAGCCATTGAAACATTGAATGCATTAGCAGTCTATAATATCCAGTATTGTGAGGAGCCTATTGCCAAATGGAAATTTATGCAACTAAAAAAGGTGAGAAAGAACAGCCCCATACCAATCATGGCTGATGAAAGCTGCGGCACCCATCATGATGCAGAACGGCTGATCAAATTGGAAGCATGTGATATGTTCAACATTAAACTGGTCAAAACAGGCGGTATTTACTACGCAAAACAAATTGCAATGATGGCGGAAGAGGCCAACATGCCTGTACAGGTAGGCGCTATGTTGGAGAGCCGGTTGGGGATGACAGCTTTTGCTCATTTTGCTCTAAGCAGTCCGGCTATTGAGCATTATGATTTTGATACGGCACTTATGTTCAGCCAGGATCCTGTAACAGACGGCATCCGGTATGAATCAAACGGACTGATACATATTACTGACGATCCGGGGCTTGGCGCAAGTATTGATGCTACGCATCCGGCATTAACGGGTAAGGTGGTAGTGTAGAGAAGGAGTTTAGTCGTTAGTCGTGAGCTGACAGTAGGTGGACTGCATTATCAATAAGTTATAAATTTATAGTACAATAATTTTGAATATACAAACAAAACGACTCAACATCCGACACCTTAAACTATCGGATCTATCTGACTTTCATATCTATCGTTCAAATCCAGAAGTTACAAAATATCAAGGCTTTGATGTTATGACAATTGAACAAGCCCAAGACTTCATTAAAGATAATTCGACAAAAAGTTTTGGTAAGGCCGGCGAATGGGTACAATACGGAATTGAAAACCTTGAAACCAAGCAATTAATTGGAGATTGCGCAATCAAACTTGACTTGCATGACACAAGAATTGCAGAAATTGGAATAACTATTTCACATCTCGAACAAAGGAATGGATTCGCAAAAGAGGTTTTACTTGCTATTTTGACTTTTTTATTTGACACAAACCAAATACATCGGGTAGTTGAAATTGTGGATGCTGAAAATATTGCTTCTATTAATCTATTAAAAAGTATCGGATTTAGACAAGAAGGTTATTTTATTGAGAATGTCTTTTTCAAAGGAAAATGGGGAAGTGAATTTCAATATGCAATGCTGAAACGGGAATGGGACAACAGAAAATAATAACATCTGATAAAAACAACGAACCGTTGACAAGAGGTTAGCCCCAAGGCTGGCGGACGGAATAATAGTCAGCAGTTATACTAATATCAGACTTGACCCAACACAACTCATCAACAGAATATGTTTTCAACTTTTGTAACTTGTATCTGCTTTTATACCGGTTCGGGACGAGCGGAAAGCCCCGAACGTTACCGGCATTACTTAGTCTAAAATAGAATGGACAGCTCTCCACTTTTAACCCAGCTCAAAGAGGCATACAAAGTCTCTGATAAAGATTGTGTGGCGCTTATTCAATTATTTGAAAAAGTAGAAGTAAAAAAGAACCAACACCTTTATCGTTCAGGCGAGATATCAAGGCATGTCTACTTTGTAGAAAAAGGTTGCCTTAGACAATACTACATCAATAATAATGGTGAAGAACGTACCATTTATTTTAAGATGGAAAACGGCTGGTGCAGCGAGCTGGTAAGTTTTCTTGACAATAAACCAACTGAACTATGCGTCCAGGCTCTTGAAGACAGTACACTACAGCGCATTAACCAAAAAAATTGGGTATACGCAGTCACAAATATCCGGTCGTTCACAATGGGCTTTATAAGAGCACAGCAGGACACAAATTTGATGCTGAAGAAAAGGCTTGCCGAAGCAACAGTTGAAACACCTGAAGAAAAATACCTGCGTTTTATTAAGGAGGAACCGCTTTTAATGCAACGAATCCCGCTTTACCACATAGCTGCTTATTTAGCCATGACCCCGGAAACTTTAAGCCGCATCAGGAAAAAAGTTTCTGAGAGATAATTTCTTATCTCAAATCAAGAACATTACAGTCTTGCCGGAATAGTTTTGTGTTATAAAAGTTATTAACATGAAAAAAGAAACTATCAAAGTTGGCCAGGTTATCATCGACTTTTTGCTGGAAGCAGCGGACACCAATGGCTCAGCAGCTATGTTTGAGTTTACAGTGCCAGTAAATGCAAAAGTCCCTATTCCGCATTACCATGAACATTACGATGAAACTATTTATGGTTTAGCAGGCGTTATCACCTTTACTGTAGAAGGCAAAACGATAGACATTGCTCCAGGTGAAACCTGCTTTATTCCCCGTGGCGCTGTTCATGGTTTTGACAATTTAAAACAAGTAGATGCCAAAGCACTGGCAGTTATCACCCCGGCACTGCTTGGTCCCATCTTCTTTAAAGAGGTTGCTGAAATACTAAATGCCGGTGGCCCTCCTGACCTTGAGAAATTAGGATCAGTAATGACAAAACATGGACTTGTTCCTGTTATACCAAAGAAATAAACCAAATGATAATTTATAAAAAGCAATTTATGGACAAGTATTTGACAATATTTACTGAACAACTCGATACAGAGTTTAAGACTGAAACATTATTCCAGGGTAAAAATTTTTCTATCCGGGGTTGGGTGTACCAAAAATTTAATATTTCAAAATATCGAAAGAGATTACCAAAAAGGAGTTTCCCAAAATTTGAAACCCTGGTTAATACAAAGAATGCATTCAACACAAACCGCCTGATGCCATAGAATTTTAAAAACGATGGCTGTGGTTAAAAAAACGATAACAAAATTATCAGCAGCGGTTCGGACCGGACATCCAATGAATACCTTGCCTTCGTAAATGCCTGATCGTTATCCCGCATAAGAAGCTTTTGAAGACTCTTTTACAAATAACCAGAATATAAACGATAGCAGCAGCGATGAAAATGCCACCAGGAAAAGAATGGACGGATCTGCTGACTCATTGACGATCCTGGAAACTCCAATCGTCATCATAGAGGGAAAGACAATACTGAAATTGAACAGGCTCATGTATAATCCCATTTTGCCGGCATCCACTTTCTCCGACATGATGGCGAAAACAATGGAGATCACAGCGGACCAGCCTATACCGCACAAAAACATGCCGAAATAAAAATTCCATTCTCCCCGACCCCATATATATAAATAGCCAAAGCCCATAACCAGAAAAGCCAGTGCCGCACTATACGTTTTTCTCTTGCCTATTCTTTTCGCCAATGGCTCCAGGATAACAACCGGTAAGATAGCCGCCACAAAATTCAGGATCAGGAAACCTAAAGAAAGAATATTGCCTGCAGAGCTATCTCCCGTCTGCTCTTTGCCGGAGGAAAATGAGGAGAAAGAATTGGCAACTGTATTTTCCAGGTTTAGCCCGGGGACTATTACCTGCTGAACATAAAAAAAAATCATTACAAACATTGTTTGAAGACCCAGCCAGGTAAAGGAATGTGCCAACAGCATTTTTTGAAACTCATTTTCCGGTGAAAGCCTTTTCTGCCCGGAATAAATGACGTACACACCGATAAGCAGGGTGAGGGCAATACAGGCATACATGAACGGAACCTGATATGCTGTCAAAGCGTTTGCTGTAATAAACTTATCAACGATAACGAATACCCCATAGGCGATGAAACCATATAAGGGAAGCAATGTTTTTATTGTTTTACGCATTGATGATTTCTCTGCCTTAGTATTCCTATCCGTTGATTCAAGCACACGGGGTTCTTTAATGAACAACAAAGGGACAATGGAAAATAAAAAAACAAGAACTGCTGCCACATACAACAGGACAATGTTTCCAAAAACAATGGAAATAAAATAAGCCCCAATGGAAAAGCTCCCTGAGATAGCCTGCATCCAGGCATAACCTCTTGTTCTTTGCTTGCCTGCCGGGGTCACATCCGCAATAATGGAACGGGCCGGATTGAATGTAACATTGATCGATATGTCCAATAGTAAAGCAACAATAACTGCCACAATAAAGACAGATTGCATTCCCATTAACCGGCTGATGACATCCAGCTTAAGCAATGCCATAAACATCAGGGCGCTTAAAATACCACCAACTATAATAAAAGGTTTTCTTCTTCCTCCCCAAAACCAATTTTTATCGCTTATCATACCTACGACCGGTTGCATAATGACCCCGGAAAGCGGCCCGGCCAGCCAGACTATGGCAACATCTTCTATATGCAGGTTGTACTTTGTGCTCAGTATCCAGCTTAAAACTGCTACCTGTGTGGAGAATGAAAAACCAACTCCTGTTGCAGGCAAACTTAAAACTGCAAAAAAACCATTGGTGAGTTTTTTCTGAAATGGTAGCATAGCTGATTTATTGCTTTCTCATTTTCCAAACCCCAATGCTGTAAGGTTGTAGCAGGATAGTGTCCCTCTTTATTCTTCCTTTGCCAAAGATTTTTTTATACTTCGCTTTATCCGACAGTAATAGCGCAGATTGGTCTTTGTCCGAAAGATTCACAGCTACCAATATCCTGTTCTTTCCATCCCCACGAAAAAAACTAAGCACCTGGTCGTTTGAGTTTTCTGCATTCTGAAATTTTCCTGACGACAAAGCAGGCTGACTTTTCCGGAAAGAAATAACAGATTTATAAAAATGGAATAAAGAAGTTTTATCGTTTAACTCTTCCTCTACAGAAATACCATCGTTGGGTTTTATATTGGTGCTATCCCACCATGGCCCGGTATCCTTATACCAAAGTGCCATTCCTTTTCCTGTGCCGGAACTTGTCCATTCCATGGCTTCCCGCATGGGTATATCATTACCATCTGTATCGCCAAACTTGCCGTAACCACCTTTGCCGGCCATGCCGATCTCCTGTCCATAATAAATAGAAGGAACACCTCCAATGAGTAATTGAATGGCAGCAGCAATACGGGCCTTCCCCGGATCTTTTCCAAAATAAGAAGCAGACCGTTGTATATCATGATTCTCTATAAAGACAATTTGCTCTTTTCCTTCTGGCAAGGAACCAATGGTTGCAGTAGCGCTACGGATAATGTCTTTCTTTTTAAAATTCACAATAGATCCCCATAGCCAGAATGCAAATACACGATCAACATGGCCCTTTTCGAAATATGCTGTACCCAGGTCGGCCCAGTCGGCCTGCTCAGCTATAAATACAATATCCGGGTTTACTGTTTTCACCTTTTTGATCAGGGGTGCCCAAAATTCTGCCAACAGGTTAGCTAATTGCGGTTTCTTATCCAGCGTATCCATCGTATGGTCAAGACGAAATCCGTCTGCACCATCATTCAAATTTCCATCCTGATTGGGGTCTGCAAAAAATGAGAACAGGTTTACATCATAGTCAAATACTTCTTTACTCTTAAGGTTTACAGTGGTTATTTTGATCCTGGATCCATCGTAACTGTTTAGTACAGTAAGATCATAAACCATTGTGGAAGGTTTGGTATGTGCCGGATCCTGGAAAAGAATAAAATTGCTGTAAGGTGATTTCAGATTGCCCACTGCATCTTTCCACCACAAATGGTTTTCGGTAACATATTGAATTTCCATGTCGAGGTAAATTTTCATTCCCCGGCGATGCACTTCCTTTACCAGTGCGATATAATCTTCCATTGTCCCGAATTCCGCATCAATTTTTTTAAAATCATCTGCGAAATAGTTGTGGTAACATGTTGCGTCATGCAATGGCAATAAGAGTATGGATGTTACTCCCAGGTTCTGCAGGTAATCAAGTTTTTGACGCAACCCATTCAGATCACCAATACCGTCGTTGTTACTATCATAAAAGCTGCGCAGAAATACATGGTAAATGATCTCGCCGCTTTTATTTCTATTGGCTGGCTGGCCGTACACATTTCCTATGCAAACAGAAAATAGTACAGCCATAAAAATGAGCCGGTACCAGGACGTTGACTTGGCTAATATATTCATGCAATCGTTTTTTTGAAATGCTCCATTATATATTTTTTCATGCTTACAATGATCTCCCATTGATCAGCCAGGGGTTCTTTGGTAAATGGTAAGCATGGCATATATGGCGCCGGGCCAAATTCGGGGCAAATGGCTATTTCCTTTTTTCCATTTTCCCGGTTCAGGATAATGATCTCATCCCACCACCTGGTAAACTGCCGTAAATGATTTTCCCACTCTGGTGCAAAAGGATTGTTTACCTGCGGGCCCTGCTCATGCCCTACCCTTGCATGAATATAAGATACATGCTGAAAGATCTTTTTTAAAATGCTTTCCTGCTGCTGCAGTAAACTTTCTGAAACTGTACAAAAATGTGAGAGGTCCCCGGTAAGCTCCAACTCCGGAAATTTCTCCAGGTAAGGGATCAGTGTAGCTGCATGAAAACTAAAACGACCCCGATGTGTTTCATGCAAAATTCTTACACCTGTTTTACTACTCACATTCATACAGGTTTCTATTACCCGGCAATTATCATCAAATGAAAAATAATCCGTGCCGGTGTGTGAGTTAATAAAAGTGGGTTTACAGGCGGCCAGCTCAAATAGTTTGGCTTCCACTATTTTTAAATAGTCATCGATTTTTTCATTGCCAGGAAACATAATATACTGGGGAATAAAAATAAAAGCTGGATTTTTTTCATAGATATCCTCCAGCTTACTCAACAACTGATCTTTAAATAAGCCGGCTTCCGGTAAATGAACCTCGATGCCCTGGAAATCATTTGTTGTTACTCTGTCAACAAATGCATCTGCTGACAAATGTTCTCGTCCCCAGAACGGGCATATATATTTTATGTCTATGGTCAAAAGAATTGCTTATTAATAATATCATTCCAGGTAAGTATATACCAGGATTTAATTAGAACTGTATAGCACCGGGTTGATAGGCGAATTAATGATCTCTCCGGGCACAGCTCCGGGGCACCAGGCATTCCAGTCTGCCACCTGGTTTTTGTTTTCCGGGTTTTTTAGTTTCATGTCCCTATCCATATAAATGATCGTCATTACCCTTCTCATTTCATTTGTTGTGTTCGCTCCGGCCCTGTGAAATGCCCAGCCAGAATGAAAACTAATTTCTCCCGCTTCAAATGGTTCTATGATATGCTCAAAGTCAGTCACTCTTAATTTTTGTTCTATAGCGATCTCACTTTCATCGCTGATCTCCAAATCCCTGCCTTCAACGATCTGGTGACTGCCCGCACTGAATTCCAAGGGCCCTAACTCCAAAGGAGTAGCTTGTAATGGCATCCAGGCTGTGATCGTTTTATCCGTTTCAAGTGGCCAGTAATATTGATCAGCATGCCACGGGGTAATTCCACCACCTGCTTCTTTAAACAATGCCTGGTCATGATAAAGCCTGGCACCCTTGGTTTGCATAAGTTGAGTGGCAATTTTTGCCAGTCGCTTGCTGAATACCAATTCCTTTATCGTTTCATTTTCCTGCCAAAGATTAAATAATTGCAGGAAGGCTTTACCATAAGTAGTTCTTTCCTCCAATGCTGTATCAACGGTATTCATTTTAGCCACCTGTTCGCTTATCACAGTACTAAAGAATTGAAGCGTTTCTTCGTTAAATACTTTTTTGAGTTTAATGTAGCGATACGTATCATAAAAGTCGATCTGTTCCTGTGCCAGGTTGTAAGGCTGCTGAAGAAAATCCAAAACGGAAGAAGGTATTGTATGCATATAAAAAAGTTAGAGATGATAAAATTACCCGGATCAACCGAACGGCGCTAACACTAAATATCCAATTACTAACACTATATTTCCATTAATCAGGCATGTTTAAGACATCGTTTTTAAATATAGTGCATGTTTAAAAAAACTAGAACTTTGTTTTTAACTGTACTTAAATAATATTTGGACTTTATGGTTGAAAAAGAAGATATATCAACAGGCGGGGAACCCGGGATATCAAATAAACAAACCTGGTGGAAGGAAGCCATTGTTTATCAACTGTACCCGAGAAGTTTTAAAGACTCCAATGACGATGGTATCGGCGATATAAGAGGGATCATTTCCCGTTTGGATTACCTGCAAAGTCTTGGGATCAATGTAGTATGGCTGAACCCTGTTTTTTCTTCACCCAATGACGACATGGGCTATGATGTAAGCGACTACCGGAACATCATGACAGAAATGGGGACCATGGATGATTTTGAAGAATTATTGAAAGGCTTACACCAACGGGGCATTAAACTTATTGCTGACCTGGTTTTAAATCATACAAGTGACGAACATGAATGGTTTGTGCGGAGTAAAAGCAGCCGCAGTGATCCCTTCCGGAATTTTTATCATTGGTGGCCTGCAGAAAAGGGAATACCACCAAAGCGATCCAGCGTATTTCATGAAGAAGGAGCCTGGACTTATGATGAACAAACGGATAGTTATTATTTGCATTATTTCAGCAGGAAACAACCTGATCTGAATTGGGAAAACCCGGCTGTGAGAAAAGAAATGTATGCCATCATGAAATTCTGGCTGGATAAGGGAGTCGATGGCTTTCGGCTGGATGCATTTACTTTTATTTCAAAAGAAAGTGGTTATCCTGAAATACCTGAACAATATAAAGATGATTATTTCAGCTATTATTCATCAGGTCCAAGATTGCACGACTACTTGCAGGAGATGAACCGGGAAGTATTCTGCAAGTATGACCTGATGACAGTAGGTGAAGCTTCCGGAATTACATCCGGACAAGCATTGCTTTTCACAGGCAGTGAACGAAAAGAATTGCAAACGCTGTATCATTTCGATCATGCCAACTGGGGACGGAAAACAACCAGTTTATATTACCCGGATGAAAACAACAGGAAACTCAGCGACCTGAAAAAAATATTTACTTCCTGGAATACTGCTTTTGAAAATGACGGATGGGGCGCCGTTTATTTTACCACACATGACCAAAGCCGGATGGTAAGCCGTTTTGGAAATGATACGACATACAGGAAAGAATCCTCCAAGCTGTTATTTACCTTTTTGCTGAGTATGAGAGCTACGCCTTATATCTACCAGGGTGATGAAATCAGCATGCGCAACATCCGGTTTGAAAATATTACAGACTACCGTGACCTGCATACCATCAATTATTACAACCACCTGGCTGCATCAGGCGGGGATGTACAGGCTTTTCTTACTGCCCAAAAAGAAGTAGCACGGGATAACAGCCGTACTCCCTTTCAATGGAGTACAAAAAAAAATGCAGGTTTTACCAATGGAACACCCTGGATCAATGTAAACCCGGACTATGACACAATAAATATGGAATCTGCCGAAAAAGACACCGGGAGTACCCTGCACTATGTACGGGAAATGATAGCCTTGCGCAAAAGTTTACCGGTGTTTGTATATGGCGACTACACCCTTATGGAAGAGGAGAGTGAAACTCTTTTTATTTATACAAGACGGCTTGAAGATACCCGGGTGCTGGTGGCTTTAAATTTCAGTGATCATCAAAATCCATTAACACTTCCGGCAGATTTTACACTGGTGAAAGTGCTTATCAATAATTACCCGGGAGTAAATAATGAAATAAACAACAAGGTAACCCTGCAACCCTGGCAAGCCATAATACTTGAATACAAATAAATGAGACCTAAACTAGAGTTGTTATCACACAAAAGAAAAAATCAATCATTCGTTTGTTATGAGTTGACGCAACCTTCATTTGATTTCTTCTGGCATTATCACCCGGAATATGAGCTCACTTATATCATTTCAGGAAAAGGAAGAAGATTAATTGGGACCAACTATGAATTATTCTCAGAAGGAGACCTCGTATTATTAGGCCCGGATCTTCCGCACACCTGGATCGTTGAAAAAAATAAAAAGCAACTTTGTAAAGCGATCGTTATTCAATTTTCAAAAGAGTTTATCGAACCTTTCCTTCAATTTGGAGAGCTAAAAGATGTCAAAAAAATGATAGCAAGATCTGTAAAAGGAATTCATTTTATTCCCGGGAAAAACAGTGAGGTGGCTGCCATGATAAAGCAAATGCCACAGTTTCCCGAATCCAGGCGGCTTATCCAACTCCTTTTTATTCTGCAAAAACTTACCGAAACAAAAGCCATTTCTTTAAACGCCGCCGAATTTAAAACCGTGAAAGGAGATTATACAGAGCACCGGATGAATAAAATATTTCAATATGTGCAAAACGGGTACCGGCAAACTATTTCCCTGAAAAAAGCAGCTTCCCTGATCCATTTATCAGAAAGTGCTTTTTGTAAGTATTTCAAAAGATTCTGCGGCAAAACATTTTCAGATTATGTAAACGAGATCAGGATCATGCATGCCTGCCAGTTGTTAGTCGAAACTGATATCCCGGTTTCCCGGATTGCTTATGATGCCGGCTATGAATCGCTTACTTATTTCAACAGGGTTTTTCTCAAAAAGAAAAAAATAAGCCCTAATAAATTTCGCCAATGGGGGTAACATTGAATATGCAAAAAATCATGGCCGTTATAGTGTATTTTTAAACCCTATTTTCTCCTTACCTTGAATACAAGAAATGAAGAGGATTTTAATTATAGCTTTTGTCAAACTAATTACTTATTCGGCCAATGCCCAGGATCCCCTGGATTGTTTTACCAGGTTGCAGAAAGCATTTGATAACAGAGGGGCTAATCCTGCACCAGATGGTATGCATCAACATGTATTTTTATCATTTTTCGAAGATGGCACTTCCAGGTGTATATCAGGAAAAGTACAGGTAGAAAATAATAAGATAGTAAGCGTATACCTTCAATATGCTGATGACACTTTTGGATTATTAGAGCCGAAATTCTACAATTCAGAAAAAAAGCAGCCAACGATCAAAAATGGAATTTCTGAGATGATTTATACATCGGAGGGTGAAAAATTTAAAATTGTTTTTATTGAGCTTCTAAAACCAAAAGCAGACTGATTCTATGTGTGAACAATAAAACACCACACAACAAATCATCTTCCGCCTATATTCTCATTATGCAGTTTATTCCAAAGCATACTGCTTGAAAATGGTTTTACTATTTACATAAAAACTTAACTTTAGTACAGACTATTTAAATGCGAATTTGTTATGCGTAATTTAAAAATCGCAAACAATGCATACAGATCCTAACGAGGAAGACATATACATAGAAAAGAATTTCTTTTCCCAGGATATTCCGGTTGGAAAAAGAACCTCAACCTTTAACGGGTTATTTTTTCATTATAAAAAGGACTGGCAAAGTTCTTTTGCTTTAATGCTCATTCTGAGTGTGGGCATTGCCTCCTTAGGCCTTTCAGAAGACTCGTCTGCTACCATCATCGGCGCAATGATCATAGCACCATTAGGACAACCTATTGTTGCCCTTGGTGGTGCCATTTCATTAGGATGGAAATTACAGTCATTCAGAATGTTAGGAATAATAGTTTTAGGCACTATTGGCTCCCTCGTAGTTTCTTATTGTATTGGCCTTACCCTGCCTGATATGACACCAAATCAACAGATGCTGATTCGGACATCACCTGATCTCCGGGATCTTGGAATCGCAATATTTGCCGGTGCAGCAGGAGCCTATGGTTATTACCGAAGCGAATTCTCAACTGTATTATCCGGGTTTGCTATTGCCGTTGCATTAGTGCCTCCACTTTGCACCTGCGGTTTAATGCTTGAACAAAAGCATTTCATATTAGCAAGTGGAAGCCTGCTTTTATTTGTAACCAATTTTACGGGAGTTACTATTGCAGCCCTTATTGTTTTCTTGCTGATCGGGCTTCGACAAAAAAGAAATCAAAAATGGTTTTATACAGGTTCTCTTCTGATAGCTATTGTATTCGTAAGTATTATAATCCCGCTATCATTGAATTATAACAAATTCAACTCCGGCGCACAGTTTCAAAGTTCTATTTTTGAAAAGGCGGGAAATGTTCTTTCTCACTCACCAAACTCACCTATTATTAAAAGTATATCCATTCAGGGTGAAGCAGCTATTATTACCATTGAACCATTTCCAACTGCTGCAGAGGAGGAAACAAGATTAAAAAAGGAGTTAGAACAAATTACAGGGTTACAAATATTCCTTAAAAAGTCCATGAATTGAAGATAGGTCAGTGAAATGTACTTTATTCCCAACTTTATACCTTTAGTGAGCTTTTGTGCCGGATGAACAGGGCAAAGTGTTGTCGCTGTAACTTAAACCAACGATCTATTGCTTTGGTCAATACTGAAAATAATGTTGTGAATAGCTCTGCTACATCACCACCTGCTTTTAACTGGGACGAATGGTATCGTTCTGTAGGAGGAAGGAGCATCCAGATCAAAGAAGCAGATGAAATACTTAAACAGATCCGGGAATATCAATATCCACGGTTTACCGGAGAAGTAAATCATGAACAGGTTGTTTTTGACAATGATGCATTGGCTGCCCGGGCAGTGAAACAAAAAGCTTTTGATCTTGGAGCTGATGAAGCAGGCATAGCTGAAATAGAACCCGGTGATATTTACAAAGGAAGGCAGGTCAGCGAAAAATATGCGATAGTAGTTGGTCAACGTATGTTATGGCGAAAGTTTCAGGAAGTTCCTTCTCATGATTCGGCAGTAGAATGTCTCCGGGTATATTTTACACTGGGAGAAGTAGTGATACGGTTGGCCGATTATATCCGTAGCCTGGGCTATGCCTGTACAGTAGAACATCCTATTGGCGATAGTGATGTATTACACATTCCCCTCGCCTTAAAAGCTGGCTTTGGCGAACTGGGCCGGCATGGTTCTATCATTCATCCTAAAATGGGACCAATGTTTCGTTTAGGAAGTGTGATAACCAACATGCCATTACAAACAGATAGCCCGATTGATGCAGGTATTGCTGCCTTTTGCGATAAATGCCGTGCCTGTCGTATCTATTGTCCGGCCAATGCTATACCCGATCAACGATCGCCTGAAGCAGGAAAAGATCACTTAGGTAATGATCGCTACAAGGTAGATACCGGCAAATGCTTCCCTTATTTTGCCAAGCATAATTATTGTTCCATTTGCCTGCCTGTATGTGTGTATCAACATAAGGAATGGGCGAAGGACTTTGAAGGTTTTACAACCAAACTGTTCCCGGATGTAAAAATGAAGGATGCGCCTGTACCCACAGACCCATCTATTCCCAAACACTGGTATCCTAAAAACAAAAGAGATTAAAATAATGAAACGTTTATTTTATACAGGACTAGCAGGACTCATCCTCTTTGAGGTGCTGAATGTTTATTTCATAATGCCGATGCCCGGAAGCCAGGAAATGAAAAGTATAAGTATTGCCTACTTCCTCTATTCATGGCGCTGGATAATCAGGGCTGTTTTTCTTCTCATGGTTATTATGGGAATAGTAGATGCTTTCCGAAGAAAAAGGAAATGGATCCCTGCAATTGTACTGTTAGTAGCATGTAGTGTTGCCTATTTATTCAATTTCAAAATGACGGCTGAAAAAATGTTTTTGCAACCAAAACATGTGATGCTGAAGTCCCGTGCAGAAAACGTTTTGCCTGGTAGCAGGTTGGTTATCGGGGTTGAAAATAATGGGGAAGCAAACGCCTACCCGATTGAGTTCCTGGCCTATCACCACCAGATCAAAGATAGTATTGGCGGCAAACCTGTAATTATCACTTATTGCAGTGTATGCCGTACCGGCCGGGTGTTTGAACCAATTGTAAACGGACATTATGAGCAGTTCAGGCTGGTAGGCATGGATCATTTTAATGCCATGTTTGAAGATAAAGAAACCAAAAGCTGGTGGCGCCAGGTAAATGGCGAAGCCATTGCCGGAAAGCTAAAAGGCACAAAACTACCCGTTGTGGAATCACAACAAATGACGATCGACAAATGGTTTGAATTATATCCTGATGGGAAAGTGATGCAGCCTGATGAAACATTTACCAATGTGTATGACTCTTTGGCTAAGTATGAACAAGGTAAAAGCAAAAGCAATCTTACACGAACCGATAGCCTTTCATGGAAAGAAAAGTCGTGGGTGGTTGGACTTGAAACAGGCAATCTGAGTAAGGCATATGACTGGAATTATCTGAAAGCAAAACGCATCATCAATGATACTATTGGTAATACATCTATCGTATTGGCCCTGTCAAAAGACGAGCAAAGTTTTGTGGCTTTTGAAAGACAGCCGGATCAGACTTTTACCATCAGCGATGATGATATGTTACACGCCGATAGCAGCGCTTATGATTTTTCAGGCAGGGATTTATCCTTGCCGTCAAAAAGATTAAAGCATATACCGGCCTCACAGGAATTTTGGCATAGCTGGTTAACTTTTCATCCCAGTACAAGGAAATTTAAATAACTACTACCTAACCAACTATGTACGGGAAGAGTGAATATAAATCGCATACGATCTTCTGCAAATCTGCTGATACTTACTCATAACTAGCATTTATCCGTTCCTTTATAAGCCTTCATTTGTTGTATCTTTCAGTAACTCCAAACGATTTGCTGAAACGAACATTTTTCATGTTCAAAAACCATCAACAAATGAAAGCCACACAATTCACTGCAGGATGTTTCATGATCACATTGCTTATCTCTTCATGTAACACAAAAAATTCCGATAAAAAGATCTACGATGACAAAGCCATTGCTGACAAGAGTACCACAGCTGAATGGCTGGCCTATGGCAGAACACATAGCGAGGAACGGTTTAGTCCCTTAAAAGATATTGATGTAAGCAACGTTGCTGATCTTTCTGTAGACTGGTTTATGGATCTGCCGAATGATGTAGGATTGGTATCTACTCCTTTGGTGGTAGATGGCATCTTATATTTTGTCGGAACTATGAACATCGTCCGTGCCGTAGATGCGGTAACTGGCAAACTGATATGGGAGTATGATCCCAAAGTGGGGGACGCTATTAAAGGCAAACGACAGTCAGGTTGGGTACACAACCGTGGATTATCTTTTTCAAAAGATAAAATATTTGGCGCCACCTGGGATGGAAGATTGTTTGCACTTGATTATAAGTCAGGAAAAGAGAAATGGATCGTTACCACTTTTGATCCCAGCCGTGCACTTTATATCACCGGGGCGCCCAAAGCATTTAAAGATAAAGTGCTGATAGGAAATGGTGGAACAGAAGAAGGCCCGACAAGGGGATGGGTAACTGCTTATGATGCAGAAACCGGGAAAGAAGCCTGGAAATTTTATATCGTTCCCGGTAACCCGGCCGATGGTTTTGAAAATGAGGCGATGGAGATGGCTGCCAAAACATGGACAGGCGAATGGTGGAAACATGGCGGCGGAGGCAATGCATGGCATGGATTTACCTATGATCCTGAATTAGATGTTTTATATATCGGAACCGGCAACGGAGCACCATGGAACCGAAAGGTAAGAAGCCCGGAAGGTGGTGATAATCTTTTTCTTTGCTCTATTGTGGCGCTGAATCCAGACAATGGAAAATACCTGTGGCATTACCAGACCACACCGGGGGAAAGCTGGGATTATAATTCCAATATGGATATTGTGCTCACCGATCTGATGATAGATGGTAAAAAGACCAAGGCTATACTTCATGCTCCCAAAAACGGTTTTTTTTATGTGATCAACCGGGAAACAGGTAAGCTGATATCTGCAGAGCCGTTTGTAAAAACCACCTGGGCCTCGCATATAGATATGACAACAGGAAAACCGGTGGAAACGCCGAATGCCCGTTATGAAAATGGCAAAGTATACATCACTCCATCTTACGCCGGTGCCCATAGCTGGCATGCTATGTCTTTTAATCCTGAAACAGGGTTGACCTATATCCCGGTTATTCATGATGCATTGTATTATGACGATTCGGGAATTGATCTTAAAAATTTCCGGGCTAAACCATTTGAAGGAGGTGTGGGTGTCAACATCAGCCAGGGAGAAATTCCGGCAAGTACAGAAGCTTCTCTTTTAGCATGGGATCCTGTAAAACAAAAAGCCGCATGGTCTATACAACAGGATGGAGTTTGGGGGCCGGGTACTTTATCTACCGCGGGGAACCTGCTTTTCCAGGGAAGTTCCACTGGTATATTCAGCGCTTATGATGCTGCTACTGGTAAAATATTATGGAGCTTTGATTGTGGGTTGGGTATTTCGGCCCCTCCTATCACTTATAAAATAAATGGAAGACAATATATTTCTTTACTTGTTGGATGGGGAGGTGGTTGGGCCGGATTGGGTCATGCCGCTTTGGGTTGGGCCTATGGAAAACATACCCGCAGGCTGATCACATTTTCATTAGATGGTAAAGCTGATATGCCCAAATTGCCGCCTAAGTATTTTGCCAAACCCCTTTACGATTCCACATTCAAGATAGATGAATCCAAAGCAAACCATGGTGCCGCATTATATGGTGCCTGCGGCTCTTGTCATAGTCCGGACATGAAAGCACAGGGCATGGCCCCTGACCTGAGGGAATCACCGATCCCTCTTTCATTTCAGGCATTTAAATCTATTGTTTCCGGAGGAGAAAGAACAAACAGGGGCATGCCCGCCTTTCCTAATTTATCTGATCAAGAACTGGAAGCGCTGACTCACTATATCCGGCAAAGAGCACATGAAACAAAAGACGAATAAAAAATAAATCAAACAGAAAATGAAACGAACCACACTATTAGTATTATTGATCACCACTTCATTTTTATTTGGTTTCGCATTTAAAACCATTATTTCAAACCATAAAACAGAATTATCCAACATGAAAAAAGTAACAGGTATAGGCGGAGTTTTCTTTAAATGTAAAGACCCCAAAGCTGTAAACGAATGGTATAAAACGCATCTCGGATTTGAAACAACCCCTTACGGAACAAGCTTTGAGTGGCGGGATATTGATGATAGCAGCAAAAAGGGGCTTACCCAATGGAACCCTTTTCCGGAAACCACCAAATACTTTGACCCATCTGAAAAGGAGTTTATGATCAATTACAGGGTGGAAAATTTAGAAGCATTGGTTGAAGAACTAAAAAAACAAAATGTAACTATCGTGGACAAGATCGAGACCTATGATTATGGAAAATTTGTCCATATCCTGGATCTTGAAGGAAATAAAATTGAATTGTGGGAGCCTGCTGAATAGTGTTGATCAATGATAAAGTGAAATAGTAGACAGTAAATTTTTTTAAAGAAAATCTGGCACATCAGTTTATCCAGTTCCGGGTACTTGTACTCATCGGAAAAAGTATTTCTTTATATAGTGGTCTTGATTTTGGTATCAAATTTACTCATCCGAGAAAAGGGACAAGTAGCTTACCCTTTTAATGATAGTTTCACAACTCAATAAACCCCTCTGCTGAATCAGAAAAAGGGTTAACAGGCTAAAAAAGAACTATCAGCTGTATCAGACCACCCTAATTTACGACCATTATTTGTTGCTAAAATGATCTGTAAAATATGTCCGGCAGATCGTATTTTTAGTTTTCTTTCATTTATTATTAAACCAGGTAACATGAGGGCTTGTATCATATTCTCAATACTTTCTTTACTTTTTATAAGTAGTTGTAAAAATGCTTCTCAAAAAGAAGAAAAAGAAGCAGGCAGAACCGCCTTTGCCTGTGCACCTATAACCACCGATAAGGAATGGTATCAATTTGCCAACAAAGCGCCTTTGTTTGAAGAAATGGGCAATCTTCATTTTCCTGTTTCCACCCGGAATGTATTGGTGCAAAAATATTTTGATCAAGGGTTGACCCTGGCATACGGATTCAATCATGCTGAAGCGGCCCGGTCATTTTATTATGCTTCCAAACTGGACAGCAACTGTGCTATGACACACTGGGGATTTGCCTACGTACTGGGACCCAATTATAATGCCGGGATGGAAGATGATAACTATGAAAGAGCTTATGCAGCTATTCAAAAAGCGATTGAAGTTTCGGAGAATAATACCACTACTGAAAAGGAAAAAGACCTTATTGATGCATTGGCCAAAAGATATGTAAAAGATCCTGTGACCGACAGAAAGCCGTTGGATATTGCCTATTCCAACGCTATGGGAATATTAGCTAAAAAATACCCGGATGATGCTGATGTAGGCACTTTATACGCAGAGTCTATGATGAACCTGCATCCATGGGACCTGTATGATGCAGAGGGAAAAGTAAAAGAATGGACCCCGGCCATACTTACCACTTTAGAAAGTATCATCAAAACTCATCCTGATCATTGCGGAGCACATCATTTTTATATTCATGCCGTTGAATCTTCCAAAACTCCTGAAAGAGGAGAAGCCAGCGCCCGGAAATTTGATGAAGGACTTGTTCCCAATGCAGGGCACCTGGTGCATATGCCTTCGCATATTTATATTCGCACTGGTGATTATCATAAAGGAACGATCTCCAACATTAAGTCTATAAAAGTGGATAGCACTTATATTACTGCTTGTCATGCACAAGGTGCTTACCCATTAGCTTATTTTCCGCACAACCAGCATTTCATGGCTGCTACAGCAACATTGGAAGGTAATAGCCATTGGGCCATTTATGCTGCTGATGAAGTTTCAAAAGGCGCCAATAAGCAATTAATGAAGGAGCCGGGATGGGGAACTATTCAACACTACTATTCTATTCCTTACTATGTATATGTAAAATTTGGCAAGTGGGATAATATCCTGGAGATGAAAAATGAAACACCTGATCTTGACTATCCAACTGCTATGCTTCATTATGCAAGAGGTATGGCTTTTTTAGGTAAGAATAATATTAATGAAGCTGAAAAAGAGTTATCGGCTCTTGCTGCGCTTGCCAGGAATCAAAAACTAAAAGAAATAACTATCTGGGATATCAACTCTGTTTATGAATTAACACAGATAGCAGAAAAGGTATTGCGGGCAGAAGTACTTGCAAAACAAAAAAACTTTGAGCAGAGCATTGCTTTGTTCAAAGAAGCTATTGCTATTGAGGACAATCTTAATTATAATGAACCTCCTGACTGGTTCTTTTCTGTAAGACATAACCTCGGCGCAGCACAACTGGCAGCAGGAAAATATACTGACGCAGTCACTACCTATCTTGAAGACCTGGAAAAGCTTCCTAAAAACGGTTGGGCATTGAACGGATTAGTAACGGCATACTCCGCACTGAACGATGCTGTCAAATTAAAAGACGCCAAAGAAAAATTTAATACAGCATGGTCAACTGCTGATATAGCATTGAATGGTTCTGTTGTGAAGTTATAACGGCAATGATCAGTTGATCGTCCAGACCTCTTTGCCACGCAGTAATGCATCCAGGTCGCCCGGCTTTTTGGCAATAGCCTCTTCTATCTGCATGGCCATTACATCTTCGTAGCAACTTCTGTCAGATTGATAGAATACGCCAAAGGGCCTGGGCAGATGTCCTACGGCTTTAGGATTGTCAAAGATGCGGACCAATATCTGAGCTTTGTAAATATCATTTTCATCATGCACCCATAATTCATCGGCACTATGCCCTTCATCCAGGTTCACCACTACAGGAGTAAAACCATCCAGCTTGATGCCTTTGTTCTTATTGGCACCAAATATCAACGGCTGGCCCTGTTCCAGGAATAATGTTTCTTCCGGTTTGCTTCCTTTTTCCGTGAACACTTCAAAAGCTCCGTCATTAAAAATGTTGCAGTTCTGATATATCTCAAGAAAAGAAGCTCCTTTGTGTCCATTTGCTTTCAGGAGCATTGCCTGCAAATGTTTGGGGTCACGGTCCATGGTGCGGGCCACAAAAGTAGCATCAGCGCCCATAGCCAATGCCAGGGGGTTGAAGGGATGATCAATACTTCCTACCGGTGTACTCTTGGTGATCTTGTGTTCTTCCGATGTAGGAGAATATTGTCCTTTTGTCAATCCATAGATCTGGTTGTTGAAGAGCAATACATTCACATCAAAATTGCGGCGCAACAAATGAATAGTATGATTTCCGCCAATACTTAATCCATCACCATCACCTGTTACGATCCATACACTCAATTCCGGTCTTGATGCTTTTAATCCTGAAGCAATGGCTGTGGCACGGCCATGAATAGAATGCATGCCATACGTATTCATATAGTACGGGAACCTGCTGCTGCAGCCGATACCCGATATGATAACGATATTTTCACGGGCAATACCCAATGAAGGCATTACTTTTTGTACCTGTGCCAGTATGGAATAATCACCACACCCGGGACACCAGCGAACTTCCTGATCAGTGGCAAAATCTTTTGCAGTTAATACAGGGGCGGCAGTAGACTCACTCATAGTATTCAAAATATTGACGACAAATTTAATGAATATAGCAAGGCAGGGCAACTATTTCAGTCAGCAGGGTGCAGTTCTTCCCAATATTCAGCCGCCCGGCGGGTATGTGGTATCACAATAGAGCCTCCTACAATATTGGCAACAGCAAATAACTCATATAATTGTTCGGTACTGGTACCCAATTCATGTACTTTGCCCAAATGGTACTTGATACAGTCATCACAACGAAGCACCATACTGGCTACCAGTCCCAGCATTTCTTTTGTCTTTGCATCAAGAGCCCCGTCTGCGTAGGTATTGGTGTCCAGATTGAATAACCGCTTTATCACCAGGTTATTTTTGGAGAGTATTACGTCATTCATTTTGGACCTGTAGGTATCGAATTCGCTTTGCAATTTTCCCATATATCAAATTTTTACTCAAAAGTATAAATCAGCTTTTATCTTTAAACCGGACAACTGTTGTTATTTTTTTCCGTTTATAACAGTACCGTACCACCTTAAAGGCAAACATTTCGTCAATTAGCATAATATGTTTTTAAAAAGAAATACGACCCTTGTTGCTGCTTCGTTAACTCTTATTACCGGGCTTATTGCAACCCTGCAGCAACCGAATGAGAGAAACTTATTGGTGTTACCCAAAGATATCAGTGATGAACAGCTGGACAGCCTGATGCAGACCTATAATAAGGCACTTGGGGTACAATGTAATTTTTGCCATGTGCCTTTTGATAAAACTATTCCTGATAGCCTGGATTATGCCTCTGATAAAGAACCCATGAAAACAGAAGCCAGGAAAATGATGGAAATGACCATCCATCTTAACAAGACCTATTTTTGGTATGATAGTACCCGTCCGCCTTATTTATTAAATGCTGTAAAGTGTAAGACCTGCCACCAGGGAGAAGCTTTTCCGCCAGAAGATTAATCATCTTCGCTGCAGTCCCTTAGCCATTTTTTGATCCCTTCTACTATCTGGCAAGCTATTCCTTTATGAAATTCAGGGTCAAGTATCAGTTTTTCATCGTCGGGGTTACTTAGAAAAGCTACTTCTACAAGACAGTTGGGATATTCGGTGGGTCCGTTCAGGGCGAAATTGAAATTCCCTACATTGCCAAACTCCTCCATGCCAAAATTCAGAAGGCTTTTATAAATGTGTTCTGAAAGAGGACGAAAACCAATATAGCGGTAATAAGTACTTGTGCCTCTTACACTATCTCTTACTGATGAATTTAAGTGAATGCTGATCATAAAAGCGGGGTTGGCCTGTTCCAGCATTTCGATCCTATCCATCATACTAAGCGATTGATCCCCGGTTCTGGTCATGAACACTTCAGCCTTCTCATTTTGCAGATAGTTTTGTAATTCTTTGGCTATACTTAATGTATAAACCTTTTCAAAAATCCCCGACCTGGCTCCTCTTGCACCAATATTACTCCCCCCATGGCCTGCATCCACAGCTATTAACAGGTCCTTTAGTTCAAGACTCAGTGGCTGTCTCTTTATGCGGATCATTAACCTATTGCCCCTGTAAAAGATAGAATAACCCCAATGTTGTTTATGTTTTAGTTCAATGATCACCCTGCACACATCATCTTCGATCTGCTCCATATAAGCATTCTTTATTTCGGTAGCAGTAGTACGCTGTGTGATCCAATTGGTATTGCTGGTAGCTCCGTATATATCCACTACTATTCTCGACGGATTGATCTGTTGCAGGCTGCTATAGGGGAGTTTTTCATCAAGACTGATACCTACATAGTCAAAATCATCATCTCCATTGATGAGCCAGCTGCTTGTTAAGTAATAGGGCTCCGGTTTTAGGCTCTTATCCAGATTACAATTTGATTTTGGTAAATACGCATAATGATTCCGGGATAACTGTACCCGGTAGTTCACCAGCGTACTATCTACCACTTTCACAACGATGCCTGTATCCAGGTAGGTCATTTTAGCGCCTCCGAGTCTGTCGGAGCCCAATCCGTACTCCAGGTAGGGCAGTTTACCCGTTGTTTTTCCGGCAATAAAATTTTCTGGTTGAGAAAAGGAATTAAAAGGGGAAAGTAGGAGGATCCAAAGCACCAATCGTATCATAACAGAAAGATAGCATAAAAACCCGCATTTGCATTTTCCGTATAATTACGAAAGGGTCGCATGGTTTTACTGAATTTTAGCATAAACCATTATTGCTAAGCACTATATGCTATTGATGCTCGTTAATATTGTACCAGACTACGATAGTCGAAAACCATTATCCTAGAAAAATTAATTCGTATGACCTGGAATTCTATCATGAGTATTATCTCATCGGTTGCCTTGTTCCTGCCTATGTTCATGATCCTTATTATGCGACTAGGCACTTACAGAAGTTTTCCTGTATTGATCTTCTATTATTTGCTAATGCTTGTTTTTAACCTGATGGACCAGGGTTATATTCCTGCTTCAAACGGTTTTACCAGTTATTTTGGATATGCCTGTAATTTTCTGGATATCCCGCTCATGCTATATTTTCTGACCTATTTCAGTCCTTCCAGAACATTTTTTAACCGGATGAAGATGGTTGTGTTGGCATACCTGGCTTTTGAAGTGATTGTGATCGCAACAACGGGGTATAATGCTAAAGCAGTAACTTTTGTTCTCGGTCCGGGCCTTGTGCTGATCATGGGATTAGCATTCTATTTCTTCCTGCGCCAGGTAAAAGTGCTGGTAGTGCATCGGAAAGCTACCGGTAAAGCGCTGATAACATCTTCTATTATATTTTCTTACGGAAGTTTTTCTATCGTTTATATTTTATTCTATATCCTCAAAACACATATTGACAGTAAAACGGGAGCAATAAGACAGGAATACAATGACGATATACACCTGATCTATTTTTTCTCGACAACACTTGCCACACTGATCATGACAGCAGGTATTTTCTTTGAAAGAAAAAGGATACAGAAACTGAACGAACTGAAAGTTACCCGCAAGGAGCTATCCTCTATTTATTCGGAAACAAATTCAGGTTCCAAGTATTCAACGGTAATGCTTGACTTTGACCATGACAGCTGGAGGAACTAAAAGCAGTAACGGCCCTCTTCAATCATCTTATCTGCAATTCTTCTGCGGGCCTCTTTACTATTAAATGGTTCTGCTTTTGTAAATCGTTTTAATCCCATCAGGATCATACGCTGTTCATCACCATCAGCAAATGCATTAATGGCATCCTTTCCGGATTTATTCACTTTATCCGCTGCATCGTACAGGTAAGTACGCATCATGTCCAGCTGGTAGTTACATGCAGATTCACCTTTTTCTTCCACCAGTATCATTACACGCAGTAATACACTTTCTGCGTTGAAAGTTTCAATAGCCATATCGGCAATATTCATCAGCACTTCCTGTTCGCCTTCTATTTTCATCATCAGCTTTTGCACGGCGGCTCCTGCTGTCATCAGAATGGCTTTTTTTAAATTAGCGATCAATTTCAGTTCCTTTGTAAACGGCGCTTCTTCTGCATCGCCAAAATCAGGAATACTCATCAGCTCTTTTTGCACTGCCATCGCCGGCCCCATCAGATCAAGGCGTCCGCCCATGGCTCTCTTTAATGTCATATCCAATGTGAGCAGCCTGTTGATCTCATTGGTACCTTCATAAATTCGATTGATCCGGCTATCCCTGTATGCTCTTGAAATATTGTATTCAGCGCTGAAACCATTTCCACCGTGAATCTGCACTCCTTCATCTACTACAAAGTCAAGTACTTCACTACCATATACTTTCAGCATGGCACATTCAATAGCATATTCTTCTGCACCACCTAATAAGGATTCACTTTCTGGTTTACCGGATAACCTCAGTTCTTCTTCTTTTTCATCGATCCATTTGGCAGTTCGGTACAAAGCAGATTCTGCCGTATAAACCCTGATGGCCATTTCGGCCAGCTTATGCTTGATGGCCCCAAAATTGGAAATAGGTTGTTTAAATTGTTCTCTCGTTTTAGCATAGTTAACGGTCTCCGATAAAGCCCTTCTTGATCCACCAATAGCAGCAGCGCATAACTTGAGCCTTCCTATATTCAGGATGTTGAATGCGATCTTATGCCCTTTTCCAATTTCTCCCAATACATTTTCTACAGGCACTTTGGCATCCTGAAAATACAATTGAACAGTAGAAGATCCTTTGATCCCCATTTTATGTTCTTCCGGGCCCTGTGTAAATCCTTCAGTTCCTCTTTCTACTATAAAACCGGTAAACTTATCACCATCCACTTTGGCAAACACCGTGTACACCTGGGCAAAGCCTCCGTTGGTGATCCAGCATTTTTGCCCGTTCAATATATAATACTTGCCATCATCACTGAGCTTAGCCGTTGTTTTAGCGCCTAGTGCATCACTGCCGCTATTTGGCTCCGTTAGCCCATAGGCACCGGCCCACTCACCCGATATCAGTTTGGGAATATATTTTTCTTTTTGTTCCGGTGTACCGAAATAGAGTATTGGTAATGTACCGATACCGGTATGTGCAGCAATGGCAACTGAAAATGAATGCCCTGCGCCCAGGTATTCGTTTACAATAGTAGAGGTCACAAAATCTTTTCCTAATCCACCAAACTCTTCGGGAAACGAAGTGGCCAGCAGACCTTGTTCACCGGCTTTGGTGACCAGTGATTTCATTAGTCCCTCTTCAAGACTATCGATCCGGTCGAGAATCGGGTATATTTCTGTATCCAGGAACTGATCACACATATCCCCGATCATTCTTTGTTCCTCAGAAAAGTTTTCAGGGATAAAAGTTTCCTGTGGTGATGATTCCTTAATAAGCCATTCACCTCCTTTGATCGCATTTTTTTGAGCTGCTTGGGTACCCATGGTATTTATTTTTATTCGTTTAAGATCAATTTGTAAGATTATCATATACTACCTGCAACACCTGTTTGCAGATCTCTATATTCTCGGCCGGTACAGTTTCCAGGGCTTCATTCAGTGTTTCTTCTGCCAGTGCCATGGTTTCTTCCTGCAGTTTTTGTGCCTGTTTGGTCAAAAAGATCAGGTTGATCCTTCTGTCATTCTCAGAAGCTACTCTTTTTACCAATCCCAGTTTTTCCAGGTTATCTACCAACCGGGTAATGCTGGGTTTATCCCTGAATGTAGCATTGCAAAGTTCCTGCTGGCTAATTCCTTCCTGTTTCCACAAATGATATAATACACTCCATTGTTCAATGGTCAGATTCAATCCCGCCGTATTGAACTTTTTCTGCAAACTACGGGCTATAGCAGTAGATGCTTTTCCAGTAATAAAACTGTATAATTCTCCCTTCTTAAATTGGTTGTTTGGCATATAGTTGTTTGTGCAACTATTCAAATTTAATATTATATTTGAATTTGCCTGCTATTTTGCCTGTTATTTTTTTATTCAATTTTGGAACAGCGCCTGCTGACATATAAATCCTCTGAGATCAGTTATTACCGGTATGGAACTGGTGATCAAAGTATTATTTGCTTTCATGGATATGGAGAAAATGCTGAATCTTATGGGTTCCTGGAAACCTATACCGGAAATCAGTTCAGTTTTTATTCGATCGACCTGCCCTTTCATGGCAAGACTGAATGGAAAGAAACCAGCCCCTTAAAGATCGATGATCTTTTAGCCATAGTCAGGTTAATAGCCGGGGAAACAAAGCCAGTAATACTAATGGGTTACAGCCTGGGTGGAAGAATGGCACTGGGCCTCCTGGAAAAAATGCCAGCGCAAACACAAAAACTTGTGTTGCTGGCGCCTGATGGCTTAAAGGTCAATTTCTGGTACCGGCTTTCTACACAAACATGGTTGGGTAACCGGCTTTTTGCCTTAACGATGAGAAAGCCGCAATGGTTTTTTGGTTTTTTAAAACTACTGGACCGTTTAAAGCTGATCAATGCCAGCATATTCAAGTTTGTTCATTATTATATTGATGATAAAGAAGCGAGGGAGTTGTTATACAAAAGATGGACGGGTTTGCGAAAAATAAAACCACATATACCTGTTATAAAATCACTGATCACTACTAATAATATTCCTGTACGGCTTATTTATGGTAAACATGATCGTATTATTTTGCCTGCAAGAGGAGAAAAGTTCAGAAAAGGAATTGAAAACCTATGCCAGATCAATATCATTCATTCAGGCCACCAGGTATTGCATAAAAAGCATGTGGAAGAAATATTGCCGGCTCTACAGCAATAATTAGATTTGCCCGGTATGATACTACTGCTGATCGGCGGAATCCTTTTTTTGTTATATGCTATCGTTGTAATCTACTACTGGCAAAGCTGGAAGGATATTCCTGTTTATTCAGGCGCAAAAGAATCTTCTCTTACCATCAGCGTTATTATCTCTGCCCGCAATGAAGAAGAGAATATCGGTAATCTTTTACAGGCATTAGCACAGCAAACCTATCCGGCTCATTTGTTTGAAGTGATCGTTGTGAACGATCATTCAGAAGATAACACAGCTGTTATAGTAAATCAATTTCCCTTCGCAAGGCTTATATCATTACAGGAAGGCAAGATCAATTCTTATAAAAAAAAGGCGCTTGAAACCGGGATAAAGGAAGCGAAGCATGAACTGGTCGTTGCCACTGATGCAGATTGTATCCCTCACAAAAACTGGTTGCAAACCCTTGCCAGTTTTAAAGAAGAAAATGATGCCGTGTTTATTGCTGCCCCGGTACGAATGACAGCCGATCATTCTTTATTACAACTGTTTCAGCAAATGGATTTTATGGCCCTGCAAACAATCACCGGGGCCGTAGTGAGCAAAGAATTACTAACCATGTGCAACGGAGCCAATGTAACCTATACCAAAAAAGCTTTTGAAGAAGTAAATGGTTTTGCCGGCATCAGTGATATTGCTTCCGGTGATGATATGCTACTGATGTACAAGATCGCTAAAAAATATCCGGGGAAAGTTCATTATGTTAAATCACCTGATGCCATTGTAAGTACTGCTGCTGAAAAAACATGGACTTCTTTTTTTAATCAACGTATACGCTGGGCCAGCAAAGCAAACAGGTATGATGATAAGCGTTTATTCTCTGTACTCCTGTTAGTTTATCTTTTCAATTTATTATTTCCCGTATTGTTGATTGCCGGATTTTTTGATACACGGTACTGGTGGGGATTACTTGTTCTGTTTTTCGCCAAAACACTGGTTGAACTTCCATTGTTTTCTTCCGGTTCCAGGTTCTTTGGTATTTCCGGTAATCCGTTTCTGTTCTTTTTGTTTCAGCCTTTACATATTCTGTACACGGTTATTTCCGGTTTGTTTGGCCAGTTCGGCACTTACCAGTGGAAAGGAAGAAAGGTAAAATAACTAACTTCCCTGCATGAGCCGGTCAACATCATTTGGAGCAGCAGCCTGGCGGCGATTGCGCAAAAACAAAGGGGCTGTTTTTGGCTTGGTCGTAATTGTATTGGCTACATTGGTCGCCATCTTTGCTTATTTTATTGCTCCTGATCCTTCTCCTTATGCCAACAGGATCATTGTAGAAACAGGCAGCAAAAAACCAGGTTATAAACAGCAATTCTTACTGGTTAAAAAAGAAATGTCCATTACAACTGGTTTTGCTGAACATCTGTTAAACGGAAAAGAAGACAGATACCAATACATCCCTATCACTAATTATGAAGAAACCGCTGACAGCATTTTCGTCAATAAATATATTGATGAAGGAGTAAGTGAAAGAATGTCTTTTTCCAGATCAGTTTTAGCTGATGATCCTGTTGTTACACAAAAATTTTTCCTGGGCACTGACAAATTTGGCAGGGATATTTTAAGCCGAATAATTGTTGGCACAAGGGTAAGCTTGAGTGTAGGACTCATCGCAGTGATCATTTCACTAAGTATTGGTTTAGTTCTTGGATCGCTGGCCGGTTATTTTGGCGGCAAAACAGATGATATCATTATGTGGTTCATCAATATCATCTGGAGTATTCCTACGCTGTTGCTTGTTTTTGCTATTACATTGGCAATGGGCAAAGGTTTCTGGCAGGTATTTATTGCCATTGGACTTACCATGTGGGTGAACGTAGCCCGCCTTGTGAGGGGGCAGGTATTAGCTGTAAAAGAACAGGAATATGTAGAAGCTGCCCGGGCATTAGGGTATTCACCGGGAAGGATCATTATGCGGCATATCTGGCCTAATATTATGGGACCTGTGATGGTGATCGCTGCTTCCAATTTTGCTTCTGCTATTGTAATAGAAGCGGGTCTGAGTTTTTTAGGAATTGGTGTACAGCCTCCCCAACCCAGTTGGGGATTGATGATCAAAGAGAATTTCAACTTCATTATTACACAAAATCCCATGCTGGCCCTGGCACCGGGTTTTGCCATCATGTTGCTGGTACTTGCTTTTAACCTTTTAGGAAACGGGTTAAGAGATGCATTAGATGTTCGATAAACTTTATTTGCTAGAATAACGATAACTGCCTGTCCATGTATTGGTAGCCTTTGATAACGAGGTCACTTTTACTGTTACCAGGCAAAGCGAGGCGGCAGGTGTATTGGTGATAGTGAAATTAGAACTTGTAGAAGTAGTACTATTTATTGTGCTACTATAAAATGCAGGCGGGTTGCTTCCATCATCTTTTTTTGCTGACACTTCAATTTTAACACCCCCTGATGGCATAGTAGAATTGATAGTAACAGTTAAATTATAGGGACCCAATGAAGGCAATTGCACACTTCCGTTTGGCGGGTTCGTTGTTACAACCAGGTTCTGTTCTGCAGGAGGCGTTGTACCGCCGCCATTATTTCCCTTACTACAGGCAAGCCCGAAAACAATTGAGCCTGTTAATAAAAATATTCCAAGACGACCCATCAAACGCATAACATCTATTTGTTGCAAAATAAGCATAATCCTTAAGAAGTTATTTTCACATTACGGCTAAAACTTTCCTCCAGTGAAATGATCGTATCTGTTCTTTCAATACCTTTTATCTTCTGCAATTGGTCATGGAGGATAAACCTGAGCTGGTTTATATCCTTACATACGATCTCTGCAAACATGCTGTAGTTCCCTGTAGTATAGTTTAACCGGACAATTTCAGGCACTTTTTGAAGCTCTTTTGCCACATTATCGTATAAAGAGCTCTCTTTTAAGAAAATACCGATAAATGCAATAACATCATACCCCAGTTTACGCAGATCCACCTTTAGTTTGGTCCCTTTTACAATCCCCGCTTCCTGCATTTTCTTGATACGTACATGAATGGTGCCTCCGGAAACAAATAGTTTTTTCCCTAGATCCGCATAAGATACCTGTGCATCTTCTATCATGTGCTGGATGATCTGCAGATCCAGTTTATCAAGATTCAATTCTGAGCTCATTTTAGACTTTGTTTTTAGATATTATTCATTAAATTTATCATTTTATTATATAAAATAAATAGTTTTAAAATTTTTATTGAATATTTTGGAATGAAATAGCTATTTACATTATTTTTGTTCTATCAAGTTCTTGATTATACTGTGGGGTGATGAAATGGCGTATGCCTGGCAGACATGCCCTCTTGTCTCGGGGGTGGAGATCAAAGGATAAACGTAAGGTAATGGGTTGACCACTAATGCTAGCAGTGCCTTACAGCTAACTTCTCCGTGGAGGTTCGAACCCTCCCCCTACAGCTTTAAAAGCCTTCCTGAATTGGGAGGCTTTTTCGTTTTAGAAATGGCGCTGCTGGCAGCGACCCTTTTGTTGAAAAGCTTGAAAGCATAAAACAAAAAGTAATAAAATTCTGAGGGTTATTTTTGCATACAATTTTGTTTCTATGAAAAAGATATTCCTGATCATCAGTTTTGCAATTGCATGTATTGCGCAGGCACAAGATCAAACGGTTGGTGCTCTTAAGAAAGAATCATCCCGGACAATTAAAAAAGATCCCGCAGATACCAGTAACAAAACATGGAGAAAGGGTGGTATTTATGGGTTAAATATATCCCAGGGTTCACTAAGCAATTGGGCTGCCGGTGGTGATAATTTTTCTCTCTCTGTAAACTCCCTGCTTAGCCTATATGCCTTTTATAAAAAAGATAAGAACAGCTGGGATAATACATTTGATTTCAATCTTGGTTATGTTAACACAACCAGCCTCGGCAGTCGTAAGAATGATGATCGTTTTGACCTGCTTTCCAAATACGGTCATGCCATATCATCTAAAGTAAATGTAAGTGGCCTGTTCAATTTAAGATCACAGTTTTTTAAAGGCTTCACTTTCCCGGACAATGTAAAAACCTATGCCTCCAATTTTATGGCCCCGGGTTATATTTTACTGAGTGCTGGTCTTGATTATAAACCCAATAAAGATCTTTCTATCTTCTTTTCACCTGTAACGGCAAGATGGGTGATCGTAAGAGATACAGCATTGTCGAACAAAGGACTTTATGGTGTAACTCCCGGAAAAAGCAGCATACTTGAATTTGGCGCTTTTGTTACTGTCAACTATCTGAAAGAAATAAGCAAATCTGTTACTTATAAAGGAAGGCTTGATCTTTTTTCCAACTATAAAAAGAATCCACAAAACATTGACCTGTTTATGTCCAATGTTTTCAACTTCAAAATATCAAAAGCTTTGTCAGCTACCTGGGCGCTTGATCTTATCTATGATGATGATGTAAAATTATTTGGCCCTAATCAGTCTTCTCCCGGGCTACAGGTAAAATCTTTAATAGGTATTGGATTATTGCTTAAGTTTTAATCAACCGTTTGCGTAAGTTGATACTGATTAATATTTCAGCTATTTCTATACGTTAGCTGTTTTTTAACATTAATTATATACTAAAAAAGTAGTTTGCTAATCTGTTATCGAATGTATCTTTGCATCCATTGTGACAGAACATGGTCACATTCAATCTGTACCTTTTTTACTTTTTAATTCTTACGGTCTTTGCTGAAACTGCGGTTACCCGATGCTTGCCGGTATTTTTATACTGCCATTCAGCAGAGAATTAAAAAAACCACCAGATGAAGAAAACAATTGGATTAGTCCTGCTGATTTGTACAGCATTGGGAGCAAGTGCCCAGGATGCAAGTATTCGCAAACTTCAGACAGAATCGCTCAGAACCATCAAGAAAGATGTGACGGACACCAGCCAAAAGCCCTGGAAGACAGGAGGTATTTATAATTTCAGCGTCGGGCAGGGTAGCCTGAGTAACTGGGCTGCAGGTGGCGAAGATTTTTCATTCTCTGCTGCTACTGCATTAAATCTTTTTGCCTTTTTGAAACATTCCAGAACCAGTTGGGACAATGTAATGAATATCAACTTTGGTTATATTAATACATCCAGTCTCGGTGGAAGAAAAAATGACGATCGCATTGATATTGTTTCCAAGTATGGATATGCTCTCAATAAAAAACTAAACCTCTCCAGTTTAATCAATTTCAGAACACAGTTATTGAACGGGTATACGTATACTGAAACAGCCAAGGACACATTCACTAAAAATTTCTCTTCCGCATTTTTATCACCGGCCTATGCACTCATTAGCCAGGGGCTTGATTATAAACCAGGCAAAGGATTATCTATTTTCATATCCCCCGTTACTTCCCGTTGGGTCATTGTTATGGATGACTCATTATCCGCCAGGGGAGAGTATGGAGTAACACCCGGCGAACATAGTTTGAACCAGCTTGGTGCATTTGCTACCGTAAATTATACTACTGCCTTCAATAAATTCATCACCTACAAGGGACGCCTTGACCTCTTCTCCAATTATAAGAACAACCCCCTGAATACCGACCTGTATATGACCAATGTGGTATCTGCCAAACTGGGCAAGATCGTTCACCTGAGCTGGAACCTTGATATGATCTATGATGATGATGTGAAATTGTTTGGTGATGATGGTAATTCTCCCGCCCTTCAATTAAAATCAATATTCGGTGTGGGACTACAGGTAAAAATTTGATTTTACCTTTGCCCGTTATGGGTCAAAAAAAGTTGCAACGATTTGCTGAACTGGAAACCTTTCCTAATGTATTGCAATTCCCAAAAGACATGCCGGGTAAATGGGAAGAGTTTTTCAGAAATAATAATCCCATTACATTAGAACTTGCCTGCGGCAAAGGAGAATATGCAACCGGCCTGGGTCAGTTATACCCGGAAAGAAATTTTATTGGTATTGATATCAAGGGAAACCGCATTTGGGTGGGTGCCAGGAAAGCACTGCAAAACAATCTTAATAATGTTGCATTTATAAGAACACAGATCGACAAGATCCCTGAATATTTTTCCCAAAATGAGATCAATGAAATATGGATCACATTCCCTGATCCGCAGTTACGTTTTTCAAAAGCTAAAAAAAGACTGACGCATCCCAAGTTTCTGCGGATGTACCAACAGTTTCTTGTTCCCGGTGGATTTATACATTTAAAAACGGATAGCCCGGCTTTATTCCGCTTCACCAAAACGGTGATCGAAATGTATAACTGTATTTTACACCGGGAGTCTGATGATGTTTATAAAGAAGATACCGTTTCGGAAGAATTACAGATAAAAACACACTATGAGTTATTAGATATTGCGGAAAGTAATCGTATTTTTTATTTATGTTTTTCTTTGCCAGGGCAAATAGCCGGGTCAGAAAAAGACGCAATACTCAAAGAAAAAATAGCAGCGTATGAACGAGTTGATTGAAGGCATACATTATTATCTGAATGAAGATGGATTTGTGGTGTTGACAGAGCAATACCATTTAGAAAAAGGATACTGTTGTGGTAATGGTTGCAAACATTGTCCCTTTGAATATGAAAACGTACCAGAACCCCGGAAAAGTGAACTGATCGGTGGTAAGAAAAAATAAATACTCTTTATCATGGCATCAAAAAAGAAGACTGAAAACCCCAAGCAAATAAAACCATCAGGAAGCCGGGATGAAAGTTTTTTTGAACTGGTGTTTGAAGTAGCGAGACAGATCCCAAAAGGGCGGGTTACTTCTTATGGCGCTATTGCTGCCTGCCTGGGTACTAAGTCTTCCGCCCGCATGGTAGGCTGGGCTATGAATGGGGCAGGGCGGGTTAAACCTAAAGTACCTGCCCACCGTGTAGTAAATCGCATTGGTATGCTTACCGGCAAGCAACATTTTTCACCTCCCGGTAAAATGGCCCAACTTTTAAAAGCAGAGGGGATAAAAGTGAAAAATGACCAGGTGCAAAATTTTCAACAAGTATTTTGGGATCCGGTTAAAGAATTGGGGTTTTAAGAAGTATAATAAGGGCTGATCATCCAATAAACGATAACACCGGTTACAGCCACATAAAACCAAACCGGCCATGCAATGCGAACTATTTTTTTGTGTTGCTGAAATTCGCCGATCAATGCTCTATATGCGGCGAATAAAATAAATGGTAAAATGATACCCGCCAGAGGAATATGTGTAAACAGGATGATATAGTAAACTGTTTTTTGAAAGCCACTG
Organism: Chitinophagales bacterium; assembly: GCA_020636575.1. Lineage (GTDB taxonomy): Bacteria > Bacteroidota > Bacteroidia > Chitinophagales > Chitinophagaceae > JJ008. The sequence continues at coordinate 782,955 of JACJXP010000001.1, forward strand.
CCACCAAAAGTTGTTTCACCGGCAAATAAATGATGGCAGATATAACTTACTAAAAACAACACCGAAAGAAACATGGCAGAAAACATCAGGTTTTTATGCAACACATAATTCTTTGATTTAACAGCGATCAAAGCAGTAAGCAGCAACAACGCTACAATAGAATTTATAATTGCATTGGCTTTGGCAAAAAGGTGTATATCAAACCCGGGGTTTACATTTAATTTTACCCTCCCCAGTACAACTACTGCAATAAATACAATGGCGGAAAATGTGTAAATAAGTCCCTTCGCTTTTTTATCATTTTTCTTCCAGGAGGCCTTAAGCATGTTCATTATTTTTTCTTAAGAAGTAGATCAATAATCCTACTGCGAATATTGCAATTAAAAAAACAACGGCAATCAATTCCAGTTTGCCTGCGAAGAAACTTTTTTTATTAGGATCTTTCTCCAATGTCAGGAAAACCAGGTCTTCTGAAAGTTTTGACAGCGACTCAGAATCAAGTCCGTTATAATACCCCCGTACATGACGGTTACTGTCAATCAGTATAAACCTGTCGCTATGTACAAAGTTTGAATCTACTCCTTCTCCATCCTGTAACCCCAATCTCACTTCATTCAATGCAAAGTTGTAGATCTGTTTTTTATCCCCTGACAACAGCCACCATTGCTCCGGGTTTACCTGGAAACGATCTGCCCAATACTTTAATCTTTCTACAGAGTCCCGTTCGGGATCCACACTAAAAGAAAGAAAATGGACCAGCTTATTTGTTCTATCTCCTACCCGCTGTCCATTATGAATGGATTCTGCCAGTCTTTTCATATTCATCGTCATCCCCGGACAAATAGTAGGGCAATGTGTAAAAAAGAAATCTGCAATAATGATCTTTCCCCTGAGACTATCCCAGGTAACCGGTTTCCCATCCTGGTTAACCAGGTTAAGATCCCCGAGTTTGTGCCATATTGTGTCTGAAACCGTTTTCCCATTTTTAACCCCGTTGATCACTGTATCAACCAGGTAATGCCGGGGCATAATAGTAGCTTTTTCGCTTTTCCCTTTTACAATGAAATAAGCGCCTAATGGCAGCAATATGGCCAGCATAATGGCATATAGTGCAGTTTTATTCAAAATAGTCTGAGATTAAAAAATAAAACCATTCAACATTCCGGAAGTATGAACAACCCGGCAGCTGAATGGTTTTGGTAAAAAATTTTATTTAATTATTCTTTCCCTGTCTTTATCTCTGCCGGGTGCTCATCAACTTTATGATGTTGTTTCGGCATGGTTGTTTCTTCAAAGTGCTTATCATATTTATTACGAAGATTCTTATAGGAGTTACCGTCCCATATAAAAGCAGCAATAAACCAGATAAATAACATCAGGGGAACAACGATCGTCATGATCATATTCCTGATCTCATCACCCAGATGCATAAATACAGAAACAATGTAATAGGCTTTTGCCAATGTAAGGATGCAAACCATTCCTTTGAACATCAACACCAGGGTATGATTGGGGTTCTCTCCTTTATGTATTGTATAGATGGTTAAACCAATAACCAGTTCTATTATGGTGATAATAGACAAAAGTATGGTCGTCTTTCTAACTCTTCTTTTAAACTCAGCATCATCTGTATGATGCTGAAAACTTACTTCTTCAAAAGCCGGATGTTGCATATTTCAATTAGTTTCTGTTAAAACAATTTAAATAAGATAAAAACAAAGGAATACAAATACCCATACAAGGTCCACAAAGTGCCAGTACAAACCGGCCTTTTCTATCATCAGGTAATGTCCCCTGTTCTGGAATACGTTCTTCTGTGTCATGATAAGCATTACGATGTTGATGATCACACCGGAAAATACGTGGAAGCCATGGAAGCCGGTGATACCAAAGAAATACCCGCCGAATGCTATTGGACCTTTTTCCCGTATATGCATTTCTGCAAAGTTGACCATTCCTTTCAGCTCTGTATCTGACATGGCAGCCAACTGTTCCATGGAATGTGTGTGATCATGACTGTGCACCAATTGTATCAATGTGTCGTGTGAGGTATTATTAAGTGCTGCCGTGAGAGCCGCCTGGTCTTCTACCAGCTGTCCCCAGGGATTGCCTCCCATTGTCTGACCAATAATATCAAGTTTTCCGTCAACCAATACTGCATGCTCACCGGTAATGAGGTGATGCCATTCCCATGCCTGGCAACTCAAGAAGGCTATGCCACCTACAATGGTCCAGGCCAGCCATTTTATCACTCCTTGCTTATCTCCTTTGTGACCGGCATGAACTGCTAACACCATAGTCACAGAACTGATGATCAGGATAAAGGTCATCACACTCACAAATGCCAATGGCAAATTTGCATGGCCCGCACCGGGAAACGCATTGAACACCACGTTTGGATCAGGCCAGAAATTCTGGCTGAAGCGAATGGAGCCATATGATATCAGAAACGCACCAAAAGTGAAAGCATCACTCATCAGAAAGTACCACATCATCAGTTTGCCGTACTCCAGATTGAAGGGGCTTTTCCCTCCGCTCCACCATTTGGTTTGATGTGTTGTTGCAGTTGTAGACATGTTCTTTGTCAGGTTTAACTATTTCAATTTTTTAAATCGTTCTTATTGTCCCCCGGCTATGATAAAAAACACCAGCAGGTATACCCATAAAAGATCAACAAAATGCCAGTAGGTTGCCATTACTTCAACCGGCACAGAGCTATATAATTTGCTGCTACCTCTATAAGCTTTAAAAAGCATAACAGCCAAAGCGACGATACCGCCAATAATATGTATTGCATGCAACCCAAAGATCACATACAAAAATTGGCCGGCGCCAGAGCCTTTAAATGTTATTTGTTGTGCCCACAGTTCATTAAATCCTATCCATTGTAACGCAACAAATACAATTCCCAGTACCATTGTAGCTGCCAGCAACAAACGGTAGCGGGTCATTTCCCTGTTCTTAAAAGATCTTAATGACAACTGGATCATTATACTGCTGATCAAAATAACAGCGGTAGAAACCCAGAATATTTTTGGCAATCCTATTGTTTTCCATCCTGCCTGGTTGCTTTTTACAATAAAAGCACTTGTCAGTCCGGCAAACATCATAATGATACTGCCCATAGCCACCCACAAAGTGAATTTGTGGGGGTGAATTTTCTTTTTTTGTTGTTTACTCACAATATCCATCTCGGCTTTTATTCATTTAACCTTTGCTCAGTAATAATGCAAAGAATACTACCGGCAGGTACATATAACTTCCAAACATCACTTTCCTTGCCGATGATACATCCATTTTTTTATACAAGGTCACACATCTGCCGATCATAAACAGGTTTGCCAGAACGATCAATCCTATTGCCACTTTTCCTTCCACATCCTCAAAACTGCACATACCCGTATAATAGGGCAACAATGTTACCGGCACCAGCAACAGCGAGTAAATGATCGTTTGCATCGCTGTGAACCGGGTAGGTCCTTTATCGGCGGGCAATAATTTAAACCCGACCGAAGAATAGTCCCTGTGTGCTACCCAGGCAATAGCCCAGAAATGAGGAAACTGCCAGAAAAACTGGAAGGCAAATAGTATCCAACCTCCCAGTGACAGCTTATCATCTCCTGCGGCCCAGCCGATCAAACAAGGTAAAGCTCCCGGCACAGCGCCGATCAATACTGCTATTGAATTGATCTTTTTCAATGGCGTATAAATAAACGCATACAGGAACAAACTGAATGTTGCAATTCCTGCAGACAACCAGTTAAAATAATACCCCAGCAAAAAAATTCCTGTCAGACCTGTAATCACTGCAAAGCCCCATGCTTCTTCAATACTCACCCTGCCTGCAGCGACCGGCCGACTGGCTGTCCGTTTCATTCTTGCATCAGTATCTTTTTCTACCACCTGGTTGATCGCATTGGCACTACCAGTTACCAGCAATCCGCCTGTAAAGAGCAATAATATCATGGTCCAGTCAAACTCTACCACTTTTGGCGCCAGCAAATAGCTGATCACACTACTGAATACCACCATGATACTCAGTGAAGGCTTTATCAAAAGCAAATAATCCTTGATCTTTCTCATCATATCGCCTTCACTATATTTTCAAAAAAACTTTTCTTCATCTATCAGCTCCAAAAGCTGCATTAAAAGCAACTAATGCTTGCTTTCATTTGCACCGACCGGTTCTGTTTGCGGAATATACTCACGGCCATCCTTACCATAATCATAAGGCCACCTATGTACTTCCGGTATTTCACCTTCCCAGTTACCATGACCGGGATTGATCTCTGTTGTCCACTCCAGTGTGTTAGCCCCCCATGGATTCCTTGTTGTTACTTTTCTTCCTTTAAAGATCGAATAGAAGAAGTTGAATACAAACATCAACTGTACTGCAAATACAATGATAGAAACCACTGTGATCATTTTATCAAGATCTCCAAACTGGTTAAATGATACCCAGCCACTTTTATCCAGGTACCGACGAGGTATCCCTGCGAGTCCCTGGTAATGCATAGGCCAGAAAATAAGATAGGCGCCTACCATTGTTACCCAGAAATGCATATAGGCCAGTGTATTATTCATATACCGTCCAAACATTTTCGGGAACCAGTGATATACCCCGGCAAACATGCCGAAGAAAGAAGCTACACCCATCACAATGTGGAAGTGTGCTACTACAAACATAGTATCATGCAGATGTATATCTATCGTTGAGTTACCCAGGAAGATACCCGTTAAACCACCGGATATGAATAAGCTCACAAAACCGATGGCAAATAATGTAGCCGGTGTAAAACGGATATTACCCCGCCACAGCGTAGTAAGCCAGTTAAACACTTTAATGGCCGACGGCACCGCAATCAGCAGTGTTAATAGTACAAACACAGAACCCAGGAATGGATTCAACCCGGTTACAAACATGTGGTGTGCCCAAACAAGGAATGCCAGGATACAAATTGCAAATAATGACCCTAACATCGCCATATAACCGAAAATCGGTTTTCGGGAGTTCACTGATAATATTTCAGACACCATTCCCATGGCCGGCAATAAGATGATATATACTTCCGGGTGACCCAGGAACCAGAACAAGTGCTGATACAAAATGGCACTTCCTCCTTCATTGGGTAATATTTCACCATTCACCACAATATCACTCAGGTAAAAGCTGGTACCAAGGTTACGATCAAATAATAAAAGAATCGCTCCTGAAAGCAATACAGGGAAAGACAATACACCCAGCACGGCTGTAAAGAACATGGCCCAGATCGTAAGCGGCATCCGGGTCATACTCATACCCTTTGTCCGCATATTCAAAATAGTAGAAATATAGTTCAGACCTCCTAACAGAGATGATACAATAAACATTGCCATGGCAATGAGCCATAGGTCGGTACCGATCTTTTGCCCGTCACCCGCCTGTCTTAATGCACTAAGTGGCGGATACATGGTCCATCCTCCCGAAGCAGGTCCGGTATGTACAAAGATGGACGATAGCATTATAACACTTGCCAGGAAGAAAAACCAGTATGAAAGCATATTCAGGAATGGAGAGGCCATATCTCTTGCACCTACCTGAAGAGGAATAAGCAGATTGGCAAAAGTTCCACTCAAACCTGCAGTTAATACAAAGAACACTAACACGGTTCCGTGTATAGTAACCAACCCATAATAAAACTCCGGTTGTATATGCCCACCTGCAGCCCATTTACCAAAAAATGTTTCCAGGATCGGAAAGGTTTGATCGGGGTAACCTAATTGTAAGCGAAACAGCACAGAAAATAAACCTCCAATGATGGCCCAAACCATACCGGTAATCAGAAACTGTTTACCGATCGTTTTGTGATCCATACTAAAGATATACTTCGAAATAAAAGACTGCTCATGATGACCGTGACCATGCTCATGATGAACGGGCATTGCTACAACAGCCCCTGATTGTCCATGCGTTACTTCACTCATAATCTTATGTTTTTTCCTTCCGGTACTTCAATTATAACCGAAGGGAAGTATATATAATATTTTATTGCTGCACTACTGCAGCTACCGTTGTTACTGAATCAGTTTTATTAGCCGGGTCCATGGACGGATTAGCAACCAGGTATTGCGGCTTTTTTGCTACCATCCATGCATCAAACTCTTCCTGTGTTTCCACAACAATAGTGCCCCGCATACTCCAGTGACCCTTTCCGCACATCTGGTCACATGAAATTTCATATACAAAATCCGGGTTCCCGGTTTCTTCTATCATTTGTTTTGTTGTCTTTGTAGGTGTGAACCACATAGACGTAGGCGTACCCGGTACTGCATCCATTTTCATTCTGAAATGAGCTAAACCCACATCATGAATCACATCTTTGGAGCCAATTACCAGGTGTACCGGTTTATTGACCACCAGGTGCATTGACTCACCACTGACATAGATGTCGTCATGATTAGCCGGGTCTTCCCACAACTGCCCAAGCGGATTGCTCTCTGCATCATTTATTTTCTTAAAATATTTTTTACCCAATACTCCATCTGTACCAGGATAACGGAATTCCCATTTGAACTGGCTTCCAACCACTTCCACTACCATTGAATTCTTGGGAGCATTGCCTGTTATCTTAAACCAGTAAAAAATACCAAAACCAACCAGTACAGTAAGTGTAATAGCCGGAATTACGGTCCAGATCAGTTCCAGTTTATTATTATGCGGATAATAAAACGCTTTACGTTTATCTGATTCCTGGTATTTGTAGGCGAACCAGAAAAGTGCTATCTGTGTAATAATAAAAACAATGAAGGTAATAGCCAGTGTTACATATAGCATCCTGTCAACCAATACCCCATGATCAGATGCAGGTGCACCCAATATTTTACCACTAAGTTTTTTATTACAATACCAAACACCAATAAGGCCAAGGATAAGAAATGACAACAGCATAAATCCATTGATCTTATTGGTTTGCTTCCGGGCTTTTTCTATCCCACGCAAAACCGCCACATATTCACTTGCTTTGGCTATCTGAAATGTGATCAAAAAACCAAGCACCAGGATCGCAACGATGAAAAATGTCTGCATAATATCTTTTCTGTTTTTCTGTCTTTAAATTTTCTCTCTTAATCAGGTATGATGTATGATACTTTCTTTTACAAAAGGATGATTTTTTGCCAGCAGCGGAGCCTTGCTCAATGCTTTACCGGTTACATACATGATCAAACCCACAAATCCTAATGCCACACCAAAATCATATAACATCAATGGCACTTTATGTGGCGACGGGCCCGGGAATACCATTTGGAAGAAATCGAGCCAGTGACCAAATAAGATCAGTAATGACATAAATGTTATCGTTGAATAATTTCTTTTTGAGCCTCTCTTCATAAGTATCAGCAATGGTGCTATGAAGTTGATGATAAACATCAGCCAGAAGACCCCTTTATAAATACCTTGAGCCCTTGGGCTGAAGTAAGTGGTCTCTTCCGGAATATTTGCATACCATATAAGCATGAATTGCGAGAACCATAAGTAAGTCCAGAAGATAGAAAAGGCAAACATGAATTTACCAATATCATGCAGGTGCTCCTCGTTAGTAAATTCCAGGTACCCGTTGTTTTTCAGGTAAACAACAAACAAACAGATCAATGCCATACCGGCAACAAATGTGCTGGCAAATGTGTACCAACTGTACATGGTGCTATACCAATGTGCATCAATACTCATTAACCAAAGCCAGGGAACTGAAGACATAACTGTTAATGCAAAAACAACCAGGTAAAGTGCAGCCCACACAGTATTATTCCAGATGTATTTTTTCGCCTCTTCTCTTGTAGCCAGCGGATTATCATCCAGGCTGCGGGAAAGTTTCCTCATTTTCCATCCCAGCCATGACCACAAGCCAACAGTAAGAACAGATACGACTGCGAAAAACCCTTTATTTAAAAACCCTTTTTTGAAATTCAGAATGGCATCATGTTTTACATGTTCTGTATCTGTCCAGTGATAAATAGTATGGTTATTTCCAAAAGCAATTGCCAGTAAGATCGCTAATGTGATCACCCCGATCACAGGTACTACAGCAGAAATAGCTTCCGGTACACGGCGAAATGCCATTTGCCAGCCACCCCAGGCCAGGGTAGTAGCACAAATGAAGAACATAGCTGCATTTACTACCAACAGAAAATAAACGCTGTTTTGTAAAAGACTGCCCCAAAAACGGGCATCGCTTATCTTTTTCTCTTCTTCCGTGCCTCCGCTACCATGTGTTGAGATGTATAATGCGATGATAGCTATAACACCCAGTGCCATTAAAGCCACAGAAACGGTATTATATCTTTTTGGTACTATGAAGTTCTCTTTAAATGACATCTTGTTCGTTTATTAAAATAAATTCAATATCAATTATTTGGTTGCTGTGCTATCTGTTGTTACAGTAGCGGGTTTAGCAGCAGCTCCATTCTGCATCTTTTTTATGTAAGCGATCACTTCCCAACGTTGCTTTACATTCAGTTGTGATGCATAACTACCCATTTGTCCCTTTCCGTATGTAACGGAATGAAACATAGTTCCTTCCGGTAACACTTTCATGTCATCACCCATCAGATTCTTGGGCGCTACAGGGTAAGGACCATCACCTCCTTTCCATAAAGGTCCGTTTCCATCCAGTTTGGGTCCGTGACAAATGCCACAGTTCACCAGGTAAAGTCTTTCTGCTTCTGTCATATTAATGCTATCCACAACCAGCGGATTATGTACCGTTCCTGACTGAGCATAGCCTACTGAATCATTTTTGAAAGGATAAATGAAGAGCATATCACCTCTTGCAATAGTTCCGCTAACCGGTGTGCCGTCGTAATTGATCCCTTTTTGTTTCAATTGTTCAGTAGATGTATAATAAGTTTCATAAGCCCGGCTATAAGTCATATCAGGCATATAGGCACGGCCTGGGCTGCGCCTAACTCTATTGCAGCTAAGCATTACTACTGCGACAAACGCTATTGTAACAACCTGAGATATGGTAACCTTTCTTTTCATTCGTATCATTTATTTTAATGAACAGCTTCAGGAGCCTGCTCTTTTTTCTCAAAGCGTTTTGTGTCTTTATCATACCTGCCAAGCCACCAGCCGGTTTCTTTATACTGAACCTGTACTTCTACAGCACCCAGGCTTTGCAGAAAGTTCATTGCTTCTGATTCATTGGTTTTATCTGTACACTCCAGCGCCATTACAAATGTGTCGTCTGTTGACCTGGGATTAAAATGATCCTTTTTTACAAAAGGGGCCAGTTGACACAAGTAGCAAAAAGTAAGTACCATGCCTACTGCCGCAAACAATACTGTCAACTCAAAACAGATCGGTATCCATGCCGGCAACGCAAAAAATGGCTTACCTCCAAAGTTGATCGGCCAGTCTCTTGTTAATGCCCAGGTAATAAAACCTACCGCAGTAGCTGTTCCGGTGATACCATAAACAAACCCTGCTGTATGCAGGCTGGTATCCCTGAGACCCATAGCAGTATCCAACCCATGAATAGGGAAAGGAGTAAATACATCATGTATTTTATAGCCTGCCCTGCGTACTTTCTTCACAGCCGGAAAAAGTACCGCCTCATCATAAAAATTACCCGTTACAAATTTTTTTACAGCCATTTTATGCTTTTTTATGCTCCGTGATCATGTCCGTGTTTCTCTCCAAACTCTGATGCTGACTCTTGCTCAATCTCATCCATCTTTTCTTTAAATCCATCCCCGCTTCTCTTCAAAATATGCTTGATCTCTGCGAGGGCAATAACCGGGAAGAATTTGGAGAAAAGGAAATAACATGTAAAGAATAATCCAAATGTTCCCAGGTAAAAACCAACCTCCCAGATGGTAGGCGTATAATATGTACTCCATGCACTAGGGAGATAATCCCTGTAAATAGAAGTTACGATGATCACAAAACGTTCGAACCACATACCTATGTTCACCAGGATCGACATAAAGAAAGTAACCAGGAGGTTCCTTCTCATTTTCCTGATCCAGAAAATTTGCGGTGATAATACGTTACACCCCATCATGATAAAATAGCTCCATCCGTATGGGCTGTTGATGTTTACCCTGTTTTCCATGAATGCAAAATTCTCATACTCATTTGCACCATACCAGGAAATAAACAATTCAGTCAGGTAAGCGATACCCACAATAGATCCTGTGAGTACGATCACCTTATTCATTACATCAATATGTTCTATAGTAATATATTCTTCTAAGCCCAATACCTTCCTTGTTACCACCAACAGTGTTTGTACCATTGCAAATCCTGAGAAGATGGCACCCGCAACGAAGTAAGGTGGGAAGATCGTAGTATGCCATCCGGGTACTACCGAAGTGGCAAAGTCAAAGGATACGATCGTATGCACTGAAAGTACGAGTGGTGTTGATAAGCCTGCTAACACAAGTGATAAGGCTTCGTGACGTTGCCAGTGTTTGGTACTACCTGTCCAGCCAAAAGCAGCCACTCCATAAAATGCTTTTCTCCATTTTTGTTTGGCCCTGTCACGCAGTGTAGCCAGATCAGGGATCAAACCGGAGTACCAGAATAATAATGAAACAGTGAAATATGTTGAGATCGCAAATACGTCCCAAAGAAGAGGTGAATTAAAGTTTACCCAAAGCGGACCTCTTGTATTTGGATAAGGCAATACAAAGAAGGCATCCCAAACACGACCCATGTGCCAGATCGGAAACTGTCCGGCACACATTACGGCGAAGATGGTCATGGCTTCTGCAGCACGGTTTACACCGGTACGCCATCCCTGGCGGAATAAAAGCAAGATCGCTGAGATCAATGTTCCGGCGTGACCGATACCTACCCACCAAACGAAGTTGGTGATATCCCAACCCCAACCCACTGTTTTGTTCAGGTTCCACTGGCCGACACCATACATCACCTCCATCGTAACTGATAATATACCGAAGGCAAGTAATGCAACCGAAACCAAAAATCCGATCCACCAAAGTTTACTTGGCCTGGCTTCAACAGGACGACAAATGTCTTCTGTTACCTGGTGATAATCCTTATTACCATCTACCAGCGGCGGCCTTGCCTGTGATTCGTATCTGAGTAATCCCATAAGTTTATTAATTCCAAATATTAAATCTCTCCCCTCAAGCCTGATTCACTTTTTATAGTGATTTTTTAATGTTCGCTTTCTTCTACATGTGTTGCTGATGGCAAAGTGCTGTCAGCTTTATGCTCTTCTGACTCATGTCCACCTTCTTCGTTTCCATGTTCTCCTCCTTCATGACCTCCACCCCAATGCGGATCATCTTCATCCACATTCCTGATCTTGGCCATATAAGTTATATTCGGAAGCACATGCAATTGCTCCAGTACATGGAAAGTACGGTTCTTGTTCTCTTCTCTTGTTTTTGCAACAGCACTTGCTTCATCATATACATTTCCGAATACGATCGCATCGGCTGAGCAAGCCATCTGGCATGCTGTTTTAGCATCACCATCCTGCAACATCCTGTTCTCCTTCTTAGCCTCCAGTTTGGCAGCCTGTAATTTTTGTACGCAGAAGGAACATTTTTCCATTACACCACGGCTACGTACCGTTACATCAGGATTCAGCACCATACGGGTCACATCATCATTCATTTGCTCAATCACCGAATCAAGTTTGCCGACAATTTGCTGATCCCTGTTATTCGGGAAGCTATCTGCTCCGGTATAATCGGCCCAGTTAAATCTTCTTACTTTATAAGGACAGTTGTTGGCACAATATCTTGTCCCGATACAACGGTTATAAGCCATCTGGTTGATCCCTTCGGAACTGTGGTTAGTTGCTGCAACGGGACAAACATTCTCACAAGGAGCATTATCACAATGCTGGCAAAGCATCGGCTGGAATACTACTCCTTTCAGGTTATCAGCATCATTTTCATCGGTAATGAAATAACGATCGATGCGCAGCCAGTGCATATCATGATAGCGTAACACTTCCCGCTTTCCTACAACCGGTACGTTATTCTCTGCATGACAGGCTACCACACAAGCACCACAACCATAGCAGGCATTCATATCAATGCTCATTCCCCAGCGCAGTTCTGTCATCCTTGTTTCAGGATCGGGGTATAAAGTGGCATTACCACGGAAATTGCCGCCTGAATTATTATAAAAATCTTCTTCTAGTTTATTACTGAAATCAGGAATTACAGTCGGAGAAGCTTTAAATGATTTTAAAGTTGTTTCTCTAACCACTTCCTTACGGTTTTCGTAAGAGTTATGTTTTTGTGTTTGGGCTATCTTGTATTTATCCCCGGTATTCTCTAAAGTGGCACCACTTACTGCAAAGTCAACTGTTGTTCCATTATACTGTACAAGGTCATATACATTTTGGCCTATTCCCGCTGCTGTTACACCTGAAGCATCATTGCGGCCATAACCCACTGCTATTGCAATAGTATCGGCCTGCATACCAGGAATAGCTAAAATTGGGAGAATTAAATCCTTGCCGCCAACTGTTATTTTAACCAGTGGTTTTTGCGGATAGTATTCGTAATCATTATTCAACTTAATACCCAGTTCTTTTGCTTTAGGTATCGAGATCAATGCATAGTTGTCCCAGGTAGCTTTTGATACCGGATCAGGTAACTCCTGTAACCATGGGTTGCCGGCTTGTGCTCCTGTTCCTATTGAAACCTTTTGATATAATACCACTTCTGTTCCTGAACCCTTTTTAGCAGCTGCAACAGCAGACACAGCCTCTGCCAATCCGGCACCGCTGTAAGAACCACCACCAGATGTAGCTTCATCTTCTTTAATACCATTTTGCAGGGCAGCATTGAATCCGTCAGATCCTAACTTACCTGTCCAGTATTCCCGGAAATAAGTATCATAGTCTGCATCATTACCAGACCATTTCAATAATGATGTTTGGTATGCTCTTGTTTTAAAAAGCGGATGAATTGCGGGTTGTATAAAACTTGTTACACCAGCTTTTGGCTCAGCATCACCCCAGCTTTCCAGGTAGTGATGTGTTGGAATCGCATACTCACACTGCTCAGTTGTTTCATCCATTTTACCATTGAATGAAACAGTGACCTTTACTTTCTTCAGCGCTGCATTGAATTTGGCAGCATTATAATAAGTATAAGATGGATTAGCACCGGCGATCATCAAAGTTCCTACCTGGCCGGCTTCCATTTGAGCAACAAGTTCCTCTATCTCACTATCAATACCCTGACGGTAATTTACCGGTTTGCCCCAATCAATTGTGGTTCCGTAGGCACCGATCGCATTATTGATCGCATTAACAATGATCTGGATATTTTTATCATTACTTCCACAAACCACTAATGCCTGGCCCTGGTGTGCTTTAAGATCAGCCGCAGCTTTTCTAATTCCTTCTTCCAGCTTTTCGTCTTTGATCGTCTGAGTTTCTTCAGTACCGTTGATCATACTCAACAGGTCAAGTGCAACTGCCCCTGTTTCTGACGGACGGTGGGTAAATCTTTCATCTGCATTTGAACCCGTCATACTCAGATGACCTTCGAAATGATAATGCTTACTCATTTCAGGGTTCTTCTCATCTATCTTTCTGCCTTTGGAATACCCTTTGGCAAATTCAACCGGGCTTAACCAGGTTCCCAGGAAATCAGCTCCAATACTTACAATTACTTTGGCTGCACCAAAATTGTAAGAAGGCAATTTTTTTCCAAAACCGGAGGCTTCATTAGCCAGCAACATTCCGCTGTATGAATCAGCATCATATTGCACATGTTTTAAGCCTGAATATTTACTGATTATATCTTTTGTAGTAGGTGAAACAATGGTACTTGTCAGCAAAACAGTTGTGCCACCTGCTGCTGTCATTGCTTCTGCAATAGCTTTATCTGCCTGTTCAAAAGTGGGGAACTCTTCAAACTTAGCCGGTTCTGTGTCCGTAGCGGCTGCCACTCTATGCTGAGGGTAGCGCAAACGGTACATATCATAAAGATCCAGCACAGAAGCCTGGCAACGGGCAGAAGTACCTCCGTTAGTAAAGCTGCACAGGTCATTTCCTTCAATTTTGATCGGGCGGCCATCTCTTACTTTGGCTAATACAGGTATCACATCGCCATCCTGCACATAAGTAGTAGCATAGTATTTTGCCACTCCAGGAACCATATTCTCTGGCTTATTTCCGTAAGGGAACACTTTTCTTTCTGGGATCTTACAACCGGCAGCAATTGCGGCAGCTGCAGTACTAAAACCGAGATACTTTAAAAAATCCCTGCGGGGAGCTTTTGCATCGAGCAGTCCTTTATCATCAAAACTTTCAAATGGCAGTTCTTCATGAAACTCATCCTGTGCCATCTTTTTAAAATTCTCCGGGTCGTTAACCTCTCCGAAACTTTGCCAGTATTTGTTTTGGCTCATGCTATCAGTTTGATAATTCTTTAATGTTCAATAAAAGGTATTAATAGTGACATTTCTGGCACTCCAGTCCGCCGATATGTTCAACGGTCACACTATCCATCTTTCCGGCCTTAATATCATTATGGAACCTTTCATAAATGCTGTAAAATTTATTTCCGGTACTATCAGTATAATTAAAATCAACCTTGGTTTGCCTGTGGCAATTGATACACCAGCCCATACTCAGGTCTGCCACCTGCTTAACCTCATCCATAGCTGTGATCTCGCCATGACAGCTCTGGCATTGAACTTTTCCGGCCCTGATATGCTGTGAGTGATTGAAGTATACATGGTCGGGCAGGTTGTGGATCTTTGTCCATTCGATCGGCTGTGCCTTGGAAGGATCCCATGCATTGGGATTATTAGGATCAAAACCAGCAGCCTTATACAGTTTGGCTATCTCAGCAGTTCCATCCACCTCATCACCGTTTTCACGGTATAGTTTAGGGCCTTTGGTATATTCATTGATCGCTTTATGACAGTTCATACACACATTCACAGAAGGAATGGCGGCATGCTTACTATCCCATGCACCACCATGACAGTATAAGCAACTGATCTGGTTGATGCCTGCATGTACTTTATGTGAGTAGAAAATGGGTTGTTCTGGTTGGTAATCTTTCTGACGACCCAACCCTATAGCACCTTTGGCTACCAGGTAACCGCCCACAATAAAGAATATGATGGCCAATAAAGCGATATAGATCTTATTACGATAAAAAGGAACCGGCTCCGGACGTACAATACCTTCTGCATCATCACTCATTTTCTTCAGGTTACTGTTAACCTGCATCAGAATGAGGGCTATAATTCCTAAGATCAATGAGATAATACCAAAAATCAGGGCATTATTGGTTGTTTTTTGAGGTTCGCCCCCACCTGAACCACCTGTTGGAGTTTTAGGAGTCGCCGCATCATTAATATAAGCTACTACATTGCCAATATCCGTTAATGTAACATCGGCAAAACCCGTCATCATAGAACCAAACTTGGTTTTTAATCCCTGCGTATAGGAATCATTAGCCATGTAAGCGGCCGGATTATTGACCCATTTCAATAACTCATTATGGTCTGACCAGTTATGCCTGCTTTCCACCCCGGCTAGTGCAGGGCCCGTCCCATCTTTTAATACCTGGTGGCAGCTGGCGCATTTACTATTGAAAATGGCCTTTCCGGCTGCAACATCTCCCTGCGCAAAAACCTGGAACACAGAAAAAACAAAAAAGGAGAGAAAAATTATCTTCAGTTTACTACCGGTTGGTTTACAAGGAATCATAGAAGCTGTTGATACTCAAAAATGTGGATAAAATCCTTTACTCAGCCGCAAAAATAAGTCAGGAACATTATAAAAACACAGATGGTTTAACTTTTTTTTAATCCGCTACCAGCTTGCGTTTCAGCCGATTTGTTGCTCCTGTTTGTGTTTGTAGAAAATGTTTTGTCATAAAATAGTAAATGCTCGGGTAAACCTTAAAAGATGTGCAAACAGCCTTATTTCATGCCTGATTTTTCTGCACTTTTGCAACTCTTTTTGAAAAGATCACCATGTTTGAGAAGCTACAAAAGAAATGGAAAGTAAACGGAGTGCAACTGGCACTTATCATCTGCACTTTTGCCATTGGCGGCAGCATGACAGGGTTTGTGGGCAAAAAGATCATGAATAGTCTTAGCATTCAGGAGGACTGGCTTTGGGCAGTTATATATATTATATTAATAACGATTATCTGGCCTATTGCAGTCATTATCATCAGTATACCCTTTGGGCAGTTTTCATTTTTTAGCCGGTATATCCGGAAAATAGGAGTGAAAATGGGGATTGTAAAAGGCTGATCAGCCCTTTTTTTCCAACCATTCTTCATAACTGATCACTCCCAGGTCCGGTTTGCCTTCACCATCCAATACAGCAATAAACTCCAGCACATTGTCATCAGGGTCCCTGAAATAGATTGCAATGGCAGGCATCCAGGCAAATACCATCGGTTCTTCTGTTCCGTCCTTTAAAAAATTATAGGGTTGTAATCCTCTTTTCTTTAGCCAGGAAACAGATTGGTTGAGAATAAAGTCCTTTTCACATCTAAAAGCAAAATGACGGGTATGCAGTTCGTTTTTAGGGTTTTCCCATAAACCAAGCATATACTTTTTGGGCTTACCAATCCAGAAAAATGCGATCCTTCTTTTTTCTTCCAGCATCGCAAATTCCAGTTCCAGTACATTTTTATAGAATTCAACAGAAGCTTCCAGGTTAGACACTTCAATATGTGTTTCATAAAGTCCCTTTATCATAAATTCATTTTAAATAGTGGGCCCATACAAAGTAACAATATCCGCAGCGATAGCTTGGTATATTTGCCCCGTGAAAAAAATAGCCGTTTTTGCTTCGGGTGCAGGCAGCAATGCCCAAAAGATCATCGACCATTTTCGCAATCATGATACAATCCATGTTGCTTTGATCGTATCTAATAAACCCGAAGCTGCTGTATTAAAAATTGCAGCCAGGGAAAATATTCCAACCCTGGTAATTGACAAAGAAAAGTTCTTCCAGGGTAATGGTTATGTGGAAGAGTTAAATAAAGAAAAGATTGATCTTATTGTGTTGGCTGGTTTTTTATGGAAGATACCTCTGTTACTTATAAAAGCTTACCCGGAAAAGATCATCAATATTCATCCTGCATTATTACCAAAATACGGCGGAAAGGGAATGTATGGCAACCATGTACACCAGGCAGTACTTAATAACCGGGAGAAAGAAAGTGGTATTACTATCCATTTTGTGGATGAGATATATGATCACGGGCAGATCATTTTCCAAACTACATGTCCTGTATTACCGGGTGATGACACAGTCACCCTTGCCCATCGCATTCAGGAGTTAGAACACAAACATTATCCCGTGATTATTGAAGATGTGATGAAAAAGATCAGTGTTATATAAAAAAGATCATACATCTGTTAACCTTTATATATCTCTTAGCATTTTCTTTCGTTACTTGCCGTCAATACTCTTGAATTTGAGAAATTGGTTCGCTTACATATCAATACTAACTGCTGTTACACTTTTTTGCTCTGTTGTTTCAGCACAATATACCGTTAGGGGTGCGGTGTATGATAGCAGCCGTTTGTATGCCATGCCTTATGTTACTGTCTCCTCCACTTCTGGTAAATCAACATTTACCGATGCCAATGGTAATTACCAGATACCGGTTTCCCAAGACGATTCTATCTGGTTCAGCTACCTGGGTAAGCCTACTGTAAAATTCCCGGTGAAAAGTATTTTCAATCCGCTGCAGTTTGATATTTCTATCCAGGTAAATGTTACCACATTACAAGAAGTGAAAGTGCGGCAGCGTAATTACCGGCAGGATTCTATTATGAACCGGCAAGAATATGCAGATATATTTAATTACCGAAAGCCTGGATTAAGAACTGTTACACCACAAGGTGGCACCGGAGTTGGGGTAGGTTTTGATCTTCGTGAGATCATCAATATGTTCCGGTTCAGAAGAAACAGGACCATGAATTCTTTTCAGCAAAGATTGTTGCAACAGGAAAGAGACAAATTCATTGATCATCGCTTTAGCCGTGGGCTTGTCATCCGCTTAACAAAACTGACCTCACCTGAGCTGGATAGCTTTATGCTGCTATATCGTCCTTCCTACACTTTTACTCAAATGGCCGGCGATTATGATTTTCAACTTTATATCAAAAAAGCATTTGAACGTTTCCAGGCAGGCCTGCGTCCAGAAGAATGGGATGAGTATAAAATATTAGAAGACAATTAGGCTTGTATGATCCATTTTAAAAGCTTGTTGAAATAATGTATCCCTATTTTCTACTATTGCATAACAGCTAATAGCTTCTTTCAATTTAAAACAAAACCAAACGGTACTCTTTATTAACTATTAATAGTAATAGTTACTTCATTTTAATAAGATGATAGTCTGTTTTGATTCGTTTGGCAAATTCAGTTAACTTACTACCACTTATTCCGAATAATACCTCTGTTTATTTTTATTGGCTGTCCGTCATTTCAAATTAAAAACTAAAATTTTTGATCAATGAAAAAATTAACTATTCAGCTCTTCTGTGTTATTGTTTTATCAACATCCACTTCTGGCCTGTTCGCACAAGATCAAATGATAGGAGAAATAAGATTATTCGCAGGAAATTTTGCACCAAGGGGCTGGGCACTTTGCCAGGGACAATTATTAAATATTTCACAATACACGGCATTATTCTCAATTCTTGGAACTACTTATGGTGGCGATGGGAGAACTACTTTTGCTTTACCGGATCTGCGGGGAAGAGTAGTTGCTGGTACTGGCAATTATACGCTGGGGCAAACAACAAATGGCCAGGCTCAAACAACCAACAATACACAGCAAAGCGGAAATACAACAACCAGTAGTTCTGCGAACTCAGGGAACCTCAGGAGTTTTTTTGTTGATACGTACGGCATAAAGGTGATCCCAGCCAGTTCCGCTTCAGCCAATGCCGGAACCATTAATAGTACCACTACTTCATCACCAACAGGAGGAACACAAACGGCTAATACCGGGCAGCCACTGATAGCATTAAATTATATCATCGCATTACAGGGAATATTTCCTCCAAGAAATTAGAATTATACCACACCCAAATACCAGAAAAAAATGAAGCAAAAAACTACAATAACAATAATTCTTTCACTTTTGTTTTGCATTAGTATAAACAGCCAGGTTTTCCAGGACAACCCGGGCAATGAAAAAGATGGGGCCTTCCCTTCGAAATGGGAATTATTAAAAGGCAGCGCCCAGATAGAAAGCTTTGAGGGGAGTAAAGTTATTTCTTTAACACATGATGCTATTATAACACCTTTGCTTAATAGCAAAAATTACCTTTCTGATAATTTTACTTTAAAATTCTCAGCCTATTTTGACAAATTAAAAGGGGCTGTTTATTATTACCAGTATTATACCATACGGTTTTGGGATGGTACGGGTTCATCCAAAAGGGCACCCGGCGATGACTCTTATATTTATGATCCCTTACAAATTCAACGAAACGGGGCCAGATTCATAGGCTACAAACCCAACAGGGAAAATTCCCCTCACCAGGTTTTTAATAAAAACTTAGAAAACAAAGAAGCCGCATGGAGATCAATAATCATTAGTTATAATAATGGTGCATTCAAACTATCTATTGATGGTATACAAATACTTAATATACCCCGTCTTAATTACAAGCCTGTTATGATCTCCATTGGCTGTAATTATAATTTATCAGATAGTGGCGTTACAAGAGGTATAAAAAATATTCAGCTTTCGGGAATTTCTGGCACCACAAATACTACTGGCAACCCTGATACTAATGATGCACCTCCTGCAAATGATACAACAAAGATCAATACTACTATAGATAATAATGCAAATCCTAATACCGCTTTGGTATATGGTGATTTTGAACAAAAAATTTTTAGAGTAAATGGCCGGTTACAAATAGGTAACCCGGCCAGACGGGGATATGTCTTTCCATTAGCAGACGGTAGAAAAAACCAGGTTTTACAAACTGATGGGAATGGAAATTTATCCTGGACAGATCTTCTAAGACAACCAGCTGGCAATACTCCCCCAACTCCACAAGCAGATACAAGTACAAAATACGACACTATGTATAGTGGACTGAGAGCCATTAATGATGGCAATGGAATTGGGTGGCGATTAATAAGAGGAAGCAAAAATGTTGGTAAGATTGGTGAAAATGCAATAGATATGAGTTTTGGAGTTGCAGGAAATCTCAACGAAGGAGCAAGAGGTATAGCCTCTTTTGCAGCAGGTCAGGCAGCTAGTGCAGAAGGTGATTATTCAGTATCTATGGGATATTATTCCCGGGCCAGGAGTATTTATTCCTTAGCATTTGGAAGAATTACACTGGCAGAAGGTGAAGGATCTATAGCATTGGGTATGGAGTCTGAAGCCAAAAAAGATCATTCAACCGCTATTGGTTATAAAGTCAAAGCTAACGGACTTATGTCTCTTGCTTTGGGAAATCAAACTACGGCTTCTGGATCCTTTTCAACAGCATTAGGGACTAACACAATTGCTTCCGGAGGATATTCAACAGCAATAGGGAAAAACACAACTGCTTCCGGAGGAACTTCAACAGCAATGGGGGAAAACACAACTGCTTCCGGATCCTTTACAACAGCAATGGGGTATTACACAGTTGCTTCTGGGGGGTATTCAACAGCAATGGGAAATGGAAGCATTGCTTCTGGACCATATTCAATAGCAATGGGGACAAACACAAAGTCAGAAAGCTACAGCAATACGGCGATAGGAGCCAATAATATCGGAGGTGGCAATTCAGAAAAATGGATAGCAAGCGACCCATTATTTGAAATTGGAAATGGTACTATTAATAAACGAAGTAATGCACTCACCGTTTTAAAAAATGGCAATACCGGAATAGGCACACACACCCCACAGGTCAAACTTCAAATTGAAAATGGCACCGACGCCAGTTTACAGACCGGGGGTTATGTGATCATTGGCGACAAACAGGGAGAGAATATTGTTTTTGATAACAATGAAATAATGGCCCGTAAAAATGTACAACCCTCTACATTATACCTGCAACATGAAGGTGGTGATGTATTTGTGGGTGGGGCAGTAGTACATAGTTCAGATTTTCGCTTAAAGAAAGATATTGAAGAACTGTCCTATGGTTTAAAGGAAATACTACAACTACGGCCCGTTTCCTACTATTGGAAATCCGGTAACGATACAAAAAGATCAATAGGACTCATTGCACAAGAAGTAGAACCGGTTATCAAGGAGGTCGTTTCAACAGGCTCGAATGCTGATGATATGTTAGGTGTCAATTATACTGAGCTTATACCTGTTCTGGTAAAAGCAATGCAGGACCAGCAAATATTGATTGAGAAACAACAAGTATTGATTGAAACCCTGCAAAAAAGATTAGAAAAACTGGAAAAAAATAAATGATAGTATGTTGAGACTGCTCCTTTCCATATTTTTTATTTCACCGGCTATTCTTTATTCGCAGGTCTTTTCAAAATCAGAGATAGCAAGATGGGAACAGCAGGCAAAGCAGGTAACCATATTCCGTGATAACTGGGGCATACCTCATGTTTATGGCAAAACAGATGCCGATGCTGTTTTTGGATTACTATATGCGCAGTGTGAGGATGATTTTAAACGGGTAGAACTGAACTATATTGAAAAACTCGGAAGATTAGCGGAAGTAAATGGTGAAACCGATCTATATAATGACCTGCTGATACAAATGGTCATTGATACTGCAGATGCGATCAAAGATTATACAAAAGCTCCCGGCTGGCTTCAAAAAATATTGAATGCCTATGCAGATGGTATCAATTATTACCTGTATAAAAACACTTCAGTAAAACCTTTTCTTCTTACACGGTTTGAACCCTGGTTCCCCTTGCTATGGACAGATGGAAGCATTGGGGCCATCAGCACAGGTGGTATTTCTGTTGCAGAGATAAAAAACTTCTACTCCGGAAAAGATGAAGCAGTTGCCTATAATAAAGAGGCTTTTGAAGAAGAAGTGTTAACAGGTTCCAATGGATTTGCTTTTTCACCTAAGATCACAGCATCGGGTAATGCTATCTTATATATCAACCCGCATGTTACTTTTTATTTCCGGCCCGAAGTGCATATGATCAGTGAAGAAGGATTGAATGCCTATGGCGCCGTAACATGGGGACAGCCTTTTGTTTACCAGGGCTTCAATGAACATTGTGGCTGGATGCATACTTCCAGCCAGGCAGATATATCTGATGCCTATATTGAAAAACTCAGTAGGAAGGATAATAAATGGTATTACGAGTATGACGGAGAATTAAAACCTGTTACTGAGAAAAGCATTTCCATTAAAGTGAAAAAGGGAAGTGTAACAGAAGTTCGCCAATTCAAAGCCTTGTTTACTCATCACGGCCCCATCCTTGCAAAAAGGAATGGACAATATTTAAGCCTCCGGCATAATAACCGTGACATGAATGGATTGGTCCAATCGTGGTTACGTACCAAAGCTGCAAGCTTTGAAGATTTTCAAAAAACAATGGACATGGGAGCCAACCCATCTAATAATACAGTTTATGCTGATGCGGAAGGAAATATTGCTTACTGGCATGGCAACTTTTTACCCAGGAGAGATCCTCATTATGACTGGAGCCAACCCGTAGACGGAACCACCAGCGCTACTGAATGGCATGGCTATCACCCGGTGGATGAATCAGTGCACATCTATAACCCGGAAAATGGGTGGTTACAGAATTGTAATTCTACTCCTTATACAGTGGCCGGACCTTATAGTCCCAAACGATCCAACTATGTGGCATACCTGGCACCAGATGGCGAAAATTACCGGGGGGTGAATGCGGTTAGAGTATTGTCGCAACATAAAGGAAAGTTTACCCTGCAGGATGTTATTGAAGCAGGGTACGATCGAAAGCTCACTATGTTTGAAGACCTTGTTCCCGCACTGTTAAAAGCTTATGACAATTATGGAAACCATGTTTCTTCAACAGACTCTTTATTTACTCAATTAGTAGAACCAATAAAGGTGTTGCGTCAATGGGATTATAATTCTTCAGTAAATTCTGTAGCTACTACATTGGCTATTGAATGGGGTCAGCGGATTATAAGAGAAATAAACCGCAGTAAGGGAAATGACATAGTTGAAAGAACAAAAGCATTTGCGATACTGGCCGGTCCTAATGCATTATTACCGCCATTGCTGGAAACAGTTAAAGACCTGCAACAAAATTTTGGAACCTGGCAGTTGGAATGGGGATCAATCAATCGCTTTCAACGCATATCAACTGACATTAACAATAAATTTGATGATAACCAGCCCAGTTACCCGGTTGGTTTTGCTTCTTCTTTATGGGGCATGTTGCCTTCTTATAGCAGCCGGACATTTCCGGGTACTCAAAAACGATATGGTGTTAACGGCAACAGTTTTATTGCCGCAGTTGAATTTGGAAAAAAGATAAAAGCCAGGTCATTACTGGCCGGTGGGGAAAGTGGTGATGAGCATTCTCCTCACTTTTTCGACCAGGGAGAAATGTATAGCAAGGGAATATTTAAGGATGTTTTATTTTACAAAGAGGATGTGGAGAAGCATGCAGAAAAGAAGTACCATCCCGGGCAATAACTGCTTAAATCATCTTATATTCAGTTTCCAAAAAACTACTCCATATGAGGAGACTGCTTCCTTTATTAGGCATCATTCTGTTTGCCTGCCATTCACCTGAAGAAAATTCTCATATAAAACAGTTGGATGAGTTTTTAAAAGGCCAACAGGAATTATTCCGGTTCAATGGAAATGTGCTGGTAGCTGACCATGGCAAAATTGTTTATCAGCATTCTTTTGGCATGGCAGATTTTGACAGCAACAGGCCATTGAATGACTCATCTGTTTTTGAACTGGCTTCTGTCAGTAAACAATTTACCGCTACAGCTATCCTGCTATTGAAAGACAGAGGAAAGCTTAAACTGACTGATTCGCTAAGACAGTACTTTCCTGAACTGCCTTATTCAAATATTACGCTTTGGCATATGTTGACCCATACATCCGGTCTGCCGGATTATTTCTGGGAAATGATGAATGCCTGGGATACTTCAAAAATTGCTTTCAATAAAGATATGATAGCATTACTGGCTGATAAAAAACTCCCTGTCCTTTTTGAACCCGGTGCAAAATGGGAATACAGTAATACAGCTTTTGTTATACTGGCCAGTATTGTAGAGAAGATATCAGGGCAGTCCTATAAAGACTTTATGGCTGAAAATATTTTTAAGCCACTAGGTATGAAACACACCCGTATCTATAATACCCGCCGGTCGCTTAAGGATACTATCCCCAATTATGCGTATGGATACATCTATATTGATTCGCTAAAAAAATATGTGCTGCCTGATAATTATCCCGATACCCGGTTTGTGGTATTTATGGATGGCATCCAGGGAGATGGTATAGTTAATTCAACTACCGGCGATCTGCTGATCTGGGACAGAGCAGTTAAAAACCACAC
Organism: Chitinophagales bacterium; assembly: GCA_020636575.1. Lineage (GTDB taxonomy): Bacteria > Bacteroidota > Bacteroidia > Chitinophagales > Chitinophagaceae > JJ008. The sequence goes on from JACJXP010000001.1 coordinate 807,446, forward strand.
ATTACTTAAAGAAGAAACACAGAATGATATGCTGAAACAGCAATCCATTGCAGATAGTACAAAAAAAGAATATTACGGCTATGGTGTTTTTTTGGAAAAGAATGATTTTGGAAATATCATCTCTCATTCCGGTGGCTGGCCGGGTTATAGCACTTTCCTGGCCCGGAATACAGATACTGATCAAACCTTTATTATACTCTCTAATAACAGTTCCGGTGTAACTGCTATCTTCAATGCTATACAAGATATTATGGCAGGCAAACCGGTAGTGATGCCCTACAAACACAAAGAGATCACTCTTGATTCTACAGCCTTAGATACATTTACAGGAACTTACCTGAGTCCAAATGAAATAAAATTAGAAAGGAGGGGCAGCAAGCTTTTCCGGGTTTCTCCCAATGGTTACTCAATTGAGCTAAAACCTGAATCAGCAACAAAGTTTTTTTACAGCGATGGTAGCGACCGCCAGATAGAATTTGAACTAACTGCAGATAATAAAATTGCAAAAACCTGGCTGATCGCTTATGGAACAAAAACTGAGCTATTGAAACAATAAATATTTTATGGAAGTACACCACCATGCACACACTGCCCGAAAAAAATGGACACATTATTTCTGGGAGTTCCTTATGTTGTTCTTGGCCGTGTTTTGTGGGTTTTTGGCCGAATACCAGCTGGAACATAAGATTGAAAAAGAAAGAGGTAAACAATATCTTCACTCATTATATAATGATCTGCAGACTGACATTGAAGAATGCAATATCAGCATATCCGGATTAACGGAACAAACATCCGTACTATCGAATATGAATGACTGTTTCAACACGTTGCTGAACGATAAAAAAGCGACCAATTGCCTGAGTGATATTATCATAAATTCAAAAGGTTTTAAAGACTTCATTTATACAGACAGAACTATTCAACAATTAAAGAATGCCGGTGGCTTACGTCTAATTCAGAACAAGGAATTAGCTGACAGTATCATTGCTTATGATGCAATAGTCAGAGAAATGCACATTCACCAATTGGTAATGGAGAACTTACAGCAAATAAGCAAAGATGCACACAACAATATGATAGACTTTGAACATCTATCGTTATTGTTAGTTGATAAGAAAACAGCAAACCTTTACTTACTTTCTGAAAATACAATCGATCTCAATAAATATTTTAATGCAATAAACCAGTTTAGATTATCACTGATCAGCCAATTAAATTGGATGAAAAAAATTAAGACTAAAGCAGAAGGATTGCTTGCGTTACTGAGTAAGAATGGAATTAAATAATCTTTTTAAAGTATAAATGATATGGAAGTACACCCCCATACACATACTGCTTTTGTCCATGATAAACGGGTATCTTAAACCAACTTCAAATTATGTCGAAAAAAAGATCACTTCCCAATCCGCTTACGATCCTTCTCATTGTCATTATTCTGGGGGCTATTTGTACCTGGATCATGCCGGCCGGGCAATATTCAAAACTTTCGGTAGAGGGAGATTCATTTGCATTAACGACTGATGACAGCAAGATTAACCTGCCGCTCACTCAAAAAACACTGGATAGCCTTGGCGTACAGATCAGCCTGGAAAAATTTACCCGTGGTGATATTCGCAAACCTATATCTGTGCCGGGCACTTATATCAAACAAGATAAAAACCCGCAAGGCTTTATCAATGTTTTGGAAGCGCCAATAAAAGGCGTTTACGATAGTATCGATATTATTTTATTTACGCTGATCATCGGTGGTTTCATGTATGTGTTCAATGAAACAGGCGCCATGACAAAAGGTATATCATGGTTAGGATATAAAATGAGGGGCCGTGAGTCTTTACTTATCATCATACTTACTGCTATATTTTCATTTTTAGGCGCTTCCTATGGAATGGCAGAAGAAGCATTGGTGTTTTACCCGATACTGGTCCCGCTGTTTTTAGCTGCAGGGTATGATCTGCTGGTTCCGTTTGCAATAATATTCGGTGGTACTTCCATTGGACCAACGGCTGCATTTACAAATCCTTTTTCTGTGATCATTGCCTCTAATGCAGCCGGCATCAACTGGATGGATGGATTGACGGAACGACTGATCCTATGGGCTATACTCACCATTTTATTGACCATTTATATTTTACGCTATGCCAGAAAAATCAAAAAAGACCCTTCATTATCACTTGTAAGAAAGATTGACGGAAATGTGTTCCCTTCTTTTAGTGTTGACCTGCCCGAGACAATAGAAAAACCCAAACTGGGTTTACAAACCATTCTTCTATCATTCATTTATATAGCAACATTTCTCAGTATGATCGTTGGTGTTGTTTTCTTTGACTGGTGGATGACAGAAATGTCGGCCCTGTTCTTTGGCTCAGCTATCCTGGTAGGGTTTATTGCTAAAATAAAAGAAAAGCAATTTGTTAAAGAATTTGTGAAAGGAGCTGAAAGTCTTCTTTCTGTAGCCCTGATCATTGGTGTGGCAAGGGGAGTAACGATAGTTTTGAATGAGGGGCATGTCAGTGATTCAATTTTGTTTTATACGGCACAATTGGTTCAGGGAATGGCCCCTGCTATTTTTATTTTAGCACTGCTTTTATTCTACATCATTTTTTCACTCTTTATTCAATCCTCTTCCGGTATGGCGGTGCTCACCATGCCGATCATTGGCGCCCTCGCAATTATTGTCAATATCCCTGGCAGGGAGATAGTGAACTCTTATATGTTCGGAATGTGTATCATGTCCTTTTTAGCGCCTACCGGCCTGGTACTCCCTTCACTGGCGATGGTGAATGTAAGCTTGAAAACATGGTTTAAATTTATAATGCCCTTACTGATCATTATTACCATTATTTGTGCCATCACCTTGATAATTGGCATTAATATTTAAATAATAAAAATGGAAGTACATCACCATGCACATACAGCCAGAAAAAAATGGACACATTATTTCTGGGAATTTCTCATGTTATTCCTTGCTGTTTTTTGTGGGTTTTTAGCTGAATACAAATTAGAGCATGTGATAGAGCACCAACGGGAAGTAAAATATGTAAGATCATTAATCGAAGATCTGAAAACCGATACAGCCAGTCTCCGGGTTTATATTGATTTACGGAAAGAAAAAAGGAGCATGATGGATTCACTCCTCATGTTATTAAGCACTGACGGACACAGGCGATCGGGCAATGAAACTTATTTTTTTGCACGCCATGTTTTCCATGGCCCGCCATTCGTAAGCGCCGATGGAACTATTCAGCAATTGAAAAACGCAGGTAATCTCCGTTTGATTAAAAATGAAAATACGATCAGCAACATATTGAACTATGATGCAACAGTAAAAGATTTAAAGGAATGGGATGAATCCGATATAAGAATAAGAACCACATTCCGGGAAATTGGGGGAACTGTTTTTAACGCCGATCAGCTTTATAAAAGTATGGATGCCGATTTTAAATTTGTACGTCCGACAACGAATCCGCAATTAATAACTGAAAACCCCGCCACAATTAACAATGTTGCTTTCCAGATTCAATACTTGTCATTAAGTTGTTTAGGTAATTCACAAAGAGGAATGAATTTAAAAACAAAGGCAGAACAGCTTATTGCATTGCTTAAAAAGCAATATCACCTGAAATAAATACTACATGGAAGTACACCACCACTCACACACAGCAAGAAAAAAATGGACACATTATTTCTGGGAATTTCTCATGTTATTTTTGGCTGTTTTCTGTGGATTTTTAGCAGAGTATCAACTGGAGCATACCATTGAACATCAACGGGCCAAAGTATATGCAAAAGGAATGGTGGAGAACCTGGAATCGGATACTACTGAGCTAAAAGAAATTATTATACGGGGAGAATTTGCAAAAAACTACCTGGACAGTTTTCTGACACTAATTACTGCAAAGGATTTCAACCAAATACCTACGGGCAAATTATATTTTTATGGGCTATGGGGCGGTTACCTTAGGGGTTTTGAACCCAACGATGCTACCTTTCAGCAAATGAAAAATTCCGGCTCTATCCGGTATTTTAAGAACCGGGAGCTGGAGCAAACAATCGGCAAATACGACCAGATATTACGTAGTATGCGAAGGCTACAGGATTTTGACCAGTTTATTCAATTGGAAATAAGAAAAGTAAGGGCAAAGATCTTTGATTTTCATTTTAATGATCAGGCGAACCGGGTTGTACAACAACATGTGTATCGAAATTTTAATCAGGAAGCCATTGACTCTTTTATGTTAACTAATCCACCATTATTGACCCAGGATAAAATTGTAATAAATGAATATGCTGAATTATGCAGGTCAAGGTCGCTTCGCCAGCAATTAAACAATTCTATACAAGCATTAAACCTGGCAAAAGAAATTATTGTAATGCTCAAAGAAGAATTTCACTTAAAATAATACCATGAGAAAAGTAGCAGTCCTAGTATGTCTAATCTTTATTTACTCTATAACCACTGCTCAAAAACCAAGAGCCAGGGATATTGGCATCCCCTTTAACGGAACCCCGGGAAAATATAATGCCATTACCGATGTAAAGGGAGTTGAAGTTGGTTACAGCACAATAATATCCGGTACAGGAAAAAATGTTCGGGGGAAAGGACCCGTAAGAACCGGGGTGACTGCCATCCTGCCAAGAGGACACAACAATAATCCGGTTTATGCCAACTGGTATTCACTGAATGGTAATGGAGAGATGACAGGCACAACATGGATCACCGAATCAGGTTTTTTAGAGGGTCCTGTTATGATCACTAATACGAATAGCGTAGGTGTGGTAAGAGATGCCGTATTGAAATGGTATGTAAAAACGGGCTGGTATAAAGAAGATTTCTGGTACACCTATCCTGTAGTCGCAGAAACCTATGATGGTTTACTCAACGATATCTATGGTTTTCATGTAAAAGAAAGCAATGCATTTGAAGCATTGGATGGGGCCAGGTCAGGGCAATTACAGGAAGGTAATGTGGGTGGAGGAACAGGTATGATGTGCCTGGGTTTTAAAGGAGGAACAGGCACTGCATCAAGAATTGTAAAAGTAAAAGACAGTACTTATACTGTGGGTGTGCTGGTGCAATCAAATTTTGGAGCAAAAAGAAACTTTACCATAGCTGGTGTACCTGTCGGGCAAGAACTAAAAGACACGATGAACTATGAGTTTAAAGCACCTCCATCTTATGAACCGGGTGATGGTTCCATAATTGTAGTAGTGGCTACGGATGCTCCTTTATTACCACACCAGCTAAAAAGAATTGCAGCCAGGGTACCTTTAGGCGTAGGTATTGTTGGTGGACGGGGCGAGAATGGATCAGGCGATATTTTTATTGCTTTCTCTACCGCTAACCCTACTGCTTTTCAAAGAAACGAATTCACCACTCTGGAAGAGTTACCCAATGACAGGATAAATCCCTTATTTGATGCAACAGTGCAAGCCGTGGAAGAAGCGATCATCAACGCAATGGTAGCCGCTGAAACGATGGAGGGTATCAATGGTAATAAAGCATACGCATTACCACATAAACTAGTGATGGAAGTTTTAAAAAAATATAACAGGGTGAAATAAGCTATGCTATGAAAAAAAGATTTAATTAATATGACATGAAAAAACTCTTTTTATTTTTCATTTTGTTAGTGACACTGCAATCCTCTTTTTCCCAAATTGCAGGAATCGATTCAATGATTCAAAAAATTTCTTTGGAAAAAGATGATGATAAACGTATTGATATCATCTATAGTATCACGATGTTAATCGGTGAAACTGATCCGATTTTAGGATTGAAATATGGGCAAAGCCTGGTTGAATACGGTAAAAAAAATAAGGACGTTATTGCAGAGGCCTATGGTTTATCTTATATAGGTAAAATGTACGGCATGATTGGCAATTTCGAAAAGGGGCTGAAAGAGGGATTGGAAGGTAAAAAAATAGGTGAAACGATTGGTAATAATAAATTGCTTGCTATTACAAATGTATTGACTGGCAATATTTATAAATACCTGGCTGATTATCCTAATGCAATTCGTTTATATAATGCAACAGGTGAAGCAGCTAAAAAGGCAAACTATCAAGAGGCTCTTGTATGGAGTTTTCAGAACCTGGCCGAATGTTACCTGGCGTTAAACCAGGTTGATTCTGCTCTGATGTATGCCCAAAAAGACTATGAGCTTAGCCAGCGAATAAAATATTTCGATTTTATCAGCTATACACTTATAAATCTCGGCAGCATAAATGGGAAAATGGGAAACAATGCTATAGCTATTGGTTATTTTGACATGGCAATAGAAGAATGTTCTAAAACTAAATCACTCCGCCAACTAAACTGGGCATTAACATCTAAAGCACAGTACTTCTACTCTATTAATCAAATAGATTCCAGCATCGTATATGCAAAAAGAGCAATAGCTGTAGTGCAATCTACCGACTTTGCAAGCAACAGCATTAAACCAGCAAAGCTATTATTTGATATTTATCGAAAAACGAATGTAGACAGTGCATTTAAATATTCTGAGCTTTTTAGAATCACCAATGACAGTTTATTTAATGCCAAAGCAATTCAGCAAACACAGTTAATGACATTTGAAGATGAAATCCGTCAAGAAAAAGCAGCTCAGGAAAAAATAAGGGCAGAACAGCAGCGCCAACAAAACTTACAATATGCTTTATTAGCATTAGGTATAATTACATTTGTAATTCTCTTTTTAGCCCTTAGTCGCAGGCATATCACTAATACAAAAGTTATTCAATTTTTAGGGGTCGTTGCCTTGTTAGTTGTTTTTGAGTTCTTGAACTTATTGCTTCACCCATTCTTAGAAAAGATCACTCATCATAATCCGATTTTAATGCTATTGGCATTGGTTTGTATTGCAGCATTGCTGGTTCCATTACATCACAAGTTAGAAAAATGGGCCACTCATAAATTGGTGGAGAAAAACAAACAGATCAGGCTGGCAGCAGCTAAGAAAACAATTGAGCGGCTTGAAAATGATAAATCCTAATTTAGATTATGGAAGTACATCATCATGCACATACTGCAAGAAAAAAATGGCACCACTACTTCTGGGAGTTCTTTATGCTTTTTCTTGCAGTAACGCTTGGTTTTTTTGTAGAAAACACCCGGGAACATTTTATTGAAAGAAAAAGAGAAAAAAAATATATTGAATCAATACTCCTCGATCTTAAGTCAGATGTACAATGGACAACCCAATTTATAAAAGACCAGTCTTATTCTGTTAATTCCTATGACTCTGTAATTCTTCTTTTGAAAAAAGATAAAAGAAGCCCCGATGAGCAGCAGCGGCTTTACTACCTGGTAAGAATGGCTATGCGTAGCAGCTGGCCCAATGAAGCCAATGAAAATGCCTATGAACAAATGAAAAATTCAGGTAATCTTCGTTTGTTGCATAATCATGATGTGGCTGACAGCATCTCCCGCTATTACTTCAATCTGGACGAGATCAGTTATATAACAACATTACTAACCCTGCGACAGCAAGCTGTCACAGAATATGAGGCTAAAATATTTGATGGGAGTGTATTTCAGGACATGATTGAAAAAAAAGATTTCTCTTTTAAGCCTCCGGATGGAAACCCTCCCCTTGCACTGAATGACAGAAATGTGATCAATGAATTTTTTGTACGCATTCATTATCTTTCTTCTATCATGGTTTATTCAATCAACTTTGCAAAAGAACAGCATGATCATGCCACAAGACTTATCAGGATTCTTGAGGAAGAATATAAACTTTAAAATACCTGTTGTTATGGAACAAACTACACTTGGAATCGGGACCCGCCTGCAACACACTCAACATGGTCCGGGTGTGATCGTAGGTATTAAATATGCTACATATCTGATCTCCTTTATTAACCATGGCATTAAAGAAATAGATAAAACAGATCCCAAACTGGAGGAGATCATCCCGGAAAATGTAAGTGAAGAAATTGAAACACATTCTGAAGTTGAAAGATCACTATTAAAGATCTTAAGAATGTGGGGAGGAATTACTGAAATAGTTCCGCTGGGTGAAAAATGGGAGGGTGGTATACTGGTACTTCAACCTGCTGACAAAACCCTGAAACCAAAAGAAATTCCTGTAGCTGACTTCTTTCATAAAATAGTTATGCTCAGAGACAGGCTGCGGGTACTTGAACAAAGTATCAACAGTCATAAAAACCTGAGTGATGAGGAGAAAGTAAATATCCAACAGTATATCACCCGTTGTTATGGTTCATTAACCACCTTTAATGTCCTTTTCAAGAATAAGGAGGACTGGTTTGTTGGAGAAAAAGGAAATAAACTTTAGAAAAGACCTATTATAAACAGCTTATGCATTTTCAGTTTTTATAGTAAAGGATATTAAATCATCCTGTTAAAGTACTTTCATTACTTTTAATGCGTTAACTCCCTCACCTTAAAGCCAATTATTTTTCTCAGAAAGTGAAAAGCTTTAAAAAACTGCTGTTTATATTTCTGTTTTTGCTACTGCAAAGCACTCAATCCGATGCACAGCATATTTCACCAGCCATGGATCTTACAAGCCCTATTCAGCAAAAGGATAGTAACTCCATCTCTTTTTCATACAATAATCTTTTTTACTTCCGGGACTATGAATATTTTAACCCGATTCAAGAGGGATATACCTTATTCGGCACCTGGCATTATCCTCGTTTTGCATTGCAACCTAACAAATGGCTAAGATTTGAAGCCGGAGCGCTGCTCCAAAAGGAATTTGGAGCTAAAAAATTAGATAAAGTGCTGCCGGTCTTTTCTATGCAGTTTCGGCATAAAAATCTTCGTTTCCTGTTTGGTGCTTTAGAAGGTAACCAGGCACATAGGTTGCCAGAACCTATTATGAATTATGATATGATAATTGAAAGACCTATAGAAGAAGGGTTCCAGGTTAAATATAATACTGATAAACTTAAGGCTGATCTGTGGCTGGACTGGGAATTACGCCAAAAGAAAACAGCAGATTACCCGGAAGAATTAACCGGGGGAGTTTCAGTTTCTTACCTGATCTCAAAACCAAGCAAGCCTCTCCATGTATCTATCCCTTTACAATTAATTACTCCTCACAAAGGAGGTCAGCTGGATACAAATCACTCTGCTGTTTATACAGTTATTAATACATCCGCAGGCCTCGTCAGTGAATGGGATAATCCTAATCATTCCGAATGGACAAAAAAGGTTCGGGTAGGTTTACACTTTTTAGGTTACAATCTTTCCCAAAAGAAACATATATATCCCTTTAACAAGGGAAACGGTTTTTTATCTAATCTCTATATCCATACAAAATGGAATTTTTCATTCCTGGCAAGTTACTGGAAGGGTAATCAATTCATAGCACCAAAGGGGGCGCCTATTTATCAAAGTATCTCTTATGCCGGCAATAGCAGTTATACTGAACCCAAACGGGAACTGCTATTCCTCAACCTGATCTTTGAGAAAGAAATATTGAAGGGACTCTTTACAGATATGAGATATAGCCCTTACCTCGATCTGCATAATAAATTATTCGAGCATTCCTTTCTGATCTATTTTTCCTATAGAAAAAAATTTTTCTTGGGAAAGATCAGAAAATAATTCAGGAAGATTTTTTTGCACAGGTATTCATACCAAAAGGAGCGTATAGAGGACAAAAACCTACCAGGCTTGTTAACACAAATATTCCTCCCAATATCACCAACACAAGACCTAATGTACCGGTAACTGTACCACTAAAATAGAGGTAAGCAAAAACTGCCGCTATCAGGACCCTGATAATACGGTCGGCATTTCCCATGTTCTTTTTCATAATGTTGATTTTTATTTAAAAATTATAACAAGGGTCGCCACAATGGCAACGCAAATAATACAAACCAGGATGAATTTATAAACCTTCTTCACATACCAAAGCTAAAGCTAAAATGATTGGTTTCCGTCATTGGTGATATTTATCACAGACTTCGATGATTATCGTTGACGCTAACTTTAACGATATATCATCATCTATTTCAGTAACTTGGACAGATGAAATTTCTCATTGGTTTCTGTTTACTGCCCCTGTTTACCATTGCCCAAAATCCCCTTGTTGACATACTTATTAAAAATGGAAAGGTGATCGACGGCACCGGGAACAATTGGTTTTATGCTGATGTTGCTGTCCAAAATGGAAAGATCTTAAAGATCGGGAGAAGCCTTAACCTCCCGGCCAAAAAGATAATCGATGCAAAAGGACTTTTCGTTGCCCCTGGCTTTATTGATGTACATACACACCTGGAAGGCGATGAAAACAGGGACCCGAACGCCACCAATTTTATTCTTGACGGAGTTACCACCTGTATCACCGGGAACTGCGGGTCCTCCAACACAGATATCGGCAAATACCTGGGCTGGATCGACTCCTTAAAATTATCCATCAATGTAGCCACACTTGTTGGGCATAATGATATACGCAAAGCAGTAATGGGCCGTGCCAACCGGGATGCTTCACCTGTTGAAATGAAACAAATGGAAGAATTGGTTGAAAAAGCCATGCAGGATGGTGCGGTAGGTTTATCAACCGGTTTGATCTATATACCCGGAACATATACCAAAACACCGGAGATAGTTGACCTGGCCAAAATAGCCGCCAGGTACAATGGTGTTTATGTATCGCATATGCGCAGCGAGGGCGATAGTATCATCCCTGCCATTAATGAGGCATTGACAATTGGCAGGGAAGCTAATATACCCGTTGAGATATCTCATTTCAAACTGAGCGGACAGCATAATTGGGGCAGAAGTAAAGAAACTGTTCCTATGATTGAAGCTGCAAGAAAAGAAGGTATTGATGTTACAGTAGATCAATATCCCTATACAGCCAGCAGTACTTCGATCAGTACACTGATACCTGATGAAATACTGGCTGACGGACAGGATTCGATCAAAGCAAGACTTCAGGATCCGGCTATCCGAAAGCAGGTTATTAAAGACATGCTGGAAAGATTGAAAAAAAGAAAATTAAATCACTTTGGTTATGCGGTAGTAGCCTATTATGGTCCTGACACTAGTTATAATGGTAAAAGTATTGAAGAGATCAACCTGATGAAGGGCAGAAAACATAAAGCAAAGGAAGAAGCTCTGACCATCATTGATATTATGATGAATGGCGGAGCCAGCGCTGTGTTTCATGGGATGAGTGAGGACGACGTAAAACGCATCATGCAATACCCTTATAATATGTTTGCCTGCGATGCAACAATAAGAGTATTAGGAGCCGGTATGCCCCACCCTAGAGGTTATGGTACCAATGCCAGGATACTCAGCAAATATGTACGGGAAGAAAAAGTATTAACATTAGAAGACGCTATAAGAAAAATGACTTCGTTGCCGGCACAAAAATTTCAGTTAAAAGACAGGGGTATCATTAAAGAAGGAATGGCAGCAGATATTGTGATCTTTGATGCAGATAAGGTACAAGATCTTTCTACTTTTGAAAAACCGCATGCTTATTCCACCGGGTTTAAATATGTGATCGTAAACGGAATGTTGACCGCTGAAAACGAAAAGCACCTGGGTGTAAGAGCTGGCATTACATTGAGAAATCATTAACCAAAACTAGAATATATGCTTACAGGAGCTATCATTGGTGCAATTATCGGTGTGTTGGTAGTTGTATTTACATTCTTTGCAAAAGAACAACGTTTCAATAAGGTTTTAAGAACGATCACTGATCCGGGACTGGAATATTCCGCAATGTATCACCACGCATCTGCCAACAGGTATAAAAAGGGATTCAAATACTTTGATTCATACGGCGCACTATATCTCATTGGTAAAAATGTTTATTACAAAAAGAGTGAAACGGAGACACCATTACAATTTAACCTGAACGAATGTACTGTACAGGCTGAGCCAGACTGGCGATTATTAAAATGGTTCTCTATCACGACACCGGGCGGAGAGAAACACTATTTTAACTCCAGCAAAATGGGTGCACTTAAAAACAATAGCGACGAAACACTGGTGGGCCTTAAAAAATTACAAGACAAAAAGGCTTCCTAATTAAAACTATCCTTATTATTTATTTTTAAGCAGAAGGAGGCTCTTCCTTCTTTGGCCTGCGCATGGGTTGTTTTTGCCAATAGGTCAAACTTCTCCATACCCATTCCATGGGGCCGAACCGGAAATACTTTAGCCATATATTACTCCAAATGATCTGTATGATCCAGACTGTACCTACCACATAGAATAGTTGGTGGTATTCCAGCTTTCCAAAATAACCGAACCCGATCCCATAGAAAAATATCCCGCACATAATGGATTGGGTCAGGTAATTTGTAAAAGCCATTTGCCCCACGGGTCGTAACAATTTAAACAACCATTTAAACCAGCCGGATTTGTATAGCAGCATGATCAATCCAAATAGCCCGATGGAATGCACAAACCTTTGTATCTCGTAAAATTCAAAAGCCTTATTCCGGACAATCTCAAAGTGATTAAAATTATAATTCACATCATTACGAACAAACATATACGACAAAGGCAATCCAATACCTAAACCAATAACCGCCATCCAGGCATACACTTTCGTTTTTGCTTCACCCTGCAATATCTTCAATTTGAAAAACGCTAATCCAAGGAACATAAATAAGGTTACATCCCATATAGCCCAGTAATACATACCATAAGTTTCCCCCTCTTCAGCCATCTTACTTCTTTCTTTGTACAGCTCAGCATAGCTGCCTGTAATAGCTTCTTCCTGCTTTTTCATTCTTTTCTTTTTCTCTTCCGGTTCTGACCTTTTTTTCATTCCCTCATAAGCGGCAAGTTGTTCCGTTTGTTTATCTGTAAGTTTTGTGGTGGTGGTATCAATGGCAGCTACGATCTCGCCTTTTCTGATCGTATTCTTATCCCGATACAGATTCTTGTTTTCTACCACTGTCATCATTAACAGTGCTACGCCGGCGGCAATAAATAATTTTTTAGGTGACATTCTTCTGAAGGCAAAAACTATGATCCCGCAGATGGCATAATGATAAAGAACATCCCAGTACCAAAGCAGGATATAGGCATGAAAAACACCAAAGACCAATAACCAGAGCTGGCGGCGGATAAACAGTTCAGCCGATAACATTCCGGAGACTCTTTTTTCAAGGCGGGTGGTAAATATGTACATGCCGGCTCCAAAAAGCATAGAGAAAATGGCCCGTTGCGTTCCTTCAAATACTCCCGGCCCGAATACATACCAGAAATAGTAGTTGAGTTTTCCCTGTGGTTGAACTGAAAAATCAGAAATGGCTGTCGGCGCAAGCCCAAACCCGGGAATATTCATTAATAATATTCCAAGGATTGCTATCCCTCGTAATGAGTCAATGACCAGGATCCTTTCTGACTGGCTGATAGGTGCGGCAATACTTTGCCCAGAAGTTGTTGGTTGCATTAGCGTTGGTTTTGGTGTGGGAGGGAACTTGTGTTTAGAAAGGGTAAGAAAATTTAAAATAGGCTATTTTCGATTACCCACAAAAAACCTATTAATAAGCCAACAGCTTTTCTATCATTTCGCTTAATCTACTTTTTGCAAGAAAATTTTGTTCCAACTCAATACTGAAAGGAACAGGGGTATCCAACGAAGCACACCGCATCACCGGTGCGTCGAGTATATCAAAACAATGTTCGGCTATCCAGGCTGCGATCTCACCACCAATGCCACCTACCAATGTGTCCTCATGCAATATCAATACTCTTCCTGTTCTTTGCACCGCTTCACGAATAGCAAAATAATCCATCGGTGCCAGGGTTCGCAGATCTAAAATATCAATGGATATCTCAGGATGTTCAGCTGCATAATCTTCTGCCCAATGCACCCCGCTGCCATAAGTGATGATAGAAACTTCATCTCCTTCTCTTACATGCCTGGCCTTACCAATTTCTATTTCATAATATTCCTCAGGTACTGATCCGCTTACCGAACGATACAAGGCTTTATGTTCAAAAAACACTACAGGGTTAGGATCATTGATAGCAGCGATCAATAATCCTTTTGCATCCATCGGAGTAGCCGGATATACTACTTTTAACCCCGGCACTTTGGTAAACCATGCCTCATTACTCTGTGAATGAAAAGGCCCCGCACCCACCCCGGCACCTGTCGGCATCCGGATCACAACATCTGCATGTTGCCCCCAGCGATAATGAATTTTTGCAAGATTGTTGACGATCTGGTTGAAACCCACTGAAACGAAATCAGCAAACTGCATTTCCACCATACTCTTATATCCTTCCAATGACAATCCTAATGCAGTTCCTATAATAGCACTTTCGCATAATGGTGTATTTCTCACTCTCTCTTTACCAAACTCCTGCACAAACCCTTCCGTTATTTTAAAAGCCCCTCCGTATTCTGCAATATCCTGTCCCATTAGGATTAGGTTGGGATGTTGTTGCATGGATTGTTGAAGCCCTTCCTTGATAGCATCAATAAGCCGGGAGTCTTTAGCCGGCAGCCGGGAGTCATAAAAATTATTTGAATTATCAATAACCTTCACTCCTGATTCAGGACTTTTAACTCTCTGCTCAGCAAAAACATCCTCCAGTTCTTGCTCTGTATCCACTACAATTGGTTTCGTTTCAGATCCTATCGCCAGTTCGCTTTCTATTTTTTCTTTGAATTCATTGCGTATAGTTGCAATACTTTCTTCATTCAATACCCCGGCTGTTTTTAAATAGTTCTCGAAATTGACAATCGGATCGTTCTGTTCCCACAACTTAAAAAGATCCTGCGGTACATATTTCGTTCCGCTGGCTTCCTCATGTCCCCTCATCCTGAAAGTCATGCATTCAATCAGGTAAGGTTTCTGGTGTTTGATACAGAATTCCCTCACTCCTTTTATGGTATCATGCACAGCTAAAATATTATTGCCATCGATCTGCACGCCTTCCATACCATAGCCTTTAGCACGGTCCACCAGGCTGATACACCTGTATTGTTCTTTCACAGGTGTGCTTAATCCATATCCATTATTCTCAACCAGGAAAATTACCGGGAGATCCCATACAGCTGCGACATTCAGTGCCTCATGAAAATCTCCTTCACTTGTACCCCCTTCACCTGTAAAAGCCAAAGACACTTTTTGTTCTTTCCTGAGTTTGTATGCTAATGCAACACCATCTGCAATGGCAAGTTGCGGACCCAAATGAGAGATCATACCACATATATGATGTGCCGCGGTGCCAAAATGAAAACTTCTTTCTCTCCCTTTACTATAACCTTCCTGTGCTCCCTGCCATTGCATAAATAGTTTATGCAGTGGCATATTTCGGGTTGTAAAAACGCCCAGGTTGCGATGCAAAGGCATGATCCACTCATCATCCTCTAACGCTAATGTTGTCCCTACTGCAATAGCCTCCTGCCCGATGCCGCTGAACCACTTTGATATTTTTCCCTGGCGAAGTAATACCAGCATTTTTTCTTCGATCATTCTTGGCCACAGCAGGGAACGATAGAAGTGAACTAATTGTTCGTTGGAAAGTTCTTTTCGGTCAAAGGTCATGGTGCGAATTTCCTTTATTCGGTCTGAATTAGCAAAGGAGTGTGTATTATATAATTATTCGCTCCGTTGTTTTCGCTGGCGGTCCTCCTCTTTGAACAGCATAGAAGTGATCAGGGTAAGCAGCAAGCTGAATAACAGGCCCCACCCAAAACTGTCAATATCAAACCCTTTTACCCAGTCGCTGGCCAGTAGTACGATGATGGTATTTATGATAAAAAGAAAAAGGCCAAACGTAAATAAGGTTAACGGGAGAGTAAAAAGAATAAGTAAGGGTCTGAGCAATGCATTCAATATACCCAGCACAATGGCAAACCAGATAGCCGTTCCGTAGCTATCTACATGCACACCGGTAAGCACTTGTGCTAATATAAAAGCAATAGCAGCGGAAACAAGAAGCCGCAGAATTAATTTCATTTCTTAATTATTGCAATGATCAGATCACTACCAACTCGTAAAACTCATCCGGCTGCAGATATTTTTGTGCCAGTAATTGCAGTTCATCAGCCGTAATATTCCTGATCGTATTGATCGTTTCGTAAAAGTATTGTTCTGAAAGATTGTTCAGGATAATGTTTTTCCAGCGGGCCATAATTTGAAAAGGGCCATCCAGGTCACCCAAAATACTTCCCATCATGTAGTTTCTTACTAACATCAATTCATCTTCGCTCACAGGCTCCTCCCGCAATATTTTCATTTCCTTATAAACTTCTTCTATAGCCGCTTCACTCACATCTTTACCCGCTTCCGTACTGATCATCCATGCGGATTGTTCAATATGATTTTGCAGGTAACTATGAATACCATACGTATAACCTTTTTCTTCCCGGATATTACTCATTAGCCTTGAACCAAAATAACCTCCTAATACCACATTGAGTACCTGGGCTTTGGTAAAATCGGGGTGATGCCTGTTAGGAAAATGACGGGCCATTCTTATAGCTCCCTGTACTCCGTTCTCATCATTAGTGATGCGATATTTCTTCTGCAATGATGGCGTTGAAGAATGTTCGGGAATTTCAATACCCTGGCAATCCAGATCTCCAAAATTTTTATTTAATAACGCTGCCAGGTCAGACGGCAACTTACCTGCCGCAAATATTACCCACTTTCCATGACGGTAATAACGATCATAAAAATCCACTAATTCTTCCCTGTTCAACTTTTCAAAATCTTCCTCATGTGTATACTTGCCATAAGGATGTTGCTCTCCATATAGATAAGCATCGATCAACCTGCCGGCAACAAAATCATTTTTTTTCAGGTTCACTTTTAACCGTTGCAACATGTTTTGCTGATATACTGCTAATTCTTCAGCAGGTAAAACTGAGTCAGTTAAGATCTCCCTCACGACTGGCAACAGTTCCCTGATATGCTTTGAAAGCGTATGTAAAGTAACCGTAGCTGTTTCATTGTAACAGGCCCTGTTCAGGTAAGCGCCATGATATTCAAAATGTTCATTGATCTGAAAAGCCGTTTTAGTACTGGTACCATTTCTTAATAAGAAATTGGTAGTGGCTGCCAGCAGGTTTTTATTCTCAAGACTGTTTCCTGCAAAAAATACCCATTCCAGCATCATTACTTCTTCTGCCCCTGCATCCACCGCATAAACAGGCACTCCGTTATCCAGAAAATATTTTTGGTAAGGTTTTAAATGAAGATCAAAGTGAACCGCATCTGCAACGGGAGGCGGTTGTTTTCGGTTAAGTTTTTCTGTTTTTTCGTTAGGGCTTATCATCAATTCCGGGATAGGTAATAAATAGTATGTGAATTTTCTTTTTTGAAGATATTCCTGCTTTCCTCTAAAACATCCTCAGTGGTAACTGTGGCATACTTATCAAGTTCAAAGTTCATCCAGGAAGCATCACCCAAGGTTTCATAATAAGCAAGACTGGCAGCCCGGCTCATGATGCTCATATCTTCAAAAGCAATAAGACTTTCTGTTTTATTCTTTACTTTCTGTAATTCTATTTCTAATATGGGTTCCTGTTGTAACTCATCCAATACATTCTCAATTTCTTTTTCCGCAGTTTCCGGTTTCACCCCTTTTACAATTTTTCCTTCAATTGCCAATAGTCCGTTATCAGTACTTCCAAAATGGTAACATTCTATACCACTAAAGAGTTTTTTCTCTTTTACCAGTTTCTGGTATAACCTTGATGATCCTCCTCCGCTTAAAATATCAGAAAGCAGATCAGTTATATAGTACTTTCTATCCAACCGTGATGCCATGTGCCAGGTCTTATAAATAGCATTGACAGGAACAGTTGCTTCAATTACCAGTCGGTTTTCTTCCTGTTGCTCTGGTTCCGGTGTAAGATTTCGGTTATATTTTTCTCCTGCATCTATATTCCCAAACCACTTGTCTGCAAGTTCCCTGACCCTTTCCACAGTAATATTTCCTGCTACAACCAGTACAGCATTTTCGGGGCGGTAATGTTTGAAGAAGAATTGTTGTACATCCTCAAGTTTTGCATTCTCTATATGTGATAATTCTTTGCCAATAGTCATCCAGCGATACGGATGTGTTGTATAAGCCAGTTCTCTCATCCTATGCCAGGCATCTCCATAAGGTTTGTTAAGGTAATGTTCCTTGAATTCTTCAACAACCACTTTTCGCTGTACTTCCAGGCTTTTTTTACTAAATGCCAATGATAACATCCGGTCGCTTTCCAGCCAGAATGCCGTTTCAAGATTTTGAGCCGGTAACTGAATATAGTAATTGGTGATATCGTTAGTGGTGTATGCGTTATTCTCTCCACCAGCCCTTTGCAGGGGCTCATCATAGTTAGGAATATTAACTGAACCACCAAACATAAGGTGCTCAAACAAATGAGCAAAGCCGGTCTTTTCGGGATTTTCATCCCTGGCGCCTACATCATACATTACATTAACCACTGCCATGGGAGTGCTGCTATCCTGGTGAACGATCACCCGGAGACCGTTGGATAAGGTAAACTTTTCAAACTGTATCATAATGCTAAAAAGCCGGAAAAGGCATTGAATAAGAAACTTCTCCGTAGACTGTAAAATTATTGAAAATAGGCCTGATACCCTTACTTCAAGATATTTTTAACTTTAAACTCAGTTCTGATGATCTCACCATTTCTTTTTAAGAGCAGCTGGACTTTCCCCAATGTATTCTGAAGCTCCCTTTTATACCTGTCAAGATTCTGAGAAAGATCCCTGTTAACAGCAATAACAATATCTCCTTCCTTTACTCCGGCCTCTTCTGCCGGCGATCCTTTGGCCACATCCCCGGCTACAATCAATCCCTCTATATAATAAAGCTCAAGCCCCGAATAGGAGTAATCAAAAAAATCCCGCATATGTGTATTGGGGAGCAGGTATATGTCTCCCTGGGCATAGTTGAGGGTAACATTGAATCTTCGCAAAAGCTCATTACCCAAAATACCGCTCATATAAGGATAAGAAGTAACGTTGTATTCATCATCAAAAACATATACCGGTACTCTTTTGAAACGGTAGGGGCCGATCTTAACCTCTTTGATGACTCTTAATTGCATGTCTATTTTACCACCAAGTCCTTCTCCTTCCTTTGTATATGCTTTCGTTTTTTTATTGAGAAAGAAACTGTCTTCTACAAAATCCTTTGTCAGCATCATACATAACCCGGCACCCATATCAAATAAAAAATTTGACCGTAATGTAGCAGCATCTCTTACATCTATCGGTTGTACTACAAGGGTGGTCATATATGGTTTTAAAAGATAACCGCCCCTGGGATAACGGATAGAACCATTACTGGCAATGGTGATCCGCATTCTGTCGTAATTCACTTTTACAATATAACGGCTAAGCATACCATACCCGATAATACCATCTACCCTTACTCCATAAACAGCCAGTAAAATGGAATAATCATTGATATGAAAATTAAGACTGTCAATAGATAACCCCGGGAAATGCAGGGTACGGTTATACAGAAAACTCACTCTTTTGATCCCTGCAATGCCTTTGATCGTTCTGTCGCTGGGTTCTGGCTGCAGATTCAGGTAGTCTGCCGTGGTTGAGTCAAGTGATATCCCGCTGCTTCCCGTATCCAGGATAAAATTCAATGTATCGGGAAAACTGTCTAATAGAGCCCTGACAATTACAATACCACCCGTAAGCTGTGTAAATGGGATAGTTGTCAGATCTATTGAAGGAGGATCAACAAATTCTTCCTGAGCTTTAATTTCCATGAAAGAAAAACTCAGGACCAGGCCTATTATGGTGGTGGTGATTTTTTTCATACAGCGTTGAACAACAATCAATCCCATGAAAAGACAACTGTAACGGTTAAAAAGATGCAACCTGCTTTCCCATTCAAATAAATATAACCCTTCCCATAACCAACAACAAACCGTTTATCCTCATTTCTTTTTACCCCTTTACCTTTGCGAAATGGCAAATGACCTATATAGCAAAGCTCTCAATATGGAGTTTCTTACTGTCGGGGAAGGAGTGGAGCTTTTTCATAATGCCCCGCTTGCCGACCTGATGTATATCGCAGATGAATTACGAAAAAAGCAGGTGCCACACGGAAAAGTAACATGGCAAATCGATCGTAATGTAAATACAACCAATGTATGCATTGCAAATTGTAAATTTTGCAATTTTTACAGGATACCCGGCCATTCCGAAGCCTATATTACTGATATGCCTGTTTACAGAAAAAAAATTGAAGAAACATTGAACTGGGGTGGCGATCAGCTTTTATTACAAGGAGGCCATCACCCGGAACTTGGGTTACAATTTTACATAGATACATTCCGTGCTATCAAAGCTGAATTCCCGACGATCAGGCTCCATGCATTAGGCCCTCCCGAAGTAGCACACATTACCAAATTGGAAAAAAGTACACACCAGGAAGTGCTAAGTGCCTTAAAGGAGGCCGGGCTGGATTCTCTTCCGGGTGCCGGCGCTGAGATACTGATCGATAGAGTAAGAAGGCTGATCAGCAAAGGAAAATGCGGTGCACAGGAATGGCTGGATATTATGCATGAAGCTCATAAGCTTAATATTACCACTTCTGCCACCATGATGTTTGGTCATGTAGAAACTATTGAAGAACGTTTTGAGCACCTGGTAAAAATAAGAGAGGTACAAAGCCGAAAACCTGCCGATGCAAAGGGATTCCTGGCTTTTATACCATGGACCTTCCAGGATGTGGATACCTTATTAGCTAAAATAAGGGGTGTTCATAATCTTACTACGCCAGAAGAATATATTCGCATGATAGCCCTTAGCCGGATCATGCTGCCTAATATTAAAAATATCCAGGCCAGCTGGCTTACTGTTGGAAAACAAACAGCACAACTTTGTTTGCATGCAGGTGCCAATGATTTTGGCAGCATTATGCTGGAAGAAAATGTGGTAAGTGCTGCAGGTGCCCCACACCGGTTTACTTATAAAAGTATACAGGAAGCTATCCAGGAAGCTGGTTTTGAAGCACAATTGCGAAACCAGCAATATGAATGGAGAGAAATACCTGATTCCATTCAAGAACAGGTGATCAATTACTGATTTTATAATTCAACATAATAATGAAAAAGACTTTTAGCTGGTTCAGGAAAATTGCAATTGCAGAAGGCATCTCATTTATAGTACTCTTATTCATTGCCATGCCTCTGAAATATTTTGCCGCTTTGCCGATAGCCGTTACTGTTGCAGGTGGAATACACGGACTGTTATTTATTGCTTATGTTATCCTGGCAAGAGAAGTAAAGACTGAATACAAAAAAGATTTTAACTGGCTTGTAAAAGCAGGGTTGGCATCTGTTATTCCTTTTGGTACATTTTATATGGACAAGCAATGGAAAAAAGAAGAGTCTGAAACTAAAATGCCGGATACAAACCAATAAGAGGTGTTCACAAATTAATTCTATTCGGATTCCGAATAATTTGTGCTTGTTATGCTTAATCCGTTATCCACTACTACAATATCAGCATTATAGCCCGGGGCTATGCGCCCCATAATTCTATCCATTTTTATTACTTGTGCCGGGTAAAGGCTGCACATCCGTAATGCTTCGCTCAATTCTATGCCAACATACTCAACCAGGTTCTTCAATGCTTTTTCCATTGTAAGGGCAGAGCCACTAAGAATACCCGACGCTTCATATTTATCCCCTGCTAACTGATGCGGATAAAATCCATCAATGGTTTCAGTTACCCCATCTGTAATTGCAAATAATCTTTTTCCCATCACTTTTTTTGCAATACTTATCGCTGCATAACTTACATGATGTCCATCCGGAATAATACTTGCCATTACTGAAGCATCATCCAGCGTTGCTCCTGTTAAGCCTGGTTGTCGGTGCTGTAACGGACTCATCGCATTGTATAAATGTGTGACGGCAGTTATACCATTTGCAAAACCGGTTTTTGCCTGCTCATATGTTGCATTACTATGCCCTGCTGAAATAATTATATTATCGGATAGTATTCTATCAATAATTTCTTTATCACATTGCTCCGGTGCCAGTGTTATTATTTTTATCACCCCTTTACCATAACTTAACAACTCGTCTACTTCTTTTAAAGATGGTGAATGAATCAATGATTCAATATGTGCTCCTCTCTTTGCCGGGTTTATCCATGGCCCTTCAATATGTAAACCCAGAATACCTTTCCCATTTCCATTCCAATAATCTCTTATTGCATCTATGCATTTGTAAAAAACATCAATCGTATTTGTAGCCACAGTCGGCATACAATAAGCCGTGCCTGCTTTTCTACCATATGCATTTAGTTTTACCAATGAATCGGTTTCGGGATAAACCGCTAAGAGCTTTCCAGATGCGCCATATATCTGTAAGTCGATAAAGGCAGGAGCCAGCATACAATTATCAAACACATCAGTTGCTATAGAGGAAGGGAGAGAGCCTACAGGTACCAATTCTTTTATCTTACCGCCTTCTGTAATTATTGCATGGCCGCTTATCCAGTTTTCACCTGTAAAAATTTTATTTGCTATATATGCTTTTAAAGCAGAAGCCATTTTTTCCAAGAAGAAGATGCAATATATTTATCCTGCTACAATAACAAGTTCTTTTTTACCCAATTCACTTTAGGCCTGATCTCATTGTTGTATTTATCACCGGTGGCATAACGGACATACTTCAAAAAATGATAATAATCCCCTTTAGGGTATTTTTTTCTCCATTTATCATAACGTTTATCCTGCCATGCTTTATAGTACTCTATACATGCTTCCTCTGATTCAAATTTTTTACACTTATTTCCCTTTACATAAAACCCAAAGAGGTTATTATACCTGAGACAGCATTTCTTACAATTCAGATTTCCGGTTTCCTGCATACTTTGTGCGATCACAAATTCGGGATGTCGTATGCCGGCAGCCTTGATACGGTCATAAAGGTTCTGCACCTTTGTTTTATTAATACGCTGAGCTTCAAGTTGAAAAAATGAAAAGAATAAAAAAAACGCAAGCAGGTATTTTTTCATCTGTCGGGTTTAGATGTAAAAAATATTTTCTTAAAACAATTTGACGCCAAAAGATACAAAAACCACACCCTTTTTACCAATTGATTTAATTTGCAATCAGAAAAAAACAATATGAGCAATAAACTGGTGATAAACAGTGATAATCGTTTACAGGAAATGAGAGAGAATTTTGCCGGATCTCAGCCATTGGCTCTCCGGGTGATCGCAAAAATTATTTCATACCTCTTACATCCTGTTTTTGTTCCGGTTTATGTTGTTTGGTTCATGGTTTATATTCATCCTTATCTTTTTGCAGGATTTTCCTGGGTTGATAAACGTAATGTGTTATTACAGGCCTTTTTGATGTATACTTTTTTCCCAGTTATCACTATTTTATTATTGAAAGGGCTAAAATTTATCAGCAGCATTCAGCTTAAAACCCAAAAAGATCGCATTATTCCGCTCATTGGTTGTGCCACATGGTATTTCTGGATATGGAATGTGTGGAATAATTTACCTGATTATCCAAGAGAGGCCCGGGTGCTTGCATTGGCCATCTGGATCGCATCTTCCCTTGCACTAATGGCCAACATCGTTATGAAAATAAGTTTACATGCGATTGCCGCAGGTGTATCACTGATGTTTTTGGTGCTGCTCGGTTTTTCTCAAAATATATACTTCGGAATGTATGTAGCAGTAGCATTGCTTTTAACAGGTATTGTCTGTACCGCCAGGTTCCTTGACTCTGACCACAACCCGCAGGAGATCTACAGCGGTCTTGCCTTGGGTATTGCTACACAGGTCATTATTTGGTGGCTGGCCTAGCCGTTACTTTTGAAATATTTTCCCCAAAATATTAGTATTTTATTACTAAATGATTTAGTTTTGCAGACTGTGTAAAAGTTTTAAAAATGGCGCAAGCCAACCCCCTAACTTTGAATCATCATGGCAAAAACAGAAAAAACTACAGACATGTCGGCTAATAATGAAAAACTGAAAGCTCTCAGGCTTACCATGGATAAGATTGAGAAAGACTACGGCAAAGGAAGTGTGATGATGATGAATGAGAAAGCTGTTGTGGAACAGGCAGTGATCTCCACAGGTTCTATCGGGCTTGATGTAGCCCTTGGGATCGGGGGTCTTCCGAGAGGAAGAGTTATTGAAATCTATGGTCCGGAATCTTCCGGTAAAACCACTATTGCTACCCATGTGATTGCAGAAGCGCAGAAAAAGGGAGGCATGTGTGCCATTATAGATGCTGAACATGCTTTTGACAGCACTTATGCAAAAAAACTGGGAGTAGATGTTGACAATCTGCTTATTTCACAACCCGATTATGGTGAGCAGGCACTTGAGATAGCTGACAGGCTTATTCTTTCCGGTGCATTGGATGTAGTTGTGATCGATTCTGTAGCGGCTCTTGTTCCAAAGAGTGAGTTGGAAGGAGAAATGGGTGATAGCAAGATGGGATTGCATGCCCGGTTAATGAGCCAGGCATTACGTAAACTTACAGCTACTATTTCCAAAACAAACACCATTTGCATTTTCATCAACCAGCTTCGGGAAAAGATCGGGATCATGTTTGGTAACCCTGAAACAACAACTGGTGGTAATGCTCTGAAGTTTTACGCTTCCGTTCGTCTTGATATTCGCAGAACACAACAGATCAAAGACGGAGATTCTGCCGTTGGTAACCATGTAAAAGTAAAAGTGGTTAAAAATAAAGTAGCACCTCCATTCCGTGCAGCAGAGTTTGATATCATTTTTGGAGAAGGTATTTCCAAAACAGGTGAGATCATTGATATGGGAACAGAATTAGGCATTGTTCAAAAAAGCGGAAGCTGGTATAGTTATAATAATGACAAACTGGGCCAGGGCCGTGATGCAGTTAAACAACTGTTGGTGGACAATCCTGAACTTGCAAAAGAGATCGAAACCAGGATCAGGGAGAAGATCAAAGAATTACAAACTACTGCGTAAACAGTTAGTTTTTAAAATATTATGATGGGTTAGCATCATAACGCCCCGCTTTTATGCGGGGTTTTTTTATGTTTTAGCATATATTTTAAAGGGATAAATAATATTCAATGTTTAAACATTGTATATTTGCTGCCTGATTGCAACCATTATGGCGCAAAATCCGATTAATAGATAGAATGGATATTCAAAGAAATACAGCATTATTGAAGTGGATACAGGTGATCTCCGCTGTTGCATTGCTGTTTATTTTCTTTATGCCATGGGCTAACTGGGATGGCAATACGATCAATGGGTTTCATTTCCCATCCGGGAAATTCTTTTCCGTGGCTGAAACAAAATTCGGGCTTGCGAATCCGATTCCTCAATTAAGTTTTACCTTTTATTTATTCTGGCTTATTCCAATAGCCGCTTTATTATTACTGATATTGATAGCGAAAAACAAACAAGCTCACTGGCCGGCAATTATTATATCAGTATTAACGCTTTCACTTTGCTCAATATTTTTTCTTTTTTCTCAACTACTTGCTACGTTAGGAGTAGGCCCAGGAGCCATGAATATGCTCAAACTGGCTGCATGGCTGGCCGTATTTTTTTCAATCATACTACTTATCACAAACCCTTTACCAGCAAATTGGTTAAAAAAGACAGGTTGGTTAGTATTAGGCCCGCTGTTTGCATTCATTAGTTTCAAATTGATTGAAAAATCAGTATGGAATGAAACACATAAGGATACAAATGAAATAAAAGCAGCATATAGTTTATCTGCCAATGCATTTATAGCTGAATTCATTACAAATGACTCTGCTGCCAATAATAAGTACAGGGAAAAAATAATACAGATCAATGGTACAGTAGCAGAGATTACCATTAATAATGATTCAACTTCAATTATAAATTTTTCAAATCCTGATGGCTCATATATTGCTTTTGCTTTTGAAAAAGAAGAATATAATAACATAAAAAATGTGAAAGTTGGTGACACTATTTCCGTCAAAGGATCCTGTAGCGGAAGTATATTCAGTGAAATATTGGGAACAACTTCCATTAGTTTTAAACGGGCAACAATTATCAATAAATAAATTCTCTAAAAACAATGAAAAAAATTACCCTTTTGATGGCTTTCCTGGTAAGTGCGGGAATACTCTTTGCACAAAAGAAAACCACAACATCAGCAACCGTAGCATTTGATGCAACAACGCCGAAAGATGGTTTGCCAAAAGCAGAAAACAAAACAGTTATTGGCTCCATCAATACACAAACCGGGGCCGTTGCTTTTGAAGCAGCCGTAAAGAACTTTAATTTTTCTAATCCAAAAGTTCAGGAACATTTCAATGGCGCAAGCTGGTTGAACTCAGATCAATTCCCAAAAATCACTTTTACAGGAAAGATTGAAAATGCAGATAAGATCAATTTCCAGAAAGATGGTGTTTATAAGGCCAAAGCTACTGGTGATCTTATCGTTAAAGGAATTAGTAAGCCGGCAAAAGCCGAAGGAACAATAACTATCGCAAATGGTAAGATCATTGTTCTGGCTGAAATGAAAGTAAAACTTGAAGATTATGCTATAAGCGGTCAGCCGGTAGAGGCCGGTAAAGTAGCTAAAGAACCCAAAGTGGCCGTTTCAGCAGAATTCTGACCTTCTTTTCCCTATGTCTGATTACAACCCTGCATTAATCATGCAGGGTTTTTATTTAGATTGCTAATGACAATGTTTTTGAATTTTCTACCTTGTAAACAATTTAATATTTACAGTATGAAAACAAGATCTTTCAAGAAGACCAAACGCATTGCCCTTGTAGCGCATGATAATATGAAGGATGAATTGATAACATGGGCCACTTTCAATAAAACAACTTTAAAAGATCATCAGCTTTACGCTACCGGTACAACCGGAACATTGGTTGAAAAAGCGTTGGACCAGCCTGTAATAAAATTTTTAAGCGGGCCTTTAGGTGGTGATCAGCAAATAGGAGCAAGTATTGCAGAAGGGAAACTAGATGTACTCATCTTCTTCTGGGATCCTATGGAAGCACAACCACACGACCCGGATATTAAAGCACTATTGCGGGTGGCTGCCACCTGGAATATTCCTGTTGCCTGTAACAGGGCCACGGCTGATTTTATTTTCACATCACCACTCATGCACCAGGACTACGAGGCTATATTACCTGATTATTCGTCTTATACATCAAGAAAAATATAAGCTCTTTCACTTTTGTTAATTTGCATGTTCAGTAAGATCAATGGCATTTCAATTACATACACCGTATGAACCTGCAGGGGATCAACCCCAGGCAATTCAGCAATTAACTGATGGTCTTTTGCAGGGAGAAAAATACCAGACATTATTAGGTGTAACAGGAAGCGGAAAAACGTTTACTGTTGCCAATGTGATACAGCAAGTGCAACGACCAACTCTTGTATTAACACATAATAAGACATTGGTTGCGCAGCTATACGGCGAATTCCGCCAGTTCTTCCCTGAAAACGCCGTAGAGTATTTTGTTTCCTATTATGATTACTACCAGCCAGAAGCTTATATGCCTGTTAGTGATGTTTATATTGAAAAAGATCTTAGCATAAATGATGAACTGGATAAGCTTCGCTTAAGAGCCACTTCAAGTTTATTGAGCGGAAGAAGGGACATCATTGTTGTTGCGTCGGTTAGCTGCATTTACGGCATGGGCAACCCTACTGATTATGAAAATGGGATTGTTCGTATCAACAAGGGGCAAACCATTTCCCGCCAGGGTTTTTTACACTCATTGGTTAATTCATTGTATTCCCGGACAACAGTTGAATTCAACCGGGGTGCATTCAGAGTAAAAGGCGACACGGTGGATATCAATCTTCCATATGTTGATTATGGGTACCGTATCACATTTTTTGGCGATGAGATTGAAGAGATAGAAAGCATTGAAGTAGCAACCGGTAAAAGGATCGGGCTGATGGAAAATGCAGCCATTTTTCCTGCCAATTTATATGTAGCGCCTAAGGATATTATCCAGCAGGTCATTCATGAGATACAGGATGAAATGAATGCACAGGCTGAATACTTTAAAAATCAGGGGAAATATATAGAAGCACAACGCTTATCAGAAAGAGTAAATTATGATCTTGAAATGATCCGTGAGTTGGGATATTGCAATGGTATTGAAAATTATTCCCGCTTTTTTGACAGGCGCATACCCGGAACAAGGCCATTTTGTTTACTTGATTATTTTCCAAAGGATTTCCTCATGGTGGTAGATGAAAGCCACCAGACCATTCCACAGGTAAGCGGTATGTATGGCGGAGATCGCAGCCGCAAGCTCATACTTGTTGATTATGGATTCCGGCTACCCAGTGCTTTGGATAACCGCCCCTTGAATTTTCATGAATTTGAATCATTACAAAACCAGGTGATCTATGTTTCGGCTACACCAGATGATTATGAACTTGAAAAATGTGGTGGTGTTGTAGTAGAGCAGGTAGTTCGACCAACAGGTCTGTTAGATCCACCGATAGAGATAAGACCAAGTGTTAACCAAATCGATGACCTGCTGGATGAAATTGATAAAAGAGTTACCAAAGGAGACAGGGTGCTGGTAACAACTTTAACCAAGCGGATGGCAGAAGAAATGGATAAGTATTTGCATCGGATCAATATCAAATCAAAGTATATACATAGTGAGGTGGATACATTGGAAAGAGTTGAAATATTAAGAGAGCTACGCCTGGGTAAAATTGATGTATTGGTTGGTGTTAATCTTTTAAGAGAAGGATTGGACCTACCTGAAGTTTCAT
Organism: Chitinophagales bacterium; assembly: GCA_020636575.1. Taxonomy (GTDB): domain Bacteria; phylum Bacteroidota; class Bacteroidia; order Chitinophagales; family Chitinophagaceae; genus JJ008. The sequence goes on from JACJXP010000001.1 coordinate 836,171, forward strand.
TAGTAGCCATTTTGGATGCGGACAAAGAAGGTTTTTTGCGTAATGAAAAATCATTAACACAAACAGCCGGAAGAGCTGCCAGGAATGTAGATGGTCTTGTTATCTTTTATGCAGATACCATGACTGAAAGCATGCAAAAAACAATTGATGAAACAACCCGCAGAAGAGAAAAACAGATCGCTTTTAATATAGAACATAACATCACCCCAAGAACAGTCACAAAAACAACTAAAGATGTATTCGCACAAACATCTGTGTTGGATATAAAGGGATATGACCCTAAAGACCCTTATGCATTGGCACCTGACCAGGAATTGATAACTGTGGCCGCGGAAGAACAAGTAGAATACAAGACTATTCCACAAATGGAAAAGGCTATTTCTAAAATTAAAAAAGAGATGGAAAAAGCTGCAAGAGATCTTGACTTTATGGAAGCGGCGAGACTACGAGATGAAATGTTCTCTATGCAAAAGAAACTTGAAGAAATGAAAAAATAAGGGATTCGTAGTTTTACGAGTTTTCACTTAGTATTTCTGCCTTTTTTTTCGAAATATACTTTCCCCGGCTTGCAGCGGGAATACCCCGACTATATCTTTAGCATCGAATCCTTACTAATCCTATATTATAAAAACCAAAAAAATCCAGTATTTATGAAAAGGCGTATTCGCAAAGTGGTTAATTTCTTTGCATTCAACCTTCTGTTTTTCGCTTTATACCTGAACTTTATTCACAGTGACAACAGCCAGCTTCCTGCAACTTCCGTAGCAACACATACGAATGCTCCGGCTTTCAGCGGTACTGTTTTGGTAGAGAACCCTGAGCATTATATTCCTGCCCATACAGTAACAGCTACCATTTTGCCAAATCCGGCAGATGATAGAAAGGCAGCCAGCAATTAAACACTGGTCTCTGGCATTGCAGCGTTAACATAACTAAACCCTGTCATTGAAATTATGACAGGGTTTTTGCGTTTAAATATGCCTCACTTGAAATCTTTACCTTAGGGGCATGGAAAAAAAAGTTTTTCTGCTTGATGCTTTTGCCCTTGTTTTCCGTGCTTATTATGCATTGATAAGGGCCCCCCGTATCACATCTAAAGGCAAAAACACAAATGCCCAGTTTGGATTTACCAATACACTGGTTGAACTTATCAATAAACAGAAACCTACTCATATGGCTGTGTGTTTTGACACAGCCGCTCCTACAGAAAGACATACAGATTTTGCAGATTATAAGGCGAACCGCCAGGAAACTCCTGAAGATATCAGCGCAGCCGTTCCAGACATTAAGAAAATTATCGAAGCTTTTAATATCCCAATTATTGAAGTGGACGGATACGAAGCCGATGATGTGATAGGTACCTTGAGCAAGCAGGCAGAAAAAGCAGGGTATGAGGTTTATATGGTAACTCCTGATAAAGATTACGGACAACTGGTATCAAAAAAAGTCAAGATATATAAACCGGCATACCAGGGGAATGATGTAGAGATCATGGGACCGGAAGAAGTTTGTGCTAAATGGAATATCAAAGATGTATCGCAGGTTATTGATATGCTGGGTATGATGGGTGATTCTGTAGACAATATTCCTGGTATACCCGGAGTAGGCGAAAAAACGGCTGCAAAATTCCTGGCACAATATGGATCGCTGGAAGAAACACTGGCGAATGTGGATAGTATAAAAGGAGCCATGGGAGAGAAAGTAAAAAAGGGAAAAGAAATGGCTGTGCTTTCCAAAAAACTGGCAACCATCATAACTGATGCCCCGGTAGCATTTCATGAAGAAGATTTCAAATTAAAGGACTGGAATGCGGAAAAATTGAAAGAGATATTTGCTGAGTTGGAATTCCGCACATTAGGAAAACGTTTATTAGGAGAAGATTTTTCAATTGCAGCTGCATCAAAAGGAGTGACAGAAAAAGAAATTCCCCAGGGAGTACAAACCGATCTCTTTGGAAATATTATTGAACCAGAAGAAAAAGCAAAAAAGGTGAAAACAGCTGGCCCCTCTGATGAGCTTGGCACTGTGGAAACAATAGATAAAAATATCAACAATACTTCTCACACATATACTGCTGTTGAAACTGATGCTGCTATAAAAAAACTGGTGGCAGAACTTAAAAAACACAATGAGATCTGTTTTGACACAGAAACCACAGGCATTGATGCGAATGAAGCTGAACTGGTTGGGCTGAGTTTTTCTGTTACACCCGGGGAAGCCTGGTATGTTCCATGCCCTGCTGATCAAAAAAGGACCAAAGAAATACTTGCCTTTTTTGAACCGCTCTTTAGCGATAAAAAGAAAATATGGATCGGCCAGAATACTAAATACGATCTATTGGTTTTAAAATGGTACGATGTTGAAATAGCCGGTGACCTGTTCGACACCATGCTGGCCCATTATGTAATAGAGCCTGATGGCAAACGGAGCATGGATCTGCTGAGTGAAAAGTTCCTGGGTTATGAACCTGTTTCTATTGAAGAATTAATTGGTAAAAAAGGAAAGAACCAGGGAAGCATGCGGGATGTGGAAATTGAAAAAATAAAAGACTATGCTGCCGAAGATGCAGACATTACACTTCAGCTGAAAAATGCTTTTGAACCATTATTGTCAAGCCGTGAAGTAGAAAAAGTTTTTAAAGAAGTAGAAAGTCCACTGGTAAAAGTGTTGGTGGATATGGAATATGAAGGGATCAAAATAGATGTTGACTTCCTGAACGAGTATTCAAAAGAGCTGGAAAAAGAAGCAAAAAAAGCAGAGGACAGTGTTTACAAACAAGCAGGAGTTAGATTCAACCTTGCATCGCCCAAACAACTGGGTGAAGTTCTGTTTGACAAATTAAAGCTGGATGACTCCGCCAAAAAAACAAAAACCGGACAATACCAGACGGGTGAAGATGTGTTGCTGAAACTGGCTGCAAGAGGACATAGTATTGCTGATGATATTCTTACTTTCCGGGAGCTCACAAAATTAAAATCAACTTATGTAGATGCACTTCCACAGTTGATCAACAAAAAAACCGGGCGGGTCCATACTTCATATGGACAGGCAGTTGCAGTAACAGGCCGGTTACAAAGCAATAATCCCAACTTGCAAAATATTCCTGTACGAACCGACAGAGGAAAAGAGGTTAGAAAAGCATTTATTCCAAGGGATAGTAAACATGTATTGCTTTCAGCCGACTATTCGCAGATCGAACTCAGGATCGTTGCGGCTATAAGCGGAGATGCAAATATGTGTAAAGCATTTAAAGATGGAACCGACATTCATACTGCCACAGCTGCAAGAGTATATAATGTAGATGAAAAAGATGTAACAAAAGAAATGCGTTACAAAGCCAAGAGTGTGAATTTTGGTATTATATATGGACAAGGCGCTTTTGGATTAGCAGATAACTTAGGCATTACCAGAACCGAAGCGAAGGAGATCATCGATAATTACAAAAAACAATTTCCGGGTATTCAACAATACATGGATGATACCATCAACTTTGCCCGTGAAAATGGTTATGTGCAAACATTAATGGGGCGAAAGAGATGGTTGCGGGATATTAATTCAGCCAACTTCACCGTAAGAGGCTTTGCAGAAAGAAACGCCATCAACTCACCTATACAAGGTACGGCTGCAGATATGATCAAGCTGGCGATGCAAAAAGTACATGCAGCAATGAAGAAGGAAAAGATGCAGAGCAAAATGTTACTCCAGGTTCATGATGAATTGGTTTTTGATGCATTAAAAACAGAAGTAAAAGAATTAAAGCCGCTTATTATTGAGAATATGCAATCTGCCATGCCTCTTCCGCATAAAGTACCCGTTACTGCAGATTGTGGGCAGGGATTAAATTGGCTTGAGGCACATTAAGTTGTGCATTTCATTCTGAAAAATTCTGTGTTTGGTTGATTTTTATTTTCCTCTGATAATTGTTAATAGTATCTTTTGCGTCCAAAAAATTTTATTTATGAAAAGAATCTTGACAATTATCCTTGCATTATGCAGCTGGGCGGGTATTTCCGCACAATCAGCCGATGAGGCGCAAAAATGGATGGAGTTTATGACTCCTTCCAAAATTCATAATATGATGGCCCAATGGGATGGTGAATGGAATGAACAAATAAAAATGTGGATGGCCCCGGGTGCGCCTGAACAGGAAATGAAATCTATCTGTGTAAACAGGATGATAATGGGCGGCCGCTACCAGGAAAGCAAACATACTGGTGATTTTATGGGAATGCCATTTGAAGGCTTAAGTACACTGGCCTGGGACAATGCCCGGAAGCTTTTTGTATCTACATGGATCGATAATTTCGGAACCGGCATTGTAACAATGGAAGGCACCTGGGATGAAGCAACAAAAACTGCAAACTTAAAAGGGAAAATGACCGACCCTATGACAGGTATGCTGACTGATATACGAGAAGTATTTAAGATAGTTGATGATAATACGCAGATCATGGAGCAGTACGGAGTAAAGGATGGCACTGAGTATAAGACAATGGAAATAAAGTTTACGAGAAAATAATAGGTTATCTCTACTTTGGAAAGCCCGGAGAACCGGGCTTTTTTATTTTTTGATCATTTCAAGTTTATACAGGTCATTTCTTCTGTCTTTCAGATTTTGTACACTACCATATTCATGAAGTTCATGTAGCAGTGTAATATCAACATCAGACACAACGATCATTTCTGTATTAGGTGATGCTTCTGCCTTAATGCCATTAACAGGAAAAGCAAAATCAGATGGTGTGAGTACTGCTGATTGTGCAAACTGCAGGTCCATATTATGCACTTTAGGCAGGTTACCCACCGTTCCGGCGATGGCTACATAGCATTCATTTTCGATTGCCCTTGCCTGGGCACAATATCGGACCCGGTTATATGCATTTTGTGTATCTGTCAAAAATGGTACAAATAAAATTTTCATTCCCTTGTCAGCCAGGATACGGGGTAATTCCGGAAATTGTACATCATAGCAGATAAGCATGCCTACTTTACCACAATCAGATTCTATAAGTGGCAACCGATCTCCTCCTTTCATTCCCCATTCATACTCCTCGGAGGGAGTAGGATGAATTTTATCATAACTATCTCTGCGGCCATCCCTGTGTAGAAAATAAGCAGTATTATAAAGGCCATCTTCTCTTAACTCAGGCATGCTGCCGGCAATTACATTTACATTATAAGAAATAGCCAGCCTTGATAATTCTTCCACAAGCGGTTCAGTATATTTTGCCAACTCCCGGATTGCTTTGTGTCCCGGAAGATGATTGTACTTCCCCATTAAAGGGGCATTGAAAAGCTCTGGTAAAACAGCAAAATCAGATTCATAATCACTTACTGCATCAATAAAGTATTCAACACTGTTTACAAGATCCTCCAGTTTATCAAAGGGTCGCATCTGCCACTGGATCACACCAATCCGGACGGATTCTTTTTTACTTTCAATCGGGTTGTATATTTTTTCATAAACAACATTATACCATACCAGCAATGTGGCATATCCCTTCGACTCATTGTCTTCTGGTAAATAATTCTGCATCACCTTCTTTATCTGGAAATCATTGGCCAGCTGAAAACTCAACGTAGGATCATAAATAGAACGTTTCTTTACTTTTTCAATGTATTCTCGTGGTGTTAGTTTATCTGCATATTTATGATAATTGGGAATTCGTCCGCCGGCCATTATAGCCCGTAGGTTTAATCCTTCACACACTTTCTTTCTGGCATCATATAATCTTCTTGCTAATCGCAAACCCCTGTATTCGGGGTGAATAAAAACCTCTATCCCATATAACACATCCCCGTCAGGATCATGTGTCCCAAAAGAATAATCCCCGGTTATTTGCCTATAGGTATGTGCATCTCCAAATCGCTTTATATCAATGATGATCGCTAATGCACAACCCACCACTTTATTATCTTTTGTAATACATATTTGTCCTTCCGGAAATTTATCAATTAACCTGGCCAAAGCTTCTTCTTTCCAATATTGCCCCCCAAGAGTAGCATAAGCCTGAATCATTGATTCTTTCAACTCCTGGTAGTCAGCCATTGTTAAATTCCTGACCTTTATTTTCGTGGTTGCCATAAAAGCATTTTCCTTAAAATACTGATTATTTCTGTAATAACTAAAGTAAATCGCTATACGAGAGATCAATCCCTGTAGGTAGTAAATTCCGGAGAACTACAGTAGGATTATCCAGCCTGTTCGTATGCCTTCTTTATCCAGCTGATCAGATCTTTGGTGATCATTTTTGCATCTTCCACTTTAATACGATGTGTGCACATAGCATTCCAACTTCCCGCTGCTATGACATTTCCTGAAGCTGCTACACCCTTTATATTGAGCCCAACATCCAGTCTTTCTTTTGTCGATGGCTGAATAATAGCAAATTGCTTTTTTCTTCTTAAGCTCACATAAGTTTTTTTGGGAGCCACTTCTATATCACTTCCAAACTTTTTTACATCCGCCATTATCTTATCATACCAAGGTTTCAGGTTCTCTTTTCCCTTATACTGCATTGTAATTAAGTCGTCACTGTTTTCTGCTGCTCCGGCATGCGATTGTTTAGCAAAGTGTACCACAAGATTGGCATTGCCATGTGTAAACCCATGCTTTTCTTTTAAGAATTTGATCAATTCCCCATGTTTGGCAAAACCCGACTTGTTAACTATGTCGATCCACTGGTTTAATTTTTTGCCGGTATTTTTTTCAATATTGGCGATCTGCGTTTGCATAGCCTTATCTAACTTTTCGCTGCTCATAATATTATTTTAAAGTAAAACAATGCTTTCAAAAAATATACATAGATAGCACCAACAAAACAAAAAATGAAAGAGATATATCCCCGATTTACTATTTTGAATTTTTCGGTACGGCAAGTACAGAATAATAGGCTTTCTTAGGTTCATAATTTCTATCCCATAATAATGGATAATTGGTCCGGCCAGGAATGGGATAACCATTCTTCCAACTCATTCCATCATGTACACCCCAAAATGTTACTCTTGCTATTTTTTCTTTTCTACTATAAAATATCTCAAACAACTCTTTATAACGGTTTGCTAATGCCTGCTGCACATTATCGGGAAGACCATTAGCGTACGGATCAAAAAATTCCTTAAACTCCTCTAATTGGAACTGTGGGTCACTCATCCCCTGGCCAATGATCTGTCCTTCTTTGGTAAGCGGCAGCACATCTACGTCCAATTCTGTTATCATCACTTTTACTCCTAATGAAGAAAACGAATCAATGGCCGCTTCTATGTATTCGTTCTTTGGATAGTTTAGTCCCCAATGCCCTTGTATCCCGATTCCGTCTATGCGAATACCCTCTTTTTGCAGCATCCGTACCATTCGCATGATACCATCCCGCTTGGCGGGCCGCCATGCATTAAAGTCATTGTAGTATAGTTCTGTATCAGGTGCATACTCACTGGCAAACCTGAAAGCATTTTTTACTAATGTGTCGCCATTGCCAACTCCTTTTACCCAGGTAGTAGGCCGGTAACTTCCATCATTATCTATCACTTCATTCACAACATCCCAGGCATCCACTTTACCGTTATACCTCCCGGCAACAACCTGTATGTGCTGACGCATCCTTTCAATTTGCTGTTGAGAATTTTTGGTTGTTCCATCTTCGTTCCTGAAAAACCATTCTGGTGTTTGATTATGCCATACCAGCGTATGTCCCACAATAAACATATTATTCTTCCTGCCAAACTCCACAAATTCATCTGCCGGTCCATAGTTAAAAACTCCTGGTTCAGGATTTATCAATGCTGCTTTCATTACATTCTCAACTGTAATGGCATTAAAATCCCGGGCTACGATCTCTTGCAGCTTTTTATCATTTCCTCCTGTAATGCCCGGGTTAACTGCTACGCCAACCAGGAAAGCTTTTTTAAATGCATCTTTAAGCGTTGCATCCGATTGCCGGTTATCTGAATTCCGGTCAGAATTTTCAGAACAAGCAATCAGTATAAAAGAAGAAATGATTATAAAAAATAGGGTGTCTTTAAAATTGTTCATGACAGAGAATCTTTGTTTATTTCTTTTTAGGTTTACTTTTTTCATAAAAGCTGATCCAATCCTGCGGGGTTAGTTTTGCAGATAGTTCTCCTATAAGTTCATATGGAATCTTCTCAATATTCTTAAACCGTATACAACACTTTCCCATATCCAGTTTTCCCATACTAAGCTTTGCATATTCTTTGATAAACCACTTACCCAGATCATTCTCTGAATACATACCCATGTGATAGACAGAAATATAATTTTTTTGCGAAGCCAGGCTCATAAACGGCAGAGGCTGCTTCGGGTCGCAATGATAGCCTTCGGAATAAAGTGAATGGGGAACCACATAACCGATCATACCGTATCCCATACCTTCTTTAAATCCTTTCGGAAGGTTCTTTTTAATGACTTTGCGAAGTTTTGTCATTGGCTGTTGCCTTTCTTCAGGCAATTCTGCCAGGTACTGCTCTACCGTTGCTGCTTTTGATTGCATAATATTTTATTTTTCAAAAAATTGAATATAGTTACCGTCGAGATCAAGTATAAAGAACATTTTTACCTGTTAGTAGATTATTCGTTATGAGCCATACTGTTTTATGCGGTTATCACATTCTGTATCTTTTCATTCCGGTTCCGAAGATCAACACCGCCTTCCAGCATCGATTTTAAATTAGCCATGTAAAATGTCCAGCCTGTTTTACAACCGATATGCCAGTTTTGTTTGCCCTTTTCATCTGTGGGTATATCTGTTTGCACCAGTTCTACAATTTGCTCATCCTGTTCATCATAAATTCTCACTGTGCAAATACCAGCATCTCCAAACCTGAATTGAAAGAGATCTTTTCCATTACAATCCAGTATCTCACCATGCTCTACCACATCATCTGAATATCCATGCCACCACCAGGAATAGCCATCACCTTTTTGTACTGATTCGCCGGGTGCATATAAACTCCCGTCCGGTTTTTTATACTCCGATTTTCGAAGAAACCAATACTCAATTCCTTCTTTGGTTGCCCAACACCAATAAAGTTTTTCAATGGGTACTTTAACGTTTATCCGAACCGAGAACCGGCCCCAGTCAAAATTTGCCATGATCAGTTTTTTTGGCGTGAATAATAAAAGTCGGATCTCTTATCCGGCATTTCCGGCCCTCCGTCTATATAGGCATGTATTGAATCAATGTTAACAAGAGTGTAAACAATTCTTTTCGGAAAATCATGTTCAGAATTTTCGGATACAAAACTTGTATCTGTAAAACCGGTGATCTTAAATTTTACCGGTTCATTATTATTCTGTCCAAATGCCAGGGGAATATAATAGTAGTCTCCTTCAATAAAAGAAATGCTTAGCTCTTCCAGTATTTTCTCTTCTCCGTTTTGAACTCTTTTGCTTTGTCCTTCCATAGATTGTTCTCCTGCTACTTGCCAGGATTCTACAATAACTCCTCTTTTCGTTTTCATTACCCAGTTTCCTTTCAGCCATTTAAAAGGCATTGATAAGTTCTTTTCAGCCTGAAGAAATGAACTGAAAACAAACAAGACAAGTATGCAAACTATATAACGCATACATAACTATTGAGATGCCGGAACACTATGTAACCCGATCCTGTTACCCTCTGTGTCAATTATAACTGCCATAAAACCATACTCAGGGCTGATCTCTGTTTTAGGCACCAGTATCTTACCACCGGCAGCTTCAGTTTTATCCAATACAGCCTGTACGTCAGGATTTCCATTTAAGTAAATAAGCGGGCCGTCTGTGGCAGATGGTTTATGAAAACCTCCGCTATCTACTACGGCGCCACCTACCTGTGTCATCATATCATCCAGCGGGAACATCCGCATTTTAATATTTGGCAGGTCAAGAGGAGCCAGCTGAATGCCGAATATGGTTTCATAAAATTTAGTGGCTCTGTCAAGATCGGTTGAGGGTATCTCAAACCAGCTGATTGCATTTTTCATAATAACGTTTTTATTTCAATTTTATATTTAAGAAGTAAGAGCGGCCCGGCTACTTACCCATTATCCTTGCCAGTTGAACAATTGCTCCTTCCCACCAGGGAGCAACATATCGTAATCTTGGCTTCTTTGCTTCTACAGCTTTCACAATTTTTGCTACTATGGAATTCAGTGACCTGTATTCAGTTGCCTTAAATGTAAATGCTTCCATCTTTTTGATTTTGTCAGTTACATTCCAGAAATAGGAGGAGGGGTCCATCCATTCATATTTTTTGGCCATCATCCGCTGATTATAACCTGTGTGATAACTTCCGGGTTCTATCACTGAAACATGAATATTCCTAGTGATATACTTTAATTCCTGCCTTAAAATACCTGCCGCAGCAGATAATGCATATTTTGACATACTATAGGGTCCCAAAAAAGGTCGGGGGCTTCGTCCTGCCAGGGAACTTATAATGATAACTCTTCCTGAGTCTCTTGAGATCATTTGACGAAAAGCCTCCTGTGAGGTTGCTATTGTTCCAAATACATTGGTCTCAAAATTTTTGATCAATCTATCCATCGGCACTTCAGTCAGTGAGCCGGATTCTCCCATACCGGCATTGTTGATCAGTACATCTATAGCAAGTCCATTAATTTTTTTTCTGTCTTCTTCAACAGTTATATCCAATTTAAAACTCTCAATGGAATAGTTATTTTCTTTCAGAAAAAGATTCATCCCTTCCACATCATCATCAGTATGGCCTGTTGCATATACATGATGGCCTTTATTGGCCAATGCTATAGCAGTAGCCTTTCCAATACCGCTTGTTGCTCCAGTGATAAGAATTGTTTTTTTCATGTAGCAGTTTTACAGAAAATCAATCTATGAGTCTCTCTCTTATTCAAAGAAATTCCAATACCGGGCAATAAGATAAATCAAAAATATTGTTGACGGAACAGCAATAAATAAATGATAGTATATACCAAACAAAATATCGCAAACAATAATAAGGATAGCACAAGCAACAGCAAGATAAACGCCCCATTTTTGCCAGAACAAAACTCCGGCCAATGCTATGATATTAACCAGGGGTAAATACCTGATCAACCCATATGCTTCTTCAGTCAGTTTGGGGAACTTAGAAAGAAAATCTTCTTTGGCTGTAAAGAGTTTATAGGCCCCAAAGCAGTTTCCAAGCAGGAGCAACAAAATAAAAGCAGGAAATACTACTGTTTTCATATCGCAAGTAAAGAATTATAAGCCTTACAATTGCAAATGTCTGCCTCTTCGTTATTTCTTTCGCCTGTATTCCAGGTCATATTCCGTTTTCCATGTAGTACCTCCATCAGTTGATACTTCTCCAAACTGTCTTACTTTATCATCACTGAGTTTGGTGAATGTCAGGCGTCGCATAAACTTTTGTCCTTTTTGACTGGTGACAGCGTCTGCATAAAAAACGATCTTTCCATCAGAAGCCTCTCCCCGTAAAAATTCGGTTGTATTGCCGGTATTATCTACCCAGGTCTGCTGCCATTGTTTTGTTGCCAGGTTATAAGTGTTGAAACTTTTTCCTGCATACCGGAAACCCTGTTGTACAGTTGCGCTGGTCCACTCCTCAAGTATCACACAACTATCAATGATAATACTGATCTTACTGTCGCCTCCTTTGTTGCCATTAGGGGCAAATGCCTCCCATTCACCCAGCCAGAAATCAAATTGCCTGAATTCAGGTTTGTCACAAGGTTTCTGCGCAAACACACTCAGAGAAAAAAAGAGAGAAATAACCGTCCCGAGAACAACCATTTGCTTTTTCATAAAAGTGTTTTATCAAATGACGGCAATATTTCCCGTTATGCTGTTGCACTCATACCGCCATTTTACCTTTTATCAACTGCTGTGGTTAACAGGCGCATTCATTTGATCAACTTTTTGTGTTTTTTTTATATATACTACAAAAAAACCGTCGGTATTTAACCGACGGTTTTATAACTATATTAAGTAAACCAATATTAATTGCCGTTACGCATGCCACCCCCGCCGGCACCTCTTTGTGGGCGCATAGCAGGTTCTATCTTTTCTTTCCAGATAGTAAATTGTTCTGCAGTAAGTATCTGCTTGATCATCGCATCCCTTGCATCTGTGTATTTCTGCATCTCAGCCATCATGGTCTCCCGATCAGGTCTTTCACCACTGGAAAACATTTCCCTCATTTTTTCATCCTGCTGCTTATATAATATTGCAAGCGCTGTATCAAGAACTGCCAGCCTGGACGCTTCAATCGTAAAAGCGCTGTCCAGTTTTGCATGAATGACAGCAGCCCTTTCTTCCGGAGTACGACGCTGAAACCCTCCACCGGGTTGTGCATTTATCATGACTGTTAAAGCAAACAAACCAGTCATTAAAAAAAGTGCTTTTTTCATTGTATGATTTTTAGTTTTAAATAAGTAACTGAAAAATAAGACGTAAAATCGTCAAAAATCGTTCGATTTACCAAAAAATAAGTTGGGGGCGGCCTTTTGGCCGAACTCAAGTATCTTGCAACCCCTTAATAATTAATATACTTTATGGAATACAGTAAGCTTGTTGCCGTTACCGGGTTACCCGGATTATTTGAGTTAATTAACAGTAAAAGTGATGGAGCCATTGTGAAGTCCCTCGACGACAAAACAACCCGTTTTGTTTCCAGTCGTATCCACAACCTGACTCAATTAGAAAGTATTGAGATATATACCATCCGTGAGAATGTGAACCTTGTTGATGTTTTTAATGCGATGGACAGCGCCGGTGGACAGACACCCGATGAAAAAGATGCTGCTGCCACTAAAAAATACTTTGAGAAAGTGTACCCTGATATGGATTTTGACAGGGTGTATGCCAGCGATATGAAGAAAATGGTAAAGTGGTTCTCTATCCTGAAAAAGAATGATATAGAGATAAAACTGACTGAAATAGAGGAGGAAGAACCTGTGGTGGAAGAGGCACCGGAAGAAAAACCCGTAAAAGAAGAAAAGAAAGAATCCAAAGAAAAAGCTCCAGCTAAAAAAGCAGCAACCAAGAAGGCTGAAACCGAAGAGGAAAAGCCTGCAAAAAAGGCTGCGCCCAAAAAAGCTGCTGCAAAGAAGGCTGCCCCAAAAAAGAAATGATCTTTGTTTTGATAGTCTGCATTTAAAACTATACCCGATGAATTACAGCGCCGATATACAGAAGCTACCCCGGAATTTTTTACCCGCTGATTTTGGTATTAAAGACTGGGATAGTCTTGCTCCATACTTTACTGATCTTGAGAAAAGAGATATCAATTCCGTAGAAGCATTAGAGCAATGGCTGAAAGATGCCAGCGAACTGGAAGCTGTGATAAGTGAAGATGCCTGCTGGCGACAAATAAAAATGACCTGCGATACTGAAAGCAAAGAACTGGAAGAAGCTTTTACTTTTTTCATGATGCAGATCCAGCCGCAGATACAACCCTGGTCAGACAGGCTGAATAAAAAACTGCTGGCTAACCCATTTTTAAAAGAGCTTGACCAGGAAAAATATTACACCTACATAAGAAATGTAAAAAAGAATATTGAGCTTTTCCGGGAAGAAAATATTCCATTACAGGCCGAGCTGAATGTATTACAACAGCAGTTTGGTGTGATATCTGGTAAAATGACCGTTGAAGTTGGCGGACAGGAATACACACTACAACAAGCTGTAAAATTCCTGGAGGATGAAGACAGATCGGTAAGAGAAGAGGTTTATCATAAGATCAACAAAAGAAGACTGGAGGATAAAGATGAGCTGAACAAGCTTTTTACCTCCTTAATTCAAAAACGCCACCAGGTAGCTTTGAATGCAGGTTATGAAAACTACCGTGACTATCGTTTTAAAGAACTCGGCCGGTTTGACTATAAAAAAGAAGATTGCTTTCGCTTTCATGAAGCGGTAAAACTGCATGTGATGCCCCTCGTAAACCAGTTGTATGAAGCCAAGCAGAAAAAGCTGGGCCTTGATACATTAAAACCATGGGATACAGAAGCAGAACCTGCAGGTATACAACCGCTCCGGCCATTTAAAACAAGTGATGAGCTGACTGAGAAGAGCATTGCCTGTTTTGAAAAAATGAGACCCTTTTTTGGTGATTGTATTCGCCGGATGAAAGCCATGGGCCACCTGGACCTGGAAAGCAGAAAAGGGAAAGCCCCGGGCGGTTATAACTGTCCTTTGGCAGAAAGCGGCGCCCCCTTCATCTTTATGAATGCTGCCGGTACCTTGGATGATGTAACAACGATGGTACATGAAGGCGGTCATGCCATTCACTCTTTTCTTTCACATGAATTGGAACTTACCGGATTCAAAGATTACCCGACTGAAATTGCTGAAGTAGCCAGTATGGCGATGGAGCTTTTCAGCATGAATCACTGGGAAGTGTTTTTTGAAAATGAAGAAGAACTTAAAAGAGCCAAAGAACAACAACTGGAAAGAGTGATCATTATTTTCCCCTGGATCGCCACCATTGATAAATTTCAGCACTGGCTATACGAGAACCCTGCACATACAGAAGAAGAAAGAGCAACTGCCTGGTTAAATATCTTCAACGAATTCTCTTCTCCTGTTATTGATGTTTCCGGACTAGAAGAATACCGCCGGTATGGATGGCAACGGCAATTACATTTGTTTGAAGTTCCATTTTATTATATCGAATACGGAATTGCCCAGTTAGGCGCTATCGGGCTATGGCAGCAGTACCAGCAAAACCCTGATACTGCGATCAATAATTATCTGAATGCATTAAGCCTTGGCGGCACCCGCACATTACCGGAGCTTTTTGAAGCAGCCGGACTAAAATTTGATTTGTCGCCGGAACACATTAAGGGGCTAATGCAATTTGTAAATGCCGAAATGAAAAAGATATAATAAAATCACCCTAAAGGGGTATGGTTTAAATTCGGAAAATTGGCTCTGCCACCCTAAATTTGAATAGGAATACAACGAAGCGGGCCAGAACCGCATCTCGTATATAAATGAAGAAATTCAAACCGGTTTATAGCCGGATTTCAAAATAGCTACTAATCAGAGCCTTAACCAATAAGTCCCTGTGTCTCTACACAGGGGCTTTTATTTTCCGGAACATTCGTTGCAGATACCCTTTGCCAGCACTTCTATTTGCTGGGCAACGTATCCTTTAGGGAGTTTTAATTCGGGAGTAACCACATCATCAAGACAATAAGTGGTGTCGCAGGATGTACAGATAAAATGTACATGATGATCATGATGATGGCCCTCACTACATTCATCACGGCAAAGAGCATAACGAACTGAATTGTCTGCCGTTGGGATCGTATGAATGATGCCTTTTTCTACAAAGGTTTGCAACGTACGGTACACCGTTACCCGGTCAAACTTTTCCCCGGCTTTTTTTTCAATATCACCGTGTGCAAGGGCGCCGGGTTGGTCCATAAATAAATTCAATATTTTCAACCGGCTCTCCGTTACACTCAGGCGGTGCTTTCGTAAAAGCTCTTCTGTATTATTATCAAGTATTATCTCTTTGCTCATGTTATTCGTCTTTTAATAGCCTGCGGGCATCTTTGATCAGTTTTTTTACTTCGCTTTCCTTTAATCCATCATAGATATGTCTTACGTCACCATTCTTGTCAACCAATGCCCAAAGCTGAGAATGCATAAAATCATCTTCCATACTTACCAGGTTATCATTAGGATCATCAATGGTATAGCTGATGCGGGCCATATTATACAGGCTGTCCTTACGGCCCGTTAAAAAGATCCATTTATCCGTATTCACCTGCATAGAATCGGCGTATTTCTTCATTTGCTGTACCGAGTCTGTATCCGGGTCGCAGGTATGCGACAGAATAAGAAAGTCCTTTTCATCCTTTAATGCATCATACACCATCCGCATATTATTATTCATCTTGGGGCAAATGCCCTTACAGGTGGTAAAAAAGTATTCCGCCACATATACTTTTCCCGCAACACTTTTTTCTGTCACCTTTTCTCCGTCCTGGTTTGAAAATGAAAAAGGCCTTACAAAACTAACTGGGGCAACCCCTCTTTTATTGTAGCCGGGTATTATCTTAACCAACATAAAATAAAAACCCACTGCCAGCAGCACAAAAAAAGCCGTATAAAACCATCCCTTCTTAGACATATTCTCTTTTTTGAACTGCAAATTTACAAAACCGGGTTTTCTGATTTTGCAACAATGTTGTATTTTTGTATTCTTTTATGAAAATCAGGATAAACTGGGATGCTCTTGGTATTGGTGCCTCACTGGCATGCGCCATTCATTGTGCCCTGCTCCCGTTATTTATGACCAGTCTGCCTTTATTTGGGGTAAATATTATTCATAATATTTATTTCGAAGCCGGGATGATCTTCCTGGCATTCTGTATCGGTACCGGCTCTCTTTATCATGGCTACAAAAAACACCATCATTCGCTGGTACCCCTGTTTATTTTTTCAATAGGATTTTCATTACTGGTGCTCAAACAGTTTTTTTTGCATGTAGAAACATGGCTGTTGATACCCGCTGTCATCCTGATCATCTATGGTCACCTGTTGAATTACAAATCATGCAGGGTGCATAATCATGCACATGCTGACGATTGTAATCACTGATCCTGCTGTCCTTTTATTAATCCTTAACTTTAAACAAAACCGCTCAATGAAATCGTTGTTTTGCCTGTTTTTATTAACGGTGGGTTTAAATGTTGCTGCACAGTCGAAAGACGAACAAGCCATCCGCAGTTTAATGGACCGACAGTCAGCCGCCTGGAACCGGGGTGATGTGGAAGCTTTTATGAATGGCTATTGGGAAAATGACTCCCTGATGTTCATTGGCAAAAGCGGGGTTACCTATGGGTGGACAAATACCCTGAACAATTACAAAAAAGGCTATCCGGATAAAACAGCTATGGGCCAGCTGACCTTCACCTTGATACAGGTAAAGCCCCTTTCCAAAAAATATTATCATGTGGTGGGCAAATGGCATCTTAAAAGAAGTATTGGCGATGTGGGCGGTCATTTTACCTTATTATTCAAAAAAGTAAAAGGCAATTGGGTGATCATTGCCGATCATAGTAGTTAAATAAATAATTGAATTATGGGATTAATTGCATTTGGGATACTCGTCTTTTTAGTGAGTTTAGGAATAAAAAGAAATCCTGAGATCGGAAAATATGCGACTATAGTACGCCTGGCCGGGATCGCAACATTATTGATCGGGATACTACTTAAAAGTATTGTACAGATAGATGCCGGAAATATTGGCGTACAACTGCTTTTTGGTAAAGTGCAGAATAGGGTGCTGAGCAGTGGTCTGCATTTTATTAATCCATTGGTTGAAGTAAGACATATGGATGTAAAAACACAGAATTATACCATGAGTGGCATCCATGATGAAGGAGCCAAATCTTCTGATGATGCGATCCGTGTATTAACCGCTGATGGCTTGGAAGTAACGATCGATCTTACAGTACTTTACAGGCTCATGTCTTCTGAAGCGCCACGCATTGTAAAAGAGACCGGTGCCGATTATACTGATAAGATTGTAAGACCGCTCACCCGTACCAAGATCAGGGACAATGCAGTGTATTATGAAGCCGTAGCATTATATTCAAGCAGACGGGATGAGTTTCAGCAACGGATCTTCAAAAGCATTGAGGAAGATTTCAGGAAAAGGGGATTACTGCTGGAGCAATTGCTTGTTCGTAATATTACTTTGCCTCCATCTGTAAAAGCAACCATTGAACAAAAGATCAATGCGGAACAGGAAGCACAAAAAATGCAGTTTGTACTCCAAAAAGAAAAGCAGGAAGCCGAAAGAAAAAGAGTGGAAGCACAGGGTATCGCAGATTATCAGCGCATCATCAACCAGGGGCTTACCGACAAACAATTACAATACGAACAGATAAAAGCTTACCTGGAACTGGCTAAATCAGAAAATGCCAAAGTGATCGTAATGGGAAAAGGTAACACACCGGTGATACTCGACACTAAAAATTAATTGAAAGAGCGGTCATAGCGAAGTTGTAACCGGCTATACACAAAGTAGGAGAGCAACAGGCCAAAGAAGGAAAAGATGATATCAAAGTAATCAAAGGTTCTTCCGAATACAGGAATCTGTTGCAGGTATTCATTTACCACCAGCATAATAAAACCGATCAGGCAAACCATCCGAAGATCATAACTTGATCTGATACTGAATATTTTTGCTACCCAACTATTACGTCCATAAAAAAACCAGCAGGCGCCAAAGGGTATTAAAAAGGACCCTGCCAGGTTAGGCATGATGTTGAAGAAAAAACGGGCGGGTTCGTCCAGTTCAAAAAAAGGTCTTACAAGGAACTTAACGATCCAGATAAAAAGAGTCCCTGTAATAACGACCCATTTGCTGATCTGCTTTATTTCCACGAAATCCTTTTTGCTAAAAATATTGTTTTACTGGTAGAACGCCATACCTTTTATTGGGTATTTTGGTAATCACCCTTTACTTCCAGATCCTTATTAAGTAACGTATAAGCAGCCACAGAGTTACAATCATACAACAATAGAAGATCACCGTATAAATAACCGGCTTGCCATTTGCATAACCTAACTCATAGTAAAGACCAGCAGTGGCTGATGCCATGATCCACATAAGCCCATAAGAAATGGACTTGATGATCTTAATGAAGAATTCTTTTACCTCCGGGTCCCAATGCGATGCCATAGTTGTTGATTAATTACAAAGTACAATAATCTCGCAAACTATTTTGCCTCTGTTCAGGGTATCAGTAATTTTTTTAATTGTACAGAGTCGCCATTGAAAACATTAAAATCAACAAGATGGTTGATCCCGTTTACCCGGCCTCTGTCACTATGCTGCCAGAAAAGCCACTCCCTTTTAATACTCGGGTCTTTTTCCCTGTAATAATGTGCTACCCATAATGGGTAAGCATCAAAAGCTTCTCCAAGATAACGGTGGTAAAAATCAACATTGGTATAGATGATCGGTTTTACTCCATAATGTCTTTCAACTTCCTGTAGCCATTCTTTCACTTCAGTTCTTAATTGCATCGGACCTGCACCATTCAATTGTTCTACATCCAATACCGGGGGCAGATCGCCACTTTCTAACTCCACATGTTTAATGAAATACCTGGCTTGCTGTGTCCCGTCTTTTGAAGCAATAAAAAAATGATAAGCTCCCCTGTGTATGCCCGCCAGGCGGGATTTTTTCCAGTTACGTTTGAACTCCGGATCCTTTTTTTGGGTGCCCTCTGTGGCTTTTATAAAAGAAAAGCCGATCTGCACATTTTTTACCCGCATGCGTTTTACTTCATCCCAGTCGATCTGCTGCTGGTATTTGGAAACATCAATACCATGTATGGCGTAATTTTCAGGTATGGTGATGCCAAATTCCGGATAACGGACAAATCGGGTTTTTGAAGGGCTAAGCCATTTAAAAAGAATAATACCCATTGACAGCAGGAATGCTGTCAGCATCAGTATAAAACTGATCTGCCGGACCTTTTTTTTGTTTTTACGGGTAAGCATGAATTTATTCCAGAAAACCTGTTACCGGCAAATATAACAGCCTTGTTTTTTTAAAAATGTTAATTCAATAACCTGAAGTCATCAAACTTCTTTGTCTGTATCCACCATCCGCAGCTTCGCATAATGAAGCCTGGCCTTACTTCGCCATTGTACTCAAACCTTTCTTGTCCAGAATTAATTCTTTTACCCGCTTTTCTATTGTCTTACTTCCTTTTATTTATAGTAAAATCCGATATTTATGACAACAGAAAAATGCGCTACGAAAAATTTTTGCCCCAAAAAAGGCTTGAGCCATTTATAGAATGCTATTTTATATGGCAGTCTTTGAATGATCCGGTGCAAAATATGATTGTAGAGTCACCGCCAACTGGTTTTTGTTCTATTGTAATAAATACCGGAGATCCGTATTTTTTGCAGAACAAAAAATATGAACA
The DNA here is from genome assembly GCA_020636575.1 of Chitinophagales bacterium. Lineage (GTDB taxonomy): Bacteria > Bacteroidota > Bacteroidia > Chitinophagales > Chitinophagaceae > JJ008. Next base: position 856,112 of record JACJXP010000001.1, read on the forward strand.
CTTACAAGTACCTGCTGCATTTTTATCGGGCCAGGCTATATACAGTTATAAACTTTTATTAAATGGCCGGATTTCAATCGCTGGCATCGTTTTTAAACCTTCGGGTCTTTCATCACTTTTCAATTTACCGGTATACGAGTTTACTGAGGAGCGTATAGATCTATATAAAATATTCAAGAAAGCGGACATTGATGAATTGTTTTTGTCTATTCAAAAAGAAGAAGTTTCCGCAGAGAAAGCAAAACTATTGGAAGCATTTATACTTAAGAATACTGAAGAAAATTTTCCTGAACCAGATTCGATAGATCAAGCTGCTAATAAAATTGTATCAACCAATGGAATGCTGAACATAAATAAATTAATAGAAGAGGCCTATATGAGCCGCAGAAATTTTGAAAGAAAATTTTTTAAGAGAGTCGGTCTGAGTCCTAAATATTATGCCCGTATCCGTCGCATGAGTTATATTGGTAACCTGATCGCAGGAAAATCAACCGTTGATTGGTCCGATGTCTTTTATAATTGTGAATATTACGATCAATCACATTTTATAAAAGACTTTATTGAATTTACCGGTCGTTCTCCGCAGAAGTATTTTGAAGAAAATAGGGAGCTATCTAAATATGTTGACAAGCCCACAAGTAAACCGCTTAATTAATTTGCCGCAGTTTTACAATAAAGGTATTTTTTTTGAAGTTAGTTTTGGTTTATTAAGAATCTATAACCATTAAACTACTTATCATGACCAGTATCATACATGAACAAAAAGTTCTCAGCCTTAAAAATGCCTGTGTTGAATTTATGTTTGCTTACCAGCAGCGAAACGTAGAAAAAATGCTCAGCTTTTGCGATCCCGATGGCACAGTTTTTTTTGAGCCCCTTGGCAAGGATGGGCAAGGCAAGATTTATGAACTCGGCAAAGCAATTTGGACCGGCCTGATTGAGAGTTTCCCCAATTTGGACAATACACTGGATGCAGCGGCGGCCACAGATGAAAATACTGTACAATGCCAGGTAATTATTCGTGGTACACAATCAAAAGACTTTGCTGATATTCCAAACGAAGGCCAGTCGTTTGACAGTGATCATATTTTTATCTTCCGCTTAAGTTCCGGGAATAAAATTGAGCATATCCATATTAACTGGAACCATGACGATTTTAAAAAGCAATTAGCTATCGGTAACTGATATCCCAAAGTAAGTTTTAGTTTTTAAAGAAAAAATTGCAATGCAACAATTGCACAGGTATTGTATTGCAATTGCAGTAATGAATTACAAATTATAAATAAGAATATGTACAATAAGTCTACACATACGATGAAATTATGTTTGTTTAATGTCGCTATTGCCGGTTGCTTGTTCTGTGGAAGTTTCACTTCTTCCTGCTCTGATGATAAAGCAAAAGCACAACCGGAAGAGCAAAAGAAAACCGCTTTTGAAAAACAGGATGATTCAAAAATAACTGAACAGCATGTAAAGATCCCCAATAGCAACTTATATATTATACCTCCTGCCGGTTTTACCGTTGATGAAGCGTCAGGCACATTGGGCGATGCTGATGGCACAGCTCATTTTATGCAGATGCAAATAATATCCGGCACCACTTCAGAAAAACTATTGAGTGATTTTAAATCGGAGGCCGATAAAAATTTCCCCGGAAGCTGGAAAGAAGATGCTGTTACAGTAAACGGCCACAAAGCCAACATTTACAGTTTAAAAAATGTTGCCTATAACCAATACATCCTGGTATTTACAGATGGCTATTCTGATGAAATGATCATTGGTAATTATGAAGAAAGCGAAGCAGCTATTGGTAAAGCAATGTTTGAGGCATTGAAAACAGTAATATTTAAAAAGTAAAAAAAATTAACGCAAGAAATAATAAACCTGTTACCCTAAAGTATCTTATATGTTCAAACATTTATTACTATTTATTTCAGTTGTTGGCATTACAGAAATGGTATCGGCGCAAAACAACGTAACCGTTAAATTTAACAACACTCCTTTTACTACCGGTTCCGATGCTGGCAAAACCAGCTTTAAATCCAGCGATTTTATTTATGCCCGGGCAGATTTGGGAAAAACAGTGAAAGAGTATTTTAAGATTGATAACGCAGGCGATGCAACAACCATCAACTCATTGAACTTTACCTTTAAAATGGAATTTACTGATGCAAGAGATGGGAAAAACTACGCCTCTAATTTTTCAAGTGGAAGTTTTATATATGTAAAGCCAGAAGACCTTGCTAAAACATATATCAACTTTGATATTGTACCAGACCCGTCCACAGCATCAACTGTTTTATGTATGGTTAGAAATTTTAAAGGCGGGTTATTTTCCAGCACTGTTTACAACCTGGATTTAAAACAGTATAAAAATGATAGTAAGATTAAAATAACTATCAGGTTGGCCGGGTATAAAGAAACTTATCCTGGAAGCGGTTATACTACAACGGAAGGAATGCCAAAAGTAACCGGTGAATTTGAAATGACAGTTAATCATGCTGATAATGATACTTATATTCAGAATAGTGGTCTGGCCGATAAAAAAATTGCATCCACCGGCTTAAACCTCTCGAGCCTGCCACCAATATTTTCAAAGCCTTTTAAGACTACAGACCCTAAACTAACCACTGCAAAACTAACGGCGATCTTAAAAAGGGATTATCCATACCGTAAGGTTTTGAAAATGGCATTGGATTCTGATGGTGGCCAGCTATGGTTAATTTCTAAAAATGATTTTGGCATACCTAAGTACAGGTATTTCAACGGCATACTGCATGTGGCTTATATGGAAAACGGTGTATGCAAAGTGGGCAGTGTAGAATTAATTGAGAATTATTTAGGAGGCGGCAAGTATGCACCATTAGCTGCAGATTACTGGAGTGAATATGACAGGCAAATAAACTGTGCAGCGGTGAAGTGAAAAAATACCTGAAGGGGAAGGAGAAAGATTAGTGGTAATATTAAGTAACACATAAACCATAAAATATGAAAAGAATTATTATCCTGCTAGCCGTACTAAGCATTACAGCAAAAGTTTTTTCACAGGCACCCAAAGGCCCGGATGGAAATTCCCTTTACAAAAAAGGAGATTGCGAAAGAGCTGGTGTAAATTTCAATGTTTGTACATACTGTGAAGACAAAGAACTTACAAAGAATTGTAAAGAATATTGGTGTACAGATAATGGAACTTGTACAGAAGCACCCAAGGAATCTCCGAAAGCCTCTTTAACCAAGAGCACAAAGAACATTGCTACTAAACTGAAGGAAACGGACACTACCAGCAAATTGCCTAAAGGGACAAAATTTGAGAATGGAAAAGTGGTTGTTACAAAAGGATATAAAGCAGTTCAATCATCAGATAAAACAATGGTTTTTATTATGGCTGATAATGGATTGGGTGTTGATGGTACTTTTCGTTGTTCATGTCCAACAGCATCTTGCAAGATTACAAACAATGGCCAAGTGATTATTTGCACCGGAAGTGATTGTTGCGGTATGGTGGTAACCACTGGCGAATCATCCGGGTTTACAATGGAAGCAATTGAAAAAGCCCCGGAAAAATTAAAATGGAAGAAACTAGTACTTCCCGTTAAAAGAAATTAAACCGTAATAAAATGAAAAAATATTTGTCAGGGTTCATTTTCCCTCCTATATAATCTTGCTAAGTCGTAAACAGTAACTGTTTCAGATCATCGTAGAGGCAGGCATACGATAGAAAAATAAACTGCTCTGTAGTGAAGTGATAATTAAGTAAGATAGAATTGATTTTAGATTAAACTTCTTTGTGTTTTAAAATAGGGGTATCCCGAAAACCCTATAAAAGAGTAGGGAGAAAAAACTAATTATGAAACACATTATTTTATCATTTGGATTTTTGACGTTATTTTTTTGCTTTGCGGGACAATGTCAAATCACTAAGTCAGAGAAAATAACTGACAAAAACAAACTTACACAGTTAAAAAGTCATTCAGTACAAGTAAAAAAAATATTTCCTTCTTTTCAGGAAATAGACATGTCCAAAAAGTTAAGTCAGGACGGAAAAATGTTCTTTAAAAAATTTAGAGAAATTATAGATAGGGCAAGTAAAACAACCGACAACACTAGCACAGAAGAGTATAACTCAATAATGAGTGATCTAGGATGGGCTATGTTTATTATTAAAACCTCCTTTTCAGAGTCAAATAATGGTACAAATTCTAATTCGACTGCTAAACGTCGAGGCTCTAATACTATGTCCGAATTCTCATCTTGGGTATTTGCTGACGGGGGTAATAAAGACAAAACTTGTGCTACAAAATGTCGTGATGACTATAATAAATGCATGACAGAAAATGACTGCAATTATGATAGAGATTCAGTATTTGGGATTTGTTTATGTTGTACGCCCTGCTCTCTTCAATATGCTGGTTGCTTAGCCCGTTGTGTAATTAGTGGTAATAATAACGGTGTGATACAATAATAAATTTAACATAGAGCTTAATACAGTTACTCTTAATCTTACTGACGGATATTTAGTGCTTTATTAAAGAGGGTTTGAGGGGGGGTACACACCGCTTAGCGACTACCACTTAAGTATAAAAACTTTTTATGAAAAAATATCTCATTCTTGCTTTTTTACTCGCATTCTATTTTATTACCAATTGTCAAACAGTAACTGTTGCTGACCATCGTAATAATAAGGACTCAATAAAAAGTACGACGGTCTTTGACCACCGTATTACAAGAGATATGTCACCATCATTGGTTCGTCCTGCTTTTGAGGAAATGCCGGTGTATCGAATCCAGCTTCGTATAACTACATCTGCCAACAATGGCACAGACGATGCCGTGTGGGTGGAACTTAATGATGACGGACACCGCTTTTATCTTGCCAAAGGCATTGATAACTTTCACCCAGGCAAAACCGTAACTTATGATGTTCTCGATGCTGAGATTAAAAAATTAAAAAATATCCGTTTTATAAAGTTTGGAGTGAAAGGGAATGATAGCCCTTGTTTTTCAAAAGTAGAGTTACTCGTCAACAACTCTGTTACACCAATATATGCTACACAACTTGTTACCGCCAATGGAACATGTTTCGACAATGAAAATGCCAATGTTTCGCCAAATTTCAAAATAACTTATAATAGCTTACGCAACCACCCCAACTGGAATTACAATGCCAACAGAAAAGATATTTGGCGGCCTTGTACAAAAATTACCAAAGACTGGATTACCAGCCTGATTGAAGCTTCTATTGGTAACCAAATGATCCAGGATGGTTCAAAACTAAAATGGGGAAGTCATGGTGGTATGCTTGAAAATAACACATTATTTGGCGAAGCGGTAGAAGTAAAATTTAAGAATGACCATACTCTTAGTGTCGATCTTGATCTGGAAAGAGATATTACGGGACCTAATCCCGAAGCTGATATTAAGTTTGAGCTAGACTTCCGCTGCAACAATGGTACTATAAATATGGAGGTTCAGAATGTAAAAGTTAATACGGACGGTGTTGGTGAAGTTCAGGATTTTATCCGCACCACAGGGTTTGATCTGGTAAGCGTTGCTATTGGTGTTTTTGTAGCGCCTGCTGCTGTAACACCTGTAACAGTTACTACATGGTTTTCGGTAAGGAGAGCTATTGGGTTTAGTGTAAAACTAAATCCGCAAACACCCGGCACTTCTTGTAGTTGTAAAAAGGCTGTAATTACTGAGGCCGGAGATATTATTCTAAACAATTAATGAAATAAAAATTTTTATGAAACCTTTTGTTCCTGTTTTGATTATTTCCATGCTTCTCTTATCTGGAAATAAAGTATTTGCACAAGCTGATAAAGGCAATATTTCTGAGATCATTAAGACAAAAGCCAAACAGAATGGCACTGCCCTTATTCATCGGGAGGGAGACAGTATCAGACTTTATGCTACCTATAAAAATAAGAGCCTCGAAAATCTGTATGCCCTTAACAAAAAGGGAAATAAATATAATTTGATATACAAACCGGCAGAAATCAGTCAAGCTAAAGAAAAAGGAGCGATAAATACAGAACCAATCAAATGTATTGTGTGCATTACCAGGCCGGACGGAACAGCAATTCAGTGCTGGGATATTAAATGTTCAGATATTCCTAAAAAAAGCATAAGTCAATAAAGTTTGTAACAGTTTTCGATATTAGTTATGCTAAATCCACAAACACCCGGCACATCATACAGTTGCAAGCAAGCTGTTATCACTGAACCTGGCGACATAATACTAAATAATTAAAACTTGAAAATATGAAACCCTGCAAACATCAAATTTGGACACTTGTATTTGGTTTCTTTATTTCTGTGTTTACTTCCGCATCTGCACAGGAAGTACAAATTGACGGCAAGACATACGAAGTAATTAAAAAGGAAAACCTGAATGCAAGCACGGAATTTATAAAGCTTAAAGTAAAAGGCGGTAAGTCTGAAGGAGAATCTTTTATCAGGCTAAACAATGAGTATTACAAAACAAACTTTAGTGCGGCAGCATTAAAAGGGTTTCTTTCTACAGGCAAATTATCCAGCCTTGGCACTGTGAAGAAAACGAAGATAGCAGGCAATTCAATTATTTATATCGACAATGGTTCTATCATTTCTATTATTAGTTATAACAAAGAAGTGACAGGTATAATTGAATTGCTGGATCAAAAACAAACTATATCAGTAAGAAATAGTTTATTAAAATCAGCTGCTGCTGGCAATGGTGGTGGTACTACCGGCGATCCATTACTGGATTGTGGTGTAATGTGTCTCGATCAATATATAGCTTGTGGGAACTCAGCGGTGTGTCGTAATGCATACAGAAAGTGCTGGAGTGAGTGTAAAAATAAGCATCAATCGAGTGGAGGATCTGGTAGCTATACATCTACTTATTTTTTACCATTAAACAATGTGGCAATAAAACTGTAAAACAATCTGCTTTTAAGTTTTTTATTCCTCTTGAATTTTGCTGACAAATTTCGTATTTGCAAATAGCCTATTAGATAATCTCTATTGCATGAGACTTATTAGAATAAAATGGTTATTCAACTATCCTCAGCTTCGCATAGTTAAGCATGATCTTTTTATCACCATTATGCTCAAACTTGATAGTAGCAATGGGATTATGTGCCGATCCTTCGATCTTTATTACTTCGCCAAAACCAAATTTTTGATGTTCCACTTTCTGCCCTGCCTGCAGATCAGATGTATCACTGGCTATAAATCCTGCTGAAGGTGTATGTTCCTTTACCGGGTTTAATGTTGTTTTGGGTGCCAGGTATGATGGAGAAGAAGATTGTTTTTTTCCCGGCGGCGGACCATATCTTTTTTCTGCCTGCCGCAGATCATTATATTCATCATTGCTTCCCCATCCCTTCATACGGTTAAAGGCAGAACCACCACCCCATTGTGATGAAGAACTTTTGGCAGCGCTACCGGCAAAACTTCGGTCAAGGTATTGCTCCGGTATCTCTTCAATAAAACGGCTGGGCTCATTCTGCACCAGGTTGCCAAACCGGTAGCGGGTATTGGCATAGGTTATCCAGAGTTTCTTTTTGGCCCTTGTGATCACAACATAGAACAAACGTCTTTCTTCTTCCAGTTCTTCACGGGTATTGATGGCCATGGCATTGGGGAAAAGCATTTCCTCCAGCCCCGCGGCAAATACACATTCAAACTCCAGTCCTTTAGCAGCATGAATGGTCATTAGTTTTACTGTATCCGCATTGGGATCTTTTTCATCCGCATCAGTAAGCAAAGTAATTTGCTGGAGATAGGATGCCAGGCTCTTATCCACCATTTCACCTTCTTCATTATCCGGGCTCTCTGTCCATTCTTTTATTGAGTTCAATAACTCCTGTATATTTTCATAACGCTGTACCCCTTCTGTACTCTTGTCATTGAAAAGTTCCTTTACCAAATTGGTTTGTTTACCCACATGAAAAGCTACTTCATAAGCGTTTTGTTTGGTGAGCATGCTGGCAAAACTTTTGATCATAATTACAAACTGCTCCAGCAATTCTTTCGTGGATGAACGAAAGCCAAATTCTCCTGCACGGTTCATCACTTCCCACATGGTGATATCATTCTCATTGGCCGCCAGTATCAGTTTGTCAACCGTTGTTTTACCGATCCCTCTTGCAGGATAATTAATGATGCGTTTTAATGCTTCCTCGTCGCCAGGATTTACAATTACTCTGAGGTAAGCTACAAGGTCTTTGATCTCTTTTCTTTGATAAAAGCTGATGCCCCCGTAGATAGTATATACAATTCCCATCCGCCTCAATGCTTCTTCAAATGCACGGCTCTGTGCATTGGTGCGGTACAAAATGGCAAAATCCTTATTATTATAATGATTGCGTAGCTTCTGCTCCTGTATACTGTCGGCCACAAACTTTCCCTCATCATTATCCGTCATCGTTCGCACCAGCTTTATTTTTTCCCCTTCCGCATTCTCTGTAAATAAAACTTTTTCGATCTGTCCCTTGTTGTTGCTGATCACTTCGTTGGCAACATGTAGAATACTTTTAGTACTACGATAATTTTGCTCCAGTTTTACAATACTTACATCATCATAATCCTGCCGGAACTGCAAAATGTTCTGGATCGTGGCGCCACGGAAACTGTAAATACTCTGCGCATCATCACCCACCACACATACATTTTCATGCATGGCCCCCAGCAGTTTAATGATCTCATATTGGGCGGGGTTGGTATCCTGGTACTCATCGATCAGGATATATTTGAACTTATGCTGGTATTTAGATAGAGCTTCCGGAACTGTTTTCAATAATTCATAGAACTTCAGCAACAGGTCATCAAAATCCATTGCACCATTCTTAAAACAACGTTTTACATAAGCGCTGTAGATCTGGGCAATGGCAGGGCGGTTGGCCCGCATATCCTCCTGCTGAATGGCATAATCATTCCGGTATTCCTCCGGACCTACCAATGCATTCTTGGCTGATGATATGCGATTGTAAACAAGATTGGGTTTATAATGTTTGTCATCAAGATTCAGCTCATTGACAACTGTTTTGATCACACTTTTTGAATCGTCTGTATCGTAAATGGTAAAATGACGGGGATAACCGATCTTATCTGCTTCAAAACGAAGTATCCTTGCAAATACGGAATGAAATGTACCGATGTATAAATTCCGGGCTTCGCCATCGCCAAGGATATGCTCCACCCTTTCTTTCATTTCCTTTGCCGCCTTGTTGGTGAAGGTGAGGGCTAGTATATTAAATGCATCTATGCCATTGGCCATGAGGTGGGCCACACGGGTAGTAAGTACTTTTGTTTTTCCGCTGCCGGCACCGGCAACGATCATTAGCGGCCCATTGATATGAAGTACGGCTTCTTTTTGCTTTTCATTTAACCCACTCAAATAATCCTGCATGCCTGCAAATTACTGCATTGACAGCAGAATAATTTTGGGCACTTTTAAAAGCAATACCCTATTTAAAAATTACACCTACAGATACAGCGATATTATTGGCAGTATATCCTTTCGCAAATACCGGGGCATAACCGGCCCTTAAGCCAAGCCCCCAATTATTATTTATTTTATAATTAATTCCGACACCAACATCAGCTGTAAAATTGATATTGCTGTTGGAATTGCTGAAACTGCCGTTATCATACTTGGTATTGAGATAGGTGGCTCCTACCATTCCATGAACCGAGAATTGGAAGTCATTTTTCAAAGAAGCTGTTTTGACAGGATAATATACCCCACCCAATAAAGCTGTGATGCGGGTAAATTTATAGTCAAAGTTGCTCCCAAAGTTTGCACGGATATCTCCGATATAACCACCCCGGTCACATGGATGCTTGGTATAGCTTAGTTCAAGGCCATAAAAATTAGTTTCTCCATCTTCTTTTAACAGCATGGGGGCAATATAGAATTCGTGGTTCCAGAAAGTTTTGGCATCAGGACAATCATTATCAAAGGCTCCATACCTATTTGGCCAATATAATTCAGGCTTCCAGCCTCTCGTATATTTATCCTTATCATAATCATAGGTATATTCTTCCCCATAGCAGCAGCCATCATAGTAGTAATATCCCGCAACCACTTCACCCCCCTTGTATATCTCTTCATTAAACTCATTCTCATAACCATCTTCGTCATAATATACATACGATCTATACTCTAATTTCCCATAACAATCATAATAGTATTCCTCTTCATACGAACAACCACAATCATAATACTCCTGGTATAACTCATGACGTAATACACCGTTTTTATCATATGCCTTTTTTTTCACTACCTTAAATTCCCCATCTATATCAGAATCTATATATGCTTCGGTAACATCTTTTCCACCCGTATATTTATTACTTACCTCCGTGCTTTTATATGGAGTAAGCCTTGATGTAACATTAAATCCAAACTCCTGTTTCTTTAAGCCGCTGAGATCAATCCGTGGAAAAGCCGAATTGACAGGTCGATAGCTTTCTTCTACTTTAATGGTACCGGCCACAAGTTGGTTATTGATATATGAAAAGTTGAAATCCCTTCTTACTCCATTTTCCAGATACCAGGTTGATATATCATTGGGCTCCCCCTTGGCATTAAACACAGAATAAAGTGCCTGCACTAAGTTTTTCCTGCTATCAAATGTTTCAACTTTTGTATAATCACTATACCCTCTGTTATTAAAATAAGTCAGACCCCGATAAGAATATCCGTTGCTGCCTAAAGGAGCGTAGATATTTTCTAAAAGTCTTCTGTTTCTGTTTACATCTTTGTAAGTGATCAGTTGCGCATTTCTGACTGAAAAGATAGTCTTAGTGCCACCTTCTCCAAAAGTGTTATCTGCCTCAGTAACTTCTTTTCCTTTTCTATCTTTTGCATCTGCATTTACAGATAGCAGGAAAGAAATACAACAAAAAATAATTGTCAGGTTGATGTGGGAAAACCGTCTCATAAGCATTTATTTGAAGGTGATCGTATAAAGCTGAAAACAGGTCCTCGGGAACAGAGTGCTTTGAAAGGGAAGCAGGGATTTCTTACTTCTAATATAGAAAATAATCCTAAAGTACTGGTTAATTAAAGCACTTAATAAGACACAAAGAGAAAAAGATGGATCATTTTGGGTGATAAATTCTTTCTGCTTTTTGCAGAACTTCCTGTTTATCAAGTGTCATCGGTTTCAGCTGTTGCGAAAGAAACATTTTCATCTGATCCTTATAATGTGGTGAAGCGGGATCCATAGAAGCGCCGAAAGTGTTGATAGATTCTATTTTAGGCAGGCCGCCATCTTTGGGATAGCGAACGAAACATATATAAGCATCTCCGCCGGTTACTTTTCTCATTCCATCTTTATAAGGCACTGAAAAAGCAGCAGTAAGCACATCAGGAAACCCCCACATCGGAAGCTCCGTATCACCTCTTACCAGTTTTTCTACTTCACCTAATGTAAGCCGGGTGGTTCCAAAATATTTCATTAAATACTCCTGTACATAGCGAAATGTTTCCAACGCTTCTGCTTTTGTGAGTTGCCTTCCGGGGACACCTCTTAATTTGTCGGCCAGGTAATAATAGGTAAGTAAAAAGATAGCAGCGCCCCGGCTTTCTCTCACCGCTTTTCTATCCCATTGCTGGAAGGCGGTGATCAGCTCCTGCAATTCAGGGTAAGCAGCAGCATCCAGGTTCAGCATACTATCTATTCCATAAACATATTTTAATTGCTGCGGTAACTGCTGATCAAACTTTATGCGCTTGAATGTCTGGTAATCCACCATTTCCAAACCGTCCATTAGTTCTGTTACCCGCTGGCTTCTGTTATTATGATACGTTTCATAGCCATCATTGCGATCAAAGCGACGCAGATCAAGATTGTATTTTTTCTCTGTAGCTAAAAAAGGAGAATGATTGGTATTATATAAATACCCTGATGGCGGATTCACATATTGTGGAAGTTCGGTCACAGGCTTAAACTCATTCCATAAGGTTGCAGTTGTGTTGCCCGGCAGGGTACTTCTCCAATGATAAGTCGTATCCGGGTTCCGTCGTGGGATTTTTCCATTGCTGATATAAAAAATAGTATCGTACCTGTCAGCATACATAATGTTGAACATGGGCAGGCTTGTCATGCTAACAGCTTTATAGAATTCCGTAAAGTTCTTAGCCTTATTCATCCGGTACCATTCTTCCAATGCCCGTATATCCATTAATGCAGGAACCCGAAGAGAAAATACTCCCTTTTTTGTTTTCATCGTAGGGCCATATTTACTGGTATATATTTTCTTCCCGATCCTGATGGGTATGCCTTTTATTTTCAGGTTTGCTTTACCCTTTTCCAGTTTTATCCACTCTCCGTCAAACTTGTATTGATCTTTTTTATTGGGGTTCATTTCCAATTGGTAGATATCCAGTTTGTCCTGGTAGTTAACTGTGTGTGCCCAGCCCAGATTTTCATTGGTGCCATGAAAGATCAGGCATCCTCCGGGAAATAAACCACCCAGCATATTCCAGCCTTGCTCACTTTGTACATGGGCTTCGTAAAAAGCTACGGGACCTTCATTAGGCTGATGAGCATTGATAGCTAAAAAGCTTTCACCTGTTGTGGTTTTACGGGAATTCATTGCAAAAGAATTAGAACCGCCTGAACTGAAACCGGGAATGGTAGCAACCCTGCCATTCATAATAGCCGGCAAAGCATCCTCAACACCACAAAAAAGGCTGATAGAAAAAACAACAGCAGTCATGTAATCCTTTTCATTAAAAGGAAAAGCATGTTTGTATTTTACCTGTTGTGGATGCGCTTTGGCATAAGCATTTAAGCCATCAACATATCCATTGATCAGCGCTACAAAATCAGGACTGAGTGTATTCCATTTTTCTTCTACAATATTGCGGATATTCAACAACTGTATCACATAATCCGCTTCTGCGCCTTTTCTTTTCAATGCGGTTCCCAATTTTGCTTTTCCGGAAAGCACCACCATTTGCAATGTTTCAAAATCATCTTCTGCATGTGCCCATGCCAGGCCATAAGCCACTTCCGGGTCGGTAGGTGCGAAAATGTGGGGTACCCCAAAACTGTCACGGGCAATGGTAATATTAGCCGGGTTGATCTGTCCCTGTCCAACCAAACAGAACAAAAAAGAAATAAGTAAAAAAGATTTATTCATGAATAAATATTAGTGATGCATTTCCTTACCGTATTTTTTTAAAGCAGTTTCAACATCAAGTATCGGTACTCTCATGGTACCATCGCCAAGATTTTCTTTTTCATATATGTCCAGGTTTTGTATATCATAGTTTTTGCCCATCAGGTCCAGCATAATTATATCAAGTGTAAAAGCAGATGCTGAACTGGCAATAAACCAATGAATATTATTCCGCTCATCAGAGATCGAGGATGAGTCTCCCGGTTTCACCATCTTATCAATAGCCGGTTTTATGATCAACCGATTGTCCTCTTGGCTTACCTTTTCATAATGACGCAAATGCATATTACCTTTTAATACAAGATGGGCAGAAGCCATATTGGTATGTCCATGTGGGATAATGGCTCTCCCTTTTTGTACCCCAAATATTTTTTTAACGAACACTGTTTTGTCTGGTAGGCCTGAAAGACGGGGAAAAAATACTGGCTTCGTTTTCACACCAATATCAGGAAAAGAAAATCCCTGTGTCAGTTTTTCAAAATCGATGAACTGCAATATTTCATCCAATTGGATTCTTTGAAAAAGTTGCTCTGTTAAAGATTGCCACTCTCCGGGTGATACAGATGCCTTTTTAAGGTCTGCGCAGTATTCATTTAGTTCTATTGCCCAATGTCTGGTTATGGGACTAACGGCCGAAGCAAAAGAAGAGGTGGCAAAAATTGAATTGAAGAGAGTGTAGGATGTAACTGCTCCAAGTATATTCTTTGAGAATTCTCTTCTGTTCATAAATAAATATAAAAAAAACAAAGAGAGTTTGTCTTAACTCTTTTTGTTAAATGACAACCATTTTATAGCATCAGCAAGATTTTCTGGTGTATCAATAGCAATATTCTGATAATCCGTTTCAGCCATCCGGATCTTAATCCCATTCTCTAATAAACGAAGTTGCTCAAGCTTTTCGGTTTGTTCTAATTGAGTAGCCGGCCAGCTGGTAAAGTCAAGCAGCATTTCTTTGCGATAGGCATACACACCAACATGCAGATAATAATCTGCATCACCATTTCGGTTAAAAGGAATGGTACTGCGACTGAAATACAATGCATCCCCATTTTTACCCGTAACCACTTTTACACAATTGGAATCAGCTGCTTCTTCCTCAGTGATCTTTCTCATTAATGAGCCTACTTGTACTGACTCATCATTGAACAGTTCGATAAGTTTCTCCAACGGTTCTTTGGCAATAAACGGTTCATCACCCTGCACATTCACTATAATGTCGGCATTGATTGTATCCGCAACTTCAGCTATACGGTCACTACCGCTTTCATGTTCGTTTTTACTCATGATCACATGTCCGCCTGCAGCAGTGATCTCTGTTTGAATAATATCACTGTCCGTTACTACGATCACATCATCAAATAAGCCTGATGATAGTGCTGCTTCATAGGTATGCCTGATGACGGTTTTATCTCCCAGCATCTGCATCAGTTTTCCCGGAAACCGGGTAGCTGCATAGCGGGCTGGTATCATGGCGATAACAGAACCGGGATTAGTTGGATTTTCTCCAGCATGTGATTCAGCCGATTTTTCAATTTCTTTTTTCATTAAAGCTTATTTCCATTCCCGAGTTATTTCTGAATAAAGCATTCTGTAATGAGGCATAAACAAAAAATATCCTATTAATCCATTTAAATCCGGTATATCGTGGTTCTACACCCCTGCTCCTAAAAAAATTACAACCTGGCTGTCTACCTGGTAGAGTTCAAAATAGTAAATGGCCCCGTATTCAAATTCCACTGCAACTTTTTTGATCCAGTTAAAATCTCCTCCATAGTTTTCTTTTTCAACTTTTATGCTATACTCCCTTCCATCCCTAGTAAATGTTTTGTCTGAATCCGGGAAATTGTCGTTCTCTTTAAAAACTTCTTTAAACTCGGCTATCAACCGAACGACTAAAAATGCCTGTTGCATGGTAAACTCAGGTAAAAAATAAGTCATGGACCCATATTCGTATCCCTGGAAGTGATGTGTTTCTGTACCATTCTCATATAATTGTTTTTCCAACACCCATCCCCCCTCTTCTATATCATCAGGCGATGACCTGATCACTAATTTTTTACCAAACTCCTTGCTTAATTGTGAAAAATATCCCGGCATATCCGTGATAGTACTTGTTGGTGGCGGTGCAGGGATAAGATAACAATCTGCCACATAACCTGTATTATTCTCATACTTCACTTTCCTCCAGTAACCATTTATTCCTTCTGCCCGTACAGGGATCCATTCCGAATCTTCCTGGATGATAGTAAGCTTTGTGCCGTATGGGATCTTTGTGATCAGCTTAGCTGTAATAGCAGGTTGTTCCCGGAAACTTAAACCATCTTTGGCTGCTACATAACTGTTCTGTGCCGATACTGTATTGAAAGACAATGCTGCAATCAACAATAACAAAAGGATTTTTTTCATACAGTTAATTTTCTTTTTTCAAAAATGGCTTTTTTAATAACAATGCCAAATTTTCATCCTTCTCCTCCGGGTAATCCCTGTCAATCCCGTAACGGATCTGGCTTTTGTCAAGCTTCATAAAGGTACCCAACAACCTGTCCCAAATCGAGAACACAGCACCATAATTACTATCTGTAAACGGTTGTTTCCAGTGATGGTGCACTTTGTGCATATTGGGAGATATTAAAAAATAGCTCAGCGTCTTGTCCACTTTTGCAGGAAGGCTGATGTTGGCATGAGTAAAAGCAGTAGCCAGCACTACCAGTGTCTGGTACATCATCACACTATACATAGGAGCACCGGAAACAAAAATGAGCAGCAGAAAAAATATACCTCTTAATAAACTATCTCCGGGGTGATGCCTTAGCCCTGTCGTTACATCCACATTAGTATCACTGTGATGGATCACATGAAACCGCCACAGCAACTTATTCTTATGCATCACCCAATGTACCAGCCAACTGCTGAAGTCAAGTGCAAAGACACCTATCAGTGCTGCCGCCCATACTCCGGCCCCAAACCAATACACCAAACCAAACTGCTGATCCCGGCACCAATCTGATAGCATTACAATAATAATGGCAAGAAAAGTATGAATGATCAAATGAATAACGGTGAAAACAAAATTCACTCCTGCATGCCTGGTCTTATTTTTTTTATAACGAAGAGGTAGTAGCGGAATAGCGCCTTCGAGTATCCAGAAAAACAACATCCCGCCAACAAGAATAGCCATTCGTTCCAGCGGACGTTGTTCAAGGGTCTGAAAATATTGGATCACATTATTCCACATTATTTTCCTCTTCAGTTATTTTAAATTCATGCCCGCAATCAAAACAATGATGCATCATATCTACTGCTATTGCATATTCTCCCAGGAAAAAAGTAGTAATGGCAGAAAGCCAGTTCATCGGCTTGCGGGGTGTGCTTACTTTTTCAGTATTATGGGAACCACATTTAGGACAGGTAACTGCTGCTTTTTGTTCCTGCTTTATCCGTTCCAGTATATCCCAGGCTTTTTGTGCATCTTCTTTTCTTACCATTACTTTGATCCCGCCTACTGCATTGGTCAGTATAGGATCTATCGTTAATGTATTTTCATCCTGCAGCCAGCAATGAATGCCTTCTTCTTCCAGTACACCCCTGGCTATATGGGCATCCACATAGTTGTTATAGGCGTTCAGAATTAGTATCTCTGTATTATGACTACCTCCCATACTCATCCCCGTACTCATCAGCATACTTTTCATATCGCTTGATGAGAGTAATATTTTTCTTTTCAATATCTGTTAAAAACCCTTTGATATCAGTTGTATTTGGTACATACCAGTCCTGCATTTCAAATTGCTGCCGTAAATGTTTTCGGTTAAAGCAATATCCATGGCGGGCAAATATCTCATTGCGCATAAATTCAAGATCCTCCTTAAACATATTCTCAACGTCTCTCACCTCCAGTAATCGTTGTGAGGCTTCTGGATAATCGCCTACATCGGTTTTATATTCAAATTTCTTTCTGGATAACGTATAGGTTTTGGAAGGACGGTTTGCATCATTGGGTTTCCAGGTGCCATTAACATCGCTTGTGTTTGACTCGCTGATCTCAAAATCAAAAACCCCGTCATCTTTATGATCGCCGGGTTCCGCTGCGTGTATATAATATGTTACTCCCTTTTTTGTAAATATCCCATTGAAAGGACGATCATTCCCACCTACAATGGTCCGTCCGGAAATAGAGTCATTGTGAAGAGTAGTGATCAGCATAGTGATCTTATTATCACCAAAAGCTCCAACATAAGATCCGTACATTATTTCTGCCCGGGCAGAATCTGTCTGAGCTTCATTATGTACAGGATCACCGAATTCTTCTGTGCCGGTTTTGCTGGTGGAAGATGAGTTATTATTACAGGCAATAAAAACCGGCAGGGCAATCCATAACAAAACAGGTCTCATAGTGAAAGTTTTATTTTTGAAAAAGCAAACGTTCTGCATTGTTTTTAAAATTAAGACAAAATACTAACCATACCCGCTTCGCCAATCTTTTCTTATTGGCTTTGCTGGCATTTTTCTGCTGGCTAATGGCAAGGATAACGATTGCCTACATCCCTTATAAAACAGATGTTGGTTTTTTGCGCATCAAACAACAATATATCCATATTGACCATTGGAGAATTGCATTTTTTATTCATGTATATGCAAGTATGTGGGTGCTGCTTGCGGGTTTTACCCAGTTCTCCAAAGCAATACAAAAGGAAAACCCAATGCTGCACCGAACATTAGGTTATATATATGTAACGGATGTATTGCTGATCACAGGTCCGGCGGGTTTATTGATGGGTTTTTATGCCAACGGTGGATTGTTGTCAAGGATTGCCTTTGTTACGCTGGCTGCTCTCTGGATCTTTTTTACAGCTATGGCCCTGGCAAAAGCAAGACAGAAAGATTTTAAAGCACATCGTTACTACATGATCCGCAGTTATGCTCTCACCTTATCGGCATTAACACTGCGGGCATGGAAATATGGCATTACCAATACTATGCATATTCCACCTATGGATGTATATCGTATAGTAGCATGGCTCGGCTGGGTGGTCAATCTTGGAATAGCTGAGTATATTATTTATCGAAGTAAACTGAACAATCTTGCAAATAAAAAAAGCCCACAATATTTGTGAGCTTCGAATATTATTTCAATGCCTGTGTACTACTGATTCATCATCAGCGGCATTACCAGCATCAGCAGTTCTTCTCCTTCTGCCTGTTCAGACGGTTTGATGATCCCTGCTTTGGTAGGAGTAGATAATTCGATCACCACATCATCCGTTTCTGCTGCATTGAGCATTTCTATCAGGAACTTGGCATTAAATGCGATCATCAGGTCTTCACCATTATACTGACATTTCATCCGCTCATTACCCTCAAAACTAAAATCCACATCCTGCGCAGCCAGTTGCAATTCACTACCGCTGATGTTCAGGGCCACCTGGTTGGTGCTTTTATTACTGAATACACTCACCCGGCGCAATGCACTCTGAAAATCATTTTTGCCAACGGTGAGTTTATATGGGTTGTCTGACGGTATTACCACCTTATAATCAGGAAACCGGGCATCAATCAAACGACAGCTCATCTGTGTAGAACCATGCTTTACAAAAAGATGGTTGCTGTTATAGCTAACGGTGATCTCATCTTCTGAATCGGGTAAAGCTGCTTTCAACAGGCTTAGCGGTTTGCGAGGTGCAATAAATGAATCTGTTTTCGGACATTTTACATCTGTCCTTTTATATCTTACCAGCCTGTGCGCATCAGTAGCTACACATTGCAGGCTTTTTTTATCCAGCTCAAAGAAAACACCGGTCATTGCAGGCCGCAGGTCATCATTACTGGTAGCAAACAGGGTTTTATTAATAGCAGTTACCAGGGCAGTTGCCGTCATGGTAAATGATGTGGTATCATCTGCGGCCGGTTCCTTTGGAAAATTATCCGGGTTCTCACCCATCACTTTATACTTACCATTATCACTGGTGATCTCAATAGCAAAGTTCTTATCAATATTGAATGTAAGCGGCTGATCCGGAATGTTCTTCAAAGAGTCCATCAGTATTTTGGCCGGGATACAGACCTTACCACTGTCTTTGGCTTCAATATCCAGTTGTACCCGCATTACTGTTTCCAGGTCGGTAGCTACAACAGTGAGCTTGTTTTTTTCTACTTCAAACAAAAAATCCTCCAGTATCGGCAGCACCGTATTCGCATTGATCACACCGGCAATATGTTGCAGTTGCTTCAGTAAAGAAGAAGATGAGGCTATAAACTTCATAATTATATCAGATTGGGGCGAAACTACTGATTTTTGCTTTACTGTCAGCACTTTAGCAGCAGTGGTGGATTACTGGCATTTCCCTGTTGGTATCCCCCGAAAAATGTTCATAAAACGGGCCGTTAAATATCTTTTTCAAGGCTTGCATCTTTTTACAGGTTTAGTATATTGCCCCTATCATTAGCCTGCCTATGCTTGGAAAATTATTTGGGAAAAAACCAACAAAACAACCTGGGTCAGCCGGACCGGATATTTCTTTCGGCAGGTACTCAGATAATAATAAACCGCCGGGTAAGGTACTTCGCTGGACGGATGCCGATAACCTGTACAAGGAAAAAAAATATACTGAAAGCCTGGATGCATTTTTTGACTACCTGCGGGATGATGATATGCAGAATGTGACCTATGAAAGAAACGGGGTTGAAGGAAGATTTGAATTTTTCCAGGGTTCCAAAATAGTACGGGGACGATTCGATAAGGAGGTACTTGAAGCAGAGGTTACGCTGGCCCGTATGCCGCAACCTTCGGTACCGGTGATGCGGCGGCTCCTGGAAATGAATTTTAATTTGTATTACAGCCGTTTTGCTCTTGATGATGACAGGCTTTGTATGCGTTTTGATAGCGACCGGGAAACAGCAAGCCCTTCCAAACTATATTATGGTTTAAAAGAACTGGCCACCCGGGCCGATAAACAGGATGATCTGTTAGTGCAGGATTTCACGGTACTGGAAGAAACAGATAATGAACACCTGCTGCCGGTATCAGACCATGTAAAAAAAGTAAAGGCCCAATTCCTCAAAAAATGGATACAGGAAGCCCTTGATATGATAGCGCCGCTGGATACAGAAAAATACTCCGGGGGTGTCGCCTATTTATTGCTCAGCCTCATTTACCGGATCGACTACCTCATCACTCCTGAAGGAAAGCTATTGTATGAGTTAGAAAAGATCGGTGGTATTTATTTTAAAAAAGATGAACGGCCTATACCTGAAAAGAACCGGGATATGGCAGAAGAGTTTAAAAAAATGCTGACCATGCCGGATGAAGAAATATACCGATCATTGATCCGGTCCAAACACACTTTTTCCATCGTAGCGCCACAGAATTATAAAACTATTGCCGAATCCATTCATGCTTCCAACCAGAATATGGTTTGGTACCGGGATAATAATCATCCTCAAATAGGGTTAAAGATATCTGAGTATGGGATAGCCTATTGCCAATATTCATATAGTTTGCCAAGTGCTGTAACAGAACTGTTCCATATCCTGATGCAGGTAAACTATGCTGATTTTTTTGAACAGCTCGGCTATACAGAGACCCTGTATAATAAAACAAAGAACAAGATAGATGCATCAGCAGTTGTTGATCAAATAAAAGACATCCAGGCCCGCTGGAAGGGTAAATATCCCGGTATGGATTTTAAAACACAGAACCTCCGGTTTGATTCGTTGCTGAATTTTACATTGAGTTATACCAATGAGCTGGAATTTCTGAACATGGAACCTAAATAATGAAAGATTCAAAAACCATCATAGAGCAATACCAGAATGCCATTATCCAGATCGCTACGCAAGGCGGTACAGGCACAGGGTTTTATGTAAAAGAATTCGACCTGATCGTTACCAATGATCATGTGGTGGCAGGCAATGCTGAAGTCGCTATTGTCGGTAAATCCTTTGATAAAACCTTGTCCCGTGTCTGGTACACAGACCGTAAACATGACCTGGCTTTCCTCGAAGCGCCCAAGGGAATTCAGTTGTCAGAAGTGCCCTTGGGTCATTATGATGAAATGAAAGACGGCGACCCCGTATTGGCAATTGGTCATCCTTATGGATTAAGCTATACCGCCACCCAGGGTGTTATTTCCAAGGTGGACCGCATCCGGGACGGCCTTAAGTTTATCCAGGTGGATGCGGCCATTAATCCCGGTAACAGTGGCGGACCGTTAGTGAATATGAACGGTGAGATCATCGGGGTAAACTCATTCATCATCAGGGGAGGCGATAATCTCGGTTTTGCCTTACCGGTAGTATACCTCCGTGAAGCCTTGCAACTATATACACCCGGAAGAGGGATAGCTTCTGCCCGTTGCAGCAGTTGCGGTTTCCTGGTAACAGCACAGAATATTGACTCTAAAAAATATTGCCCCAGTTGCGGTACTGAACTGGCACTTCCTGAAATACCAGAAAAAGAAATTGAACCTACCGGGGTACAAAAAACCATAGAAGATATTCTGAAAGAACTGGGAAAAGATGTAAAACTGGCCCGGGAAGGCGTCAATAACTGGAGTGTAAAAGAAGGTTCAGCAAAGATCCGTATTACTTATAACCCTGAGAATTATTTTATAGCAGGTGATGCCTACCTCTGCCAGATGCCCACTGATCCAGCAAAGATCAAACCCCTGTACCAGTTTTTATTACAGGAGAACTACCGCATTAACGGACTTGTTTTAAGTTGCATGAAACAAAATATTGTTCTCAGCCGCATCATATATGACCTGGATATGAACAAAGAAACGGGTATGGAGTTATTCAGTAACCTTTTTCAAAAGGCAGATCATTATGATGATTTTCTGAAAACAGAATACAGTTGTGTAGAACGGCTGGAAGAATAAGCCCAACCCCTGCCGGCCGGCCGGCTTCCAAAGGGAGGGAGATCATAAGACAACCCTGAAAAGTGATTCTTAAAAAAAAATTAACCAAAGAACAGGCACTTCAGAAACTAAAACACTACTGCGCCTACCAGGAACGCTGCCACAGTGAGGTAAAACAAAAATTATATGATCTTGGTATCTGGAAAAAAGACCATGACGAGATCATTGCAGCACTTATTGAAGAAAATTATCTGAATGAGGAACGCTTTGCCGTTGCCTATGCCGGGGGCAAATGGCGGATAAAACAATGGGGGCGTATTAAGATCAAACAGGCATTGAAACAAAAACAGGTCAGCGATTATTGCATCAAAAAAGCAATGAAACAGATCGATGAAACAGAATATATGGATACATTGCAAAAACTAACTGAAGAAAAATATATTTCGCTAAAAAACCTGCAATACCTGGTACGGAAAAAGAGGACCCTGGATTACCTTCAAAGCAGGGGTTTTGAACCGGAGCTGATAAGAGAGATTATTGAAAAAAGAATAAAGACTAAATAGCATTTTATGAAAAATAGTTTATTGAAAAATGTAATGCTTATATGCTGTGTAACTATAAGTATGCTATCCTCTGCACAACATCAGCAAATTTCACTTTGGCCCAATGGGGCACCGGGTTCGGAAGCAAAAACCGGCGAAGAAAAAATAAGAATCTACAAAGGAGAACAGATATTCTCCAACATACATAATCCATCCATCACTGTTTATCTGCCATCTAAAGAAAAAGCGACCGGCGCAGCAGTGGTGGTGGCCCCCGGCGGAGGACATAAAGAAATATGGATGACACATGAAGGATACAATGTTGCACAATGGCTAAGCGATCATGGCATTGCGGCATTTATTTTAAAATACCGGCTGGCCAGAGACAGCAATTCAACTTACACTGTTGAAAAAGAATCACTGGCTGATATACAAAGAGCTATCCGCATGGTAAAAAGCCATGCTAAAGAGTGGGGTGTTGATACAAGCAGGATCGGTGTTATGGGCTTTTCTGCAGGTGGCCAGTTGGCAGGTTTATCTGCCATGCTATTTGATAATGGTAACCCCGATGCAAAAGATCCTGTTGATCAGTATAGCTCAAGGCCATCCTTCCAGGCACTCATTTATCCGGGCGGTTCAGCAAGACTGGAAGTGGCTGGTAATGCTCCACCGGTCTTTTTACTGGCCGGCTATAAAGATCAGATTGCAAGTGGCATGGTAGATCTGTATCTCAAATACAAAAAAGCAAACGTACCGGCAGAGATGCATATTTATGCAGAGGCTGCACATGGTTTTGGTATCCGGGAGACCAATAAAGGCGCCGTTACCGGCTGGATCGATCGCTTCTACGACTGGCTAAATGATCTTGGCTTCATCAAAAAATAGAACGCAAAAATTAGCGGTCGCTAAAAAAGTAAAATGAATAAGAAACCCTTCGCACTCATTATTTTGCTTTATGCGCTGGGCCCGGTAAAATCATTTGCCCAATCAGCTGATGTATTATGGTATAACCATCCGGCTGATTATTTTGAACAAACACTGGTTTTAGGGAACGGAAAAATGGGTGCCGCTGTGTTTGGAGATGTAACTGATGAGAAAATATTCCTGAATGATATCACCTTATGGTCCGGAGAACCTGTAAACCCGGATAACAACCCCGATGCGTATAAGTTTGTAGCGCCTGTAAGAAAGGCACTCAGGGAAGAAAATTATAAGCTTGCCGATTCGCTGAACAAAAATTTACAAGGGCAGTTTTCCCAGTCTTATGCCCCGCTGGGAACAGTAAAGATCTATTTTAAAGATCATCATTCATATACGAACTATTACAGGGAACTGGATCTAAAAAATGCAGTTTCAAAACTGAGTTATGAAGTAAACGGGGTACAATATCAAAGAGAATATTTTGTCTCCAATCCTGATAGGGTAATGGCAATTAAGCTAAGCGCCAGCAAAAAGGAAGCAATAAATTGTACGGTAAGTTTTCAAAGCCTGTTAAAGTATGTGATCCGGGAGGAAAAAGCTACAATGAAAGTTACCGGTTATGCTCCCTATCATGCAGAACCAAGTTACCGCGGCAATATGCCCAATGCTGTTCTTTTTGATGAAAGCAAGGGAACACGGTTCACTTCCTTATTCAAAATAAAAAACCAGGATGGGCAGGTATCATTTACAGATTCCACCATTGAGCTTAGCGGATGTACTGAAGCTATATTATACATTTCAATTGCAACAAGCTTCAATGGTTTTAATAAAAATCCTGCAACAGAGGGCCTGGACGATCAGGCCATTGCTTTGATCGATCTGAAAAAGGCTTTGAAAAAGCCATACCCCACTATTAAGAAAACACATGTACGGGATTACCAGGCATTATACAACCGGGTGGAACTGGATCTCGGAACTACCGCCGCACCTGATCTTCCCACCGATGAACGATTATTACGCTACAGCGAAGGAAAAGAAGACAAGAATCTTGAAATATTATATTTCAACTTTGGTCGCTACCTGCTTATTGCTTCTTCCCGTACCAACGGAGTACCCGCCAATTTGCAGGGAATATGGAATCCATATATCCGGCCACCATGGAGCAGTAATTACACTATAAATATTAACCTTGAAGAAAATTACTGGCTTGCAGAAATTGCTAACCTGTCGGAACTACACCGGCCCCTTCTCAGTTTTATAAATAATCTTTCCCAAACCGGCGCTATAACAGCAAAAACTTATTATGGAGTAAACGGATGGGCGGCCGGGCATAATTCTGATATCTGGGCTATGAGTAACCCGGTTGGTGATTTTGGAAAAGGTGATCCTACCTGGGCCAACTGGACGATGGGGGGGGTGTGGCTTTCAACCCATTTGTGGGAGCATTATGCTTTTACCCACGACAAAGACTTTCTGAAAAAAACAGCTTATCCCATTATGAAAAAAGCTGTTCAATTTTGTTTGGGATGGATGGTGAAAGATAAAGACGGAAAATGGATCACATCACCCGGCACTTCTCCTGAAAATAACTATATAACAGCACAAGGGTATAGAGGTGCAACATTATATGGAGCTACTGCTGACCTGGCAATGATAAGGGAGTTGTTTGAAGATTTTCTGAAAGCTTCTGATGCATTAAAAATTGATGACGGTTTTATTAAGCAGGTGGAAGACACACATAATAACTTACATCCTTATTCGATCGGCAAGAAGGGAAACCTGCAGGAATGGTATTATGATTGGGAAGACAGCGATCCAAAACACCGCCACCAAACACATCTTTTTGGTTTACATCCCGGCCATCATATCACCCCTTATGAAACGCCGGACCTTGCAAATGCCTGCCGTACTACACTCGAAATAAAAGGAGATCAAACAACCGGCTGGTCCAAGGGCTGGAGAATTAATCTGTGGGCCCGGCTTTGGGATGGCAACCGTGCCTATAAAATGTACCGTGAACTTTTAAAGTATGTTGATCCTGATGGCATGAATGGACAGCGTAGGGGAGGTGGCACTTATCCCAACTTATTTGATGCCCATCCCCCTTTCCAGATCGATGGAAATTTTGGCGGCGCTTCTGCTGTCATTGAAATGCTGATGCAATCAACAGGTGAAAAGATATTCCTGTTACCTGCCTTACCAGATGCATGGAGCGAGGGTAATATAAAAGGTATCTGTGCAAGGGGAGGATTTGAGGTTTCTATGAAATGGGATAATAAGACCCTTAAAAAAACTACCCTATTTTCAAAAACAGGTGGTATAACCACATTAGTTTATAATGGTATTCAAAAAAAGATCAAGCTGAAAAAAGGTGAAATCACTGAAGTGAGCTGGTAATAATATTATCACTCCCGAAAATGGCACCTTATTGAAGTTTACATAATACATTTCAAATCAATAAGCCTTTCAATACTTTGAATTATTTCACTTTACATATCTCATTTCCCACTCATAGAATAGCCTCAACGGAAAACTGGCTTACTATATAAAATAACTTACCTTCCGCTACTAAAATTTTCAGTCATGCGTACACTCTGCACTATTTTATTTGCTTTTATCAGTATTAGCCTTTTTGCACAAAATGATGCACCTGATATGGCTGCTATCAACAAGATCAAAAAAGAAGGATTGGATAATTCAAAAGTGATGGATATCGCTTTTCATCTTACTGATGTAAGCGGACCCCGACTCACCAACTCACCCGGCTATAACAGGGCTGCCAACTGGGCCGTTGCAGAGCTTACCAAGATGGGACTTAAAAACGCAAGGCTTGAGCCCTGGGGCGATTTTGGAAAAGGATGGGAACAGCTTAAATGTTATGTGGCAATGCGTTCCCCTTATTATGTTCCATTGATAGCACAACCACTGGCATGGACAGGCAGCACACCCGGGAATGGAGAAATAAGCGGTGAAGTAGTATTGATCAAAGCAACAGATACCACTGAGTTAGAAAAATATGCAGGTAAACTAAAAGGTAAAATTGTAATGCAGTGGTCAGACGCAGAATTGAAACCTTCCTTTGAAGCAGATGGTAACCGCTTTTCAGCAGAACAACTAGATAAAATGGCTAATGCTGATGCAGGTCCCAGCCAGGGCGGTCAGCGTCCGCAAATGGATCAGGCAGCAAGGGATGAGAGGATACGCCAGTTCCGTATTCAGCGCCGTGTAAGGGAAATGATCAGCGAAGAGCAACCTGCATTGATATTAACGATCAACGGCAGGGGAAATGACGGAACTATTTTTACCAGCAGCGGAGGTTCTTATGCCAAAGATGCCGCCGTTCCTTCCGCTTCGGTTATGCTTTCCAGTGATGATTTTTTACGTATACAACGCCTGGCCAATGCAGGTGAAAAAGTAGTGATAGAAGCGGATGTGAAGACCCGCATTCTTGATGAAGATATCAAAGGCTATAATGTAATAGCAGAAATTCCCGGTTCTGATCCCAAACTAAAAGATGAGATCGTTATGCTGGGCGGCCACCTTGACAGCTGGCATGCCGCTACCGGCGCTACAGACAATGCCGCCGGATGTTCAGTAATGATGGAAACGGTAAGGATACTCATGGCCTCCGGTCTTAAACCAAAAAGAACCATTCGCATTGCACTCTGGGGTGGTGAAGAGCAGGGTTTACATGGCTCAAGGAATTATGTAAAAAATCATTTTGCTGATCAGAAAGATGGCAAATGGGTCATTCAACCTGAGCAGGAAAAAGTATCAGCCTATTATAATCTTGATAACGGTACCGGCCGCATCCGCGGTGTATACCTGCAGGGCAATAAAGCTGCCGGTGAAATATTCAGCCAGTGGCTGGAGCCATTTAAAGAAGATGGTGCAGGCACTATTACCATCAATAATACCGGTGGTACCGATCACCTCGCATTTGACGGTGTAGGCATTCCCGGCTTCCAGTTCATACAGGATGAGGTTGAGTACGATACCCGTACGCATCATACCAATATGGACACTTATGATCACCTGGTGGCCGAGGATCTCAAGCAGGCTTCTGTAATTGTAGCATCCTTTGTTTACAACACAGCACAGCGCAAAGAAAAAATTCCGAGAAAGGAAATGCCGGCGCCAAGAACCAATCAAAGAGGTTTTTAGTAATCATATCATTTAATTCTTTCTGGCCGGCTGATCAGTTGATCAGCCGGTTTTTTTTCAGCTATCTTCTAACAATCATCAGCACCGTTGAGCCAAATCATTGGTTTGTATTATCGGATGCTGCACATTTGCCGCTGTGGTAATTGTTTGGGCGATACTGATCTTTTTGGTTCTGCTCATTTTGTGGTTACTGATAGCCAGGTTCACTGTAGAGGTCGATACCAGAGTACCTTACATGAACTTTCAATGGGCAGGATTCATCAAAGGGATCATTGTATACCGGGACAAATGGGTTGCCGAACTGCAGATCCTCTTTTTCCATACTACCCTGCCAATTCCCTTTAAGAGAAAAAAGAAACAAAAAAAGCCTAAAGAGAAAAAGCGGGGCAAAGGAAGCATGACCTTGAGCAAAGCCCTTCACAAAGGAAAAAGGGTGTTACGCAGTTTTACTGTAGAAAAATGGGAGCTGGCTGTTGACACAGGCGATCACACCCTCAATGCAAAGTTGTATCCCGTTAATTACTGGAAACCCTGCTACCGGCATCTCTTCATCAATTTCCACGGTGACAATTATTTCTATCTCAAAGTTCACAACCGGCCCTGGAAACTGCTTTATGCATTTTTTGGTTAACTCTATTTTTTAACAATGTAAATCTTCCGTTATGTCATTCAACATTGAATCCTCAGTTAAGGAAATGACCGATTTCTTTAAAACAGAGGCTAAAACAGAAACAGTGGTAGGAGAAGCTTTCAAGTTGGGAGATTTTACCTGCCTGCCAGTCATTAAATTCGGACTGGGTTTGGGATATGGCGCCGGCGAGGGCAAAGGCGCACAACAAGGCAAAGGAAGTGGTGAAGGCGGCGGCGGTGGCGCCGGCGGCGGTATGGGTGTTGAGCCCATTGGCTTCCTTGTAACCAAAGACGATCAGATCTCTTTTATCTCTACCCATCACAGTAAAGGCCTTAGCGCTATGTTCGAAAAAGTTCCTGATCTGCTTGAGAAATATCTCAGCAAAAAAGAGAAGGAAAGAAAAGAAGAACCCGTAATGGCCTGATGATTGATTGCCGATTGCAAAGCAGCAGGACTTCCTGCTGCTTTTTTTATGTTCATTTTTTTTAGTCATGCTCTCTTCGGCTTCGCTCAGTGAGTGGTGAGGCATCCTATACATCTGCGCTATCAGCAACCAACGAATCGGTGATCATTTTCGTCTAATAACAATTACCAACAAATATTCACGGTCATCATCTAAAATCTATTAACTAATAGCTAAAAATTACAAATAGTTATATTGCAACAAATCAAAATAACCTGTGATGTATAAAAAAGGCTTTTTATTAGTAACCCTATTTATTTCTGTACTGGCTGCTGCACAATCCGGTTATTCCATAGAAGTAAAGCTAAAGAACTCTCCCCGTAAACAGTTATTCCTTGCTTATTACTATGGTGATAGCCAATATATAAAGGATACTGCCGATGTAGTAAACAATACGGCCGTATTTAAAGGCAAGCAACCTCTTGAATATGGTATTTACCTTGTAGTGGAACCTGGCACTAATAAGTATATGGAGATACTGATCGATGGCAAGGACCAGAATTTTTACCTCGAAATAGATTACACAGCTGTTCAGCGATGGGTGGATGTACAGGGTTCAGCTGTTAACCAGCAATTCAAAAGCTATCTTGAATTCTTAAATGGGAAGAGAAAAGAAAGAGAAGCCCTGGAGAAACAAAAGGAAGAAGAAAGCATCAAAAAACTGGATAAGGAAGTAGAAAGCTACCAGCTGAACTTTACAAAAGATCATCGGGGCTCCTTACTTGCTGCTATGATCAAGGCCGGCCAGCCGCTTGACCCACCCAGTTTTTCCGGTAGCAAAGAACAAAAGGATCTTAAGAACTGGCAATGGTACAAAGCTCACTTTTTTGATAATATTGACCTTAAAGATGAACGGATGCTGCGGACAAATATCATGTCCAGAAAGGTTGATGAATATATTGACAAAATGACCTCACCACATCCTGACTCCATCATTAGATCAGTGGACCTGATACTAAAAAAAGTAAGCCCTTCCAAAGAGAATTTTAAATACTTCCTTGTCCACCTGCTTAATAAATATGCCAGCTCAAAATATGTGGGAATGGATGCCATATATGTACATATAGTAAAGGAATATTATGCTAAAAATAAAGCACCATGGACCAATAAACAGACCCTGACTAAAATTTTAAATACTGCAAAAAATCTGGAACCCCTGCTTATTGGTAAAAAAGCGCCTGACCTTCAGTTGACCTCGGTAAACGATATAAATATAAACCTGCATAAGTTTTCAGCCAAACACACAATTCTTTATTTCTATGAACATGATTGTAATAGTTGTAAAAAGGATTTTCCAATATTAAAGAAAATAGCAGATAAATACGCAGCAAAGGGACTCAAGGTGCTTACTGTCTGTGTTGATTATTATTTTAATATCAGCGATATTGTTTTTCTTTCAGGAATAGGATTTGGAGAATTTCGCACTTTTATAAAAGATAACAATATGGGCTCCTTTTTTAATGCACATGCTCAAATAGGTGAATTAGCCAGTGAAAAAATAAAATCCATTTATAGTATTAGTTACGTACCCCAGTTATATGTTCTTGACGATAAAAAGATCATTAAAGTAAAACAAATAGGCGCTAACCAGCTGGAAGATATGTTGCAAAAGATGGGGTTGTAAGTGATTCCTGGCATACTGTCTTATTTTCTTTTGGGTTAACTTAGAAAAGTGGTAACTGGTCTCCATAAAAAATACCAATCGTTAAAAATATTTGGTCATTGAAGGTTGGAATAAGATAAAAAATTATTCCCCCAAAGTGCTATCATATATTCATATATAATGAACCGTCACTACTATTCAAATATTATTTCGAGATTTTGCTCATCTTCATCTCATGAAATATTGGGAGAGCTTGTCGAAAGCTCAGAATTTTCAGTTGAGACAACTCAAAAAGATTCGTGGCTTCGTCAGATAAAAATTTTAAAAGGTTTACTTAATGATTATGAAGGAGCAATATTTTTCGAATATTCTATTCCAAGAATGGGGAGAAGAATAGATGTTGTATTACTTATTGAAAATGTAATTTTTGTTCTTGAGTTTAAAATTGGTGAAGATAAATTTCTAACAAATAGCTTGGATCAAGTTTGGGATTATGCGCTTGATTTAAAGAATTTCCATGAAACAAGTCATAAACATTTAATAGCACCAATTTTGATTGCTACCGAAGCCCAAACCTTCTTTCAAAATATTGCTACGACCCCTCATAACGATAACTTGTTATTCCCAATAAGGGCAAATAGTATATCATTAGAAGAAACAATAAAAAGTATTTTGTCTTTTGCTGATGGGGAAAATATTTATGCCCCTGCATGGGCAGAGGGAAGATACTCGCCAACACCCACGATTATTGAAGCGGCTATGGCTTTATATAATAACCATAGCGTAGCTGAAATCTCAAGAAGTGATGCAGGAGCAACTAATCTTACTGACACAAGTAATGCCTTAAAAAAAATAATCACTCAAAGTAAGGTGAATAAAGAAAAGGCGATTTGTTTTGTTACAGGTGTGCCGGGAGCTGGTAAAACACTTGTGGGTTTAGATATTGCAACTAAACACCTTGATAAAGTTAACGATGTAGCAAGTGTATTTCTTTCCGGTAATGGTCCTCTTGTAGCAATACTACGAGAAGCTTTGACAAGAGATAAATATAAAAGAGAAAAAGAGCTTGGAAATAAGGTTAGAAAAGGAGAAATTATGAGTGAGGTCAAATTGTTTATTCAAAACGTTCACAATTTCCGTGATGAAAGTTTAAAAGATAATAAAGCTCCATTTGAACATGTCGCAATTTTTGATGAAGCTCAAAGAGCTTGGAATCATATTCAGACTGCGAACTTCATGTTACGAAAGAAAAAAAATCCAAATTTCAATTTATCAGAACCAGAGTTTTTAATTTCTTGTCTTGATAGACATAAGGATTGGGCTGTTATAATTTGTTTAGTTGGGGGAGGTCAAGAAATTAATACGGGTGAAGCAGGAATAAGCGAATGGATTGAGTCACTTAATCGTTCGTTTCCTGAATGGCGAATTTATATTTCAGATAAGCTAAGTGATAGTGAATATGCGGCAGGAAGAGCTCTTGAAATCTTAGAAACTCATAAATACGTCTCTACAAACCCATCGCTACATCTTTCTGTTTCTCTTCGGTCATTTAGAGCAGAGCATCTTTCTTTTTTGATAAAAAATTTACTTGACTTAAATATTGAAGCAGCAAGAGAAAACTACAAATTAATAGAAGATAAATATCCAATTGTATTAACTAGAAGTATAGAAACTGCAAAAAAATGGCTTAAAGAAAAAGCCAGAGGAACTGAACGATACGGTATGATTGTTTCATCACAAGCTATAAGACTTAAGCCATATGCAATTGATGTTAAGTCACCGATGGACCCAATTCACTGGTTTTTAGACGAAAAAGATGATATAAGGTCGTCTTTTTACTTGGAAGATGTAGCAACAGAATTTCAAGTTCAGGGACTTGAGCTTGATTGGGCATGTGTAACATGGGATGGTGATTTTCGATATTCTCCAAACGGTTGGAGTTATCATTCATTTATGGGCAACAGATGGAGAAACATAAATAAGGAAGAAAGAAAACTCTATTTAAAAAATGCTTATCGAGTTTTATTAACAAGAGCAAGGCAAGGAATGATTATTGTAGTCCCTCAAGGAGATTTAGAAGACCATACAAGAAAACCAGAGTATTACGACCCAACCTTTGACTATCTAAAAGAAATAGGAATAAAACTAATTTAAGAAAATATAGAGATGATTATAAACAAAAAACCCCGCTTTGCAGCAGGGTTTTAAAAACAAAATTCATCAATACTTATTCTTTACGCTTGGCCCTGTCATACTGCAGTAACAGGTCGGCCTTACCGTCTTTGTTTATGCGCCATGTTTCCTGGAGGCCTACTGTATCCACGGTACCATCCAGCTTGGTATCAATAGCCGTAGCCCATACCAATACCCAGTCTTCTTTTTTATCAATACTGCGAACAGCCATTACCGCATTGATGGTGTCAATAGAAGAGCTGTACTTTGCCCTTGCCCTCATCCAGCCGGCCATCAGGCTATCAGCACCTTTGATCATACTGTTGTCGCTATGAAACGCCACAACGGTATCAGCGAGCCAGTTCTTCATGTTCTCCAGCTTATTGTCCGACCAGTCTTTCCAGCTTCCCTGGACTATCATGGCAGCATATTCCTGGTTGCCCATTTCAAAGGAAGAGGAATAAGTGGGGTTTAAAGGAAGTGTAACTGTTTTGTTTTCCATACCGCCACCACCAGCATCTGCTTTTTTTTCATCCTTGCAGGCATACAGTATAGTACCTGCAGCAAGTAACAATAGAAACTTTTTCATTGTGTTTATTTTAGTTTAGAGTTGACGTAAAATGAATGTAAAAGAAAAAGTCTTAACGGGGCAGGCGGGCTCACGGAAGAAGAATAAGGCTATGTTAAGGTAGGTAAATAATATTTTAGAGTGTATTATTTTTTGGGTTATAACAATCATGTATAGCTCAAAAAATCGGTCAGGTTGTAATTTATCAGGTATCGGGTTTTCGTCGGTAGTTCAGTAATTTTAGTATAATTATCATCATGCAATCCAAAGGAGAAATACTGATATATAAAGCAAAAGACGGCAGCCAACAGCTGGAAGTAAAGCTGGATGAGGATACGGTTTGGCTTAGTCAAGCCCAAATGGTAGGTTTATTTAACAGTTCAAAACAAAACATCAGCCACCATATACGTCAGATTTATAAAGAAGGGGAACTGAGAAAAGGAGTAACTGTCAAAAAATATTTGACAGTTCAAAAAGAGGCTAAACGTATGGTTTCCAGATACGTAGAGGTGTATAATCTTGATGTCATCATTTCAGTTGGATACCGGGTAAAATCCAAAAGAGGCACGCAATTCCGCCAATGGGCTACACAGCAACTCAAAGACCATTTAATAAGGGGTTACACACTTAATGAAAAACGGTTGCAATTGATTAACCAAAATATGCAACAATTGGAGCAGGCTGTAAAGCTTATTCAACAATCCGGAAATTCCGAACAGTTGAATGCAACGGAAGCCAAGGGGCTATTGGAAATCATTACCAACTACACCCAAAGCTTTATTCTCTTAAACCAGTTTGACAGCAATAATCTGCCAGATAAAAAGCTGAATGAGGACATTACCTACGAAATTGAATATAAAGAAGCGAAAGAAGCTATTAGTGAACTGAAGAAGCAGTTGATCAAAAAGAAAGAAGCTTCTAATTTGTTTGGAAATGAAAGGGATCAGGGTTTTGAAAGTATACTAAACTCTGTTGTTCAGACCTTCGGCGGGGAGTACCTGTATAAAAGTATAGAAGAACAAGCTGCACATTTATTATACTTTGTCATCAAGAACCATCCTTTTACGGATGGAAATAAACGTATTGGTGCTTTTCTATTTGTCTGGTTCCTGGAAAAGAATAAGCATCGGTTTAAAAAATCTGGGGAATTAAAAATAAATGACAATGCCCTTGTGGCATTAGCATTACTTGTAGCACAAAGCAACCCCGATGATAAAGAAGTAATGATCAAACTGGTTATAAACCTGATCCGTAGTTAGGATTTCATTTGGCTGCCCCTCCTATTTTTTTTAAATTTCAACATGTGCTAAAAACGAATTAAAAAAAGCAACACCATGATCATTGATGTACATACCCATCTTAATAATTATCACGAAGAAACCGTTTTACCCCTGCAGGTAAGCCTCGACAGGCTGCTGGGAGTAATGGAAGAGAACAAAGTAGATTATTCACTTATCCTTACCAGTTATAAAGTAAATGAACACCGCCCCTCGGTAAAACAGGTGGTGGAAGCCACCAGGGATATTCCAAGCCTGGGAACAGTGGCCGGTATCAGCTATCTTAATTATAAAGAAAAAGACCTGCGGGAAATGGCTGACTACCTCCGCAGCGGGGAGATCAAGGCTTTTAAACTATACCCCGGTTATGAACCTTTTTATCCGTATGATAAACGCCTCCAGGTGATCTATGAACTGGCGATAGAATTTGATATTCCTGTTATGTTCCACTCAGGTGACACTTATACCCCAAAAGGGAAGATCCGTTTCTCCCACCCATTGCATATTGACGATGTGGCCGTTGATTTTCCGGAGTTAAAAATTGTGATCTGCCATGTAGGTAACCCATGGATAAGGGATTGTATGGAAGTAGTGTACAAAAACAAGAATGTATATGCTGATGTTTCCGGACTGGTACTTGGGGATTTTAGCGACAAATTTGAACGTTACATGAAAGAACAACTGGAAGAAATGATACTCTATGCCGGCGACCCGCAATATCTTTTATACGGAACCGACTGGCCCATCTCCACCATGAAATCATACCTGAACTTTATGAAACAGCTGGATCTTTCTGATGATAAGAAAGAACTCATTTACTGGAAGAATGCAGCCAAGCTGTTTAAGATAGATGTGAGTAAGCTTAGCAATAGCCCTGCAGTAAAAGAACAGCCTAAAAAAGCTGAATAGCTTATATCTCTCACAAATACAAGCTAACCGACTCTTTTTCAATGCATATAAACTGAATGAGTGATATAACACTTTTGAGTTAATTCCATATCTGATAATATCGGTACATTAGATAAGCGAACAGGCAATACATTCTTCTACTATAAAACTCACACCATGAAACTGAAACTACTGTTAGTGGCGTTGATGACGGGGGGCTTGTTTATTTCAACGATTGCACAAACTGTTACCCTTTACCGCGACTGTAATTACCGGGGCATTAGTCAGAAACTGACTATTGGTACCCATGAACTCAGCCAGACCAATATCGGCAACCGGCAACTTTCTTCATTAAGGGTGCCTAACGGGCTAAAAGTTGTGTTATACAGCAGCAGCGGAGCAAAAGGCGACCTGGTAAATATTTCATCAGACATCACTTGCCTGACTGATATCGGGTTCAATGATAAAGCCTCCTCTATTGTTGTGGAAAGGGACAGGGGCAATAACAATTTTCCCGGAAGAGGCAATGCTGTAACGCTTTTTGAGGAATGCAATTTCAGGGGCAATAGCCGTGCCCTGGAAGCAGGCAGACACGATGTAGCTGACCTTGGTATACGAAACGACAGGCTTTCTTCTTTCCAGCTTTCCAATGGATACAGTATTACTGTTTACGAGAATTCAGGTTATAGCGGAAGAAGCACCACCTTCCGGAGCAGCGAGAACTGTTTATCTTATACATGGAACAACAAAGTATCCAGTATTTATGTTTTTCGTGACAGGGGTAATAATAACAACAATGGATTTGCTGCTGCCACTTTATATGAAAGCTGCAATTTTACCGGCAACAGGAATACCCTTGGCCCCGGTTATCATGATGTAGCTGATCTTGGTATCCGTAATGACAGGCTTTCTTCTTTTCAACTGGCGAATGGCTTTAGTATTACTTTATTTGAAAACTCAGGATACAGCGGAAAAAGCTATACCTACAACAATAGCGAGAATTGCTTAACCTATACCTGGAACAATAAGGTTTCCAGTGTACATATTTTCAGAAATGGTGGTGGGTATAATAATGGATATAACCCCGGCAATAACAATACTAACAACGGAGGTGGTGTTACCGTTTACAGGGATTGCAATTACAGGGGTACCAGCAAAACTTTGACAGAAGGCAGTTACAATGCATACCAGTTAGGCATCGGGAATGATAAACTTTCTTCTTTCAGGATATCTCCGGGTTACCGCATCACTATTTTTGAAAACTCCAATTATTCCGGCAATAGCGCCAGCTATAATAATGATGTATCCTGCCTGAGCAGCTATTGGAATGATAAAACTTCAAGTATCAGGATTGATAGAATTGGAAATAATTATGGGTACGACAATAACAATTATTATAATAACAACAATAATAATAATCCGGATAATGCAGTGATCATTTATAGCCAGGAAAATTTCGGGGGTCGTTCTGCTGTTTTGCGTCCCGGTTCCATTGCTTATCTGCCAGATGTTGGTTTTCCCGACAATGCCATCAGTTCATTGCAACTACCGCCTGGGTGGAAAGTAGTTTTATATGATCAGCCTAATTTCCGGGGCTCCAGTTACAATGTATTACGGACCAAAGACAAATTCTTACTGTCCGGCTGGAGCAATAAAGCATCATCATTGATCATTTATACTTCAGGTGGATTGAAGTAAAAAGACTTTAAACATAATGACCCGTAAAACGAGAAAACCCCGACAAAAATCTGCCGGGGTCATTCTGCTTCAGGGTGGTGTGGGGCGGGATCGAACCGCCGACACAAGGATTTTCAGTCCTTTGCTCTACCAACTGAGCTACCGCACCTTGCTTACCCTTTTGGGGCAGCAAAAATAAGCCTTTGAGGATAAATCTGGTAATGATTTACCCAAAAGCTCAAAACTTATTTTATAGAGTGATCACTTTTTTTTGGCGGCCTTCTTCCTGGGAGCAGCTTTTTTCTTTTTAGCTGCCGCTTTCTCTGCTTTGCTTTTCTTGGCAAGATCGGCCCGGTGAGCCCTTTCATAGGTCTGAATATCAACAAATCTGCCTTTGGCATCCCTAACGGCATAAAGCTTTTTACCGGCTGTACTGCGGTGTGTGGTACGTCTTGTTTTTGCCATGATCTGTATGTTTAGGATAAATAATCTAAGATTATACCAAATCACATACCGTATTCACTCAGAAACTTGATCCGCATGATCTTTAACTGCTCCCAGTTAAAATTATAATCCGACAACTCCTCCTGCGCCACCTGCAATGATGAGGTTTCACAACTTTTAAAATATTCAATGATCTCATCCTGGTCATCCTCATCCAGCATTTCATCAATGGCATAATCCAGGTTCAGCCGGGTGCCGCTGGCGGCAATGCTTTCCATCTCTTCCAACATCTCATCCATCCGCCAGCCTTTATTTTTTGCAATGGTCTCCAGTGAAACCTTCTTGTCTGTATTCTGAATAATATAAACCTTACTACCGCTCTTGTTCACCACACTTTTCATCACAAAATCATCAGGCCGTTCTATATTATTGTCTTCTACATATTGTTTGATCAGTTCCACGAATGGTTTTCCATATTTCAACGCCTTACCCTTACTTACGCCCTGGCATTTTTCAAGACCCTCCATCGTAATGGGGTAAAAAGTAGCCATATCCTGAAGGGATGATTCAAGGAATATCACAAAAGGCGGCAGGCTTTTTTTCTTTGCTTCTTTCTGGCGCAGATCCTTTAGCATTTCAAAAAGCTGTTCATCTGCGGCAGCGCCGGTTGTTGCTTCTGCTCCCTCTTCATCATCTGCATTGGCGTTATCATACAGCGTATTGAGTACTATTTTGAAAGATTTAGGTTTCTTCAAAAACGCATCACCTTTTTTGGTGAACTTAAGTACACCATACTCTTCAATATCTTTTGATAACAATCCGGCGAGTAGCATTTGCCTGATCAATGAATTCCAGAAATGAGCATCCCTGTCATTACCACTCGCAAAAGCTTTCAGGTTGTCATGACGGAACATCTGGATCTGTGGTGTAAGTTTTCCGCTGATGATCTGTACCGTATAATCTGTAGCAAACCGTTCGTCCAGTTCTTTTACTGCTTTTAATACAAGTACTGCCTCATCTTTTGCTTCCTGATTTTCTTTTGGATGACGGCAGTTATCGCACTGTCCGCAGTTTTCCTGTACATACTCTTCACCGAAATAACTCATCAACAGTTTGCGGCGGCAAACTCCTGTTTCAGCAAAAGCTACTGCTTCATTGATCAACTGGGCACCTACTTCTCTTTCACTTAGTGGTTTATCCCGCATCAGGTGTTCCAGCTTGCTTACATCCTTATGAGAGTAATGAAGGATACATTTCCCTTCCAATCCATCACGGCCGGCACGGCCTGTTTCCTGGTAATAATTCTCTATTGATTTGGGGATATTATAGTGTATCACAAAGCGGATATCCGGTTTATCGATCCCCATTCCAAAGGCGATGGTAGCACAGATCACCTGTACATCTTCACTCAAAAACTGATCCTGCCTGGTGGATCTTAACTTACTATCAAGCCCCGCATGATAAGCCACAGCTTTAATGCCGTTGGCCATCAATATATCGGCAAGCTCCTCTGTTGTTTTCCGGTTCAGTGTATATATAATGCCACTTTTACCAGCCATACTTTTTACAAAGCGAACAATATTCTCATCTGTTTGAGACTTCTTTATTTTCGGCAGTACCTCGTAGTACAGGTTCTCCCTGTTAAAAGAAGATATAAATATATTTGGTTTTTCCAGGTTCAGATTCTTGATAATATCGCTTTGCACTTTAGGAGTAGCAGTTGCGGTGAGGGCAATTACCGGTATGTCGGGGTTTATCTGTATCATCATCTCTCTTAACCGGCGGTATTCGGGACGGAAATCATGGCCCCACTCTGATATACAGTGTGCTTCATCCACAGCAAAAAAGGAGATCTTCAGATCGCTGAAAAATTCAAGGTTGTCTTGCTTTGTCAGTGTTTCCGGTGCTACATAAAGCATTTTTGTCCTTCCGGTAAGCAGGTCATCGTGTACTTCTTTTATCTCTTTCTTGGTAAGTGTTGAATTCAAAAAATGGGCTATTTCATCATTACTGCTGTATCCTCTTACAAGGTCCACCTGGTTCTTCATCAATGCTATCAGCGGTGAAACAATGATAGCCACCCCCTCGCTGACCATGGCTGGTAGCTGGTAACAGAGGCTTTTGCCCCCGCCTGTAGGCATTATCACAAAAGTATCATGTCCTGCCAACAGGGATTCTATGGCTTTTTCCTGTGTGCCTTTGAATTTGCTAAACCCAAAATGCTCCTGCAGAGCAGCGTGGAGATCAAATCTTTTTTTCTTGCTCACTATACCGTTTGTGCTTTCCGTTTGCTTTGTAGCTTTCGCAGTTTTACCGCCCGAACTTTTGGCAGTGGCTTTTTTAGCAGTTGTTCCCATTATGTTTATGTTTCTCCGGATCTTGTTTTCCGGTTTGCCCGTTAAGACAGGCTCATTTAAGGTAACTATTTTTCACCGTTTCCCGCCAGAGTTTTTTAGTTATTTATTCACTAAAATCAGCCTTTCCGGCCTTCCTGATTCTTCAATAATAAAGTAAGCAGTATGATCCTGTGGCGGACCCGCCAGCTTGAAAAGGGCGGCAAAATTACAACCGGAAAGCGAACCGGTAAAAAGTGTTGCGTTAAAGTTTTTCCGGTCATATAAGTTAAAAATCACTTCTTGTCAAATACTCTAAATTTGCCGCACAATTATGCCAGATACAATAAAACAAGTTGCTCTAAGAACCATAGAGTTAGAAGCGGAATCCGTATCCGGTCTGGCTTCCGGCATTAATGAAGACTTTGAAAAAGCCGTGCAGGTCATTCATGATTCCCGGGGAAGAGTGGTAGTAAGCGGTATTGGCAAAAGCGCCGTAATCGCCCAAAAAATTGTGGCCACTTTTAACTCTACCGGCACCCCTTCCATCTTTATGCATGCCGCCGATGCTATACATGGTGACCTGGGCATTGTGCAACAGCATGATGTAGTGATCATTATCAGCAAAAGCGGGGAAAGCCCTGAAATAAAAGTGCTGGTACCGCTTATAAAGAATTTTGGCAACACCCTGATCGCTATGGTAGGTAACACCCATTCCTTCCTGGCGAAAAATGCCAGTATTATTCTCGATACAACAGTGGAACAGGAAGCCTGTCCCAATAACCTGGCGCCTACTACAAGTACCACTGCCCAATTGGTAATGGGAGATGTGTTGGCAGTTTGCCTGATGGAGATGAATGGATTTAAAAGCGATGATTTTGCCAAGTTTCACCCGGGAGGTATGTTGGGTAAAAAACTCTACTTGCGGGTTGCCGATCTGTATAAAGACAATGAAAGACCTGCTGTATCAGCAGCCGTTTCTTTAAAAGAAGTGATCGTAGAAATGACGCAGAAAAGACTGGGCGTCACAGCTGTTATCGATGAGGCTGATAACCTGCTCGGGATCATTACAGATGGTGACCTGAGAAGGATGCTGGAAAAAAACACTGCTATTGATAGCATAAAAGCATCAGATATTATGAGCAGCAACCCTAAAACTATTGGACCGGAAGAGCTGGCAGTGAATGCTTTAGATCTTTTAAGAAAAAATGAAATAACACAATTAGTAGTAACAGAGAATAATAAATACCTCGGTATTATACATTTGCACGACCTTATCAAGGAGGGCCTGATTTAAAAGGAGATCGGTAACCTGATCTCCAGACCTGAATAATTATGAACAAACATCATTACGTAGCGATAATGGCCGGTGGTATCGGAAGCCGTTTTTGGCCAATGAGCAGAACAAATTTTCCCAAGCAGTTTTTGGATATACTGGGTACCGGCAAAACGTTGATACAACAAACATGGGAACGATACAGGCAATTGGTACCGCTGGAGAATATTTATATCATCACGGCAAATGAATATGTAGAGATCGTTAAAGAACAATTACCTGAAATAAACGAGGCTAATATCCTGGCTGAACCTTTCAGAAAAAATACAGCGCCATGTATTGCTTATATAGCATTCAAGCTCATGGGCAAAGATCCTGAAGCCGTAATGATCGCTGCGCCGGCAGATAACCTGGTCATAGAAACAGACCAGTTTGTAACCACGGCCCAAAAAGCTTTTGATTTTGTGGATCATATCAATGCGCTGGTAACCATTGGCGTAAAGCCATCCTATCCAAATACCGGTTATGGTTATATTCAGCATGATAGCATGGAGGCTGCTCCGGATGTTTATAAAGTGAAAACTTTTACAGAAAAGCCAAACCTGGAACTGGCCAAAGCCTTTATTGCCAGTGGAGATTTTTTGTGGAATGCCGGCATTTTTACCTGGAAAGTAAAGAACATCATCACAGCTTTTGAAAAACACCTTCCTGAGATGCATGAAGTGTTTGCAGCAGAAAAAGATAAGTTCAACACAGATGAAGAAACAAAAGCGATTGAAGAAATATATCCGCAATGCACTAATATCTCGGTTGATTTTGGGGTAATGGAAAAAGCAGACAATGTATATGTGATCCCCGCTTCATTTACCTGGAGCGACCTGGGAACCTGGAACAGCGCCTGGGAAAACAAAGACAAGGATTATTTTGGCAATGCAGTAGTAGGTAAAAAGGTAATGGCTGTAGATGCCAAGAATTGTATGGTGCATGTGCCGGAAAACAAACTGGTATTACTGCAGGGACTCGAAGATTTTATCATTGTAGATACTAAAGATGTGTTGCTCATCTGCAAAAAAGAAAAAGAACAGGAAATAAAAGAATATGTGGCTGAAGTAAAGAGAAACATGGGCGATAAATTCCTTTAATAATATTTATTCTAACAGATCGACCCCGGTTTTGCCGGGGTTTTTTATTTTTAATCAATAAACCTGGGCCTATGTCTTCATTACCTGTCAATAATGTGCTGTTTCTTGATATAGAAACAGTGCCGCAATATTCTGATTACCAGCAAATGCCCGAGAGCTGGAAAAAGCTTTGGGACCTGAAAGCCCAATACCTTGTTCGTAATAAAGAAGATGAAACCACCGAAAGCATTTATCCGAGGGCAGGGATCTATGCCGAATTTGGCCGTATTATCTGCATTAGTTGTGGTTATATAACCGGCTCCGCCGCTGATAAAAAGATCACTCTTAAATCTTTTGCCGGTGATGATGAAAAGAAGATACTGTTTGAATTTGCAGAAATGATAAAGAAATGGTCAGCTGACAGCCCAAAATATTTATGTGCCCACAACGGAAAGGAATTTGATTTTCCTTACTTATGTCGCCGCATGATCATTAATGGAGTTGCCATCCCCACATTATTGAATATGTCTGGGAAAAAACCCTGGGAAGTAAATCACCTCGACACCATGGAGCTCTGGAAATTCGGCGACTTTAAAAGCTATACTTCTTTGAATTTGCTGGCCCATTCTTTAGGCATACCCACGCCTAAAGATGATATTGACGGCAGCATGGTGTGGGAGGTATACTGGAAAGAAAAAAATCTTGATCGCATTATCACTTACTGCCAGAAAGATGTAGTTACAGTGGCCCAGATATTTTTACGAATGAATGGGGAACAATTGATTGTTCCTGAAAACATCGATATAAAATGAAAGAAAAAAAGCGCTGCCCATGGTGCCTGAAAGATGATCTATACAAAGAATACCATGACAAGGAATGGGGAACAGCAGTGCATGATGATCAGAAACTATTTGAAATGCTGAACCTGGAAGGCGCACAGGCAGGCCTTAGCTGGTACACCGTATTGACCAAAAGAGAGAACTACCGGAAAGCTTTTGATAACTGGGATGCAAAAAAGATTGCCCGGTACACTCCTGCAAAAGTGGAGAAACTATTACAGAATGAAGG
This sequence comes from Chitinophagales bacterium, assembly GCA_020636575.1. Classification (GTDB taxonomy): domain Bacteria; phylum Bacteroidota; class Bacteroidia; order Chitinophagales; family Chitinophagaceae; genus JJ008. The sequence continues at coordinate 899,294 of JACJXP010000001.1, forward strand.
CATCATCCGCAACCGGTTAAAAGTAGAAGGTGCCATAAAGAATGCTAAAGCATTTCTTGCCCTGCAAAAAGAGTTTGGCAGTTTTGATCGATACATCTGGCAATTTGTAAATTATAAACCGATCAATAACCGGCATAAAACATTAAAAACTGTACCGGCAAAAACAGCAGAGAGTGATGCAATGAGTAAAGACCTGCAAAAGCGGGGATTTAAATTCGTAGGCTCTACTATTTGTTACGCTTATATGCAAGCGATGGGCATGGTGAATGATCACCTCGTCAGTTGCTGGAAGTATCCTAAAAAATAAACTTATGGAACGAATCAATTATTCATCAGGCGCCAAATGGGAAGATATTGTTGGCTATAGCCGTGCGGTGAAAGTGGGAAATATTATTGAGGTAACGGGAACCGTAGCGGTAGATGAGAACAATAATCTCGTTGGAGAAAATGATGCCTATGAACAGACCCGGTTCATCATTCAAAAAATAGAAAAAGTATTACAAAATGCCGGCGCATCATTAAATGATATAGTAAGAACAAGAATGTTTGTTACCGATATTGCCCGCTGGGAAGAATATGGAAAAGCACATGGAGAATTTTTTAAAAACATCAAGCCCTGCACCAGTATGATAGAAGTAAAGGGATTAATAGCTCCTGAATATTTAATTGAGATAGAAGCAACTGCCATAATAAATTAAAAGATGGATATTGAAATACTTCGGGATTACTGTCTTTCAAAACCCGGCGCCGAAGAATCGCTTCCTTTCGGACCGGACACACTGGTATTTAAAGTGAAAGGAAAAATATTCCTGCTAACAGGGTTGGATAATGAGCCGCTGCGGTTCAATGTAAAATGTGACCCGGAAAAAGCATTGGAATTAAGAGAAGAGTATGCCTGTGTGCAGCCGGGCTATCACATGAATAAAAAACACTGGAATACTATTGTTGTGAACGGCACTGTTTCCTCCCGTCTTTTAAAAGAATGGATTGACTGGTCGTACAAACTGGTAAGTGGAAAAAAATAAATATTAACCTGTTTCAGCAATTTTTCTTTGGGCTTCACCTGAACTGATCACCGGTACTACTTCAAAATCTGAAAGATCATTCCATTGATCTACCCATAACTGTAATAGTTCCGGGGATTCTGCTTCCATTAACTGGTAACAAACGCTAACAGATTCGTTGATCCAGCTGTTGATATAGTACACACCTTGCGGCAACATTCTTCCTCTTTCATCAAACCGTTGATATAAAGCCTTTCCTTTTCCCTCATGAAATCTTTCAATGATGATGTATTGTTTCATAAAAGCATCTAATGAATCTCATTTTGCCTGAACCTGTCATAGATCGTTTTAAGACCTTTATTATCAATAGAGGATGTTTGTTTTAATACATCGATAAAAAACTTTACTTCATTTTCAGTAGCCGGGCAGCCGGCATTGTTTCCTTCTGTATCTGTCGCTGCGTTGGCAGGTCTTATTTTTGAATCAGCAACCAAATTCCCGTCTGCATCAAAAATCAGCCAGTAGGGTATTCCAAGGTCATTGCCCTTGTATTTTGTTAATAATTCCAAAGCGCCGGGTGTTTCCAGGTCTTTTTTATCCTTTGATTCATACACCGTGAGATGACGTATGACATAATTGTCGTCAAAATACTTTTTACAAACAGGGTCATTCATCGCTGTATCCATTTTATGGCACCAGCCACACCAGGAGGCATGAAAAATAACAAACACTTTTTTGTTTTCTTTGGAAGCCAGTCCCCGGGCTTCTTTTAAGATCTCGTCAGTAGTATGCTGTTGGGAAAACAATGTCATTGATATCAACAACAGAGGAAGAAGAATTATTCTCATGGTTATATTCGGGTTTGATCATGAAAGTTACTGAAACGGTGCCAGATTTACACAAGGCAATTGTTTATTAAGTTGACATTAACTTTACTATCATTTCATTATTAAATTTTACGACTTGATCATTCAATCAAAGCTTCCACAGGTTGGTACAACGATCTTCACAGTAATGAGCCGGCTGGCCACAGAACACAATGCTATCAATCTCGGACAGGGGTTTCCTGATTATCCCATGAGTGAAGAGCTGATCGCATTGGTGAATGAGGCTATGAAGAATAATTTCAATCAATATCCGCCTATGCCCGGCTGGATACCACTAAGAGAAGCCATCGCAGAGAAAGCTTCTTTTTTATACGGGGCAAATATTGCTCCTGATACAGAAATCACAATCACTCCGGGAGGAACCTATGCCATTTACTCTGCGCTTACTGCTATTCTTCACCCTGGCGATGAAGTGATCGTTTTTGAACCGGGATATGACAGTTATATTCCAAACGTTGAGATAAACGGAGCCAAAGCTATAACGATTGATCTTTTATATCCGGGTTATGGTATTGACTGGCCGGCCGTACAGCATGCTATTACGCCAAAAACAAAAGCGATCATTATCAATTCACCGCATAATCCAACCGGTAGTGTGATCGGAGAAAAGGACATCGAAGAATTGAGAAAGATCGTTGCAGGTAAAAATATTTTCATCATCAGCGATGAAGTATATGAACATTTGATCTTTGATGATATCCCGCATCAAAGCATACTTCGCTATCCCGATCTGTTACAGCAAAGTTTTGTCTGCTTTTCGTTTGGCAAAACCTACAATTGTACCGGGTGGAAGCTGGGTTACTGTGTAGCACCGGAGGCTTTAGCAAAAGAATTCAGAAAAGTACACCAGTTCAATTGCTTTTCCTGCTTTACCCCCACACAGGTAGCGTTAGCAAAATATTTACAGAACAAAGAAGCTTATTTATCTCTTTCTTCTTTTATGCAGCAAAAGCGGGATTACTTCAAGCAGCTGATGCAACAAACAAAATTCACTATGAGTAATTCATATGGGAGTTATTTTATTTGCGGCACCTATGAACATATAACTGATGAAGCTGATACAGACTTTGCCATACGACTTACAAAAGAGGCCGGTGTGGCAACAATCCCGGTCTCCGTTTTTTACCGGAGCGGAAAAGATGATAAAGTGCTGCGTTTCTGTTTTTCCAAGAAAGAAGAAACATTAGAAAGAGCGGTTGAAAAATTATCCCGTATCTGATGATCCTGCAAACCCGATACAAAGGAATATTCTTTATGGTATTGGCAGCATTGGGCTTTTCGCTGATGGGTGGCGCCGCCAAAATACTAAAAGGCAGTTTTGGTGCGGGGCAATTGGTCTTCTGGCGAAATGCGATCGGTTTGCTTGTTCTGATCGCCGGGTTCTCAATAAGACCCCCGGTTAACAAAGGAGGCAAGCTAAAACTATTGTTGTTTCGGGGATTTATGGGAACCACAGCATTATATGCTCTTCTTTTTTGTATCCTTCATATTCCCCTTGGCACTGCGATGACCTATAATCTCACATCTGCCATTTTTATTGCCATCTTTTCTTTCCTTTTTTTTAAAGAATATAATGGCAGGTGGGTTTTGTTTGCAGTAATGCTTGGATTTACAGGTATGCTGCTTATTTACAAACCCGCTATCCATTTTCCCTGGTATTATCATGCGATCGGATTACTCTCCGGTATCACTTCGGCCCTGGCCTATCTTTCTGTAAACAAGCTTGCCGGGTATTATGATAACAGGATCATCATGCTTTCTTTTATCGGGTCAGGAGTGCTGGTTCCATTTATATTTCTAATAGCAGGCAAATTGTTTCAGGTTCCTGCTGATGATGTTTTTTTTATCGCATGGAAATGGCCTTCGGGTATTGAATGGTTTTACGTATGCTGGTTAGGACTGGCGGCTTTGTTTGGACAATATTTTGTAACACTGGCCTATGGGGCCGACAGAGCCGGAATAGTTTCTGCAATCGGTTATAGCAATATCATCTTTTCAGTATTTATTGGCATGTTGCTTGGCGATGCCTTTCCCGATCTTTTATCATCTATGGGTATCTTATGCATCATCACCTGCGGTGTTATCATTTCGCTGCAAAAAAGAAGATCTCCAAACTAATTTTGCAAATTCATTTCTTATCGTATATTTGCGATAATAGATTAGATATGGCCTTTAATAAAAAAGAAGAATTTACCCAGAAAGAACAGGAATTAGCCGCTTTTGCCAAAGCGATGAGCCATCCGGCCCGCATCGCCATCCTTAAAGTGCTGGCCCGGCGTAATGAATGTATCTGCGGAGATATTGTAGAAGTATTGCCACTTGCCCAAAGTACTGTGAGTCAGCATCTCAAAGAATTAAAAAATGCCGGTTTGATCGACGGGAACATTGATGGCCCCCGCAGCTGTTATTGTATCAACTGGAAAGCTTTTGAAAAGTTCAGCAACGAATTCAATTTTCTTTTCAATAAGCTCAAGATAAAAAACGAAAAAGCCTGTTGCTGATCATTTTTCCAATCATTAACCAAAAAATAAAGCCATGAACAATGACCTTGAGTTAAAACAACTGGTGAAAGAAAAATATACCGGGATTGCCAACCAGTCAAAAGAACAAAACGCTTCATCCTGTTGCGGCGCTACCGGTTGTTGCGGAGAGGATATCTATAACATCATGACAGATGATTATTCAACACTCGAAGGATATAACCCGGATGCTGATCTTGGATTGGGATGCGGGCTGCCTACTGAGTTTGCGAAAATAAAAGAAGGAGATATTGTTGTTGACCTGGGAAGCGGGGCCGGTAATGATGCCTTTGTTGCAAGAAAGATCACCGGTGAAAAAGGAAAGGTTATTGGTATTGATTTTACCGAGGCCATGATAACAAAAGCCAGGCAAAATGCCGAAAAACTCGGATTGAACAATGTGGAATTCAGGCAGGGAGATATTGAAGATATGCCTATTACATCCGGAAAGGCCGATGTTATTATCAGTAATTGTGTACTGAATCTTGTTCCTAATAAGCATAAAGTCTTTAGCGAAATATATAGAGTATTAAAGCCCGGGGGACATATCTCAATATCAGATATCGTTTTACAGGGAGAGATCCCTAAAAAGTGGAAAGATATTGCCGAATTATATGCCGGGTGTGTTTCAGGAGCTATCCCCGAAAATGAATACCTCGGTATTATTGAAGAAGCCGGATTGAAAAATATTGTATTGCAAAAAGACAAGCCCATCGTTCTTCCTGATGAAATACTCGCCAATTACTTATCAGCCGAGGAGATAGAGGAATACAAAAGAAGTGACACCAAAATAAAAAGCATTACGGTTTATGCGGAAAAACCAGCAAAAGATGACCGCAACTGCTGTGAGCCTGGTAGTGGTTGTTGCTGAGAAATCTTTTATTCACTAAAAAGTAAAGCCATGAACAAGAACATGCAAATGCACAACGACCCTAACAATGGTGGTTGTTGCAGCGGCCTCGGAGACTGGGGTTGCTGCTAAAGAAAAACAAGCCCATCTTTGATGGGCTTGTTACAATAATTATGATGAAAAAAGTATTATTTGTTTGTATTGAGAACAGCAACCGCTCACAAATGAGCCAGGCTTTTGCAAAAATAATTGGCGGAGATGCCATTGCGGCTTATAGCGCCGGATCAAACCCCTCAGGCATCGTCAACCCTAAAGCCATTGCATCCATGAAAGAGCTGGGTTATGATCTCTCGGTGCATGACAGTAAATCCTTAAAAGAAGTGGAGCGGTTTGCGCCTTTTGACGCTGTGGTCACCATGGGATGCGGTGACACCTGTCCCTGGATGCCCGCAAAAAAATTCATTGACTGGGAGATCCCCGATCCCAAAAACATGGAACCGGATGATTTTAGAAAAGTAAGAGATCTTATTAAAGAAAAAGTAAAAGACCTTTTACAATCACTTTAGTTAGTATTACCAATATATTTTTCCGGAATCGGGTTATCCTTTGTTTCGCTTTCCCATAAAATAGTGATCACCCACCATCTTTTACCATCATTCCAAAGCTGAAAGCTATTGATACCCCGCATAAAGGGTTTTTCATCTTTTTTCGTCTTCCGGCTCTCATAAGTACTGAATACATGAACAATATTCCCGTATTGTTCTGTTTTCCTTCCTATCTCATTTTCAAAAAATCCATTGCTTTCCAAAAAGGGACCAGAATTAGCAATGTATTCTTCGGGGGACATCGTTCTTTTTACAACTTCGCCGTTGGGTCTTTTTCCTGTAGCAATCATTCTGGCATCAGGTACAAACAATGTTCGCATTCTGTCCCAGTTTCTTTTTTCCCCGGCCGGCCCTGAAATAACATCATAAACTGCTTTCATGATCCCATCAACAGAAGACACATCTTCCATCCGGGCGGGGATACTATCAGTTACTGTTGCCTGTAGCTGACTAAAGAAGAACAAAGCCAGCATCGCTATCTTAGTCTTTTTCATATAAACTTTTCCTTACAAGATAAATTAAATAAGATGTTGGAAGCGGCCGTTCATAAAACTCTTTGAGTTTTCTTATTTTGTAATAAAATCAACCCGGCATCTTTTCAACAAATACATACCGTTTCTTTTTTGGCTTATTGGGGATAGTATATGTGACTGGCTTGTTTGTCCCATTAATGAATAATGATGCTGCACATCATGCATGCATAGCATTACGAATGTACCTTACTGGTGATTATGTTAATCTTGTAGATTTTGGTTCAGATTACCTGGATAAACCACACTTGCATTTCTGGCTTTCAGCCATGAGTTTTAAAATATTTGGAGTCAATTCTTTTGCCTATAAGTTACCATCACTATTTTTCTCAATTGCAGGAATATACGCTACTTACGGGTTGGGTAAGTTATTATATAATACCCAAACAGGAAAACTGGCAGCTCTCATTCTGGCATCTGCCTTTGCATTTATTCTTTCAAACAGTGATGTGCGGATGGATGCTATTCTGACTTCCTGCATTGCTCTCTCCTGCTGGCAACTGGTAGCTTATATTCATCAAAGAAAGTTTATAAATCTTGCCGGTGCCGCCTTTGCATTAGCACTTGGTTTCAGTACCAAAGGGGCAATCGCTGTCTTTGTGCCGGCAGCAGCAATTATTTTTTATATCTTATACAGAAAAGAATGGAGATCATTTCTTGATCCCCAATGGCTGCTACTCCTTTTGTTGTTTGCTGTTTTGATTTCACCGGTATTATATTGCTATTACCAGCAGTTCAATCTACACCCTGAGAAAGTAATGCGGGGGAAGCAACATATAAATGGAATAAAATTCATTTTGCTGAATCAGTCAACTGAACGTTTTTCCGGCAAAGCTTTTGGGGGTGATAGTAATAAAGATTATTTATTCTTTATTCATTCTTTTGCCTGGGCTTTTGCCCCCTGGATGATATTGGCAATAGCTTCCCTGTTGGAGCGGATCAAAACTCTGTTTCAAAGGAAGGAAGAATGGCTTACTCCCGGTTTGTTTTTGTTGGTTCTGATAGGGGTTAGCTTCTCTGGTTTTAAGCTTCCGCACTATCTGAATATTGTTTTTCCTGCAGCTGCTATATTCACAGCAAACTATTGCCTTAAACAAAAACAAAAAGAGGGAAATCAAAAGACCTTCTTTATCATTCAGTTATCTGTCAGCTTCTTGCTGCTCTTGCTTACCGTATTACTCAATGCCTGGATCTTTCCTGTTAAACAATGGTGGGTAATCGTCATATTGATATTTCTGATCGCTGTTTTTATTTACTGGATCAGGTCAAAAGAAAAAATACTTTGGAATAAGATCATTGCATTATCGACCTCAGGAATGGTTATTTTCTTTTTCCTAATGAATACCAATTTTTATCCGCTATTATTGCAATATCAGGGAGGGCAGCGCTTAGCCTGGATAACTAAAGATAAAGTAGACCCCGAATCCGTGTATTACTGGAACAAAGAAGGAGTCTCATCCTATTATTTTTATGCAGGAGGTTTAGCTAAACCATTTTCAGATTCAATTCTTTTAAGCCAAAATGAAACCTGGCTATTATTTGAGAAAAAAAGAGAAAAAGAAATTCTTGCTACAGGGTATTCGTTAACCCACAGGTATGAAGTAGTTGATTTTCATGTAAGCCGGCTTACGCTTAAATTTTTAAACCCGGCGACACGGGAAGAACAATTATCTACTCTCATTTTGGCAAAAATTACTAAATGATAGTTTTGTGAGGACCTTCTTAATGGTATAGGTCTTTATTATTCATTGTGTAAATTTCATAAGTTATTACCCCTTATCATAGTAAAGCAAGTAATTTTACAATATGTCTTCATTAAGTGTAACGATCATACAAACCCGTTTGCATTGGGAAAACAAACAAGCTAACCTCCATATGCTGGAAGAAAAGATCAGTGCAATAAAAGAAAAGACAGAGGTCGTTGTATTGCCCGAAATGTTTAACACCGGCTTTAGCATGAGGCCCGAAGAACTGGCTGAAACGATGGATGGCGATACAGTGCAATGGATGAAACGAATAGCATCGGAAAAGAAGATAATTCTCACCGGAAGTATCATCATTTCAGAAAAGAACAATACTGACTATTATAACCGGCTTATCTGGATGTTACCTAATGGCGAATATGGTGTGTATGATAAACGGCACCTGTTTGCATATGCAGGGGAGGACAAACATTATAGTGCAGGGCATAAAAGATTTATTGCTTCCGTAAAAGGATGGAAAGTAAATCTCCAGGTATGCTATGATCTTCGTTTTCCCGTTTGGGCCAGGCAGTCTTTCCCAACAAATAATGGCTCAGAACCGGAATACGATCTTCTTGTTTATGTAGCCAACTGGCCGGAAAGAAGAAGCCATGCCTGGAAAACATTATTACAGGCCAGGGCTATCGAGAATCAATGTTATGTAGTAGGTGTAAACCGGGTTGGGAATGATGGAAATGATATTTATCACAGCGGAGATAGTATGGTCATTGATCCCATGGGAGAAGCGCTTTATCACAAAAAAGATGAGGAAGATGTTTTTACTATTGTTCTGAATAAATCAACACTTCAATCAATAAGAGAAAAGCTTCCTTTTTTAAAAGATGCTGATGATTTTCTATTGTTGAATAAAGATTAATTTTTTTCTTTATCCTGCCTGATCAGTTCCAGTGCCTTTTCGGTTTTAAAGTCTTTGTTTTCCCGAATAGCATTTACAGTGGGAAGCGCCGGCACTTCAGGTTGCACCCCTTTCCCGTTCTTTGGAAGTGTACTGTTGATAACAAGTCTGAATAATGGTAACCGGAAACGAACACCTGTTTCGGGCAGTGTTACGTCAGGGATCAGCCAGGCTGAATTACCATAGGCGCCACCGCCGGTCTCTTCTCCAATCAATGTTACGTTTTCCTGTTCCCGAAGTGCGGAAGCAAAAAGGGTTGTGGCCGAGAAAGAATTACCCCCTGTTAATATATATACCTTACCCTCGTAATGATTTTTTTTCTGTGGTTTGAATTGGTGTCGTTCAAAATAGCCAAAATGATAATACCCATCTTTTTTCCTGCGGGTAAAAAGATCAATGAATAGTTTATTCCAGAAATGATTCTGAATATATTTCTCGTAAGGGCTTTTTTTACGAGTAGCATATAATGTATCACTGATCTTGAAAGGATTATCGGCAAGATAACGGGTAATAAGGGTAGAGTTATTTACACTACCTCCTCCATTGCTTCTTACATCAATGATCAGGTGCCCGATATCGTTTTTTCTAAGCGCCCTGAATGATCTGCGATAAAACCCTTTTAAACCATAGCCTCTTCCAAAAGAATAAAGTCGCATCATGGCCGTATGATTAACAGTATCCATTTGAAGCAACCTTACAAGGCTTTGCCGTTGTCGTTTTCTTTCTTTGCGTGAAGGTTTCGGTAAGTTTCTAACGGGTCGCCTTAAAACTGTTCCCCGAACAGTATCCTTAGCCGGGTCATAAACGGGGATGATCGTTGTTTGCCTATGGTTGTTGCTATCAAGGTATTCAACTGTATACTGATCCGACAAGCCAAACAATGAGCTGTATAACGATCCAAAAAAACCCCTGTTGCTGAGTGTCTGGTATTTATGTGTTTCGTTGTAGCCATCTGTAGATATATAGCCGAACAATGTATCTGCGATCCGGTTTACCGAAAGTCCGTTGATCTTCGTAACAATAGTTCCTCTTGTTAGTAAACTGTCCTTACGGTTCAGGTTAGCCGTCACCACCATTGTATCTGCCCACATTTTAACACTTAAAGGAAAAATGCGCAGCCGGGATGTGTCTTTATAGCGGTTCCAGCCTTTACTGCTTCGGATAGAAGTATGCCCACAGTTGATCTTGGCCGTAACATAACTTAATATCTTTCTGAATTGCGGTTCTGTTAAAGAATCCCTCAGCTGTTCTTCGCCTTTTTCAAAATAATAATCCATACTGTCTCTTGGCGTATACCAATACAAGCTGGGATGATGTGCTTCCAATGTTTTTCTGTAAACAGCATAATCTTTTTGCAATTGTTCCGGGGCGTATTTGGTATGGGGGGTAACAACCAATTTACCCGTTCCACAGGCGGATAATAAAAGGGCGGTCAATAAAATTACTGCAGCTGTCTTCATTCCGGATATCTAATCAACACAAAATACAAAGCATTTTTTTAATAGATGAATGGTAAGGAATCCGGCACTAACCCGAAGTAAGATGATTCCAGCCCTGTGCAGTTATGGGATGCTTATTACCGCTTTTAGTAATAATATGCTGTCCTGCTTCGGGTTCTGTCATATAACCGACCACACTGATCTGTTCATTCAATACCAGTTTGTCATGATCTTCCTGGCTAATTGTAAATAACAATTCATAATCTTCCCCGCCGCTTAACGAACAGGCGGTCGGGTCTATCTGAAATTTAAACGCTGCATTCCGGGTGTCCTCGGCAACAGGTATTTTCTCTTCATATAACACACAACCAAGGTTACTGTCGTTACATATATGCAGTATTTCTGAGCTCAGTCCATCACTAATATCCATCATAGATGTGGGCAATAACTCTTTTTCAGCAAAAAAGCTGATAATATCCCTGCGGGCTTCCGGCTTTAATAACCGGCCTATCACATAGCCTTCTCCTTCCAGGTCGGGCTGTACATCCGGGCTTTCAAGAAATATCTTTTTTTCCCTTTCTAAAAAAAGTAATCCCACATATGCTGCACCCAGGTCACCACTCACACAAAGCAAGTCTCCTTTTTTTGCTGTACTTCTCTTCACAAATTTATCAGGCGCCACCTCACCGAGAGCTGTAACCGAAATAATAAATCCTTTTTGTGAAGAAGCAGTGTCTCCGCCTACCAGGTCAACATTATACTTACTACAGGCTGCATATACTCCTTCATAGAATTCATCCAGCGCCTCTACACTAAACCGGCTGCTGATCCCAATACTTAAAATTATCTGTGTAGGTGTGGCATTCATGGCGTAAATATCACTCAGGTTCACTACCACACTTTTGTAACCAAGATGTTTCAGGGGGGTGTAAGCCAGGTCAAAATGCACTCCTTCTATCAGCAGATCGGTACTTACCACAGTTTGCCGCCCAAAGTGATCAATAACCGCAGCATCATCCCCTACGCCAAGCAATGAAGAGGCATTTTGCAGTTCTATGTTCCGGGTTAAATGATCGATCAGTCCAAATTCACCCAATGTATTTATTTCAGTTCTTTCACTCATAATTCTTTTCTGTTATTAAGTACTTCCACCATTTCATCGTGGATCTTTCCGTTTGTTGCTAATATTTTGTGCTGATAAATAGAAAATTTATCTCCTTTATGATCGGTGACCCTACCCCCGGCCTCTTCTACGATCAGGTAACCGGCAGCGCTGTCCCACGGTTCCAGTTTGTGTTCAAAAAAGCCATCGAACCGGCCGCAAGCTACCCAACACAGATCAATAGCGGCAGAGCCCAGCCTTCTTACAGGCACTCCTTTACGTACAAATTTCTCAAAATCTTCCAGTGGACCATGGGCTGAATTGATGTAAGTATAAGGAAACCCGGTTACCAGGAATGATTTTACGGTTTCTCCTTGATCACTTACATGGATCGGTTTATCATTCAAAGTGGCTCCCTTTCCTTTTTCCGCAAAGAAGAACTCCTTTAAGTGTGGGTTATAAACTGCCGCTAAAAAAACTTCTCCGTCTTTCTCTAATGCAATAGAGACACAGTTTAACGGAACACCATGTGCAAAATTGATGGTACCGTCAATGGGATCAACCACCCATTTATACTCAGAGTTATGTGTGCTTTCACCGCTTTCTTCGCCCAATACCTGGTGATCGGGAAAATGTTTATGAATCACATCAAATATTGCTTTCTCGGAAGCATGGTCTGCCTCGGTTACCAGGTTATTTACCCCTTCTTTATTACTGACTGAAAATTCTTTGTTGAAAAACCGGAGTATCTCTGCTGCACCGGCATGAGCTGCTTCAATAAGTACATTTTTGAACATGGCGCAAAGATAACTACTGAGAGTGTTGACCGGGATAAAAGCAATACACTGGTTTTTATGCTATGGGCAAATTCATTTACTTCGCAGGTAGAGATATTTTTTTGAAACTTTCTATAATCATAGTAAACTATAATGTCAGGTCCCTGCTTGAGCAGTGTTTGCATTCCGTTCAACATACAACAGGAGAAAAAGAGGTGATCGTTATCGACAATCATTCAACGGATGGAAGCCGTGAGTTTTTTCCCCAGGCATTTCCTGAAATTCAGTTTATATGGAACAAAGAAAACATGGGTTTTGGCAAAGCCTGTAACCAGGGAGCATCATTGGCAAAAGGCGATTATCTTTTGTTTTTGAACCCTGATACGGTGATCCCCGAAGATTGCCTGGAAAATTGCTTTAATTTTTTTGCCGAACATCCGGATGCAGGTGCATTGGGGATCAAAATGCTGGACAGCGACGGAAACTTTTTAAAAGAGTCCAAAAGAAGTTTTCCTTCGCCCCTTACTTCTTTTTATAAATTGTCCGGCCTTTCTTTATTATTCCCTAAATCAAAAGTCTTTTCCCGTTATCACCTGGCACATCTTGATAAGGACAAAGATCACCCGGTTCCCATTTTATGCGGCGCCTTTATGATGATGCCTAAAAAAATTTTTACAGAAACGGGCGGCTTTGATGAACGGTTTTTCATGTATGCAGAAGATATTGATCTTAGCCACCGTATCATGCAGGCTGGTTATCAGAATTATTATATCGGCACAAGCCATATCACACATCTCAAGGGAAAAAGCACCCCAAGGGATCTTAAATATGTAAAACATTTTTATAAAGCCATGGCTCTTTTTGCTGAAAAATATTATGGTAAAAAAAGTCTTAAAACATTTTTTTTGAAAACTGCTATCGTTATAAGGGCATCATTGAGTTATACCGGGATATTGATCAAAAGAATTATTGGACATAATTAAAGGACTCCCCCTTATATTCGCTTGTTTACAACATTCTGTAACTTTAAGTATAGCCCCTTAGCATGGCAACCATTATAGATATAAAAATACCGAAAGCACTTGCCGCAGCACTGCGTATTCCTCCCAGTGACCCCCGGAGCCAGCAGATAAGGGTATTAAAAAAGTTATTGAAAAAGGCCCGCTTTACTGAATTCGGACAGCAATATCGTTTTGATGATATCCTCCTGAGTAAGCACCCAGGGAAAAAATTCCAGGAACTGGTACCGGTGCATGACTATAACAAAATTTACGAGGAGTGGTGGAAGAAAACATTAGATGGAGTGCCTGATGTTACATGGCCTGGAAAGATCAAATATTATGCGTTAAGCTCAGGTACTTCTGAAGCTGCGAGTAAATATATCCCTGTTACCCGTGACCTGCTGCGTAGCAATACTGTTAATTATATGCGTCAGCTCTTAAGCCTGATCAAATATGAAGAGGCCAATAAAAGAGCCATGACCAAGGGTTTTTTGATGCTGGGTGGTGCTACCGACCTGAAAAGAGGAAAAGCGGGTTGGTATGCAGGTGACCTTAGTGGCATCCTGGCAAAAAAACGTCCCTTCTGGTTTCAGAACTTTTATAAACCCGGTAGCCGTATCGCTGCTATTGCCGACTGGAATCTTAAATTGAATGAGATCGTTGAACATGCTGATGAATGGGATATTGGTTATATCGTTGGGGTACCTGCCTGGTGCCAGATGTGTATGGAAATGGTGATAGAACATTATAAGTTGAAAAATATTCATGAGATATGGCCCAACTTCAGCTTTTTTGTACATGGTGGTGTGGCATTTGAGCCTTATAAAAAAGGGTTTGAAAAATTATTGGGTAAGCCTATTGTTTATATTGAAAACTATTTATCAAGCGAAGGGTTTATCGGGTACAAAACAAGGGAACATGCCAAAGGCATGCAACTGGTGCTTAATAATAATATCTTTTTTGAGTTTGTTCCATTTGATACAAAAAATTTCGATACAGAGGGAAATATTATTGCCAAACCGGAAACTAAAATGATCCATGAGGTAGAAGAAGGAAAAGAGTATGCATTGCTGATGAGTACTAATGCCGGTTCCTGGAGATACCTCATAGGCGATACGATCAAGTTTGTGGATCTGAAGAATTCAGAAGTGATCATCACCGGCCGTACCAAACATTTTCTTAGTTTGACCGGTGAGCATTTAAGTGTGGAGAATATGAACAAGGCCATCGAACTGGTCAGCGAAGAGTTTAATATCAGCATACCCGAGTATACCGTTGTTGGTTTTCCTCATGATAACTTTTTTGCCCATCGCTGGTATGTTGCCACCAATGATAAAGTAGATGCTGAAAAATTATGCACCAGTATTGACCAACACCTTCGCAAACTCAACGATGACTATGCCACTGAAAGAGACAGCGCATTAAAAGAAGTATTCCTGGAAGTATTACCCGAAGAAAAGTTTTTGAAATTCATGGAATCAAAAGGCAAACTTGGCAGCCAGCATAAATTTCCACGGGTAATGAAAGGTAAAATGTTGCAGGAATGGGAACATTTTTTGCATAACCTGTGATACTTTTTTAATTTTTCCCATTTATATCAATGAATACCGGCACAAAAAAAAATAACCGGAAAAAATTATTGCCCCGGATCTGGAGATGGACAAAAAGGATCTTTCTCTGGTTATTTATCCTTCAGTTTATTTATATCATCCTGTTGAAGTGGGTCGATCCTCCTGTTACACTCACTCAACTATCAAGCTGGATCAGCGGACATGGTCTTAAAAGGGATTATGTAAGCCGAAACAGTATGTCGCCTTATATTAAACTGGCGGTTATTGCATCAGAAGATCAACTTTTTCCTGATCATAACGGATTCGATTGGAAGAGTATTAAAAAGGCCATGCAGTATAACAAGAAAAAGCCCGGACGTATCAGGGGCGGCAGCACTATTAGCCAGCAGGTAGCCAAAAATGTTTTTTTATGGCAGGGACGTAGCTGGTTTCGAAAAGGGCTTGAGACATATTTTACTTTTATGATCGAATTGGTTTGGGGCAAAAAGAGGATACTTGAAGTATACCTGAATGTAATTGAAACGGGTGATGGGATCTTTGGAGTTGAAAAAGCTGCGCAAATTTATTTCAATAAAAACGCTGCTTCACTTACAAAACAGGAAGCCGCTATGATAGCCGCTTGTTTGCCTAATCCCAAAAGATACCGGGTTAAGCCAGCTTCCTCTTTTATTCTTTCCCGCTCAAGAACTATTATGCAGCAAATGAATAATCTTCAAAGCGACCCGGATATTAAAAGGCTGATAGATAAACCGGTTACTGATAAAGAGAAATGATCAATCAACAACCAGTTTGATCTTATGGCTGCTATGTGTTGCATGTAGAAACCCGTTTTTAATAGCAAACCGCAAGTAATACGTTCCGGGTTCAAGCTCCGGGCTTATGGTCAATGTTTTCTCCTTACTGTCAACCATTTCCCGTAACGACAAAGAAACAGGAATATCTTTTATCCACTTCCATTTATCAAATACAGCCACTATTACTGAATCTTGCAGATCAGAATGTGAAAGAATATATTTTTTATGTTCTTGGGGAATTTCAAACGAACAATGCATCGCTAAGGTTTTTTCTTTCTCTCCGAGTTTATATTTCTTCTTGCCCGTAGCAATGTGCACACGGCTAAAAGACGCATAGGAAGGAACATAACGGTAACCCATTGTTCCGATCCCGGTAATCAGCGAATCAGAAAATGTTTCAGGATTATATCTTTCAACATAATAAACAGGTTTTCCCAGCAATGAATCTTCGATCGGCCAGAAGTTGAAATTATTTTTCCTTCCCCGGTAATGGTTGATACTAAAGGTGGGTTGACCGGTATAAAACCAATATTTAGATGCTTGCTGATATGAACTGAAGAAAACAACGGGAAGCCCTTTGGTCTTTTCTTTCATAACTGCAGGCCATTTGTGCCAATAATGGTACATTTTTTTAACTGCCCGAACAGGAAGAATATCAACAATCATAAAAACCCTGGCAGCTGTTACCATTACTAATGTAACGGGCAACAGTCGTAAGAGCCATTTACTCCATCGCTGGTGTGAGGCCAGGTATTGATGTGACAGGATCATTAAAGGAACCAATACCGGCGCCGTCCAGTTAGCTTCTATTCTTCCGCGAAAGGAGCTGATGAAGAAGAATATATATACTCCCCATAAGGTAAATTGCAAGGCCTTTTCGGTTGTTGATGTAGGCTTATATAAAAAGGCAGCTGGTAATAAAATAAATCCGGCGATCGGACCGGCTATGAGTAGCTGACCAATGATATACTCAATGGTATAAGTGGGTTTATACGGATCTACATTACTTTCAAATAAATGATATCTAAAACTTACCCAGTCATGCTGGTACTGCCACCATAGGTGTGGCGCAAACAAAAGAAGCACAATAAAACCTGCCAGGTAGGTTTGATATTTTGTAAAAAGTTTTTTATTCGATAATAAAGTAAAAAAAACGATCAGCACTGCGTGATACTTACTGTAAAACAATAATACCGTTGAAAGAGCCAGCAAGAAAGTGTGTAACAAGGACCATGTTTGCACAAATCGTTTGTAGCAGACAAAGAACAAGGCTGTAAAAAATATCAGTGGTATATCCGGTACAGCAATAAAACCACTTAATTGCAAAGCCGCAATAGAAAAAGCGATCGTATAAAAAAGAAAAGGGTTCTTCTTATCTGTTAGCTGTTCAATCAGGAACAATGAAAACACATTCAGCAAAAGTGGAAAAAGCCTCACCCCAATCTCATTCGGAAATATAGCATAGCCCATTTTGATCAATAGCCCGATCATGGGCGGATGATCAAAATAACCCCAGTCAAGAAAACGGGAATAGGTCCAATAATATGCCTCGTCATCGATCAGGTACGTAAAGGCCGCCTGGAATAAACCCAACAGGAACCATGCTGTATAAAAAACTGTTCTATGATTTTTTTGTAAAAAGCGATACATAGCCCGCAAAAGTAAATACAATTACGACAGCCTGTTTACAGCATCGATTGCCTGTTGCAATCTTTCCTCATCGCTGCCGCTTATCTCTACCCAGGGAACTGATTGGTTGATCAAAATGTCTTTATATATCAAAAAAAGCTTTTCCCGGGTTTTAATATCCGGGTATTCCCGGAGCTCATCTTTTATCCATGGCAGATCCGTGTTACATAGCAGGTATAGATCATAATGCCTTGTTACAATTTGGTCCAGGATATACCGGTGGCATTTCCCAAAAACAAACTCACACCAAACTTTCATTACATACATATCCGTATCAATGAACAACAATGGATTATTTTTTTTCTGAATATACTCTTCTTCCAGTTCCACCTGCCCTTGGGCAATTGTCAGCAAACTGTCATAAGAATATTGCTTTCCGTTCTCCAATAAATACTCCCGGGCATATTCCGGACACCAGCTTGTATTATAATGCTTTGCAAGCTGCCGGCACAAGCTGCTCTTCCCGGTACTTTCCGGGCCAATTGCTACTATTTTCTTAAGATTTTTCATTTGCCGGCCGGTAACAAAACATTTTTGTCCCGGTTTTTGTTAATGTAATTATACACAAGTTTTAAAACAGGAGGAAACCCTCTCGTTATAAAATCCGATTCATATAAATGGTGTTGGTTGGTTTTGGTTGAATACAGGCGGCTGTCTTTAGACGGCTGCCTTTTTTGCTTTTTGCATCCAGGCATATAATCCTGCAAAAGCCAAAATAAGCAGTATAAAATAATAAACACTTGTCAATACCAATCCTTTTACAAAATACAGAGGTATAGATGCGATATTGGTAGCGATCCACCAATACCAGCTTTCTACTTTCTTTCTTGTCATCAGCCACATGCCCGTAAATGCACTGGCAGAAGCAAACGCATCGGCCCAGGGGATAGCTCCTTCAAAAAAGTTTGCTTTCAGATACACCAGCGAAAAATAAAGGATCACATAACATCCTGCAAAGAACAAGAGTTGATATAATACCATTCGCTTATCTGAAAATTCTATATGCAACACTTTTTCGTGCCGCTGATCTTTTTTTAACCACATATACCAGCCATAAATACTCATCACTGTATAATAAAAATTTACGCTGGCCTCACCGGGAAGATGATAGATAAAACTCAGGTATATATAAATGACCGTATTGACAAGCCCGACAGGATATACCAGTATATTCTCTTTTTTGCTGAACCACACACTGGCGATACCGGCAATTACTGCGATATATTCAACAATGCTGGTAACCTGTAGCTGCTCCGTGAACTGTTTAATGATCTCTTCGATGGTCAAACCCTGGTTTTGTTGTAAACATAAATAAAAAAGCAAACCAATATTGATTTGCTTTGCAGGAGATAAATAGAGAATTCTCTTACCCAAATACCTGGTAACCCGCATATAGAAAAAACAATCCTTTTACCAGGCACCAGCACAAATAAACAATAAGCGCTTTTTTACCAAACCTGCGGAACAACCGATGAGAAAGTATTTTATTCATAATATTATTTTTAAGGATCCGCTATTTAGCTGGCAGCTTTTTTCTTGGTAAAAGGAATGATCATCGGGGCTTTCTTTTTATAACTCTTGTATTTTTCTCCGAATGTGTTAACAAGGTCTTTTTCCTCAAACTGGATCCCTGTAAATACATATCCAGTTGTCAGTATAGCAAAAAAGAGGTGGGTGATCGTCATGACCGGTGTTGACCAGAAAGCAATAAGTAAACCCAGGTATAATGGATGACGAACATACTTATACAAAAACGGCAGCTTAAACTTAAGATGAGTGTAGGGTTTGCCGTTAAAGTATAACCATACCTGTCTTAAACCAAACAAGTCAAAATGATTGATAAGAAATGAGCTTAGAAAAACAATTGCCCAGCCAACCAGGTAAATCACCATCAAAATAGTTTTTACTGTTGCGTTATCGGTCGACCAGATCATACCTCCCATGGGTTGCCACTGCCACATCATCAATGCAAGGCAAAGGCTGGACAATAGTACATAAGTGCTGCGTTCAATAACTTCCGGAATGATGCGGGTAAACCATCTTTTGAAAGCCGGTCTCGCCATAATACTATGTTGCAAAGCAAAGAGCAACAACAGTGAGCCGTTGATCAAAATTGCATTCAGCATGGGAACCTGTGGTTCCCCATCTATTGTTTTAGGAACAACCAGGTTGCCAACAAAACCGATGGCATAGAGTATGCTCCCGAAAAAAGCGAAATAGGCAATGATGCCATACATTAAAAACAAAAACTTTTTCATGATTTGTTGATTTGAGTTTTATTTTAAAAAGATGTTTGTTGATTCTTATTAAATGTTGTTTGTCCGCTACAGCTATCCTTACTGATACAGGTTTCTCCTGGTGCTGTGGCGGCGACCTGTATATTACAGCGACCGCTGATAGTAATATTCATCTCGGGTATCCGGTAAACCTGTCTTCGTCTGTGGGTAGCTTTGCTAATTAGCTTAAGATCGGCCTTATCAACGGGGATATAGATCTTTACTTTTTCATTCAGATTAACATGGCCGTTAGAAACGATCATTAAGCGGTCTTTTTCCTTTAATAGCGTTAGCCGCTCCGTAGCATTTCCCTCTCCTTCAATACATATCTTAGATGACTGTTCTTCCGGGTAAAAGATCACTGTTACCTGTGCTGCGATGATCAGTTGTTTAAAATTTTCCTTTACCCATAAACTCCCGGGGCCTTCGTTTCTATTGGCAGTCCTTGCAGGATCGGTACAGGTAAGGATCAGCATTAAGACGATCACAATTTGTTTCATAAGAAAAAGTTCAATGGTTAATGATTGACAGCACAAGATTAAATCGCTTTAACTCCGGATAAATGCTCAGATTAGCGGTGAAACGGTTCTCTTTTTTAAACAGGCCGATTTCTTGAGAGGGACTAAAAAATCCTGGGTGATTTCTTTTTTTACAGGGCGAATCAGTAAATAGTGCTTTGCACTCAAAAAAAGGGGCTGTTGGCTCAGTTCAACTATGAAATACCGCTGAAAAGCAGTTAGTTGCAAAAGAATAGTCGCTTCAGGATAATGTCCTAATTTGCTGAAGCGCTTCTTCTTATGTTGCTTAGGAAAAACATACTGCTCTTTATCCCTTTGGTGCTTCTTGGTGGCCTCAGTAAGGCCCAGTACAAATTCAATGAGCCGGTCATGATCACCAAAGAACAAGGATTGCCAACCAGTGATATCAGGGTAATTCAAAAAGCCGATGATGGGTTTATGTGGTTTGGAACAGTAGAGGGGCTTTGCCGGTTCGATGGACAGCAGGTTAAAGTCTATAAGCCCGGTGAGATACAAAACCCTGTTGGAACCTCTAACACTGTTTATACCATTTTACCTATCGGAGATAAAATATGGGTGGGTACAAACCAGGGGGTATCTGTGCTTGATACAAAAAATGAAACTTTCCATCATTATTTGTTTCGGAATGATGACGAAAGCAGTAAAGAGGATTCATTAAAGAACCTTTTTTATGAACCCGTCCCGGTACTTTTTCTTGACAGGCAGGGAACAATATGGGCGGGCACCCGGAATAAAGGAGTGTGGACCTATGATCTAAAAGAAAAAAATTTTAAACGCATTACATATCCCGAATCAGCTTATCCTAAAATAGTTCCCACTCTTGGTACAGAGTTCTCTGTGTTAAGCATTGAACAATCGTCTGATAATGATTCTATCATCTGGGCTGGCACAACCGCCGGGTTGGAAAAAATAAACAAGTATGCTGGTCGGGTTGAGTGGTACACATTTCCACAGGAAGACAAAGACTACCAGGTTTCGTTAAATGCATTCAGAAGGTTATACTCTCACAATGGCCTGTTATATGTTGGTAGCTGGAATGCCGGTATGAATGTTTTTGACCCAAAGAACAAAACATTTAAACCGATCGAAATGCTGTTTCATCATTATTTCGGCGGTTCGGTAAGCAACTTTGTTAAGAAAAGCAATACTCAATTATGGATCACTACCAGCCTCGGACTTTATGTATATGATTTTGAGAGAAAGGGGCTGGCCGGTTTTTGGATGAATAATGTAAAAGAAAACAAGGTTTATGCTGTAAGTTATGTAGATGACCAGGAGCGGCTTTGGGGTGTCAACCCATCCGGTATACAGTATTTTGATTTAGTAACACAACAATTCACTCATTACTCTTTAACGCATATATCAGACTATGCCGAACCGTTTTCATTTTATGTAGAAACTAACGCATCCGGGGATACTATTACTGTATGTCCACGGGTTACAAATTCACTTTTCAAATTTGATAAAGCAACAAGAAGATGGATAAAGTATCCATTTGAAGGACTTTCTGATTTTACAAGGGGAAATCTTGTTGTAAGAGGTTTCAAAGAGGTCTCCCCTGGTGAATACCTGGTTGCAACGGACCAGGAATTATATAAGTTTTCATTAAAGACAGGTCGATTCACTGTTGCCAAAGGGCACCCCCAAATAGAATTCAACAGGTGGGGCGATATCATCAAAGATCATAACGGAGAACTCTGGTTGTGTGCCGATGCTGATGGATTGGTCCGCTGGAACACCTCAACCGGCGAATCGAGGATCTACAGAAAAGAGCTTAATACAAAACAAAGCAATGCGGAAGTGGTGAGACCGGGTTCCTTATTCGAAGATAGCCGGGGCAATATCTGGTTTTCCCGGGTGGATGGATTTTCTGTTTACCTGAGAGCTAAGGATTCCATTGTAAACTTTATTAATAAAGAGAATTCATTAAACTCTTTCCAGATCACTTTTAGCTTTGCAGAAGATAAAAAAGGAAGAGTTTGGGCAAATAGTGAAAATGGCTGGTATGGCTATATTGATGTAAAAAATCCGGTTAACGGAATCGTTCAAAAGTATAACCTCAGAGAAAAAGATATTGGTGGATACTTTGTTTCCATGGCTTCAGACAAACAGGGAAATGTTTGGGGGTATACTAACAAATTATTGGTCCGCATCAACGCAGATGATCTTTCATTTTCTACTTTCAGTTTTGAATATGGTGTAAAAGACCCAGAGTTCTTTCATTTTTCTTTTTCTCCATCAGGAGAGATACTGTTCGGAGACAGGTATGGTATTACGATGGCTAATATCAATGAGCTGAAAAGAAATACTGAAACACCCGTTCCGTATATTTCCCAGCTAAACCTGCTCAACCGGCCGGTGGATGCTTCTTTTTATTCAAGTGGGCTAAAGCTTAACTATCACCAGAACTTTATTACCATCTTTTTTTCAGCCATTGCCTATACCATGCCCAAAGGCGTTCGTTTCAGGTATCGCTTACAGGATTTTGAAGACTGGACCGAAGTAGGATCAAGCCAGTTTGCCAACTATACCAATATCCCTCCGGGCAATTATGTTTTTCAGTTGCAGGCTGCAAATAACGAGGGTGTCTGGAACGAACAAATACTGGAACTGCCGATCAGGATCAAAACACCGTTCTTTCTTTCCTGGTGGTTTCGCATCGGTTTAGTGCTGCTTATTGTAGCGCTGGTGTATTGGTTTTACAAATTCAGGATCAACCAGGTTAGGAAAAAAGAAAAACTGAAAACACAGTACGAAAAAAAATTAGCTAATGTAGAAATGACTGCCTTGCTGGCACAGATGAATCCGCATTTTTTATTTAATAGCCTGAACTCTATTGATAGTTACATCATCCGGAACGAATCTAACAAGGCATCAGAATACCTGAACAACTTTGCCCGGTTGATGCGGTTGATCTTACAAAACTCCAGGTCTAACTATACCAGTTTGAAAGATGAAGTGGAATTGCTTGACCTATACCTTCAAATGGAAAGTCTTCGATTTAAAGATAAATTTCAATATGAGATCAACGTAAGTGATGATATTGATGTCAATACAGAAGTGATCCCCCCTATGCTTATTCAACCTTATGTAGAAAATGCCATATGGCATGGGCTCATGCATAAAAAAGAAGGAAGTGTTGGTAAGGTCAAAATTAATATCAGCCAAAAGAACAACCAGTTGGTATGTGCTGTAGAAGATAATGGTATTGGCCGTGAAAAAGCAGAACAGATCAAAGCCAGTAAGCCCGGTAATCACAAACCCTCCATGGGTATGCAGATAACGAAAGACAGGATCGATCTTATTAATCAGTTATATAATACCAATACTTCCGTAGAGATCGTTGACATGAAAGATGAAGCTGGTAACCCTACGGGAACAAAGGTGGTTATAACGATCCCTTATTGATAAATTAAACCATGTGTTATGATAAAAGCAGTAATTATTGACGATGAACAGCACAGCATTGATACACTGAAATGGAAACTGGAAAACTATTGCCCGGAAGTAGAAGTGGTAGCCGCATTCGATAACCCCGCTAACGGTATTGCTTACCTGCAAAAAACACCCCCTGGGTTACTTTTCCTGGATATTGAAATGCCCATGTTAAATGGTTTTGATGTACTGGAAGAGCTTGGAAGAGACCTGCCTTTTGATATCATCTTCACCACTGCATACGACAACTTTGGCATTCAGGCAGTAAAGTTCAGCGCATTGGATTATTTATTAAAACCTGTACAAAATAAAGAACTAAAAGAAGCCATTGAAAAGCATATCAAAAAAACACAACAAAAGATCCCTGCTGAACAGTTAGACGTATTGCTGAACAATGTTCATGCAGAACGAAAAGGCAAAGTAGGTAAGATAGCATTAGCGTCTAAAGAAAGCATTGAATTTGTGGAAGCACAGGATATTATCTGTTGCGAAGCCAACAGCAATTACACGAATGTTTTTATGGATGAAGACCGTAAACGGGTTATTTCCCGCACTTTAAAAGAGTTTGAAGATATGTTGTTACCTCATAATTTTTTCAGGCCTCACAATTCCTTTTTAATTAATCTGAAACGGGTCAAAGAATTCATAAGGGGAGATGGTGGTTACCTGGTTATGGAAAACAAAATGAAAATCCCGGTATCAAAAGGGAGAAAAGAAGAATTAATGGATCTGCTTGCCTGAGAGTTGTTACACTAACAATCCTCGCCTCTTACTCAATTAAACGGGCAATTTGATCATATCCTCTTTTATCTGTGATGGATTCATAACAATTTTGTGCTTTATTGATCATGAAGGAGGAAAGTACTATGTATACAACAACTGAGGTGAAGTTCCAGGATGAAGGGGCTATACATATCAATGCATATAAACCTGTAATTAATAATGGTACGGTAGTGATCATTGCCCCGTCGCCCAGTCATTCTAAAGAATTCTATCATCCATTGGCAGACTTCCTTGCCGGAAAGGGTTATCCCGTTTTCACATTTGATTACAGGGGGATGGGTATTGCATTGACAAGCAAAGAAAGAAGGGGCTGCCAGACAGGACTGCATGAATGGGCCGTGCAGGATACAGATGCTGTGATACTGCATGCCAGAAATAAGTACCCGGGGCATGAGCTAATATTTATTGGACATTGTATCGGCGGAGAGATCATTGGGCTTTCCAGGGCAAGCCAATATATCAATAAGCTTGTTTTAATAAGCAGCGCTTTATCATGCTGGAAGCTTTGGCCTGTAAAAGATAAGCTGCGAATTATTGGTCTTAAGTTCATTATAAGGGCGCTAAGCCGCATATATGGTTTTTATCCCGGGAAAAAAATCGGGGTAATGGGTAATATTCCAAAACAGGTGGTAAAAGAATGGGCCAACTGGTGTGATAAACCAAATGGGCTTTTTGATTCTTTTCCGGATAATCATTATCACAAACTAAGGATTCCTATTCTTGCATTTAGTTTTACAGATGACTGGCACACACCTCCCAAAGCAGTAAAAGAACTATTGAACCGCTTCACTTTTTCAGAACAGACCTGGCATCATCTGAGCCCAAAAGAGATCGGACAAAAAAAAGTATTACATGATGGGTTCTTTGATCCCGTCATGAAAAAAACTCTTTGGCCGGCAATGGCACATTGGATCAATACTTCCGGGATAACGACAAAAAAGAACAGGTCCTGGGTGGTGGGTTATAAATAAAAGTACTTACTCGTTGTCCGGTCGTTTATATTTCTTCCACCCTTTTAAATAAACAATGCCCTTTTGTGTCCGGAACCGGGTGGCTATTTGCTCCCATCGGTTATTATCATAGCGCCACACCAGAAGATGAAGATGGGGCATAGCAGCATAACCCGTTTTTCCGCTTAATCCTATTACCTGCCCCTGTTGCACGGTGTCGCCAACATTTACAAGTGCACCATTGAACTGCAAATGCCAATAACCTGCTCTTGTCCCGTCTGCATGCTCAATTACAATATTATTTCCATAGGGCCTGTATTTCCTGTTCATTCCGCCGCGGTCGCCATCTTCCTTTACTCTTACCACTACGCCGTTTCTTGCCGCACATACTTTTGTTCCTCTTTTCATAGCAAAATCAAGCGCTGCTCTTTCTTTATGCGAAAAGGGGCCAAAATAACCCTGAACCAGTCTGTACTTTTTTCCTTTTTCAAAAGGAAGGGAGTAAACATAGCTTGTGTCATCCTTTAATTCACCCTTTTGGAGCAGCTTGATCGTTTTACGAAGAGGATTTTTACTGACAGAACAAGACGCTAAGAATAAAGCGGATAATAATATAGTCGCAGCTATAAATAATCTATGCATGAGCTGTAAAACTACATTCATCCCTCTATTTTACCGTTTCATAATATTTAATTTTCTCCCCCATCCAATTGTGGTAGCTTTTATGTCCTTTTTTAACCAGAAAATATTTAGTTATGTCAACAACAGAAGCCGTAATGACAACCCAGCAGGTTGCCGATCGTTTTAATGAACTGGCACAAACAGGACAATGGGATCAGATCCAAACTGAACTCTATGCAGATAATGCTGTAAGTATTGAACCCGAACATGCACAGGGCTTTCAAACTGTTTCGGGCATTGATGCTATTCGTGAAAAAGGAAAGCAGTTCGGTGAAATGGTAGAAGAAATGCATGGTGGCTATTCTAACAAGCCAGAGGTCGCTGGTAATCACTTTGCTGTGGCCATGGGAATGGATGTTACGATGAAGGGGATGGGCCGTGCAAAACTGGACGAGATCGCCGTTTACGAAGTAAAAGATGGTAAGGTCGTAAAAGAACAGTTTTTCTATTAAAACAAACGGGTTAATACTTCCCGCTGCCAAAAGCAGCGGGATTTTTTATGCCAATTCAGTACATTGCTGTATGCACAAAAAGATTTTATTATTAGGCAGCGGAGAACTGGGAAAAGAACTGGTAATTGCGTTGAAGCGTCTCGGACAAACGGTGATCACTGTTGATAGTTATGCCGGCGCTCCGGCCATGCAGGTAGCTGATGGATCTGAAATAATTGATATGCTTGATGGTGACCAACTGGACCAAGTTGTAGCCAAACATAAACCAGATCTTGTTGTTCCTGAAATTGAAGCAATTCGTACAGAAAGATTCTACCAATATGAAAACCAGAACATACAAGTGGTGCCAAGTGCAAAAGCCGCTAATTATACCATGAACAGAAAGCTGATCCGTGACCTGGCAAGCAAAGAACTAGGACTAAGGACAGCAAAATATTTTTACGCTACCACTTTTGAAGAATTCAAAAAAGCGGTTGAAGAAATTGGTTTTCCCTGTGTGGTAAAGCCATTAATGTCATCATCGGGAAAGGGGCAAAGTGTTTTAAAGAATGTAGCAGATGAAAAAACTGTTTGGGAATATGCTATCACCAATTCGAGAGGTGATATTAATGAGGTGATCATTGAAGAATTTGTTTCTTTTCATACGGAGATAACATTGCTGACTGTTACGCAAAAAGATGGACCGACATTATTCTGTCCGCCAATAGGACACCGGCAGGAAAGGGGCGATTACCAGGAAAGCTGGCAGCCTGTTGCTATCAGTGAAATAGATTATGCCGATGCCTGTGAAATGGCAAAAAAAGTAACTACGGCTTTAAGCGGTGCAGGTATTTGGGGTGTTGAGTTTTTTCTTACTGATAATGGCGTTTATTTTTCTGAATTAAGCCCCAGGCCACATGATACCGGTATGGTTACCTTAGCCGGCACACAAAATCTATCAGAGTTTGAATTACATGCAAGGGCTATATTGGGATTGCCTATCCCCGAAATAAAATTAGAAAAAGCTGGCGCCAGCGCTGTGATCCTTGCACAAAAGGCTGCTGAAAGGTTTAGTATAGATGGAGTAGAAAAAGCTTTGGATCAACCTCATACAGATATCAGGATATTTGGTAAGCCAACAACAAGGCCTTATCGCAGAATGGGTGTTGCATTAGCTTATGATATGATAAGTGCAGATATGAATGAGTTAAGAAAAAAAGCAAAAAAAGCTGCAGATCAAATTTCAATTAACTGAACATGGAAAAAGTCAATGTTTCCGAAAAACTATCAATGATCCATAAATACTGGGACCCCCATGTAGCCGAGGAACTAAACGGTCAACAGGTTAAGCTGGTAAAATTTAAGGGTGAATTTAACTGGCATCATCATGAAAATGAAGATGAGCTATTTTATGTGGTAAAAGGAAGTTTTGATATGCACCTGCAAGAAAAAGTGGTAACAATAAAAGAAGGAGAATTCATTATTATTCCCTGTGGCGTTGAGCATAAACCGGTTGCCAATGAAGAAGTAGAGGTTATGCTTTTTGAGCCTGCATCTACTTTAAATACCGGTAATACCGTTAATGAAAGAACGGTTACCGATTTAAAAAGGATATAAAGCTGGCCTAAGCCCCTTCAACCATTTTTTTAAGATTGGACAATCCCTGCTCAAACTGGTGACCTAAATTTTTCTGGATCATAGGCCCCATTAATCTTGCCATAGGCCAGGGAAGTCCTCCGCTGTTCTGCCAGGTTATCTTTGTTTCATCTCCATCTCCCCACGGCTCAAAATGCCAGTTGTCTTTTGCCTTTGCTTTCCATGGTTTTAAGAACTCAAGATCAAAATGTATATGGCTGGCATCCATGCTATTTAGTGTAAGACTTCCCACACCTACTTTTTTGCCCTCCCATGCATAACGATGCCCTGGCGTAGCTGGCACCCCGGTAATAGTACTTTTGGCAGAAGGGTCGCTTTGCTGCCAGGGGTTCCATGTGCTGTAATGATTCAGATCGCTGATTTTTCCCATTGTTTCCGCAACGGGTTTCTTGATCACAATACTTCTTTCGATATTATATTCTTTTGGCATCAGGGCCGCCATCAGCAACAAAAGAACAATAAGACCCAACAAGACATAGATGATGATCATAACAGTTTATTTAAGTCTTTCAAGGTACGTTTTCCGTTGTGAACGAAGAAACCGTTTATACTTTTGATTTTATAGTGCTTTGTAAAAACGACCTGGTCTCAGGTAAAGAATTCCTTGTTTCGTTTTAAACCGTGTGGGTAATGCTATGAAATTGCCCTCTGCGTCGTAACCTGCCACATCAAAATGAAGATGAGGAAATGCTGAGTAACCTGTATTGCCGCTTAAGCCGATCAACTGTCCTTCTTTTACAATTTCTCCTTCTTTTACTAATGCACCGTTTTGTTTTAGGTGCCAGTAGTGTGCAACAGAACCATCGTTGTGGGCAATAAAAATATAATTGCCATCAGCAAGATTTTCGGATTGAAGCCCTCTTTTGTCTGAGTCGTCGCGGACCGCAGCTATTATACCTCCCCTTGCAGCAAATATTGCTGTGCCTTTTTTTACTTTAAAATCAATAGCGATATCATGCTTATGGCTGAACCAGCTGTGATATCCCTGCACCACAAAAACATTCTTGCCATAAGCAAATGGAAGTGTATAAATATAACTGCTGTCATATCCTTTTTTGCCGTTCCCGGACAGTACAGCATTATTTTGTAAAACGCTGCAGGAGGCCAGTAGCAGTAATACTGGTAGCAGTCTCATAGCTTTAAGTTACCAAATTTTCGTTTATTGATTTATTTGGCTAATACACAGGTATTTGATAATAACTTTATATCATGGCAAGAACCCCATCCCGCATGGTTGAGCTGCAAACACAGGCGCCACCATTTACGCTACCAGATACAATTACCGGAAATAATATTTCATATAATGACATCAAAGGTGCTGTGGCTACTGTCGTAATGTTTATTTGCAACCATTGTCCCTTTGTAGTTCATGTCAATAGTGAGTTGGTTAAACTTGCAAATGATTATAAAGACAAAGAAGTGGGCTTTGTGGCAATCAGTGCTAATGATGTGATAACACATCCTGATGATGGTCCCGAAGAAATGAAAAGGATTGCCCGGCAATTACAATACCCTTTTTCTTACTGTTATGATGAAAGCCAGGAAACCGCAAAAGTATACGGTGCAGAATGCACTCCTGACTTTTTTATTTATGATAAGAATAATAAGTTAGTATACCGGGGCCAGTTGGATGATAGCCGGCCGGGAAATGATATTCTGGTTACAGGGAAAGATGTACGTCATGCGCTGGATTGTCTTATCAATGAAGAGCATATTCCCGGATTACAACGGCCATCAATTGGCTGCAATATCAAATGGAAGTAAGCTTTTGATATCTTTTCGTTGTCATCATATTTACCAACGACCCTTTTAGCTAAAAGTGTAACCTTTCATCCACTTTGTCGTTCTGTTGTAAAGCTATTTTTCATAGCTTTAAATTCCCCCCTGAAAATAGAAACCTCATTTATTAATTACATGTATTGCAAATGAAAAAGTCATTTCTATTATTCGTTATCGGTTTTATAGTAACAAAAAGTGTAACTGCCCAAATTGATGCAGGACTGTTTCGTTACCCCGATGTTTCAAAAACCCAGATCGTCTTTACTTACGCTAATGATATCTGGGTTATTCCAAAAGAAGGTGGTACAGCTATTAAACTCAGCTCTCCGGCCGGTGTGGAGGTTTATCCAAAATTTTCTCCCGACGGAAAAAGTATTGCGTATAGTGGTAATTATGATGGTAATTATGATGCTTATGTGATCCCGGTAAATGGTGGTGTGCCGGTACGATTAACAGGTCATGGTTATCCTGACCGGGTGGTGGACTGGACAGCCGATGGAAAAAAAGTATTATTTGCTTCCCGAAGGGAAAGTGGCAAAGAAAGATTCAATCAGTTTTATACTATTCCTGCTACAGGCGGGGCCGCAGAAAAGTTGCCGTTAGCGTATGCTGAATATGGTTCTTATTCTCCTGACGGAAAACAGATGGCTGTTGTTTTTCGTACACAGGTAGGCCGCAACTGGAAAAGATACCGCGGCGGCTGGAAAGCAGATATACAGATCTTCAATTTTGCAACAAAGGAATCAACACCCATCGGCAGCGAACAGGATGCCGGTAATGAGTTTCCTATGTGGAATGGCAATGCCATTTATTTTCTTTCTGACCGGGGAGCCGAATTAAAAATGAATCTCTGGAAGTATGACCTGGGCAATAAATCATATACCCAGCTTACACATTTTAAAGACTACGATCTGCAATACCCATCAATGGGGCCTGATGATATTGTTTTCCAGGCTGGCGGTAAAATGTATCTCTACAATCTTGCTTCGGGTAAACAAAATACGGTTAACATCAATGTGATCACCGACCGTACCATGCTGAAGCCAAAGATCGAAACAGTAGATAAGCTGGTGCAGGATATTTCTATTAGTCCAGATGGTAACAGGGTTTTAGTGCAGGCAAGGGGTGATATATTCTCTGTGCCTGCCGAAAACGGGTATGTAAAAGATCTCACCAGAACTTCGGGTGTAGCAGAACGTTACCCCGCCTGGTCACCCGACGGAAAATATATTGCATACTGGAGTGATCAGTCCGGTGAATATGAACTCTGGGTTACAGAACCGGACAAAGAGAATTCTGCAAAAAAGCTGACCAGCTATGGGCCAGGCTTTCGCTATACGCCATACTGGTCACCCGATAGCAAAAAGATCGCTTTTATTGATAAGGCAATGCAGATAAAAATATTTGATCTTACAAACAATAAAACGACAGATGTAGACAGGGCTTTACGTTATACTCACGGTAACTTGCAGGGTTTTTCAGTAAGCTGGTCTCCTGATAGCAGATGGATGGCTTATAGCAGGGATGCTGAAAATAGCCATAGTGTTGTTTATATATACGATTACCAGAACAAGAAAAACAACCAGGTCACCAGTGGTTTTTATAGTTGTGATTTTCCTGTTTTTGATACAGAAGGAAAATACCTCTACCTGCTTACCAATCAATCCTTCAGCCCGTCTTACAGCGATATTGACAATACTTTCATTTATGCAAACAGCACACAGCTTGCTGCTATTTCATTAAGCAAGGAAACACAATCGATCCTCACACCCAAGAACGATACGGTTGCACTCAAAACAGAAGAAGAAAAAGATGAAAAGGGCAAGAATGGGGCTGATGATAAAAAGGCTGATTCAAAATCGGTAGCCATTGATTTTGACGGGATGGAACAAAGAATTGAACTACTACCGCCTTCACCGGGCAACTATGGATTCCTGGGAGCAGCCAAAGGAAAGATCATTTACATAAAATCTCCCAATACGGGTGAGGCACAGGGAAAACGATCGTTGAAGTTTTTTGACCTGAACAAAAAAGAGGAAAAAACCATTATAGATAATGTGGGTAATGTAATGATGTCGGCCGATCATCAAAAAATACTGGTATCCCAGGCCGGAAAATGGGCTGTTATCTCTCCCAGCGAAAATCAGAAAATAGATAAGCCGCTTGCCCTGGGAGATATGCAAATGATGATAGACCCGGTGAAGGAATGGAAGCAACTATTTACGGATGCATGGCGCCTGGAGCGGGATTATTTCTATGATAGCAAAATGCATGGTGTAGATTGGAATGAAGTGAAGGCCCGCTATTCAAAAATGCTGGAAGGCGCTATGACAAGAGAAGAAGTAGATTTTGTTATTGGTGAAATGATCGGTGAGTTGAACGCATCACATACTTATCATGGAGGTGGTGATGTAGAGAACACAGAGAATAAGTCGGTCGGTTATCTTGGCGTTAACTGGAAGGCTGATGGAAAATATTATAAGATAGATGAGATCATTCGTGGCGCCAGCTGGGATGCAGAAGCAAGGTCTTCGCTGGATGCCCCCGGGGTCAATATCAAAGAAGGTGATTATATACTTGCTGTAAATGGTATTCCACTTACTACTGAACAAGAACCTTTTATTGCATTCACCGGGCTTGCTGATAAAACAGTTGAGATCACCTACAACTCCAAACCGGGTTTTGACGGAGCCAAAACAGCTATAGTAAAAACAATGGCAGATGAATCTCGTTTGAGAAACCTGGCCTGGATCGAGAATATGCGAAAGCAGGTGGATAAGGAAACCAACGGTGAAGTTGGGTACATTTTTGTTCCCAGTACCGGTGTTGATGGACAAAATGAACTGATCCGCCAGTTTAATGCTCAATGGAATAAAAAAGCATTGGTGATTGATGAACGTTTTAACAATGGAGGACAGATACCGGATCGTTTTATTGAAATGCTCAACAGGGACCCCCTGGCATTTTGGGCCATCAGGGATGGTGAAGACTGGCCCTGGCCACCGTTTGCACATTTTGGACCAAAAGTAATGCTGATAAACGGCTGGAGCGGGTCAGGTGGCGATGCCTTCCCTGATTATTTCCGCAGGAAAAAACTTGGGCCGCTGATCGGCGCCAGAACCTGGGGCGGATTGATCGGCATTAGTGGTGTTCCCGGCCTTGTGGATGGTGGTGGAATTACAGCCCCGACATTTCGGATGTATAACCCGGATGGCACCTGGTTCAAAGAGGGACATGGCGTAGAACCAGATATTGCGGTGCCGGAAGACCTGGGCATGATGGCAAAGGGAATCGATCCACAATTGCAGAAGGCTATTGCGGAAATAAAACAATTATTAAAAACAAAAGAATATAAAAAGCCCCCGAGACCATCACAGGAAAAAAGAGGGTTTTAAATAAGAGGGGCCGGCTATCCGGCCCTTTTTAATTTTTTACAAGAGATAGCCTGTTCAGCTCTTCAGTAATAAAATCAATTTCATTCTTACTAAGTGATATCTCTGCAGCCTTTGCATTATCAGTTGCCTGTTTTGCATTTCTTGCTCCTGCCAGCGCAATAGTGATCCCCGGTTGTTCAATGGTCCACCTTAAAACAAGCTGAGAAAGAGTAGCTTCTTTTTCGTTTGCGACAGGTTTTATCTTTTCCAAAAAGGCGTTGGTATTCTTTATATTCTCATTGGTGAAGAAATACAAATCCTTGCGATGATCCCCCTCTGCAAATTGCTGCCCTGCTTTCATTTTGCCGGTTAATAATCCTCTTTGTAGCGGACTATATGCCAGGATGGATACATCATTTTGCAAACAATAAGGAACAA
The DNA here is from genome assembly GCA_020636575.1 of Chitinophagales bacterium. GTDB lineage: Bacteria > Bacteroidota > Bacteroidia > Chitinophagales > Chitinophagaceae > JJ008. The sequence continues at coordinate 933,061 of JACJXP010000001.1, forward strand.
GTTCCGTTTCTATATCCCGTTTTACCATACTATAGGGAACCTGGTCGCTTACCAGTTTGACTGATTGTTGCGCCTCTTCAACCTGTTCTGCTTTATAATTACAAACGCCGGCATATCTTACTTTTCCCTGTTGTATTAATCTTTCTACCGCCTCCATGCTTTCTGCAATAGGAGTTGTGCTATCATGCCAGTGTATCTGGTAGAGGTCTATATAATCGGTACCAAGCCTTTTCAGGCTTTGCTCACATTCATAAATGATGCTTTCCTTACCTGCATATTTATAAATATCAATTTCCTTTCCGTTGTTATCCTTGCTATGGAAATAAAATTCTCCTTTCGTCTCATCCCAGCGCAAACCATATTTGGTGAGTATCTGCACCTTATCCCTGGGCAAACTTTTGATCGCTTCTCCAACAATTTCTTCGCTGGCTCCTTGTCCGTAAACAGGCGCTGTATCAATTGAGGTAACTCCCATATCATAAGCAGACCGGATCGCCTCAATGGCATCATTGTTTTCATTGCCACCCCACATCCAGCCGCCGGCAGCCCATGCGCCAAAAGTAATTACCGATAATTCCAGTTCTGTGTTTCCTAATTTTCTGTATTGCATATTGATGTTATTCTGATCTGAAGGTGTTTGCAATTTAGCAATATGTCATTAATCTGGCAGGAGGTGCAGTTTGTCAATGCGTTATTACCTTTAATATATGAACAGGATTGATCGTCTCGCAGCTATACTTATTCAGTTTCAATCAAGAAGATTGGTAAAAGCACAGGATCTTGCTGATAAATTTTCTATCAGCCTCAGAACGGTGTACCGTGATGTAAAGGCGCTGGAAGAAGCCGGAGTCCCTATTATTGGTGAAGCAGGAACCGGTTACAAATTAATGGAGGGCTACAAGTTGCCGCCGGTTATGTTCACACAGGAAGAAGCAACAGCTCTGCTTACGGCTTCCAAACTCGTACAATCAGCAACCGACACAGGCATTACCAAACACTATTTGGCAGCGTTGGATAAAATAAGGGCCATCCTGCGCTACTCAGAAAAAGAACATATAGAAGATATTGACGAACATATTGCGGTGTTAAAACATTCTGCCATTGTGTATGAACCCGAAAAAGAATTACACCTGCAGCCCATACTTAAAGCAATAGGCTCCTCTCTTGTTGCTGAGATAATATATACAACGCTGGAAAAAAGTGAGACCAGTACCCGTAAAATAGAACCTGTGGGCATTTATTACATGGGTTCGCATTGGTACCTGGTGGCGTGGTGCCGGTTAAGAAATGATTATCGCAATTTTCGAACAGACCAGGTAAAGCAATTGAGAATAACCGAAGAAACCTATTCCAAAACACACCCCTCTTTACAAAGCTTTCTCAATAAAATGAGCGATGAAAAGGAGTTGATAAAAGTAGTGCTTGATGTGGATGCGTCGATCGTAAAACGCCTCGGACAGCAAAAGTATTATAGCGGATTTGTAAAGGAAGAGCATCTTGGAAATCATGTTCGTATGACATTCCTTACTTCTTCATTAATGGGGTTTTCCCGCTGGCTGATGCTGTTTGCAGATCATGCTGAGATCATTCAGCCTGTTCAGCTAAAAGAGATGGTAACAGGGATCGCTGAAAATATTCTCAAAAAAACCCAACCCCTGCTGACATAGGGTTGTCACTACCCGGTATTTGTTTTGTATAAACAAAAAACAAATACCATGACATTTATTGACTTCTTTAGACAACAGCTCGAAGCCGAAGGCGCTATTACCCGCAAATTCCTGGAAAGGGTTCCCGATGACAAATATGATTTTAAACCCCATGAAAGATCTATGGTAATAAAAGATCTCGTTACTCATATTGCCGATCTTCCCGGGTGGTTCCATCTTACACTCACCACGAAAGAGCTGGACTTTGCAAACGGATATGACCAGCCCGATATCAATACTAATAAAGAGCTTCTTGCTTTTTTTGATAAAAGATACCAGGAGGGTCTTTCTGCGCTGGTCCCGGAAAATGAAAAACAGCTCAGCGAAAAATGGGTATTAAGAAACGGAGAAAAGATTTTGTGGGAAGACACAAAGCTGATTGTGCTTAGATCATCCATGAGCCAACAAATACACCACCGGGCACAGTTGGGTGTGTATTTGCGCCTGCTCAATATTCCGATCCCCGGCAGTTATGGTCCCAGTGCAGATGAAAATGATTTTATGTAATTCTATTCGCTGGATAATAAACCGAATCGCCGACCTGTTAACAGCGTTGCGATTCGGTTTTAAAAGTCTTATTTAGAAGGCATGGAAGGCCGAACTTCTATTTTGCTGGGCAATGTTCTGGGATTCATCTGCAAAAGACCCAATACTATTTGACCAACATCTTCCGGTTGTATCTTCCATGCGTCTGCCTCATTGGGTACATGGCCGTTAAAATAAGTGGCCACAGAACCCGGCATAATGGTACTTGCTTTAATACCGTATTTGCGCAGATCAAGCATGATGGCTTGCGTAAATCCCACCAGGCCAAACTTACTGGCATTATATGCCGCACCATTCTCAAAAAAGTTGGTGCCAGCCAGGCTGGCAATGGTAATGATATATCCTTGTGATTTCTTTAGCGGGTCGATGCAAGCTTTAACGCTGTTGAACACACCCGTCAGGTTGGTGTCGATGGTTTCTTTCCAGTCCGTTTCGCTAAGCTGATCAATGGGTGCAAAGTGGCCCACCCCCGCATTGGCGACCAGCGCATCAATTCCACCAAAATGATCTATAGCTATCTGAACGGCTTTTGTTTCCGATGCTAATGAAGAAACATCTGATTCCAGCGCTAATACTTTTGATGGGTCAGCACTTAATGATGCCGCCGCTTTTTTTGCTGCATCAAGATTGCGGCTGGTAATAGCTACCCGCATACCGTTTTCCAATAATATTTTGGCAATGCCATAGCCGATCCCCTTGCTTCCTCCTGTTATATAGGCTGTTTTGTTTTCAAGATTTTGCATATTCGTTTATGTCTTTGGTTTGTTTTCCTTTACTTCCTTTAATATCTGCACCTGAATTTCGTGTATCGATTTGATCTGTTCTTCTAATAGCAGATCCATTTTTTGATGAAGGCTCCTGATCTCCAGTTCTGCTTTCAGGTTTATTAAATAATCATTTTGTGATCGCTGGCGATCCTTTTCCTCTTGCCGGTTTTGGCTCATCATAATTATTGGAGCCTGCAAAGCGGCTATACAGGAAAGCACCAGGTTCATAAGAATAAACGGGTAAGGATCAAATGCATCTTTTCCGGGTGTTAGTGTGTTGTATATTATCCATATAGTTAAAATAAAAGCGAAAAGAATAATGAATTTCCAGCTCCCTCCAAACCTGGCTACTTTATCTGAAACTTTTTGCCCCCTGGTGAGTAGTTCTGTTGGTGGATTAAGAAGATTCTCAATAATGAGCTTTTCCTCGCTTATGGTTTCGGTAACAATTGTTTTCAGCTTTAATAGCTGCTTGTTTTCTTCCTCTAAGAGCTCCTCGATTGTTTTATCATTATAATCCATAGCAATTTTTAGGTAAAATTAATGTCATAGCCCAAGCAAAGGCAATTGCTTCACTTTATGATATAGCAAGCCGGCTTTGATGCATTGCTTTAGTTCCGCTTCCGGAAGCCTCTCTTTCAAATTAAAAATTATAGCCCGGGTTCCTTCATACTGAAATGTCTTTCCAAAAACAATTTTGAAAGTAGGTACCAGCCTGCTTGTACACTGGAAATACATAGCATATTGATCGGGCGATTTTTCCTTCCAGTCAATACGAATGGTACTTCCGGTTCTGGTGAGATAGCTGGGTTCGCCCCATTTCAGTGTTTCAATAAGATCCTCTACATCTTCTGACTCCCTGGCTGTATCAATGATAAGCATGCGGAGTTTGTCCATCCTTTTTCGGATGGACACAGGATACCCGTCAAAAACCTTTTTAGCTTTTGGGTCTGTCTTTATCCTGAGATCTTTCATGTAATAAAACCAGGGGTTGTTTTATTGATTCGTATTCTTCTTTTTGTATTCTGACACAAACCAGAAAATTCCAAAGCTGCTTAATAATAATCCCAGCCCTCCAAAGAAAATACCTATGATATATAATTTATCCATGTCAATAAAAATAAGGAATATGATTTTTACTACCTGATCAGCACAACTGTCCCTCTTTCTATTGTGGGTTTGTTGTCTTTAGATATAAACTCCAGCATCCAAACATAAACTCCTGTATCTGATTTTATTCCTTTGTACGTTCCGTCCCAACCAACACCTTCTGTGCTGGTGGAGAAAACAAGATTACCATACCGGTTAAAAACAGAAAATCGTCTAAAGCCTTGAATGCCGCCCATATAAGGCCTTAATACATCATTCAGTCCATCGCCGTTTGGAGTAAACCCCTTCGGCACAAAAAGAAAACAATTGATAGGGGTTATCAAAACAGAGTCTGTTGATACACACCCTGTTTCATTATCCGTTACGTTAAGAGTAAACCGTTTAGGTGTGTATATATAATTTTTGAGAAAGGGGTTTGCTGTATTGGGGTTGGTAAGATTATCAGCCGGGGTCCATAAATAAGCATAATTATCTATGTGGGGCTCCCCAAGCTGAATGGTTTCGTTACACCATACTTCCCTGTCGGACCCGGCAAGTGCACCGGGCTTAGGCGCCCTGACCATGGGGGCATAGAGTGTGTCTACGCAACCATAGCCGGGATAAGGTGTTACGATCACCGAATAAGTAGTAGATACCGGTGGCGCCGGATCAATGTAGAATGTCTGGGTGTCTGCGATCGGGTGTGAATAATCATAATTGGAATACCATTCGTAAGAGGCATAACCATAAGGAGACGTGAGTGTAAGAAAATCATCCCCCTGACATAAACTGGCGGCGGCAAAACTATTGCTACAATTAGAATTAACATCTACATATGCATAACCAAAATGGCCATTGCGGGTACAGTCGCTGGTTATAAATTCTAGCTTTATTGTTTTACCGGCATAATCACTTAAATCAATAGTTACCGGTGTCCAGTCTTTATATAATATATCCATAAGATGCGTGGATTCCTTAAACCCGGGTAGAGATGAAGATGCCGTAAAATCAAAAGAAACACAATCTATTTCCCTGTTGGCTTCCATATCTATAACCCTGGCACGAAACCGGGGCTGTTCTCCTTTCAAATGACCCGGGTTTTGTAAAACTACAGCGTAATAATAGGTGATGGAAAACCGGGTAATAGATTGGGGAATGGTGTAAGTATAAGAAAGGCTCTCGGCCTGAGCTCCAACCTCACTATTACCAAGCTTAATGCTATATCCGCTTCCATTGGGGCAATTTTTTGGAAAACCACCAAAAATATCAAGCTCCCTATCTGTTGCGGGTATTATTTTATGCACAATCCCGGGGGTTGCAGGATGCAGATTCGGTATACTTGTTATATCACCCATCACCACATTTCCCCTCTGGCATTGCCAGTTAGTAAAATCTCCGTATTCAAAATCAAGGTTTGGTGGACAAGCTGTTTCCTGCGCATTTGCGTTACTAATGAGTAAGTTAAAAGCAAATACCAGCAGTTGGCTTGTTTTAAAAAAAGGATTGATACACATACTAATGAGGAGGCCCTTGCTGAAATTACTTAATAATTATCAAGATATCGTTTCGATGATATATTTTAATACAACTACCGGATCAGCACAACAGTTCCTCTTTCTATTGTGGGTTTGTTGTCTTTAGATATAAACTCCAGCATCCATACATAAACTCCTGTATCCGATTTTATTCCCTTGTAAGTACCATCCCACCCCGTACCTTCTATACTTGTAGAGAAAACCAGATTACCATACCGGTTAAAAACGGAAAACCGGGTAAAGCTTTGGATACCGCCCATATAAGGCCTTAATATATCGTTCAGGCCATCACCATTTGGAGTAAATCCTTTCGGCACAAAAAGAAAACAATTGATCGGGGTGATCAATACTGAATCTTTTGTAACACACCCTGTTTTGTTGTCTGTAACGGAAAGTTTAAAACGTTTGGGAGTATAGATATAATTTATCAGCGTGGGATCGGCGGCTGTAGGATTGTTCAGGTTGTCTGCCGGTGTCCATAGATACGAATAACTAATGTTTGGTGGCCCGCCCAATTGAATCGTTTGGTTACACCATACTTCCCTGTCTGTACCCGCTGCCGGTTCCGGTTTGGACACCCGGGTCATGGGGGCATAAAAAGTATCTACACATCCATAGCCGGGGTAAGGTGTTACGATCACTGCATAAGTGGTGGATGCGGGTGGCGCCGGGTTTATATAATAGGTTTGTGTATCGGCCACTTGTATGCTGTAATCATTGTTGGCGTACCAGGCATAATGGGCAAAACCATAAGATGCTGTGAGGGTAAGAAAAGGATCTCCCTCACATAAACTCGCAGCGGCGAACGTATTGCTGCAGTTGGAGTTAACGTCTACGTATGCATACCCAAAATGAATGTTCTTTGTACAGTCACTGGTGATAAATTCAAGTCTTATCGTTTTTCCTGCATAGTCACTAAGGTCTATTGTTACCGGGGTCCAGTCTTTATATATAACATCCGGATCTACGGGAGATATTTTAAACCCGGGCAAAGAGGAGGAGGCTACAAAGTCAAACGAAACACAATCGATCTCTGATCCGGAAACCACATCAATAACCCGGGCACGGAAACGAGGTTGTTCGTTTTCAAGATGATGGGGGTTGTTCAGCACCACCGCATAATTATAGGTAATGGAAAACTGGCCACTGGCGGGAACGGTAAATGTATAGGTAATGGCTTCGGCCTGGTGTCCGCCATAAATATCTCCCAGCTTTACGCTATGCCTGCTTCCGTTAGGACAGCTAACGGGAAATCCTCCGAAATGATCTGCTCCCCCGCTTCCTGCTGTAATCATGGTGTGTACACCAAGTGGCGCTGTTGGATTGAGCTGTAATTCGTTTTCACCGTCTGGCGTGGCTATAACAAGTCCACGGTAACACTGCCAGCCGGTAAAATCCCCTTTTTCAAAATCCAGGTTTGGGGGGCATATCCCTCCCTGTGCATTTGCATTCCTGATTGATAAAACAAAAGCAAATACCAGGAAGTGTTTTGTAAAAAAGAAAGAATTGGCCCTCATGTCCCTAAAAACCCTTTCTGTAAAATACTAAATATTTTATGGGGGCAATGTTTTTGCTTTGACTAATGCCCGGATCTAATAAAATATTTCAAAGCATCTCTTTCCCCTATAGCTATGCCACACACAATCTTCTATTTTAAAATAGGCGTTGTTTTTTGTGCCCTTCTCCAGTGGTTTTTTCCTTTAATGCCGTATAGAAAGAATTTGCTTGTTTTATAGCTAAACTTTATTTTTTTCTCATAATCAACATCTACCTGCCTGTATCTGATATTGGGTGATTCTGCAAGGCAGGCCTTTATTGCTTCTGTGTATACTGTTGGGCCCATCATCCGGTGCACATCATGCGGATGTTTGTTTTCTCTTAAATTATCTAAAACCAGTTCTATTGTTTTTTTCAAAAACGGGTGACCGGGTTCAAATATCAGGGCCCATTGTATAAAATATGTTTTGTTTGACTCATAAGAAATAACGGCGCTATCGTCGGGTAATATTATTTCATCAAGCCTTCTTAAAAATAAACTATCAATATCCAGGTACACACCTCCCCGCTTATAAAGAATAGCATACCTGAAGAAATCTGCCCTTGCGGCCCCTATATTTATTCTTTTATATATGTCAAAAACCGGGGGGTCAAACTCTTTTTGTATGAAATCCTCAATCATTATATCATTATAAAACTGATAATTATATAAGGGGTTTCTTTTTTTCATTCGCATAATGTGCCACCGGGTTATAAAGGGTAGTTTATTTGTTTTATAGGTTTGATATATTGTTTTTGGAATACTCATATCTTAAAGTTTATAGCCGTTTGATTAGCCACAATGAAAATAAAACTTTCTTGTTATCATTTAATTAGTCCGGGGAAAAACGATCGGGCCTGGCGCCAAAGGCGGTCATTCGTGGCCGCCAACGTATGTAGCTAAGCGTTAGTAATGTGGCTGGGCAGCCATTTCTGTCCTACGAGCAGGGCTTTATGCAGGTTGGGAATTAGTATTCCGTCCGCCCACAACCGCTGTTGATTGAAAATATTTTGATGAATTTATGTACAAATGTTGATTATTATTCGTCTGACCGAACCAAAGCCAGGATTTGCAATTAGCCGATATTACAATGTCTTGCCCAACTTGCATAAAACCCAATGTTAGCCGAAGTATTGTCACTAGAAGTATCCTAATCTTTTAAGTCCCTCGTACCACTTTGGTATGTCAGCAATTGCTTTGTCGGAAAGAACTTCAGAAATTGGTGTCCCGTAAATTTTGTAAGAACCAGAGTTTCCACAAGTCTTTACTGTTAAATTACTGTCTCGTAAACTATAAATCACTTTCCATTCTGTGTCTGTTAAAAGGTCTGCCTTAGAAACGGATATTGTGTCTGTAGAAGCTTTGATTTGGTCTTGTAAGTTGTCAATTTTTATTCTGTCAGTATTTTTCTTTTGCAGACGGTCTAATTGTTTTTGGTTCTCCTTTACGTTTTTCTCTAACTGTTTAATTTTTTCCTTTGCTGTATAATCATTGTATATTAAAGCGTCAACTGCATATAGCTTTGTTTGCAAATTTGGGTATTCGATGAGTTTTTTTAGTAAGTCAATACGATGTTGTTTTAGAAGTACAATGACAGCCATCCTTCTGTCTGTTGCTCTACCCATTGTGGAATACTCACAAATAAATCCATATTCATCTCTCGTATCTACACCTAATAACCTGTAGTAAGCCTTGAGAATATTATTATGTTCGTCACGGTTAATCTTAAATTGGTCTGGTAGAGAAGGCATCATTTCACTTACATACTTTAGCCATACATTTTTGTCAAAGAAGGAAGTTGTACTTTGTTGTTTTGAATTGCCAGCATCAGAATAATATTGCAGAACTGTTCCTTTATAACTGATAATTTCAAATGAAGCTTCCCGACCTTGCTTCACATATTCATAAGTTGTAAGAAGACTGTCCTTGCGTTCATAAGCATAATGTCCGTTAGAACCTGTGCAAAAGCCCTTAATAGCTTGCCAATTTATTTTGTTAAGTAAGTCTGCTGTGAACAGGGTCGTTGTGTCGCTTTGCCCAACTGGAAACTTGCTAAAATCAACTGGTGACTGCGAATAAGTAGTCAGAAAACAAAAGGTCGTAACAATTATGATTAAGGGTCGTCTCATATTTCGGCTAACGGTTGACGGCTTTGCGTAGTGGCGGCATTTTAGCACTGCCGTTGATTATAGTTACTGTCGTTCAGTTTAGCACAAATGTTCATTAGAAATCCGTCACCCGCCATTACGCAAAACCGATGTTAGCAGCATACCCTTTCGTCAGCCGATTAGTCAAAGTAAAATATTTTCCAATGTTCTTGTGGTAGCTGTTGCACTTTATGGTGTCCGTGAATAATGCTGTCATAAGGTATTCTTAATAGGTCTTGATTATGTACGGTCATTTCCTGCTTGTCTAATTTGTTGTACATAACTATTTCTTCAGTACCCAACATATTTGATGTCTGTACAAAATACAAGTTGTAAGCATTTCCCCTAAGTTCATAGTGGAAACGTGGAATACCTGAAACTCCGGTGTGGTAGTCTTCAATGGTTGATAACAATGAAGGCGGGTAATGTCCATTAGTTTTTTTGTACGCTTCAATGTCTTGTATTAATTGCTCACTCTGTTGTATTACGAAGTCTGTGCTTTTATCTTTTGCTTTTTCAAAATATGCTAAACGAATAGACACTACTGTCAGCGGGATAATAATGAGGTAATACGGAATAATGCCATTTGGAATAGGTTGCAAGTTTACTTTTTTTCGGATTAAAAAAAGACAAATGCCCATTCCTAAAATGGCGATTGCTGAAAATCTATTGTCTGATGCAAAAGCACCAAGTGCTGATGCCAAAGTAATAATTATGGCTATAACCAAAATGGCTCTTCTAAGATGTAAGGGGTATTTTACTGCCTGTTTATTTTGTCTATTGGTGATGTTGAGTATAAGCCAAATCAGACCTGTCGGTACAAGGAGTAATGATGTGAAAATCCCAAATTGGAAAATGTAGGAAAGTCCAACCGCAAAGTAGTCATAGTCCCCGTGAACGAAAGGAAGGAAAATTCCTGTCACGATGATGGCTATTGTCAATAGGATAATAAAAATATGTTTCATTCTATTTGCTATTATTTTTGACCACTGGTCTGTTAGGGTTGCTGCTAACTCATAAATATACGCCACTCCCGGCATAACCTATTACTGAAAACCAGCGTATTTTTATGCCAGGTAATTTTTCAAATGAACTCATTTATCGAAATAAAATACTTTCATCCAACATTAAAAATTGGCCTTGAAAACATTAGGTCTGCGTGGCTTTTGTCGGATATTAAAAATCCTGTTGCTTTAAAAACTATTTGTTACCAGGGTAATTTATATTACCGGGTGCCTCAATCAGGAAAAAGAATAAGCTATAAAAAACTTAAAGCCGGGTTAACAAAGAAGGTTATCAGAATAACCCTGATACCTCACTTGCTGCCATTTTAATTTTATAATCCCGCCTTTGCAGAAATCTCCAGCATCCTGTCAATTGGTTTTCGGGCAGCCAGTCTTAGCTCCTCGTCCATATTAATTTCCGGCGTTTCATATTCCATGCACAGGTATAGCTTTTCCAGGCTGTTCAGCTTCATGTGCGGGCAGTCGTTGCAGGCACAACTGTTATTGGGCGGGGCCGGTATAAAGGTTTTATCCGGGCTGGCTTTCATCATCTGGTGTAGTATACCGGTTTCAGTGGCTACAATGTATTCCTGTGTGTTGTCAGACTGGGTGTATTTTAAAAGTCCTGTAGTGGAGCCTATAAAATCAGCAATCCGTAGTACCGGTTCTTCACACTCCGGGTGGGCTATCAGTTTGGCATTTGGATGCCGCACTTTTAATCGGGTTATCTTTTCCAGGCTGAAAATTTCATGCACCATACAGGCGCCGTTCCACAACAACATATTGTGGCCCGTAATTTTGTTGATATAAGCCCCGAGGTTTTTATCCGGTGCAAAAATGATAGGTTGATCCTCCGGAAAACTCTCTACTATGATCCTCGCATTACTGCTGGTGCAGATCACATCACTCAACGCTTTAATACCGGCGCTGCAGTTGATATAACTCACCACTGCATGATCAGGATGTTGTTCTTTGAATTTTTTAAAAAGCGGCGGCGGGCAACTATCGCTGAGTGAGCAACCAGCTTTTAAATCAGGTATCACCACCTTTTTGGTCGGGTTCAGGATCTTGGCTGTTTCCGCCATAAAATGCACCCCGGCAAAAACGATCATATCCGATTCTGTTTTTTCTGCCTGCTGCGCCAATCCAAGGCTATCGCCGATATAATCCGCCACATCCTGTATGTCCGGCTCCTGGTAGTAATGGGCCAGCACAATCGCATTCTTTTCCTTCTTCAGCCGTTCAATGGCAGCAAACAGGTCAAGTGTAGGATCCAGGTCTATATCCAAAAAGCCTTTTTTCTCTACATTGTTTCGGGCTTTATCAAGTGTTACAGCATCCATGTCATTCATTTTTCCGGGACAGCAATATTCCAACGCATTGTCCAAACTTTCAAATCAATTTTTTTGATCCCGGTCTTTCTTTAAAATAATAGTATTAATATAATTTTTATAAAAAGAGCTTATTATTATTACAACTGTGAATTGGTGGAAAATTTTTAAAAAGACGGAATGATAAAGTTACAAAATATGGTTATTCACAAAAAAGAACAGGTAATTAACATGCAATATTCAATACTGTATTGGTTTTTGATTTGTTGTCCACAGAATTGTTAATTATTGATTTTTGTATTTGTGATTAAATAGTGTTTTTAGTTACTGTGAATAACCTTTGGATAAATGATGAACTATGTACACTCTTTGATATTAAAAAACAGATCCCGGAACTTTATCGCTTTTCATACTGTTTCATATTAACGTTTCACAAGGAGATATTAACAGTTTTTCATCGTCATTCACACACCCCGGTGAATAAATAGTTGTTCATCACTTGATCAGGATTATCAAAAACCTTTCTCTATAAAACCCTAATTTTATTTTTCTAAAAAATAAGCTGTATGAAATTATTGAAGTATGTATTAGTTATCTGTTTTGTTTTTATCAGTGCTGTAGGCCGTGCCGACGAAGGTATGTGGCTCCCGCAATTATTGGCAAAGCTCAATGAAAGCCACATGAAGAGCCTGGGGATGAAGATAAGCGCTTCAGATATTTATAGTGTAAACAAAGGAAGCCTGAAAGATGCTATTGTAAGCTTTGGTGGTTTTTGTACGGGTGAGGTAATATCTGATAAAGGGTTGGTGTTAACGAACCACCATTGTGGTTTTGGTTCTATACAAGATCATTCCACCCTGGACCATAATTATATAAGGGATGGTTTTTGGGCAAAGAACCACGGAGAAGAAATTCCCAATCCCGGCCTGTTTGTAACTTTTATTGTGCGTATTGAAGATGTAAGTAATAAAGTATTGGCCGGCGTAAAGGATGAAATGAGTGAAAACGAAAGACAATCACAGATAGACAAGAATATTGCTGCCATCCGGAAGGGTGTAAAAAAGGAAGATTACCAGGATAGTTTTATTCGTGGCTTTTTTGAAGGCAACCAGTATTTCATGTTTGTAACAGAAACTTACCGGGATGTAAGACTGGTAGGTGCGCCACCATCAGCCATCGGTAATTTTGGAAAAGATACCGACAACTGGATCTGGCCACGCCACACAGGTGATTTTTCTATGTTCCGCATTTATGCCGGAAAGGATAATAAACCGGCCGCTTACTCTCCGGATAATGTGCCTTATGTTCCTAAGCGTTCATTAGCGATATCTATGGACGGCGTAAAAGAAGGGGACTTTACTATGGTGTTTGGTTTCCCGGGAAGAACGATGGAATACCTCCACTCAGCAGCCGTAGACCAAACAGTAAGAGTGAACGATCCAACCAAGATCGCCATAAGGGACAAAGCGCTGGCAGTAATTGATGGTTATATGCGTAAGGATGAGCAGATCAAGATACAATATGCTTCCAAGTATGCGGGCATTTCAAACGCATGGAAAAAATGGCAGGGCGAAGTACTGGGACTTACTAAAACAAATGCGGTTGCTAAAAAACAGGCTTATGAAGCGGAGTTTCAAAAAAGAGTGAATGCTAATGGCGCACTCAAATCAAAATATGGCGATTTGTTGCAACAACTGGAATTGGCCTATAAGGAACTGGAGCCACTGGGTTTGCAACGGGACTATTTCAATGAGGTTTTTAGCAAAATAGAACTGTTCAGTATTTCTTCCCAGCTAAACCAGGCAATGAATGCGCAGGGAAAAGATAATTATGAGACCATATTAAAAAGAACACAAGACCGGCTAAAAGGGATTTATGAGGAATACAATGCAGAAGTAGACCGGAAGCTCTTTGCGGCACTAATGGAAGTGTTTTACCAGGGCTTACAGGATTACAAACTACCAGACAGCTTTACCAAACTTTTGAAAGACGCAGGCGGCGATTTTAATAAAATGGCTGAAAATATATATGCTGCTACAACAATGGATGAAGAACAGAAAACATTGGGAGCATTAGAAACAGATGCCAAAACAAGACTGGAACAGCACAAAACAGATGTGGCTGCCAATCTTTTCAGCGACCTGCTGACCTATTTCTCTACTACGGTTTCCGGGCAGCTTAATGAGGCCCAGGATAAGATCAACCGCCTGCAGCGGGACTATATGAGGGCACAAATGGAGGTTTTCAGGGAAAAAACTTTCTATCCTGACGCCAACAGCACCATGCGGGTCACTTATGGGAAAGCGATGAGTTATGAACCCAGAGATGCCGTGAAATATGAAATTTATACCTACCTCGACGGGGTGATGGAAAAGTATAAACCCGGTGATTATGAGTTTGATGTGCCGGAAAAACTACGAGAGCTGTACGCTAAAAAGGATTACGGAAAATATGGCGCAAACGGAAAAATGCCGGTCTGTTTTATTGCCCGGAACCATACTACGGGCGGAAATTCAGGCAGCCCGGCGCTGGACGCCTATGGCAACCTGATCGGCCTCAATTTCGACAGGGCCTGGGAGGGAACCATGAGTGATATCAACTATGATCCCTCTATTTGCCGCAATATCATGGTAGATATTCGCTATATCTTATTTATAGTAGATAAATACGCCGGGGCCGGCCATTTGGTAAAGGAAATGAAGCTGATCAGCAAGAAGAAATAGTCCCCGGATCAAAACACCTTGAAATGCCCGCCCGCCGGGCATTTTTTATATATTTTCCACAGTTTTTCCCCTATTTTTGCCCCCCGAATTCCGAAAAACTTTCGGGAATAAAAATACAAGTACTACTATGTCTATTATTCAGGATATCAGGGAAAAGTATGCAAAATTGACCGTTGCGGTTATTGCTATAGCATTGCTCGGTTTTGTGCTTACAGATTACTTTTCCAGTAAAGCAAGAAGTGGTGGCGGCATGGGCTCTACCGTTGTTGGCAGGGTGAATGGAAAAAAGATCGACGATAAAGATTTCAGAAAAAAGGTAGAGATCACCCAAAACAATCTTTCACAACAAGGCTACCCCTCGGATATGGCTTTTTCACAGGCGCTTGAGCAAATGTGGAACCAGGAAGTAGAAAGAATAGTACTGCAGGAGCAGTATGATAAATTAGGAATTGTTGTTGGCAAAAAAGAATTGAACGACCTGCTTTATGGCCCGCAGCCATCCAGCATTGCACAACAATACCTGATGCCGCAAGGACAACCGTATGATCCTACACAGGTATTACAAACCGTTACACAAATAAGAAAGCAGGGAACGGCAGAACAAAAAAACCAGTTGAACGAGTTGCTGGAGTATATAGTACAGGAACGTTTGAAAGAAAAGTTCAACGCCATGCTGGCCAATAGCTCTAACCAGCCCCGCTGGAGAGTGGAAAAACAAATTGCAGATAACAGCCAGGTGGCCAACATTTCTTATGTGTCTGAAAGTTATGCCAGCCAGCCCGACAGTTTATATAAAGTAGAGGACAAGGAAATTGCTGATTATGTTTCTAAACATAAAACACAATTCAAACAAAAAGAAAGCCGCAGCATTAACTATGTAACGTTTAGTGCGGCACCGAGTTCTGCAGACAGCCTTGAGGTTAAAAAAAGACTCAACGAATTAAGGCCTGCATTTGATAGTACCAATAATATTGAGCTTTATCTTGCCGGAGAAGGGGTTTCTAATTTTTATGATGGATACAAAAGTGGCAGCCAGATACAATCTGCATTCAAAGATTCTATTACCCGCCTGCCCATAGGCGGCATTTATGGTCCTTTTCTTGAAAACGGAAACTTCGTTTTGGCGAAACTGTTAGGAGCAAAACAAATGCCCGATACGGTAAAGGTTCGCCATATACTCATCGGTACAATGCAAAGAGATCCGCAAAGCGGCCAAATGTACCCGATAAGAGATACCACAACCGCTTACAAACTTTGCGACAGTATCCGTAATGAAATTGCAAAAGGGTCCAATTTCGATTCACTTTGTTTGAAGTTTTCTGACGACCCGGGCAAAAACGATCAGCAGGGAAATTTCACAGGTGGCGTATATGACAATGTTCCTTCCGGACAAATGGTTCCTACGTTCAACGATTTCATCTTCCTGAACCCTCCGGGCAGCAAGGGAATTGTAAAAACAACATACGGCTATCACTATATAGAGGTATTGTCTCACAAAGGCAGCGGGATGGGTTATAAAATAGCCGAGCTACCCAAAGAGATCATCGCCAGCCAGGAAACCGATAATGCAGCGCTAAACGCCGCCAATAGTTTCTTTGGCGACAGCCCGGACCAGCAGGCTTATGATAATACCTATGAGCAAAAGCTAAAACCACAAGGCAAACAAAAAGGAGTAGCTACAGATATAAAGCCGGTGAGTTCTGATATAAGGGGGCTTGGTTCTTCCAGGACATTGGTAAGAAATATTTATGAAGCTAAAAAAGGCGAAGTGATCAGGCCTGAAAGAGTTGGAGATAATTATGTGGTGGCCGTTGTAACAGAAGTTTTTGAAGACGGCACACAAGGTGTAAACACAGCAAGGCCATTGGTGGAACCAATATTACGCAACAAGAAAAAGGCACAAGTATTAATAACAAAGATCGGGAAGATCACCACCCTGGAAGCCGCTTCGGCTGCAATGGGGGGCAAGCAAATCGAAGGCGCAGATAGCCTCCGTATTTCAAACAGCCCGGTTTTGGGATATGAACCCCGGGTGATAGGCGCAGCATTTAATCCAAACAACAAAGGAAAAGTGGTTCCCGAAGCAATAGAGGGAGTTAACGGAGTGTATGTAGTGAGAGTAGATAGCACCGGTGCTACTGCGGTAATGGAGGGAAGTGTTACAGAAAGACGCCAGGCTGATTACACAAGAATGAAACAGGCAACATACCCGTATATTCTTATCAATACATTAAAAGAGGCGGCGACAATTAAAGATAACAGGGCAAAAAGATATTAAAGGATCTCAGAACCAAAACCCGCTGTTGTCCCGCACCATTAAAGTGCGGGACTTTTGTTTACAGATGTCGTAAACAGGATGGCGGGTTGTTTTGTTAATTTTACAGAACAAATGACAGAACCCATAATAAATAAAGTGGCTGAAAGCGGCCTTGTGACCATTGATCTTGAAAAGTGGTATCCTAAAGGAGAAACCGCCGTGTTTGATCTGAAGGACCATTTATTTATGCAAATGATCCTTAAGGAAAAAGAGTTCCGGGAAGCACTGAAAAACACTGACTGGTCCGCTTACCGGGACAAATATGTGGCGCTAACCTGTTCTGCGGATGCCATTATTCCTGTTTGGGCATGGATGCTGGCGGCAAGCTACCTGCAACCAGAGGCAAAAGAAATAGTAATGGGCGATGAACAGGAGCTTCACAAAAGATTGTTTTTAAAAAACCTTTCTGCTATAGATGTAAATGAGTATGCAGACAAAAGAGTTGTGATAAAGGGTTGCGGAGAAACACCGATCGAAGATTATGTGTATATGGAGATCACTAAAATGCTGCGGCCTGTTGCCAAAAGCATTATGTATGGGGAACCCTGCAGCACCGTTCCCGTTTTCAAGAAAAAATGATCAGAACCATCCCCGGCTACGGAAGATGCGCAACATCCAGAGAGGAATGATGAGCATGAAAGCCATGGCGATCCAAAAACCCCAATGATCTTTTAATAAGGGAACGTTTTCAAAATTCATCCCGAAAATACCACCAATTACTGTGGCCGGCGCCAGCAGGCAGGTAACAATAGCCATCACCTTCATCACTTCGTTCATCTTGAGATTCACATTGTTTATATGTAAGTCCTGCAAGCTCACAATAACATCACGGTAGTTTTCTAATAAGTCGATAGCCTGTATAATGTGGTCATAAACATCCTTATAATACTTGGTATAACGATCCTCCAGTAGATCGCTTTCGCTTCTTATAAATCCATTCACCACCTCTCTTACAGGAATAAAATTTCTCTTTAAGATGATCAGCTCTTTTCGCAGGTTGGTAATGTCGGTTATAGCACGGGGGTTATGGCCCCTTGCCACCACTTCTTCCACATCTTCAATGCGGCCCCCCAATTTTTCCATCACCAGGAAATAGTGGTCAACAATAGTATCTAAAAGTGTATAGCACAAATATTCGGCACTTCCCTGCCTTAATTTGGTGTTAGACATTTTTAGTTTCTCCCGAACCGTGTTGAAGACATCCCTTCTGGGGTCTTCCTGGAAGCTGATAACAGTGTTCTTACATAAAACAATACTGATCTGTTCCTGCTCTACAGAAAAATTCTCATCATCATAGTATAGCATGTTCAGTAAACAGAATATGGTGTTCTCGGTTTCATCCAGTTTTGGGCGCTGATTGATACTAAGAATATCTTCAATAAAAAGAGGATGAATATCATAGTGGTTACAAACCGCTTCCACATCTGCTTTTCGTAATCCATCAATATTTACCCAGGTAGTATTTTCGTTATCCTTGAATGAAAAAATCTTCCGAACGGAGTCAAATTCGTTTACCTCAAAACGTTCGGCGTTATAATCATATACAAATATTCTTACACTTTCAGCTTCTTCTCTCTGGGGTATAACGGTAGGGTTAACCGAAAGTATCTCTTTTGTTCGCTTGGCTGTGAAAAGGTTGGGGAGGTATAAATACTTCAGATACTTTTCCGGCCTTAGCTTATTCATATTCATATCAGAAAGTTACCAAAAAATATGAGTGCTTTTCTAACGTACCACCCGTCGCTTGTGTTTCAGGTATTTTTGATGAATGACAGACTCCATAGTAGTACCCGAAACCTTTGACTCCACCCAGGAAATTATATCCAGGTAAGCAAAGGCCCGGGTTTGAAACCTGTCATTTTCCAGGTGCTTAATAGTGTTTAGAAACTTCTCCAGCTCTGGCTTCAGTTGCCTTGTAGAAAGTTTAATTGATTGACGAAGAAACCGGAAGATCGCCTCTTCCACGGCGGTAAGGTTTTTCATCTTTGCCATAAAACGGTATACTGATTTTGTTAATGACTCCATCAGCATATCGTTTCCCAGTTCATAGTGTGCCAGCAAATGTACAAGACGGGCATAGCATTGCAGATCATGCCTTAGGTTAGTATTATCATGAATAATGTTTTGTAAATAATCAATACAACGGTTAAAATCACCACTTCCAAAATACAGCACCGCAAACTTATAATTGAGTACCATGATGCGATGACTATCTAAAAAAAGCCGATAACCCTCAAGTTCTTTTTCTATGTTAGGGACAAGCTTTAAACCTTCTTTAAATGTACCTTGTATAAAATGACGGTTTATCTGGGCCTGGCTAATGTAGATAAATGCCTGTATCCTGAAGTTATCATTATCCCGCACCCTTTCGGTTTGTGCTACTGCTTCAAATTTTTTAAGTGTGGGATCAAATTTTCTGAAGTTGCGCAGATCAAAATGTGCATTCAATAAATAATGGAGACCCTTAATATAAAATCCGGTTTCTACCCGTTTCATTATCGGCTCCTTTTCGAATAAATCAACCCATTTTTGTGTATATCGATAGTATTGTAAAAAGTCTTGTTTAATAAAGGCATACCATGTATAACATTGGTATAAATATAACCGCTCATAAAAGCCGGTTTGTGAAAAAACATGATCCGGCAAACTGGCTTTCATGAATCTGCGTATGCTTTCTTCATCCTCTGCATTGCGGGCATGGCCATGCTGAACAAACCAGCTGAAAAGCTTTAGAGCAAGATTAGAAAGTCTTGCCACCATATCAATATGCTTGCTTACATCAATAGCTTCACCGGCTAAAATATCAGATCGGCTCTCGATATTTCGGGTAATGTGGAGACTTTCAATCCTCTTTTCCAGGGCAATCAGCTGCGGCAAAAAATTGAACTTCTGGTTTGCCATAGCGGTTTCCTTTGCTTTTTCCGCTATTCTGAGACTTTGCATAAAAAGCCCCTTTTTGTAAAGGATATGGGCATAATCGAATTGCTCATTAAGCTGAAGATCAATACTGTCTGCACTTTTCAGCAACCTCAAACTGGCCAGTATCTGCCGGTAAAGATGTTGTTTCAGGTTAGAGAGCCTTGGTTTGGTAAGATCATCCAGCTTTTTTAAAAGAGCATTTTCATCATACTGCCTTTGTTTATCAATTGCATCAAAAAGCCGGACGATCTTCAGATCCTCTTTTCCCGAGCTCCGGGTTATATAAAGCTTGAAGTGTCTTTTTTCAGCCTTTTCCAGGGATTTTATAAGTTGAAATAATATATCGGTTGTGCGGTTGGACATCATAAGGTGTTTTACCTGAAACTCCCTGCCAGCAAGGGTTTTGGCAACTACCACACCCCTTAGGCATAATAGAAAGATGCCCTAATTGGTTTGAAGGATAATTTGCCGCCCCCTAATTTTGACTCAGGAAGAAAAAATAAGGCAAAGCAATCGTTAAGAGGCAAGCAGCAAGCAGTCAGAGGTCAAAGATAAAGCCAAAATTCTTCCAGAAGCCGGAAACGGCGATCAACACTACTCTTAAGAATTTTTCATATGGCAAGCAATCGTTAGAGGTCAGTCCGTTTCTACGGAAGGACCTTTTTTGTTTTAAAGGCCCGCTAAAATAGAATATTCCCGCTTCAGGCAAAACTTTTTACCCTCTTTTTTATTTATATCCTTTCCACCGGCCATTTCATGATTTGCTATATTCATGCCCTGAAACATAGTAAAATGGCTATCAGGATCTTCATAACAGGCGGCACTTTTGACAAAGAATACAATGAAATTACGGGGCAGCTTTTTTTTAAGGACACACACATGCAAGAGTTGCTGGAGAAGGGACGCAACAAAGTACCGGTTGAAATAAGGACACTAATGATGATCGATAGTATGGAGATGAGTGATGAAGACCGTGAGCTGATCGCCTACCAATGTAATAATTGTGATGAATCGCAGATCGTTATTACCCATGGCACTGATACAATGGCTGAAACGGCTACTCTTTTGGCAAAAAGAGTTAAGAATAAGGTAGTGATACTTACGGGCGCCATGATCCCTATTAAGTTTGGTAGTTCAGACGGGCTTTTTAACCTGGGCAGTGCCCTTGCTTTTGCACAAACCCTTTCACCCGGAGTTTATGTTGCCATGAATGGCCGTTATTTTACATGGGATAATGTGAGAAAGAATAAGCAAACAGGAGTGTTTGAAGAAGTAAAATAAAAAAGCGCCGGTGTTTCCAGCGCTTTTATTATGGTTGAGAAAAAACTAGTTTTTCGGAGTTTCCAGTAATTTGAAGAACTGATCCAGTTGAGGAAGAATGACAATTCTTGTCCTCCGGTTAGAAGCTCTTCCGTCTTTTGAACCATTGTCGGCCAAAGGCTTGTACTCACCCCTTCCGGCAGCAGCCATACGGGCTGGATCAAGACCATATTCTTTTTGGAGTATCCTTACTACCGCGGTTGCTCTTTTTACACTAAGGTCCCAGTTGTCAAGCAATACACCGCTTCTATAAGGTACATTATCTGTGTGCCCCTCTACCATGAATTCGATATCAGGCTGGTTCTTTAAAACGGCGGCCACTTTACCCAATACTGTTTTGGCTTTGCTGGTTACTTCATACTTGCCTGTTGTAAACAAAAGCTTATCGGATATATCAACATATACCACTCCTTTGTCTACTTTAATATTAATGTCTTCATCATCAAGATTTCCAACAGCCCCTTTCAAATTCATGACCAGGGCCATGTTTAGTGAATCTTTGCGGGCCATTTGTTGCTGCAGGGTCTGGATATACGCATCTTTTGCTCCAATATTATCCATCGATTTTTTAATACTTTCTGCCTGTGATGCAGAAATAACAGAAAGGTCTTCTAATTGTTTTAACGCCTGGCTATTGTTAGCTTTTAGAAAATCGATCTGTGAGTTCAGGTCTTTGATCTTGGTATTTTGCATGGCAAGCTGACGCTCCAGATCTTCTTTTTGCCGGGAAAGGGTTCCCTTTTCTGTACTGCAATCAGACAGGTCCCCCTCAAGGGTTTTGTACTTGTCTTGTAATGTGGCATAATCTGCCTGTGCTGTTTTAAACTTTTTGCTGCTTACACATGAAAAGAAAAGCAGCGGAAGGCTGGCAACCAATAAGAGTAACTTCGGTTTCATTATTTTAATTTAAGGTGAAGGGTTTAGTTGAAATAAGCAGCGAAATAATAACATTACCGGTAAAGGTAAAAATTGAGTCATACTATCAGTTGCTTTTTTAGTATTTCTTTTTGAATTAATACAGCAACGGTTGATTTACAATTCTTTTTGAGGAGGTTATTTGTTTTCATAAAAAGCGAATGCAAAAAATCAAACAATCGATTGCCATAATCACTACGCATCCCCGTCATTGATATGAATTTGGCCGGTTTGTGATATTTATCACTTAGTTTTTTGATACAAGTCATACCCCCCCACTTTGGCACTGAATACTTTTACAAAAGCCAAAAATTAATCAATCAAAAAATATTTTTTATGAAACTTTTAAATAACAGAACCCTGTTGATCCTGTTGGTTTTAATATGTGGTTATGGGTATTTTATCAGTTGTACAAGGGATAATGATCTGATTGTACCGGTACAGCTTACACAGCCATTTGTTCCCAACAGGGGTAATAATGTTCATTTGCCCGGAAACATGACCACTGGTAATGCGGATGAATGGAAACTTGATAAAGTACACTCAAGCTGCTTGTGGGCTACCAAGTATGTTGGTGCAGCAGGCTTGCTGACCGGTCGTTTTAACCAGTTTGGGACACATGATGTTACTGCAGCGGAAATGCAGAATTACACAACTACCGGCCAACCGTTGTTAGACAACTCATGGGCTTTTTATGAAAGCGACCCAACCCAAACCTTTATCAGCGGCTATGTACAGATCAACACTTCAAACACCGGGGAACCAGGAAGAGATGCGGGTTGTAATGTTTCCGGAATGGGTACAACACCAATTGTATCTGGCACCCAAAACCTAACAGTTACCAACCTGGCCAAAATTAAGTCTACAAAAGTCGAGTTTGACCCCAATAGCAATGGCTATATCGTTACGCTGGATCTCACATGGCAGGGAAAACTGGCAGCACCGCTTACTAAATCAATCGTAGGAAAGCTGAATTATATTACTAAGGCGACCATCGCTTCCGGAACACCATATGATGTATTCGGATTGCAGTTACAGTTTTCTTTCAATTGTCGAGATTTTGGTATTACCAGTACCAGTATTGCAGATCAAATAGACATTGAATGCAATATGAACTTTAATAATAAATAGTTTCTTATTAAAAAGTAATTAAAATGAAACGTATACTATTATATTTTGGTTTGGTGCTGGCATTAGGAATCGGAGTGTCAAGTTGCTACAAGGATATCATCAAACCAGATTTACCCAAGGACCCCAATGCGCCGCCGCAACAGGTGAGTTTTGCCAATGAGCTAAAGCCACTGTTTGCCGCTAGCTGTACTGATGTTGGTTGTCATGTTTCCGGAGCACATAAGCCTTATCTGACAGCGGATGTCTCCTATAATGAAATTGTGAATGGAGGGTTTATTAATCTACAATTACCAACACAAAGTATTTTGATCAAATTGCTAAATGGAGACATGCAGCAATACATGCCTTCTGCTGATAACAGGCAAAAGGTACTTGATTGGATCAGGAACGGCGCACCTAATAATTAACGGACTTAAATCTTATTAAAATGAAACCAAGTATTTATAAAATAAAGTATGGATTAATGGCGCCGTTATTATTCAGTGCATGTATGCTACTGTCAAACATCGGCGTCTTTGCACAGGACGATCCTCCGGCTGAAGAGGAAACAACCAATACTAAACCAAAAGCAAAACCAGAAAAAAATACATTTCAAAGCGTTTGGATCAGCGATAACCAAACCATTCTTGTTCCTGTTAAAGGAACGATGGAGATGGATATTATGCACAGGTTTGGTACCTGGAACAAAGGGTATGAGGATTTCTGGGGATTTTTTGCTCCCTCTAATATCAGGGTAGGCCTTAGTTATGTTCCTGTTGAAAAGCTGAATGTTGGGATAGGATTTACCAAAACATCAGCTGCGGTTATTCCAAAGGGAGGAGTTTCTTCTGTTTCAGGCCCTATATGGGATGGAAGCCTGAAATACTCCATTATTACACAAACAAAGGGAAAGTACCCCGTTAGTGTAAGCTATTATGTAAACGCAGCAATTAATACCAAAAAGGATCCCAATAAGGATATATACAGATATACCAGCGACAGGCTTTCTTATTTTCATCAACTATTAATAGCCAGAAAAGTAACTGATAAATTGTCTGTACAGGTGGCCCCAAGTGTTTCTCATCACAACTCTGTAAATGGATACTTTACCAAACTCAATGATTCTACATTGAAGATCAATAAAGCAATGAAGTTCGACCATTTTGCAGTGGCCCTTTCGGCGAGATATAAATTAACAGATGTAACATCATTGATGATAAACTATGATCAACCGATTACCAAGCATGCCACTTATAATCCAAACCCAAGTGTTTCATTTGGAGTAGAGTTTAACACAAGCAGCCACTCCTTCCAGCTGTTCTTTACCAATTTCTATTATTTGAATCCGGGGATAAACAATATGTATAATTCAAACAACCCGTTCAAATACACTGATCACTCAACCGATGATCCAAACACACCGGAAGATGAAAGCACTTTGGTAAAAGGAAATAAATTCCTCATAGGATTTAATATTACGAGGTTGTGGAACTATTAAATGAATTTTTAGTGATTGATCTAACCAAGTGTTACTAAGGCAAAGCAAATAACCCCGGACAAAAAACCGGGGTTATTTTTGCAAATACAATGAAAAGACTTTTACAATACAGCTTCTTTTTTAGTTTACTGATCGCAAACTTTCTGCTCTCTTGTAACAACGGGAACCCCGGGAAAGAAAATATAACCGATAAAGCCACTAAAACGGCAGAGGGAAAAACATCCTACAGGAAACCAGGTACAGAGAATTCAGATACACTAACAATACCCCCCCCATCAGCTGTTTTTTTTATGCCAGATTCTGTTCAGCTTGGTAAAATAAAATCAGCCCTTGATACCCTGCATTATGAAAATGACACTCACGACTGTTTTTACCAGATGAGAAATGCAAGAAATGTTTTAAAAGAATACTGGCCCCAGATCAGGATAGTTGAAACCTCAGAAGCCCGCTATCTCTATTTTGTTGACCAAAGCAAACAAGGAGTGTTAATTGATCTAAACTCCAGGAATGATATGTGCGGTATTTACCTGTTTAGCAAGGAAAAAGACCCTCTGTTCATCGACATGATGAATATTGACACACAGCTATCTCTTTATTTTAGTAAATAGAACCCCCTTGCCTGGTATCATACTCTAATCGCTTGTTCTGATGGGAAGGAGAGCTGGTTTCAGGGCAACCTCAACTGTAAAACTGATGAATCTCATAGTTTCCCGATGGAATAATGGCTTACTTTAAGTTGAAATTAAATCAACGACAAACCAACGTCTTAGTAAGCATATGAAACTAACAATACCAGTCAATTGGGAGGATGATTATTTTGACAAGATCGACTTTTCAGAAACCGAAGAAATTTATGGAAAATTAAATGTTGGCCTGATCGGTGGTGGCCGCCCTACTCTTACCCTCCCTAATGTTAAAAAAGAAAAGGTAAAAGACTTTGTAGATGAAGCGCATAGAAGAAATCTGAAGTTTAATTACCTGATGAACGGTACTTGTTTTGATAACCTGGAAATAACAAAAACCGGTTATAAGGATATTCGTAAAACACTTGACTGGCTGGCGGAAAATAATGTAGATGGTATTTCAGTTTCATTACCAATGGTAATGGAGATCATTAAAAAGAACTATCCGCAATTCTCTATTTCTGCATCTGTACAGGTACGCATAGATAGTTTTGAAAAAGCCAGGTATTGGGAAAACCTTGGCGCCGACAAGATCAACATTTCCTACGTAGATATAAATAAGAATTTTGATGAAATAAAAAGAATAAAAGAGAAGACAACCTGTAAGATCCAGACCATTGCCAACCTGATGTGCATGAACAAATGTCCTATGGTGACATTGCATGCAAACTACAATGCCCATGCATCTCAAAAAAAACATGTAAACAACAACTTTAGCTTTGACTATTATCTTTTCTCATGCGCAGAAAAACTATTGTCAAATCCTGTTGAAATTTTGAAATCTGCCTTTATAAGGCCGGAAGATCTCCACTATTATGAAGAAGCGGGAGTGGATAATATTAAACTGGTTGAAAGAAGCATGACCACAGATGCTCTTGCCCGCATCGTTTCTGCGTATACAAAGCGTTCCTATGATGGGAATATGATGGATCTTATTCACGGTCTTTCAAAGTATATCATTTACAATAAGGACAAATATTACTGGAAGGGGTTAAAATATCTTTTGCAACCTTCCAAGATCAATTTATTTAAGGCTCATAAATTAGTTAATCAATTAAACACATTACGAAAGGAAAAGGCTTTCAATGAAAGCTTTGATCTTTATATTGATAATAAAAAGCTTGACGGGTTTATGGATTTCTTTCATAAAGGAAATTGCCACAGGGATTGCAATGAATGTAATTACTGTAATAAATTTGCCAGTAAAGCCATCAGCTATCTTGTGCCGGTAGAGGAACATGAAAAGGCAATGCAGTCCCTAAGGGATACCAAAGCGATGATGATAAAAGGCGATCTGTTCTGATTTTATTTTGAGATTTTAGGGTGGCCAATTAAGTAATAATGAACGAAAACAGAACCAGAGCCGGTGTTGTGCTTCTTCTCTTAATTACCCTATTAAGTTTTATTCCCCTTCGTTCACTAAAGTTTGAGTTCAATATTGAAAAACTATTTCCGGCAGGGGATCCGGAGTTAACTTTTTTCAAAGAGTTTCAGGAACAATTCAATTCGCAGATCGACGATGAGTTTATCTTTATCGGACTCAGGAACAAGTCGGGAATTTTTGATCGGTCATTTTTAGAAAAAACGGATAGCCTATCGAAATATATTTCCAGGCAGAACAATATTCTAAAAATATATTCTCTTACATCAGCTAACCTGATTTACCTGCAAGGTGATGATATCAATGCAAGGCCATTGATCCATATTGATAATCCGGCGCTTTATTCAACGGACTCAGCCTATCTTTTTCAGGCAAAAGAATACCGGGACTTACTAGTCTCACAAGATGGAAAGTCAATAGCCATAGCGGCGTTTAATAAACAAAACTTAACGGACGGACAGAAGGATATTTTGCTGGATAGTATTCAGGGCAAAATTGACCAGCTTGGATTTGACGAGTCTCATCTTACTGCCAAGATCCGTGTGGAAAGAGTATATATAAAGGAAATTCAAAAGAACCTTAAAAAATATCTTATTCTGGCATTTGTTTTTATTTGCCTGGCACTATATATACTTTTCAAATCTATAAGGGCTATTTTTTTTCCTTTATTACTTATTGTTGTTTCTATTATCTGGACCTTTTCTTTTATTTCCCTGACCGGGAATTCAATAGACATTCTTTCAAGCCTGCTACCTCCAATACTGGCAGCCATCTGTATGTCGGATATCATTCACATTTCTACACATTATATTGAACTGCTACGAACGGGCCTGTCAAAAAAGGAAGCGCTAAAAAAAGCGTATAAGGAAATAGGATTAGCAACATTCTTTACATGTTGTGCTATTGCCATCGGATTTATAACCCTGGGAATTACCGATGTTATACCTGTAAGAAATTTTGGATTTTTTGCTGCCACAGGCATTCTAATGGGATTTGTGGTTACGATGATTGCGCTGTATGCATTTTTTACTTTTTCTCCTATTCCCAAAGTTACTTTTGAGAAGCAGGCAGGTAATATATGGAACAGGATACTGGCTTTTTTCTTTAAAACTGTTTTAAAGAACAGGATGACGGTATCTATATTTTTTCTAATTCTGACAGGAGTATCTGTTTTCTATGCAACCAGGATCGAGATCAACTCCAGCCTTTTGCAAGAAATACCGAGGAAAAGTCCGGTGCTTGACGATTTTAAGTTTATGGAAACGGATTTTGCCGGGACAAGACCTTTTGAACTGGCACTTACAATGAGGGATAAGGGGGAATCCTTTTTTGATATAGAAGTGATGCAGAAAGTTGAAAAAGTAGAAAGGTTTTTAAAGGATAGCTGTGGCGTTGGGTATATTATTTCCCCATTGTCATTATTCCGGGGGGCAAACAAAGCCTTTGCCGGCGGTGATAATATCAACTATGTACTACCCAGGTCGCAACAAGAGGTTAGCCGGTATTATGAAAGTATTCTGCAAACTGAATTTGCAGACGAAATGCAACATTATATGACCGCCGACGGGAGCAGGTTGCGTATCAGTGGTCGCCTGCCCAATTTGAGCATTAAAGAATTCAAACCGATCAAAGAGAAAATTGACAGGTATTTTGCTAAACAGTCCGGGGTAGCCGCTTTTTCTTATAAAATAACGGGGTCAGCGCAACTGCTCGACAAAATAACCTATACACTAACAAAGAATCTTTTAAGCGGCATTTTTTTCGATGCACTTATAATTTGTGTGATCGCTTTTTTCCTTTTGAGAAAATGGATGATCGTCCTGATCGTTTTAATACCCAACCTGCTGCCTCTGATCTTTATGGCGGGACTAATGGGTTATATGGGTATCAACCTTAAGGCAGATACTTCGGTGATCTTTGCCATAGCCCTGGGCCTTGCAGTCGATGACACGATACATTTCATTAGCAGGCTCAGGCTTGAATTATCAAAAGGGCTTTCACTTCCCTATGCAGTGAAAAGGACCTATATGTCTACCGGCAAAGCAATTATTATCACCACCCTGGTATTGTTGTCTGGTTTCCTGACATTATTATCATCGAGTTTTGGAGGAGCTTTTTATATAGGATTATTGATCAGCTTCAGCCTGTTTTGTGCGATGATCCTTGAGCTAACAATAACACCCTTACTGGTGTTAGCTTTTTTGCCAAAGAAAAAGCGGTAATTCGCTGATGTTTAAAATCTTAAATAGCATAACAGTGTGCTTTGCGGGGAGACACACTTGATAGCTATCATACCCTTATGTGACAACAATCACACCCCCTTTCTTCGTACATCATTCCTGTCCAGCCATACTATAGATACTTTAGCATTGGTTTTTTATAAATCAATAGCACAAATCAACAAAATGGGAAACAATAACAATGCCCCCAAAAAATCCCGCCGGGATTTCTTTTCAATTTTCTCCTCAACCGACAACTCAAAAGGATCAACAGAAATGGTAAAGATGCTAACAGCAGACGGTAAGCTGGTAGAGGTAAGCAAAGAAATGCTGGATCAGGTAAAAAAGAATCAAAGGGCCAGCAATAAAGAAATCTATAACTGGATGAATAATCCATCCAAGAAAAATAATAGTTGAAGCAATTAAATCTGCAAAATGAAAAAAGAAGAAGAAATAAGCAATAAAGCCCGCCGGGATTTTCTTAAAACTACAGCCATTGCAACGATTGCTGCAACTGCCTGCGGAAGCCTGGCTTGTTCATGTTCTTCAAAAAAAGCAAATGTTGGCGAAAAGGTTAAACTCCTTTCTCCCGATGGTGAAATTGTTGAGATCGACTCTTCCTATTTGAACCACCAGGAACACATGGCTATTGTTTCGAAACTGGAGGCCAGGGAAGGCATAGCAGGTAAAAAATTCGTAATGGTAGTTGACCTTTCCCGGTGTAAAAATGCCCGGAAATGCGTTGCTGCCTGTCAGAAATGGCACTATCGTACAGAAGACAAGGAATGGCTTACGGTTAAACTGATGAAGGATAGTGAAGAGGGAGCACCTTACTGGTTCCCCAAACAATGTTTCCATTGCGATAACCCGCCATGTGTAAAAGTATGCCCGGTTGATGCAACATTTAAAAGACAAGACGGCTTGGTGCTGATCGATAATGAACGTTGCATTGGTTGTAAATTCTGTATGGCCGCCTGCCCTTACTCAACCAGGGTATTCAACTGGAGCGAACCGGAATTACCATTTGATATCAAACACCAGCAATACTCACCCGAAACAGGTATTCCAGGAAAAGTGGGTACGGTTGAAAAATGTGATTTCTGCCCGGATAGATCGAGGGAAGGGCTTTTGCCTCCTTGTGTAGAAGCTTGCCCCAATGGTGTTTTTTATTTTGGCGATGAGAATGAAGACACCGTTTCTAACGGAGATGAAACCGTAAGCTTTTCACAACTGATAAAAGACAGGGCAGCTTATAGATTCCAGGAAGAACTGGGAACCAAACCAAGGGTGTATTACCTGCCTCCAAAAGACAGGCAGTTCCCCGTAGAAAGAGGATATGAAAACTTACCCGACAATTTAAAAGAGAGATTTAAAGATGTTATGGAAGAAAGTAATCTGCTCGAAAAAAAATGAAAGCGAAGGGTATTTGATTAACAAAGAATATCAATCAAAATGGAACTCAATAAATATCAACAGGAATTATTTGACCACCAGCGTCCGGTAATTGAAAAGTATGACAGGAGGGCCTGGGGCTGGTCAATATTTTATTTACTCTGGATCGGCCTTGGCGGCTATGCATTGTATCTACAGGTGATCAAAGGGCACAAGATCACCGGTATGCGGGATAATGTTGTGTGGGGATTATACATTGCGAATTTTATATTTTTCATTGGGATCAGTTACGCAGGTGCGGTCATTTCGGGCATTCTTCACATTCTGAAAGTAGAGTGGAGAAAACCCATTATTCGCATAGCTGAAATGATCACAGTGATCTCCACTATCATTGGCCCAATTTTTATTCTTCTTTGTATTGGAAGGCTGGACCGGTTACACCATTTGTTTCTTTATCCAAGGCTTCAATCGCCGATCACATGGGATGTATTGGCGATACTCACCTATTTTGCCGGTAGTGTTATCTTTTTATACCTGGCCCTGATCAAAGACTTTGCTATATACAGGGATGCGAATTTGAAAGTTCCTAAATGGAAGCAAAAAATGTATAAAATACTGGCCATTGGATATAAAGGAACTCCCAGTCAAAAAAGGCATATCTCTATTTCCATGAACTTAATGGCAATTATGATTGTGCCGCTTGCTATTATAGTTCACTCCGTGTTATCATGGATTTTCGGGATGACATTACGACCCGGCTGGCATAGTACAATATTTGGACCCTACTTTGTTTTAGCGGCCATTTATTCAGGAACCGGGGTATTAATTATGGCTATGTGGGTTTATAGAAAAATGTATAAACTCAATAGCTATCTCCAGGATAAACATTTTATATACCTGGGATATATCATGATGATCCTCGGTGCCGCTTATGGTTATTTTACGTTTTCTGAGTATTTAACAGGTTGGTATGGATCTGAAAAATGGGATAGCGAAGTAATTGGTAAACTGTTCAACCCTGCAGAATATGGATGGTGGTTCTTATTTGCCAATGTTGCGGGTATTATTTTGCCAATTCTTATCGTCGCCATTCCGAAGACCAGGACACCAAATTTGATCGCTATTGCCTCTTTCTTTATGGTTTTGGCACTGTGGGTTAAAAGGTACCTGATCATTGTTCCAACCCTTGAATCACCGCTGCTTCCCATGCAGGATACCAGACCAGAATTTGTGAAATATTCTGCCACCTGGGTTGAGTGGGCTTTAACATTTGCAGGAATTGCTACGTTTTTCCTCTTCTTTACAATCATGTCAAAATTTGTAACCATAATACCGATCTCTGAATTTGCTGACAAGGAAAAGAAGAGTGAACCGGTTCCTGAAATTCAAAAAGAAATTGCAACGGAATAAAAGAATAAATATGAGACAGGCTTCATTCCAATTTAACCGCTTATTCAACAGAACAATTATAAAATTGTTTGTGTTGCTATTGTTAATGGTTCCCTTTGCGTTGATTGCGCAAGAAGATAGTACCGCCAGCACCGAAGAAGAATCGCTGATATCACCTTCTCTTCAATTCCAGTGTGTACAAAAAAGCGATAATAGTATTGATCTGAAAACTTCAATGCTGGCCAGGATCAATGGGTGGCCGATGAAATTACAGTTACTGAAAATTTCATTTTTCCAGGTAACTGGTGATGAAGAAAAGGATCTGGGGTTTTTAATAACCGATAAGATGGGCAAAGGAGTGTTCAACGTTAAACCTGAAGCGATCACTCCGGACAAAGACGGGGCAGTGAATTTTAAAGCTGTCTTTGCCGGAAATAATGCACTGGAGTCTGTTGAAGAGGAATTGACGATCAAGCGGGCAAAAATTGAAATATCCCCGGTAAAAGAAGATTCCTTATTAACGGTACAGGTAAAAATTAGTGATGCCACAAGCGAACAACCAGTGTCCGAAGCAACCGTAGGAATATTTGTAAAAAGATTGTTCAGGCCGCTGAAAATCGGCGAAGGGACTACTGACGAAAACGGCGAGGCTTCTATCGAAATTCCCAATAACCTGCCGGGTAATGCAAAAGGAGAAATTACCTTATTGGCCAGGCTGGATGAAGATGAAACCTATGGTTATCTTGAAGCAAGTGCCGTTGAGCCCTGGGGAGTTTCTGTTTCAGATGCCTTACAAAAACAACCAAGGGCTTTGTGGAGCAAAAACCCTCCCCTTTGGATGTTAATAACATTTATTATCTTAATGACCGCTGTTTGGGGCCACTATATCGTAATAATATATGAACTTTTCAGGCTTAGAAAGGAGCAACCCAAGACTGAAGGTTAACGTCAATTAATATGTATTTACTTCATTTAAAAATAGAAATCATGAAAAAATATCTTCCCATTTTGCCCATCTTTTTAGCAGTTATCGGATTATTAGCTTTTACAACCAATAACAACTGGCAGGACCATTGGCCGGTGCCGGATAAGTATAAAAAAATGGACAATCCTTTAAAAGGAGATAAGTCTTCTGTCGCTACCGGTAAAAGTCTTTATTCAACACATTGCAAATCATGCCATGGAACAAAAGGAAAAGGAGATGGGTCCAAAGCGGCACAACTGGATACAGAATGTGGCGATTTTTCAAAAGCATCTTTCCAGGGTCAAACTGATGGAGCTCTTTTTTATAAAACCTTAGAAGGGCGTAAAGACATGCCTTCATTTAAGAAAAAAATACCTGATACTGATGACATTTGGGCATTGGTAAATTATATGCGTACACTTAAGTAACCGAACAAAAAATAAGAAAAAGGGGATTGCGATATGCAGTCCCCTTTTTTATGAAATTAATCATATCTTTTTCTGATAAACAACAAGTATATTTAAAAATGATTTGTTCATCTTTGAAATAAGAATTAACCTTCTCATTATTCTACTTTTGCTTGCCTTTTAATTTTACCAAAAAACGATATACCATGATTTTTAAACAGTCTAATTTTTTTACTATTGAGACCGCCCCTGCCAGAGCAGAGCTGGAAACCTGGGTGAAACAGATGGCCAGTTTTTGTGAGGCTGACCAAATATACTGGTGCGACGGGTCAAAGGAAGAGTATGATAATCTTTGCCAATTATTGGTAAAAAAGGGAACATTTATTCAGTTAAATCCTGAGAAAAGGCCTAACAGCTTTGCCTGTTTTAGCGATCCAAGTGATGTGGCAAGGGTAGAAGACAAGACATTTATATGCAGCATTCGAAAAGAAGATGCAGGGCCAACCAACAACTGGATGGATCCCGAGGAAATGAAAAAGATCTTGCAGGGTTTATTGCAGGGGTCTATGAAAGGCAGAACACTTTATGTGATTCCTTATTGTATGGGCCCCCTGGGATCACCCTATTCCCGGTATGGGGTACAGATAACCGATTCTGAATATGTGGTGGTGAATATGCGCATAATGACCCGTATGGGATCTGAAGTGTTGCCTTATATTGAAAAGAAGAACTATGTAAAATGTGTACACAGTGTAGGCGCCCCACTACAGGGTAATCAAAAAGATAGCCTGTGGCCGTGTAATCCCGATGTTAAATACATTTCTCATTTCCCGGAAGAGAAGCTCATCATTTCCTATGGTAGCGGATATGGCGGGAATGCGTTGATGGGTAAAAAGTGTTTTGCATTAAGAATTGCCTCTTCTATGGGGAGAGAAGAGGGCTGGCTTGCAGAACATATGCTTATCATGGGAGTTGAGTCTCCGGATAAAGAAAAAACATATGTGGCAGCAGCATTTCCAAGTGCATGCGGAAAAACAAACTTCGCCATGCTGATACCTCCAAAAGAGTTTGAAGGCTGGAAAGTAACTACAGTGGGCGATGATATTGCCTGGATACACAAAGGAAATGATGGCGGACTTTATGCCATCAACCCGGAAGCGGGATATTTTGGTGTAGCCCCGGGTACCAACTACAATACTAACCCTAATGCTATGGAAAGCATTAAGGAGAATACCATCTTTACAAATGTGGCTATTACGCCAGACAAAGATGTTTGGTGGGAAGGGTTAACACCAGAACCGCCCGAAGGGCTTACCGATTGGCATGGAAAGCCATGGGATCCCAATAGTGGTAAGCCGGCAGCACATCCTAACTCAAGGTTTACAGCACCGGCATATCAAAACCCTGCCATTGATGAAAACTGGGATAAAGCCGAAGGGGTTCCTGTGGCTGGTTTCATTTTTGGAGGAAGAAGAAGCTCAGGTGTTCCATTAGTATATCAATCGTTCAACTGGAACTTTGGTGTTTACCTGGCCACCACTATGGGAAGTGAGATGACAGCAGCCGCATTTGGAGATATTGGAAAAGTGCGCCGGGATCCATTTGCCATGCTACCGTTTATGGGCTATCATATAGGAAACTATGTGAACCACTGGCTACAATTTGGCCGGGATCTACCCAATGCTCCAAGGATATTTGGGGTGAACTGGTTTGCAAAAGATGAGAACGGCAAATTCCTATGGCCGGGATTTGGACAAAACATCCGTGTATTAAAGTGGATCGTTGAAAGGATAAGGGGAAAAGCTCCATCCGTAGAAAGTCCTATTGGCTGGATGCCAAGATATGAAGATATAGAGTGGACAGGGATGGAAGATTTCACTAAAGAAGATTTTGCAAAGGTGATGACGGTTGACAGAGAATTAGGAAAAAAAGAACTACTTTCTCATGAAGAACTTTTCGAAAAGATATATGACAAACTGCCCAAAGAGTTTTTATTTATGAGGGAATTGTTGCTTTCCGCATTATGGCGTTCGCCAGAACATTGGGGACAACAACCCGAAAGAGGTTAGCCTCTATGATTGTTTATGCCTGCTTAAATAAAAGAACGGCAGAATAATATCTGCTGTTCTTTTAAACAACTCAAAATAGAATCTTTATTATGGCCGAATGGCTGAAGGACCTTTTTCTGAATCCATCTATTGCACAATCTGTAATAATGGTGGGGCTTGTTATAGCAGCAGGGATCTGGCTGGGGCGATTAAAGGTTGCGGGTATCTCTTTGGGTATTACATGGGTATTATTTGCCGGAATAATTTTTTCCTATCTCGGTTTACAAATTGATGAAAACACCAACCACTTTCTAAAAGAATTTGGACTTATTCTGTTTGTTTATTCAATCGGGTTGCAGGTGGGTCCCGGATTCTGGTCTTCACTCAGAAAGAATGCAATAACAAACAACCTGCTGGCGCTGGGAGTTGTGTTGACCGGCGTTATTATTACAGTAATTTTTTTTCGCATAAGCGATAACAGTATTACGGTTATGACAGGGGTTATGAGTGGTGCCGTAACCAATACTCCCGGTTTGGCAGCAGCACAGGCCGCTGCCAATGATATGCATGTAGTGGGGACAGATAAATCACTTATTACTTTAGCCTATGCTGTTGCTTATCCTTTTGGTGTATTTGGAATTATTGGTTCATTATTACTTCTTAAAAAAATATTTGGAGTTAAAGTAGAAAAAGAACAGGCTCTACACCGGAAGTTGGCCATTCTCCGCTCAAACAAACCAGTATCAGTCAATCTTGTTTTAGAAAACCGCCAATTAATAGGACAGCCATTACGTAAGATTTTTGAATTGCTAAATGCACCCATAGTGGTATCAAGAATGCTACACAAGAATGAGATCATTACGCCTACACCAGACACGGTGCTGGCAGAAGATGACGTATTACTGGTTGTTGCTTCTAAGCAGGAAATAGAGAAACTAAATTTGCTCGTCGGGCCGCCCAGTTCTGTTGATCTCAGGTCAAAAAGCGAAAGCAAACTGATCTCAAGATATATTGTAGTAACAAGATCAGCACTTACACATAAAAGGCTGGGTGACTATCCGGAGCTTCATCAACAGGATTTTACTTTTACGAGGCTAAACAGGGCAGGCGTTGAAATGGTGCCTCACGGAGATATTTTTTTACAATTGGGAGATACTATTAAAGCGGTAGGAACTGAAAGTGGTGTAAGCAATGTGGCTAAAATTCTCGGTAACTCATTGAAAGAACTGGAAGCCCCGGATCTGGCGCCTATATTCATGGGAATTGTATTGGGAGTTATTGTGGGCAGTATCCCTTTTTACTTTCCCAGTATGCCGGTGGCTGTTAAAATAGGTATGGCGGGAGGGCCGTTGATAGTGGCATTGACGCTCAGCCGGTTTGGAAATATCGTCCATCTGAACAGCTATACAACCCATAGTGCAAATATGATGATACGGGAATTAGGCATAAGCCTGTTTCTGGCCAGTGTAGGGCTAAGCAGTGGAAAGAATCTTGCTATTGCATTTGAGAATGGACAGGGCTGGACATGGATCGCTATGGGTATTGCTATAACAATGATCCCTTTATTGACGATCGGCTATATAGCAAAAAGATATTTCAGAAAAACATATTTTGAGGTTTGTGGTTTATTGGCAGGCGCATCTACAGATCCTCCGGCACTTGCTTTTGCCACCAAACTAACCGGCAGTGATATACCTTCTGTTACTTACGCCACGGTTTACCCGCTGACCATGATCCTGAGAATTGTTGCCGCTCAGCTATTGATCCTTTTACTTATTTGATCGTTTCAGCTCTTGTTTTAATGCTTCAATGGTTTTCTTTTCACTCCCTATAAAGATCTTATCGCCTATGATCGTAACCGGTCTTTTCAAAAAGGTATATTCATCCAGGATGTAACGGCGATAATCCTTTTCGATCAGTTTTTTATCCTTGAGCCCCCATTCTTTATATTTCATTGCTCTACGGCTAAAAAGTGCTTCATAGCTGCCCGCCAGCGCTTTCATTTCATCTAATTGAGCCGGGCTGATCTTTTCGGTTTTAATATCCTGCATTGCAAACCCTTTTGTATCAATTTTTGTTGATTCAATGATGCCCTGGGATGTGCTGCAGGTGCCGAGATAATACATCTTTTTCATAGTCTTAATTAACAGGAAAACTGCCGGGAGGTTGACTTTTACAACGGTATTTAACCAGCAGGGCTTATATTTACTGTTTATGCGCAAAGATGAAGTTTTTAAGGGGGAGATTGAAAAGCCTGCAGATTTCAGGTTTGGTAAAAACGTAGCTGGTGTGTTTGATGACATGGTAAGCCGTTCAGTTCCTTTCTATACTGAAATTCAACAGATGATGGCGATGCTGGCCGCGGATTATGCCCGTAAAGGAAGCGTTATCTACGATCTTGGATGTTCCACCGGCAATTCATTATTGAGCATGAACTCATCTGTAGACAATGAGATCCCTTTTATCGGTATTGATGATTCGCTGGAAATGCTGGACGAATGTGCCGCTAAGTTGCAGGCAGCAAAGATTTCCCGGAAGTACGAACTGCATTGCGTAGACCTAAGCAAAAATTTGAAAATAGAGAATGCATCAGTAGTGGTAATGTGCCTGACGCTACAATTTGTTCGTCCTGTATACAGGGAACAACTTATCCAGAACATATATGAAGGGATCAATTCCGGCGGAGTTTTGATTTTGGTTGAAAAGATCCTGGCAGAAGATAGCAGCTTCAACCGGTCTTTTATTGATTACTATTATAGCTTCAAACGCCATAATCATTATAGTGATCTGGAAATTTCACAAAAAAGAGAAGCACTGGAAAATGTGCTTGTTCCTTATAAACTCAGTGAGAACATCTCATTACTAAGGGATAAAGGTTTCTCACATTGCGAAGTTTTTTTCAAGTGGTTTAATTTTGCCGGCTTAATAGCAACCAAACAGTAGCTAATGACCGGCATTGGCCAATTTTTCTTTCGTTATCGAAACTGGATATTTATTTTTTTTTACGGAGCCCTGTTTATTCCGTCATGGCCGATTTTTACCCAGGAACAATTTGGAACTAAATATTTTGCCTGGCCTATTGTGCTGGGTTTAATCATTACCTGTTTTGGTCAATTGATCCGGGGGCTCACCATCGGGTTAGCCTATATCGTTCGTGGCGGAAAAGAAGGTAAGCCTTATGCAGACGGATTGGTTACAGAAGGAATGTTCAATCATTGCAGAAATCCTTTATATCTCGGCAATATCTTTATGCTGACAGGGATGGGGATATTAGCCAATTCGCTGATCTTTATCCTTGTCATAGTCCCACTTTTTTTATTCATTTTTCATTCAATAATACTGGCGGAAGAAGAGTTTCTTAAAAAGAAGTTTGGTAATGAGTATATCCTTTATTGCAAGAAAGTGAATCGCTGGCTGCCCAATACAAAAGAGATGGGTAAAACCTTCAAAAGCATGCGGTTCAACTGGAAGCGATGGGTATTAAAGGAACACACCACCCAATTAATATGGCTGTCGGGAATTTTATGGGTAATACTTGTAAAGTACCCCGAACTAACAGGGAATGATAACCATCAAAAGATATGGATCGGGGTCATTTTGAACAGTTTTTTGATCATTTTTTACGTTTTTTTCCGTTTTTTAAAGAAAACAGGCCGATTTACGACTGATTAATGTCTTTCCTTCCTTCGTAAACAAAGGCCCCAAAAACTTGTTACTTTTATATAATAATTAGTGAGTTATGATCAAAACAGGAAACCCGGTAATTAGTATTTATACAGAAATGACGCCTAATCCAGAAACGATGAAGTTTGTGGCAAATAAGCTGTTGTATCCGGGTAAAAGCATTGACTTTCCAGATATTGAAACTGCAAAACCATCACCGCTGGCCGTAGAATTATTTGGATTTCCGTTTATAAAAGCGGTTTTTATTGCCAGCAATTTTGTAACACTGACAAAAACAACTGAAACTGATTGGCAGGACGTAATTCCTTCTGTTCGCCAATTTCTTAAGGAATATCTTGAAGAAGGTAAAGTGGTGATAAATGAGGAAGAGCTTGCCTCAGTTAAAAAGGAAAGCAGTAATGAGGTTTCTGCTGACGATGATGATGTGGTAAAAAGAATTAAAGAATTGCTGGATAACTATGTTCGTCCTGCTGTGGAAATGGATGGCGGCGCTATTCAGTTCAGGAGTTATGAGGATGGTGTGGTTAACTTAATGATGCAGGGTAGTTGTAGCGGATGCCCTTCCAGCATGATCACACTGAAAGCCGGTATTGAAGGGATGATGAAGCGGATGATACCCGAAGTGAAGGAAGTGGTAGCAGAAGCAGAATGATTTTAGTAATAAATGATAACAGAAAGGCGGCCATGGCCGCCTTTTATTTTTTAGTTTGACTGATCATCAACTGTAGCGTCTGCGGCATTGTTTTTTACAGAAGCTATTCCGGTTTCCATTCCTGCTTCAGATTCATACATCTGGCTGCTACCGATCACCTGGCCGTTGCTCGCCTTAAGATTAAAGTGAAATTTGCCGTTGGCTGCAGTTTTTCTTTCAAAACGGCTATCATCTCCGGCATTTTTTTGAACACTTTCCACTCCATTCATACAGGCAGCTTTTGAAGTATAGCCTTCACTCGTTAATATGACCTGTCCGTTTCCGGCTTGCAGGTTAAATTGAAACTCACCATTTTTTCTTGTACTGATCACAAATTTTCCCATAGTAAAAATTTAAGGTTAACAATCGTATTTATCAATATGTCGGAATATAACAATAATAGTTTTTAAACCGGCAGGATAAAGAGGTTATAAATTACTTCTCCATTTTACACCTCTTTCATCAAGATAGTTTAAAACAAATTCGAAACAATTCTTTTGAGCACCGATCAGTTCAGGAGGGAAAACACCTCTTTCATTAAATAAGCCGTTTGTAATTAAGTGTACGGCAGCAGTACAGGTATAGCCGGTTGTTCTGGCCATAGAGGAGGTCCGGGAGGCAGCATCATATTCATCATACATGTTATACTCAATGGTTTTATTTTCTCCTTTTATTATTACTTTCATAATAGTAAACTCTTTTTCATCTTCATCAAGTTTCCATTCTTTAAGTAATATTCCTGAAGTAAAATCAAGCGGAGATATTTTTGAATCATTTATTTTAATGGGAGATGTTTCAAAAAACCCTGCTTTTTGCAGAGATTGTATCAGGTCTGCATGACCGGGATAACGAAGTGTTTTTTCTTTCATTTCCGGAATATGCGTCATGGTAAAGAGCAGGGAACGCAGACCATCTGTATTAAAGGCTTCAAGCTTTCCCGCTTTTTCAAAATCGAGGATTTCTCTGTCACTCAACGCCGGTTTGGTAATAACCTTTCCGTTTTCAACCAATCTTGCCGGCCTTGTATATTCTTCTATAACATCTATTGGTGAAAAGGGTGCTTTGTAATTAAATGGCGGTTCGGGATATTTTGGAAGTCCCCCCACATAACAGGCAAAGGAGTCAATTTTTATTTCTGCATTGTGCCTACCCAATATCAGGTTACTCATTCCGGGGGCAACACCACAATCCGTAATTACGGTTACATTTTTTTCTTTGGCAAGCTGATCAAGTTTCAATGCGTTTTCCGGAAAAAAGGAAATATCTGCTGTGTCCTTCCCGGCTTTTATAACCGCTTCAAGTGTTTTATAACCCATAAAGCCGGGAACAGCAGTTACCACAAGATCATAAGGCGAAAGCCATTCCGGGTATTTTGTGTAGTTTGTTAAATCAGCAACGACGGTTCTGATAGCAATGTTCCTCTTTTTTAGTATGTCAAGACTTTTCTCGCTAAGATCAAAAGAGGTTACCATGTGCTCTTTTGCAAGATCTAATGCAATAGCCCGGCCCACCATGCCGGCCCCCAAAACAGCAATCGTCATTTGCAATATTTTCTGTGTTTATAAATCTATTCTTCCTTCTTTCTTACAATAAGGAACCAATCATTGTCTAATGGCAGATAGCCATAGTCATAACAGTAGTAATAGGTCTTACCCGTTTTGGTTGTATAAATATGGGTCATGTATTTAAACTGAAAACCCAGGTTCAGCAGTTTTTCTTTATTGGCCTTTGCCGTTTCTTCTGTTCCGGGTAATATAGACTCCAGCACCTTTCTGTTTTTCAACAAGGCATTATTAATATTCCGTACAAAACTGCTGTGGTTTCCCTTTGCTTTTTGCTGGTTATTGTAGTTGTTGCGACAATAATCATCGCAAAATTTTTTATCAGCCCGGCCTTTCAGAGGCTTTCTGCAGGCAAGGCATGTTTTAACTTCTGATGCAGACATAGCAAGGGTTTCAGAGGATTAAGATAAGAAAAATTATCCGTGTGCAAACGTTTCTACACATTTAGCTTCGGGAGTAAACGGTTAATATCCGGCTATCGCTTTCCGCCACTATCATCTTTGTGTTGTCAATCGGTCAGACGTCGCCGGTTGACTGAGATAACAAAATTCAAAACCGTCCGGACCAAAATGTCGGGGCACAAATTTTAAAACTATGTACGCTTTAAAAAACAAAGTTCAACTGATCGGAAATTTAGGTAATGCACCTGAAATCAAAACCCTTGAAAGTGGTAAAAAAATGGCCCGTTTTTCCGTAGCCACCAGCGAAAACTATCGTAATGCAAAAGGTGAAAAAATAACTGAGACCCAATGGCACAACCTGGTAGCATGGGGCAAGCTGGCTGAGATCGCTGAAAAATATCTTTCCAAAGGAAAAGAGGTGGCTATTGAAGGTAAGCTGATCAATCGTAGCTATAATGATAAGGAAGGAAACAAAAAATATATCACCGAAATACAGGTGAACGAAATGCTGATGCTGGGAGCAAGGTCAGCAGAATAACACTCCTTCATATTTGGTATAAAGGGTCGTCACTGGACGGCCCTTTATCATTTCTAATGGGGTCTATAAATAACAGTTGTTTGTCTTTTAACGATCGGTTATTGATAATAAATATTCACATTTATAGAATAAGTATTATTTGAATAAAGTTTATACCTATCTTTTCGTGTCAATTTATTTTATCCTATATGGACTTACTAACCCCAACCGCTTATCAAACAATAAGCAACCATGTTTTTGCCGAAGTGCGGCAAAACATTACTAACGATCAAAAAGCATTATTTGCTCTTCGTTCGTTTAACGCCGGAGATGTTATCGCAGATTTTTCTGCCGGAACCATTTCTCCTGATCCCACTTATC
This sequence comes from Chitinophagales bacterium, assembly GCA_020636575.1. Classification (GTDB taxonomy): domain Bacteria; phylum Bacteroidota; class Bacteroidia; order Chitinophagales; family Chitinophagaceae; genus JJ008. Next base: position 975,244 of record JACJXP010000001.1, read on the forward strand.
TGACAGTACAGGTGGGTATGCGCAAACACATTACGCTGCAGCCGGAATTTCTGCAATACATCAATCACAACTGTGATCCGAATGTATTCTTTAATACCACAACAATGGAGCTTACGGCTCTCAGGGAAATTTTACCCGGAGAAGAATTCGGTTTCTTTTATCCTTCTACAGAGTGGAGAATGACACAATCTTTCGATTGTTATTGCGGAAGTATTCATTGTATCGGAAAAATATGCGGAGCGGCTTTTTTGCCCCCTGACATATTTTCACGGTATAGACTAACCGATTTTATTCAGCAACAACTGGCAAAACGAAAGAGGATTGCCCGTAAAGTCGCATAAAGCTTTATGAATATTTCAGAAGCTTCCCGCCTGTTACAACCTTATTTTGTTTGGGTATTAGCGCCACAACTGGAGGTGGAAGATCCTAACCTGCAGTATTACTACGACTTTTCCCAGAGTATTAAAGAATATGAAAAGGTATTCGGTGAATTGAATGTGGAGTGGAAATGGCAACCAGTGACCATGAAAGATTATGGCCGGGTGATCAGGGATATTGCAAAAAGCAAGAATGGGAAAACAGCAATTGTGCTTAACCTTTGTGATGGCGACGAGGTGAATGGTACACCCGGTATTTCTGTAATTCATGAGCTTGAGAAACAAGGATTGATCTATACCGGGTCTGATGCTGCTTTTTATGCGATCACCACTTCAAAGGTTCCTATGAAAAAGGCTTTTGATAAGGCCAGGGTTCCTACGGCTGCATGGCGTATAATTACAGAAAAGGCCGGCTCGTTAAGAGGGCTTACAAAAAGAATAGGGATTCCTTTGATCATTAAACCCGCAGTGTCGGGTGGTAGCATGGGTGTGTCTGTGAAAAATGTAGTTCATACAGATGAGGAATTAACCGCAAGAGTGGATGAAATAAGCAAAGGTTATCGTGGATGGAACTTATTGGCTGATGGGCTTTTTGTGGAACAATTTATCACCGGCCCGGAGTATACCACTTTTATCACCGGTTCGGCCAATGATCCGGAAAGCTGCAAAGTTTATGAGCCAGTAAAAAGGATATTTCATGAATCTCTGCCCGAGGCAGAGAAGTTTTTATCATTTGATCGTTTATGGGAAATATATGAGGATGAATCTCCTATGCCCCAAAACGAAAACTTTTACGAGTATGGACCGGCAGAACCTGAACTGGTTCCTGCTTTAAAAGAGATCAGCATGGATGCGTATCGTTCCTGTGACGGAAAGGGCTATACAAGGATCGATATCAGGCAGGACAGCACCTCTGGAAAACTCTATGTTTTGGAAGTAAATGCGCAATGTGGCTTAAGCGAAGACGAGAATTATACATCAATCGGCGCTATTCTTAAAGTATCTAAATTTTCATATACGGAAGTGATCGCCGAAATACTGAAAGATGCATTGAGAAGGAGTATGTTTAAAACTATGGGGAAGGCTAAATCAAAAATTATTAAGACTCCGGGAAAAGTCAGGGTGAAATAGTTACTTATGAAAATTTGTGTGCTACAACCAGATTATTCTACAACAGGGGTTGATTATAAAAACTATGATCCGCCGAGAGATCTGTCTGCATTAATTCCTGAGGCTGAAGTTCACAACGTATTTCTTAACAAGCTAACTACTTATAAGCAACTTAAAGAACTCAGGGGGATCGGGTATGACATTTTTGTAAACCTATGTGAGGGATACCTGGAGTGGGAAGTGCCCTCTATTGATGTTATTTATACTCTTGAGCTTTTGAATCTACCCTTTACGGGTCCTACAACAAAGCTGTATGACCCGCCAAAAGAGCTAATGAAATACCTGGCCTATTGTGAAGGAATTAAAACACCCGGCTATTATATAGTTCAGGAACTCAAGGATGTAGAAGAGGTAGTTGAAAAGCTTTCTTTCCCTTTGTTTGTAAAACCAGCAAAGGCTGGCGATAGTCTTGGTGTAGACGAACTATCCCTGGTAAATAATAAAATAGAACTGCAACAAAAATGTATCAGCATATTAGATGAATATGGGCCGCTGTTGGTTGAAGAATATATTGCTGGCAGAGAGTTTACTGTGTTAGTGGCGGCTAACCCGGATGGACATAGCTGTACCGTGTTTAAACCTGTTGAGTATTTGTTCCCGGAAGACAAAGCGTTTAAGACCTATGCACTCAAGACATCAGAACTGCATCCTGATTGTAATGTTCCTTGTAAAGACCCGGGTTTAGAAAAGGAACTAAGGAGAGCAACAGAAAAAATATTCAAAGGATTTAACGGAGTAGGATATGGAAGACTTGATTTTAGAGTAGATGAAAAAGGAGATATCTATTTTTTGGAGATCAACTTCACCTGTTCTGTTTTTTATAGTGATGGCTTTGAAGGATCTGCTGATTACATTTTGAAACATGATGGAATCGGACAGAAAGGATTTATTAGGCATATTATCAGGGAAGGAATTGCAAGACATCAGAGAAAGAGGAAACCTTTTGCAATGAAGGGAAATTCAATTTCTGGTTATGGTATTTATGCCAGCAGAGATATAACCGAAGGAGAAATCATATTTAAAGGCGAAGGCCGGTCTCAACGCATCATCACTAAACGATATGTAGATAAGCACTGGAACGAAGAAGAGAAAATGCATTTTCGCCGTTATGCCTACCCGGTAAGTGACGAACTCTTCATTTTATGGGATGATGATCCATCTGAATGGGCGCCACAAAATCACTGTTGTGAACCCAATACTGCTTTTGATGGTTTAAATGTACTGGCTCTTCGCAGTATTATGGAAGGTGAAGAACTTACACTTGACTATGCACAATTCCTGGATGAGAATATGGAACCATTTCAATGTCAGTGTGGAAGCAAAAATTGCAGGGGATTAGTTATCGGCATTGAAAGTAATTCGCTGACAAAAAGAGAAACGGAAAAAAAATCGACGGACCTATCTTCCCATAAACACCATTAGTATCTGCACATCACTAGGGTTAATTCCTGAGATGCGACTTGCCTGCCCAAGTGTCCGTGGTTTAATGCGGGTCAGCTTTTCCCTTGCTTCGTTACCAAGCGAAACGATCTTTTTGTAATCAAAACTATCCGGTATTTCTAATTCTTCCAGTTGGCTCATACGTTGTACAAGTTCTTTTTCTTTTTCAATGTATACATCATATTTAACCTGGATAGATGCCTGTTCAATTGATTCTTCATCAAAAGATGATAAGGCCACTTTCAATTTCGGCAGTACATTGATAAGATCATTTATATCTACATCCGGGCGAAGCAGGATCTTTTGAGCTTTTTGTTTTTCACTGATTGGGGAAGAGCCAATGCTTTCAAACCAGTTGTTTATTTCTGAGGGTTCAACCGGAAGTTCTTTTAAAGTGTTTCTGATCTTTTGAACAGCTTCTTTTTTTGATTGTACAGCTTCATTTCTTTCTGCAGATGCCAGACCCATACGATGACTTAATTCTGTAAGTCTCAGATCTGCGTTATCCTGCCTTAGCAATGTTCTGAATTCGGCTCTTGAAGTAAACATGCGATAAGGCTCCTGGGTGCCTTTGCTGATCAGGTCATCAATCAAAACACCGATATAGGCTTCACTTCTTTTTAGGACCAATACGTCGTTTTCTTTTATTTTCTGATGAGCATTTATACCCGCCATTAAGCCCTGGCAGGCTGCCTCCTCATAACCTGTTGTACCATTAATTTGTCCCGCAAAGAACAGATTATCAATAAGTTTTGTTTCCAAAGAGTACTTTAACTGGGTGGGCGGAAAAAAATCATACTCAATGGCATAGCCGGGACGAAACATCCGGGCATTTTCAAAACCCGGTGTATTACGAAGTGCTTCGTATTGTACTTCTTCGGGTAGAGAAGTAGAAAAGCCATTTACATAGATCTCCACAGTATTCCAGCCTTCGGGTTCTACAAAAAGCTGGTGTCTTTCCCTTTCGGCAAAACGGTTGATTTTATCCTCGATACTTGGGCAATACCTTGGCCCTACCCCATCTATTCTTCCGGCGAACATGGGGCTGCGATCAAATCCCGTCTTTAAAATATCATGTACTTTCTGATTGGTGTAGGTGATCCAGCAGCTTCTTTGCTCTTTTGGTTTGTTTGTTTCCAGGAAGGAGAATCCTTTTATTTCATCATCACCTTTCTGCTCTTCCATTTTTGAATAATCCAGGCTTCTTCCATCCACCCTGGGCGGTGTACCCGTTTTAAGACGGTCGCTTTCAAAACCTAAAGAAACCAGTTGTTCTGTTATACCCGTTGCGGCTTTTTCGGCCATTCGTCCGCCTCCAAACTGCTTTTCACCAATATGAACTATTCCATTCAGGAAGGTACCATTGGTCAGCACCACTGCTTTTGCCTTTATCTCATGCCCTAAACCGGTCAAAACACCGTAGCAACGGCCATCTTTTACAAGCAATCCCTTTACCATATCCTGGTAGAAATCAAGATTGGCGGTGTTTTCCAGTCTTTCCCGCCATTTCAGGTGAAAAAGCATCCGGTCGTTTTGAGCTCTTGGGCTCCACATGGCCGGCCCCTTGCTTCGGTTCAGCATACGGAACTGGATCATGGACTCATCCGTTACAATTCCGGAATACCCACCCAGTGCATCAACTTCCCGAACGATCTGCCCTTTTGCAATCCCTCCCATGGCCGGATTACAGCTCATTTGGGCAATGGTTTGCATATTCATGGTGACGAGAAGAGTTTTAGAGCCGAGATTAGCAGCCGCAGCTGCAGCCTCACATCCCGCATGACCGGCGCCAACAACAATTATATCATACTCTGGAAACATGGGCCGCAAAGGTAAGTTATTGAATTGCCTATATTTTTATTTTCCTGAGTATTTCTAATTCCTTATTAATATCTTCTACGCTTCTACCCCTGTTTAGCATTTCAAATTCAAACTCTGAATATCCCTCAATCAATTCAAGGTAATCTTTATGCTTGCGCAAGAATTCAACCTGTGACTCTGAGCTTAGAATTTCAGATATCTCAATTCGATCAATTTTTTCTACTAATAACTTACAAGGTAAATAGTTTGTTCTTGCATATAACTCCCGGAAATAGTTCCTTGCCGCTAATACGTCAACTCTATTTCCCCTGTTTTTGTTTTGCTGAATAGGTTCGACACGAAGATTTGTAAAATTCCAGCATAACTTCATTTCCTCTTTTATGGCAAAGTCAAAGTAGACGACCGGAATAATATGGTCTAATTGCCATTTTTTTCCAAAATTTGACCAGTCCATATCCTCCGTGAATTGCATTTGAAACCAGTTTCTCATTCTCTTGCTGTCAAGAGCAAAATATGGAGCATAATCAGATGAAAGCAGGCCCTCTATGACATAGCGTCTTAGTGCGATTTGCCACTTTCTTTTTTCACGAAATTTAAGAAGTTCGGGAGATGGATTTTTCTCTATTTTTTTCTTGGGCCCAGCCATAATGCAAATATACAGGTTCCACGGAACACTGTTTCAGTATGAAACAGTGTTCCGTGGAACGATTATTCGACAGAAAAGTACTTTTTAAGATAAATCTCCTCCTTTTCTCTCATCTTTTTGGATTGCTCCTTTGTTTTGTCCTTATAGCCACACAAATGAAGAGCCCCGTGAAAAATAACCCTGTGTATTTCAGAACGGAAGGAAACGCCTAGCTTTTGAGCATTGTCCTTAACCCTGTCGATGCTTATATATATTTCAGCTTCTGATGAATGGACGGAGGAAAGATCAAATGTGATGATATCCGTGTAAAAATCATGGAGAAGATATTGCCTGTTTATCTCTAATAACCTTTTGTCAGAAACAAATATGTAGTTCAGGTTAGGAATTTTTTTTTTCTCCCTTTTGAAGATAGATCCGATAAATTCTTTAAGCTGTGTCCTATTTGTAAGAGTAGCCCCCTTTTTCTCAAAGAAGAAATGTATTGTTGAAGCCTGTGACGCTGATGGTTTTGACATTATATCAAAATTCGTAAAGAAATGTAAGTCAACAAGAATAGATTTGTATAAAATTGGTTGCTAATGGTGATTGCGAGATTATCTGAATTAAAGCCAGGCCAGGAAGGGATCATTAAGGAGTTTCAGAATAATGATATTTTCCTGAAGTTGATGGAAATGGGTTGTGTTCCGGGAGAAAAGATCCTGCTTGAACAGGTAGCCCCGCTTGGCGATCCGATATCTGTTAGTGTTGCCGGGTATCATTTAAGCCTCCGGCTCAATGAGGCAGAGCATATCCTCGTCGAATTAAATAATTGATTTTCAATAGTTTAATGAAAATTGGACTCTATTTTGGCTCTTTCAATCCTATTCATGTTGGCCACCTGATCATTGCCAACCACCTGCTTAATGAAACCGATATTGAGAAGATCTGGTTTGTTGTTTCCCCGCAGAATCCCTTTAAAAATCAGTCGGCGCTGCTAAATGAATATCACCGGCTTCACCTGGTGCAGGTTGCCACGGAAAATGACAATCGTATCAAAGCTTCAGATATTGAATTTGGGCTACCCCGCCCCTCCTATACTGTGGATACACTGACTTATCTGCAAGAAAAATATCCGGAAAATGAATTTTGCCTCATCATGGGAAGTGATAGTTTTCAAAACCTGGGCAAGTGGAAGAATGCAGCGTTTATCATTGCCAACTATCAGGTTTATGTTTATCGACGACCGGGTTTTGAAGTAGAAAACGATCTTAAGACCAATATAGTAATTGCAGATGCACCGCTTTTACAAATTTCGGCTACCCATATACGGGAGTGTATCCAGCAAGGCAAATCTGTCCGGTATATGTTGCCCGATAAAGTGTTGGAAGAAATTGAGAAAGGGGGTTATTATAAGAATGGTAAATAAGTACTCAGAAAAAGAAACCAAGCAACAGGCAGACCATCACAATTAGCGGAGATGCAATTTTAGTAAAATGCAAAAGCAACGTAGTGCCGGCAATGATGAGAATATTTACAATGCTTAGGGTTTCAAATTCGCCCAATGAAATATCCTTCATGATATAGAAAGTTGAAGCGATCATTACCCCAACTATCACGGCATTAATTCCCTCCTGCGATCGGTATATAGCCGCATATTTTTTCAGGTTATTCCATATCGGGAAGAAGAATAGCACCAACAAAGCGCTGGGTAAAAAAATGCCTATCATACCAATGATACAGCCGATCACCTGCATTTCCGTACCCATATCTTTAAGGGCCATACCTCCTGTAAATGACGAAATAGAAAAAACAGGACCGGGCACAGCTCTTACAATACCCATACCCGTATAAAGACTTTCTTGATCTATTTCAACAGCGTCCGGGTTTCGTTCTCTTACAGCCTCAGGCCTTATACTCCATTGCTCATACATCATAGGGATCAACACTTGTCCGCCACCAAACACCAGGCTCCCCATTCGGTAAGTGTTCTCAAAAAGATTGATTGGCTTACGATCGGGCCAGTCATTCTTTCTTGCCATTTCACTCACTATACCCGCCACAATGAAAATGATACCAAATAACCAGAAGTTCCACCATCTTATTTTTCTTGGGGTTTGCTCTACCTGCGGAATCCTTTTCTTACTGATGTTTGTTACAATGCCGCCTGCAATGATCAATGCGGGAATGATCCATGGGCGCCCAAAGAAAAAATATGTGATACCAGTACTAAGTATCATGATCACCCAGGTGATGGTATTGCGAATAGAATGAGAAAAGATAGCTAACACTGCATAGCCCAGGAAGCCCGCCGCCATTGGGGGAATAAACTTGAACAGATCAGCACCGATCTCTTTTTTGCTTATATAAGGCAATAGAAACGAAAAAGCACCCATAACAATACAGGCGGGTAATATCCAGATCAATAGGGTTAAAACTGCCAGCGGAACACCGCCTCTTTTATACCCGATCAGCGTAAGTGTTTGTGTACTGGAAGCGCCGGGGAGCAACTGGCAAAAGGCATTATACTCCATTAATTCTTCTTCCGTAACATAAGGTGTTTTACGTACAAAAGTTTTCACCATCATACCCAAATGTGCCTGCGGACCGCCAAAAGCGGTAATACTGTGAAGAAAAACAGCTTTTAAAAATGGAATATGGCGCAGTAGCATTGGAATTTAAATATAATTAAAATCAATGACGCAAAAGATGAGTGTTACAAAAAAGGGATTTTGGTACATTCATAGAAAAAAAAGGGATGAAAAAAATTATGCTGCTCACTCTCACCTGTATTTATGTTATGCAGGCCGTTGCCCAGCAAAAAGAAAATAAGACAGCTGAAAAAATTTCTATTGCAGCGGATAAGATAGAAGCAAAATGTATCGAATGGCGAAGAACTATTCATCAAAACCCGGAATTAGGAAACAACGAGTTCAAAACAGCTAAACTGGTGGCAGATCATTTAAAAAAACTGGGCCTAGAAGTACAGGAAGGAGTGGCAAAAACCGGCGTCGTCGGTATTCTTCGTGGCGGCAAACCCGGGCCCTGTGTTGCCCTAAGGGCCGATATGGATGCTTTACCCATCGTTGAAAGAGTGAATATTCCCTTTGCTTCAAAACAAAGATCAACATACAACGGAGAGGATGTAGGTGTAATGCATGCCTGCGGACATGATACACATGTTGCTATGCTTATGAGTGTGGCAGAAATTCTTAGCGGAATGAAGAACGATCTAAAAGGAACCGTAAAATTTATTTTCCAGCCGGCGGAAGAGGGACCACCGGAGGGAGAAGAAGGAGGAGCTGAATTGATGGTGAAGGAAGGCGTAATGGATAACCCAAAGGTGGATGTGATCTTTGGAATGCATATTGAATCAGGCATTGAAGCAGGAAGAATTGAATACAAACCCGGGGCATTTATGGCATCGTCCGACTGGTTTACCATCAAAGTAAAAGGAAAAGGAAGCCACGGCTCACAGCCATGGTTGGGCATAGATCCTATTCAGATCTCAGCACAGATCATTAATGGATTGCAGGCTATAGTCAGCCGACAGACCGAATTAACAAAAGCCCCTGTGGTGATTACCGTGGGTACAATTCAGGGAGGTGTAAGAAATAATATTATTCCTGAAGAATGTGTAATGGGTGGTACTATCCGTACATTAGATAGTAAGATGCAGAAAGAAGTGCATGAGAGGATAAGACATACCGCAACGAAAATTGCAGAGGCATCCGATGCTACTGTTGATGTTTCTTTCGATACCAAAACATTGGTAACCTATAATACCCCTGAATTGGTAAAGCAAATGATACCATCTCTGCAGGCAGCAGCAGGAATTGAAAATGTGGAGGAGAGAAGCTGGATAACCGCTGCTGAAGACTTTTCTTATTTTGGGACCAGGGTTCCTTCGTTCTTTTTCGATCTTGGGGGAATGGCAAAAGGAAGAGATCCCAAAACGGCCCCGCCTCATCATACACCAGATTTTGAAATTGATGAAAGTGGTATGAAAACAGGCATCAAAGCTTTTTGCCAGCTGGCGCTGGATTATATGCGAATGAATTAACTTTTAAAAGATCATTAATGCAAAGACTGATTTTTGTTTTATTGTTTTTAATACCAATGGCAACTATAGCGCAAAAAACAGATAAAAAACTGGGATTAAAAATTCAGGAGGCAATAGCAGGGTATAATGGAGATATCGGTGTTTACGTAAAAAATCTGCGGACGGGGAGAACTATCGCCATAAATGCAGATACTATTTTTCCAACGGCCAGTATTGTCAAAGTGCAGATACTTGCCGGCATCACCGATAAGATTGAAAAAGGAGAACTGCAATACAATCAGGAATTTGTTTACAAAGATTCATTGCTGTATGAGGGCTCTGATATACTGGGTTCATTTAAGCAAGATGAAACCATCACACTTAAAAAACTCATTATGTTGATGCTGACCACCAGCGATAATACCGCCAGCTTGTGGTTACAAAGTATTGCCGGTACAGGTGCCCGCATTAACGAGATCATGGAAAGCCTGGGATTACATTATACAAGGGTGAATTCAAGGGTGCCGGGTAGAGAGGAATACCGGGCTATTTACCAATGGGGACAAACAACTCCGCATGAAATGGCAACATTGTTTGAAATGATATACAGGAAGAAGGTCATTTCTCCTGAAGCTTCTGAAAAAATGATGCGACAACTGAGCAGAAATTTTTGGGATGATGTGGCGCTTTCGCAAATTCCGCCTACCGTTGAAGTGTTCAGTAAAAACGGGGCCGTGAATGCTTCCAGGAGTGAGGTGTTGCTCGTCAACCATCATAAAAACCCTTATATACTTTCTGTGTTTACAAAGAACAATAAAGACCAAAGCTGGGAAACGGATAATGAAGCATGGGTGCTGACAAGAAAGATCTCAAAAATGGTGTGGGATTTTTATGGAGATAAATAAATATTCTTTCCTCAGCTAAATATCTGGTAAACCACCCAGCTCATCACATAAGCCAATGCTGTCATATAGATCAATTGAATGATCGGCCATTTCCAGCTTCTGGTTTCTCTTCTTACCACAGCAAGGGTACTCATACACTGCATAGCAAATACATAAAATATCATCAGCGATAAACCGGAAGCAAGATTAAAAACAGGAGTACCATCGGGTCTTTTGGCAGCTTTCATTTTTTGTTTCAGCACCAGACCTCCTTCGTCATCATCACCTACACTGTACAAAGTGGCCATAGTTCCCACAAACACTTCTCTTGCGGCAAACGAAGTGATGAGGGCAATACCGATTTTCCAGTCATACCCCAGTGGGGTAATAACCGGTTCAATGGTTTTTCCCAATATACCCGCATACGAAGCTTCCAGCTTTGCGGTCTGGTATTCCTTATTCAGTAGCGAAATATTTTCTGAAGAAGCGGAGTTGATGCGTTGTTCATATTGCTGCGTAACTTCCTGCATACTGTTACCGGGGCCAAAAGATGACAAGGCCCAAAGAATAAGGCTGATGACCATGATCACTTTTCCGGCATCAAAAACAAAAATCCTTGCCTTGTTGATCATAGTGGGTATTATATTCTTCCAGCGGGGAGAACGGTAAGAGGGCAATTCAAGAATGAAAAAACTTTTCTCTTTGATCTTAATAAACCATTTGGCTACATAAGAAACCACTAATGCCATCAACAGGCCAAGCAGGTAAAGCCCCATCATTACCAACCCTTGTACTCCCAAAAACCCAAACAGGTAATTGTTGGGTATCACCAACCCGATCAGGATAGTATAAACAGGTAATCTTGCTGAACAACTCATTAAAGGAGTGATGAGTATGGTAAGCAATCTTTCTTTCCGGTTCTCAATATTGCGGGCACTCATAATGGCGGGCACGGCACAGGCAAATCCGCTGATCATCGGCATCACACTTTTTCCGTTCAGACCAACACTTCGCATCAGCCTGTCTGACAGAAAACTGATCCGGGCCATATAGCCGGTGTCTTCGAGTAAAGTGATCAATCCGAAAAGGATCATTATCTGGGGTACAAAAACAAGGATGCCACTAAGACCGGCGATCACCCCGTTTATTAAAAGATCACTCCAGCGGCTATCGGGTAAAACATTGGAAAGCGAACCGCTGAGTTTGGCAAACCCAAGTTCTATCCAATCCATGGGATGTTGCGCCAGCCAGAACACACTTTGAAAAAGCAGGAACAACACTCCTAATAGGATCAGGTAGCCCCAGCGGCGGTGAAGCAATACATTATCCAGCTTTTCAGTGAAAAGTGTTTTCTGCAAAGGGTCTGGCTCTGCTACTGCAGATTGCATAATATTCTTGATACGACCATACCGCTGCAAAATTTCCTCTGCCTGTGTTTTGGTCGGGTTGAAATTATTTTTTTGTTCTGCAGTTTCAATTTTAACCTGCATCTCATCATCCAGCGTAAAGGATTCATGATTGATGAGATAATGAATAGCATTGTAATCGCTTATTTCAGGAAAAAAAGTTTTTACCTCCTCAATAGCACCTGATGCCAGGGCTTTATTATCAATAAAATCCCGGATGGGAGGTTTGTAAGATTGCTGAACAGTAAGGTTGATAGCCCTTTTTAATTCAACAATGCCTTTGTTCTTCCTTGGATTTACTGCAACCACCGGCACCCCCATTTCTCTTTCCAGTTCAGCCAGGTCGATTTTGATGCCTTTTCTTTTCGCCAGGTCCATCATAGTAAGGGCAATCACAACCGGTACTTTCAAATCAATGATCTGGCTGCAGAATAAAAGATTTCGTTTCAGGTTGCTGGCATCGGCCACCACCACTACTACATCTGCTTTGATCTCATCGTCCTGGTTAAGCAGGATCTTGTAGCTTACCCACTCGTCCATTCTTTTTGGGTAAAGGCTATAAGTGCCGGGCAGATCAATGATCTCTGCCGTTTTACCATTCTCAAGCAGTGTACCGCCGGTTTTTTTATCTACTGTAACTCCCGGAAAATTGCCTACATGCTGTTTTAACCCTGTCAGGCAATTAAATAATGAGCTTTTTCCACTGTTGGGGTTGCCAACCAATGCAATATGTAAACGGGATTTTACCACAAAATAAAGTCTACAAAAGTATTAATGACCGGTTAAACACCCTTACGAAATACGGTTTTTAGGCATCGCATCCGGTAAAACTTTTACCGAAATATGTTTTGATTCCCAAGCCAAAACAATATTGCATTGATACCTTTGCGAAAAAATAGCTGATATGCGACCCGGTAAATTGAAGATCAAGATACAATTCCCTGCCTTTATCCTATTACTGATAGCTATTTCCTGTTCTGCACCGAAAAAAATAGCAAAGCAGGATGATAAAACCCTGGATTATCTGAAGGAGCATATCACTTACCTGGCAGACGATAAACTGGAAGGCCGCCGCACAGGTACTCATGGTGAAAAGCTGGCCATGGAATATATCAGCAGCCAGTTCCAGGCAATCGGGCTGGCTCCAAAAGGCACAGAAGGTTATATTCAGCCTTTTGAAGTAAATGATGGAAAGAAAATAAACGACACTACTAGTTTCAGCATCAACGATGAGGAACTTCAGTTAGGAAAAGATTATTTCCCTTTCCCGTTCAGCGCCAGTCAATCGATGGAAGCGCTGCCTTCTCCTGCATTGCAGGAAGTAGAAATGCCCTGGTTCTATGATATCAATGATGGCATACAAGATAACAGCCATAACCCACACTTTGATCTGAACAACTATATCTATACCAATGCCAAGAAAGCCATTGAAAGAGGGGCGTCGGCGCTTATTCTTTACAATTCATCCGATGCAGATGATGGTTTGCAATTTGAAGCCAAAGACAGGCAGGAAACATTATCTGTCCCCGTTGTTTATATTAAAAAAGAGGCAGCTAAAAAATACTTTGGTGATCTTTCTGCATCATTAAAGATCAAATTCAACATCAGTTTAGGCGAGAAAACAAGGACCGGGCATAATGTTGTGGGTTATATTGACAATGGTGCTGCTACAACGGTAGTATTGGGAGCACACTATGATCACCTGGGATATGGTGAAGATGGTAACTCAAGAAACACCTCGCATGAACCAGCCATACATAACGGCGCCGATGATAATGCCAGCGGTACTGCTGCATTGATAGAACTGGCCCGCAAACTGAAAGGGAATGATAAACTGAAAAACAATAATTACCTGTTCATTGCTTTTTCAGGCGAAGAGCTGGGACTTTTCGGCTCCAAGTATTTTACAGAACACCCAACGATTGATCTGGCAAATGTGAACTATATGATCAATATGGATATGGTAGGAAGATTGAATGACAGCACACATGTAGTAACCGTGGGCGGATATGGCACTTCTCCGGAATGGGGAACTTTTTATAACAAGTATGATATGGCCCATGTTAAACAAACTGAATTGAATTTTAAATACGATAGCAGTGGTACCGGGCCAAGCGATCATACTTCTTTTTACAGGAAAGACATTCCTGTTCTTTTTTATTTTACCGGGTTACATACAGACTATCACAAACCGAGTGATGACGCAGACAAGATCAATTATACCGGAGAACTAGAAATTGTTGATCATATTCAAAACCTGGTAGGGTACATGAATAGCCAGCCTAAACTTGCTTTTGTAAAAACAAGAGAAACGCAGACAACAACATCTGCCCGGTTTAAGGTAACAATGGGCATTATGCCTGATTATACTTTTGCTGGCACGGGTATCAAAGTGGATGGCGTAACTGAGGGAAGGCCGGCGCAGAAAGCAGGATTACAGGCAGGAGATATCATTTTGCAATTAGGAGATTATCCGCTTTCGGGTATGGAAAGTTATATGCAGGCATTGGGCAAGTTTGAAAAAGGAGCTAAAACAAAAGTGAAATTTAAAAGAGGAGAGAATACACAGGAGGCGACGATTGAATTTTGAGTTGTAACTTGAAAAAAGATCATGGCGGAAAAAAGCACCAAATTATTGCTGGATAACCGGGAGATGATCGAATCGTTTTTTGAGGACACCCGGTTGCTGGGCATTATGGCCCCGATAAAGGATTACCAGTTTTGCTGGCAGCTTAACCAGGTAATGAGCATGGACTTTCGTATCAATGATCTTGAAATTCAGCGCACCAATAAAAAAAGGAATTATTTTTTCGCTGTGTATGAATATGCCGAACCAACCGGCTCATTGGTGCATTACCTGTACAACAACCAGTTTGACGGGGAATATCTGTTACCGGAATTTCGCCATCTTGATTTTTTATGGTTGCTGAAGGGAGATGAAGTGAATGATGCAGCGCTGCAGCAAAAGATACAAGCCATCAGAAGCATCAACCAGGTACAACTGGTAGTGGAGCTTAAAACAGAAAAGATCAAGAATAAAGAGAACCTTATTTTTTAGTTGAAGGAAATAAATTGTTTTTATGTGGGAAGAAAAAGATAATTGTCTCTATCGTCAATTTAAATTCAACAATTTTAGTGAAGCATTTGCTTTTATGACCCGGGTGGCCATAGAAGCGGAAAAAATGGATCATCATCCCCGCTGGACCAATGTATGGAACACGGTGGAGATATGGCTGAATACACATAGCGCCGGAAATATTGTAACTGAGAAAGACAAAGAACTGGCTTCAAAGATCGATCAACTATTATCCTGAATGCAAAAACAAATGTTGCCTGCCGCCACCATATTGATGGTTCGCCCTGCTGCTTTTGGTTATAATGAACAAACAGCGGAGAACAATTACTTTCAATCTGATTCTGATTTATCGCAGGAAGAATTACAGTCGAAAGCATTGGATGAGTTTGATAACATGGTAAAGCAATTGCAAAGCCATGATATTAGTGTGCTGGTTATGGAAGACCATAAGATACCTGCCAAGCCCAGTGCTATTTTTCCCAACAACTGGCTCAGTACATCACCCGATGGAAAACTTTTTATCTACCCGATGTATGCACCCAACCGCCGGTTAGAAAAAAGAGAAGAGTTTATTCAGCAACTGGCGAAAGAGTACAACATAAAAGATGTGCAGGACTGGAGTGAATATGAAGTGGAAGGCCGTTTTCTTGAAGGAACAGGGAGTATGATCATTGATCATGTTAACAAACTGATCTATGCTGCTGTTTCAGAAAGGACCAATCTTTCTGTGCTGGAAAAATTTGCAGCCGCCAATAGCTACCAGGCTATTGCTTTCCTGGCCACAGATAAAAATGATATGCCTGTTTATCACACCAATGTAATGATGGCATTGGGAGAAAAATTTTGTGTGCTTTGCGAAGAAGCTATTAGGGAAGAATGGGAACTGATCGCCGTAAAGCAGTTGCTGGAATCAACGGGACATGCTGTAGTTCCGATCACCCTTGACCAGATGTATGCATTTGCTGGCAATATGCTGGAAGTAAAAAATAGCAAAGGAGAAAACATCCTTGTTATGAGCCAGGCTGCTTTTGACTCGCTTAAAAAGGGACAGAAAGAAACTTTAAAACAATTTGCCAAATTGTTACCTATTCCTGTACCCACTGTTGAAGCGGCCGAAGGAGGTAGTGTTCGCTGTATGATGGCCGAGATTTTTTTGGAAAAGAAAATCAGCAGCTAAGATTTTATTTCTTCGACAATATTTTGTTAGCCAGCCCGGGAAACAGAAAAGCGATCCAGAGAAACATTCTCATAGCGGGAACAGTAAGGATCTTTTTTTCTTTTTTCAATTGCGGCATTATTTTTTTTACCAATACAGCAGCTGACAGTTTCTTTTCTCCTCTTCCCCTTGTCATGCCTGTATCTGTAACCGGCGGAATAAATTCTGAAACTGCAATATTCGTCTTTTTCAATGCGATCCTTAAACCGCTTGTAAAATTTCGCATGGCAGCTTTGGAAGCACTATAAACCAATCCGTCTGTTTTGGGAAAAGCACCAAGGCCTGAAGTAGTGTTAACGATCATTGCTTTTTCAACCGTACTTAATACAGGGATCAGCAATTGCGTCAGTATCATTTGCCCGGTTACATTTATTTCTAGTTCCTGTCTTATGCGATGAGGCGGTACTGCTGTTTCAGTAAACATATAATTGTGCTGTACTCCAGCATTGTTAAACAACATGTTCAGGTCCGGGAATTGATTCTGAATAATGACAACGGCATTTTCAATGTCCTCCTGATTTTCAAGATCACATGCAATTATTTCAAAACCCTGTTGCTTCAACTCTTGTAATTTTTCTTTGCTTCTTCCCAGCAGGATCACTTTATTATCCTGTGCTAAAAGAATTTTTCCCAGTTCATAACCAATTCCGGATGTGCCGCCGGTGATCAGAATGGTATTGCCAGATAGTTTCATGATAATTAAATATTATGCGTTAAATAATTTGAGTACTCCCTTTAATAAAAGGATGAGTATACCGCCCAATGCTGAATTTACAAGCAGCAGTACTATTACGGCACCGGGCAAACCAAGTTTTCTAAGAACAATACTGTCGACCAAACCCGGATCGTTTCCAAAAACCCTGTTCAGTATCACCCAGGCATTCAGGTGTTCGGCCACGGGGCCCAGTAAATAATCGATCACCGTCATGATGCAGAGAGATGTGATGCCGGCGATAACATAGATGGCGATTGGATGTGCAAATAATGTTTTCATTTCAATTTGTTTTGATGACAGCACAAAGATGTTTCCCTGCACAGGACTGTGCATTAACATATGTTAAGAAAACAGGGATCAGTGAGTTTCCTGCATCTGTGCCCGGATACGGCTGAGTTGTATGGGGGTGATGCCGAGATAAGAAGCAATATGATATTGGGGTATCAGTTGTTCCAGGCCGGGATATGTTTTTTGGAATATGGCGTAGTTGGCAGCGGCATCATTGGTGACCATGTGAATATCATGCTGTTCTTTCTTGATCCATTGCAGCTCCATGATCTTCAGCATCAGTGATTCAAAACAGCGGTGTTTTTCAAAAAGTTCCCTGAAGCCAGCATAAGAGAAACGAAACAACCTGCAGTTTGCCAAAGCCTGGAAATTCAGCTGGCAAGGTTCACCGGTAAGTAAGGCTGTAATAGGTGTGGGAAAAGTACCGGATACAAAAAATGTTTTATTATACTCATTCCCCTCTTTATTATAATATACACGGACGATACCTTCAGTAAGCAGGTAACAATGACGGACCCTGTCACCTTCTCTTACCAGCATTTCGTTTTTGGGCAATTCTTTTTCTTCGAGCAAAGGCATAAAATCCTGCCATGCTTCTGTAGTGATGGGTGAGAATTGATTCAGGTGATCGTATATGGCTTCAATGGTCATTAGTTTAAGCTATTTCTTTTTTGATTTGGCAGCGGGACGCTTATTGGCCGAAACAGATTTTACAATGGTAAGTCCCTGCACCAGTTGTTTGGGATCTTTCACTTTGGCAAGTGAGTTGGCATAAGCTTCGCCTACCAATTGTTTTATATAGGTTTTGGGAAATGACTTTTTATCCTTTGCCTGGATGTAGCGGTATTGATTGCCCTGGCCCAACAACATTTTTTCAGGGTCTTTGATCTGGTTGCCCCAGTAAAAACCAAAATGTATGTTTTCGTTTGACCGGTAAATGGCTATGGAGCAAATAGTATGTCCCAGCTTTTCGGTGGGTGTCCATCCGATAGCGACCGCATTAAAATTATCATAGATGATCTCATTGGCCTGCGGGCAGAGGCCCCACGCAAAATCCCGTAGCCATAATAGCAGTTCGGCTCTTTCTTTACTAAACGGCTTGAGAAATTTTAAAAGTTCTTTTGTATCCTTTTTACCCATTTACAGAGTAAAAGGTACAATAAGTTGTATAAAAGGAAGGGAGAAAAGAAACTTATTCCTTTTGGCTTTTGATTTCTTTTAAGACAAGTTTTTTATTCATAAACCTGATAACTATATAGCTAAACCAAATTGCGGAAAAAGTAATCAATCCCTTTAAATTATACTTTACATCTTCAGGATCATAACGGCCATGAATTCTTTTATGAAAAAATCTGTTTGAATACTCCTGTGCATGTTCAATGGAAACACTGAACAGATAAAGCCCGGCAAAGATCAGGATATGCCATACCAGTTTATTATTGGAAAAAAGAATATTTAAAAAAGCGGCAGCCAGGAAATAGAACAGAGCATGTAATTCTTTATCATGCCCCCGGAATGCTGATGGTAATTTAAGCATAAACCCGAAAACAGAAGCCGCAAAGAAGATAATCGTCAAAAATATTTTTGCAGAGATACTTAAATTTAATTTCATGGCTAAAGTTTCAACTTATCTACAGAAGGTATTTGAGAGAGGAAAGATAAAATAACCAGAGGGAAAGTCTTAATTAATACCATTCCTTTTTTTGTTTTCCAGAGGATCAACCCCATCAATGTCAGGTGTGGAGTGAATACTGCCAAAGAAATTGTCCAGACCGTATCTTTTCCGGATATATTCTGCTAAAGCGATACCTAGTATGATTCCTACAAGAGTGATGATGATTGAAAAAGGAAGATTATCTTTTGATTTTAAATACAACAGAACAGAAACAATACCAAGTATGCCTGCCGGTACAATAAATAACCAGAGCCAGTAAATTGTATTGATAAGAAAAAAGAAAACTCTCATATTCCTTTTTGCTGATTCGGTAACATCAATCAATTCTTTTCAAAAACTGATATGATCTTTATTTATCAAATGGTAGTTATACTTTAATATAAATTTTCTTCTTATCCATCCACCAGCAGATCAGCCACATAAACAGAATAACACATAAGGCAAAAAGAAAGGAACCAAATCTTGGATCGCTGGATAATTTGCTAAAGCCATTTTTATAGATCCAGTTCCACGGGTTGCTTCCATCACTAAATTTAATAAGTGCCAGGCCCTTGGGCAAAAAGGCACTTAACGCAAAAACAAAAAGTGCATTTTTTCCAAATACGTCAAAAAATTTACTAAGCACTCCTTTTTTGTTTTTGAATTCTATCAGGTAGATCATCGTAGCAATGGTGAGCAGGGCCAGCCCTGAAGTATAAACGGTGTATGAACTGGTCCATATTTTTTTATTGATCGGGAAAACCAGGTCCCAGCAATACCCAATTATAAGCATACCTACACCGGCAACAAAAAGGCCGGCAAGCATTTCATAATTTTTTCCTTTTTGTTGAATGTAATTTCCCGCCAGGTATCCAAAGATCACATTTACCATGGCTGGAATAGTACTCATAATTCCTTCCGGATCAAAAAGGATGCCCTCACCTCTATACATGTGCGCCTCACCCAGTATAGCTTTGTCCACATCATTGCCAAACCAGCCAGTCATGCTATACGGATCGGCCGGATTACCGAATAAGTAGCATAATCCCCAGTATACCAATAATAATAAAATACCAACATAAAGAGATCCCTTTGGCTTCAGGTAATAGATAATAATTGCGCCAAAAAAATAACATAATGCAATCCGGGCCAATACGCCCAGAATCCTTACCCCTCTGAGGTTGCCTTCATCATTTATATAAGCCCATTGTTTAAAAACAAATCCATCATCTCCCTTTGTAATAAAAGGCCACCAGGTAAGAAAAAGGCCAATGGCAAAAATGAGGATACTTCTTTTTAAAACCTTTTTCCAGAATAATGCATCACCTCCTGCTTCAAGCCGGGGCATTACAAATGAAAGAGCATTACCTACGGCAAATAGAAAAAAGGGGAACACCAGATCGGTGGGTGTTAATCCATGCCAGGGAGCATGTTTCAAAGGCGGGTAAATATATGACCAGCTTCCCGGATTATTAACGAGTATCATCAGGCAAACTGTAGCGCCCCGAAAAACATCAAGTGAATAAAAACGTTCTTTCAAGCTTTTAGTTATAGGCAACAATTTAATTGTTATTTTACATACACAGTTTTTTCTTGCTTAGTAATTATTTTCCCTACAGGCTCGGTAAAATCAGCCAACCCGTTTTGTTGCAACAGTTGTTTTACTTCAGCAATACTACTTCCCTTTACGCTTATCAAAAGCCCCCCGTTTGTTTGCGGGTCAGGCAGCAGGGTAAAGGCTTCCATAACATTCACTCCTTTTTCAAACTTTACTTTATCACTATAGCTGCTCCAGTTGCGGGTTGTAGCATCCGGGAGTATCCGTTGCGCAATATAATCCTTCACTCCATCGGCAACAGGCAGTTTATTATAATATAGTTCAGCGCCGAGACCACTGCCTTCTGCCATTTCAATTAAATGTCCCAGTAATCCGAAGCCGGTAATGTCCGTAATGGCCGTAACACCTTTTATTTTACCCAGTTCTTCACCGATCTTGTTCAGGCTGGTCATTTGTGCTGTCATCACCGGCAGGTGTTCAGGTTTCAGCAACCCTCTTTTTTGTGCGGTGGATAAGATACCAACACCTAATGGCTTGGTAAGAAATAAATGATCCTCTTCCTGTGCAGTGTTGTTGCGTTTCAGGTTT
This sequence comes from Chitinophagales bacterium, assembly GCA_020636575.1. Lineage (GTDB taxonomy): Bacteria > Bacteroidota > Bacteroidia > Chitinophagales > Chitinophagaceae > JJ008. The sequence goes on from JACJXP010000001.1 coordinate 996,101, forward strand.
TTTGTTGGTACAATGCCGGTTACCGCCAAACCAAAAATAGGTTCAGTAGAATCAATGCTATGGCCGCCGGCCAGCGGTATACCTGCCTCTGCACAAATACTGCGGCCACCATCTACTACCTGTTGTGCCAGCTCCACCGGTAACTTTTCCACCGGCCAGCCCAGTATGGCAATGGCCATTAAAGGTTTGCCGCCCATGGCATATACATCACTGATGGAATTGGCTGCTGCAATTTTTCCAAAATCAGAAGGGTCGTCAACGATCGGCATAAAAAAATCGGTTGTAGAGATCAAGGCCATTTCATTGCCAAGATCATACACTGCTGCATCATCCTTGCTGCTGTTACCGACAAGCAATTTATCGTTGCCGGGGAGTTGCATACTGGTTTTTAGAATCTCATCCAGCACTTTCGGCGCTATTTTACAACCACATCCGGCTCCGTGAGAATATTGAGTGAGTCGGCCTCCCCAACCCCCCGAAGGGAGGATTGTTGAAGAATCTTTTTGATCATTCATACTTCAAATCTCGGAAGAAATGAATTTATGGATCAATTATGCTTTCTTCTGAAAACGATACCTGTACTCTTACTGAAATCTGAACTGAAACGGAGGTTGTACACTTTATCACCATCCTTTACTACAAGCAGGCCTGTATTGGGCGGGTATTGCCCCAGGTTCTCTGCATAAAGTACCAGTGTAAAGGCATCATCTTTACCCGGGGTGAGGTAAATGGTCTTCTTTATAGCGCTGGCTTTTAATCCCTGTTTGGACATGATCACTTCTCCGTTCATGTATATGCTTACGGTATCGCCGTCTACCACACCATTATCATACAAAGCGATCTGCAGGCTATCTCCACTGAACTGTACTTCCTGTGCAAATTCGGATTTACGTCCCTCAACCACCGCTGATTGCTGAATGGCTTTTTCTTTAGCTTTCTCCAATGCTGCTACATCAATCACAGGTTTGGCAACGGTCAGGGGTTCAGTTGTTTTTTGAGCAACATCTTTTGTTACAGCGGAAGTATTAATTTTCGGTTGTTCTGAATTGTTAGTAGCAATTGGCCGGGTGTTATTGACCACAGGGGTTGCTTTTATAACAGGCTTCTCTGTTTTTGCAGAGCTTTTGCTAACGGCATCATCACTTGCAGCCTTTTGTGTTTCTCTTGCTGCCACAGCCGGGTCAACTGTTTTTACAGTCATTGGTTTTATTGCCGCTGCCTTTATTTCTGTGTTTTCTGTGCTGATCTTTTTTGTTTCCACTGCGCCTGCACCCAAACCGGCTTTTTGCATTACTTCCTTATCTATTTCTGCAGAGGCTACAATGCTTTCTGTTGATTCTTTATCTGTTTCGGCCCGGTTAAGTTGTGGTTTATCAATAACCAGGATCTTTGTATCTCTCTCTAAAGCAGTATTGTTAACTACAAGTGGATCTATTTCCGGACGTACCAGTTTTAGAGCAGGCTCCTGTTCGTTGACTTTTCGTTCCTTATAAAAAGCCACTTCATCAGCTATGTTCAGCTCTTCCAGATGCGGGAATATTTTGGATGCGGTTAGATCTTTTTCCTCTGCCAGTTTTACTTTGCCGGTAATGGAATAGTATTTCTTTTTAACTGTATTGGTTTTCCAGGTCCCATCGAGGTGCCAGGTACTGTCTTCTTTGTTTCTGCGAAAAGTGCTGGTCACTTTTACTCCTTTGTCCAGTTTACCCCGGAAATTATAGCTGATGATCTCATCATCTGTTACTTCACATATATCCCCGTCAATCTTACCTTTTACTCTTTTTACAATGTAGTACAGGGTATCATTTACGATGAATTCGCTGCGGGAATAGCCGTAAACCTTCCCTTTATATTCAGTCAGGGCAATTTCAAAAGATTGGTTTTGACGGACCGTATTGCTATCGTTGCTGGTACTGCCGATCCAGAGGCCCGTCAGGGTTTGGGCATTAAAAATCTGGGGAAATGCAGTCAGGATAAGGATCAGGCTAATGATCCTGAGGCTGCTGTGCAGTTTTGGGTGCAAGGATATTGGCATTTTCAGGGGTTACTGATTTACACGATACTGTATGTAATAACGTATCAAGTGCCTCCCGATTGTGCAATCCTTTCAAATAATACTTATCATAGTATTTGAGCAAAATGGCGAAACTTTCGCTAATTTTTCCCTCTTTTAGCAGTAAAATGGCTGTTTTTGCGTTCAAATTGCCCAATTTTTGAGAAATTCGCTCAATCGCCAAAATCATTTTTTCAGCATCTAAACTGCCATATTCCTGCGCAATATGTTTTAATCTTTCCTCAAAAGGTATATCAATAAACCAAACAGGCGATTGCCGCATGGTTTTCCATAGCTCATGGGGGATGTTCACCAATCCAATACGCTGGGATTCATCTTCTAACCAAGCTCCCTCAATATCTCCTCCTTTGGAAGAAACTTTTGAAATATTGCTCAATTCTATTGCCAGCCGGTTTTCAAACATTTCCTGCGAAGGTTGGGCGGGCAGACCAATATTGCCAAAGGCCGAGCCTTTATGACTCGCTAAGGCTTCCAGGTCGACAACGGTTTTCCCCTTTCTTTTTAATTCAGCCAGCAATTCTGTTTTACCGGAACCGGTATAACCGCCCAAAATGTTGAATGGGTAGGATTGCTTAAAAAGATCAAGTACCCAATTCCGGAATTTTTTATAACCGCCAACCAGTGTGTACACTTTGAAACCGTATAGATCCAGTAACCAGGAAACGGCACCGCTTCGCATGCCTCCCCGCCAGCAATACATAAGAATAATTTTTGATTCCTTCGTCAACGCTTCTACCTCTTCCACCATTTTCCGCATTTTGGGACCAAAGTAATCCAAACCGATCTTGATGGCTTTTTCCCGGCTTTGTTGTTTATAGGTTGTTCCTACAACTTTTCTTTCCTCATTGCTGAACAAAGGCATGGAAGAAGCTCCCGGCATATGTGCATGTTCATACTCGCCGGGGCTACGGACATCTATCACCGGGTATTGCTTTGCCAGTTCAAGGAATTGATCAATATGAATTTTTTCTGCGGCCATAATAAAAAAGCTACCGAACAATTCAGTAGCTCTCAGTATATCATCATTTGCATAGCTGCAAATTTTAATATTCTTTTTATCCGTTCATACTTGCCAGGAACTCCTCATTGCTCTTAGTGCCTTTCATCCTGTTCTGTAACTCTCTCATCGCTTCTTCTGCGTTCATATCAGTTAAGTATACACGAAGAAGATTCATCCGCTGCAATACATCTTTTTCCAGTAACAGGTCATCACGGCGGGTGCTGGAAGCCACAATATCAATAGCAGGGAAGATACGTTTGTTACTAAGCCTTCTGTCAAGCTGCAATTCCATGTTACCTGTTCCCTTGAATTCTTCAAAGATCACCTCATCCATCTTACTACCTGTATCAACAAGTGCAGTTGCAATGATAGTTAGTGATCCGCCATTCTCAATTTTACGGGCGGCGCCAAAGAATTGCTTGGGTTTTTGCATGGCATTTGCTTCCACACCACCGGATAATACTTTACCGGACGCTGGAGCCACTGTATTATGTGCCCTGGCAAGACGGGTGATGGAATCAAGCAATATCACCACATCATGACCACATTCTACCAAACGTTTTGCTTTTTGTAAAGCGATTGTTGAAACTTTTACATGTTTTTCTGCAGGCTCGTCGAAAGTTGATGCGATCACTTCAGCTTTTACGCTACGTTCCATATCGGTTACCTCTTCCGGACGTTCATCTACCAGCACTACCATCAGGTAACATTCCGGATGATTAGCGGCTATCGCATTGGCCACAGCTTTCAGCAACATTGTTTTACCTGTTTTTGGCTGTGCTACGATCAATCCCCGCTGGCCTTTACCAATAGGAGTAAAGAGGTCCATTATACGGGTAGAATAATCCGAAGGAACAGTGAAAAGATTCAGCTTTTCAAAAGGGAAAAGCGGGGTCAGGTAATCAAAAGGCACCCTATCCCTTACCTCTTCCGGACTTTTACCATTAATAGTGTCTACTTTCAGTAAAGCAAAATATTTTTCACCTTCTTTGGGCGGACGAACAGCGCCATGTACTGTATCACCGGTTTTAAGACCAAATAATTTTATCTGTGAGGGAGATACATACACATCATCGGGAGATGACAAGTAATTGTAATCGGAGGAACGCAGAAAGCCATACCCATCAGGCATCATTTCCAATACGCCTTCGCTTAGGATCACTCCATCAAATTCAATATTGAAATTCTGTTCCCTGCGGGAAGGGTAAACTTTGTTTTGTGCTGCAGGAGTTTCCGCAGCTTTTCCTTCTGCTACAGGGGCTTCTTCTCCGTTGCTTGTTTCTTCGGTTTTTTCAGAAACCGTTTCTTCAGCTACTGTTTCTTCCGAAATTTCTTTCTCGGTTGTTTTTTTACGGGGCCTTTTTGCAGAGCCTTTGTCGTCTTTCTTTACAGGCATACTGGTTCTTTTTGAGTTAGATTTTTCAGTACCCTCACTTTCTACTACTGCTTCTTCGCTACTATTAGAGGTACTGGTTTTTATGATGCGTTTTCTTTTACCTTTTTCTTCTTGCTGGCCATTACCAGACTTTGATCCTTCAATGGCCTGGCTGTCGAGGATCTTATATACCAAATCCTGCTTGTTCAGCTTTTTGGCGTTGGGGATGTTTAATTGCTCAGCAATGTCTAGCAACTCAGGAACGAGCATATCGTTCAGTTGGAGAATATCGTACATAGAGTAATTCTTGTGTTAATCAGGACTCGCAGTGACCAATCTTAAAATCTGAAATTTTGAATTTATGTTGAGAAAAACCGGCGGGTAAATGTGAGCTAAATTTCTGGGGAAACTATACTTATCAGCCGTTTTCCGCTGCAATAATACAGTAAAACCCCGAAAATCAAAAATTTTTGGAATAATTAAGCAGCTGATTTCCTGCTTAAAAGTAATGTTAAGAAGTAGTTGATCCTGCGAGTTTTGCGTACAATTCTTTCATCTTTTGAATAGTCACTGAAATATTCAAATCAGTACGCATATGTTCTTTTGCTCGCTGACCTATTGTTTTCCGGAGGTCAGCATTTTCATAGAGGTAAAAAATAGCTTTTGCCAATGCAGAAGCGTTTTTTGCTTGTACCATTAAGCCAGATTGTTCCGGAATCACCAGTTCCTTATTTCCGGGAATATCAGTAACAATGGGGGGTATACCCAATGACATGGCTTCCATGGTTGATTTAGACAACCCCTCTCCTTTTATGGATGGTAACACAAATACCTGTGAAGCAGCTACCAATGATAAAGGTTCTGCCACATACCCGATGCAATGAATATTGTTTTTGTAAGGGCTGCTACTGATCAACTCTTGAATATGCTTTTTATCGAATCCCTTACCTGCAAACAAAAAATGAATGGGGAGACCCGGTGCTAAATGATGGGTAGCTTTTAATAAGTAAGGAATTCCTTTCATGGGCCTTACGTTGGCCATGCATATAACAGTGAAAGCATCGGCAGGAATTCCATATTGCTCTAATGAGGATACCGGTTGCACATGACTGTACCATTGGGGATCATGACCTTTAAGGATCGTTACTCCTTTGTGTTTTATAAGCAAACTGTTTTTGCGGATGGTTTCTTCAATTTCATTGGTGATGCACCATATTTTATCAACCCTTGGATGCAGGTATTTTAAATATTGGGCGGGATCGTACCAATGTACATTCCCGGCATAGCCCCTGTACAATAATACTTTTACAGAAAGTTTTTTGGCAGCAGGAATACCATTAGACGAAGCTTTGGAATTGAACAAATGAAGAATATGGTAGCCGCCTTTTTCCAGCTCTTTCCTGATCATTTTGATCGAAGGCTTATGAAATTTTTTAACCGGGTGAGATTCTATTACACGGATCCCGGCCTTTTTGAAATAAGGCGTCCAGGCAGCATCGGGGTAGGTCATAATGGTGATATCTAACCCTGCTTTTTGTAACCCGATAAACAGCTCAGCTTCCGGCCGGGGCGATACAAATTCCCGGTAATCGCTGATGACAAGTACTTTAATCCTCATGTAATTGACTGCCTTTGCGGCTAAGGTAGTTGGTTTATGAATCTTACCTTTGCACCTCCAAAATCAGAATAATGTTCAATAAGCGGATCAAAATAAAGGAATTACTGGCACAGGAGCCAAAAGGACAAGAAGCAACTGTAATGGGTTGGGTAAAAACATTCCGTAATAACCAATTCATTGCATTGAATGATGGAAGTACCAATAATAACATACAGGTAGTGGCAGCTTTGGGAAAATTTGATGATGAACTTTTGAAAAGGATCACTACATCCGCTTCTTTAAAAGTTACCGGTACAGTGGTACCCTCGTTAGGAAAGGGGCAGACGATGGATTTGAATGCAGAGACCATAGAAATTTTGGGTGATAGTGATCCGGAACAGTATCCGCTGCAACCTAAAAAACATAGCCTTGAATTTTTAAGAGAAAAAGCCCATTTGCGTTTTCGCACTAATACATTCGGCGCTGTTTTTCGTGTAAGGCATGCATTGGCATTTGCTGTTCATAAATTCTTTAATGAAAAAGGGTTTGTGTATATGCATACACCCATCATTACTGCCAGTGATGCGGAAGGCGCCGGCGAAATGTTTAAAGTAACCACATTACCGCTGGAAGGAAACATCCCAAAAAATGAAGACGGTACGGTTAACTATGAAGAGGATTTTTTTGGAAAGGCCACCAATCTTACCGTAAGCGGTCAGCTGGAAGGAGAACTGGGTGCAACAGCTTTTGGTGATATCTATACCTTTGGCCCCACTTTCAGGGCGGAAAATTCCAACACCACAAGACATCTTGCTGAGTTCTGGATGATAGAACCGGAAATGGCTTTTTACGACCTGGAAGATAATATGAACCTGGCCGAAGAGTTCATCAAATACATTATCCGTTATGCGATCGCTAATAATAAAGAAGATCTTGAATTTTTAGCGCAGCGGCTGGCAGATGAGGAAAAGCAATTACCACAGGATAAGCGCAGTGAAATGGGGCTGATGGAAAAACTGGATTTTGTACTCAACAACGAGTTTGAAAGATTGACATACACAGATGCAATTGATGTTCTGAAAAACAGCAATTACAGTAAAAAGAAAAAATTTCAATATGAAATAACAGGCTGGGGAATGGATCTCCAGAGTGAGCATGAACGTTACCTGGTAGAAAAGCATTTTAAAAAACCTGTTATACTTTATAATTATCCCGCAGCTATCAAAGCATTTTATATGCGGCAGAATGATAATTGTGAACCCGGACAACAAACGGTGGCGGCGATGGATATCCTGGCGCCGGGCATAGGAGAAATTGTCGGTGGCTCACAAAGAGAAGAAAGACTTGATAAACTCCAGTCAAGAATGAAAGATATGGAAGTACCGGCCGAAGAATTGTGGTGGTACCTGGACACAAGAAGATTTGGTACTGTACCACATTCAGGTTTTGGATTAGGGTTTGAAAGAATGGTACAGTTTGTTACCGGGATGACAAATATCAGAGATGTCATCGCATTCCCGAGGACTCCGGGTAGTGCGGAGTTCTAACGATCCAAAGAAATGTACTATGATGTAAAGAGATGCTCAGGGGCATCTCTTTCTTTTTTGTAAAAGGAGTAAAAACATTATCTTTTATTAATGAAATCAGGACTACTTATTTTACTGCTAATTACGAGGATCTTATCTGCAGATGCCCAGTTATTAGAAAAACAAAATGATAGCCTCATTTTATTTTATCAACAAGGAAAATATTCAAAAGCAATTGAAGTGGGAGAAAGGGCTGTACAAACAGCCAAAAAAGAATTTGGAGAGATGACAAATGAATATGCCGGTAGCCTGGCCAATCTGGCGGCATTGTCTGATATAACGGGCAATTATAGCAAAGCCGAACCCTTGTTTATAGAGGCGATGAATATCCTTAAAAAAGTACTGGGGAGCGAACATCCGGATTACACCACCAATCTGAATAACCTGGCGTTAATGTATTTTAACATGGGCAACTATGGCAAAGCTGAACCCTTGTATGTAGAGACCATAAATATCCGTAAAAAAGTGCTGGGCAGCGAACATCCGGATTATGCTAAAAGCCTGAACGGCCTGGCGTTGTTGTATAAAAGCATGGGCAACTATAGCAAAGCTGAACCTATGTATTTGGAGGCCATGAATGTCCGTAAAAAAGTGCTAGGCACCGAACATCCGGATTATGCCAACAGCCTGAACAACCTGGCGTTTTTGTATGATGAAATGGGCAACTATAGCAAAGCTGAACCCATGTATTTGGAGGCTTTGAATGTCCTTAAAAAAGTGCTGGGCAGCGAACATCCGGAATATGCCAGTAGCCTGAACAACCTGGCAATATTGTATGATAAAATGGGTAACTATGGCAAAGCTGAACCCTTGTATGCGGAGGCCTTGAATATCCGTAAAAAAGTACTGGGCACCAAACATCCGTATTATGCTCAAAGTCTGAACAACTTGGCGTTTTTGTATAAAAGCATGGGCAACTATGGCAAAGCTGAACCCTTGTATGTGGAGGCCATGAATATCCGTAAAGAAGTGCTGGGTGCCGAACATCCGGATTATGCTCAGAGCCTGAACAACCTGGCATCTTTGTATGATGAAATAGGCAACTATGGCAAAGCTGAACCCTACTTGATCAAGGGTTCAGCCATAAAATTTAATCATCTATTGGCCAATTTCACCAATCTTTCCGAAAAGGAAAAACAAATATGGCTGGATGTTGTCGATGATGTAAATGAATTGATCTTAAGCTTTCAGCATCACTACCCGTCTTTGTCAGATACTGCCAGGCGGTTCATCTTAAACCAGCAATTATTATTAAAATCTTTGATACTCTCTGATAGTAAGGACATTTTACAAAATATTCAAATAAACAAAGACAGTAGTTTACAAAAAATATACAGTGACTGGACAGAAACTAAAAAGCAGTTATCTGTGCAATATAGTCTGCCGGTAACTAAACGCAGTATTGAACTCAGCAACCTGGAGCAACAGGCGGAGGATCTGGAAAAGCAACTCAATACAAAATCGTCTGCTTTTCGTCAGCAGCAGCAATCTCTCCGCATCAAAATCATTGATGTACAAAAAGGACTCAGGCAGGATGAAGCAACTGTTGAATTCGTACGTTTCCGACTATATAACAAAAAATGGACTGATAGTATCATATATGCCGCCTACATTCTTAAAAAAGGGGATGTCATTCCTCTCTTTGTTCCCCTTTTTGTAGAAAAACAATTAGAGCAACTGTTAGCAGGTGCAGGAAAGACCTCTACTTCTACTGCAAGAATTTTATACCAAAGTCAGGGAGGTGAGGGTAAGAAAAATTCATTAGGAAAAAAAGTATATGATCTGGTCTGGAAACCCTTGGAGCCCTTCTTAAAAGATGTACAATCAGTATCATACTCACCTGCGGGTAAACTTTATGGTATTGCTTTTCATGCATTACCAGTTGATGATAAAAACCTGCTCATGGATAAATATGAATTGAATCAATATATCAGCACCAGGCAGGTAGCTTTAAGAAACATAGAGGAACAAAATTCAAAGCCTGAAAATATTATACTATTTGGGAATGCAAATTTTTCTATGGACAGTCTTCAATTGGTGAAGCAACGGAAAATAGAACCCACATTTTCTAGCTCATTTTACACACCTTCAACAAGAGGTTCAGGTATCGGTTTATGGCCCAACCTACCCGGTTCTGCAGAAGAGATCAAAACAATAAAAAAACTTTTTGATCAGAACGGTGTTTCTACCCGGGTATATACCCAAACCGATGCATCAGAAGATAATTTAAAAGCATTGGATGGCATATCGCCACAGGTATTACACCTGGCCACACATGGATTCTTTTTACCCGAACCAGATAATCAAACAAAGAAAAAAGAAACTATTGGAGGACAGAACACATATAAGCTTGCGGAAGATCCACTTTTAAGAAGTGGTTTAATATTTTCAGGAGGTAATTATGCCTGGAGTGGTAAAACACCGATAGAAGGTGTGGAAGATGGAATTGCCACAGCCTATGAAATAGCGCAACTCAATTTATCAAATACTGAGCTGGTGGTAATGAGTGCCTGCGAAACAGCTTTGGGCGATATAAAAGGAAGTGAAGGGGTGTATGGTTTGCAACGGGCATTTAAATTGGCCGGTGTCAAAAAAATGATCGCCAGTTTGTGGAAAGTGCCTGATAAAGAAACGGCCGAATTAATGACCGATTTTTATGGTTACTGGATGAAAGGACAAACTATTAATGAAGCATTTACCCATGCACAGGCTGAGATGAGAAAAAAATATCCTCCTTTTTATTGGGCAGCTTTTGTTCTAGTGGAGTAGCCTGATCTTATTCATGTATACACATCACAGGTACATGTGACTGGTACACCAGTTGCTTGGTTGAACTGGGTTTAAATATTCCTTCTAATAATTTGTGTTTTTTAGGAATGGTAATGATCATATCCAGGTTATTCTTTTCTGCAAATTCATTGATGCCATCTTCAATGTCTTCATTATCTATAAAGTGATATTGGGGCCTGGCACCTTCCAGCATCGTATGCAGCAATGCAGATTGTTCGGGAGTATCCGGCGTAAAGTGTTTTTCTTTATGATCAACATTCAATACAAGCAATTCTGCTCCCCACTCGTTTACAAGATCCCTGATGAAATGAACAGGTGTTGATTCAACTACATTTTTAAAATCGCAGGCAAAGCCTACTTTCTTTATACCACTTCCAAAAGTTTTGCCCGGCGGCACACAGATCACCGGCCAGGTAAGATGACGGATAGCAGTAAGTGTATTGCTGCCAAATATCATTCGCTCAATACCAGAGGCTCCTTTTGAACCCATGACCACTGCAAAGGGGTTAATAGAGTTGCAAAGATTTTCCAGTTCATCAGCCACATTGCCCAATCTTGTTTCTGCATAAACTTTCACTTCGCCAGAAACAATGTGTTCCACTTCTTTTTTCAACTCATTGATCTTTTCATCAGCCGTTTTTTTCATTTCTTCAACAGAAACCAAAACAACAGGCACATCGGTATAGCTGACCGGAATGTTGTACACATGCAGCAACATTAAACTTGCCTTTATGGACTTTGCCATATCAATTGCATAGTGTAATGCATTGGTGGCAACCGGTGAAAAATCAGTGGGAACAATAATTGTTTTCATGATTGATTTTTTACAGTACTAAAGCTACCAATAATAATGCCTTATTGGCATGAGCATTGTCATACAAAATAATGATTTCATTATGGATTTCGGCGGAAGTTTTGTCTCAATAAAAAAGCTATGGATAACTATACTGTTACTGAGAAAATTAACTTCAGGTCCAAGGCTAAAAAGCAGGCAAAGCATCGATTGCGAATAGATATGACCCCCATGGTTGATCTTGGATTTCTGTTGATCACATTTTTTGTTATTACAACAGAAATGATCAAGCCTACTTATATGGACATTGCTATGCCTAAAGATGGTGGAAGCGATATGGAAATTGGAAAATCCTATGTTATTACAGTTATTCCGAATGGGAAAGAAATATATTACTACGAAGGGGACTGGAATGAAGCAAAGAAAGAGAGCCGGATTAAAGCAATAACGATCCCAGGGCTAAGACAGGTTATCTCAAACAAAAAAGATCAGTTAAGTGATCTGGAGAAATACAAAGAAGGACCAGAAGGGTTAATGCTACTAATAAAACCTACAGCCAGGGCTGATTATAAAACAGTTGTTGATTTACTGGATGAAACAACTATAAACCAGGTTAAGAAATATGCGATAGTAAATATCAGCAAGGAAGAAAGCGATTGGATAAGACAGCCTTGATCATTCATGATCCATAAAAGAGGCTATTCTAGTTTTTACGTTTTCTCTCATATTTATGTAGTAAAGGTTAATATCTCCCACATGGTAATTCTTTGTAAAAAATAGAAAGCTCCAGGGAAATTTTGGCCTCCGGGTATAAAGCAAACCGTTTTGTATCTGCGCATCAGCAGCCCGCTTATATACTTTATTGAATTTGGTTAACACACTGCCCTTGTTCATTTTTCTGGAAACAAAATCTTCATTCATGGTCCAGCTAAGCGGATTAGTGACCCAGGCATTACCATTCTCATTTTTAAGATAAGAGGGTACATAGTTTTTTCTTAATGTACGCCAGCTACAGATACAACCGGTTTGAGATGAATCGCTGCACATAGGCAGGTTCTTAAAATATGTTTTCGGTACCGGCCAGCCAATTATATATGCAGCTACCAGTTGTTTTTCTAATGGTTTGTTCTCAAAATAATCATGCAATAATTTCTCAGCCATCAATGCTCCCTGGCTATGCCCGGCAATTATAATGGGGCGACCATGATTATAATGTAACAGGTAATATTCAAATGCACTTTTGATATCAGCATAAGCGATGGCGAATGCAGCTTTGCTTTTCACAGAATCCTTAGAAAAGAAATTCTGGATATGCGCCTGCCTGTACCTGGGTGCAAACACCCGGCAGCTTACATTGAATACGCTGGCCTGGAAAAGGATAGATGAGTAATCTGTTTTTGCATTGATATATGCATCGTCGATCTGCGCATTAGCAATATGCTCATCCTTCTTATCTGTAAAAGTGGTAGGGTGAATAAAGAAAACATCAGCCAATGAATCAAGGATCTCATTTTTTAAAGGAGCCGGAATACTATCGGATGGATCCCATTTCCAGGGATGAGCAGCCCAATAATTCAAACTATTATAATGCGGAATATCATCCGGTGTTTTAAAAGTATAGAGACGTTGATAGATCTTGTATTTATCAGCACAGGAAGTAAATACAAGAAGGATGATGCAGAATAAAAGGAGATTGTTTTTCACGCCGAAAAATACTTGAAATTGATCATTTTCATCCCTACGGGTAACCGCTTATCCAATTTTAAAGGTGTGAAATTAGAGAAATATTATTTATAAATATTTGATAATAAATATATTATGTGTATGGAAGCAAAAAGTATAGATTCATTACCTGAAAAAATATGGTACTTTGTTTTGCATAGTACCATATTTCGCCTTATTTTTGTGTTGAAGATCATAAAAGATGAGATCAGCAAAGCAAAATATCAAAGTAAAATTCTTACTTCTCCTCCTGGTGGTAACCGGTTATTCAAGTGCTGCCCAGAAAACTGAAGAAGTAAAAGCTTCGGATGAACTCTACAAAAAAATCAGTGAACTGGATAGCCTGGTATTTAATGCATTTAATAAAAGGGATACTGTTTCATTTATTAAATATTTCAGCAAAGGCTTAGAGTTTTATCATGACCAGGGAGGATTAACAGGATATAAAGAAACTGTTGGGTTCCTGCAATCATTGATCAATGATGGATCTGATCTGAAACGAACATTGATAAAAGATAAACTTGAAGTTTACCCGGTGCCCGGTTATGGTGCCATGGAAATTGGAGAGCATCGGTTTTCTCATACAGAAAACGGAAAGAAGGTTGATGGAACATTTAAGTTTTTGCATTTGTGGAGACAAGAGAACAACGACTGGAAAATAACAAGAGTAATGAGTTATGGTCACCAATTGTGACTAAAATCAATAAATGATAAACACATGAATATCGAGAATACACAGAGTCAGATGCGAAAGGGAATACTGGAGTACTGTATCCTGTCCATCATTCGCCGCGGAGAGGCTTATCCCAGCGATATTGTGGAAGATATGAAAGCGGCAAATCTGCAGATACTTGAAGGAACGCTTTATCCTTTGCTTACCCGTCTCAAGAATGCAGAAATGTTGACTTACAGATGGGTTGAAAGTAACTCAGGCCCTCCCAGGAAGTATTTTTCGCTAACGGAAAAAGGCGAAAACTTTTATAAAGAACTGGAAACAACATGGAATGAGTTATCAAACGGAGTGAATGTATTAGCGAGTAAAAAGCCAGAAGTAAGCGAAAACAAATAAAACCACTACTTCAACCAAAAATACTATACAATGAAAAAGATCATTAACATTAACCTAAGTGGCCGGGTGATACCGATAGAAGATACAGCTTATGAAAAGCTGCAGGCTTACATTGAAAGTTTACGCCGCTATTTTGCCAACGAGGAAGGGAAAGACGAGATCATTAATGATATTGAGAGCCGTATTGCGGAGCTGATGAATGACAAAGTGAAAAAAGGTGATACTGCAATTACAGATGATAATATTGAAGAGATCATCAATGCTATGGGTCGTGTAGAAGATTTTGAAGCGGCGGATACAGATACAACCGAACAGGCGCAACCCCAACCTCAAAGCGATCAGTATCAAAGTGAGACCGGAAAGGAGAAAACAAAAAAGCAAAGCCGGGGCAGGCTTTACAGGGATACAAATGACAGGTTCATTGGTGGTGTGTGTAGCGGTATAGCAGATTATACAAATGTAGATCCTGCAATAGTTCGTATCATCTTTGCTATTCTTGGTTTTGCAACAGGTATTGGTATCCTGGCCTATATTATTCTCTGGATGGTATTACCACCCAAGGGCCTGGAAGGGCATATTGGAAAAAGGTTATATCGAAATCCTGATGATAAAATGATCGGTGGTGTGGCTGGCGGGCTTGCTGCTTACTTTAACACAAGCAGCCGTAACGTCCGTTTAATTTTTAGTGCACCGATTTTATTAAATATACTTATCGGTATTTTGAACGGCTTTAGGTGGCATTATGATTTTGACCTTTTTCTGAACATCGGTTTTGGATCAATAACAGGAACATTTATTCTTTCATATATCATTTTGTGGGTAGTTCTTCCTGAAGCTGAAAGTGAGTATGAAAAAATGGTGATGCGGGGTGAAACAGTGGATGTAAACCGTATCCGTCAGAATGTAAAGGAAGGTATGGGAAATTTTAAGGAGAGGGTGAAGACATGGAGCAATGACGTAAGATCTTCATCCTCTGAATTTTCAACTGAAGTTGGAACCGCAGCCGGAAGAGCAGGGCGAGGTATCGGCCATGCCATAGGTGTATTGTTTAAAGTATTCTTTTTATTCATTGCAGGCATGATTGCCCTGGGTTTATTCATTGCATTTATTGCTTTACTTTTTGGTGGAATAGCCTGGTGGCCGGTCAATAACTTTTTATGGACAAGCGGTTGGCAACAAGTATTGGCTTGGGCTACTTTGATCCTCTTCCTGATCGTTCCTTTAATGGGGTTTATTACATGGATCGTCCGCCGGGTGGCAAGAGTAAAATCAAAAAGTAATTACCTGGGATGGATATTTGGTGGTTTGTGGGTATTAGGTTGGATTGCAGCTATACTGTTTGCTTCAAGTATATTCCGTGATTTCAGTGTTTACAAAAGCACAGATACTCCGATTACTTTAACTCAACCTGCAAATGGTAAACTTATCGTAGCCGTTTCAGAACCTGAACTCGAATATTCTGGCCGGTTTGGCTGGATAGATGAAGGCGGAAATGGCTGGGATCTCACAGAAGATACATTAAAGCTTTCTGCTGTTAAGTTTAAGGTAAGAGCAAGCCCTGACGATCAGTATTCTGCAACTATCTGGCGGTTTAGTTGTGGAAGAAATGAACAGGATGCAAAAAGCAGAGCAAATGCCATTCAGTTTGGTGTAACCAACCGTGATTCGATATTAGATGTTCAAAATGGGTACGCCATTTCAAAGGAGAATAAATTCCGGGGTCAGAATATTGAGATAGAAATAAGGGTTCCCATTGGCAAGAAAATACGGTTTGATGAGTCGGTGAATAGAAAACTGAATGCTGTGAATGTTAAAGTAAAAAGAGAGTATCGGCGTAACAGGATCGTAAGTATAGGTTTTGATGATAATGAAAGAAACTTTAACTATCGAACCGGAATAGATTATGTAATGGGTGCCAATGGTGAACTATTGAGTACTGAACCAGGTGCGCCGGTGCCACCTCCACCCCCCGCTCCCGGAGAAGAGTATCGTTATAATCCAGATAATGGTCCACAAGAAAACCTGGATAAGCAGATACAGGAAAAAGAAAAAGAGCTTGAGCGGTTAAAAGAACAAAAAAATAAAACAAGCGCCAGCCTGAATAAAATAATAAAAGAAAAGAGAGTTGTGAATACACAAGCTGTTGCTGTATTGCCTTCACCGGTTTCTTCAGCACTTTACCTGTAATGATATTTACCGAGGTTGAAGTACCGGGAGTATAGCCCGGAAAAAGAATGGCCCGCAAGGGCCATTCACTTTAATGTTTAATGAAAACATGTAAAGCGTAAAATTGATTTAAACTACATTTGTCGGAATTTAGAATTACACATGAAGAATACTCCTTTTACAGACAAGCATATTGCCTTAGGCGCTAAAATGGTTGATTTTGCCGGCTATAATATGCCTGTATCTTATACTGGTATTAATGATGAACACCAGGCGGTTAGAAAAAATGTGGGTGTGTTTGACGTAAGCCATATGGGTGAGTTTATTTTAAAGGGGGATAGATCACTTGACCTCATTCAGAGAGTTACCAGTAATGATGCAAGCAAATTAAAAAATGGACAGGCACAGTATAGTTGCCTGCCAAATGCTGAAGGGGGCATTGTAGATGATCTGCTGGTGTACTGTATTGAGGAGAACAATGTTTACATGCTGGTTGTAAATGCATCTAATATTGAGAAAGACTGGAACTGGATCCAACAACACAATACCGATGGGGCCGAAATGCATAATATCTCTGATAAAACCTGCCTATTGGCAGTACAGGGGCCCAGCGCCACTAAAGCATTACAGCCGCTTACAGAAATGGATATACTGAATTTGAGATATTACACTTTTGCTAAAGGAGCTTTTGCCGGAGTTGAGAATGTACTGATTAGTGCTACTGGTTATACGGGAGCTGGCGGAGTAGAGATCTACTTTGAAGATAAAGATGATGCTGCTGAAAAAATATGGGATGCTATTTTTGAGGCAGGTAAGGAATATGGCATAAAACCAACAGGTCTTGGAGCCAGGGATACATTACGCCTGGAAATGGGCTTTTGTTTATACGGGAATGATATTGATGATAGCACCTCTCCGCTGGAAGCAGGCCTGGGATGGATCACCAAGTTTACCAAAGACTTTACAGCGAAAGAGATTTTTGAGAAACAAAAAGCAGAAGGATTAAAAAGAAAATTGGTTGGCTTTGAAATGCTGGAAAGAGGTATTCCACGGCAGGGATATGATATATGTGATGCTGATGGTAATACAATTGGTAATGTGACATCCGGCACACAATCACCCAGTTTAAATAAAGCAATTGGAATGGGTTATATACAAACTCCTTTAACGGCTGCCGGATCTGCTATTATGATCCGTGTGCGGGACAAATTGATTCCCGCCAAAGTGGTTAAAGTCCCATTTGCATAATTTTTGAGTTGTTTGATCTATGCCTTTAATTCATTTAACTACATTTATAGCAGCTCCCTCAGACAGGGTATTCGACCTTAGCCGTCATATAGGATTGCATAAGGAATCAATGTCATCTTATAATGAAGAGGCGGTGGCAGGAACCCGGTTCGGTTTAATAGAAAAGGAAGAAACAGTAACATGGAGGGCAAGGCATCTTTTTAAAAATCGCTTATTGAGGGTAAAGATCACAGAAATGAAAAAGTCTGAAATGTTTGTGGATGAACAGGCAGAAGGTGATTTCAAAAGAATGAAGCATGAACATTACTTTAAGCCTTGTGAGAATGGTACAATACTGATCGACATATTTCGGTTTGAATCTCCCTATGGTATATTCGGAAGAGCTTTTAACCACCTGTATCTTATAAAGTATATTACCCGTTTGCTGGAGCAGCGGAATAAAACCATCAAAGAATTTGCGGAGAGTGATAAATGGAAAAAACTGCTTCAGCAATAGTCCCGTTCAATCCTTTTCATGAATTATTTTTGCGTATAATTAATAATGGATAACAAGCCCGCCCTGCACACCTGTATTTCTCCTGCACTGCTTCATTTATATGATCTCAGCAATAGCATCATTGTAATTATTGATATTTTCAGAGCTACTTCTACTATTGCGGCAGCACTCTATAACGGAGCCAAGGCTGTAATTCCTGTTGATTCGGTGCCAAAAGCCATTGACATCAGTAAAAATATTGATGGTATTGCCGCCGGAGAAAGAGATGGCAAGGTGGCCGAGGGGCTTGAACATGGAAATTCGCCGCTTGAGTATGCTAAAGAATTTATTGAGGGAAAAACGCTGGTCCTTACTACAACCAACGGCACCCGTTTGTTACAGATGGCACTGGATAAAAATGCCGATACTATTATTTCAGGATCATTTCTTAATCTTTCTGCCGTTTGCGATTATATCGTTGCAGAAAAAAAGAATGTGATACTGGGTTGTGCAGGCTGGAAGGATCGTTTTAATCTTGAGGATACTTTATTTGCCGGCGCAGTTATTAACCGGGTAAAAAAAGAATTTACTATTCATTGCGATAGTTCATTGATGGCTGAGATCATATATGCCAAACACAAGAACAATCTTACTTCATTTGCACCAAAACTCACACATTATCACCGCCTGGTAGAAAGGTTTGGGCTGATTGAGGATATCAAATATTGCCTCACACCTGATGCTGCGAATATATTACCAGTATACAGAAATGGGAAATTGATCGTGGAGTAAGAAAACCCGTAAAGATACTCAATTTCATTCGTACTTTTTTCCACTTAGGACTTTATTTATTATTTATTCCCTTTTATATGGAAATCCCATTTACATTCTTTTAGATTTGCCGATTGCACTTTTTTGAATCGTTTTCAATACGGAAATTAATATATGGCTTTACCGCACCTTATAAAGTACGTTTATACTCACGGAACTGATGAAGTGATCAGGAGAGGGAAAAAGATCCATGCCATTGGCTTTGCAGAACTGGTGGATTATGATGACTTGTTTGGATCAGCAGTCTTTCGTGTAAAAGATGATAGCTACTCTACTTATTACAAAGTTTATATCCAAAAATTCAAAGACCCCAAAGCTACATCACTACGTTGTGCATGTCCTTATAACCTCGGTGATATTTGCCGGCACGAAGCAGCGGCACTGTTTCAATTACAGGAGATGATTGATAGAGGCCACTTGCAGGCTGAAGAAGTACAGTATGATCAGCGACATACAGTAGCTAAGATGAAAAACATTGATCTGAAAAATTTACGGATGTTTTCATCTCCTGAGGTTTTTAATGAAGCGGAAAAATTTTTAAGAACTAACAAAGCGAAGATCGATTTTGCAGAGAATGAAACTGTTAAAGCGTCAGTTACATTGAATGGCGAAACATATAAAGTCATTATCCGGAAAAATGAAGAACGGAATTTTGACACCAGCTGCGATTATGAAGACACGGAACATCCGCTTTGCCTTCCCAAGGTGATAGTGTTGCTACAACTGTTAAATAGTCACGGTGCTAATTACTTTGATAGTATCCGCAATTGGGACAAAGAGAAAAATAAACTGTTAGAAGCATACGGTTATTCTTTACAGGATGATCTGAAAGGGAAATTTGAATTTGTTTATAAAGAAGGGAAGCCTTTTCTCCGTGTACTGGATAGCAGTATTAAAAGAGTAACACCGGTTGCAGCTCCGTCCCGCCCGGTTTTATTACCTGTAAAAGAAAAGGAAGAAGAAAAAAAAGAGACGGTTATAGTTGAAGAAAATGAACAAAAGTATTCACAAAGACTTGGTGCTGTTTTCAATTTTGATAAAAAAAGTTATCCCTTTTTTACTGCCGATGTGGTATTGGGAGAACCAGACGAGACGAATAATGGTTTTGTAGGAAAAGTAGAAAAGCTGGACATCAGCCGGTATGTAAACACTGAGAGCCTTCCGGACTCAGACAAGGATCTACTGACCGTTCTCAGAAAACTGCAACCGGCAGAGATCAATAAATATGTTAGCCGGAATTCTCCGTTTTCCGGTATTTGGGAAAACATTATCCATCATGAAGATGATGACCTTCCGGCAGAGACAAAAGAATTGATGGCGGAATACCTGCTGCCAAAGTTCAGAAAGCTTTTTGTCGATATTGAATCATCTCCTTTTGTTTTTTTATTACCGGAAGGGAAAAGTTTTGTAACAAAAAATCTTGTACCACTTCAGTTACAGCCAACGGTTGTAAAACCGCAGTTCCTGATCAAAAAGAATTCAGGTGGGTACACGGTCTATTGCAAAGTAAATGCAGAAGGCATGGAGTATGACCTGAGTGACAATGAAAGTATCAGCCCTCTTTTCTTTATGTATAATCACCAGCTTTTCTTATGGGAGAATCATGAGGTGATACATCTTATTGAAAAATTTTTGCCGGCAGGTCAAATGAATGTAAAGGAAAGCGAATGGCCCAAAGTGCTGAATGAATTTATTTTGCCGCTGGCAAAAGAACATAAGGTCAATTTTGATAAAACATTGATCCATGAAATAAAGGATGGTAACCCCGAAGCCAAGCTGTTTTTGATAGAGAAAGGAGATTACCTCGTATTTCAGCCCTCTTTTTCTTACAAAGGCTTTGAAACCCGGGCCCGGCATCGCAATGAGATCATCATTCCCCAGGGGAACAAGGTGGTGGTAGTATACCGGAATTATGAAAAGGAAATGGAGTTTATCCAAAAGCTTCAAAATCTTCATTCCGGCTTCATTTATAATGAGGATTCTGCAACTCTTGCCTTAAAAGGAGATGATGTATTAAAGAACAACTGGTTCTTTTTGTTTGTAGATGCTATGAAGGAAATGAAAACGCCGGTGTTTGGTTTTGAGGCACTGAAGAATTTTCGTTTCAATACTGCAAAACCCCAAACAAAGATCTTTATCAGTAGCAATACCGATTGGTTTGATGCAAAAGTGGATATACTTTTTGGAGATCAGAAGGTAACAGTGGCAGAAGTAAAAAGAGCATTGGCCAATAAACAACAGTTTGTACAGTTAAATGATGGTACGCTGGGAATTTTGCCCGAAGAGTGGTTAAAAAAATATTCCTTACTGTTTCGTGTTGGGGAAGGAAAAACTGATTCACTCAAACTATCCCGGTATCACCTGAGTGTGGTGGATGAATTATATGAAACAAGGAATGAAGAAGAACTGGCTTTGCAACTGGAAGAGAAGTATGGTAATC
This sequence comes from Chitinophagales bacterium, assembly GCA_020636575.1. Lineage (GTDB taxonomy): Bacteria > Bacteroidota > Bacteroidia > Chitinophagales > Chitinophagaceae > JJ008. Next base: position 1,017,267 of record JACJXP010000001.1, read on the forward strand.
TGAAGGAGTTCAGTAAGATCAGGGAAATTGCACCTCCTGCCGATCTGAAACCTATTTTGAGGCCGTACCAGGTTGCCGGTTTTCAATGGTTGAATTATCTGAGAGATGTGCGGTGGGGAGGTATACTGGCGGATGATATGGGTTTAGGAAAAACGGTACAGGCTCTTTCTTTTTTAGAACATTATAAAAAAGAGAACAAAACATTAAAAGCATTAGTTGTTTGTCCAACTACATTGATATATAACTGGGAAAACGAAATAAATAAGTTTACTCCAAGCATGAGTTATCGTATTCATCATGGTAGCAGCAGAACAAGAGCAAAAGAAGAAATGCTGGATCATGATATTACCATAACTACATATGGAACCCTACGCAGTGATATCAAACTGTTGATCGCTGTGCAATTTGATTATGTGATCCTTGATGAATCACAGGCCATAAAAAATCCTGCCAGTAAAGTAACAAAAGCAGCCTGTTTGTTGCAGGCAAAGAACAGGTTGTGCATGAGCGGTACCCCACTGCAGAACAATACGTTTGACATATTTGCGCAAATGAATTTTCTGAATCCCGGTATGTTGGGCACTATGGAATTTTTCCGGCAGGAGTTTGCTATTCCTATCGATAAGTTTGGGGAACAGGATAGAAAAGAACATCTCAGAAAGATATTATATCCGTTCATTTTGCGAAGGACCAAGGAGCAGGTAGCGAAAGATCTTCCGGAAAAACAGGAAATGATCCTTTTCTGCGAAATGGAAAGTGACCAGCGGAATATATATGATGCCTACCGGAATGACTTCCGAAACCAGATATTGGGTGAGATTGAAACCAAAGGAATACAGCGATCACAGCTTACGATCCTCCAGGGGTTAATGAAGTTGAGGCAGATCTGTGATTCGCCGGCCATCCTCAATGAACAGGAAAAGTTCGAAAATCATTCTATCAAACTGGATGAGCTTAGCAGGGAGATCACAGAAAATATCAGCGATCATAAAGCATTGATATTTTCACAGTTCCTTGGAATGTTGGCGCTGATCAAAGCCAAGCTGGATGAATTAGGAGTAAAATATGAGTACTTTGATGGAAGTACAACTGCACCTGATAGGGAAAAAGCGATCCAGAGTTTTCAGAATAATGAAGATGTGAGGGTCTTTCTTATTTCATTAAAGGCCGGTGGCGTGGGATTAAATCTTACCGCTGCTGATTATGTATATATTGTAGACCCCTGGTGGAACCCGGCTGTAGAACAACAGGCGATTGACCGGACTCATAGAATAGGGCAAACCAAAAATATATTCGCTTACCGGATGATATGCCGGGATACTATTGAGGATAAAATTCTAAAACTTCAGGAAAAGAAGCGAGCCCTTGCCAAGGAGATCATATCAGATGATTCCTCATTTGTGAAATCATTGAGCAGGGAGGATGTAGAGTATCTGTTCAGCTAAACTTCACAAAATCAGGCATTACTTCCATTTGTCGGCACATATAGCCGGTTCATCCTAATTTTTGGCAAATAATTAGTTTACCCGCAGGAAGTTCCTTGGCCTTACGTCTATTTTCGTACAATTATTAACTTTTTATGAAGAAGATTTTGACTTTAATAGTGGTTTTTTTCTCTTTACTCACTGTTTCTCAGGCACAAAGAACTGATGGGACAATTAAAGGGAAGTTGGTTGATAGCGCAACCCAAACCCCAATCCCCGATGCCACTATTTCAGTAATGAAAAGCAAAGACTCTGCGCTGGCTACATTTACCCTTTCCAATAAATCAGGTGGTTTTGAAGTTAAGGGACTGGCAGAAGGCTCTTATGAATTGATTATCAGCCACACTAGCTATGATCCTTTTACAAAAAAAATTATTATTTCAGCTACTGAAAAAGATATTGACCTGGGTACAATTACACCCCAAACAGGTGGTAAGGCCCTTGCCAATGTTACCGTAGTTTCCAGTGTACCCATCCAGGTAAAAGGAGATACGGTTCAGTTTAATGCTTCTGCATTTAAAACAAAGCCCAATGCTACGGTAGAGGATCTGTTGAAAAAGCTGCCGGGTGTTGAGGTAGATAAAGAGGGAAATATCAAGTCGCAAGGTGAGGATATACAGAAGGTTTATGTAGATGGCAAAGAGTTTTTTGGCAGTGACCCCAAGCTGGCAACTAAGAATCTTACTGCCGATATGGTAGAAAGCATTCAGGTGTTTGATGATATGAGCGATCAGGCCAAGTTCACCAAAATAGATGATGGCAGTGCTTCCAAGACGATAAATATTAAGCTGAAGAAAAATATGAACAAGGGAGTATTTGGAAGAGCTTTGGCTTCTTATGGAGATAATGGCCGGTATGAAGGAAACCTGATGATCAATAAGTTCAGGGGAAATCAGCGTATTTCTTTACTGTTCAACGGTAATAATATTAATAAACAGGGATTTTCATTTTCTGACATTATAAGCTCTATGGGAGGTTTTAGTGGATTTGGTGGCGGTGGCCGTGATGGTGGCGGTGGTTTCTCAGGAATGAGAATGTCTGGCGGCGGTGGTTTTGGAGGATTCGGGGGAGGCAGTGGTTCAACCGGTCTTATTAAGTCACTTTCAGTTGGCTTAAACTATTCTGATGTTTGGGCAAATAAAGTGAAAGTTAGCGGTAGCTATTTCTTTTCTAACAGCAACCCGGTACAGGAGCAGTCTACATTTAGAAAAACATCTTTTACAGATTCAACAGCATTTCTTGACCGTACTACTTTTTCAGATAATATAAATCAGAATCACAGGTTTAACCTTAGAATGGAGTACCAGATAGATTCCATGAACTCACTGATCTATATTCCTTCGCTTACCATTCAGCATTCAGAAAACCTGAGCGAGGATACTTCGTTTGTCATGTCAGAAATTCCAGGAGCAAGCTTTCTTACTTCAACAAGCAGATCAAAGAACACCAACGTAAGAAATGGATTGAACCTGACAAATAACTTTTTATTCAGACATAAGTTCAGTAAAGTTGGCCGCACAATCACCCTGGGATGGAACAATACCATTGGTAACAGTAACAGCGATGGATTTACATATTCTAATAATGAATTTTTCAGAGAAGATGGCTCTCTTTACAGAACTATAAACCAGGACCAGCAAAATATCCAAAAAACGAAAACCAGTAATAATGTATTCAGTACTTCATATACTGAGCCTTTCGGTCTCAATAAATTGCTGGAATTAAATTATGCCTATACAAATAACGTCAGCACTTCAAATAAAGAGACGTATAACTATAATACGGGATCAGATAAATATGATGTTCCTAATTTGCTCCTGACCAATGACTTTAAAAATATTTTTCTTGCACACCGGTTTGGACTTAATTTCCGCCAGCAGGAAACCAAGTATAATTATCAGTTAGGTCTTTCTGTTCAGCAATCAACACTGGAAAGCAACAGCTTCCTTGCCAGTACCAATAAGGATTCTGTAAGCAGGGCCAGCTATGTAAACTATTTTCCAACAGCCAATTTCAACTTTACACCGTCCAGGAACAAAACATTACGCTTCAGGTATAATGGTAGAACAAATCAGCCATCTATCACCCAGTTACAAAATGTTCTTGACGTATCTGATCAGTTAAACCAAAGCATAGGAAACCCGGACTTGAAACAAGAGTTTACAAATAGTTTCAATTTAAATTACCGTTCTTTTGATATGCTTACATTCAAATTCCTTTCTGCCAGTCTTAATTATACTACTACAGGGAATAAGATCGTTAACAGTATTAATTATGTAGTAAACGGTACAGATACCCTAAAGGGAGCACAATTGACAAAGCCTGTAAACTTGAATGGTTATTCCCAGGCCCGTTCTTTTATCACATTAGGCCTGCCATTTAAAAACCCTAAAATGAAGGGTTCCAGCCTGAATTTTACCAATAACATTACATACCAGAGAGATGTGAGCCTGATCTTTGAAGAAGAAAATATTGGTAAAACGTTTACCATTAACCAGGGTGTAGGTTTCAACTTTAATAAAGAAGTAATTGATTTTGGTATTAAAGCAAACATCGCCTATACCAACGTAAACTATTCGGTTAATAAAGATCTCAATGAGAAGTATTATACACAAACCTACTCAGCTGATTTTTCATATACATTCAAGAGTAGTCTTATTTTCTCAACTGATTTCGACTACTATATCAATACCGGCAGGGCAGAAGGATATAATTTAAATATTCCTCTTTGGAATGCAAGTTTGAGCAAACAGATATTCAAAAACAAAGCCGGCGAGATCAAATTTTCTGTGAATGACATTCTGAACCAGAATCAAAGTATTTCCCGTACAACAGGCGACAACTATATTCAGGATACCCGCAGCATGGTGCTGAAGCGCTACTTTATGGTAGGGTTTTTATACAACCTGAATAAAATGGGAGGCAATACACAGCAAAATATGCCAAGAGAAATGCAGAGAGGTATGAGAAGTATGAGGATGTATTAATAGGCTATATATAAAAACCAAAAAGCCCCGATCATTTGTCGGGGCTTTTTTTATATACTTTTCAATTTTACTTACGCCTGTAATATGTTCCGGCAGAAGGCGAAGAGCCAGAAAATATAACCGACAGAATTGATTTGATCAACCGCAAAAAATTGAAAGAAGGCTTATAATAGTTTCTGTAGATCTTTGCGGACTCATTCAGGTGAGACATTTCTTTGTTTTTCATATAAGGTTATTTTACTAAGGGTATACGATTTTTAAGGCTCTCTAAAAATAGGAAATTTCGTTGAATTTTTATCTTCTTACCTTTTACATGGCTGGTTAAAATATTTCCTTTTAGGATAAAACGCAGCAATATCTTGTTTTATTACGCTGGGGTTAATACGGGCGGATTAAAACATTAACTTTCATTAACAATAAACAAAGCCCCATTAACCCGTATTGCCATAGCCGGAGAATATTTTCGCATCGAAATCAATCGGCCATGAGAAAGTTTTTTTTACTGCTTTTCCTGACAAGTTGTTCCTTGCTTGTGTTTTCCCAAAAGAACGGGACGGTAAGAGGTATTGCTTTTGATACCATCAGCAAACAGCCTGTTTCTTCAGCAACTATTACGGTCTTATCTGCGAAAGATTCTTCACTGGTTACATTTACCATGACAGGGAATGATGGAAAGTTTCAACTAACCGGGCTTGCAGATGGTGCGTACAGGCTGTTGATCACCCATGTAAACTACCATAACAACAATACCTGGTTTACTGTTTCTGACAGCACTAAAAACGTTTCATTAGGCAGTGTGGTCATGAATGACAAAGCCAAAGTATTGGAGGAAGTGGTTGTGGCGAATGAGGCTCCCCCGGTTACGCTTATCAATGATACCATCCAGTATAATGCCGGTTCTTTTAAGGTGCAGCCAAATGCCAACGTAGAGCAGCTTCTTAAAAAACTGCCGGGTGTAAAGGTGGAGAAAGACGGAACCATTAAGGCGCAGGGAGAAAAAGTGAGCAAAGTGTTGGTTGACGGGAAGGAGTTTTTTGGGAACGACCCGAAGATCGCCACAAAAAACCTGCCTGCGGATGCCGTAGATAAAGTGCAGGTTTATGACAAACAAAGCGATCAGGCACAATTGACCGGCTTTGAAGATGGTGAGTATGAAAAGACAATTAACCTGAAATTAAAAGCGGACAAAAAGAAAGGCAAATTTGGAAAAGTTACAGCTGGGGGTGGAAACAAGGAACGGTATGAGGGGAAATTCAATATAAACTCATTTAAGGGTGCCCGCCAGCTGTCGGCAATTGGCATGGGGAATAACACCAATGCAGAAGGGTTCTCCTTCATGGATATCATGAATTTTACCGGCGACTTATCCAGGATGATGAAAGGTGGCGGTGGTAATATCGAGATCAATATTTCAGCTGATGATGCTGTCGCAATGGGGATGAATCCGGCGGGTAGTAACAACGGTATTGTTACTGCCTGGGGTGGTGGGTTAAACTATAATAATATAATTGGTAAAAAGCTTGACCTGCAGAGTAACTATTTCTATAACAGGTACAACCCGTTCCAGGAAAGTAATGTGCAACGGGAATACCTTCTGCCCGGGTCCTCTTATTTTTATAACCAGCATGCAACAACTGACAATCTTAGCAATTCTCATCGGCTTAATCTGAATACACTATATGAGATCGATTCTATGAACAGCATCCGGTTTCAGCCTTCATTCAGTTATCAAAAGAAGAACAACTATGGACAGTCTGATTATAATACGTTGTCACAGGAAGGGACACTGATAACAGAGGGCTTTAATAATAGCCGCACATGGGGTGATGGCGTCAATTTTACGAATAATATCACCTGGCGAAAAAAATTCAGAAGAAAGGGCCGCACATTCTCACTGGCTATACAAACCGGGTTGAACGAAAGTAATACAGAAGGAAGTCAATACAGTATCAATAGTTTTTATAACAATGGAGTTTTAGTAAAGGATGACACACTGAACCAGCAATCAGTTACCTCTGGCAACTTTCGCAGTTATAATGTAAGGGCAGCATATACGGAGCCTCTTTGGAAAAGATCCTTGATGGAGTTCAGTATCCGAAATAGCAATAGCCGTAATGTTGCCGAGAAAACAACTTACGATTACAATAGAGGAAGCGGCAAGTATGATTATATGAATGATATGCTGAGCAATGATTTTGAAAACAAATACGGATTCACTAACCTGGGATTCAGGATTCGTACACAGAGGAGAAAATATAACTATTCATTAGGTGTAGCCTGGCAAAATGCCAGCCTGGAAGGAAAGGTCATCAGCGGAATAACAGACTCACTTATCGCTCAAAAATTCAGTAATCTGCTTCCAATGGCAAGTTTTCAATACAACTTTACCCGGTTTAAAAGATTCTCTGTCTCTTATTTTAGCTCTACCAATCAACCCTCTGCCTCCCAATTGCAGCCGGTTCCTGATGTAAGTGATCGTTTGAATATCAGGGAGGGTAACCCCGATCTGAAACAGGAGTTTAGCCATGCCATTCGTGGAAACCTGAACCTGGTAAGCCCTTATAAGAACAAGAATCTCTTCTGGTTCTTTACAGTTCAAACTACAAAGAATAAGATCGTAAATTATGATTCCCTGGATATTGTCAGTAGTATCCGTTATTCAAAACCGGTAAATGTGGATGGCGTATTTAACATGAATAATGAGATCAGCTATAGTATGCCGGTACGTTTTTTAAAGGGAACTATGGAGCTAAGCAGTAATATTCGCTATAGTAAAGGCAAGCAGTTCATCAACCAGGTACTCAATGAGATCAAAACTATTTCTGTGGGACCACAGCTAAGACTGGACATGAGTCCGGCCGATAAATTAAGTATGGGTACCGGGATATCCTTGAATCATAACAAAACCAAATACTCTGTTTCTTCGGCACAGGATATAAAATATCTGTCGTATGAGTATAATGTATACATCGATTGGGAGATGCCAAAAGGATTCTATTTTTCAACCGACTTTACTTACACTGTTAACAGTCAGCGGGCTGAAGGTTTTAACACAAAAGTGCCTTTATGGAATGCAAGTATTAGTAAACAAATGCTGAAGTTCAATAGGGGGGAGTTAAAAATATCTGCTATAGATATCTTGAACCGGAATATAGGTGTTAGCCGCAATACAGGACTTGGCTATATTGAAGATAGCCGGGTGCTTACATTAAGACAGTTTTTCCTGTTAAGCTTTACGTATAGTCTTAGCAAGGTTGGATTGCAAAAAGCCGGTGGTGGCGGAATGAAGATTATTGCCCGTTAGGGATGATCTTTACTTCTTAAACAGTAGCTTTTTTGCATTTTTCTGGGCTTTAAGTGCCAGTTCCGTAGCCAAAAAACAATGATCCTGTGTCATGGCTGTTTCGGTACGGTTCAATACATCATTTACAAATAATTCACCAAAAGGTAATGGCTCATTTTCGCAGTCGATATACTTTGTTTCTTTCTGGGTGACCAGGTAAAGATGATTGCCTCCTTTATGATCAGTAGCAATATCAATGTTCTTTCTTATTTCTATAAAACCTTCTGTACCCAGAATCGTTAAACGTCCATCACCCCAGGATCCCAGCCCGTCAGGCGTAAACCAATCTATACGGATATAGCCTGTACCGCCATTGCCGGTGACCTGCGCATCCCCAAAGTCTTCAAAATTGGGGTATTGAGGATAGTGTACATTTCCGGTTTGTGAAGAAACAATTTCTGCTTTTGTAGAACCGGTAAAAAACAGGAACTGATCAAACTGGTGTGAACCAATGTCAGTGATAATGCCGCCATAATATTTTTTATCAAAGAACCATTCAGGTCTTGAGGGTATATTCATTCTATGTGGTCCCATGCCAATGGTTTGCACCACATTACCAATAGTGCCGGCTTTTACCAGTTCACCGGCTTTTACAGTTGCCCTGTTCTCAAACCGCTCACTGTACATAATGCTATAAATACGCTTTGTTTCTTTTTGTATCTTTTTTACTTCAGCCAATTGCTCAAGTGTAGTGATGCCAGGCTTATCAACCAGGTAATCTTTTCCGTGTTTCATTACTTCAATACCCAACGGCGCTCTTTCAACGGGGATGCCCGAACTAAGAACTACATGTATGGAGTTGTCTTCAAGTATTTCCTTTTTATCGCTGACCTGCTTTACTTGTGGGAATCTTTTGGAAAAAGCAGCTGCGAGGTCAGGTTCTTTAGCATAAAAAGAAACAAACTCACCCCCACCCCTTATTACAGCAGCAGCCATTCCGTATATATGGCCATGATTAATACCGATAACGCTGAACCGGATCTTCGATTGTCGATTGTGTTCGGGATAAAATAATTCGCTAGTGCTTTTCTCCTTTGATGTTCCGCCTGCCATTGCTTTATGAGCTACAGAAGGGAAAAAAAATAACCCGGTGGCAGCAGTGGTTGCTTTTTGGATGAATTTACGTCTGCTTGAAGAACTTTTCATAATACAACTGTTAATGACAGTAACGAATTTATTCTTTTATTCCCGTAAAAGAAGTATCGATATAAAAGAAAAGCCCCCTGTAAAAGCAGGGGGCTGAACTGATTATTTTTTTATTTAATTCATTCTGATGATCCTGTTACCTCCGGGGTTATTTCTTTGCATTTCTTCCATCATTTTATCTCTTTCCTTTTTATATTCTTCCTGTGTATATCTTTTTTTACCGGTAGGCTCTTTTATGGTAGTCAGATCTGCTTTTTCGTCCAGGAATGAAGCAACATAAGTTTGATCACCATCTTTGATATCCATTTCCAGTATCAGCCCGGGTAATTGCCCCTGGAACTCTGAGGGTCCTGCGGATACGGGAATATCAGTTGCAAACCAGGCAACAACATTTGCAGTATCATCAATTTCTTTTCTTTCCATTTTTCCATTGTCCATATTTACAGACATTCTCTTACTCACACGAACCGCAGTTGCTTTCATACAATTATGTCCCAGGATCGTTTTTGTTTCCCCTGCCATTTTCCATTGCAACGAACTTATGGTATCGTCAACAATGAAAGTTTTATCCATGAATTCCCTTTTTTCAACCCTTTTATGGGTATTGAAATTGTTGTATAAAACATCGTTGGCTCCTGCCACTACCATCCGTATCTGCATTCCATTACCTCCAAAGGTAGGACCACCATCATCTGAATTATCGGGTTCTGCCTGCCTCCATATAGATTGATTATTCCCAAAAGTCAGTTCATATTTATCAGTCCGGCTGCTGGGCATCTGGCTTTCCATACCACCTGCCATACCGGTGAAGCTAAAATGTAGTTTTACAGTCCGGTTATAAACTACTTTCCCTTGTGTTTGCTGCGCTTTTATAATACCTGTTAACAAAACAAAGGCAGCAGCACTCAGTAATATTTTTTTCATGGTTTAGTTTTTAGTTATCCGCCTTTGGCGGAAAATTTTTGGTAACATGAAATTCGCCTGGTATATATTCCTATTGATTATAAGGACTATCCTGGCTCATTTCATAATAGTTTGTTTTGCTCAAAGCTAAAAATACAGCAGCAGGTGGCAGGTTAAGCCACCTTTCATTAAAGTTAATAAAGGTTAATAAGGCATTACCCCCCGAATGATTAAAGTACCTTTGTTGGGTTAAATTGATCATGAATAAGCTACGTTGGTTACTCGTTTTAATGGGCATCACTATTGCCGGAGTTGCTGCATTTCAGTTCTACTGGCTGAGGCAGAATTATGGCCGTGAAAAGAAAACGTTGGGCATAAAAACCGATGTGGCTTTCAGAGAAACTGTAATGCAATTACAGGTTGAAAACCTGAAACTGGATATTTCTGGCGACAGCCTGCATGACCAGAAGTTCAAATTCTTTAAAACGGATAGCAACCAAAATATCAGGCTACGATTTGCACCCAGAGAGAAAGTGATCTCCAGCATAAATGTGATGCGGGATAAAATAGGGAGTCAATTAAGAAAAGATACGCAGAACCGAAAAGGGGTAATGATAACATTGAATCAAAGAGCAACAATGTCAGCTGAATCAGATTCTGTGGTTATTGAAAAAGATCTAAAATTTCCCGGTGACGAAAAAGTCTTTCACTTTTTATATAGCGTTGATTCATTGCAGGACAGTATTTCCGTAAAGGAGCTTACAGCCGCATTTGCAACAGTGTTGGATAAGCAGGAGATCAATGTGCCATTTTCTATCACAAAACTGGATACGGCAGAATGGGTCATGGATCAAACGCAAAATACGGTGACAGTTGGTTTTGCAAACCCAATATCCTACCAGCTGAATTTGGGAAATACTTTCTCTTACCTGATCAAAAAAATAAGCCTCCCGATATTATTTTCCTTTTTGTTACTGGGGATAACGATTTTATCATTTACGTTGCTATATAGAAACCTTTTAAAGCAACAACGGCTCACTGCTTTAAAGAATGAATTTATTGGGAATATCACCCATGAACTGAAAACTCCTGTTGCCACTGTAGGAGTGGCCATTGAAGCATTGAAGAATTTCAATGCAATGCAGGATCAGCAAAGAACAAAAGAATACCTCGATATCTCTTCCCTTGAACTGCAACGTTTAAGCTTATTGGTAGACAAAGTACTTCGCCTGTCTATGTTTGAGAATAAAGGGATATCCCTGAAGTTTGAAAAAGTTGATCTTAAAACAATAGTTGATGAAGTTATTGCTTCGTTTAAGCTGCAATTGGAAAAGAACAAGGCAGACGTCCATGTAACTACCGAAGGGAACACTACTATTACAGGTGACAAACTGCACCTGATGAGTGTGATCTTTAACCTGGTTGACAATGCACTAAAGTATAGCCGTGAAGAACCACAGATAACGATAGACATAAAAGAAATAAATGAGGAAGTGGTTATCAGCATCATGGATAATGGAATTGGTGTTCCCAAAGAGTACAGGGAAAAAATATTTGATAAATTTTTCAGAGTGCCACATGGGGATACACATGATGCCAAAGGCTATGGTTTGGGTCTAAGCTATGTGGCCCAGGTAATAAACGGCCATAACGGAAATATCCATGTTGATGGTGAGGCAGGGAGAGGTTCAGTTTTTGTTATTACACTTCCTAAAGAGCAAAGAATATGAGTGAAACCAAAGTATTATATGCAGAGGATGAATTATTCCTGGGAAAGATCGTAAAGGAAAGCCTGGAAAGCAGGGGTTTTAAAGTAGCCATGGAAGATAAAGGAGACAAAGTGGTGGACCTTTTTAAGAAAACAAACCCGGACATCTGTATACTGGACGTTATGCTTCCCGGAAAAGACGGTTTTGCTATTGCAGATGAGATCAGGCAATTGGATGAAGGGGTCCCTATCATATTCTTAACAGCCAAAATACAGACAGAAGATGTGCTCAAGGGTTTTTCGCAGGGAGCCAATGATTATATCCGTAAACCCTTTAGTATGGAAGAACTGATCGTTCGTATACAAAATCAGTTAAGGAACAACAATGAAGCCCCGCAAAGAATAAACGGCGGCACCATAACGATCGGGAAGTTTACTTTCCAGGTGAACCGGCAGTTGCTTGCTAATGATAAAGAAGAACGAAAATTATCCTACAGGGAAAGCGAATTGCTGAAGCTCCTTTATGAGAACCGGGACAGCATCATTGACCGAAGGGATATCCTGAACCTGCTTTGGGGAAATGACTCGTTTTTTAACTCCCGTAACCTGGATGTATATATAACAAAACTGCGCAGCTATTTAAAAGCAGACCCTTCACTGGAGATTATCACTATAAAAGGTGTGGGATATCGGTTTGTGACCGGCTGATCTGCGACGGAATCCCTTTTTATTACATTTTTGTACCCTTCAGGTTATTTCCCAAAATGTATTTACCTTTTGAAGCTAAAGTTATTGAAACCAAAACCCCCAAATATGCGAAAGCTCATTGTTTTGTCTGCAATCAGCGTTTTCGTTATTGCAGCAGCATTTCTTTATTCTTGTAACAACAACAAAGATGCCGAGGCAAACAGCGCTGAAGATTCTCTTAAAGCAGTAGTTGAACACGGCAGATATCTTGCCAATAACGTAGCTGCCTGTATCCACTGCCACAGTACCAGGGATTTTAATAAATACTCGGGTCCTGTTATTCCGGGAACAGAAGGTGGCGGCGGCCAGGCCTTCTCAAATAAGGAACTTGATGTAATTCCCGGAGTTTTTTATGCAAAAAACATTACCCCTGACCCTGAAACCGGACTAGGAAGCTGGACCGATGATGAGATCCTGAGAGCTATGACGAAAGGGATCAGCAAAAACGGAGATACTTTATTTCCGTTGATGCCTTATGCAAGTTTTAATATGATGGCCAAAGAAGATTTGCTGAGCATTGTAGCATATTTAAAAACATTAAAGCCTATAAAAAATGCTGTTCCGGCGAGGCAGAGTATGATACCCATGAGTATGGCATATCCCGTAGAGGCTGTTCAGGCTTCAATTGACGGCAATGTTCGTCCGCCGAAAACAGATGTAGTAAAATATGGAGGGTACCTGGTAACAGTTGCTGATTGTGCTGGCTGTCATACACCATTTGAAAAAGGACAACCCGATTTTGCCAGAATGTTTGGCGGGGGTAATACATTTCATTTTGATCAATTTGTTGTGACTTCGGCTAATATCAGCCCGGATAGCGCCACTGGCATCAGAAGCTGGACAGAAGAGATGTTCGTAAGTAAGTTTAAAATGTACAGGGACCATAAAAGCTATGACTATGACCCCGGTAAATTGAATACGGTAATGCCGACCAGCGATTTTGCCGGCATGACGGATGAGGACCTCAAAGCGATATACGCTTATCTGCGTACTGTACCACCAATTAGTCATAAAGTAGCAAAGTATCCGGAATAATAATGACGGTTTAAAATAATAATGATCCCGGTTTTCTATGAAAGATGACCGGGATATTTTTTTAATAAAACAGATAACCACCAACTCAATCTGCTATGAGGAAGCTCATTATAGTAACAATGATATCAATCGTTATTACAACCATTAGTTTTTATTCTTGTCGCAATAACAAACATTCACAGTTTAACAATAACGAAGATTCATTAAAAGCTGTAATAGCTCACGGCGAATACCTTGCTAATCATGTTGCAGCATGTATACATTGCCATAGCAAAAGGGATTTTAGTAAATACTCTGGCCCTGTAATTCCGGGTACCGAAGGAGGAGGCGGAGAGATTTTTGATATAAGAACGGCAACTCTTTATGGGAAGAATATCACCCCTGATACAGCAACAGGAATAGGTAGCTGGACCGATGATGAGATCCTGAGAGCTATTACAAAGGGGATCAGTAAAAATGGAGATACACTATATCCGCTTATGCCTTATAAGCATTTCAATAAGATGGATAAAAAAGATCTGATAAGTATCATTGCGTATTTAAGAACATTAAAACCAATTAAAAATAATGTTCCGGCAAGAGGTCCGAAAGTTCCTCTTAGTGCTATTTACCCGGTCGAAGAACTTCAAGCGTCTTTGGAAATGAATATCTGTCCTGATAAAAGCGATACAGTGAAATATGGTGAATACCTGGTAACCGTCGGGGATTGTACAGGTTGTCATTCAACGGTGATAAATAATAAGTTTAATGCTGAGTTATTGTTGGGAGGGGGAGGCATGTTTAAAAAAGACAGTTTTGCTGTCTTTGCTGCTAACATAACACCAGATAGTACAACTGGTATCGGAACCTGGACCGAGGAAATATTCTTAAATAAGTTCAAGTTATATAGAGAAAGAAAAAATTACGACTATGATCCGGGAAAATATAACACTATAATGCCTATAAGTGATTTTGCCGGCATGACAGATGAAGACCTGAAAGCGATATACGCTTACCTGCGTACTGTACCACCAATTAGTAACAAAGTAGAAAAATATCCTAAATGAAGTCCGTGTTTTTATAACCCGGCAAAAGATTGACGGCTGAATGTGCCCGGCTGCGCATGATCCCCTTCCTGAAAATCAAGATGAACATAATGGTTGCCCGGCAGTTCCGTAAGGTTATATACGAGGCTTGTCATATACATACTGGCACCTGTTGTACCCATTTGTTGTGTAAGATAATGGGCATCTTCTATTTTGAGATAAACTGTATCATGCGATGTCTTTAGATATTCCAGGTTTATATCAGGATTGTTTTCATTTACGATTTCAATAATCCCGGGGACAGAGCTATTGTCAACTCCTTCCGTCATTACCCGGTTCATTTCAATGCGTCCGGTAGAATCATTTAAAACTGCCTGCCATATTGGAAAACTTTCAGGCACTTCTACGGAATCTTCAGTGGCTATTGGTTTATCTGCACTATCGTTACAGGAATAAACAAGGATTGAGAAAAGTAAAACGGCCAATAACTTATACATACACTCTTTTTGATGCTTAAATGTAAAGGTAAAAAACAATAAAGCGGAATCCGGCGTCTATGAGAACTTCAGATTTGCCTAAATATTGTTGTTTTCCGATATACAGACGGGAAAATTTCTTAGTAGCGGAAAACAGAGAAATGAAAAAATACAGAAAGGCTACTTTTTCAAACCTTTTATCTTTTCAATATGGAACGGGGTATGCGCTGCAAAAATATTATTGATGAACAATAACTCATTAATGCCTTCATTCTTTAGCATACCAATAAAGTCACCGGTATAATAGCGCTGATCTACTACTACTACTTTTTCATAGTTGTTAATAAGATAAGGGGCAAATGCATTTCCGTACGACTCTTTTACAATTGCAATACGACGTCCATTCTTATGTTCCGTTTCCATTTTTACAATGGGTAGGTCGCCCTGAAGAAAAACCGAGTAACTATTGGTGCCGCTGGCCCCTTCGCCATACATTTTCGATTTGGCCCAGTAATTCAGGCTTTTGCTGCTGCCAATATAAAAGGTCAGGGAATCTTTAAAAAGATAATACCGGACAGAATCTGGATTATCCTTCAATTTTGGATCCCGGGTAAGCCGGTATAAAGAGCCCAGGAATGATTTTTTTGTTTTATAGGCTACTGTGTCCAGTTTTACCGGAGTAAGCCCGGCTGTTTTACAAAAAGCAACATACGCATAATAAGCGCCCAAACTGGTCCAGTGGTGATCGGTATTAAAATAAATATACTCTTCCCTGTGCTTTCTTATTTCATCAATGGCCCATACTTTTTTAATGTTTGAGTCAAGATTATCATAGATGTTTTTAATAGCTGGGCGGTTAGGCTTTTGCAGGTGTTTATATTTTTCGGTTATCTCAAACTCCAGCGCTACCGGAATAATGAGGTTGTAAACCTGTATGCCGGGACTAAGCAATTTGTTATAACCATTAATAACGGAAGCATAAGACTTTCCCATACCGGGACCACCACCAAACATTTCAAAAGCCCTGTTCTTAAATACAAATACTCTTTTTTTAATTTCTCCCACTGCCCCATCATCCGGTAAAGGACCGGATTGAACAGTTTTTGTCTCTTTCTTTACAGTGTCGGTCTTTTTTTCATTTGCCTCGGTATCATTGGTAGGGTCATAGATCTTTATATCTCCGCTTTCATACCCAAACTTGTCCCGGAATGAATTGGAAATATTGATCCATTTATCCCTGAACGGGAAATTGTCAGAATAGTAATCGTCAATCTTTTTGAAATATTCACCGCTCCATAAAGCGCTGTCAGAAAATTTGGGGAACGATGCCAGTTTACGATTTTCCATCTCAGAAACAGTTTGTTTCTTCATAGAAATAGAAACAATACCTCCGCCAGCCAGTACAGCCAGTATCAGCAACACATTTATAATTCTAATATTTTTTTCTTTTTTGGTTTGCATCGTTTTTAAGGGTTAAAAGCGGAAATAGATAAACGGATTATAACTTTTGCCTACGAGCTGTGCCACACACAAAAAGATACATATGACATTGACGCCAATGGCGGCCATTTCAAATAGTGCAGGTTTTTGCAGACGGTTATCGAACCAGTGTTTTACTTTATGATAAACCGGCATGCAACAAATGATAGCGAAAATAAACCAGAATAAATTTGCCGTAAGGTCGCTGTTCACTTCCATATCCCATAAAGGGCCTGAACCAAAAGAAAAGAGTTTGCCCACATAGGCGCCCAGCATTTTTGTATCAGTAAAGTAAAAGATGACCCATCCCGGAATAATGATCAACAGGGCATAGACATGCGAAAAGAATTTGGGTATCTTTTTAAGGAAGTTCAGGATAAAGGCTTTTTCCAATGAAATGAAAACAAAGAAATAAAGTCCCCAGAAAATAAAATTCCAGCTGGCGCCATGCCACATACCCGTGAGGAACCAGACCACAAACAGGTTGAAATAGATCCTTTTCTTGTTACCCCCCATCGGGATATAAACATAGTCCTTAAAAAATGTACCCAATGAAATATGCCATCGTCGCCAGAAATCAGTGATGGAGGTGGCAGTATAAGGATATTTAAAATTTTCATGATAATGAAATCCGAACATCCAGCCCAACCCAATAGCCATATCCGAATAACCGGAAAAATCAAAATATATCTGCAGGGCAAACATGACCAGGCCAAACCAGGCTGCCCCCGTTGAAAGATCATGTAATGCATCCATGGTAAGGGGGGCACTGTTATCACCCATGTATTTTCTTACCAGTTCTGCTGCCACATTAGCGATCACCACTTTTTTGAACAAACCGATACAAAAACGGGAAATACCCATGCTGATGTCGGCCAGTTTCTCTTTTCGATTATCAATTTCACTGGCTATATGGCTGTATCGTACAATAGGCCCCGCTACCAACTGGTGAAAAAGCGAAACGAACATCAGGAACTTCAGATATGATCTCTGGGCCTTTACTTCATTACGATATACATCTACTGAATAGGAAATGGTCTGGAAAGTATAAAATGAGATACCGATCGGTAATGCAAAATGAGGCATGCTGAAAGAGGTGCCGAATATTCCATTGACGTTCTCTACTATAAAACTGCTGTATTTAAAAGTGGCCAGCAAGCCCAGGTTGATGATAAGTGAAGATATCAACCCTATTTTGGCGCCGATCTTACCCCGGTATTTTTCAATCACCCGGCCATTCACATAATCCACCGTAGCGGAAAATATCATCAGGGTGATCCAGATAGGTTCGCCCCAGCCATAGAAGAAAAGTGAAAAAACGATCAGGATCAGGTTTCGCCAGGTCGCATTCTTGGTGCTGTAATACAGCAACAGGTTCAATGGCAGAAAAAGGAACAGGAATATAAGACTAGCAAATACCATGTTTTGGTGGGGTTGGGGATTGGTGCTGTAAAATACTGCTTTGGTTCTATGTTTACTAATGCATAGGAACGAAAATTTTCATACTCCGTCAATACCTATTTTAGGGTATTGGGGATTATTTAACAGATAAAACGTATTAAACAGTAGCTTATTATAATTCTTTCCTCAATCTTGCCACAGGAATATTGAGTTGTTCCCTGTATTTGGCAACGGTTCTACGGGCAATATTGTAGCCTTTTTCCTGCAGAAGTTCTGTGAGACGCTCATCACTATGAGGCCGCTTTTTATCTTCTGCTTCTATCAGGTCACTAAGTATCTTTTTTACTTCTCTTGTAGATACTTCTTCACCACTATCAGTGCTTAGTGATTCAGAAAAGAAGAATTTGAGGCGATAAGTACCAAATTCTGTTTGCACAAACTTACTATTGGCCACACGGCTTACAGTAGATATATCGAGGTCGGTCTTTTCGGCAATGTCTTTCAGGATCATCGGTTTTAGTTCCGTTTCATCTCCGGTAAGAAAGAAATTATACTGATGTTCCATAATGGCATTCATGGTACTTAGCAGTGTATGCTGCCTTTGCTTTATGGCATCAATGAACCATTTGGCAGAATCTATTTTTTGTTTGATGAATAAGACCGCTTCTTTTTGTCTTTTGTCTTTTTTAGCGCCACGGTCATATTCTTTCAGCATATCCCGGTAGCCTTCGCTGATGCGGAGCTCAGGAGCATTGCGGCTGTTCAAGGTTAACTCCAATTTTCCTCCGTTATTAATGATAAAGAAATCCGGAACCACATAGCTTTCTGCCTTATTGATCTCGCCGATATTACCGCCTGGCTTGGGATTCAGCTTTATGATCTGATGCATCACTTCTTTCAGTTGTTCGTCATCCAATCCCAACCCTCTTTGTATTTTTTCGTAATGCTTTTTGGTAAATTCGTCAAAGTATCTGCTAATAGCCTTAATAGCTGTATCCACAGGTTTCCCTTCGTCTTTTTGCCTGTAAAGCTGTAATAATAAACACTCTTGTAGATCACGGGCAGCTACGCCGGCAGGTTCAAACTGCTGGATGCGGTGGATAAGGCTTTCTACTTCTTCCTCATTAGTGGAGACATTTTGGCGAAAGGCCAGATCATCCACAATGGCGCTTGTTTCCCTTCGCAGGTAACCATCTTCATCAATGCTACCAATGATCTGTTCGGCTATCTTTTTTTGCTGATCATCCAGTTTTAGTAAACCCAACTGATTTTTTAATAATTCAAAAAAGCTGGACTCAGATTTAAAAGGCAATTGCCTGCCTTCATCTTCTTCGGGGTAATTATTGTCCCGCAATTTATAATCAGCCACCTCGTCATCACCTTCCTGCACATACTCACTGATGTCTATATTGTCGTATTCATCCTCACTGCCATCCGGCTCATCGTATTGTTCTTCCCCGCTCTCACTAAATTCATCTTTAAGGTCATCTGCATGATCGTCATGAGTAGCTTCATCTAATTCGAGAGCAGGGTTTTCTTCCAATTCCTCTTTTATCCTTGTTTCCAGGTTAGCTGTAGGCACCTGCAGCAGTTTCATGAGCTGTATCTGCTGGGGCGACAGCTTTTGCAATAATTTTTGATGTAATCCCTGGCTAAGCGCCATATTTATAGGTAATTTTAAAGGGTCGTTTGAAAAAATCGGCCATTCGCACAAAAATAATGCCGTAATTCAAGATACAAAGAAAAGAAAGATGTTGCAACGGTTTTACAGTTTATTTGTTGCTATCCTGTTAATGTTTCCAGGATTTGTTTTTTGTCAGCAAATGGCAGAAAATGAGATAGTTAGTGAGGCTGCGGATACTAATCAAAATAAGGAGGAGATAGTTTACCTGCTGAGTAAAATTCGTAATAAAGAAGTGTCTCAGAACCTTCGAATAAATAAAATAGTAAAATATAGAGACGCTATCTGCATTTATCCGGTTCGCCCTGAAGTCAAATTCACTAAGCGCTCTGTTGTTTCACCATCTTTTTATCCTGCTTCATTAGGGGTCATCTGCCGAATGGAATGGCAATTGGAAAAAGCCATTAAAGTACCGGTCCGGTTTCGCCTCGGCTCACAAGGGTATGTGGACAGATTGGAAGGGAAAAAGAATGCAGCAGTAAATTTATTTTACTACGGGTTATAAAAACTCCACTTACCATCCGGTTGTACCAGTATTGCTATTTCACTCAGATCACTTTCATTATTGTTTTTACCAACGGCAGTGATCACATATCGGTAAGAAAAGTGTTTCGATGAAAGTGTTTCTTTTATTTCAAACCCCTCCGGTATTGTAACCATTCTGGAAATATATTTAGGCACATTGCCAAAGGTTTCGCTATGTGATTCCATTGCATATTGGTACACCACATAGTATTTAATAGGTACATTATTTCTCGGGTCAGGTCTTACTGTTAATTGTATGATAGAATCGTTTACGATCTTTCTATCTACGATCGGTGGCCAGGGCTTTTCATTGTCTATCCAGCGCATGGGAGGTAATAACGCCGGATATTTATAATAATTATTCTGTAAACTATCATTCCATCCCTGCGGGTTGCGGGCAAATGAATTACTGCTGAAATATAAACTACCCTGGATGTTTGGATTGCGGCGTATATACTTTATCTGGTCAGGAATTTGTTTTGGATTAGCCCAGCCTTTGGTTTCTTTTGTAACTCCCCTATAAATACCGTGGCCGATGTATACATGCCTGCCATAGCTATGCCGGCTCCACCAATCCAATAATTTTTCATAGGCCATTTTATCATCACCTATTTCACGGTAAAGCTGTGGTGTCACATAATCGATCCATCCTTTTTTAAGCCACAATAAAATATCGGCATACAAGTCATCATAATTGGTTTGCCCGGCCTTGCTGTCGCTACCATCAGGATCCTGATCCCTGTTTCTCCATACACCAAATGGCGAAATACCAAACCGGCAAAGTTTATCCTCTTGTTTAATGGCAATACTCAATGCCCTGATGATAGAATCAGTATTGCTGCGGCGCCAGTCATCTTTTTTCAGTTTGCTGCCAGATCTTTGATAGGTTGCCTCATCGGGAAACTCTTTGCCCGGAATACGATAAGGATAAAAATAATCATCCATGTGGATGGCATCTACATCATATCGTTTTACAATATCCCTTACTACGCTTACCACAAATGCCTGTGCTTCTTTATTACCGGGATCAAAATATCTTTTATCTCCATAGGTTAAAAACCATTCCGGGTGTTTCCTGGTAATATGATTGGAAGCTATAGAAGAAGTTTTTGTATTAAAAACGGCCCTGTAAGGATTTAGCCATGCATGAAATTCCATTCCCCGTTTATGTGCCTCTTCTATCATAAATTTTACCGGGTCATAATAAGGAGAAGGGGCTTTGCCCTGTGTACCTGTAAGCCA
Source organism: Chitinophagales bacterium (assembly GCA_020636575.1). Lineage (GTDB taxonomy): Bacteria > Bacteroidota > Bacteroidia > Chitinophagales > Chitinophagaceae > JJ008. The sequence continues at coordinate 1,038,449 of JACJXP010000001.1, forward strand.
TTCACTCCAGGGTTCATATTCGGAAGGATAAAAAGCATCACCAGAAGGCCTGATCTGAACCACAACGGCATTCATGCCGTTTCGCTGATGCATATCCAGTATCTTTTTGAAATCTTCTTTTTGTTTTTCTGTATTCCAATTGCCGTGTGTGGGCCAGTCAATATTATTGACCGTAGCGATCCAAACACCACGAAATTCATATTTAGGTTGTGCAAAAACAGATGTGCAGAAAGCAATAGCCAGTGCCAGTAACCAGGAGCGATGTTTCATAATGACAGATTCAATAAATCTGTGCCAAAAATACATCATTCAGCTTCATCCCTGATCTTATCAAGCAGATCGCTTAAAATATTAGCATCTTTTTCAGAAAGATGATTTAATAATCCATCCAGTTCCTCTTGCCTTTCATCGAGCCGTTCCAGTAGTTTCTTCCCTTTATCAGTGATCATCACATCTACAAGCCGGCGATCTTTTTTACAGATAATTTTTTTTACCAGCCCTTTAGTAATAAGCCTGTCAACTATCCGGCTGGTGTCGCTCATTTTTTCGAGCATTTTTTCTCTTATCTGTAATGTTGAAAGTGGTTGGGGATAGCTGCCTCTTAAAATACGGAGTATATTGAATTGCTGGGAAGTAATATCTTCTGTATCAAAAATGGCTTTTGTTTTATCACGAAGCCACCCAACAGTATAGATCAGGTTAATAGAAGCTTTTTGATACGCATTCCTGAATTTGGATTGCTGTATTTCTTTTTCAATACTCATGCTCTATAAAAATAAAGAGTTTCGGGTATTTTGCCCGAAACTCCTTAAAACTGAACTTCTTTTAGTTATTGTAGTAGAATTTCTCTTCTACAATTTTGCCATTCTTCCACCTTTGTACGGCCAGCTGACGATAATTGCGGGTACCATAATCCTTATGGGTATAGTCAAACCACCACTCAGTTACAGCCAGGTCATCGCTGACCAATGTGTTCAATACTTTGGCGCCACGAAACTCTGTCAAGCCGTTCACAAAAGCTTCTTCATACTCCCGGTTTACGTTTTTACCTTCACGGGCGGGGTAATCATTATCCTGCATTACTACTTCTTCATCATAAAACTTATCAAAGGCATCTAGGATCTTTCCTTCCAGTACCATTTGGTTTAGCTGGTCAACTTGTGTTCTTAAATCAGACATATTTATATATTTAATGTTTAAACAATGATACAAAATTAATGTTGCAACATTGAAAAAACAAATACTTCTCTTTGTTTTTAACAAAACAGTTTAATTAGTTGCCGATATTTTCTTTTTTGAGGCCAGCAATTAGCCTGAAAATGGAGTAAAGGTGGTGAGACTCATGTAATAAGAAGAAGTTCACCCACTCAACAAGGTTCATATCGCCATAAAAAGGGTGTGTGGCTTTTTTGTGAAGGTCAGATGGTGGGAATTTCAATATTTCCTTTGCCATTTCTTTTCGGGTGCTGATCATATCCTGGAGTATCTCACGGGATGACCTGGAACAGTTTTCCTGAAAAAGGGGATCGGAATCAGCTACATATCTTTCAAAAGCCGGGTTTTGTTCTTCCAGTATTCTTCTTACTCTTTCTATGAATCGGTGCTGATAGGTTTGCAAATGGACAATGTGTTCAAAAACTGACCATTTACCGGGTTCGGGTTGTCGCCTGATCTGTTCATCGGTTACACCGTCAATAAGATCCACCAATGCCTTATGCTGGTAATGCATCCGGGTACTGGTGTAGTTTGGAATTTCCATTCGAAAAAGGTTTTTGGCTTAATTGTTACTCCATACACTGGTTCCTTCGCTGCAATTAGAACATATATCAATATTTTTTCTTCCGTTTAATATCTGTTTACGAAAACTGTTATAGGCCGGATTTTTCCAGATGTCTTTGAATGACATTTGTTTCAGATCGCCCAATTTATGCTGCGCATCTTTATCAAAACAACAAGGTGCCACTAATCCATCCCAGGTTATTACCGGGTCATGCCAAAGACGCCAGCAATGATTTGCCAGTTTTCCTTTAAAAGCATAGCCATCCTTTGTTTTTCTGTACCGACTATATTTATCAGCCTCAGGTATCAGTTGGTTGGGGTCATTTTCATAATCATAAACCTGTGCTGTTTTGAACCAGATATCATTCACCCCAATTTCTTTTGCCAGCATTTTTGCATCTTCTATCTGGTGTTCATTCGGTTTTACCACTAAAAACTGGAATACCACAAATGGCTTCCGGCTGTTCAATTCTTTTTTCCAGTGAACAATATTTTTGGCGCCTTCAAGTACTTTTTCCAGCTGTCCGCCTACACGGTATTGTTGATAAACGTCCTGTGTGGTTCCGTCAATTGATATAATAAGCCGGTCCAGTCCGCTTTCAATCGTTCTTTTTGCATTAGCATCATTAAGGTAGTGGGCATTTGTGGAAGTGGCTGTATATATTTTTTTCCCGGAAGCATATTTTACCATATCCAAAAAAGAAGGATTCAGGTAGGGCTCACCCTGGAAATAGAAGACCAGATATAATAATTCTTTAGATAACTGATCAATGGTTTCTGTAAAAAAATCTTTTTGTAACATACCTGTTGGCCGGCTAAAAGCTCTTAATCCACTGGGGCATTCGGGACAACGAAGATTACAGGAGGTAGTGGGTTCAAAAGAAATGGAAACAGGGTAACCCCATTGTACCGGCTTGCGAAACAGTTTACTAACATAGAAACTGCTCAGCACTTTCATACCGTTCCATACACGGCGTGGGGTAAGCTTAGATATAAGGTTTAATGTATCGGTTCTGTTCAACCGTGGCATACGGTAAAGTTAAGGCGATAGGGCTTAATGGTCAGCCGATGAAATACCCGATTATTAATACCGTATTTTCCGTAAGTACAACAAATTAAAAAGCCCAACCATAGGGTAAGTTGAGCTTTTTGTTTTCATCCATCCTTGTTTTTGTGTCCAGTCAATCGTTTAATATTTTTGATCCTGCCAAATAGTTTTTATCGGTATGGTAAATGAAAAAACAGGTTCCATCCTTTATGGTCTTGATGATCTCATTTGACTCTTTTGCTGGTACAGCGGGGCAACCCCAGCTGCGGCCCATGAAATTTCCTTTTACCGCACGGCCTGCATTTACATAATCAGCTCCATGGATCACAATGGTACGCTTCATCGCATTGTCATTGATGCCTTTTTCAAGACCATCAATACGTAGTGATAAACCATGCTTGCCTATATAAGTGCTGCGGGTTACAAAAAAGCCAAGGCTGCTTTGCAATGATTCAGGCTTGTTGGAAAAACTATTGGCATATATATAACCACTGTTTTTCCCATGTGCTACAAATGTATTTTTTATCAACTCCCGGTTGGCTGCATCTATAATATATAACCTGCGGTTACCCGATGGCTGACTAAAATCGCAAATAGTCAGGTATTGATCATTATTTAATTTATCTTCTTCAAGAAGTTTTTGATAACCGGCCCATGCATATTCAAATGCTGCTAAGGAAAGCCCATACTGATCAAGGTGGATCTCATTATAAATATCCGCAGCAGTTTCTTCGTAAACCGTTACCGGGGCATTGGCAACTGAAGCAACAGGCTTTTCAGCGTTTTCATCGCTGTTGGTTGCAGGGATCAGTGAAAATGACACTGAAATACAACCAATGAATATTGGTATTAATAGTTTTCTCACCAGGGCTTGGATAATAATGCTATCGTTCAGGATAACAGTTAATCATAAACGAATAACAGAGCTAAAATATTATCGGGACCATGATTTTGCAAGCTTTAAATTATTGTTTTTTAGTGCTTTGCGAAGATTTACGTTGCAGCTTGCAATATTGTTACCCGGAAATTTACTATTGGATGAATTGAAAAGAGTAAGGGCAATAACGAGTAATTAGTTTTCCATGATCTTTTTAATATCCCGTTGTTTACTCAGGAACTCGTTACTATATATCTTAAGTAATAATATAAATAAAGAGATAAGTAACGGGCCGAATATCAATCCCAGGAAACCAAAAAGATTAAGTCCTATGATAACACCAAACACTGTTGTAAGCGGATGAACGTTGCCTAGTTTTTTCAATAGTGTAAAACGTAATACATTATCAATGGAACCTATTACACCAAACCCATAGATGGTCATAGCAATACCCTGCCACATCTGGTCGTTGGCAAAGAAAATAATAGCTATGGGCACATAAGCCAGGGCTGCTCCCACTACCGGCAACATCGCTGTAATGCAGGTGAGTCCAAACCAGAAAAAAGGCTCCTTAACTCCTATTACCAGGTAACCAATAAGCCCCACTATACCTTGTGCCAATGCTACCAGCGGAATACCGATCGCATTTGACATAACCATTGTATGTACTTCCTTCGATATTTTTTTGACGTTTTCATCCTTCAACGGGATGTACTCGTAAAGTGTATTTTCCATTTTACGGGCATTCACCAGCATGAAGTACAGGATAAAGTACATGAAGAAAATAGTGGTCAATGTATTGAAAGTGGCCCCCAGCACTTTGGGAATACTTTCCGCAATAGTATTTCCCAGCTTATTAATGTTTTCCTGTGATGCGATACTGACATCAAATTTTTGCTCAACATTCGCTACCACTTTTTTAAGTGCTTCTGTGAGTTCGGTTGAGTGTGCAATAGCATAAGTAACTTTTGATGAAAGCATGTTGATCAATGCTGCCACAGGTAACAGGATCACAATAATGGAAATGAGCATCAAAAAAAGGGCGGCACCTGTTTTTCTCCATTTCTTTTTTTCAGTTAGCTGGAACATCCACCGATGTAACAGGATATACAGGGTCATAGCGCCCAGGAAGGCAGGCAAAAAGCTATACAGTTCTAAAAACAACAGCAGCCCCAGCAATAAAATAATGCCAATGAAAAATACCTGCCTGAGCTGGTTTTGCGGGAGGGTGCTGTTGTTCATAGAACTAAAGTTACCAATTTAGAAGGCTATACAAATAGGCAAAAGGCTACACTTTTACTTCTTTCCATTTCCCCTTTTTAAAATAATACCAGGCCACCACTGCGATCAATGTTTCAGCAATTGGTATTGAAACAAAAGCGCCAACAGGTCCGGTTTTAAAAATGTACACTAATGTATAGGCTAATGGTATCTGGAATAACCAAAATCCAAACAGGTTGATCCATGTAGGCGTTTTTGTATCACCAGCCCCGTTCAATGACTGGATCATTACCATCCCTATTCCATAAAATATATACCCGGTACTTATTATCCGGAGCGACATAATTCCAAATCGTTTAGGTATCAGCTCATCGGTATATACGCTGATAATAGGTTCTGCCAATAATAAAAACATTAACATCACCCCTGACATGAACAATGCATTATATTTTGTAGTAAGTAATACACTTTTTTCTGCCCGTTCAGGCTGTTTGGCGCCAAGATTTTGCCCCACTAATGTAGCTGCCGCATTACTTAATCCCCATGCAGGTAATATAAAGAATACCACATTGCGTATGGCGATCTGGTAACCTGCAGATGCATCTGTTCCCCCGGAGTGTGCTATTAATGCTGCCAGAACGATCCAGCTTCCCGAAGCAATAATGAACTGAAAAGTAGCCGGCCATGCTACTTCTACCAGTGTTTTTAAAACCGGTGTGTCCCATTTAAAATGAATAGGCTTTACTTTAATAATGCCCTTTCCTTTAAATAAATGATAACACTGGTATGCAACACCGGCACCTCTGCCGATTACTGTTGCAATAGCAGCTCCCTTTAGTCCCAGTTCGGGAAAAGGGCCATATCCATAGATCAATAAAGGATCCAGGATGATATTCAAAATACTGGCTATCCACAAACTACGCATAGCCATTGCTGCATCGCCGGCCCCACGGAATATTCCATTGATCAGGAATAATAAAACAATGACCCCGCTGCTGCCCAGCATGATGCGGGTGAAGCTTGTACCCTCTTTGACGACCTCGGGAGTGGCACCCATGATGCGTAATATATCAGCTGCGAATATGATCCCGACCACACTTAATACAATGATAATTGCTGTTGCCAGAACTAAAGCCTGCATCCCCGCATGAGCTGCGGCATCAGGATTTTTTTCTCCTATCCTCCTTGCTACTACGGCAGTTGCTGCAGTACTTAGACCGATAGCGATGGAATAAATAATGGTGATGGAAGCTTCTGTTAATCCAACTGTTTGAATGGCATTACCACCAAGCTTTCCTACAAAGAACATATCTACAACCGCAAATACAGATTCAAGACTTAGTTCAAGGATCATTGGAATGGCAAGCAATACAATAGCTCCACGCAAACTTCCTTGCGTATAGTCATGCTCCACTCCTTTTAGGGATTGCTTTACAAGAGATATAAAATGACTCCATTTATTGGTATGGTTTACCTGCGACATGATTGAAAAAATTAAAAGTATGAATGAAAAACTAAGAGGCAACAGGGAGTTGCTCTAAAACTGACCCGTAAATGTGTGCCTTTAGTGACGTAAATCGTCAGGCGAGGCAGATGGAAGCCTTCATATTCCTGAATTGAGATAGCAAATGTAGGGTTTTAAGTAAACAGGAAAGGCATGAAATGATTGTAAAGCCAATTTTTATGTGTGAATGGCTTAAAAGAAGGGCTATAAGCAAAGAAACGGAGCAGTTGCTCCGTTTCTTTCAATTAATTATTCAGATTATCAAAGTACTCCCACACTTCTTTCCACAAATGCTGTAAGATCAGCTCCTTTCAACATTCCCTTTGCCAGCAATGCAAGGTCAAATGCCTGTTTGGCTAATATGGTTTGCTGTGATTCTTCTGCCTGGAGTATCTTTTGAACCAGTGGATGATTGGCATTTACGGCAACTTTGAAGTTATCGGGCATGTTTCCATAAATGTTCATTCCCCCCCCGCCAAGTTTACTCATATCTTTCATACGGCGCATCCATTCTTCTTCTGTAAGTGTTACAGGTAATGTTTCGGCAGGCAGGCTTTCCAGTTCCACTTTCATGGTGGGGTTAGCAATAGCCTTATCAAATATCTCTTTTAGCTTTTTGCTTTCGTCTTCTGTAAGTGTATGTTTGGCAGCATCATCTTTTTCAATAAGCTTTTCCGGCACATCTGCATCTACCCTTTTCATCGTTGTTTTTTCCAGCTTCATTTCTATATGCTGGATAAAGTGTGGGTCAATGGGGGAGTTCATCAGCAATACATCATAACCTTTCTTTTGTGCTGCCTGTACATAGGTATGCTGATGTTCCGGATCAATACTGTATAGGTAAACCAATGTACCATTCTTGTCGGTCTGAAAATCTTTTACCTTAGCGTTGTATTCTTCCAGTGTATAATATTCTTTAGCGGTATTGGTCAATAGTAAAAAGTCTTTTGCTTTTTCGTAGAATTTTTCATCGCTCATGGCACCATATTTCACAAAAATGCCGATGTCTTCCCACTTGGCTTCATAAGCTTTACGATCCTTATTGAACAACTCCTGTAACTTGTCTGCCACCTTGCGGCTTATATAACTATTGATTTTTTTTACATTACTATCTGCCTGCAGGAAAGAACGGCTTACATTCAACGGAATATCCGGTGAATCAATGACACCATGTAGCAGTAATAAAAATTCAGGCACAATGTCTTTTACTTCATCAGTAATAAATACCTGGCGACTGTATAATTGAATTTTATTCTTATGAACTTCAAAGTCATTTTTCAGTTTGGGGAAGTACAGAACTCCGGTCAGGTTAAAAGGATAGTCAACGTTCAGGTGTATCCAGAAAAGTGGTTCTTCCTGGAAAGGATAAAGCTCCCTGTAAAAATTTAAATAGTCTTCATCTTTTAATTCTGAAGGCGCTTTGGTCCAGATCGGATTGGTATTATTGATGATATTATCAACCTCTACACTTTTATATTTTGGCTTACCGTCTTTGTCTTCTCCATCGGGTACAGATTCTGTTTTAGTACCAAACTGAACGGGTATGGGTAAAAAACGGGCATATTTATCGAGTATGGACTGGATGCGGTGTTGTTCCAGAAACTCTTTTGATTCTTCATTCAGGTACAGGATCACGGTAGTTCCTCTTTCTGTACGGCTGCCTTCAGTAATCTCAAATTCGGTGCTGCCATCACAACTCCATTTTGCCGGTTCGGCACCTTCCTGGTAACTCAGTGTCTCAATCTCCACTTTATTGGCCACCATAAATGCAGAGTAAAATCCTAAGCCAAAGCGGCCAATGATCTCATTGGCATCTTTGGCTTCCTTGAATTTTTCCATGAATTCAGTAGCACCCGAAAAAGCTACCTGATTGATGTATTTCTTGATCTCTTCTGCCGTCATACCGATACCGCTGTCAGAAACGGTAAGGGTACCAGCCTTTTCATCAATGGCTATCTGTATATTCAGGTTGCCTAATTCGCCGGAAAACTGCCCCAGGCTGCTCAGTCTTTTTATCTTTTGGGTGGCGTCCACCGCATTGCTCACCAGCTCTCTCAGAAATATCTCATGATCAGAGTAGAGGAATTTTTTAATGATGGGAAAAATATTCTCTGTATTGATGGAAATAGTGCCTTTTTCCTGTACCATAACTCAAATTTTGCGGCAAATGTACAAGCACTGTTCCAAATGGGTGGAAATTGACAGAATGGCATTAAAATCGTAAGAAAGAGGTCACTGTGTGGCAATATTTTTTAGCCTGTCCACACTTTCCATTTTTTCATATTTGATGGGGACTTCCTTAACAAAACCTGTTTTGGTGATCCTGGCCAAGCCGTTCACCCGGATCATCACTTCCTTTTTCTTCAATATTTCCTTTTGATGTTTCAGAATGCTGATATTATCCAGTTTCAGTATTACCGGTACAACAAACTCTTTTTTCTTCTTTACATACACTTTATCTGCCAGTTCAAAACGTCCCATATATTTATCATCTACATACACATCACCTTTTGCTGAGGATAGTGTGGCGTTAAATTTATTGGGGTTATAATAAACAATATCAGCTCCGGCTTTTGATTGAGTCAGCCCAAGGTCAATGATCTCTATATTCTGAACATCCCGGAATTCCGGCTCCAGTACATTTTTATAAGCCTTACAGGATGTAAGTAAAAGAGATGCTACTATCAGAGTAGAAAATATAAGTTTCATGTTACTTTCTTTTATAAACAATTAAAGTATTGTTTTATTATTTAACTATCAGGCCAGTTTTTGTTAAAGTCATTTAAAGATAATTACAGATAATATATACTGTTTAAGAAATGTAAAAAGCAGGTAACCCATTTACCGTTTAAAAATTTTTATAAAACGTAGATTTTTAAAATCAGGTATTCTTTTACGGTAGTACAGGCAATGTTATAAATGTTAAAAGGAGGATACTGTAAGTCGCTTGCAATCAGTGTTCCGGGCGGCTACAAAAACCTGTTTTAACAACTATGGCTTGTCTGGCACTGTTTATGAAAATTCTATGGTGTCAACGAAATTTTCACTTTAAAAATCAGATGTTATGAAAAGACTATTACTATTATCAGGCGTTATGATCACAGCAATTTTATTTACAGCATGTAACACAAATCCGGTAACCAGTGCAGAAATGCTGACCGCTGATACCAGTGGATTCGCAGAGTTCCAGGCAATGAAAAAGGCAGAGTTTGAAGCATGGAAAGCAATAAATACGGCACCGGCATCACAGGCGATAACAAAAGCAACCACTGTTCCGGTAACTGAAAAGGTTGTTATGACCTCATCTTCTACACATGAAGCAAAAACTGCGACAAAGAAAGGATGGAGTAAAGCAGCCAAGTACTCGGTGATCGGTGGTGTAGGCGGTGTAACTCTTGGTGCAGTTATTAATAAGAAGGACAGGGTTAAAGGGGGCATTGTAGGTGGTGTAGTACTGGGTGGTCTTGGGTATCTTTTAGGCCGTTCGCAGGATAAAAAAGACGGACGTTACTAAATTGTAAAGAAGAAAACGGGAAAGACCCTGCTAAGCAGGGTCTTTTTTTATGGCCAATACAAGCTCTATATAAATGATTAGCTTTATTCAGACAGATAAAACAAATGTGGTACCAGTTCCTCAATATCTTCTTTTTCATTTTTCATACGGTATTCACCTTGTTCAATATAATTGGGTGGGCTTTTCCTAAGGCAAGAAAGCTGCACCTGTTCACCATGTTAATTACCGCTTTTTCATGGTTTGTGCTCGGCATCTGGTATGGCTGGGGTTACTGTGCCTGCACCGACTGGCATTGGCAGGCAAGAGAGGCATTAGGCTATCATGACCGGTCCAATTCATATATCCATTTTCTTTTACTAAAGCTGACCGGCAAAAACTTTGATCCTGTATTTGTGGAGAATATGACATTGATCATTTTTCTGCTGAGTTTTTTATTAAGCGTTTGGCTGAATCTACGAGACAGGAAGAGAATAAGGAAGCTATAGCTTTTCATCATTCGTTATATTTTTTACATTCACACAAAACCTTCCTATGACAGAGAATACACAACTGCCTGTGCATGAAAAAGGGAAACCCAACGACCAGATTATCTCCTATTACACTCTTCGTATTTTGATCGGGGCTATCGGCATTTTACTTCCTTTATTGGTAGTAATTGGTAAATGGGTATCCAATAAAACACCGGCACTTGAATATTCTATCAGTGACTATTATGACAATGGCGCAGCAGGAGATATTTTGGTGGGAGTATTGTTTGTGTTAGGATTTTTTTTGCTTACCTATAAGGGACCGGAGAAGATAGATAATATAACAGCTGATATTGGTTGTGTGGCTGCATTGGGAGTGGCACTTTTTCCTACTACTGCAACAGGCTGGGTACATGTGATACATTTTGTTTTTGCGATGTTATTATTCAGTGTGTTTATTTTTTTCTCATTGGTATTATTTCGAAAAACAGATCCGTCCAAATCAATGACCCCGGAGAAAAAGAACCGGAATTATATCTATTTATCCTGTGGTATTATTATGGCCATTTGTATTGCAGCAATTGCAATAACAGTATTGTTTATTGATCCTTCTATCAGCGATCAATATAAACTGGTGTATTGGTTTGAGTCAATAGCATTGGTAGCTTTTGGAATATCCTGGATCACCAAGTCAGAAATGTTTTACTTCAGGGATAAGGGTTCGCCGACAGGGGATTAACTATTTTTACAATTTGAAAAGTAATTCTATGCAACGCAAAAAACTGGATGTGGATGTGGTCAATGATGTGCTGTTAAAAGCGATGGCAGTATACCCTGAAAATGCGTTTGTAAAAAGCCTGCATTATCAATACCATGAAAGGGGCGGCCTCAGTAAAAAACAATTAGAGGGCCTTTTTCAGAAAGCAAAGAAGATAAAAGACCTTCCTCCGCAAAAACTTGCCACACTGGAGGCGCTGATCTTAAAAAAACCTACGAAGTATAAATCGGACAAACCTGCGCCAACTCCATTATATGCAAAAGATGAAAATACCGGAAAAATGATAAAAACGATCCTTGAAAAATACCCGCAACATAAACGAATTCAGTTCTTTAAAACAAAATATGATAATAATGAAGTGTTAAGTACCACTGAATTGTCAGAACTGCAGCGGTTTGCCAAATTGTTATTATAAAATAAAACAAAGGCTTACAGGACTTTAACGTATATCGGGCAGGACTACTTGAATATATTTTGTAAAAAGATTAAATTTAGTAGTGAATGCTGAGCCGTAATAAAATTCACTTCTTGTAAAACCGTTGTTTCGTCTAACAGCTATTCGTTCCCTTGAAATAAATTAAAGTTCATCATTGTCAGTCAATATTATTTTATGGCTGCTTACGAAATTGAGATCATACTGAACCGGCAATTAGCTGATTGTTTATCTATTCCTGTTTTTATTACAGACAGGAAGGGTAACCTGATTTATTATAATGAGCCTGCTGAAGAAGTATTGGGGCGTCGTTATGAAGATACCGGTGAAATGCCCGCTGATGAATGGGCTAGCATCTTTCATCCTTCAGATGAAGCAGGTAATATATTAAATCCGGAAGAGCTTCCGTTAGTTAAAACGCTTAAATATTGTTATCCATATCACCGTAGTTTTTGGATTCAAAGCCTGAATGGAAAAAAAGAAAAAATATCAGTTACATCTTACCCGATACTGGGTCGCAGTTCAAAATTTTTAGGAGCGGTAGCAATTTTCTGGCAATCTAAGGACGAATGAGAATCAACTTAAGGGGAGTTCGTGGTTCCATACCCACATCCGGCCCCGGAGTAAAATATTATGGAGGAAATACATCCTGTGTTGAAATTAGCGCAGAAGGATGGAAACTGGTATTGGACGGAGGATCGGGTATCAGCAATGTTACCTGGCATGAAGAATTAAACCACAACCGGATCGATATCCTGCTAACGCATTTGCACATGGATCATATCCAGGGGTTAGGATTTTGTAAACCTTTTTTTGACCCAGCTATGGAAATGCATATCTGGGGGCCAGCCAGTACTACACAATCACTACACGAAAGATTAAGCCTATATCTTTCTCCTCCTTTGTTCCCGGTGCATATCCGTGACCTGCCCTGTAAACTTCATTTACATGAGATCGATAAGAAGAACTTTGAGATAGGCCCTTTCAAAATTTATTCTGATTATATTATTCATCCGGGTCCGACTGTAGGATTTCGCATCCATTACAGATCAGCAGTTTTTACCTATATGCCGGATCATGAACCTGCATTGGGAGTATCGGGAATATTAGAAGATACCCGGTGGGTTTCGGGTATTGATCTGGCAAAAGGATCTGATTTATTGTTGCATGATGCTCAGTGGACGGCCGCTGAATATCCGCAAAGAATGGGATGGGGACACTCTTCCATGGACGATGCTATCCTGTTTGCTTCTATGGCTGCCGTAAAGCATCTTTTAATGGTACACCATGATCCGGGACGTACGGATGATATGCTTAACGAGATGTTTAATGAAGTTAAAAACCGGAGCGCAGTTAGTTTTTCTTTTGAACCGGCATACGAAGGAATGGAGATATTACTGGGTTGAACATTTTGATTGTTCTTGAAGAACAAACTAAAATAAGGTAGTGTGTTGCTATTTACTTTATTCCGTTCCCGGGAAAGAGGCCTTTGTCAAATCATTCATCAGATCAGAAGTATAGGGTTGCCACCGGTTCCGTTCAGGGATAAACAATTCGGCAGCTTTTTTGTCAGCAAACAATTTATAATCAAACTTGGGATTGTTACAAACAATATAACCGGGATAATACCATCGCCTGTTGTTATCTAATGCATACTGTATTTTTAAAAGCATCAGAAATTTTCCGGGACTATATTTTCTGTAGTCCGGATGATAGAAATTCATAATACCGGCAATGCTTTTTTTCCCTTTATCAAATATACCCGCAGCAATAAGTTTTTCTTTGTCTCTGATCTCAATAATATGGCTATCAAAAACATCTTCTTTGTTTTCCTGCTCTCCAAAGATCCATTGCTGTACTGATTCTGCCGGGTTGAAATCTATTCCCGTTTTATATTCCTGGAATAGTGTTTCCAGTTCGTCAGTCAGTTGAAAAGGAACAATACGGGATTCAAAATCCCGGTTAGCAGCTATGATTTTTTTTGAACTACTGCTTATAGTAAGCTGGTCAAGATCATAGCGCATCCAGTACACTCTGAAAAAACCATCTTCCTGTAAAAGAAAGTGTGTGGTGAATATACCCTGGTGCATCCTGTACCATCCTTTGGCCAGAAAAATATCGAGTTGTTCGCCAGTTAGCTGATCGGGATAATATATATAACTCTCTGTCAAACTGCAATTGTTGCTTATGTAAATTTCCTGATTATTTCCTTAGCAGAATAAATGTAATGCCCTCCAAATAAAACTGCATGTACCAAAACCGGATAAAGCTGAGTTAGTGAAATACGTTTTTCCCACTCTTTTTCAAGGGGATACACATCGTTATAACCAGTATAAAAAGAAGTATCAAAACCACCAAATAACCTTGTCATTCCTATATCCATTTCACGATGACCATAATAAACTGCAGGATCAAAAATAGCAGCTTTGCCTCCGGAGGTGATCATATAATTACCTCCCCAGAGGTCACCATGCAGCAGGGAGGCTGGTTCTTTAGGGAAAATGTTATTTATGTTTTTGCAAAGAGATACTGTATCTGCCAGGTCTTTTTTATCAAAAACTTTATCTGCGAATAATTTTTGAGCCATCGGTATAATTCTGCATTGAGCATAAAAACTGTTCCAATCTTCCAGTTGAATATTTGACTGCTGTAAACTCCCGATGAAATTATCCTCCTGCCAGCCAAAAAGGGGTTGAGGTGTTTTATGCATTTGTGCCAGCGCAGCACCAAAGTTGTACATACTGTTCTTTTGAATTGGATCTTTATCCAGCCATTCGAGCAAAAGATATTGATACTGTCCACTGATCCCATACCTGATTACTTTAGCTACAATAAGAGAGAAGCTTTTTTTTAATGCTTCTAATCCTTTTGCCTCTTTCTCAAACATTAAGGGATATCTTTCTGCATCGTTGATCTTCAGGAAATATTTGTTTGCATTGTCAGCCACACAAAAACACTGGTTAATATCACCACCGTGAACGGAAGTAATATTAATGATGCTAATACCCGAAGTAGTACCAATTGAACGAATAATATCTGTAGGAAATGCTGACATTTTACAAGAGCGGTAATTCAACAAATACAATTTTTTCTACCTTGATAAAAATAATAAACTATGCAACGGATCATTATTTTTATAGCATTACTTTTTTCAATCATGTCGCAGGCGCAGGAGAAACCATATTATTACCAGATTCCTGATACGTCAACTGTTTATACTCCGGCTACGGTAGCGGCAAGACTTGTAGACGGTTTGGGGTTTCGTTATTTCTGGGCCACAGAAGGGCTTACAGAAAAAGATCTTTCCTTCCAGCCTTCAAAAGAAGCAAGAACAAGTTTTGAGACAATAGAACATATTTATGGGCTGACCAATGTATTGCTCAATGCTGTGAATGAAAGACCAACGGGACCGGCTCAGCAGGAAAAAATGAGTTACACAGAGCTCAGGGAAAAAACACTGCAAAATATCCGCACTGCAAGTGAAATATTAAAAAGCGCTGACGCAGATCTTAATAATTATGATATGGTATTTGAAAGAAATAATAACAGGCAGCGTTATCCATTCTGGAATCTTATCAATGGACCCATATCGGATGCGTTATGGCATGTGGGGCAGGTGGTTACTTTCCGAAGATCGTCAGGCAATCCTTTACCGGCCGGAGTAAATGTACTCAGAGGAATAAAATCAGATTAACTGAGACCGATAAAACAAAAAGGGCATTCATTGAATGCCCTTTTACTTATTTGATAAAACCGGTATTAACTCAGGTTTTTATTCAGGTGCTTAGCCATATCAAACATAGATACCTGTGACTTTCCACCGAAAACTGGTTTCAGTTTTGCATCAGCATTGATCATACGTCTATTCTTAGCATCCTGTAATTTGTTGGCTTTAATGTAAACCCATATTTTCTTAACAGCCTCAGTACGGGGAACTGCTTTGCTGCCAATTACAGCAGCTAAAGCTGCGCTTGGAGTAAGCGCCTTCATAAAGGCTGCATTTGGTTTGCGGGCTGATTTCTTTTTAGCGGGTTTTTTCTTAGCTGCTTTTTTAGGGGCAGCTTTCTTAGCGGCCTTTTTTACGGCCTTCTTGGCGGGCTTTTTTGCTGCCTTTTTTGCAGCTTTTTTGGCGGGTTTTTTCTTTGTTGCCATTTGATTTTAATTTAGAATGTTAACGGGTATTCTTTTTTACCAATGTCAAATATAGAGTATTTTAATACATAGGAGCATGATGAATATTTTTTTATTCAACCTTTTATTTTCATTGGGGAAATGGGGTTAAAAACAAGGGTTTAAAAATGTACATTTTCATGTCAAAAGCAGGTGCCTGAAACTGCCTTTTTTATCCATTAACAAAGGATATCTTAGTTTAATAAGAGAAAAAAACATAGAATTTTAGGCAACCGATTGCATGCTTTTTCCTCTGAAATTTATTCTATTTTCATTGGGACGGCACGGAATAAATACATGAGTCAGCTTGTTTTATGAAGGAAAGCATACTACAATATTTTGGATTTTCAGGGGGAACAGCAGTTGTAATCCCTATACAACAGGGGTTGATCAATCATACCTGGAAGGTAACGGCAGGTAACGAACATTTCATTCTTCAGCGGGTAAACGAGAAGGTGTTTCAGCATCCTTTTGACATTGCACATAACACTTCCTTTATAGGAGAACACCTGGCTGTCCATCATCCGGATTATTACTTTGTAAATGCTCTTCCTCCAAAAAACAGCCCTGTAATGCTGCATGATAAGGAAGAAGGGTACTTCCGCCTTTTACCATTCGTTAGAGGTTCACATGCCAAAACCGTAGCAGCTACCCCTGAGCAAGCCTACGAGGCTGCATTACAGTTTGGTCGATTTACAGCGGTATGCAAGGGTTTGGATTGCAGCAAACTAAAGATTACTATCCCGTCTTTTCACAACTTGTCGTTATACCATAAGAAATACCGGGATGCTGTAGTTAACGGGGAGCCATCCAGGATAAAAGAAGCATCAGATCTCACAAAACAATTAAATGAGTGGTCATTCATTGTAGATGAGTATGAAAAAATATGCGAGGATCCTGAATTCCGGCAACGGGTAACTCATCATGATACCAAGATCAGCAATGTACTTTTCAATGAAGACGATAAGGGTATTTGTGTGATAGATCTGGATACGGTAATGCCCGGTTATTTTATCAGCGATGCCGGGGATATGTTGCGTACCTGCCTTTCGCCTGTGAGTGAAGAGGAAACAGATCTTCAGCAGGTCGAAGTAAGAAATGATTATTATACCGCCATCAGGGATGGCTATATGAAAGAAATGCATCCGCATCTTAGCAAAATCGAAGAAGAGCATTTCTTTTTTTCAGGCTTATTTATGACTTATATGCAGGCTATCCGCTTTTTAACGGATCATTTGAGTAATGATGTTTACTATGGAGCGGCTTACCCCGGACATAATTTTAACAGGGCAAAAAACCAGGTTATGCTATTAAGGCTGATGCTCGAGAAAGAAAGTATATTGAAATAATTCTTTTTAGGAGCATGAGAAAAATTTGCATATCAGTTTTGTCGTTATTCCTTGGGTTAAGCTTAAGGTGCCAAGATTTTAATAATATAAGCAGGTATATATTAGAAATAAGTTACTCGACAAAAGAATTTAAAAAAGTTCAATTTTGTTATTTATTTGAAGAAACAAATCCTTTAAATGAATTAACTAATAAGTTACTTGTAGGAGAAAAATCGTATAAGATTAACTATATATTTAAGCCTAGTTCACCTGTGGCATATTTTTTATGTTGTGAAAAGCAAAGCTTGAATTGGGATCAATTTGATATCAAATCAATAAAAAGTGAATTTACTCCTGAATGGGAAAAAAAGTATTCAGATCTATTTGAAGTAAACTATGAGTTATATGGGGGAAACCTAAAACTCCATGTTATTAAGGCGTATACTTTACATAAAAAGAAAAGTAAAAATTATAAAATAAGGTTTTATAAGATTCTTAATAATGGGTTTTGTTATTGTACCCCATATGCTACAACAGCAAATACTTCAATTGAAAATGTTGTGCAACTAAAAAATAAACTTGAATATTCGAAATTGTCTAAAGAGGAGAAAAAAGTTTTTTCAAAATACTTGGATACTATATTGTCAAGCCCGTTAATATCCCCGTCTCTTTATTGATAAGGAGTATAAGTTTTATTTGTAATCAAAAGCCGAAAGCTATTTGGGTTACATGCCAAAGTATCCATTAGATATATCTTTCAATTATGCGTATTCCTAAAAATTTGTAAACTGATACTAAAAATTTTTAAGGGATTAACTGTATTTTCAGGATAATACTGAAACTTTAAATTCTAGCTTATGAATAAAAAACAAGAACAGGCTGCCAGCCGCAGACAATTCATTAAACAGTCTGCTATTGCCACCGTAGGGTTTTTAATAGTTCCCCGTTTTGTTTTAGGAGGTATTAAGCCGGATGGAACCAAATACATTCCCCCCAGTGACCTGATTAATCTTGGATATATAGGTGCTGGCAAGCAGGGAAATATTCTTGCAAGAAGTTTTTTAGGCACAAGAGAGGTCAGGATCGTTGCTGTTAGTGAAGTTTATAGTGCAAAGACTGCACAGTTTATCAATCGTATAAAAGAGTATTATACACAAAACAGTGATGCGGGAACGTATAGTGAAATAACCGCCTTCAATGATTTCAGAGATATGCTTGGCAGAAAAGATGTGGATGCCGTGATAATTGCCACTCCTGATCATTGGCATGCTGTGCCGGCGGTTTTAGCTGCTAAAGCCGGGAAGGATATCTATTGCGAAAAACCTTTGTCATTAACAGTGAAAGAAGGAAGGGCTATGGTGGATGCCACAAGGAGAAACAACCGGGTATTTCAGACAGGTAGTATGCAGCGCTCCTGGAAAGAGTTTCGGCAGGCTGTTGAATTGGTGCGTAATGGATATATAGGTGATATAAAAGAAGTAAAAGTGAATGTAGGTGCACCGCCGGTTGCCTATAATTTACCTGAAGAACCCCTACCGGAAGGATTAGACTGGAAAATGTGGCTGGGGCCAAATGAGTACAAACATTTTAATAGTGAATTGGCGCCGCCCATTACAAAGGACATTTATCCCAATTGGCGTTTATATAAAGAATTTGGTGGTGGAATGGTAACTGATTGGGGCGCTCATATGTTCGACATAGCCCAATGGGCTTTGGGTATGGATAATTCAGGACCGGTGAAAGTTTTTCCGCCGGGTACGGAGGGGCATTCCGTTCTGACTTTTTATTATGCCAACGGTATTAAAATGACACATGAAAAATGGGAATGGAGCAATGCCGTCTATTTTATCGGGACTGAAGGAGAAATAAAAGTTGGCCGGGGAAAATTGGAAACCAACCCTGCTTCATTGGCAACCAAAGTAATTGGCAACAATGAAAAACATGTTTATCACAGCGAAGATCATTATAAAGATTTTCTTCAGGCAATACGAAGCAGAACTAAACCTGTATGTGATGTAGAAACAGGCCACCGAACTTGTTCTGTATGCAATATTGCCAATATAGCTTATGAAATTAAACGGCCATTAAGGTGGGATCCGGTAAAGGAAAAATTTAAGAAAGATAAAGCAGCAAATAAATTACTGGGCCGTAAATTGTTGAATGGGTGGGATATTTAAAGGCTGTAAATTTTTCAAATAAGAGACCTGGTAATTAAGCAAAGCCGATAAAATGCTATGAAGTTTTTAGGGGTTTATATAGCACTTTGTATAGTTAACTTTAAAACTCATGCCCAACCTGAGCAATCTATTTTTAGTTTTGAAGTTATCTATATGGACGGGTTGTTGATGCCGGATTCAAGTATGCAAGAAAACAGTATTTCATTTGTTAGAGATGAAAAGATTTTGCCGATTGAAAACAAAAGAATTATAACGGAAAAATATTTTGATAAGAATGGGTACCTGTTGAAAATGATTAATATTGATTCTTCGCTTTTATATGGAAAGGAAATAATCAATGTTTTAAGATCGCTAGATGGTTCTATAAATGTTACTTGGATTATTAGCCATGACGATTTTATTCGAGTTAATGAGGAGCACATTGATATCTTTTGGAGAAAATATTTTTTTTATAAAGATTCCTTGAAAACTAAAGAACAAAAAGAGATGGTTGTTTCAAGTTATTTGAAATGGACGATAGATTCAAGTATTCATTATAAGACATTCTTCAATGATAAACCAATTGATTCTGGGGTCGAAAGAACAATTTTTACCAAATACGATCCTTCAGAGATGGCGAAATGCAATACTGAAGTCAAAGAAATAAATGCCAATGCTTTAGATTCTACAATTACCTGCATTTATGACTCAATAAAAGAAAGTTTTTCTCGAAATATTTTTTCTTTCAATAAAGGAATGCTCAAAAAAAGAGTCTGGGAGTATTATAAAGAAGGGAAGTTGGAAATAGAGAATAGTACATCCTATTATTACGATGACTTAAATAGAATTTCCACCGAAGTGTCAGAAGACTTTAGTGGAAGAGTATATCAAAGAAAAAAATATCAATATTCTTTCAAGGATAATTATGAGTATATAGTTGAAAAGTATCCTGTAGCGAGTAACGATACTGTAATAGAAAAATATGACAAATATGATAGGGTATTAGAGAAAAGTAAGCAGGTGTTTTGGCGGGGTAGCTTTAAACAACTAAAAGTTAAATATATCTATAACGAAGATGGCTTGGTGAACATTATTAAAACTCATCATGGCGATACATTAATACTGGAACAAAAAAAGGAATACAAAAAATTCTAGTAGTTAAAGGGTTTGATAGCAAAACTATTAGTTAATAACAGTTGCTCAGCAGTTCTAGATGGCAAACAAAAAAGCAGCTACAATATATTTCTTGTAACTGCTTAGTTTTTAGCTCCCCCTGTTGGACTTGAACCAACGACCCTCTGATTAACAGTCAGATGCTCTAACCAACTGAGCTAAGGAGGAATACACACCCCGTTAAGGGGCAGCAAAAATAGTGATTTTGTCTATGAAACAAGCTATTCAAAGCTGATTTTTAGCGGAAAATGTTCCAGAATCCGCCCGTTTCCTCCACCCCCACAAATACACCTTCTTCTCTTATTTCCAACGGCCAGTGTTTCAGGAAATAGCCTTCGCCACTGCTGTTTCGCCCTGTTTTCATGTCATACTTGTACCGGTGCAGAGGGCATACCACATTACCTAATGCATCAATAAACCCGCCAGCCATCACACCCCCGGCATGGGGGCATTTGTAGGCGAAGGCATAAGCCTGCTCATTATGGCGGCCTATGCATATCTTTTTGCCCTTGATCTCTACTACAGCAATATTATTGTCAGCGAAATCCAGTTCGTTGATGTGGTCTGCAATTTTATGCCAGTTTATTTTTTTGTCGCTCATTGGTTCTAATAAAGAAATTCGGTTTTATAAGGATAGCGGATACGGTATAAGGCTTTTACTTTTTGTAAAATGGTCTGGCGTAAATTATCAAGGTTCCTTTTTTCTGTAGCAGATATAAAGACTGCATTTCCATCAGTTTCTCTTTGCCAACGTTCATGAAGGTCGTTTAAGATCTCCTTTTTGGTGTCATCCTCCAGCCATTCATCAAATGTTCTTTCTTCATAAAGATCCATCTTATTGAAAATGGTAAGCATCGGCTTGTCTGCGGCATTCAATTCCTGCAGGGTGTTGTTGACTACCGCCATCTGATCCTCGTAATTAGGATGGGATATATCTACTACATGCAGGATGATGTCTGCTTCTCTTACCTCATCAAGAGTACTCTTAAAACTTTCTACCAGGTGATGGGGTAACTTACGGATGAAACCAACCGTGTCACTCAATAGAAAGGGTGTATTCTCAAATACAACTTTACTTGTTGTAGTATCAAGCGTGGCAAATAGTTTGTTTTCAGCAAACACTTTACGTTTGGTAAGCAAGTTCATAATAGTGGATTTGCCAACGTTGGTATAACCAGCCAGCGCCACTCTTATGTATTCGCTTCTGTCTTTTCTTTGTGTATAAGCTTGTTTATCAATTTCGGCTAACCGTTTACGTAACAGGGATATCTTATCCCTTACGATACGCCGGTCAGTTTCTATTTCTGTTTCACCCGGACCACGGGTGCCGATACCACCTCCCAAACGTTCCAGGTGTTTCCACATTCCACGAAGCCGTGGTAATATGTATTGATACTGTGCCAACTCCACCTGTGCTTTAGCTTGTGCAGTTTTAGCTCTGTGAGCAAAAATGTCGAGTATAAGGTCACTTCGGTCAATGGTTTTTACATTGAGCACTTTTTCAATATTGTTGATCTGTGCTCCTGATAATTCATCATCGAATATGACGACCCGTATATTTTTCCCCTGGATATATTGCCTGATCTCTTCCAGTTTACCTTTACCTATAAAAGTGCGGCTGTCGGGGTGTTGTAATTTTTGTGTAAACCTTTTCACCGTCACAGCGCCTGCTGTTTCTGCCAAAAAAGCCAGCTCATCCAGGTATTCATTCAATTGCTGTTCGGTTTGATCTTTATGAACAATACCCACCAGCACAGCCCTCTCCTCTTTTTGAATACTATTCTTCTTATCTAACATATTATAATAAAAACTCCCCCGGGTTCGGGGGAGTTACAAAGGTAAAAAAATGCTACGGCCTAAAGGCCGAAAAAATCTTTTATTATAGTCCGCTTAAAGTGATACCAATACTAAACGGCCTTACGTCGGGTCCTTGTCCGTCTTTAAAAAGAGGAGTGAATTGATAACTTCCAAAAAGGCTAAGATGTCCCATTCCGGCACGAACCATTCCGGAAAGCCTTGTTTTATTAAAGAATCTTGTACTGTTTTCTTTGCTTACATAATCATTGATCGTTTTGTTCTCACTGTTTTGTAATGTGGCATTGCGGGTATGAGCATTGATCATAGCACCAACCTTAACGCCGATGGCCAGTTTTAAACCTTTTCCCGTATAAGGATCGGCAGAGTATCTGAATTCAACAGGTGCTTCAAGATATACAGTGGCTAGTTTTGTTTTCTTGAAATGATTGGTGTCTGATCTATCTGTAAAATAAATGGATGGGGTACTGTTTTTGATACCTAGATCTGTATTCTTTACAATAAAATGGTCAGAGGCGATACCGGGCCCAAAAGCCATACTCAGGTTTGGATTGGTCTTAAAAGGGAAATCGAACATGAAATAGAAATTGAAACTTTTGGAGATCCCCTTCTTGTTGTTATTGATAGTGTCCGGGATATTACTCCAGCCCAGGTAACCCATCTGGATCATAAAATGGTCGTTGGCACGGTTGGCCAGGCTTATCTTTTTGTTTTCTTTCTCAGCCGCATCTGGCTTATCCTGTGCATTTACAATTGAAACAACAAGTACAAAGCTGGCTAAGGCGATAATTTTCTTCATAAAAAGTTTAGTAAGAAACAAATGTATTTTCATTCCCGGTTAAGAAAAGGTTAAAGAACCTTTTGATAATTAATGACAAGTGCCCCGTATTCCGGAACCTGCCGGAGCATCGGAGCACTTTGTGGACCCTGTTGGGATCGAACCAACGACCCCCTGATTATGAGTCAGGTGCTCTAACCATCTGAGCTAAGGGTCCTGCCGGAAAGGCGACTGCCCGCCCGAACTGTGCCATTCGGTACGGGCGGGCAAAAATATAGAAAAGCTGCGTAAAAGCGGTTTCATTAGTTTGAATTCTTATTAGTAGATTTACAACGCTAATGCTTGTTAACGAGGAAATAAAACGACTGCTCGCTGAAATCTCTATATCCCAAAGCGAAGGAGCCTACAAGGAATTATTCCTGCTTACACATGAACGTCTAAGCTCATTTGCCTATTCCATTTTGAAATCAAAGTATGATGCTGAAGAAGTGGTCTCAGATGTTTTTATACGGATCTGGGAAAAAAGGGATGATCTGAGAGAAATAGACTCTCCGGCATATTATCTATTTACAGCAGTCAAGAATGGATGCTTAACTCGTCTGCAAAAACAAAAAAAACAAAGGGAAATTGCTCCGGAAAGCTGGTCTGCACAATTATCCAGCATCTATTTTAATCCCGAAAAATTAATGATGACCGAGGAAATGCTTAGGCAAATTAAATTGGTTATCAATGACTTACCTCCAAGATGTAGGTTAATTTTTAAATTGGTTAAGGAAGAAGGCCTCAAGTACAGGGAGGTAGCAGAATTATTGCAAATATCCATCAAAACCGTTGAAAATCAGATGGCTATAGCTTTTAAGCGAATTGGTAAATGCATGCATCTTGATATTGCAAAGCAAACCTCCGATCGTTGATAAAAAAATAAATCTCAAAGCTTTAGGGGTAAATGCCCCATTATCATGTCTTATTACTTTAATGTAACAAGACCAACGTTCATGAGTCAGGACAAGTTCTGGATACTATTTTCAAAAAAATTAGCACAAGAGGCTACCAATGAGGAGCTTATAGAGTTGGAAGGACTGGTTCGGGAACATCCTGAATGGCAGTATGCTTTACAAAACCTGGAGGATATTTGGTCACTTGAACCCAAAAGAGATAATATTGAAGGAAACGAGGCTTTTTCACATCATATGGAGAAGTTCAGGGAAAAGTTTCCAGAAGAGCAGATTCTTCTCAAGAGTTCCAGGGGGTTGTTTGCAAATAAAATATTAGCCAAATGGCTTATTGTAGCAGCATCTTCTGCAGCCATACTGCTTGTTATCTTTTTCTGGGGATTTAATACAAGCACTGGTGCGACAAGTTCAACAGATGAAAAGCCGGGACTGATCACAGATCAGAATGAAATATCAACAGAACCCGGGTCAAGATCCAGGGTTCAATTACCGGATGGCTCACTTGTATGGTTAAATGCAGGCAGCAAACTTGTTTATAAAAAAGAATTTGGGCAAAATATAAGAGAGGTTGAGCTAAAAGGCGAGGGTTTCTTTGATGTGGTCAAGAATAAAGAAAAACCGTTTATCATTCATACAAACACAATAGACATTAAAGTATTGGGAACTGCTTTTAATGTTAAAGCTTACCCCCAGGATAAGACCACAGAAACAAGTCTTATCAGGGGAAGTATTGAGGTTTCAGTTAAGAAAAGACCCAATGAAAAGATCATTCTTTCTCCCAATGAAAAATTGATTGTAAAGAATGCAGATGTAATTACTACTACAGTAGTAAACCATAGCAATGTACTAAAACCTGAAATTGCTATAAGCCAGTTGAAATTAGATCCAAAAGATAGTTCCATCGCCGAAACGCAATGGGTAGAAAACAGGTTGGTGTTCAGAAATGAGTCTTTTTCTGATATAGCAACCCGTCTTGAAAGATGGTATGATGTTAACATCAACATTAAAGATGAAGAACTGGAATCGCTTCGTTTATCAGGTACATTTGATAACGAAACGATCGACCAGGCTTTGCAGGGTCTTGCTTTCACAAAAGGGTTTCATTATATTATCAAAGGGAAACAGATAACGATTTATAAATAATAAAGCTTATGCCATATGACAAAACTATACAACAGCTCCTGACAGACAGCTAGCGCTGCTCAAAAAAAAGACAGGACCCCGCTGCAACGAGGCCCTGCCTGGTTAATTTTCATAGCCAGTTTTATTCTGAACTGGCGTACAATCAACCTATCAAAAGTAAAATATGAAAAAAAACGCAACTGCTGAGAATTACCGTTACTTTCTAAAACAAACTGCCCGAGTCATGAAATTGACGCTTGCTTTGCTGACAATCTTTTGCTTACAGGTTTCGGCAAGAACTTATTCACAAGACAGGATCACATTAAAAATGGATGCTGTCGGGCTGAAAAAAGTACTGTTTGCAATTGAGAAAAAAACTGATTACCGCTTTCTCTTCAGCGAGGAAGCCGTAAAAGACAAATCAAAGATCACCATTGATGTTGTGGATGCACCCATTGATGAAGTGCTGGAAAAGTTACTCGACAACACCGGGATCGGTTACAAGATCATTAATAAAACCCTGGTAGTGCTGCGGGAGGGCATTCCTTCAGAAGCCATTAATGTAGCAGAGATCAAGGTGTCGGGTAAAGTAACCTCCGCATCTGGTGAAGCCTTAGTTGGGGTATCGGTTACCGTAAAGGGAACCAGAACCGGTACTACTACTGATGGAAATGGAAACTATTCTATAACAGTACCGGACGATGCTGTACTTGTATTCAGCTATGTCGGCTATGAAGATCATGAGGAAGTTGTAGCTGGCAAATCAACTATCAATGTTACTTTATCAATATCTGCAAAAGTACAGGATGCTGTAGTGGTGATTGGTTATGGTACTGCTAATAAGAGAGATCTGACAGGATCAATTGTCAAGATCTCTGGTCAGGACATTGCTGATAAACCTAACGTAAACCCTGTAGCCTCTTTGCAAGGTAAAGTGCCAGGCTTATATGTAGTTAACTCCGGAGTACCCGGCGCAGAACCTGATATCAGGCTCAGAGGTACAGGAAGCTTGTCTTCAGGCGGTACAAAACCTCTATATATAGTTGACGGGATATTTAATGACAATATTAATTTCCTGAATCCTAACGACATTGAGTCAATAGAAATATTAAAGGATCCTTCTTCCTTGGCCATTTTTGGAGTAAGAGGCGCTAATGGTGTTATTGCCATTACAACCAAGAGAGCTAAGAGCGGCCAGGTCAATGTAAACTTCAATTCAACATTTGGTACCAAAAAGCTGGTAGATAAGATCGATATGGTCAATGCAGAGGAATTCAAAATGTTGTATGAAGAAGAACAAACAAACCTTGGAATAACAGGAAGCGATCGTTTTGATTTTACACCATGGACCGGTAATACTGACTGGGTGGATGCATTGACCCGTACAGGTCTTTTCATGGCAAATAACATCAGCCTGAGCACTTCGTCAGATAAGAATAAGTTTTATATGAGTTTTGGGCATACCCGTGATGAAGGTATTATCAAGCACCAGCAGTTAGAAAAAATTACTGCGAATATTAGTGATGAATTAAAACTTGGAAACAATATTAGAATAGGATTCAATGTATCAGGGATCCGCCAAAGAAGTCCTTATGGTGCAGCAAATGATCTGTTATTTGAAGCCAGAAGAGCATTACCGATAACACCGGTCTTTAATAGCCAGGCAAACGCATATTACGACCTTGCTATTCAATCTGCACAAATGACAAACCCTGCTATGATACTGAACGATAACTGGGATAAAGAGCTTTCTTATGAACACAGGCTGGTAGCAAGTGTTTTTGCTGAAGTAAAGTTTCTTAAAAACTTCACACTTCGCTCCACAGTTTATGGTGACGCATCAAGTGTAGATTATCGGTCATACAGACCTATTGATAGTGTATATAATCCTGTCATCAATGATGTTTTCATTCACAGGTCTTACAACCTGACCTCTGTTACACAATCAAATTCAAAGTGGTCAAAAATTCAGCAAGATCATGTGTTGACATTTAAGAAGAGCTTTAATGATCATAACCTGACCTTGACCGGTGCATTCACCACTTACTTTAATAATTACAAGAATATTAATGGAAGCATTACACAGTCTGCAACAGGTCAGCCAATACCAGATAATAAACGTTTCTGGTACCTCAATACAGTATGGGGTGACAGGGATACCCGTCAGGTAGGTTCCGGACAATGGGAAAGAGCAACTGTTTCTTACCTGGCAAGAGCACTTTATAATTTCCGCAACAAGTATATGCTCAACCTGTCTTACAGAAGAGATCTATCCTCAGCATGGAGACAGGATTATAATAACCAGGGAGACAATTTTTATTCCATTGGTGCAGCATGGGAAATTACCAAAGAGGACTTTATGAGTTCGCAAAAGGTTTTTGATTACCTGAAGTTAAAAGCAAGTTATGGTAAGTTAGGTGTGCAGAATACTTATGGTTTTGACTACCCGGCTTATCCTACACTTAGCGCCCAGTATGCTGTATTTGGAGATATAACTGTTCCGGTTTATTCAGAAAACTATCTTGCCGGACCTGATCTGCATTGGGAGCAGGTTTTTGGTAAAGAAATAGGAATTGAGTTCAGTTTGTTAAACAGAAAACTCAGCGGGGACTTTGTATATTATCATAAGAAAACCAAAGATCTCCTGGCTTTGATCAGTGCCGGAGGCGGTTATCAGCAACTTACCAATTTGGGTGATATGCGTAACAAGGGAATTGAAGCCTCTCTTACATATACCCAAACGATTGCAAAAGACCTGGATCTTACAGTTTCTGGTAATATCACCACATTTGACAATATGTTCCTGAATTCTCCATTCACCTCTAATCCTGGTGAACAGTATCCAAACAGGACAGTAGCTGGTTACCCGATCGGTTATTTCTACGGATATGTAGTAACAGGAGTATTCCAGAGCTATGCTGATAAGTTAGCATACCCGGCTATGAATCTTGGTAATGTGTATGGCCCTGGAGATTTAAAATATGCAGACATCAATGGTGATGGTGTAATTACAACCGACGACCGCACATTGATCGGGAATCCAACGCCTGATTTCACATACGGAGGTAATGTCACATTAAAATACAAAGACCTTGATTTCAGTGTTGATGTGCAGGGTGTATATGGAAATGAAGTGTATCGCTATTGGGGAAGTTCTGAATTGCCATATACTAAGTTTAATTATCCTGCCTTTAAGCTAAATCGTTGGCATGGAGAAGGAACATCAAATTGGGATCCTATTTTAGGTGATGATCACTCAACAAACAGGTTGCCGTCAACTTATGGAGTTGAGGATGGAAGCTACTTCCGTATCAGGAACCTGCAGATAGGATATAATATAAGCCCGAAAGTTTTGGCAAAAGCGAAGATCAAAAGCTTCAGGGTGTTTGTCAATTTCCAGAATTTGAAAACATGGAAACGTAACTCCGGTTACTCTCCCGAATTTGGAGGATCACCTACCAGTTTTGGTATAGATGCCGGAAATAATCCGATCCCGTCCATCTTCACAGGAGGAATTAATGTGAATTTCTAACAGCAAAAAGAATTTAAATTATGAAATACAAAATCATGAAAATTCTAAATGTTCTGATACTTGTTGTAACAGTATTCGGAATAAATGGATGTAAAAAATTCCTTGACAGGAAGCCGCTTAATGCCTCACTTGAAGATCTTAACCAGGGTGGTTTGGAAGGGCAGGCATTTGGATTGTATTCTGCATTTACAGATCGGAACTCTGCATATCATGGCTTTAATAGTATTCCCTGGTTTGCCATGCACTCGTTCAGGGATGATGATGCAATGAAAGGCAGTTCTCCAGCGGATGGCGCAGACTGGGGAGTGATCTTCGATGGATTTCAATACGATAAGGCACACTGGTCCAGTTCAATCTATTGGGATCAGAAATATAATTTGATTGCAAAGGCAAACACTTTACTGCAAACAGCAGACTCTTTAGGCTTGGCAGATCCTGCATCGGAGATAAATGTGGCAGAAGCAAGATTCTTCAGAGCCTTTACCTATTTTGATCTTGTAAGGGTTTATGGAGAAGTTCCAAAAGTTGACTTCAGAATTTATAATGCAAATGATTCAAAAATTCCTAAGTCAACAGTTACGGAAGTGTATGCGTTAATTGATGATGACCTGAACTTTGCCATTAGCAATCTGCCTCCGAACTGGAACAATTCAGCTGGTAATGATGCTTATCCCGGTCGTCTAACAAGATATACTGCAATGGCATTATTGGCTAAAGCCAAATTGTACAGGCAGGATTATGGAGGTTGCCTGGGTTTGTGTGAGCAAATAATCGGGTCTGGCCAGTATGGATTGTTGACAGACTATGTTACTAACTTTTTAGTAGCGGGAGAAAATTCAAAAGAATCTTTATTGGAAGTACAGGCAAATAATGAAAAATCAGCAGTTGCAAGTACAGGCTACGAATATGGTGTTGAGCAGGGAGTAAGAGGTTCCGGTACATGGGATCTAGGATGGGGTTGGAACACACCTACAGATAATTTAGCAAATGCGTATGCAGCAGGAGATAAACGTCGGGCCGCTACTATTCTTTTCTCTGGCCAGGATGATGGTTATGGCAAAACAGTTCCTGATTATCCAACGATTCCCCGGTTATACTGGAATAAAAAAGTGTATCCTGAACCAACTATGCAGACAGCTACGGGAAGGTTACAGAATAAATGGATAAACCATTCGCTGATAAGATATAGCGATGTTTTGCTAATGGCTGCTGAAGCTGCAAATGAAGTAGGGGGAAGCGGTAATAATTCAAATGCCACAACATGGGTTAATATGATCAGAAACCGTGCTGGATTGGGTAGCATAACCTATGTAAGCCAAACCCAGATGCGTGATGCAGTTAAGCAGGAAAGAAGATTTGAATTCGCAATGGAAGGGGAAAGATTTTTTGATTTAGTAAGGTGGAACGATGCTATGACTGTTTTAGGTTCGTTGGGATATAACAGTGACTGCAAAAAGTATTATCCTTTACCTCAGGCAGCGATTGACTTTGCAGGTGGTATCCTGGTTCAAAACCCTTGTTATTGATTTTAAAATCATTCATCATGAAAAAAATAAAAATAATTCTAATATTAGTAGTTGCGGGGATGGCAGGGTTTTCTTGTCAAAAGTTATCAAGACCCGGGTTGGGTGATTATCCAAAAGATGCCAACCCTCCCGGAGGGCCCCTGAAATTTTATGTTGCTTTCGATGGAACTTCAACTAACCCGTTAATGAATGCGGTTGATAGTATAAGAGCAACTTTTCCAAACGATAATCCTCTGCAGCCTACCGCTGGTATAAATGGAAATGCTATTCAGGGGGAGAATCAGAAATTTATCAAATATTCAAAACCCAATGATTGGGCTACTCTGTCACAAGATTTTTCTATTTCGTTCTGGGAAAAACATGATGGGCAAACAAAGAATAATGCTGGCACCAATGGTCCGGAGTATGCAGTAAGTTTTAAGTCAACCAATGGCCACTGGTCTGGATCCAGCCTGCTGGTATTCCTTGAAGGAAATAATACAGCTTGTGCTGTTAAAACCATGCTTGTTGATAAAAACAATGCAGATGGATGGATGACCTGGGAAGGAGGAAGTTCTATGCCCGGTTTGATGGATAACAACTGGCATCATATAGTGGTAACCTATAACGCAGCAAGTAGTACAATGACATTGTATGTAGATGGTGTTGCTAATCCCAATTTGCGTACATGGGGTACACACGGAGGTCTTAACATGAGCAATAGCAATATCAGTGAAGTAAGGATCGGTAATGGACCGGGTACAAATTATACAAGTGACGACTGGTTGTCATCATCCTGGAAAGGGGCGCTTGATCAATTCAGAATGTATAGCACTACCTTATCTGCATCAGAAGTACAAGCTCTTTATGCAGCCAGGTTATAAGTTGTCGTTTTTTTAAGTAAGCAGGCATAAGCAGTAAAAGGGCTGACATTTTCAGCCCTTTTTTTATCAGCTTCATGAGCAGAGAAATATTAACTATTATGTTTTTTTTCAAAAATTATTTCAATAAACGTTCCATTGCACTTTCCATATTTTGTATCGTAGGTTTGTGGGGTTGTCGTAATGATCAGCAAACAAATTTCACCAGGCTTAGCTCTTCCCACACACATATCAACTTCAAGAACCAATTAGAAGAAAAAAAGCTTTTTAATATTCTTTACTATTTATACTACTATAACGGCGGTGGTGTAGCAACAGGTGATATTAATAATGATGGTTTAACTGATATTTATTTTACAGCCAACAGTAAGGGGAATAATAAACTTTACCTGAATAAAGGAAATTTTGAATTTGAAGATATTACTGCGAAAGCAGGGGTGGCAGGGAATGCCGACTGGTGTAGTGGTGTTACAATGGCAGATGTTAATAACGACGGATACCTTGACATATATGTTAGTGTGGTTTCGGGTGTTTTCAAACTGGAGGGGGAGAACCAGCTATTTATTAATAACCAGGATGGTACTTTTAGTGAACAAGGGGAAAAGTATGGTCTAAACTTCAGAGGTCTTTCTACACAGGCATCCTTTTTTGATTATGACAAAGATGGTGATCTTGACTGCTATCTTCTTCGGCACTCCAAGAAGCCGCATGAAAAGATCATTGATACATCAATCCGTTCTCGTTATGATTCATTAGCCGGAGACATGCTATTGAAAAATGATAAAAAAGATGGCCATATTTATTTTCATGATGTTTCAAAACAAGCCGGAATTCGTCAAAGTGCTATAGGGTATGGACTTGGTTTGGCAGTAGGTGATTTTAATAACGATGGCTGGGAAGATATTTATATCGGCAATGATTTTCACGAAAATGACTATTACTATATTAATCAGCAGGATGGATCTTTTAAAGAATCCGGTGCAGATCATTTTGGGCACTATAGCCGGTTTAGCATGGGTAATGACGCTGCTGATTATAATAATGACGGTCAATTGGATATTGTTACTGTAGATATGTTACCACCGGGGGAGAAAGAATTGAAAACTTATGGTAGTGACGAAAATCCGGAAATTTATAAGGTAAAACTGGAAATGCAAGGGTATCAAGATCAGTATTCCAGGAATTGCCTTCAGCGGAATAACGGAAACGGATCTTCTTTTAGCGATGTTGGATTGATCAGTGGGATTTCTGCAACAGACTGGAGCTGGTCTCCGCTTTTTGTAGATTTTGATAATGATTCCCGCAAGGACCTTTTTGTAACAAGTGGTATAGTAAGAAGACCGGTGGATCTGGATTATATCCGATACGTTTCGGATGTTCAGATAAAAAAAGGGCTGAATACTACAGATGCTTATGATAAAGAAACGATTGAAGCCATGCCCGATGGATCATCGCACCCATTTATTTTCAAAGGGAATTCTCAAAACACATTTACGGACGAAAGCAAGACCTGGGGACTTGCAGATATGAAAGGATATTTTAATGGTGCGGCGTATGCAGATTTTGATAACGATGGTAAAATTGATGTGGCAGTTAACACTCTTAACGGGGAGTCATTTATTCTAAAAAATAACGCACCGCAAAAAAACTACATTTCTCTTTCTTTTACAGGAGATAGCCTTAATACTTATGGAATAGGTGCAAAGGCATACTTGTTTACTGACAAGGGGATGCAGTTTCAGCAATTAATGCTCACAAGAGGATTTCAATCTTCTTCCGAACCCAAACTTCATTTTGGACTTGATGATACAAAAACAATTGATAGCATTTTGATAGTGTGGCCGAATCTTAACTACCAGGTCCTTAAGAATGTAAATGCGAACCAACAGGTAAAAGTGACTTTAAAAGATTCCGGTCCCGGGTTTGTTTATGAAAGATATTTTCCTGTTAAGAATAACTATTTGTCTGATATAACAACCGAAATCAATAATGACTGGAAGCATAAGGAGAATGATTTCCTTGATTTTGATATACAATATCTTATTCCTCATGAAGAAAGTAAACGGGGACCGAAAATTGCGGTTGCAGATGTAAATGGCGATGGACTCGATGATTTTTATGTTTGCGGATCATTAGGACAGCCTGGCTCTCTGTTTGTTCAATCTAAAGAAGGAAAATTTGTTTCTACCAATAAACAATTATTTGAAGAGTTTAAGAATGCCGAAGATGTTGATGCTATTTTCTTTAATGCAAATGGCGATAAATATCCTGACTTACTTGTAATAGCTGGCGGAAACCAGGTATTGGAAGGTAGCATCCAGGGGCTTGATAGGATTTACATTAATGATGGTAAGGGAAATTTCAAATATCTCGAGGAGGCATTTCCAAACCAGTTTGAAAGTAAATCATGTGTAGCTGTTGCAGATGTCAATAAAGACGGATTCGATGACTTCTTTGTTGGCAATCTTGCTAACCAGTCTGCTTATGGCTTGCCGGTAACTTCATTTTTATACCTCAATAAAGGAGATGGTCATTTTGACCTTGCTGACAGAAGTACAATTTACTTGCAGCAAACAGGCATGGTAACATCAGCTTTGTTTTCAGATATTAATAATGACACCTGGCCTGATCTTGTGATTACAGGTGAGTGGATGCCTTTAAAGATTTTTATCAATAATAAAGGACATTTTACAGAAACAGCAGTTCCCGCATCTACAGGCTTATGGCAATGTATATATCCTGCAGATATAAATGGTGATGGGTTTACAGATATTTTGGCCGGAAACTGGGGACATAACTCTAAACTTTGGGCAGGTAAGAATGGACCGTTAAAATTATATGTAAAAGATTATGACAATAATAATACGATCGACCAGGTAATGGCATATACCGTTAATGGTAAGGAGTATACTTTTTTAGCAAAGGATGAACTTGAACGGCAGTTACCTGTTTTGAAAAAAGCATATCTAACTTATAAAGAAGTTGCCGGCAAAACAGTACAGTATATGTTTTATGACCTTTTTAAAGACTATACTGAATTAAAGGCAGAAACGCTGAGTTCCTCATGTTTTATAAACGATGGCAAAGGAAACTTTAAGCGGGTAGAACTTCCTGACGAATTACAACTGGCACCAATTATGTCCTTTAACAAGGATTTAATATCAGGCAAGCAAACTTTTTTGGCGGCGGGCAATTATTTTGGTGTAATACCTTATGAAGGACGCTATGATGCTTTACGACCGACGGCTTTTACGTTTGATACAGCCAGTCATAATTTTCATATCGATGGAGCGATAAATGATAGCCAGGGTGAATGGAGGGATATGAAATGGATCTTACGAAAAAATAATCCTGTGCTGATCTTGGCCAGGAATAATGACAAATTGATTTTTCTTACTAACAAGAATTAAGTATGAAAGGAAAGCTTAGTAATAAAAGAGGTACTACTACTGCTATTATATTATTGATCGGGTTGTTATCTATTCACTCTAACTGCGGTAAGGGGAATGGTACTGGTACGGGAAATCCGCCTAATAATCCACCTGCTGCTACTTACCAGGCAGACTACTGGATTACAACTGGTGACCGTATAAAACTATTAGAGAAGCAGGCAATACCTCTTCAATTTGGCACCACTAGCAACGCTGACCCCGTTATCACCATTGATTCATCAATAAAATATCAGTCTGTTGATGGTTTTGGATTTTCTTTGACAGGAGGCAGCGCATATGTCATTAATCAGTTACCCATTGCCGAGAAGGCCAATTTGCTGAATGAATTATTTATGCAATCGGATAATTCTATCGGGATAAGCTATCTCCGGGTGAGTATCGGGGCCTCAGACCTGAATGCCGAAGTGTTTAGTTATGATGATATGCCAGCCGGACAAACAGATACTGCTTTGGCAAACTTCAGTTTATCAAAAGATACAGTAGATGTGATTCCTTTGTTAAAACAGATTCTTTCCATTAATCCCTCTATTCAATTAATGGGATCACCGTGGAGTGCACCAGTATGGATGAAAGATAATGGCAGTTCGATCGGTGGAAGCCTTCAGCCGCAATATTATCATGTATATGCAAAATACTTTGTCAAATACATACAAGCCATGAAGGCAGCTGGCATCACAATTCATTCCATAACGGTGCAAAACGAACCACAACACGGGGGTAATAATCCGAGTATGGTGATGAGTGCAACACAACAGGCAGATTTTATAAAAAATCATTTAGGTCCTGCATTCCAGTCTGCGGGAATTACCACAAAGATTATTGTATGGGACCATAACTGTGATCATCCGGATTATCCTATCACTGTTTTGAACGATGCAGATGCCCGTAAATATATTGATGGCTCAGCGTTTCATTTATATGCGGGAGATATTTCTGCAATGTCATCGGTTCATAGTATTTACCCGGATAAGAATTTATATTTTACTGAACAATGGACGGGAGCTAACGGAAGTTTTTCAGGGGATCTGCAATGGCATATGAAAAATGTGGTAATAGGATCTGTAAGAAATTGGGGTAGGGTGGTGCTTGAGTGGAACCTTGCCAGCGACCCTTTTTATAATCCACACACCCCGGGAGGTTGTTCTGAATGTAAAGGGGCGCTAACAGTGAATACCAGTTCATTTATTCGGAATGTTAGTTATTATATTATAGCACATGCATCCAAATTTGTACCACCTGGTTCAACCCGGATAGAAAGCAATAGTGCCGGCGGAGTTTATACTGCGGCATTTGTGACACCGACAGGTAAAAAAGTGCTTATCGCTGTAAACGATAATTCAACACAAAAAAGCTTTAATCTGAAATATAAGGGACAATCTGTACAAACATCATTGGCTGCAGGTGCGGTAGCCACTTATACATGGAATTAATAATTCAGTTATGAAAGTGAAAAATAATAAAATAATAAAAAAAATATCTCCGCTTGCCTTAGCGATAGCTTTGTTTGCCTGTAAAGAAAACAAAACAAGTGTACAAACGGGAACAGCTTATTCTACGGAAGGGAAAACAGTGATTGTTTATACTACTGCCGATAGTAGTTTATACCGGTTAACAACTACCGATACATTGTCATTTACACCCAAAGCACAACCATTAGAAAGTGAGATATCGGTGTTTATCGATCCTGGCAAAACTTTTCAAACTTACCTTGGCATCGGCGCCGCATTGACAGACGCATCGGCTGAAACATTTTACAAACTGCCGAAAGAAACACAGCAAGAATTTTTAAGAGCCCATTTTGATAAAAAGGAAGGAATAGGTTATACCGTGGCCCGAACCAATATCAACAGTTGCGATTTCAGCAGTGATATGTACACTTATATAAAAGAAGGAGATTCTTCTTTACAAACATTTGATATAACCCACGATAAAAAATTCAAAATCCCTTTTATTCAGGAAGCGCAGCAGGCTGCAGGAGGCAGTTTAAACCTTTTTGCCAGCCCCTGGAGCCCTCCCGCATTTATGAAAACCAATAATGACATGCTTCATGGCGGAAAATTGAAACCGGAGTTTTATAACAGCTGGGCATTATACTATACAAAATTTATTAAAGCGTATGAAAAGGAAGGAGTGCCTGTATGGGGGATCACTGTACAAAACGAACCAATGGCCACGCAGCGCTGGGAAAGCTGTATCTACACTGCTGAAGAAGAAAGAGATTTTTTGAAAAACTATTTAGGACCCGTGATGCACAAAGAAGGATTGGCAGATAAAAAAATAATCGTTTGGGATCATAACCGTGACCTGATCTATCAACGGGCACAAACTTATTTTAACGACCCTGAAGCGGCAAAGTATGCATGGGGAATCGGGTTCCATTGGTATGAAGATTGGAGCGGCGGCACACCGATGTATGAAAATTTAAGAAGAGTGTATGAATCATTTCCGGATAAGCATATCTTCTTTACTGAAGGTTGTGCGGAGAGTTTTGATGCAACCCGCTATAATGCGTGGGCCCTGGGTGAAGAATATGGCCGCAGCATGATAAATGATTTTAACAACGGTATGGTGGGATTTACCGATTGGAATATTTTGCTGGATGAAACCGGAGGTCCCAATCATGTACAGAATTTCTGTTTTGCACCTGTGCATGCTGATACAAAAAACGGGAAACTGATTTATACGAACGCTTATTATTATATCGGACATTTTTCAAAATTCATTCAGCCAGGTGCAAAACGTATTGCAGCTACTGCCAGCCGTAGCCAGTTATTAACAACTGCTTTTAAAAACCCGGATGGCACTACTGTTATTATAGTAATGAACCAGGGCAATATTATAACACCGTATTTTATCTGGATAAACGGGAAGGCGGCTGAAGTAACTGCTTTACCACATTCCATAGCAACCATTTTATTGTAAAATGAAGATTTTCTTTAAAAAAGCTACAAGAACGATTTTTTATTTTTTCTCTTTTGGGTTATCGGGCATGGTAATTTTCTCCGCCTGTTCCAAAGGAGGTAATAGCCCTACTCCACCTCCCCCGACTCCTCAGGTACCTGTTGTAAAATCAATAATAATTGATAATCAGGATGCCGGCTCAAATCAGTTATTCAATATAAGTACTTCACCCATAATACGTATTTCTTTTACTCAACCAATAAAAAGTAGTACCACATCCGGAGCCATTGCACTTTCTGACGCAAGTGGTGTGCTCATCCCTGTAAATATTTCATTGCAAAACAGTGATTCCGTGATACAGGTGCAGCCAACAGGTAGTATATCGTACCTTGCTAAATTTATTTTTACTGTCAACACCACATTGGAATCTGCAAGCGGAGCGAGGTTGAACATTCCTGTGGCGAAAGCATTTATTACCCGTATAGATCCAACACTTAAGTTTCCCAGTATTTCGGATGATTCATTGTTAACACTGGTTCAGAAACAGACATTCAAATATTTCTGGGATTTTGGTCATCCGGTTAGCGGGTTAGCAAGGGAAAGAAATACTTCCGGGGATATTGTTACCTCAGGTGGATCTGGCTTGGGTATTATGACTATTCCTGTTGGTGTCAACAGGGGGTTTATTACCCGGCAGGAAGGGCTAATGCGAATGCAGAAAATAACTGACTTTTTAAAAAATGATGCAGTGAAAGTGAAAGGGGCTTTTTCACATTGGCTGAATGGGATAACAGGAGCCATTGTTCCCTTTAGTGCCAATGACAATGGAGCAGATCTGGTGGAGACCTCATTACTTATGATGGGCTTATTAACTGCCCGGCAATATTTTGATGATCCGGGTACTGCAGAAACAAACCTGAGAAATGATATTACGCAATTGTATAATGATGTTGAGTGGGATTGGTTTCGCAATGGTGGACAGGATGTTTTATACTGGCATTACAGCCCGGACAAAGGGTGGATCATGAATCTTCCAATCCGCGGATGGAATGAATGTCTTATCACATATGTGTTGGCTGCCTCTTCTCCCACGCATAGTATCCCTGTTTCCGTATATAACAATGGCTGGAAGAATAGTTCCATTTTTTTGAATGGAAATACCTATTATGGAACCGTATTGCCGCTTGGTCCTGATCAGGGAGGCCCTTTGTTTTTTGAACATTATAGTTTTATGGGTATCAACCCAAATGGATTATCAGAAGGAGGCATAAATTATACAACACAAGCACAAAATCACACCCGTATCAATTACAGTTATTGTGTTGCCAATCCCAAAAACTGGTTTGGATTTAAAGATAGCTGTTGGGGGTTGACGGCCAGTGATATTCCCGGAGGTTATACAGCCAGTTCACCTACGAATGATGTAGGAGTTATTGCACCTACTGCAGCTTTGTCGTCGCTACCCTTTACTCCATCGGAATCAATGAAGGCCCTCAAATATTTTTATTATGTACTTGGCGATAAGATATGGAAAGAATATGGCTTTGTAGATGCATTTAAACTAAATGATCTATGGTTTGCCACATCATACATCGCCATTGACCAGGGACCTATTATAGGGATGATAGAAAATTACAGAACAGGATTGTTGTGGAATCTTTTTACAAGTAG
The DNA here is from genome assembly GCA_020636575.1 of Chitinophagales bacterium. GTDB lineage: Bacteria > Bacteroidota > Bacteroidia > Chitinophagales > Chitinophagaceae > JJ008. The sequence goes on from JACJXP010000001.1 coordinate 1,077,507, forward strand.
CCCGGAAGTAAAAACAGGAATGCTTGCTTTGGGTTTTACTGCTCCTTATTTATGAAATAATGAACTGCCATGAGAAAAAACATACTTGCCATATTCTCTTTTACTGTTCTTGCAATATCAGGTTGTGATTCGGGCAAAAAAATAGCGACCGATTCCGCTGTATCTATCTCACCTCAGGATACTGCATTATTCAGACTAATGCAGGAAAAAACGTTCCAGTATTTCTGGGATGGAGCTGAGCCGAACAGTGGTTTGGCAAGAGAAAGATTCCATGCAGATAATATTTATCCGCAAAATGACAAAAGTACCGTAACAAGCGGAGGTGGAGGTTTTGGTGTAATGGCAATATTGGTGGGAATTGAAAGAGGTTTTATTACAAGAGAACAGGGGAGAGAGAGGTTGGAAAGAATTGTTCACTTTCTTGAAACAGCAGATCGTTTTCATGGAGCATGGCCTCATTGGTGGTATGGCGAAACCGGTAATGTAAAACCATTCAGCAGGTATGATGATGGAGGCGACCTTGTGGAAACATCTTTTATGGCACAGGGGCTTCTTTGTGTTCGCCAGTATTTTAAAAATGGGAATGAAAAAGAAAAGGCCCTAGCAACTAGGATAGATAAACTCTGGAAAGAGATCGAATTTGACTGGTATAGAAATAAACAAAATGTTTTGTACTGGCATTGGAGTCCGAACAACGGATGGAAAATGAATTTTCCTGTTCATGGATACAATGAGTGCCTGATCATGTATGTATTAGCGGCTTCATCACCTACTCATGGAGTTCCTGCAGAAGTGTATCATGAAGGTTGGGCGGAAAATGGCAAGATCAATAACCATCCGGCTAGTTATGACGGAATTACTTTACAAATGAGTCACCAGGGAGAAGCAGGTAGCAGTGGTCCCTTATTCTGGGCACATTATTCTTACCTGGGTCTGGATCCAAGAGGATTAAAAGATAAGTATGCTGATTATTGGGAGCATAATGTGGGGCATACTATGATCAATTATAAATGGTGTGTCAACAATCCAAATAATTACAAAGGGTACGGTCCTGATAGCTGGGGGCTAACTTCAAGTTATTCAATAAAAGGATATGCGGGTCATGCCCCGGGTGAAAAAAGAGATCTGGGTGTTATTTCACCTACCGCAGCATTATCATCATTCCCCTACACACCCAAAGAATCAATGGCGGCAATGAAGCATTGGTATAATGATATGAAAGATAAACTCTGGGGTCCTTTTGGATTTTACGATGCTTTTAGCGAAACCGCTGATTGGTATACACCAAGATATCTTGCTATTGACCAGGGGCCAATTGTTGTAATGATGGAAAACTATCGTTCTGGTTTATTATGGAACCTGTTCATGAGTTGCCCGGAAATAAAAACAGGACTGAAAAAATTGGGTTTTGAAAGTCCATGGCTTAAATGATTTTAGGACCGAATGAGTAAATTAAGATCAATAACCATTATTTACATTCTGCTGAGTTGTCCTGCATTATTGATGGGTCAGCCTAAGAAGAACGGAACTTACGGCGATGGGCCCGACAGCATTCCCGTTCAAGGGATTATTAAAGGCCTTAATAATGATCAACTATTAGAAACAGTACAAAAACAGACTTTTCGTTTTTTCTGGCATAATGCTCATCCTGTGAGTGGGATGGCATTAGAAAGAAGTGACACCGTACTTGCAGAACACTATTGGGATTATATTAATGAAGCATGGGACCAGCCTAATTTTAGCACAACAGAGTTTGGCCCTGATGCATGTGCTGTAGGAGGAACAGGATTTGGAATCATGAGTACAATAGTTGCGGTGGAAAGAGGATGGATAGGAAGAGATACTGCCGTGCGGCGGTTAATAAAGATCGCAGACTTTTTAATGAATGCAGATTGCTTTCATGGCATCTATCCGCACTTTATGAATGGAAGAACAGGCAAAACAATAAAGTTTGACAGGCTGGATGATGCAGCAGATATTGTTGAGACCTCTTATCTCTTAATGGGATTTTTATGTGCAAGAGAGTATTTTAATAAGGATATTCCAAGAGAGATCTATTTGCGGAAACGAATAACTACAATGTGGAATGTTGCCAACTGGAATTGGCACACAAACGGCCAGAATAAATTATACTGGCATTGGAGTCCGAATAATGGTTTTGATATGAACTTCCCGGTGTGGGGGTGGAATGAATGCCTGATAACATATATTATGGCAGCATCTTCTCCTTATCATTCCATTTCAAAAGATGTTTATAATGGTACCTGGGTTGGAAGTAATGGGTTCAAAAATGGAAATGTTTATTATGGGCATAAACTTCCGTTAGGGAATTTTGATAAGGGTGGTCCCCTGTTCTTTGAGCAATATACCTTTCAGGGGATTGATCCAAAGGGCTTGCAGGATACGCTTGGCAATGATTATTGGGAGCAAGCTACCAATCACACTTTGATCAACAGGGCGTATTGTATTGAAAACCCAAAACAGTATAAAGGGTATAGTGAATCCTGCTGGGGATTAACGGCGGGTGACAGTTATAAAGGCTATGTGGCACATTGCCCTGAAGTTGATATGGGAGTGATACAACCCACCGCGGCAATTTCTTCAATGCCGTTCACACCAAAGGAAAGCATGAAGGCGCTTCGGTTTTTCTACGAGGATCTGGGAAAGAAAATATGGAAAGAATATGGTTTTGTTGATGGTTTCAGCATTCATCATAACTGGTATGCAAAAAGCCATATCGCTATTGACCAGGGTCCTATTATTGTTATGATCGAGAATTATAGAACAGGGTTATTATGGAAATTATTTATGCGAATTCCTGATATACAAAATGGGTTAATAAAACTTGGGTTTAATAGTCCGTGGTTTAATAAAAATAAGCAATGAAAAAATTCAGTAGACTTTTTGCCATTTTATTATTATTTCCTTGCATGTTGTATGCACAGGGACAGGTTAAAGTAATGTCTTATAACATTCGACTGAGCTTAAAATCAGATGGGGAAAATTGGTGGGAGAACAGGAAAGATAAAGTTACCAATTTGATGAATTATTATGAAGCGGATTTTATTGGCATGCAGGAAGTGCTGCAGGTACAGCTGGATTATCTTAAAGAAAATCTTACTGATTATAATTATATCGGGGTGGCAAGAGATGATGGCAAAAAGGCCGGTGAATATTCCTGTATATTTTATAACAAAGACAGGTATACATTAATACAGGGTTCAACTTTCTGGTTGTCACCCACGCCGGATCTGCCTTCAAAAGGATGGGATGCTGCTTTAAACAGGGTTTGTACTTGTGGATTATTCAGAAATAAAAGATCAAAGCAAATGGTTTGGGTTTTTAATACCCATTTTGACCATATTGGAAAGTTAGCGAGACTGGAGTCGGCGAAACTGATAATTGAGAAAATAAACGAGTTGAATACCAAAGGGTATCCTGTGATCCTTACTGGAGATTTTAATTCCAGGCCTGAGGATGAACCTGCTAAATATATTATGTCAAACATGCAAAACACCAGGGATATCAGCAAGCTGGTATTGGGCAACGCTGATACCTGGAATGCTTTCAAATTCAATGAAAAACCAGACGGATGTATTGATTATATTTTTGTTACTAAAAACAAACGTATCAATGTTTTAAAATTTGCTACGCTTACAGACTCTTATGATCTTAAGTATCCTTCAGATCACTTTCCGATAATGGCTACAATTGCAATAGCAAATAAAATGAAATGATGAGTTTAATGAAAGCACAACCTTTTTATCAGTCTGGTGGTCTCATGGCTATCCGGTGTATCCTGGGTGTATTGTTGATTTATCATGGTACGGAAGTGTTTGATCAGTCTATTATAAATAAATATTTATCATGGGATGTGTTTAAAATTAGTGCCGGGAAAACTCTTGTCTATACCGGAAAAATATTAGAACTAGTTGCGGGAATATTTTTTCTTTTGGGGTTTTGTACAAGAATTGCATCACTGTGTACAATAGGGGTGATGGGATTTATTGCTTTTTTTATTGGAAAGGGAAAGATATGGTATGAGGATCAGCATCCATTTCTCTTCATCCTGCTTGCATTGGTTTTCTTTTTTACTGGACCTGGCTCGTTAAGTATAGATGCATTACTTTTTAAGAAAAAAAGAGTTCAGTAAATGCCCGATACAACACATGTCAATATCAATGTAAAAGGTAAAGGACAAAATACCTTTGATGTGATTGTGATCGGCAGTGGTATCAGCGGTGGCTGGGCGGCAAAAGAGCTTTGTGAAAAAGGCTTGAAAACACTGGTACTAGAAAGGGGGAGAAATATTGAGCATATCAAAGATTATCCTACTATGAATCTGGCGCCGTGGGAATTTAAAAACAGGGGGCGGGTAACAAAGAAAATACTGGATGAAAATCCTTTGATCTCAAAAGCAGCCGGGTATGATGAAACAACAAGACATTTCTTTGTAAAAGATAAAGATCATCCTTATATCCAGGAAAAACCATTTGATTGGATACGGGGCTACCAGGTTGGCGGCAAATCATTAATATGGGGCCGGGCCTGTGCAAGATGGGCTGAAATGGATTTTGAAATGCCGATAAGAGATGGATATGGAATTGACTGGCCTATTCGCTATAAGGATGTGGCACCATGGTATAGTCATGTAGAAAAATTTATTGGTGTATGCGGCGTTAAAGAAAATATTGAAACAATGCCTGACGGCGAATTCCTGGAAGGATATGAATTGAATTGTGTGGAGCAGCATATAAAAGGGGTGATGTGGGATAAGTTTAAGCGATACTATGCATCCGGGAGATGGGCACAGGTTACAAGCCCGAATGAAATACAAAAAAAGCAGGGTCGTCATTGTGAGAATAGAAATCTTTGTATGAGAGGTTGTCCTTTTGGTGGTTACTTTAGTTCAGTTACATCCACTTTGCCATGGGCTATGCAAACAGGGAATCTTGCGGTACGACCATTTTCAGTAGTTCATTCAATTATTTATGATCAGGAAAAAGGGAAGGCTTCTGGGGTAAGAGTAATTGATACAAATTCAAAAGAAACCACAGAGTTTTTTGCTGATATCATCTTTGTCAACGCTTCTGCACTTAACAGTAACCTGATATTATTGAATTCAATATCTGATCGTTTTCCCAATGGATTAGGTAATGATAATGGCTTGCTGGGAAAATACGTTTGTCATCATAATTACCGTGCCGGACTTGGGGGCACTTTTGAAGGCTTTACAGATAAATATTATAAAGTAGGGAAGCCCGCAGAATGTATTGTCCCTAATTTCAGAAATGTACACAAACAGGATTCTGACTTTGTGGGAGGGTATGTGATCTTTTCTGGTGCGGGAAGAGAACGGTTAAGTGATAGAGGATTAACCTCAACGATCGGGGCTGATTTCAAAAAAGAGATCAGTGAACCGGGTGGATGGACAGCCTATATGTATATGCAGGGGGAAACAATACCTAAAAAAGAGAATCATGTAAAGCTAAGTAGAGATAAAACGGATCAATGGGGTATGCCATTATTGATCACATCTGTCGGGTATGATGATAATGATGATAGAATGGTAAAAGATTTTTTAGAACAAGGGAGAGCTATGCTGGAGGCAGCTGGGGCAACCATTACTTACGAGTATGATAATCACCAGGCACCCGGTTTGGATATACATGAAATGGGGGGAGTCAGAATGGGAAGGGACCCCAAAACATCATTATTGAATGAATGGAACCAGATGCATCAATGTAAAAATGTATTTGTGACGGATGGCGCCTGTATGACAAGCACCGGGAACCAAAGCCCGTCTATCCTTTATATGACATTGACAGCAAGAGCTGTAGATTATGCTATACAGGAAATGAAAAAAAGAAATTTATGATATGAACAGGAGAGACCTGATTAAACAAATAGCTCTGTTGACAGGGGCTGCAGTAGCAGGCAGTGAAATATTTCTTTCTGGCTGTAAAAGTAACGATAGAACTGTTTCAGGATTTTTCACGAAAACAGATATTTCCTTTTTTGATGAAGTGGCAGAAACGATTATACCGAAAACAAACACACCCGGAGCAAAAGAAGCTGAAGTCGGAATATTCATAGCATCATTTTCCACTGATTGTTACGATGAAGCCGAAATAGAAACATTGAAAAAAGGAATAAATGAACTGAACCAGGCTGCCGAAAAAAAATATAGCAATAATTTTATTTTACTCAATGCATCTCAAAAACAAACATTGTTAACAGATATTGATAGGGAAGCCCAAAAATATAACGAAGAAAACGAGAGATCCGGGAAACAGAAATTGCCCCATTATTTCACGCTGATGAAACAAATGACATTGCTTGGATTCTTTACATCGAAACCGGGAACTACCCAGGTTCTTCGTTATGTACCTGTGCCGGGGAAATATTTCGGCTGTATCGAATATAAAAAAGGAGAACCTTCCTGGGCTTGAAATGACTTAAAAGTTTGATATGAAAGTATTATTCGGATTTTTATTTACTATTACTGTTGCCACTTGTTATAGTCAGCCAAAAACATATTGCAACCCGGTCAATGTTGATTATGGGTATACTCCTCATCCCAGTTTTACAGCATGGGGCAAGCATAGGGCAACTGCTGACCCTGTTATTGTTAACTATAAAGGTGATTTTTATTTGTTCAGCACTAACCAGTGGGGTTATTGGTGGAGTAGCGATATGAGCAAATGGAATTTTGTTTCCAAAAGATTTTTAAGACCGTGGAATGATACGAAAGATGAACTATGTGCACCAGCAGTAGGAGTTATTGGAGATACCATGATCGTTTTTGGAAGTACATATACAAAGACATTCACATTATGGGGTAGTACTGACCCGAAAGAGAATAAATGGTTCCCGCTGGTAGATTCGTTTGAGATCGGGGGATGGGATCCGGCGTTCTTTACAGATGATGATGGCCGCTTGTATATGTACAATGGCAGCAGTAATAATTATCCTTTATACGGTGTTGAACTTGACAGAAAAACGTTTAAGCCGATCGGGACAAGAACCCCCATGTATATATTGCAGGACTGGCGTTATGGCTGGCAGCGCTTTGGAGAGCACATGGACAATACTTTTTTAGATCCGTTTATAGAAGGAGCATGGATGACAAAGCATAACGGCAAATACTACTTTCAATACGGGGCACCCGGAACAGAGATGAGTGGTTATTCTGATGGGGTTGTAGTTAGTGAAGCTCCGTTGTTTGACGGACACCAGATATTTCCACAGAGCGATCCTTATAGTTCCAAGATGGGGGGCTTTTCGAGAGGTGCCGGTCATGGAGCCACATTCCAGGATAATAAGGGTAATTATTGGCATATATCTACCAGTATTATCTGTGTAAAAAATACATGGGAAAGAAGAATGGGAATATGGCCATCTGGGTTTGATAAAGATGATGTGATGTGGTGTAATACTGTGTTTGGAGATTATCCTCATTACCTGCCGGGAACAGAAGGCAAGGAGCATGGAGAATTTGCCGGCTGGTATTTATTGAATTATAAAAAACCCATTACTGTTTCATCAACTCTTGAAAGTTTTTATGCAAACAACGCAGTAGATGAGAGTATTAAAACATATTGGAGTGCAAAAACGGCTGACAAAGGTGAATGGATCCAGTCTGACCTGGGAAGTATATCAACAGTTCATGCTATTCAGATCAATTATGCTGATCAGGATGCAGAGTTTATTGGCAAACAAACGGATATCTATCATCAATACAAAGTATATTATTCCTTAGATGGTAAAAAATGGAATGTACTAATTGATAAAAGTAAAAACCAAACGGATGTTCCGCATGATTATGTTGAGTTATCAGAGCCGGTTCAGGCGAGATTTATAAAACTGGAGAACATTCATATGCCAACAGGGAAGTTTGCCATTAGTGGCTTACGGGTATTTGGAAATGGTGGTGGCGAGAAACCCAAAGAAGTAAAGGACCTGATCATTTTAAGAACAGAAAAAGATAAACGAAGCGCTTACATAAAATGGAACCCAGTTGATAATGCCTTTGCTTATAATTTATATTGGGGAACAGCGCCTGACAAGTTATACAATTGTATCATGATATATGATTTCAATGAGTATTGGTTCAAAGCAATGGACAGCGAAAAAGATTATTATTTTACGATTGAAGCAATAAATGAGAACGGGGTAAGTGCAAAACATAAAATAGCAGAGGTTAAATAAATCAGTATAAATATGTTCAGAAGAATTTTTCTATTTGTTTTCACAGTCATTACTGCAACTACATTGCAGGCACAGCCATTCATCGGGGAGATCAGGGAGTTCAAAAAAATGGATTCCATTTCAGCTCCGCCTGAATATTCTATTTTATTTGTGGGGAGTTCATCTTTTAGAATGTGGGCAGATGTGGCTGACTATTTCCCTTCTCACCATATTATCAATCGGGGATTTGGTGGCTCAACTTTACTCGATGTGATCAGGTATGAAAAAGATATCATATTTCCTTACAATCCCAAACAAATTGTCATTTACTGCGGGGAAAATGATATTGCTGCAGATAGTTCTGTAACGGGTAAAATAGTTTATAAGAGGTTCAAAAAATTATTTCATGATATCCGTAAACAGTTTCCCCATGTAAGGATCACTTACGTATCGATAAAGCCTAGCCCCAGCCGTTGGCATTTGCGTAATAAAATGGTAGATGGAAATAAAAGAATTGAAAAATTTCTTGCCCGAAGAAAACCCTCACCTCCCCCACATTTCATTAATGTTTGGGACGCTATGCTCGGCCCTGACGGGACACCAATGAAGGATATATTTATTCAGGACAACCTGCATATGAACAAAAAAGGATATGCTATTTGGAAAAAATTAATTGAACCATATTTATCAAAGTAATAAACACCCAATAATGAAACGATTAATTAGCCTGTTATTGATCCCGGTATTGATCTTCTCTTGTAATAGTAATGAAAAAGGAGAAGGGTCAGGAGATGCAAAGATGAATGCGTTTATCAGTGACCTGATGAAAAAAATGACCATTGATGAAAAGATTGGACAGCTGAACTTACCCGGATCTGGTGATATTGTTACAGGGCAGGCCTCTAATTCGGATATCGGTAAAAAGATAAAGGAAGGAAAAGTCGGCGGACTCTTTAATATTAAGACAGTAGAAAAAATAAGAGCCGTGCAAAAAGTGGCTGTGGAAGAAAGTCGCCTGCATATTCCCCTCATCTTTGGTATGGATGTGATACATGGGTATGAAACCGTTTTTCCTATTCCCTTGGGATTAAGCTGTACCTGGGATATGAATGTTATTCAAAGAAGTGCAAGGATTGCCGCTACAGAAGCCAGTGCAGATGGCATTTGCTGGACTTTTTCTCCAATGGTTGATATTTCCCGTGACCCCCGATGGGGACGTATTTCAGAAGGTAATGGAGAAGATCCTTACCTTGGTTCACAAATTGCAAAGGCGATGGTACAAGGTTACCAGGGTGATCTTTCCAGTAATACAAATATTCTTTCTTGTGTAAAGCATTATGCTATGTATGGAGCGGCAGAAGCAGGCCGTGATTATAATACTACTGATATGAGTCGTATTACTATGTACAACACTTACCTGCCTCCGTATAAAGCAGCCGTGGATGCTGGTGTAGGTAGTGTGATGGCTTCTTTTAATGAAGTGGATGGAATACCTGCTACCGGTAATAAATGGTTGATGACAGATGTGTTAAGAGATCAATGGAGCTTTAAAGGGTTCGTTGTAACGGACTATACAGGTATAAATGAAATGATGGCTCATGGCATGGGTGATCTGCAACAGGCATCTGCCCTGGCAATGAATGCAGGCATTGATATGGATATGGTGGGAGAAGGATTTTTGACCACACTAAAAAAATCGCTTGATGAAGGAAAAGTAACTGAGCAGGAAATTGACAGAGCCTGCCGGTTAATACTGGAAGCCAAGTATAAGCTTGGGCTTTTTGATGACCCATATAAGTTTTGTGATGAGAAAAGAGCAGCTTCCGAAGTATTTACAGATGCTAATCGAAAAGAGGCAAGGAGTATTGCTGCGCAAAGTTTTGTGTTGCTTAAAAATAATAACAATGTGTTACCACTTAAAAAGTCGGGCACTATTGCATTGGTGGGGCCTTTGGCCGATGCAAAAGAAAATATGCCGGGTACCTGGAGTGTGGCAGCTGATTTTTCAAAAGCAACATCAGTGCTGACCGGGCTGAAAGAAGTGGTGGGAGAAAATGTAAATATTGTATATGCAAAAGGCTCTAATCTTGATGGCGATGAGGAGTTAGAGAACAGGGCTACCATGTTTGGAAAAACCTTGCACAGGGACAGCCGTTCAGCGGATGCCATGATCCAGGAAGCTTTAAACGCAGCCAGGAAATCGGATGTGATTGTAGCCTGCCTGGGTGAGTCTGCTGAAATGAGCGGCGAGAGCAGCAGCAGAACAAATATTGAAATTCCACAAGTGCAAAAAGATCTGTTGAATGCGTTGTTGAAAACAGGGAAACCGGTTGTGATGGTTTTATTTACCGGTCGTCCTCTTGCTATTAAAAAGGAAAACGAAACAGTGCCTGCCATTTTAAATGTATGGTTTGGTGGTAGCGAAGCAGGTTATGCTATTGCCGATGTACTGTTTGGCGATGTAAATCCATCTGGTAAGCTAACAACCACCTGGCCGCAGAATGTTGGACAGATCCCTATCTATTATGCGCATAAGAATACGGGCCGCCCTCTCGGAGAAGGAAAATGGTTTGAAAAATTCCGGTCTAATTATTTGGATGTAAGCAACGATCCAGTATATCCTTTTGGATATGGATTAAGTTATAGCAGCTTTACTTATGGTAATATTCAATTAAGCGACACTATTTTAAATGGTAACCAGGTATTGAAGGCATCTGTATCCGTAACAAATAACGGGCAATATGATGGTGCTGAAGTGGTGCAATTATATATCCGGGATATGGTAGGTAGTATAACCAGGCCTGTAAAAGAGCTAAAAGGATTTCAAAAGGTGATGATCAAAAAAGGGGAAACAAAAACTATAAGTTTTGATATTACTACGGAAGACCTGAAGTTTTATAATTATGATGTGAAGTATGACTGGGAGCCTGGTGAATTTGAGATCATGATAGGAGGCAGTTCAAAAGATGTAAGATCAGGTAAAGTGACCTGGAATAAATAGAGAACCATCATTAACTGGATGCAAAAAGATCGATGAGGAAACATATTCCCATATTGACCTTTGTTTTTATACTGCTATTGCAGGGGTTCATCTGCTATGCACAAAAGAAAACTATTGATCAGAAAGTGGATTCAGTATTAAAAATGATGACACTTGATGAAAAGATCGGACAAATGAATCAATACAACGGTCCCTGGGGAGCCACAGGTCCTTTAACTAACGATAACAATCTGCTTTCCCAGATCAAGGAGGGAAAAGTGGGTTCGATGCTGAATGTAACAGGGGTTAAACGAACAAGAGAGTTACAGGAACTGGCCATGCAGTCCAGGTTAAAGATCCCTCTTTTGTTTGGTCAGGATGTGATACATGGATACAGAACTATTTTTCCTATTCCCCTGGCAGAAGCTGCCAGTTGGGATATGGAAGCTATTGAACGTTCGGCAAGAATAGCGGCAACAGAAGCAAGTGCTGCGGGCATACACTGGACATTTGCCCCGATGGTGGATATTGCCCGAGACCCAAGATGGGGAAGAGTGATGGAAGGGGCCGGAGAAGATCCTTATCTCGGTTCTATGATCGCTGTAGCGAGGGTAAAAGGTTTTCAGGGTAAAGGGTTTGGGCATACCGATGCGGTGATGGCATGTGCAAAGCATTTTGCTGCTTATGGCGCAGCAGTAGGAGGAAGGGATTACAATAGTGTAGATATGAGCCTTCGCCAGTTACATGAAGTTTATTTGCCTCCATTCAAAGCCGCAGCAGCGGCAGGTGCTGCCAGCTTTATGAATTCATTTAATGATCTTAATGGTATTCCGGCTACAGGTAACAGTTATCTGCAAAGAGATATTTTAAAGAAGGAATGGGGTTTCAAAGGATTTGTGGTAAGCGATTGGGGAAGTGTAGGAGAAATGATCCCGCATGGATATGCGAAAGATAATTATGAAGCGGCTATACTGGCTGCGAATGCAGGTAGTGATATGGATATGGAAAGCAGGAGCTATATCAAAAACCTGGCACAGGCTGTAAAGGAGGGTAAAGTGAAAATAGCCGTGATTGATGAGGCGGTGAGAAGGCTATTAAAAAAGAAGTTTGAAATGGGTTTGTTTGATGACCCATACCGGTTTTGTAATGAAGAACGGGAAAAACAACAATGGGATAATCAGGCTCACCTGCATGCTGAACTGGATATAGCTAAAAGATCAGTTGTGTTGCTGAAAAATGAACAGAATGTCTTGCCAATAAAAAGATCAGATCAAACCATTGCGTTGATAGGTCCATTTGTCAAAGCTAAAAGTGATAACCTTGGTTTCTGGAGTTACGACTGGCCTGATGATTCTCTCCGTGTTGTTTCCCTATGGGAAGGAATGCAGAAGAAAGCAAGTAAAGGAACCAAGTTATTATATGCAAAAGGATGTAATATCATTGATACAAGCAGTTCAGGTTTTGAGGAAGCAGTAGAAGCAGCAAATAAGGCTGATGTTGTCATAATGAGTATCGGAGAGGCAAGAGATATGAGTGGAGAAGCAAAAAGCAGGAGCAATATTCACTTGCCGGGAGTGCAGGAAGAATTGGTAAAAGCGGTGGCTGCAACTGGTAAGCCCATCATTGTGCTGATCAGCGCAGGAAGACCACTTGTATTCAATACGGTTGCAGAAAAAGCAAAAGCCATTTTATACACTTGGTGGTTGGGAACAAAAGCAGGTGATGCGATGACGGATATTTTATTTGGGGATTATAACCCTTCTGGGAAACTGCCTATGAGTTTCCCAATTACAGAAGGTCAGATACCTGTTTATTATAATCATTTCAATACGGGCCGCCCGGCAAAGGATGATAATGACAGGTTTTATCGCTCTGCATACACCGACCTTTCATTATACCCGGCTTACCCGTTTGGGTTTGGGTTAAGCTATACCCATTTTTCTTATAGTGGGATCACCCTGAATAAGGAATCGATTAAACCTGGTGAAACATTAAAAGCATCAATTACAGTAACCAATATAGGAAGTATGGAAGGCAAGGAAACCGTGCAATTATACATCCGGGATTTGGTTGGCTCAGTGGTAAGGCCGGTTAAAGAATTAAAAGGGTTTCAGCAGGTGACTTTAAAACCCGGAGAAAGTAAAGAGATTTATTTTGCTATCACAGCTAATGATCTACGGTTCTATAATGATAAGCTGTTGTACAAATATGAACCAGGCGATTTTAAATTATTTATTGGTACTAACAGCCGGGATGTAAAGGAGGCTGATTTTAAACTCATAAAATAAATATGTAATGAAGCACTTTAGAAAAGTATTCATTTCATCTCTTCTCTTTTTTATTAGCTCAGGATACCTTTTCTCCCAGAAAGCGAAAGGACCTATGAATATTATATTCATCCTATCTGATGATCATCGTTATGATTTTATGGGATTCACAGGTGCAGTTCCCGGGTTGGAAACACCGGGAATGGATAGGATGGCAAAGGAAGGTGCACATATAAAAAATGCATTTGTAACCACTTCACTTTGTTCTCCGAGCAGGGCATCCATATTAACAGGTCAGTATGCGCATACGCATACAGTAGTTGATAATTCAGCACCAATGCCGGATAACCTCATGTTTTTTCCTCAATATCTTCAGCAAAAAGGGTATAAAACTGCCTTTATGGGAAAGTGGCATATGGGTAATAATGGTGATGAACCTCAAAAAGGTTTTGATGAATGGGTAAGCTTTGCTGACCAGGGCAAATATTTTGGGAATCTATTAAATATAAATGGGAAGAGGGAGCAAATGCCTGCAGATAACTATATCACAGACGAATTAACTGACAGGGCTGTTAAATGGATGGGAAGTGTAAAAGAAAAACCATTTTGTCTCTATTTGTCCCATAAGGGAGTTCATGCAGAATTTATGCCGGCACCAAGGCATGCAGGGAAGTATAAAGAGCTGCCGGTTATGAGTCCACAATCAATGTACCTGACGGTAACAGATAGTAGCAAACAATATGGAATTGTTACTCCTCCCAAAACAGCAGTGAATTATAAGGATATTCCACGATGGGTAAGAGATCAGCGTTACAGCTGGCATGGTGTTGATTATATGTATCACGGTCAAATACCATTTGATGAGTTTTACCATTTATACCTGGAAACATTATTGTCAGTTGATGAAAGTATTCAGCAGGTGATACAATGGGTGGAAGAAAATGGGCTGAAGGAAAATACAATGATCGTTTATATGGGCGACAATGGTTTCTTGTTTGGCGAGCATGGTTTGATCGATAAACGAAATGCTTATGAGGAAAGTATGAAAGTTCCGATGCTTGTATGGGCACCGGGCATGGTAAAAGCTGGATCGGTTATTCCACAAATGATATTGAACATAGACCTGGCGCCGACTTTCCTGGATATTGCCGGCCTTAAAAAACCTTCACAAATGCAAGGCCAGTCTTTTTTGCCTTTATTGAAAGGAGAAAATATTAAATGGCGGGACAAAGTATTTTATGAGTATTACTGGGAACAGGCTTTCCCGCAAACACCTACCACTTTTGCTGTGCGTACTGATAAGTATAAATACATTGCCTATAATGGTATATGGGATATCAATGAATTATATGATCTTGAGAATGATCCCTACGAAATGAACAACCTTATCCGGAACAAGGATTTGGAAAAGATCGGCTTAAAACTTCGGGATGAATTATATAACTGGCTTGAAAATACAAACGGCCTGCAGATACCTTTAAAGAAACAAAGGGGGCGAAAAATTGATAATCTTTATAGATCAACATATTAATAAATGATAAAAAAAGCTTCTCTACTTGCACTTGTTGTTACAATTAGCCTTGGTTCAAAATCCCAGGACCTTTCATTATATCAAAAGAAATGGATGGTACAAGGTGGGGATACTTTACCTTACCGGGTCTTGCTGCCGGTTGATTATGATAGTGCTAAATCATATCCAATTATTTTCTTTTTGCATGGGGCCGGAGAGAGGGGCCGGGATAACGAAAAACAGCTGGTGCATGGATCAAGACTTTTTTTAAAAGAAGAAATAAGGAATAATTATAAAGCTATAGTTGTTTTTCCCCAATGCCCGGTATGGGATTACTGGTCAAATGTGTTAAGGGTTCATGATGCCAGTAGCAGAGATTTTTACTTTCTGGAAGAAGGCCCTCCCAATAGATATATGGTCCTGCTCGAAGAACTGGTAACATTTGTATTAAATCATTACCCGGTTAAGAAAGACCAGGTTTATGTAGGAGGATTATCAATGGGAGGTATGGGTACTTTTGAATTGGTTAAAAGAATGCCGGGTGTTTTTGCAGCCGCTTTTCCTATCTGTGGCGGAGCTGATCCCTTAACTGCTGCCAAAATGAAAAAAGTGAGCTGGTGGGTATTTCATGGAGGAAAAGATAATGTAGTGCTACCTTTTCATTCAGAAAATATGGCGAAAGCTTTAAAAAAAGCGGGGGCAAAAGTGAAATTTACTTTGTATCCTGAAGCCAATCATAATAGCTGGGATGCTGCATTTGCAGAACCAGAATTGATCCCCTGGCTGTTTTCGCAGAAAAAGCAATAATTATCTTATTTCTTCAAAATCAATGTATTCACCAACCGGTTTGCTTTCTTTTTTAGGTTGGTTATTGCTTGAAGCCTGGTTGTTTTGTTGTTGTTGGCTGAATTGATCATTCATTTTTTCCTGCATTTCCTGGAAATTCTTCCTGATCTTCTTGGTTGCGAAATAAACCGGTATCATAAACCGGAAAATCAACTGGTACAAAACATATGCTAATATGGCGAATAGTATGTATCTCACAATATAAAGGTAAGCATACCTGCCTGAGGCTAACCGGTATTTTAAGGCTGTTTACCGTATAATTAACTCTTTTCGTCTTTTTTACATGTATTTGGAGGATAATAGCCAATTCCCTTAACTTTGCGTCGGAAATAGAAGAAAGAAGGGAACGAGGTCCGTTCCCTTCTTCTTTTGTATATAGTAAAGTATGCAGGAGCAAATCGAGGCATTAGAAAAAAAAGTAGCTGCTTTGATAGAGGAGGAACCAGATCTTTTCCTTGTAGAAGTCAGGATAAAGCCGGTCAACAATATAAAAGTCTTTATTGACGGTGATAAAGGGGTGAGCATCGAAAGGCTTGTCCAGTATAACCGGAAATTATACAGACAGTTAGAAGAGGAAGCCATGTTTCCCGACGGTAATTTTTCTCTTGAAGTCTCATCACCAGGACTTGATGAGCCGATAAAGATGCACCGCCAATATGTAAAAAATATTGGCCGATTTGTAGAAGTTACTGATATGCAAGGGGTTAAGAGAGAAGGTAAGCTAATTGAGGCGAACGAGGGCCAAATAATTATTGAAGAACAAACAGGCAAAGGGAAGAAGGCAACTACAAAACAGCACAGTTTTACTTTTGATAATATTAAAACAACAAAAATTCAAATCAGATTTAATTAAAAAGGATCTCAAAATTTTGTCGTATGGCAAGTATTAACCTAATAGAAGCTTTCCAGGATTTTAAAGATGCGGAAAATATTGACCGCCCCACGATGATGAAAGTGGTCGAGGATGTGTTTAAAACATTGCTTCGTAAAAAATTCACAAGCGATGAGAACTTCGATGTGATTGTAAATGCAGAAAAGGGTGATTTAGAAATTATTCGTCGTAGAATGATCGTTGAAGATGGTCAGGTGGAAGATCCCCTTGCACAGGTGGCATATTCCGATGCTATACGTATAGAACCTGACTTTGAGGTAGGCGAAGAATTGTATGAAGAGATTGACCTGCTTGATTTTGGGCGAAGAGCTATTTTAGCCGCCAAGCAAACCCTTGCCAGCCGTATCAGCGATTTAAAGAAGAATGTATTGGCAAAAAAATATGGCGACAGGGTTGGGGAGATCATTAGTGCTGAAGTATACCAGGTATGGAAAAAAGAGATCTTACTGTTGGATGAAGAAGGAAATGAATTGATCTTACCAAAGAGTGAACAAATACCACAGGATTATTTCAAAAAGGGAGAAACGATCCGTGCAGTAGTGAAGAAGGTAGATATGAAGAATAACAACCCTGTTATCATACTTTCCCGCACATCACCGGAATTTTTAGCCAAATTGCTGGAAATAGAAGTACCTGAGATCTTTGACGGGTTGATTGTAATTAAAAAGATCGTCCGTGACCCGGGAGAAAGAGCAAAAGTAGCTGTTGAGTCTTATGATGATCGTATTGATCCAGTGGGAGCTTGTGTGGGTATGAAGGGTAGCCGTATTCACGGAATTGTGAGGGAATTAAAAAATGAGAATATCGATGTGATCAACTGGACAAGTAATATTCAGTTACTGATCCAACGATCTCTGACTCCTGCAAAGATCACCAGTATGGAACTGGACCAGGAAAATAAACAAGCAAATGTTTACCTGAAGCCAGACCAGGTATCATTAGCGATCGGTAGAAGAGGTGTAAATATCAAACTGGCCTGTGAACTAACAGGATTTGAAATAGACGTTTATAGGGATAATGAAGGTGAAGAAGAAGAGTTTGATATCAATATGGATGAATTCAGTGATGAGATAGAAAAATGGGTGATTGATGAATTTAAACGTATAGGTTGTGATACAGGAAGAAGTGTGCTGGCATTAACACCGGACGAACTGGAAAGAAGAACTGACCTGGAAAAGGAAACGATAGAAGAAGTAATAAAAATATTGAAAGAAGAATTTGAACAAGAATAAATGAAGAGTCAGTAAGTCATATTGGTCATATAAGCCAGTCTTTTATTGGCAATGACTCATTTGGCTGATATGACCCTGTTGACAAGTTTGACTTAAAAAATTTGAATGGCAGAAAAAAAACTTCCAAGATTATTAGCTGCGGCCAAAGAGTTTAATATTGGCCAGGATACACTCATTGAGTTTTTATCAGGTAAGGGGTTTGCAAAAGATGACCTGAAACCTACTTCAAAACTTTCAGAGGATATGTACCGTGCCTTGCAGCAGGAGTTCCAGAGTGATAAGGCCGCTAAGCAAAAAAGCGATCAGCTGGAACTACCTAAGGGAACCCAGGCAGAACCAAAGAAGAAGAAAGAAGAGGAAGAAATAAGCTTTGCTAAAGAGGACAAGAAGTCTTCAAAAACAACTAAAAAAGAAGAGGCGCCAGTAGTAGAAGCTGCACCTGTTGAAGAAGAAAAGCCGGCAGCAAAAACCAAGGGTAAAAAGACCGATAAAGAGGAAGAAGAAAAAGCGGCAGCAATTACAAGAATGGAAAGCCCCGAATTGGAGGGCCCCAAAGTCATTAATAAGATTGACCTCGCAGCCATTGATTCTTCTACGAAGCCTAAGAAAACTGCAAAAACCAAAAAGGCAGAAAAAGAAGAAGAAGAGGTCAAAAAAACTACTAAGGCTAAAAACAAAAAAGAGGAGACAGAAGAAACTACTGAGACTGAAGCGCTGCCTTCTGCAGAGGAAACAACAAAAGAAGAAAAACAGGAAGGTGTTGTAGAAAATATTGAAAGGCAAAAAATATCCGGACCTAAGGTATTAGGCAAAATAGACCTTCCGGCCAAGAGTGATACAAGACCAGAAAAAGACGAGAAGCGGAAAAGGAAGCGTATCCCAATCGAGAAAAAAGGAGTTAAGAGAACTACAGTAGAGAATAAAGATACCGGCGGTGGAAGGTCCCAGGGAGATAGGTTTAACAGGGGTAACAGAGGGACTGGTGGAAGACGGGATAACAGGAGAGAAGAAAAACTTATTGACGAGAAAGAGATACAGGAGAAAATCAAGGAAACACAGGCTAAGCTTTCTGGCGGAGGCGGCAGAGGTAAGAGCCTTAAAGCAAAACTTCGTCGAGAAAAGAGGCAGGAAATGGCGGAAGCACAGGGCGAAGCCGTGGAGGATAATAAGCTACAGGTTACGGAGTTCATCAGTGTAAGCGAATTGGCAAACCTGATGGATGTAAGCTTTGCAGATGTGATCAGCAAGTGTATGACGCTTGGGATCATGGTTTCTATTAACCAGCGCCTGGATGCTGAAGTAATTGAGTTGGTAGCAAGTGAATTTGGTTTTGATGTGGAGTTTATAGATATGGAAAAGCAGATGGAAATGGAAGAAGTGGATGATGAGGATGATGAGGATGATCTGCAGCCGAGATCACCCATTGTTACAATTATGGGCCATGTGGATCATGGTAAAACATCATTGCTTGATTATATCCGTAGTGCCAATGTGGTAGCAGGCGAGGCCGGGGGTATAACCCAACACGTCGGGGCCTATCAGGTGGAGCTTGCTGATGGAAAAGAGATCACCTTCCTTGATACACCCGGTCACGAAGCGTTTACCGCTATGCGGGCAAGGGGTGCCAAAGTAACCGATATCGCCGTAATCGTAATTGCTGCTGATGATGCTATAATGCCTCAGACCCGGGAAGCCATCAGCCATGCCCAGGCAGCAGGCGTACCGATGATCTTTGCCATTAACAAAATTGATAAAGACGGAGCCAATCCTCAAAAGATATATGAACAGCTTTCTCAAATGAATTTGCTGGTAGAAGAGTGGGGTGGAAAATTCCAAAGCCAGGAAATTTCTGCCAAGCAGGGTTTAAATGTCGACAAGCTGCTTGAGAAAATATTATTGGAAGCTGAGTTGCTGGAATTAAAAGCCAATCCCGACAGAGAAGCGTCAGGTACAATTATCGAAGCATCACTGGATAAAGGCCGTGGTTATGTAGCAACATTGCTTGTAGAAAACGGAACCTTGGAGCAGGGAGACCTTATCGTAAGCGGACAGTTTTACGGTCGTGTAAAAGCGATGTTCAATGAACGTAATAACAAAATGGAAGAAGCCGGTCCTTCAGCCCCTGCTGTTGTACTGGGTTTGAATGGCGCCCCGCAGGCAGGTGAGAAATTCAAGGTATATGATGATGAAGCTGAAGCAAAATCAATTGCCAACCGGAGAGCTCAGATCCTGAGAGAACAGGGTATTCGCACTAAGAAACATATTACACTTGATGAGATAGGCCGTCGTCTGGCATTGGGAAGCTTTAAAGAATTGAAAGTGATCATCAAGGGTGATGTGGATGGATCTGTGGAGGCTTTGAGTGATTCTTTACAAAAACTTTCTACCCCTGAGATACTGGTTAGTGTGATACATAAAGGTGTCGGACAGATCAACGAAAGTGATATTGTTCTGGCAGAAGCTTCAGATGCGATTGTTATTGCCTTTAACGTAAGACCTTCTTTGCAGGCATCCAAGCAGGCAGAGGCCGCAGGAATCGAGATCAAGATGTATTCGATCATCTATAATGCGATCGAAGAAGTGAAGAGTGCCATGGAAGGAATGCTGGAGCCGAAAGTGCAGGAAAAGATCATTGCCAATGTGGAGATCAGGGAAGTGTTCAAATTTGATAAAGCCACGGTGGCAGGCTGTTATGTATTGGATGGAAGGATTAAACGGGATGCAAAAATACGCCTGATAAGGGATGGTATCGTTATCTATCCTTCTGGTGAAGGGGTGGCTGAGTTGGGTTCGTTAAAGCGTTTCAAAGATGATGTGAAGGATGTTACTGCGGGTATGGAATGTGGTTTAACGATCAAAAATTTCAGCGATGTCAAAGCCGGTGATATTGTCGAAGCTTACGAAGTAGAAGAAGTGAAACGAACATTATAAATAGCAATAGGCCCGACCAAAGCGGGCCTTAACAAACTTTTGTTAAATCCTTGTACCGGACCTTAATCCTTATTTCTCTAAAAGTACTTTTGAGATGATGCTTAATACAAAGAGGATATTTTCTGCTTTCATTTTGATATTGTTGATGACTTCTGCTGTTCAGGCCCAGCCGAAGAAAGCAGTAGCTGATAAAATTATTGGGATCGTTGGAGACAGGATCATCCTGTTATCCGAGATCAAGAATTCAATAGCCGATCTTGTACGGCAGGGGCAAACCATTCCTGAAAATGGGGAGTGCCTGCTTATGGAACAGGCCATTATTTCAAAAGTGTTGATGCTCCAGGCAATGAAAGACTCATTGCCGGTAACAGATGAAGATGTGGAGGCCGATCTTGATAACAGGATACGTTTGTATATCCGCCAGTTTGGTACGCCGGAAGCACTGGAAGAAGTAGCAGGTAAAACGATATACCAGATAAAAGATGATGCAAGGGAATCGGTTAAAGAACAAAAACTGGCTGCTGCCATGCAGCAAAAGATCGTTGAGAATGTAAGGATAACGCCTAACGAGGTCAAGCAGTTTTTTGAAAAAATACCTTCCGATAGTTTACCATTTTATGAATCTGAGCTTGAAGTATGCCAGATCATATCTTATCCCAAAGCTTCCCGTGATATTGAGCAATACATATACGGGGAAATGCTGAAATACAAAGAACAGCTGGAAGCAGGCAGGATCAGTTTTGATCAGCTTGCAAAGCAGGTTTCAGAAGATCCCGGCAGTAAGGATCGTGGAGGTCTTTACCAGATCAACAGGAATGAGAAGACATGGGATCCTGTGTTTATGTCAACTGCTTTCAGGTTAAAGGAAGGAGAGATCTCTGCCCCTGTTAAATCAAAATTTGGGTATCATATCATCAAAATGGAAGAAAAGAACGGCGATGATATCAGGGTAAAACATATTTTAAGGATCCCGCCTGTAACAGAAACAGAAATCGATCAGGCAAAACAGAAATTAGATACAATAAGAGCAAAGATCATTACAGGCGAAATGAATTTTAATGAAGCAGCTTCTAAGTATAGTGATGATGAGGCGGCTAAATATGCGGGTCCCTGTATTCTAAACCAGAGCGGAGCTCCTTATGTACCTATTGATGCCCTGGATAAGGACATGGTGCTTCAAATTGGAAAAATGAAGCCCGGTGATATTTCTCAACCCCTTCCATATACTGATGAGCAGGGCGGAAAAAGCGGGGTAAGGCTTATATACCTGAAATCCAGAACAAATCCGCACCGGATGAATATGAAGGATGACTATAGCAAGATCGCAGAATTTGCCCTTGAAGAGAAGAAAAGGCTGGTATTGGATAAATGGATCAAAGACAAGCTTGCTACCTACTACATCATGATCGATCCTGATACAGGGGATGAATGTCCTGTTATACAGAAGTATTCTACTGAAACAAAGTCATTCTGATAAACAGTGGCTTTAAGCTAACTTGTTTGAGCGAATAATAGTTTACCTTTGCAGCCTCCATGAGCGACCCGATCAAACACGAATGCGGACTGGCATTCATCAGGCTTCGGAAACCACTTTCTTATTACCATAGACAATACGGAACGGTAATGTGGGGGCTTAATAAGCTGTACCTGCTCATGGAAAAACAGCATAACCGCGGACAGGATGGGGCAGGAATCGCCACTGTAAAGCTGAATGTAGAGCCCGGTTACCCATTTATGCACCGGGTAAGAAGTAATGCCCCACAGGCAATTGCTGATATCTTTCAGCAAATTTCAAAAGAGATATCAGAGCTGGAAGAGTATCACCCGGGTATCAGGAATCATCCCGGTTTGATGAAGGGGCATGTGAATTTTCTTGGTGAAGTATTGTTGGGTCATCTTCGTTATGGGACCCAGGGAAAAAATAAACTGGAATATTGTCATCCCTTTATAAACAGGCATACTGTGCCTTCCTGCAACCTGGCTTTGGCCGGTAATTTTAATATTGTCAACTCTGATGATCTATTTACACTAATTGGAAAGGAACCTCATGATACGGTACGCTTCAGTGACCTGGCAGCCATGATAGAACTGATGCATACATTTTTATGTAAAGAAGATGAGCTTTCTCCCGGTACACCAGACATAAAAAATGTACTGAAAAAAACCCTCGTCCATCTTGACGGAGGGTTTCATGTAGGAGGAATGACAGGTAACGGAACTGGTTTTGTTTTCAGAGATGCACATGGAATAAGACCGTCTTATTATTATGTAGACAATGAGGTGATCGTAGCAGCTTCAGAGAGAGCGGCTATCAGAACTACTTTTAATGTTGGAGAGAATGAGGTAAAAGAACTGATGCCCGGCCAGGCATTGATTGCACATGAGAATGGTAATTATGAAATTGCCCAGTTACTTGAACCTAAAGAAAGAAAGGCCTGCAGTTTTGAGCGGATCTATTTTTCAAGAGGAAGTGATGAGAAAATTTACCGGGAACGGATTGCTTTAGGCTATCACCTCAGTGAAAAAGTATTGAATGCCATTGATCATGATCTGAAGAATACCATTTTTTCATTTATCCCCAATACAGCTGAAATAGCTTTTTATGGAATGGTGAAGGGGATGGAGGATTTTCTGAATAAAGTAAAAATTGAACGTATACTCAGCTGGAATAAAGATTTTGATGAAGAAAAGCTGAGTGAGATGATCAACCGGAAAATTAGAATTGAAAAGATCGCCATTAAGGATGTGAAGATGCGGACCTTTATTACTGAGGACGGAGGCCGCAATGAAATGGTACAACATGTGTACGATATTACTTATGGAACCGTTCGCCCTAATGAAGATACTTTAGTAGTGATTGATGATTCAATTGTAAGAGGTACTACACTAAAGGAAAGTATAGTTCGAATGCTTTCCAGGTTGAAACCCAAAAGAATTATTGTCGTCTCTTCATCACCACAAATAAGATACCCTGACTGTTATGGTATTGATATGAGTAAGATGGGTGACTTTATTGCCTTCAATGCAGCAGTGGAATTGATGAAAGAAAGAGGAAAGGCGGAATGTCTGAATGAGCTTTTTGAGAGGTGTAAAACGCTTCAGCGCAACAACCAACTACACCAGGAAAATGTAGTACAGGAATTGTACAGCTCATTTACAGCGGAAGAGATCGCTGCTAAAATTGCACAACTGATCACACCAGCCGATATTAAAATTCCTATTGATGTAATTTTCCAGGATATTGATTCATTGCATAAATCATGTCCGAATAACCTGGGTGACTGGTATTTTACAGGGAACTATCCTACACCGGGCGGAAATAAAGTGGTTAATAAAGCTTTCATGAACTATATGGAAGGTAAAAATGTAAGGGGCTACTAATATTATTCTTTCTACATTTAGAAAATGAAAACATTGTTATTGGTACGCCATGCTAAAAGCGATTGGGGTGATCCTGCTTTGGATGATTTTGACCGCCCACTTAATCATCGTGGTAAAAAAGATGCTCCTGAAATGGGGCAACGGTTAATAGAGAAGAAAATTCCGATCGATCTGTTTATTGCCAGCCCGGCCAAAAGAGCTGCAAAAACAGCAAAAGAAATTGCTAAAGCTTATGGATACCCGAAGGAGGAAATAGTGTTTGACAAAGAGCTTTACCTGGCCGCCACTGATACTTTTTTCTCAATAATTGAAAGTATAAAAGATAAGTTTAGCCACCTTGCTGTGTTCTCGCATAATTTCGGTATCACAGATTTTGCTAATATGCTTACTGATGCCCGTATTGATAATATTCCAACCTGTGGAGTTTTTGCGGTTAAGATTGATACCGATTCATGGAAGGGTTTTAAAGAAGCGAAAAAGGAATTCTGGTTTTTTGATTACCCTAAAAATATAAGCTGATCTTTTGTAGAAAATTTTTTATCACCTTCGACATTATTTGTTCCTGTTTTATTTCCGGAAAGCAGTAATTCATTTGGGAAGCATTTTCTATGGCATTAAGCAAGTTGAACTTCTTTTGAGAAAAATATACAGCCATCTTTTTTTCAAATAAATATTTTGCGAGATATTCTTGTTCTGTTTGTCCGGGAGTAGGGATCAGGATGCTCTTCTTGCCAAGCATAGCAAGATCCATAATGGTGCTATAACCACTGCGACCGATCACTATATCAGCTTTACACATTTCTTCATTCAAATCATGCGATGGTAAATGATTATAGAACAAAATGGTGTTGGTGGATGGAATGAGATTTTTACTTTCAGGTAAACCCCGGACAATAGTTGCGGAACCAGGATAATGTGCCACCTGCTTAATAATATTATTTTCAAATATTGTACGTTGAGGCTCCGGTCCGGAAATAATGATCAGCAAATGTTTTTTTACAACAGGGATATCCCTTTTCTGCATTCGGGTAAGAACGCCTATAAAATGTGTATCAATCAAAGGTTTTTTTCGGGGATGTGATAGGTCACCTGCAAGAGAATTGTCGAATTCGTTATCGGGTATCCAGCACTCATCAAACCTGTTGATGAAATGGTAATTTTTTTTCTGTATAAAATTTTCGATCCACTTTACTGCATTTGTTTTTATTCTAAGCTGGTGAGTTAAAAAAACTGAAGGAATAGATGAATGATACAGCCCATACCTGTTATCACTTATGATGGCATTTATTTTATACTGCTTAACAACATTATCAAGCCATTCATTTTCCTGTTTTATTTTTTTTAATAATGAAGGAACCTGGAAAAGGATACGAAATGGTAAACTCCATGCTTTTCGGGAGTAGCGTATAGCATAACCATCCAGGTGAATTAATTGCAGATCAGGAAACTCTTTGTTCAGTAAAACAGCCTGGTTTTCGTTCCCGGCGAGTATAACATCACAGCCTTGGGCAAGTAACTCTTTAATGACTGGGACACAGCGGGTTGTATGGCCAAGGCCCCAATCCAGTGGAGCCACAAGAATGCGGGGTTTTTCTGAGAGTTTTCCCTTAAAATCCTGATTCATGTTAATTTTTCCCAGTTAACCTTCGACAAATAATAAAATCCCCAAAAAATAGTTTTATATTGTTAGTCCTTGTTTTACAGTATTTAAAGTCCAAGTTATGAAGACATCCAGAAATTTAGCACTGTTTTTGATCCTTATTGGAATGATTGTGGCAACCAGTTGCAACAGGAACTATTATTCCGGTACAGGAAAGGGAGGCAAAAATTGCGGATGTCCCAGCCACAAAGGTATGACTGGCTATTAAGGCTGCTAAACCATATGAACATGAGAAACCCGAATCACAATCTCCTTGTATTATTAAAGGAAAAATCGCTTGACAAGCAGGCTATTGAAACGCATGTCCAGTCGCTTCATCCTATACTGGCTAGCGTAGATACTATTGTTCATTTTTGCACTGCACATGAATTGGTTAACCGTAACCGGATAACTAACGATCCTAAAAAGATCATTCGTGAAACTGAATATGTCCGTTTAAGACCTTTCCGTTTCCTGATCAATAAGAATTAAGAAAATCTGCTAAGAAAGGCTTTGAAGTGTCGTTCTTAATGCACTGATCATCTCATCAATTTCCTCTTTTTTACAGGTGCCCACACTCAATCGATACCAGGGTGAAGATCTGTCTGCACCAAATGCATAGAAAGGAACTAATGCAATACCAGCTGCATTCAAAATAAACGCTGTTACATCTGACTGATCTTTTAGCAACTGACCTTCACTTGTTTTTTTACCAACCAGGTCGATCTTAATGGTCAGGTATATAGCAGCTTCAGGAGCAATCGCATCTACAGGCAACCCTTCATTTTTAAGGGTGCTAAGTCCTTTATATATGCGCTGTAGTCTCTCTTCAAGTTCTCTTTTGAAATGCCGTAAGAACTCATCCACAACTTCTTTTCTATTGATATAAACCGCAACAGCTTTTTGCTCAGCCATAGGAGCCCATGCACCCACATGTGTCAGTATCATACGCATTTTATGAATGATTGTTGCCGGACCAAGCGCCCATCCAACTCTTACTCCTGTGGATGCAAAACATTTACTAATGGCATCAATAAAAACGGTGTAATCCCGCATCGCTGGTCTTAACGTAACAGGATCATAATGGTTCGTATCCCCGTAGGTAAGCAGGCGATACATTTGATCATACATTACAAACAGCTTCTTTTCGCCAGGACCACGACGTTCATTCTCTTCTAATACCATATCACAAATAGCTTCTAGTTCTTCTTTTTTGAAAGTGGTACCCGTCGGGTTTTGTGGAGAACAAAGTGCTATTAAAACAGCATCTTTAATATGAGGGCGGATATCATCTGCAGTAGGCATAAAGTTATTTTCTGCAGTTGCTTCCACTACAATATGCTGTCCGTCTACAAAATGAGTGTAATGGTTATTATTCCAGGAAGGAACAGCGTAGATCACTTTGTCTGATTTATCGCAGATGGCCCTGAATGTAGCGTAAATAAGTGGCCTGCCGCCAGAAGAAACCAGTATCTCATTGATGCCATAATCCAACCCTCCGCTATCCTTCATAAAGGTTGCCAGTGCTTCACGAAGGTCAAGATTGCCTTCTGCTGCCGGGTAGTTAGTGAAATGTCTGCGATAAGCTTCTACAATCGCATTTTCAAGTTCATGAGGAATAGGAAATATAGATGGGTCAAAATCACCAACTGTAAAGTTGTAAATTTTTTCTCCCTGGCGGATCTTTTCCCTGATCTCACCGCCCAGCTTTACTATTTCAGATCCTATTAAAGTCTCTGCAAGATTCGACAATTTCATACTAACCTCCCTTTGCGGCAAAAATAATGTAATTGCCGTAAAGGGATTATGATAGCTATTGTATGGGGGTATAATCTTTAAAAAGATTTACCCGTGTATTTTCTGACAATTGGCGATAACTTTTCCATTTATCGTCAAAAAATTCATTGATGTTTTTGATGGCTTCTGCAACAGCTTTTTCTGCATTTACCACCAGTCGTTCTTCCTGGGGACCCGGCTTTATCATTTTACTAAAGATATTCCGTCTTGCCAGACCGATCTGCGATAAAGCGGTCACTTCAAAAAGATTCCGGACAATGCCCTGCCTGCTGTCGGTTTTGCCTGTGATGGATTCTTTTAATTCCTTTATGTCTTTTACTATCTTACCAGTTTGTTTTTTTAAAGAATCAGTTTCTTTTCCTTCCAGTCCTTTAAGCTGTGCCTGTATTTTTTCACAAACATCTTCTGCTTCATCTAATCTGTCCAGTCCTTCGGTAAGTTTCATACTGCTTTCTTCGATCCTATCGTATAGTTTCCGCTGAGCAATTTTAATATCGTTTTTGTTACCCAACCGGGGGTCATCCTTTACCGTAATAAAAGTTGAATCTGTATCACCGGCATAGGTAATTGTCATTTTGTAGGTGCCTGGTAAAACTTGTAACCCTCCGGGTTCATTGGCTCCGGGTTGTGGTTTAGGCCTACCGGGTTGGCGAACCCCTTTTTCTTCCATACCCCAATACATCCGGTTGAAACCGGTATCTACATTCCATCGAAGCGTACGGATCAATTCATTTTTTTCGTTGTAAATATGAACTGTTGAAGTATCCTTTTTGCTATTACCCCCGCGGCGGGTATTGATCGCAGTCGGCTGCTCTTTTTTTATTTTTTCTTTACCAGTTTCTTTTTCGGGCTTATTGATGAAAAATGAAACAGCAGCGCCACGTCTCCGATTATCTGCGTCCCACAGCCCATAGGTACTCCAGTCATATCCCGGTGCTGGTTTATATTCTGCCTGGTATGCGTCAGGTGCAGGAAATACAGTGATTGTTTTTTCAAACTCCTTTCCATTATTAGCCGCAGCTTTTCTGAAAGGCCTTATGTCATCAAATATCCAAATGGCACGGCCAAAGGTTCCGATAACAAGATCTGCTTCTCTTTCCTGTATCGTCATATCATAAGTAGAAACAGATGGATATCCATTTTTCCATTGTTCAAAGGAATTGCCATTGTCAAAGCTTATCCATAAACCATGTTCAGTGCCCACGAATACCAGGTTAGGCTCAACAGGATCCTGTATCACACATAATGCATATCCATTCACTTTATTATCATCGATCATTCTTGTCCAGGTTCTCCCATAATCTGTGGTGCGGAATATATAAGGTTTAAAATCCCCACGTCGATAATCATTCGCTACCACAAATGCTTCTCCTGCATTATGCCTGCCTGTTTGGATCTGCGGTATCCAGCAGCCCAATGGCATGCCCGGTATTTTTCCTCTGAAGCTCTGCCATGTTTTACCGCCATCTTTTGTCAGCTGAACATTTCCATCATCAGTTCCTACCCATATCACACCTCTTTCTTTTTGAGAAGGAGCAATGGCAAGAATGGTACAATGGGTTTCTGCCCCGGTTATATCAAGAGTTAGCCCACCCGTATTTTGGAACGCCGCAATTTTTACAGAATCATTTGTAGTAAGGTCAGGTGAAATAATATCCCAACTGGCGCCTTTGTCAATGCTTTTGTGAACAAACTGGCTACCGTAATAAATTGTCTTTTTATCAAAAGGGTCCTGTGCAAAACCTGAATTCCAGTTCCAGCGAAATTTTTGTTCGGGATCTAACTCAGCGGGTTTTATATACCAGCTTTCTCCTGTTCTCCAGTTTCTTTTACCAATACTTCCTCCCTGGCTCATGCTATAAACCCAGCTATTATCTTCGGGATCAGGGCTTACATCAAAACCATCTCCACCACCCACATTATCCCAATAATAATTTTTTATTCCTCCGCTTATCCATGTATATGCAGGTCCGTGCCAGCTACCATTATCCTGCATTCCTCCCATTACATTATAAGGAACCTCATTGTCGGCATTAATATGATAAAATTGTCCAACTGGGATCTTTTCATCAAAAACCCAGTTCTTACCCCTGTCTCTTGAAATACCGATACCACCGTCATTACCTTCAATAATATGATTACCATCATTTGGATTGATCCACCAGGCATGATGATCGGGGTGAATGCCGGAATAAGGGATCAAAGTGCTGAATGATTTTCCACCATCTTCACTAAATGTAATAGTGGAGTGCACATCATAAATCCTGTTTTCATTGACAGGGTCTACATAGATTTCCTGGTAATAAAAAGGACGATCTGAAACCTGTGCTGGATTATTATTTACCATTGTCCAGGTAAAACCCCCGTCATCACTTTTATATAACGCATTTTTAGTGGCTTCAACTTTAGCATAAACCCTTGAAGGCATACTGCGGGAAAAAGCAATACCGATCCTGCCCAGTTTTCCTTCAGGCAGTCCGTCTTTACTGGTGAGTTGTTTCCATGTTTTACCGCCATCGATAGTAATATGTAATCCGCTTCCTTCTCCGCCACTTGTCATATCCCACGGTGTTCTGCGAAATTGCCACATGGCGGCGATCAGTTTATTAGGGTTAGAAGGATCCATTACAAGATCAGCACATCCGGTAGTATCGTTTATGTATAAAATTTTTGACCAGGTTTGTCCACCATCAGTTGTTTTATAAACACCTCTTTCCTTATGAACTGCGTAAGGATTACCGATAGCAGCAGCATAAACAATATCGGGGTTAACAGGATCTATCACTACTCGATGGATACAGATCGTATTATCAAGGCCCATTTTTTTCCATGTTCTGCCTGCATCGAGAGATTTATAGATACCCTTACCAAGATTCAATGAGTTCCTTGGATTGCCTTCCCCGGTACCCACCCATACTATATTGGGATTGCTTTGTTGTATGGCAACAGAGCCAATATTCTGAATGGGCTGTTCGTCAAATACCTGTTGCCAGCTTTGGCCGGCATTGTCTGTTTTCCAAACTCCGCCAGAAGCAGAAGCAACGTATACAATGTTGGGATTCGCCACCACCGCATCAATAGATGTTATACGGCCGCTCATACCTGCCGGGCCAATATTGCGGGGTTTTAGGTTCTTAAAATCATCCAGGGATATTTTTTGCGAATTACTTTCTGTAACAATGAATGCAATAGCAAGACTTAATAAGAAATATTTTCTCATGATGCAGGTTGTTTATGTTTTAAACATACTTAAAAACCTCGTTGAAGAAAAAAAAATCAGATAAACGGCAGTTTGTAGTTTATTCTTCTAGACGATACAGCAATTCGATGCCAGCTTTCATGGTATTTAAACCTGTTTCTACATCGCCACCCAATTGTTTGTCAAAACTGAAAAACAGGTTGAATATATTTTTGGGCCGGGGGGTTGAGATCGTAATAAGCCATTCTACCTCTGTTACTTTTTCCTCTTTTGAGTTTAAATTGAATACGGAAGTAGCATTTCCTTTGCGGGGGGAGATAAATTTTATTGAATGACCGATCTTTCTTCCAGGGATAAGCTCAGTGATGGATATAGAACCTTCACCGGAAACCGACGGATCGCCTTTCCATGAAGTAGAAGCCCCTACTGTTCCGTCTGTTCCTTGTATTGAATAGGTTACGCTGGAATCCTGTTGCCCCCAAACCGAGTAGTGATTAAAGTTTTCCAGTTTCTTTAATTCATCAAATATGATATTGGCTGGTGCATTGATAATGACAGTACGTTGAATTTTCTGATTAACGGGAAGAAAGAATGTCATACCGGCTACAATCAGAATTACAGCCAGTAGAAAGAATAGAAATAATCGCAGGCCTTTCATTTGGGTTTAAAATCCTTTAAGTGGTTTTTCTTCTTCCTTACCGGGTTTCAATACAACCCTGATGAATTTGCTGAGGTTGATATATTTTTTAGCAACCTGTTGGATCATTGCCGAATTCAGGTCTTCAACCTGTTGTTCCTTTTTTAATATCTCGGCAGGACTGGTTCCATAATACCAGGCTTCATAAAGACCATTTAACCAAAACTGGTTCTGTTTTACATCTACTTCAAGCTTACGTTTCTGTTGCTCTTTGATTTTTTCAAGATCCTCGGATGTAACACCATTGTTAATGATCTTCCTTAATTCATCCAAAGCTGCTTTACTTAAAGTGTCAACATTTTCAGGCGCACAGGGAAATACAATATTAAAATTGGAAGAAGTGTAAGGTATTCTGCCCATGGAGCCAGATGCACTCACACCATATACACCGCCTTTCTCTTCTCTTAATTGTTCAACCAGCTTAATACTCATAACGTCCCCCAGCGATTTTAAAGCGTATGCTTCATTGCTGCTGTATTTGGCAGGTTGTGTAAAGACCATCGCTACAAGACTTTTAGGATCGGCTCCCTTTTCAAAAACCTTGTCAATGCTTCCGGTAGGGGGTCTTATACCAAGATCCTTATACTTTTCTTTTTTTGATGAACCGGGCAGACTGCCAATGTATTTTTCTATCAGGGGTTTCAATGATTCTTCATCCAAAGCCCCCACAAAGAAAAATGTAAAATCACCGGCATTCGCAAAGCGTTCTTTGTATATCTGTATACTTTTATCAAGATCGATCTTATCAAAATCTTCTTCTTGGGGGATGCCACCGGCCCTCGGATGATTTTGTGTCATCAATTTTTGAAACTCCCCACTAAAATAGATCTGCGGATTAGCGCTGAGGTTAGCATAAAATTGTTTTTGTCTTGTTTTAAATGATTCAAATGCTGCTGTATCTTTTCGGGGAGAACTAAAATACAGATGGATCAGTTGAAGTAATGTTTCAGTTTCTTTTGGAGTGGAACTTCCATTAAGCCCTTCGCCATATAAACCAATATTTGGAGATACACCAGTATTCTTACCCTTCAGCATATTCCCAAGGTCAACAGCAGAAAAATCGCCAACACCACTTTGGTTCACCAATGATGCGGCATAATTGGCAGAGTAGTAATCTGCATCTTTTACCAATGAATGCCCTCCCTTGCTGAATGCCCTGAACAGGATCTCATCATTTTTAAAATTGGTGTTCTTGAGTACCACTGTAGCTCCATTCGATAAGTTAAGAATACTTATTTCCAAAGCAGTATCCTGCTTTATGCTAACGATCTTTCCTGATTTTAAACCGGTAGGGTCCATCAGGGCTGTTGCCAGCTCCTTTGCTTTGTAAGGCTCTACGTTGGCAGTTTCAACCTGGTCCAGTATTTCATTTACTTCCTGGTAGGAGGGTATCCTCACATTTTCCTTATCCGGGGCATTGATGGTTACTACCATATTATCTTTTGTGATCCATGCTGACGCCAGCTTATTGATATCTTCCAGTTTTACAGAAGCTAACTGCTGTTTTACAAAATCATATTCCCATTCAATACCGGGTATTGGCTCATTGATCAAAAAATTGTTGACATACTCATCAACATATTTGTATGATTCTTCTTTTTCCCTTTCGTTAAAAATACTCTCATATACACTGAGCATCTCCTTCTTTTGAAGGTCAAGCTCGGCTTGTGTAAAACCATGTAAAAGGATGCGCCTGTTTTCCTCAAGCAACGCATAAAGACTACGGGTAAGACCCGTATCACTACTGTTTGCATAAACCTCGTAAGCATCTTTTGTGCGGGCATAGCTTTTACCGTAGTAAGAACCTGCTCCTACAAATGGTGGGTTAGACGCAAGAGCCAACTCCCTGAAACGGCTATTCAGCATTCCCGTAAACAGCCAGCGATTCATATAGTGTACATATTCTGCGATGCTGTATTGCGGTTGCACCGGTTTTTTGTATAACAGCTCTACAGACGGGAAAGCTGTTTCCTTGTCCTTGGCTACAGCTATCAGGGTTTCTAAGTGATCGGGAACAAAAAACTCTGTTCTTTTTCTTGGTGATACGGCTTTGGGAATGTCACTGAACGTTTTTATGATCTTTTGTTCCATTTCATTGACATCGATATCACCCACAACGATCACCGCCTGCAGGTCAGGCCGGTACCAATCCTTATAAAAACGTTTCAATGCATCATGCGAAAAGGTTTCTAGTGATTCCTTTGTGCCTATAGGCAATCGTTTCGCATATTGTGATCCGTTATACTGAACAGGCAGTGTTTGCTTCATCATTCTTTCTTCAGCACCGCGGCTCAACCGCCATTCTTCTATCACTACACCTCTTTCTTTTTCAATTTCAAGCGAATCCAATGTAGCGTTATGTGCCCAGTCTTCCAGAATTTCAAGGCCCTTATCAACTAACCCGGGTTTATCGGTTGGTACAGGAAGTATATAAACTGTTTCGTCAAAACTTGTATAAGCATTCAGGTCAGCACCAAATTCAACGCCGATACTTTGCAGGTAGCTTACCAGTTCATTTTTAGGAAAACGTTTGGTGCCATTAAAATTCATATGCTCCATAAAGTGTGCAAGGCCCAGTTGATCTTCTTCTTCTAACACAGATCCTGCATTGACTACCAGCCTTAATTCAGCTCTTTGCTCAGGCAGTGAGTTGTGCCTGATGTAATAAGTGAGTCCGTTGGCGAGCCTCCCGATCTTTACTTTGGGATCCACAGGCATCACCTGGGTCTCATCTATCTGCGCCAGAACAGTGACCGACAAAAACGCCGCAGCGCAGCATAACCATAACCGTAACATATGCTTTATCACTTTTTGATATTTTTTTGAGGCTTTCCTGTGGAGATTATTGGGGGTATAAATTTATTGGAATCATCCCTTACAGGAAAATAAAAATCCTGCGCTGGGGCAGGATTATGACAAATAGATCACAAATGCTTTATTCTTGCTTTTTTGAGTATTCTTCACCTGCCTTTTTTGCCTTTTCAAAGTCAAGTATCACTCCATTGATGCAATAGCGCAAACCTGTAGGAGGGGGGCCATCATCAAATACATGGCCGAGATGTGCTTTACAGCGACCACACTGTACTTCAGTTCTTTGCATGCCATGAGTATTATCAGGTGTATAGATAATGCTTGATTTGCTTATCGGCTCATAAAAACTGGGCCATCCGCAGCCGCTTTCAAACTTGGTGTCGCTTTTAAAAAGTGGATTGCCGCAAGCAGCACAGTAATAAGTGCCGATCTCGTTGAATTTTTCAAACTTACTGGTCCATGGACTTTCTGTGCCTTTCATTCTTGCGATATAAAAAACATCCGAGGGAAGTATCTTTTTCCATTCTTCCTCTGTCATCACCACTTTTGATGTGTCTGTTTTAGAATAAACCGGGTTGTTATTTTTTGTTGAATCCATTGTAACTGAACTATTTGAGGTTTGATTTTGGGAATTACATTGCTGAAAGAATGCCGTTATTAGTATCAGGGTGAAAAATTTTGTCATCAGTTTTATTGTTTAACAAATTTACGTAATCCCTGTTCGCAGGGTTTGCAAG
Organism: Chitinophagales bacterium; assembly: GCA_020636575.1. Taxonomy (GTDB): domain Bacteria; phylum Bacteroidota; class Bacteroidia; order Chitinophagales; family Chitinophagaceae; genus JJ008. The sequence continues at coordinate 1,112,616 of JACJXP010000001.1, forward strand.
CGGATGAATGACAAAAACACTTTAACATATTTCCTCTAACCAGCTAATTTTCAGATAGTATACTCCGCTTCGTTTTTGCTTTCTGTATGTTATATTTGTCAGCCACACATTTAATTGCATATGTTTAATTTGATATTGTTTGGCCCTCCGGGCAGTGGAAAAGGAACTCAATCAGAAAAGCTGGTTGAAAAGTATGAGTTTGTGCATTTGTCAACCGGTAATTTGCTGCGCCAGGAAATTGCAGATAAAACCCCGTTGGGACTTGAGGCCAAGAGTTTTATGGACAAAGGGCAACTGGTTCCCGATGAAGTAGTGATCGGTATGGTTGATTCCTATTTTGATCTGCATAAAGATGCCCGTGGCTTTTTGTTTGATGGATATCCCCGCACAGTGGCCCAGGCGGAGGCCCTGGATAAACTATTGAAGCTAAAGAAAACAGAGATCAATACAGTGCTTGCTTTAGAGGTAAGTGAAGAAGAGTTGGTATCCCGCCTGCTCAACAGGGGAAAGACCAGTGGTAGAAGTGATGATACCAATGAAGAAGTGATCCGCAAAAGATTTGCTGTGTATAATAACGAGACCACACCCGTAGCTGATTATTATAAAAAGATCAACAAATTCGAGTCAATAAAAGGAGAAGGAAGTATTGACAGTATTTTTTCCCGCATCTGTGATGCGCTGGATAAAAGGATGAAGAAGTAAAGAGCCTTCTCAGGGAATAACAACGAAGCTTGCCAATGAATATCGGGAAAGAAAATTTTCTCCGAACAAAGCTGATTGCATTATTGCAGCAATCTGATCCGCATGCTGTTGCCCGATGGGGTAAGATGAATATGCAGCAAATGGTGGAGCATATGACAGATGTGTTTATGTGTGCCAACGGCAAACTGAAACTGGCAATCGTTACTCCACCGGACAAACTACCTGCTATTCGGGATTTCCTGATGAGCGATAAGCCTTTTAAGCAAAACACCAAAAGCCCTGTACTGCCTGCGGAACCGATACCTTTAAAGAAACATACCATGCAGGCAGCTATTGGTAAACTGCAGGAGGAGATCATTCATTTCTTTGCGATTTTTGATAAACACCCTGAATTAAAAACAGTAAACCCTGTTTTTGGAGAACTGAACTTCAATGAAAATGTGCAACTGTTATACAAACATTCTTTGCACCATTTACAGCAGTTTGGCATAGAGCCGATGCAGTATTAAGGATTTACTTTCAAAACGTTGTAAATTTATAAGCTGTATTACTAATTATTATCTTTCAAATGCATGTATAGGCTAAAGCAACTTGTATTTATCGCTTTACTTTTTTCAAACATCACTTTTTCGCAGCGTTCTGCAGATAACTTAACTACGGTTGATAGTCTTTCTATTTTAGTTAAATACAAGAATGACTTGAAAACCCTAACAAAAGAACTGACCAGTTCTTATACGGAACAATTACTAAAAGTAAGGGCAATTTTTAAATGGATTACAGATAACATTCAATACGATTACAAATATTATAATAAGTATTACTATAAAGGAAAGGAGCCGGCTGCTTACAAATGCAAAAATAAGAAGGCTTGTGAAGCCAAAAGGATTGCTTGGGAATTGAAATATGTAGACAAAATTTTACGTAAGAAAAAAGCGGTCTGTCAAGGGTATTCCATGCTGTTTAAGAAAATGTGCGAAATAGCTGGGCTAGAGTCAGAGGTCATTCCAGGATATATAAGAACTGATTATTATCAAGTTGGCACACTCGGAAAACTGGATCATGCATGGAATGCTATTTGGATTGACAGCGCTTATTATTTATTAGATGCAACATGGGCGGCTGGTACTTGTGGCAAGGACGATGATGGAAAACTTTTGTTCTTTAAAAAAAGCTTTAATAACTATTACTGGCTGACACCCCCTAGTGATTTTATAAGGAATCATTATCCCCAAAATATAAAATGGACTTTGCTGTCAGATTATTCAAAAGACAGTTTCGCTACTAATCCATATTATCTTCCGAGTGAGATACACAATTTAGAACTTATAACACCTGCTTCAGGGGTCATCACTGCAGAAAAGGGTGATACTATTCAATTTGTGATAAGGTATAATGGTTATTTTAATGACCTCCAAATCAACTCAAATCTTTTTCGTAATCCGGACATATGGGTTGTGGATGATCTTTCGAAAAGAAAAAAAGTGCGAAGACTTGACACTTTAGCTATAAAAAAACAGCAGTATATAAAATATAAACGGGATGGAGATCTTTATAAATTTCAGTATTTTATATCAGACCATTCACTATATTATATAGACGTTTTATTTGATAGACAACGGGTAATGAGATTTAAGGTTAATGTCAAAAAAGAATCATGAAAAACGAATTCCTAATCTTAAGTGTTAACTAGTTTTTCTTCAATAACGAATCCGCTTTAGCCAACCCATTCAGCACCGCTTCTTTTACTTTGGTCACTTTCATTTTTTCATCAGTAAGATATTGAATGCGCTGTTCCATATTATCTTTTGCAGAATCCATATTAAACTCCACCATCCATTTATCCATGGCAAAATCAGCGTAGTTCAGTTCATTGATCAGTGTCTCCAGCTCCTGTTTCAACGTTTTTGCAGCTTCCTGTGCTTTTGCCGGTAATGCAGATACGGAATCCAGCAACCGCTGTGCTTCTTTCTGTGCGCCTCTTACCTTGCCCATTTTAGGCATCACGGCATCATGCCCTTCCATTACCTGCATCATCAGGCTGTCAGCTTCTGTCTTGGGCTCATCGGTTTTGTGGCCACTGTGATCAGTTTCACTATCATTCGTTTTTGAGTTATTACAGGATGTTGTATATATGAGAGCAGTTAGTAGTAATAAGGGCAGCAATTTTTTCATTTTCTTTTTTTCGCAAAGATAGGCATCAGTAAAAGGCCGAAAGCTGACTTTTTTTGTTTTAAGGTATTTTCGCAATACGAATTTTAAATTGCTGTATGAATAAACTGGAAAATTATATCGGAGGAAAATGGATCACCGGAGATGGGGAGGGACAAACATTATTTAATGCTGTAACCGGTAAGGCGATCGCCACTGCTACCACAAAGGGGCTTGACTTTGCAGCTATGACTGAATATGCCCGAAAAATTGGTAATCCTGCGCTGAGAAAAATGACTTTTCATCAGCGGGGCAATATGCTAAAGGCCCTGGCACTTCATTTAAGAGGTCACTTACCCAAATTTTATGAGATAAGCTACAGAACCGGTGCTACCAAAGCTGATAGCTGGGTGGATATTGAGGGGGGGATTGGCAACCTGTTTGCCAATGCTTCATTAAGAAGAAAATTCCCCGATGAAGTTTTTTGTGTAGATGGTGAAAGCCATAACCTGAGTAAGAACAATACTTTTATGGGTACACATATCCTTGTGCCCAAAGAAGGGGTGGCCATTCATATCAATGCATTCAACTTCCCGGTTTGGGGTATGCTGGAAAAAATTGCAGTGAACCTGCTTGCTGGTATGCCCGCTATTGTAAAACCGGCTACCATCACCAGTTATTTAACTGAAGCGGTAGTGAAGGAAATAATTGCTTCCAAAATATTACCCGAAGGAAGCCTGCAATTGATCTGCGGCAGCGCCGGCGATCTGTTGGATCATGTAACAAGCCAGGATGTTGTCACTTTTACCGGCAGCGCTTCTACAGGACAAATGTTGAAAAAGACAGCGGCCATATTAGAGAACAATGTTCCGTTCAATATGGAAGCAGATTCACTGAATTGTATTGTAATGGGAAACGATGTGCAGCCCGGTATGCCGGAATGGGACATCTTTATTAAAGAGATCAGGAAAGAAATGACATTGAAGGCAGGACAGCGTTGCACCGGTATCCGCAGAATTTTTGTTCCTGGGAACAAGATGGAAGATGTGTGGAAAGGGGTTTCAGCTTCTCTTTCTCAAACTACGATAGGTAACCCATTGAATGAAAAAGTAAGAATGGGTTCACTGGCGGGAGAAACACAACGATCAGAAGTAAGGGGCCAGGTTGAAAAATTATTGGCCAGTTCACAGATAGTTTATGGTTCACTGGATAGTGTTAAAGTGGTAGATGCAGATCCAAAACAAGGAGCCTTTATGTCGCCGGTATTACTCATGAATGAAAAGCCTTATGAAGCAAAAGAAGCACATGAGGTAGAAGCATTTGGCCCCGTAAGCACCATTATGCCGTATAAAACAATGGATGATGCCATTGTATTGAGTAAACTGGGAAAGGGAAGTTTGTGTACTACCATTGTTACATCTGATAAGAAAACAGCAAGGCACTATGCGATCAATGCTGCTACACATCATGGAAGAATACTGATCCTGAATAACGAATGTGCCAAAGAGTCAACAGGTCATGGATCACCATTGCCGCTGCTGGTACATGGCGGCCCGGGCCGTGCCGGTGGTGGCGAAGAGATGGGTGGTATTCGTGGGGTGAAGCATTACCTGCAAAGAACTGCATTACAGGGTTCACCGAATTTTATTACTGCTGTTACTAATGTTTACCAGCCCCATGCAAAAGGAAATGAATCAGATATTCATCCTTTTAAAAAATATTTTGAAGAGCTGCAGGTGGGTGACCAGATCATGACAGCAAAAAGAGTGATCACCAGTGAGGATATAGACCGGTTTGCTGATCTGAGCGGCGATCATTTTTATGCGCATATTAAAACCACTGATTTTGAAGGAACCATGTTTGAGCAGCAGGTGGCGCATGGCTATTTTATTATGAGTGTGGCCGCCGGATTATTTGTAGATAGTTATGAAAAAAATCCTGTGTTATTGAATTATGGTATTGATGAACTTCGATTCACCAAACCTGTTTATCCCGGCGCTGAGATACAGATACGATTTACCTGTAAGGAAAAACTGCCCAATGATAAACGAATGTTGCAACCCGGTGATGAGCCTAAACGAGGAGATGATATTGACAAGGGTATTGTAAAGTGGATGGTAGAAATGCTGGACGGCACTGATGAACCGGTTGTGGGTGTGGCAACAATATTGACAATGGTCGCCAAAAAGAAACAGTAATAAACTTTCAATTATGGAAGAAGCATATATAAAAACGGAATTACATAAAGGAATAGCTACTATTGAATTCTTTCATCCACAGAGTAATTCGCTACCCGGTTCTTTACTAAATGAACTGGCTGCCGCTGTTACTCATGCAGGGGATGATCCGGAGGCAAAAGTGATCGTATTACGATCAGGCGGAGACAGGGCTTTTTGTGCCGGGGCATCTTTTGATGAACTGGTAGCTATTAAAAACGAAAAGCAGGGACTTGAATTTTTTAGTGGCTTTGCAAAAGTCATCAATGCCATGCGGCATTGCCCCAAACTGATCATTGGCAGGATACAGGGAAAATGTGTAGGTGGGGGAGTAGGGATAGTGGCGGCTGCTGATTATGCCATTGCTACAGAACATGCAGATATAAAACTCAGTGAGCTGGCAGTTGGTATTGGTCCCTTTGTAGTAGGCCCCGCAGTGGAAAGAAAGATCGGCACTTCCGCTTTTTCGCAACTGGCTATTGATGCTACCATGTGGCGCAAAGCAGACTGGGCAAGAAAAAGAGGTTTGTTTGCAGAAGTACACCAGGATATAACAAGCCTGGATGAAGCCGTATCAAAACTGGCACATACACTGGCACATTCAAGTCCGGATGCTATGACTGAAATGAAAAAGATATTCTGGAAAGGAACAGAGAACTGGGATCAGCTATTAATAGAAAGAGCAAAGATCAGCGGCCGATTGGTGTTAAGTGATTTTACAAGGGAGGCTATAGCCAAATTCAAGCAGAAATGATCCCGACCTTTAGTGCAGGCAATTTTCATTTGTTTTGTGATAAGCTGATAAAAAAGGACAAAGATCTGCGAGGAATTATTAAGGAACATGGCTATCCGCCCATGTGGATAAGGCCCAACACTTTTCAATCTTTAATACTTTCCATTTTAGAGCAACAGGTTTCACTCGCATCGGCGTATGCCGCATTTAAAAAATTAAAAGAAAGGATTGGTTATGTGACGCCGCAGAAAATTCTTTCGCTATCAGATAAGGAGTTACGTAATTGTTATTTCAGCCGACAAAAAATAGTCTATGCCCGGGAGCTGGCAAATACAATAGTGTCCGGGAAAATAAATCTCAGGAAGCTTGCTTTATTATCTGATGATGAGATCAGGATACAAATGATCGAAATAAAGGGTATCGGCCATTGGACTATTGATGTGTACCTGATGCATGCATTGCAAAGAACCGATCTGTTTCCTTTAGGAGATATTGCTCTGGTGAACAGTCTTAAAGAAGTAAAGCAGTTGCCAAAAGATATTTCAAAAGAAGAAATGCTGGCCATTGCAGAGCCATGGCGGCCTTACCGGACGATCGCCTCCATGATACTGTGGCATGATTATATTAAGAAGAGGGGGATCAAATTACAGGGGTGATCGAAATATTTTTTTGTAAATTCCGTTAGTAAAAAAACCTTTTGTTATGATCAGGAAAATAATCTATTCAACGGGAATCCTTTCTTCAATCATTTTCTTATTGTCATTTACAAAAAAAATAAACCCTGCCTTTTCTGCCAAAGGAATTGAGCAAAATATGGCAAAAATCCAGGATGATCTTTTTGTGTGTAAGTATGAGGTGTCAAATAGTGAGTATCAGTTTTTTTTAAATGAATTAAAAGTTGATGATGCTAAAAAAGCTGAACAGTTTAAGGTTGATTCTTTGAAATGGTTAAACAGTACTCAATATCAGCAGCCCATGTCAGCATATTATCATTTACATCCCGCCTTTAAAAACTATCCTGTTGTTTGCATAAGCTATGAAGCAGCAACCGCATATTGTAACTGGCTGACTGAATATTATAATAATGATGCAAAACGAAAATTTAAAAAGGTAAAATTCTATCTCCCGTCAGAAGAAGAATGGATGAAAGTGGCTAATAATGGCGACAGGAATAAAATTTACCCCTGGTCAGATTTCTACTTACGGAATAAGAACGGAGAGTTTTTCTGCAACTTTAAGCATGTTAGTGATGCATTTATCAGCTATGACAACGAGAGGGAAGAGTATAAAATAATTCCTGAAGCAAGAGCAAGTAATTCTTATACTTCGCCTGTCAAATCATTTCAGGCCATTGAGCCATATGGAATCTATAATATGTCTGGGAATGTTGCTGAAATGGTCAGTGAGAAAGGAATTGCAAAAGGCGGAAGTTATAACTCTACTGGCTATGATGTAAGAATTAGCAGCCAGATGAAATATTCGGAGAGCTCACCTGAAGTTGGTTTCCGTGTTTTTATGAAAGTACTTGAACCCTGATTTAAATATTCAGCCCTCCGCACACACTGATCGTTTGTCCTGTTACATATGATGAAAGATCAGAAGCAAGGAATAAAGTAACATTCGCTATGTCCTCAGGGCTCGCAAATTTCCCTAACGGGATACCTGCTTTGTATTTATCGGCGGCTTCTCCTTCTTTCAGATAACTGGTCATGTCTGTTTCCACGAAACCAGGTGCTATTGCATTGCAACGGATATTACGGCTACCCAGCTCTTTTGCCACACTTTTTGTAAATCCAATGATACCTGCTTTGCTGGCTGCATAACTGCTTTGCCCGGCATTACCCATTTCACCAATAATTGAACTCATATTGATAATAGATCCTGATTTTGCTTTCATCATCGGGCGGATGATCTGCTTGGTCATATAAAAAACACTGTTCAGGTTCACTTTTATCACATCTTCCCACTGGTCGGGACTCATACGCAATAACAGGTTATCTTTAGAAATGCCTGCATTATTAACGCAGATATCTACTGTGCCAAATTCTTTGAGAACATCATTTACAAAGGCTTCGCATTGTGCAAAATCACCGGCATTACTCTGATAAGCCTTAGCCCTTATTCCCAGGCCAGTCAGTTTTGCTTCCAGTACTTCTGCTTTTTCTTTGCTGCTATCGCTTACATAGGTAAAGGCAACATTAGCTCCCTGTTCTGCAAATTTGAGGGCAATACCTTCTCCTATGCCGCGGGCAGCACCGGTAACAATAGCAACTTTTCCTTCTAATAATTTCATCTTAGGTTTATTTAGTGACAAATGTAGCAGTATTCATCTGCAGAATTTCTTCCAGGAATTTTCTTTCGTTGGATAAACGGGGTACTTTATGTTGCCCTCCCAATTTTCCTTTGTGACGAAGCCACTCCTGGAACACTCCCTTTTTAATAGAGTGTACAACCGGTAAACGTAATGCGATATTCTTATGGCGCTTCGCTTCATAATCACTATTCACTTTCTTTAATCCTGTATCTAACGCTGAAATAAAAGCTTCCAGGTTTTCCGGTTCTTTCTCAAATTCGATCAGCCATTCATGAGCCCCGTTTGATGTATCAGAAAAATATACAGGGGCAGCCGTATAATCATTTACGATGGCGCCAGTTATATGGCAGGCATATGCAACAGCATCATCTGTATTCTCCACAATTACTTCTTCTCCAAATGCATTGATATAATGTTTCAATCTGCCTGATACTTTAATGCGATAAGGACTAGTAGATGTAAACTGAATCGTATCGCCAAGCAGGTATCGCCACAAACCTCCATTGGTGCTGATCACTGGCGCATAATTTTTGCCCAGCTCCACATCCTGTAAGCTGACAGTTTGAGGATCAGATTTGCCATATTCACTAACTGGCATCATTTCAAAGAAAATACCGTGGTCGGTAAAAAGTAACATTCCTTCATCACCCGGATTTTCCTGGGCGGCAAAAAAACCTTCACTGGCATTATACATTTCAAGATAATTGACCTCTTTCCCAATTAGTTTTTGAAACTGTTCTTTATATGGAGTAAATGATACGCCACCATGCATATATAATTCTAGTGACGGCCAAACCTCACTCATTGTTTTTTTGCCTGTAAGATGAAGTATCCTTTTGAATAATACCAGTGTCCATGTAGGTACACCGGAAACGGAGGTTACATTTTCTTTGATCGTACTTTCTGCCAGTTTTTCAATTTTACTTTCCCATTCATCCATTAGTGCAATACTGAGATCAGGTGTCCTCAGCCAATGGCCCCAAAAAGGAGAATTCTGCAACAGTACAGCACTCAGATCCCCATACTGTGCTTCAGTATTCATGGGGTTGATATTATGGCTTCCGCCGATCACCAGGCCCTTGCCGGTCAATAATTCTGAATCGGGATTGAACCTATAGTATAGTGAGAGTACATCCTTTGATGCTTTGTAATGACCATCCTGCAGGCTTTCTTCAGTTACCGGAATAAATTTGCTTTTATCACTTGTGGTGCCGCTGCTTTTGGCAAACCAGAATACAGGTGTATTCCATAAAATGTTCTGTTCCCCTTTCATCATTCTTTCGATAAAAGGCTTTAGATCATTATATTCATGAATAGGAACGGCTTTTTTAAAGGAGCGGACATTAAACAGTTGTGAAAAGTCGTAGCGGCGGCCAAACTCAGTGTATTGGGCTGAAGTAACAAGTTCCTGCAACACTTCCCGCTGTGCATCCAATGGGTTTTGTTTCCAGGCATCTATGCGCCAAAGCCGCATACGGGCAAGCGATGATATGGCCGGGCTTAGCAGTCTCATTGATAGCAGCAAAATAGAGAATTTGAGGCAAGGGAAAAAACTTAATGATCTCCGGGTTTTATGGATGCTTTTACAGCTTCTTCATGCAAATAATCCTTTCTTCTTAATTCAAAATTGCGGCCCAGGTATAATTTTCTTACTTCTTCATCGGCGGCCAGTTCTTCTGCAGTGCCGTGTTTGTATATTTTACCTTCAATAAGCAAATAAGCCCTGTCGCAAATGGACAAGGTTTCTGTAACATTATGATCAGTGATAAGGATACCGATATTTTTATGCTTTAGTCTTGCTACAATAGCCTGGATATCTTCCACTGCAATGGGGTCAATACCGGCAAATGGCTCATCAAGCAGAATAAACTTTGGATCCACTGAAAGGGCACGGGCAATTTCAGTTCTTCTTCTTTCACCACCACTTAATACATCGCCATTATTTTTTCTTACATGCTGCAAACGAAACTCATCCAGCAGCTCTTCAACTTTTTCTTTTTGTTCTTTTCTTGACAGGTTTGTCATTTCCAGGATAGCAGCAATATTATCCTCAACACTTAGCTTTCTGAAAACAGAGGCTTCCTGTGGCAAATAACCAATGCCCATTTTAGCCCTTTTGTACATAGGCAGGTTGGTAATGTCCTGGTCATTCAAAAACACTTTTCCTTCATCTGGTTTTATAAGGCCAACTACCTGGTAAAATGATGTGGTCTTTCCCGCACCATTAGGACCCAGTAATCCTACAATTTCTCCTTGTTTAACTTCAAAGGAAACATGATCAACGACCGTTCGGTTGCCATATTTTTTTACAAGATTATCTGTTTGTATCGTTACAGGCATACCCGCAAAAATAGACCTATAAGAGGATTAGGGGTCTTTTTTCTAGATAAAGTGTGATAAAATAATGGTAAATTAGGTATTGAAGATATTCAACTAGACACAATGTTAAAACCTTATTTACTTGTTTGGTTAAGTTTATCGGTGTTTTTCTTTTCCTGCAAAAAGAAGGATAGTACACCTCCTGCTCCCGATTCGCCAAGAGTGGGTACAAAATGGACATACCAGTATAAGACATTTGATGGAGGTGGTATGCTGGCAGATACATATATATTTAGCTATATGGCAAGTAGCGAAGTAACATTGGGCGGAGAAACATGGCTGAATATTACAGACAGTCTTGGCGCTACTTTTTTTATGATGAAGCTGAAACCTGATGGTTTATATCAATATGCCAATAACAGTGCACAGCTTCTATGTAAAGATCCCGCAACGGTAGGTGATTCTTATATAAGTTATAATGCTGGTGCTGATGAAACTTTTACAGTATCAGGTGTAAATACCCTGATCAATCTTCCTTATCCCACCAATAATGTTTATGTGAATTCATATAATGGTGAAAAGGCCGGCAATCTCAGGGATATTATCTGGTATAATAAGGACCTTTGGATAGCCAAAATGGAAAAATATGAACTCAATATTATAACCCTCGCTTACCATAGGAGCGAAAGATGGGAATTGATTTCAATTGACTACTAATACTTATTTAATACGTCATTTATTATTTCGGGCTCTTCTATTTGACATTCTTTAGAACCTTGACTACTTTTGCATGCTATTCAGCCCTTTATGAAAGTAACTGACCACATAGCCAACGCTAAAGACACTTTGTTATCTTTTGAAGTACTTCCTCCCTTAAAAGGGAAAGGTATTGAAGCACTTTACCAGCATCTTGACCCGCTGATGGAATTCAAGCCATCGTTTATTAATGTAACCTATCACAGAAGTGAGCATGTTTTTAAGAAGCGGACAGACGGTTCATTTGAAAAAGTGATCATCCGTAAAAGGCCGGGAACCGAAAGCATTTGTGCGGCTATCATGAATAAATATGATGTGGATACAGTGCCCCACCTCATCTGCGGCGGATTCAGCGTCAATGAAACAGAAGATGCGCTTATCAATCTTCGTTATTTGGGAATTGATAATGTACTGGTACTACGGGGTGATGCGGCTAAGAATGAATCAGCCTTTGAACCAGAGCCGGACGGACATCAATATGCCAGTGATCTGTTAACACAGGTTGTAAATCTGAATGCCGGCATTTATTTGGAAGATGAGCTAAAAGGAACACATAAAACTGATTTTTGTATTGGTGTTGCCGGGTATCCGGAAAAACATTTTGAGGCTCCTAATATGGCAACTGATCTAAAGTACCTGAAGGCAAAAGTAGATGCGGGGGCAGATTATATTGTTACACAAATGTTCTTTGATAATGCCAAGTATTATGCATTTGTAAAAGCATGCAGGGATATGGGTATCACCGTGCCAATCATCCCGGGATTAAAACCTGTTTATTCCAAGAAACAACTAAATATCTTACCCAAAACATTCCATATTGATCTGCCTGACGATCTTGCCGCAGAAATGATGCAATGCAAAAGCAACGAGGAAGTAGAACAGGTTGGTGCAGAATGGTTATTGATGCAATCACAGGATCTGAAGAAAAACGGTGTACCCGTTTTACATTATTATACCCTCGGCCGGCCAATGCTGGTAGCTGATGTAGTAAGAAAATTATTATAAAGGATCTTTCTATTTCAGGATACTGTTCAGCGTAGCCTCATTAATTACAACAGGATATTTTTTTCTTAATTCAACATCCCATTTTTTATCCAGTATTTCCTGGTAATCGTTCATCACCAGGCCCCGGGCCTCATTAAAACTTCTTTGCATCGGTTGTGAGTAAACCTTGCTGATCCATGCGAATGATGCCGTATTATCTGTACTGTTTATCTGTGGTTTGGTGACCATACCGCTTACAGGAGTACTATTATCGATACCCGGAATTTGGTCCCATTCCAACCGGGAAGAATCTGCATAAACCAATTCTGAATATTGTGCTACGGTGTTCTTCCACCATAAAGGACTTTTTCGAATGGCATCATATACTTTCTGAGACACACTACCATCAGAGCAGAAGAATATAACAGCATCAGCACTTTTATTCCAGATGTATTTGGGTTTATTCTGATTATAAAGAGCCAGTAAAGCTGTTGTATCTGCCTGGGCCTTGTTCCATATCTCCTGTTGCATGATCTCGAAGAACAAATTACCATCTTTAAACTCAGCCATCTGGTTACGGAAATCTTCATTGAACTCTTCAAGATGATCCTGGTAATAGTTTTTCATGATATACTTTTCCCATTCATCTGTAAGCTGATCATACGGTTTGGCGCCAGATCCGTCGGGTTTAAATCTATATGTACGGGCATAATCGATAAAGTTGCCAGCTGTATATTTTTGATCACCGATGCTAAACAATGGAGTAGAGAGTTGAATATTCCTGCCATCCGGCCGCAGAAACTGGTTATTGAGTATACTATCTGCCAATGCCCATAATGAGAAAGCACTGTAAACTTCTTTTCTGGCACCGGCTTTATTCTTTACTTCATTGTAAATAAAATCTGTTGACTCCTTCCATCTGCCATCTGTTTTTACTTTTTGCTCCAGGACCTTTAGGTTTTCTTTATCATTTTCATCAGTAATGAGCGGTTTGGCGGTTACTCTTTTCAGGATATGCCATCCGTATTCGGTTTGAAAGGGCTTACTGACGGATCCATCTTTTTTGAGTGACCATACCTGTTTCTCAAATACAGGATCGTATTGGCCTACACTAATATCAGGAATGTTTCCGCCAGTTGCAGCACTGATATAATCATTACTGAAAGTGGATGCCAACTGACCAAAATCTCTGCCTGACTGAATGAGTTTGTAGAGAGAATCCGCTTTTTTACCTATCAATTTTTTGTTGGCTTCATCTGTTCCGGGAGGAAATGCCAGTAATATCTGCTGCACTTTCATTTTGCCCAGTGCCTTTCGTTCACTCATTACTTTGAGTATATGGTAACCACTGTTTGAGCGGATCACATCTGTTGTATGGCCGGGCCGGGTATTATAAGCTGCCTTTTCGAGCTCATAAGGGAGAGAAAAAACAGTAATAAATCCAATATAACCTTTGTTTTCCTTTGCTGAAGGATCATCTGAATATTGCATGGCTACCTTATCAAAAGCGGTGCCTTTTTTCAGAAGAGCCAGCACTTCATCTTTTTTCTTATTTGCTACAGTTGTATCCAATGCGCCTGCGGCATTTTTAAAAGAAATAAAAATGTGAGAAAGCTCAATATCTTTTAAACTGCGAACAAAAGCTTCATGGGTCATTTTATCCAGAATATCCGGGTTGGTCATATACCCTTCAATGATCTGTGCCCGAAGATTGGCGAATTCTGTTTTCAGGTTTGGCAGAGTATCATACCCACGACTGTATGCTTCTTTTACTTTAAGCTTTGATTTAATGAAAAGATCAAGGTATTCCCGGATAGATTTTTCCTTATTTGCTACGGGTTGGGTATTATTCTTCTTATAAGCCCTTAAGAATTCTTTTGCATCTACTTTGTCATTACCATAGGTAAAAAGGGTTTGTGCACTGCAATAGCCGGTTAAAAAAACCAGCAGGATCAAAAAAACAGAAAACCGTTTCATAGTACTAAGTATTGGATAATGTTATTGTTTTTTCAGTTTTAATTGCAAAACTTCATCGAGTTGTTCATAAGCAAGTTTTTTGGCCACAATACGTTTTTCCTTATCAAGCAGGTACAACGTAGGAAAAGAAAGTACATCATACAATTGAGAATAACCCGGAATGCCTGAACCTATCCTTTCTTTATCAGCTTCCTTTGAGTAATACACATGGGTCCAGTCCTGCAGGTTATGCTCATGTATAAAATCTGTCCAGTTCTTTTTAGTGCCGTCAGTTTCTTTGGCAACAGCAAACATTTTTAATCCTACATCCTTCCATTTGGCCCGGTAAAAAGAATCAAGTTTTGGTAGTACTTCCCTGCAGTGGCCACAGGTGGGGTCCCAAAAAACCACCACAATATAATCGGCAACCTGTTCGTATAAACTGATCTGTTTGCCCGATGTGTCCGGGAGGTAAATATCAGCGGCGGGGGTACCCATAATATTTGCCATTAAGCTGTAAGCCCTGTCTGTAATGGTCTTTTCGCCTTTTTCATTAAGCCAATCATATTTTTTGTTGGCAAAATATTTTTCAAAAAGATGCACAAACACGGCATCCTCCCACATGTATTTCTGATTGAGATAGCGGTTTACAAATTTGATAAGTAAGAATCGGGTCATCTCACTGCTTACACTGGCATAAGCCATCATCCAGTCAATTTCATTGATAACGGAATCCGGGTGAGGTACTATTAACTGGTTCATATACTTGTCCAGCTTTTCCTCAAAAAAAGGAGTGTAGGCAAGCCTGCCATCCCAGAAATTCACTCCATCCCAATAATGTTGTTTGTAGTAATTGTATGCTTCCAGTGAATCTGTTTTAGTCTGTAGGTTTTTAAGATTACCGGTTAGTTTAGGTTCCCGCATGGTAATAAGGAGGGTGCTTAAAATAGATCCTGCATTCTCCTTTATTAGTTCGTCCCGGTATGCTGTTATCTCACTATCCAGCTTATTAAGTTCATCTGAGATCCGGGTAGATTCCTTCTGGTCCTCTGTAGCTTTTAATTCAGCCTGCAACTCACTGATCCGTTTCCCTTTGCTGTTCATGTGTTTCTGGTAATCAATAAACAGGTTATTATCAGGAGAATTCTCAAACTTCAACCCATTCTGGTTTAGTGTTGCCGTGTCAGCTATTACTGAAAAATGCTGATTCTGGTCTACCAGTATCTCAAAAAAACCGGCTTTGCTGGGGTAGCCAACAAGGTAAATGCCACCCTGTAATCTTTGATCTCCCTTAAATACCGCCTGGCTGTTTTCATCCAGCATGGCCGAATCAATGATCGGGTATGTTTTGCCAAAATAATGGCCCAGGTAGATGTATTGATTCTTAAAAGGTTTGAAAGTAACCTTGATCTCATGACCAGGTTGAGCAGCAATAACGACGGAAAACAATAAAAAAAGAGGTAATAATGCCTTTTTCATGAGTCAGAATGAATCGGGTAAAGATATTAAAAACGAGCCTTTATAGGGTAAAAAGATGAACTTAAAAGCCATTTGGTTGCGAGCAACCCGCCTTCAAAAACGTAGATTTGCGCCGTGAGAAAAAAGAAAAAAATTGTATTAGAAAATATAACGGTAGAGGATTATGCCGCCGAAGGCCGGTCATTGGCCCGGGTAGACGGGAAAGTGATCTTTATTGAGAATGTGGTGCCGGGTGATGTGGTGGATGTCAGGTTGCTGAAAAACAAAAAAGACTGGGCTGAGGGGGTGCCGGTAAATATTCACTCATACTCAGCGTTCAGGGTGCCGCCTTTTTGTTCCCATTTTGGGGTATGCGGCGGTTGCCAGTGGCAAATGCTGCCATATGAAAAACAATTAGAATATAAACATCGCCAGGTTGAGGAAACATTAAAAAGGATCGGGAAAGTCTCATTGCCAGAACTGCAGCCCATCCTTGGCGCAACGGAAACAAAGTTTTATCGTAATAAGATCGAGTACACTTTTGGCAATAAAAGGTATTTGACAAAGGAAGAGCTGGGTGATGAAACTATAAATGCCGAACAGAATGTAGCCGGGTTCCATGCCAAAGGTTTTTTTGATAAAGTGGTTGATATTGAAACCTGCTATCTGCAACAGGAACCCACCAACCAGGTCAGGCTTGCGATAAAACAACTGGCTTTGGAGAACGGATGGTCCTTTTATGATATAAGAAACCATACAGGGTTTTTAAGAAATATGCAGGTGAGGCTTTGCACTACGGGGGAGATCATGATCAATATCATTGTAGGTGAAGATGACCAGGACAAGATTCGTTTAATGATGGAGACAATTTCTTCCCGTTTTTCACAGGTAACTACCTGGTTGTTTACGATCAATACAAAATGGAACGACAGCTTGTATGACCTGGAGCCTGTTATTTATAAAGGGAATGGTTATGTGATTGAAAAGCTGGAAAATTTTCAGTTCAAGATAGGGCCAAAGTCTTTTTTCCAGACCAATACCCGGCAGGCAGAACAACTGTATAAAGTAACAAGGGATTTTGCTGAACTAACCGGTAAAGAAACTGTGTATGATCTTTATTGTGGCACGGGCAGCATTGGCATTTTTGTAAGTGAAAAAGCGGCAAAGATCATTGGCGTGGAAACCATTGAAGCAGCAGTAGCGGATGCCAAAGAAAATGCGGCCCTGAATTGTTTAACTAAAGCAACTTTTTTCGCCGGTGATGTGATCAATGTTTGTAATGATGAATTTTTTGGAGCTCATGGCAAACCTGATGTGATCATCACCGATCCGCCAAGGGCGGGCATGCATGAAAAACTGGTAAAAAAAATACTGGATATGGAAGCACCGGTAGTAGTATATGTAAGCTGTAATCCTTCAACACAGGCAAGGGACCTGAGCCTGCTGGATAAAAAATATGTTGTTACAAAAGCGCAGCCGGTGGATATGTTTCCGCATACCCATCATATTGAGAATGTGCTACAGTTAAAGTTGCGGTGATTTTCTAATAAATCATCACCTGTTTTTCATTATAAACTTTAGCGGCTTTCTTAAAGTTTTTGTTTAGCTGGCTCAAAAAATAAAAAGACCCGGCTGTACAAATAACTCCTGCAATTGAAAATCCCCGTTTATAATTATAAGGATAAGTTTTGCTTCTTCTGGAACCAAGGTAAAGCAAGCCAATAGCTGATGCAGATGAGGTCCAATATGCTATTTCAAAATTTCCTGCTTTTTTATAAAACGGAACGGCCTCGGTTACCTTATAAATTTCAGCTTTAAATTCTTGTTTTGTAATTTTTTTACCATTTAGCTTAGGTTTTGACCATCTCCATTCAAGGTGGTTTACTTTGTTACTTTCCTGGGCAAGAAGTGAAAATGGAAACAATAAGCAAAATATTAAAAGGAAAGAGCTCATGTTTTTCAGCCTTTAAAATCTATAAAAGTATTAACTATACAGCGTTGAAAGCTTAATTAATGAGTTGTATTTTTGCCGCATGAGTGATTTCCGGTTTACCCGACCTGACCCGTTTCCCCCGATAGTAAAAAATCTGATCATTATCAATGCACTGGTTTTTTTATGCCAGATCATTTTTGATAAGCAGTATGGTATTACAGAAATGATTGCTATGTGGCCTATTATGCCAGAAAAGCTGCATGATATACTGGTTAGCAATGGATACCTGTCCGGTTCACAGGGATTTAAACCTTACCAGATAGTTACACATCTTTTTGCCCATTCCCCACAACTTCTTTTTCATATCCTTTTCAACATGTTTGCACTCTGGATGTTTGGCCGTGTGCTGGAGAATGTATGGGGTGGGAAACGATTCTTGTTTTTCTATCTGGCATCTGGTTTAGGTGCTGCGGCATTGCATCTTGGCATCCAGTATTTCCGTGCAGAGCAGCTTTTGCATGCATTTGATGCAAATGATATTACTGCAATTAAAAACAATATCGGTGCAGTAGCTCCGGCACTGGGCGCTTCGGGTGCAGTAATGGGTGTGTTTGCTGCCTTTGCGTATACATTTCCGAATACTGAATTATACCTGATGTTTATTCCGATACCTATCAAAGCCAAATGGGCTATTCTCGGGTTTGTAGCGTTAGATCTTTTTGGTGGTGTGGCAAGAGTAAGCGGTGATAATATTGCCCACTTTGCTCACCTGGGAGGGGCTATTACCGGGTTCCTGATAGTTTTATACTGGAACAAAAGGAACCGTAAAACGTTATACTAAAAACTATTGTGTTGGCTTATTCAGAAAAAAAATACCGGTCAAAGATCAGCTTTAAGCAAGACAATAATTCCCTGCTTACACTCATCGCCATTTGCCTGGTGCTTTTTGTGGGATTGGCTTTTTTGAAAGCAGTTTGGTATTCCCGTTTCCCAAAGGAAGAGGCGCTTGGTTATTTTAATCAACAGGTGTTAAGTTGGTTTGTATTGCCGGCCACAACCGGTGAACTGATCAGAAAGCCCTGGACGATCATCACCCACATGTTTGTACATGATGATTTCTGGCGCATTTTATCTAATATGTTGTGGTTGTGGTGCTTTGGATTTATTATGCAGGATATTACCGGCAACCGCAAACTGATCCCTGTTTTTATTTATGGATCATTGGGAGGTGCCATTGGATTTATTTTGGCGTATAACCTGATTCCTTCCCTGGCAGCATTAGCCAACAATGCTGTATTGATCGGTTCCTCAGCCGGTGTAATGGCTGTTGCTGTGGTGATCACTATTATCTCACCCCGTTACCGCATATTTCCTATGATCGCCGGAGGAATTCCGTTATGGGTTTTGACGGCTGTTTTTATTATTGCCGACCTGGCAACAGTTTCCATTTATGATACGGGTGGCCTTATTGCCCATATATCCGGTGGGGTTACCGGTTTCCTTTTCATGTGGTTGCTCCGTCGGGGATATGACATGAGTGACTGGATGAATAATTTCTTTGACTGGGTCAACAATCTTTTTAACCCGGACAAACCTTCCAGGAAATCAAAGCCGATCAAAGAGCAGTTGTTTTATAAAACAGATGATAAGCCTTATACAATAACTCCAAAGGTTACACAGAAAAGGGTAGATGACATATTGGATAAGATCAGCCGTGATGGATACCAGTTTTTAACTGATGAAGAAAAGGAGTTTTTAAAAAGGGCTGGTGAAACTGATCTCTGATATACTACAGCTTAACTACCACCGCTACAGAATTGTTTAACTTGCATGGATGGCAAGGAAGTTCAGAGGATTCACAAAAAAGTTTTTTTTGTATGCCAATATTGTGGCTGTAGCTGTTTTCCTGCTTGCCTGTTTGGTGCCTTATCTCAATCCGCAAAAATGGTGGTTCCTGTCTTTCCTTGGCCTTGCTTTTCCTTTTTTATTGTTGGTGGTGATCTTGTTCCTTATAGGCTGGCTTATTATCATGAAGCCGAAGATGGCATTGATATCGGCTGTGGCACTTTTGCTGAGCTTTAAAAGCATTACTGTCTTTTTTGCGTTTAAACGCCAGGGAAGCTTCACTACTGAAAAAAGCCCGGAGACTTTACGTATTGTAAGCTGGAATGTGGCAAGGTTCGTTGAATTGAAAAAGAATATGAACAAGGGAAGCCAGACCCGGCAAAAGATGTTTGACCTGATCAGAGCCCAGAATGCTGATGTATTATGCCTGCAGGAATTTCACACATCCATTAAAGAAGAATATTATAATAATATTGAGGCTGTTCAAAATGAATTAGGGTATCCTTATTACTTTTTTTCTTTTGATACGGACGGTGATAAGCATTATTATAGCTCCATCATTTTTTCCCGTTACCCGATCATTGACAGTGGCTTTGTCCGCTATCCCCGCCCCACATTACCTGATGTTTTATTACAGGCTGATATAAAATGGAACAACGATACGGTGAGGATATTCACTACACATTTGCAATCACTTCAATTTGATAAAAAGGATTATGAAAGCCTGAATAAAATAAAACATGTGGAAGATAGCATGGTGAGTGGTTCCAAAACCATTATTTCAAAAATGAAGAGAGGGTATACCAACCGGAGCATACAGGCCCATATAGTGGATGAGATCATGAGTAACAGCCCTTTTCCCAAGATTTTTTGCGGCGACCTGAACGATGTACCCAATTCTTACGCATACTTTACTGTGCGGGGAAATATGCAGGATGCATTTTTGAAGAAAAGTTTCGGGATCGGCCGTACATTTTCCGGTATTTCGCCAACCCTGCGTATCGATTATATATTCGCTGATAATGATTTTCGTATTAAACAGTTTAAAAGAATTCCTAAAAAACTGTCAGATCATTATATGCTGGTAGCAGATATTGCTTTAGAAAAATGAATGCATTATCTTCGTTTTAATGAATTTGCACTTATATACTTGCTGTTGTCCGTAAGGACAAATTATCTGCTTTACACCCGGGTGCAACGGGTCATCACTTAACTTATTTTCATCATCTTTGCTTCTCTGGATTATTTATGATAATCGGAAGAGCTGTAATCATTAATATATGAGCGAACTAAAAGTTTATAATTCTTATACAAGACAGAAAGAGGTATTTACGCCAATCACTCCCGGTCATGTGGGCATGTATGTGTGCGGCCCCACTGTAAGTGGTGAAAGCCACCTGGGGCATGCAAGGCCTTATATCACTTTTGATGTGATCTTTCGCTACCTCACCCACCTGGGGTATAAGGTCCGCTATGTCCGGAACATCACGGATGCAGGACATTTTGAAGAGGAAGGGAGAGAAGCTGAAGATAAGATCTCTAAAAAAGCTGTACTCGAAAAGCTGGAACCCATGGAATTGGTGCAGAAGTACACCAATCTTTTTCACTGGGCAATGGCACAGTTTAATACAATACCTCCTTCAATAGAGCCAACGGCGACAGGACATATTGTAGAACAGATTGAAATGATCAAAAAAATCATTGAAGCAGGCTATGCCTATGAGGTTAATGGCTCCGTGTATTTTGATGTAAATAAGTATGCAGCCTCACATGATTATGGAAAACTCAGTGGCCGGGTAATTGATGATCTGTTGGAAACAACCCGGGAACTGGAAGGACAGGAAGAAAAAAGGGACAGGGCAGATTTTGCTCTCTGGAAAAATGCTGCACCAGAACATATTATGCGCTGGCAAAGCCCATGGGGAGTTGGCTTTCCCGGCTGGCATATTGAATGCTCTGCAATGGCCACCAAATACCTGGGTGCCCAGTTTGATATACATGGTGGTGGTATGGACCTGCTTTTCCCGCATCATGAAAGTGAGATTGCACAAAGTACCATCTGCAATCATACAGCCCCGGTTCGTTACTGGATCCATAATAATATGATCACTATTAACGGCCGGAAGATGGGGAAGAGCTATAACAACCAGATAAAGCTTACAGAAATGTTCAGCGGGGATCATCCGTTGCTGGAAAAGGCTTACCACCCGATGGTGATCCGATTTTTTATTCTGCAAACACACTACCGCAGTACCCTGGATTTTAGTAATGAGGCTTTAATAGCTGCCGAAAAGGGATTAAAAAGGCTTTGGGATGCTTATGAGAATCTGGCGAAGATCGATACAGGCAAAGCCGGGGAAGTAGCAGCAGATAAAGAACTGGAAACTAAAGTCAAAAATTTATTGGCTGAATTGCCGGCATTTATGAATGATGATTTTGGCACAGCAAGAGTATTGGCCAATTTATTTGAGCTGGTCCCCGTTATCAATTCTCTGAAGGATGGCATAATTGATAGTGCTGCATTAAGTAAACAAACAATTGATCTTTTGAAGTCTGCAATGAAGGCTTATGTAGAAGATATTCTTGGGCTGAAAGGAATTAGTGAAGCTGATAATGAAACATTACGAGGAGTAATGCAATTATTGATCGATATCCGTAAAGAAGCAAAGGGTAAAAAAGATTTTGTGACCTCAGATAAAATAAGAAATGAACTGACCCGGCTGGGTATTTCCCTAAAAGATGAAAAGGGCGGTGAAATGAGCTGGAGTATTGAATAGTTATTTTTAATGTTCTATCGATATGCCCAGATCATTTCCCTTTTACCAGGAGGGCCGGGTATTTTATCAACGGTCAGTCCAGCAGCCTGCATGTTTCTTCTC
Source organism: Chitinophagales bacterium (assembly GCA_020636575.1). Lineage (GTDB taxonomy): Bacteria > Bacteroidota > Bacteroidia > Chitinophagales > Chitinophagaceae > JJ008. Next base: position 1,134,859 of record JACJXP010000001.1, read on the forward strand.
ACTTCTCCTTTGCTGCAATAGGTAACCAATATGGCCCCCGGTTTCATTAATGTATAAAGTTTTTCAAAGATATCTTTTGTCCAAAGCTCCGGTTGTGCTGCTGGTGCAAAAACATCAAAGTATATAATATCAAATAGATCATTAGTAGTAAAATCAGTCAGCTTGCATCTTCTTTTGGTTATTCTGAAATTATCAGTGACCTCAAACATTTCTTCCCAACCGCATTGATGCATTTTTTCAAATAATGACTGGTATGCAGGTATGTTCAACTGTTCACAATAATTCAATAGACTGTATTCGTCTTTAGTTAGCGGATCGGGTTCAATGGCTGTGTAGTAAATTCTGTTTTTATGTTGATCGGCTTCTTTCAAAGTAAGCAAAGCATTCAGCCCGGTGCCGAATCCTACTTCAAGAATATGATGTAAACCCACATAGTCAAATAAGCCGGAATCCATTAATCCTGCTTTTATAAATACATGCTGCGATTCCTGGATAGCACCATGAACAGAATGATAGGTTACATTCAGTTCGGGGATACTTATAGAATGAGAACCGTCCTTTGTAATAATGATCTCTCTGTGCATTACTTATCAAATTTCGCCAGCCTCATTCATTTTTAATTAATAATTTTCAACCTATAACATTATATATGCATTACGTTAAGCATTTATCCAAAGACCCCCGTTTAAAACCGCTTATAAAGGAACATGGGGTGTTTGCCCTTGAAAAAAAGAAAAATCTTTGTTTGTATCTCTGCTACTCCATTATGAGCCAGCAGTTGAGTACAAAAGTGGCTGCCGTTATCAAGAAGCGTTTCCTGGATCTGTACGGAGGAAAAGAACCTACAGCCCAACAGATCATCGACACTCCTTTTGAAAAATTAAGAGGTATCGGGATGAGTAATGCCAAAGCGACCTACGTACAGAATGTAGCCCGGTTTGAAATGGAAAAGGGGATCGATCACCGCAAGCTTGCTAAAATGAGTGATGAAGAAGTGATAGAATACCTTACACAAATTAAAGGTGTGGGCAAGTGGACCACAGAAATGCTGCTGATGTTTGCATTGTGCAGGGAAGACCTTTTTTCCATTGGCGATATGGGCCTGCAAAATGCAGTGATCGGTCTGTATGAATTAAAGAACCGAAAAAAGAAAACATTGGAGCAGGCTATATTGAAGATAGCCGAACAATGGTCGCCTTATCGTACCTACGCATGCCTTTATCTCTGGCGATGGAAAGATAATCCGCCACCGGTCATCAAAAAAACAGGTAAAAAAATGTAGCTTTCCTGTTATGAAAAGAAATATTTGCTTTTTACTGTTTGTTGCCCTGCTTTCATTTTCCGGTGGAAGACCTGCGGGGGCCTGGATACATTTATTTAACGGAAAAAACCTGGATGGCTGGAAAGTGGGAGATAATGCCAGTACATTTTCTGTTGAGGATGGTGCTATTGTGGCAAATGGTAAAGTGGCACATCTTTTTTATGATGGTCCGGTACAGGAGCATAATTTCAAAAATTTTGAATTTAAGGCTGATGTAATGACGATGCCGGGTTCTAACTCAGGTATTTACTTTCATACACAATACCAGGAAGCTGGCTGGCCGAAAAAAGGGTATGAAGCACAGGTAAATAACAGCCAGTCAGACTGGCGAAGAACAGGCAGCCTGTATGCCATAGAAGATGTAAAAGAAGTGTATGTGAAGGACAATGAATGGTTCACTGAATATATCAAGGTAGAAGGGAAGAATATCGTTATTAAGATCAACGATAAAGAAGTAGTGAATTATACTGAACCGGAAAATGCAGAAAGACCCAAAGGCATGGAAGAAAGATTGCTTTCGTCAGGCACATTTGCCCTGCAGGGACATGACCCTAAAAGCAAAGTGCTATATAAAAATATAATGGTGAGGGTATTGCCAGATTAATGCTGATTATTTTATTCTTTTTAGAAACCTTTCTTCGATTAATTTATTAGCAAGTACTCCATTTTTTAGGACATATTCTTCTTCAATAACTCCAGAATTACCGGAGATTTTTATTAAGATATCATTTTCTTTAGCTGACCAGGTTCCATTCTTTTTAGACATGATATTCGACTTTCCATTATTATTTTGTAATAATAGCCAAGTAGCTTCGCCAGTTTCTTTTAAAATATACTTTTCTATATCACCTTTTTGTGAAAAACCTTCCACTTCTATAGAGTATTCCCCTGCAAACTTTTGTAGATATTCTAAACCGTTTGTTGCAGTATTAGGTTCAGATTGTGGTTGATCTTTTTCATTCTGTTCTGATATGCAACCAATGAAAAACAGAGACATAAAAATAAACAGATAGGCAATTTTTCTCATGTTTATTAATTTAGGATTGAAAACTAGAATACAACTACAAAATATACTCAAGCAGCCGCAATTGCTTTATCTGCATTGGCAAAAATCTTCTTCTCTTTTCTTTCGTACCACCATTTTGGGGCAGTACGTTTCATCATCGTATCAATGGTACGCATACCAAAAAGATTCCAGACACCTTTAAGCTTGCCGCTTAATGTAGGTTGCATGGCCCGCAGGCTCATGGCAAACCCACTGTCTAAATACTCCATGTGGTGCCAGTAACCGGCAGGCATAAACAAAGTATCGCCGGGTTCTAAAACAAAGTCAAGCCCTTCCGCCATTTTAAGTGCAGGAAATTTTTCGTAATCGATTCTTCCGTCTTCATAGTAGTTTGAAAAATCGGCCAGGCTCAGTACTTCCCATGGTTTGCGGTAGAGTTTGTATTGTTCTTTAAAGGGAAACATCAATACTCTTTTTCTACCACCGAATTGTGTATGTAAGATATGGGAGAGGTCAATATCAAAATGCATGTGGGTAATGCTGCCGGCGCCACCTACAAACAGCATGGGGTATTTTTTTACAAAACCCTTCATCAGTTCCTCCGGCCAGGTAAAATCTTTTGTGAGTTGCGGGGCATGGTCAAATATGTTGAACAGGAAAATGCGCCAGCCTGCGGGCCCCCGGCTGATCATATCTATATATTCACCAAAGGTTTTGTAGTCATCTGCTTTGTTGATAGGTGTATATGCATCGCTTTTTACATTGTTGTAAAGAGGCACTCTTTTATCACCCACAAGATTTTTAAAGTATTCCCAGTTCCATTTTTGATAAGCAGGCCAGTTATGAGCAAGATCCCTGATGACCACCGGAATGCCGGGTTCATAGAACTCTTTACGGAAAACCTCCGGTTCAATATGGTCGAAGGTGGCTACCGATTTTAACTGCATAGCGATGCTAATAGTTTGTGCAAATATATGCGGGATGAAAATATAAATTACCCTCTAATTGCCAACTGATAATCCTCAATAAAAAGCCAGTAACGGGAGGTTTTAACATTTTGAGCTTATGCCGGGGCTATACCGCTTTTTTTCTCCGGGGTTGTTGCAGCGTAGCGCAATGGATGCCACCTCCGGCAATATTGATATAATATGGGTTTATCTGGATGATCTTCCTGTCAGGATATAGTTGCTGAAATATCTGTTTTACTTTATCATCTTTTGCCTTTTCAGCCAAAGGAACTCCCTGTTGCCAGTATTTTGGTATTAAAACAACTCCATTGGTAACCATAAAATTCATATAGCTTACCGCAGGGGCAAAATTGAGTGTATCGCCATCTTTCAGTTTAACAACGGCCCCTTCAAAATTTTGTCTTATTTCAGCATCCATTATAAATGACATGCTGTGTACATTAAGATCGGGGTAAGGCATGCGGATGATCTTAAAGGGTTTGCCATTTACATCAGTTGCCTTTTTCAGGGTTTCAAAACATTCTTCCAATATTCCATCGTCTATTTTACTGATGGGATTCCTTTTCTTATCAGCCACATCAATTTTTGCCAAAAGAATAGTATTGGGCCCGACAAATCTTGCTACTTCATCAATATGACCGTTTGCCCCCGCACTTTTCCAGTTTTCAGTTAAAAGCCCGGAAACATTTTTATCATGCAGGGTCATTCTTTTCAACCAGATCATTTTTTTGCAACCGGTAACTCTGAGGTATTCTTTTTCGATCTCCTGTAGTGATCGGCCTGGGTTTCGTTGCAAAGCTGTTTCTTCTATTGACATCAGCACACCGGCGCCGTTGGTTTCCAGTGAACCACCTTCTGCCACAACAGGAGTACTTACTACAGGAAGCCCAAGCACTTTGGCAAGCCGCCGATCTGTTCTCCCGATCACACTATCCCACCGGGTTGCATTTCTTTTATAGATAATAGGATCACCATAATCATTCCAGCCAAAGTCAGCTACTTTCTGTTCTCCTTTACTGTTGACTAAAAAAACAGGACCGGGATCTCTTACCCAGTTAAAAGCTACACTGTCTTTTACCCATTGCAGTTTTGTGGTATCTACCTGCTGGGAGTGAAGAAAAATGTTGTATTGATGTTTTCGGTTTTCCTCATCATAACTCAGCTTTACAGGTACGTATTTATAAAGAGATTTAATGAGAGTGGCTGTAACACGGTTCCGCCCATCTCCATAAAAAACACCTACCCAAACCGCCTCATGCGGTTCCCATTCTGCGGGCATGCGGAAGGGATCCCCCTCTTTTTTGGAATTGAATGATACAAAGACCGTAAAAAGGAGAAAAGCCAACAGTTTGACCCGCATTTAAAAAATTTGAATCTGTAAAGATTGGAAAATAAAATCAAATTTTTGTAAACCTGGCCATGTGGGTTTTACTATAGTAGTATCAGGGTGTGAAGAGTTTCAAAATGCTACTTTGTTCTGCGCTTCAACCGGGAAACTGAAGGTATCCAGATCATTAGTATCTCAGCAATGATCAGTGGCACAAATGAAAAGAAATATTCATTCACTGTCCTTTTGAATACAGGGTCTTCAATTGAGCCAAACAAAAAATCCATTGGCAACACCTGGTCAAGCCTTACAGCAACAAACCCCAAAACACATATATAGCTTCTTACCATCATTTGCCGATGCGTTTTGATACTTCTTGCTAAAATGGCTTTCCATGCAAACAATGTAGACAGTACAGCAAATAACCCCAATAAAGTGAGAGAGATACGGCAGGGTACACAGTAGCTTACCAAAGCCAGCCTGGCCACCGAAATGCCGATCAACAGGATGCCAAACATATATGCTTTACCGGCCATCCTGTGAAAAGCAAGGTACCTGTTGCGGATAAACGGCCAGAATTGCGTTGGCCCTAATACCAATGTTAATGTGCCGCCAAGAAGATGGAGCACCATCCAGAACTGGTTATTAAAAAAAGTGGTGCCAAAATTTTTGCTACGATACCCATAAAAAAAAGCAATCACATTATCCATGAAAAAATAAAAGGAGAGCCATATGATCAAACCCCAGAAAAATACCTGGAATAATGACCAGGAAAGGGAACGGATACTGTTCATATCAGTCTTGTTTTATTTTTGGGAGGTAAAAGACTTAGCAGTGAATCCCTTTCGGCATTTTGTGCAACACTGTTCGTAAGGAGAGTAAGCGAAAAGAAGATAAAGCCAATGACTTTTTGCATTAGCCAAATTACTGAAATCCTGCTGTTCTATAAAAGTAAAAAAGCAATACCATTTTGGGGTAATGCTTTACAATAGTATAAATTACTGATTTTATGATCTGCCTCTTTTGTCCAGTCCTTTAAACTGGCTTGCATGTCCATTTCTGAATTTTTTGCCTTGCATTTTGCGATTGCCATGCTTATAAGCAAATCCTTTTTTACCACTATGACGCTTCCACATTTTCTTGCGGCCATCATACTTGCCGAATTTCGATTTATCAAATTTTCGGCCGTCATCTTTTTTAAAGGTCTTTTCGATGCGGTTCTTTTCACCAGGTTTGTCGCTTACTTTTTGTGCTGATGCAGTTACTGATAAGGATATCATTACCAACGCTGCGATTAAAATTTTTTTCATTTCACTTTTGTTTTTTATTAAAAATTGTTCAGCTATATGACACAACCCTTTTCCCAATGTTTAATTGAAAACTAGTTACTTAACCTTAATTAACCTTGCTTAACTATTGTCTGCAAAAAGAGTGGGTTCAGTGGGTTGCAATCGGAAACTCTTTCTGTGGTATTGGCATTGCCCATGTAGCTCTATTGCTTTGCGATGAGCCAATGTTCCATAACCTTTATTACTATCCCAGGCATAATGGGGAAATTCCCGGTGAATTTTCAACATATATTCATCCCGGTATGTTTTGGCTAAAATACTGGCTGCGGCAATAGACGTATAAATAGAGTCCCCTTTTACAATGCATCGGTGAGGAATCCTTTTGTATGTATAGAACTTGTTGCCGTCTATTAATAAAAGTCCGGGCTTCTTTTTTAATTTGTCCAAAGCCAGGTGCATCGCCTTAAAGGAAGCTTTCAGGATATTGATCTGATCTATTTCATCATTATCAATACTCGCTACGGCGTAGGTTATCGCTGACTCTTCAATTATTTCTCTCAGAACATTTCTGTCTTTTTCAGTTACCTGTTTGGAGTCATTGAGTAAAGGATGATTGAAGTTTTGGGGTAAAATAACTGCGGCTGCAAATACAGGTCCCGCCAGGCAACCACGGCCTGCTTCGTCACAGCCGGCTTCTAGTAATCCCTCCTGGTAATACGGTTTCAGCATTAGCCCGCAAGTTCCTTAATATTATTAAATAAAAGTTGTCAATGACAAATTGATGGAACTAACTTTGCAACCCGATGGTCAATGAAATATCCCAACGTTCTGCAAAACCTGTAGCTATATGGTTATTAATAGGTGTAGGGATGATCATTATCCAGATATTACTCGGTGGTATCACAAGACTTACCGGTTCAGGCCTTTCTATCACGGAATGGAATGTTGTTACAGGTACCCTGCCTCCATTAAATGAACATCAATGGCTTAATGAGTTTGCAAAATATAAACAGACCCCCCAGTATAACCTGCTGAATTTCGATTTTACAATAAAGGATTTCAAGTTCATTTTTTTCTGGGAGTGGTTCCATCGTTTCTGGGCCCGGCTTATCGGTGTGGTTTTCCTGGTTCCTTTTATTATTTTTTTATACCAGAAGCGATTTAAGCCTTTTATGGTGAAGCCCATGCTTATTTTATTTTTATTAGGGGCGTTGCAAGGAGCTGTTGGGTGGATCATGGTGGCAAGCGGTCTTACGGGTGATGCGGTATATGTAAAACCTACAAGGCTGGCTTTGCATTTTCTTTTTGCATTAGGATTGCTTTGCTATACATTTTGGTTTGCCTTAAGCCTGCTGGTTGCTGATAAAGACATTGTAAGGGTAAGCAGGTCAACTCGTAAACTCAGCACCTGGATCATTGGTATACTGGTGATCCAACTTTTATTCGGCGCATTAATGGCGGGACATAAAGCGGCTACTGCAGCGCCTACCTGGCCAGATATAAATGGGGAGATCATTCCTTCCTATATGTTCCGTAATAATATTTTTACTGATCTGCTGGAAAATAAAATCACCATACACTTTATACATAGAGGGATCGCTTACCTGCTTGTCATTTTAATAGCAATACTGACTATTAAAATGTTTAAAGTGAAAGGATCAGTTATTTTCAATAAAACAAAATGGATCCCATTATTACTGGTATTGCTGCAATTATTATTGGGGATTTTCTCGGTATTGTATAGTCTGAAGATCGTTCCTAACCAATGGGGACCTTTTGAATGGATGGCCCAATTACATCAGTTAGGCGCCATGTTCCTGCTTCTTTCCTTTGTTTGGTTACGTTATATTACCCGAAATACCCGGATTTCTGCTATTTCTTAAGGTATTAAAGGTTTGACCTCACCTGCATTATTATTAATTTTAGCAACAACACAGACCTGGTCATATGAAATGCCTATTAACATAGGCTGCAAACGAAACGGGATGTTTTAAGGCATAACATGTGGCAAAATCTAAAACTAAAAGAGCACATGAAAACATGGTTCAGAGGTTTTGCTTATTCTTTTCCTGTACAGCTAGTATTTCTCCATTTCAGAAAATACCAGGTGCTGCTCTTCTTCTGGTTTGTTCTCTTTAGTACGGTGAATGGTAGTTTCATGAAAACATTTGGTGCAGCATCCTTGTACCTTGCACCGGAATACCTGGGTAATGTCAACTCATTCAGCTTTGCGATTGTAGGGGCATCTATCGGAATGTTCATTATGAGCTGGAATATTGCCTCATTCATCTTATTCAGCCGTTATTTTCGTTTCCTCGCAGCTACTACCAATCCGTTTTTAAAATTTTGTATCAACAATGCAGTGATACCCATCATTTTCCTCATCTTCTTTTTTTATAAAGCATATTATTTTATACATTTTAAGGAACTGATCAGTACCACAGAAATTCTTTTTTTGTTCGGCGGATTTGCTGCCGGCTTTATTTTTATCCTGGCCGTATCGTTGATCTATTTTTTCCGGGCAGACAGAACTATTCTCCGGAGTATGATGCCGGTTATCAGCAGCCCTAAATCTTATATCACCCATTTGGGAACAGTAAAAGAGATCTATCGTGGAGAACCTCTGATAAAAGTGGAATGGTATTTTGAATCTCCGTTAAGGATCAGGAGAGTTAGAAGTGTAACCCATTATACCAATGAGTTTATAGAATCCATTTTCCGCAGGCACCATTTTGCTGCTATTCTTTCTGTTTTTGTAGCCTTTGTTTTCCTGGTGTTTATCGGGTTTGTAATGGATAATCCTTTTTTCCAATTACCGGCTGCTGCCAGCATCACTATTTTCTTTTCTATCCTGATCGGTGTAGCAGGTGCTATTACTTATTTTCTCCAGAGCTGGAGCATTCCTTACCTGATACTCCTGTTACTTGTGTTGAACATTTTTTATAAACTGGACTGGATAGATCCCCGTAATAAAGCATATGGCATCAATTATTGGAATAAAACGGAAAGACCGGCGTACACCAAGGAAGGGTTAATGAGTTTGTGTACCCCGGAAAATGTTGAGGCGGATAAAAAGAATATGATCAATATCCTGAATGAATGGAAGGCAAAACAAAAAACTGATAAACCGTTGCTGGTTTTGATAAACACAAGTGGCGGTGGCAACCGTAGCGCTACTTTTACGATGAGTGTGTTGCAACACCTGGATAGTATTACTAATGGCGAGATCATGCAAAAAACCTTCCTGATCAACGGAGCTTCAGGAGGAATGATCGGGGCAACATTTTTCAGAGAATTATATCGACAGAAAAAGAAAGGAGAGGATATCAACCTGCAGGATAAAAAATACATCAGCGCTGTTTCCGGTGATCTGTTGAACCCGGTATTTACCTCTTTCTTTGCAAGGGATCTTATTGCCCCGGCACAAAAATTTAAATCAGGTGAGTATAATTATGTGAAAGACAGGGGCTATGCTTTTGAGTTAAAACTAAGCAGGAATTCGAACGGATTGTTGGATAGAAAACTGAAAGATTACATCGAAGATGAAAAAAAAGCCAATATACCATTGATCTTTTTTAATTCAGTCGTTACCCGGGATAGTCGTAAAATGCTGATCTCAACCCAGCCGGTGAGATTTATGATGCAAAACCCGATTGATACTACCCGTATCCCCGCTCAAGACCCGGATGTGATTGATTTTGTCTCATTTTTCAAAAACCAGGACCCTTATAACCTTCGGTTGCTTTCTGCATTGCGGATGAACGCAACATTCCCTGTGGTGCTGCCCAATGTGTGGCTTCCATCAGATCCTGTGATAGATGTGATGGATGCAGGGCTAAGGGATAATTATGGGGAAGAGAACAGCTTACGGTTTCTTGTCCATTTTGATCAATGGATCAAAGAGAATACCAGCGGAGTTTTAATATTACAGATAAGGGACAGAACTGTTGGTGGATGGGAAGCTCCCTATGTATCAGATGATATAACAGATCATATAACGAAACCCTTTTTGCTGTTGCAGCATAACTGGTTCAAGATGATGGAGTATTCGCAAAACGAAATGCTTGCCTACTATACCACCAGAACAGGGAATAATATATATAAGATAGCCATACAGTATGTTGCTAAAAAGGAAGAAGATAAAGCAGCATTGAATTTTCATCTCACAAAAAGAGAAGAAAAAAATATTATATCCTCCGTTAATTCAGACGGCAATCAACAGGCTTTTAGTGAGATACTTAAACTTTTTAAGAAAAGTGACAATGCCACAACTAACCCCGCGGATGAATAAGCCTGAAACATTTCTTCTTTACTTCTATCTCAAGGATTTCAGGTGTTTCAGCCGGATCGCCATCTATATGCATCAATGCAGCAGCAGGATTATGAATTAAAAGTTTAGGAGTTTGAAAATAAATAACAGGGTTGTTTAATGAGCTTTCTACCTTTTGCAATTTACCAGCCAGTACCTGTTTCAATAAATTGAACAGTAGGAGGGGTTTTGCTGTTTTTTTAGCCACAACCACATCTAAAAGCCCATCAGCTAAAAGCGCTTTGGGGGCAATGGTAAAATTATTTCCAAACTGGTTACTGTTTGCAATGCTGATGAAGTATGCATCGGTTGAAAAACTTAATCCGTTGCTTTCAATAGTGAACGGATAAGTGCCGGCGCTAAAAAAATTCTTGCTTACCAACCGGGCATATGTTGTAAGTCCTCTTTTGGGCTGGTTGGCAAATTCATGCGCTACTTTTGCATCAAATCCGATCCCGCAAAGCATACAGGCAAATTGTCCGTTTACATAAAAGCCATCAATGGCAGAAGATCTTCCTTTAAAAATAACTTCAAGTGCTTTTTGCGGATGCTTGGGAATTTTAGCTGCAAAAGCTAACCCGTTTCCCGATCCACAGGGAATAATGCCGAAGTTGATCTTTGTGCCCATCAGGCTGCTTACCACCTGGCTTACGGTGCCATCGCCACCGGCTATTACAATATCAGTGACATTATCTTCTTCAATGATGGGTAATAAAAAGGAATAATCGCCACCTGCTACAGAAGGAAATATGCGGAAAGGAATATTCTGCTCCCGGGTCTTTTTCTCAATAAGCTCCTGGAGGTCTTTTTTGGTCCGTGTGCCGGAAATAGGATTAATGATATAAACGATAAAACGGGCCACCGGTTACAAAAATAAGAGGGTGTTACTCAATAGCTATATAAATTCTGAGTTTTGCTTATGAATTACCACTTCAGTAATGCTGCGGCCCAGGTAAACCCGCTACCAAATGCAGCGAGGCAAACAAGATCTCCTTCATTTACTTTCCCCTGTTCCCATGCTTCGCATAATGCTATGGGTACGGATGCTGCTGTTGTATTACCGTATTGCTGAATGTTATTATAAACCTGGTCATCTCTCAATTGTAGCTTTTTTTGTACAAACTGGGCGATACGCAAATTGGCCTGATGAGGTATCAGTAGTTTAAGATCTGCAGGTTTAAGATTATTTGCATGGAGCGATTCCAATATTACTTCCGGAAATTTTTCTACGGCTACTTTAAAAACGGCTGGACCGTCCATATTTGGGAACACTTGTCCTTTATCGATCATGGAGTGACTAAAAAACATTTCACCGATCTCTGCATCATCGAAGTCTGCCAGCTTTTCAGTTGTCCAGTGGTTGGCATGTGTGCCTGGATTATACATAGCCAGTATCTCTGCATTGTTTCCATCACTATGTAAATGTGTACTTAAAATACCCCTGTTCTCATCTTCTGTAGGTTGCAGCACAACAGCACCGGCGCCGTCTCCAAAGATTACCGAAACATTTCTGCCCCTTGTGCTGAAGTCAAGTCCAAAGGAGTGTTTTTCAGCCCCAACCACCAATATGTTTTTATACATACCTGTTTTGATGAACTGGTCGGCGACACTTAAAGCATAAACAAAACCTGAGCATTGATTTCTTACATCCAAGGCGCCGATCTCTTTCATTTGCATAGCCCTTTGCAATAAAACACCACAACCAGGAAAATAATAATCAGGGGAAAGGGTGGCAAAAACAATGAAATCAATATCCTGGGGAGTGATGCCGGCTCTTTCAATAGCTATTTTAGAAGCTTCCACACCCATTGTGGTAGTGGTTTCTTTGGTACGGTGAGCATATCTGCGTTCTTTAATGCCGGTACGTTCCTGTATCCATTCATCGCTGGTGTCCATATACATTTTCAGATCATTATTGGTAACCACATGTTCCGGAACATACATGCCTATACCGGCTATCTTACTTCTTGTCATAGCAATCGTTTGAACGGGTAAGTTATGAAATAGGAAGGAAATGAAATGGTTTCAACTGAAACCATTTCATTTATGTTGTTGTGATATGATCACATTACTTTCTTTCCGGTTTTCAGCAGGCGTAATCAATTATTTTAAGTTCATTTTTAAAATCTCCATGGCAAATTTTTCACATTCATTCTCTACTGTTTCCAGATCTTTTGATTTGATGTAAGAGCCAATTACATGATCTCCGGCATCAGGAACTGCAATTTCTCTTTTAAGATTATCGGGTGTTCCCAGTTGAGCAAACATTCTTTTCATAGCAGAAACTTTTACTACCGGGTCCTGGTGGTCATCATCCTTATAATAGTATAACAATAAAACAGGTTGTTTTACTTTCTTAAAAGTCGACTCTTTCATTGTGGTTTCAATCAATTCTTCTAATTGAACCAATGACCTGGTGGAGTAATGATTATTCCAGTATTGTGCATATATAGCCGTTGTATCATCTACCGTGCGATGTTTACCAACAACCAAATGGGCTATTTGCAATCCCCAGTGATTATTAAGTAACCAGGCACTGGGATCGTTAATAGCTATATTGGGAGAAAGCATGATCAATCCTGCAATGTCAGGATATTCAGCAGCCATTTTAAGGGCAAGGGTGCCGCCCGTTGAAGTGGACATAATGATGACCTTGTTGCCTAATTGCTTCCCAATGGCCAGCGCTTCTTTGGCAGAATTCCAGAGACCTTCAGCCGTAAAATTGGCCAATGGGTTTGTAGTATCAATGCCATGAGCATCTAACCGGCTTAAAAAGAGGTTGCATCCAAATTTTTGTGCAAACTCGTAATGAACAGGATCACCTTCTTCCTGGCTGGCAGAAAAACCATGCAGGTACACTACAGCATATTCAGTTTTTTGTTTCAGGGAATCGTTGGCCCAGATTATCCTCGCTTCGTTATCAGGTTTTATCTTGTGTTTTGATTCCTGACCCTTGATATAGCCTTCTAAAGCCATACTTTCGGACGGGATTTTTGGTAAGGCTGTATCGTACTTTGGACGATCGGGCCTTGGGCCGAGGAAATACACCACAATCAGTATCAAGAGAACAACACCCGTCCATTTCAGGAATTTCATACAGCGGTTTTCATAAAACTACATTAAATCTCAGTTTAAAACGTAACGAGTTGATTATTAATAATTGATTCATTTGACTTCCCCGCTTAATTGATGTACCTTTGCGGCCTCAATTTTAGAGGAGTATGGATATAAGAAATATTGCGATAATAGCCCACGTTGACCACGGTAAAACAACCCTGGTGGATAAGATCCTGCATGCAACAAAAGTATTCAGGGAGAACCAGGAAACCGGGGAGTTGATCATGGATAGCAATGATCTCGAAAGAGAAAGAGGGATCACTATTTTCAGTAAAAATGCTGCTGTTACCTATAATGATGTAAAGATTAATGTGATCGATACTCCAGGCCACGCAGATTTTGGCGGTGAGGTAGAAAGGGTATTGAAAATGGCCGATGGTGTGATCCTGTTGGTGGATGCATTTGAAGGGCCTATGCCACAAACAAGGTTTGTGTTGCAAAAGGCATTGCAATTAAATCTGCATCCGATTGTTGTTATCAACAAAGTAGATAAGCCTAATTGCAGACCGGATGAAGTACATGATGCTGTGTTTGAGCTTTTCTTTAACCTGGATGCTACTGAGGAGCAGCTGAACTTTCCTACCTTTTATGGTTCCGGAAAAAATGGCTGGTTCAATGATTCACTGACACAAATTGATAATATTAATCCATTATTGGATGGTATTCTAAAATATGTTCCCCCGCCGACAGTTGCTGAAGGAACTTTACAATTGCAAATTACTTCACTGGATTATTCATCCTTTTTGGGAAGGATTGCTGTAGGTAAAGTGAGCCGCGGTTCTATAAAAGAAAATCAACCCATTGCATTGGTTCAGGCCGATGGAAAAATAAAGAAGTCAAGGGTCAAGGAATTATATGTTTTTGAAGGGATGGGTAAAAAAAAGGTCACTGAAGTAATGGCCGGTGATCTTTGTGCAATAGTGGGCATTGAGGATTTTAATATTGGTGATACAATTGCTGATGCTGAGAATCCGGAAGCACTACCTAATATCAGTGTGGACGAACCGACGATGAACATGCTGTTCTCCATCAATAATTCTCCATTTTTTGGAAAGGATGGAAAATTTGTTACCTCCCGTCATTTGCGTGACAGGTTGATGAAAGAAACAGAGAAAAACCTGGCATTGAGAGTGGAGGATAATGATAACGGCGATAGTTTCAATGTATATGGAAGAGGTATCCTTCACTTAGGTATTCTTATTGAGACAATGAGAAGGGAAGGATATGAGTTAACAGTAGGTCAGCCACAGGTGATCGTTAAAGAACTTAACGGAACCAAATGTGAACCCTATGAGAATCTTGTGGTAGATGTGCCACAGGAGTTTGCAAGCAAAGTGATTGACCTGGTAACAAGAAGAAAAGGAGAGATGCATGTGATGGAAACAAAGGGAGAAATGCAGCATCTTGAATTTGATATTCCTTCAAGAGGTTTGATAGGCCTGCGGACCCAAATGCTGACTGCAACAACAGGCGAAGCAGTAATGGCTCATAGATTTACCGAGTATAAACCATGGAAAGGACCAATTCCCGGACGTAATAACGGGGTGTTGATCTCAAAGAATACAGAAAAGACCACTGGTTATTCAATTGATAAATTACAGGACAGAGGTACTTTCTTTGTAGATCCGGGTGAGAATGTGTATGCCGGACAGATCATTGCAGAGAACATAAAACCCGGCGACCTGGTGGTTAATGCAACTGAAGAAAAGAAATTGACCAATCACCGTGCCAGCGGCTCTGATGATGCTACCCGTATTGCTCCAAAAACACTGATGACTTTAGAGGAGTGTATGGAATATATTCAGCAGGATGAGTGTATAGAAGTTACGCCTAACTTCATCAGAATGAGGAAAGTGATACTGAATGAGGAAGAGAGAAAGAAAGTGCAGAAAAGAATGGAAGCAGAGGCAGTTTAAACAGAATATCTGCTTTTTTGAAATAAGGGTTAATTTTGAGTATGCGGAAAAGTGTTTTCATATTGCTTTTAGTTGGCGTAGCTATACTCCTGGCTGGAGATGTATCGGCTCAGTGTTCTATTTGTACCAAAACAGCTCAACAGCTGGGCGAAGAACCGGCTAAGGCTTTAAATTCAGGTATTCTTTATCTCGCTTTTGCACCTATGGCCATCATTGGGTATCTCAGCTTTCGTTGGTGGAAGTCAAATAAAATTGACTCAACGGGTAACCAATAATTTCCTGACAGTATTATCGATGATAATAAAATAAACGCCGGCTTCCAGTTTATTAAGTGAGATATTATTTAACCCCGGTTTTATTGTTTGCTGCATTCTTTTTCTTCCATCTGCACCCGTAATTATAACTGGCAATGTTTTTTGTGTATTCAACCAGATATGAACATAGTCATTTGCAGGATTTGGATACACGGTAAAAGTTTCCTTCTCTTCTGTAGTTATTAATCGTATGGGAGAATAAGTTTCCCGGTTATCAAATCCTGTAATTCTAAGGCGATAAAAATTAATTCCTTTTTGAGGAATGATGTTGCTGAGAGTATACTCTTTTTCCTGGTTGACAGGAGTTATCATTTGTAAAATGGTCCAGTGAATATTATCAACAGATGTTTCTGCAATAAAATTTTTAGCCTCAGATGGATTTTCAACTTCCCATTTTAATGTAACTGAATTATTCTGCAGCTTAGCTATAAATGATATTAGTTTTACAGGTAAAAGATAACTGCAGTAGCCAGCAGGTGTAGTAGATCTGCTGAAAGTGTAATTACTGATGAGTTGACCATCACTTCCATCTGATGCAGGTTGAATGGTTCCACAAGAGGGGTTGTGTCTTCCGATCTCAAGTCCGGCAGTTCCTTTACTAACAGATGTGGTAATAGCAGGAGTACTACCTGTAAAATAAACCACCCCACCGCTGCCACCGCCGCCACCTCCGTAACAATAGTTAAGGTTGCCCCCGTCATTTGCATCGCCACCGTTTCCGCCATTGGTATTTACGGTAAGGTTACCAGTATAGTTATTCGAATGTAGAATGATCGTTCCTGCTCCACCGCCACCTCCGGCTCCGTCTGAAATACTATTGCCACCTTTGGCTCCGTTTGCAGAGATCGTTTGATTATTACCATTGATATTATTTGCCCAGATGAAAATAATACCGCCGCCGTTTCCGCCATAACTGTTGCTTCCCGAATAGTTATAATGCCCGGCGCCGCCGCCACCGCCCATGAATATTCTTTGTCCGGAATTACTGCTTAGTGCTTTGCCGCCAATTCCTTTGAAAGTAGCAGTACAACCGGCACCGCTCCCGCTTGAGTTGCCTCCGCCATCTCCACCAGCATCTAAGTTGCCTCCACCGCCTCCGCTATTGTTATGATTATTACCACCACCGCCTCCGCTTGCAGGTGAGCCCCTGCCCCCGCTCTGGCCAATAGTTAATGTGGTAATACTTTCACCCTTGTATGCGCCCCCCTGCGTACTGAAAGTAGGATTATAGATATAACCGCTATAAGTGTTACTACAAGAAGTGCTGCTCTGCATACTACTTCCACCATTGTAACCCACACCATCGGCATATATAGGAGCATTTAAAGTAATATCAAGATCGGCGAATAATGCAATAACACCACCTGTGCCAGTTGTGTTATTCCAGGGAGTTGCTTTAAGAGTATCTATAATATTTGCCGAATTGTATTCAGCAAATTGTACCATCTGTACTTTACCGTTAGAAGGGTCATAAGTGTTCAACAGATCATGAAATAAAAAGACAGAATCTCCAATGATATGACACACCGTTCCAATTTCATAATTACCGGCATCATTATAATTGGTTACTGATCCAAAACTGCCATTGTTAGAGGTATTGACCGTTGCCCCTTTCATCTGAACGATCATTACCCTTGTGTTTACATTAACAGCGCCTACATTAGTTACCCGTAGACAGGCTTTTGCAGGAATGATCTCAATGACACTATGATAGGTGTTGACAACACCGCTGATATTAGTCTGGGAAAAGAGTATAAAGGATTGGCTTACTGTGATAAATAACAGAAAGCTATAAAGGGAAATGGTATGCAGTTTTTTACTGGTACTTCCCGGCATATAACAACTAATTAATATTAATCAGCCGGTGGATCTTGCTGAGATATTATTTTTCAAGGATGAATTTATACAGGTTAAAGTTACCTCTTTGCCAGCATTTTTCTATATCTTTTTTAAGAGCTGATTTGCTGATGTCTTTCATCCTTTTTTGCTCTATGAGGTAAAAAGCCCTTTCTGCCAGCAACCAGAATTTCTTATCATCTATATGCGATTTCTGGGTTTGGTTCATGATTGTACCGAACAATTCATCAATACCTTCCCCGGTGGCTGCAACAGTTTTGATCACCGGTACTTCATGGTAATGTTTACTGAAAGAAGGGGCTAGCATTTGTTTCAGGTGTCTCACAAAAACATCAGCTTCTGGCCGGTCACTTTTATTAACAACGAATATATCAGCGATCTCCATTAAACCGGCTTTCATGGTTTGCACTTCATCACCTGCTTCAGGAACCAATACTACTGCAGTAACATCTGCCAGTCCTGCGATCTCAATTTCACTTTGTCCAACACCAACTGTTTCTACAATGATGTAATCAAAAGGGAATACTTTTAGCAGGTCTGTGATCTCGATGATCTTGGGATGCAACCCACCCATTGACCCACGGGTTGCCAGCGATCGTATAAAAACATTTGGATTGGTATACCAGTTGCTCATTCTTATCCTGTCACCCAATAGTGCCCCCATGTTAAAGGGAGAGGAAGGGTCTACGCAAATGACTCCGGCTTTTTTACCAGATGTAACAATCTTGTCTAACAATCCATCAACTAGTGTGCTTTTCCCTGCCCCTGGAGGACCGGTAATTCCGATAACTTTTGTAGATGCTATAGGCAACAATTGCAGTAACTCTTCATAACCCGGATGTTCATTCTCCACCAGTGTGATAGCCCTTGCCAGGGATTTGGTATCGCCTTTTTGTATCTGATCAAGATATTCCTGCCACATATTATTCTAAAGAATGAACTAAAGATAAGCAGTATAAAAGGAAATTAATATTGCATTAAATGATCTTATAATTCTTAAACTCACCCGGGTACCAGCGGGTAAATCTGAATATTGTTCTTTTTATCCAATCTTTTGCAGAGGCATATTTCAAAGAGGTGTCTGGCTGGTATTCCCAATGCATGGATTGAATTCTTTCTTTCATTAATGCAGGATGAGAGCCTTTGAACTTTTTTACAGGCTGCCGGTCAGCAGTATAATCATGAACTTTCTTGTTCATCTCGTCAACATGATCTTCAATTTTATCGCCTTTGTGTACATGAATATTGGCCTTTATTTTCTGTTGCATGGCAACCGGATCTCTTACCCATCCGTAATGATAAATAAAAGCATCAAGTGGTTTTACCAGCAGTTTTGTTTTACCGGGTGGTTTTTTAAAACCCTGTGCATCTCTGTTTGAATAGAAAATCTTATTGTTTCGGATGATCCTGACTTCTCTGCGGTACCAGGAGTATTGTGTAGCTATATGATCATAGGAACCAAAAAAGTGATGATAATTGAATAATAATCCATCCACTTCCGGATCATGCATATATTTTTCCATCGCTTCCCTGATTGCAGGATAATCCTTTTCATGAACTACCTCATCACCCTGAATATAAAATGCCCAGTCATATTCAGCAGGAATGGATTGAAATGCTTTGTCTGTTTCAATGGCAAGATTACGACCACCTTTTAATGCTGTTTCATCCCACACCGTTTCCAGGATTTTTATTTTGGGACTGATGGCTTTTACTTTCTCCTGTGTTTCATCTTCTGATCTGCCAACAGCAACGATCACTTCATCGCATAAAGGAAGAATGGAGCGGATAGCTTCCTCAAATGGATAGTCATACAATACGCCATTCCGGATAAAAGAAAAACCGCAGACCTTCATAGAACAAATAGTTAGTAATAGCTTTTCAGTTATTTTAAAGGCATGCCCTTGCTGAGAGCCATTAGTTTATAGTATTTCATAAATGTCATGTGCGCAATGCTTTTTGCAATAACATAGCCTAAAAACCCATCCAGAACCCCAAGTTTAATAATATATGATTTAATAAATGCCCAAAAAGGTTTGAAGATCAGCTTTATCATTCCTGATTTTTTCCCTTTTTTAAAATAGGCCTCCGCAGCTATGGTACTAAATCGATTGTTTTGAGTAATATGTTCCTCTATTGTTTCAAAGGAGTAGTGAAGTATTTCTCCTTTCAGCTTTTTTGCTGTATATGGTTTGGATAGTGATATTTTATCATGTGGGTTTATGCCGCTCCAGCTACCCTTTTTTTTGTTAAACAGCCGGATCCTTCTATCCGGATACCAGGAGCCATGCCTGATAAAATGCCCGCAATAATTAGTACACCTGTTTATTTTATACGCATCAGATCCAAAATGCTTCTTCTCGGCTTTTATAGATTCTATTAAGACCGGGTCAAGTGCTTCGTCTGCATCAATACAAAGCACATAATCGTTATTGGCTAATTGTATGGCATCATTTTTTTGTTCAATATATCCTTTAAATTTCTGCTGATAAACTACAGCACCTTTTTGTTTTGCTAATACTACTGTGTTGTCTGTAGAAAAAGAGTCCAGAATAATAATTTCATCAGCAACGTCTTGCAGCGACTCAATACACCTGTTTATATTTTTTTCTTCGTTATAAGTTATAATTACTGCAGATAAAGAACTCATAGAAATTTTCTGATTTTGATAAAATTAGGTTACATATTTTAAATGAAAACTGCAAGCCGGATCAATTTATTTACTTTGCATTGCTATAATCAAAGTTTTGATCATTTGGATTTGAATGCTGACTATGACAAATTTTATCCCGATTTTTCCTTTAGGCATTGTGGTATACCCTGGTGAGAACCTGAACCTGCATATTTTTGAACCCCGTTACAAACAGTTGATCAAAGAATGCATGGATGCTGCCAAGCCGTTTGGCATTCCTACAGTTATTGATGATAAGGTGCAGGAGTTTGGTTCGCTGGTAGAGATCACTCACCTGTCAAAAGAATATGACAATGGCGAAATGGATGTTATTACCAAAGGGGTGAAGATATTCCGGATACTGGAAGTGATCAAAGAAATACCGGATAAACTGTATAGCGGCGCCATTGTTAACTACCCCGATAATTATGAAAAAGGAAGCCCCGATGTGATGCGGGAATTAATGGATAATATCAGGCAGTTACATATTCTTTTGAAAGTGAGCAAGGAGTTTAAAAAAGAAGATGAGCAACTTAAGGCATATGATGTGGCACATCATGTAGGGCTATCGTTACAGGAAGAATATGAATTACTGAACCTTATGGATGAACGCCAAAGAATGGAATACCTGAAGCGCCACCTGGCAAAAGTGATCCCGATGGCAGCTGGTATAGAAGAGTTAAAGGAAAAAATAAAACTGAACGGACATTTTAAAAACCTAAGTGGGTTCGATCTTTGAAAACCAATCTGTCTTCAACTATGACCACAACTCTTTGCTTCGACTTTGGTAACACAAGAAAAAAAGCAGCCATTTTTCATGATAATGAAATAAAGGAGGCTGTTGTATTGTCCGATGACAGTACAGAAACCATTCAAAAGCTCATTAAAGACTATACACCAGATAAATCTATTCTTTCTTCGGTTATAGATCATAACCCGGAACTAGAAACGATTTTAGAATCCAATACCCGGTTTCATAAGCTTAGCCATTTAACCAAACTACCATTCACAACACCGGTTGGCAAACCCGAAACGATCGGTGCCGACAGGCTTGCACTTGCAGCGGCTGCGGTTCACTTTTATCCGGACAAGAACAATCTTGTGATCGGGTTGGGTACCTGTGTTACCTACAACTTCATCAACAAGTATCATGAGTTTGTTGGCGGATCTATTTCGCCGGGTATGGAAATGAGGCTAAAATCCATGAACTATTATACTGCCAAGCTCCCCCTAGTAAAGGCAGATAGTAATTTACCCCTGATCGGGTATGATACGGTTACCAATATTACTTCGGGTGTAGTGCTTGGAATGGCCATGGAAATTGATGGTTTTGTAAACGCCTACAAGGAGAAGTTTCGCAACTTTAACGTCCTCTTAACCGGGGGGGATATAGTGTATTTGGCTTCGCACCTTAAAAACAAGATATTTGCAGACCCTGATTTAATCTTTAAAGGTCTGTATGCAATTTGTGAAGCTAACAATCCCTAAGAAAATCAATACGTTATACTGCTTATGGGTAACGATCTTGATTTTACCGGCTGCTCTGTTTTCCCCTGTTTCAGCGCAGGATAATTCCCCTTATTCAAGGTATGGCATTGGCGACCTTGTTCCGAATTCAAATATTTTGAGCCGCGGTATGGGAGGAATTACAACTGGTTTTTCTGACTACTATTCCGTGAATTACAATAACCCTGCTTCTTTTGCTTCCTATTATGCAGAGAGGGAATTGAAATCAAAAAAACTATTGTCCGGGAGGGCAGTGCTTGATATAGGTATCAATATTGATAATCGTACATTAAAAGATCCGGCTATTACAGGCAAGTTTACTACCAGCAATGCACTTTTTTCTTATGTGCAGGTAGGTGTTCCTTTAAAAAAGAATTGGGGATTGAATTTTGGTTTAAGACCCATCTCAAGAGTGAGTTACAATATTGTTAGTTACGAGAGGCTGTATAATCCTATCCCGCCGTTCAATAATATCGACAGTGCTGTTACCCGTTTCCAGGGCGATGGTGGCGCTTCTTTGGTATCTGTAGGAACAGGATTCAGCATTTTCAGTAAAGAGAGATATAAGAACCTGGATGAGAAACTGAGTGTAGGAATTTCAGGCGGTTACCTGTTTGGAAGAAAAGATTATACTACCCGGCGTAGCCTGATCAATGATTCTATATCATATAACCAGGTCAATTTTCAAAACCGGTCCACTTACGGAAGCCTTTATGCGAATGCGGGTTTGCAATACAGGAAACCCCTGAGCAAAACAATGGTACTTTCAATCGGTGCCAATGGAAGCTGGAGCCAGAAACTGAAAACATCAACCGATGTAATAAAGGAGACCTTTTATTATGACGATAACCTCGGTAATGTACAGTTGGATAGTGTTTCAGAACAGACCGATGTAAGGGGAACGTTGATCATGCCGGCAACTTATGCCATTGGATTTGTGCTGCAAAAATTTACGGTAGAAAATAAAGAGCCGGGCTGGCTTATTGGGGTTGATTTTGAAAAGCAGAACTGGGGTAACTACCGGTTTAATGGCCAAAAGGATTCACTGCAAAATAGCTGGCAGGTTCGGGTGGGAGCACAGTTTAACCCGGTGCCTAAAAGAAATTATTTCAGTAATGTAGCTTACCGCCTTGGCTTTTTTGCCGGCCCTGATTATATCAGGATCGGTAAAAACACTTCGCAGATAGGAGGCTCTTTTGGTTTTGGGCTGCCATTTGGCCGTTCAAGACAGGCGCCTAACCAAACCACTATCATTAATCTTGCGTTTGAATACAGCAAAAGAGGAAACAGGGATAATGTACTTAGTGATAATATGTTCAGGATCTCTTTAGGCTTTTCACTCAGCGATGCCTGGTTCATTAAGAGAAAGTATAATTAACACTGTCTATCAAAGGTCGATACATGCGACTTTCCAGCATATATAAACCATCATACCTGCTATTGCTACCAGGTGCTTTGTTTCTTTTTTCTTCCTGCGAGAATACAGAAAAGGATATTAAGAACTGGACAGAGAATGTGGTATTAAAAGAAGAAGCAAGGAATATTGAAAGTTACCTGAGCCAGAATGGTAGAATGAAGGCAAAACTTACAGCACCTTTAATGGTAAGGGTAAATGGAGATACGGTTTCTGTAGAATTTCCCGAAAGCCTGCATTGCGATTTTTACGACAGCACCAAAAAGATTGAAACCCGGCTGGATGCTAAATATGGCAAGTACTATGAAAACCTGGGTAAGGTTTATCTGCGGGATAGTGTGGTGGTGATCAATATAAAAGGGGACACTCTCCGAAGCCCTGACCTCTGGTGGGATCAGAACAATAAACTGTTCTACACTGATAAATATGCTACTTACAAAGGGGTAGGCAAAACTATTTATGGCGAAAAAGGCCTTGAAGCCACGCAGGACCTTGATCGTATCACTTTCAAAGGGCCAACTGGTACTATGCAGGTATCTGAATCAGGGTTTCCGGAATAATCTCTATCTTAAAGCATTCTTCAAAACTATTGCTATGTCATTTTCAAATAAAACTGTTTTTATTACGGGAGCTACACGGGGTATCGGTAAAGCCATTGCTTTAAAGCTGGCTGCCGATGGAGCCAATATTGTAATTGCTGCAAAAAGTGTGGAAGAAAATCCTAAACTCGGAGGAACCATTTTTTCTGCGGCGGCAGAAGTGGAAGCAGCCGGAGGTAAAGCTTTGGCGGTGCAATGCGATATTCGTTTTGAAGAACAGGTGCAGGAAGCGGTTAATAAAGCAGCAGAGAAATTTGGTGGTATTGATATACTTATCAACAACGCATCTGCTATCTCATTAACACCTACTGAAAAAACGGAGGCCAAAAGATTTGACCTGATGCACAGCATCAATGTCCGTGGTACTTTCCTGGTAACAAAAACTTGTATTCCTTTTTTAAAAAAAGGGAACAATGCTCATATACTTACATTATCGCCGCCTATTAATCTTGATCCAAAATGGTTTGCCAATCATGTGGCCTATACGCTTACGAAGTATAATATGAGCATGATGACGATTGGTTGGGCGGCTGAATTCAAAAAAGATAAAATAGCCGCCAATGCGCTATGGCCCAGAACAACCATTGATACAGCAGCGGTAAGAAACCTGCTGGGCGGTGAAATGCTGGCCAATATGAGCCGTAAGCCGGATATACTGGCAGATGCGGCATATTATATTTTAAGACAATCGTCTGAAGAATGCACGGGCAACCTGTTTATTGATGAAGATGTACTGGCAAAAGAAGGAATAACCGACCTGGAAAAATATTCAGTGGTACCGGGGGCCAAGTTATATAGTGATTTGTTTGTTTAGTAATCATCTAATCCTTCAGCGATTGTTCCATAATCTACGAGTAACTCTTCACCGGCTTTAATATCTCTTAATGCTTCAAATTGTTCACCTTCATTAACAGAAGCGATATTGGGATCAGGTGAATGGTTCAGGTATAAGGAAAGATCCATTACTTTAAAACCATGGTCGGGAACAAAGTAGTGGGTTTCATCATAAAGGCAATAAGTTTCAACCAGATTGCGGGAATGAGGTGGTAAATTTTCTACTTCCTCAAATGATAATTTTACCCAGCCACCAATGCCATTGGAGAAAATCGTTTTACATCCTTTGGGTATATCGCTTATTGCAAACACACCAATGCCATGCACCGGTGAAGGTTTTAATGCAATTAAGGTTTCAGACTGTAGTTGGTTAAGAAGCTGCTCCCTGTTCATCATTTTCTTTTACCTCATCTCTTTTCTCAGGCCGCATTTGCGGGAATAAGAGTACATCCTGTATCGAGGCGTTATTGGTCAACAACATGCAAAGCCTGTCAATACCAAAACCGATACCAGAAGTCGGCGGCATACCATATTCCAATGCCCGGAGAAAATCATAATCAATGAACATAGCTTCATCATCACCTCTTTCCATCAACTTTACCTGTTCTTCAAAGCGTTCCCGCTGATCAATGGGGTCATTCAGTTCACTGTAGGCATTGGCGATCTCTTTCCCGTTGATCATCAGCTCAAATCTTTCTACAAGGCCGTGTTTGTCACGGTGCTTTTTGGTAAGCGGACTCATTTCCACCGGGTAATCAATAATGAAAGTGGGCTGTACAAAATGCTTTTCGCATTTTTCACTAAAAATGGCATCGATCAGTTTGCCCTTGCCCATGGTATTGTCAACACCAATATGCAGTTGCTTACAGACGGAACGAAGTTGTTCTTCATTCATTCGGCTTACATCAAAACCGGTATGTTCATTGATGGCTTCAAAAATGCTGATACGTTTGAATGGCGCTTTAAAAGAAATGATCTTATTACCAACAGGTACATCAGTAGTACCGCAAACATCAAGGGCTGCTTTTTCCAAAAGCTGCTCCGTAGTTTCCATCATCCAGAAATAATCCTTGTAGGCTGTATAAAATTCAAGTATGGTGAATTCGGGATTATGCGTACGGTCCATTCCCTCATTCCGGAAATTGCGGCTGAATTCATATACCCAGTCAAATCCTCCAACGATCAGTCTCTTCAGGTATAGCTCATTGGCAATACGGAGATATAAGGGAATATCCAATGCATTATGATGCGTAACAAACGGACGGGCGGCTGCACCACCGGGAATACTTTGTAACACCGGTGTATCTACTTCCAAAGCGCCTCTTTCATTCAAAAACTCACGGATGGAATTGATGAGTTTGGTCCGCTTTACAAATGTTTCTTTAACAGCAGGGTTAATGATAAGATCAGCATAACGCTGTCTGTATTTGAATTCAGGATCAGTAACAGCATCAAAGGTTTGGCCTTCTGCTTCTTTTACAATAGGAAGTGGGTGTAATGATTTGCTCAGTAAGGTAAGCTCCTTTACATGTAACGAGGTTTCTCCTGTTTTGGTGATAAACACATAACCTCTTACGCCGATGATATCACCGATATCCAGCAACTTTTTCCAAACGATGTCGTACAGCGATTTGTCTTCTCCGGGACAGATATCATCCCGTTTAAGGTAAAGCTGGATGCGTCCTTTGCTGTCCTGTATCACGGCAAAATTGGCCTTGCCCATATCCCTCACACTCATAATGCGGCCGGCCAGGCATACATCGGCATATTCGTCTTTATTTTCAGGAGTGAAATTCTTTTTGATATCGGTGGAATAACTATTTACCGGGTAAAGGGCTGCAGGATAGGGTTCAATACCCATCATGATGATCTCAGCCAGTTTTTCCCTGCGTAATTGTTCCTGTTCGGAAAGGTGTTGTGTACTCATTAACCGCTTATTCTGTTTTGGCGGCAAAGGTACTGGTAAACGAGTTGGATGCAAAGGAAAACTGAAGCACTTAAAAGGAGAACTGAGCAATAAAAAGGGGCTTAAGGCCCCTATATCGAACGGATCGTCATTCTATAGTTTAATTGAAATGGCTACCGCCGGCATACTTTTTTGCATGGAACCAGATTTAAAGGGAAGAGATAGTTGTTCTGATTTAAACCCGACTGAACTTCTCATTGCTTTTCTTTTATTTTTCCCGGAGGCGATAAATAAAGGAATACTTGTCAGCGTTGCAACAACACCCACAACAAAAAGAACTCCGGAAAAAGTAGCAGAGCTTTCCGCTGACGCAGTGTTAGTGCCCCAGAAGTCAAGCCAAACATAGTCTTTTGGAAAGCTGGCAATTCCAATGAGGCCTAAACTTGTGCCGGTTCCCAAAAGTACCCAGGCTCCTTTCTTTTGGTTTTTACTTTTTAATAAATAGTCTGTTTGGGGTACTGGTGTACTTTGTTGGGGTAATTGTTGCCCATAGCAAGTGGCAATTAATGCCACTACTGCAATAAGAAGGATTATTTTTTTCATATACGTTGTTTTAATTTTTGATATCAGTATTTTGATTCAATTACAGGGCTGCAGTTTTTTATCAGGTACAAATTGTCAATCATAACCCCTTTTTTATTCCGGAACAGTTTTTCAGGTTTTTTAAAATAGGCAGCTAAAAGTTTTGCTTCTTCCGGAGTTAATATTGTTGAGCCCGGTTTTATTCTGTTACGGGTTGCCCGGGTTATTGCTTTACTTATCATCTCAGAGCAATACATTTTGTCATCAGTTTTGAGATCAAACTCTTTATCAAAGAGGATAGCCCTTTTATACCAGTCATGGATGAGTGATTTCAGCTTTGAAAGCTCATCTGGTCTGAATGCATATCGGAATACTCCAACGGCTGAATTTTCCCTGGTATCGCAAAATTTGACTAACTCTACCCGGTCTAATTTTTCATCGGGATTCTCTGACCCTGACATCATTTGATAGATATATGGTTCCCCATTTTCAAAGAAAACCAGTCCGGCATGAGAGTATTTTTTGTCATGATGGTTCAGGTTTTTGATCACCTGGCTGGAAGGGTCCCGATTCAGCCTGACCACCAGGTCTCCCTCTTTTACATTTTCTTTGATTTGCTGAAATTGCTGGGAGCTTTGTTCAGGTAATATTTTTTCATCTGATTCATTCTTATTACCTGAAGACTTATGCAGGCTGGAAAAAAAAGCTATCCCACTCAGCAATATTATAGCTACTGATCTCATCTTAGATACTTTTAGAAATTAGTTTGCCGGATATTTAAATTGATCAATACCAATGGCCGATTTTTCGGTCCCATTTTCTATATAGTGACGGAAGCCGACCCTTATTTCTGTAAGTCCTGCTAAACCTGAAAATGTATATTGATATTTGGTCCAGTCTTTCGGAAAGCCATTTGCTACCTGGCCGGGATTGATGTCGAGCAGTAATTCTGAAAAATTTCCTACAGAACCAGGTACATTATTGGTAATGCCGGTAGCAGCAGAGTAACTTAAGCGGACCTGGAGTCTGCCGCTTCCGGTCGATTCAGAGTTGCAACGGGCAAAAAAGGAGATCTTATCACCGTTTTTTACTTTAATTACCGGGGAGATCAGCCAGCTACTTACATTAAATACAGGATCAAAATCATTGTTAGCAAAGGAAATTGCATATTCTGTTTTTTCAGACGAATAGGAGTATGCCGGAAACCCATACCATATACCTACTTTGTCCTGGCCATACCATCCCTTTTGCCATTCAGCGTTGGTGTTGGCAGAGGAGTTTTCTTTTATTTCCCACCCATGGTTTGCCAAAAGGGCATCCAGGTTTATGAACTCCTCGGTAATTGAACCACTATCGTTTGGAGAAGGATCAACGTTTTTTTTGCATCCGTTGATAAACATGCCTGCCATTAAGGCCAGGAATGGAATAAAAAATAGATACTTTTTCATACCAATTAATTTTAATTTGAAAAATCCTTATTGATCACTAAGCTAATACCACCAAAAGCTCATTAATAATTGAATTTTGCATTAGTATTTTCCTGATTTGCAATTTTTGCAAATACTGCCCTTTTGTACCGGTTGCGGAAATTGTAGTAACTTATGATCCCCGTCTGAGATAAGTAATAGGGCTGCCGGGAAATGCGGGTATTAATAACCGGTTATGGCTACGGATAAAGCCCAGGAAATTCTATTCAAGAGAATCAAGTCGCTGCTTCCGCATCATATCTCTATGGTGGATGCTGTGTCTGAAATTCTTCATGTGAGTACGGACAGTGCTTACCGGAGAATAAGAGGAGAGACACCCTTGGTATTGGATGAAGCTGTATTGTTGTGCAGTCATTTTAAACTTTCGCTTGATCAGTTGATGAGTCTTAAAAAAGGAGGACTCATTTTCAGGGATATTCGCATAAAAGGAACAGGATATAGCTACCAGCAGTATCTTAAAGATCTAAGTGATCAGATAGAAGCAGTCAATGATTTTTTGCATAAGGAGATCATTTATATGTCAAAGGACCTTCCGTTATTTCATAACTTTTATTTCCGTCCATTGATAGCTTTTCGTTATTATTTCTGGATGAAGAATCATTTGATGCATCCGGAATTTGAAAAGAAAAAATTCAGTTTTGATCTTTTGTCTGATGAGATTGAGCATTCAAGTTATGGGCTTGCAAAGGCTTACGGAAATATTCCGAGTACAGAGATGTGGAATATAGAAAGCCTTAACAGTACTCTTTCACAGATAGAGTTTTTGAAAGATTCAGGCCACTTTGAATCTATTAATGATTTAAAGAAGATCTATGAAACCGTAGAGGAGACAATCCGGCACATGATGGACCAGGTAGAGTATGGTTGCAAATTCATGCCGGGCGAAGACCCTGCTACAAAAAAGAGTAACTTCAGATTCTTATATAACAGGATAGTGCTTGGAGATAATACTGTATTAGCTATAACAGACTTTACGAAAACAGCATTTATAAACTATGGAGGGCTGAATTATCTTTCCACTAATGACGAATCGTTTTGTAATGACCTGTATAATGATTTTGAGAACCTGATCCCTAAGTCAACACAAATAAGTAAGACTGGTGAAAAACAACGGAATATGTTTTTTGGTATCCTGTTATCAAAAATTCAGGATAGAAAACGAAACTTATAACCATGACTACAGGAGAACTTCAAAAAAGTTTGTTTGATGCGATTAAGGAAAAGGTGGCTCAAAATGCATCCATAGCACAGGAAGTCTCAGAGCTGTTGGATATTAGTGCTGATAGTGCTTACAGAAGAATGCGTGGAGAAAAAACCATTACACTGGATGAGCTTTATATTCTTTGTAATCATTATAAAATATCCCTCGACCGTTTAATGGGTATCCAGACCGGTGCTTTTCTTTTCCAGGGAAATCTTTTGAATCCTGAAACTTTTAAGTTTGACGCCCACCTTAAAAGTATGATGCATAACCTGGCTTATTTTTCCAGTTTTAAACAGAAGGAGTACTATTATCTCTGTAAGGATGCACCTATTTTTCATCATTGGTATTTTAAAGAACTTGCCGCATTCAAACACTATTTCTGGATGAACACTCTTCTCTTTAGGCCGGTCCAGGGAAGACGAAAGTTTAGCTTCAGCGAATATCCAGACGAGTTATGGGTAGCAGGGCAACAGATCCTGGAGTTGTATAATCAATTAGACAGTTACGAAATATGGAACCTGGAGAGTTTGAACAGTACCATACACCAGATCGAATATTATCATGATAGTAACATGTTCGATTCCGATCAGGTTGTTGCAGAAATATATACAGCCATAGAAAAAACAATGGATCATTTAGAAAACCAGGCCAGGCTCGGTTATAAGTATTCTGTTTCTGATCCTGATAAGAAACCCATGGGCAAATACAATATGTTCTTTAATGATACGATATTATTAGATAATAATATGATGGCAGTGCTTGATGATGCGAAGATCTCCATAGTACCCCATACAGCAATCAATTATATGATGAGTCGGGATGCTAATTATAATGAGAGCTTTTATCAATATATACAAAGTATCATCCGGCAATCTATTCAGATCAGTGAGGTTAGCGAAAAAGAAAGATCCCGGTTTTTCAGGCTTATGAGAGACAGAGTAAATAGGCGAAAAGAAAATCTTAAATTATGAGCAACTGTTTACAAGGATAAACCATCAAAAACAGTTAAATTCATTTTATAAAAATCATATACATTTTAATCACTTACTTATGAAAAAGCTTGTTGTTTTATTTATTGCCACTAGTTTTTTAGTTGGATGTGAGACCTTATCCAAACTCCCCGGCATTGGAGGCGGACAGGTTACAGAAGGAGAAGCTGCTGACGGTATTAAAGAAGCATTAGGGCAGGGCCTGGCAAAAGCCGTATTACAACTAAACAAAGAAGATGGATTTTTTAAGGATGCTTTGTACAAAGTATTACTTCCGCCGGATGCAAAAAAGATCGAGAACACACTGCGGGATCTTGGTATGGGAAATATGGTGGACAAAGCCATTTTACAGATCAACAGGGCTGCAGAAGATGCTGCCGGATACGCCAAGCCGATCTTTGTAGATGCGATCAAAAGCATGACCATTAGTGATGCGATCGGGTTGGTTAAGAACGGAGATACCAGCGCTACTCATTTTTTCAGGGTGAAGACCACCGATAAATTATATGCAGCTTTTCAGCCGGTGATCAAAAGTTCGCTGGACAAGCTTAATGCAACCAAGTACTACGGAGATGTAGTAACGACTTACAATAATTTTCCCACCACCTTCAAAAAGATAAATCCTGACCTGCCGGGTTTTGTAACAGAAAGGGCTGTTTATGCTTTGTTTAACCTTGTTGGTAAGGAGGAAGTGAATATCAGGCAAAATATAGCTGCCCGAACAACTGACCTGCTGCGAAAAGTGTTTGGAGCCAAATGGCAATGATAGCCGGGGACAGCACTACCCTGTATAAGTAAATTTACTTCTGCAGTCCAACCATTTAGCTAAAATAACGTCAAAATAAAGGCTAATACTACGCTGACTTAAAAACTCAGGTTATTTTGCATGCAGTTTAAATCATACAATATGAAGACCCTGATCTCTATTTTATTTTGTTGCTCATTATTGCTACCATCAGTTTCTGATGCCCAGATAAAGATCTCAGATATTCTTTCAAAAAAATCAACCGGTGTTTCCCAGGAAGAAGCAGGACAGGGAATCAAAGAAGCGCTGGTTAAAGGAGTAACCAATGCTGTACTGAACCTGAATAAAGAAGATGGTTTTTTTGGCAGCGAGATCTATAAAATGTTTTTACCCGAGGATGCCAAAAAAGTTGAAAAAACACTGCGGAATATTGGTTTGGGTAATGAAGTGGATAAAGCCATACTGGCTATCAACAGGGGAGCAGAAGATGCTGTAGGATATGCCAAACCGATCTTTACTGACGCCATCAAAGAAATGACCTTAAAAGACGCATTGAATATTGTAAAAGGGCCGAAAGATGCTGCCACAAATTATTTCAAAGAAAAGACTAAAGCGAAACTGATCGCAGCATTTCTTCCATCTGTTAAATCATCGCTGGATAAAACCGATGCAACAAAATATTATGCTGATATCATAAATAGTTATAATAAGCTACCCACTACTTTTAAAAAAATAAATCCTGACCTTCCTTCTTATGTGGTAGATAAATCAGTTGATGCTTTGTTTGACCAGGTGGCCAAAGAGGAAGCAAATATCAGGGCAAATCCACTTGCCAGGACATCAGATATATTGAAGAAGGTATTTGGAGGTAACTGATTTATTCAGGGAAGATGCTCCAGAAAAGCAAAACAACCCTTCGCCGGGGATCGTTTACTTTATAATTTTTAATGGTTGGATCAGGATAGGCCTCACCCTTTCCTTCAGATAAATAGAGTATATGTTCGTTACTCGTTTGCCTGTTGCCTGCCCTTGCAGTAGTAAATTCCTGGAAAAGCTGAATTACTTTTTGAGCCCTTAACCTTGACAGTTGATGATTCAATTCTTTATTGCTGGGGCTGCTTGTTTGTAATTTCAATTGCTCTTTCAGCTCTTTATATAGATCGCTGGTTTCCGATATTATAGTTCCGTCTGCATAACCTTTGGCAGTGATGACCAGTGAAAGATTGAAATCAGGATATTTATTTATAAATGAATCGACACCCTTGGCTGCGGGTTCAAAAAAGTTGGTAATAGAGTTTGCCACATCGTCTGAAACTTTGTATTCACCGGGTTGAAAAATGACATCCTGATCCAGTTTTACTACCCTGTTCCTTTCCAGCAGGTCATTGATAAAGGCAACTTTGTTATTGATACTTTTCAGGCTTCTTTGTGATTGTGTGAGTGCTTTTTTGAGGCTGTTCCAGTCAGCTCTTGCCACTTCTACTTCGCCGATCATCAGGGAATCTTCTGAGATGCGATCCTGTATCTCTTTCCGGGTTTTTTGTATAAACTGCCCGATCTTCTGACTGGCCGTGTCGAGTATCTGGTTCTCCGCAAGCTTTGTTTCCCGGAGTTTATCCAGCTTGTTTAGTGTATTTTTTTGCTGTTTTAGATCTTTATCGATCTCAACCATTTTGTTTTTGCCATCCTGTAACTTTTGTTGTGTGGAACAGGAAACAAATATCAAAACAGGCGCTGCAAGAAAGGCAATATATAAAACTCCTTTTCGAATCATATGGGAGCTGTTGAACGTATTTAAAGTTATAAAAATTCCTGTAAAACAAAACGGATAAAACTAAGCAGAAGAACTAGCCAGCAGTACCTGCCAGGCCTGGGCTACCTTGCCCTCATTCAGCAATTTAGAGGCGTAAGTATGCAATTCCTTTTCCATTTCGTCTGGATTGATGCTGTAGTATTGGATGATCTGCTTCAGATGTGCATCTTCAAATGAAGGATCTATAGCCGGAATTTCATGGGTGTTGCCCAATTGTCCAAGATTATTCCCGGTAAGAATGCTGCTATTGCGGATATTCACCGGTAATGCATCTACACCTATACCTAATTGTGTATTAGGTTTTTCAACCTGGAAAAGATTGCTTTCATCCACCCGGCAGTACCAGTTGCCACCAAGCCGGGCAACATGATTCAGCTTTCGCTGATCTATTTTTTTCTCCTTGTCCAGTAAGCTATCATCAATATGCATCATTAAAACCTTACAGATGACAAGATTGCCAGCGCCACCTTCTGTTCCAAGTGGTTTTACTTCCAGAACCTTACACTCCAATTTTGCCTTGCTTTCTTTAACCATAGGAGGTTTGACAATGGTGGCCGGTTCTTCAGTAAATCCTGCTTTGATGAATTCATTCACATCATCC
Organism: Chitinophagales bacterium; assembly: GCA_020636575.1. GTDB lineage: Bacteria > Bacteroidota > Bacteroidia > Chitinophagales > Chitinophagaceae > JJ008. Next base: position 1,168,634 of record JACJXP010000001.1, read on the forward strand.
GGATATTCACAGCTTGCCAGTGATTGTTGCTGTACAAGGTCGTAAGTAACAATATTGATCACTACTTCCGGGACATCCTGTACATTTTGTAAAGTATGCTTGGTCGTATTGTCCCTTACTCTCCGGGAAGGAGAAAAAATAACAACAGGAGGATTTGATGAAAATAGATTGAAGAAGCTAAAAGGGCTAAGGTTTACATGTCCTTCTTTGTCTATAGTAGATGCAAAACATATTGGCCTCGGCGCAATGATATGCTGGAGGTAATATTGTTTCTCTGCGGGTTTTAAATCTTTACAATCAAAAATCATTTTTTCAGCTTCAAAATACTCCAGTCGGTTTCTTCTGCTACAATTGTATTAGATAATTTTCCAAGGCGATCTATTTCCATTTCGACCACATCTCCTGCCTGTAACCATTGTTCAGTATAGTTTGGATCATTTAGTTTACCGGTTCCATTTAACTCCAGGAAACAACCTGTTCCTACTGTTCCGCTGCCGATCACATCACCGGCATATAGATCAACACCATAAGAAGCTCTTTCAATTATTTCAGCAAAGGTCCAGTCCATATCACTAAGATTACCATCGCTTACCTGTTTGCCATTTACAAAACATTGCATCCTCAGATTCCAGCTTTTGCCTGTATGATTTTCTTTACATGGTACTACAAACTCTTCCAGTTCATCCAGTGTAACCAGCCAGGGACCAATAACAGTAGAAAAGTCTTTCCCTTTTGCCGGCCCTAAGTTCAGTTTCATTTCCTCCATCTGCAAACCTCTTGCACTCATATCATTCATGATCATTAAACCGGCAATATATTCATCTGCCTCGGCGGCTTTAATATTTCTGCCATGTTTACTGATGACAATCGATGCTTCCAGTTCAAAATCGAGTTTTTCAAAATGATCGGGCATGCATTTTATTTCACCCGGCCCAGTTATACTATGATGATTGGTAAAATAGAAAATAGGGTATTGATCAAATTCGGGTATCATATCCACTTTCCGGTTTCTCCTTGCAGCGGCCACATGTTGCCTGAAGGCGTAACCATCACGACAACTGCTTGGAAAAGGGACGGGAGCCAACAACTCAACTTTTTCTATAGGGATCGCCCTGTTACTACTCCTGGTTCCTTCTTTTATCAACAACTCACCGGCCTGTGCTATTGGAAAACTATCTTCCCAATAGTTTAAAAACATGCTCATGGTATTAGGAAGATCCGGGTGAAGCACTTCAATATCGTATACAAGATTATCTATCAGTACGCCTAACCTGTCATGGCCATCTTGTAAAAAAGAGATCAGTTTCATATACTGCTTATAATTGTGAGCCGCTAAGTTAACAGATTCAGTTTTAGTCCATAACTACTTTCATTTACAAAGAGTTGCAATTGGTTAAAATTGATAAAAATCAGTCTTAAATCTTAGGATGGTTATTGTGTTGCAACAGGAGCCTTTATTATCTTTGCGCCATGCATTTTGAAAAGATCCATAATAAGGGGCAGGCCCGTTTATTCAAGAATGATTTCCTGGAAGCGCTTACCAAGGCTAACCCATTGGTAATCTGGGGTATGTATATACCTATTTTAACCTACATCATATACCTTGCTGCTACAAAATATAATTATAGCACGGGGACTATTTTGCTAATATTCTTTTCCGGAATGTTATTCTGGACTCTTTTTGAATACATAGCTCACCGGTTTATTTTTCATTGGGTGCCCAAAACACCTACAGCTACTAAAATTGTTTATACGCTGCATGGCAATCACCATCATTATCCAAGGGATAAACAAAGGTTATTTATGCCGCCGGTGCCCAGCCTGATCATATCATCTTCCTTGTTTGGGTTGATGTACCTGATCATGGGGAGTTATGCCTTTATGTTCTTTCCCGGATTTTTGTTGGGATACCTGATGTATGGCACTATGCACTACGCCATTCATGCATGGAACCCACCTTTTAAATGGATGAAACCGCTTTGGAGAAATCATCATCTCCATCATTATAAAAATGAACATCACGGATTTGGTGTTAGTTCCACTTTATGGGATATTATATTCGGCACCATGTTCGATCTGAAGAAGGAGAAAGAAGATAAAGAGAAAGTGAAAGAACTGATGTTTGAAAAAAAGAATTCCTGATCATTACAAGCTTTTCCTGCTACAATATGTAAATCTTCACTTATGCGGAGAACTTACTTCATTGCTTTTGTATTCGTTATTGGTTTTCTTTTTTCATGTACTAATGACAAAAAAGAAAATAAGCCAACATCTTTTCTTACAGCTAAAGAAGCTGTAAGACTTAACCAGGTGATCTATAAAGAACATCCTGCTGAAGCTTTTTTGAAATATTCACCGGAATACGAAGTTGTTTTTTCACCACAGGCTGTTGAAGGGAATTATGCTGTTATAGTAAAAAATAAATCAGCAGAGCAATATGCTTTAGTGGTAAGGGGTTCGTTGATCGAGTTCAGTAATGAAGGTTTTCAGAATTTTGTAATGCAGGACTTCAACATTTTTACCATCAAACCCTGGAAGTATACAGATTCAATACAGGAGGCATATATCAGTAACGGTGCATGGATCGGGTTTCAAAATCTGCTACAGTTAAAAGATAATAGTACAGGTCTTGGGCTTAAAGAATTCATTGAACAAAAAATCCCTGTTGCTGCCAGTTTGGTTATAACCGGTCATAGTCTTGGAGGAAACCTGGCTTACCCATTAGCGGGATATTTAAAGGACGAATTAAACAGTAACCTTAAAAAAAATCTGCAACTGATCACTTTTGGTGCACCGGCTGCAGGTAATGCCGCTTTTGTAAAAGACCTGGAAGAAAAATTTCCTGATGCAGAAAGGTATGTTACCGAAAAAGACATTGCACCGGTATTCCCGGATATTGATAAAATGGAAGAAGTGGCTAGGCTTACTGGTTTAGATCGGGTATTGCAAATAAGTCAATTGAATTTAGGAGGCCTTGAAAAAGAAATAGATGCAGGTAAGATTTTAAAGATAGCAGGGGAGATATTGAAAAAGACCAATGTGATCAACGAAACGAATCAATACGTTCAAAGTAAGAAACATCTAAGGATGCTTAAGGATACAAGAGGAATAAGCCCCGACAGTTCATTATCTGTGGAAGCTATTTTTAATAATGCTTATCAATTTCATAAGATCGACATGTATGCTGAATTGTTAGGTGCCGGCAAATTGGATTGATACTTACCATTTTTCTTCATTTGAAGGATTCCCTTTACCCGAATATTTCTTCCTGTTCTCGATTTTTTGCAGTTGACGTTCAATGATCAAATCACTGATTAATTCTGCTGCATTTTCTCCTTCCTTTTTATCCAGTAATGCTCTCATCCTGTTTTCGTCAACATCGATGCGATAGAGGTAATAGACCAGTTTTTGAAAATCGTTATTGATCAGATCGTTGATCTTATTTATCAATAACAGCCGGGTTTCTTCCCAGGTGATCTTTTCAGGAAGCTCGGGCAGTAATTCTGCTTTAAGTAACCGGACCAGGTCAGTATTGCCAGACATTTCTACATTTTTTCAATAACACCAAGGCTAAACAGTGCAAAATCATATTTAACAGGGTCACTTTTATCTAAAGTTCGCAAATAATCGGTAAGCTCTATGGCAGCCAGCCAATCAGTTTGTTTGCGGTTCAGAATGCCGAGATTGCGGGCTACCCTTGCTACATGCACATCAATCGGGCAGATCAATCGGGAAGGAGAAATATTTTTCCATATGCCAAAATCTACACCCTTTTTATCTTTTCTAACCATCCATCGTAAAAACATATTCAGCCTTTTGCAAGTTGAGCCTTTTTCCGGTGTGGCAACATGCTTTCGGGTACGTTCCGGAACATCCTCTAAGGAAAAGAAATAGCGATAGAAACCGGCCAGCATTTCTTCAATGGTATTTCCGTTTTGAACAAAAGCGGTTTCGAGACTTTTATGTTTTTGATAATGTTGATTCTGGAAAGAAATAAAATAAAGAAGGTCTGTGTCGTTGAATGTTCTATGCCTGAATCCTATCAGCTTTTTCAGGTCAGCAGCTTTATGATTTATACAAAAATCATAAGGAGCATTGTCCATTCTTGCCAGTAACTCTTTTGACTTTTGAATGATGGTGGTTCTGTTTCCCCAGGCAAATATTGCAGCAAAAAATCCTGCTATTTCTATGTCTTGTTTTTGGGTAAACAGGTGAGGTATAGAAACAGGGTCATTTTTAATGAAAGAAGGCTGATTGTAGAGATCAGCCTTCTCGTTTAGGAGTTTAATTATATCAATATCACTATTCATTTATACCCGATTATGCAGCCCGCTACATTAATTTATGGCAAAATAGTGATAAACCGGTTAACCTTTCAACAAGGTCACCGCTTCAGCTATTTGTGCATAACAGCTCCACTACCGGTAATATTAGCAGTAATAGTAGGATTGCCCAGGTAATAAACACTTCCGCTTCCATTTATAACTACTTTAAGCTGGTTATTGGCTGTAACTTCAGTGTCTCCGCTTCCGCTGGTTACTGTTTCCACATTATCGGCCACTATGCCTAAAGCATAAATGTTACCACTGCCGGCAATATTTGAATAGAAGTTTTGAGCACTGCCCCCTTCTATATGAATATTTCCCGAACCTGAAGTATTTAATTTAAAACTGTTATTACCAGAAAAATTCCCGAAAGCTTTAAAGTTTCCTGAGCCGGCAATATTGACGTCATTCAAAACGGGCATAGTGATATACACCTGAGTGTTATCATTTTTAACATTTACCCCGGATCTGTATCCTAAACGTAGCGTATTGTTTACCAATTCAGTTTCATAGTACGGTAAAAGGTTGCTATATCCCTTTACTTCTACCTTAAAAGTGCTTCCTTGTGTTACAAAAACTTCAGTACTGCCACCGGATAAAATTGCAGTGAAGCCACTCACATTCCTGGTTTCGGTAGTTACAGCTCCATTCCCGTTGATTCTTTCCTTTGAGCAGGAGCTAAGTGCCAAAACGGCTGTGAATAATGCGATTGCTGATCTTCTTTTCATGACTTGTTGATTTAGATTTTGGAATTATTTTCATAGGTATAACGCAAAACAAAGGCCGCCGGGAACAGCTTTTTGCCCGAAGTATGTGAAAGAAAACGTAAGAAATGGTATTTAATAGCTGAAGTATGTAAATCCGGCTTTGAAATTACCGTTTTGCCTACCTGTTCAACCAGTCTTTGAATGCCGGTGCTCTCTTTTGGCTTACTATGACCTCTTCAGAATGACCGGGGATCAGGTGTAATGCCAGTTTGCCATTTTCTTCATTTGTAAAAAAATCGCATGCCTTCAAATTGATGATAAACTGCCTGTTAGCTCTAAAGAATACATCCTCTTCCAGCAGTTTTGCCAGTTCATCAAGAGAATGATTCAAAAGGTAGGTTTCTGACTGAAATGTTTTAAGCGTTGTGTAGTTCCCGTTTTTAAAGAAATAAGCAATCTTTTCAACCGGTAAAGGGATGTTCTTATTTCCGGATACGGCGATCAAAATTTTAATCTTTTCCGATTGTTCAGGATCCGGATCAATTTCTTCTTCTTCATTATTTTCTTCTGGTAATTCATTCTTAGTGGTGGGAAGCATTTCATTACCGGTTGTTATATTCTGAAGTGTAAACAATTTTTCCTGCAAAGAGGTCAGTTCTTTTTTCTGATTCTTACTTACCCGGTAGAAAAAAAGGCCAACATAAAGAATGTTCCAGAATATTATAAATATGACAGATATAGGGAATTCAGCATGGAAAAAAGTCACATCTTCTTTACGATAGCCCATGACCACAATAAGATAAGTGTACATATATGCCAGTACAAGCATCGACATGATCAATACTCCTGCTATCAATTGATAAACTATCCTTGTAGCCATGTATTGATGCCAGGGATAATAAATGTCAAGGTATGCAGTGACCAGGTTGATCAGGCTGGTTATAATAAAAGTCAGAATAAAGCCGGCTAAAACATCTGGTATAAAGTTTTCACCACTGAATAAGTCAGAAAAGGAATCGCCTCCAAAACCATATAAAAAAAGTGCAATAAAAAGCGACACAAAGAATCTTGCCCAAAAATCACGGTATGGTTTCAAAGGCACACTCATTATTATGCTGTTCAGCCAATGGCCTTGTCAAGATCATTAATAAGATCATCAGCATCTTCAATCCCAACGCTAAGCCGTATCAATGAATCAGACAACCCATTTTTGATCCTTTCTTCACGGGGAATAGAAGCATGGGTCATACTTGCCGGGTGATTGATCAATGATTCAACGCCGCCCAGGCTTTCTGCCAGTGAAAACAAATGAGTAGATGATAAAACTCTTTTTGCTTCCTCTATGCTGTCATTTTTTAACTCAAAAGAGATCATACCGCCAAAATCCCTCATTTGCTTTTTGGCAACTGCATATCCGGGATGGTCTTCAAAACCCGGCCAGTAAACTTTGGCAACTTTGGAATTGCTCCGCAACCAGCCTGCGATCTTTGATCCATTTTCGCAATGTGCCTTCATCCTTACACCCAGTGTTTTTATACCTCTGAGTACAAGAAAACAATCCATAGGACCGGGAACAGCGCCACAACTTTTTTGTATAAAATAAAGTTTCTCCCGAAGCTCATCATCATTCATGATTAAAGCACCCTGTATCACATCGCTATGTCCACCGAGGTATTTTGTTACGGAGTGCATCACAATATCAGCCCCGAGGTCAAGTGGATTTTGCAGGTAAGGGGATGCAAATGTATTATCTACTGCGAGTAAGATATTTTTTGCTTTTGTAATTGATGCTACTGCCGCAATATCAGTAATATTCATTAGCGGATTGGTAGGTGTCTCCAGCCAAACCAGTTTTGTTTTATCAGTAATTGCAGATGCTACATTATCGGTGTTGGTAGTATCAACATATTTGAACTGAATACCGAATTTTTCAAAAACCTTTGTAAACAAACGATAGGTACCTCCATACATATCGTTTGCGCAGATCACTTCATCACCGGGCTGTAATAATTTAATAACAGCATCAGTTGCTGCTACGCCACTGCTAAAGGCAAGACCATGTTTTCCATTTTCGATGATGGCCAGTGCTTTTTCCAATGCAGTCCGGGTTGGGTTCTGGCTGCGGGCATATTCATAACCTTTGTTTTTCCCGGGGGCTTCCTGTGTAAAAGTGGAAGTTTGAAAAATGGGCGTCATAATAGCTCCTGTAGAAGGATCAGGTTCTGCACCGGCATGTATCAGTTTTGTGGCAAGTTTCATAAATTTTACTCTTAAGGGTTACAAAGATGCCGAAATAAGCTTATTTAAAAAGGCTTGCTGCTGAAAAATACCTCCAGTCATGATTGCCCGGATCATGTGATGCCTGTGGTTTAACAGCATGATCCATTACTTCCGGCTTTAATACTTTTTCATCAACCAGTTTTTGTTTTGCATCATGTATAGCATCCTGGATCGGTTTGTTTTGCATCCATGTTTTTTGAGGAGGTTCAAAGCCTACCTTATCTCTTCGCCATATAATTGACTCGGGTAGTTTATGTTTCATGGATTCTCTCAACAACCATTTGGTCCAGCCATGTCTTATTTTAAAATGTGAGGGTAATGAAAAAATAAATTCAACTAATTCATGTGATAAAAATGGAAGTCTTACTTCTCTGCCATGCGCCATAGAATTTCTGTCAGCAAAGCGAAGCAATTCGCCGAGCCCATGAACAAAAGTGTTGAAATACAAAACACCGTTCAGATTAAAATGGTCAGGCGGTAAATAGTAAGCCTCTTTACTTTGTTGATGTACAAACTCCTTTGTAAGATCCTCATGTTGCAAGGCGTGAAGGAGGTATCTTTTTTCCATGACAATACTTGCGAATGAGGGAAACCAGGCAGCAACTTTGTTTTTCCATGTAAATGGTTCTTGTATGCCTAAGTCCCTGGCAGCGGTGAGTTCTTTTTTCCCGGATAATTTTCCTTTTCTAAACAATTCCTGCCAATACCATTTGTAGTATTTATGATATCCTGCTAATATTTCGTCAGCACCCTGGCCATCCAGCAATACTTTCGTATTGTTATTTTTAGCTAGCTCATACACTTTGTATTGGGCATAAATGCTTGCCGAGCCAAATGGTTCTTCCTGGTGATAGCAAAGCCTATCCCAATCGTCCATCAATTCATTACCGGTTATCGTAATGACCTCCTGCTTTAATTTAAACTTTCGGGCTACTTCGTTTGCATAAGGCAACTCATTTTTTTCATAATCAGGGAAGGAAGCAGTGAATGAGTTTACTAGAGTTTGACCATCATTGACCGAAAGAGCTGAAGCAATAACAGATGAACTGTCAAGGCCTCCGCTTAAGCTTGTGCCAATAGATACATCGCTTCGCAATCTTCTTTTAACTGATATATTAAAGAGCCTGGTAAAAGTTTCGATAGCCTCATTATCACCGATCTTTTTGTTTTGAATACCCGGGTCAAGCGTCCAATATTTTTCGATTTTGTATGAAGAATAGAGCAGCGAATATTTCAGGTATGAGGCGGCAGGTAATCGCTGAATATTTTCAAAAAATGTTTCCTGTTGGTTTTCCGGGTTACCGGTGTAACCAATAGTAATGAAATTAAAAAGCATTTTCAGATTCACACTTTTAGAGATGCCTGCCTGCCACAACGCCTTCATTTCAGAGGCGAATACGAAACGGTTATTTTGAAAATTCCAGAAAAATGGTTTTTCGCCAAACCTGTCACGGGCAGCAAAAAGTTCTTTTTTCTTCTCGTCCCAGATAGCAAAGGCAAACATGCCATCAAGCCGGGTTAAGCAATCCTCTTGCCAGTGATCATAGGCGGCGGTAATTACTTCTGTATCTGTTTGTGAGTGGAAAGAGTATCCTTTTTTTTCCAACTCTTCCCGAAGCTCAATATAATTATAGATCTCGCCGTTGTGAATGATGCTGTATCTTGGCTGGTTGCTGTGTTCAGTGATAGAAAAAAAATGCATAGGCTGATCTCCTGCATTTGTCAGATCAATTATTGAGAGACGCCGATGACCCAATAAAGCGGTGTTGCTGCTATTGACCCAATGCCCTTCTCCATCCGGGCCCCGGTGAGCCAGCACATTGGTCATTTTTTTTACATGTTCTGTAAAAAAATAAGATGGATCAGATTGTATGATACCGGCTATGCCACACATATGAGGCAAATATCCAAATTAGAATTTCCAAATCCTAAAAAGTAAATAAGATGATGCGGCTACTATTTAAACTTAATGGGTAGTCTTGCTTCTGTATTTTCCCATGCCATTACCAGGTCGGTACCCGTATCAGTATCTTCAAATTGCATGGTAAAGTACTCAAGCTTATAGGCTGATGGTTTTACAGTGGCAGTAAAACGGGCAATATCTTTTGTGCTATCCGGCCGTAGCCCCCATATATCTGCATTGTTGTTCAATATTATCGTCCATGATAATGAATCCGGGATGCAATACAGTGTATAACGTCCTGGGTTTATCTGCCTGTTTTCAATGGTTACTGGTTTATAGATGGCCAGTTCAGTAGCCTCATTGGCTCCCAGCCGCCACATTTCTCCATACCTGAGAATATCCTTAAAAAGCTGTCGGCCCTGCAAGTGAGGCCTGCTATATATAATTCTTGCAGATGGCCCGGTTTTGATCGCATTGGCCATTTTAAGTTTGGGATAGTCTATTGGGTAATAGATCATGTCCATCGGGGAGATATCAGTACTCCGGTAAACCTGCTTATAATTTTGAGGTGGATTGTTGGAGGCTGTATCCGATATTTTATCAAGTGTATCTTCTGCCGGCCCGGGTTTAGAAGTAGATGGATTGTTACAGGCAATAAGGCTGTACGCAATGAATATTATGATAATGATAGCAAAGAATTTATTACTGCGCATTACTTTTTTTTAAAAATATACCGGCAATTCAGTTTTTACATTATCCCAAATTACCACAAGTTTACACCCGGAAATGGTTTTTTCAAATACCATTGTCAGATATTCTGTACTGGTTGACAGTTTTTGTACGGCTACATTTACCCGGATAACATCTTTTTGGGCATCATATTTAAATGAGCCCCAGGTGTCTGTTTCTTTATTCAAAATAAATGTCCATGAGTTTTCTTCGGGTATTGTATATAGGGTGTAGCGTCCTTTTGCAATCTTTTTACCTCCGATCTTTACATGCCTGTAAAATTCAATTTCAGTAGCTTCATTAGCACCCAACCGCCATACTTCACCATACTTTACAAGATTACCAAAAATTATTCTTCCTGCTTTAACGGGCCGGCTATATACGATCCTTGAAACCAATGGCTCAGTGGCTTTGCCCTGTATTTTTAGAACCGGGTATTTATCAGGATAGTAACTCATGTCCATTGCTGATTTATCAGCAGGGGGCAGGTTTTTTGTTTGCCCGATTCCGGGGCAACTGAAAACAAGGACCAAAAAGCAAAAGATCAATATTTTTTTCATACTCATTTATTTGTCAAGATGCCTACTGCGTAGTTCATGACGAAAAAACTTACTAAAACGTTTCAAAAACAAGATAGTTACAAATAAAACTCCCGGGATTTTGAAGATCAATCTGTAATAAGTTCTTCAAACCGCTTACGAAAATGTGGTTTTGCATCGGCCCAGAAGTTGGTATAACAATCTTTCAGCCTTTCATAATATTCATCAAATAAAGAAAAAGCGGTATCCATTTCTTCTAAATATGCTGCCCTGTGCATTAATCCATTCAAACTTTTCTGAATACCTTCTTTATGTTGATAATTGTATAGCCAGTTTTGTTTTTTCATCCAGGGAAACATTTTACCGAAGCGCTCCGGAAATATTTCTGTATACGGGTCAAGGGTCTCATACGTATCAATAGAAAATTCATATAAAAAGTTATCTGGAAACTCGGCCTCATCTGTTGCAAGAAAATGATCATATATAATATCCACAATAGCACCGCTGTAAAGTCTGTAATAGGGTTTAAAAAATATCTTAGCTTCTTTAGAAGCAGGATGTTCATCCGTATATGCATCAATGACCCTGTGCAAATGAATTCCTTTTTGTATCCCGGGGGAGAACTTCTCTTTTTGTTTCCCTTTTACATGATCACTTATCATATTACCCGCCAGGACTTCCGGGTGCTGAAAAGAAAGGTATGCATGGGCGAGGTAATTAATAACTGTAGAATTTGTGTAAATGTAACGGTAAATTCAAAATGGATTTTATTGCTCAAATGTTAAGGAAAATTAACAATTACTGCCACTAATCACAAATGACTTGCCGGGGGTACCCCGCCTTCCTACATTTATAATTCAGAAGAGTTCTTATTTCAAAATTTTTTTTGGTGTGTGGTAAAACAAGCCCTGATGCAGTCGCCAGCCGACGGTCAGGGTTTTTGTATTAATAAATGTTTCTCAACGTTAAAGTAATTAACAACCGCTTCCGTAAATCATAAATCACTTGACCTGGCTTTAAGATCACTCTACTTTTGAATCAGCATTATCATTATTGATAACTTTTAAAAATTAAAGCCATGAAAAAAAGATTCTTAATTCTATCAACAGCGCTGACATTAGTTGTTGGTTCAGCATTTGCAGGAAATGTAACTGACGTAACCCAGAAAGTAAAAGATTCATTTAAGAAATCATTTGCCAATGCCCAGGTACTTGAGTGGAATGAAGCAGGAGATTTTTTAAAGGTCACTTTTCTTACCAATGGGGTAAGGGCCGAAGCTTATTTTACTGATGAAGGTGAATTGGCAGGAAGTATCCGTTCTGTTTTTGCTGATCAGCTGCCATTAAGTGTGGTTTCTGCGGTTAATACAAAATATGGAGAACCCGTATTGATGGAAATTTTTGAAATATCCAATGTTGAGGGTACAAAGTACCGTATAACACTGGAGTCGTCTGATAATAAGTATCAGGTAACATCCGATGCATCTGGAAATATCGTTAGTTCAGAAAAACTTAAAAAATAAGCATTGAAAATTCCATTTTAGATCCCGCAATTAATTGCGGGATTTTTTATTTCTGCAATACAGTATTTTTGCGACTTTAAATAAGCTATTATGAGTAAAGGACCGGTATCGCAGTTTATACAACATCATTTCCGCCATTTTAATGCAGCTGCTTTGATGGATGCAGCAAAAGGATATGAAACTCATCTGAACGAGGGTGGTAAAATGATGGTAACCCTTGCAGGAGCGATGAGTACAGGAGAGCTGGGAATTTCGTTGGCTGAGATGATACGACAGGGAAAAGTAGATATCATCAGCTGTACCGGGGCAAACTTGGAAGAAGATGTAATGAACCTGGTGGCTCATAGTCATTACAAAAGGATACCCAATTACAGGGATCTTACTCCGCAAGAAGAATGGGATCTTTTAGAGAACCATTATAACCGTGTTACTGATACTTGTATTCCTGAGGAAGAAGCTTTCCGACGTTTACAAAAACACCTTGTAAAGCAATGGAAGGAAGCTGAAGCAAAAGGCGAAAGATATTTCCCGCATGAATTTCTCTATAAAACGGTATTGAGCGGTGAACTGGAACAATATTACGAGATCGATCCTAAGGATAGCTGGATAGTGGCTGCAGCCGAAAAGAACATTCCGATCGTAGTGCCGGGTTGGGAAGACAGTACTACAGGAAATATTTTTGCCAGCTATGTTGTAAAAGGAGAGTTGCAGGCCAGCACCGTGAAGAGCGGTATCGAATATATGGTTTGGCTTACAGACTGGTATCGGAATAATTCTTCCGGTAAAGGTGTTGGATTTTTCCAGGTAGGAGGAGGCATAGCAGGAGATTTTCCAATTTGTGTTGTACCTATGATGTACCAGGATCTGGAATGGCATGATGTGCCTTTCTGGAGTTATTTCTGCCAGATCAGCGACAGCACTACCTCTTATGGATCTTATTCCGGAGCTGTTCCCAATGAAAAAATTACCTGGGGAAAGCTGGATATCAATACTCCTAAATTTATAGTGGAAAGTGACGCTACCATTGTAGCTCCGTTGATATTTGCCTGGATATTGGGTTGGTAAGATCTATAAGTTCAATTCCCTTTTGATTCTGTTTGCTTCTTTAGCATGCCCGTAACCGGCAATAAGGAAATAAATGATCACAGCTTTTACTAACCAGCCGGAGATTGCTGCAGTTCCATTTGTAATTACGATCATATATGTCCAGATCCCAACCATAATAATTATGGCGGCTATCATTGCTGTCATCGGTTCTTTTGGAGCCAGTAATGAAAATCCGAAAAGTAAAAGAGGAACTATCAGTATGATCAATAAAGTGGTTAGTACAACTGCATTTGCAACAACTAATGCAAGCAGATCACTTCCAAAAACAATTACAGACAATGTGATCAGGATGTTTTTTGTTTTCCTTATTTCTATTGCCAGTATTTCCTTTTGAGTTTCGAAATGGTTATCAAAAATATTGCTCTCGGTATTGGACGTATTATCCATCATAAAAAATTAATCCGGGAGAACTTCCCGGATTAAATATAAATCAAATTCAAGTGAGGCCCTTAAAACCCTCTCGGCACTTCTAGCTTGATATCTCTTTTCAACATGTCATTACGATTGGCCATTTCCATGGCTGTATAAAACACCAACTGGGCTCTTTTAGCCATTAGGGGATAGTTGATCTTATCTGGGGTGTCAGTTGGCCTATGGTAATCGGCATGTGTGCCATTGAAATAAAATATAATGGGAACTCCTTTTTGGGCAAAATTGTAATGATCGCTTCTAAAATAAAAACGGTTTGGATCGTTAGGGTCATTATATTTTCTGTCCAGTTTTAGCTTTGTATATGTACTATTTACCTGGTCTGTTATTGTAGCCAGGTCACTGCTTAATTTATCATCTCCAATGATGTAAGTATAATTGGTAGAGTCTTTACTTTTCAGATACTCGGTTCCTATCCGGCCGATCATATCAATGTTCAGGTCTACTGTGGTTTTTTCAAGAGGATAAACCGGATGCTCAGAATAATAATGGCTACCCCAAAGACCTTTTTCTTCGCCACTCACTGTCATGAAAAGGATGCTTCTGCGAGGCCCTTTACCAGCTTTTTTGGCTTCAGCAAAGGCTTCTGCCAACTCAAGGATACCGGTTGTACCACTTCCATCATCATCGGCACCATAATAAATATCTCCATTGCTTCTTTTACCAACATGATCGTAATGAGCAGTAAGCACAACATATTCGTCTTTAAGATCGGTTCCTTCCAATAATCCCAAAACATTAGACACTTTGGTTACCTGGGTGGTCTTTGAATAACTAAGATCCACTTCTGCGTCATATGCTTTTGGTTCCAGGGAGCCTTCCTTCATTTTATCTGCCAGTACCTTTGAGTCTTCGTTCATGATCTTGGCTGCAATGTTTGGAGATATGGTAAAGGCCAAAGGCATTTGTGTAGATCGATAACTGTTCATACTCCAGTTGCTATTGCTATTAAATGCTCTCCTTGGGAAATTGTTATAAACGAAAAGTATAGCTGCTGCACCATTTTTCATGGCAGCGTTCATTTTTCCAAAAGAGCTGGCCGGGGAACGAAAACCTGATTGTGAAGGTTTGTATCCTGTTGGGGTGCCATCAATGATCATAACAAGTTTTCCGGCTACGTTCAGGTCTTTATAATCATCCCTGTTGTCACCATCGCTGATGCCATAGCCCGCAAATACTACTTCTGAAAAACGCATTTCCGCCGGGTAGTTACTGGTCTGTGGCTGAAAATCTTTATCCAGTTCAAAATTTTGACCATTGATCACCATACCAGCTCCTGTCATTGAGTCCTTGTAAAGCGGGTAGTATTGTCGATAGCTATCTTTATTGCCGGGTAACAGGCCAAGTGATTTGAAATGTGCTTCAATATATTCAGCTGCCTTTTCAAGACCGGGTGAAGGAGTATCCCTCCCTTCCATTTCAGCACTGGCAATTGTATAAAGGTGTTTTTTCATGTCGGCAGCTGTAATGGTCGCCGCCATCTTTTTCGCAAACTTATCTTTCTTTTGTGCGTAGGTACATACTGATAAAAGCAAGAAAGCAAAAAGAGGAATTCTTTTGATCATATTATTTGGTATTAGGTGGCGATAAAAATAACCCCCTTTAACCAAAAAAGACAAGAAATGTGGATGATCGGTTGTCTATCAGGCGCAGGCTATCTTATCTATCCTTCTTTTATGCCTTCCGCCCTCAAAATCGGTAGTGATAAACAGGGCCACCATTTTTTCGGCATCGCCTTCTCTTACAAAACGGGCAGGAATGCAGATAATATTAGCATCATTATGTTCCCGGGCCAGTTTTACTAATTCTTCTCCCCAGCAAATAGCAGCCCGAATACCTGCATGCTTATTAGCTGTCATGGCAACCCCGTTAGCGGAGCCACATAGCAGAATACCGAAAGCGGCTGATCCATCCTCAACAGCCGAAGCAACCGGATGAGCAAAATCTGCATAATCGGCTGATTCCTCGCTATGAGTGCCAAAATCTTTAAATGGTAATCCTTTCCCTTCAAGAAAAGAAATAAGATCTTCTTTGTATTCGTATCCGGCATGGTCGCTACCGATGGCAATTGGTTTTGTAAGATCAAAAGATGAATGCATAATCAAAATATTATTCGTCAGGGAAACTGATGTCTGATCACAAAATTACAAAACTTCAATTTGCAGATTGCTTATTAACTCCACTCATCTGTATTCTTTGCTCTTTTTTTCTCAACTCTTGCAGCAACCCTGATGCCTGCTTCATAAAGCAGGTAAAGGGGGAGTGTTACAATAGTGAGACTGAAAGGATCCGTTGTGGGTGTAATAATAGCAGCGACGATAAGTATTACCACCAGGGCATGACGTCTATACTTGCGGAGAAATGAGGCTGTTAAGAAACCTACTTTCGCTAATAATAATATCAATAAGGGAAGCTGAAAGAGAATCCCGACACCAACAGTTGTATATGTGAAGTTTTCCAGATAATCGGAAAAAGTGGGTTTTATTTCTATTAGCGGGCTGAGCTTATAGGTAAAATAGAAATTAACCATGAAGGGGGTAAGGATAAAATAACCAAATGCTACCCCGGCAAAAAATAGTAACGATACCCAGAAAATAATTCCTCTCGTTTTTTTAACCTCGGTCGTAGAAAGTGCGGGCCGTACAAATTTCCAGAACTCCCAAAAAACATAAGGGAATGCTACAATAAAGCCACCCACAAAAGCTAGTGTAAATGATGAAATAAACTGCCCGGTCATTGTGGTTTCAATAAACTGGACCTGGACATTTCCAAAGCATAATCCTTCTCCCAATCCGATCTTTCGGCCAATTTCACAGAACCACTGAGCTGTGATAAAATCTGGTTTAGCGGGGGCAAACAGGATATCATCAACAACCTGGTATATAAACACAAAAACGGCAATGGCGCCGATGATCACAGCTATTAAAGAACGAATGATATGCCAGCGTAGCTCCTCAAGGTGATCTACGAAAGACATTTCAGCGCTTTTATCTTTATTGCGTTTGTCCAGAAAATCGAGCAGTGCCATCAGGATGTTTGTAAGTGGGCAAAGATAATGTGTATGAAGTATTGAATATAGAGACTTTGAAGATCACAATTATTTTAATCTCTTCAGTTTTACGATCTCGATCCTTGTATCGCTTACTTTAATGACATCAAATTCAAAATCACCAGCTATGATCCTTTCTTTTTGTTTAGGTATTGTTTCATGATGGCTGATGATATAACCGGAGAGGGTTTCAGATTCAACATTGTTAAACTCAAATCCATACTTTTCTTCCAGGTAGTCAAGCTCCAATCTTCCGGAAAACATAAACTCATTTTCTGACAACTGCTTTTCGATGAATTCTTCAATATCATATTCATCTTTTATTTCTCCAAATAACTCTTCTAAAACGTCTTCCATGGTAATGATGCCGGCTGTACCGCCAAATTCATCAACAACCCAGGCAATACTTTTTCTTTCTTTACTGAACTTGCCGATCAGGTCAGCGGCGCTCATACTTTCAGGAACTGCGGGTATGGGTAATAAAATAGATTGTAGATCAACTGGATTTTTAAAAAGGTCAAGCTGGTGCACATAACCTTTTATGTGGTCAATATTTTCTTCGTAAACAAGAAGCTTACTTAATTTGGTTTCTACAAATTTTTGCCTGAGTTCAGCTATTGAAGAACTACTTTCTACACCAATTACTTCTTTTCTGGGTACCAGGCATTGCCTGATCTTTATTTTAGGAAGCTCCTGGGCATTTTCCATTAATTGTGTGTTGCGATCCTGCTTTTCACCCTCTGCCTGGTTCAGGAAAAAATTTTTTAAACCATTCCTGTTTAGCGTCTCTTTGTTTTTATTGACCCGTACATTAAAAATGTACTTCAACAACCATTCTGCTAACCGGATCAGCCCAAAGGCAACCGGGCTGAGAAACCGGTAAAAAACGTTGGTAACAGGAGCCAATGAATAGAGTAGCGAAATACTTTTAGCCCTGAAAATGGCACGGGGAATCAGCTCTGCAAACACAAGTACAAGAAAAGTGGTAACAGCGATCTCGATCAATACAATAGCAGGTCCTGATTCCACTTTTAGGGATCTCCAGACAGGCATCATTACTGTACTGAATTCAAGACCAAGAAAAACAAGGAATATGGTATAACCAATAAGTGTCACACCCAAAAACTTATCCGGGAAGTCCATAAATATGGATACGATACGGGATGAGGCTTTAGCATCCTGCTTTTTAAGTTCTATACTCAAACGGTTGGCACTATAATAAGCCATTTCAATGCCCGCAAAAAAGGCCATCAGGACAAGGGTAAGTACAAAAAGAAGGATATTGCTCCAGTCGATCATAGAATAAAGATAAAATCTATATTAATATATAGTAGTACATAAGCCGGTTTCCCTGGCTTTTATGTTATGATTCAAGAAACTTACGTATTATTTTTTCGGCATCCTTACAGGCTTTTTGAAGATCCTCATTGATGACAACCTCATCGAATTTGTCTTTGAATGTCATTTCGTAAGAGGCTTTGCTTACCCGGTATTTAATAGAGTTGTCTGATTCGGTTCCCCTTGCCCTGAGACGTCTTTCAAGTTCTTCTATAGAAGGCGGTTCAATAAATAGAGAAAGAGAACTATTGGGATATTGTTGCTGAATATAAACACCTCCTTTTACATCTACATCCAGTAAAGGAGTTTTCCCTTGTTGCCAGATCCTTTCCAGTTCACTCTTTAGTGTACCATAGTATTTTCCTTCATACACCATTTCCCATTCTACAAATTCATTGTTCTGAATTCGTTTTTCAAATTCATCTGCAGAAATAAAGTAATAATCTTCTTTATCCTTTTCATGTCCCCTGGGTTTTCTTGTTGCAGCAGAAATGGAAAAAGCAAGTTTATCAGGCATCTGTTCCAGCAAGTGTCGTACAACCGAAGTTTTGCCTGATCCTGACGGAGCTGTTATGATGATTATTTTCTTCTTAGCTGAATGCATGGATAAAAAAGGACAAATGTAAAGATTGCTGACGGTTTCACCTTTTGCTGATGATAAATCAAAAATCAATTAAAAAATCAGGCGGATATCCTTTTTATATCTGCGCCCAACCTTCTTAATCTTCCGTCAATATCCTGGTATCCTCTGTCGATCTGTTCGATATTTTGAATGACGCTTTTGCCTTCTGCACTCAATGCGGCGATCAGCAATGCAACGCCGGCTCTTATATCTGGCGAACTCATAGTAATGCCCCGTAGTTTTTGTTCTCTTTCAAGTCCTATCACTACCGCCCTGTGAGGATCACACAAAACGATACGGGCACCCATATCAATAAGCTTGTCAACAAAAAATAATCTGCTCTCAAACATTTTTTGATGTACCAGCACAGAACCTTTTGCCTGAACCGCTGTGACCAGTATAATACTTAGCAGATCGGGAGTAAAGCCAGGCCAGGGATGATCATAGATGGTCATTACTGAGCCATCAAGGAAAGTTTGGATCTCATAACTTTCCTGTTCGGGTATATGTATATCATCGCCGTTGAAATCTAGCTCTATACCAAGTTGAGTAAATTTTTCAGGAATAATACCAAGATGCTCAATGCCTGCATTTTTAATAGTGATATCACTTTGTGTACTTGCTGCCAAGCCGATGAATGATCCTACTTCGATCATATCAGGCAATATGCGATGCTCAACTCCACCAAGATTTTCTACTCCTTGTATTGTCAGCATGTTACTGCTAATACCGCTGATCTTTGCTCCCATATCGTTCAGCATTCTGCATAATTGCTGTACATAAGGCTCACAGGCGGCATTGTAAATGGTGGTCTGACCTTTTGCTAGTACAGATGCCATAATAATATTAGCCGTTCCCGTTACAGAGGGTTCATCCAGCAAAAGGTAGGTTCCTTTAAGTTGAGGCGCTTCCAGATGAAAAAAACCATCCTCGTCATGATATGTAAAAGAAGCGCCCAATTTTTCAAAACCGATAATATGGGTATCTAATCTCCTCCTTCCAATTTTATCTCCGCCTGGTTTTGGGATGAAGGCCCTTTTATACCGACCCAGCATGGGGCCTGCAAGCATTACAGAACCTCTGAGCTTTCCGCTTTTTTTTCTATATGCTTCGCTGTGCAGGTAATCAATATTTACATCAACAGCCTGAAATGTACAGGTTCCTCTTTCGGGTCTTTCAATTTTTACATTCATTTCTGCCAATAACTCTATCAGCAGATTTACATCAATAATATCCGGGATATTGGTAATGGTTACTTTTTCATCAGTTAATAACACAGCACTGATTATCTGCAATGCCTCATTCTTGGCACCTTGTGGTGTTATATCGCCTTGTAGCTTTTTCCCGCCTCTTACTTCAAAGGAATGCATATTAACAGATTGAAATACTGGTAAACCCGAAGTTAATATATAAAGAAAAGGTTGACAAGCTGTAACTGTCAACCTTTAAATAAGATAGTTGATTATTTAATATCTTTTTTTCTTGTAGTTGCCGCCGCCTCTGTTATCTCTTCTGTCGTTTCTGCCACCACGCTGAAACTTACCTCCCCGTTTGCCGTAGCTACCACGGTTTTCCTGCTGCGGTCTGAAAGCTTTTACAAATGGCGTATTTGTAAACGTTAGCTGGCCATCAGTGATTTCTGTCAACTCGCTTTGTATTGCATCGTCATGAGCGGTTTCTTTATGCCAGTTGTTATAGGCTAATTTCATGTAATAAGCGATAGCATTGGCAAACCCCTGCTTTTTATCAGCATCATCTTCTTTCAAGGCTTTATTAATGACCAGCTCAAGATTTTTTCCAAGATGATAATATCTTGGGTCCCTGTTAGGATAGGGAAGTGGTTTGGGTTTACCTTTAAGCGCTTCTTTTGTGGGGATAGGATAAGGTGATTTTACATCTAACTTAAAATCAGCGATCAGGAAAAGATGATCCCATAGTTTATGACGAAAATCCTCTACATTTTTTAAATGCGGATTTAAAAAACCCATCAGTTCTATAGCCGCCTGGGCATTTCTCTGTCTTCTTTCCGGATCCTCTATTGTGAGTATATGTTCGATCATTTTTTGTACATGACGACCATATTCTCTCATTACCAGCTGATTCCTTGTAGTATTATATTCCATGTAAATAAATTGGGAAGTGTCAAAAATAAGAAACAACCCTGAGTAAAGAAAATGACAATCTGCTGACAGCAAAAAAGAAGGGGCCCCGAACCAAGGCCCCTTTTACAAGCCACCATCCTCTTCCACCTAAGAGGTCATTTAATAATAAGTTGATTGACACTGGATAGCTGTGTCGTGATATCTGTCAGTTTTAGCCAATAGCTTCCGCTTTGGAGTGTTGCTACCTGGTGATATGAAGATCCGCTGGTCTGTATTTGTTTTTGTAAAACTTTTTGCCCTGCTGAATTAAAAACTTCTAACACCAGTTCGCCGCCCTGATAGTTATCAAATTTGATACCAACAATACCGTTTGACGGGTTAGGGAATATTTTAAATTCAGGCCTGGGTGAGGCTTTTAATTGTACCTGTTTTATATCACTAAATCGGGTATAACCATTTGTATACAATTGCTTTATACGGAAGTAATATGTGCCAGAACCGTTTTGCCCTGCAGCATAAATATGTTCATATGATCCATCCGGAGCACTCTCAGAGGCAACCCGGGCAATTCCTGAAAACTGCCTGCCGTCTCTGCTCATTTGTACCTCATACTGGTATGGGTAAGGATTATCGGGATCATCAAAACCAGACCATTGCAATTTTGCTTTATCATCAGCAATTTTTATAACAGTAAAATCATTCACATTCAGTGGAAGTACATAACCAGGACATGTACAGTATTCAAATTCAAATCTTACAAGGGCCGAGGTGGCTACTGAGCTATTATAGTTACCGCCTGTACAAGATATATTAGTAAAAGCTGTTATGTTGTATTGGTAAGTAACACTATCATTCCCATAAAACTGGTAAAGAGAGTCAAGATCATTTATCGTTTGACAAACAGTTACGGCATTTAATAAAGTATCATTGGAAATAGAAATAAAATCTGGTCCTGAGCCAATTGTACCATCAGTTGGCCCAAGGGCATATGGACCATAGTGATAGTTGATACTGTTTGAAATTGGACCACTAAGCCCTGGCCCGGTTATCTGGTCCGTACGGATGTAGTAGATATCAGCAGTTTGGGATGAAGCGCTGTTGTTTTCCACACTGGCATAATCCACAACACCGGTAATAGAAACACAAAGTCTTAGACAGGTTACCATCCCATCATATGGATTGGCCTGCGGAAACTTTACCTCAAGTGTGTTGATTCCTGCGGGAGTGGCAATGGTAGTATCATAAAAAGTGGTTCCGGGAGTGTATCCATAAGGGCATTGAGCTTTAACAGATAAGATTCCCGTAAACAACAGGGTAAGTAAAAAAAGGGAGCTTGTAAAGTGCTTTGGGTAAAGGTATTTCATAGGGTTATGTTTTGGTTTACACTTAAAAACCGGTTTTGTAAAGTTAGCTAGTTATAGGCTGCAGCAGTATTGCAATAATGCCCGATTTTTATTTCCGTATTTCATGCGTCTTTACACCAAAAACTCTCGTAAACTTCCGATAAGGAAAAGAAGAAAAAAATCCGGCAAATAATTGTGATTGTCAAAATCTTTTCATCCCATTAATATTTTTTGTTTTTTATACAGAAAAAATCTAGTCGGTCATGCAATAACTTCGCAGCAACATGAGAATTGGGATTGATATAGGTATTCTTTCTGTGGATAGTTCTACTTTAAGTAGTGGTTTTCTACTCGAAATTATCCGAAACCTTGCGGCTGCATCTCCAAATGATGAGTTTTATCTGTTTGGAATTGGCCGGCAAATTGTTCAGCCTTTTACTGAAAAGAACATTGTAGAAAAAAAAATTGGTACTTCAATTAAGAGTCCTGTTTATTGGCGTTGGCGGCAAAATATAAAACTGCCATTGGCATTAAGAAAAGAAAAAATTGATGTGTTGATTTCAATTGGCGGCGCAATGGTGTCAAATAATATCCCCCAATGTTTGTTGTATTGGGATAATTGGGATCAGCATCTTATGCCCGTGGCGGACAAGTCTTTCATATCTTTTTTTAAAAAAAATATAATCAGGTCCCTTTCAAATGCTGAAGTAGTCGTTGTTCCGGATAATGCTACTCAGTTACGTATCCAACAGGAATATTCAGTCGGTGCAGATAAAATTATTTGTCTTCCGCCTGTAGCAAGTAAACAGGATCAACAATTTTCGGACGATGTTATCAATACTGTTAAAAAGGAATTTACAAAGGGGAAAGAATATTTTGTTGCTGCCGGTGATGTGTTAGCTGAAGAGCTGGTCTTTTTGTTAAAGGCCTTTTCTGTATTCAAAAAAAGAATGCAGACAAGCATGAAAATGGTCATTGCTTCAAAAAATATAGCAGAGGATCTTTCCTTTTCAGAAAAACTGAACTCGTATAAGTACAGAGACGATGTTGTGCTTTTTTCAGGACCAGACGGATTGAAATTAGCAGAGCTTGTGGCTTCAGCATATGCAATGATTCATCCCTCTGCTTATTTTTCTTTTTTTAATCCTGTTCTGATCGCCTTACAGCATAAAGTACCTGCTATTTGTTTTGAGTCTTTACAATCAGGAGTGTTTTCCGGCTATAACTTACTTACCGTACAAAACGATAATTATAATGACCTGGCTGAAAAAATGATGCTGATTTACCGGGACGAGAACCTGCGAAATAGTATGAAGGCAAATGAAGTTGATTTTACTTCTGAATTTACTATGGATAATGTGGTTCAAAAACTGCGGGAGGCTATTTATATGGCTGCAGCCAGTACCCGGAAATAATCCATCATAAGTAATGAGAGTTGAAATGCTATTTTTGCGTTATGAAAAAATCTACAATTACAATAGACGTACAAACCGATGAGAATCATGTACCAGACACTATTACCTGGACAGCGTCGGATACATCTGCTGATGCAGCTCAAAAGGCAAAAGCCATGATGATATCATTTTGGGATGGGGCAGAAAAAGCTGCTTTGCGGATTGACCTTTGGACAAAGGATATGATGGTGGATGAAATGGCGGACTTCTTCTATCAAACAATGATGACCATGGCCGATACTTATGGACGGGCCACTCAATACAAAGAAGATGTAGAGGAAATAAAAATCTTTGCAAAAAATTTCTATGGCAAATTCAGAGAAAAACAATTAAAGACCAATAAAGCATAATCATTATATGGATCTTGAACAAAAAATTATGGCTGAATTAAAAGCGGCCATGCTTAAAAAGGATGAAGCGGCCCTTAGAAGTCTGCGGGCAGTAAAAGCTGCCATTTTGCTTGCTAAAACCTCCGAAGGGAGAACAGATGGGCTAACGGAAGATGAAGAGACTAAGTTGCTGCAAAAATTAGTAAAACAAAGGAAGGACTCCCTGGAGATCTATAATCAGCAAAATAGAAGCGACCTCGCAAAAAAAGAAGAAGAGGAAATAGCAGTCATCGAAAAATTTCTTCCTGAACAGTTAACCCCTGAAGAAATAAAAATAGAACTGGAGAAAATTATTGCCTCAACAGGGGCTGCTTCCCCGGCTGATATGGGCAAAGTAATGGGAGTGGCTACTAAACAACTGGCCGGAAAAGCAGATGGCAAAACTATTTCCGGACTTGTAAGAGAGTTACTGGCAAAATAGCTTATTTGTTTTAGCGATTGTTTAAGAGAAACGGTTGAATATCCTTCTTGTGTAAGCGTTTTAATTCAAAACAGGATTATGCTTATTGATGTCGTTTTTGCAATACTGGTAGTGCTGGCTGTTATTAAAGGATATCAGCGTGGATTGATAATGGGTTTGTTTTCACTGGTAGCTGTAATAATTGGTCTTGCTGCTGCTCTTAAACTTTCAACAGTGGTGGCCGGTTACATAGGAAAGGCGGTTAAGGTAACAGAAGAATGGTTGCCGCTTATTTCATTTATCGTTGTGTTTGTTATTGTATTACTACTGATCCGGCTGGCAGGAAAGCTGGTTGAGAAAACAATACAGGTAGCCATGCTAGGCTGGTTAAACAGGCTTGCAGGTGCAATTTTATATGCGGCTATTTATATACTCGTATTTAGTGTTGTACTTTTTTATTTTGAAAAAATGCAATTGCTGCAAACCCAAACCATCAATTCATCCCATTTGTATTCTTTTGTTCAGCCCTGGGGTCCCAAAGTCATTAACGGGTTTGGTTCGCTGGTCCCATTGTTTGGTGATATGTTCACAGAGCTTGAGAATTTTTTTGATAAAATAGCTCAAAATATTGCAGTCGTGTACCTGTGATAAAAACAACAGGCTTAAAAAACACATATAGCTTTTTTAATATTGGTAGAACTTCTGTTGGATAGTGAAATACCAGGTTTCTTTAATCCGCTATCTTCCGTATATATTTGCTTTTCCGGGCAGGTTTTTATTATAGAAAGCATTAAATTTTTTGGAACAAAAAAGTTATTTTAGCAATAAGACAAAAGGACTGATTGATTGTCATGGATTACGAAATAAAAGAATACGATAAATTTAAGTTCATCGAAGAAGGTGAAGGGGAGCCATTGGTGCTTTTACACGGACTTTTTGGGGCGTTGAGCAACTTTAAGGACCTGATTGAATATTTCCGCAATCATACAAAAGTGATTGTACCCATGTTGCCTTTGCTGGATATGGATATCCTGCATACATCTGTTGGAGGGCTGGCAAAATATGTTCACAAATTTCTGGAGGCCAGGGATCTTGAAAATGTAAACTTGCTGGGAAATTCTTTGGGCGGGCATGTTGCATTGGTTTACACCCTGAAGCATCCAGAACGTATTAAATCATTAATTCTAACGGGAAGTTCGGGCCTTTTTGAGAATGGAATGGGGGATAGCTATCCTAAAAGAGGTGACTACGAGTATATCAAGAAAAAAACGGAGCTTACCTTTTATGATCCCAAAACTGCTACAAAAGAATTAGTAGATGAAGTTTATGGCATCACTAATAACCGGATGAAAGTTATAAAGATCATCGCTCTGGCTAAAAGTGCCATTAGAAATAATTTAGGGGAAGAGTTAAGCCAGATTCAAAAACCAACCTTACTGATCTGGGGTAATAACGACACAATTACTCCACCTTTTGTAGCTAAGGAGTTTAATAAGTTGATCCCGAACAGTGAACTGCAGTTTATAGACAAATGTGGGCATGCACCGATGATGGAAGTGCCGGGGGAATTCAATGCAATTTTGCATAAATTCCTGAAAAAGCTCAATGAGCCTGCAACAGTTGCGTAATATTTGGTGTCTTAATATCCAATAAAAGCCGCTATCCATGTTAACAAGAGACCTGATAACACAATCGCTTCCTTATTTGCAATTGCATGATAAGGTTTACCAGGCTTTACAATTAATGAATGATAACCAGGTAAGGCATTTACCCGTTATTGACGGAGATAAGTTTGCCGGAATTATCAGTGAAGATGATTTGCTGATGGCTGACAACGAGAATGGTCTTATTTCGGATATGAGCCAGTCCTTATCCGGAGCCTTTGTAAAAGAGAATGATCATTTTTTAACAACAGTGCAAATAGCCGGGGAAAACAATCTTTCTATAGTTCCCGTTTTGAATGATGAGAATGAAGTCATCGGGACCGTGGCCTATGCAGACATGTTGAAACATGCATCTGAATTCATGAGCCTGAGTGAGCCGGGAGGGCTTATTGTGCTGGAAGTAGAAACTAATCAGTATTCTTTCAATGAGATCAGTAAGATCGTAGAATCAAACGATGCACAGATCACCCAGTTGAATACTTCCAATGATGCGGCAACAGGTATGATGCAGGTGACCATTCGTATTAATAGACAGGAAATCTCTGATATAGTTGCCAGTTTTCAACGGTACGAATACAATATAAAATACTTCTTCGGGGAAGAACAATATACCAATGAACTGAAAAGTAATTATGATAATCTGATGACCTATCTTAAACTTGGGTAACTTTCCTGTTATCTTGACTAATAAAGTAGCTACACAATTTTGTCTACCGTAATATGCATGGAACAATAAAATATTTTTTGTGCCTGCTAACGGGTATTTTATATCAGTTGCCGGGAATTGCACAGCAACCCGATTCGCTATTCGCAAAGCCGGATACTATTACTAAATCAAATGAGGAGTTCTTTATTGGTGATATAGTCATTACCGGTAATAAAAAGACAAAATCTTCTATTATTCTAAGGGAAGTGCCTTTCCGTAAAGGAGATAGTTTTTCATTACAAACACTGGTTAAAAAGTTTGAAGATGCCCGAAGACAGTTGATGAACACTGCACTTTTTAATTCAGTATTTGTTTCATTAAAAGAGTTCAGGGGGTTCATTGTTGATGTGTCCATAGAAGTAAAAGAAAGGTGGTACTTGTTTCCATTACCCTATTTCAGACCAGTTGACAGAAACCTGAACCAATGGCTGGTAGAACAAAAAGGAAGCCTGAAAAGGGTTAACTATGGTATAAAATTACTTTACAACAATACAACTGGCAGAAACGATAAATTGAAATTGTATCTCATTAATGGTTATACCAAACAAATTTCATTGGAGTATGACAGGCTTTATTTTGACAAAAGAATGAAATGGGGTGGAGTTATCAGTTTATCCGCCGGGAAGAACCGGGAAATGAACTATAATACAATAAATGATAAACAAGTTTTTTTAAGACAGGATGAATATGTAAGAAATTTTTTTTCTACCAAAGCAGAAGTGTCATATCGCAGGGCCATCAAAACCCGTCATAGTTTTGGCGTAGGATTTACCCGGGAGCAGGTGCATGATACGATCACCAAATTAAATCCTGGTTATTTCAACGGGGCACATAAAAGTGTTGCATATCCGGAGATCTTTTACAAAATGGTTTATTACAATCTTGACTATATTCCTTATCCTATAAAAGGGTATGCTGCACAAATCAATTTTGCCAAAAAAGGCTTTGGTAAAGGAATAGACCTTTGGGAGCTTAATGTAAAGGCCCAGGCAAGCTGGCCGATAATGCGAAAGACATTTATAAACCTGAATACATTCGGTGGGTTGAAATTACCTTTCAGGCAATCTTATTATACGCAACGTCTTTTTGGGTATGGTGATGTTTATTTACAGGGGTATGAGTATTATGTAACAGATGGTGTGGCGGGCGGATTTATAAAAACTACATTGGCCCGGGAAATTTTCAATTTCAGAATAAGAATTCCAGGTTCAGAAAGAAAAGGAAAACAGGCAGAATACATTCCATTTAGAATATTTGGGAAGATTTACGGTAATGCAGGATATGTACATAATCCACAGCCAGGTCAAAACACCCTGTCAAATAAAATGCTGTATTCAAGCGGTATTGGTATCGACATTCTATCATTTTATGATGTTGTTTTTAAACTGGAGTGGTCATTTAATCAGTTAGGACAAAACGGATTATTTTTACATAAGAAGACCATTTTTTAAAAAATGAAGGCAGCCATTTACAGCAGGATTTTTGAAGACGATCAACAGGATGATGTTCAATTGTTCTTTAGTGCTTTGGAGAAAGAAAAAATTGAGCCTGTTGTTGCGCAGCATTACTTTGAACAGATCCAGCATCGGATTAAGCTACCTTCCACAACTTCGGTTTTCTCCACATCAGATCAGCTTACTGAAGAAATTGAATTTATTATCAGCCTTGGAGGCGATGGTACTTTACTGGATACCATCACATTAGTACGGGATAAAAAGATATCCATCATGGGAGTGAATTTTGGCAGGCTGGGGTTTTTGGCAAGTATTGGTAAAAATGAGGTAGATGAGGCAGTGAAGGCTATTTCTAAGCGGTCCTACATATTGGATAAAAGAACAATGATACATGTGGATGCCAATGTTCCGCTGTTTGGTAATGTGCCTTATGGATTAAATGAATTTGCTATTCACAAACGGGATGTCGATTCAATGATCAAGATCCATGCATATTTAAATGGGGAATTTTTAAATTCTTACTGGGCAGATGGTTTGCTTGTGTCAACTCCAACCGGATCTACCGGCTATTCCCTTAGTTGTAATGGTCCTGTTGTATTCCCTGAATCAGGAAGTTTTGTTATCACAGCAGTTTCACCACATAACCTTAATGTAAGACCCATTGTTGTTCCTGATGATAATATTATTTCATTCGAAATAGAAAGCCGATCTGATGATATCATTTGTTCTTTGGATTCCCGCAGAGAACTTGTCAGTAAAAATGTACAACTGGCTGTACGAAAAGAGAATTTTGATATAAGCCTTGTAAGATTAAGGGAAAATAATTTTCTGAAGACCCTTCGGAATAAGCTTACCTGGGGGCTGGATAAACGTAATTAAATTGCCCTTCCACAAAAGAAAATGCTATTTTTATCGTTCTATTATTTCCGGACTATTTAATAAGTTATGACGAAGAGGATTTTAGTAATAGCCATATTCACTTTTTTTACCATTAGTTCAAATAACTGCCTGCTGGCACAAGATGCTGTGGTGCAGGAAGGTGAGTTTGGCATAGGAGTTGGCGCAGGCCACTATTTCGGCGATTTAAATACCCGTAGTAAGCTTAACAGGGCTAAAATGGCCGCCACAATTTTCTTTCGGAAAAATTTCGGCAACTACATAGCCGCCCGTATTGGCGCATCTTTTGCCCAATTAGGTTATTCAGACCAGTATAATACGCATAATCAATATATGTACACCCGTAACCTGAGCTTCAATAGCAAGGTATGGGAGCTTTCACTCCAGGGAGATTTCAATTTCTTCCGGTTTATGCCCGGAGAGCCGGAATATAGCTTTACGCCATACGTTACACTTGGAGTAGGCATTTTTAGCTATGATCCTTATGCTTATTTACAAGGAGAAAAGATCTTTTTAAGACCTCTCGGTACTGAAGGTCAGGGCAGTAGTTTATATCCAGATAGAAAGCCTTACGGCTCTATGGCTATCAGCATACCTTTTGGAGGCGGAATTAAATATGCACTGAATGATCGGTTCAATATTGCTTTTGAAGTATTGCATCGGTTTACCAATACAGATTATCTTGATGATGTTAGTAAGACCTACGTTGATCCGGCTGTTTTTCCACCTAATCCCGACGGAAGCGCATCAAACGGTTTACTGTTAAGCGACAGATCCTATGAGTTGGGAGAGCCTATCGGAGTTCCGGGTCGTCAGCGGGGAAACAGTAAGCAAAAAGATCAGTTTGTAACAGCTATGTTTCACCTGACTTTTAACCTGCAATCATACAAGTGTCCGACAGCTAAGTAGAAAAGAGTGTCCAATTTTACTCTTCCCTTTCTAATGGTAATGTCGAACAACGGAACAAACCGCTCAATTTTGAAGTTTCCGAATAGTCAACTTCAATTACCTGGAGGCCTAATTGTTTCAACCTGAATTTAAGTTCAACAAATTTTCTTTCCATTATAACAATATCCTTTGAAATGGAGAATATGTTGGGGAACATTCGGTAGGCCTGGCTTTGGTTTACTTCAATTACATTTTCCAAAGGTATTTTCTTGTCGTCCAGAATTTCAATAATTGATTTGATGCCATTGAGATCTAAGATGCCATCCCGGTATAGTATCAAACTGTTATGGCCCACAGGTTGTAATGCACAGTCAAGATGCAAAACGTTTTCCAGGTGATTCGTACTGGATTTTACAGGGATCTGCACTACTTTTTTATCAGGAAAACGTCTTTTTAAAAACGCAAACCCCTTATCATTTGTTCGCAAACTTTTACCAACCAAAATATAATCATCCCAAAGTATTATATCACCACCTTCAATTTGAATACCGCTATCTTCTTTTCTGATATCAACAATTTTTGAAGGGTCAATTTGTGATAAAATTTCAGCGATCCCGTCTATCTCAGGTTTCCTGGCATCGATCATAACTGAAATGAAGAATGTATCACCAATAACAAAACCAATATCCCGGGTAAAGATCTGGTACAGGTTATCAATATTCTTGGGCCTGTAAAGTTTTACTCCATTGTCAAGAAATGCCTGTTCAAATTGTGCTATCTCTTTTTGAATTTCTATCTCGGTTGGGAAGGTGCCATTTTCTAGATGAAATTTTGACTTTGGATTATTATTACCCGGCTCACCGATACTTGTACCAATCCCAAGGATTACAGATCTAAGCTTGCTTGTTTCGTTATTAATGTTCAAATGGATCATACAGATTATTATATTACTAACGAATGTTAGTTAATTGAAATTATATGCAAAAGTCTACAAAGGTATCAAATGAAACTTGATCTTTTAAGGGAAAGAAGTAGATTTTTCGCCACTTGTAATTTATTATCAATCATTTATGCCTTAGTAATTTCCCAAAACTTAAAATCGATGTTGTCTGGCCTTTGCTTTAGAATACCCGAAAAACTTTGATACCTTTGTGCCCCGAAAAAGGGCTACAAATGTCTGATCTGCTGGAAAAGATAAATAAGGAGCAATTACCTAAGCATATAGCCATTATTATGGATGGTAATGGGCGTTGGGCCAAGGAAAAAGGGGAAGATCGGCTTTATGGTCATTTTCATGGGGTTGAAAGCGTTCGGAATATTGTTGAAGGAGCTGCAGAACTGGGAATAGAGTATCTCACCCTTTACGCATTTTCAACAGAAAATTGGGATAGGCCCGAATACGAAGTGGTAGGGTTGATGGAACTCCTTGTCAATACGATCCGCAAGGAAGTAGAAAGCTTGAATAAGAATAATATCCGGCTTCATGTAATAGGAGATATGAGTATGCTGCCAGAGTATGCCAAAAATGAACTCAATGAGGCGCTGGGGATCACTAAAAATAATACCGGGCTTAATCTTGTAATGGCATTAAGCTATAGTGGCAGGTGGGAACTACTAAATGCGGTAAAAAATATAGCCCACGAAGTCAAAGAGAATAAATTAAGTGTTGAAGCAATTGACCAGGACACACTTCAGCGATTTCTTAGCACCAGCCAGTTCCCAGATCCTGAACTGATGATAAGGACCAGTGGGGAGTACCGGATCAGTAACTTTTTGTTATACCAATTGGCCTATGCTGAACTGTATTTTACACAGGTCCGCTGGCCTGATTTCAGAAAAGAGAACTTATATGAAGCTATTTTGGACTACCAGGCAAGGGAAAGAAGATTCGGTAAAACAAGTGATCAGCTTACAGAGGTAGTAAAATCATGACTTCTTTTAACAAACACTTTCGATATTTCCTTTTAATTTGCCGGCTTATCCGTTATAATTATAGAACTGTAATGCACACATAATCAATAGATCAGCACATTTACCAAAACCAAAAAACTGACCCGAATAGAGACTATGCGACATTTTTTACCCAGATTTTGTGTACTGCTGATCATTGGAATCCTTTTTGCCCCGTCGTTAAAAGCCCAGGACGATACTACTAATCCAACCTCGGTTGATCCCAAATTGATAGAATGGGAAAAAGCGACTATTCCCCGTGAGTACACTATTGCAGATGTAAAGATCACAGGTACAAAGTACCTCGATACTGCAATCGTTTATTCAATTGCAAACCTTGTTCCGGGCGATAAATTCGTTCATCCCGGCAATGATATTTTTGCCAAGTCTATAGCAAACCTTTGGCGTCAGAAATTCTTTTCTAATATCCGGATCTATGTTACCCGTGTTGAAGGCGATAAGGTCTGGATCGAAATAAATCTCCAGGAAAGACCCCGGTTAGGTGACTATAAATTTTTTGGAGTAAAGAAGACGGAGGAAGAAGATCTTCTTGGAAAAGTTAACCTGGCAAAACAGACAATTATTACTGAAAATACAAGGAGGGTAATAACTGAACAGGTAACCAAGTATTATGCAGACAAAGCATACCGGAATGTGACGGTTAGAATTGAGGAGAAACCAGACACTTCTTATGCTAATTCAACAGCCCTGTTTATTTATGTTGATAAAGGAGAAAAAATTAAAGTCAACAACATTAATTTCTTTGGTAATCAAAACGTAGATGGTTTACGGCTGAAAAAGCAGATGAAGGGAACCAAAGAAATGACCAAGCTTACTCTTTTCCCGCATAAAACCAACAGCCCATACGGGGAAGTAAAACCGTATTCATTTAAAAATTATATGAAAGACTGGGGTTTTCTTTCACTGTCAAAAACCAAGCGTCTTCTTGATCCATATTTCCGGTTCAAATTATTCAGCGGAGCCAAATATGATCAAAAGAAGTATGACCAGGACAAAGAAGGTGTATTGAATTATTACAACTCAATAGGCTACAGGGATGCACAAATACTGGAAGATACCCAGTATGTACGGGATGGAAATCTTAACGTAGATCTTAAAGTATCTGAAGGGAGGCAATATTATTTCGGAAATATAACCTGGAAGGGAAATGCCAAGTATTCAGATTCTGTTTTAAATGTATTACTGGGTATAAACAAAGGCGACATTTATAATATTGACATATTAAATAAAAGATTAGGGAAAGAGCTTTCCCAGGAAGGTGGTGATATCAGTGGTTTATATA
The DNA here is from genome assembly GCA_020636575.1 of Chitinophagales bacterium. Taxonomy (GTDB): domain Bacteria; phylum Bacteroidota; class Bacteroidia; order Chitinophagales; family Chitinophagaceae; genus JJ008. Next base: position 1,201,734 of record JACJXP010000001.1, read on the forward strand.
TGGACGACGGTTATCTGTTCTTCCGTGTGGAGCCGGTAGAGACTGCTGTATATAATGACACTATCGATCATGAGATACGTATAACCGAAGGACCACAGGCAAGAATAAAAGAAGTAACTATATCCGGTAATGATAGAACGAAAGATCATGTTATCCGCCGCGAATTAAGAACAGTGCCGGGAGAGCTATTTAGCCGTAGTGATCTTATCCGTTCACAAAGGGAGTTGGCAAATCTGAACTACTTTAACCAGGAAACCATTAACCCCGGTGTGGTGCCAAACCAGGATGATGGTACGGTAAATATTAACTGGACACTGGAAGAAAAATCATCTGACCAACTTGAGCTTTCTGCCGGTTGGGGTGGCGGTATCGGACTTACCGGTACACTTGGTGTTACCTTTAATAACTTCTCAATTAAGAACATTTGGAAAAAATCTGCATGGGATCCGCTTCCAACCGGTGACGGACAAAAGTTGAGTCTTAGAGTGCAATCTAACGGAAGAGCTTATCGTTCATACAGTGCTTCATTTACCGAGCCATGGCTGGGTGGAAAGAAAAGAAATTCCCTTACTCTCGGTTTTAATAGCAGTAAGTATTCCAATGCATACGATCCTTTTACGGGAAGAATTACCCGTGAGCAATCAGACTCACAGTATCTTAAGACAACAGGATTTTCTATTGGCTTAGGTAAGCAATTGAAATGGCCTGACGATTTCTTCAGTATCATTTATACTTTGAATTTTACACAGTATAAGAGAAAGAATTATGGCATTTTCCCGAATACAAGCCCAACCGGAACATCAAACAACCTGAGCTTTAAGATCGGCTTACAGCGTTCATCCGTATTTAATCCGATTTTCCCAACGAGCGGATCAAACTTCTTAGCTACAGTTCAGTTTACTCCTCCTTACTCATTATTTAATCCGGATATTGTTAATGACGAAGACCCGTATAAAAATCCGGAGTACCATAAGTGGCGTTTTAATGCTGAGTGGTATGTGCCGATCGGGCAGCCTTTAGGTGCGGAGAAGAACAGGCAGTTTGTTTTAAAACTTGCAGCTAAGTATGGCTTTATGGGGCGTTATAACCGGAAACTTGATTATTCACCATTTGAGAGATTCCAGGTGGGTGATGCGGGCCTTACTAACAACTTTGGATTGTTAGGATATGATATCATCGCCCATAGAGGATATCCGGTTTATCAATCTTCTGATCCGACTGTAAACCCGGATAATCAAAATGCGCAAAACTTCTTTACTATTTTCAATAAATATCAACTGGAACTTCGTTTCCCATTGGTAACAAATCCTAGCAGCACCATATATGCCCTTGGCTTTTTTGAAGCTGCCAATGGCTGGTATAATTATAAAACATACAATCCATTCAGACTTCGTCGTAGTGTGGGTGTAGGTATGCGTTTCTTCCTGCCAATGTTTGGTCTACTTGGATTTGACTATGGCGTAGGGATTGACAGAATACAACCGGGACAAGGCCTGAAAAACGCTTCACGGTTTACCTTCATGCTTGGTTTTGAACCAGAATAAATCATTACATAAAATATTAATCATGAAACAGATTACTGCCCTTGCACTTGGATTATTGTTTTTTGCAACCGGACTGTTTGCACAGAAATATGCCATTATTGACACCCGGTATATATTGGATAAAATGCCGGAATATAAAACGGCCCAACAGCAACTGGATGGTGTGGCTGATACCTGGCAAAAAGAAATTGATACTAAACAAGCTACACTTGACAAGATGTATAAGGACTATGAGGCTGAGCAAGTAATGCTTACCCAGGAATTACAGCAAAAAAGAGAGGACCAGCTCTTTAACCTTGAGAAAGAGTTACGGGATCTGCAGCGTCAAAGATTTGGTTTTGAGGGAGATCTGTTCAAGAAAAGGCAAGAGTTGATCAAGCCCATACAGGATAAGGTATATAATGCAATACAAAAGATTGCAGTACAACGGGGCTATGATTTTGTATTAGATAAAAGTGAGGGAATTACCATTATCTTTGCCGACCCAAAACTGGATAAGAGCGAAGATGTTCTAAAAGAATTGGGTATCCGGTAATTGTTAAAAAAAATAAAAAGGGCAACGAATATCCCTTTTAGTGAATCTAATAAAGCAACAATAAAATAAAAATGAAAAGAATCATTACAGCAGTATTAGTAGCAACCGGCATCCTGATGTCGGGATTTGCCGAAGCACAAGTAAAGATCGGGTATGTCAGGATTGATGACATCGTATCCGTAATGCCTGAATTAGCGCAGGATAAAGTAAATATTGATACAGTTGGTCAGCAATTTGTTCGGGATTCTATTATGCCTGATATAGAATACAAACAGGAGGAGTACGCCAAGAAATTACAGGATTATGCCGATACCACGAAAGCTAAATCAGTTAGAGATATTATCCTCAAAGACCTGCAATCATTAAAACAACAATTGGATGGTGCAGATCAATATATTCAACAGGTTTTTCAGTTCAAGCAACAGGAATTCTTAAGACCTTATTATGCTAAAGCAAGGGCTGCGATAGAAGCTGTAGCTAAAAAGAAAGGGTATACCCATATTATGTCAACAGATACATTTGTTGTTGCGCCGGAGGCCGATGATATTTCATTGGCTGTATTGGATGAGCTAAAGATCAAATTACCACAAAGCAATACCGGAGCTGGTGCTAAGCCGGCCAATAAGTAAGAAAATAATTACTACATCATTTATAACCCCGGCAATGCTGCCGGGGTTATTTTTGTAATATGAGTTCTCAGTATCCCATCGGAGTTTTTGATTCAGGTTATGGTGGCTTGACTGTTTTAAAAGAGATCGTCAAAAAAATGCCCCGTTATGATTATATCTACCTGGGCGATAATGCCAGATCTCCGTATGGTAACCGTTCTTACGAAACAGTATACCACTATACATTGCAATGTGTGAAATGGTTTTTTGATCAGGGTTGCCCCCTCGTTATCCTGGCTTGTAACACAGCTTCGGCAAAAGCATTAAGAACTATACAGCAAAATGATCTGCCTGGAATAGATCCTGCTAAAAGAGTTTTGGGGGTAATAAGACCTACCGCAGAAATAATCGGTGATCTTTCCCAAACAGGTGAAGCAGGGGTGCTTGCCACAAATGGAACGGTAGCCTCCGAGTCATACCCCATGGAGATCGGGAAATTTTTTCCTGATTTAAAAATATACCAGGAAGCTTGCCCCATGTGGGTTCCGTTAATTGAGAATAATGAACATAATACAACAGGGGCTGACTTCTTTGTACAAAAAAACCTTCATTCTATTTTGAGTAAAGGACAATCAATAGATGTTTTGCTATTAGCATGCACACATTACCCTTTGCTGAGGGAAAAAATTGAAAACTATTTACCCCAGGGCGTAAAACTTATATCGCAGGGAGAAATTGTAGCCGAAAGCCTTGCAGATTATTTGCTTCGCCATCCTGAAATAGAAGGAAAGTGCAGCAAGAATGGAAGAAGGGAGTTTTTTACAACTGATGCCACCGGCGATTTTGACAATCATGCCAGCATATTTTATGGTGAACAGATATCCTCTAAACATGTTGATCTATAACATGTTATACTATAAGGCTTGGGAATCAATGCTTTTCTGAAAAGTCGAATATCATTCGGCTTTGTGGTTACAATGCCTTACCTTTGCCGTCCTTTCACAAACCGGCAGATGTGGTGATCTGGCGGAAAACTGAATCCAGGACTGTTCTCCCGGTCCGTATTTCAAAAAGTGAAAAAGAGAAAATATTATGAAACGTACATTTCAACCTCATCGTAAGCGCCGTAAAACAGTACATGGTTTTCGTAAGCGTATGCAAACAGCGAATGGCCGTAAAGTGTTGGCCAGCCGCCGTGCCAAAGGCCGTCACAAGCTGTCAGTTTCTGATGAGAGAAAATTAAAATAATCCGCCCCGATAAAACCGGATGGGTTTACTTATTAATAGCTCCCCGAAACATCGGGGGGCTGTTTTATTTTTGTACCAATAATGCCTGCAAAACAAACACTGGGAAAAGATCAAAGGCTTAAAAGCAGAAAACGGATAGAAGCTATTTTTAAAGATGGCAAGAAATTTACTGTTTTTCCTTTCCGGATTTTTTTTCAGGCAGAAAAGACCGGAAAATCTGAATTGCAAATTGGTGTGGGAGTAAGCGGAAAATTTTTTAGAAAAGCGGTAGACAGAAACCGGATAAAACGATTGATAAAAGAATCCTGGCGGGTACAGATCGCTTCTTTGAAAGAGAAGTTGACATCTGAAGAAAGTAGCCTGTTTGTTTTTATTATTTATACTTCAGGTGAAATGTTATCTTATAAAGAAGTTCATAAAGGAGTTTTGACAGTCATTGCTAAACTTGAAGAAAAACTATCAAAGAGTTGAAAACATTCCTCCGCATATTGGGTTTGCCGTTCATTCTTTTGATCAAAATTTACCAGTTGATCATTTCTCCGTGGATAGGCCCCAAATGCAGGTTTACTCCTACCTGCTCGCATTATGCAGCAGAAGCATTAAAAAAGTATGGGGTATTTAAGGGATTGTGGCTGGCAATAAAGAGGATCAGTAAGTGCCATCCGTGGGGTAGCAGTGGATATGACCCCGTACCATAATTAAGGCATAAAAAAGGTAATCATGTAAATGACCACCTTTTTTATGTTAGCTATTTTTTATTAAAACCTTTCGGCTACTTTATCCCAGCTCACAACATTCCAGAATGCAGCAAGGTAATCAGCCCTTTTGTTCTGGTATTTAAGATAATAAGCATGTTCCCATACATCTACACCAAGCAGAGGAGTCCCTTTTACTTCTGCAACATCCATCAATGGATTATCCTGGTTTGGAGTAGAAGTTACTTCCAGTTTTCCATCTTTAACGATCAGCCAGGCCCATCCGCTGCCAAAACGGGTCATTCCTGTAGCAGCAAATTTTTCTTTGAAAGCATCAAATGAACCAAAGGCATCATTAATAGCATCTGCCAGTTTTCCTGATGGACTTCCTCCTGCATTTGGAGCAAGACTTTCCCAGAAAAAGCTGTGATTCCAGTGACCGCCTCCGTTATTTCGAACGGCAGGTGAAATAGCCCCTGCAGATGCAACTAATTCTTCTAAAGATTTATTTTCATTATCTGTTCCTGCAATAGCCTTGTTCAGGTTGTCAACATAAGCCTGGTGGTGCTTACCATGATGTATTTGCATTGTTAAAGTGTCAATATGTGGTTCTAATGCGTCGTGAGCATATGGTAATGCCGGTAATGTAAATGCCATAACTTGAATTTATTTAAATGATTAACGTATTCTATAGGAATAACAAAAGTAAGAAGACAGAGTTTAAATATTTTGCGGAGAGAATGAATTGTTTCTTATTTCGAAAATACTTTAATGGCTTATCTCTTTTGTTTGAAGAAATCCTTCATTAGCTGGCCGCATTCATCTTTTAAAACGCCATGAATCAAAACTGCTGATGGATGAAAGGCCCAGTTTGGTCCGGAAATTCTTTTGTAGCCATTCTTCTCATCGTCTGCACCATAAACGATCTTGCCGATCTTACTCCAGTAAGTAGCGCCGGCACACATCAGGCAGGGTTCGATGGTAACATAAAGAGTGGCTTCGGGCAGATATTTGGATCCTAGTTGATTAAAGGCTGAAGTGAGGGCAATCATTTCAGCATGAGCAGTAGGATCATTAAGTTTTTCGGTCATATTATGTCCTCTGGCAATGATCTTATCATTGATCACTACAACGGCACCCACAGGCACTTCATCCTCTTCAAAGGCGATCTTGGCCTGCTTCAGGGCCTGCGTCATAAAGTATTCATCCGTCATGATGCACCTGTTTTGTTAACTTGAGATAAAATTAATCTTAATGACAGATATAGCCAGACTGGCAACAATACAGGAGTATTTCAAAAGTGGAGCAACCCGGTCATATTCTTTCAGGAAGGAGCAATTGGTAAATTTCAAAAATGTATTGATCAGGAATGAAAAGGAAATTTATGATGCTTTATATGCTGATCTCAAGAAAATCCCGGAAGAATCATGGTTTACTGAAAATGGATTGCTGATCCAGGAGATCAATTACATGCTGAAACGGTTGAAGGGATGGATGAAACCTATAAAAAAAGGAGCCAACCTGGTCAACTTTCCATCCTCAGGATATCTTTATCCTTCTCCTTTAGGTGTAGTATTGGTAATAGGCCCCTGGAACTTTCCTCTTATGCTTGCTTTGCTACCCCTTGTAGGGGCTGTTGCCGCAGGAAATTGTGTAGTGCTGAAACCCAGTGAACATGCGCCTGCCACGGTGGATGTTCTCAAAAAGATCATTAAAGAAGCATTTGATGAAAAGCATGTTATGCTGGTTGAAGGCAAGGGTTCAGAAATTGTACCGGCAATGATGAATAATTTCAGGTTTGATCATGTTTTTTATACAGGCAGCATCCCTGTTGGAAAAATAATATATCAACTCGCTGCGAAAGAAATGGTTCCGGTTACTTTGGAATTAGGAGGTAAGGGCCCCTGTATTGTAGAAAAGGATGCGAGCCTGAAAGTGGCGGCAAAACGAATTGCATTAGGGAAATTTTCCAATGCAGGTCAGATGTGTGTTTGCCCAGATTATTTATTGGTACATGCTGATATAAAAGATAAACTCATTGAACTGATCAGGGAGAATATTAAAAAGTTCTACGGAGAAAATACAGAGGGTGCTTATGGATATTGTAAGATCATTAATGAGAACCGCTTTGATAAATTGATCAGTTATTTGTCGCAAGGAGAGGTAATTGCTGGCGGTAGCCATAATAGGGAACAACTATTTATTGCTCCGGCAATTTTAGATAATGTATCATTGGATTCGCCACTGATGCAAGAGGAGATCTTTGGTCCCATACTTCCTGTATTTACATTTAGGGATAAGGGAGAAGCGCTGAAAATTATTCATCGTAATCCCGAACCACTTTCATTTTATGTATTTACCAACAGTAAACAAAAAGAAAAAGAATGGATCGAAGCAGTACAGTTCGGAGCAGGTTGCGTAAATAATACGGCTTTGCATTTTACGAATCCGCATCTTCCTTTCGGGGGCATTGGGCAAAGTGGCATTGGTTCTTATCACGGGAAAAAGACATTTGAAACATTTACTCATTGGAAAGCGATGATGAGAACACCGGTTTGGTTTGATCCATCTATCAAATATCCCCCCCTGAAAGGGAGGCTTGGATTATTAAAACGATTGATGCGATAATAAACCATTGTATCCCTTTATTGTTTAAAGATTATGGCGATGAGAAGAAAAATTCTAAAATTTTTTTATCCTGTACTAATGTGGATTCAAAATAAAATTAACAGGGGAACAAAGAGATTATCAGGAAAAGATAAAACTCCCTCGGTGTCGTTTTATGCACTATTTGCTGCTATGAATAGCGGACATACTTTGGAGTTCAACAAGTTTAGAGGTAAAAAAGTATTATTGGTAAATACGGCCAGCGATTGCGGATACACTCATCAATACCAGCAATTGCAGGAACTTTATGAACAGTATAAAGATCGTTTGGTAGTTCTTGCATTCCCGGCCAATGATTTTAAAGAACAGGAAAAAGGTACAGATGCAGAAATAGCAGAGTTTTGCATGAAGAATTATTATATCAGTTTTACCCTTATGAAAAAATCAGCTGTAAAAAGAATACCTGATCAAAACCTGGTTTACCAGTGGTTGACGGATCCGGAACAAAATGGCTGGTGCTCCCAGCAACCCGAATGGAATTTTTCAAAATACCTGGTGAATGAAGAAGGTGTATTGATGAATTATTTTGGCCCATCTGTTTCGCCACTGGATAATGAAATTATTGCTGCAATTACAAACAACTGATCGATCAACTATCAAAAAAATAAACTGTATGACATATAATGATCTTATAGGCACAATTGGTGTTGGGTTGATATTAGTCGCCTATTTTCTTGCCACAGAAAAATTAATAAAAGCTGATGGTAAATCTTATTTCGTAATGAATGTGGTAGGTGCCGGATTGGCCTGCTATGCTTCTTTGCTGATCAATTACTGGCCATTTGTGATACTGGAGGCCACCTGGATGCTGGTGTCAATTTACGGGTTGATGAAGGCAATGAAAATTAAAATGACCTGATATCAGAATTATCAATGAAAATTTAATTTTCTAAGTGAATACACTTAGTTTTGCGCCTTAACTAAATGATCCTCGAAGGTTAATCAGCAAAAAATTAAATACCTGATTTCGGCATGAAAAAACTGTTTCTCACCCTCAATTTTATAGCAATCCCCTTTATCTTTTTTTCTCAAACCTGCCCCAGCTTTGGTAATTCCTCGGTGGGCACTAATCCGAATACTTATTATCCGGGACAAGGTACAGTTACCGTAGGTTCAACAAGTATTACGGTTGGGGCTGCATCGGGGTCCACGGCCATTACCGCCGGAGATCTTGTTTTAATTATTCAAATGCAGGGAACGGAAATCAACAGTGCTAATACAAACAGTTATGGTAATGGTGTATCGGGTGGTTTTGGCAATGGCTATTTGAACAATGCAAATAACAGGGCTGGAAACATGGAGTTTGCCATTGCAACGAACAGTGTTGGATTGGGGGGCGGTACGCTGACAATCTCATCCGGTACGGTTAATTCATATTCCAACGCTAATTATGGAACCTTTGGCCAATACAGGTTTCAGGTTATCAGGTTCCCGGTTTATTTTAATGCTACATTAACGGCTAATCTTTCAGCGCCCAACTGGAATGGTACTACAGGGGGTGTGTTGGTAGTTTATGCCAGGAATAATTTCAGTTTTAATTCATTTAGTCTTAGTGCCTCCGGCACAGGATTCAGAGGAGGTGCATCAAGGCAGTTGAGCGGAGGGGCAGGCGCCAATACAGATTATAGAACGGCTGCATCGATAAATACAAATGGAGCTAAGGGGGAGGGTATTTCGGGTACACCTCAGTATTTAAATAATAATGGGACAATTCTTAATACAGGAGTAGAAGGTTATCCTAATGGAAGTCAGGGCCAAGGTGCTCCGGGTAATGCCGGTGGAGGCGGTACAGATGGAAATCCGGGAGCAAATGATCAGAATACCGGTGGTGGCGGCGGCGGAAATGGTGGTGCTGGTGGTAAAGGAGGAAATGCATGGAGCAGTAATCTAACCCGTGGAGGTGAACCGGGGGCCAGCTTTGCTCAAAATACAGCAAGGAGACTTGTTATGGGCGGCGGAGGTGGCGCAGGCACTACAAACAATGGTACAGGTACACCCGGAAGTGGTTTCGCATCCAGCGGTGCCGCTGGTGGTGGCATTGTTCTGCTTTTTGCAAATAGTATAATAAGTACGGGAACAATCAATGTTAGCGGTACAAATGCAAATAATACTGTTTCCAATGATGGAAGTGGTGGCGGCGGGGCCGGTGGAAGTGCATTGGTGTTCTCAGGTAGCGGACATTCTAATGTAACAGTACTGGCCAGGGGTGGAAACGGTGGCACGAATACAGGTGGAGGAGCTCAGCATGGGCCGGGTGGCGGAGCTGGTGGTGGCGTAGTATATTCAAACGGTACACTCAATGGCTCTACTTCAGTAACTGGTGGCACTGCTGGTACTACTGCCGGTGGGGGCAATTTTGGCGCTTCTGCAGGTGCTGTCGGGGTTCTCATTCAAAGTACCACAACAGCACAGGTGCCTCAGTTCGGAAACAGTTGTATTCTTTTACCGGTACAGCTCACCAATTTTACAGTGGCGAGCAGACGCAATGATGCTATTTTAAACTGGGTAGCAGAAAATGAAGTTAATTTTAAAGAGTATGAAGTGCAGCAAAGTAAGAACGGAATTGATTTTGTTACGATAGCTGTAATTCCGGGAAGTAATTTATCTCTTGCTCATCAATACCAGTATGTAGATGTAAATGCCGCCTTAAGTGGAGATAGAATATATTACCGTCTCAAAATGACTGATATTGATCAGCGATTCACCTACTCAGATATAAGGCAAGTTAAGTTTGATGGATCCGCTTTATTAGATATCAGGCCAACAGTTGTAAATAAAGGAACACCGGTAGTAATAACCTTATCGGCAAATTTTGCATCTGCCCATGTAATTACAGTAACTGATACAAATGGAAAACTGATCCGGCAGCAAACGCAAACATCAGGAAATCGGTTTGTGCTGTCAACAGATGGACTGGCTGCAGGTGTCTATCTTGTTCGGTTAAGTGGTGATGAGGTTAACAGGTCTGTAAAGTTTCTTGTTAACTAACTAAGCTGAGGTATTTGTTTTTTATACCGGGCACTTTTCATGGTAATTGATCAATTCAATTGGTGCTTTTTCAATCCGGAATCCTGAGTAAGCTGCAATTACTTCATTCAATACTTCATTGATCTCTTCCTCCGTATTTAGCCTGACCAGCCGGTTCCGAAACTCTTTTATATTGGGTAGTCCTTTCAGATAATTAGCATAATGCCTGCGCATTTCATTGATACCTACAACAGGCCCCTTCCATTGTAAAGAAAGATTTAAGTGTTTGCGGCAAACGGCTACCCTGTCTGCAACAGTAGGCGGGGCAAGATGCTCACCGTTTCTAAAAAAATGTTTGATCTCGTTGAAAATCCATGGATAGCCAATCGCAGCTCTCCCGATCATGATCCCATCAACGCCGTACCTGTTTTTATACTCCAAAGCTTTTTCAGGACTGTCAATATCTCCATTACCAAAAATGGGAATTTGTATGCGGGGGTTATTCTTTACTTTACCGATCAGTGTCCAGTCAGCTTCACCTTTATACATCTGTGTCCTGGTTCTACCGTGAATGGCTAATGCCTTAATACCGACATCCTGCAAACGTTCCGCTACTTCTTCAATGTTCTTTGTATTGTCATCCCAGCCCAACCTTGTTTTTACCGTTACGGGTAATGAAGTGGATCTTACAACGGCTGAGGTTAATCTCACCATAAGGTCAATATCTTTCAACACACCAGCGCCAGCGCCTTTTAGTGCTACTTTTTTAACCGGGCAACCGAAATTAATGTCGAGCAGATCGGGATTGGTAACTTCTACAATTTTAGCTGCGAGGGCCAGGCTTTCCTCATCGCCCCCAAAGATCTGTATGCCAACAGGACGTTCGTAATCAAAAATGTCCAGTTTTTTTCTGCTTTTGATCGCATCCCGTATCAGGCCTTCAGATGAAATGAATTCTGTATACATAAGGTCAGCGCCATTATCCTTGCATACAGCACGGAAAGGGGGATCACTCACATCCTCCATGGGTGCCAGTAACAACGGAAAATCAGGAAGTTGTATGTTGCCTATCTTTACCACTTTGAAAAAAGAACAGCAAAATTACATTTTAATCGCCATAGTTTATGTACGATAAACATGCCAAAGGATTGAGTTATACTGCCGGGTTTTTTATGCTTATCGCCTTTACTGTTGCCAGTATTATACTGGCTTCCATCATCAGCATTCCGGTGTGGAAAGCAATGACGGGTACAAGCTTCCTGGATATGGAAAAGAATATGACGAATCCGGCTTTTGCAGATGCATATAAAGTAATACAGGTGATCACTATGCTGATCGGCTTTTTATTACCCGCTGTTTTTACTGCCTTTTTATTAAGCCGAAAACCATCCCGTTTGATGGGCTTTCCCGGAAAAATTACATCGCAGCAGGCAGGCCTGGTCATTCTTGTTATGATCTCTGCTCTATTTGTATCGGGATCATTAGGTTATTTAAATCAGCAGATCCCTTTACCTGATTCTTTGAAACTGCGGTTTGATAATATGGAAGATGAGTATATGCAGCAAATGGAAGCTATTATCGGGTTAAACAATATCGGTCAGCTTATCATATCTCTTCTCATCATGGCATTACTGCCCGCTTTTTGCGAAGAAGCTCTATTCAGGGGCGGATTTCAGAATTTCCTTAACCGGGCTACTAATAACCCATGGGTTTCTATTATTACTGTCAGCCTGATTTTCAGTGCAGCACATTTATCCTGGTATGGATTTTTACCCCGGTTATTTCTTGGACTGATTTTAGGCGTCATCTATCATTACTCGGGCAGATTATGGCTAAGTATTCTGGCTCATTTTCTCAATAATGCAATTGCACTTGTTATGCTTTACGCTTATAAGCAACAAGGTAAACCCGTTGATGAAGCTATGAGTGAAGCCGGTGATATGGCTTATTGGGGCTTTTTGGCATTGCCGTTGGTCATTGCATTGCTGGTTATTTTTATAAAAAGATCGCCAAAGCCTGTTATGGATGAAAAGCCTGATCCGGTAAATGATCTTTTAAGGAATACCCCATTTGAAAAATAGATCCATGGCGTTTAACTGGAAAACATTTCAGACAAGGACACTGACAGCGATTGTATTTGCAGCAGTAATGCTGGTGGGATTATTATGGAACCACTGGAGTTTTCTTGTTTTATTCTCTGTAATTCATTTTGGTTGTTGGTGGGAATATCTGAAACTCACTGAAAAGATATATCATACTTCATTTCATTTTTATTTAAAACTTGGGCTGATGCTGATCGGGTATGGGTTGATGCTTTGGTTTTGCGGCCATCAGTATGAGTTGCTGGGTTATGGTATCAGGCATAGTATTTCATTACCTGTATCTATTGCCGGGTTTATTTTATCATTGATCGGGATTTATGAATCTAAAAAAGTACAACCTCAGGGTTTTGCAGCTGCTGGATTAGGTATTTTGTATATATCACTAAGCTGGGGATTAATGTTGAATTTGTATTCACGGGCTTTGGATGTTCATATTCATGACACTCTTTTTGTATTTGGCATAGGATTATTTCCAATTCTAATTATTGCTTGTATATGGGTCAATGATACAATGGCTTATATAGTTGGCTCTTTTATTGGAAAAACGCCATTGTCAAAGATTTCTCCTAAAAAGACTTGGGAAGGAACAGTGGGTGGCATTCTATTAGCAGTTGTCATAGTAATGCTTGTCTTCCCGGCAATTAACAATAATTATTTGTATGGACCAATGATGTTTCTCTCTGGTTCTATAGCATTAATATCTTCCATTTTTGGGACTTTTGGTGACCTTCTAGAATCTAAACTAAAACGAATGGCCGGAGTGAAAGACAGTGGTTCATTAATGCCCGGTCATGGTGGTTTTTTAGACAGGTTTGATTCCTTATTACTGGCTGTTCCGGCTGTATGGTTATATGTAAAACTCTTTATTTAATAATTCCGCAGAGGCATTCCTATATTTGCTTATGACCATTCACAAAGAAGGTTTCAGGATCATCGGGGTTAGCACTCTACTTTATTGTCTTATCAATGTTTTCTCATTTTATTTTTTAAGTTCTTCATTGCCCATCATCAGCTGGCTGATCTTTCTGTTAACAACAGGCCTGTTTGTTTTCATTATTTCTTTTTTCAGGATTCCTAGAAGAGATATGACGATTAATGAAAATGCTATTATTGCTCCGGCTGATGGTAAAGTAGTAGCTATTGAAGAAGTGCAGGCGGATGAATATTTTACCGACAAACGTATACAGGTCTCCATCTTTATGAGTCCGCTGAATGTGCATGTAAACCGTAATCCGGTTAGCGGGGAAGTAGCATACAGCCAATATCACAAAGGGAAATACCTGGTAGCATGGCATCCCAAATCATCTACAGAAAATGAAAGACACACGGTTGTTTACCGGAAAGAAGGCAAAGAACTGCTTGTAAAGCAAATTGCGGGGGCTTTGGCCAAGCGCATCATTAATTATCTGCAACCGGGGATGAATGTGAAACAAACAGATGAAATGGGCTTTATTCGTTTTGGTTCCCGGGTTGATCTCTTGCTCCCTCTTGATGCAAAGGTGCTGGTCAAGATCGGGGATAAACCAAAAGGCGGGGTTACAGTTGTTGCCGAATGGTGATGCCCCCTCCAACCTCCCCCGAAAGGGGAGGCTTCTTGTTTTTATCAAAAAATGTTTTCCAGTTCCTTTAATGAATAAACGGTATAAGTGGGCAACTGATCTTGCACCCGAACTGGTTCTTTGGTAAGGTGGTTGACATGTATCTGATCAATCCCGGCATTTACAGCTCCTAAAATATCTACTTCAATCGTATCGCCGATCATAATACTTTCTTCAGGACGGGCATTGGTCTTTTGAAAGGCATAATCAAAGATCTCTTTATGGGGCTTTAGGCTATTACTTCCCTCAGAGGTTATCACTTCTTTAAAATATTGGTCAATAGAAGAACTTTTCAGCTTACTATGCTGTGTTTCTTCAAAGCCATTGGTTATCAGGTGCAACTGGTAATTTTTATCTGTCAGGTATTCCAGTATCTCAATGGTGTACGGAAAAAGTAGTTTCCGGGTTGGTAGAAGGTCCAAAAAGATAACTCCCATTTGCCGGGCAAGCGGTTCATTAGCAATTTTAAAATCCAGTAAAGCCAGCCACATTCTTTTCCAGCGCAGTTCATCTACTTTAATTGTCCCGTTCCGGTATTTCTCCCATAACCTGTCGTTATGACCCAGGTAATTTTTGTGAAAGCTGTCAAAATCATTGACTCCCTTTGCTTCTAACTCTAAAGTTTCGTATAATTCGAGTAATGTTTGCCGGCTATTGGCCTCAAAATCCCATAGGGTATGGTCAAGATCAAAGAATAAATGCACATATTTCTTCATAGCCGCAAAGTACAAACAACCGCTTAACCGGGAAAAAGTTCGTACTTCGCATTTTATATTTAATATGAATATTGTTATAACAGGAGCTTCAAAGGGTATGGGTAAAGCCATTGCTACCGAGTTTGCAAGCGATAAGCAAGGGCATACTTTTTTCCTTTGCGCAAGGAATATATATGAACTGGAAAATACCGGCAGAGAATTACAGGGCCGTTTTCCCCGTACCAATATCTACACCCATCAATGTGATGTAACCTCCAAAAAGGATCTGCAAACACTTACTGCAAAGATCAATAGCCTTGCAGAAAAGATAGATGTGCTGGTGAACAATGCAGGAATATTTATTCCGGGCTCTGTTTATAATGAGGAAGAGGGAATGCTTCAGAAAATGCTTGACACAAATTTATTCGGGGCTTATAATCTTACCCGTATGCTGGTGCCGGGCATGATAAAATCCCGGAGCGGCCATATTTTCAATGTTTCTTCCATTGCAGCATTAAAAGCCTACGCTAATGGGGGGTCATACAGTATCAGCAAATTTGCCATTGCAGGATTCTCCAAAAACCTCCGGGAGGAGATGAAACCCTACAACATAAAGGTAACTACCGTGTACCCGGGTGCTGTTTATACCGATTCCTGGAAGGGTACTGATGTGGACCCTCAGCGGATAATGGAGGCGGAAGATGTAGCCAAAATGATTTATACCGCTGCCCACCTTTCTCCACAAGCCTGTGTAGAAGAGATCGTTATAAGGCCCCAATTAGGAGACCTGTGATCATTTAAATAAGTTTTATATCCGCCAGTGTATTTTAAGGAAATGTTTTAAGGATCGGCTGTATTTTAGTGCTGTTCACTTATGAGACAGTTGTTTTCTCTGGTCATATTATTTCTTGTTTGCAAGATCGGTGCAACACAAAACCTTATTCGTACGATCTTGCCTGATCGTCCTATAGTGGCAGGAGAATCTTTTCGTATCCAGTATGTTATTGCTGATGGGAAAGGAGTGGAGAGTTTTATAAAACCGGATTTCAGGTCACTACGCCTTATTGCGGGGCCTGATGTTTATTTGGGTGAAGTCTCGGCCGCCAGCCATTTTCAGCAATCAAAGAATTATGTTTTTACTCTTGTCGCAGATAGGCCGGGTCAGTATAGTCTGCCACAGGCAAGGGCTATCATCAATGGTAAAATTGAAACCAGCGGCGATGGGGTATTTAAAGTTATTTCAAAGGAAGAAGCGGCTAAACTATTGGCAAAAGAGAATGCATTTAATTCTGATTACTATCTAAGACCGGGTGAAGACCCCTATCAGAAGATAAAAGAGAATCTCTTTTTAAGATTATCCGTTGATAAGAAAAAGTGCTTTACAGGGGAACCTGTTACGGCTACTTTTAAACTTTATTCAAGACTTGAGTCCAGGTCTGAGATCATAAAGAATCCTGGTTTTTATGGGTTCACGGTTTACGACATGATCAACCTGGCCGATAATTTAGTTACCACTGAAAGAGTGAATGGGAAAGATTTTGATGTGCATACGATCAGGAAAGTGCAACTTTTCCCTTTACAGGCAGGTATCTATTCGATAGACCCGATGGAATTGAGAAACAGGGTGGAATTCTCAAAAACAATGGTTTATCGCAAAACTGAGCAACAGATCGCTGAAGGCATGCTTGGTGGTGAAAGCAGTAATGACCAGGGGAGTGACAGGAGAATAGTAGAATATGAAACCCATACAGAGCCGGTTACGATCGTTGTAAATGAGTTGCCAATTAGTAACAAACCAAACTCTTTTTCCGGGGCTGTCGGTTCCTTTTCAATAAAAGCATCAATATCAAAGACAGATGAGTTGTCAGCCAATGAAGAAGGTTTTTTAGATGTAGAAGTAAGCGGTAATGGTAATTTTTTACAAATGAACCCACCGACTGTAAAATGGCCGGAAAAAATTGAAAGCTTTGAACCTGTGATCTCAGACCGGCTTGACAGGTCTGTTACACCGGTTAAAGGCCGACGCATATTCCGGTTTCCATTTATATCACCTGATGCCGGGAATTTTGTTATTCCGGCTATTGAATTTTCTTATTTTAACCCGGATACAGGTCGTTATAAAACAATTAATACTGCAAACCAAAACCTGATTGTTAAAGCTGCGAGGCCAAAAGATATTTTTATTGGAAAAGGCGATGATCGGGGAGCAATAAGATCCAACTACTGGCTTCTTGCCTTGCTTTCAGTTTTAGCTGTAACTGCTTCCTTCTTTTTTTATAGATCCTATAACAAGAAAAAGAATTTACAAGCCATTGCACCGGAAACAGAAGGAGTTCAGAAAATTGAACCTGCTGATACGTTTTTAGTCAATTCTAAGATACAGGCAGAAAATAATGACCCCCGTTTCTTTTCTACATTGAACCAGGCTTTATGGGACTTTATGGGCAAGCATTTTAATATTTCTGGGAGTGAGATGAACAAAGAGAACCTTGCCAGACAAATGGAGAAAAAGGGAGTTGATAAACAGCTGATCAGTGAAACCAGGTCGCTTATTGAAAAATGTGAAGCAGGTAAGTTTACACAAGCCGGAGAATCGGTTGATAAGAGAGAGATATTTGAAAATGTTTCTAGCCTGCTACACAGGTTGCAGAGCTTACTCTGAATATTTGTAACCTACACCTCTTACTGAGTGAAAGTATTTGGGATTACGACTATCTTCTTCAAAGTATTTTCTGAAGTTCAGGATGAAATTATCAATGGTCCTGGTTGTAGGATATACGTTATAGCCCCAAACTGATTGGAGGATCTTTTCCCTTGGTACAACGTCATTTTTATTTTCGATCAGTAAGCGAAGCAACATTGTTTCTTTTTTGCTAAGCTGAATTTTTTCACCATTAGGGCCTGTGGCTTCTTGCGCTTTAAAATCGATCTTATTATTGCCAAAATTATATGTATCGCCTAAGGTTGATTTATCCTGTAGCTTTTTGTTCTTATCGATCAGCTTGCTGACTCTAAGTAACAGTTCTTCCAGGTTAAAAGGTTTGGTCAGGTAATCATCAGCTCCCTTTTTTAAACCCAGCACCCTGTCTGAACTACTGTCTTTTGCACTCAAAATAAGTATCGGTACATCATTATTGCTGATGCGGATCGTTTCTGTAACATTTATGCCGTCCAGTTCGGGTAACATAATGTCAAGGATGATAAGATCGAAATACTCGTTTCTTACAGCCTCTAAAGCAGCGGTACCGTCCATTGCTGAGGTTACTTCATATCCCTCCAGTTCCAGGTTTAGCTTTAATGCTTCGTGAAGGTTTTCTTCATCCTCTACCAGTAATATAGAATTCTTCTTCTCTGTATTCATCTTAAGTATGAAAAGTAACTACAAAGTTACTGCCGTGGGGTAATTGGTTTGTCACCAAAATGTCGGCATTATGCTTACGGGCAATATTTTTACATAGGTAAAGTCCTAATCCTGTTCCCTGGGTTTTTCTTGTTTCCTCACTGCCGATCCGGTAAAACTTAGAAAAGATCTTCTTTTTTTCTTCTTCAGGAATACCCGGTCCCTGGTCACAAATCTCCAGAACTATACGCCTATCCTCTTTTTTAAGAAGAATGATTATGGGGCAGTCTTTAGGAGAATATTTTATGGCATTTTCTAACAGGTTGTTTGCCAATATCTGCAATAGCAGGGGATCTCCCTTTATGTCAGCATCGGGTTCAATTTTAACATTGAATATCCTTTCGGGAAAACGCTTTTTAAAGGCATCAATACAATCAAGGGTTAGTGAAGAAAGGTTTAGGTCTTCTTTTGTAGTATCATAGCGGTTCCCTTCCAGTTGAGATGATATCAGGATATTACTGATCAAAAAATTCAGGCGGGTTGTCTCATCCAGTGTATTACGAATGAGTTTATTTTGTTTTTCAGGACCCAATGAATATTTCTGTAAGGTTTCAAGGTTTAGCCGGGCAACAGAAACAGGGGTTTTAAGCTCATGGGTTACTGCCATCATAAAATTTTGCTGTTGCATCTGCAGCTTAAATTGCCTGCGTATGGATCTGAAAACGAAGTAAGCGCCAACAAGGATCAGTGCAAGAAAAGTGATTCCTTCAGCAATATATTTTGATGTATTTCTTTTTGTGTCGGCATCGATCTTGAAAAGTACCTCGTTGTATTCTTTTAATTCTAATTGATCTTTTTTAAACAAAAGTGATTCATATTGATCATTGGCCATTTTTTGGTTTTGCCTTTCCAATGAAATAAACCACCATACAAGGGCAGCAATAACATAAAGCAGTAATGTCGAGAATATAAAAGTGGTGCGTAGTAATCTTTTTTTATTTGAGGCAGGCATTGCTGAAAAATTATGGATTTGCCTTTTCAACCCGGAATCCTACATTGAAAACATGTTGTAGTGGATCTTCCCGCATTATTTGTTCTACTTCGAGGTTATATTTTCCGCTTTTTTTGAAATAAAACTCTTGCCCTTTTGGGGTTAAGAGTACTCTATGTTCATAAACATCATCCATTCCGCTTGCAAGCCATCCATTTTCATTGTCAGCCAGTTTCAGATCATAACGAACCTTCTGAGCCGAGTCCATATCAGGCCGACGGGCATATACATTTACAAATATGTTATTGTAATTATACTTTTCGTTATGCCGAATGATGAAATAAAGCCTGTAAGGAACCGTTGTATCCTTTATTTCAAATTCAAACGCCGGTTTAAAACCGCTTTTCCACGAATGACCGGGAATAGTTACTGTTTTCTCGTACAGATCGACCGTAGAACAGGAAATGACCGCAAATAAGAGGAAAAGAACAATGATCAGGGAAAGACGGTTATGTTTTAAGTTTTTCAAGAAGGTATGTTTAAGTAATGAACATGGGGTTTTGAGCCTGAAAGACTAAAGCACATTAAGTACCTGTTCCTTAGCTTTCTCTAATTCATCCTTCATAATAACCACACATTTTTGAATAGATGAATCATACGCTTTGGAACCTGTTGTATTTATTTCCCTGCCTATTTCCTGTAATACAAAGGATAGCTTTTTCCCTTTAGTATCTTCCCCGGTATCAAGAAGGGTCTTGAAATAATCACAATGGGTCCTTAGTCTGACCTGTTCCTCGCTGATATCAATTTTTTCGATGTAATAGACCAATTCCTGCTCCAGCCTGTTCTCGTCATAGTTTTCCTTCCCTACATTTTCCTCCAGCAACCGGGTCACACCATCTCTTATTTTTTGTTTGCGAAGAGGCTCCAGTTTGATCACCTCATCTTGCTGGGTCAGAATATTGTTGATTCGTTGTACCAGGTCTTTTTCAAGAGACAGGCCTTCCTGGGAACGGTGTGTGTTAAGATCATTGGCAGCTTCAATTATGATTGCCTTAAATCCTTCCCACTCTTCATCTGTTAAGGTATCGCTGTTTGGTGTTATTACCTCAGGTAGCTTGATAAGTGTACTAAGAATGTGGGAGGGATCAAGATTTAACTGAGCAGAAAGTTCGGCAAGTGGTTTATAATATGCTTTGGCGAGGTCAGTATTTATACTAACCGGCTTTGCACTTCCGGTATCTTTAAGGTTAATAGTACAATCCACACTTCCCCTTAACAGCTTTTCAGAAAGTATCTTTCTGATATCAAACTCAAAGGGTTTTAAGAAAGCCGGAAGTTTCAATTGCAGTTCAAACTGTTTCCCGTTGAGGGACTTTATGTCTACAAGAAATGTTTTATCGCCTACACTTTTTTCAGCTCTTCCGAAACCGGTCATTGATTTTAACATGCATTCTTTATTGGTTGGAGTAAAGTTATTTCAAATATTCAATTCAATTGACCAGAAAGATCAATAGGGTTTTAAGCACTTCATAAAATGAAAAATCCCTCTGGAAAACCAGAGGGATCATTTATATGGATGGGTTAGTAAGTACGGGAAAATAAATTCCCAGCACAATATTAGATATATTTTTCTTTAACCAAAAAATATTTTGGAACTATTTTATTAACATTTTAAAGCTCTTTGTGGAAAATAGAAACTGTTTTTGATTGCTATAAAAGGAATGCGGTAATGATTGTGTTGCTGTTCAATTGAGTATTGTAATGCATTTTGTTATTGTATTGCTCGTATATAAAAACCCATTCTGTACACATTACCTTTGTTAAAATTTATTTTATGCGGTTTGAAAAACCTGTTCCTGTAACAACCATTGCACAAATGATCGGCGCCAGTATTATCGGTAATAGTAATGGTTATGCAACCGGTATCAATGAAATTCATAAGGTAGAAAACGGCGACCTTGTTTTTGTAGACCATCCGAAATACTATACGAGTTGTATTCATTCAGCTGCAACATTTATCATTATTAACAAAGAAACTGATTGCCCTGAAGGAAAAGCTTTGCTTGTTGTGGAAGAGCCTTTTGAGGCTTATCAAAAGATCGTTCGGTTCTACAGGCCCTTTACCCCGTCATCTAAAAATATAAGTGAAACTGCCTTTGTAGGTGAAGAAACAGTAATTATGCCCGGCGCCTATATTGGAAACCATGTTACAATAGGGAAGCATTGCATTATTAACCCCAATGTTACAATTCTGGATCATTGTATAATAGGGGACCATGTTATTATTCAGGCAGGGACTGTTATTGGCAGCGATGCTTTTTACTATAATAAAAAAACAAACCGGGATATTCATTACAGGAAAATGCTGAGTTGTGGCAGGGTCGTCATTGAAGATCATGTAGAGATAGGAGCCAATTGTACAATTGATCGTGGAGTAACTAATGATACGGTTATAGGCGCTGGTACCAAAATCGATAACCTGGTACATATAGGCCATGATACCATGATCGGTAAAAACTGCCTGTTTGCAGGCCAGGTTGGTATTGCAGGTGCCAGCAATATCGAAGATAATGTGATACTTTGGGGCCAGGTGGGTGTAAGTAAAACACTTACTATAGGAAAAGATGCAGTTGTATATGCACAGAGTGGTGTAAAGGATTCAATAGCCGGAGGTAAAGTATATTTTGGCTCTCCTGTTGAAGATGCCAGGGAAAAAATGAAAGAGTTTGTATGGATCAAACGTATTCCTCAGCTATGGGAAAAGGTAATGGGCAAATAATTATGGCCAATAGTCATAAGGAAGAAGATCTGCTATATTCTTCCAGCTCCAGTAACCCTGGTTTACCCAGTTTCGCTGATCATAATAAAAGCCATTTTCTTTGATGGCAATGGGGTCTTTAATATCAATATAGGAAACCTGTACTCCTACATCTGGCGGCAGATTAAATTGTTTCAGATAAGCGTTTTCTGGTACTGCCTTTATATAAGCTACACTGATCTTATCAGGGAAATATACCTCCACTTCATCTACGGTATCGGGGATGTTAAAGTACTTTTTTTGATAAGGGTTTGTAAGTAGTCCAAAAGTTTTACCATCACTATTAATGCTGGAAATAGTAAAACCTGCTTCTTTCAAAGTACTATCGTAATAGCACCGCATAAAATGCATCCTTGATCCATAGTATGCCTTTTCCCTGTTAGCTTTCCATATCATTGCCTGGCTTACCACGCCAAGTTTCTCGGTAAAAAAGCAGGTGCCTCTGTAAGAACTCAGATCAGTTTTGTAATAGTAAACAAAGGAATCAAGCTGATAACGGATATTATACCCTAATGCTTCGTTGCTTATTAACAGAGGTTCTGTAGCAAGTACTTTGAGTTTATCGCTTCGCCGGTAATAAAAGAATCGAACAGCTTCTTTGTTTTGGATCTCACACTCTTTCGCAAAGGGAGTGGCACCAATGAAATGATCAATAAAGAAATTACCATACTTCTCCCAGCCATCTTTTACTTCGTTGCTGCTCTGTATGATTACTTCACCGATTGATTTATCTTCTTTTACAAGTAATATTTCAAAATGCTGATTCCTGTTTTCTGTAACCTGTACCGATTGAGTTTGATAACCGGTAAAACTGAAGACCAGTTCATATCCGCCGGATTTTAAAGAGATACTGAATTTTCCGCTGGAATCAGAAGTAGTACCAAGGGTGGTGTTTTGTGCAAACACACTGGCTCCTAGTAACGGTTCTCTTGTCGATGAATCCAATACTGTACCTGAAATGGTTACTTGCCCAAAACTGCTGATAGTGAATAGCAATAAAACTCCAAGGCCTGATAAATACTTCATAGAATATTATTGATTGATCTGTTGCTAAAGATAGTAGTGTTATCCATTTGGTTGCAAATTCTTTGCCTGTTCTGCGTATTTTTCACAAGCTTTTTGAATAGTTTCTGCTAATGGTGTAAATGAAAACTCCGGCAAGGCCTTAAGTATTTTATCGTTTTCAAATCGGGTAGAACTTTTTGCTATCCGGGCACTTTCCCGGGTGAGCAATGGCTTTTTCCCTGTAAAAAGCGATTTTATCTTTTCCAGCTTCCAGGCAATGGATAATAAGAACGGGGTGGCTTTCCTGGCGGGCATTTTTTTCCCAAATGCAACTGCAATGGTATTTTGCAGTTGCCGGAATGGCCATGTTTCTGCATTGATGATAAAGCGCTGGCTATTGATATTACTCTCCATTAACATCACAACTGCTTTGGCTGTGTCCTCCACATCTACAAATCCATTTGTACCTGTTGTATACCATTTAAACCCTTCATATACCTGTTTAAAAATAGCGCAGCTGCTGCTGTGCCAGTCGCCATAACCCAATATAGTAGATGGATTGGCGATTACAGCATCGAGGCCTTCACTCATGCCTCTCCACACATGTAATTCTGCCTTGAATTTACTTCGGGCATAATGTGTATTGATCTTACTGTCCTCCCATTTTTTTTCTTCATTTACAGATCCCCCGGAAGCATTTCTGCCAATTGCTGCCACAGAGCTTATATGAACCATTCTTTTTACATTCTTTTCGAGAGCAATATTCACCACATTGGCGGTACCATCCACATTTACCCGGTACATTGCTGAACGATCACTCTTGTTGAAGGAAACGACAGCCGCAGAATGTATCACGGTATCAACACCCTCCATAGCATCTTCCAGCGAAACCACATCGAGCACATCCCCATCCACCCATTCTACTTTTTTAAAAATAGCCTGGGGGATCCAAAAAGGGAGTTTTGTACTCCGGCGCATAGCTCTTACATTATATCCCTTCTCTACAAGTTGTTTAATGATATAAGAACCCAAAAAGCCAGTACCACCTGTAATGAGTATTGTAGCCGACAAATTTTCTAATTATATGAATTAATAGATCAGGACATCCCGAAGATAGATCAATTGAAGCATGCTATTTTTTTATGATGCATATGTATAGTAACCCTTACCTGATTTTCTTCCTAATTCACCTTTTTCTACTTTTTCTTTTTGGATCCAGGAGGGTTTTAACCTTTCAGGATTATTCATTTGTTCATAAACAGAACAACTAACGGCATAGTTAACATCGTTGCCTATAAGGTCCATTAATCGGAAAGGTCCCATTTTAAAACCGGCTGATTCAAGAAGAGTATCGATCTGGCTGAAATTATTTTGTTCCTCAGCTATTCTGAAAGCTTCGATATAAAAAGGCCGGGCCACCCGGTTTACAATAAAACCAGGTGAGTCCTTGCATATTACCGGGGTTTTACCTATTTGCTTTGCAAGGCTGGCAATTTTTTGAATGGTCTCATCGCTTGAAAAAGAGGTTTTAATTACTTCAACCAGTTTCATGATCGTTGCCGGGTTAAAGAAATGCATACCCGCAAATCTTTCCGGGGCTGGAATTTTTTTGGCAATAGCATTAAGTGATAATGATGATGTATTGGATGCAAACAGGGTATCTGAGTTATTAATAGCTGCTAATTTTTGAAACAGGTCTGTTTTAGCTTCGGATTTTTCAATGATTGCTTCAATACATATTTCAGCTTTACAATCTTCAATTGAACTGGTATAAGTGATGCGTTCCTGGATAGCATTTTTTTCCTGGTCAGTTATTTTCGTTTTCTCTACAAGACGGGCCAGGTTTTTTTCTGTTGCTGCCCTGGCCTTATCAAGTATCGATGGATTCAGATCGTACAAAATGCTTTGAATGCCCGCTTGTGCCGCAGCCTGGGCAATACCACTACCCATTGTGCCGGAACCACATACACATATTTTTTGAACTTCCATCTTGCTGATTTCGCGGTAAAGATATTATATGTGCAATCCTTGAAATAACATTTTGCCAATATTCTCTTACCTTAAAAGAAAATTTAGCAATGGATTCAAACTCACAGCCCGGATTGTTTTCAAATAAGGTGCCTACTTCAGTTGCTTTTGCGGTAGCGGTCTTGTTATTCTTTATGCCTTTTATTGACATTAAATGTAACAATATGTCACTGCAAACAGTTAGCGGGGTGCAGCTGGCCACAGGGTTTAAAATGAAGAATAACAGTAGTAATAATTCATTCCTGGATGATTTTAAAACTGATGATGTAGATAAAACTATTACGAAAACAACAACCAAAACTGACAAGAATGATCCTAATCTTTTTGCCATGATTGCCCTGGGTCTTGGCTTGCTGGGTTTTGGATTGTCATTTACAAATATCAAGGCGGGAATGACGGGTGCAATAGTTACTGCAATTGCGTCGGTAGGTTGTATGGTCGGATTGTTCCTGGATATAAAAGGACAGGTGAAGGCTGATTATTCCGGAGCTGGCAGGGAAGGCGGTGTTGGTAAGTTTGGCCGAAAACTAACAGAAGGCCTGGGTATAAGTGTTGATTTTACTCCATGGTTTTATGTGTCTGTTATTGCTTTTTTGGCAGCTGCGTTTTTGGCGTATAAAAGAATGTCTTCTATGAACAGATAATCTATTTATTTACCAAAACCAATTATCATGAACACAAAATCTTTATCAATGATTCTGGGAGCAATCCTGGTTGGAGCATTTTTTCTTGCCTGGTTCAGTTATATGGGTATGGGAGCAAGTGGCCTGGATATGGTCACTGCAAAAGGTGGTGACTGGCAACGTTATTTGATATTGCTTATTCCCTTATCAGGTTTATTGTTATTCCTAGGGGCTATGAACAACGGCAACTATATTTTGGGGAGAGGGTTACTTACCTGGCTGCCATTACTAACATTGATTTATATCCTGATCGTTTCTCCTGTGATAAAGGGTGTTGCGTTTGGAGATGTATTTAAAGCGTTAGGAAAGGGTTATGGTATCGGTTTATGGATCACTTTGGGAACTTCTATTGTGCTTGCATTCTATAATCCGAAAGGGTAGTAATGAGTGTATAAAAGTTAACTAACTACCCGGACTTTGTTCGGGTAGTTTCATTTTAGAGGAGGATAAACTTAAGTAGCAGCCGTAAATTGCTTCAGAAACCGTACATCATTTTCACTGAAAAGGCGGATATCATTAATGCCATATTTTAACATTGCAGGACGCTCAATTCCCATACCAAATGCAAACCCGGTATATTTATTAGGGTCAATATTGCAATTAGATAAAACATTAGGGTGTACCATACCGCAGCCCAAAATCTCTACCCAGCCGGTCTTTTTACAAATATTACAACCGCTCCCACCGCAAATAAAGCAGCTTACATCCATTTCCGCACTGGGCTCAGTAAAGGGAAAGTAGGAAGGGCGGAATCTTACCTTCACATCCTTGCCATACATTTCTTTTACAAAGAAGTAAAGTGTCTGTTTCAGGTCAGCAAATGATACATTTTCATCTATATATAATCCCTCCACCTGGTGAAAAAAGCAATGGCTTCTTGCACTCACTGTTTCGTTCCGGTACACCCGGCCCGGCATCAGCATACGGATCGGCAGTTTGCCTTTTTCCATTTCCCGTATCTGCACACTGCTGGTGTGGGTTCTTAATACCCAGTCAGGATTGGTTTGTACATAAAAAGTATCCTGCATATCCCTGGCAGGATGATGCTCGGGTAGATTCAATGCGCCGAAATTGTGCCAGTCATCTTCAATTTCAGGCCCTTCTGCCACAGCAAAGCCCAGTCGTTGAAAGATAGAAACGATCTTATTGCGCATTAATACAACCGGGTGACGGGAGCCTACGGGAATAGCATTTCCGGGAAGGGTAAGATCAATGGAACTGCCCGTAACTGTATTATTGGTGGTAAGAGTTGCTTTTAACTCTTCAAATTTTGTTTCAGTAAAGAGCTTGAACTCATTTAATATCCTGCCTGCCTCTTTTTTGTTTTCTGCCGCCACATTTTTCATTTCTCCCATTATGGCTTTTACAATGCCTTTTGTTCCCAGCCATTTTATCCGGAAATCCTCTACCTGCTTTTCATCGGTTACATTAAAAGCGGTGATCTCATGTTTGTATTCCTCAATCTTCTTTAATAGATCCTCCATAAGTCTGCAAAGATAAATCTGTGTAATCTGAGAATGAAATGAATTTTAGTATTGATTATAAAGATATTCGCATACTCAGATTGATCACTCTCCCATCGATCGGGGCCCAAAGCTCTTTAAAGGAAGGGTTATCGAAAGGAGGGATCACTATCTGTTCTTTACGGGTCTGCCGATAATCCAATAAGTTTTCACAGTTTAGAACAAGGGATATGTGGTGAATGTCATATCGTACCATTGCTGCAGCAAAAAGATAGCCGGGTGTTTTTGATCCGTCACTTAAATATTGTGAACCTGTATAAGCTGATTCCAATCCAGCTCTGAAGTGGTCAGAAAACTCATAAGCAATAATAGAAGCCAATTTATTTTTTGCGATCAGTTCCAGGTGTGGTTGCTGTTCGTCATATTTTTTTCGGGCATTGGTGTATATATAACCTAAATAAATTTCAAGGGCATCATGCAAAATCTGTACATAAGACTCAATACCTCCTGTTGTAACGGGGTTTGATTCATTGACAAACTCAATACTCCCCGGCATCATTACTGCTATAACTGGCTTATTGATTTGGTTATAGAAGAAACTTTGATTTACAGTTAGGTCCCAACCATTTATTTTTTGATGATAATTGACATCCCAGTTTACACCTGCGGAACGCTCAGCTTTGATATTTTGAAGTGGAAAAATGAATTTGAGATCTCTTTCGTCAATTTCATTTGAGAAAACGGTTGGTGTTTTATAACCTAAACCAAAACCAAGCCTGCTAGTAAGCACAGGGTTTATCTTGTATAGCATAGAGATCCTGGGTAATGCAAAAGTTCCATAATCGCTATGGTGATCAATTCGAAACCCGGTTTGAACAATAAATTTTGGATTTATCTTCCAGTCATCTTGCAAAAAGACGCCAATTGTTGTTTGGTTATAGTTGTTGATCTGCGTACTGTCCGGGAGTTTCTTTGTAAAGTTTTCACCGTTAAGATTTAATCCGAGGACCAGGTCGTTTTGCTCCCATTTCTTCAGGTAAGAGGCTTCTGTGTACCATGATAATTGCTTTGCCTTCATCCCAAATACATTTGTTGCTATATCCCTGCTTAGCCAACTTCCTGTTCCTTTCAGCGTAAACCGATCAGTAGTATTTATGCGGTTTTCCCAGCTTGCATCTAGTGTATGACGAAATGATTTATTACTTACAAAGTACTGGTGCAGGTTGTCGCTCTTGTTGTCAATCACAAGCATGTCTCCCCCTTTTCTTTTCTCAAAGGCACCATTATACCCTATATAAATATTGTTCTTCTTATCAGGATATAGAAATAAGACCGGATGTATAAAATAGCCATTTGTTTTGGGTAGATCGCTAAAGCCGTCTTTATTTACATCTTTCGCTTTTTGGTAATTGACCCCTGAGAAAAAAGTATACCCGATCTTATTCTTTTTGTTCGACAGGTAAATATTGGCATTTGATTCATTAAGATCAGATTGATTGAGCAATAAGGTCTTTTCAAATACACCCTCTTTTGGTCTTTTTGATATGAGATTTACCATTCCTGCAATGGCTCCTCCGCCATATAGGGTTGAGCTGGCTCCTTTTACGATTTCAATTTGTTTCAGGTCAAGGGGTGGAATCTGCAAGATGCTAAAACTTCCTGCATAGCCTCCAAACAGCGGCATGCCGTCTTTTAGAAGTTGAGTGTATTTACCTGGTAGTCCCTGTACCCTCATTTCAATATTGCCGGTAGCAGCAGAAGTTTGTTGTATTTGTATACCTGCTACATCTCCCAGTAAACTGGCGATATTACCGGGTTTAATGCCGACTTCTTCATTCACTTCCTCAGCCCCGAGCACTTCAACTTTGGTTGGGAGGTTTTCTATGCGGGATTCAGTTCTGGAAGAGGATACTATTACTTCTTCCTCTGTTTGCGCTTCCGCTCTTTCCATCTCAACAGTAATTGGAGCATTTTTTAAAGGGAAAATAAATTTTAGTGTTTTTGTTGTAAAACTTATCATTGAGAATGTAACGGAAAACTCTCCCGGGGGTGTGTCTGTAAAAAAGACCTTTCCGGTAGTATCGGAACTGGCACCATTATTCGTTTTTTCAATTAAAACAGAAACCCCGCTTAGTGGTTGCCTGGTTGCAGCATCTACAATAATAAATGATTGGGCTTGCAGTACAGATTGTGTACTTAGAAGAAAAGCAAAGGCTACTATTATTGATTTCATTGGTTATAATTTAGAGTGTATCTCAAAATGGTTTTCAATCAAAAAGACTGACTACAGGAGTTACACAGAGTTTTACCTATACGTAAAATATGCTCTGTGCAACTCTGTTAATTTATATACGCCGAATTGGCCAATAATTATTAGTCAGCGTTTCTGTGAGCTAAATAAAAGTTCCGTCTTCAGATAATTCGAGTTCTTGCTTTTTCCCATTTTCTTTAATGACGACTTCGTAACTAACTGCTTTGCCGGGACGTTCAGTTTTTTCAATGCTGATAAAAACTGTTCCCGGGTATTTTGATAGAACGGATTTCTTTACGGCATCTGGTGTTTCTGTTTCATTAATAACGGTCTCAATTATTACCCAATCACCATTTTTATCAAAATTGGCAGAAACATTTTTCCCTTCGTTGATAAACTCAGCTTCAAATTCCGTTTTACTTTCTTTGCTCCAGCTGATATTTTGGGCACCAGGAAACTTTGAATGGAAAGCCTGTTTGACGGGTTCTGGAACGTTTGTTTTCCGGTTATTACACGAATAAGCTATCAAGGCAAGTGATGCCCATAATAAAAATATCTTTTTCATCTCTTTAGTTTGAAAATTAAAAATTGATTTAGCCAGAATAGTGTGCGGATTTGCTAAATAGAGTAAAGTGGGGGATGAAATATAGAAGAGAGATAATTAAAAGAATACTTATTTTCCTTAAAAAAACACAAAGGCTTTTTGGGGTCTATAGTATTTTTTTGTGTTGCAAACTGCGCTGCGTTCAGTATAATAGTTCCGGGTTGGATATGGGTCGGGATGGCTTCTGAAGGAATTCTGTTATGTGAATTCTGGGTGTTTTCTTCATCTTCTTCGTCATTATGTTCCAGCACAGTTCCGATAACAAGCAGTTTTTCAAAAACAAATTCATTAATGTCAAGGTCTGGATCCTGCTCCTTACAATCTGAGAAAACTTTATAAATGTAAGTGTCATTAAAGTTGTTATAGGGCATTACAATACCTGTAATCTCCAGAACAAGCATGAAAAATATTGAATAAACTCTCTTCAAGGTGTAGCACAATATAACAACAATAATTACTAATAAGTGTTAATTGTTTGATTTCTGTCAGATGTTGATTTCATGTATGTTTGTTCTAAATCATATTCATGTCAGACTACCTGAATATTTCTGATTTTCTTGAACCGGTTTCTATACCCGTTATTTCTCATGAAGAAGGCTATAAAGAGGGGCAACTAGGGAGTTTACTTCTTGTTAATGACCAGGAGTTCCCGGATCTGGAAGAGGTGCAGGTTGTTTTACTGGGCTGTGGTGAGCAGCGGGGCAGCGGATTGATACATGGTCAGAGTGCAGCTCCTGATATTGTGCGCAGCCAACTCTATTCTTTATATGGCTGGCACCCGGATATCAAAATGGCTGACATAGGCAACATCCGCCCCGGATCTTTATATACAGACTCCTATGCTGCGTTGAAAACTGTTGTTAAAGAATTAATGGACGATGGAAAACTCGTCATTATCCTCGGAGGATCCCATGATCTTACGCTATCGCAATATGGGGCATATGCAGAAAGTAAAAAATTAATAGAAGCAAGTTGTGTGGATGCATTGATAGATCTGAATATTGACTCCCCATTCCGGCATGAGAATTTTCTGATGGAAATGCTTACCGGTGAACCTAATTATATCCGTCATTATAATCATATAGGGTTTCAGAGTTTCTTTGTTCACCCAAGAATGCTGGAAACGATGGATAAACTGAGGTTTGATTGTTACCGGGTGGGCCATGTGAAAGAAAGTATAGACGAAATGGAACCGGTGATCCGAAATAGTAATATGCTGAGTTTTGATATTACTGCTTTGGCTAATGCTTATGCCCCTTCAAACAGCCTTTCCCCCAATGGGTTCAACGGGGAAGAAGCTTGTGTATTGATGCGATATGCAGGCATGAGTCATTCAGTGAGCAGTATTGGTATTTACGGATATGATGCACAACATGACAGGGATGAACTGACTGCCAAACAAATTGCTCACATGATCTGGTATGTGCTCGATGGTAAAAGCAAAGCCCGAAGAGAAGCCCATCTTGACGAGAAAGATTCTTTCAATGAATACCATACCGCATTTGCGGAAGTGGAAACTACTTTTTTACAGAGTAAGAAGACCGGTCGCTGGTGGATGCAGCTACCTGATAAAAAATTTATTGCCTGCAGTTACAAGGATTACCTGCTGGCCAGCAGCAATGAGATCCCGGAAAGATGGCTCAGGGCACAGGAGAGGAGTTGATAGGAAAATGTGCTGATCTGAACATACGCAAACAGGATTAATTCAGAATAGTTATTATGAGTTCAGTTATTAAAACGGGCATCTGTTCTTATGGAATGAGCGGCAGGGTGTTTCATGCACCATTTATTGAAGCACACCCGGGTTTTGAATTGACGGCAATTGTAGAAAGACATAAAGATGAATCAAGACAACTTTATGCTGGCTCAAAATTATATCGTTCCGTTGAGGAATTATGTGCTGATAAAACAATTCAATTGATCGTTGTAAATACACCTGCCTACCTGCACCTGGAACATGCAACCATGGCATTGAATGCGGGAAAGAATGTGATCATTGAAAAGCCATTTACAGTCTGGTTATATGAAGCAGAGCAATTGCAACAACTGGCAGAAGAGAAAGATCTTTCGTTAACGATATTTCAAAACAGGAGATATGATGGCGATTTTATAGCAGTTAAAAATGTTGTGGAGGAAAATCTCTTGGGAGAAATAAGAGAAGCAGAATTCCGCTATGATCGCTACAGGCCAAATTACAATGGTTCCCCGCATAAGGAAGGTGATCT
The DNA here is from genome assembly GCA_020636575.1 of Chitinophagales bacterium. GTDB lineage: Bacteria > Bacteroidota > Bacteroidia > Chitinophagales > Chitinophagaceae > JJ008. Next base: position 1,233,804 of record JACJXP010000001.1, read on the forward strand.
GCCGGGAGCCGGCTTGTTACATAATCTTGGTCCCCACCTGATCGACCAGGCCTTGTATTTATTCGGCTGGCCACAGGCTGTATTTGCAGATATGTGGCAAATGCGGCCCGATGTATTGTCGGATGACTATTTTGAAATATTGCTGTACTATAACCAACTCCGGGTTCGTTTAAAAGGAACCTGTATTGCCAGGGAAACGGTTCCGGCTTATGCTTTACATGGAATGAAGGGAAGTTTTTTGCAACAGCGTTCTGATCTACAGGAAGAAAAATTACAACAAGCTGTAAAGCCTTCATTGGAGAACTGGTGTCCGCCTCCGGCAGAACCGGATGGCTTATTGCATACTGAGATCAATGGTGAAACCGTTAAAAAGCAAACTCATTCTGACTCTGGTAATTATATCCGGTTCTATGATGATGTATATAAAGCTTTAACCGGGAAAGCCGATAACCCTGTTCCGGCAACAGACGGGGTAAAAGTGATGCGGATCATGGAAGCAGCGCAGGAGAGTGTGAAGGAAAAGAGGATTATAGGGTTATAAATTTTAATTATAAATACTGGATGATGAATGACAAAAAGCACTCCCGGAATGATTGCAGGCAATTTTTATTTATCATTTTACATTCAGTATTCATCATTTTTTTCGCTTCCTGTTCTGTCAGCAAAAAACTTTCCAAGTCAGCCAAAGAAAATGTTTTAAGCAATAAGGCTTTTCAAACCGCTCATGTAGGTATCAGCGTTTATGATCCCGCAACCAATAAATATCTCTACAATTACCAGGGGGATAAATATTTTGTACCGGCCAGTAATATCAAAATACCAACCTGTTATGCAGCCATGAAATATTTGGGGGATAGTTTGGTTGGATTGAGATATTATTTGAAAGATGATAGTATTATTTTACTTCCTACCGGTGATCCAACATTTTTATTTAGTGATTACAAGTATCAGCCGGTATTAAATTTTCTAAAGAACGAAAAAAGAAAATTATTTATTGACATTGAAAATTGGGATGATGACGAGTTTGGTTCAGGTTGGTCTTGGAATGATTATAATGAATATTATATGGTAGAGAGGAATTCTTTCCCCATTTTTGGTAATGTTGTTAAAATTAGTTTGATTGGCAGGCCTGTTAGAGGGAAGTATAACATTAAATTTGAACCCGCATTTCTTGAGACCCAAAATGAAAACTTTGCCATTCGATTAATTAATTCACCAAGCCGTCATGTAATCTGGCCTGACAGCACACCAGCAAAATTTAATGTAAGGAGGCAAAAGTTAGAAAATCAATTTTATTTAGAAGAATCAAACTCATTATTATCTAGCCAACAAATTCCTTTTATTGTCGATACCGTAAGTACAACGCTTAAGATACTAAAAGAAGATTTCGGATTATTAATTTCTAATTATAAAAAGGGATTTCAAACTGGCAGCTCAATTGATTTTAATAGTCATGATTTATTTAATTATAAAATCCACTCCCAACCCACCGACTCCGTCCTTAAACCCATGATGCACCGCAGCGATAATTTTTTTGCAGAGCAAATGCTGTTAATGGTAAGTAATGAAATGCTGGGAGTGATGAATGATGAAAGGATCATTGATACTTTACTGAAAACAGATTTTAAGGATCTTCCTCAGAGACCAAGATGGGTGGATGGCTCTGGCCTAAGCCGCTATAATTTATTTACCCCGCAGGATATTGTTTTCATTCTGAACAAAATGAATAATGAATTTGGCATGGATCGTATTAAAGAAATATTGCCAACAGGAGGTGAAGGAACCATCAGCAATTATTATAAAACAGACAGCGGATACATTTATGGAAAAACCGGAACATTAAGTGGTGTAGTTTCTTTCAGCGGGTTTTTATATACAAAGAAGGGCAAACTGCTTATTTTTTCTACGTTGGTCAACAATCATAATAATTCAGCAACAGAGATAAGAAAAGCGATAGAAAAATTCTTACAGGGAATCAGAAACCGATACTAGAAGAGTTTTGTCATACCGAGGTACGAGGCATCTCAAAGACTAAAATTATAATAATGCTGGAGGTTTTAAGACTCCTCCTTAGTCAGAGTGACAAGACACAGAGGTTTCTACTTCCCAAACATCCGCTCCAACTGCTCTTGCTTAAATTCTAAATAAGTGGGGTTGCCGTCTGGATTAATGTTTGGCTGTTCACAGGCAAAAAGATCATTCACTAATTGCTGCATTTCTTTCTGTGTTAATCTTGTTCCGGCTTTGATGCTTTGCTGCCGGGCCAGCGACCGGATCAATTTCTCTCTTTTCGAAAATTTCAGTTCGGGATTAAAATGCTTGTATTGCTCCAGTAAAATGTCAATTACATGTTTTTCATTACCTGCGTCCACATCAGCCGGGGTGCCCTGTATCACAAATGCATTTTTCCCAAATGGTTCAATAAGATAACCCAGGTAATGTAGGTCGTTTATGATCTCCTCCATAACAGCGCTGTCGGCAGGTGATAATTCAAGTGTGGAGGGAAACATGGTTTTTTGTACAGCAACGGGGTTTTCTTTTCCCGCCTTTTTTAGTTGTTCATATTTTACCCGTTCATGTGCCGATTGCTGATGAATGATAAGGAATCCATTTTTTGATGGGATGACAAGGTAGGTATTCAGCAGTTGTGTTAGTTCGGAGAAGTCTGAGGTCTGATGTTTGAGGTTTGATGAAAAAGACTCATGATTTTCAGGCATCAAGCTACTTACTTCTGATTTCCTATTTCCCATTTCAGACTCTGTACTTTCATAAAAATCTTTCCAGTTCTTTAGATCACTTTTTTCAATAAAATGCGCCTGGTGTTTTTGTGTAAATCCTTTGAAAATAGAGGTTGATGCCGCAGCGGATTGTTTGCTCTCCGTAAAAGGCTGCTGAATAGATGGTAATTGCTGAATGGAAGCATCCAGGTCAAAATCCAAAGTTGGAGTTATACTGAATTGTGCCAGGGCATGTTTGATGGCTGCCTGTACAAAAGCATAAACAATTTTTTCGTCCTCAAATTTTATTTCCTGCTTGGTAGGATGCACATTTACATCCACCTGCTCAGGATTCAGGTCAATAAACAATACATACAAAGGGAAACTATCAGAAGGGATCATTTCCTGGTATGCATTCATCACTGCATGGTTCAGGTATGGGCTTTTGATGAACCGGTTGTTGACAAAAAAGTACTGATCACCTCTTGTCTTCTTTGCGGTTTCCGGTTTACCCACAAAACCATAGATGTTCATGTAATCAGTTTCTTCTTTTACTGATACCAGTTTAGCATTGTAATTATTCCCCAGCAGTTGTACAATTCTTTGCTTTAAGCTTCCTGCTTCCAGATGGAAGACCTGCTGCCCGTTTGATGTAAGAGAAAAGAAGACATTGGGAAAAGAAAGGGCGACCCTTGTAAATTCATCAATAATATGTCTTAGCTCTGCTGCGTTACTTTTTAAAAAATTACGCCGGGCGGGCACATTAAAGAATAAATTCTTCATGGCTATGCTGGTACCGCCCGGAACAGCAACAGGTTCCTGCTTTTTTACTACACTATTCTCCACTTCAATATAAGTGCCTGCATCCTCGTCAGCCTTTTTTGTTTTCAACTCTACCTGTGCCACTGCAGCAATAGAAGCCAAGGCTTCGCCGCGGAAACCCATGGTCCGTATCTGGAAAAGGTCTTCAATTTTCTGGATCTTGGAAGTGGCATGTCTTTCAAAGCACATGCGGGCATCCGTTTCACTCATGCCGCTACCATTGTCAATAACCTGTATCAGTGATTTGCCGGCATCCTGTATAATGAGCTTTATTTCGGTGGCACCGGCATCCACCGCATTTTCCAATAGTTCCTTTACCGCACTGGCAGGTCGCTGTATCACTTCTCCTGCTGCTATCTGGTTCGCTATATTATCTGGGAGCAATAAAATCTTATCCGGCACAAAATCTGGTTTAGCTGTCAAAAATAACAAAATGCATTTTAAGGTTTCCTGAACATGCCTTTGTATGAAATGATTTAATTTTAATGTTATTCAAAAATCACTTAATCACGGCCAGAATGAAAAGGATCAATATCTTCTTTTTTCTATCAGCTTTTTTGCCCCTTTTATCAAATGCCCAGTATAGCAGCGGTTTAACCAGGGAAAAATGGGTGGATAGTGTTTTCTCATCTATGAGCCAGGATGAAAAGATCACTCAGCTCATGATCATCAGGGCACATTCCAACCTGGGTCCCGATCATGTGGCAAAAGTGGCTGCCGATATTAAGAAATATAATGTGGGCGGACTTTGTTTTTTCCAGGGCGGGCCGGTACGGCAGGCCGATCTTACCAACTACTATCAGAGCATTGCAAAAACACCTTTATTGATCACTATTGATGCGGAATGGGGGTTGGGTATGCGGCTGGATAGTGTTACCAAATTCCCTTACCAGCTTACACTGGGCGCTTTGAATGATGCTGAATTGGTATATAAAATGGGGCTTGCGGTTGGGGAACAATGTAAGCGGATCGGGGTACATGTAAACTATGCACCGGTAGTGGATGTAAATAATAATCCGGATAACCCGGTGATAGGTTACAGATCATTCGGTGAGGATAAAACAAAAGTATCTGAACTTGGAGTAGCTTATATGGGTGGCATGCAGGATGCCGGTATTATGGCTTGTGCCAAACATTTTCCCGGGCATGGTGATGTAAGTGTGGATTCTCATTATGATCTGCCGGTGATCAATAAATCAAAACAGCAGTTGGAAGAAATGGAACTGGTTCCCTTCCGCAGTGTTTTTAATGCAGGCATCAAAAGCGTTATGATAGCTCATCTGTATATTCCTTCTATTGATAATACAGCCAACAGGGCTACTTCGTTATCCCGGAATAATGTTACCGATCTTTTGAAAAAGGAAATGGGATATAATGGACTTGTGTTTACAGATGCTTTAGAGATGAAAGGAGTAGCCAAATTTTTTCCCGGAGGTACTATTTCTGTTGAAGCATTAGTTGCCGGAAACGATATGCTTTGTTTGCCCGAAAGTGTAAAAGAATCACTTGCAGCAATCAAAAAAGCGATCAGGGCCAAAAGACTAAGCTGGAATGATATTGATGAGAAAGTAAAAAAAGTGCTGGCTGCCAAGTATGATGCCGGGCTTTTCAGACAAACAATAATTGATACTGATAACCTGGCAGAAGACCTGAATCGAAAAACGGATGAAATAAGAAGAGAGGTAGCCGGTAAGTCGATAACAGTTTTATCACTGGCAGGAAATAAAGCCTCCCGAACTGACTATGCGCAGATACCACTTAACTCTCAGCAGAAAAAGATCGCTTATGTAGGCATTGGTGAAGCGGGTCCGAATACACTTAGTCGCCGGTTACAGCAAGATCTTAATGCAGATGTTTTCTTCTTCTCTTATAAAGACGGCCAGGATAAGGCGGATGAAATACTAAAGCAGGTTCCTAAGGATGGCAAATACGATGCGATCATCGTTGGGGTTCATAATTACTCATTAAGGCCAGCCAATAATTTTGGGATAAGCCAGGCCGCTGTTCAATTGTATAAAGACCTGAATTTCATAAAGACCATTACACTCACATTTGGTAATGTATTGGCCACCCGAAATTTTTGCGGCGCCTGGACGCTGGCAGCCTGCTACCAGGATGATGATATTACCCAAGATGCTGCTGCTGATCTGTTAGAGGGAAAAAGTTATTCTATGGGAAAACTGCCGGTTTCTTTTTGTGATTACAAACCGGGAGATGGTATTGTACATGGCGGTATAAAACCAATGAAAGCTGCAGTTGACAAAACAGATAAATTCTATGAAGTAGATTCCATCGTAGAAGACGCACTGGCAGAAAAAGCTTTTCCGGGCTGTGTAATACTGGCCGCTCACAAGGGAAAGATCGCTTATCATAAAGCTTTTGGATATTATGATTATAATTCAAACGAGAAGGTGACAACGCAAAGCATATATGACCTTGCGTCGGTTACCAAAGTATCAGCCACTACTGTTTCTGTAATGAAATTATACGAAGAAGGGAAGCTGGATATTGATAAAACCATTGGCGATTATCTGCCTGTTGCAAAAGGAACTAATAAATCAGGCATCCGGTTAAGAGATCTTTTATTACACCAGGCCGGGCTGGTGCCTTATATTGCTTTTTATAAGGAAACATTGGATGCAAAAACAGGAAAGCCTTATTCAAGTATATATTCTTCCAAGCTGGCAAAAGGATTTGATGTTCGGGTGGCGGAGAATATGTATATCCGTAACGGATGGAGCGATATCATGTTTGATGAAATATTAAAAAGCCCACTAGGTCCTAAGAATAAGTATGTGTACAGTGATAATGATTTTATTTTTTTAGGGAAAATAGTGGAACAGATCACCGGGATGACACTTGATGAATATGCCCGAAAAAATTTCTATGAAAAACTTGGGATGAAGACTACAGGTTTTTTACCCCGTAAAAGATTTCCTGTGGATCGGATAGTACCCACAGAAACGGATGATTATTTCCGCAGACAAATTGTAAGGGGTGATGTACATGATGAAGGAGCTGCTATGTTTGGCGGCATTGCGGGCCATGCAGGGTTATTTTCCGATGCGTATGATCTGTCCCTGTTATACCAAATGCTGTTGAATGGCGGAGAACTAAATGGTATAAGATATCTGAAACCGGAGACCATAAAAATGTTTTCTGATTATGGTAGTGATATCAGCCGCAGAGGATTAGGATTCGACAAACCCGAAAAAGATAATGCGGAAAGGGAGGAACCTTATCCGTCTTCACTGGCATCTCCTGAAACCTTTGGTCATACCGGTTTTACGGGTACCTGTGTCTGGGTCGATCCTAAAAATGATATGCTTTACATTTTTCTTTCTAATCGGGTAAACCCCACCCGGAATAACCCGAAACTGGGACGCATGAACATCAGGAGTAAAATCCAGGACGCTATTTATAGGGCGGTTGGAATTAATTAATAAATATCAATGAATAATATTTCTGATATTAAATCCAAACTCATTTTATTAAAGGAGAGCAATGAATTACTATGCATGTTTAATAACTTGGCCGAAAAAAGCGTACCAATCCCACAAAAAGATTCCGATATTTTGCAGGATGAAATACAAGGTATAGTTAGTAAACTAATTAAACATTTAGATTCAAAAAGACCGGGTAAATCAAGTATTACTGGTTTAATCCAACGATCTTTCTTAAGGCTTCAGTACAAAGGGGTAAGGTTTGAATTTTTAGAACTATACATTCAAATTATTAATAGAATAATGGAAGTGTTCAAAGGGGCATTTAGTGAGAGATTGAATGTTAAATCAAGAGAATTTATGGATCTTGAAGATTGTGATCCTTTTTGATTTTCTATTTCTTTTGAGATTCTGAATTATCAGGTCTTTGCTGATTCCGATACGTTATTGCTCAGTATTGATTACATACGAGGTGCCTTAAAAACATTAGCCGGAGAAACAATAAGTGACAAATTATTCGATAAAGAGAATTACCTGCTTGTCATACCTTATGCTCTGTTTCTTGGTAACAAACTTCAGGTTAAAGACTTAAAGAAAGTATATTTTTCGGCGCAGGCAAATCAATTTTCAAAAATAAAGATCATTTTCTTGAATCTTGATAAACAAGAATGGTGGGGTGACGAATGGAATAATAAAATAAGTATAAATTAATTTTTATATAGTCGTGGAATACTTCTAAGGAGACTTCGTTCATTCAACTGAAATTAATAGCGGGATTTATTTGTCTAGTATTTTTGAATTAAATAAAAAATCAACTGCTCAGTATACAAAATTTCCTCCTCAAGATATTCTTGAGCGGAAGTTAAATAAATACTTAAAGAGAAATAATTTAGTTCTGGAGTAAGCCTTCAAGTTAGTTTTTTTGGCCTCCTGAATTATCAGGCCTTTGCGGATTCCGGTTGTTATTCTGCCTTTGCCTGTTTTTAGGATGTCTTCTTTGTTGTTGACCTCCTTGTCCTTGCTGTGGTTTTTGCTGTGGGTTTTGTCCTTTTTGTTGCTTTTGCTTTCTTTTTTTATCGGATCTTTCGAGGCTGCGTAAACTGATTTGACCAACCAGTTCTACAAATTCAGGTTCTTTTTCTACTGTTTTGTTGGTTACAACTTCAACCGGTTCCAGTTCTTCAGGAATGACTCCCTGGTGGTTTAATGACTTTATTTTCCTTACCCTTTCAATTGTGAGGGGATATTGTTTGTTGCTATCGGGAAGGCTATACCACATCAGGTTTTTGAAGATGTCTTTCTTTATTAAGTAGGCATTTCCTTTAGCTACTTGTAAATTGTCGCAATTATCAGGGAAATGCTGCAAGGCATCTAAATAAGTATCAAGTTCATAATTCAGGCAGCATTTTAACCGGCCGCACTGGCCGCTAAGTTTCGACTGGTTAATAGAAAGGTTTTGATAACGGGCCGCCGCTGTGTTGACAGATTTGAAATCAGTAAGCCATGTGCTGCAGCAAAGCTCCCTTCCGCAACTGCCGATGCCACCCACTTTGCCAGCTTCCTGCCGGGCGCCGATCTGCCGCATCTCTACTTTTAATCTGAATTCGGATGCATAAACTTTAATGAGTTCTCTAAAGTCAACCCTGCCATCAGCTATGTAAAAGAAAGTTGCTTTTCTTCCATCAGCCTGCATTTCTACCTGGCTTATTTTCATATCCAGGTTCAGTTGTTTGGCAATTGCCCTGCTCCTGATCACCGCTTCCGGCTCCCTTGCTTTGTTTTGCTTAAGGGTATCCATATCTCTAGAAGATGCCCGGCGCAATACTTTTTTTATTTCAGGATTATCTTCCTTAACACTTCTTTTCTTCATTTGTAGCCTTACTATCTCACCTGTGAGAGAAACTTCTCCCACATCAAAACCACTGACACCCTCTACGGCTACCAGGTCGCCTTTTTCATAAGGTTGTAACGAGGGGTTGCGGAAAAAATCTTTTCGGGTACCCTGGCTAAAACTCACTTCAATGACCTTGCAGGTGGTATCAAAGTCGGTCATGGGAAGGTTTTGTAACCAGTCGTATGCATTCATACGGTTACATCCGCCGGAACTACATCCACCGTTACTTTTACAGCCATTTGGTTTGCTGCCATCAGTACTACTGCAACCTGTACAACTCATGCAAGTTTGTAATTATTGATTACTGTGAGGGTAGATCGGCCCGGTATCATTTGCGAATACAAATGATCCTGTTAAGGTTATTGCGTCGAATACTTCAGGGGTATATGGCTATTCAGCAAAGTATTAACCGGCTGAAAAGCAATCCTATATGTAGAAGTAGTTATAAACACAAGTATTTGGGCAAATCTTCAGGACAACCTCAAATCTATCTCTCAAAAGCCTCATCCTGCCTCATTCTGTCAAAAATACGACCTTATCCTGAATAATGTGGTATAGCTTAATAGTGAGGGCATGAAAGAGCATTTTTGCATTGGCATTCCTTTCAATATAGTAAGTGGCTTTGTCCAACTCCTCAATAATGGCCTGCTGCTGCTCTATCCCGGCAATTTTATTGAGTCTTTCTGCAAAATCCTTTTCTGTGCCGTGAACAGGGGTGCTACCTGTTGCGTTCAACCGGATGGCCTGCTCCAGCAGGTGATTAAAATACCGTAAGAACTGTTTTTGTTTTTCTCTGCCCAGCCTGCTGATGTCTTCCACCCACCTGGTTTGGGCAATGGGGCCGGTTTTTAAAATAGCATTCAGCCATTCCCGAAGCAAAGCCTGCCAGTCCTCTTCAGCATGCTGGACCAGTTGCAGTGCTTCCCGGTAATTTCCTTCACTTACACTGGCTACCTGCCGGGCTGTTTGTACATCTGTATTATTCCGGGCTATAAGGGCTTGTTCAATTTCTGTTGTTTTGAGAGCAGGTATTTGGATCAGCTGGCACCTGCTTACAATGGTGGGCAATACCTGGGGTTCATTTTCTGTAACAAGAATGAATAATGTATCGGCCGGAGGTTCTTCAATCAGTTTTAATAATTTGTTTCCTTCTGTTCCCATCATTTCAGGCATCCACATGATGAGCACTTTGTATTTATTTTCAAAACTTTTAAGACTTAGTTTGCGAATAATATCATTGCATTCTTCTGCTGTTATTTTTCCCTGGCTGTTTTCCTTTTCTTTTATCAGTTCTATCCAGTCAAACAGGTTCCCGTAAGGATTAGTTTTAATAAAATCTCTCCATTCACTGATGAAATCAGTAGCGATAGGTTTATCACCTGATTTTATTGTTACAGTGGGGTAGGAAAAATGGATATCCGGGTGAATTAATTGCTGCACTTTTTGACAGGAGGGGCACTGGCCGCAACTATCAGTTTGAAGTTCGGCGTTTGAGATTTGAGGTTCAGGATATCCGAACAGGGACGGGCCTTGCTGTACATTCAGGTTACTTGTTTTTTCACAAACAAGATATTGGGCAAATGCAATGGCCAATGCCAAAGCACCGTTTCCTTCTTTACCGGTAAACAACAAAGCATGACTAAGGCGATTGTGTGCTACCAGTTCTGTTAAATGCTGCCTGGTAGTTGTCTGTCCTATAATATCAGAAAATTGCATGCGAAGCGAAAGTAACCTATATCAATAAAAAAAGATACCTGCTGGTATCTCTTCTATTTATTTCAGCTCTGAACTTTTAATTGAACCACTTCTGAATCTCCGGGCTATCAGGTTTTGTTTTGGGAGAAAAAGTGGCAACCAGTTCACCAGATTCATTCAGCAAGAACTTTCCGAAATTCCAGGTTACCGGATCTTGTAGTCCTTTGGCAGCAGCCTGTTCTTTCAGGAATTTATAAAGCGGATGGGTATCGTCTCCTTTTACAGAAATCTTTTCTGCCATCGGAAAAGAGATCGCATATTTGCTGGAGCAGAATTCTTTTATCTCATTATTGCTTCCGGGTTCTTGACCTCCAAAATTATTTGCCGGGAATCCAACGATTACCAATTCGCCTTTATGTTGCTCATATAGTGTTTCGAGGTCTTTATATTGAGGTGTATTACCACATTGTGAAGCAGTATTTACGATCAATATCTTCTTTCCTTTAAAGGCTGCAAAATCAATATTGCCATCCAGCCCAGGTACTTTGAAATCGTATATGGATGTTGCATTAAACAAAGCAGCAACTAAAAGTGACACCAGTAATGTTTTCATTTGAATTAATTTAATAAGGGTAACAAAGTTATGATGATTTTGTTACCGGCTTATCACTGCTTTTCAAAACAACCCAGATCGGGTACCCCGACAGGCCGGGGATTACCGTCCAGATCAATAGTAACAGGCGAAATAATACCCATATTAATAGCAGGCGAAATATCTTTTAGTCTGAAATTGTAGAAGTTATCGGCTGTATTGATGCTATCAAAGATCGGTGGTTGGTTGGCAATTACCTGGTTACTGGTAATATTGGAAGGGGTGTTTTGAACTTTCCAAAGTACATGATCAAAGTTTACATTGAATGCTGTATTGCCGCTTTTAAGCACCAGCACTTCATCATTCACTAAGCCATTTTCTCCCCAGAAAATACAATTTTGAAATGCAGCATTCAGGTCAGCGCTGTTATTATCAATCGTATTGCTTATAGTACATATGGGATCTTTATGATCAATATAGCGATTAGAATAAGTGACAGCAGTGCAATGCATGAATTGATAATTGCCTCCTCCTGCTAAAAATAAATTTCTGCCGCAGTTACTGATAAGACAATTTTGTGCATCAATGCTACTGTTTATTGCAACAAGCCCGGCGTCATAAGCATTATCGATAATTGTTTCATTAAGCCTGAGCTTTGGATTTGCATTTATGGATGGATCCTGGCAAACAATAGCCTGGTATGCATTTTTTACAACTGCATAATTGAAGACATTATCTTTTGATACTGTTCTGAGGAAAATGCCCGGCCAGCTTGCCGGGAAATATTTATAAGGTTCGTCCAGCCTGTCACCCTGGAAATAGACTCTGTCACTTGTATCCTTTAGCCCATTAACGATAAGTGTGCCGTCCACAACAATCGGCGCTCCTGCATGTGCATAGATGCGGCAACCTTTGTTGATCGTTAACGTTGCGTTGGTGTCAACCCACAAATAGCCCAGTACAACATAAGGAAGATCGTTATCCCAGGTTTCGTTAGTACTTATAACTCTGTCTCTCAGAAAATGGGCATTTTGCCCCCATGCTTCCAATTGCACCAGTTTGCTGTTGCCGTTGTAGTTTACTTCAATGCTATCACGGATAACAAATGGAAGATTTCCGGCGGCAGGGTCAATATTTACCTGTACAAAAATATAAAGACTGTCACCTGCATTTATTTCAATATTGTTGAATGTTGTGCCTGGAACACCGTCCACATTTATTTTAAATGCAGAAGATGCGCCACCCTTTAACTGCAATGAGGTAAGGCTAAGTTTCTGATTGTTGTCATTTATTATGCGGAATGACTGATAAACAGAACCGGCACTGACAAACACGGTATCGTATTTCAATGTATCAGCCGTTATGGTAATCCTGGCATCCGGCGAAGTAATAAATGAATTTTTACGGCAGGATAGTAAAACAAAAAGCAGGAGTATGGTAAGTAAGCCGCAGGTTTTCATTGAGTTCAAAAATAGAAAAGAATCGGCATTAATTAAATGCCACGCAAAGGGATACGATGCTTAAACGTACATTTTCTTCTGTGAGCAGTGCGGACCCGCATGCTTCAATGGTAGCGCCGGTTGTGATCACATCATCTATCAATAGCAAATGTTTATTACGGACAGCATCCTTGTCTGTAACAAGAAATTTTCCTTCAATATTTCTCCATCTTTCTACTCTTCCTTTCTTTGTCTGCGTTTCGGTATGGTGTGGGCGACTGATCGCATTATTCAAAACCGGGATATGCAAAACCTCACTGATGCCATCGCATAGTATTTTAGCCTGGTTATAGCCTCTTCTTTTTTCTTTGGCCGGGAAAAGCGGAAGGGGTACCAATGCATCTGCATTAAACCTTTCTGTTTTTTTAAGTTGTTCACCCATGATGCGACCTAACTGAAGCCCAAGGTCCCTGTTCCCCTTATACTTGAACTGATGAAGTAAGTGCTGCAATAATGACTCCTTGGTAAAATAGAACTGACCGGAGCCTGCCTCAATATTCATTCTCCCCCAAAACATTTTTTCAACCGGATTACCCCGATGAGTCTCGAAATTTGTTTCCGGTAGTGATTCTGCACAGCGCATACAAAGCGTATTCTCTTTGTTAAGATTGTCGTTACCGCACCCGGCGCAAATATGCGGAAACAGCAAGTGTAAAAAAGAATCCTTTATAGATGAGAGTACTGTCATTTTAAAAAAGGTGTTTGTAAACTTCTTCTACCCGGCTCATACTGAGAATTTCTATATTGTAATTCTTTCCGGACAATCCCTTTCGGCTGTATTTAGATACAATGATCTTTTCAAAACCTAGTTTTTCTGCTTCAGCAATACGCTGATCTACCCTGTTTACAGCCCTGATCTCACCACTTAATCCTACTTCCCCGGTAAAACAAATATTATGCGGAATGGGGACATCTTCATAAGAGGAAAGCAAGGCGCAAAGTACTGCAAGATCAAGAGAAGGATCTTCTACTTTTATGCCACCTGCTATATTCAAAAACACATCTTTAACACCAAAATGAAATCCGCCTCTTTTTTCCAGGATCGCCAGCAATAATTGTAAACGACGATTATCAAAGCCGCTTACTGTTCTTTGTGGTGTACCATAAACAGATTGTGTTACCAATGCCTGTACTTCTATTAAGAGAGGACGCATACCTTCTATGGTAGCAGCAATGGCAATACCACTGAGTTCATCTTCTTTTTGGGTGACCAGGATCTCACTGGGATTGATAACACCTTTCATCCCGGTATCTGTCATTTCATAAATACCCAGTTCTGCCGTGCTGCCAAACCTGTTCTTTAATGTTCTTAATATACGATAAGCATAATGCCGGTCTCCTTCAAATTGTAATACCGTATCCACCATATGTTCAAGGATCTTTGGTCCGGCTATACTTCCTTCTTTTGTGATATGCCCGATCAAAAAAACAGGCACTCCTGTTTCTTTGGCAAACTGTTGAAATTCGGCGGCACACTCCCTTATTTGCGACACACTTCCCGGCGAAGAATCAATGAATGGTGATTGCAATGTTTGTACTGAATCCACAATGACTAATTCTGGTTTCAGCTTTTTTATCTCCTGGAAAATAACCTGTGTGGATGTTTCTGTTAAGAGGTAAAAATTATCATTGTTGATGTTGAGGCGCTGTGCCCGCATTTTTATTTGCTGATCACTTTCTTCTCCGCTGATGTATAATACTTTTAATTCGCCAAGCAGCAAGCCGGTTTGAAGAAAGAGAGTTGATTTACCAATACCGGGTTCACCAGCTACCAGGATCAAACTTCCTGGTACAATTCCATTACCCAATACACGGTTAAGTTCTGCATCAGGAGTAATGATCCTTTTTTCTTGCTGAGCTTTTACCTGGCTGAGAGTAATTGTTTTTCCATTTTTCTTTTCAGCATGAAAATCATTCCACTCTTTTTCTTTTGAAGGGATATTTTTATGTACTACTTCTTCTACAAATGTGTTCCATTGATTGCATGAAGGACATTGACCAGCCCATTTCACACTTTCATAACCGCATTGCTGGCAAAAGAAGGTAGTTTTAACTTTACTCATTCAGGTAAAATTAACTGATTGAAAAATGTGAACTGGAATCTATTTAGTGGAGTGTAATACCGGAGTAATGTTCCAACGTTGTTTGTAAAAAAGAGTGATTTGCGGTACGTAAAAAGGGCCAATCTGTTGATTGACCCCCTTACTTACTAACCCATTAAATTCTATTGCTAAGTTACAATTATGGCTCACATTTCAAAATAAATTTTTGCGGTTGTTAATAACTTGAGTTGGGTAAGGGAGGGTAATAAAAAGGGAGAAATCAATTTAAAAATATATTACAAATATTTGATTATAAATTGATTATATTTCAAACAGGCTTTAGGTCAAAAATGGGCTGTTAAGGAATTATTTCTTTTTGGTGGCAGGATCGGGTGACAAATCGGCGGTTATTTGGCTAATTTCCTAAATGGTCAAAAATTTGATATGGATCAATAACTTAAACAAAAAAAATAAATATGACATCTGAGATAATGATCGTTTCGCTGATCTTCCTTGGTATCAGTTTTTTGGTCTCATCTATACTGAAAAGCAAATTCACTAAGTATAGTAAGATCGGGCTTCAAAGCGGCCTGACAGGGCGGGAAATAGCCGAGAAGATGCTTCGTGAAAATGGGATTTATGATGTGACTGTAACTTCTGTTCAGGGATTTCTTTCAGACCATTATAACCCGGTTAAAAAGACGGTAAACCTGAGTCCGGAAGTATATAACGGCACCAGTGTATCAGCTGCGGCGGTTGCTGCCCACGAATGTGGTCATGCTGTACAACATGCCACCCAATACGGCCCCTTAATGTTCAGGAGCAAGATGGTCCCGGCGGTACAATGGAGTTCTATGCTGGTAAACTGGATATTACTGGCAGGAATTATTCTGCTTTACTCAACTAATAATCCTACGGTACTGTTGGTAGGCATCATTATTATGAGTGTAACGGTTTTGTTTACCATTATTACACTTCCTGTAGAGTTTGATGCCAGCAAAAGAGCTTTGGCCTGGCTTGAAAGAACAAATATTACAAATGCATCAGAATACCCTAAAGCAAAGGATGCCCTGAAATGGGCAGCTACGACCTATGTGGTTGCTGCATTGGCAGCTGTGGTGACGCTGATCCAATATATCATGATATTCCTTGGAAGCCGGGATAGGTGATAAAGAGGCAATTATAAGAAACTAAAAACCCCGCATTGCGGGGTTTTTTTATAGTTTAATTTCTTCGTCGTGTTGGTTAAAGAATTTGTATTCTGTAAGATGGCAATTACTGTCTTTCTCCAACCTGGTTTTCTGGCCGAATTTCTTCTTCCATCTTGCCATTTTATTATTCCATGGCCACCCTTTTGTTAAATAAGCAAACATGATAGGATGTACCACTAGCTTCAGATTCCGGTTTTTGTGTGTGATGAGATATCCCAGGTCCTTTTCAATTTCATCTTCCAGCAGGAGGGTGGAGGTTATTTTGCCTGTACCATTACAGCTTGGGCAAACTTCCTGTGTATTGATATTTACCTCCGGCTTCATCCGCTGACGGGTGATCTGCATAAGGCCGAACTTCGAAATGGGAAGTACTGCATGTTTGGCCCTGTCAGGGTTCATGAATTCTTCCATTTTTTCAACCAGCTTTCTCTTGTTCTCAGGAAGCTTCATGTCAATAAAATCGACCACAATGATACCGCCAAGGTCTCTTAGGCGAAGTTGTCTTGCAATTTCTTCAGCAGCTTCAAGATTGGTTTCAATGGCATTCTGTTCCTGGTTGTTGCCTACGCTTTTATAACCGCTGTTTACATCAATTACATGCAAAGCTTCAGTATGTTCAATTATGAGATATGCGCCGCTATTAAGATTTACTGTTTTGCCAAAAGATGATTTTACCTGTTTGGTAACACCGAATGAATCAAAAATGGGAGAACCGTTTTGGTAAAAGGAAACAATATCTGCCTTTTCAGGAGCTATTTTTTGAATATAGCTTCTCGTATCACTATAAATATTTCTGTCGTTCACCACAATGCGGTTAAAATCCTCGTTCAGCAGATCTCTTAGAATACTTGTTGTTTTGGTTTGCTCACTTAAAATACGGGTAGGAGCAGTAGAGCCTTTCAGGTTTTGTTGAATGGTCTTCCAGGTAGCCACTAAAGTGGAAAGATCTTCATGGAGTTCTGCCGTATTTTTTCCCTCAGCAGCGGTACGAACAATTACACCAAAATTTTTTGGTTTGATCGCCTCCACAATTTTCTGAAGTCTTTTTCTTTCTTCTGAAGTATGAATTTTCCGGGAAACTGCTACTATATCATTGAATGGTGTAAGTACAACAAAACGTCCGGGTAATGATATCTCGCAACTTAACCTTGGCCCTTTTGCAGCAATGGGTTCCTTTAATATCTGTACAAGAATGTTTGGCTTTCCGGAAAGAACTTCATTGATTTTTCCGGTTTTAATTATCTCCGGTTCAATGGTAAATTTTCCAAAATCTAAGCCTCCCTCGCTTTTATCGTTCATACACATATGTGTGAACTTAAGAAGGGATTTAGCATAAGGACTCAGATCAGTATAGTGAAGGAATGCGTCTTTTTCAAAACCAACATCTACAAATGCGGCGTTAAGCCCGGGAATAAGCTTTTTAACTTTACCCAGGTATAGATCGCCTACGGCAAAACGGGCATCACTTTTTTCGTTATGCAGTTCTACCAGCTTTTTGTCCTCCAACAGGGCAATTTCTACACCCTGGGGAACAGCATTAATAACTAACTCTTTGTTCATTACAGCTTACCTAAACATGAAATACCCATGTGCTGTAAAAACACCAGTTGTATGTTGATGTATTCAACTACAGTGACATCCTGAGCCAAAGTTTTTGCGATGAAACGGCGGGGAATGCAAATGCTTAAGGCAAACAACTGATGAACTGAAACAGCCCCCACGGAACGGGAGCTGAGTTACATCAAAGAAAAATTATTTATTCTTTTTCTTATGACGATTCTTTCTCAGTCTTTTTTTACGCTTGTGCGTCGCAATTTTATGACGCTTTCTCTTTTTACCACAAGGCATACTCAAATGATTTTTAAATAACGTTTATTAATAAGTTTTATAAGGTTTCAGTTTTGAAGCTCTTTGATCCTTTCTGCTACAGCTGCTTTCATCTCTGGCTGCATAATAAGCGGAATACTTTTTTGATACCAGGCAACAGCATTTTGTTTGTCGCCGGTCCTTTCAAAAGTATCTGCTAAAAGCATGATAGCCTCCAGGTTATTGGTTTCCAATCTGTTCACTGTCTGTAAACGGTTGATAGCTTTGTCATATTGTCCTGACATCAGCAAACCTTTTGCCATCAGCATCTGTGCATATAAGTTAGTGCTATCCCTTTCTACTACGTCTTTGATCCGGCTAACCCCCTCCATAGGATTTTGGGCTATGTTTCCGAATAAGTAGCAGGCGCCAATACCAGCTTTAGCTGAATCATTAGCAGGGTTTAACTTCAAAGATCTCTCAAATAAATCCTTGGATTCCAACGCTTTCCATTGCCTCCTTTCGGTAACGGCATCAGTCTGTAGGTTGTCCAAAAACAAACGGGCAGCAAAGGTGAGGCTTTTTTCTGAATTTTCCAATCTGGCAGCTTCGGCTTCATACCAGGCATAAGGCTCAAATATTTTGACGGAATCGCTCCAAAAACGGGCAAGTTGATGATAAAGGTGAATTTTTTCTTCTTTATCTGCTTTGGATAAGGAGTTTTCAAGGGTTTCAACCTTTTCTTTTTGCGATGGACCAAGCTGGTCTTTAGCCATAACCAGAATACTATCAACAGGAAGCAGGTTTTCTGCAAGGTCATGCTGATGTTCTTCTTTCGTATCCGCTACCTTTTTAGCAGGAACAGTTCTGGCAAAAAATAATGCAGCCATTAACAACACGGCTACTGCCAAAGTGATCCATTGGGGTTTCTTCACATTAATAAAATTAAGGTTGCAAAGTTACCTCAATAACTGTAAGGAATGGCTTAATTAGATAACTGAAATAAGAATATCTGGATTACAGAAGGAAAGATCAATTGTCGGCATCTTCGCCGGGACCAGAATCGGGTTTTGGTTCCTGCAACTTCTTCACTTCTGCAACAAATTCTTTTGCAGGTTTAAAAGCAGGAATATAATGTTCTGGAATATGTACAGCAATATTCTTTTTAATATTTCGGCCAATCTTAGCAGCCCTTTTTTTGGTAATAAAACTGCCAAAGCCACGGATATAAATATTTTCTCCGCCAGCCAGGGTATCTTTTACTTCCTTGAACATGGTTTCAAGTGTAACAAGGACATCCACTTTTGGTATCCCTGTTTTTTCTGAAATCTGATTGACCAGGTCTGCTTTTCTCATTGTTGCAGGTTTTTGATTAGTAGATCCGCAAGGATTATGGGACTAATTTATGATAAAATTATATGATAGTCAACCAAATAGGGATAATTTTTTTTATCATTTCTTCATTTTAATTTGCCGGATACTTGTAATCCGGAGAGCTAAAAACCGGCATTGAACAGACTTTATGACAAAAAAGCGGAACCAGGAACTAAAAAAAAGCTTCGCAAAGACTCTTTTAAGGTGGAACAGGTATCAAAATAAGCGTCAAATGCCGTGGAAAGGGGAAAAAGACCCGTATAGGATCTGGCTGAGTGAGATCATTTTACAACAAACAAGGGTTGAGCAGGGATTGGCCTATTATGAGAGATTTATCAAAACTTTCCCGACGGTACAGGATTTGGCCAAAGCTCCGGAAGCAAAGGTCTTTAAACTATGGGAAGGGCTTGGTTATTATTCCCGTTGCCGCAACCTGATAGCTTCAGCAAAATATATCGCAAAAGAGCTTAAGGGTCAATTTCCGGATTCGTATGAGAATATTAAAGCCCTAAAGGGGGTAGGCTCTTATACTGCAGCCGCAATCGCTTCATTCGCCTATAACTTACCCTATGCGGTTGTTGATGGGAATGTATTCAGGGTTTTGGCAAGGCTGTTTGGTGTTCATCTTCCAATTGACTCAACTGAAGGGAAAAAAAATTTTTCGACGCTGGCGGAAGATCTTTTGGATAAAAAGCTTCCGGGTAAATACAACCAGGCGATCATGGACTTTGGGGCCACAGTCTGTAAACCGGTAGCACCGCTTTGCAATAAATGCGTTTTTAACGGATCATGTTATGCTAATCTTAATAGCCAGGTAGCGCTGCTACCCATAAAGGATAAAAAACCAGCCATTAAAAAAAGATGGTTCTACTACCTGGTTCTTGAGAGTGAAGAACAGCTTGCTATCCATAAACGTACGCATAAAGATATCTGGCAGGGTTTATATGAGTTTGTGTTAATTGAAGCAACAAAAGAAACCAGTGGGTCTGTTATTTTGGAGCAGGCGGTTGGTAGAGGATGGCTTCCCAGAAATAAATTTGATGTGGCGAATGTTTCTAAAATATTCAGACAGCAGCTATCTCACCAACAAATAACCGGGAGGTTTATAACTGTGCGTATCAAACGACAAGAAAAGATGCCAGCAAAAATGATCTGGATTAAAAAAAGCCGTCTGAAAAAATACCCGTTTCCCAAATTTATCAACGAATTTATCGGCACAAAGGAAGTATGACCGGGTCTTTTAACTTTTACTTTTCCGGAATAGGGTAAAAAAAATTAACTTTAAGAAGCATTAGCCCTTCGATGAATTATTAAACCGGTCTTACGAAACTTATTTCGTGGACGAAAGAAAGATAAAGTTATGAGAGGCGTAAACAGAGTAATGCTGATCGGAAACCTGGGTAAAGACCCGGATGTACAGCACCTGGATGGAAATATAGCTGTAGCCAAATTCCCACTAGCAACAACGGAAACATTTAAAGACAGAACCGGCAAACTTGTGTCACAAACAGAATGGCATACGGTAGTGCTATGGCGTGGCCTTGCGGAACTGGCTCAAAAATATTTGCATAAGAGCAGCCTGGTTTATATTGAAGGCCGTTTGCGTACCCGCAGTTGGGACGATAAGGACGGTAACCGGAAGTTTGCAACTGAAGTGGTGGGGGATAACCTGATCATGCTTGATAAAAGAATGGATGGAGGATCAGGTTCCGGAGATAGCGGAATGGAGGGAATGGAGCCCGACTCGCCGATTGGAGATCCGTCCGAAAGTCTTCCTTTCTAAAAGCATAAGAAAAACGAGTAGTTTTGTACTTAGCAGCAGGGTCACTCTGCTTGCAAGGTTTAAATAAAAATTCAATATTTGGATAATCTTCCATTGTTTCACCAATTAGCTGACTACTTCCTTTATGTATTGCTGGCGGTTAATCCACAAGGAACGACTGTATTGATCATAAGTTTGGTGGTTTTGCTTTTACTCACTTTTACCATTTCTGGTGCTGAGGTTGCTTTATTCTCCCTTTCGGGTAAGGATATAAATATGCTTAAAACCAAACAGCATACATCAGCAAAAAGGATCGTCAATCTGTTGGAAGAACCCAAAGAAGTATATGCCTCATTACTGATAGCAGGAACTTTTGTCAATATTAGCATTATCGTACTTGCCAATTACCTCATCAATCGTTTTATAGTGTTTGAGAGGCCAGGAGGAGTATTGGTTATATTGATAAAGGTGCTGGTGATTGCTTTCGTACTTGTTTTTTTTGGGCGAATATTACCCAAGGTATGGGCTACTCAAAATAATTTAAGGTTTGCATATGGTTCCTCATCAATTGTGGAAGGCTTGCATTTGCTATTGCGAAGGATCAGTAAATCAATTGTAGGGTTGGCAAACAGCATTGGTAAAAAAGCTGGCGCAGATAAGGCCCAGGCCTTGAGTTTAAAGGAGCTGGATGAGGCCATAGATGTTAAAAGCAATGCAGAAGTTTCTCAACAGGAAAAAAATATCATTAAAGGGGTTATTAAGTTTGGTAATATTTCAGTGAGACAGGTTATGCGCAGCCGCCTGGAGGTAAATGGTATTGCGTATCGGTCAACTTTCAGGCAAGTATTAAAAAGAGTGGAAGAACTGCACTATTCAAGGCTTCCTGTTTACAAAGAAAACCTTGATGATATAGCAGGCATTCTCAATACAAAAGATCTTATTCCTTATTTGCATGAGAACGAAGATTTTGACTGGCACACACTTTTAAGACAACCTTATTTTGTACCAGAGTCAAAGCTTATTGAAGATCTTCTTAAAGATTTTCAGCTGAAAAGAACACATTTTGCTGTGGTAGTGGATGAATTTGGCGGTACAAGTGGAATTGTCACTATGGAAGATATTCTTGAAGAAGTAGTAGGTGATATAAAGGATGAGTTTGATAATGATGAAACAGATAGTTATAAACTGGATGATTACAACTACATCTTTGAAGGAAAGATCATGATACATGATATGTGTCGTATAATGAAACTACCCATGAATACGTTTGATGAGGTAAAAGGGGATAGCGAATCACTGGCAGGACTGGTTTTAGAAGTGGCTGGCGAATTTCCTGCTGCTGAGTGGGTAATTCCCTGTGGCGATTTTGAATTTACCATCATGGAAACAGTCAACAACCGCATACAACTTGTAAAAGTTACTATCAAACCAAATGAATAATTTCTTGTAATGAAGTGCAGACCCGGATATTTTTTAGTTGTTTCGATCTTATTGATTTGTTTTTTGTTTTCCTGCAACAGCGATTATCATCCTGAACGTACAAGGAGAGGGTATTTTAAGATCGACTTTCCCGAGAAAGAGTATAAACTATTTGATCAGCCAGGTTATCCTTACACATTCGAATACCCGGTGTATGCGAATATTATAAAGGACACTACATTTTTTGGAGATAGGGCAGAGGATTGGTGGATCAATATCGATATTCCCCGTTTTAATGGCCGTATACATGTAAGTTATAAACCCATCAACCAAAAGAATAAGATCGACTCATTGATCAATGATGGATTTAAAATGGCCTATAAGCAACATGTAGATGTTTCTACAGGGATCGAGGAAGCCAGGCTGGAAACTCCTAATCATATCAGCGGAATGTATTTTTCATTGGGTGGAAATACGGCTACGGCCAACCAGTTTTTTTTAACAGACAGTACAAAGCATTTTTTGCGGGGTGCCCTCTATTTTAATGCAGCCCCTAATGCAGATTCTCTTGGAATAGTGAATGATTTCCTTAAACAGGACCTGGAACATCTTATCAATACAATGAAGTGGAAATAAGAAAGCCCGGTGGGTACAACCGGGCCTCATGAAAACTCCCCTTTAAAGTTCTTTGTTGTCTATCTTTTTAATTTCGCTTTCTGATGGTACGGGTAACAATTCTTCTTCATCAATATCTTCCCTGATCGGCGCCCGGCTAAATATTTTACGGTCTAATTTTTTGTGCTTTTTGACTTTAATTACTTTATCCTTTTTTACAACCTTTTTTGTGTTTGCTGGTTTGTCAGCAACAACTTCTTTTTTTGCAGTAACATTTTTTGACTCTTTCAGAGAGGTCTGTTTTTTTACTTCAGCTGTTTCGTTTGTAACGGGAATTGTTTCTTTGATCACCTTCTCTTTTGTGGGTTCGTCGTACATGTTGATGAACTCTTTTTTATGTCTTGTGTTCTTATAATCCACGAACCCATAAATACTAGCCCCGATCATTAAAGTGGCGCCGGCATACAGAATTGATTTCATTGCTTTTGTTTTAAACGGTTTATAAATAATATTTGATCAGCCTTTTACAGAAAACGACTTGAGATAATTCTTGCTTTGCCGGTAAATGATCCATTCCGCAATGAGCATATTGCCGAGTACACTTACCCAAAGAGAGAATTGATAATTCTCCATTAATTTCCAGTCAAGCAGGTAAAGAAGGATATAATAAACCCTGAACGTAACTGCGGTCATTGCCATAGCGTAGCTCCGGATCATCCATACTTTATGTGCTACAATATTTCTTTTGTGTATTGTGGAAAGCCCATAAAGAGTAGTAGTGAACCACCAGCCCGCCATAAACATAAAAAGGCATCTTTCCCAGAAACTACCTTTTGCAAAAAAAGCCATGTAAAGTCCTGTAGGGGCGCCAAGGAATAATACAACGGCCACATAAATTTTTCCGGATATGCGATGAATGGCTTTCGATTTTTTTAACATGTAGCGGGAGAATTGTATTAATGCCGTCCCTATGCAAAGGGCACCGGCGGCAATATGGATATAAAAGCAGGTGTTATAAAGATTACTTTGAAATAATAAACTTCTCTCTGCTATAAAATCGAAATCCTTGCTAAATGAAAAGTAAGGGAGTGTGTTATATATAAGCAAAAGACTTAAACCAGTTACCGGTATCCAGAATAACATTCGGAAAAGAATCCGGGAAGATTGTTGTAGTGTGAGTATCCTTGAGTTTTGCATACAGCGGTTTGTTCTGTGATGCCGGAGAGTTGTAAAGTCCATACAAGATCCCTGTTAGAACTATGTTAAAGGAATTAACTTATGGATGGTAACTTTACGATTCTGAAATCAACTGTAAAACCATGAGCTGTTTTCGAAAGTTAGTTTTCTTATCATCAATTGTTTTGATTGGGGTTTCAACCTTCGGTCAGGAGGCTGCTGCAGTGGACACTATTAAAGCTTCCCTGGCAAAGGCTACGACTGCTGCTGAAAAAGTTTCCGTACTTGATAACCTTTCCAGGACCCTGATGAATGTGAATATTCAGGAAGCAGATAAATATGGCCAGCAAATGGTCGAGGTTGCAGAAGAGTCCAGGGACAGGGAGCTAATGGTAAAAACATATATCTCAAATGGGCTACGCAATAGTTATTTTGCCGGGGTCAAAGAATATCTTAAGAAATCGATTGACTATTATGAGAAAGGGCTGAGCCTGGCAAGAGAAAACAGGCTCGAAGAGTTAGCAACTGATGCACTCACTAAGCTGGCATCAGTATATCTTTCGGTTCCGGATTATGATAAAGCCAGTGATTATATCGGGCAAGCAGCGTCAACAGCTTCTGTAGTCGAAAATGATAGCCTGCAATCAGTTGTACTACAAACGCAGGGAGATGTACATCTTGCTAAAAATGCAAAGATCGAGGCATTGCGTTTCTACCTTAGTTCATTACGTCTTGCTGAGAAGATAAAAGATCATCGTCTGATCAGAGATAGCTATGTCAGGTTGTCTAATTTCTATTCAAAGATCGAAGATCATGACAGGGCAATTGATTATTACACCCTGGCTTATAAGGAACTGGATAACATGGACACCAGGAACGTACCTTATCAGCGGGTAATTGACATTAATAGTATTGGTAACCTTTTCGCTGCTAAAAAAAGCTATGATCTTGCTATAAAATATCATGAAAGATCTTTGGCAATGGCTGATTCACTTAAGTTCCCCAACTTAAAAGTGCCAACCTATGTCAGTTTGTTAAACCACTACCTTGGAAGGGATGAACCAGAACTGGCTCTCCAATTTCTTAATTCTAAACAGGGAAAAAATCTTCTGACTTTCTTGTCACAGTTTGGATTATCCGGAGCTGGAGATGATGCTTATGCAGTTATTTATACCGGAATCGGAAAGATAGATTCTGCCAAGTATTATTTTGAAAAAGCATCAGCATATTACGAAAATATAGCTAATGAAATGATGCGGGCCAACTTCTATGGACATAAAGCCGCCATGTATAAAAAAAGCGGAGAATATAATAAGTCGATAGATATCCTGTTAAAGGCTCAAGAAATAGCCAAAAAAAACGGACAACTTGAATTGCTTTCAAAGGCAGCAAAAGAGTTGGACACTTTATATGCACTTTCAGGCAACTATGAGCTTTCCAGACAATATGGTTCTTTGCATTACTTGTATAAAGACAGTCTGGATAAATTAAGCCGGGAAAAGGAACTGGTCCAGGTAGAAGCGCAGGACGAACAGGAAAGACAAAGAATACTTGCCGAGGAAATGGCTGAAAAAAAGAGACGTCGTAATAACATTCAATATCTTGGTATAACCATAGGAATAGCTGCTTTTTTTGTGGTCCTGGTTTTATTAGGTATGTTCAAAGTTTCAGAAGGAATGATCAAAGCCATAGGTTTCTTCGTATTTCTCATGCTTTTTGAATTCATTTTCCTTGTATTTAAAAAGAAAATAGCAGGTATAACGCATGGAGAGCCGTTAAAGGATCTTTTTTTCATGATCGGACTGGCGGCATTGTTATTACCGTTACATCATTGGCTTGAGCACCGGGTTATTAAATTTCTTACATCACATAACAGGCTTACGGCTGCAGGCCGTCATATCCGGTCGAAATTATTTCGTCGTTCGGGTAAAGATGAACATTGATGCAGTATTACCTTTGCAAAAATTTTTATTTACTTGATTGTAATAGATAACATACTTATTAGCGAGGAAATAGTTGAAAAAAGATTTGTATGCGACCTTTCTAAATGCAAAGGAGGGTGCTGTGAAGATGGTGCTGCCGGTGCGCCTCTGGAGAAAGAGGAAATGGGGATTATAAATGATGTATTTGAAAAAGTAAAAGCATATCTGACAGCCGATGCTATCGCTGAGATCGGGAAAAAAGGGAAGTATGTATATGACACGGAGTTTGAGTGGGTGACGCCAACATTAGACAGTGACAATGAGATTTGCGTTTACGGATCAAGAGATAAGAATGGGATCATTAAATGTGCATTTGAGCAGGCTTATAATGACGGGGTTATCCAATGGAAAAAACCGATCAGCTGCCATCTTTATCCTATGATCAGTAAAAAAGGAAAGCATGGAGATTATGAACGGGTTAATTATGAGCCCCGGGAAAACCTTTGCAGCCCGGCTTGTAGTTTGGGAGAAGAGCTTAAGGTCCCTGTGTACCAGTTTTTAAAAGAGCCAATTATTCGTAAATATGGAGAAGAATTTTACGAAGCATTGGATACAATTGCGAAAGGTGAATGGGAAGAAATAGATTTTAAAGAATAAACAATTTCAACTGTGAAAGAAACTTTTGAAAATTTTATAGCTAAAAGCACAGTAAAGGCAGCGGATAAGGAACACAGAAGAAAGATCAATTTCAATATTGGTAAATATAATTCGGTGGTGCCGGCGGGAAAAAGTCAATTCCTGGATGTGAATCTTTTAAGGGAAAAGGCAAAGAATATCAAATGGAAAGCCCTGGAGACACTGGATAAGCAGCTTGAAACTTTTGAAGCCAATATTTCCAGAAAGGGAGCAAAGGTTATTTGGGCTGAGAATGCTGAACAGGCACTGGAAGAGATCAGGAAAATATGCGAAGAGAAGAATTGCAAAACGCTGGTGAAGAGTAAGAGTATGGTCACTGAAGAAATCCACCTGAACGCTTTTTTAGAAAAACAGGGTATTGAAAGTGTGGAAACGGACCTGGGAGAATATATCCAGCAACTGGATGGTGAACCGCCTTATCATATTGTAACACCGGCGATGCATAAGAGTAAAGAAGATGTTGCAAAGCTATTTTCAGAAAAACTGGGTACTGACCCAAAGGCCACACCAGAAGAGTTAACATTGATTGCCCGGAAAACGTTAAGAGAAAAATATATACAGGCAGAAATCGGAGTGACAGGTGCCAATTTTATCATTGCGGATACAGGATCCATCGCTGTTACAGAAAATGAGGGTAATGCCCGCCTGAGCAGTGCATGGCCTAAGACCCATATTGTAATTGCCGGTATTGAGAAAGTAATTCCTTCTATCAATGACCTGGCTTTATTTTGGCCTTTGTTGTCAACATTTGGTACCGGTCAAAGAGTAACTGTATATAACAGTATTATAAGCGGACCCCGGCAATCAACTGAAAAAGACGGACCGGAAGAAATGTATGTCATTCTTTTAGATAATGGACGTACTACTATTTTGGCTAACGAAAAGCAAAGAGAAAGCTTGTACTGTATTCGTTGTGGCGCTTGTCTCAATGCATGCCCTGTTTATAAAAATATAGGGGGTCATAGTTATGGGGCTACATATAGCGGCCCTATTGGTTCAGTAATAACACCTCATCTTAAAAATATGAACGAATGGAAGCATTTAAGTTATGCTTCATCACTTTGCGGTAACTGTACAGAAGTTTGTGCCGTAAAGATCAATTTGCATGAATTGCTTTTGGAAAACAGACATGAGGCTGTAGAAAGTGGCTTAACGAGTTTCAGTGAGAAAATGGCATGGAGAATGTGGAAACAGGGAATGCTTCATCGCAAATGGATGAACATGGTAGGAGGCAAGATGAAAAACAAGGTAGTAAATGGAATGATAAAAGGCTGGAAAGAGTATCGGGGAGAAATTCACTTCCCTCAAAAGTCATTCAATCAGCAATGGAAGGAGAAGAATAAGAGTTAAAAATCTTTCCCTGTCGAAAACCGACAGGGAAAGAAACTAAAGCTAGCTTTTTTCTTTACTCTTTGCTTCGTATAAAAGATCTAAGATCCCTTTTAATTTTTCAGGATCTCTATTAAGTCTCAGCGATCTTTCAAGATAAAATACAGCACTTGAATAGAAATCATTTTTTAAATAAGCTTCCCCAAGGCTTTCAGCTACAATCGCAGTTTCAGAAAAAAGATAATTGTTTGATTGGAAGATTTTCAGGGCTTCCTTCTTTTTCCCTTGTCGAAGAAATACATGCGCCAGGCTATTTAGTTCATGTTCGTCCCTGACCAACTGGCCTAACTGTCCAGCCATACTTCGATAGCTTAAATTTTCATTAGAGAAAGTTCCGTTATTCAGCCAATTTCTGATCAGGCCAAATGAATGATAATTGGGTTGATAGCTGTAACCGGATACAATATCCAGTAGATCCTGTTCCAGGGAATTGACCGGAAATTCAGTGATGCGGTTGATCTCTTCTTCGTTTTTATAAATAATAAATGTAGGCACTCGGAAAATTCCTTTACCTTCTTCTTCATGTCCCGGGCTTTGTTTGAGCAGAGTGTCCCTGTTGCCAACTGCGATCATTTGTACTTTTTCCATAGGAAAAGATATTTCATGAAGTAGTTTTAAAAAATGGGGAACTTCTCTTTTGCTGTCACCACACCACGAGCCAAAAAAGATCTCCATGGTACAGTTTTTAAATAAATCGGGATCTGATAGTTTTTTTGCTTCTGGTCCCGGCTTGTAATTGTTATAGGCTTCCTGGAACCAATCAATATAAGGTGTTTGCAGAAGGCTTTCTTTATCACATTTACCCAGTAATATTGGTTGTTTACTTATTGTTATTTGTGCATAGGCTGATGTAGCTATAAGAATGCTTATAGCCAAGAATATCTTAGACATAAAATTTAATTATGAATTGATCAAATTGTTTTGAATTCAGTTATATCCAATGAGGATAAAAAGTAATAGGAATATCA
The DNA here is from genome assembly GCA_020636575.1 of Chitinophagales bacterium. GTDB lineage: Bacteria > Bacteroidota > Bacteroidia > Chitinophagales > Chitinophagaceae > JJ008. The sequence goes on from JACJXP010000001.1 coordinate 1,262,846, forward strand.
GCTTACAAATGACGGAGGATGAAATAAGGCTTCTGGAAACCCTTCGGGCAAAAGTTCGGTTAGGTGTTCTATTTTTTTTATTTCTATTGGGAATAAAACTATCCCGAAAATGGAATTGTTTATGCTGAAAAAATTGTCAGGATGTAAATGAGTATGCCCTTTTTGTAATGGATTTTCAGAACTAAGAGGATTATCCGTGTCAAGAATATCTTCACAATCGCATTTGGCAGTTACGGTAAATATTTTCCCGGTTAGCCTGCATTCGAGGTAGCTGGCCTGCCGCACATATTGCGAGATCATAAATACCAGCAAAAGAATTATGGAGATAGTTTTTCTCAATTACAGCCGTTGGTTTTTTGGCAGACGTAATTTTGGGGAAATGGATGCATGATAAGATAAAAAACTTCAGTTTCAGATAAGTATATTCGTTCAAAGAATCATTTGTGCTCATTTATACTGATACAATATCACCACGGCTTCGATACATAATATCGTTCTTTTCAGATTGTATTGGGATTGAGGATTTTAGAATTACAAGTGATGAAGAAGAATTCTTAAACTACTCTGGTCCCCGGATCAATTACAGCAATTCAAAAATTGCAGAGGAGGAAATCCATGTAGTGCCTGTTGCACTTTTAATGGAGACTGGGGTCAGGGAGCAAAATATCACTATTTCCAGGTGGGATGGACTTGAATCTTTTTTTAAAACAAATGGGGATCTTCCTTTTGACATATTTGCCGCTTCGTTCTACCTGGTGACTTGTTATGAAGAATATCTACCGCACCAAAAAGATATGTATGGCCGGTATGCCCATGAGAATTCTATTGCGTTCAGGGAAGGGTTTCTGCAAATACCATTAGTCAATCTTTGGTTTATGGAGTTTGCTAAACTTATCCGTCAAAAATTTCCTTCTGTTCAGCTTAGCCAACCTTCATTCAAATTTCTTCCCACTTATGATATAGATGAATCGTATGCTTACCTGCATAAACCAGGCTGGGTAAATTTTGGAGGACAGGTTAAAGATGTAATAAAAGGCAATTTTCAAAATCTCCGATTACGAAGTAAAGTAGTAAAAGGGTTGGGCCAGGATCCTTATGATGCATTTGACTGGATGGATCAATTGCATGCCGAGTTTGCATTGGAACCCATTTATTTCTTTCTGATGGCTGAAAAAAGGAGCCGATATGATAAAAATATTCTTGCTTCTGAAACATCCCAACAGGAGTTGATAAACAGACTTGCTACAAAATACCCCATTGGCCTTCATCCGTCATGGCAAAGTGGTGATAAGACAGAATTGCTTGAAAAAGAGAAAAAGCTTCTTGAACAAATTATATCACAACCAGTCACTTCTTCAAGGCAGCATTATATCAGGCTTACATTGCCCCAAACTTATCGGCAACTTATTTCAGCAGGCATGTTGGAGGATTACTCAATGGGCTATGGTAGTATCAATGGATTCAGGGCTTCAATAGCAACTCCTTTTTATTGGTATGATCTTGAAAAGGAAGAACAGACTTCTTTGAAGGTATTTCCGTTCTGTTTCATGGAGGCAAATTCTTATTATGAACAACAATTTACAGGTGATCAGGCGCTTGAGGAAATGTTTCATTACTATACCCAGGTAAAAGAAGTGAATGGCACTTTTATTACTATCTGGCACAATACCTTTTTAGGAACTGCCTCCCGTTTTGATGGATGGAGAGATATTTACAAGACATTTATTAAGAGAATAATCTAAACGCCTTCACTTTCTGGTTGCTCCGGAACAGGGATATTTGTTTTAAAAGCTTTGTTTACCAGGTAAACACCAACTAAAGCCACAATACCACCAATAATAATAAATGGTGTGACTTCTTCGCCAAATAACACCCACCCGAATAATACAGCTACAACTGGGTTGATATATGCATAAATGGACGTTTGCTCAGTTGGTAAGTTTTGCAGAGCATATAAATAACAGATAAATGCGATCACAGACCCAAAAACGATTAGGTAAGCCAATGCAGCCCATGATTGCCATGGAATGGCGGTAATTGCAATGGCAGTGCCATTGGCATAAGTAAAGCCATAAAGGCAAAATCCAGCGATAAGCATTTGTAGCCCGAGACTGAAATATGGATTATAAGTAGCTGCATGTTTTTTTGTGTAAAGAGTGGCAAAGGCCCAGGTCCAGGTAGCAATTAGAGAAAGGATGATCCCAAAACGGAAATCAGCATTCAGAAAATCATGCAGGTGATCGTAAAAAATAACACAAACACCCCCGAATCCCAACAGTAAACCAATGATCGCTTTTAATGGTATCCTTCCTTTGGGCGTAAACAGCCCGATAACGACCAGCCATAAAGGAAAAATAGCTCCCATGATAGACCCTAATCCTGCGGAAATATATTTCACACCCCATGTGCTAAGCCCATTGCTCATGATAAAATTTAAAAAGCTAAGAACCAGGATATGGTTCCATTCTTTTCCTTTTGGCAGCCTGGCGCCTTTGTACAAAAAGAAACCGGTGTACAAAAGTCCTGCAATGATTTGGCGAAGACCAGCCAGTTGTAACCCGGGCATATATGTTACAGCCTGTTTGGCCGCCACCCATGTGGTACCCCATAAAATACTTATTGCGGCTAATGCAAATAGTGCTTTTGATCTTGTACCCTTTTTGTGAATAGTAAATGGGTTAAAGTCCCGCAGCTGCTTGATATAAGCGGTTGTTTCGGCTAAGGTTTTGTATAGATCGTAGCGGGGCATTTTAGTGCTTGAAATGTCTCATACCTGTTAATACCATCGCAAGGTTATTTGCCTTGCAATATTCGATAGAATCATTATCCCTTATAGAACCGCCCGGCTGAATAAAGGCTGTAACACCGGCCTCATGCCCTAATTGTACACAATCATTGAACGGGAAAAAGGCATCACTTGCCATTACTGATCCGTTAAGATCGAATTTGAATTGCTTGGCCTTGTCAACTGCATGACGCAAAGCATCAATACGGCTGGTTTGTCCGCAACCTTTCCCAATAAGTTGTTTGTTTTTTATCAAAGCGATCGCATTGCTCTTTAAATGTTTGCAAACAAGATTGGCAAAAGCCAGGTCTTCTTTTTCTTCTGTTGTAGTTTCTCTTGCCCCGGTTTCTTTCCACTCCGTATAATTGCCTTTGTCATTTTCCTGCGAAAGAATGCCGTTCAATAACGACCGGTATTGTTGTTTGTTGGCAGGTTGTTTCTTTATCTGTAACAGAATCCTGTTTTTCTTTGATTTTAAAATAGTCAATGCATCCTCGTCAAACGAAGGGGCTATCAGTACTTCAAAGAAAATTTCATTGATCGCTTCTGCAGTTGCTTTGTCAATTCTTTGATTCGCTACCAACACACCACCAAAAGCACTTTCGGGATCACCGGCCAGGGCAGCATCCCAGCTTTCTTTGATAGTAGAACGTTGGGCAATGCCACACACATTAGTATGTTTGATTATCGCAAAAGTTGTTTCAGTAAATTCTTTTATTAACTCAACTGCTGCATCCACATCCACCAGGTTGTTGTAGGAAAGTTCCTTGCCATTCAGCTGATCAAACAATTCAGTAAGGTTGCCGTAAAAAGTTGCAGATTGATGAGGGTTCTCACCGTATCGTAATATTTTCTCAGGTTTATTGAATGGAGAACCAATAGAGGTTTGATGGAAATAATTGGAAATGGCCGTATCATAAGCTGTACAAACATCAAAAGCTTTTGCTGCAAAGTTTCTTCGTTGCTCCAGCGTTGTTTCGCCTTTTTGAGATTGTAAGAGTTGTAAAAGCGCTGAGTAATCAGCCTTATTAGCAATCACCAACACATCCTTATGGTTTTTAGCAGCGCCACGGATCATGGAAGGCCCGCCGATATCGATCTTTTCGATAATGGCATTTTCATCATTGGTATTCGCAACCGTTTCCTCGAAAGGGTAAAGGTCAACTATAACCAGGTCTATCTCCGGGATATTATATTGTTTCATTTCTGACAAATGCGTTGCATCATCCCTTTTTCCTAAAATACCACCAAATACAGAAGGATGAAGTGTTTTTACCCTTCCTCCCAAAATAGAAGGATAACTGGTCAGGCTTTCAACAGGTACCACATTTACACCAAGCTTTTCAATAAAACTTTGAGTGCCGCCGGTAGAATATATGGTTACTCCGAGGGCCGAAAGCTCTTTTACAATGTCTTCGAGGCCATCTTTATAAAAAACAGAAATAAGGGCAGATTGTATCTTTTTTGTCATGTTTGAAAGGGGTTAAAAGCAGGCAAATCGTTGTCAAAGCCTTGGCAGGCAGGCGCAAAGGTAAGTTTCTAGAGATTCATCACAAAAGCGCCTTGGGTCGTTACGTCATGCCATGGGATTTTCAGTGAATCGCAGTCTTTCTTCCAGTAAGTGGTTTTCCATGATGGTACAGATCCATCAAACACAACCTGTTTGATATTCATGGATTGTGATAGCTGATTCATGTACAGTCGTGGATTTTTTGAAATGATCAACAGATCAACTTGAGGTTTTATCTCTGGTGTTCTATACCGGATAGTACTATCGATCAGGAGAATGTGTTTTCCGTAATATTGAAAATAACTTTCACTTCGGGTTAGGCTGCTTATTGAATCAGTGGAAGTAGTTCTGAATAGTATTCTCGAAGGCTTTAAATGAAAATTCCGGGCAAAATCATTGGCCAGGAGATCTGTATCACCGGCAAAAAAATAACTTTTCCCATTTACAAAATCGATGGCCCTTTTCTGAGGCACATTGTAAACTATTATCTTTTTTTGGTTATTGGTAGTAATAAATGAGTATGATCTTAATACAATAAATAGAAACAGGAAAAAGATACCCCATCTTAAACCCTGCCTGGCTTTTTCCATTAACCAATAAGCGATACCTGCTGCAAATAATAAAAGAAGCAGAGTTTGTACAATATTTATTTGCAATCTGTCCCAAAGCGAAAAACTGATGAGCTCTATTTTTTCAATATAAGAATTCATCAACCATATCATGCTACCTAATGCTTTTCCTGTAATAGCAGCCAAAGCTGGAATAAAGGAAATAACACAGAGAAAAACTTCGCCGATAAGAACACAGCTTGCCAGTGGCACAGCTACAAAATTAGTGAGGATAAATAAAGTGGGGAACTGGTGAAAATGATAAATGCTGAGTGGAACAGTCAATACCTGTGCTGCAATTGTTACAGCATTCAACTTCCAGAAAAAGTCAACTATCTTATTCTTAAAATAGAACCAATTATAAACAGGCCGCATGAAAATGATAATACTGGAAACGGCGGCATAGGATAACTGAAAACCTACATCCCATAGCATATATGGATTTATGCAAAGGAGAATAAACGCTGAAACTGCCATTGTGTTGAATACAGAAGTCTTACGGTCAAAACTTTCGCCTAGCACAATGGCGGTAAACATCAGGGCCGATCTTAAAACCGAAGGTTGTGCTCCTGCCAGAAGAGCAAATAGCCAAAGCCCTGTAATGATTAAAAGAGGGTTTAACCAGCGAATTTTCTTCTTCCTTTTTAATGGCTTAAAGATCATTGTCAGCAGCCAGTAGATCAATCCAAGATGTAAGCCGGAGATGGCAATAATATGTACAACACCCGTATTGGTGTATGATTGTACCAATGCCTGGTCAAGATCATCTTTATATCCAATTAGTAATGCTTCAGCTAAAGCAGTTTCTCTTTTACCGGGAATATTCTCCCGCAGAATAGTCAGAACTTCTTTTCTTGTATCGATCAAGAATTTTGTTAGCCATTTTTCCTGCTTTCCTGGTAATACCTCAAATTCTTCAGATTTTAGATATACCTGGTGGGTGATCTCTTTAAAAAGGCAATAACGTTTATAATCAAAGCCGCCGGGGTTACCAGAGTTTTTAATTTCCTGTAAGGGCCTTTTAAAAAGTATGGTTGAGCCGTAAGAGAGTTGAGAAACAGAACTATCTTTTTTCAGGTATAAGATAATCTTTCCGGTTACAGGTATTTTCTGTTTCTCATTAGCTATATAATGAACGGAGGCATTGGCTTTATAAGATTTTGTTTTTTCAACAGGGGGTTCATCTAATGTTGCGATCAGTACATTTCCCGGTTGATAATAATTCCCCAGCCATTGTTCATTATTGCGCAGATCCTTTTGCCAGGCGAGTAAAGCCCCTGTTGCTAAAAAAGCAAGGCTGATGAAAATACCGTTTAGAATGCCAAGTCTATATCGGTTGAAGAAGGGAAGAAAAAGGAAAATGAAAATACTCAGTAAACAAACTCCAATTATTATCCACCAGAGTTTTTGATCAAACTGGAACTGCCATTGCAGGACGATGCCTGCAATAAAAGGAAGCAAAATTTTTAGAAAAGGAGTCCGTTTCCAGAAGTTTGATCCATAGCCAGCCATTAATGGAAATTAGGCGAGGCTATCTATTCTGACAATACCACTTTAGGGGTACTGCTTACAGCATCAAGTAAATAAAATTATTTACTCAAATACATACTTCTGTCCTTATACAGTTGTCTGAAGTAAGGGTCTCTCAGGTTTTTAATAAAGCGAATGGCTTCCCCGGTAGATTTCATTTCAGGCCCCAATTCTTTATTCACTCCCGGGAATTTATTGAAACTGAACACTGGTTCTTTAATGGCAAAGCCGTCCAGGTGTTTTTCTTCCGGTATATCAGCCACTTTTATTTCACCCAGCATTACTTTGGTGGCATAATTCAGGTAAGGTTTCTGGTATGCTTTGGCAATAAACGGAGTGGTGCGGGATGCCCGGGGGTTTGCTTCTATCACATACACTTTACCTTCTTTAATGGCAAACTGGATATTTAAAAGACCTTTTACCTGCAACTCCAATGCAATCTTTTTAGCGTAGTCTACCATATCCTGTATCTCAAGCGGAGATAAGTTAAAGGCGGGTAATACAGCATTGCTGTCGCCACTATGAATACCTGCCGGTTCCACATGTTCCATAATGCCCATTACATGAAACTTCTCTCCATCGCAGATAGCGTCGATCTCTGCTTCCTGGCAGCGATCCAGGAAATGGTCGATCAATATCTTATTCCCGGGGATATGCTTCAGCAAACTCACAACTGCTTTTTCAACTTCATCATCATTAATAACAATCCGCATTCTTTGGCCTCCCAAAACATAAGATGGGCGAACAAGCACCGGATAACCTACTTTATTGGCTACGGCAACAGCTTCATCTACATCATATGCAGTTCCATAGTCTGGGTAAGGGATATCAAGATTTTTCAGCATATCGCTGAATCTTCCCCTGTCTTCCGCTATGTCCATATTTTCAAAGGATGTGCCGATAATACGGATGCCTTTTTCACTTAGCTTTTCTGCCATTTTTAAGGCAGTTTGTCCACCCAACTGAACAATAACACCATAAGGTTTTTCATATTCAATGATCTCCCATACATGTTCCCAGTAAACCGGTTCAAAGTATAGCTTGTCAGCCATATCAAAATCAGTGCTTACCGTTTCAGGGTTACAGTTTATCATGATGGCTTCATAACCACATTCCTTGATCGCCATAAGGCCATGTACACAGCAGTAATCGAATTCAATTCCCTGGCCTATACGGTTAGGGCCAGAACCTAATACAATAACTTTTTTATTATCCGATACATGGCTTTCGTTAGAATTTCCTCCTTCAAAAGTTGAATAGAAGTAAGGTGTTTTGGCTTCAAATTCAGCAGAACAGGTATCAACCATTTTATAAACCCGGGTAATACCTGCGGCTTTTCTTTTTTCATACACATCCTCTTCATTACCATGTTGGAGGATACGACTTATTTGTTCATCACTAAAACCATTGACCTTTGCTTCTCTTAAAAGTTCGGCAGGTAAAGTATCCAGGTCATATTTTTCGACCTCTTTTTCAATATTGCAGATCTTCTGTATCTCGTATAAAAACCAGCGATCAATACCATTTGTGGTTTTTGAAATGGAGCCCACCGAAATACCCGCCATCAAAGCATCTTTGATGCGGAAGATGCGATCCCATTTTGGTGTCTTGATATATTCCAGTAACTCATCAGCATGCATCAGGCTTTTGCCATAATAACCAAGACCCACGGCATTATTCTCAAGGCTCTGACATGCTTTTTGTATGGCTTCGGCAAAACTTCTGCCAATGCCCATTACTTCACCTACACTTTTCATTTGAAGCCCCAGTGTGTCATTGGCGCCTTTGAATTTGTCAAAATTCCAGCGGGGGATCTTTACAATTACATAGTCCAGTGCCGGTTCAAAATAGGCTGAAGTCGTTTTAGTGATCTGGTTTTCCAGTTCATCCAGGTTGTACCCGATAGCCATTTTTGCAGCTATTTTGGCAATAGGGTACCCGGTAGCTTTTGATGCAAGGGCTGAACTTCGACTTACCCTTGGATTTATTTCAATGGCGATGATCTCTTCTGTATCCGGGTTCATGGCAAACTGCACATTACAGCCCCCGGCAAAATTGCCAAGGTCCCGCATCATCCGGATGGCAGTGTTCCGCATTAACTGCATACCCGTATCGCTAAGCGTCATGGCTGGAGCTACCGTTATGGAATCACCGGTGTGAACTCCCATTGGGTCGAAATTTTCTACTGTACAAATGATACAAACATTGTCAGCAGCGTCACGAAGTAATTCCAGCTCAAACTCTTTCCAGCCTAAAACAGCTTTTTCAACCAAAACTTCATGGATAGGGGATGCCTGTAAACCACGGTTCAGTGCTTCATCCAGTTCATCTTTATCATGCACAAAACCTCCACCTGTTCCTCCTAAAGTAAATGAGGGGCGAATTACCAAAGGGAAACCAATTTCCTGGGCAAATTCTTTTCCTTCAAGGAAGGAGTTGGCCGTTTTTGCCTGTGCTACATTAATGCCCAGTTCTATCATCCACTGGCGGAATTTTTCCCTGTCTTCAGCTTTGTCAATGGCCTTAATATCAACCCCTATAAGCCGCACATTGTATTGCTTCCACAAACCAACATCTTCTGCTTCTTTGGCAAGATTCAGGGCAGTTTGCCCACCCATGGTTGGTAACACCGCATCAATTTCATTTTCCTGCAGGATCTGTTCAATGCTTTCAACTGTCAGGGGTAATAAATAAACCCGGTCAGCAGTCATCGGATCGGTCATGATGGTGGCCGGATTACTGTTGATCAGTATAACTTTTATCCCTTCTTCCCGCAGGCTGCGGGCAGCCTGGGTACCTGAATAATCAAATTCACAGGCTTGTCCGATAATAATGGGGCCTGAACCGATAATGAGAACTGATTTAATGGAATTATCTCTTGGCATTCTTTGCGCTTAAAAGGTTGTTTGGCAGCGGATCGTCGTGAAAAAACAAATTGCGCAAAAGTAAGGGTTTGCGACGGATCAGTAAGGCAGTATTTTCTAAAAATTATCCAGATTAAAATCCCTTCAGCGGCTTGGGTTTCTCGATCTTTCTGTAAGACATACTATAGATATCGTCATATATATTCTCCTTGCTTTGCAACAATGATTTTACCTCTTCTTTTAACATAGCAGGGCTGGTAAATCTTTGCCTGGAGGGGGAGAACTGTTCGGTAATGGTTTTAACACTCAGGGTATCATTGCTTCTTAAAATGTTAGACAGATAGAAAACTTTATGTGCTTCCACAACTGTGCCTTTTTTTCGGTTATAGCTGGTTATAAGCACAGTGCCTTCCACATTCATAAATCGCTGACCGCCGATGTAAGAAACATAACCTGTGAAATAGGAAGTGTCTGGCAGGATAATATCTCCCTTGATCGCCTTGCCGTACCGGATAATTGAATAAATAGAATCATTGTCAGGCTGTTTGTCAATTTCCAGTGCTTCGATCCCGAAAAAATCACTGCCATCTTTTACAATACCGTACCAATAACCAAATAATGATGTATCAACCGGTTCAGCTGGCGAAGCTGCCAGTGGAACCGTAGATTCAAACGGACATCCGTAAATAACAGCACAAGTAGCGATCAATAAAAATATCCTGAGTTTTCTCATCTCATAATAAAAATAAAAAAGTTATGGTAATCAGCATATTATTCGCTGATATACTTATTGCAAAAGAACGATATGCTTAAATTTGCGTATGTATTTTTTGAATTTGTTACTGATCTTTTTGACATTTTTTTCTCTTGATCTTCAATCGCAAACAACTAAGGAATATCCCAGAAATTTTTTCAGAAATCCGCTTGCTATTCCCATGCAGCTGTCGGCAAATTTTGGTGAATTACGTTCCAATCACTGGCATATGGGTTTGGATATCCGTACCAATGCAAAAGAAAACTACCGGGTATATGCAGCTGCTGATGGCTATGTTGCTCATATTGGAGTGAGGCCGAACAGCTTTGGCAGTTTTATCATTATCAATCATGCAAATGGATTGTCAACTCTATATGGGCATTTGAATGAATTTTTTCCGGAGCTGGAAAAATATGTTATTGACCAGCAGTATAAAAAAGAATCATGGGCTATTGAACTTGATTTTACCAAAGAGCAGTTCCCGGTTAAAAAAGGTGAGTTTATCGCTTTCAGTGGAAATACGGGTGGTTCACTGGGTCCGCATCTTCATTTTGAGATCATTGATACAAAGACAGAAAAGAGGCTGAACCCATTACTGTTTAATTTGCCGGTCTCTGATAATATTCCTCCCACACTTGTGCGGCTGGCTTTGTACGACAGAAGCAAAAGTGTTTATGAACAATCACCGGAACTAACTGTGCTGAAGAAAACTTCAGGAGGTTATATGCTGTCAGGCAGCCAGGTGTTAACAACGGATCATAACGAGATCAGCTTTGCGATCCAGGCTTATGATAAAAGTTCTGGAAGTGGAAGCAGGAATGGTATTTATGCTGCTCAATTATATTTTGATGGAGAAGAGGTTGTAAAATTTGTGCTTGACAGTATTGATTATGATGAAACACTTTATATGAATGCACATATTGATTATAAGCATGATTATAATGGAGGTGTTTATCTGCAACATCTGTCAAAAATGCCGGGAGATAATGGCCCGGTGTACAAATCTGTAAGAGGAGATGGCGTTATTTCATTAAATGATACTGCAGTTCATACAGTAAGTATTGAAGTGCAGGATACAAAAGGCAACAATTCGGTGCTTAATTTTTCTGTTCGTTACAACGGGGAAGAGGATCCACTAATGGCAGGCACAAGTGTTAGAAAGAAACTTAAGCCAGGGGCTCTTTCCGACATTATCAAACCAGGGTTTTCAATGAGTTTCAGGGAAGGTACTTTTTATGACGAAGTGCCAACCAGTTATTTAAAAAACACAACTCTGTCAACTTACGCCTTAACAGCAGCGCATACAGTAAGTGATGAATCCATACCTATGCACAAAAGAGCAGTGATCAGGATAAAGCCTGACAGAAATGTTCCGGAAGGATGGAAAGATAAAATTGTGATGACACGAACAGGCAAAGGAACATCTGTCAGAAAAGCATCATGGGATGGAGAATGGATAAAAGCTGAGTTTGGAGATTTTGGAACCTTCCAGGCTTTTGCAGATATTATTCCTCCCTCCATTAATGATCCCGGAAGAGGGGATACAATTAATTTGAGTGCTGCCAGCAGGATACTATTTACCCCAAGGGATAATTATGATATTGAAAGTTTTCGGGCGGAACTGGATGGCAACTGGCTTCGGTTCACCAACGATAAAGGAAAGAACTGGATATATAAATTTGATGACAGATGTCCTTACGGTGTACATGAATTAAAAGTTAAAGTAGCGGATATTGCCGGCAACACAATAACAAAGACATGGTGGTTCAGAAGGGAGCCATATACTCCTTCTAAGAAAAGAAAGTGATAAAATAATTTAGCGTCATGGTAACATTAAAGGAAGGAGATAAAGCTCCGTTATTTACAGGTATAGATCAGGATGGAAATAAGATCTCATTGAAAGATTATAAAGGGAAAAAACTTGTTTTGTATTTCTATCCGGAGGATGATACGCCAACCTGTACCATACAAGCCTGTAACCTTAGAGATAACTATGGGCTATTAAAGAAAAAAGGATTTGAAGTGATTGGCGTAAGCCCGGATGATGAGGCGAAACATAAAAAGTTCGAGCATAAATTTTCCTTACCATTTACACTGATTGCCGATCCTTCACTCAATATCCTCAAGAAATATGGCGTTTGGGATCAAAAACAAATGTTCGGGCATCAATACATGGGAGTACTGCGTACAACATTTGTCATTGATGAAAAGGGAGTTATCCGCAAGATATTTCTGAGACCCAAAAACAAAGCACATGCGGAAGAAATAATTGCAGCTATGAAGAATGTATGAAAGTCCGGATCAAAGAAAATGCATTTGTGGCCAGGCTGGCTGCAGGCAAATTAAAATCTTCTGGTGCAGCAATTGTTTTTGGCAGCACTATTTACTTACACAATACAACCCGGCAGGAATTTCTCAATAATACCACTTGGGTATGTCATGAATTAAAACATGTGCATCAATACAGGCACTACGGATTTGTTGGTTTCTTATTTCGCTATTTTTTTCAATGGATTCAAAAGGGATATTATAATAACAGGTTTGAAGTAGAAGCAAGGAAAAGTGAATCAGACGTATCACTTTTAAACGGGGTTGAATTTATTTAAGCACCCATTCAACCTCATTGATGTCAAAAGATTCTTCTACGCCATGGTTTACAACCAGCCTCCCTGTGTTGTTTACCTCACAGACTTTTGCTTCAAAGACCTGGTTCCCTTTTCGCAGTTTCACCATCTCATCCTTTTTGTAAAGATGTTGATTATATAAAGCAAGGATTTGATCAAAGTTCTTTTGATCTAGTTCAAAAAGATATGCCTGCAATATTGAACATAATTCATTTGCCAATGCAACCGGATCATGTTCCTTACCGGTTATTTGTTTTAACGAAACAGGATTAAGCAGGTCTTCAGCAAATTTTACCTGGTTAATATTGATGCCAATGCCAATGATAGCCCAATCCCATTTGCCAGAAGAGGTTATGACGGATTCAATGAGTATTCCCCCTGCCTTTCTGTCCTGCCAATAGAGGTCATTAGGCCATTTGATCTTTACATTATCGTCCGCATGTTTTTGAAAAAGATCGTAAACGGCAAGAGCTGATGCGGCGCTTAAAAAGAACTGTTGGGTCAGTTGAAGGGCTCCGGGTTGTACCACTATACTTAGAGCTATATTACTTCCTTTTTCAGACAGCCATTTTTTCCCTCTGCTGCCTTTACCTGATACCTGCTCATGCGCAAACACAGCTGTGCCGTGAAGTGATGCGGCCTGACTCTCCGGCAGTCCTGACTCATTTATCAGCTTCCGGGCATAATTGTTGGTGCTGTCAACAGATTGCAGTTCAATGAATGGTGAACCAATGGGGTATTGTACTAAAGCGTCTTGCAATTAATCGCTATTTTTGACAAAGTAAACCTGTTTCCTGATTGGAGGAGATTTTTCAAGAAAATAAACAGACTCTACATCAGTAAAACATAAAAACAAAAACTAAAACACTCTCTTATTTGGAACAATTGGAAGTATTGACTCATCGAAAAAAGAAAAGTGCAGCCAGGTTAAGCCATCGTTCAAAAATCATCAAAACCATTATTGCGGCGATACAGGAAAAAAAGGGGGAGAATATTATATCCCTTGACCTCCGGAAGATCAATGAAGCAGTGGCTGATTTTTTTATAATATGTGAAGCAGATAGCCAGCCCCAGGTAAGAGCAATAGCTGAAAATGTTCAAAATAAAGTAAAGGAAAAATGCGAAGAGAGTCCGTACCACCACGAAGGCTACCAGCATTTACATTGGGTGTTAATAGATTATATAAATGTGGTGGTTCACATTATGCTTCCAGAGACCAGAAAATTCTACAAATTGGAAGAAATGTGGAGTGATGCGGTGGAGGGAAATCATGATGAGTAATGTTAAAAATTAATTGAGAAAGAACTTTTTTTAGTAATAATCATTAAATAGCAGAATCCATAGGATCAATATATGTCACAGGAACCGTATAATAAAGACGAAAGAAGATCGCCCCGCTTTAATAACAGACCCGGGGATGACCCGAACCAGCCTCCTAAGAAGGGGCCGAGATTTAGTATTTACTGGGTGTATGCCATCATTTTTGCCTTATTGATAGGCTTTCAGCTTTTTAGCCCCTTTTCACCAAATATGCTGGAAGTTACACAGGACAGATTTTTAGAAGTTTTGAAGCAGGGTGATGTTGAGAAATACACAGTGATCAGCAATAAGGATAAAGTAAAAGTTACTCTTAAAGAGTCCTCAGTTCCCAAATACAAAAAGGAAATTGAAGATGGCATCCGTGGCCGTTTTAGCCCCGAAGGCCCTCAAATGTATTTTACTATTGTTTCAGGTGATTCCTTCCAGGATGATATGCGAAAATTCTATTCAGATAATCCTGATGTAAAAAATGTGGGTAAAGCAGTAAAAGAAAGAGACATATTTGGTGGTATCCTTCAGTTCTTATTACCAGTATTATTATTTATAGGTCTTTGGGTATTGCTGATGCGGAAAATGGGCGGTGGCGCCGGCGGTGGCGGTGGCCCCGGTGGTATTTTCAACATTGGAAAATCAAAAGCTACTTTATTTGATAAGGGTACAAAAGTCAGCATCACATTTGCAGATGTTGCTGGTCTTGATGAAGCTAAGGTAGAGGTGATGGAGATAGTTGACTTTTTGAAGAACCCTAAAAAATATACTAACCTGGGTGGTAAAATACCCAAAGGGGCATTGCTTATTGGCCCTCCGGGAACCGGAAAAACATTATTGGCCAAAGCAGTAGCAGGTGAAGCACAAGTTCCTTTCTTTAGCCTTAGTGGTTCAGATTTTGTTGAAATGTTTGTAGGTGTGGGTGCCAGCCGGGTAAGAGACCTGTTTAAGCAAGCAAGAGAAAAAGCCCCTTGTATCATTTTCATTGATGAGATTGATGCTATTGGCCGTGCCAGGGGTAAAAATGTGATGATGAGTAATGATGAGAGAGAAAGTACACTGAACCAGATGCTGGTAGAAATGGATGGTTTTGGAACTGATGTTGGCATTATTGTTCTGGCTGCAACTAACAGGCCTGATGTACTGGATTCAGCTTTGCTAAGACCTGGCCGTTTTGACAGACAGATTTCTATTGATAAGCCAGACCTTAAAGGCCGTGAAGATATTTTTAAAGTTCACTTGAAGCCTATCAAAATATCTAAATCACTGGATATACATAAACTGGCAGAGCAAACACCCGGCTTTGCGGGAGCAGATATTGCCAATGTTTGTAATGAAGCAGCCCTGATCGCTGCCCGTAAGAATAAAGAAGCGGTTGATATGCAGGATTTCCAGGATGCGGTTGACAGGGTGATTGGTGGTTTGGAGAAAAAGAACAAGATCATTTCACCGGAAGAGAAAAAGATCATTGCATTTCACGAAGCAGGTCATGCCATCTGCGGATGGTTCCTGGAGCATGCATATCCATTACTAAAAGTTACAATCGTTCCAAGAGGAACAGCTGCGTTAGGGTATGCCCAATACACACCTAAAGAGCAGTACCTGTATAATACAGATCAGTTAATGGATCAGATCTGTATGACATTAGGTGGAAGGGCAAGTGAAGAGATCTTCTTCAATAAAATTTCTACCGGTGCTCAAAACGATCTGCAGCAGATAACCCGTATAGCCTATGCCATGGTAACTGTTTATGGTATGAATGGCAAAGTGGGTAATATCAGTTTTTACGATCCTCAGCAGGAAAATACTTTCACCAAGCCATACTCAGATGAAACTGCAAAAATGATCGATGAAGAAGTACGGCTGTTGATTGAACAGGCTTATGAAAAAACCAAGCAACTGTTGCTAAATAAGAAAGCAGAGGTTGAGAAACTGGCGCATGCCCTGTTGGAGAGGGAAGTGCTGTTTCAAAGTGATGTTGAGGCGTTGATTGGTAAAAGGCCTTTTGAAGAAAAAAAACCACTTACTGAAGAAGAACCTTCAGACGAGATACAACCAGAAGGAGGTGAAATATCAGCCGGTGTACCACCGTATGATAGTGATGTTACTAACAAGTCATTACCATGAATGTTTCTCCATCTAAAGAAAATATTCTAAAAAAAATTCGTAAGGCGTTGAGTCATTCAACGCCTTTGCCTTATCCGCAAAGTGAGGGAAATCAGCCCCTGTTTCCGAAACCACAGCAGGAGCTGGAAGTTGAATTTGCTGAACAATTTACCAGGCTCCAGGGTAAATTCATTTATTGTATCAACCGCCAGGAATTTGCATTTCAGCTTACCAGTCTTATTAAGAAACAGGGAATGATGAAAGTGTTTTGCCTGGAAGAAAATTTATTGGGCGAAGCAGTTCAACAGTTATCCGACAGGTTGGTTAAAGAAGATATTGGCAATTGTGATGTAGCCATAACCGGTTGTGAATTCCTTGTGGCCCGTACGGGTAGTATTGTAATGAGTTCAGCACAATTAAGTGGCCGTACTACAAGTGCTTATGCACCAATACATATTTGCGTGGCACATGCCAGCCAGGTTGTCTTTGATATCAAAGATGCTTTGCAGGAACTCAAAAACAAATATAAATCAGGTTTGCCTTCTTTAATAACATTCGCCAGTGGTCCCAGCCGTACGGCTGATATTGAAAAAACATTGGTGGTGGGAGTACACGGTCCCAAAGAGGTTTATTTATTCCTGTTAGAAGATTGATTTAGCGCAGGCTTTAGTAGCTTTGCAACATGACCAGTCAGGGTGTTTTTTATCTGTTTGTTTACGGGTCGCTGCGAAGCGGGTTTAAGAGCCATGCGTATGAGTATATCAGCCAGTTTTTTGAATTGGTTGGCAACGCAAAAGTTTTAGGCAAGTTGGTTGACCTCGGTGAATATCCGGCAGCTGTTCCTGCTGAGAACGAACACTACATAGTAGGTGAACTTTACAGGATAAAACATGAGAATGAGTTTTCCTGGGCTTTTGGCCAGCTGGATGATTATGAAGGTGTAGCAGCTGAGGAAGATGAGATACAACTATACAGGAGAGAGATAGCTGAGGCAGAAATGAATGGAAATAAAATTAAAGCCTGGGTTTACTGGTACAATGGTGATGTAACTGGTAAACCGGTCATTGCTTCAGGAGATGTTCTGCAGTATCTTCAGCAAAAGAAATGATATCTTATAGTGCAGCTACCAGCTAATAAAAAAATCTATTTTCTTTCCGATTTTCATTTGGGAGTTCCTGATAATGCCGGCAGTCGTAGCCGGGAAGAAACTGTTGTCCGGTTTCTTGATAGTATCAAAGATGAAGCTGCTGAAATTTTTTTGGTAGGTGATATGTTTGATT
This sequence comes from Chitinophagales bacterium, assembly GCA_020636575.1. GTDB lineage: Bacteria > Bacteroidota > Bacteroidia > Chitinophagales > Chitinophagaceae > JJ008. Next base: position 1,280,215 of record JACJXP010000001.1, read on the forward strand.
TCTGGTACGAGTATAAAAAAGTAGTGCCAAAAGGGTTTGTCAGGTTGCTGGGTAAACTTGCCAGTTTATCTGATGCAGGCATAAAGCTGCATTTTTTTGTAGGAAATCATGATATGTGGGTCCGGGATTATTTTCAGAAGGAACTCGATATGCAGGTTTACCTTAAGCCGGAAGAGTTTGAATGGAATAATAAAAAGTTTTTGATAGGCCATGGAGATGGATTGGGTCCCGGGGATCATGGTTATAAGCGGCTAAAGAAAATTTTTCGTAATCCTGTCAGCAGGTGGTTATTTGGCATTTTCCCACCTGTTTTAGGCATGGGGCTTGCTCATTACCTCAGTAATCGCAGCCGTTCGCAGGCTGAGAATAAAGAACAAAAATTTCTTGGAGAAGACCAGGAATGGCTGATCATTTACAGCAAAGAGGTGCTAAAAACAAAACAGTTCAATTTTTTTGTTTTTGGGCATAGACATATTGCTATTGATTATCGTCTGTCTGATAGCAGCCGGTATATTAACCTGGGCGATTGGATGCGATATTATACTTACGCAGTCTTTGATGGTGAAAAGATGGAGCTAAGGAAGTTTGTAGAAAATGACGCACAGATAATTAGGAATTGAAATGCTTAAAAAGATATTCATAATTTTTTTTCTTTCTCCTTTTTGCATGACTTCAGCACAGGCTGATACTTCTTTTCGCTTTATTAAAAAGATAAATGCAGATGTAACCACATTTGCCGTTGATAATCTCGATAACATCTTTATTCTTAATAGCCGTAACCAGTTAAAGAAGCTGAATGCCAATGGTGATTCTGTTGCGATATATAATGATGTAAAAAGATTCGGGCAGGCTTCATTGATCGATGTTTCCAATCCGCTTAAAGTGTTGTTGTATTATAAGGATTTTGCTACAATCGTAATGCTGGATCGCTTTCTGAATATGCGGAACAGTATTGATCTGCGTAAACAAAATATTTTCCAGGCAAGAGCGGTAGCTCAATCCTATGACAATAAAGTTTGGGTATATGATGAACTGGATAATAAATTGAAGAAAATTGATGAAGAGGGGAAACTTTTGCTGGAAACACCAGATTTCCGTTTACTGTCCGGTGAAGCAGTAGTTCCGGAAAGAATATTTGATGAGGATAAGTATGTTTATCTATACGATCCGGTGAAGGGAGTATTTGTGTTTGATTATTTTGGCACTTTAAAAAACAGGATACAGATATACCGCTGGCAGAATTTTAAAGTTGCCGGAAATTATATCTTCGGATCAAGGGCGGATACACTGTTCCGTTATGATATAAAAACCTTTCTCTTGGATGAATGGAAAATGCCAGAAGCTTTACAGAATGCCCGGTCTTTTCACTTTAGCACAACACGATTGTATGCGTTAAGAGAAGATGGGATTGAGGTGTATGAACTTGCTTATTAGCGATTTATACTTAATCACAGTTATAGCCTATAATTGTAAAATGAAAAGGGTAACTCTGTTTTTTTTATTACTAACAATACTTTCTTCATCGCATGGTAATGCTCAAGTTACTCGTCCACCACATTTTGATACCTGCCAGTATCTGCAATCACTACAGGGAGAATGGATGAATGTAAATGGGAATGATACTATCCGGGTTTATTTAAGATTTCACAAAGATTTCTATTCCGACCCTGAAACCTATAATAGCACTGTGGATGAATTGTGGGGATGGGTAGAATATAAACAGGGGAGTAATATAATTATGAGCGACTATGCTAATCGGTTTGCCACTCTTCCTTACAACGTAGATGATTTAACACCAGGACTACGATCTATTGTTATTTGGCCGGGTAAAGGAGGAGGTGTTGTCATCCCTGTTGGTTATGATCCATGTACAAATCCGATTACAGACATCACTGGGAAAATAACTGACAGGGTAAGATGTAACCTGGACAAAAACATATCTGCTACTGTAAATTTAGCCGGAACTCAAATGTCATGGCATATAGTACAACCTACTGCATTATTAGATAGTGCCTGGTGTGCCGGATATACCTTGCCACAGCAGTTTACATTAATAAAGCAATAAATTTTCTTCTGGATGAATGGAAAATGCCCGAAGCTTTACAGCATGCCCGGTCTTTTCACTTTAGCGCAACACGGTTGTATGCATTAAAAGCTGATGGAATTGATGTCTATGAAATAAAGTAGATAATTACTTGTTTGAGCCGCTTATTATTTCTCCCAACTCTTTATCAAACAGCCCTTCTTTTCCATATTCTACAACCCGGCCCAGTTCTTTGCCATTTTTAATGGGGATAATAGTAGGGACCTCCGTGATCTTAAAAACTTTTTCAAGGCGACCCAATGTGGTTTTTGCCCGGTCAACACCGATCAGTGTTACTTTGGCAGAAGGGAAGCCTGCCGCATCAATTAAAGAATAAAAACGGGGAATTACAAAATGAGAATCTTCACACCAGGTGCCGATAAAGACGACAAAGTGAATGGAGTCAGCCATTTTTTTTATCGCTTCTACTGCTTCCGCATTCGGCGTATAGATCTTTTGGCTTTCAGCATACCAGGTAAATGTTGAATCCGTTTCAAGTACCTGCCGGGAAAGAATTCCTTTCAGACTTTTTTCATTGGTGCCTTCCACCAGTACCTCATACTGGTTTTGCGCCAATGTCGTTTTTCCAATAAACAGGGTAAGGATAAAAACGGGCCAGCACTTACGCAATAATGTCGTCATATCAACAAAAATAGAGGGGTACAGGCAAATGATGATGGCAGCAATGTTAAAGTTGCAAGAACTTTAAAAATTAAAGATTCGCTTTAAGTTCCAGCAAAAAGCCTTTGATCTTTGTCAATGATTCGATCATCTGAAATTTCTCGTCGGCTTTTTTATTTTTCTTCAAAAAATCCCTGGCACCTTCGATGGTGAACTTACGCCTCCGAAGCAAATCGTAGATCAAAACCAGGTTCTTTATATCAACAGGGCGAAAGTAACGGTCACCTTTCCTGTTCTTGCGGGGTTGCAGAATATCAAATTCTGTTTCCCAGTATCGAATCAGGGATTGGTTTTCCCGAAACATAGTAGCCACCTCGCCTATAGAATAGTATTGCTTTTGAAAGAGGATCTCATCTTCAGGTACCTGTATCAGGTCCGCATGGATGGTTGCTTCTTTTAATGAACGCCTGCCTCTTTTACCGGTATTGCTGGTTGCTGTTTTCATTTTCACCGAAGTTTTTTCTTCAACTACTTTTTTCTCAACGACAGGAACAGGCTTTTTGTTTTGTTCAGCAACAATTACCGGTTTGGGTTCATCAGCAACTTCTTCTTCTGCAACAGCAAAATCAAAAGTTATTTGTGATAGTGGTTTTCCCATTGGTTGTAAAGATACGATGCATAACAGCAGCTGATAAGGTGTTATACAGTAGTGTGGAAAAATCGCTTAGTCAAGACTTTGATTGCTGGCAGCCGCTTTTTTAAGGATAAGATCAAATTGTTCGGGGGTAAGATCATTATAGAAAAAATAGATGGGATCTATCTTTTGTCCGTTCTTATGTACTTCATAATGGCAATGTGGCCCGGTTGATTTACCGGTGCTGCCAACCCAACCGATCACTTCGCCCCGTTTAACAGCCTGCCCATTCCTTACTTTCACTCTCACCATATGGCCATACAATGTTTCGTATCCATAACCATGATTGATGATGACATGGTTCCCGTATCCGTTACCGGTATTGCCTGCGGTTTTTATAGTTCCCTCAGCAGTAGCATAGATGGGTGTTCCCTGGGGCGCTGAAAAGTCAAGCCCGGCATGAAATTTTACAGTTTTATAAACCGGGTCTATTCGGTAGCCGAATCCGGATGCGATTCGGTTGAGGTCTTTGTTGCTTACAGGTTGAATGGCTGGTGTATGCGCCAGCAATTTTTCTTTGTCCTTTACAAGTTCACCTACTTCCACATATGATTTTTGCTGGGCAACAGCCCGGCTTTTAAGATTATTCAGCGTTTTTGTAACAGAGGCGGCCAATTGATTATCCCTTATACTTTCAACAATGGCGATCTCTTTCTGTGCTTCCAGTTCTTTGGCCCTGGCGCTATCGGGGATGGGATTGGCTTCAAAAATGGCCCGGTATACATCATTATCCCTTTTTTCCAGCTCTTTCATTTGCTGATCCAGCGACTGCAGTTCATCCCGCAGGTCATAGTAATTATCCCTAAGCTCCCGGTTCTGTCTTTGTAATATTCTTTCTTTTGGAGAACCGATGAATTGAAAGGCGATAAAAGAAATAATGGCTGCAGTTACCAGGGCAGCGGCAATAAAACCAAATATTCTGAGTATGCGAACCCGAAGAGGAGTTTCCAGTTTTTCATACCGGAGGGTATTGGTATTATAGTAATATTTGATTTTTTTCATGCAGGCGAACCTTAACCTGTTCTCATCAAGAAAATGAGGCCTGAATAATTTACCTTTGCCCCTGTTTTGCGGGGTCTGACAAATATAATCTCTTACACCGCAAATGTCAACCCTTTACACCCCCGGTTTTATGATGACAAGTGCAGCTATACGACAGGCTTTTTTGGATTACTTTAAAGAAAAAGGGCATACAATTGTTCCTTCGGCTCCCATTGTGGTGAAAAATGACCCCACCCTTATGTTCACCAATGCGGGAATGAACCAGTTCAAGGATTATTTTCTCGGGAACAAAAAACCACCGTACAGCCGGGTAGCCGATACGCAAAAATGCCTTCGGGTTAGCGGAAAACATAATGACCTGGAAGAAGTGGGAGTGGACACCTATCACCATACCATGTTTGAAATGCTGGGCAACTGGAGCTTTGGTGATCCTGTCCAGCCAGAGGCAGGATATTTTAAAAAAGATGCAATCGCCTGGAGCTGGGAATTGCTGACAGAAGTATATAAGCTGGACAAGAGCCGCATCTATGTAACCATTTTTGAAGGAGATGAAAAAGAAGGCCTGCCAAAGGATGACGAAGCCTATAATGAATGGGAAAAATGGGTGACTGAAGACCGCATTTTAATGGGCAACAGGAAAGATAATTTTTGGGAAATGGGTGATACCGGTCCCTGCGGCCCCTGTACCGAGATCCATTATGATACAAGGCCGGAGGCCAATAATGATGGGCATGCGCTGGTGAACAATGATGATACCGGTATGGTGATGGAGATATGGAACAACGTATTTATCCAGTTCAACCGAAAAAAAGACGGCAGCCTTGAATCCTTACCCGCCAAACATGTAGATACCGGCATGGGACTGGAAAGACTCGTAAGGGTGATGCAGGGAAAGACATCGAATTATGATACGGATATATTTACCGGTACTATTAGCGGGATAGAAAAAATAACCGGGAAAAAATATGATGCTGGTGATAGTAAACAAGCTATTGCTTTTCGGGTGATAGCAGATCATATTAGAGCGATAAGTTTCACTATTGCTGACGGGCAACTGCCTTCAAATACAGGAGCCGGTTATGTGATACGTCGCATTTTAAGACGGGCAGTTCGTTATTATTATTCATACCTGGATTATCAGCAACCTTTACTTTCTCAATTGGTGCCTGTAATTGCAAATCAGTTTGAAACGGTGTTTCCGGAATTACAAAAGCAGGTCGATTTTGTGAGTAAAGTGGTTAAGGAGGAAGAGGAAGCGTTTCTTAAAACTGTGGAAAGGGGATTAGCTATGCTTGATGAAGCTTCTGTTGATATCACAGGTGAACAGGCTTTTAAGTTGTATGATACGTTTGGCTTCCCTTTAGATCTTACAAAACTGGTTGTAGCAGAGAAAGGATTGAAAGTTGATGAACAAGGCTTCGAAATAGAAATGCAAAAACAAAAAGATCGCAGCCGTGCCGCTACTTCTGTTGATACAGAGGATTGGGTAGAATTAAAAAAGGGGACTAACCAGTTTGTAGGTTACGACTTATTGGAAATAGAAACTGAAGTTCTTAAATACAGAAAAGTAAAAGCCAAGGGTAAAGAACTGTATCAGCTGGTATTAGAAACAACACCTTTTTATGCTGAGAGTGGCGGACAAGTTGGAGATAAGGGAAAGCTGATAATAGGTAGTGAAGAAATTGCAGTATTCGATACAAAGAAAGATAATGACCTCATTGTTCATTTTACTGATAAAATTCCAAACGATCTTTCAGGCGAAGTGATAGCCCTTGTAGATGCAGAAAAAAGGGCGAATACAACTTTACATCATTCTGCCACACATTTGCTGCATGCAGCATTACGTACTGTTTTAGGCACACATGTGGCACAAAAAGGTTCATTGGTGAATGCTGAGCATCTACGGTTTGATTTTTCTCATTTCACAAAAGTCACAGACCAGGAGTTAAGTGAAATTGAGTCTTTGGTTAACGAAAAAATAAGGGCAAATATCCCGGTGATCATAAGAGAAATGCCAAAAGAAGAAGCACTGAAGATCGGCGCCATGGCTTTATTTGGTGAAAAGTATGGTGATACGGTAAGAGTAGTGATCATTGATCCGTCATATTCTGTAGAATTATGCGGCGGAACACATGTGGGATCTACAGGAGAATTGGGATTGTTTAAATTGACTGCTGAAACTGCAGTAGCTGCCGGTGTTCGGAGAGTGGAAGCCGTTTGTGGCAAAGCAGCAGAGGAATACGTTAATGAACAAATAGGTTCTTTAAAAAATCTGAAAGACTTATTAAAGAATCCCAAGGATTTGTCTAAGACCATTGAAAATCTTCAGTCAGAGAATACAGATCTGAAAAAGCATGTTGAATCTTTGGAAGCCCGTCAACTCGTAGGTATCCGGAATGAATTGTTGCAGAAAGATGAAATTATAAACGGTGTCAATTTCATTGGTGATATTGTTGAAGTAAGTAACCCGGATGCATTAAAAAAACTTTGTTACGATCTCAAAAATCATTTGCGGGATCACCTGGTGGTGCTTTGCGTAAATATAAATGGCAAGCCGTATGTGGCCGTCAGCATGTCTGATACAGTTTCCAAAGCAAAAGACCTTGATGCCGGTAAGATCATCAAAGAAAAAGTAGCACCGCTCATAAAAGGGGGTGGTGGAGGACAAAAAACATTTGCAACTGCCGGCGGGCAGGATGTGTCTGATCTTAATAAAGTGATCACAGAAGTGAAAGGCTTATTATAGATTTTGTTTCGTTTATTATATATACTTGTTTTTCTTATCCTGCCTCATGTAGTACGGTCGCAGGATTCTTCACTTTTTGCAACCTGTTTCCATCGGGATTCTATTAGAAATATTGTAGAGGTGCTGGCATCTGATAGCCTGCAAGGGAGATTTACCGGAAAAACAGGCAATACAAAAGCTGCATTATTTATTGCTGAAGAATTTCGGAAAGCTGGCCTTCTTCCTGTGTCAGGATTCAATGGCTATTTTATGGATGCGGGTGGCTACGGCAGTAATATCTTAGGTGCCATCAAGGGAACTAAAACCAGTGGACAGGTCATAATTTTTTCAGCTCATTTTGATCATGTAGGTACGGATGCCACAAATCCTTTCCCCGGACTGAATAACTCTGCTCCTGGCGAAAAAGGTGATCATATTTTTAATGGTGCTAACGACAATGCATCTGGTGTTGCAGCTATAATATCATTGGCAAAGTATTTTGCAAAAGCTCCGCGGCCTGAAAAAACGATCTTGTTTATGGCATTTAATGGAGAAGAACTTGGATTAAAAGGCTCTGCTCATGCAGCAACATTGTTTGATCCGGATTCTATAATTGCAAATATTAATATTGAAATGATTGGAAGACCTCATTTTTCAAAAGGTCGCCCATATATGACGGGAGCAGATTATTCCAGGTTGATATCTATAATGAATGAACGTCTTTATGAGTATGATCCTGCCAGGTATAAAAAATCATTTATCAGGCCAGACCCATTCACTCAACAAGATCTTTACATGCGAAGTGATAATTATTCTTTTGCCAAAAAAGGAGTGATTGCCCATTCAATCATGGTCACATCACCGGAAGATAAATATTATCATAGTAAAAATGATGAACCCGATACGTTGGATTATGATCTGATGAGTGAAATAATTAAAGCCATTGCAATAGGTTCTACCGGGTTGGTAAACGGTGAAGATATCTTGAGCCGAAAAAAGAAAAAGAAATAAGATGGAGATCATTTTGGAAACAGAACGGTTATTGATGCGCAAATTCACAATCGATGATGCGCAACTTATTTATGATCTTAATCTTGACCCGGAAGTGATCCGCTATACCCTTGATCCGATTAAAGATATTGAGCATGCCAGGCAGGTTTTGGAAAGCACCATTCTTCCTCAGTATGCATTATATAATCATGGCCGATGGGCTGTTTTGGTAAAACCTGATCTTCAATTCATTGGTTGGTGTGGGTTAAAAGCCCGGCCGGAGCGGGATGAGATAGACCTGGGTTACCGGTTTATCAAGGATGCCTGGGGAAAGGGTTATGCGACGGAAGCCGCATTCGCCTGCCTTAAATATGGATTCGAACAGCTTGGCTTAAAACGTATTGTGGGTAGGGCTATGCCCCAAAATGTCGCCTCCTTGCGGGTATTGGAAAAATGCGGAATGCAATATATCGGTGAAGATATTGTAGATGGCCACCCGGCTAAAACTTACGAAGCAGTTAACCCCTTTTAACATTTCCGAAACATTTCGTATTTCAGAAAAACTCTTTATATTTGAACTACGAAATTAAACGTAGATAAAACTTATAAACTTAAAAAGTATGAAACAGAACAGGAAAGCTGCATTTCTTTTAGCCATGGGATTTGCATTTTTATTACCTGCTACTATGATTGCTCAAAAAGAGGAGAAAGCAGATAAAGAGAAAGAGAAGAATAAAGTGGAGCAAGTGATCATTACAAAAAAAGGTGATAGTAAGGATAAAGTAGTGGTTGAAATTATTGGCGACAAAGTGACAATTAATGGAAAAGAAGTAGAAGAATACAAGGATAAGGATGGGAATGTAACTATTATCAGGACCAGGCCAGGCAGGGGTGTTCAAATGTGGAATGATATGGGTTTCACACCTGGCCTTCGCTCCAGGGGTGGTAATAGTGCAGATGCATTTGAACTCTTCAATGAAAATTCCAATAAGGCTATGTTGGGAGTAACTACAGAGAAAACAGAAGAGGGAGTTGAAGTAAAAAGTGTTACTGAAGAAAGTGCTGCAGAAAAAATGGGTCTTAAAGAAGGGGATATCATTACTAAAGTTGATGGAAAGGATATTAGTAGTCCTGATCAGCTTTCAGAGATAATCCAGGCTCATAAACCCGGCGATAAGGTTAAGGTTACATATAAAAGAGGTAAGAAAACACAAACAGAAATAGCTGAACTGACGAAGTGGAAAGGCATTAACTCATGGTCAGGGAATTTCAACTTTGGTAACAACTTTAACATGGATGATCTGCACCTGGATAAAATAATGCCTAAGATCCAGACCATACCCAGAATGTCAGAACCCTTTGGCCAGTATTTCGGCATTGCAGGTAATCGCCCCAAGTTGGGACTTACTGTTCAGGATACAGATGATGGAAAAGGAGTAAAAGTGCTTGAAGTGGACGAAGAAAGTAATGCTGCGAAAGCTGGTGTTAAGGAAGGTGATATTATTACAGAGGCCGATGGTAAGGCTATTAACGGAACAGATGATATGGTAAAAATGGTGAGAGAGAATAAAGACAAAGTTTCTGTGATGCTAAAACTAAACAGGGATGGCAAAACACAGAATATTGAAGTGAAAATGCCCCGTTTACTTAAGAAAGCTGATCTGTAAAGCAAAGCTTAATGAATTAAAAGCCCCGGTAGCCCGGGGTTTTTTTATGTTACTAAAGGCACAATAGCCTTCACTTAAATGGGTTATTTTTGCGACTCATTTTCAATGAATAGTCAGGAAAAATATGAGGTGGTGGTTGGGCTGGAAGTGCATGCGCAATTACAAACAAGATCAAAGTTGTTTTGTGGCGATAGCATTGCCTATGGCGCTGAACCAAACACACAAGTAAGCCCTATTACGCTGGGGCATCCGGGTACCCTTCCAAAGATGAACAAAAAAGCAGTGGAGTTTGCCATTAAAATGGGTCTTGCCTGCCATTGCAATATTCAAAAGGAAAACTATTTTGCCCGTAAGAACTATTTCTACCCGGATCTTCCAAAAGGTTACCAGATATCTCAGCATACGATCCCTATTTGTAAAAATGGTCATGTGTTGATTCAAACTGATGATGGAGAAAAAAAGATAAGGTTGAACCGTATCCACATGGAAGAAGATGCAGGTAAAAGCATCCATGATATTGAAGAAACGGAGACCTGTATTGACCTTAACCGGGCCGGAACACCACTCATAGAGATCGTTACTGAACCAGACATTCGCAGTGGAGATGAAGCATTTGCTTATTTAACAGAGATCAGGAAACTGGTCCGTTATCTTGAAATATGCGATGGAAATATGGAAGAAGGGAGTTTACGTTGCGATGCTAATATTTCCGTTAGAATAAAAGGTGAAGAGAAGTTGGGCACTAAGGTGGAGGTCAAAAACCTCAATTCTATCCGCAATGTGAAAAAGGCGATCGAAGTGGAATCAGAAAGGCTTATTGAACTCATAGAAAAAGGAGAGCCGGTTATACAGCAAACGAGAAGTTTTGACGCCGGTAACGGTACCACTTTTGCCATCCGGGAAAAAGAGGATGCTGATGATTATCGTTATTTTGCCGACCCCGATCTGGCGCCCTTTAATTTGAAGGACGAGTTTATTGAATCCATCAAATCCTCGATCCCGGTACTTCAAAAAGAACGCATCAGGCGATACAAAGAAGAGCTCAGTTTACCAGAGTATGATGCTAACCTTTTAACAGAAGATAAAACCTTTTCAGACTATTTTGAGTATATCATTAAGGATACGGTTCATTATAAAGCGGCAGCCAATTGGATGCTGGGTCCTGTAAAAACCTGGTTGAATGATAATAATAAGGACATTAGTTCTTTCCCGGTTTTGCCAGAAAGGTTAGCTGAGTTGATCAACATGGTAGATGCAGGAGAACTGAGTTTTTCTGTGGCTTCAGGCGTTGTGCTACAGCAAATGTTATCCGATAACAATAAAGGCCCAAGAGAAATAGCGGTTGAAAAAAACCTGTTTCAGCAATCCGATGCTAATGCAATTGAACCGATCATTGATGCGGTTCTGGCAAAGATGGCTGATAAGGTCAGTGCCTATAAAAAGGGTAAGAAAGGCCTGTTGTCTTTATTTGTTGGGGAAGTAATGAAACAATCAAAGGGTAAGGCCGACCCCAAACTGGTCAATAAATTATTACTGGAAAAATTACAATCATCATAAGTTATTCAAATGAAGAAATTAATTGTTTTTGTTGTTGCGGTAACCTCTTTAGTAGCTTGTCAAGACAAGGAAGGAGGGAAAGATTTTATTGTTAAAGGAACAATTCGAAATAATCCGGCTAAGAAAATTTACCTGGAAGAGATACCTATGGCCTCTAATCAGCGAATCGTGGCTGACTCAACCGAATTGGGAAAGGATGGGTCTTTTGAACTGTCAACTAAATCAGGGGAGTCAAGTGTATATACCATACGACTTGATCAGAACCAATTCCCGGTAACAGCGGTGATCAATGATGAATCTCCAATAACTGTAACGGTAGATTTTGCAGACGAGAACAAACAATTCCCTTCCGGGTTCGAGGTAAAAGGATCAACAGCCAGCATTGCCTTAAAGGATTATATCATGGCATTTAATAATAAGATGCAGGATATCTTCCTGGGTTCAATGAAAGCTGATAGCCTGCAAAACAATAATGCCCCCGAAGCAGAGATCATTGCATTACATTCAGGTATTGCAGAACTGGCTGTTGAAGCAAAAGGAATCACCGATAGTCTATTTGCCAAAAACATAAATCCGGCTTTATCGATGTTCGTTCTGGGATATTATCAATCCACTGCAATGAATCCGGCAACAGGTTTAATACCTTATGACAGGGAGGGTGAAAGAAGTGTTGTAGATGCGCTGGCTGCAAAGTTTCCGGGCCACTCAAGGCTGGCAACGCTTAAAGCATCTATGGAAGGGTTGGTAGGCAAACAGGCTCCCGAAATTGCTTTGCCCGATCCAAACGGGAAAGAAGTAAAGCTCAGTTCTTTCCAGGGGAAATATGTGCTGGTTGATTTTTGGGCCAGCTGGTGCAAGCCTTGTCGGGAAGAAAACCCCAATGTGGTAAAAGCATTTAATAAATACAAGGACAGGAACTTCACGGTACTTGGTGTTTCTCTTGACAGGCCCGACGGTAAAGACAATTGGATGCAGGCTGTTATGAAGGATAACCTTACCTGGACACATGTAAGTGATCTTAAATTCTGGGATAGCCAGGTGGTACCACTCTATAAAATTGAAGGCATACCTTATAATGTACTGGTAGATCCCCAGGGCAAGATCATTGCCGAAAACCTGCGGGGGCCTGCACTGGAAAGAAAACTGGAACAGGTGCTGAATTGATATTTATCCAACCCTTTTTTGAGCCGGTTTCCTGTTTATAATTTATAGAGAAACTCTATTTAAAATCTGACATTGATAGTCAGCATATTGTATTTGGTTTTATCCAAAACCAATTGCTGATTGATATAGCTTTTACTGGTCTAAAAAATGACCGCCCTTCCTCCTCAAAAATATATTTTAAAACTGTGCAGCGTTTTTAATTACCCGATTGACTAAGCTTGTTTCTTTAACAATTTTTTAATTTAAACTAGCTCAAATGAGGAAGTACTTTCTGTTAGTGGCGGCTCTTGTCCTGGTGGTTACCAGTGTATGGGCGCAAAGGACGATTACAGGCAGGGTTACCGATGATAAGGGGAACCCAATGTCCGATGTTTCTGTCCTTATTAAAGGAACGGCAATTGGGACAACAACAAAAGCCGATGGTTCATTTTCGATACAAGTTACCGCTGATGGTGCGGTCTTGGTTATATCATCTGTGGATATGGCAACGCAGGAAATTGCTGTAGGGGATGATAATAATTTTTCAATAACCCTCCAGCCTGCTTCAAAGATCATGAATGAGGTAGTAGTGGTGGCTTATGGTACTCAAAAAAGAGAATCCATAACCGGGTCTGTTTCTAAAATAGGCGCAGCTGATTTAGAAGGCAGGTTGACAACCAACATTTCCCAGGCATTGGCAGGTGCGGCTCCCGGTATCTCTACGACTTCCGGTAATGGCCAGCCCGGTAGTTCTGCTGCTATTCGTATCAGGGGTTTTGGTTCAGTTAACGCCAGTTCTAGTCCACTTTATGTTGTGGATGGATTTCCTTATGGCGGATACATTGGCGATATCAATACAAATGATATTGAAAGTATCACTTTGCTGAAAGACGCTTCTTCTACTGCTCTTTATGGAGCCAGGGCTGCCAACGGTGTGGTAATGATAACTACCAAAAAAGGTAAAGCTGCTGCTCCTAAAGTGAACATGTTCATTAACACAGGTTTCTCTGAAAGGGGTATCCCTGAGTATGATAAAGTAGGAGCCTATCAGTATTACCCATTGATCTGGCAGGCAATGAAGCATGGTCAGATGTACCCGGTTTCAGGTACCGGCCAATCAGAGGCAGTGGCAGCTCAATATGCTACCGATAATGTGGCCACACAATTGGTTTATAATCCTTTTGGAGTGCCTAATAACCAGGTGGTAGATGTAAATGGGGTTATGAATCCTAATGCCAGCCTGGTTTATAATGATCTTGACTGGTACAGCCCGCTGGAAAGAAATGGAATGAGAAATGAGGTTGGGTTTAACCTTTCTTCCAAAGCTAATAAAACAGATTATTTCTTTTCAATAAACTATCTGAATGATAAAGGCTTTGTTATTAAGTCTGATTTTCAAAGAGTGAATGCAAGATTGGCTTTGAATACACAGGTAAAAGATTGGTTGAAAACAGGAGTGAACCTGACCAGTGCCATCGTTAACTCTAACCAGGCTTCAGGTGATGGGTCTAACACATTTATCAACCCATTTGTATTTGCAAGAGGAATGGGACCTATTTACCCTGTTCATGCTTTTACTGCAACAGGTGATCCTATATTGGATGATTTTGGCAATCAGTGGTACGATTATGGTGCACATCCAGGGTCAGTCAACAGACCTTCAGGTGCTTCACCTGGTCGTCATATCATTTATGAAACATTGTTAAATGATAGAAGTGAAAAGCGTAACAGTATTATTGGCCGTACATATTTAGAGGCAAAATTCTTACGTTATTTCACTTTTACAACCAATATTGGTATTGAATTAAACAATTATCGCAGCCAATACTTTCAGAACAGGGTAGTTGGTGATGGTGTTACCGGTGGCGGTACGTCATCCAGAACATCAAATGAGTACAGACAAATATCCCTTAACCAGCTATTGAACTATGACCGGAGCTTTGGTCGCCATGATATTTCTGTTTTGGTTGCTCATGAATCCCAGGAAAACAGGGATGAATATTTCAGCGGATCAAGAAGGGCGATGAACCTGGATGGAAATATTGAGTTGGCCAACTTTGTTACTTTATCAGGTGTAGATGGAGAATTAAGAGAGTTGAAGAGAGAAGGATATTTCTCATATATAAAGTACGGTTATGATAACAAGTATTTTGTTGATCTATCCTATCGCCGTGACGCCTCTTCTCGTTTTTCTCCTCAAAGCCGCTGGGGTAACTTCTATTCTTTTGGAGTTTCCTGGTCTATCATGAGAGAGTCATTCATGAAGAATATTACATGGTTGACTGACCTGAAATTAAGAGCTTCATATGGTACAGTGGGTAATGATGCATTGGATACTTATTTCGAATACCAGGCATTATATGCTTTGGGTTGGAATAATGCTACTGAACCTGGTGCTCTTGCTTCTAAGCTTAGCAATCCCGACCTGACCTGGGAAGTAAACAAAACCACAAATATTGGTCTTGAGTTTGGTATACTTAAAAACCGTATATCTGGTTCAATAGAATATTTCGATCGTGGATCTTCTGAGTTATTATTTGATGTTCCGCAAGGGCTTTCTTCAATTATAACATCCAAGACAGAGAATATTGGCACAATGACAAATAAAGGTGTTGAAATGCAATTGAACTTCGATATCCTGAAGGGTAAAGTGTTCAACTGGGATCTGCAATTTAATTTCACCACTTTAAAGAACAAGATCACAAAACTGCCTGATGGTAATCCCATTACAAATGGTACCAAGAGATTGGCAGAAGGAAAGGATATCTATGCTTTTTACCTGAGAAGGTGGGCTGGAGTAGATCCTGATGATGGTACCGGTATGTTCTATGCTGCTCCGGGTACTACAGCTGATATCAGGGTAAATGGTAAAGGAGATACTTTGACATTTAACCCTAATTATGCTGACTATAGTTACGCTGGTTCTGCTATTCCGAAATTTTTCGGTTCAGTCTCAAGCACATTTGGTATCAAAAACTTTTCACTTTCATTCCTGCTGAATTACCAGGTGGGAGGTAAGTTTTATGATGGTAACTATGCTGGTTTAATGGCAGTAAGCTATGGAAGAGCATTGCATGCTGATAACCTGAGAGCATGGAAACAACCGGGTGATGTAACAGATATTCCAAGATTGGACATTAACAGGACCGGAACCTTTAACTCACAATCTGACAGGTGGTTAATTGATGCCTCATACCTGAACATCAGGAATGTTACATTAACCTATAGATTGCCAAAATCTTTCCTGGACAAAATAGGATTTGATCAGGCTAAAGTATATGTAGGAGGAGAAAACCTGGGCATTCTTTCAAAAAGAAAAGGTATGAACCCGGCTGAAAGCTTTAACGGAACCAATAGCCCGGTTTATGTACCGAACAGACTATTCAACTTCGGTGTAAACTTCACCTTCTAAACTTTTATGACAATCCTAATTATAAATTAAGATCATGAAAAAAATATTCATCGCAATTTCTTGCTTAACCCTTGTTACAGGATGTAAGAAGGATTATTTCAACGTTGGCCCGACAGGTGACGTAGATGATGCGGCCATTTTTACTACAACGGGAAATGCTTCGAATGTAATCAACGGTGTTTATCGTTATTTATATTCAAGATATAGTGCCCAAAACCAACCCGGACAGGGGGGTATAATGCTTATGCTCGATTTTATGGGCGAAGATGTTCACCAGGCTGTTGCAAGCTGGTACACACCTGGAAACGGAACAGGTGGTTGGGTAAACCAAAAGAATGAGAGTTATCTCTATGTTGAGTACCCATTCAGATTGTATTATCGTTGTTTAGGTAATGCTAATGCTATCCTGGATAATATAGATAATGCAATAGGAACAGATGCGGATAAGAACAGGTTGAAAGGTGAGGCACTTACTATGAGAGCCTGGTGTTATTTCAACTTAGTACAGATCTATGCAGAACGTTATGATGCTTCTGGACCTAATACCCAGTTGGGCGTATCAATGCCACTTAGTTCTACTGAAACAAGGCTGCCTCGTTCTACAGTAGCTGAAGTGTATGCACAGATCAATGCTGACCTGGCTGCGGCAGTTGCTGCATTTGGAACAGCTTCAGCACCTCCTTCTGGTCCCCAGAAAAAATCACATTTGTCACTTTACTCTGCTTATGCAATATGGGCCAGGGTAGCATTGACCATGCAGGATTATGTTAAGGCAGCAGAGTATGCAAAAAAGGTGATAGACCAGGGCGGTTTTTCATTAATGAGCAATACGCAATACCAGGCCGGATTTAATGATCTTTCAAACCCGGAATGGATTTGGGGTGCTTATGTGCAGGATGATCAGGGCGATACTTTTGGTTCTTATTTTGGACAGATATCTTATAACGGGAACACCAGCTATATCCGCGGTGTGCCAAAGCGTATCAATTCTGCATTGTATGCACAGATAACTGCAACTGATGTAAGAAAGAAGATGTGGGAGCCAAGTCCAAACTCAACCAACTTCCCATTGCCTGCTTCTAACTTTACCAGGTCACCTTATATGAGCAGGAAGTTCTCTATCAGGAATCTTCCTACTATTGGAGATGTGCCTTATATCAGGTTGGCAGAAATGTACCTGATATTGGCAGAAGCGTATGCTAAAACTTCTGGTAAAGAAGTAGAAGCAAGACAAGCGCTGTATACTTTAGCAGTTAACAGGGATCCCAGCTATGTATTATCTGTTAATACCGGCCAGGCTCTGATCAATGAGATTTTGTTTCATCGCAGGGTTGATTTCTGGGCTGAAGGCTTACGTTTCTTTGATCTGAAGCGTTTGAATCTTCCGCTTGACAGAACAGTTGTTCCAAACTATGTTGCTGCCTCTGCAGGTGGTTTGATGCAGGTTCCTGCCGGAAGTAATCTTTGGCAGTTTGCAATTCCTATCTCGGAAATTCAGGCTAATCCAAATACTTCACAGAACCCTTAATACTTTCTCTGAGAGTTTTTAATAATCTGGTGGTCAGCTTTTGCTGGCCACCTTTTTTTACGCCTTTTTACGGCTGGTTTTTAAACCTCCAACAGATAACAGTATAGCAGGAAGCAGAACCAGGTTGGTTACAGTTGCGGTGACCAACGTTAGAGATGTAAGCCAGCCCAGGGCTTTTGTACCGTCAAATCCACTGAAGCAAAAAATAATAAAGCCGGCAATAAGTACCAAAGAAGTATAAATAATGCTGATACCGGTGTTGTGTATTGTTTCAATAACAGTTTTTCGCATATCAAACTGGTGAATAGGCAGTTCCTGTTTGTAGTTAACCAGGAATCGAATTGTTATGTCAATGGCAATACCCAACGCAACACTAAATACCAGAACAGTTGACGGTTTCAGAGGTATCCCTACCCAACCCATCAACCCGGCAGTAATGATAAGGGGAATAACATTTGGAATAAGGGAGCAAACCAATATCCGGGCCGAACGAAACAGGTATAGCATACAGGCTGCGATCAACAAAAAAGCCCAGATAATACTGTCTTTAAGACCATTGATTATATAACGATTGCCTTCCATGAAAGTGACGCTGGTACCGGTAAGCTGTACATTATACTTTTCTTCGGGGAACAATTGTTTTACCCTGGCAGAAATACTGTCCAGTATTACAGGTAAGCGGTTTGTGCCAACATCTTTCATGCTGACACTGATACGGGCCTCCTGGCGGGAGCTATCCATAAATGTGCTTACAAGTTTTGTAAAGGCATTTTTGGGACCACTACCAGATTTCATATTCAGGTAGCCCGATAATGCCGGCAGGTCATACTCGGCAGGCATCGAATAGCTCAGGCTATCACCTTCAAAAAAAGCCTGTTTGGCAAATTTTAATCCTTCTGTAATACTTAATGGCCGGGCAATTTCAGGAAAAGTGGAAAGGTATTCGGATAAGGAGTCTATTCGTTGAAGATTGTTCAGGTTTCTGGATACGCCATATTTCTTTTTTGTATCCACAAGAATTTCCAAAGGCATAACACCTTTGAAGTTTTTTTCAAAAAAAAGGAGATCAGTATACAATTTATCCTCTTTGGGCAGATCGTCTACAATGTATCCAAGTGTTTGTAGCCTGAAAATACCGGCAACCGAAAAAACAATAATAGCAGAAGTAATGATATAAATGAGTTTTCGATGATTTAAAGACCATCTTTCCAGTCTGCCAAGCCAACGATTCAACCTTGGGTTATGTAAATATTTTGTGTGTCTTGATTTTGGAGGAGGTAAAAAACTAAGAACTGTTGGTATAAAGATCAGGGAGATAAAGAACAGCGCCATGATATTGATGCCTGCTACCACACCAAACTCTTTTAAGATCTGGCTCTGTGTAAGGGCAAAAACAGCGAAGCCAATAGCAGCGGCCAGGTTACAAAAAAGTGTTACTACACCCATCTTCTCTACCATTAACACCAGGGCCTTTTTCTTATCGCCGGTTTCATTAAAGGAAGTATGAAATTTATTTAGGAAGTAGATGCAGTTAGGAATGCCAATAACCACAACCAGGGGAGGTATAAGGGCATTCAATACACTGATCTTGAATCCAAGCAGGTGTATAGTTGCAAAACTCCACATCACCCCAATAAATACCACACCCAGGGAAATAAGCATGGCACTGAGTGATCTGAAAAAAAGCAATAATATTAAAGCCGAAAAAACGATCGACATCACTATGAACATCCGCATTTCTTTTATAATACGGAGTGATAGTTCTGTGCGGATATGTGGGAGTCCGCTTTTATAAACAGTTAGTTTATTAACTTTTCCAAAATCATCAGCCATCTGGTCGATCTGGTTAACAATGTCCAGCCTTTTCTTTGAGGCCATCAACTCTTTATTGATGCGTACACCCATCAGCCAGGCATTGGTTTCCGGGTTATAAAGAAGGGAACGATAGAATGGGAGATTTAGAAATTTTTTAGATGTACTGTCAATTTCTGCTTGTGTCAACAGGCCTTCCGGAAAAATGCGTTGGGCTGATAGTTTTTCTGTTTCTGGGTTTTTAACAAGGTTAACAGCTGTGGGTACACTAATAATATCATCTACACCTTCAACTGTGTTCAGATTTTTTTGAAGTTGGGTATAGGCGTTAAATATATCGGCTTCAAATAATTTATCAGTTTGAATACCGATCACCAGCAGGTTGCCATCTTCCCCAAACTTTTTGCGGAACTCCTGGTAGGCTTTGTATTTGGGATTATTGGTAGGTATTGCCCTGGAAAAATCATAGCTGATCTGAACTTTGATGGCCTGGTATACCATAAAAGTGGTAATGCCAGCCAGAATAACAAGAAGCAGGATCCGGTGTTTAAGAATAAACCTCCCGATTTTTTGCCACATATTTGATACTGATGGTGATTTGCGCAAAGAAACAGAAAAATAAGATGAAACGGCCTATTGATTTATAGGTTACCATCGGGGACTGTTCATCAGATTAAGATATTTTTGAAGAGTGAAGCATATTTTTTTTCCTATTTCATTAACGCTGTCTTTCCTTTCTTTTGCACAGCAACCATTGCCTCCTATTGGTGAATGGAGGGAACAGCTTCCATGTAATAAGGCAATTGATATTTGTCATGGTGAGGGCAAGATCTTTTGCGCCACACCTTATAGCCTCTTTACTGTTGGGTTATCAGATAATATCATTGAAAGGAAAAGTAAAATGTCGGGCTTAAGCGAAACCGGCATTAGTGCAATAAATTATAATTCTGGCAGCGAGAAACTTTTTATTGCATATACGAACAGTAATATTGATATCCTGTACCGGAACGATATTTATAATATCCCGGATATTAAAATTGATAATATCATTGGGGATAAAACTATTTATGCCGTTTATAATTATGGAGAAGATTTTTATTTATCGTCCGGGCTGGGAGTAATTGTTATTGATGGCAGCCGGTACGAAGTAAAAGATAGCTGGTTCATTGGCAATGGCGGCAACCAGGTTAAAGTGAATGGTTTTGCAGATGATGGCCAATTTTATTATGCGGCTACAGAAGAGGGATTAAAAAAAGCTCCCGTTAGTTCACCCGGACTGGCTGATTATACAAACTGGGAATTATTAAGTGGTAATAATGGGCTATCTGCTGGTTCGTGTGCTGATGTTATCACAACTACAGGGAGAATTATCGTTCAAAAGAACGATTCATTATTTATTCAAAACGGAAATAACTGGGATTTTCTTTATTCGGATGGCTGGGCGATTAGTCGCATTCGTTCATCAGAAACTAAAATTCTCATTAATGAGAAAAATGCAATAGTAGGAAGGATTGTAGTTCTTAATATTGATGCTGGTATTGATCGGGTCATTGCAGATGCAAGTTTGAGATCCCCGGAAAACTCTTTGCTTCTCAATAATAACTTATGGATTGCAGATAGAACAAACGGATTGATTTATGTTGGGCAAGGTTCACAAGGGAGCATTTACAATCTTAATTCACCTGCAGGCATCGCACAGGGAGAAATTATTTTTTCCAATGATAAATTTCTTGGGGCATCAGGCACTGTCAATAGTACCTGGTCTGGTCAAAATGATAAACAAGGAATTTATTCCTATACCTCTGGTGAGTGGGTGAATTATAATCTTAAGACAAACCCATTATTTGATTCCCTGCCCGACATTATTACATTGAAAACAGATCCCCGTGATGAAAGTATATGGGCAGGATCATTTGGAGGCGGGTTATTACATATTTCTCAGGGTCCTGTTTTTGAAATTTATAAGCAGAATTTTTTGGAGCCTGCTTCGGGTAACCCACAAGGTTACCGGGTATCAGGATTGGCATTTGACAACGAAAATAATTTATGGGTCAGTAATTACGGCGCTACTCAATCGCTACGCATCAGGAAAGCAAATGGTGACTGGAGAAGTTTTACTCCGCCATTTTTTATATCGGGGAATGCCATGTCACAGATCATCGTGGATGATTATAATTATAAATGGATCGTTTCTCCATTGGGTAATGGATTGTTTTGTTTTGATCATGGAACTGATATTGATAACACTGCTGATGACAGATGGAAAAGATTCTATGCCGGCCAGGGTAATGGCGGGCTTCCGGAGAATAATGTTCTCTGCGTTGCAAAAGATAAGAACGGATTCATCTGGATCGGTACCAGCAATGGTATCGGGGTTATCGAGTGTCCGGGTGATGTGTTTACAGCAAATGGCTGCGAAGCTATTTTACCCATTGTGAGCAATGGCAATTTTGCAGGTTATCTTTTTAACGGGCAGGAGGTTCGGAGTATAGCAGTAGATGGTGCCAATAGAAAATGGGTAGCCACTGCGAAAGGTGTTTTTCTGGTAAGTGATGATGGCGAAGAAGTGATCTACCAGTTCACGGAAGAGAACAGTAAGTTGCTGAGTAATGATGTAAGATGGATCACTATTGATGGAAAGGCAGGTGAGGTCTTTTTTGCAACAGCTAAAGGAGTCTGCTCTTTCAGAAGCACGGCAACAGAAGGTGGTGAAACAAATGAGAATGTACTTGTGTTTCCTAATCCGGTACCGCCGGGATATTCCGGCAGCATTGCTATTCGGGGATTGACAGAGAATGCAATTGTAAAAATTACTGAGCTGGATGGCAGGTTGGTTTATCAAACAAAGGCATTGGGCGGACAGGCAATATGGGATGGGAGAAACTACAGGGGGCAAAAAGTTTCCAGCGGCGCTTACCTTGTTTTGGTAAATAATGATGGAAGAACAGAACGATTAGCCACTAAAATATTTTTTATCAGGTAAATGCCGGATAAACTCTATAAAACAAAAGGCATAGTGCTGCGGGCTGTCAAGTATGGCGAAACCAGCCTGGTGGTAACCATTTTTACAGAATTGTTTGGTGTGCAGTCCTATCTCGTAAACGGTGTTAGAACATCTTCAAAAAAAGGAACAGGCAAGGCGGCACTTTTTCAACCGTCCGCCATGCTTGACCTGGTAGTTTATCATAATGAATTAAAGAATTTAAACAGGATCAAAGAATTCAGATGGGGATATATATACCAGCATATTTTATCAGATGTAAGGAAAAATGCAGTGGCATTATTTATGGTAGAGCTGCTGCTTAAAAGCCTGAAACAACCTGAGGCGAATGCAGATCTTTTTCATTTTACAGAGGACAGTTTTTTGCACCTGGATGAAAGCAACCATACGGTAACAGCGAACTTTCCTTTATTCTTTTCATTGCACCTTACTCATTTTTTTGGATTCAGGATTGATGATAACTATAATTCCGTTAACTCTTTTTTGGATCTGCAGGAGGGGAGTTTTGTAAAACAGCAGCCGGATCATCCGCATTTCCTGGAAGGAAGGGCAGCAGAAATTACTTCGCAAATATTAAAAGTAATGCAGCCGGAAGAGTTAGAGACTTTGAAACTAAATCATGATTCCCGCCGGATCTTATTAAATGCGTATGAAAATTTTTATGCTTTGCATATCCAGGATTTTGGAATAATGAAAACTTTACCTGTTTTAAGAGAGGTGTTAGGTTAGTCTTTGTGAAACTCCTTGATTGTGTTTTATAAGAGTGACTCCGCTTTCTCTTCCTTTCTCAAAACTCCCCAATTCATCATCCCATTGCAATGCCTTAGCTCCATTACTCGTTGCCCATTGCAAAATAGTTTCTAATGGGATATGAGGAAAATGTTTATGTATGGTTTCTATTTCTTTAGCAATACTTAGTTGCCAGTTGCTGCTGTAGCTGTCAGTCCCTATTACGATATGGCAATTATGTTTCATCAATAGATCGATGGGTGGTACTTTGTTTTCAATATACAGGTTGGCATTAATGCAAAGGCAATACACCAGTTTTAATCCAGCACTTTCAGCATATTCATTAGCCCATATAATATCTTCTTCTGCCATACTTGTATTATGCACCAGGAAAATAGTTTGCCCATTGTTGAAATAAGGCAGAACTGATTGAATACTGGTTTTACCCGTAACCGGAAAAGGGGAATGGTCCAGTCCGAATATTTTAAACAATTTCAGGTATTCACCGCCCCCGGTTTGGTACAGATCATTTTCAGCAGGGTGTTCCTGGTTATGTATGGAGATGACCTGGTTTTTTGTTAACTGGTTAATTAACTGAAAGGTTTTTGGGCTTATACTATATGGGGCATGGGGAACAATTGATGTTCGATGCCTGCCTGCCGGACAGGCAGGTTTGATGTTTGAGGTTTGGAGTTGTGTTTCTAGTATTTCTGCAACAGACTGAAAGTGTTTAATATTTTCATCAGCTTTCTCGTCAGTGAAACTCAGTACTTCTACAAAGTTTTGCCATCGTATTTTACTCTGACTTTTAATTAAAGCTGTATCTGCTGTGTTACCAATATCTCCCACAGCCACAATGCCGTTATCATACATTTCCTTTTCCGCATCAATTATTGCTCTTATCTTTTTTTCTTCAGGGTCTTCGTAAGCTCCTCCTTCGGAGGGGTTTGGGGAGGCTTCTCGTTTTGTAACAACAGAACAAAGAAATTCGATCAGCCCGGTATGTGGTGGAATTACATTTTTTAAATGGCTCAATTCAAGATGACAATGACAATTTATGAGCCCGGGGGTAATGATCCCCTCAAGGCCCTGCACATCATCTCCGGCATCGTTATCAGGAACTAACGCTTCAAAATGCCCTGAATCATCAGTTACCAGTACTTTATTTTCATGCAACCTGTAACCGTCAAAAATCTGTTTTGCCCTGAATTTTTTGAATCCCATGCGCTTATTCAGTTAATTTGCAACCCAAATTTAAAGAACGATCCTCTCAGAAGGAGGTAAAACATATGTTAGACAGATTAGAAGCCATAAAAGCCAGGTTTGACCAGTTGGGAGTTGCTTTGACCAACCCTGAGATCGTTAGTGATAATAAGAGGTTTACCGAAACTAGTAAAGAATACAGAAGCCTTGAAAAAGTAGTTAATGCTTATTCCAGCTATAAGAAAGTACTGGATGACCTGGAGTTTTACAAAGAAGCATTAGAAGGTGGCGATGAAGAAATGAGAGAATTGGCAAAAGAGGAATTACCCCAATTAGACGAAGAAAAAGAAAAACAGGAAGCGCATATTCGCCAGCTATTGATCCCGAAGGACCCACAGGATGATAAGAATGCCATTTTGGAGATCAGGGCCGGTACAGGTGGTGATGAAGCCAGTCTTTTCGCAGGTGATCTTTTGAAGATGTATATACGTTATTGCGAAAAGCAGGGATGGAAAACGGCAATATTAAGTGAGAACGAAGGAACAGTAGGAGGCTATAAAGAGGTGCAGCTGGAAGTGACCGGCGATGAAGTGTATGGTACTTTAAAGTTTGAAAGCGGGGTGCACCGGGTTCAAAGGGTGCCTGACACTGAAGCATCCGGTAGGGTACATACTTCAGCAGCTACAGTGGCAGTAATGCCCGAAGCGGAAGAAGTTGACTTCGAATTGAATCCTGCTGATGTAAAAATGGAAACTGCCCGTAGCGGCGGTGCCGGCGGACAGAATGTAAATAAGGTGGAAACAAAAGTGATGCTGACGCATATTCCAACCGGCACAGTGGTTGTTTGTCAAACTGAACGATCACAGTTGGGAAACCGGGAGAAAGCGATGCAAATGCTCAGAACTAAGTTATACGAAGAGCAGGTAAGAAAACAGGAAGAAGAAATTGCAAGGCATAGAAAGAGCCTTGTTAGTTCCGGTGATCGTAGCGCCAAAATAAGAACCTATAATTTCCCCCAGGGAAGAGTAACTGATCACCGGATAGGACTTACTCTATACAACCTGGATGCAGTAATGCACGGTGAAATTGATGAACTGATTGATGCATTACAGTTTGCAGAAAATGCTGAAAAGCTTACTAAACAGCATTAAAGCACAAAAATAATTTGAGTTAGATAGTTGAATTGGCTACATTGCCTTACTACTTAGTTCATTCTAAAATCATTTAATCATGTTAGATCAATTAGTAAACCTGGTAAAACAATTTGGGCAGGATACAGTGGTAGATAACCCCGAAGTGCCCAATGAATACAACCAGGAAGTAATGGCCGATGCCACCAAAACAATTACCAGCGGCCTTCAAAATGTTATGGCCGGAGGGGGCTTTCAAAACATCCTAGACCTTTTTAAAGGAGGCGGCTCCTCCTCATCTTCGGGTAATGGTATTGGCGGATTGTTGAAAAATCCGATGGTGACAATGATGATCGGTTATTTTATTAATAAGCTGGTAAGTAAGTACAAAATGAGTGCATCTTCTGCCAATAATTTGGCCAGCAACCTGATCCCTAATGTATTGGATGGGCTCATCAATAAAACTGTGAGTCATGCACCTGAGAATGATGCATTTGATTTTAATGATCTTATTGGATCACTGACTGGTGGCAATGTAGCAACATCCGAATCCTCAGGAGGAGGGTTTAATTTTCAGGGCCTGCTGGATCAGTTTGTAGGCGGCGGTGGTAATGCGGGTGGCAATGGATTTGACTTACAGGATATTATCGGCAGAGTTACGAATGGGATGCAGCAAAACCAACAGCAATCCTCCGGCGGCGGAGGTGGCATTATGGATATGATCAAAGGACTTATTTCGTAAGTATCTCAATAAATCTTAATAGGATGAGCCGGCTGTATAAACAGCCGGTTTTTTTGGCACGGAATTTACACATAAATAATGCAATGTTTTTGCATCAAGATCTTTGTCAATTGATTATCAGTTAGTAGGGGAGTTGGAGAGATTGGAACCTTTTTCCTAGTTATTTAATGATAAAACTGGCCATCGTAAAGGTTACATTGAGATGCTGATTTATTACTAATGATTAATAAGTGTTATTACCTGAAAAATGCTTTTATGGTTTTATTAACATGAAAATTGATACGAACGGCAATAATTTTGCGTTATATAATAAAGCGACTTTTTTAAAATCATTATAAAAACAGTCAATTTTCTCATAAGCAGTTAGTTTTGGTTGCGACCCCTGTTTCCACAGGGGTCTATTTTTTTATATACCTTTTGATACTGAATATTAACCCTGATAAACAGCCAATTGCGTCTGCT
Source organism: Chitinophagales bacterium (assembly GCA_020636575.1). GTDB lineage: Bacteria > Bacteroidota > Bacteroidia > Chitinophagales > Chitinophagaceae > JJ008. The sequence goes on from JACJXP010000001.1 coordinate 1,306,716, forward strand.
ACAATATCTCCCGGATCAAAAGATCTGAATGGTATACAATACCGCTGAACGAACTCCATCGAAATACCATATAAAAGGCATAAAAGAGCAATGATATAAAACCGCTTTTTGGTTTTTTGCTTTAGCCCCATGCACCACAGCCAGGTTAAAAGTCCAAACATGATAATATGGATCCATTTATCAAATCCAATTTTATCAAACCAATCTTCTTTTGGGAATCGGGTACCCGGCAATGTCAGTAAAACTGTAGAAATGATCAACCACAGAATGGCTGGAATTACGGATTGTGTAATCTTTTTCAAACAGAATCATTGAAAAACAATCACCCTACTACTCCTTCATAAGCCGTAGCATCCAGTAATGATTCTACATCAGCAGGGTTATCAACTATCATTTTTACCATCCAGCCGGTGCCATATGGGTCATTATTAACGGATTCCGGTGTATTTGATAATTCTGGGTTAACCTCTGTAATAGTGCCTTTTACAGGTAAAAAGAGGTCGGAAACAGTTTTCACGGCTTCTACTGTACCAAAAACATCACCTGCCTCTAATTCTTTACCTACAGTATCTACATCCACATACACAATATCGCCCAGTTCTCTTTGAGCAAAATCTGTGATACCAATGGTGGCTACGTTTCCATCCAGGCTTACCCATTCATGGTCTTTCGTATACCGGAGATTTGACGGAAAATTCATATTCGATTGTTTGAGACGCAAATATGCAGAAAACAGGCTGAGAATGAGCAGCCGTTCTTTATTTTTTTCGCAGTTCACCGGAAAATTAAGGCCGTTCGTAGTTGCTTTTATGCCATTTGTCGGTATTCGCTTTTACAATAGCATGACACAGGAGTATCTTTGCGGAGCAAATTTTAAAAACCTTAATTATGAGAAAGTTATATGTGTTAGCGGGGTTCTTTAGCTTGTTTTTGTCCGTAGCCAATGCACAACGGGTAACCGGGAATGTGAAGGACGATCAGGGAAAAGCCGTATCGAAATCCACCGTTTCATTATTGAATGCAAGAGATTCTTCAGTTGCCAAATTGGCTGCTACTGATAATGATGGAAAATATGTTTTTATTGCCGAGCCGGGTAGCTATCTGGTAAGTGTGTCGCATATCGGTTATGCACCGGCCTATTCTGCGGTATTTGAAGTTTCTGGCCCGGTTACGGTTTCAGAAATTAAACTGGAAAAAGCTGCAGAAAGCCTAAGCGGTGTTACTGTAAGCTCTAAGAAACCCATGATCGAGGTAAAGGCAGATAAAATGATCGTAAATGTGGAGGGCACCATCAATGCAGTAGGTAACGATGCTTTAGAGTTACTACGCAAAAGCCCGGGTGTAATGATCGACAAAGATGATAACATCAGTCTTGCAGGTAAAAATGGCGTACAGGTCTATATTGATGGCAAGCCATCACCACTATCCGGTTCTGATCTGTCAAACTTTTTGAAAAGTATGCAGTCTTCACAGGTGGAATCAATAGAGATCATTACGAATCCATCAGCTAAGTATGAAGCTGCAGGTAATGCGGGTATCATTAACATTCGTTTGAAAAAGAATAAGACTTTTGGAACAAACGGTTCTGTGAACCTTGGTTATGTACAGGGTATTTATCCAAAATATAATGGGGGTATCAACCTGAACCATCGCAACAAAAAAATCAATCTTTTTGGTAGCTATAATTATAATAATGGTGATTACCTGATGAAAATGCGCTCAACCAGCGAACGTTTTGATACATTATTCGAAACAAACAATAGAATTAACGCCAATATCAATTCCCACAGCTTTAAAGGGGGTATGGATTATTTTGTAAATAAAAATAGCACCCTGGGAGCAGTGGTAACGGGTAATATTGCTGATAATAAAATAACCACAGCAGGTCCTATGTATTTTACTTACCAGCCCACCAATCAATTGGTAAAGATCCTGAGGGCGACAAATGATAATGACCGGGGTAGCGATAATGTGAATACAAACCTTAATTACCGCTATGCAAAACCGGGAGGAACTGAGTTGAACATTGATGCGGATTACGGAACTTTCAAGATCACATCAGATCAATATCAACCTAATTATTATTACCTGGGTGATGGTGTTACGGAAACAAGTCGTGTGATCTATAATATGATCTCAAATACTGATATAGATCTTTATTCGCTTAAAGCAGATTATGAACAAAATTATAAAGGAGGAAGACTGGGAATTGGAGGAAAGATCGGGTTTGTAAATACAGACAACGATTTCAAAAGATATGATGTGTTTACAAGCGGAAACAAATATGATAGCTCAAAAAGCAACCGCTTTAAGTATGAAGAAAACATTAATGCACTATATGTGAATTATAACAAACAGGTTAAGCCAGGTTTTTTGGTGCAGTTGGGAGTTAGAATGGAGAATACCAATATCACTGGTACATCAAATGGTTTCAGGGAAGAAAATGGAGTATTTGTAACTTATGACTCTGTGTTCAATCGACACTATACTGACTTTTTTCCTAGTGCGTCAATGACGTTTAATAAAAACCCAATGAATCAATGGACTTTCTCCTATAGCCGTCGTATAGACCGCCCGGCTTACCAGGACCTGAATCCTTTTGAATTTAAATTAAGTGAATATGCATACATGAAGGGTAATACAGATCTAAGGCCTCAGTACACAAACAGTTTTGGAGTAACAAATGTCTACAAGTTCCGACTGACTACCAGTCTTAATTATAGTCATGTAAAGGACATATTTGCTCAATTACCAGATACTATTGACAAAACAAAAGGGTTCCTGACCAAGAAAAATCTGGCTACCCAGGATATTGTAGCTTTGAATATCAGTTATCCTTTTCAGTATAAGCGATATAGTTTCTTTGCAAATCTGAATGCTAACTTTTCTCACTACCAGGCTGATTTTGGTGGAGGAGACAGGAAAGTGGATCAGAATATTTTTGCTTTAGTATATTATATGCAAAACAGTTTTAACCTTGGTAAAGATTGGACGGCAGAGTTAACAGGGCTATACATTTCACCTTCGGTATGGCAGGGAGTAGTTCGTTCCGATGCAATGGGAAGTGTTGATATTGGCGTACAAAAAGTATTATTCAATAAAAAATTGAATCTTAAAGTTGCCTATAGTGATATTTTCAAGACCATGAAATGGGGAGGTAGCACAAACTTCACAGGTGGAAATGCCCGGTTTAATGGCCATGGTGAGTTGGGACAGATCAAGATCAACCTCAGCTACCGTTTTGGTAATAGCCAGGTAAAAGCTTCCCGTCAAAGAAAAACAGGCTTGGAAGAAGAAACGAAGAGAGCTAATTCAAATGGTAACCAACAAGGAGGAATGGGAAATAAATAATTAATTTTAATCTTATAAAAAAGAGCCCGGTAAAACCGGGCTCTTTTTAGTTCTTATATTTTTTCTTTCTTTTGATCAGCTTCATTTTCATGATCCTTACATCTTCCAATGGCCGGTCCCGATCGGCTTTTCGGCTTGTTGGCACTGCAGCAATTTTATCAATAACCTCAATCCCGTTTACTACTTCTCCAAAAACCGTGTAACCTTGATCGAGATGTGGTGTACCACCAATGGTTTTATAAACTTCTCTAAGATTTGCCGGTATTTTTCTTTTCAGCCGGTATGTTTCCAGCGAATCCAGACCAGCATCTGTAAATACTTTCCCTTGTGTAATATAAAACTGGCTGCCGCTGCTTGCTTTTTCAGGATTTACATCATCACCCATCCTGGCTGCGGCTATTACTCCTTTTTTATGAAAAAGGGTAGTTCGAAATTCTGCCGGAACTGTGTAACCGGGTCCGCCATTACCAAGAGGGATACCCGGGCCTGCATTTTTACTATTCGGGTCTCCGGCCTGTATCATAAAATGATTGATCACCCGGTGAAATAATATGCTGTCAAAATACCCAACCTTTACCAGTTTCAAAAAATTGTCTCTGTGAAGCGGGGTTGAGTCAGATAGACGAATGACCATGTCGCCCATAGTAGTCTGTATCAGCACATCTCTTTTTCTATCTTTCTTTGAAATGCTGCTGTCTTTTTGGCCAAAAACTGAAATAGCCAGGAAAAGCAAAAACAATAGGGAGTAACTTTTTTTCATACAAGCTGTTTAATTAAGAATGTTCTTCGAAATAAAGAAGTATATGATCTTTTAAAAAATTTTCCTGTTCTACCATATTCATATCTGGCATGGTGCGTAACTGGCGAAAATGCGGCCATCCTTCTTCGTCAATCCTTTCCAGTTCAAAATAGCCACTTTGTGCAAGCAAACTGCATGTGGCCACATGCATCAGGTCTTGTTTCTGTTCTTTGGTGAACTTCTCCCTTATCTGTCCAAACTCCTGTATGCCGATCAGGAAAAGAATTGCTTCCATATCCGGTTTTTTCCCAAACCTTTCAACCAGGGTTGCCTCCAATGCCCACCAGCGGGTCTGCAGGTCGTCTTGCATGTTTGCCATTTGGCAAAGATAAAATGACACTACATTTGATCTTATATGAAATGGGAAAAAGATGGCTATACGATAAGTACTGATAAATCAGGGTTGAATATTGCTTATATACATCAGTTTCTTTCAAAGACCTATTGGGCAGAGAATATTCCTGTTGAAACAGTTCAAAAAGCAATTGAAGGCTCTATTTGTTTTGGTGTTTATAGTGGGGATCAACAGGTCGGATTTGCCCGGATCATTACAGACCAGGCCACTTTTGCATATCTGGCTGATGTGTTTATTGATGAAGGATTCCGTGTAAAAGGTCTTTCCAAATGGCTGATGGAAGTAATAATGGGTTACGAGGGTTTGCAGGGACTTCGTCGTTTCATGCTGGCTACCAAAGATGCACATGGCCTTTATGAACAATTCGGTTTTACGCTATTGACTTTTACAGAAAGATGGATGCATATACATAAGCCGGAAATATATAAGCAGCTACAGTAAAGCACTTCGTTTATCTTTGCCGAAAAATTTCAAAACAGATGTTGCAGGTACAGCTATTACGTCAGGATCCGGATAGGGTTAAAAAGGGTTTAGCAGTTAAGAATTTTGCCGATGTTTCATTGGTAGATACTGTTCTTTCGTTAGATGAAGAAAGAAAAAAACTCCAGCTGGAGTTTGATAATAACCAGGCTAAGGTGAATAGCGCTTCTAAAGAGATAGGACAGCTGATGGCAAAAGGTTTAAAAGAGGAAGCGGAGGGAAAGAAAAAGGAAGTAGCTGCACTGAAAGAAACCTTGCAACCTATTTCTGAAAAGCTAACAGAAGTAGAAAAACAGTTGCAGGATGAGCTGGTAAAACTTCCCAATCTTCCTTCAGAATTGGTGCCGGCTGGTAAAACCCCTACTGATAATATTACTGTAAAAGAAGCTGGGGTAAAACCAAAATTGCCAGAAGGATCTGTTCCTCATTGGGAGCTGATCAAAAAATATGATATCGTAGATTTTGAAACCGGGGCCAGGATCACTGGAAGCGGATTCCCATTATATAAAGGAAAGGGTGCCAAATTACAAAGAGCATTAGTGCAATATTTTCTCGATTATAATATTGCTGCAGGCTATACAGAATATCTGCCACCGTTTATGGTGAATGAAGCTACAGCTTACGGTACAGGGCAGTTACCTGATAAGGAAGGCCAGATGTATTATATGCCGGCTGATAATTTTTATATGATCCCTACAGCTGAGGTACCGGTAACCAATATTTACCGGGACGAAATTTTGAAAGAAGCTGAACTGCCGGTAAAGATGACGGCTTATTCTCCCTGTTTCAGAAGAGAAGCCGGAAGTTTTGGAAAAGATGTAAGAGGGTTGAACCGTGTACACCAGTTTGAAAAAGTTGAAGTTGTTCAATTAGTTCATCCTGAAAAGAGTTATGATGCACTGAATGAAATGGTCAGTCATGTGGAGGGGTTATTGAATACACTGGAATTACCTTATAGAATTCTGCGACTTTGCGGAGGTGATATGAGTTTTGCTTCAGCGCTTACTTATGATTTTGAAGTATATAGTGCAGCGCAGGAGAAATGGCTTGAGGTAAGCTCTGTTTCTAATTTTGAAGCCTTTCAAACCAACCGGATGAAGATCCGTTTCAAAGATGAAAAGGGAAAACCTCAGTTGGTTCATTCATTGAACGGAAGCTCATTAGCATTGCCGCGGATATTGGCATGTATATTAGAGAATAATCAAACTGAAGACGGAATAGAAATTCCCAAAATTTTGTGGAAGTATTCTGGTTTCAAAAAGTTAATAAATAAAAATCTTTATAAGACAATTTTCCATGACTATTTAGTTAAGTATTCGTATATAAACGAGAACGTAAACAAGTTAGTTATTGGAACTTTTCCTAGTGTTTTAGTGAAAAAAGCATTTATTAAAGAAACAGAGGCTGATATTGATTTTTACTATGGAAGTAGGGAGAATAGTTTTTGGAAAGATATAGCCCAAGTTTTTTCATATGATTTCAGCTTCCTTAATTCTGACATTGCAATTCAACAGATAATTAACTTTCTGAGAGAAAATAAAATTGGGATAACAGATATTTACAAAGAGTGTAAATCAATTGGAAAAGCTAGTGATAAAGATCTTGAGGATGTAGTAATTAATAAGGATATTATTTCTTTAATTGAGAATCAGAAAACGATAAGGGTAATTTATTTTACAAGCCAATTAGCTAAAAATGCTACAATCAAGATGTTGAATGCAGAGTCAAAAATTAAACAGTTTAAAAAAGATGGAGACAAGAGAGTGCAACATTTTTATTTTATAGAAAAAAGTAACGTTAAGCGGGAAGTTAAATTCATAACATTACCTTCTCCATCAAGAAACTCTAATAGACGTATAACATCCGATATGCGGATAAGCTTTTATAGAAATTATTTTATATCAAATCCCTAAAAAATAAGGGGGTTGTTAAGTTCTTCAACTTTAAAAGATTATTGTAGGGCTTTTACTCTTCTGTTCATTACCAGGAACCATAAAGGCGGAAACAGGGATAGGATCATCATGCCCGGGTATCCTGTTGGCATCTGGGGTGAATCCTCATGGTGGCGCAACACCTGGTACTTCCGGCTGGCAAGATAATGATGATCAGAGTGTCGGCTCAATTCAAAAAGCATCAGTCTTCCGGTAATATGATCACTGTTCCAGCTATGTACAGGCATGGTCCTCTCATATTTTCCATCATTTAATGATTTTCTTTGTAGCCCATAGTGTTCTATATAATTTACTGTTTCCAGCAATAAGATCCCGATCATGGCAGCAGCCAGGTAATACAACAGGACAAGCCATCCACAAATAAAAAAGATAGCTGCTAAAAAACTTAATTGGATAATAGTGAACCGGATCATTTCATTCCTGATGGATAGAACCGGGTATCCTTTCTTTTGAGTATCTTTTTTAGCGATTCGCCATGCACTTAAATAACTAAGGATGATCGTACGGAAATAAAAACTATAGATCATTTCGCCGTAGCGGGCACTACTGGGATCTTCAGGCGTAGCTACTCTTTTATGATGCCCTTTGTTATGTTCAATAAAAAAATGCATGTATTGTGAAGTGAGCAATAACATCTTGGCCAATGTTTGTTCAAATTTATTGGAACGATGTCCCAGTTCATGACCAACATTGATCCCAAATACGCCACATAATAGACCCATAACCCAAATGCGGCCAGTGATATCAATCCAGCTCATTTCATCATACATCATCACATATAGAAACCGGGCTAATGCAGTATACTGGCACATCACGACGAGATATAATAGGAGATCATAGAACCTTTCTTTCTTTGCTACTTCTTCTTCGGCCGCACTTAGATTCCGTGGATCTGGTTTAATGAATAATTCGAAAAGAGGAATAATGATCCATGCATAAACCAATGGCATCCATACCTGCCAGCCGGTGACGCTGAATGAACGGAAGGCACCCACATATATAATGAATGGAGAGAGGTATTTAAAGGCCCTTATCCGCATAATTTTAACATTATGAGTTTTAAATATAAAAATAACTCGTTTTTTCCGGCGTTAGTTTTGATTAATACCAGGATATCTTAAACTTCAGCCTTTGTTAAAGGTCTGAAATAAAATTCCGTATACATGTCCCTGTCAAATCAGCTTAAAAATCAGCACCTGATGTGGAGGGCAGGCTTTGGCCCTGCTGTGGAACAATTGGGCGATCTGTCTAAATACTCTCCGGAACAAATTTATAAGGCACTGGCAAAATCTTCTTCCAAAAAGACTGAATATATCAACGTTGCTGATAATTACCTGAATGGCCTTGTAATGGGAATAGGTGAGGTGGGCAAACAACAAACAAGAAAACTGGATGAAGAGCAGCGAAAAATGGTAAGGCAAAAAAGCAGGGATGCGGTTAAAAATCTGAATACATACTGGATGTATGAAATGGTAAATTCTGCTGCCCAGCTCAAAGAAAAAATGTCTTTGTTCTGGCATAATCATTTTGCCTGCCGCAATTTGAATATTTTTTACCAGCAGGAACTGCTATACATTGTACGCCGGAATGCCCTTGGAAACTTTGGAACCATGTTGAAGGATGTGTCCAGGTCTGCGGCCATGCTTAATTTTCTCAATAACCAGCAAAATCGTAAGGATCATCCCAATGAAAATTTTGCAAGGGAAGTAATGGAGCTTTTTACAATGGGCCGGGGAAATTATACCGAAACAGATATCAAAGAAGCGGCAAGGGCCTTTACAGGGTGGGGCTCCAATGCAAAAGGTGAGTTTGTTTTCCGCAGGTTTCAACATGATTATGGAAGCAAGACTGTTTTAGGCCGGACTGGAAATTTTGATGGTGAAGATGTGTTGAATATTCTTTTGGAAGAAAGACAAACTTCATACTATATCACCTGGAAAATTTATAAATACCTGGTGAACGAAGATGCAGATATTGAAAAGGTCAGCTGGTTGGCAGATCGTTTTTACGACAATGACTACGATATTTCAAAACTCCTCGATGACATTTTTATCAGTGATTGGTTTTATGACAAAAAAAATATCGGCGCTAAAATAAAATCACCGGTTGAGTTGTTGATAGGTATACGCCGCATACTGCCTATGCGATTGGAAAATGAAGAAGCATTATTAGTATTACAGCGATTACTCGGACAATTATTATTCTACCCGCCTAACGTAGCAGGCTGGCCCGGTGGAAAAGCATGGATCGACAGTTCTTCATTGATGTTGCGGATGCGGATCCCTCAATTGATCAATGATATGGATGAAATGAATGTGCAACCCAAAGATGATGATGATACCATGATGGGAATGAAAAATACCCGCATGATACAGGGAATGGGAAAAAAAGTGATCAATGCTGATGTAGACTGGAAGGAATATACAAAATTCTACGAGTCTGTTCCACGGGAGTCATTGGCAAATACAATATCAGGTATTTTGTTACAAACCGATAAGGCGGTAAGTGAAGACCTGATTAAAAGATATACTGACCAGAGTGGGAGGGAAAGTTTTATTAAGTCTGCCACATTGCAGATCATGAGTACACCTGAATACCAGTTGTGTTAAAAGAATTTTTATGCTGATCAAAAGAAAAGAGTTCATACAGGTTGGGTCGCTGGCTACTGCTTCGGTATTAGTGCCTAAGTTTCTGAAAGCATTTGAAACGCCATTGCCGGTACCAAAGGGAAATAAGGTTGTGGTAGTACTGCAGCTAAGCGGCGGTAATGATGGTTTGAATACAGTGATACCTTATAGAAATGATCTGTATTATAAAGCAAGGCCCAGGTTGGGTATAGAAAGAGGAAATGCTTTATCACTAACTGATGAAACCGGGCTGCATCCTTCTTTGACAGGATTCAAAGAATTATTTGATGATGGAAGTCTTTCCATTTTAAATAATGTGGGTTATCCTAACCCGGATCGTTCACATTTCAGAAGTATGGATATATGGCATGCTGCCAGCCAGAGTAATGAATACTGGACAACGGGATGGTTGGGCCGCTACCTTGATGCTCAATGTAGTGGATGCGATAAGCCAACCCAGGCGCTGGAACTGGACGATGTGCTAAGTCTTGCCTTAAAAGGAGAAGAGCTGAGGGGGATAGCTATGAAGGATCCAAGGCGTTTATTTGGAACAGCCAATGAAAAATTCTTCCGTGAAGTAATGAAGGAGCATCAAAAGCAAGATGATGAACGGCCTGTAGAATATCTGTATAAAACAATGGCAGAAACTTTATCGTCAGCTGATTATATTTTTAAGCAGAGCCGTTTACATCCAACCAATGCTACATATCCACAGACAGGCCTTGGTAATAGTTTAAAAACGATCGCATCGCTCATTTTCTCCGACATAAATACCCGGGTTTACTATGTATCCCTGGGAAGTTTTGACACACATGTTAACCAGGGCCCACAACAACAAAGGCTGTTTACGGAAATGAATGATGCTGTTTCAGCCTTTGTAAAAGATCTAAAACAGCAGGGAAAGTTTGACGATGTATTGTTGTTTACCTTTTCTGAATTTGGCAGAAGGGTGCAGCAAAATGCCAGCGGGGGTACCGATCATGGAACGGCTAACAATATGTTTTTTATCAGCGGAGGATTAAAACAAAAAGGCGTTCTGAATGCAATGCCCGATCTGTCAGATCTTACGGAAGATGATCTTAAGCACCAGGTAGATTTTAAAAGTGTGTATGCCACCATTTTAAATAAGTGGCTTGAGGCTGATGATAAATCGATCTTGAAAAAAGACTACCAGCACTTAAGTTTTATTTAACCCCTTTTTCTTTCATTACTTTATTTAACCACCTGAGCATGGCAAAGAGTAACAAGAATGCTACAAATGCCAATGCAAAATTTACCAGGAAAAACTTGGACTTATCTTCATAGCCTTCCCACATACCAGAAAGTATTCCTGATAATTTATTTCCGATAGAAGTGGAGAGGAACCATCCTCCCATTAATAATGATGTTAACCGGGGTGGACTTAGTTTCGAGACAAGTGATAAACCCATTGGGGAAAGGCATAATTCACCGATGGTAATTATCCCATAAGTACCAAACAGCCACCAGTTAGATGCTTTTTCAGAATCAACATTGGCAGATTTAACCGCCGCCACCATTACCAATGCAGATAAGCCTGTGATCAAAAGACCAAGAACAATTTTGGCCGGGGTGCTTGGTTCTTTTCCCCGTCGCCTTAAAAATCCCCAGAAGCCAACGAGGATGGGGGTTAATACAATTACCCAAAATGGATTAATAGATTGGTAGAGTTCTGTTGAATATAACTTAAGGTTTTTCCCTTGCTCCGGAATTTTATCTGCTGATAAATTTTCAAAGTAACTATCAGGTGCTGCAGCGTCATAAGTAAGATTCTGCGTAAGATTTACTGCATCAAATGTTTTTTCCATCAACCTGCTGTCAATGTTTCGGTCGGTATAATCTTTTGCCCAGATTGTAAGCGCATCACCATTCTGATGAAAGATTGCCCAAAAGACTACTACAGCAGCAAATACTGCCAATAAGGCTCCGACAGGTCTTTTATCTTCTGCGCTGGCCCTGAACCACAATGAAGCGTAAAAAACAACGACAGGAATACTACCGATCAGAAATGCATCTGTTCCATCACTGCCAAATATATTGCCTGGTATAAACCAACCTAAAATTGCAAATCCGAAAACAGGTAGCAGTACTAACGTAAATATTTTCTTCAATGGCAGATCTTCTTTCTGTACTGGCTTTAAAACGTCAACTTCTTTTACATGCTTCATACCTCGTAAGAACCATACTAAACCGATGAGCATCCCAACACCTGCAGCAGCAAAGGCATAACCCCAGCCATAATTGTTGCGCATATACGCAGCAACAAAATTGCAGACAAAGGCACCGATATTGATACCCATATAGAAAATATTATAGCCCGCATCTTTCTTGTCTTTGTATTCGGGTTTGTTATACAAGTTCCCCACCAGTGTTGATATATTGGGTTTAAAGAAACCATTACCTACAATGATCAAAAGAAGTGAAATATAAAAAACGGTCTCACCTGGCAGCGCCATACCCAAATAGCCTGCTGCCATCAGGAGGGCACCGATGATAATACTTCTTCGATATCCTAAAATTCTATCTGCCAGTAAACCACCGATAAACGGCGTTAAATAAACCAATCCGAGATAGGTGCCATATATGTCGGATTTTTGTGTAGCAGAAAAGCCCATACCTCCATTTTGGGTACTGTCGATCATGTACAAAGAAAAGATCCCAAGCATAAGGTAATAACCAAAGCGTTCCCACATTTCTGTAAAAAATAAAACATAAAGACCCCTTGGGTGTGAAACAGAACGATTGTTTTCCATTATGAATGGTTTGTTGATGAATGAAAATAAAGAAAAAAGTGGCTTTATCAGCCACTTTATGACGATTGGAATTCTCTAAGCGCTTCCTGTTTTATCTTTCACAATCTGGTCAAGCGATTTGACTTTTGCAAATATTAATAAGCCGCCAAGGATTGCAGCAACTGCAATAATGCCAAAGAAGATTCTTTTGTCAGGTATTTTATCCCAGAAAGTTGCCATTACACCAGCTACTTTTCCGCCCAGGGAAGTGGAGAGGAACCATCCACCCATCATTAATGCAGTTAATCTTTGCGGGGCAAGTTTTGAGACAAAGGAAAGTCCAATAGGACTTAAACAGATCTCACTAACCGTAAATATTCCGTAGGTAAGAAATAACCAGTAGCTACTGGTTTTATGGGTATAGATACTTGGAACAGACATTACTGCAAATACCATAATTAATGCGCTTATCCCTGAAATAATTAATGCCCAGGCAAATTTACTGGCAGTGCTTACAGGTTTTCGTCGTCTTGCCCTCCATGCAAAGAATGCAATTAAAATAGGAGTTAGCGCAACAATAAAGAAAGGGTTGATAGATTGAAAGAGTTCCGTGTTGCCTACTTTGGCAACACCATCCTTAGGCCATTTGTCTTTTGGCATATTGACAAAGTAAGGATCAGGCCCCATCGTTTTTATTGCATTACCAGAATCATCAGTCACCACTCTCATATAACTGTCAAGACTATCTACTTCTTGTGGTTTTGTTTCCAGGTTCTGCAACGCATATACTGCATCGGCAGGTTTTTCCATAAATTTTGGAATAGATCTATCTGTGTGCGACTCTGCCCAGATAGTAAGACCAGTTGAGTTTTGATTATAGATGGTCCAAAAGATTACAGATACAGCAAAAACGAATAATAATGCACCAATACCCTTTTTAGCATCTCCTTCTTCTTTTTTCCAAAGGCTGATATAAAAGAAAATGACAGGGACACAGGCAAATATGAATGCGTCTGCAGAATCACTTCCAAAGATGTTATTAGGAATAATCCAGCCTAATACAGCAAAAACGATCATTGGAATAAATACGGTACTTAATATTTTAGAAGTAGGCATATCGCCTTTTTCCATCGGTTTTTTTACATCATAGTTCTTTATATGCTTGAGATTAATAGCAAGAGCTATAAGGCCGATGATAAGCCCAACGCCTGCTGCAGAAAAAGCAGCTTGCCAGCCAATCCTGTTACGAAGAATGGCGGCAACAAAATTGCAGAAGAAAGCACCGATATTAATACCCATGTAAAAGATATTATAGGCGTTATCCTTCAGGGGCTTCAGGTCCTCCCTATTGTACATGTTTCCAAGCAAAGTGGAAATATTTGGTTTGAAAAAACCATTACCTATAATAATCAGTCCCATTGCAATGTAAGCTGTATAGTCTCCGGGTAAGGCAATGGTAAGATAACCTGCTGCCATCAACGCACCACCAATAAAAATAGATTTGATATAGCCAAGATATCTGTCCGCAAGTAAGCCTCCGATAAAAGGGGTTAAATAAACAAGGGCAATAAAAGTGCCCACTACATCTGCTCCCATCGCTTTCGGAAGATCTTTACCACTACTGTTGGTAAGAAATAAGAGCAGGATGCCTACCATCAGGTAGTAACCGAAACGTTCCCACATTTCTGTGAAAAATAATACGTATAATCCTTTAGGATGTTTGCCGGTATTTTCTAGTTGGTTCATACAGCAGTTTTATTTATTAATCAGAGTCAGTTAAGTATGAGCATACAAAATACAGAAATTTACCCACCCATAAATTTTTCCTGCTATCTTTAACATCGGTAGCAACCTTTTATTGGCATTGATCAACAGCTTCATATTTAATCAACTATGCGTATCCTCTTGTTAGGCTCTGGGGGCAGGGAACATGCACTTGCCCTAAAAATCTCTCAAAGTGAACTATGTGATGAGCTTTTTATAGCTCCCGGTAATGCAGGTACGGCTGATTGTGGTACTAACCTGCCGTTTTCGGTAACTGATTTTGACTCTATCAAAAGCTTTTGTAAGTCGGAAAAGATCGATATGGTTTTAGTGGGACCGGAGGAGCCTTTGGTAAAAGGGGTAACTGATATTTTGCATGAAGATGATGAGCTAAAGAATATGAAGATCATAGGTCCTCCAAAAAAGGCTGCTCAACTGGAGGGCAGCAAAGCATTTGCAAAGGCTTTTATGATGCGGCATAATATTCCTACTGCTACTTACAAAGAATTTACATTGGAGAATTACCAGGAAGGAGTAACCTACCTGCAGGAGCATAGCCTTCCTATTGTATTAAAAGCGGATGGGCTTGCAGCTGGTAAGGGGGTAGTTATATGCGAGAATCCTCTTGAAGCCATTGCGGAATTTGAATTGATGATACAACGGGCAAAATTTGGCGAAGCCAGTAAAAAAGTAGTGGTGGAACAGTTTCTGAAAGGAATTGAAATATCTGTATTTGCAATAACAGATGGCAAAAACTATGTTTTATTGCCTGAAGCCAAAGATTACAAAAGGGTTGGAGAAGGAGATACAGGCCTCAATACCGGCGGTATGGGTGCTGTAAGCCCGGTACCATTTGTAGATGCAGCTTTAATGAAAAAGATTGAAGAGAAAGTAGTGATGCCGACTGTTGATGGCTTGCAAAAAGAAGGGATAGACTACTGTGGGTTTATCTTTTTTGGATTAATGATTGCGGATGGAGAACCGTACATGATCGAGTATAACTGCCGGATGGGTGATCCGGAAACAGAGGTAGTGATCCCCCGATTAAAAACTGATCTTGTTGAATTGTTAGTGGCAGCAGCTGACGGAAAACTTGATAAAATAAAAGTTGAAACAGATACCAGGACAGCCTGCACTGTTGTCGCAGTAAGTGGTGGCTATCCCGGTGATTATAAAAAAGGATATAATATAAAAGGGCTTGCAGATATTGATTCTCAAAAAAGTCTCCTTTTCCATATGGGAACAATAGCAGAGGATGGTGAAATAAAAACTAATGGTGGCAGGGTATTATGCATCAGCTCTTATGGCCACTCTGTTTTGGAAGCCGTAGAAACTTCAAAAAAAGAAATGGAGAAACTGTTCTTTACCGGGCTTACCTATAGAAAAGATATCGGGTTTGAGTTCTCATAAACTGCGCTGCTGGTCTTAACCCCGGGTAATGTGCTACATTTGATCAGTTAAAAGCGATTCTTTGCACATGGAAGTACATTACCACGATTATTTACAGCTTGATAGAATACTGAATTCACAACTTCCCGAAAGTGATAAGCATGGGTTAGAGGCCCATGATGAAATGCTGTTCATAGTTATTCATCAGGCCTATGAACTCTGGTTCAAGCAGCTTCATTTTGAAACAGATTCAATAGCCACTATTATGAGCAAACCTTCGCTCAATGATAATTCCCCGGAATTGCAGACAGTGGTGCATCGGATGAATCGCATGGTAACTATTTTAAGAGTGCTGGTCCACCAGGTTGATATTATGGAAACCATGACGCCGATGGATTTCCTTGATTTCCGGGATATGTTACGACCTGCATCAGGATTTCAAAGCTGGCAGTTCAAAGAACTGGAAGCAAAACTTGGGCTTAAGTTTGAGCATCGTCATGGTAAAGAATATTATACCTCTCAATTAAGGGACGAACATATCAGTATTATAAAAAAAGCCGAAACTGGAAGATCTCTTTTGCAACTGTTGAATGCCTGGCTGGAAAGAATGCCTTTTTTATCAGATGGGGCAGATGAT
Source organism: Chitinophagales bacterium (assembly GCA_020636575.1). GTDB lineage: Bacteria > Bacteroidota > Bacteroidia > Chitinophagales > Chitinophagaceae > JJ008. The sequence goes on from JACJXP010000001.1 coordinate 1,322,820, forward strand.
GCATTCTGGAAAAGTTATAAGGAGGTTTACCGAACCAGTTTGGCTGATGCAGAAAAAAATAATCTGAACGAATTTGATGTTGTTTTTTTTAATAATGCAGCGGAGCGAAGTTTATCACCCGCTGCCTGCAGATCCGCCTTATTCATTATGCTTTACCGTGGCTACCCTATTCTTCAACTCCCTTTTCAATTGCTGAATGCCTTACTGGAAATTGATGAGCAGCTTAGTTCGTGGCGTTATCGGCATATGAACATGGTGCATCGGATGATCGGTAGCAGGATCGGAACTGGCGGTAGTTCGGGCAAGGATTATTTAAAATCAGCAGCAGAGAAGCACTATATTTTTAAAGAAATAGCACAGCTCAACAGCTTTTTAATAGAAAGAAGAAAGCTGCCTGTTTTGTCTTCTGCTATTGAAAAAGAACTTGGGTTTGTAGCAGATACAACTTCTTAGAAAGTATATCTTACTCCCAGGCCTCCCCAGCCGCTATAAAAGCCACGATTATCTCCAAATTCAAAGGAAGGCTGCCAGTCAAGAGAAATATTGATAGGGGCGCCGTTAAACTTGTAATCAAGTCCGAGCACACCGTCAATGCCGGCGAATGCACCATCACCATTTCTTGTATTATAAAAACCTATGTGAGCGCCGGGGCCAATATACCATTGTAATCCTTGAGCTCCATTGATCGGCCCATGTATTTCATACAGCCCTGTTATCCTTGTTCCCCTGTTCCAGAAATAACCGATAAGCTCAAGCGCATTATTACCATTTACAAAATGTTTGAAAGAAATTCCACCCCCGTCCCAAACCTTCACACCTAATGCAGTTCGATAAGTTGATCCTGAAGCACTTTTACTTTGCGCATTTGAAAACAATACAAATAAAAGCGCAGTGATTGATAACAATATTCTTCTCATAAAATGAATTTTGATTTTCTTTCTATACTGTGCCATTATTATGCCAGAATGTTAAGCCAGTGATTTACTCAACGTAATTGTTGATTTTTTCCTTTGATATTCAACAAGAAGTAAAGGCAAACAAATAATGAAACAATGGAAGTAATAATAAATGTATAACTGCTGCCAAAGCCTGTCCAGATTGCCCCGGCAATGATGCTTGCAAATAAAGTACATACACTTTCTGTACTTGTATAAAAACCAATGGCAGTGGCTGTATTTTGATCATGTGCCATATTGGTGATCCATGCTTTTACCACGCCTTCCGTTGCGGCTGCATATATCCCATATATGGCAAATAGTATAAAGATCAGTGGTGTGGAAGGTATAGCAGCAAAGCCCGCATAGACAAGTGTGAAAAGAAACAGGCCAAAGACAATTACTTTTTTATTACCAAATTTATCAGCTAATATTCCTGCAGGATAGGCTGCTAATGCATATACCAGGTTGTAAAAAATATAAGCAGCAATTGTGATCGTATCTGAATTGAGTTCAGCTTGCCCGATCCGCATTGTGGTATCGCCAATAGTTTCTTTTGTGATTAATAATAAAAAAACATCCGAACTGTTGAATAAAGCGAATAATAGTAAGGGTGGAACTGTTCTCTTAAATTCCTTCGGGGCTACTTTCCAGTAACCAAAAAAAGAAAAGAAATTGCCACGACCCAATGTAGATGTAGGTTGTTTTTTTTCTTTTAGCAGAAAGATCAAAGTCACTGAAATAATACCGGGAATAAAGGCAAAATAAAAAAGTGTTGTATAGCTTCCGGGGTAGAAATACAGGAATAATAATGCGATGACCGGGCCTGATGCAGCTCCAACCGTATCCATTCCCCGGTGAAATCCGAAAACCCTGGCTTTAGTCTCTTTGGTAGCTTGTTGGGACAATAAAGCATCACGGGCAGCAGTACGAATACCCTTGCCTAACCTATCTATCGAACGGACAAAAAATATCCATACAGGCCATACGAAAACCGCCATCAGGGGCTTGGATATGGCGCTGAGTAAGTAGCCAGTCTTTACAAAGGGTAACCGAAGCCCCTTTTGATCACTCATTTTACCAAAATAACCCTTGCTGATACCGGCGGTAAAACTTACAACTCCTTCCAGAATGCCGATCAGTAATGCGCTAAACCCGATCTCCTTCAGGTACACAGGAATTACAGGATATAGCATCTCGCTGGCAATATCAGCAAACAAGCTAACTAAAGAAAGTATCCAGACCGTCCTGGTGATAACCCGCATTTACTGAAGATAAAATCATTTTAATTGTTCAGCTATAATTTTTGTATTGCAACTGTCAATAAAAAAATCTTTGACTAAGGGTGTTTTGCTTTGCTAATTCAAATTATTTCCGCCACCTTTGTCTCCATTAAATCCGATATAAATTAATGGGACTTTTTAACTGGTTTACACAAGAGATCGCCATTGACCTTGGCACTGCAAATACCCTGATAATTCACAACGATGAAGTAGTAGTAAATGAACCCAGCATTGTTGCGCTTGACCGAAACAATCCAAAGAATGTATTGGCGGTCGGAAAAAAAGCGTTGATGATGCATGAAAAAACCCACGAAAGCATCCGTACAGTTCGTCCGCTCAAGGATGGTGTGATCGCCGATTTCAATGCTGCTGAGCTGATGATCAGGGAATTGATCAAGCTTGTTTATCCCAAAAAACCCATGTTTCCTCCAAGCTGGAGGATGATGATATGTATCCCATCTTCTATTACTGAGGTAGAGAAAAGAGCTGTTCGTGACAGTGCTGAACAGGCCGGGGCCAAGGAAGTGTACCTGATCCATGAGCCTATGGCTGCTGCTTTAGGTATTGGTATTGATGTTGAGGAACCTGTCGGAAACATGATCATTGATATTGGTGGTGGTACTACTGGCATTACCGTTATTGCCCTGGCAGGTATTGTTTGTGATCAGAGTATTCGTATTGCTGGTGATGAATTTACTGCGGATATCATGGAAGCATTACGTCGTTATCATAGCTTATTGATTGGTGAAAGAACAGCGGAACAAATAAAGATCCAGGTTGGTGCTGCTATGAAAGATATTGATAATCCACCAGACGATTTTCCGGTTAATGGCCGTGACCTTGTAACCGGTATCCCCAAACAGATACAGGTAAGCTACCAGGAAATAGCAGAGGCGTTGGATAAAAGTATCTTTAAAATTGAAGAAGCTATTTTGAAAGCTTTGGAGCAAACACCTCCTGAATTGGCAGCAGATATTTACCGTAGAGGATTATATATAACCGGGGGCGGTGCATTGCTCAGGGGATTGGATAAAAGGCTTAGTAATAAGATAAAACTGCCGGTTCATGTGGCAGATGACCCGCTGAAAAGTGTGGTTAGAGGTACGGGGATTGCTCTTAAAAATTACGACAAGTATCCTTTTGTAATGCGATAGTCGGCCCGGCTTTTGGTGAATAGCAACCAGGATTTCGGCAGGTGCCGAACATTTAAATAAAAAAGTTTTTCAAACCCATATCGGGCCCGGGGAATGCGTAATATCTTTCTTTTTATCAGCCGTTACAGAACTTTTTTTACTTTCCTGATATTACAGGTGGTAGCTCTATGGTTTCTTTTTAATTACAACCGGTTTCACCGCACAAAATTTTTAGGTATAGCCAATGAAATAACCGGACGTATCAATACACAATACAATAAGGTAGAAGATTATTTTGCTATGAAAGCAGAAAATCAGCGGTTGAATAGACTTAATGACTCATTGATGAATTTGTTGCCGCAAAATTTTGACACCCCGGATACTTCTTACAGGCTGGTAAAAGATTCTGTTGCTTATGATACTACTGGCAGGATACGGCAATATGTCTGGCGGGATGCGAAAGTGATCTACAATACGATCAATTTTCAGAAAAACTACATTCAGTTAAACCGAGGGGCTAACCAGGGAGTCAGGGACAATATGTCCGTTATCAGTTCAGATGGAAGCGCTGTAGGGGTGGTGGTAAATGTAAGTCCTAATTACAGCGTAGTGATGAGCCTGTTGCATGTGCAAAGCAAACGAAGTGTGTTGCTGAAAAGAACAGGTAGCATGGGAATTATTGAGTGGGATGGCAAGAATCCTCATTACCTGGTGCTGCGAAATATTCCCCGTTCTGATTCTGTTGTGGTAGGCGATACCGTGCTGACCAATGTGTTCTCGGAGTTCCCGCCGGGTTTTATGGTAGGCCGTGTTGCGGAAGTAGTAAAGGATAAAGGCAGCAACTTTCATATCCTTAAGATCAGGCCATCAGCTAATTTTTTCAGTTTACAACAGGTGCATGTTGTCGAAAAATTGCATTTGAATGAACAAAAAGAACTGCTGGAAGCAACCCGTAAAAAGATTGATGACCCTAAAAACTTTCCCGGTTGAACGATGCAGTAAAAAATATTGCCCGGATAGTTTTGTTTGTGCTTATACAGGTGTATTTGCTAAATAAGATCCCTTTCCTGCACCGTTTTATAGCGCCATATCTCTATTTTCTGCCACTTTTGTGGTTGCCGTTCTCCGTTTCCCGGCAATGGCTTCTATTTATTGGGTTTTTAACCGGCTTATTGCTCGATTATTTTATGATGACGCCGGGTTTACATGCTGCAGCCTGCCTGCTGATCATGTATGTTCGGCCATTCCTGATCAATATCCTTACCCCAAAAGACATTTCTGAATTTAACTATAAGGAGCCCTCTCCAAAAGCCATGCAATGGACACCCTACATGGTCTATGTTGTTATCCTAACCTTATTGCATCATTTCTATATGATACTGCTGGAATGGCTCAGTTTTGGAACTTTCCTGGATTTTTTAATAAAAGTGGTGGCGACAACCGGTATAAGTCTGCTAATGATCTTTGCAGTTGAGTTATTATTTCCGAGAAGACTTAAGTTCAGAACAAACACTGCGTAAGAGAACCTGATTTTCATAAATACAGTAGAAAATTTTCTTAAAACAATTTTTTATTTCCAAATAGATTTGGAAACCGGCTGTTCAAATTCTTATTTTGTAGAACTAATCTTTCTTATTATCCCCAGTAGTGATGTAGTATGCCTGTGTTTAACCAGTCAAGAAGCCGTATTATTCTCCTGATCTTCCTGATCACATTCCTGGTCATCATCTTCCAGTTATTTTATCTGCAGGTTATTTCGGGCAAATACCAGCAACTGGCCATTGACAATGCCATTTTTCCAAAGATTATATATCCGGAAAGGGGGATCATTTATGACCGAAAGGGCAAAGCCATATTAAACAATACGATCAGTTACGATCTGATGGTGGTACCTGCTGAAGTAAAAAATATTGACACAGCAGAATTCTGCCGGTTGATGAGTATTGATATAGACCAATTCAAAGAGAGAATGCTGGAAGCCAGAATTAAAAATACCTCTGTCCGCCCTTCTGTATTTACAGATCTGCTAACTCCAGAACTACAGGCCCGCTTTGAAGAAAACAGCTGGAAATTTCCCGGTTTTACAATGGTGGAGAGGCCTTTACGTATATATCCTTACAATGCTGCTGCTCATATACTGGGTTACATTAGCGAGGTAGACTCAAAGGAAATTGAGAATTCGGGTAATTTTTATCGGATGGGTGATTATAAGGGGAAAACCGGACTGGAGGCTTATTACGAAAATGTGTTGATGGGCCAGCGGGGGGTGCAATACCTGATCAAGGACAATCGGAACAGGCTGGTAGGCAATTATGAAAATGGTGCCTTTGATACAGCTGCCATTGCCGGCAGGGGGTTAAGAACATATATTGATATCGAACTCCAGCAGCTGGCTGAGAAGCTCATGAACAATAAAGTGGGAGGGTTGGTTGCAATCGATCCTAAAACGGGAGGTATTCTTGCCATGGTCTCTGGTCCTAATTATAATCCTAACGACCTGACAGGGCCAGATAAAAGTAAAAATTATAGCAGGCTTGCTTTGGATGTCAAGGGCCCCATGTTGAACCGGGCCGTATCAGGCAACTATGAACCGGGTTCCACTTTTAAACCAATAGGGGCGATGGTAGCATTAAGTGAAGGTGTGATCACTCCGTCTTTCGGCTATCCTTGTGGGGGACGTTATACTTTGTGTGGCCATGGTAAACCTGCCTGTACCCACTCCGGCGGCGGCCATGCTGCTAATCTGAGATTGTCCATTGCTAATTCATGCAACTCCTATTATGCCCATGTATACAGGCTTACTGTCGATAATCCCAAATTTGGCGGTGTAAAAAAGGGATACCTGAAATGGAAAGAATATCTCAGCTTATTTGGTTTGGGTGTTAAAACAGGTGTTGATCTACCGGGAGAAAGTAATGGTAATATAGCCGATACATCAGTGTATAATAAAGAGAATAATGGACACTGGACTTCCTGTACCAACCTTACTCTTGGAATTGGCCAGGACAAAATGCAGACGACACCTTTACAGATGGCGAATGCGATATGCGTAATCGCCAACAAAGGGTATTATTATACGCCACATTTTGTAGAAAGAATAGAGGATGAAACAGAAGAGGATACTGCATTAATGAACCGATACCGTATTAAGCATGAAGTGTTGACCGATGTACCCGATACTGCCTTTAACGCAGTTATTGAAGGCATGAATGATGTGGTAAAGTTTGGAACAGCTCGTATAGCACAGATACCCGGTATCGATGTGTGTGCTAAAACAGGTACAGCAGAGAACTATAGGATAATTGATAGAAAAAGGGTCAAGCTTCCAAATAACTCAATGTTTGTTTGCTTTGCACCAAAACAAAATCCCAGGATCGCTATAGCCTGCTTTGTACAAAATGCAGGCTTTGGCTCTACATGGGCAGGTCCCATCTCCAGGATATTGATTGAAAAATATCTGAATGATACTTTGCAAACAAGAAGTGTGGCTGATGTGGAAAGAATATCAAATACCAACCTGATACCAGCTTACTTTAAAAGGCTGCAATACACAACGGATTCTACCCGGGCTTATAAATGGCTGGAGCAATATAAGGACAGCTCATTGCTGAAAAGATTTTTGAAGCGTAGTGTTGTTTCAAATCAGGTTCCTGAAAAATCACCTTTTCATCCTGAAAAAGAAGATAGAAAAAAAAGCACCGCATTTGTATTGCAAACTGAGAAAAAGACAACCCAAAATAACACTAAGAAAACTACATGAGTCAGCAACCGGCCATATCCAGTAAGTTCGACCGGGTACTGATCGGTATTTACATTCTATTGGTTGCAACAGGGCTCACCGCCATATTTGCAGCTACCTACAAAGAAGGTGACCCTATTATGCAGAGTTTTCTGCGTTTTGGTACTGATTACAGTAAGCAATTCTATTTTTTCATTGGCGGATTAATATTGGGTTTTCTCATTTTGCTTACAGATAGTAAATTTTTTGCAGCTACTGCTAACCTTGGTTATGCAATTGGTATATTTTGCCTGCTGCTGGTTTTCCCTTTCCACTCTAATATAAAAGGAACAGAGTCGATCATCAAATTAGGATCATTCAATTTTCAGCCGGCAGAGTTCTGCAAAATATTTGTTGCACTTGCACTGGCAAAATACTTATCACTCCCCGAAACTGATTTTACAAAGACCCGATCGCAGCTTATTGCTGCGGGGATCGTTTTATTTCCTGCGGCACTTACCATTTTGCAAAGTGAAACCGGATTAGCACTGGTCTTCTTCTCTTTTTTTATTGTTATGTTTCGGGAAGGATTGCCTGCTATTATTCTTTGGGTGGGTTTTGCTTTTGCAGCGCTGTTTGTTTCTTCCATCATTATAGAGCCTGATAAACTAGCCATTGCCCTTACAGCCATAGCAGTATTGCTGATCTATATTTTCCGGAGGCAGATCAAGCGAAAAAGAAGGATACTTATCAATATTATTCTCCTGTGGGCTCTATGCGTAGGCATTCAGCGGTTTGCCGTACCATTCATCTTTAAAAATGTATTGCAGAAGCACCAGATCGAAAGGATCTATAATCTTTTCGGGAAAGATAATCCTTATGAGGAAGGTGTTGTGATAACCGATCAGGCATCATCCAAAAAGGCAAAAGAAAGTGGAAGTAGTTACAATGTGCGGCAATCCAAAATTGCGATCGGTAGTGGCAGGATATGGGGAAAAGGTTTGCTCAAAGCAACACAAACCCGTTATGATTTTGTACCTGAACAGCGAACGGATTTTATTTTTTGTACCGTTGGAGAAGGTTTTGGTTTTGCAGGAAGTGTAGTGCTGCTGTTACTTTATCTATTTTTATTATTCCGGATCGTTACTATAGCCGAGAGGCAACGCAGTACATTCAGCCGTTGCTATGCCTATGGCGTAGCATCTGCATTCTTTTTTCACATTGCTATTAATATCTCTATGACAGTAGGCCTGGCACCGGTGATCGGTATTCCTTTGCCTTTTATCAGTTATGGCGGTGCCTCCTTGCTTACGTTTACTGTACTGCTTGCTATTTTGATCAGACTTGATGCGGACCGGCAAATGGTATTGAGATAAAAGCTCCAATAATCAAATCACAAAAAACAAATTTCAAATCGCCTCGGATTTGTAATCAGTATTTTTGAAGCTTATGAAGATCATACCGCTATCCGAGGGCACATTTACCATTGACCATTCTAAGCTTTTTGTTCCGATTGATATAGATAATGAAGATCTGGAAAGTCGGCCGGTTGGCAGCTTGCTGGTGGAGATACAACCTTTTGTAGTGATCACTGATAAAGATGTATTGTTGCTGGATACTGGTCTCGGATTTGAAAAGAACGGAACACTGCAGCTTTTTGACAATATGCAAAAAGCAGGTATTGACCCTGCGTCAGTAACAAAAGTGTTGCTCACTCATTTACATAAAGATCATGCAGGAGCTGCTTGCATAGAAAGAGAAGGGTTGGGTGGCCGGCCTTCATTGCCTAATGCTACTTACTATATACAGCAACAGGAACTTGAATTTGCTTTTGAAAAAGGGTTTCCCTCCTATATGCCGGAAGAATTGGAAGGGTTAAAAAATACATCGCAGGTAAAACTGCTACATGGCAGCGGTGATATTGATAATTACATCCATTATGAAATCTCCGGAGCACATTCACCTTTTCACCAGGTATTCTGGATCAAAGAAAGTAATGAAACAATTTTTTTTGGCGGAGATGAGGCGCCTCAATTGCAGCAGATGAAACACCGCTTTGCAGCCAAATACGATTATGATGGGAAAAAAGCAATGGAACTACGACAACAATGGTGGCAACAGGGAGAAAAAGAAAAGTGGACCTTTCTCTTCTATCATGATGTAAAGAACCCTGTTTGGGGTTTTTAAAAAAGAAGACCGACCCATAAGGACCGGCCTTGCTAACTTATGAAAAACACCAGTTTTAATTTTTAATCAGGAAGATTATTCACTCTGTTACGAGGTGCATTAGGCCGGTTTTGTAATCGTTCATTTCTCAGGTTCTGTAATTCTTTGATAAATAGCCTTTGTTGGTGAAATACATCATTCCCTCTTTTTTCACCGACAATTGTTCTGAACTCACTTCTGTAACGTAACTGAACATCGGCGATCTTTTTTGTGAGCAATATCCTGTCAGTTCGGTATTCCTTTAAGGCACTTCTCCAGTCATGAAAATATTGGAGAAATACAGGAGTAAATCTCCGGGCCTCGTCTTTATTCATCCGCAGTTTTTGCTGAATGTATTCCCGCATCTTATCACCGATCTTATCATCGTCGTCATTCTGCGCCATCACCGAAGTGATGCCAATGGCGAACAGGCTTACTATGAATAATAACTTTTTCATTTTACATTTAATTCATCAACAGTTCATCCGCAGCCGGATCAAAAAGTACATCTGCATCGTTCAGCAATTGCTGGATCTCTTTTTCAGGTACATCTTTCATCAGGTCTTTAATGTCTTCTGCTTTTTGTACGGATGCTACTGTATTATTTATGTCTGTCAATTCGATGAACTCATCCAGTTCATCGGTACTTACTTTTTTCACACTCTTTTTTACCCAGGCATAAGAATCGGCATTAGGATCAATCTTATTTTTATTCTGTGTTATTACAAACAGAGTGGCAATAAAACCGATCACCATCGCTGCTGCGGCATAGCGTAACCACTTATGACGGGTGAAAGAAATAACCTTCGCTTCTGTTTTTTCAACAGGCTTTTCTATTCTTTCAAAATAACCTTCCGGAACCTGGTAAGGTGTTACTTTCTTAAGCTTACTTAACAGGGGTGATAACTCTTTGAGTTCTTCCTGCACTGTTTTAGTTTGATCATTGATAACCGCTGACACACGGCTTTCCAGCGACTCAAAATAACCGGCAGGTACCTGGTAAGGATTATTTTTTGATAGCTGGTTAAAAATGGCAGGTAATGCTTCTTCGGTTTCTGATGCCTTGATACGCTTCAGTACTTCAGTAGCCAGATTGTCAAAATAGCCTTCGGGTACAGTAAAAACGGGCTGGTTGCCGATTCTGGCAATAGAGCTGTTCAGTTCTCTTAATTCCTGTAATATGTTGTCTTTCTGTGCCATTTATTCAGTTATTGAGACGTCTTTTTAGCCTCCAAGTTTAATGATTCAGCATATAATCCTCTATTTTTTTAACAGCATGATGATAACTGGCTTTCAGGGCCCCTTCACTGGTTTCCAGTACCCGGCTCATTTCCTCGTACGGCATTTCTTCGTAATATCGTAAAGTAAATACAACTCTTTGTTTTTCAGGTAATTGCTGAATTGCTAGTTGTAATTTCCACTCTAATTTATTGGCGTCAAAATGCTTGTCTGCCTTGATCTTATTGCTTAGACCCGACTCCACATCACTCAGGCTTATGGCCGATTTTTTCTTCTGCTGCTCCAAAAAAGTGAGACATTCATTGGTAGCTATGCGATAAAGCCAGGTGTATAGCTGGCTGTCTTCCCTGAAATTATTGAGGCCATTCCAGACCCTGATGAGTACATTTTGCAGCACATCGTTAGCGTCTTCATGCTCTACCACCATGCGGCGGATATGCCAGTATAATTTTTCCTGGTACTTTTTTATAATGTTTGTGTAAGCCTTTTCCTTGGTGGCCGGCTCACGGAACTGTTGTAATAATTCACTGTCGCTTAAGGTATTCAGGGACATAGGTTGTGGGGCTTATGATGGCTTAGAATATTGGAATTGATCTTGATTTATCTGATAAAAATAAAAAAACAGGCCCGGTTTTGAAAGAACCGGGCCCTGAATTTATAAAGCTTATTTAGGAAGGTTATTTTCGTTTCATCACTTTTTCGGCAGCTTCTACAATATTTGTAATATCCAGACCATATTTTTTCAGAAGATCTTTTGGCTTTCCGCTTTCGCCAAATGTGTCTTTGGTGCCGATATATTCAATTGGAATGGGAAAGTTCTTAGCAGCACATTGAGCAACAGCATCGCCCAATCCGCCGATGATATTGTGTTCTTCTGCTGTAACTGCACATTTGGTCTTTTTGATGGAGTTGATTATTGCCTCTTCGTCCAATGGCTTGATGGTATGCAGGTTGATCACTTCCACGCTGAAACCCTTTTCCTGCAGGATGACACCGGCCTGGATAGCATACCAAACCATGTGGCCGCAGGCAAAAATCGAAACATCTGTTCCTTCAGAGAATTGCTGTGCTTTGCCAATAACAAAATCTTCTTCTTTTGTAAAAATGGGCCAAACAGGGCGGCCGAAACGCAGATAAACAGGACCCTGGTAATCAGCAATAGCCATAGTGGCTGCTTTGGTCTGTGCATAATCACACGGAACGATCACCGTCATCCCCGGCAGCATTTTCATAAGACCAATATCTTCTAATATCTGGTGAGTGGCGCCATCCTCACCCAGTGTTAACCCGGCATGTGAGGCGCATATTTTTACATTCTTGCCACTATATGCCACACTCTGGCGGATCTGGTCATATACCCTGCCTGTAGAAAAATTAGCAAATGTGGTGGTATAAGGTATATGCCCCCCGATAGTAAGTCCTGCAGCAACGCCGATCATATTTGCTTCAGCGATTCCACATTGAATAAAACGTTCTGGAAATTCCTTAATGAACTGGTTGAGTTTAAGTGATCCTGCGAGATCGGCGGTTAATGCTACTATCTTGTCGTTCTTTCTTGCAGCTTCTGCAATACCATCTCCAAATCCGCTTCTTGTGTCTTTATTTCCTGTTGGTTGAATATCTTTTAACATGCTAAAATTTGTATTGGGCAAATGTAAGGTTTCAAAAGAAATGTACCCGGTTTAGGATCAATTGAGCTCACCCGATTGATTGCTGAAAACAGTTTCATCTGCTTTTAATCGTTGCTCCCATTTCCATGCAGTGGACATAATATCATCCAGTGTGTATGCAGGATCCCAACCCAATACTGAGCGGGCCAGGTCATTGTTCGCATAAATGGCAACCACATCGCCGGGTCTTCGTGGCCCTAGTTCGTAATTCAATTTTTGGCCACTTACTTTTTCAAAAGATTGAATCGCTTCCAGCACAGATACACCATTTCCGCTTCCCAGGTTAAACACCTCACATTGATCTGCATTGCTGCCATCCTTTAAATATTTTAGTGCAAGAGTGTGGGCATGGGCCAGATCGCATACATGAATATAGTCCCTGATGCAGGAACCATCACGGGTGGGATAATCACTGCCATGTACAGACATTTTTTCAATCCGTCCTATTGCTGTTTGAGTAATGCCAGGAACAAGATTTTGTGGCTTGCCCAATGGCATCTCGCCGATAATGGCAGAAGGGTGTGCACCTGCCGGATTAAAGTAGCGCAAGATGATGCATTGCATACCCGAACTTTTTGTAAACTCATTAACGATCTGCTCACTCATTTGCTTGGTATAACCATAGGGGGATTCGGCAGGTTTAGGAGGAGTTTTCTCTGTGACTGGTATCTCATCAGCATTCCCATATACAGTACAGGAAGAAGAAAAAACGAAATAAGGAATATTGAATTCCTTAACACATTTTAAGAGATTGATAAGAGAAACAAGGTTGTTCTCAAAATACATCAACGGCTTTTCTACTGACTCACCCACAGCCTTATACGCAGCGAAATGTATGATGCCTTCTATATCTGTATTTTCCTGGAAGATGGCATAGGTATCATCAAAATCACAAAGATCAACTTTGTAGTTTTTGATCTTCTGACCTGTTATCTGTTCTACGCCTTTTAAAATGACCTGGTTAGAACGGGAGTTATTATCCACAGAAATAACTTCATAACCATTTTCAACCAGATCAATGATGGTATGCGAACCAATATATCCGCAACCACCTGTAACTAATATTTTACTCATAATAATCCCGGCAAAAGTCAGGATTTTTATTTTTAAATGGAAGTAAACAGGGAGAGAAAATCAAAACAACTTTACGATGTGATAGATGCCTGCCGCCAATAAAGCACTGATGGGGATCGTTAGTACCCATGCCCAAATAAGGTTGATGGTAACGCCCCACCTGACTGCAGATAAACGTTTAGTAGCGCCTACACCCATAATGGCACCTGTAATAGTGTGTGTGGTACTAACAGGTATCCGTAAAGCTTCTGTAATAAATAGTGTAAGTGCACCCGCTGTTTCGGCAGCTACTCCTTCAAATGGAGTTACTTTAGTAATACGGGTACCCATAGTTTTTACGATCTTCCAGCCACCACTCATAGTTCCAAGGCCTATGGCTGTATAACAGGCTATAGGAACCCAGGCAGGCATTTCGCCAAATGAATTGATATTGCCTCCTGCAATTAAAGCAGCTGTAATGATCCCCATTACCTTTTGTGCATCATTACCACCATGGCCAATACTAAATGCGGCAGAAGAAACAAGTTGCAGCCTTTTAAACCATTGATTTGATTTATGTGCATTGAGGTTGCTGAGGTATAACGAGAATACTGCCATAATAAGCAGAATGAACGAGAGTAATATCCATTTAAAGTTTTTTGAATAAAAGATCACCTTCATCGCATAGGCATCATAGTGTGATTTTAACCTGGTTGGATCTGTTTCCAATTTGTAATACAAAAAAATGAAGACAAAAATGATCACCCCTATCGAGAATATTTTAGAAGACCACCCTTTTCTGAATGAACTGAGGAACCAGATCGACATGATAAAAGCCATGATCATTCCGACGAGTGGGGCCAGGAAAATAAATGCAGCTGTTTTAATGACCACAGGAGAGTTTACTGCAGCAAACCCACCACTGGCGACGGCAGCGCCTGCAAATCCCCCGATCAGTGTGTGTGAAGATGAGGATGGTATTCCGAACCACCAGGTGAGCAGGTTCCAGGTTATGGCGGCAATTAGCCCGGAAAAAATAACAACCATCATTTTCCCTTGCTGGATCTCATCTGGTTTTACTGTTTTGGCTACTGTGTCAGCCACCCCATGATCTTTAAAAATGAAAAAAGCTGCTGAGTTAAAAATAGCGGCCCACAGCACGGCCTGGAATGGTGTTAACACTTTTGTAGAAACAACAGTGGCTATTGAATTAGCTGCATCATGAAAGCCATTGATATAATCAAAGATGAGGGCCAGTACTATTATGGTGATCAGAAAAGAGGTCATTATTTAATAGAATGCAGGGAAATTATGCGTATTTGATAATAATAGATTCGATTACATTGCTGGCATCTTCACATTTATCCGTAACGATCTCCATTACCTGGTATATCTCTCTTTTTTTGATGACTTCTTTTGCATCGGGTTCTGTGGCAAACAAGTGCTCGATACTCATATCAAACACATCATCTGCTTTGTTTTCAACGCTATTGATCTTTACCAATGCTTCGGTGATCTTTCTTACCTTTTTCATATCTCTTAATTCCACCACAGCAAACTTTACTTGTAAAGTGCTTTCTTCGATCAACTCAGCAAATTTTTTCATCCCATCATCGGGGTTTACCCTATAGAAATTGATCTTTTTAGAAGAAGCATAAATATAGTCTGCTATATCATCAAGTGCGGTGGCAAGATAATGTATGTCTTCCCTGTCGAATGGAGTAATGAAGTTTCTTCCTAATTCAGTAAAAAGACTGTGTGTAAGATCATCGTTGTCGTGTTCCAGATTTTCTATTTGTTTTATCAGATCAGCTCTTTTATTAAAGTCAGGCTCTGCAACAATATCTTTTAATTTTGAACCCATTAAAGCCACATTATCAGCCACATTCTCAAAGAGTTCATAAAACACTCTGTTTTTGGGCATGAAAACCTTAAGAATTGATTGAAGTCCCATATTATTTTGTTTAAAAGTCAACGAAATTACCGGGCTTACACAAGGCCAAATTAAGCCAGAATAGAATTAATAATTAATTAATATTAAAATAAAATCGGGATAACCATTTTATAACAAAGAGTTTATATTGCAGCAACGATCATCGTATGAGAAAACAGTTATTTCTGCTATTGCTTATAATATTGGTTTCTTTTCCATGTACGGTTATTGGCCAGCGCTACCTTACGGAAATTGACTCATCCTTTTTTATTAAAGATACAGTAAGACCGTTGATCAAACGTTTTGAGAATCTGCGTATTACAGGTTATATGCAGCCTCAGTTTCAGATAGCTGAAGCTGACGGTGCTCCCAGTTATGCCGGAGGAAATTTTTCTCCATATTCTAAAACCCGGTTTATGTTGCGTCGGGCAAGGATAAAGATTGATTATGTGCTGCCTTCTAAATCTTCTTTCCCCAAAGCTCAGTTCAGTTTCCAGATAGATGCTACA
This sequence comes from Chitinophagales bacterium, assembly GCA_020636575.1. Lineage (GTDB taxonomy): Bacteria > Bacteroidota > Bacteroidia > Chitinophagales > Chitinophagaceae > JJ008. The sequence goes on from JACJXP010000001.1 coordinate 1,338,498, forward strand.
GAGAGAGGTGTCGTTGTTAGGGACATGTTTACCCGGTTGTTTGAAACAAAGCATAATCGTTTTTCAATAACAGCCGGATTATTTGCCCGTCCTTTTGGTTATGAAGTCAACCTTTCCTCCGCTTTTCGTGAAACACCAGAGAGAGGCAGGATGTCCCAGATCTTAATGCCAACGGAAAGAGACCTGGGCGTAATGCTTTCATTTGAACCCCAGGATAAAAAGGATAAACTAAGGGATATAAAACTAGATGCAGGATTTTTTAACGGGCAGGGACTTTCGGGATCAACTGATTTTGATAGTCATAAAGATTTTATCAGCCGGTTGACAATTCGCCCACAACAATTAGGAAAATTTGAGGTTGGCGCAGGCCTTTCTTTTCTCCGGGGAGGCTGGAAGAATGGAACAAAGTATGTTTATAAGAGTGGAAAAGCTGTTAACGGCGACAAAGTATTTATTGTAGACTCGTCAGAAGCAAATCTGGGTAAATCTTCGCCCCGCCACTATTATGGTGGGGACATCCAGGTAAAAATAAAACATGGTTGGGGTGAGAGTGAATGCCGGGCTGAATATTGGTTTGGCACACAACCAGGCACAGAATTTTCTTCCCGTAATCCCGGAACAATACCTAACGACAATGGGATTCCGCTACCTACTTATGTTCGCCATTTTAACGGGGCTTTTTTTTACTTCTTACAGAATATAGTTAATACAAAACATCAATTGTTGGTCAAATTTGACTGGTACGACCCCAATATTAAAGTGAGTGGAAATGACATTGGGAAACCTAATGTAAACCTTTCAGAAGCAGATATAAAATATTCGACATTGGGTTTGGGATATGTTTATTATATGAACCAATCAACAAAACTTATTTTTTATTACGATAGGGTAAAAAATGAAGTAACTCAAATGTCAGGATTTACCGCAGACACAGCTGACGACATATTTACCTGCAGATTGCAGTTTCGCTTTTAAGACGCTTAACAATTCCGTAATATTCAGGTCACAAATGCTTAACGCCACAGTAACATGCCGGTAATGTGCAGCATACACCTTTGCGCCAAACAATCAGGTCATGCATATAAGGATTCGGTTAGTACTATCTGCTTTTTGCATATTATTATATTCTTTAGTTCAGGCACAACAAACTGAAAGGTTTTCCGGTAAGGTATCAAATGCAAGAAATGAAGCCCTTCCGGGTGCTACTATATTTATTGTTGGAGAAGAAAAGCAAATAATTGCGGATGTAGAAGGTAAATTTTACCTGAACCTGGTGGTAGGCAAAAAATATACGATCCGGGTTTCCAACACAGGGTACGAGACCAAAGAGATTACAGAGATCGAAGTTGGAACCGGTAATGGCAATTACCTGGAGATCGTTTTGCAGGAAAGCAAAGAAACCAATCTTGGGAATGTGGTTATTAAATCTGTATCAAGAAGACAAGAAAATACTTCCGCATTATTATCTTTTCAAAAGAATAACGTATCACTTTCAAGCGGCTTGGCAGCTGACTTTATCCGCAGGACACCTGATAAAAATACCGGCGAAGTGCTGAAAAGGGTAAGCGGTACCAGTATTCAGGATAACAAATTTGTGATCGTAAGAGGCTTAAGCGATAGGTATAATTCTGCGATCATTAATAACGCACCATTGCCAAGTACCGAACCCGATAAAAAAGCATTTTCTTTTGATGTAATTCCCTCTTCTTTAATTGATAATATCATTATTAATAAAACGGCAACACCTGATCTTCCCGGTGAGTTTGCAGGTGGTTTGGTACAGATCAATACAAAAGATGTACCTACCCGTGATTTATTGACCGTAGGTGTCAGCTTCGGTTTTAATACACAATCTGTTTTTAAAGATTTTACCAGTAATGAACGTAATGGAACAGACTGGCTGGGTTTTGATGATGGTACAAGAGATCTTCCGGCCACTTTCCCAACTACCCCGCAGGCATATCGTCTCGGAACTGCCATGCAAAAAGTTGAGTGGACCCAAATGCTGAACAGTGATGTATATCGCACTAAAAAAACAACGGCCCTGCCTACACAAAGTCATAGCATTACCTGGGGAAATACAGCCAATTTTAAAAACGGCGGAAAATTGGGGACCATTCTTTCTGTACAATACAGAAACAGCATGTTAAAGTATGCTGTTAACAGAAAACTGTTTGGTTTTGTGGGAGATGAAATAGCCAGTGTTACTGACGAACAAAATAAGTACAGTGTTAATGTGGGCGCATTGGCAAACATTACATATATAAAAGGCAGACATAAGATATCATTTAAAAATCTGTTCAATCAGTTGTTTGAGGATAATTATTACAGTCGTACCGGTTCAAGCATTGACAGGCAACAGGATATTTACTTTATTTCATCGTTCTTGAATCAGCGTTCTTTATATAGCGGCCAGTTGGAAGGTGAACACAAGCTTACCAATAGTGGTATCAAACTGGAATGGAACGGCAACTTTGCTTACAACTGGAAAACACAGCCAGACCTTAGAACCGTTTCATATAACAGAGCTATAAACAGTAATGATGCTTATGAATATAACGATGATGATACCCGTCGTTTCTTTAGCAGACTCGAAGATTTTAGTTATGGCGCTAACGGAAGCCTGACAATTCCCTTTAAGTTAAATAAGCAAACACAAACATTTAAAGCAGGTGGTTCTACTTTACTCAGGGTCCGCAACTTTAAGAGCCGCATATTTCAATATGTTCCGGCATCATCTTCACAATTTAACAGCAGCAAGAAATATTTGCCATTTGACGAAATATTCTCTCAGCCAAACATTGCGATGGATGGGTTTGTACTCAACGACTTCACCAATAACCAGGACAAATACTTTGGTGCTTCTGCCTTAAATGGAATGTTTGTGATGTTTGATAATAAGTTAGGAGATAAGGTTAGGATTATTTGGGGTAGCCGGGTAGAAAATTTCCAGCAATTTCTTACAACTAAGGATGTTACTTCAAAGAGAATTGTGATTGATAATGAAAAATGGGATGTGTTACCATCACTTAATTTCACTTTCTCACCCAACACTAAAACTAATATCCGTTTAGGAGGTAGCCGTACCATCGCAAGGCCCGAATTCAGGGAGATTGCTCCATTTTCTTTCTATGATTATGAAGCCAATTACGGTGTAAATGGCAATCCTGATCTGATGCGAACCAGCATCATTAACGGAGATGCCCGCTATGAATATTATCCAAAAGGAGGAGAAGCTCTCACTTTTGGGGTTTTCTATAAATCTTTTGATGATCCTATTGAGATAAGACTCGATCCATCAAGTGTGGTTGACAGAAGAAATTATGGCTACACAAATGCTGATAAGGCCTATACTTTTGGAGCAGAGTTTGAAGTAAGAAAAGGGCTGGATTTTGTGAGTAAGCAGTTAAATAACTTCAGTGTGTTCACTAACGTTACTGTAAGTTATTCCAAAGTAACACTTACCGGAAGCCAATCTACTAACAGGCCTCTGCAAGGGCAGTCTCCATACCTGGTCAATGTCGGGTTGCAGTATGATTCTGATAACGATAACCTGAGTGGTTCATTATTGTATAACAGGGTAGGTCAGCGTTTAGCATTGGTCGGTAACCAGGATTTCCCGGATATATATGAAAGACCCCGAAATCAGCTCGACTTACAATTAGCTAAAAAAATAATTAAGAATCGTGGTGAGCTAAAACTTACCTGGTCAGACATTTTGAATAATGCCTACTACTTCTATGAGAATGTAGATAGTAAAAAAGCATTTAACTCAGGAACCGACAGGTTATTCAATTCTTATAAACCCGGCTCAACGATTACATTAGGATTTACTTATGATTTTAATATTGGAAATAAATAATTAAATAAAAAAAACAAAAACTCAAAACAAAACTATATGAAGAAGATTCTTTTTGGTACGCTGATCCTGGGAAGCCTTTTCAGTGTTACTTCATGTATTAAGGTGAATTTTGATGAGACCACTACAACAACGCCTACTCCTACAGAGAGTAATGTGATCACCGGCATTATTTCGTCCAGCAAGTTCTATGCAAAAGGAACCTGGATATTGAAAGGTTATGTATATGTAACAGAAGGTGCTACTGTAACTTTTGAAAAAGGCTGTGTAATTAAAAGTGATATTGCCGAAAAAGGTGCTTTGATCATTGAAAGAGGTGCAAAATTAATTGCACAGGGTACTTCCACTGAACCGATTGTATTTACCAGTGGCCAGCCTGTTGGATCAAGAGCTCCCGGCGACTGGGGTGGTATTGTATTATTAGGAAAGGCGCCAACTAATCGTCCTTTGGACCCTGCTCCAACCATTGAAGGTGGTATTGGTCGCCAGTATGGTGGTACTGATCCTTTGGATGAAAGCGGAATTATTCGTTATGTACGAATAGAATTTGCCGGTATTGCTGCTGAGCCAGGTTCTGAGATCAACGGACTTACCTTCGGTGGTGTAGGTTCCGGTACAATCGTTGAGAATGTACAGGTATCATTTGGTAATGATGATGCATATGAGTGGTTCGGCGGAACTGTAAATGCCAAGAACCTTATTGCTTTTGCGACTGCTGATGATGATTTTGACTTTGACTTTGGTTTTAATGGAAAGATCCAGTACGCAGTTTCTTGCCGTAAGCCAGACTTTGTGGATGCAGGTGATGCAGGTAATGGTATTGAGTGTGATAACGACGGATCCGGAACATTAGCTACTCCTCGTACTATGCCACAATTGAGCAACTTCACCATCATAGGTCCAAACAGCGCTACTGCTGCAGCTAACCATAACTTATCTAATCGTTGGAGAAGAGCTACCCGCTTCATGCTAAGAAATTCTATTCTTATGGGTCATCCTGATGGTGGTTTCTCTATGGAAAGCGATGCTACTTTGACTGACTATTATGTGAATGATATATCTGAATTCAAAAATAACCTGGTACATGCTGAGACCAATCTGTATAAATCAAGCAATTCAGCCATTTGTACTCCTGCACAGATACAGGCTAAAGCAGAAAGCGAAGGATGTATCACTTATACCAACATTGATAACATCATGCTGGAAAATCCTTTCTATTCTACTAATCCTAACTTTTTGCCAAAAGCAGGTTCGCCGGCTCTTACTGGAGCTAGTTATACCGGGATGAACTCATTCTTTACAAGCGGTACTTATCGTGGTGCTTTTGGAACCACAAACTGGATAACAGGATGGACCAACTGGGATCCATTTAATACTACCTATTAATATCTTTTATATAGTTTTGAGAAGCGTCCTGAATTTTCAGGACGCTTTTGTTTAAATAATTTTAGTAATGAAGCAGATACTTTTAATTTGTTTGCTGACTCCCACAGTACTCTTTTTTGGATGCAGGGACAATGCTCAAAGAAATCTACAACCAGCGATTGCAGGTTGTGATAGCGCCACAGTCATGTATTATCATACTCCCGGTAATCCCCGTTTCTTTAATATGACAAAAGTGTATGATAAGGGTTCTATTGAGGTTCTCAGTAAAGCCATAAACGGTAAAGTGATCAAACCAAAAGATACCTGTACTACCCAGGGTAAGATCTATTTTTATGCAGACAAAGGCGCTATATATGTAACCTATTTTTCAAGATTGGATGATTGTATGACACTTTCTTTTATGGAAACTGGAGAGAAATATTTTACCAAAATGACGAAAGGTATAAGAGACAGCCTGAATAAATGGGAAACTACAGCTAAGGAACCGGTAAGTGCTGATGCAAACTAATTGCCGGGATGATAAGCGTATACTACTTCAAAAGAAGAATGATTTAAACCGGGAATAGATTGGCCTATCCTAAGGTCGGTTTTTTGGGGAGTTGGCTCGCATACGGAGTATTTTTCTCCTTTATACACAACCGGTGTGCCAACAGGTTTTGCAAATTTTACTGCAATAGTTACATGTTCAGGGTAAGCCAGTACGATCATAGGGAGATTATATATCTCTTTAACAAGGTAAAAGAAAAGAGCTGCACGGTCATCACAATCACTTTTATCATATAACAGTGTTTCCTCGGGACTTAATCTTTTTTCACCACCAAATTGCTTGCTATCTGGTGCAAACATGAATGCATAACGGGTAAAGCGCATCAGGAAATCAACACCAGCTTTTTTATTCATTCCACTTACCTGGTTTTTTAAAACAGGTATTAGCGATTCATAAGTTTCTTTACTGAGCGGTATGTTGAAATAGGATTCATAATCAACAACAGGATAATTAGCAAACAGGGTTTTTATTTCATTATTCAATTTTATCTTAAACCTGTATTCATTATCATTTATCTGAAAACTGATATCTCTTTCTTTATAAGAACTGGTATTAAAATCCGGAAGGCGGGTTATTTTATAAGAGAATGATCTAAGGGAAGCATTTTCTACAGGGCTTATTTCAGTAAACCTCTCTTTCTGAAAATCCACATGATTGCCATAGTCGTGGTAGTTCAGGCAAATAAATTGCTTATCGTTTTTATAATATCCCGGAATATTATAAATATTCTCGTCACAGCGAATGTAAAATAGTAGCTTATCGTTACTGGTTTTTAAAGCAGTTTCATACCCTGACTGATCCATTAAAAACCATTTGTAAAGGGTATAGCGATAATAGTTCCCGGCTTTGGGGCTAATTTTTTCAGCTACATTCCTGATCAGCTGATAATAAGGCCAATCTTCCAATTGCAATCTTGATTTTATTGCAAGTAGCTGATATATAACAGGTTGATAGTCTGTTTTGGATATCTTTTCAAAAAAATCAGCTATTTCTACAGCATCTGGACTATAACCCGAACTGACCTTAAAAGCTGGGTCCACTGATATAGAAATAGGGGTTCCAAAAAAATCAAAACTAATTGATAATGAATTAGTTTGGCCGAAATTTTTTACCGGGATACTTACTGAAAGCAGTAACAGGAACAATATGGAGTTCAGTGTTTTCAAAGCGACAGCAAATAAGTAACATTAAAGTTACACAAAATTAACAATTAGGTAATATTAAATTTTTAAGGAATTGAAGCAAACTCTGTATGTCAAATTCATAATCGTTCCTTAACTATTGGGTAACAACAGCGTAACACTGGGGCATCATCTTTACAGCAGTTCTTTCACCACTCGTTCTGGTTGCAGTTAATCTGGCGTTAGTAAGTCCCCGCCGGAAGCAGTTTTCTCATGCAGTTAGCCATCCCTTTGGTATCCTTATTATTAAGGATTACAGCGGGGTGGTTTTTTTTTGTAGGAGACTTTTGTAAATCAAGCTGCATCGATTTGATGCTCCTGGTCAACGAGGGAAAAAACATATTCAAGGCTGGATGGGATACTATCAGAATAATCGATCGCTTCAGGAAAAGGGGAGTTGACCCATTTTTCAAAATGATCCGGAAAACCCTGGTCTATAGTTGAAAAACAAGGGATTCCCATTTGGGTCAATGCCGCAGCATTACATTGTTGTTCGTACTGCCCTTTTATCGGGATAGCCATTATTTTTTTACCAAGATGTAATGCCTCAGCCGGAGTTTCAAACCCTGCACCGGAAATAATGCCGTGACAATGAATCAGGCTGTCAGTAAATAAATGCCTGCTGATTGGATAGAAAGTTATGTTACCCTCATTACGAATAGCAGATGTTTCTTTTGAAAAAATATGAAATGGTAATTCCGGGTAAGCAGAAAACATAGTTTTTAATTGGGGTTCACAATAAGAAGGTAGATATACAGTGATAAACCCTTTATCGGTTGGTTCAGCCTGTAATATTTCTTTTTTTACTACAGCAGTAAAAATAAAATCATCATAAGGTTTAAAATGCAGACCGGCATAGTGGGTGGCTTTTACAAAATTCTTTAATAACCATTCCCCGGTACTGTTCTTATTATCCGGCCTGGGGGTATTTACTGATAAAAAACTTGCCTGGTGCCCAAAGTGAATGGAAGGGATTCCTTTCTTTGCGCATGCTGCCGATGTGATATAGTCAAAATCATTAAGAACAAGATCATATTTTTCTACAGGAAGGTCCCTTATTTCCTGCCTGACCCTGAGAGGTTGAAATCTTTTAAACATATTCCAGTAACTCAAACCGCCATTACAATTATAATATAGGCTGATGCCCTTGCTTCTATACTTAACAGGTCCGTCCAGATCCAAATTACTATTATCACCACTTAAAAAAATATCTACCTCTCCATATTGTTCAAGATATGGTAGCAGCTCCATGGCCCTGCTTATATGTCCGTTTCCGGTTGCCTGAACAGCGTAAAATATTTTCATGAGTCACCTGGGATATAATGAATTAATAAATAGCCCTACTTCATCAGTTACCACACTCAGATCTGGTAAGTTTTTATCAATGGGAATAATAGGAGCTCCTGCAAATTCTTTTTCATCATAATGATAGATCCTCCATTGATCGTTATTATATTCTAAAGATGTAAGGTTTTCAACCCAGTCGCCGCTATTGAGGTAGGTAACTTTGCCTTTTTGAGTTTCCACTTCCCTTATACAAGGCTGATGAATATGACCACAGATCACAAAGTCATATTTTTTTTGAATGGCTAACTCAGCAGCAGTTTGCTCAAAATCTGAGATCCAGGCAACTGCCTTTTTTACACTATTCTTGATCCGTTTGCTGAAGCTCATCCGAGATTTCCCGAACCTAACAAGCCACCAGTTTACAAAACGATTCATCAGGATCAGCCAGTCATAACCATATCCACCGAGTTTAGCAATGATCCGGGCACTTCCTTTTGTGGTATTATCGAATACATCGCCATGAAAGATCCAGGCCATTTTGCCATTAATTTCCATTACAAGCTTGTCGCATAACTGAAAATTGTGTAACTGTATATCACTATACCTGCGCATCATTTCATCATGGTTCCCTGTTATATAAATAACTCTTACCCCATTACTGATCATTTGCAATAATTCTTTTATAACCTGCAGGTGTGTAGCGGGGAAGTAGCGTTTGCTGAATTGCCAGCCATCAATGATATCGCCATTAAGAATTAATAAACGGGGAGAAATACTGCGGAGGTATTGCACAATTTCAAGAGCATGACAACCGTATGTTCCAAGGTGCAAATCAGAGAGCACCACCACATCAACATGCCGTTTTTGCATAAGATAGTTTTACAAAGAAAACATTACTATTTAACCATATCGTTACCGCATTATTATCTTATTATGTCATTTTGAAATTATTATAGATAACAAAAAACTAATGGCTGCTTAACGATCCGGTTATATCTGTTTTCTTTTTTTGCAAAACCGTTACACAATGAAAAAACTGATCAGCCCGGTAATGCTGCTGGCTTTTTTTCAACTACCCCAGGCACTACCGGTAACCCCGCCTCCCGGAAGGGACTATGTTCCGGCGAAAAATGTGGTCATCATTACTATCGATGGTTTTCGATGGCAGGAAATATTCTCCGGTGCTGATTCAGCATTGATTAGCAACAATAAGTTTACTCCGGACACTTCATTGATGAAACTGATGTATTGGGCAGCATCACCATTCGAAAGAAGAGAAAAACTAATGCCGTTTTTATGGAATGTACTTAGTAAAAAAGGACAACTGTTTGGTAACAGAACTTATGGTAATAAAGTAAATGTGGCCAACGACTATGTGCTTTCGTATCCCGGGTACAATGAAATATTTACAGGGATGCCCGACCCTGAAATTTCTTCTAACAGGAAAAAAATGAACCATAATCAGAATGTGCTTGATTACTTACATAGGCAACCCGGTTTTGACGGAAAAATAGCAGCATTCACATCCTGGGATATATTTCCGTATATATTGCAGGAATCGGAAAGTTCTTTCTTTATTAATAGTGGTTATACTTCGGTTACGGTAGATAAACCAAATCAGGCATTTACATTGATCAATGAAGTGCAAAAAGATATTATCATTGAAAAGCAAGCCACCCGTTTTGACCAGCTTACATTTCTTGCAGCAAAAGAATACCTGCAACAATACAAACCAAGAATTTTATTTGTCGGGTTAGGGGAGACAGATGAAGCAGCGCATGATGGCAGGTATGACCTATACCTGCAGCATGCCAACCAGGCGGATAAAATGATTGCAGATCTGTGGTATTGGGTACAAACCACCCCAGGTTATAAGGATAATACCACTTTTATTATAACTACAGATCATGGCCGTGGTTCTAAAAGTAATAAATGGACATCACACGGATCATTTATTGGCGGGTCATCACAAACATGGATTGCTATGGCAGGGCCCGGAATTTTACCGGCAGGTGAAATAAAGATCAATGAACAGCAATACCAGGCTCAGATCGCACAAACTATTGCAAAAACTGTTGGGGAAGATTTTGGAAAGCAAAGAACAATAGCTGCAGAAATTTCATTACAATAATATTGTTTCTACCTTGCAGCCAAAAAATGCGTTTTTCCTTATTTGTTTTTATTTTATTATTTGTTACAGCCTCCTGTAATCGTTCTGCATTAGATAAGCATCTTGCCGGCTGCGATAGTCTTGTTATTACTTTCAACTACCCGGATACGGATTCAGTCATCAATTCAATCAGTACAACTGATACAAAAGCGATCCAGAAATTAAAGCAATATATAGATGGAAAGAAAGATACTGCCCGGCAATGTGGTTTTGATGGTAATATGATCTTTTTCAGAGATCAGCAACAGGTATTACCCGTTGTTTTTAAGTATAGTAATGAAAGTTGCCGCCAATTCCTCTATGAGATTAACAGTGCTGTTTCTTCTTATTCTATGAGTAATGAAGCTGCTGATTTTCTTTCAAGCCTTGTGGAAGGAAGAAGCTGGTATTAGTCCTTTTTTGCATCAAGGGTAAAACCAATGGTGGTACCCACATTCACCCTGCTTCGTACATGAATGGATTGCCCATGCGCCTCAATGATGTGTTTGCAAATGGCCAATCCCAGGCCACTACCTGTTACATCAGCGCTGCGGCCTTCATCGGTTCGGTAAAAACGTTCAAATATCCTGGGTAAATGTTTTTCGCCGATTCCCATGCCATCATCACTGATCTCGATCAGTATATGTTTGCCATCTGTTTTGTACATGCTGGCCGTGATATGTCCTTTTTGTTTCCCGTACTTAATTGAATTTTCTACCAGGTTGGTGGTCACCTGCCGGATCTTTTCTTCATCTGCAAAAACGGTAAGTGGCGACTCGCAGCCTTTTTTGATCACCATACTTATTTCTTTGGCTTCAGCTTTTACTGATAAGGATTCATATACTTCCCTGATCAGCTCCTGTATAACAAAATTCTGTTTGTATAAGATGAGTTCACCTCTTTCCAAACGGGATATTTCATCCAGGTCATTCAAAAGATTGGTGAGCCGGTCGATGTTCTTGGCAGTTTTTTCCAGGAACTTAATATTTACTTCCGGGTTATTTAGTGCTCCCTGTAGTAATGTATCTACATAAGCCTGGATGGCAAAAACAGGGGTTTTAAATTCATGAGAAAGGTTCTGTAAGAACTCTTTCCTAAACTGCTCGGTTCGCCTCAGCATGGCTATTTGCTTTTCATTTTCAGCAGCCCATGCTTCCACATCTTCCCGTACTTCATCAATACTCTTTTGCGGCAGTATGTATTTATAATAGGTTTCTTCTTTTGGGGTGGCTTTTGTTTTATATATGAACTTATAGATCAACTTGATTTTACGGTAAATAAACCTTTCCAGCATAAAAGAAATGAGCAGGTAACCTGTGATCAGCATTCCGGCCAGGGCTATAATGGCCCATGCCCAATTTTGGGTTACCAGTAATACAATAATACTTACCGGGATCGCCAGCACAAGGGCCGTAAACAAAGAAAGCCGGCGTGGTGAAATGTTTTTTGCAGAAAACATGCTGCAAGTTAAGCTTACCGCTTTTTAATTCCGAGGGATCGGTATGGTTATCAGAATGGGATCAGAGTTCAAACTTATATCCTACACCTTTTACAGTAGTGATACAATCAACGCCAAGTTTTTGCCTGATCTTGCGAATATGTACATCAATGGTACGGTCTCCTACGATCACATCATTTCCCCATACCTGGTTGAGTATCTCATTTCTTAAAAATACCCGTCCCGGTTTCAGCGCCAGTAAGTATAACAACTCAAATTCTTTTTTTGCGAGAATGATCTCTTTATTATCTAGTGTTACCAGGAACCTTTCAGGATCGATAGTGAGGTTCTCGATTTTGAGCACTTTGGCTTCTGCTTTATTAATTCTGCGGAATAGGGCATTGACCCGGCTCATGAATACTTTGGGGCTTATAGGTTTGCTTACATAATCATCGGCCCCTGTTTCCAGCCCTTTTATCTGTGTACTCTCATCATTTACGGCAGTCAGGAAAATGATCATCGTTTCCTTAAATGCTGACTGTGAACGTAATAACTGACAAACTTCGACGCCTGTTTTTTTAGGCATCATTATATCCAATACGATCAGGTCGGGTTTTGTCCGTTTTGCTTTTTCAAAGGCTTCATCTCCGTCTCTTGCAGTAACTACTTCATAGCCTTCATTGGACAGATTATATTTCAGTATTTCAAGTATATCGGGCTCATCATCAGCTATCAGCACCTTTCCTTGTGTTGTTTCCATGTTCTGGTAAAATTTGGGGCAAACCTAAAGTAAAATGTTTTTTGTGTAATTCAGCGCTTGCCTGTTTACTTAGAGTTAATAAAAACTTAATCTCCAGAGGTCGGTGCAGCGAAACTTGAAAAACTACTGACACATCTAAATACCACCTAAAACCGTCTCTTTCAATATTAAACTGCGGATATTCTTTGTTTCCGAATGGTGTTATTAACTTTGTTTATTCGATCCTTATGACAGCAATGATCAGATATCTTATCCTGGTAATATTTCTGTTACCATTTTTTCCTCTTTTTGGGCAGGGTCTTTCTGTTACAGATACCCTTGTTGTGCCCCTGGAGTTTAAGCCTGAATTTCGCCGTCAGCTCAACCATGACCATATTAATGCTGCCCAGGCAGCTATCCTGGCTTCTGATGGAAAAAAGGACAAAGAGTTTACTCCTACCAAAACAACAGAAATTAATACTCTTGTTACCAGGACTGTTACCCGCAAAGTGGATAATATGCAGTACATGATTGAAACAGACACTGTTTTTGATCATCGGTTGAAAGTGCTTTACTTATCTGGGCTTGAAAACCTCTTATCTTATTTTGCTGTTAACTGGAAAGAAAAAGGAGAAAAAAGAATAAACCCTTTACGATTGTCGCAAATATTGGAAGCTTATGAAGAAGGTGTAGATGCAGACAGACAGGGCAAAACAATTGAGTTTATTGTAAAAAAACTCCCTTTTGATGCCGGTACCGTATTGCTACAGGCTGGAATTTTTAATAAGAACCCGGGATATAAAAACTCACAGGATGAATTGGTACTTAAGTATTGCCTTTTACATCCATCAGAAACTTTTGCTACACTAAGCAGAAATCCCGGAGTACCTTTTGCAGATAGCCTGATCAGAATAGTGGCTGTTAAATATCCCCGGCAGTTATATGACTATGCGGCGGCTAATAACAGGCTTGCGGTGATCATCCAGGGAATACGTAATAATGTATTTATTGAGTCAGTAGCTAAAATGGCAAAAAGCAGAAGCGGCCAGCAGTATTTTCCTTTCCTGGATAATATTGTAAAAGGTAAAATGACCCTGGAGGAGATCGATGCTGTAAAAGATGACTCACTTCAATACTACAAATTGCTGGTAAAAACGCAAATGGAATATGTGCGAAGAACACTGGATAAGGATACAGCAATGGAGTTCCGTTCGTTAACAGAAAGACTGGAAAAAAAGGCCAGGGAAGATTTTGTCAATATCATCAATGGTCTGCATAATGAAAATGCAGAAGTAAGATTCAGATGTATACAGCCGCTTAGTGCTGAAGAACTGTATTATCTCGCTGTTTCATCAGACGGATCTATTTACACATCCAGTTTTGTAAAGGGTGTTTATCCCCTGATGATGAAAAGGATCAATTACAAATCAGATTCATTGCTTACGCAAATAAGCTTTGACAAATACCGGAAGTTCATAAAAATGGCAGCCGGATATAATACACTTAGCGATTTTCTTGGAAATTTCCCTCCTGCAGAACCCGGGCAGGAAAGTGATGCCGCCATATTGATGAAGGCGTTTGTAGGCAGGCTGGAAATAGGCGATGGCCTGGAGGATGGGGTTGATGTAGCTGATTCCTACGCCAGCATTGCGGAAACCATTCAGCCATTGGCGCAGGAAATGATCAAAAATGTAAAGCACAATTATTTGCGCAACCAGGCTACCGGCAACAAAAGAGGAATGGCGATCTATAAGATCTTACTGGACCTGTTCCTTTCTGCAGATAGCACAAGTAATATCGATCTTACAAAAGAACTTGGTATTCCGCCTGTATATGATGTACCATATAAGAGTATGATTGATAGTGAGGGCAGAGTGGTCATGCAGGTTTTCTTTTATGGAGATAGTGATGGACAAGGAATTTTCAGAGGTTTTGTAGGTATGTTCAGTAACAGTAACTGGAAAATAGATGGAAGTAATAAGCAATGGGTAACGATCACCTCGGCCAAAGGTAGGCCTGTTATCATTTTTGCAAACAGGGCATTGCCTGAAGAAACAGGTGAGGATGAGCAAGCCCAGCAAGCTTTATGTAAGTACATGGAGGTTAATAAATACTATCCCACTGTTACAATTCATAGGGGGCATAGTTATTATGCAGAATCTACAATTGAACAAATGTTCTCCAGTTCCAAGATCGTTTTCCTGGGGTCTTGTGGGGGTTATCATTTGATCCATGACGTGTTGGAAAAAGCATCCGATGCCCATATTATTGCTTCTAAACAGATCGGTGCTACCGAAGTGAATAAGCCGTTCTTTAAGTTACTTACTGATAAAGCCCAAAACGGAGAAGATATAAACTGGATACCTTTTTGGAAGGAGCTTGACAAAATGATCACTGCTAAAGAATTTGAAGATTATATCCCCCCTTATAAAAATCTGGGTGCCTTGTTTATTAAGGCTTATAAGATTGCGATGGGAGAGAACAATACTGATGATGAGGAGAAAGCGGGATTCTAAGTCGATCGCTATTTCTAAATTTGCCTTCCTAAACAATTATTTTGACTGGTTCTAAGAATTCATTTGTTGATATTGCATTGCTGCGCCGTGTATTCAGGTATGCATCGCCTTATAAAAGAAAATTCTGGTTATCGGTTGTATTAGCCATTTTATTGGCGATCCTTACTCCTGTCCGGCCGTTTCTTATTCAGCTTACCGTCAATAAATATATCGCCAACTCAGTGGCATATATGGTTATCAATATCACATTGATACAGATCGGCCTGATCCTTGTTGAAACGGCAATGCGGTTTGTATTCACATTTACTACCGCCTGGCTGGGGCAATCGGTAGTGAGAGATATGCGGGTCAGTATTTACGAAAAAATACTGCATTTAAATCTCCGGCAGTTTGATACTACACCTATAGGTACACTAACAACCCGGACCATTAATGACATTGAATCTGTCAATGATATTTTTTCTGACGGACTTGTTCCCATTATTGCCGATCTGCTTTCTATAGTATGTGTCCTGACTTTTATGTTCTGGTCGGATTGGCGTCTGTCTTTGATTGCTCTTATCCCATTTCCGGTTATACTTATCGCTACATATTATTTTAAAGAAAGTATCAATCGTTCTTTTTTTAAAGTTCGAAATGCGGTAGCAGCTATCAATGCTTTTGTACAGGAACACTTAACAGGGATGCAGATTGTTCAGGCTTTTGCCGCAGAAGGAAGAGAGTTTGAAAAATTTAAGAAAGTGAACAAGGAACACCGGGACGCAAATATCAAAGCCATTTTTGCCTATTCTGTCTTTTTCCCTGTGGTTGAAATTGTATTGGCACTTTCCATTGGTTTGATAGTTTGGTATGGGGCTGGGCAACGAACTGAAGCCGGAACGATCGTTTCATTTATACTTTGCCTGAACCTTCTTTTCAGACCCCTCAGGGTCATTGCTGACAAATTCAATGTACTTCAGATGGGTATTATTGCCAGTGAAAGGGTCTTTAAGGTAATGGATAACCCTGATCATATACAAAAAGAAGGTGAATATGCACCTGGTAAGGTGGCGGGGAAAATTGAATTTGAAAATGTGAGTTTTTCTTATACCGGGAAAGGGAATGTGTTAAGCAACCTGAGCTTTGTTGTAAATCCGGGTGAAACAGTTGCTATAGTAGGGCATACAGGAAGCGGTAAGACCACTATAATCAGTTTGCTTAACCGGTTATATCAAATCCAGGAAGGGAGTATCCTGATAGATGATGTAAATATCGAGGAATACAAACTTGATGCACTCAGGGGAAGTATTGGTGTGGTGTTACAGGATGTGTTTCTCTTCTCAGGTTCTGTATTGGATAATATAACATTACGTAATCCTGATATCTCAAAAGAAAAAGTAATAGAAGCAGCAAAGCTGATCGGAATGCATGATTTTATTATGCGATTACCTGACGGGTATGATTTTGATGTAATGGAACGGGGAGCTACTTTATCAATGGGGCAGCGACAATTATTATCGTTTATACGGGCATTGCTATATAACCCTTCCATATTGATATTAGATGAAGCCACATCTTCAGTAGATACTGAAAGTGAAATGATGATCCAGCATGCTATTGATACTTTGATCAAGGGACGAACATCGGTAGTTATTGCCCATCGGCTATCAACTATACGCAAGGCCAATAAGATCATTGTATTGGATAAGGGTGTGATCAAAGAAATAGGCACTCATGCTGAGCTTATTGCCAATAATGGGTTTTATGCCAGGCTTCATGAAATGCAATTTCAGGACAAAATAGAGGAGTAGCTGGCCGTTTTTAACTAATTGATAATCAGCTTGTAAAATTTTACTTTTTTGCTTCAACCACTTCCAGTTGTCCGAGCTCAAAATCTTATTTCAAACTACCTCTAAAAACAACGAGGTAAGTGTTCAAATTTTCGGTTTTTATCTGTTGCACCCCTATCTTTGCGCCAAATTTCGGGATGGGCATGACACAAAAAGCAATCAAATCCTTTGCTGTAGCGGTTTTCAGCGTTTTTTTCCTCGTTTTTTCTGTTCCTGCACTCGCAGGAGAAGGAGAAGGTGGACATGAGCAAGAAAAAAAGGGTTTTGATGCGGCTGAAGTGATATTCGGCCACGTATTAAATGGACATGAATTCCATTTTATGGACATTGGCGGTAAGCCGGTTACTATTCCCCTTCCTGTTATTTTATATTCACCACAAAGAGGCCTTACAACTTTCATGTCATCTAAGTTTCACCATGGGCATGAAGATTATAAAGACTATAGAATTTTGACTGAACATAGCATCCAGGAGATGGGTTTGGATCCAAAACAGTTTTCGCCCCAGGATATTGTACCGGTTGATGCAAATGGACATTATGATGCTTCGGTAAAAGTGTATGATCTTTCTTTGACCCGTAATGTGGTACAGATGATCCTTGCGTTGTCAATATTTACATGGATCATGTTGCGTATCGCAAAAAGATATAAAAAAGGGATAGGAGTAAAAACAGCGCCCCAGGGTTCACAAAGCCTCATGGAACCTGTGATCACTTTTGTAAGGGATGAAGTAGCAAAACCCAATCTTGGTGATAAGCAAGAAAAGTATCTTCCATTCTTACTGACGATTTTCTTCTTCATCCTGATCAACAATATTTTTGGATTGATACCCGGTTCAGCAAATGTTACGGGAAATATTGCCTTTACCCTGGTACTGGGTGTTATTTCATTTATTGTGATCCTCGCTAGTTCCAATAAGCATTACTGGGGCCACATATTTAATCCTCCGGGAGTGCCGTTTGGAGTAAAGCTGATCCTTGTACCGGTAGAGTTTTTGAGTGTGTTCATAAAGCCTTTTGCATTGATCATACGTCTTTTTGCCAATATGGTGGCAGGGCATATCATTATTATATGTCTTATTTCTTTGATCTTCATTTTTGCTGAGTTAAGCAAATATGCAGGCTGGGGAGCCTCACCGCTGGCAGTAGGGTTCACTATTTTCATTTATTTCATTGAAGTGCTGGTGGCATTTATCCAGGCGTTTATTTTCGCCATGCTTACAGCAGTATTCATTGGACAGGCGATTGAAGGAAGCCATGATCATGAAGAAGTTCATGAACAAACAGTAGTTGTTTAGTTTTTTTAAATATCAATATATACAACCATGATGGATTTATTAAATGTAGTTCTGCTGGAAGCAACAGCAAATGCAGGTGGTGCAATTGGTGCAGGTCTTGCTGCGATCGGTGCCGGTATCGGTATCGGTCAGATCGGTAAAGGCGCTGTAGAAGCTATTGCCCGCCAACCCGAGTCATCTAATGACATCCGCGGTAACATGATCCTGACTGCAGCCCTTGTAGAAGGTGCTGCGTTGTTTGCGATCATCGTTGGCTTCCTTGCAATGGTATTATAATACTGTTGCGGTAAAAAATTACTGCATCCAATGCACAGGGCGGCGGATGCAGTATTTAAATCTTAAAAAAGAAACTGATATAAAATGAAATTGCTTACTCCCGAAATGGGTTTGCTTATCTGGACGCTGTTAGCCTTCCTGGTGGTGTTCTTTATCCTGGCAAAATTTGCATGGCCTGCTATCATCAAAGGTCTTCGTGATAGAGAGAATACGATTACCAGCTCGTTAGAAACTGCAGAAAGAGTAAAGGCCGAAATGGCACAGCTAAAAAGTGAGAATGAAGCTTTGCTTGCTAAAGCAAGGGAAGAAAGAGCAGAAATGCTGAAAGAAGCCAGGGAAACAAAGGATAAGATCATTAATGAAGCAAAAGATCAGGCTAAAGCTGAAGCTGCCAAGATCATGAGTGAAACCCAGGCAGCTATTGAAGCTCAAAAGATGGCTGCTATTACAGATGTGAAAAACCAGGTGGGTAAGCTGGTGGTGGAAGTGAGTGAGAAAGTATTAAGAAGGGAACTGACAAATAAGGATTCGCAACAGGAGCATATTAAAAGCCTGGTTGACGAAGTGAAATTTAATTAATCAGAAAGCGGAAGTAATAATATAATATGCATAACCCAAGATTAGCAGCCCGGTACGCAAAAGCGATTGTTGACCTTTCCATAGAGAAAGGACAATTAGAAACTGTGTATGCTGATATGCAGTGGTTACAGGGTGTTTGCAAAAGCAACCGTGACTTTGTGAACTTGTTACGCAGCCCTATTGTCAAATCAGACATTAAGAAAAAGATCTTCGGGACTGTAAGTGCAGGAAGGATCGGAGAGTTGACAAAAGGTTTTGTAGATCTCCTGATAACCAAACACCGTGAGAATAAGCTTCCTGAGATCATCACTGCATTTATAGAAGTATATAAGGAATACAATAATATTCATGATGTTACACTCACTACTGCAACACCGGTTGATGATAACATCAGGAATGCAATTTTAGATCAGATCCGTAAGACAACAGGTTTTGAGAAGATCGAACTGGAAGAGAAGGTGAACCCTGCATTGATAGGCGGATTAGTTTTGAGAATGGGCGATCAACTGATAGATGCAAGTATTGCTTATGATCTGAAAACAATTGCCCGTCAATTTGAGAATAACGACTTTTTATACAGAATCAGATAAACTAATAATATATGCCAGAAATTAAACCCGATGAGATAAGTGCCATATTGCGTCAGCAGTTGAGCAACTTTAATGCATCAGCCGATTTAGAAGAGATAGGTACCGTGTTGCAGGTGGGCGATGGTATTGCCCGTGTATATGGTTTGGATAATGTTCGCTACGGTGAACTGGTGGAATTTGAGAACGGTGTAAGAGCTATAGCCCTGAACCTGGAAGAAGATAATGTGGGTGTGGTGTTGATGGGAGAAACAGGTAAAATTGAAGAAGGTTCTAAAGTACGCCGTACAGGCCAGATCGCTTCTATTAAAGTAGGTGAAGGTATGGTAGGCCGTGTGGTAAATACACTGGGTGAACCTATTGACGGAAGAGGTCCCATAGCCGGAGAACGGTATGAAATGCCGCTGGAAAGAAAAGCACCAGGTGTTATTTTCCGTGAGCCGGTAAAAGAACCTTTGCAAACAGGTATCAAAGCCATTGATGCGATGATCCCTATCGGCCGTGGTCAAAGAGAACTGGTTATTGGTGACAGGCAAACTGGTAAGACAGCCATTTGTATTGATACCATCATCAATCAGAAAGAGTTTTTTGATGCAGGCAAGCCTGTATATTGTATATATGTTGCCATTGGACAAAAGGCATCCACCATTGCAGGTGTGATGAAGACTTTACAGGATGCCGGCGCCATGAGCTATACAACAATTGTTGCAGCATCAGCATCTGACCCCGCACCATTACAGTTCTATGCACCATTTGCCGGAGCTGCTATTGGTGAATTTTTCCGTGATACCGGACGTCCCGCTTTGATCATTTATGATGATCTTTCTAAGCAGGCAGTAGCTTATCGTGAGGTATCCCTTTTGCTTCGTCGTCCTCCGGGCCGTGAAGCCTATCCGGGTGATGTATTCTACCTGCACAGCCGCTTATTGGAAAGGGCAGCTAAGATCATCAGTGATGATAATGTGGCAAAGGATATGAATGATGTTCCGGATTCAATCAAGCACATGATCAAAGGTGGTGGTTCATTGACTGCCTTACCTATTATAGAAACACAGGCAGGTGACGTATCTGCTTATATCCCTACCAACGTAATTTCTATTACTGACGGACAGATATTCCTGGAAACGAACCTGTTCCTTTCAGGTATCCGTCCTGCAATCAACGTTGGTATCTCTGTAAGCCGTGTGGGTGGTAATGCACAGATAAAATCTATGAAGAAAGTGGCTGGTACATTAAAGCTTGACCAGGCTCTTTATCGTGAAATGGAGGCTTTCTCTAAATTCGGAGGCGACCTTGATGCAGCTACAAAGAATGTTTTGGATAAAGGTGCCCGTAACGTTGAGATCCTGAAACAACCCCAATACACTCCATTTGCTGTTGAAAAGCAGGTGGCTATTATTTACCTTGGAACAAACGGTTTGATCAGAGATGTACCGGTTAGAAAGGTGAAAGATTTTGAAGATCACTTCCTGATGGAAATGGAGAACAAGTTGCCTGATGTATTGGCAGAGTTTAAGAAAGGAAACCTGCCTGAGGAAGGAGTTAAAAAAATGGTGGAACTGGCCAATGGACTCATCCCACAGTATAAAGTGTAGTCTGTTTGAGATTTAAAATAAGTAAAGGCTGTCCTGATTCAGGACAGCCTTTTTAAATTAACGACTGTTTGTATTTAAGTTTCTTATCAGATACGTATTTTTCTGCCCAATCTGAGGAAAAGGAACGTAATTTTTCATCTGATATATATTTATTAGTTCATTGATTATCAATAGTAGTAGTAAAAATACTACATAAAATACGGTATTTTTTACGAAAAAATGCGCTAAATACTTGCAGGTAAAAAACCTTGGTATTATGTTTACACTCGAATCGAACAATCCCTTAGAAAACGACAAAATCCGACCGTGAAAATTGCAATCCTTAGTTGGGAAATTACTTCCCGGCTGATTTCAACAACATCAAGTCGCTTTCAAAGTTTTCGGGGAAATACAGATTCAAGTGTATCCTAAGATTAACTGTAATTAATCTTAACCCTAAAGTGAAAACGATGAAAACATTTGTACCCCTTACCCGAAACATGTCAAAAGCATTATTAATTATGTTGCTTATTGCTTTTGGCACTCAAGCTCAGGCTCAGCAAAATGCTGGAGAACTGGTGTTTGACAATAGTTCCATTGAATCAGGAACCGCAGGCTCCGATAATGCTGTTTACCGTTTCCCTGATGTTAATGAAACAATGGATGCCTTAGTAAAAATTAAAGGAAGATCTTCCTCGGCAGTTCAGCTTGTAAGTATTGATATTACCAACACAGGATTTAATAAGGCTTTTCAACCTCAATTAGACAGAGGAAGTGTTTCGTCAGCTACAAACTGGTGGATGGAATTTCAAATCAGTTTCGTAAACAAAGGAACTTCTGATCTTGCAGAAATAACTGAAGCTTTTGTTACGGCTCTTGATATTGATGGTAATAATAGCAGACTTCGTGAGTGGGATGCATTTTATGGAAATTCAACCTATACAATTGAAGCTGCTACACAATTAACCATGAATGCAATTACCGGTATAATCGGACAAACAAGTTTGGTTGGCAAACAATTCCTTGGCTCGCTGACAGACTACTCGGGAATTGATACAAGCAATACGTCTTTAATGACCACATTACGTTATACAAACACTAATAGTATTACGGTTAGATTTGGTGGAACTACCACTGGTTCAGCCAGTAGCACACGCCGTATGTATTCTGTTTGGTTTAAAAATTTTACGTATGCCGTTCCTATGTCCACTTTACCAGTTAAATTAACCTCTTTTACAGCCACATTGAACAAGAATAATAAAGTTGATTTAAAATGGATCACTGCATCTGAAATGAATGTGAGCCATTTTATAATCGAGAAAAGTACTGATGGAATAAATTATCATGATGCAGCAATGGTGTTTGCTTATGGTAATACTACATCCGACAAAAACTACAGTTATGCAGACAACCTGGGCAATATGCAGGATGGTGTAGTGTATTACAGGCTTCGTTCAGAAGATGTAGATGGTAAGACACAGACTTCAGAGACCCGTATCATCAAATTATCTTCTAAGAGCATGACTACGGCTTCGATCATGACCTATCCTAACCCGGTAAGCAGCGAATTAAGGATCACTATTCCTGCAGACTGGCAGAGCAAAAAAGTATCTTACGAGATCTATACATTAGGCGGTAAGCTGGTAAACAAGCTGGAAAAAACCAGCAGCAGCCAGACAGAATCAGTGAATATGAGCAGCCTGGGAAGCGGTATGTACATCGTAAGAGCTATCTGTAACGGAGAAATGGCTCAGCAGAAGATCATCAAACAATAAAATTAATAGGACATTTAAATAGGGGTTCCGGCCGCCTTGTTACAGCAGGGCGGTTTTTTTAGTATATTTTGGTTTATATTATAAACTACTTTATATTTGCAATTCAAAGGCTGATTATGCTCATAAGATTAATACCTGTGTTGCTTATTGTTTTATTGGTAAATGCTGTTGCTGCCCAGACCACCGTAAAGGGAAATGTAAAGGACAATAAAAATAACCCTATAGCAGGAGCAAATATTACCATCAAGGATAGTTATGATGGCGCTACTTCTGATTCTCTTGGTAATTTTTCATTTTCCACTTCAGAGAAAGGGGGGCAAACTATCATAATATCCTATATAGGTTACAGAAGTTTTGAGCAGGTGATAACCTTAGATAAACCCTTAATCACAATCAATGCTGAACTAAAGCAAGAGGTGAGTGAATTGACGGCCGTTGTTTTATCTGCAGGTTCTTTTGAGGCCAGCGACAGAAAAAGAGCAGCTGCTGTTTTGGATCCTATTGATATAGTTACTACAGCAAGTGGTAACGGAGATATTACCGGGGCACTTAAAACCCTTCCTGGTGCACAGCAGGTTGGAGAAAGTGAAGGTTTATATGTTAGAGGCGGTACAGCAGCAGAAACCAAGACATTTATCGATGGTACCTTAGTCAACAATTTCTTTTACAGCAGTGTACCCAATATTGCCCAGTTCAGCCGGTTTTCTCCTTTTATATTTAAAGGAACCGTTTTTAGTACAGGAGGATACTCCGCATTATATGGGCAGGCACTTTCTTCAGCACTTATTCTTGAGTCAATTGATCTGCCTGAATATTCAGCAGCTAATATTGGTATCACAGTATTGAATGGTAGTGCCGGGTTTCAAAAACTAACTAAAAAGGGAAATGCATCCTGGGGGTTGAATTATGGATATACAGATCTTAGCCTTGCATTTAAAGTGATCAAGCAAAGACAGGATTATTCCAGGGCGCCTGTGTTTCATAACCTGGATGGAAATTTCAGGATAAAAACATCCAAGACGGGAATGCTCAAGTATTATGGATATTTCAGTAGCAACAAAATGGCATTCACCACAAATAGCATTGATTCTGTCGGTTACCTGGATAAATTCTCCTTGAGCAATAATAACCTTTACCATAATCTTTCCTGGAAGGAGAACCTTGCTAAGAGGTGGAGAATGAATGTCGGGGTTTCCTATACTAATAATAAGGACAAAATAATGTCCGGCATGCAGGATAATAATAAGAATGATGTGCTGCTCAGCGGGCTGGAGTTCAAGGATTTTGATCTGAATACAAAAGGCCATTATTTCAATGCCAAACTTGTTATTGAGAAAAAATTGAAAGCACTCAGCGCTTTTCGATTTGGAACTGAATATAATTTTAGTAACGATAAAATAAATTATAAGGATTACAATAACCAGGTTTACCCTTCTTCATTAAAAGAAAATATTACAGCACTTTTTACTGAAGCTGATGTATATGTAACCAATGATCTGGCATTAAAAGGCGGGCTGCGTTTTGAACATTCATCACTGCTCAATCGGAATAATATTGCACCCCGCTTATCATTGGCTTATAAGTTAGGTAAGGGAACACAGGCATCACTTGCATACGGTATTTTTTACCAAAATCCTGAGAGAAGGTATTTGCCTTCAATGAATTCACTCAGGTTTATGAAGGCTACTCATTATATAGCACAGCTGCAGCGGGTGGTTAACCAGCAATCATTCCGTATGGAATTATTCTATAAAAAATATGATGATCTCATCAAAACGGACAATACCGGATTTACAGAAGCTGCTGTTAATAATAAAGGTTTTGGTGATGCCAAGGGTATTGAGTTCTTCTGGAGAGATAAAAAGACAATTCCCAATTTTGATTATTGGATATCCTATTCCTACCTGGATACTAAAAGAGATTTTCTAAACTTCCCTTATGCCATCACGCCAAACTTTGCAGCAAAACACACTGCTTCAATTATAGGTAAAAAGTTTGTTCAGAAATGGAAGACAAACCTGAACATAGCATATAACTTTGCCAGTGGTCGTCCCTATTATAATATACTTTATGATGCTTCGTCTTCTTCTTATAAGTTTAATGACATGGGGCATATACCTGATTACCATAATGTGAGTTTCTCTATAAACTATCTGCCTTTTATTGGTAAACAAAATCCTAAATCGTATCCTGTATATGTGTTACAGGTAAGTAATATCTTCAACATAAAACAGGTGTATGGCTATCAATATAGCTATAATGGTATGCGAAAAGAGACCATATTGCCAACATCAAGGATATTTGTGTTTATAGGAGCTTTTATCAGTTTTGGTGTCGACAGGAGCGACGAAGTGATCAATAATGCGTTATAAATTTTATTTAAATACATTAATATGAAAAGAACATTTTTTATTCTGCTGGTTACTTTAATTACTGTTACTGGTTTTTCTCAAAATGAGAGATACGTTAATGCCATGAAGAAAAACATTGCAGAGATCGACAGCGCTATGGTTAAAGGCGATCTGCCTAAGCTAACAGATATAGCTGCTTCTTTTGAAAGGATCGGGAACGCCGAAAAAAATCAATGGCTTCCTTTTTACTATGCAGCTTATTGTAAGGTTACGCAGGCCTTTATGAAGAATGAACCTGAACGGAATGACCCAATTGCAGATCAGGTCGATCAGCTTTTAAACAAAGCCGATTCACTGGAAATGAAAAACAGCGAGGTTAGCCTTTTAAGGGCAATGAATGCCTCATTAAGAATGCTGGTGGATCCAATGCAACGTTGGCAACAATATGGCCCCATTGTACAGCAGTATAGTAAGGATGCAATTGCACAGGATGCTACAAATCCACGACCATATTGGTTTAGTGGAGTTTCTTTAAAGAATACACCAGAACAATTTGGCGGTGGTTGCGGAACTGCAAAACCGCAACTGGATAAGGCATTGGAATTATTTGAGTCATTTAAGCCGGCTAGTGAATTACATCCTAATTGGGGAAAAGAAACTTGTGAAAGGGAGGCAAAAGACTGTGAATAAAATAGAATCAGTCGAAAAAATATGTTTAAGGAGCTGAACCCAATATTACATTCACAACTGCGGCTTGCTGTAATGTCCGTTCTCAAAAATGAGCAGGAGGCTGATTTTAGTTTGCTGAAACAAAAAACTAATTCTACCGCTGGCAACCTGAGTGTGCAGATACAAAAATTAAAAGAGGCTGGATATATTGAAATAAAAAAGCAATTCAAGGACAACTATCCTCAAACTATTTGTAAGATCACCAGGAATGGAATGACAGCATTTGAAAATTATGTATCAGCTCTCAAAGCGTACGTAAATGTTTAAAATGGAGAAGGCCCTTTAGATAAAGGGCCTTTTTCTCCGTGGTACTTAAGTGTATGAAATTGTTGTTCCAGATCAGTACCCCTCAAATTATTTTATCGTCGTACAGGCTGTAACACCAGTGATGGCATTGCCTGTTGTTTTTTGCTTTTTGCAATTCTGTCAAAAATCTTTTTTAGTCTGTTAGTAGCTTCTTTTAGTTTGTTTTTTTGTGATTGCATAGGGTAGATTTAAGGTTAATGATTATCGATATCCAGGTTGATGGTTTCAGAATATTTAATATTCCCGTTTTTTTCAATGATCTTGATCCGATAAATATGATGCTTGTTTACTTTCTCAAAAAATTGATAAGTACATTCATTATTATCTTCTGAACTGAATACGATCGCTGCGGGAACGAACTTTTTCCCATCGTAACTTTTTTGCACTTCAAATATGTCAGCAGAAAAATTTCCGGTCACAATCCAATCCAGGAAAACCTTGTTATCGGTAACATAAGCTTTTATCAATGCAATTTTCACTTCTTCATCTGTTGAAGAAGTGTTTTCTGATGGAAATATTAAGTTGCTGGAAAAATTAAGATCAACATCATTTGCTTTTGCATGCAAAGCATTCAATGTTAGTATGACGGATAAAAGCAGAATTAGTTTTTGTTTCATTTCCCGGGTTTTTAAACAGCAATAAAAGCTGGTTCAAAGTCCCACAGAAATATTGGATGGTTGCTCCGGTCATATATCCTTCCGGACGTCCGATATAGATCTGTACATGAGTAAAGGGAAATAAAATTCAGGCACGGATGTTTATCGTAGTTTTACGAGGGTATATGTGGTTTTCCGAATACATAACAAACCTAATATTTGAGTGTTATAGATGCAAGTCTTTATTGAAAAATATTTTTATAAAAAATTTGAATTGTAGTTTCAGGTCTCATTATCAGTACTATGGGTGATGTTATAAAAGTCAGCAATCTGACAAAGAATTTTGGAAAAATAAAAGCAGTTACTGAATTGTCGTTTAATGTACGCCAAGGCCAGGTTTATGGGTTTTTAGGGCAAAATGGAGCAGGTAAATCTACGACGATGCGTATGCTGTTAACCTTGATACGGCCAGATTCTGGCGATATTGAAATATTTGGGCAAAACCTCAATCGCCATAGAAAAAGTATTTTAAGAAATACAGGGGCCATAATTGAAAAACCTGATCTATACAAGTATTTATCAGGTATTGAGAATTTACGATTGTTTGCCACAAT
Organism: Chitinophagales bacterium; assembly: GCA_020636575.1. Classification (GTDB taxonomy): domain Bacteria; phylum Bacteroidota; class Bacteroidia; order Chitinophagales; family Chitinophagaceae; genus JJ008. The sequence goes on from JACJXP010000001.1 coordinate 1,366,111, forward strand.
GAGCGGTGCAAGGGTTTCAGAAAAAAAACTAATGGAACAGCTTGAACAGGTTGGCCTTGCAGAGAGAGCACATAGCAAGGTAAAAACATACTCACAAGGAATGAAGCAACGATTGGGTATCGCTACGGCGCTGGTGCATGATCCTGATCTTGTGATATTGGATGAACCCACCAATGGGCTGGACCCACAGGGGATTGCAGATATAAGAAAACTTATTCTGCATCTGGGTAGGGAGAAAAATAAAACATTACTTATATCTTCTCATTTACTTAGCGAAGTTGAACAGGTTGCTGATGCTATGTTAATTATTGACAAAGGAAAAAAACTGGTAGAAGGAAAGGTGGAAGATCTTTTTGACCCGTCAGAAACAATTTTAGAGTTAAGAATTGAAGAAGGATTAACTGGGCTGGAAAAAATTAAAAATTCATCACTTGACGCAATGATACAGGAGAGCAGAAATAATTCCATTTTTCTGAAAGTGCACCAAAAAGATGTAAAAGAGATCCTTGAAACTGTGCTAAAAATGGATATCGGGCTTATCTCTTTTAATACCAAACATTCATTAGAAGACTATTTCTTAAAACTAACTTCAGGTTACTCATATGCTGAAACTTCTTCGAATAGAACTTTTTAAAATATTCAAAAGACCCCGGACCTATATTGCTTTTGGAGCTATAGCAGCGATAGTAATTTTGATACAGGTAGCGCTAAAATATGATGGCAAATCGTATGTTGATCTGTTATTAAACAATCTTTCTGATTCATTTGAACTTTCTGATGAGTATAAAAATAAGTTGTTGAATGGGTACCTGATCTGTTTTGTAATATTGAACACTTTACTGATACAGATGCCCTTGCTGGTGGCGTTGATCGCTGGTGATTCAATCGCCGGTGAAGCCAATATGGGAACATTAAGGCTTTCTATGAGCAGGCCTGTGAGTCGTACCCAATACATGACAGTTAAATTCCTGGCTTCAGTGATTTACACATTGGCGCTATTAGTTTGGATGGCCATGTTAGCATTATTCGGGAGCATGCTGATCTTTGGTACAAATGATATGGTTGTATTCCGTTCGGATGGTATTGAACAGATGAGGCACTTTGATGTATTATGGCGATACTTTGCAGCATTTGGTTATGCAGCAGTAGCATTAACAACAGTAGCAGCATTGGCTTTTCTTCTCAGTGTTTTTGCAGAAAATTCGATTGGGCCTATCATCGCAACAATGAGCATTGTTATTGTGTTTACTATTCTTTCAGAAATGAACATCCCTTTGTATGACAATACAATCAAACCCTATCTCTTTACTTCGCATATGGTGGCCTGGAAAGGTTTTTTCTATGTTAAGGCAGATGCCATGGGTACAACGATAAATGGAAGTATTGAGAACCTGCCAGCAATTTTAAAAAGTTTAAGCATCCTTTTTATATACATTATCATCTTTTTTGGAACAGCTGTATGTGTTTTTAGAAAAAAAGATATTCTTACTTAAACAAAGTATTCGCATGAAAAAAATAATGGTATTACTTCTGATTTTGGTTAGTATTAAGGGAATAAATGCACAAACCGCTGAGGAGCTGATCAACAGGGTAAGAATGAAGCTGGATAAAGTAAACGACTATGAAGCAAAAGGAAAAATGCGGACAAATGTGATCTTTATTAAAGCTCCTGTGGCAAATGTGAAAGTGTATTTCAAAAAGCCAAACAAGCTCAGGATAAACAATGAAAACGGTATCTCGTTTATCCCCAAAGGTTCTGTAAATATCAACCTGAATAATATTTTCTTTAATAGTGCGGCGTTTACGATTATTGACGGAGGTAAAGAAACCGGATCGGGAAACAGGATATTGAAGTTATTACCCGAGGATGAAGCGGCTGGTGTGGTTTTATCTACTTTGTATATTGATGAAAAAAACGCTGTGATCAGAAAGGCAAAGATCACTACTAAAGAAAGTGGAACATATGAACTGGAGATGACCTATGGCCGGTACATCAGTTATGGGTTGGCAGACAAATTTATTTTTTCCTTTAATACAAAAGAATACAAACTCCCTAAAGGCATTACATTCGATTACGATGATGGTACTAAAAAGGAGAACAGCTCTGACCAGTTAAAAAATAAAAAAGGCAGGGTAGAGCTGATCTATTCAGAGTACAAGATCAATAAGGGAGTGCCGGATGCTGTATTCGGATAGCCTATTCTTCAATGGCCTCATCCTTAGCATTGGCCAGTAAAGTATTGGTCATTTTTCGCAGCGGATTTTTTCTAACTTCTTCGTAACCATTTCTGCGATTATAGATATCAATACATTCAAATATAGCGGCTAAAAAAGAAGATGGGTCAGCTTTATCTTTTCCTGCTATATCAAATGCAACTCCATGATCAGGAGAGGTTCTGATAACGGGAAGACCTGCTGTATAATTTACACCTTCAAGCAGAGCAAGGGATTTAAAGGGAATTAACCCCTGGTCATGATACATCGCCAGCACGGCATCAAATTTTTCATGGCCTCCTCTTGCAAAAAATGCATCTGCACTGTAAGGACCTACTGCAAGTATGTTTTTATTCTTTGCTTCTTTTATGGCTGGTTTGATGATATTCTCTTCTTCTGTGCCAATAAGCCCTTCATCACCAGCATGAGGGTTTAGTGCCAGCACGGCGATCCTTGGTTTATCAATTGAAAAATCTTTTTGGAGACTTTGGTTCAAAACAACCAGTTTGCTCAGGATCCTTTCTTTGGTTATTTGACTGGCTATTTCACTTACGGGTATATGTTCAGTAACCAATGCTACCCGGAAATTGCCTGCACACATCAGCATGACTACATCATTTGCTTCAAACATATTTTGGAGGTAGGGGGTATGCCCTGTAAAAGTAAATTCGGCTGACTGAATATTCTTTTTGTGAATTGGCGCAGTTACCAAACCATGTATTTGCCCTTGCTTCAGCGCTGCTACTGCTGTTTGCAGAGATAGAGCGGCATATTTACCACCCATCTCATTTAATATACCTGGCTGTACCGGAACCTCCTCTTCCCAGCAAGTGAAAATATTCACCTGTTTGGGATTGATACGGGAAAAATCCTTGGTCGTTTGATAATTAAAGTGAATATCCGGGAAAGATTTTCTGTAGAAATTAATGGCTTTGGCAGAGGCAAAGACCACCGGGGTACAATGCTCCAGCATCCGGTTATCAGAAAAAATTTTGATAATGAGTTCTATCCCAATTCCGTTTAAGTCGCCACAGGTTATTCCGATAATGGGTTTTGCTTGCATTTCTTAATTGTTTTGTTGCTAAAGTATTGAAAAAAGAGGTAATCAAAAGTGATCTAAAAACAAAGACCCGGGGAAAACCGGGTCTTTGAAAAATATTATTTGAAATAGCTCTATTTCTTAAGTACGGTTTTAATTATTGAATGATTGTTTCGGGTAGCTTTTAGCAAGTAAACTCCGGAAGGTAAGGAATTTGTTCCGGTTAAACCTAAAGCGTTGGTTCCATTGTATACCTGGTAAGTTGCCAATCGTACAGTTTTTCCATTCATATCAACCAATTGAACATGGACCAATCCTTCTTCATTGGATTGAATTGAGAAATTCAGTTCATCGCCGAATGGGATTACTACTGTTCCAAATGTAAAGCCAGCAGCAGTTGTTTCTAACCGGATAGTTTTCGAGTATTTGATACTACCCGATGCAGATACTATTTTGATACGATAAAAGACCTTGTTAACTACACTGACAGGATCATTGTAAGAATAATGATTTTGTTCAGCAATCTCGCTGTTTTGCCCGGCTATAGTTGCAATATCTGTGAAACCAGAGCCATCATTGCTTCTTTGAAGAACATAATGAACAGGTTCGTCTTCATGAGAGGTTATCCAGCGTATTGTTGATCTGTTGTCGATGCCAAGTGTGCCAGAAATAGACAAGAGGTCAACTGCTAATGGCGGACCACAATCTGTAAGTATGCTAACTGTTATTGTTGTTGGATCACTATAGGAGCATTCAGTCGTTCCCAGGTTCGAGTTAGTAGACGCAACAACCAAACGATACATATCTCCGGCATTGGCAGCAGTTGTATTGGAAGGAGGAATCGTATAGCTGGAAACGTATTCATAAAAACCTCCGACCAGGGTTGGTGAAGCTGTTCCGGTTGTGCCGCTTATATCTGTCCAGGTAGAACCCCCGTTGGTGCTAACCTGCCATTTATATTCCACATAGTCATTAAAATAAGATCTGACAGTATCTGTTATGGTAATGGCATTGGATTCACATATATTGGGGTTTGAACTGGGTGAATAGATCATATCAGGAAAGCAGGTAGCTACTGCAATATCATCCATAACCCAGTCATTGCCACCACCACCTTGTGCATTATTCCTGATAGAGAATGAAGCACTCGTTTGAGAAGGACCTGTGCGAAATACAAATCCTTTTTTCACCCATCCCAAAGTATCAATGGTACCTGTGCTATAATAATCCAAACCACCAAGTGAAAAGGTCAGATTTGGTAACACACCGGGGTATCCATTTGTAGGTGCAGTTGGCGTACCAGCAAACTGGGCTCCGGTAGAGTCGGCACCGCAGGTAGGACATATATTTCTTACCCAGGCAGAAAACTCATAATAAGTATTTGGACAGAGATTATTTATTGTCTGGGAATAAACTTCAGAAGCTACATAGTCAGCATTTACCATCAGCATATACCCACTGTTGGTAGCAGTATCCGGTGGAGGATTACCCAAGGCATCATTTGTACCAGAATGATCTCCGTCAATATACCAGTGACCATTATGCATACGGTTATTACAATTTAACTCATCTGTTATACTATAGAGTGAGGTACAAGAACCTGTTCTTGCAAATGTTGCATTTTTATTGGTGCGGGTACGGGGGCTGATATTTTTAACAATTGCATACCGTCCATCTCCCACACTATTGTATGAGTTTACTTCGCTTAGAAAACTATAACCTGAGATAGGTATAGTCAGGTCGGCACCCCTGTTCTGTAATACACCTGAACCAAATGTTCCACCGGATTCTAATGCATTATTGATACCAATACTGTTACTACAAAGAGATAAAGGGTCAGAAATAAGGATCTTATATGAATTGCCCGATAGTGTTGTTTCAGAAGAACCATCATAGTAAATAAAAGAGGCAGGATTCAATGTTATTGTATCTCCTACAGCTCCTGTTACTACTACCTGGTAGGCGGTTGCGAATAGAAGTGAACTTCCAAAAAGGGTAGGGCGATTGGTACGGGACATGGTACCAGAGGCCGATGCAAACTCCGTAGAGGTATTATTGACCGGAATTCCAGGATTACTGGTGCCGAATCCCAGGTTCATACGGATATTATACTGTCCTGCTGCGGGTGATGCAACATAAGTAGCCGCATCATCTCCTGAAGCCAGTGTGTATTGTTTGTATGTTAAGCCTTCATTGGTTACAATTCTTATCCTGTCTGAAGCGCCTGTCAGCATTGCTGTATTTGTGGGCACATTGTCTACAAATCTTAACCGGGACATATTCGTGGTTGAATTATGCTGGATCGCCATACGGATTTCCAGTGTATCTCCGGGTTGTACCACCCCACCATTAGTTTTCTTGGACAGGTTTACATAACTATTACCATAGCGGACAACCGGGGCAGCGGTACTGGTAACACAAATATTAAACCGGGCATCTCCGGTTGGTGCAGGGCCTGTACTTGAATAGACCCGTACATAATACACATTTCCGGCTGTTAAGCTATTGCTTGTAGCAGTAGTAGAACCGCAGGCTAAAGACGTAAGAGAGCCACAGCTACCAGAAAAAATTTCTACCCCACGGGTTGCCAGGAAATTAGTGCCAAAGCTGCTGATAGTAACTGTAGCTGTATTATTGATAGCGGTAAAGCGATACCAGATATCATATGCCAGAGAACCAGGACAGGAGCCACTCAATGGTTGAGAGGAAGCTGTAGCACCTGCCATGTTACCGGGCACAGTCTGACAGGCATTGGCGACAGAAAGGTTATAGGCTCCGGTGCATTCATCATTATCGGGTGTTATCACCGGATCCTGAATACAAATATTAAAATTAGCATTTGCAGAATTGGTTGGGGCAGTGCCGCCATCTGAATATACTCTTATATAGTAGGTAGTTCCGGGAACAAGGAAGTCAGTAGGTAATGTTGAACCTCCGCAAAAAAGTGAGGTAAAAGTACCACCACAATTATTTGAAAGCAGTTGCACAGATGCATTTGTAAACTCACTACCGATACTGCTTAAGCGAATGGTAGGATTGGTTGTCTGTGCCACAAAACGGTACCAGACATCATAAGTAGCTGTGCTGGCACAGTTTGGTGAACTGATTGTTGGGGAAGAATTGCTGGCACCATATGCAGTGCCGGCAGTATTTGAACAGGTAGTACCTGAAGTTAATGTAGGTGCGCCGCTACAATCATCGTTAGAGGGAGGAGGAACTATTTCAGCCCATGAAATGATACTTGTAGCTGTTTGTTGACTAGAACTTTGAATCTGGGAAACATTGGCTAAAGTGGCTGTGGATGATTGTATGTTATAGGCAGATGTGTGTGACTGACCACTTCCCCCGGTATTCCTGTATTGTGCGGTCAATCCGGTTTTTACCCAACCAGAACCTGATAAGGATCCCCAGGTTGTTGCTGCTGGGCTTCCCCAATATGCCATTGTTACTGTTTTAGGTAATGTTGTAGTGACACCTGTAACTGAAATTGAAGTGCCAGTTGGGTTTGCATTGTTGGGCCCCACATTTACTACCCATGAATTAGTACTAATGGTGGGCCGGAACACATACATGATAGCTGATAAAGGCCTTGTTCCTCCACCGGCGCCACGGCTTATTTGAGGATTTGAACTCCAGGTCCCGTTAAAACGACACCAAAAAATTCGAATCCTTTGATTTGACCCATTATACTGGGTCTCAGTTGTCCATGATTGTCCCCCATCATCTGATATAGTCAGCGTTCCACCTGTATTTCTATACTCTCCATAAATTATTACAAGGTCGCCGGCTTGCATACTTGCTGGCGGAGTTATAGTTGCTGTGGTGGCAGTATTTGACCCATTATCGGCTGGCGAACTGGCTACACCAAAAAAAGTTTGGGAATAGGAAATTAACGGTAAGAGAAAACCGGTCAGCAGCAGGGTAAAAACAACTGCGGATTTACCGACAAGGATAGGCTTTTTCATAAGATTGGTTATAATCACCATTTAGGTAATTAAGTTCTCAAAGTAAACAGAATCAGTGCATTTGGGCAATAGTATTAGTCCCGCTTTTTTTTAGTGTTTTTACTTATAAAATAATGAGTGTTTTTGATATTGTAATAGTTGTTTTAGATAAATAACTTGTGCCAAAATCCAATGTATAATGAAAAAGCCGCTTCTACTCAAAGGTTTTTTTCCTTTTATTATTTTATTCCTTTCAAACCATTTGAATGCCCAGCCAGGAAATAATCTCTGTGGTAATGCAACAACTTTAACCTCTTCAACCAGTTGTGTTAACACAGCGGGTACTCTTGTCTCGGCAACCTATACAACATTTACTGGGGCCTGCGGAAATTCCAGCGGTAATAGAAATGATGTATGGTATAAATTTGTGGCGAACAGCAGTAACCCCACAATTTCTATATCATCGGGTCCCAGCCGGATAAGTGTTCAGTTGCTTTCCGGGTCATGTGGGTCCTTATCCTCTGTACAATGTGCTACAACAGGTGCTGGGGTTACCTCAGTAACATTAAATGCAAGCGGTCTTACAACAACTCAGACATATTATATAAGAGTGTTTTCAAACGGTAATACTGCAGGTACTTTTAATATTTGTATCACCGATCCGATACCACCTCCACCGACAACAGTTGTTGCTGGTCGCTTAAAGGAAGTATTCCAACAAACCATATTGTCTAGTAGCAATGTGTTAAATTATCCATGGGAAGTTACTTATGGATCAGATGGATTTTTATGGATCACTGAGGCAAAAGGTTACAGGGTATATAGAATGGATCCTTCTACAGGAACAAAAACGGAGATCCTAAACATCAGGCAAGGCAGCACCTTCCTTCCTGCTCCTGACCAGGTATTTAATTGTCAGTTTAATAATGGAAGCGGTGCTCAGGGAGGATTAGCCGGATTGGCCATACATCCTTTATTCCTGGATCCGGTTACGCCCAAAAACTATGTTTACATTTCTTATATATATTCACAAACCAGTAGTACGGTGTTTACAAACCGTGTTGTTCGGTTCACTTATAATACCGGTACCGGTTTATTAGAATCTCCTGTATCATTATGTGATACAATACCGGGAAGCAGTGACCATAACTCCCAGCGCATGATAATAAAACCAGTTGGGGGAACAGATTACCTGTTTTATGCTGCAGGTGATATGGGAGCGGGACAATTTGGAAACGTAAACAGAACAGAAAAAGCACAGTTCCTTGATTCATACGAAGGAAAAATTTTACGTTTTAACCTGGAAGCAGATGGAGATGCGGGTACACTTGACAAATGGATACCTAATGATAATCCCTATAATTCTACATTAGGAGTGCAAAGTGCAGTATATGCTATCGGCATGAGGAATAACCAGGGGTTTGCGTATGACAGCAGCCTTGATATTTTATATGGTTCATCGCATGGGGCATTTAGTGACGACGAAGTGAATATTATTGAAGCTGCTAAAAACTATGGTCACCCATTAGTGTCTGGTTACTCATGGGATGATAATGTTAATAATACAACATTAGGTGCGGCTCCAAATATGAGTCCTTCACATCCTTCCAGTTTGCCAATGATTGTGGATGAGTCTGATAATGCCGCAGCTTTAGGAGCGGCCTATAGTGACCCCATTTTTTCAGCCTATCCAAGTTCTGTAGCTGTTCCCAGTGTCACAAACCTTTGGAACACCACTACCGGTGCCAATGCACAATGGCCTTCAGAAGGTTGGTCTGGCCTGGATCTTTATACTCATACACTTGTCCCTGGTTGGAAGCAATCATTAATAGCTGCTTCTTTGAAATGGGGTCGGTTAGTACGTATGAAATTGGATGCATCCGGGACTACTGTGATCCCAACTGGTTCAGATTTATATGATACTGTAAGTTATTTCGGAAGTACCAATCGTTTTCGGGATGTAGCATTTTCACCCGACGGAAAAGACTTGTTTGTGATTATGGATAATAGTTCTACTACATCCGGACCAGGCTCCAGTAATCCTGTTGTACCTGCCTGTGCAGGCTGTGTACAGAAATATACATTTCTTGGATATGCAGATAACGGAGGAAAAAGTACAATTCCTTCGGTTATTGATATCACCACCGGAACAGATAATGTTTGTAACACAGGAACTACGGTTACAATTGATGCTACTAACAGCAGCTACTGGGTACCTATTACGGGACCAGATGGAAATATTATGGCTGAGATTTATGCTAATGGGCAAACACTGGGTACGGTAACTTCCTCTTATTACCAGCATAACGGTGCGATCCGTTTTCATGGAGGAAATGCCTATATGAACAGGAGTATTACAATCACTCCACAGTTTCAGCCAGCTTCACCCGTTAAGATCCGTTTATATTTCACCAATGCAGATTTTAATACATTAGATGCAGCGCCTCTTAGTGGAGTGAGCAGTCTTTCGGATATCAAGATATTAAAGAACAGTGATGTCTGTTCCGGAACTATCGGATCAACAACTACACTAATTAATCCAGTTTATTCTGAAACACATGGTTCAGGGGGTTATATGCTCCAGGCGGATATATCGGGTTTTTCTACCTTTTATTTTGGTAGCAGCAATATTACTTTACCTGTACACCTGATCACATTCAACGGTTCTTTGCAGCCAAACAATACTGTTCTATTAAAATGGAGAACTGAGAATGAGGATGATCTGGCGAATTATGTTGTGGAAAGAAGCACTGATGAAAGGGAATTTACTGCGATCGGAGATGTTATTGCGAGGGGAACGACTGGAGTTTCTGATTATGATTTTATTGATGCAAATGCGTCCAGTTTGTCTGTTTCAGTACTCTATTACCGGATAAGAATGATTGATCGGGATGGTGCATTCCGTTATTCAAATATAGTACCGATAGTTCTTAGAAATTTAACAGGTACTATCAATGTATCACCTAACCCGGTGAAGCATGAAGCGTTAATACAGATCAATACATCTAAAACAGGAACAGTGAACTGGAGTCTTGTTGATAAAACTGGAAGGGTGTTGCTGAGAAGTTCATACACACTGAACCAGGGTAGTACCAATATGTTTACGATCAATATGGATAAATATGCTGCAGGAGTTTACTTCCTGAATGTTATAGGTTCAGATATTAATGAAAGTGTGAAATTGTATAAACAATAATTAAAGGCTTATAGACTGCTATAGGTCTTTTACAAGTATTTTATTATATGCCCCGTGTAAAATCGGGGCATTTTTTTAGATTGAGTGTATTTGAATAGTATAATAAGGGATTTATACAACTGTTAAAGCAGCGGGTGATCCTTGATCTGATGAAAATTACCGTTATTGTTAAGGCGGAATATCTTAAGCTGAATACATAGCTGGTTTTATTTATTGTAATGCAGTTGTGTCTGTAAGAGTTTTCATAAAAGAAATGATCTGGCGAATTTCCTTTTTAGAAAGGGTTAGCTTATCAAAGGGTAGTGTTTGATTTTCAGGAGCAATATGAAGCCCTTTGCCGCCACCGTTATTATAGAATTCCATTACTTCTTCTAAAGTTGAGTAAACTCCATTATGCATATAGGGCCCTGTTAGTTCTATATTTCTTAAAGTAGGTGTCTTAAAGGCATACTTATGGATAACAGATCCTGTGAAGAGGAATTTTCCAGGATCATCGTCTATTATAGCGTTCTTTTTGTCTTTGGATGCAGGAACTCCCAATACTTCAGATTCCGTGTCAGCATATAAAGGCGGAACCACTCCATTGAATAAAGGCAAAAAATGACAGGTTGCACATTTGCCCTTCCCCATAAAAAGGTTGAACCCTTTCTTTTCTTTTTCATTCATCTTGCTCTTATCACCTCTTACGTATTGGTCAAATCTTGAATTCAGGGACCGTAAGGAACGAACATATGAGGCTATTGCATTGGCTACGGTGAAAGTATTTATAGGGTCTTTTTCTTTTGGATATGCTTTTTTGAATAATTGAGGGTAACTATCGGATCTTTTTAAATCATCAACACTTTTTTTAAGCGAGCCATCCATTTCTTCAGTGTTGTGTACAACTTCAGCCAATTGATTTTCCAGGATGTCGGTGCGGCTATCATAAAACTGTTTGGTTTGAAACCCAGAATTCAGCAATGTTGGTGTATTTCGCTTAAGTCTTAGATTGCTGTCCAGTGAATACGGTGTTACGAGGCCATCAGTAAATGCTTTGTCCGGTTGATGGCAAGAGGCGCAGCTTCTTGTCTTAGTACCTGACAATATCGGGTCGTAGAATATTTTTTTACCAAGATCAATTCTTTCATTGTTGACCCAATATTCTTCTGGCGGGGAATAAAAGTTAATGTTGAAGGCATCCTCATCAAAGATAGATGGGGATGCATAATTTACAGAACTCCTTCCGGCGGGAACGTCGATACCTGTGCCAATCCTCGTTTCGATAAAACAGGAGTATAGGGGGTTCATATAATCAGTAAGAAAAGATAGCCGGTCGAACTTATTGAAATTACCCGATGCGTTAAGATGGTCAGAGCACTTACTGAGAAGGGTTTCAAGCTTATTAAATCCTCCGGGTATTTTTTCGCTTATCTCTTTTTTGTAGAAGTTCAATATTTCTCTGATACTCTGAATACTTGCGCTGGCTTCTTGTAATGAATGGACCGCAGCCTGAGAATCAAACCCGGCTATTGATAGCGTCATGACTCTTACAAGGGTGCTGCGCATAGCATCCCAAACCAGTTCATCTTTAAATTTATAAGTAAGGTCGGGTTCTTTTTCAAGCCGGGTTATTATTTCAAGCATTGAGCCTATTAACTTACTTATTCCAGGTAATGATGTTCCCTTTTCAGGTTCATTATAAATAAGTTCTTCAATTGCTTGAAATCCTTCCGGTGCTAAAATCCGATCTGCAACTTCAGATTCTATCCTGCTGATCGGGGGACCATTTAAAAATCGGGTTTCATATTCATTGAAATAATCAGTAAAAACAGCTAGTTTTTTGTAGGTGATCCTGGATAACAGAAATTCTGACTTTAATGCCTTAATATCTTCTTTCTGATCCGCCGCTTTTTTAAATGATTCAAGCCTGTTCCGAAGATCTGAAAGCCGGGATTTGTAAAGGGCTTCTATTGGGTTTGGCGTTTTATGATGAAGTGTTGTAACACTGGTAAGGCAGGTTACAATGATAAAAAGCACAATTAGTATAGTGTTTTTTCCACGGGTATTTACTTCAGAAGATTTCATGTATTCGTAGGATGTTGTTGTTAACTAATAGATTGGACACAGGATATCGGCATAAGGGTTTTTATTTATTTTTGATTATGGAAACTACTTGACAATTTAATTCATTTGCCTCATATTTGTCCGAGTATAACCAACCAATATCTAATATGAAATCAGCCACCTCAAATCTTTGCAGGGCTTTCCTGCTATTTCTTTTTAGCACTTTATCTTATTTTTTGCAAGCGCAGACATCATTTGTTTCTTATGGAAGCAACTGGAAATATTTAGACAACAATACCCGGCCTGCCGGGTGGGAAACATCTGCATATAATGATGCATCATGGGCATCAGGGAATGCCCAGTTAGGGTATGGTGATGGAGATGAAACAACTGTAGTGAGCTATGGTGGAAATGCCAGTAACAAGTATATCACTACTTATTTCAGAAAAACGATCAACATTGCTAATCCGGCATCATTCAGCGACTTCACTTTGAACCTTTATAGAGATGATGGAGCTGTGGTATATGTAAATGGTGTTGAAGTAGCAAGGGAGAATATGCCTGGCGGCAGCATTACGCATAGCACCTTGGCTTCTTCCAATATTAATGGAGCAGCTGAATCTACACCTGTTTCCTTTACTATTTCAACTTCTGCATTTACAAGTGGCAGCAACACTATTGCAGTTGAAATGCACCAGGATGCAGTTACGAGTTCTGATTTGACCTTTGATCTCCAATTGTTAGGTAATACTGCTCCTGTATCGCTTATCAGTTTAGGCAGTAGCTGGAAATACCTTGACAACAATACAAGGCCTGCTAATTGGGAGACAGCAGGTTATAATGATGCTTCCTGGGCTTCTGGAAATGCTGAGCTGGGATACGGTGACGGGGGCGAAGCTACTGTAGTAAGCTATGGTCCTGACGCAAATAACAAGTATACAACTACTTATTTTAGAAAATCATTCAATATTACAGGGTTAAGTACTTACAATAGTTTTTCACTGAATGTGATACGGGATGATGGAGTGATTGTTTATATAAATGGTGTTGAGGTAGCAAGGGATAATATGCCAGGGGGCACACCCACTCATTCTACATTTGCTTCAAGTGCAATTGGAGGATCAGGCGAAACCACTCCTGTCAGCTTTAGCCTTTCACCATGCTCTTTCGTAGAAGGCTCAAATACAATAGCTGTGGAAATTCACCAAAGCGACCTTACAAGTTCTGACATTTCATTTAATCTTGAACTAACAGGGCTTGTAGGTGGAGGCACACCATCTCTGTCCCGGGGGCCTTATTTGCAGGTTGCTTCTGAAACCGGGCTTACTTTTCGCTGGAGAACAAGCACAGCCTGTTTTGGTCGTGTAAGCGTTGGCCCATCTAATGGAAGCTATACAACTGCAACGGTTGATGAAACATGCCCTACAACAGAGCATATAATCCGGGTAACAGGATTAACGGCAGATACAAAATACTATTACCAGATATCTGCTACGGATGGAACAATATTCCAGGGTGATGCAGAGAATTTTTTCACAACAAATCCTCTTTCAAATACAACCAGAAAAATCAGGATCACCGCTTTTGGTGATTGCGGAAGAAACAGTTCAACTTACCAGGATAACAATTTGACAAATTACCTTAGCTATTTATCAACAAACGGCATTGATGCACCAGATGCATGGATATTGCTGGGTGATAATGCGTATTCATCAGGAACAGATGCGGAGTACACTTCAAATTTCTTTAATATTTATGGTAATACAATTCTAAAGAACCATAAGTTGTTTCCGGCGCCGGGTAATCATGATTATGGAAACAGCTCGGCCAATAAGTCTTCCCGGTCAATGGCATATCACAGTAATTTTTCGGTTCCGCAAAATGGCGAAAGCGGAGGCGTGGCTTCTAACAAGCAGAATTATTATTCTTATGACATAGGCAATATTCACTTTCTTTCACTGGATTCTTATGGTACAGAATCAGACGGTACCAGTATAGAAACAGCTGGTAGCAGTGCGTTAAAAACCTGGCTGGATGCAGATCTTGCAGCTAACACCAAAAAGTGGGTTATTGCTTACTGGCATCATCCGCCATACACCAAATCAAGCCATAACTCAGATAGTGAAGGTGACCTGGTAAATATTCGTCAGAATTTTATTGATTTCTTAGAGAACAGAGGTGTTGATCTGATCATCTGTGGTCATAGCCATGCTTATGAAAGAGGTTACCTTATCAAGAATTATAATGGTAACTGGAGCTCATTTAATGCAGGTACTCATGCAGTAAGTACATCAAGTGCTGCTTACACCAGTAATAGTACCTGCCCGTATGTATATAATACCACACCGGCTGACCATGGAACTGTATATGTTGTAGCAGGTTCAGCAGGTGCCAGCGGAGGAACAAATAGCGGATTTGCTTCTGGCCCGATGCCATTTGCAGTGAATGATGCAGGTATCTTTTATTTTGAAATTGAAGACAACAGGCTTGACGCAAAAATGTTGCGTAGAAACGGAACGATCTTCGATCAGTTTACAATTATGAAAGATGTAAATGCAACAACCAATTATAATATTCCTAATGGTTCTTCACAACTACTTACTGCTTCCTGGCCTCAAAGCGGCAACTATACCTGGACCAATACAGCTGGTTCTAACAGGGCAGTAACGGTAACGCCGTCCAATAACAGTACTACCAACTATTCGGTTACTGATGATTATGGATGTGTGACTGATCAGTTTAGTGTGACCACATCAGGAGTATTACCAGTTACCCTGGTAAGCTATGATGCTTTTTTAGAGGATAAGAAAGTTATTGTAAAATGGATGACTTCAGTAGAAGCCAACAATGATTACTTCACTATAGAAAGATCAGCAAATGGTGTTGACTTTACAGTTATAGGGACAGTAGATGGTGCCGGCAACTCTTCAACTCTTCGTTCATATTCGTTTACCGATCATTATCCTCTATTAGGCAGAAGTTTTTACAGGCTTTCACAAACAAACTTTGATGAACAGCAAGAATATGTTGGAGTAAGACGAATAGATAATAACGATATCAGAACATTTGACGTAAAAGCAATATCCGGGTATTCAGGCAAACTCGTATTACAGATAAACACTTCGGAAGCTGGCAGATATAGCATAAGAGTCTATGATATGGGTGGCAGAAAATGGAGAGATGAGTTTATTAGTATTAGCGCCGGTATAACGAGAAAGGAAATTAATCTTAGCCCGGGAATGTATATATGGGAAGTTAAAAATGATAAGAGTGAGGCAATGCTTCAAAAAGTATTGGTTCAGTAGTCGGACCGGCTTTTTATTTGAGAACCATAAATCCGTAACTATGAAAAAATTCTATCTTGTAGTATCATTCTTTCTTATAGTTGGATCGATCCAGGGTATATATTCCCAGGTGTTGAGAAATATGACTGCACGGTATAGCAATTCTTCAGTTAAAGGCAATATTGTTTTTGTCGCCAATAATATCATCACTTCTTCAGGAGGCGTAACCACTGAAGTGCCTCCAGGGGGATCACAGACAAATAATGGTAAACCTGGGGTAAATATTGATATTGATGGGGTGTCGCCTGTTACTTTTATTAGTGCAGGAAGCAGTTGGAAATATCTTGATAATAACACCCGTCCGGCGGGTTGGGAAACTTCGGGTTACAATGATGTATCATGGGCATCAGGGAATGCCCAGTTAGGGTATGGCGACGGAGATGAAACAACTGTAGTGAGCTATGGAGGAAATGCCAGTAATAAATACATTACCACTTATTTCAGAAAAACTATTAATATCCCGGATCCAACTCTATTTAGCGATTTTTCATTAAATCTTTATAGGGATGACGGAGCAGTAGTATATGTGAATGGTGTAGAAGTTGCAAGGGAAAATATGCCTGCCGGTACGATTACACATAGTTCTTTTGCGTCCTCTAATATCAGTGGTGCAGCAGAATCGACCCCTGTTGCTTTGACAATACCAATTTCAGCATTTGCAAGCGGGAATAACACAATTGCAGTTGAAATGCACCAGGATGCAGTCACAAGTTCAGACCTGACCTTTGACCTGGAATTAATAGGGAATCCTTCCACTTTTACTACTTTGATCCCATATGGAGCAGGTTGGAAATATCTTGACAATGATACCCGTCCGGCGGGTTGGGAAACTTCGGGTTATAATGATGCATCATGGGCATCAGGGAATGCCCAGTTAGGGTATGGTGATGGTGATGAAACTACTGTGGTCAGTTATGGAGGAAATGCCAGTAATAAATATGTAACTACTTATTTCAGGAAAACTGTAACGATACCTAATACTTCAATCTATTCTTATTTTGCGATCAATCTGATCAGGGATGACGGAGCAGTTGTATATGTGAACGGTGTTGAAGCATTCAGAGAAAATATGCCAACGGGGACTATTTTACATAGTACTACAGCCGCATCAGTTATTGGTGGAGCTTCTGAAACAACACCTGTTTCTTATATAGTCCCCATTTCTGCCTTTACAAATGGCGTTAATACCATTGCTGTGGAAATACACCAGGATAATATTACGAGTTCTGATATTTCCTTTGATCTTGAATTACTTGGTTCAACAGATGAGACTTTTAATTCCTCATCTGCCGACCTAAGCCTTCCATCATGTGCCAGCGTATTATTTGCAGGATTATACTGGGGAGCTTCACAAGGTACAGATGGTACTAACACTTCGTGGATCGTTAACGAAAATACAGTGAAGCTTAAAATACCCGGGGCTTCATCTTACCAGACTGTTACAGCCAGCCAGGTTGACTATCATAATGGTACACTGGTGCCTGGGCTTCCTCATACAGGATATTCTTCTTTCGCCGATATTACTTCTTTAGTAAATACAACCAATCCAAATGGTACTTATATAATAGGTAATGTAGCCAGTCCTGCCGGAATTGACAATGTTTGCGGTGGCTGGACAATTGTCATTGCCTATGCTGATCCGGCAACTATTGTACGTAATCTCTCAGTTTTTGATGGTAACGTTATCATGAATGGCGGTGACCCGGCTTTGCATGTTCCGATTTCAGGATTCCTTACGCCGCCATCCGGACCCGTAAGTTGTGAGTTAGGGGCAGTTGTATACGATGGTGACCGGGTTTCAACAGATGAGTATTCCTTTAAGCAGGACTCAAATCCGCTGGTAGGTAGCTATACAAATCTTACGCCTAATGCTACTGCTAACCTGAATGATATGTGGAACAGTACAATATCCTACAAAGGCTCTGTTGTAACAACCAGGAACCCGGCTCACAATAATACATTGGGATTTGATGCAGATATCATTGATCTTCCCAATGCATCAAATGCTACATTGGGTAATAGCCAGTCTTCAGCGAGTATAAGGTTTAGTTCACCATCAGAGAACTATGTTCTTCAGGTGGCTACCACAGCTATTTCACAATACACTCCCACTTTTTCGCTAAGTAAAAGTTCAACAGATATAAATGGAGGATCATTAAGTCCCGGCGACATAATAAGATACCAGATAGACTATCAGAATAATGGGAATGATGCCAGTGTAACAACGATTATTTATGATAATATACCTACGGGAACTACTTATTTGCCAAACAGCCTTGTAATCAATGGCGTTGCTAAAACAGATAATTCCACAGATGACCAGGCTGAATATGATTTTACAAATAACAGGGTTGTTTTCAGAATAGGTACAGGTGCCGATGGAACTACGGGTGGTGAAGTAGCATCCGGATCTTCCGGATATATAACGTTTGATGTGTATACGCCAAGTTCTTGTGCAGTCTTTTCATGTAATAATACAATTACAAACCGGGCAAGAATAAGCTATGGTGGAAAAATTTCCGGTATCAGTTTAGCTGATTCAAGTGGAGTGCTGACTGCAGGATGCCTGATACAAGGGCCAACGGGAAATGTTATTTCAGGAACATGCCTGCCGCTTGGCGATACTATCCTTACAAATATTTGTCCTTCTACAAGTGTAACTATTCCGATAGCACGGTATGGAGGGTACAGATTTTTCAGCGGTATTCCTTTTTCAGGTGCTAATGCATATGATCCTTCTATACCTGTTACTACTACAGGAGTTATTTATGCCTACTATGATGGTCCGGGTTCCTGTGATGATACCATAAGGCTGAATATTTTTATTATAGCCTGTCCGGATATTGATGATGATGATGACGGTATTCCTGATTACCTGGAAATAAATGACCCACTGGCAGTTCAGGACCATGATTTCGATGGCACGCCTAACTGGAACGATGTAAACTATTCTGGATTCGTAGATAATAACAGCGATGGGTTTAACGACAACTTCGATCCAGGTGCTGATTCCGATAATGATGGGGTGCCAAACTTTTACGATCAGGATTTTCCTGGGTTTGTTGACTCGAATGGGGATGGGGTAAACGATAACATGGACAAAGATCTTGATGGTATCCCGAATCACCTTGACCTGGATAGTGATAATGATGGGGTCCCCGATGTAGTTGAAAGTTTTGGTGTTGATGTGGATGGGGATGGTAGGATAGACAATTATTCAGATACTGACAATGATGGATTGTCTCAGAATGTTGATGGTAATAATATAGGAGTTACCGGTTCAGGTAATGGTTTAGGCGCTCTTGATACAGATGGTGATGGAATTCCAAACTATCTTGATCTGGATAGTGATAATGATGGTATCCCAGATATTATTGAGGCGGGAGGATCAGATATTGCTAATAGCGGAAAGGTCAGTGCTTTTGTAGATACGGACGGTGATGGTTATGACGATGCGCTTGATGCAGATGTAGGTAATGATTCTGTTTCAGAGAACTCCTCTGCATCACTTCTTAAAACCGGAACCGACGTCAATAGTGATGGGCGTTGCGATACCTGGCCTAACAAAAATATTGACGGAGATTCCAAACCAAATCTTTATGATCTGGATAGCGATGGTGATGGAATAACAGATGTAAAAGAAGCTCAGTTTACAGATGCTAACTGGGATGGAAGAGTGGATGGGGTTGTAGATGTAAATGGAAGAAATACCGCATTGGCTGCCTTGTCATCACTTAGTTTGCCCAATACCGATGGAACTGGAGGGATCAATGCTTTTGATATTGATTCAGATGATGACGGTATTCCTGATAATATTGAAGGGCTTATCACCAATAGTTACCTGCTTCCGTCCGGGTTGGATAGTGATGGGGATGGAATTGATGATTCTTACGACAACTTTTCCGGATTTGGAGGAGACGGAATACACCCGGTTGATACAGATGCTGACACCATTCCTGATTACCTTGATTCAGACACAGATGGGGATGGACTTGATGATATATTCGAAGGGAATGATCTCAACTTCAATAACCAGGTAGATGATGGAGTAGCATTATCAGGGACTGACACAGATGGAGATGGACTTGATGATTTTTTTGATGCGGATAATACATCAGCCAAACCTACCTCTGCATATATGGGAAATGGAGGAACCACAAGTGGTGATCCATCACCCGGGTCAATAACAACTGTGCAACATAATACAGTGGTATACGGGTGTCCGACAGAAAGAGACTGGCGATGCCTTCCTTATGTATTAAGCTGTGAGTTTATAACCTTCTCTGGTAACTTACAAAACAAAACATCACAGTTGTACTGGACGGCACTTTGCCGGCAGGAGGTTGAATATTTTATTGTTGAGAGGAGTTTGGATAACATTGAATTTTCAACAGCATTTACTACCACGGGAAGTCCGGTATTAAACGAGATCCAGTCATATAGCGGAGTGGATAATATAGAAGGGGTAGTTGCAGATGTTATTTATTACAGGCTTAAATCTGTTATGAAATCAGGCAGAATAATAATCAGTAATACAATAAGCATCAGGAATAAGCTGCTATCCGAACTGGGCATTAAAGTTGTTCCCAATCCGGTACGCAATCAGTTACAATTGCAGGTAACAAGTGTTGTACAGGGGCAGGCAGAGATCAGAATAGTTGATGCCTATGGTAAGGTTGTTCTCAGGGATAAAAAAGAAATAAAGAAAGGAATTAACGCTATAGATTATTTCCGTGTATCAACTTTTGCAGAAGGCATTTATTATATAAAGATCAATATGGGTGATATTGTTTTGTCAGAGAAGTTTAACAAGCTTGATTAGAAACGATAAATAAAATATTAACCTAGGTAGCTGGTTATTACAAGCAGGTTAAGCCTGCGACCCCGGTTTAAACCCGGGGTTTTTTATTTCATTGATTATCAGCCTATTGTCGAATGAAAGCTGCGTTTAATTATAGTATATGTACGGTTTTTCATAAGTGTATTAGCAGAGTCTTAATACGGTTGTATTGCTACCTAAAATCTGATAGTTTAGTGTAAAATCAGTATTTATGAAAACACTAATCGTCTCATTTGTAGCAATCCTAATTTTTGTTTCTAACTCTGCATTTATACCAGCTAAATCAGTTACAGAATTTTCTGAAATTAAAGAAGCCAAAAACGTTGTTAATCCTGCTTTTAATTTTTACCGAATTCATCGCCAGGGTAAAGATGGTGTTACAGCAACATGGGGACTTGATTCCGAAACCGGAGTAAGTGGCTTTTCAGTTGAAAGAACATATGAAGATCCTACAGATCCTTATGCTTATTGGGAAACAATAGCATCAACACCTGCTACCGGTGAAAGGTCATATAAAGTAACTGACACAGGCGTATTTCCGGGCTTTATCAGTTATCGTGTTGTTGTTATTATGAATGATGGTACTGAAATGGCATCTGATTATTTAACGATTCGTATACTAAGCCATTAATTGCCTTAAAAAAAGTTTAAACCGCAGAAAGGTGAAATTGAAGTTTACTATCTTAAGTAGCTTATTAATTTTTCTGTTTCTTCCGATCTTAACTGCCTCTCAAATAACCACACCGGTTATAAAAGCTAATTTTGGAATTGACGCAGATCTTCGTTGTAACTACTATAATGGGTTTGTGCAATCAGGTAATGATGATTGGTTTAAACTTCCTGGCTCAGTAGGTACCGGACAGTTTATAATAGATACAACAGGTGCCAGTGCAATTGTGGCTGGCTATGTAAGTAATCCTTCTTCAAGGCAGCTTCCGTTTTATCGGACAATGCGTTTTCCTCCCTATTCCACAGTTAATAATAGGTTATTAATTGATGCATATTTTGTACGGGACTATCATGGTGATGATTCGACAATTTTTGCCTCTGGTTCAAATAAAAACGGAATGAGTCCTGCAGATTGGTCTTGCCCGGTTTCACAATCTGTTCCAGATAAGAATGAAATATTGGACATGATGCTTCATGTCAGAAGGGCGGGTCCGAATTTTACAGACTCTATGTGGATGATAGGGGGAATCTCAATTGAGAACACTACTGGAAACCGTTATTTTGACTTCGAGATGTATCAAACGGATATATATTATGATCGGGCAACACGTCAGTTCTATAATTATGGCCCCGATGCGGGGCATACCAGGTGGCAGTTCGATGGTGCTGGAAGTATGACGGCCCCCGGGGATATAATTTTTACCGCTGAATATAGTAGCTCATCATTAACAAATGTTGAAGCAAGGATATGGATCGATAAGGATGATCTCCTGATTACTCCGGCTGAATTTAACTGGACCGGAAGTTTTGATGGCGCTACTTCGGGATCTCAGTATGGTTATGCAGGAATTCAGCCAAAAGCTGCAGGTGCATTTTATACGGGTTTACAATCTGCCAACAATACATGGGCAGGCGACTTCTCGCTGGTGCTGGGGGATAATAGTGTTACTACAACTTACACTGCCAGGCAGTATATGGAGTTTTCGGTCAATCTGACAAAACTAGGACTTGACCAGGCAAGAATTTTTGGTGGTGATGATTGTTTGATGCCTTTCAGACGGGTAATTGTCAAAACAAGAGCTTCTACATCTTTTACTGCAGCGTTAAAAGATTTTGTTGCTCCGTTTGATTTCTTTCTGGCCCCGGCCGCTGAAATAGAAACAATTACACCTACTATTTGCGATACGGGTAGTATTAGCCAGATATACATTACCAATCCTATTCCGACTTCAATTTATACCTGGTCAACACTTAATGGGAACATAGTAGGGAGCACAACAGGTACATCAATTGTAGTGGACACTCCTGGCGTCTATATCGTTTCGCAACAATTACAAACCGGTTGTAGCGTATATGCTACTGATACTATCACAATTGGCAGTTTAGGTGAATGTAATGTGCTTGCCAATAACCTTGTTGAGTTTAATAGCTCAATGCAGGATCGAACGGTATCGCTGGACTGGAAAGTTCTGGAGAATCAACTGGTAAATTATTTTGAGTTGGAAAGAAGTGAAGACGGCCTGCAATTTGAGACGATTAAGCAAATAGATGTTCATAGGGGATTTACGGGGGAGCAGCTATATAATTATACGGATGATCTATATGGTTACTATAACAAAGAGGTTTATTATCGGTTAAAAGCTGTGCAACAGGATGGATCGGTAATATATAGCCGCATAAAAAAACATAGCATTTCTCAGCATAATCAAATAATACTGATACCTAATCCTGCAAAAGATAATCTAAGACTTATCATGAATGCAGACAGTCCTTCAACCGCTGAGATCTCTATTTATACTCAAACAGGCATACTTGCAGAAAGAAGGAAGATCTATTTAACAACAGGGCAAAATACACTTGATCTGTCGGGTATTTGTAATAAGCTACAGTCTGGGTATCACAGTATTCTTATTCGCACAGATAATAAGGTTTATTCGGAAAAGTTTCTGGTTATAAAATAGCTTCATCTAGCTTCAGCAACTTAAAAATATGGCTGCAAATACTTTTACATTTGCAGAAATGTATACACTAAAAAAAGAGCTGGGTCAGCATTTTTTAAGGGATGAAAATATCTGCAAAAAGATAGTTGCAGCTTTAAAAGAACAGCCATTTAGCCGGTTGCTCGAAATAGGCCCCGGGGGCGGTGCGTTGACAAAATACCTATTGCAGATCGAGGGAGTTGACTTTAAAGCGATTGAACTTGACCAGGAAAAAGTGGAGTATTTGAAACAATCTCTGCCCGGCTTAAGGGATAATATCATTCATAAAGACTTTCTCAAGTCGGAAAAACCGTTTAACGGAAAATTTACCATCGTAGGAAACTTTCCGTATAATATTTCTACTCAAATTTTATTCAAGATATTGGAATGGAGGGATGATGTGGAGGCAATTGTGGGGATGTTTCAAAAAGAAGTGGCCCAACGCATAGCAGAAAAGGAAGGCACTAAACTTTATGGAGTCACAAGTGTTCTAATTCAGGCATTCTTTACTGTTGAGTATCTGTTTGAAGTCCATGAAAATTGTTTTCAACCACCACCCAGGGTAAAAAGTGCGGTTATAAGATTATTGCCTTTGAAAGAAGTACAGCCTATGCGAAGCGAGAAAGATCTTTTTATACTTGTCAAAGCAGCATTTAATCAACGAAGGAAAACGTTGAGAAATGCGGTCAGGCATTTATTTGAAGCAGCAACCCTGGAAGATGCTTTATTTAATAAAAGGGCAGAGCAATTATCTGTAGCTGATTTTGCTGCATTGACCTTTAAAATGAAAAATTAGTTCGCTTAGATTTTATAGAATGAAGAAAGTTTTTATCACAGCGCCGTGTCACGAATGCCTGGTAGAAGGATTGACAAAAAAGGGATACGAAGTGATCTATTTGCCTGGTATCACTTACGAGGAGTTGTTGCGGGATATTAAAGATGCTGAAGGTTTGGTTGTTACAACCAGGATTGTTGTTGACAAAAAAATGCTGGATGCCGCAACCTCTCTTCAATGGATAGGCAGATTGGGTAGTGGTATGGAGTTAATTGATACGGAGTATGCTTCTGCAAAAAACATTCTGTGTGTAAGTAGCCCGGAAGGTAACCGTAATGCAGTTGCAGAACATGCATTGGGATTATTGCTCAGCCTTATGAATAATATCTGTTCTTCAAGGCAGGAAATAAAAAATGGTATATGGAGAAGAAATGAGAACCGGGGCACAGAACTTCACGGAAAAACAGTAGGAATTATTGGTTTTGGAAATACTGGAAGCAGTTTTGCCCGTCTGCTCCATGCATTTGATGTAACAATATTAGCTTATGACAAATACAAATTTGGTTTTGGAAAAGATAATATAAAGGAGGCATCCCTTGAACATATATGCCGCTATGCTGATGCTATCAGTTTTCATGTGCCATTAACTAACGAAACTCACCATATTGCCGGGCAGGACTTTTTTAACCAACTTGAAAAAACCCCTTATCTGCTAAATACATCAAGGGGAAAGGTTGTAGATATTCCCGCCCTGGTTAATGCACTTAGAGAGGGTAGAATAGCTGGAGCTGGTCTAGATGTATTGGAGAATGAAAACCTGGGATCGTATAGTCCCCAGGAGCAGGGAGACCTGGAATGGTTACTCTCCCGGCCTGATGTGATAATAACTCCCCATATAGCTGGTTATAGTCATGAAGCTTTTTACCAAATGTCAAAAGTGTTGCTTGAAAAACTCAGCCAGGAATAATTTTCTTTGTTGAATTTTTTTTATATTTGTTGTATACGCAACGCTTCAGTTTTCTGAGGCGTTGCTATTTTTTTTATCTATAAAAGGAGGTGAATATGAGTGAAACCCAATATGTAACACAAGAGACGTTGGAGCAAATGAAAGAGCAGTTGCAGCGGATGAAGTCTGTTGACAGACCGGCAGCCAGCAAAGCCATAGCAGAAGCAAGGGAAAAGGGCGACCTTAAAGAAAATGCTGAGTATGATGCTGCTAAAGAAGCCCAGGGCTTACTGGAGGCAAAAATTGCTGCCATGGAAGGGTCATTGGCCAATGTAAGGGTCATTGATGAATCGACTATTGATACCAGTAAGGTTTCAATTTTAACTACGGTAACGATGCTAAACCTGAATACAAAAAAACAGGTTACCTATAAAATTGTAAGCGAAAAAGAAGCAGATCTTAAAGTCGGAAAAATCTCAGTTTCTTCGCCGATAGGTAAAGGTATTTTGGGAAAGAAGGAAGGTGATGTTGCTGAAGTACAGGCGCCAGCAGGAGTACTAAAGTTCAAAATAGAAAAGATCACAGTTTAAACGATTTGCCAAAAGTTTTTATAAGTGCCCCCTTTGGGGCATTTATTTTTGGAGTGATCATAAACTGCATGAAGATGATCAAAAGAATTAGATTTGTATTGATAAACTGGTTTCAGAAAATAACCGGACGCATGACAATTTTTTCGAAGATCATAAAGGGAGAAATTCCATCCTATAAAATAGCAGAGAATGATAAATTCTTTGCCTTCCTGGACATCTTTCCGTTGAGAGAAGGACATGTATTGGTAGTGCCTAAAACTGAAACAGATAAGTTCTTTGATCTGGATGATCAGTATTTATCTGAAATGCTTGTTTTTGCAAAACCTATTGCAAAAGCAATTGAGAAGTCATTTAACTGTAATCGTTGTGGTATTAGTGTAGTGGGGCTTGAAGTGCCGCATGCCCATATGCATCTTATCCCTATCAGTTCTGCAAACGATCTGAATTTTACGCAGCCAAAAATTGAGATCACACCAGAAAAACTAAAGCAGATCCAGGAGAAGATCATTGCTAATCTCTGATCATTTCTTTTTTACTCTTCCCGGATTCTTTTGTATAAAATCATTCCAGTTTTTAATACCGGAGTTTTTGCTCAGAACGATTGAATTTGTTTGGAAATGATGACACAGTGCCACAGCTAAGGCATCTGTGGCATCAAAAGTGGCCGGTTTGTTTTTGAATAGAAGTAAGGTCTGCAGCATTTTCATTACCTGCTCTTTATCAGCATTGCCATTTCCGGTAATTGCTTGTTTCACTTTTTTTGGAGAGTACTCTGTTACCTCCAGTCCATGACGCATAGCTGCCGCAATAGCTACCCCCTGCGCCCTGCCCAGCTTGAGCATACTTTGTACATTCTTGCCGAAAAAGGGTGCTTCAATAGCAAAAGCATTGGGTTGATATTTTGTGATAAGGCCACTGACCGTATTAAAAATAAGTTGCAGTTTTTTATAACCGTCTTTTACTTTACCGGGTTTTAAAACACCCAGGTCAAGTAATTCTGTTTTTCCGGCCGTGATCTTTATAAGGCCATAACCCATTACGATTGTTCCGGGATCAATTCCGAGGATTATTTTATCAGGCTTTTGCAAGTAGGGCAGTATTTTTACAACACCCCGCTGTATGCGGGGCAGGTTAATGAAAGTGAGTAAAAATATAAAATTCTTTATCAACTATTTTTTGGGTCCGGTTCTTTTTGTATGGCTGGCCTGGTCAGTTTACAGGCAGATAATGGCACAGCCTGACCTCGGTAAAGCATGGCAGCATGTCCGTCAATCATTCAATAGTCCTTTGATCTGGAACCTTGTAATTGTGGTGCTGTTGATGTTTGTGAATTGGGCCATTGAAGCTGTTAAGTGGAAGATATCAGTGAAAGAAGTGCAGGAAGTGAATTTTGCAAAAGCATTTATGGCTGTTCTATCAGGTGTTTCGTTTGCTGTAAGTACACCTAATAGGGTTGGCGAATACCTGGGGAGAGTCTTATACATGAAAGAAGGGAACCGGTTAAAAACGATCTCAATTACAATTACCGGTAGCATCAGCCAGCTGATCATTACACTATTCATTGGATGTATAGGTCTGTATGTGCTTCGCCCTGCTATCATTGAGCAGCACCTTATTTCTTCATTATGGATGCAGGTCATATTTTATGGTGTGCTGGCAACTGCTATAGTTTTAACAGTTTTTTATTTCAGGTTATCCTGGTTGGTGAAATGGATAGAAAAAATACCAGGTAGTCGCCGGTTTGTATACCTGGTAGAGGCTATAGAACATTTTGATGCAACACTATTAATTCGTTTATTGTCTTTATCCTTATTGAGGTTTATTGTTTTTATTATTCAATATTACCTGCTTTTTGACTTGTTTGGAGTGAATACGGATTGGTGGCAAACTTTTTGGACCGTAAGCGTTTCATTCCTCGTTATGGCAATTATCCCCACCATTTCCTTATTAGAATTGGTGCAGCGGGGAAATGTAGTAGCGGCTATAGTGGGATTATATTCTGCTAATATAGTAGGAATGAGTTTTGCTACTGCCAGTATATGGTTCATTAATTTGGTAATACCTGCTATTGCAGGCAGTTTATTAATTTTAAGAATGCGTAAAATTATTTCAGAGAAAAATGAAGAAGTTTAGATTTGTTGCACCGGTTTTAATAGCATTATTCGGCTTTTCAGAAAAGCACACTTTTCCACCTGATACTTTTTGTGGGATTGATAACGTTGCTTTCCAGGTTGATGAAGAAGTCTCTTTTACGGTTTTCTATGCAGTGGCGGGCATTTATGTAAATGCAGGTACAGCCACTTTTACCAGTAAACTGGAAACAATAAATAACAGACCTGTTTATCATGTAACAGGGGAGGGGAAAACCAACTCTTCATATGACTGGATATACAGGGTAAGGGATAAATATGAGACATACATTGACACTGCTACCATGCAGCCATTGAAATTTATCCGGAATGTAAATGAAGGCGGTTATAAAAAATACGAGAATATCACTTTTAATAAGTCAGCCAATACAGCTGTTACCACCAAAGGAGTATATCAAGTGCCTTCCTGTGTACAGGATGTTGTGAGTTCAATGTACTATGCCAGGAATATTGATTTTTCAAAATTGAGACCAGAAGATAAGATCCCATTTTCCATGTTTCTTGATAACGAAGTTTTTAATATGTATATCCGTTATGTGGGAAAAGAAGATATTAAGACCAAATATGGAAAGTTCAGGGCCATCAAGCTAAAACCCTTGCTGCTAAAAGGGCAAATTTTTGAAGGTGGTGAAAAGATGACAGTATGGGTTACTGATGATGCAAATCATATTCCGATAAGAGTGGAGAGCCCGGTAGTGGTTGGAAAAGTAAAGATCGATATGATGAGCCATGCCAACCTGCGTCATCCACTCAATTCACTGATAAAAAGAAAATAAGCTATATTTCTTCCAGCTTAAAAAAATTGTTCGGCCTGATTCCTTTTTCAGTTTGCTCCAGATCGCAGCACTCATATTCCCTGTCATGCTCAAAGAAAAGGGTGTAATTATTTTCATAAGCTTCTTTCAGAAACATTTTCTTCTCCAGTAAGGTTGTAAGCGGAAACATATCGTAAGCCATTACATAAGGAATAGGAATATGCCCTTGTGAGGGTAAAAGATCAGCCATATAGACAATGGTTTTCCCATTATAATTTATCTGCGGCAACATCATTTTATCTGTGTGACCATTAACAAAACGAACAGATATGTTTTCTGTGAATGCTGTCATTCCAAGTTTGTCTTCGTTTGTTTCAGCTGTTTTGATGAACTGCAACTGACCGCTCTCCTGTATAGGGATAATATTTTCTTTCAGGAAAGATGCTTTTTCCCTTTCATTAGGGGTTACTGCCCAATTCCAGTGTTCTTCGTTGCTCCAGTAAGTGGCATTTTTAAATGCAGGGATTAACTTGTCGCCGTCTTTAACGATACTGCCTCCACAATGATCAAAATGAAGATGGGTCAAAAAAACATCCGTTATATCATCCCGGTTAAACCCATATTTTGATAATGACTTATCCAGGCTGTCATCACCATGCATATAATAGAAACTGAAGAATTTTTCGCTTTGCTTATCGCCCATTCCATTGTCGATCAGGATCAGCCTGTCGCCATCTTCTATAAGCATGGAACGTAAGGCCCAGCTACACATATTATTCTCATCAGCAGGATTGATCTTGTTCCAGATGCTTTTAGGGACAACACCAAACATGGCGCCGCCATCTAATTTGAAATAGCCTGTGTTAATTGTGTAAAGTTTCATTAGCCTGTTGTTTTGCTGCATTAGCGTATATCAGCAAAAATAAACCAATGACAAAGAAAGTAGCTAATGCGAGGACAGATCCTCGTTGAGAACTGGTTAGTTCAGTAATGAAACCAAAACTGATCATACCTACAACAGCCGCTACTTTCTCAGTAACATCATAAAAGCTAAAGAATGATGCGGTATCTCTTGTTTCGGGCATTAGCTTAGCATAAGTAGAACGACTTAAGGACTGAATGCCTCCCATAATGAATCCAACCAAGATGCCCAAACCATAGAATTCATAGATGCCGCCTTTTGGCATAAGGTAGGCAAGAATACAAACGATGATCCAGAGAATTACAAGTATCATTAATGTTGGCAGGTTGCCAATTTTTGATGAAAGCCAGGATATGGTATAAGCACCTGGGATAGCAATGATCTGGATAATAAGAATTGCAATGATCAAATTTTCAGTCGGAATTTCTAATTCACTTTTGCCATATAATGCTGCTACCAGCATAACGGTTTGAACTCCCATGTTAAAAAAGAAGAAAGAAGAAAGATATCTTTTTAATCTAGGTAATAATTTTACCTGTGTCCATACTTTTTGTAATTCCTTATAACCTTTTGAAAAGATATTGTGTTGAAGGTCGCCAGTGCCGGCGGGTGCAGGTTTGGGTAACCTGCGAAGAGAGAATTGTCCAAATCCCCACCACCAGATACCGACAAGAAGAAAAGAAATCTGTGAGCCCTTACCTTCTGTAATACCGAATGTATCATGCATGAGTACAAAAACAAAACAGATCAGTTGTAACAGGACGCTTCCTATATAACCATAAGCAAAACCCCTGGCACTTACCCGGTCCCGGTCCTTAACAGAAGCGATATCCGGAAGAAATGAATTATAAAAAACCTGGCCTCCCCAGAAACCAACACAGGCAATGATCATGGATACGATCCCTAACCCTAGTGTACTTCTTTCGAAAAAGAACATGGTAGCACAGGCAATGCTTCCCATGGTTAAAAAGGTATTCAGAAATTTTTTCTTATTTCCTTTGTAGTCGGCAATGGATGATAAAAGCGGCGACATGATCGCCACAATAAGCAATGCAGTTGCTATAGCATAATTATATAAAGCTGTGTTCTCGAATTGTCTTCCTAAGAAAGTGACTGTATTGCCTGAGGATTCAGCATTATCAACAGCGATGGCTTCAAAATAAGTTGGAAAAATGGTAGAGGTGATGACGAGGTTGTAAGAGGAACTGGCCCAGTCATACATGGCCCAGCCATTAATGACTTTTTTGGAAGCTGTCTGCATACATGCTGCTTTAAGTAAAAATAGGTATTTAGATAGCCTGTAAAAAATAAAAAACCCGGCAAAAGGCCGGGTGCTGGTATGAGGTACAAATCAAAATTACTATTCTGTCATTTCTTCAGCCATTGGATCCGCATCAGTTTTATATTCAAATGTTCTGAATGGTTTGAACGTTTTATCAGCCAGTTGAAATACAACAGGATCACCGGCAAATACATTTTCAGAAATTGTTTTTGCCAGGGCATAGAATTCTTTATCGTCTATCTGATCGGCTTTCTCTTTATTCGACACCATACGAATTAGTAACAGTCCTCCCTCATCTCTGCCTGCCTGAAAACTTATAAAATTCTTAGGCGATAATGATTGATTGATAAAAGTGGCCATCCTGTCTGCAACTTCTGCAGTAATGTCGTCCTTATAATAGACCTCAATGTTGCCTGCCAATACTTTTTCACCGTAATTGGGTTTGGTCATTTCTTTAAAAACATAAGTACGGATCGTTTTGAATTTTTTATCTGTTAATACTACATTGACCGGCGCCCCATTAAACAACTCCGATGAAAGCTCATTTCCGGTTGTATAAAAAACGGCATCATCCATTTTATCCATCACATCCATATTGGAAACCATCCGAAAATTAATGGTGTCCCCGTTTTTTGCGAGTTGAATGCTTTTACGTTTTGTTTCTTCTCCTTTATCCTGCCATTTTGGATAAAAATATTCCAGGGCTTTTTCTGCCTGTTCTTTTGTAATTCCGTCTTTATAATAGATCTCGAGGTAATCTTTAGATACTTTCTTTCCAAAATTGCCACAGCCTGCAATTACTATCAACGCAAGGAGAATGCTGAAAAACTTTTTCATACACTAAAATTTAAAGCATAAATAGCAAATAACTATTTATACCTGATAACACTTAAGGGTTATTTACCTAATACACCTGTAAAGATCAGTATGAGCAGGACTATGCCAACGATAATACGATAAATACCAAATATCCTGAACCCATGTTTTTTTAGGAAACCTATAAAGAAACGAATGGCCAGTATAGCTACAACAAAAGCAACGATGTTACCAACAATAAAGGCAATTGTGTTTTCCTTTGTAGCAGTTACTAATTCAATCCCATTATGTGTGGCACCATTATCACCCTGCCAGTCTTTTAAGAAAAGAGAATAGGCTGTTGCAGCAAACATGGTAGGTACTGCCAGGAAAAAAGAGAATTCAGCAGCCAGGTTACGGGTAAGCTTTTGTTGCATACCGCCAATAATAGTAGCAGCGCTTCGGCTTACCCCCGGAACCATTGAAATAACCTGCCAGCAACCAATGATGAAAGATTTGCCAAAGCTTAAATTTTCTTCTTTTTCAATAGTATGCACTTTAAAAATATTGTCTATTACAAGGAGGATAATTCCACCGGCTAGTAATGCTATGGCAACTGTTGTTGGATTGAAAAGCAGTTCATCTATTTTATCAGCAAATAAATATCCCAATATTAAAGCAGGAATAACACCCACCACCAGTTTGGCATAAAACTGCCAGCGGTTGAACTGAAAGAATTTTTTATGGTAGAGAACCACAACAGCCAGGATTGCTCCGAGTTGAATGACAACGGTAAAAAGATTAGTGAAACTTCTCTCAGTTTCTGTGGTGGCAGTACCCAATAAATGTTCTGTTATGATCATGTGACCGGTAGAAGAAACGGGGAGGAACTCTGTTAATCCTTCAACAATCGCAGTAATGATAGCTTCGGTAATGGTCATAAAATTGATTTCAGTACAAGGTTAAAAAAATGGCGGTGAATTATTCACCGCCATTAATTATTTGTTTACACAATTTATCAGGATGTGGCTTTGTCTTTTGGTTTGCGAAAAATAGCGACCATTTCTATCACAAGACCTGCCAGGATCAGTATTGGAGCAATGGTGATTCGGGTAGTACTATAAACCGCATCTTTGTCAAATACAGCCGGGTCATTATTGCTTTTTCCGCCTGACATAAGGAACATGCCTATCGCAATGATCACCAGGCCAAGCAACATCCATGTATAATTTTCTTTAGAGAACATTTTATCAATTTTAGAGGCTGCAATATAGCCGAAATTCAGGAATGATGAAAGGCTCAATTGCTTAATACAGATCGTCCAGCTTCATTTTCAGATACTTCACTACGCTGCGATGTGTACTGAAAAGGGTAATACAGATCCCCATTATGAACAAACCAACAAAAAGTAGGATCAATGAAGTGTTATCATGTATCGTTTTAAGCTCCGGCAAAACTCTTTCTGCTATAAAAATGATAACTGTTACCGCCAATATGGCGATAATGCCGCTGACGGCACCATTGATCACTGCCCGGGAATTCATGGGTTTGGCAATAAACCAGCGGGTAGCCCCTACCATTTGCATGGTCTTTATCAGGAAACGGTTGCTGAACATTGCCAGCCTGATAGTATTATCAATGAGTACAATCACAACAACGGCCAATAACACGGCAATAGCCAGTAAAATGATGCTGATACGGCGAATATTGGTGTTGAGATTGTCAACCAGTGCTTTAGGATAAGCCACTTCACTTACATAGGTCTGGTTTTGCAGATCAGCTGAAATCGCAGACAGCGAATCGGCATTCATATATTTTCTCTTCACTTTAAAATTGATGCTGTTAGGCAGCGGATTGGCATCCAGTATGCCATCCCAGCTTTCGTTCCCATCACCAATAAATATCTTTTCGGCCTCTTCCTTAGTAACAAATTTGATATCCTTTACATAAGGTTTCGCAGAAATGTATTCCATCAGGTAAATACTGTCCTTTGGGTTCATATTACCACGCAGTTCAGCTCTTACCTCCACATTTTCTTTGAAATAATCGCCGAGTTTGTTGGCATTGATCACTAACCAGCCAATTATACCCAATAATAACAACACAAGGGTAACACCGAGGATCGACATGAAATAAGAAGGCTTTCCTTTTTTAATAGAAGCTTTTCCAGTTTGGGACATGGGATTAACAATTAGAATTAATAGGTTGGCGCAAAATTAACCAATTCAGGCTTTCAGTTTTCAATGTTTTTGTTGGGGTGCGGCTTTCAGACCTGCAATCAGTATTTTTGCTGCCCGCCTGACGATGGTCAGGAGGTTAATAACGACTGCTTTCCCCGGCTTATTGCCAGTGAGTATGAAACAGAATTGTTAAAGAAATTTCAGCATTGTTTAAAAAGAACTGAACCGATCACAGTTTATGGAATACGATTTCAGAAGAATTGAGCAGGAATGGCAACAAAAATGGAAGGAATCAGGTATATATAAAGTAAACAACGATTCTTCCAAACCCAAATACTATGTATTGGATATGTTCCCCTATCCCAGTGGGGCGGGATTGCATGTGGGGCATCCGTTAGGATATATTGCTTCTGATATTTATT
The DNA here is from genome assembly GCA_020636575.1 of Chitinophagales bacterium. GTDB lineage: Bacteria > Bacteroidota > Bacteroidia > Chitinophagales > Chitinophagaceae > JJ008. The sequence goes on from JACJXP010000001.1 coordinate 1,400,196, forward strand.
CCCGCTATAAAAGATTGAAAGGATTCAATGTGCTCCACCCGATGGGCTTTGACAGTTTTGGCTTGCCGGCCGAACAATATGCATTGGATACGGGACAGCACCCCGCTGTTACTACCAAAAAGAATATTGAAACCTTTAAGTCACAGTTAGATAATATCGGTTTCTGCTACGACTGGGACCGGGAAGTACAAACCAGCGATCCGAAATATTATAAATGGACACAATGGATCTTTCTTCAACTGTTCAATAGTTATTTCTGTAATACGCAGAAGAAAGCAAGGCCTATTTCGGAATTAATAGAAAAGTACGAGACAAAGGGTGCAATGCCAAAACCGGGTAAAGAGTTTATTCCCGGCAAGCATTTTACGGCTGATGAGTGGAAAAGCTATCCAAAGCAGCAGCAGGAAGAAATATTAATGAACCGCCGTTTGGCTTTTAGCAAATACGGTGAGGTCAACTGGTGCGAAGCGCTTGGAACTGTATTGGCCAATGATGAAGTGGTAAATGGGGTAAGTGAAAGAGGCGGCCACCCGGTAGAGAAAAAGAAAATGCGTCAATGGTATTTACGCATCACTGCCTATGCAGATCGTTTATTGGAAGGACTGGAAACTGTTGACTTCAGCGACAGCATGAAAGAAATGCAACGCAATTGGATAGGAAAAAGCCAGGGTGCTGAAATTGATTTTCGTATCAGGTTAAGTGAATCTGAAGAAGCGATAACGGTTATTGATAAAGGCAATGGTATTACTGAAACAGATTACAGTTCTACTGAAACGGAAGCAGATTCTTTTCTCACTGTATATACAACCCGTCCTGATACTATTTTCGGCGTTGATTTTATGGTGCTGGCCCCCGAACATGAACTGGTAGCTGAAATAACATCTGAAGCGCAAAAAGAGGAGATTGAAAAATATTTACAGTATGTAAAAAGCCGTAGCGATAGGGAACGGCAGGCGGAAGTAAAACAGATCACCGGATGTTTCACTGGTGCTTATGCTATCAATCCCTTTAACGGAAGAGAGATACCTATCTGGATAGCAGAATATGTGCTGGCAGGTTATGGCACAGGGGCTATTATGGCAGTGCCATGCGGCGATCAGCGGGATTTTGCATTTGCCAAACATTTCAATATTCCCATCACCAATATTATCGGTGAACATTATAATGGTGAGGAAGCTAATCCAACAAAAGATGCAATACTAGAGAACAGCGGTTTTTTAAATGGTATGCTAATGAAGGATGCCATTGATGTGGCGGTGAACAAGATTGAAGAACTAGGTATCGGTAAACGGCAGGTGAATTATAAAATGCGGGATGCCGGCTTTAGCCGCCAGCGGTATTGGGGCGAACCATTCCCTATTAAATGGATTGACGGCATTGCAGTGCCATTAGGCGAAAACGAATTGCCTCTTGAATTGCCACATGTTGATTCTTACAAACCCGGACCGGAAGGGCAGGGGCCGCTGGCAAATATTGAAGAATGGACCGCACAGCATTTGGAGACGAATACCATGCCCGGTTATGCAGGAAGTAGCTGGTATTTTCTGCGCTATATGGATCCGCATAATAATGAAACATTCTGCAGCCGCAATACTTCTGATTACTGGGGACAGGTTGATTTGTATATTGGCGGTACCGAACATGCGGTAGGCCACTTGCTGTACAGCCGTATGTGGACGAAGGTATTGTACGACCTTAATTTGATTGGATATGATGAACCGTATAAGAAACTGGTGAACCAGGGAATGATACAAGGTGTTTCTCAAATTGCATATGTTAGAAAAGGGGAATTTGAAGAAGGAGTCTCTAAAGGAATGAGCAACACAATTTTTGTTCCTGCGTTTGATAATCCTGCAAGCACACCAACACCTAAGTTGCAGTTGTATTCTGCTGATTTAATAAACCAGGAAAATAAAGATCGATTCAAGCCTTTTAATATTCCAATTGAATTAGTGCAACTAAATACTTTAGATTCGACAAAAAATTTATTAGATGTGGATTTGGGTGTAAACCTTTTCCCTCAACGATTGGATGCAATTTATATAGTTCAAGATGCTTTTTATTATGAAGGACAATGGAGGACTTGGAATAATAACGATTCTACTTGGAGCATAACGGACAAAAGAGATTTTTATACTTCTAGTGAAGTAGAAAAAATGTCAAAGTCAAAGTATAATACAATTAATCCCGATGAGCTATGTTCTAAGTATGGAGCGGATACCTTCCGCATGTATGAAATGTTCCTCGGTCCGGTAGAATTAAGCAAACCATGGGATACAAAAGGTATTGAAGGGGTGCATCGGTTTCTAAAAAAATTCTGGCGCCTGTTCTTTGATGAAGTAAAAGGCGCTATCTGGACTACAACAGCTCCCTCTCCTGCGGATAGGGCGGGGGGAGAAGCAACCGATGCTGAACTGAAAGTATTGCACAAAGCCATCAAGAAAATCGAGGATGATACGGAACGTTTCAGCTTTAATACTGCCGTGAGTGCATTTATGATCGCTACCAATGAACTCAGCGATCTGAAATGCCATAAAAAAGAAATCCTGGAACCACTTCTTATATTATTGACTCCTTATGCACCTCATATTGCTGAAGAGTTGTGGAAGCAGTTAGGTCATCAGCAATCTGTTCTCGATGCATCTTATCCTGTGTTTGAAGAGAAATATGTGAAAGAATCTTCCAAGGCTTACCCGGTTGCTGTAAACGGAAAAACAAGATCAGAACTTACTATTTCGCTTACTGCTACTCAGCAGGAAGTGGAGGCATTGGTTTTAGCCGATGAAAAAGTGCAGAAATGGCTGGATGGTAAATCTCCCAAGAAGATCATTTATGTAAAGAATAAAATGATCAATGTAGTTGTATAGAATCCACGGTAACTACCTTTATTATCAATTCATTATTACTTTTTAAAATTAAAGTTGACAGATAGAAAAAAAGTAATATCTTGTTTATTCATTCGCCTTAAAGATCATGCGGTTAGTACAATCAGGCGATCCTAAGTCCAATCTCCCCCAGACTTACCGACCTATTTGAGTAATAATAAGTTATAGATTACCCAGGTAGTTTCTTTCGTTTCGACCAGAAACATGGTATGGCCCTGAGTTGTTAGTTCGATCTACACCCTGTGTATTCTCTGGAATTGCGAATACGAATTAGTTCGTTTCCTTCCGGTTAAGCAAGTATTTTGAATACAAACCATAAACTGCCAAAACTACCATTTATGAGAAAGATCGTTCTTCTCCTAAGTTTTTTATGCTTCACTATTTTAAGTATTTCCCAGGTCAGTCAAAGCGAAAGAGCCATTGCCTTACAACTTGTTCAAAACAACAAGAAGGCGATAGGCATTAATGATCAGGACATACAGAACTCAGTAATCGTTCACACTTACATTATTGCTAATTCAGATGTGCGGATGGTATATCTGCAGCAGAGTTATAAGGATGTATTAGTGTATAACAGCCTTCAGGTACTGGCTTTCAGAGGCCAGAAACTGGTTTCAAAAGCCGGTGGACGCATTGAGCAAATACAAGAAAAGGTGACTGTTGCCAGTGGTTTTCCTTCATTGGATGCCATTACAGCAGTTAGAAATTCACTTACTGATGTTCAATTAGTGGCTAAAGAGGCCATTACTCCAGTAAAGGTTTCAAATAATAATAAGAAGTATGAGTTTACAAGACTGGGGGTAACATCAGAAGAAATATCTGCAGAGTTATTGTGGATGCCCGTTGAAGGTAAGAAAGATGTGAACCTTGTTTGGCAGGTATTTGTGACTCCTAAGACAACCTCCGATTATTGGTTAGTCAGGGTAGATGCAGCTACAGGTATTGTACTCAATAAAGAAAACCTGACTATCACATGTAACTGGGGAGATGGGAAACATAATATCGAAGAGCATATTGCTGAGAATCATGGCAATAAGGGTGGTATAAACAGTGATGAAAATAATACCACAATTGTTGGGGAGTATGTAATACAGAGGCCAGAAAATAAAAGCTGGCATTACAAGCCTTTTGTAGTGAATTCAGCTACATATAGAGTGGTTCCTTATCCTGCAGAAAGCCCATGGTTTCCCGGAGGATCTTATGCATTAAGAACAGACCCTTGGAACCTTTCTCCTGCCGGCAGTCCTGCCACAACGCTTAAATGGCATGATGACGGAACAGGTGATTATAACTATACAAGGGGAAATAATGTTTGGGCCCAAGAGGATGTTAATGGTAATAACGGAACAGGTGCGCCAGCTACTTCAACAACAGCTTTGCCGGATCTTACTTTCGATTTTGCCCCGGATACTACAATGTCGCCGACGCTTACTTCGCCGCCTAATCAGCAGTTTAATATTACAAATCTCTTTTACTGGAATAACCTGATGCATGATATTGTTTATCAGTATGGATTTGATGAAGTATCAGGGAATTTCCAGAATGATAACCAGGGTAGAGGTGGTGCCGGAAGTGACTACGTATTTGCTGATGCCCAGGACGGTGCCGGTACCAATAATGCCAATTTTGCAACACCTGCAGATGGTTCAAACCCAAGGATGCAAATGTTCCTTTGGAATTTTAATGGGGCTAATCCAATGAAAGATGGAGATGCTGATAATGGAGTAATAGCTCATGAATACACACATGGTATCAGCAACCGCCTGACAGGAGGACCGGGTTCCTCTGGTTGTTTAGGTAATGCTGAGCATATGGGTGAGGGCTGGAGTGACTTTTATGCATTAATGGTAACACATGATTGGTCAACCGCAACACCAACAGATGGGTTTAATAATCCACGGCCTATTGGTTTATATGCGTTGAATGGAGGTGGCCTTTTTGGTGTTCCGGGTATCCGGCATTTCCCTTACTGTACCAATATGGCAGTTAATCCTTCTGTTTATCTGGCTTCATTGCCTTCTTCTCCTCATGATAGAGGTGAAATTTGGGCTGCTACGCTTTGGGATATGACATGGAACCTGATACAGCAGGATGGTATCAGCAGCAATATTTTTGATGCGACCAGTACCGGTGGTAATGTTGTGGCATTAAAACTCGTTACTGAAGGGTTAAGGTTACAGCCTTGTAGCCCGGGATTCATTGATGGTAGGGATGCTATCTTGCAAGCTGATACCATATTTTACGGAGGTGCTCACTCCTGTGCAATATGGGACGCTTTTGCTCGCAGAGGAATGGGAGTAAATGCATCCCAGGGAAGTTCCTCAAGCAGAACTGACCAGATCCCCGACTTTACCGGGTTTGGTCCTAGTATCGTATTGACACAAGGTGGCATTACTTCAGTACCAGAAGGTCAGAATATTGTCTATACAAATACAGTGACAGTTAGCAATTGCGGTGATCTGGTCAACTATACTTTAAGAGATACGCTACCTGCAAATGTCACATTCGTTAGTGCCACCAATGGCGGAACATATGATGCAATAAACAGGGTGGTAAGCTGGCCGGTTAATATAATGGCAGGAAACTCTGCCAATTACGGCTTCACTGTTACAGTGAACATAGGTAGCTACTATCCGCCAGTATCACTTATTAATGAAGATGTGCCAAGTACAACCATTTCTCCATTCTGGACGGCAGCTTCAACCACTGCAAATGTCTGGACAGCACATAATCTTCGCAGTCATAGTGCACCTAATTCATTCTTCACACCTAATAGTTCTATTGTTTCAGATCAGACATTGGCAACAACAAATAGTTTTGCATTAGGAGCAGCACCACCAACATTAAGTTTCTGGCATTGGTATAATGTAGAATCTGGATTTGATGGTTGTGTGCTGGAGATCAGTACGAATGGAGGATCTACCTGGTCAGATATAGGTGCTGGTAACATTAGTCAAAATGGTTATACAAGTACAATTAGTTCCTGCTGTGGCAATCCTGTATCAGGAAGAAGTGCATGGTCAGGAAACAGTGGTGGTTTTGTTGAGACAAAGGTCAATCTTTCATCATTTGCAAACCAGTCTGATGTAAAGCTGAGGTGGAGGTTTGGTTCAGATAATACGGTTTCGAGTACGGGATGGAATGTGGATGATATTGTTCTGGAAGATATTGCCCAAGTGTATATGCAGTCTATTTTGTTCAATGATTTAGGGCTTGCGGTTGAGTCTGCAGACACTATTACCCTTATTTTACCATCAGTAACCTGTACACCACCAACAGTTAATGCGCCTACTGTTACTCAACCAACATGTCCGGTGCCAACAGGAACTATAGAAGTAAACGCAACAGGTAGTGGAACGTTAGAATATAGCGTAGATAATGGGGCAACATACCAGGCTTCAAATACATTTAGTGGCCTTGCTCCGGGTAGTTATGATATAATTGTCAGGTTTGTTAGTTCACCATCCTGTATGACTGTCTACAGTGGTAATCCTGTTGTACTGAATACACCAAGCTGCGGTGGTTGTACATTAACATGTCCTGCTAATATCACTGTGAATAATGATGCGGGACAATGCGGTGCAATTGTTAACTATCCGCCACCAACCACTACAGGTGGCTGTGGTGTCATTACTTCTGTGCCGGCTTCAGGATCATTCTTCCCGATTGGAACTACTACAGTTACTGTAACCAGTTCATCTGGTCCGGTTTGTACTTTCGATATTACTGTAAACGATACCGAGAATCCGGTTATAACTTGTCCTGCAAATATTACAGTAAGTAATGATGCCGGCGAATGTGGAGCTATTGTTTCATATAATGTTACTGCTACGGATAATTGTCCGGGTGTTATAGTAACCAGTTCACCCGCTTCAGGAACTATGTTCCCTGTCGGCACAACAACAGTTACTTCAACTGCTACAGATGCAAGCGGCAATTCAGTTATGTGTACGTTCACTGTTACAGTAAATGATACCGAGGTTCCGGTATTTGGCAGTAATCCTTTGATACCAGAAATGCTGTATTATAAATTTGATGGAACAGGCACTTCAATTGATAACCTGGCATCTGCACCACCGGCAGGTACAGCTACAGCGACTATAGTTGGTGCTCAAACACAGGGTACAGCGGGTTTATGTGATAATGGAGCATTGTTAGGAACAGGAGGCAGCAGTTCAACCAATTATGTGAATACAGGTTGGACAACCAACTTCAGCGGATCATGGACCATTTCTTTTAAAACCTCCAATATTCAGCCTTCAACTACATTGTTCTATGTGTTTGGGGATAACACCGCAGGAAGTTTCCGTTGCTTTACTAATGGTGTAGCGGGTGCTGATAACTGGATGTTGAGAGGAACGGGAATAACTGATGTGATTGCAGCAGGGGCTGCAACCACAGGTACACATACAACAACATTTGTGTATGATGCTACTGCGGGTAACATTAAAGCTTATGTGGACGGTGCTTTAGTGAATACTGTTGCGCAAGGCACAATCACAAACAGCGGTTCCGGTCCATTTAAGGTAGGAGGCTATGCAACCAGCACCGGATTGCCAAATGGAGGCTTAATGGATGAATTTGGTTTATTCAGCAGAGCCTTAAATGATGCGGAGGTTGCAGAGCTGGCAGGTTGCCCGATTTCATCAAGCACATGTCCGGATCCGATAACAGTTAATAATGATCCCGGCGAATGTGGGGCAGTGGTTACATATGATATACCTACTGCGGTTGACAACTGTCCGGGTGTAACTGTTTCCCAAACTGCTGGATTATCAAGCGGAAGCCAGTTCCCGGTCGGTGTTACTACAAATATTTTCATAGCTACAGATGCAGCCGGTAATACAGCAACCTGTTCATTTGATGTTACTGTAAGTGACAATGAAGTCCCAACGGTAAATTGTCCTGCAGACATTACGGTTACGGCTATCGGAGCATGTACCGCATTAGTGAATTATTCTGTTACTGCTTCTGATAATTGCCCGGGAGCGACTACCAGCCTTGTTTCAGGTCCAGCCAGTGGTTCACAGTTCCCGATAGGAACTACTACTGTAACATGGATGGCCACAGATGCTGCCGGTAATACATCAACGACCTGTTCATTTAATGTTACTGTTATTGATGGTCAATTACCGGTAATTACAGCTCAGCCTGTTGATGTAACGGCTTGTTCTGGTACCAATGCTACATTCAGTGTTACCTCAACAAATGTAATAAGCTACCAGTGGCAGTCCTGGAACGGTTCTTCCTGGAACAATATTTCTGGTGCCACATCATCTGTTTATACCGTGAATAATGTGAACACTGCTATGAATACAAACACATTCCGTGCAGTGATAAATGGTTTGTGTACCACAATAATATCAGAACCGGCATCACTTTATGTAAACAGTCTGCCAATTGTTCAGTTATCAGCATCGCCAAGACAAACTCTGTTGCCAGGGCAAACTACGTCGCTGTTTGCATCAGCCACACCTGCCGGCGGTTCATATGCATGGTTTAAGAACGGGTCACCGATCAATAATATAGGATCATCTCTAGCGGATCTTGATGTAGATGATCTTGGAGTTTATAATGTGACTTATACTGATCTGAATGGATGTATTTCTTCATCCAACAATGTGGAGATCATACCTACACCATCAGAAAGGGTGTTTGTTTACCCGAATCCGAATACAGGAGCATTCCAGATTCGTTTTTATAGCAGCACCAGCCAGCCGGTTACTGTTACTATTTTTGATTCAAAAGGTGCAAGAGTATACCAGAAGAGGATGATTTCTACCTCACCATATTCAAGACTTGATGTTAATTTGTCTGGTGCGGTATCAGGAGGTACTTATGTGGTTGAGGTTTTGAATGAACAAGGAGAAAGGATAGGTACCAGAAGAATCCTTATAGGCCATTAATTGGCTTTTTATTAATCAAAAGCAACGTAAAGCCATCCTGATTATATCAGGATGGCTTTTTTACAAATATTATACATATATCAAGGAGTCTTATTTCACTTAATAAAATCAGGTTTGGATAAATTATTGTGTAACGAAAACGTTTGTTTAAGCAGTAGCTATTTCAATGTTATTGAAGTGTCCAGCTACAGGTTGTATTAAATGAATGACACTAGAAATAATATCTGTTGAATATTTAACTATAAAAGAATAGGTACACAAAAAAATCTCTTTTTCATCATCATTACCTATTTTTAGCAATTGTTTTCCGTCGAGATAACTATACACTAAAGCATTTTTATGAAAAAACTTCTACTCGGTTTAATTACAATTTTTTCAATTTATTGTGTGCAGGCGCAGGAGTCAAGAAATGGCACTGCCGAAGCAATGCAACTGATCAAGACCCACAAAACTGCCATTGGTCTGTCAGATATTGACATTCAGAATAGCTTTATTTCAGATACTTATGTTTCTGCTGAAGGTATTCGGATGGTATATCTTCAGCAGACCTGGCAAGGCGTGCCTGTGTTTAATCAGATACAGGTACTTGCTTTTAAGGATGGAAAGCTGATGTCAAATGCAGGGGGTCGTATCAGAAATATTGAAAAACGAATTACTTCTCCATCAGCTTCAGCCTTTGTTTCTGCAACGGATGCTGTAAGTAAAGTTATAACTGAATGTAAGCTGAAACCGCTTCAGGATGTTCAGGTAACAAAAGAAAACGGCCGTAAGCTGGAATTTGGTAAAATGGATATTTCAGAAGAAAATATTTTTTCTGAATTAACCTGGTATCCTGTTAATGAGCAGGAGTACAGGCTTGCATGGCAGGTATTTATTTCGCCAATAAATGCCGATGATATGTGGTTAATGGAAGTAGATGCAGCTAATGGAAATATTGCCGGAAAAATTAACCTGACAGTATATGACAAGTGGCATGATGAAAAAAATACACATAACAATAATATTACAGTTGCTTCTACTAATTATGTAGGTGAAAGACAGCAGCAATCTGCTTTCTCTCCTAAATACTTTACTCCGGCAGTTAACTCTGCATCTTATAGGGTAGTTCCCTATCCGGCGGAGAGCCCCACACACCCTGGTGGTACACCAGCAGTAGTTACAGATCCATGGTTGCTGGCTCCGGGAAATGCTACCACATTAAAATGGCATAATGATGGAACCACTGACCATGATAGCACAAGAGGGAATAATGTATGGGCTGCCGAAGACAGGAATAATACTAACAGTGTAATAGATAAAGCGGCAGTTTCAACCACCCCTCAGCCAAACCTGACATTTGATTTTGTACCGGATTTTGCTCAATCACCAATATTAACATCGCCTCCTAATCAGCAATTTAACATCACTAACCTGTTTTACTGGAACAATATCATCCATGATATTACTTACCTATATGGGTTTGATGAGGTTTCGGGAAACTTTCAGAATGATAATATGGGTCGTGGAGGTGCAGGTGGTGATTATGTAATTGGAGATGCACAAGATGGTGGCGGAACCAATAATGCCAATTTTGCAACACCTGCAGATGGTAGCAGGCCGAGAATGCAGATGTATATATGGACACCAACAAACCCCGACAGGGACGGTGACGCTGATAATAGTATTATAGTGCATGAATTTGGTCACGGTATTAGCAATCGCTTAACAGGTGGTCCTAACCAATCTGGTTGTGTTAGTAATGGTGAACATGGAGGTGAAGGCTGGAGTGACTATTTCGGCCTGATGCTGACCACCAACTGGGCTACTGCAACCATTAATGACGGATTTAATATCCCAAGAGGAATAGGTACATATGTTTTAGGTCAGGCGCCAACAGGCAATGGAATCAGAAACTTCCGCTATTGTACCAATATGGCTATAAACCCTCTTGTTTATTCAGCTACACTGCCTTCTCAGGTTCATAACCGTGGTGAATATTTGTGTATGGCGTTATGGGAAATGACATGGGAAATGATTCAGCAAGGTGGCATTAATCCAAACTTGTATAACTCTGCCGCTGCCGGCGGTAATTCAGCGGCGCTTAAGCTTGTGATTGAGGGAATGAAGTTGCAACCGTGTGGTCCTGGTTTTATAGATGTGAGAGATGCAATATTAGAGGCGGATACAATGTTCTTCGGCGGTTTATACAGTTGTTCAATCTGGAGAGCTTTTGCTAAAAGAGGTATGGGAAGAAATGCCTCCCAGGGTTCTGCTAATAGTGTAACTGACCAGATCCCTGATTTTACCGTTGATAACGGAATTTTTAGTATTACGCAAAGTGCACCACAAATTGTAGAAGGGCAAAACGTTACCTATACAAATCATATAACTGCAGGAGTTTGCAGCCCGATGAATAATTTCTTTATCACCGATACCTTGCCAACGAATGTGACATATGTAAGTGGTGGTACCTATAATGCAGGAAACAGGACCATTACATTTGGCCCGATAAATTTAAGTACTAATCAGAGTGCCACTTATCCCTTTACTGTTACGGTAAATACCGGAACATATTTTACACCAGTTACTCATTTTGACGAGCAGGTAACCGGAACAAGCATACCGGCAGCTTGGACAATAAGCCCTGCATCCGGAAATACATGGAGTGTGTCAACTACTTCAGGTAACAGTGCGCCTAATTCTTTCTTTGCACCGGACCTGGGAGTGCTTACGGACATGAGGTTGGAGAATTCATCTTCTTATTCATTGAATGCAACCGTATCATCTTATACTACATTATCTTTCTGGCACCGGTTTAATACTGAAGATGGATGGGACGGAGGTGTAGTGGAGATCAGCACCAATAATGGTTCTACATGGTCAGATCTTGGACCTAAAATGACCATAGGTAAGTATAACGGGTCATTAGGTAGTGGAAGTGGCAATCCCATTGCAAACAGGCAAGCTTTTACAGGAAATAGCGGGGCAGGATTTATGCAAACTGTGATCAACCTGGCTTCTTATGCAGGTCAATCGGTTCGTATTCGTTTCCGGTTTGCTTCTGATGATAACACGGCACCTGCAGGTGGTGGCTGGTGGGTTGATGATATAGTTTTACACACCCAGCCTGCTGTAGTTATGAAATCAAATCTGTTTAACAACAGTAATCAATTAGTTTCTGTAACTGATACAATTACACAAATAACACAGGGCGCACCTCCTTGTAATATGGTTGTTGTGAATACGCAACCATCATCTGTAAGTAGCTGTGATGGAAATAGCACTTCCTTTATGGTTGATGTATCGGGCACATCACCGATGTATCAGTGGCAGGTAAATACAGGTTCTGGATTTACAAACCTGGCTAATACAGCTCCTTATTCAGGGGTTAATACTGCTACATTATCGCTTACGGGTATTACAACTGGTATGGATGGATATCAATATCGCTGTGTTCTCTCTAATGCTTGTACTGCACCACTTAATTCTTCAGTAGCTACATTAACAGTTGGTGCCAATGCTAGTATTACAACTCAGCCGGTCGCCAGCACTGTTTGCGAAGGAGTTTCAACATCGTTTAGCATCGCAGCAACTGGTTCCTTATCTTATCAGTGGCAGGTAAACTCCGGTTCGGGGTTTGTGGATGTAGCCAATAACACTACATATTCGGGTGCTACAACTACTACATTAAATATTGCAAATCCAGCTGCCTCGTTAAGTGGCAACCAGTATCGTTGTGTAGTGGGCAGTTGTGCAGGTGCCTTGAACTCAAATGCAGTTACATTGACAATTTCAGTACCTGTTGCTATTACTGCTCAGCCAGTAAATACTTCGGCTTGCGAGGGTACAAATACTGGCTTTACAATTGGACTAACAGGAACTGCTTCATCTATTCAATGGCAGATAAGTACAAACGGAGGAACCAGCTATACAGATATTAGCGGCGCCAATACGGCTACTTATAATATCAGTTCTGTTCCTGCAGGAATGAACGGCTATATGTTCCGTTGTGTTATTGCAGGGGCTTGCGGACTATTAACATCTAATGCTATAACATTAACTGTAAACAGGTATCCGACATTCAATCTTTCCGGATTGAATCAGGCCACTATTTGTGTATCTGATCCTGTATTGACTTTAAATGCTCCTTTAACTGGTGGTAGCTGGAGTGGTTCCGGAGTATCAGGAAGTATATTTAATCCTGCAGCAGCTGGTATTGGTACTGCTACATTAACATACAGTGTTACTAATGCTGGTTGTACAACAGCACAGTCAATTTCAATGGCAGTAAATGAATGTGCTGAAAGACATGTGCCACTTGATAAGTATCCGGCACTAGTTATTTATCCGAATCCAAGTACCGGTAAGTTCCAGATAAAAGTGAATACTGACCTATATAGCAGGCTAGGTGTAAATGTTTACAATAGCAGGGGACAGTTAATGCAAACAAGACAGTTCAGTGGAATTGGTTATGGAAGCATTTTACCTATGGATATTTCAGCTTTAGCTTCTGGCGGATATCATTTGTATATCTATAACGATGAGAGTGATTTCATTAGTAAGGGGCTGAGCATAGTTTTGTATCATTAATTAGTTGACTTAATATATTGATCAAATCCCGTTCAGTTGTTCTGGACGGGATTTTTTAATTTGCAAACATGAGTTTTAAGGAAAAACTATATCACCTGGTAGATGAGGCGCTAATTGAAGATGTTGGCAACGGGGATCATTCTACATTATCCTGTATTCCTGCAAATGCTAAGGGAAAAGCGGTTTTGAAGATCAAACAGGAGGGAATACTTGCAGGAGTAAAAGTGGCAGAACAAATATTCAGCTATAAAGAACCAACTGCTGTATTTACTTCCTTTAAGAAAGATGGGGACAAAATGCAACCTGGTGAAAAAGCGTTCGAACTGGAAGCCTCTGTTTATACTATTCTTCAATGCGAAAGGCTGGTATTGAACTGTATGCAAAGAATGAGCGGTATTGCTACTCTTACACGGCAATATACAGATAAGTTAAACGGGTATAAAACCCGGTTGCTGGATACCCGTAAAACAACACCTAATTTCCGACTGTTGGAAAAAGAAGCCGTTCGGATAGGGGGTGGGGTCAATCATCGGTTTGGTTTATACGATATGATCATGTTAAAAGATAACCATATAGATTATTGTGGTGGAATTGAAAAAGCAATTGATGCGGCAGCAGCATATGTAAAAAAGAATAATTACGAGTTAAAAATAGAAGTGGAAACAAGAAGCCTTGCTGATGTAGAAAAAGTAGTGGCTATGGGAAAAGGAAAGGTTTTCCGTATCATGTTAGATAATTTTAAACCAGAAGAGATAACTAATGCCTTAAAATTGGTCAATGGTCAATTTGAAACAGAAGCAAGTGGGGGTATTAACCTTGAGAATATTGAAGCTTATGCAGCTACAGGAGTGGATTATATTAGTGTGGGGGCATTGATCCATCAGGCGCAAAGTCTGGATCTAAGTTTAAAAGCAGTAATACTATAATATGTCAAAAAAGAATAAGCCTGATAGAAGAGGATTTGTGTACAGTACTGATCCATCGTTTCAGTTTGAAGAAGATCAATCGTCAGAAGAAACTTTGTTGCCCGGGCAGCAAAAATTAAGGATCAATCTGGACACAAAACACCGGGCTGGTAAAGCCGTTACATTGATACAGAGTTTCATAGGTACAAATGATGACCTTGAGACATTAGGAAAGCAATTGAAAACATATTGCGGAACAGGCGGTTCTGTTAAAGATGGAGACATCATTATACAGGGTGACCAAAGAGAAAAAGTTTTACAGTGGTTGTTAAAGAATGGGTATAAAGGGTCAAAGAAATCAGGTTAAAAAAAGCTACAAAGCTTGCTTGGTTATCTCAATACTCAAAGCGCCACTTGGACATTTTTCAACCTGTTCTATGATTTGTTCTTTTTCAGCCTGGTTCATGTCTATCCATGGTTTTCTTCTGGGATCAAATACACCTGGCAATCCTCTTGCACAAATACCCGAATGAATACATAAAATTGGCTTCCATACAACAGTCAGCTCATCTCTGGTATATCGAAAAGTCTCCTTTGGCATAGAATGATCTTTTCCTGAAATTAATATTTTTCTCGCTTGCCTATTGTTTAGAGAAAATAACGGATTCGGAAACCCCATTTCCTGCTATTTTGATCACATACAGGCCTTTTGGGAGTTTTTCAATGGGTACCTGTTTCAGAAAAACATCAGTATTCTTTTGTATTATTTCTTGTCTTACAATCTTGCCATCTGCCTGTGCAATTTGTAAATTAAATGTACCGGTTTCTGGAACAGAGACTTTGACCCAGATATTTGTTGAGGCCGGGTTTGGGTAAACAGAAACAAGAGAATTTATATTCTTACTAACTCTGACAGTTATTGTTTCATAACATTTTTTGTTTCCATCAAAGTTTACCTGGCATAACCTGTAAAAATTGACACCCTTTATCGGACTGTTATCGGTAAAGTTGTAGCTGCTTCCATTGGGTAAATTCTTACCCGTAACAGTGCCTATTGAAACAAAGTTGATGCCATCCGCAGATCTTTCAATGATGAAATGGCTGTTATCTTGCTCAAAGGATGTTCTCCATTCAAGTAATACGCCGGCATTTACTTCTTTCCCCGAAAATGATTCGAGAAGTATCGGCAATACAGTATTATTTCGTTGGTTTAATAGCATCCATTCGTATACGTTGTAAATACCATTTTCTCTCCAATTAGGGTTATAGGTAGTTGTCCAGGCATCATGCCCATTAGCATTGAAAATGGTTTTTTTAGGGGGCACGGTGGATGGTACAGGTGCATTTTCAATATAACTGATATAATCATTTGTGAATGAGACCGGACAAGTTGGGTCGTTAAGATTATGAGTGGCCCATACAGGTAAGTTTGCAGCAGCAATAACATTGGCACGGAAAACAGAGGGTGAAGATGCTCCACAAATAGGAATGATTGCAGCTAACCGGGTTGCATATGTATTATTATAACCTGCATAGTCCCACACACCGCCGCCACCCATACTGAGTCCTGTCAGGTAAATTCTATTTAGGTCTATACGATAGTTCGCAACGAGGTAGTCAATAATATTATTAATGTTAACAGCATTAGGCCAGGCGTTAAATTGAGGAGATATTACTATAAACTGAAAAGTCTGACCATTTACAGTAAAAGAAGATGGAAAAGTTCCGTTATTGATCAGTTTGGGTGGGCCATTAACTAACACCTTAGGTAGTTGTGCCGGGCTGCCGTCTCCAGTTTCACCAAGCCCATGTATAAAAAGGATTACCGGATAGGTTGAGGTATTTCCCGCATTATTATAGCCTGCGGGTAAATATTCATAGTATCCATTACTACTTGCTGTCATGGAAATATACCTTGGAGTATGGGTTTGTGCAGTTGCCGTAAAGTTGGTGATGACGCAAAGCAACGCCAGTGACAGTGTAAATGTTCTCATCATTTTAATTCGATTTAATTAGAAACAGGGATGAATCTTCGAAAGAAGGTTTAGCGGCTAATCATAAAGTTTGCCAAAAGCATGCCAAATGTTAATGCTTTTAAAAAAATGCAGGATTAATACGAGAAACCCATTTATTGCCCCTGTGCTAGGCTGTATGCTTTCTTATTACCCCATTCATTAAGCAATTCGAATGAGCATATTTTAAAATTGCCGCTCATGCTAACATAGAGACCAATCACATCTTGTTGGTTTAAAGGCACTTCATTGATGCTCTCAAACCGGACATTATACTGATTTACAAGATTGGTGTAAACAGAACCGGTGGGCCATACCTGTGTGCCACGATTGCTGATATTGATCAGGTCAAATTTTACACCGGCATGGCGTTTACATTTTTCTGCTATGGCGGCGGGTTGTTCATCACTTTCAATGAACAAGTCCACTCCTACAATATTTTCGGCTTCATCTTCATGAGAAACCATCATGGAGTTGATCTCTAATTTGAGGGGAGTGGGTGTGCCAGGTTGATTCGGTATAATTTCTTTAGCACCCATGGCAGGTTTTTTCCCAAAGTTGCCGATGATCGCATTTGCAAATTCTGTAGTATTAACTGATGGGGTTGACTTATCGCCAAAATCTCCTGTATGTACCCCGCTTTCCAATGTAAATAGCAGGGCATTTTCAATGATTGCAGCATTTTCTGTTAATCCAACATGGCGCAACATTGCTAATCCGCTTAATAATAATGCGGTTGGATTTGCAATATTTTTTCCTGCAATATCAGGGGCTGTGCCATGCACAGCTTCAAAAATGGATATATGGTCGCCAATATTAGCTGATGGTGCAAAACCTAATCCGCCTACAAGTCCGGCACACAGATCGGAAACAATATCACCTTGTAAATTAGTAAGCACAACTACATCAAAAGTATCTGGCCTGGTAACAAGTTTCATGCATAGATCATCAACGATCACATCATCAGCTTTTAATTCAGGGTATTCCTTGGCCACTTCATAAAAACATTCCAGGAAAAGTCCGTCAGTGATCTTCATGATGTTTGCCTTGTGGCCACAACTGATACGTTTCGCCTTTTTCTGACGGGCCATTTCAAAGGCATAGCGGATCACCTGCAAACTACCCGGTCTGGTGATAAAGCGCCGGCTCAATGCCACATCATGTGTCAGCATATGCTCAATACCACCATAAGTATCTTCAATATTTTCTCTTACAACTGTAATATCAATGGGTATACCAGCTTTACTGAATACAGTATCTACCCCATGCAGGCTTTGGAATGCCCTTTTATTGGCAAAAGTGTTCCATGTTTTGCGGGCTGTTACATTAATACTTTTTACGCCTTTTCCTTTCGGAGTCTCCATAGGCCCTTTAAACAGGAGCCCCAGGCTTTCGATGGTTTTTTTCGCTTCAGGTGTCATACCATTGTTGAAACCCTTGTCAAACACCCACTTACCCATTTCAACCATTTCATATTCAAGAGGTACTTTATTGGCATTAAATATCTTTAAAACGGCGTCCATGATCTCAGGACCTATTCCATCACCTTTAGCTACTGCAATTTTCATACGATTCTTAATTGTTTTCAGGTCGCAAAATTACGTTCCCTGAACCTATATTTTCTATTAAATCCCTTAAGATTTGATTCTGAAGCATTTTATTTATTTTTATACTATGACGAGCCTGATATCAGAGGGAATTCAAGTAAGTGTAGAAACATTCTATCAGCCTGATTACAGCAATCCGCTGCAATCAGAATTTATGTTTGCCTATAGGATAACAATTGAAAATCATAATGCTTTTCCTGTAAAACTGCATCGCAGGCATTGGTATATTTTTGACAGTAATGGTACCAACCGGGAAGTAGAGGGTGAAGGTGTGGTAGGAGTGCAGCCAACTTTGCAAACAGGAGAAAAATACCAATATGTTAGCGGTTGCAATCTGCGTACTGAAATGGGTCGCATGTACGGGACTTACCAGATGGAGAATCTTCACAGCAAACAAATGTTTGATGTAGGCATCCCACCTTTTGAAATGATTGTTCCTTTTAAGAATAACTGATCTGTTACTTCGGTTTATAACCGGCCTCATCCAGAATTTTGGTAGGCGTAGTCTTCATCAGTTCTGCAGGATGCAGATCGGGGTTCTTTTCAGCATATTTTTTAATGATCTGCCATCCGATCCACTGGCCAATATTTCCCGGAGAAAGTTCTTGTGAAAACCCCTGTGTAAAAGGACCCTCCCCGATATAAGTTTGAATCACAACGGGATTCAGTGATCGTAGATCTTCATTCTTGACAATATAACTCCAGATCAAACCTTCATTTTGATTACACCAGCCCAATTGATTTTTGGTATATCCTGTTTTTATAGAATCTGCGGTTGTTGGCAAGAATTTGTCCAGCAAATACCATTGCTTGCCCTTCTCGATCATTTGCTCGATCAGGGGTTTACTGCGACTGTTATCCGGAAAAAGGTCATCTACAACCAGCATCATAGCGTCAGCAATGATATATTCTTTACTGAACCGGCGGCTACGATATGCCGGTGCCACATTCTCAATAAAAAAAGGCTCTTTATATAGAGAGAAATTTTTCCCAAGGTAAAATTGCAGACTGATGCCTAAAAAGTCTGGCCCCAGGAAATCAGGTGTGTAGCCATTTGATGATTGTGCCAGCGCATCAATCGGTCCGTTTACAGTAACTATATCAGGTGCTTTGTATTGAGGGAAATAATATTTTACATATTGAAATGCCTTTTTAAAGTCTTTTTTTAGCCAATCGGTGTTCCCGAATACATCGTTGATAGTATCATTCATGTGCTTCCCAAGGTTCAGGAAACGACTTACTCCGGGAATGTAATTTGTACTGTCAAGCCCCAGAATATTTTGCAGAAAAAGCGGCGTAAGAATCGGATACCTAATATTAAGCGCATGGATATCAGCCGGGATATTATTCGTGTCAATCTTGAAAAAATCCTGGTCAAAACGTTTTAGTGCAAGCTCCACTTTTATACCAGATACATCCGGAAGCTTTTTACCTGTTTTGCAGGATAGAATTACCAGGGATATTATAAGGGGAAAAATGATCTTCTTCATAGACAGGACTAACGGTTTATTGTTTAAACTATTGCCCGCTAAATTACTGTAAGAAAAACAGCCATAAAAATTCCTTTCTTATTCGCCTAAATTTGTAGCATGAGGATCGCATTAGCACAACAGAACTATCATATCGGTAATTTCATGGGCAATACAGCCAAAATTATTAATGCGATTGGTGCTGCAAAAGAACAGGGGGCAGATATAATAGTGTTTTCTGAGCTTTGTGTATGTGGTTACCCACCCAGGGATTTTTTGGAGTTCAATGATTTTGTTAAAAAAAGCTACCAGGCTATTGATGAAATAAAAGAGCATGCCGATACAATTGCTGTTATTGTTGGTGCTCCTGATATAAATCCTGTCAGGGAAGGAAAAGATCTGTTCAATGCTGCTTTTTTTCTATATGACAAACAGGTAAAAGCGGTGACACACAAAACCTGCCTTCCCAATTACGATGTGTTTGATGAATACCGCTACTTTGAACCGGCTTATGACTGGAATGTAGTTGAGTTCAAAGGAAAGAAAATCGCCATTACTATTTGTGAGGATATATGGAACCTCGGCGATAACCCGTTGTACCGGAATTGCCCGATGGATGAGTTGATGAAATTTGGCCCTGATGTCATGATCAACATTTCTGCGTCACCTTTTGATTATACTCATGTTGAAGATAGAAAAGCGATCGTTAAACTGAATGTGAACCGCTACAAGCTGCCGATGATATATTGTAATTGTGTGGGTAGCCAAACAGAGATCGTATTTGATGGAGGCTCATTGGTATTTGATAAGCATGCAAATATGGTAGGTCATCTGCCTTTGTTTGAAGAAGCAATTCAATGTTTTGATTTAAATAATGATGGAAGTTTTTCGCAGAAAATTGTAACCAAAGCAGACAGCTTACCTGACAATGAATTGGATCCCCCGGCATTGGATAAAACATTATGCATAGCCGAAATACATGATGCTATTGTCATGGGCATCAGGGACTATTTTTCTAAAATGGGATTTTCAAAAGCCATCCTGGGAAGCAGTGGGGGAATTGATAGTGCTGTAACATTAGTACTTGCCTGTAAAGCACTAGGTAATGAAAATGTCAGGGCTGTTTTAATGCCTTCCCAGTTTTCTACATCACATTCAGTTTCAGATGCTGAGCAATTAAGCAGGAACCTTGGCAATCCTTATGATATTATTCCGATCGAAAATATTTATGAGAGTTTTTTAGGAGAGCTTAAACCAATATTCAAAGACCTGCCTTTTAGTGTGGCTGAAGAAAATATTCAAAGCCGTACGAGAGGTAATCTGTTGATGGCATTAGCAAATAAATTCGGTTATATCTTATTGAATACATCCAATAAAAGTGAATTGGCTACCGGCTACGGAACTCTTTATGGCGATATGGCAGGTGGCCTTGGAGTATTGGGGGATTGTTATAAAGTACAGGTGTATGAGCTGGCGAAATATATTAACCGGGAACAAGCGATCATTCCGGATAATATCATTACCAAACCGCCTAGTGCAGAATTAAGACCGGGACAAAAAGATGCAGACTCTTTACCGGAATATGATATCCTTGACAAAGTTTTATACCAATATATTGAAAGGAGACAAGGTCCCACAGAAATAAAAGCACAGGGATTTGATCCGGCTTTGGTAGATAGAGTGCTGCGAATGGTAAATATCAATGAATATAAGCGGAACCAGTTCTGTCCGATCATCCGTATTTCACCCAAAGCTTTTGGGGTTGGACGCAGGGTGCCGATAGTAGGAAAATATTTGAGCTAGCTTTTTTATAGGTTAGTGAACAAACCTCGCAATAACTGTTTGTCCAGATATAACCATTGAACCTACTAACTCAGTATCTGTAAGGCTTACAATTGTAACATCACCCGTAGTTCCGGAAAAAAAGGATGCAGACAACTGTAACATAGTTTCGTTGCTGAGCCAGGCCCATGTGAAAGCAGAAGTTTGCGGATCGGCCGGGTCACATTTTGTTGCTCCTTCATCCGCTGTTCCCGTACCACCTGCAACAAAAGTATAAATATTATCTTTCTGGCATGATTGCAAAGCTCCTGATACATCAATTCCGGAAGAGGTAGCACTATTGAACTTCCAGCTACCGGTGGTCAGTAATTCAGTTTTAGTTGGCGGGGAATCATTATTCTTTTTACAGGAAAAAAATGTTCCTGTAAGAATTAAGAAAGAAACAAGATAAAGCCCTGTATTTTTCATAATAATGGATTGTTTAGCAATAATAAACAAACTTTTCAGCGTTTTAAAGGTATAAATACGCTAAAATAGTGCCTATTTTTCTCCGGTCATCATATCGGCCTCTTATTTGCTAAAGGCAAGTTTGTATTTTGTGACCCAAAATGATCTCCTATGCTTAAAACAGCTGAAGATATTCGATTATTAAATGAAAAGATCGCCCAGGCCGGACAGTTCACTGATAAAATAAGAGAAGAAGTTGCTCATGTTATTGTAGGGCAAACGCATATGCTTGACCGCTTATTGATCGGGTTATTGAGCAACGGCCATGTGCTGCTGGAAGGTGTTCCCGGATTAGCGAAAACATTAACGATCAAATCTCTTGCACAGGCAATTCATGCTAAGTTCAGTCGTATCCAGTTCACTCCTGATCTTTTACCCGCAGATGTGATCGGTACATTGATCTATAACCAGCAAAGAAATGAGTTTGTCGTTCGCAAGGGGCCCATCTTCGCCAACTTTATCCTGGCAGATGAGATAAACAGGGCACCGGCCAAAGTTCAAAGCGCCCTGTTGGAGGCTATGCAGGAGCGACAGGTAACCATAGGTGATGAGACGTATAAACTGGACCAGCCTTTCCTGGTCCTGGCAACACAGAATCCATTAGAGCAGGAGGGAACTTACCCGCTTCCGGAAGCACAGGTCGACAGGTTTATCATGAAAGTGATCGTTGGTTATCCAAAAAGAGAAGAAGAACAATTGATCATTCGTCAGAATATACAAGGCATGGATTTTCCTGAAGTAAAGCAGGTAGTATCTGTGCAGGAGATCATGCAGGCAAGAGATCTTACCCGGCAGATATATATGGACGAAAAGATCGAGCAATATATACTGGATATTGTATTTGCCACCCGGCAGCCGGAGCAGTTTCAATTGGAAAAATTAAAACCACTGATCTCTTATGGTGCTTCACCAAGAGGAAGTATCAATCTGGGTATTGCGGCTAAAGCACAGGCATTTTTAAGCAAAAGAGGGTTTGTGATACCTGAGGATGTCAGAAGTATCTGTAAAGATGTGTTGCGTCACCGTATAGGCCTTACTTACGAAGCAGAAGCTGAAAATGTAAATGTGGAAGATGTAATTGAAGATATTTTAAAACAGATCAATGTTCCTTAATAGTCCCCTAAACCTGCCTGACGGCAGGCAGGTCCCCCGAAGGAGGACATATAATTTCTAAAGTATAAATTTTCACTATCATAACTCAATGTTAACTACAGCAGAAATAATAAAAAAAGTAAGGGCATTAGAGATCAAGAGCAAAAAACTGACCAGTGATCTCTTTACCGGGGAATACCATAGTGCATTCAAGGGGAAAGGTATGTCGTTTAAAGAAGTAAGAGAGTATGCAGCGGGTGATGACATACGTTTTATTGACTGGAATGTTTCTGCAAGATTTGGACACCCCTATAGTAAAATATTTGAAGAAGAAAGAGAACTTACAGTAATGCTGCTGGTGGATATCAGTAATAGTTCCTTATTTGGTACTACGCATGCACGGAAAAGAGATATTGTAACTGAGATCGGGGCAGTACTCAGCTTTTCAGCAATCAATAATGCCGATAAAGTAGGAGTGATATTTTACAGCGACGTTATTGAAGGGTATATCCCTCCTAAGAAAGGACGTCAACATGCTTTATACATCGTAAGAGAGTTGCTAAGTAAAGAGCCAAAAGGCAAAGGAACCGCAGTAAGTAAAGCATTGCGGTATTTTAATAATGTAACCCGCCAAAAAAGTATTGCTTTTATATTAAGTGATTTTCTGGATGCCAGCTATGAAGATGCTCTTCGGATAGCAGGAAAGAAACATGATGTGATCGGCATTAAATTATATGACAAAATGGATATGGAGCTTCCCGATCTCGGGGTGGTACAGGTAAAAGATCTTGAAAACGGCAATACCCGGTGGGTGGATAGCAGCAGTTCATTTGTGCGACATAGTTACCAGGAGGAGTTTTTCCGGGTAACTGCATATTGTAACCAGGTGTTCAAAAAAGCAGGTTGTGACCTTTTGCATGTTAAAACAGGGGAAGATTATGTAAAAGTATTGCAACGTTTCTTCCTGGGGAGAAACAGGTGATTATCATGAAATTTCAGCAGGTAATAATTTTTTTTCTTTCTATGTTGGGCTTCCTTCAGGTTTCAGCCCAGGATACTGATGTTATAAAAGTGTCAGTCGATAAAAACAGGATACTTATTGGCGAACCTCTGCAGCTAACCGTAAACGCCAAATTTTCACCTGGATCAATTGAGAAGGGTTTTCTTATTGATAGCATCCCGCATTTCGAATTTTTAGAAGAACCAGTTTTTGATTCATCAACTTATAACAAAGGGGCAGAGCTGAAGATCATATATAAACTCACCAGTTTTGACTCCGGGCACTGGGTCATTCCGGCATTTTCAATAAACGGAGGTATCAAATCAGACAGTATAGGTATTGATGTTGTTTTTTCTGATTTTGATCCTAGCCAGGATTATCATGATGTAAAAGATATACTTGAACCGGAAAAACAGAAGAAAAAAGGCTGGTGGTATATAATAGCAGGAAGTTTGCTTTTGCTGGGACTGCTTGTTTGGTATTTATTACGCAGACAAAAAAACCTGCCACCGGAAAAACCGGTTATTGTTATTGATCCTTACCAGGAAGCCATGCAACGGATCGCTGAATTACAGAATACCAAACTGCCGGTAAGAGAATATCACTCCCGCCTCACTGGTATTTTCAGGTTATATGTATTCAGGAAAAGGGGAATACTTTCTCTTCAGAAAACAACGGATGACCTTGTAAAACAATTAAAAGGTGTAGGATTATCAATAACTGACCATGAAAGCCTATCCCGTTCTTTACAACTTAGCGATTTTGTGAAGTTTGCTAAATATGAACCTTCTGATGAGGACAATAGCGAAGTGTTAAAAGTGGTAAAGCAAACAATTGAAACAATGGAGGGCCTCACATAATGTTATATGATTGGTTGAAACATATTGTCTTTGCAGAACCTCTGCTACTGTCAGGTATGATCATTATCCCAATCCTGGTTTTCTGGTATATTAAAAAAGGAGATAAGAAGCAGGCATCGATAAAAGTTTCGTCAGCTTATCCATTTTCTGTTTCAACCTGGAAAAATAAAATGAGGCATTTGCCATTTATCCTCCGGTTATTATCTCTTGCTGCTTTAATACTGGCATTGGCAAGACCGCAAAAAAGGATCAGCGGGCAAAACACAAAAGGAGAAGGAATTGATATTGTGTTGTGTATGGATGTGAGCGGAAGTATGGGCTCAGCAGATATTCCCCCTTCCCGGATGGAAGTGGCCAAAGAGGTGGCGGAAGAATTTGTACGAAGCCGCCCGGTTGACAGGATTGGCCTCGTAATATTTTCGGGGGAGAGTTTTACGCAATGCCCTGTTACTACAGATAAGAACACCCTGATCAGGCAGATCCAGTCTCTCGAAAGCCGGAAATACCTTGCAGATGGAACAGTGATAGGGGAAGGATTGGCTACTGCTGTGGACCGGCTTACCAAAAGTGATGCGAAGAGTAAAGTGATCATCTTATTGACAGATGGAAAGGAAGACCCACCTGAAACAAGGCTTATAGATCCACTTACGGCTTTAGAGATCGCCAAGTCAAGATCAGTAAAGGTGTACACCATAGGAATGAATGCCGGTGCCGGCGTTACTACGTCTGCTACTACGCCTTTAAGAAGAACAACAGCCGATTTCCTGGATGAAGAATTATTGCAAAAGATCGCTGGAGAAACTGGTGGAAAGTATTTCCGGGCCCGGGATAAAAACGGCTTGCAGTCAATTTATAAAGAAATAGATCAATTAGAGAAATCTGAGATAGAGATCACTTCGTTTGAAAGGGTAGAAGAAAAATTTATTCCGTTTGTGCTGGCAGCACTATTGTTTATCTTTCTTGAATTATTGCTTCGTTTTACGTTGCTCAGAAAATTTCCGTGATTTAAAGTTATTCCGCCGGGATTAATGAAATTCGCAGCATGACAGGAATAGTTTACAAGTCAACTGGTAGCTGGTACACCATCAAAGATGAAAATGGAAGGTTCTGGAATGCCAGGATAAAAGGGGTATTAAAACTGGATGATATTACCAGCACCAATCCCATTGCGGTGGGAGATAAGGTGGTAATGGATATAGAAAATGATGAAAGCAACACGGCTATAATAAAAGAGATAGTATCCCGTCATAATTACATCAACAGGCAATCGCCCCGGCATAAACATCAGCATCATATTGTGGCAGCAAATATTGATCAGTCATTATTGGTGGCCACTCTCAAAGAACCACGAACCTCGCAAGGGTTTATTGACCGGTTTCTTGTTGCAGCCGAAATGTATCATGTGCCGGCAATAATAGTCTTTAATAAATCTGATCTCTATAAGAATAAGGAATTAGACAAATACGATCTGTGGAAGCAGATGTATGAAGCCATTGGCTACGAAGTTCTACTGGTAAGTGCAGAAAAAAAAGTAGGTCTGGAAGAGATAGAAAGGGTATTGAAAGATAAGACCACACTCATAAGTGGCCATAGTGGTGTGGGAAAATCTTCTTTAATGAATGCTATCTTCCCGGGTATGAACAGGAAAACAAAAGATATCAGTGGCTGGAGTGGTAAAGGGCAGCACACTACTACGTTTGCTGAAATGTTTGATCTGTCAAATGGGGGACAGGTGATCGATACACCGGGCATGAGGGAATTTGGTCTTGTTGATATTACAAAACAGGAGTTGTCGCATTATTTCCCTGAGATGAGGGATAAATTAACCAATTGTCAATTCAATAATTGTTTACATTATAATGAACCGGGTTGTGCTATAAAACAAGCTGTGGCTGATGGGGAGATACATGAAGACAGGTATATCAGCTACCTGGGGATACTGGATTCAATTGAAGAAAAAGGTTATTGATCAGGCAATATTTCGCTGATCAGCATTGAATAATCTTACATCGAGGTTATTGGCAAGTTCCACTACGGCCTTATTTTCTTTGTTCATTGCATCACGGGTCTTAGTAGGAAAGATGG
Organism: Chitinophagales bacterium; assembly: GCA_020636575.1. Classification (GTDB taxonomy): domain Bacteria; phylum Bacteroidota; class Bacteroidia; order Chitinophagales; family Chitinophagaceae; genus JJ008. Next base: position 1,426,875 of record JACJXP010000001.1, read on the forward strand.
AAATACCGTTGTAGATATTATAATGTAATGTAAGGTTTTGCCCTTTGTACCGGAATTCCCAGTCGATGGTGTCAAAATCATCTTCCTTATTGGAGAATTTGATCTTAAAGTCGCTACTCAGAATATCAGCAACCTGGTAAAATTGTTTCAAACCGCCATCATCTGAAATAACGGCTTCGGTACATCCTAATGTAGTTCTCAGGGCAAGATTCATAATCGTAGATTTAAGTCATATTTATACTGCAATTTCTTTCGTATAAATAAGACAGGGTACGGAGTTAATTGGCTGCACCAGGCAGGGAATTAACTCTTGAATTTTTTTGCTTTTTTAACAGATTTCGCTGCATCAGGGTCTCCGCTGAGTATCTTTTCTGCACCTACATTTTTTCCATTAGTAGGACATCCGTATTTAGGTTTGAAAATGCTGTTCCATACACGGCAGGAAGAAAAAAGGAACATCAGGCTGAAAAGGATAGCAAAAATTCGGAGGTTTTTCATTTCACTTCTATTATAAATTCCTAACGAAATTAACTATTACAAATTGCTTTCACCATAGTAAACTTACGGTTTCGGCACAGGGAACAAAATATTCTGAATGATTTTCAGTGTGTTGGGTCGATGATTTTTACTGATCAGGAGTTTTTTGGCTTTTCCTTGAACCAATCTGCATAACGTACGTAATTATTGGCGATCCGGTTTATCTCTCCATGGATCAGTTCCTGTGAAATATCTTTTACTTTTTTTGCGGGTACACCGGCATAAATGCTTCCTGCTTCGCAAACCGTATTTTCTAACACTACAGCCCCTGCTGCAATGATGGTGTTACTATGTACAACAGCATTATCCATTACAATGGCACCCATGCCGATCAACACATTATCATGCAGAGTACATCCATGCACAATTGCATGATGGCCGATGGAAACATTGTTGCCTATGGTAGTGCCATATTTTTGAAAAGTGCAATGGATACAGGCGCCATCCTGCACATTTACTTTATTGCCGATCTTAATAAAATTCACATCGCCTCTTACTACAGTGTTGAACCAGAAACTGCAATCATCACCACAAATAACATCTCCCACTATGGTTGCATTTGGGGCAACAAAACAATTGGTCCCTAGTTGTGGCGATTTGTCTTCTATGGGTAAAATAACGGGCATGATAATATTTTAAGTTCAATCTTTAGATTAGTTGTAAAGTTGCGAAATTCTTTGCGCCTTTGCGCCTTCTTTGCGTCCTTTGCGTAAAATAAAACTAATTGAATCAACGGGAACTTTTCTTGCGGCATGTAGCCCAGACTTCTTCGGCTCCTTTAGGTCTTGAGATAGTGAAAGCTGATGGCTGCGTATTATATGATATTGCAGGAAAAGAATACATTGATTTGATTGGAGGTATCAGTGTAGCGAATACAGGACATCGTCATCCTAAGGTCATCCAGGCTATCAGGGATCAACTGGATCATTATCTGCATATAATGGTATACGGTGAATTTGTAGAATCGCCTCAGGTGCAGTATGCCAAACTTTTGACAGATCATTTACCCTCTTCTCTTAATTCAATTTATTTTACTAACTCCGGTGCAGAAGCAGTAGAAGGTGCTATGAAGCTGGCTAAGAGAGTCACAAACCGGACACAGATCATCGCATTCAAAAATTCTTATCACGGTTCCACGCAGGGGGCTTTAAGTATAATAGGGGATGAGTACTGGCGCAATGCCTTTCGTCCGCTTTTGCCGGGAGTGTTGCACCTGGATTATAATTCTGCTGAAAGCATCGCAATGATCAATGAAGAAACAGCATGTGTAATTGCAGAAACAGTTCAGGCAGAAGCAGGTATTATTGCTCCCAATAAAGACTGGATGCAGGCTTTGCGTAAGAAATGTACCGCCACAGGAACATTGCTTGTCCTTGATGAGATCCAGGCTGGATTTGGAAGAACAGGTAAGCTTTGGGGTTTTGAGAATTTTGGTCTCGAACCTGATGTTCTGCTTTTAGGAAAAGCATTAGGTGGTGGTATGCCACTGGGAGCATTTATTTCGGATAAACAATTGATGGACTCTTTTACAGACAACCCGGTACTGGGACATATTACAACATTCGGAGGCCACCCGGTTAGTTGTGCCGCAGGAATGGCGGCTATGCTGGTTTTAACAGATGAGAAGTTATATGAAGAAGTAAAGCAAAAAGAAGAAATGCTTAAAAGTCTATTGGTTCATGAAAAAATTAAAACAGTCCATTCTTTCGGTTTATGGATGGCACTGGAATTTGATTCATTTGAAACTAATAAAAGAATTATCGATAGCTGTATTGAAAAAGGGGTACTAACAGACTGGTTCCTGTTTGCGCCTAATTGCCTGCGCATTTCCCCGCCATTGACGATCAGTAATGAACAATTAGGAAAAGCTGCTGAAATTATCCTTCAATCCTGCGAAGCATAAAGGGCAATAAAAATTTAACCGGTTACACCTGACTGATAATAAGTGTCTTAAGTCGCATCTGCCCAGTGTATGTAATTACTTCTTTTTTCAAACATTTCTTTGTTGCCAATTTCAGTACCTTAATTGCCTAAACTAAATGACTGTGAGAAAAGTATTTTCGATGACAACAGTTTTTATGCTGTTTATTGTTTTTTTTAAGACAAACATACTTCGGGCACAAACCATTTCAACGAAGGATATAAAAGCAGAAATGCTGGCCGACTGGCAAAGGGGTAAGGATTATACAATTGAATACCTCAATACGATGCCCGCAGATAAATATGGAGCCAAGGCGGTGGATAGTATCCGCAGCTTTGCTCAGCAGATGCTGCATCTGGCCTCTGCCAATGTATTTATCATGTCAACAGCTACAGGAGCGGCTCCATTACCATGGGCAAGTTTTACATTGGAAAACAGCGCTTCAGCTCAATCAAAAGACTCAGTGATGTATTATGTAAGTGCCAGCTATGATTTTGCCAAAAAAGCGGTAGAGGAAAGTAATATGGACAAATGGGGCGAAAAAATAAAAGTATTCGGTCAGTTTGAATGCACCCGTTATGCGTTGATGCAAAAGGGATTTGAGCACCAGACACATCACAGGGGCCAGACAACGATCTATATCCGCTTGCAGGACATCAGGCCGCCTGGTGAAAAGTTGTTCTGATAAAATTTTATTAAAGGCGATCCTTAAACGGGTCGCTTTTTTTTTACAGGATAAGCTGAAGAAATAAAAGATCAAGCCATTGATCAAATTTGTGACCTACTTCCCGAAACAAACCCGCTTCTTTAAAGCCAAATTGTTTATGAAAGGCAATACTTGCTTCATTGGCGGCATCCACTCCGGCGATCATAGTATGATAACTTTCTTTTTTTGCCTGCGTAATTAAAGACTCCATGATTGCTTTACCCGTACCCGTATTTCGATGGTCTTTATGAACATAAATAGAGTGTTCAACACTAAAACGATAACCATCCCACGGACGAAAAATGCCATAACTACCAAAACCTGTAATTACTCCTTTTTTTTCAGCAACGATCACCGGCATACAATCCCGTTGTTTCTGTTCGAACCAGGTCAGTTGCTTTTCGTAGGTTCTGGGTTTGTAATCGTAAATAGAGGTGGAGTATACTATCTCATGATTCACAATATCAAGAATACTGCTGACATCGTCCTTTTTTGCTGGTCTGATTAATAAACTCATAATATACTAACTGCTGCAAAAGTCGGAAAAGCAATAGTCATCTTTGCCTGATCATCGGTAAAAATTTGCCATAGGTGAGCATTCGCCATATCCACTCTAGTGGCCCATAATTGAAGTAACGAAACCAGACATGGCTATAAAGCATTTGGAATAGATAAACACCAATGCCTATCGGTACAAATACAGAAGGACCAATATGATAGCCCAGTCCAAAGCCAATTCCGTAATATAGGGTGATGGCAATAACTGTTTGCATGATGTAATTCGTCAGTGCCATTCTGCCCATGGGCGCAAAGAGTTTTAATTTGCTATTCTCTTTTTTCCTGATCCAGTGCAAACATATGATGGAGGTATAAGCCAGACATAAAGGAACAACACTGGTGGCATAAAACAATGTATGTAGCAGGCCGGTTGCATTGGGGATCCCTTTTTGATAAAATTCAAAATAAAAGCTGGCAGCGCCAGATGGAATACCGATCAACAAGCCCCAGAAACGAAGCTTTTTAAAAAGAGGAACATTTTCTTCAAGACGGAGATAGATCATTTTCCTGCCGGCATATAGGCCGATCAAAAACATGCCCAGCACCTTGGGTATCCTGTTTGAGTCAAGTATGTAAGCGTAACGGTACAAATAACCCGATGCCTGCCAGTTGCGCCATTCAGTCCAACCAGCGCCTTCTTTGGTAAGATATGTCGCAAAACTACTATCTGTAGGTAGCCCATTTTTAACATCAATAGACATGGCATAGTTTTCAATAAAACTTCCATTTTTATAGTGGAACAAAACACTGAAAATGTCAAAAAGCAAAGGAGATGCGATCAGCACAATAGCCAGTGTAACCAGGCTTTTGTCAGATAACTTTCTGAATAGTGGTAAGGCAAAACCGATCAACGCATATAATACAAGTATATCACCTTCCCAAAGCAGCAATAAGTGAGCAGCACCAATGAGCAATAAAATAAATAAGCGCCGGTAAAAAACGGGCAGCCCATTAGTTCCTCTTTGCTCATTCCTGCTGAGTATAATGGAAAAACCAATGCCAAATAACAAAGAAAAAAGACTGTAAAACTTCCCGTTAATAAAAACCTGCTCCAGTAAACCAATAATGCTATCAGCATGCCAGGTGGGTAAAGCCTCTTTATCTGCTTGGGATAAAAATCCCCAACCTGTAAAACCAAAAAGATTATCAAGCATTACACCTAGCAGGGCAAACCCACGCAGAATATCCAGAATTTTTGCCCTTTCGTTTTGTAATACAGGACTTGCAGTTGTTGACATGTGGTTGGTGATTGTTAATGAAAAAAGTAGGTCTTAATTGCCGGGTGTGCTTTGCTTAAAGGTCAGGAAGAGATTCAAATTCTTTGCGCTTATCCTCAAGCCATGCATTCAGGGCATTCGGATCATTCATCAGGTCCTTCATTTTGTTCATGGCTTCCAGATGTGCTGCATTCCCTTGCTGGAACATTTCCATTCCATGCTTTTTACTTTGTTCGGCTATTTCCTGAAAGGTAGAAGCAATGAACTCCACATTACAGGCGCCACCTAATTGGCGGCAGGTCATTTTTTTCATTTATAATTATTTAACTGCCTGATAATAAAGGGAAGTTATGGAAAAAATTCTCCTCTTGTAAATTATGCCTAACTTTAAAATGCTCTGTTAGTGAAGGTCTTTTAATGGCTGATTTCTTTTGCTCCTGCCCTCGATCTATCGACCGGTTGTATTAACCGGGTATCAACAAACCATAAAATGTCCAGGTTATGAACACCGGAAAACTTTTATTACTAGTCGCAATGCTTTCGGGATTTAGTGTAGATACAAATGCCCAGGGTATTTTAAAAAAATTAAAGAAAAAAGCACAGGACATTGTTACTAAGGATAATGGAACAATGCCAGAAAGCAATCCTGGCGGGGAAGGATCTTTAGGTCCGGATGCTGTTGACTGCATTGGTGCGCCTAACCCTGCCCGGGATGTAAAAACAGATCTGAAAAAAGAATTCTACACAAATGATATTGTTGTTGAAATGTTGAATGAGGAGAATAAAAAAACCATCAGCTATTTTGATGTGGATGCGCTGGCAATGAAGTCGATTCAGCCAGGAGTATCTGATAAAGCTTCATACATTGATAGCGAAGGCTTTTTCTATGCCTATAACAAGCATAATGGCTACTATGAGAAATCGGGCATGCTAAGTATGGGCTCCATGAGTTTAATGGGCCCAAGTATGATGGTAGCACATTATAAATTACCCAATGATCCTTTTTGGAACAAGTTTGAATATTTAAGTAATCAAAAGGTAAAGACTTTTCCATTTATGTATCTGGAGTTTACTTTTTTGTACAAACCGGAACATTTCATGGGGGAAGGATATACAAAAGTGCCTTCCGGACAACCGGGTTATACCCGCTTTGATCATACGATGGAGGGGTATAAAGGAAGTTATGTGATATTTGACGACAAGGATAGGTTGATCGAAATAAATATAAATGCCGACACTGATCAGTTCAAAGGAGAAGGGTATTTTAAATATTCTTACGAACAAGCAACTGTTTGCCTGCCTGAAGCAAAAGAAGTGAAAATGCCTGGTCAGGGCATATTTGAAAAAGCACTGGATCCGAACAACAACTGATGCTTTAGGCCAAAGATATTTGTATCATTTCTGTACACTGTTCCAGATATCGAGATGTATCTTCCAGGTATCATTTTCCTTTCTCCAAATGATGACATATTTACCTTTACCGGTAGCAGAACTACCGTCAGCTCTTTTGCTCTCTACTTCATAATATCCATAATCATAAGCATGATCGCCTAAGATCTTTATTTCATCAGGGGTTACAATATGGCGAATAACAGTTATCCCTTCCGGCAGTATCCATCTTTTTTTGATGGCTTCTCTTCCGGCAATGATTGCAGTTTTATCGGGAAATATTTTAGCATCCAGTGTATATGTATTTGCAAGATTGTCATAATCAGCATTGATATAATATTGTGAGAATTGTTTTGATATTTCTTTGATGAGTTCAATATCTGTTTTCATGGGTTTTATCTCACCCAATGAGTTTAGCCCGGTTACCATTCTTAAATGTGCCGGGTGTAATGATAAAGGGTTGGCGCTTGTCCATCCGTTTCCCGACACATTGATGTAAAGTGTATCACCGGTTATGCTGGAAGCGATCCCATTTGGCTTGCAGAATGTAGCAGTTTTACTGTCGCCATCAATATTTGAAAAAGCCATGGGTATGCCGGCAATCAGTTCACTTTGCCCTTCCCGGTTGATACGATACAATTCTCCACGGCCAATAGTAACGGCATATAGATAACCGTTTTTCCAGGTTACATGTCCGTTTCCTACAGGCTTACTACCACCTTGCAGAGCTGGCAATTCAACGAATACGGTGGCATTTCCTTTTTTGTCGATCTTCAGGATCTTTCCGTCATTAAAATTGCATGCATACAGATTTCCTATGTCGTCTATAGCAAGTCCGTTGGGACAATTGAATTCAGTTGAAACAGCAAATTCAGATGAAAGACCATCTTTGTTGATCTTCCTGATCGCATTACCACCACAGTTGCATACGTACAACTCATCTTTTGCATTGGCCACAATGCCTATTGGTGTTTTAAAGTCGTTGGTTGACCAGTCAACGACCACTTTGCCATCAGGTGTTACCTTGCTTACCCGGTTGCCAAATGGATTTGATTGATAAAAATTTCCTTTACTGTCAAAACAGCTACCGGAAGCGCCACGGAAACCGGATGCAAAAGTGGAAATGCTCCAGGTGTTTTTCGAAAGTTTATAAACATTGGTATTCAATGAAACTTTGCCCAATGCTTCTCCAAAATCACTAACGTACACATTTCCATCTTTATCAACAGATACGCCACCACTGGCATTGATTTTTTTTGCAATAGTGCTTACTTTAATACCCTGGGCAAAATGGGTGCTGGTGTAACTTATACATATCAACAGTAAAAGAAATTTCATGGCTGAAGTTTTATGTTATTAAAATAAATACTTCAGCGGTTTGATTTACCGGCTTTTTATAAGCTGTTGATATCCGGTTTTAACGGTAGAATGAGGAGAAAAATAACTCAGATAGGTCTTAGATCCTGATACAACCGCGGAAACCTCTTGCTGCATAATATGATTCTGCACCATTATGATAAGTGAATACGGTATTATAACGACGATCACAAAAAATAGCGCCTCCCAGTTTCCTGATATTATCCGGTGCTTTTACCCAGCTGGATGTTTTTGTATCAAAATCTCCTAATTGCTGTAGTTCCCGGTATTGTTCTTCGGTAAGCATTGTAATGCCCATAGTAGCTGCCGCATCCAATGCATTGTTCCTGGGTTTGTGTTCTTTTCTTTTTTCCAAAGCTTCCCGGTCATAGCAAAAACTTCGGCGACCAGCCGGGCTTTCGGGAGAACAATCATAGAAGATATATTCACCGGTCTTTTTATCAAAACCAACAATATCCGGCTCACCACCGGTACTTTCCATTTCCTGTAACGACCAAAGCTTGTCTGCATGCTTTTCCAGTTTTGCCTGCACTTTGGCCCAATCAATACCTTTGTGACGGTTTTTGTTTTTCTCAAATCGGGCTTTTAAGGTATTGAGGAGTTCGGTACTTTGTGCTGGTGTCAATTTCTTCTTGCTCATTGTTATGTATTGTTGTGGTCAGGAATAAAGTTATTATATCAATTTATCATCTTACCAAAATAAATGCGGCCCATTTATAAGGGTCATCCCTGTATTTATTTTTCATGGCACTTTGTGCAGCCTGGAAAGCGTCTGCAATGGTTTGCTGTCTAAAAATGTGATCATAAAACAAGGCCATAAACTCGGCGGTTTCGGTATCCGGGACTTTCCACAGACTCATTACTAAATTTTTTACACCGGCAATACGGAAAGCCCTTTGTAGCCCAAGTACCCCTTCGCTACCATAAAGATCCCCCAGGCCAGTTTCACAGGCGGAGAGAACGCAGAGCTTGGTATTGGGTAAATACATATTGGCAATTTCATAGGCAGTGGCAATACCATCTTCTAGTCCGGATACGTTTTTGTTTTTTGTCCAGGTGTAAAATGCACCTGCAAAAAACAACCCCGAACGTAATAATGGGTTAGTCGATTGTTTAAAGGTTTGCTGAGAATTTAGGGGTTTTTTGTCTTTTGGATCAGGGAAGAAGAAACCATGTGATGCAATATGCAATACTGCAGGTGAGCTGTTTCCATCTAATGATTTTAATGATTCTTCGGTAGCATTTTCATCACTTATCAAGGCAATTTTATAATGTTGAGCCACCCCCATTTTTTGAATAGCTTCCACTTCCAGTTTACTAGATGGAAGATAGTTCCACGATTGTGCGCCATTATTTATTATTTCTGTTCCCTCATTACCGGCATCTGTTTTTTTATTACCGGTGATCTTTTTAAGTAGGGTAGAGTCTGCATCGTAGGCAATACCGCCATATAACACCAGCGCATCGGAAGGAGTGATTTTAATTTTTTGATCTTCCAATAATTCTTTAGTTGAGTTTAGCTGGATCAAATGATACTTATCGATCAACAGTTTTTTTTCATTAACAGGAATAGCTGCAAATGATACTTTATTTAATAAGCCAATTGGTGAATAATAAACGGTTTCAATGCCATCTAGTTTTTTATCAATAGCTGCCCACACCAGGTCATATAAACTATTATGTTGAGAACTATAGAATTGATTTACTTTAAGCTGATCGTTTACAGCTTTGATCTTCATTAAGGAATCCAGTTGTTTTTCTTCAAAAAGTGTGACCCACTGAGGAGTATTACCATCTTTCTTTATAACTAAGGCTGCATATATAATACTGTCCGTATACCTCGCTTTGTCAAAATAGTAGAATTCGGTGAACTCAATGGCCGCTTCACCAGGTTGCAGTTGTTGCTGCACAGTTTTCCAGTCGACATTGATGGCTTCCTGGTTTTTTTGAAATGCTGATGAAAATCGGGCCAGTTGCTTTTCCTGTGTCTCGGCTTTTTGTTTTAGTGAGTCAATATTTATTTGTCTGTCCCTGATGGGTTTGCTGTACCAGTATGCCAGCTGTTTTTTACTGTTTTGCCATTTAGTATATAATTGTTGAGCTGTAGGGTCCTTGCTGTTGATAATGTCAGCGTTTATCTGCTTTATCGAGTTAAGCAAAAGCCCCTTTGAATACAGGTTATTATCATATACGTCACCGCTTAATTCTTTTATTTCTTCCTGGAATATGAATGAATAATATTTGTTTCTGTCAATAGCAAAAGTGTTTCGAAACTGAAGTTTTTCTTCTTCTGAAGAAAATGAGAACACCTGCCTCACCTGGTTCCTGATAATTTCCATACCCGTTTTGTAATAATGGAGGGCCTCTTTTGGACGATTGATATCCCAGTACAATGCAGCAAGGTTAAAGCAAACATTCTTGTATTCCGGGTGGTCTTTCCCGAATAATTTTTCTGCTATAGCTAAAGACCGGAGTAAAGCCGGTTCTGACTTTTCAACTTGGCCCACTTTAGGATAAGCAATAGCAAGGTTGTTTAGCAGGATACCATATATAACACTGTTTTCGTTCTTTAATTCTTCCTGTATCGACATCACTTTTTGTAACAGGCTGATGGCTTGATTGGCTTGTCCTTTTGCAATTAGTGTAAGAGCTTTTCCATTACAGTTTGATGTATATAAGGGGCTGGTTTCGCCGGTATTTTGCTTAAACCAGGTCATGTTTTGTGAAAAAAGAGAATCTGCTCTGTCTGTTCTGCCGGTAAAATAATAGATATAAGCAAGGTTAGTAAGTATTGTTGGCATTTCTGATTCATCGGTTTCCGGATATTTATCCAGGATAGTTATCGCCTTATCAGCTAATTGCTCTGCTTTGTCATAGTCTTTAAGAATATAATAATACTTACTGGCGACAAGGGTAGTTTTGGCAAACTCACGACTACTGTTGCTAAAATGGGTTTTGGCATATTCCAGCATATCGCCAATGCCCGACTCTGCTTTTTCAAAATCGCCCAGATCAGTAAATATTGAAACCAGGGATGATTTAAGTGCTAAGTTATGTGTCGGGTTTTCAGGGGGTAATATTTTTTTTAAATCAAGTAAAAGGGAAATCGCATCAACATGTCTTCCCATTCCCTTGTACGAATCGCTAAGATTTAAATAGGCCGGGAAAAGATTATCACTATATCCCGCGGATAAGGCCCGGGTTACTTCCAGGCTTTCCATTAATAAGGATACTGCTTTTGCATACTGTCCGATCCGGTTATATAGACTACCCAGGTTATTACAGGCAATTCCATAAATAGAAGATTGCTTATCCAGTTTTCTGTAGAGTTCTACGGCATCTGATAACGGTTGCCCGGCTTTATCCAATTGCCCTGTTTCTAAGTAAGCGCTTCCGGTAATAAATGATAAGAATGCATACTCCTTTTGTTCAGAACGTTTAGTTTTTGAAAGTGTATGCAATACAGAATCGCCGGTCTGTATGGCCGAGGAGAAATTCCTGGTTTGAAAATCTGTAGATATTGCAGCAATAATTTTCTTAAGACTTTGCGCCCGGGTATTTGTGTTTGTCAAAAAGAATATAAAAGCAAAAAGGAATATTCTTTTTATCATTTGATTTTGATGCAGAAAATGTTAATCAAAAAAATAGTTAGCCTCATTTATCACTTTACCCTTTGCAGATCCAGATCCTGGAAATCAAAGCTAAAATCAATATCCGGCGAAATGCCTTTCATTTTTATACTTTGGGCTTTGCCATTTTCATCAAGCGCAAACATGGCAAAGGCATCTGCATTCATATCCTGGTATTCCCATTTAATAGCAAAGGTGTTGGCTTTGTAAAACTGCATCGGTCCGTTTAGTTTAGGTGAACGATAACAACGGAACCATAGCTGACCATTTTTGATAAACACCTCCGTTTTGCCAAACCATTTATCTTCATACACACCTACGTAATCAGCTGTATTGATCTTCGTATTCTTGGCTGCTTCTACTGTTTTCCAAACACTGTTTACAACTGAGTCGGTTGTGTTTGACCTTGATCTCAAGAAATTACTATACAGCTCCACCCATTTATTATCGTCCAACCCCAGATAGCTGTCAAGAATGGTTTGTCTAATGGCAGAAAAGGCGCCACCACCTCCATTTTCTGTATTGGTAAAAACGATGACTCCAAGATTTAAGTCAGGGATCATGGTTACACTGGTAAGCATGCCGGGTAATCCACCGGTATGGCCCACCTGGAGGTTGCCTTTTACATCATTCAATCCCCATCCCAGGCCATAACCTCTGAAATGTGTATTGTACCTGGCACTGTTTCCAGGTTGTACCGTATGTATCGTCCACATTTCCTGTTGTCTTGCTTCTGAGAATAATTGTTTTTCTCCGTACTTGCCTTTGTTCAACTGCATTAGCAACCACTTACTCATATCATGCACATTGGATACAATGCCTCCGGGAGCCCCGTTGATGATCTCGATAAAATGCGGAATAGTATGGATAGGTCCGCTGACGGTTGAATGAGGCATTGCCAGGTTGGTTTTATCTTTTATATCAGCTAAAGCCGCAAAAGAATTTGACATGCCTAGCGGTTGCAGTATACGGGTAGTAATAAATTGTTCCCAGCTCATACCACTTACCCTAGCGATCAGCTCACCGGCTACAAAATAAAGCTGGTTGTCATAATCCCATTTAGTTCTGAATTCAGATACAGGCTCAAAATGCTGAAAGCTGGTGAGTACATCATGGATGGTAAAATCAGTACCATCGGGAAATTGCATCAGGTCACCAGCGCCAAGCCCGAGACCACTGCGGTGACAAAGCAGGTCTTCCACCAAAAAATGCTCGGTCACATAATCATTATACATTTTAAACTCAGGCAGGTATTTTCTTACCTTGTCTTTCCAGGAAAGTTTCCCTTCATCTACAAGGATGGATAAAGATGCTGTGGTAAATGCCTTGGAGTTAGAAGCTATCTGGAAATTGGTATTTTCATTCACAGGTAGTTTTGTGTCAACAGAACGGACGCCATATCCTTTTTCATGGATCACTTTTCCATCTTTCACTACGGCAATGGCAATGCCTGCTACATTGAATTCTTTCAATGCCTTCTCAGCCAGCTCATCAATTTGTGCAGATGTGATTTGCGCATGAAGATCACTGTTCAGGGAAAAAGCGATCAGCAGAATGATCCCGAAAATGAGTTTTATTTTTTTCATGATGCTGTTGGTTTTGGCGACTGTTAAGTTATTGAATCAGGAAGAAATATGATCATTTTACTTCATTGGCTTTCAGAACTCTCAAAAAATTGCCTCCGAGTATTTTATTGATCTCTTTTTTCTTATATCCTCTTTCCAGTAATGCTTTGGTAATAACGGGATAGTCTGTTACATCATCCAATTGTAAGGGGGTAAGGTTGATGCCGTCAAAATCGGAACCAAGGCCCACATAATCAACTCCCACCAGTTTGACGATATAATCGATATGATCGATAAGCATAGAAAGGGGGGGTCGCATAGCGGCTGCCACGTCTGGATATTTTGCATAGAGCTCATCTAAAATATACCATTCATTCATCCCGGTTTTTACTAAGGAATCAAATTCTGCAGCATGTGTTTTTAAAAAAGCTGTTTCTTTTCTGCCAAAGCTGCTGTCAATAAAGCCCGGGTGAAAATTTACCTGTATCACACCACCGTTTTTTGCTATGGCTTTTATTTGTTCATCCTTTAAATTTCGGCGGTTGGGGACCAGGCTGTACACTGAACTATGTGAAGCAATGATCGGTTTGCTGCTGAGTTGAATCACATCCGAAAAGGTCTGATCACCTACATGGCTTACATCAATGAGCATACCCAACTCATTCATTTTTTTTACTACCTGTTTGCCAAATTCGGTAAGCCCTTTATGTGAAAGGTTGGGATTGCTGGTCTCATCAGCAGCGCTGGTGGCCCAGTTGGGTGCAATATTATGTGTCAGGGTCAGGTACCGGGCGCCACGGTTATAAAGGGCTTCCAGTTTTGTAAGGTCATTTTCTATCATGTGGCCCCCTTCTACGCCAAAAAGGGCAGCGATCTTGTGTTGCTTTACCGCTTTTAAAATAGCGGCGATGCTGGTTGCTTTAACGATCTTATCGGGGTTACGGGCCACAACAGCATCAAGGCTGTCCATTTCCCGGTTGGCAAAGGCGTAGGCATCAGGCGCATCACCATCGCAGTAAACGGAAAATACCTGCACATCCAGTCCTCCTTGTTTCCAGCGGGCCAGGTCGCTGTGAGTAATGCCGGTGAGATCATGGTCAAATACAATACCCTTGTCGGCCGCCTTCATCAGGATGTCATTATGTGTATCTACCAAAATGGCTTTGGCATGTATCTTTTTATATTTCTGGGCGAAGGAAAATTGAACGAACAGCAGGCAACAAAAAAGCAATTTGAATTTCATGTGTGGGTTCCTTTGTCCGGTCAAGGTAAGCTAATTGGTTGTATTGGGTAAATGAAATTTATTTTTCAATGTGTTTTTTGGTTACATAAACCATGACCGGAAACTGGCGCATTTTTAATATTTTTCATCCAATGAGTTATCATCCAAAAACTCATTAAAATTTAGATATCTGTTTGGTGGTTCAAAATCTGTATCAGGTGATTTCATTAATTTTTTGAGTCGGGGTATTACTTTCCTTTTTCTAATAATCGGTTTTAATATGAGGTATAGAGAAAATAAGGCAATGGCAATTAATACAATAGCAATACTCATATTCCTATCAACTGTAACCGAAGAGTTATAAGAGGCTACGCTAAAAATTAAAAAGTCTTTTTTGGCTAACCCATAACTGGATATATTAATATAGTTCTTCTTTATATCCGACATAGAGGCTCTTACGGTTAAAGTGTCGCCTTTTTTTAAAAAGGGACTACCTATTGTGCCAAAACCCCTCATGTCAAAAACAAAAGTTTTGTCCGGGTATTCCTTGAGTGTTAATCTTGCGGTATTATCTTCGCCATGTCGGGTTAGGAATTGTAGATCTTCGAGTGACCCGGTGATTTGCTCTAATTCATTCTCGGATATCTTTTTTAAAGATTTATGAAAATATAAAATGAATGGAATGGAAATTAGCAAAAGGGTAAATATGAATTTATCCAACTTTCTGGATGATTTTGGATATCTCCATCTATGATAAGAAGGATCAGGCATAACAGTGTGCTATAAAATTATCACTATTAATTTTGGCTCTAGCTTTTACGCTATTTCAATCTCTATTTATTTCATTTTCTCAAAAAGCCTTGAAACCTGTTCTTCATGTCTGTTAATATGAAAACGTAAAAATTCAAATCGCTGATGAAAATCTAAAGCACCTGAAATGGGATGTTTTTGAGCCTGTAATCGTAATTCATCTTCTTTCAGATCTTCAGCAAAAGCTTCCAGTATTTCCTGTAAATTTTTGAATGATATTCTCCAAAAAGATATCGGTCCGCCAAAGCGGGGTTCTGCACCAGCCGGTACTTGTTCTTTAGGTTGCCAGGTAATATCAATGATCTTTTCAATGGACATTGCTTGATGATCAGATTCAGTGGTTTTTTCAAAACTGCCTTCTCTAATTGCATGTAGTGTTTTCCACATACCAATAATTCCGTTGTTCTCGGCCCAGAAGAGGTGTTCTGTGATCTCTGTTATGTTCCATTCTTCAGGAGTCGGTTTCCATTGAGCTTGTACTTCTGTTATATTAGCAATCTTATTCAGGTAGGCACTGCGGGCATTGCCAACTTCCTGTAGTAGCTTTTGAATTATATCGGGCATATTTTATGTTTTTTCAAAGCTATGAATCCTGTGATTTCAGGTCTTTTTTTGAGTTTTTAGCCCAGTTTAGAATGAATATTTGTAAAAAATTGATAATCAATATAATAGATTGGATTTTCCCCATTTTCCCGCCTTTGTGCTAAGTTTTAACGCCTTGCCCGTAGCAGATTTGGTAAATTTGGGTATTATAAATCAAAAATTTAGAACCATGTCTGATGTTAAGATCACAGCCTACAATGTAAAAACCAAAGAAAAAGGGGTGGAAATGTTTGATGCTGTTATTACTAAAACTGCCAAAGGCGCCTATATGGCCCAGGGCAATGATGGCAAAGGAAACAAACTCACTACCCTTATGGGAGAAGAGAAAGCAATGGCCGCTATTAAAGCCGGTATTGCAAAGCAGGGCTGGTAATCAATTGATTAATGAATAATGCGGATCGTCCCGCTTTCCTAACCGGAGGGCGGGACGGTTTTTTTTATTGTACTGTCTACTATGCTGTCATGCCGAATCCCTTTAGGGTGAGGCATCTCAAAAAGTAACTGCTTAAAGTATGGTGGTTAACAGAATGCTTCACTTCATTCAGCATGACACAGTTCCATATTAACCGGGTTCTTGGGGTTCGGCATGACAAACGATGTTTTTAAGAGTTGAGTTTACTGCCTGATCAACCGGAATAATTGCCTGTTATCCCCGGCCTTTACTTCCAGCAGGTACATGCCTTTCGACATGGCTGAAAGATCAATATCCTGTTTCTGTACAAAACCGCTGGCAACCGCCTGTTGCTGCTTTATCAATCGTCCATTCGCATCCATTACACGGAACTGTACCAGGTTGCCTTGATCAGCCTGCAGGGTGATCCGGAAATGCCCGTTAGCCGAAGGATTAGGGTTTACCTGCCAGCTGATCTCACTGCTGAACACTACAGGACGAATGGCTGAATATTTGGACTGCCCGTCAATATCTACAATCTTCAACCGGTAATAATGAACCCCGGCTTTATTGGCTTCTACATCAGTAAAACGATAATACTGTTCTACAGTGCTGTTTCCAACAGCCTGAACCTCACCGATCCGGGTAAATTGGTTTTGTTGTAACCCATTATTACCTAAAGCCACTTCCACTTCATAATGATGTACATTGGTTTCGGTGGCTGTTCTCCACTCGGCCAACGCATCTTTTCCGTTATTGGTTTTTGTTGCGGTAAAACTGATGAGTGTGGCAGGAAGCGGCGTGTTATTATCAAAGCCACCATTGTTTAGCCAGAACTCTGAAAAATCTTTCACTTTAAATTCGGCATAATAGCCTTTATCATAAGGCACCATTTTTACATTGGCAGCATTGATGAAAATATAATTACCCGGTGTATTGTCAGCCAGTGTACCATTTTCCTTACTATCATCTGCATCGCTGTATTTAGTCACACCCAGTTCATAAGCCATTGATGGTTTAAAGCAATAGCTGCAACCTGTAGCGGCGATCAGTGTTTCGGTCTCTGAATCCAGGAAATAGAAACGTACCGTTGCTGAGTCGGCCAGGTTAACAGTAGTTGGTTTAATGGTGATATTCCTGTCATGATAATATTGATCACTATTAATGCGTACAGCAGCAGTATTGATATAGGATTGCACATCTGTGCTGCCCATATTTTGCCCGTTAGGGTTAATGGAGGCAATGATCTCTCCTGATCCGCTTTCTATAAAATCGATCCAGCTGGTACCTGTAACGGATGATTGATTCACAACCGGGCTGGTGCCGGTTGTTTCATAGATCGGGTTAGTATTATCGAAGATGTGTATGTCGTCCACTGCAATACCATCTTTACTTAAACCTTCATCTGAATCAAATACAAAACGGAAACGTATGCTGCTGTTATTGGTGGTAGGTAATGCTGTGCTGGCCACATGCCAGCGGGTATAATCCTGCTGGCTCCATACCTGCTCACCGGAATAATTTTTATTGTACCAGTTGGTACCACTGCCCATACTGCCCAACCTGTTCCAGGTTAGCCCGCCGTCGTCAGAATATTCAACCCAGGCTGCATCACATAGAAAAGCGCCGCAATCTTCAATGTCCAAAGCCAGGCTCAGGCTGAGTGTTGGGTTGGTCATGGAAGAAAGATCAAAGCAGGGCGAATAGAGATAGGAAAGTTCGTTGCTGTTATAATAACCGGCAAGATTTGTTTTCCATGCTTTAGTACCACTGGCGGCCCTGTTTATTTTGGCAGAAATAGGTGTGCCATATTCCCAGGTACTTCTTGTTTTGGCTGTTGTGTACCAGTTGCCTTTATCAGTTTCAAAATCCTGCAGATAAGGGAAGCTGTTGATCAACGGCAGGTTGTTGACGGTTACAAGGGCACTATCGTTCTGCCGTATATTATCTGTACTGTAATCCACCCACACTTCTACAGTATGGGTACCTGGGGCAGAAAGATCAGCAACACCCGGGTTGAATGTATATTGAACCGTACTGTTTCCTGCAATGGAAGCAATGTTTTCTGTTGTGATCACTGAACCATCCACCCGCAACACAACAGGTACATTATTTACAGTACTTCCGCTTGTATTTCTTACAGTCACCATTACCGGTACGGTACTATTGAGATTACATACTTCAGCGGTAGGGGTATCGATACTTACCATTTGAATATCATCAATTGCACGGTAAATACGGATATCATCAAAGCTGTAACCGGCGCCGGAAAAATTATCGGCTGTCATGTATTGGCCCCATTGGCCAAAACGCATTTGAAAACTGGAACTGAAATTTTGTGAATGGGCATTTAATGAATCAGCTATTTCCAGACTGGTGGAAAGTTTATAACTGCCATCCGGGTCATTCTGGTTGGCAAACAGGTCATACATTTCGATCCAGCTATCGGTATCACTTCCTCTTATCCAGACTTTGTTGGCGGCATTATTTTCCTGCCCGTGATTTTTATAACGGAAATCCATTCGTAATTCATCTGTAGCAGCGTTGAAAGTAGCCAGGTTAAATGTACCTGTGAGTGAATCAACATTACCTGCGAGCTGGTAAAGATTCATATCCAGTGTTAATGCTTTGTCACCGGAATAAGCAATACCGGTATTGATGAAACTGCGTAAACGACCATAGACAGTGCTATTTACAAAATCATAGCGGTCACTGCCACTCAATCCCATCTGGTCTGTAATAATAGTTTGTTCATTTACAGATTCTATATCATCTATCCAAGGGGGATTAATAGTAGTGATCGGATCGTTGGTTAATTGCTTTACCTGTTTCTGTAATGTATCATTTAAGGCTACCGGATCTGAACCCTTTTTGGCATATACAACAATGTTATAGCTGCCTGCGGCAGAAAGATCGGCGGTGGTAGCAAAAGTGTGGTCAAGGGTGCCACCTGCAGTTATATCAGCTGTTGGTGAAGTGATCACTTCTGTAACTGCTGCGCCTCCGTTGATAGAATAGCTGACTGTAATATTTCCTGATGATATAGCATCATCCAGGTTTTTGATGCGGATAGTGATAGGTACTGCATTCGATAGCGCAGTTGATGTATTCAATCTGCCGGATACAGGTGAAAGAATCAAATCAACTTTTATGTCATTATCCGAAATTGCTCCTGTGCAGGTGCCTGAGTTAGGCTGACGGGAAACAGCTACTGCCCTGCGACCGGGATTGCCGTTGATCCTTGGTCGTACTGTTACCCAATATAAAGAGTCTTTTGATAACCCGCTGAATGTATAAGTAAGGGAAGTAGTGGTAGCTCTTGAGACCATTTCATCCCCCTGCAGCCACATTACTTCATAATCTGTGGCGCCACTTACAGCCGTCCAGTTAATGGTGATGTATCCTTCACATTGAACGGATGCCAGAGTTATCGTCTGTGCTGCAGTGATCACAAATGGGAAACTGGTTTGTGTAAATGCGGTACTGTTCTTGGTGATCCTGATCCGGCCAACATCAGTAGGTGTATTAGGCACACCCCATTTATATATACGGGATGTGGATGGGATAGTTGAACTCAAAGTGGTCCAGCTACTACCATTGTTACTGGAAAATTCCAGCGTATATGTATTAGCGGATGATTCATAATCATCCCACTGGATATAAAAAGTATCAAGTGATGAAATAGAAGGTAATAAATGTTCACCTCCAACAGGATTTGTCAGCACCAGGCTTTCCGGAATAATATCATATACTAAAAAATATTCCTGCGAAGGGTTTTGTGCGATCGTAGTACCGATAACTTTCAGATCATAATTTCCAGCAGCGGGATTATTGATAACAATTTGCTCAATGTTGTTGATGTGATCAGCGCCGGTAGTGGCGGTAATATTTACGTTGGTTGCAGTGGTATCCAGTTTGGCAGGCAATAGAGCTGTACTGGATGGATTCACTACCTGCAGATCAAGATCATTCACCAATGTTTTACTTGCCATCACCGCAGCAGGTGGATCATGCCAGTAAAGCAATACTTTGAGTTGTGCGGTATTGGCAGGAACAGCAATGGTTTCCGTATTTGTATTTCCCTGCGTAATAGTTGTATTAAACGAAGCGTTTCCTTCCAACATGGCCAGGGTGCGGATAAGATTCATTTGTCCGAAACCATAACTATAATCAGGTCCTGCATTACCACGGTCATTTCCCCCATTGCAAAGCAAGGCCTTCATCAAACCACTTTTTGGATTGTTACCGCTGTTCAGTTGCTTGTAACGCTGTATCAATAAAGCTAATGCCCCGGAAACCCCGGGAGCGGCCATACTTGTTCCGTTATTGTAGCTGTAAATATTATTGGTCCATGTGGATGCCACAAATTCTCCTTGTGACATAATCTCTGGTTTCAGTCTTCCATCTCTTACCGGGCCCTTACTGGAAAAACCACTTACATCTGATTTGTAATCGGTGCTTCCGGTTGTGATCACATTCTTGGCCGACTGATAACCGCCTAATACATTTTTAAAGCCCAGCGGATAGGGGGCACAGGTTTGTGCTCCGTTATTACCAGCTGCAAAAACATAGTTGAGTTCGGGAAGGTCATAAGCCTGCTGGTCCAATATCCTGGAAGTAAGATCGTAAAGACCATTATAGTCACAATCATTTACTACAGAGCCATAGGAATTATTGCTGATCACCATATCATGATCTTGTACATAGGTAGCTGCATTTTCGATGATCAATGATTCTAACTGTGTAAGTAGGGTAGCTTTGGGAGCATAGCCGGTATATAATTCATTTCGAATACCGGCACCACCGGCTGTTCCGGTTACATGGGTGGCATGGTTGCGGGGAATATAGCCGGCCCTGTTGATAAGCCGGTTTGTAAAGTCAACATGTGTCTGTGGGTCGCCGTCATCACCAATGCCTAAAGTAACACCTGAACCATCAAGATTGCGGCCACCATAAGCCAGTGGTGCTTTTAGCATATTAGCTCTTGAGGCATACATGCTGTTATAATTCAGCATAACATTCGCTGGCGGCACAGGCTGAACATATTCAATACAGGATAAACCTGCCAGCTCAAACAGGCGATGAACCGGAACTCTCAGTGCTATTATTCTATATGTTTTGTATGCATTATCAAGTATCTGAAAATTTTTCTGTTGTAGCTCCTGGCTAACATCCTGGTAAGAAAAGCTGCGGGGAAAACTGATCCACACATCTGCAAAACCATTTACTTTATTTGCCCGTGATGGAATATTGCCAACAGCCAGTTCAGTCGTCATTTTTTGTGAAGGACTAAGTGTAATAAAAGATCTTGCCTGTACCAGGTTCAAAATATCAGCACTTGGTGAGCTGCTAAAGGAAATAGTAAATGCATTATCAGGAATATAATCCAACAGTTCTATTCCCTGTTGTGCCAGTATCTGTCTTTCAGTAATGCCCGGTATTTTTTTGAATTGCAGCACTGCAAAACTTTTGCCTGCACTGCGGGAAGCACTATTGTATAATTGATTTAACTGATCAGGAGTGATATTTTTTTCAGGATAAAGTGTACCGCTTTTGAGATAAAGAGGTGGCCGGTCATTGATTTGGGCCATCAACATGCACGGCAATAAAAGAACAGCAATCAGGGGAATTGGATTGATTCTCATAGCGGGTTTTAAGATCATTAAAAATAATACAAATAACCGGGAATTGCGAAAAGCGTTAAGCTTCAGAAAGATATATGTAAAATGCGTTAAACAGAGATGGCAGAATTGCTAAAACAGTGTTCATGCATTTTTTTCAAAAAATTGAAAACAGCTTCCATATCCTTTACATCGTTTACGATCAAAAGGAATAATCTTCCTGTTTGCTTCAGTTTTGCTTTATTGGTTCCTGTTTGTAAAAACTGTATGATCTTCTGGAACAGGTCTGATTCAAAATAAGGTGAGTCAGGACGGTTGATAAAAAAGCAACGAAGCGTTTCATCCTTCAATGACATTTTCTCAAAACCAAGATCAATGGCCAGTTTGCGGCAACGGATGGTGATAAACAGATCATCCACTTGTCGAGGAATGGGGCCAAACCTGTCTTCAAATTCCATACGCATCAATGCAAGATCATCTTCATCCTCACAACTGTCCAGTCGCTGATATAATGATAAACGTTCGGTGATGCTTTCTACATAATCATCGGGAATAAGTATTTCCAGGTCTGTATCAATAGTACAATCCTGTACAAAATCATCCTGTTTGGTGATCTCTTCTTTAAAGAGCTCCCTGAAATCACTTCTTTTTAATTCACGGATAGATTCATCCAGGATTTTCTGATACATCTCAAAACCGATCTCAGCCATAAATCCGCTTTGTTCACCACCCAACAAATTACCGGCACCTCTTATGTCAAGGTCCCGCATGGCGATCTGGAAACCACTGCCCAGTTCACTATGCTGTTCCAGTGTTTGTAATCTTTTTCTTGAATCTGAAGGTAAAGTACTCATGGGCGGTGCCAGCAGGTAGCAGAATGCTTTTTTATTGCTTCTGCCCACTCTTCCTCTTAATTGATGAAGATCACTTAATCCAAACTGGTGAGCATTATTAACGATAATGGTATTCACATTGGGAATGTCAACGCCGCTCTCAACAATATTGGTGCAAACCAGTACATCATATCTTTTGTCAATAAAATCAAGAATTCTTTCTTCTAACTTATGGCCTTCCATTTGTCCATGAGCATATCCGATACTAAGATCTGGACAAAGTGCCTGGATGATGGAAGCCATCTCGGCCAAACCTGCAATACGATTATAGATAAAAAATACCTGTCCACCTCTTTCCGTTTCAAAATAAATGGCATCCCGGATAGAATCCTCATTATATACCTGTACTTCTGTTTGAATGGGTTGGCGATTGGGTGGAGGAGTGTTGATGATACTGAGGTCCCGGGCACCCATCAATGAGAATTGCAAGGTTCGTGGTATAGGAGTAGCCGTAAGGGTAAGACAGTCAACTGATGTTCTTAGAGTTTTTATTTTTTCCTTATGCGCCACACCAAATTTTTGTTCTTCATCCACCACCAGCAGGCCGAGGTCTTTGAATTTTACATCCTTTCCTAATAATCCATGTGTGCCGATGATGATATCTATTTTTCCTTCTTCCAGTTTTTTAAGGGTTTCTTTTTTCTGTTTGGAAGATTTAAAGCGGTTGATATAATCCACTGTGACCGGGAAATCTTTTAACCGTTCACTAAAGGTTTTGTAATGCTGAAAAGCAAGGATTGTTGTAGGTACCAGTACAGCCGCCTGTTTGCCATCCACACAGGTTTTGAATGAGGCACGGATCGCCACTTCTGTTTTTCCAAATCCCACATCACCGCAAACCAATCTGTCCATAGGAGATGGAGACTCCATGTCTTTTTTTACATCTGCCGTTGCCTTTCCCTGGTCTGGTGTATCCTCATAAATAAAGGAAGCCTCCAATTCGGTTTGCATATAATTGTCCGGTGTGTGGGTAAAACCTTGCTGTGCTTTACGTTTGGCATACAGCTTGATCAGGTCGAAAGCGATCTCCTTGACCTTAGTTTTTGTTTTTTCTTTTAGCCTTGTCCATGCATCGCTGCCCAGTTTGTTGATCTTGGGTACACTTCCTTCTTTACCTGTATAACGGGCAATTTTATGAAGACTATTGATATTTACATAGAGAATGTCGCTGTCTTTGTAGATAAGCCGTACAGCTTCCTGCAGTTTTCCATTTACTTCCAGTTTTTGCAAACCGCTAAAAACACCTACTCCATGATCAATATGAGTTACAAAATCTCCTGGTTGCAATTCACGGAGTGTTCGTAAAGTAAGAGCCTTATTTTTATTATAAGCCTGCTTGACCTTATACTTATGATAGCGTTGAAATACCTGATGGTCAGTATAGCAAACGATCTTCAGGTCTTCATCAATAAATCCTTCGTGAATAGAAGCATTGATGGGATTGAAAACAATGGCTGCATTCAGATCATCAAAAATGCTTTGTAAACGTTCAAGCTGTTTAGGATTTTCAGCAAAAAGATATAGCCCGAATCTTTTTTCTTCCCACCCTTTTAAATCTTTGATCAATAATTCAAACTGCCTGTTAAAAGCCGGCTGAACCCTGGTATTGAATTCGATCTCAAATGGAACTATGTTTTCGGGGAATGAGCCGGAATAACCAAAACCGACAAGATGTTTTAAGGCAAGCTTTTCTTTTAATTCACCGGGACTTATAAAATCTTCTGCTGTGGCTTTTTTTTGCGGAATAGTTTCATCAGTTTCCCCACCTTCACTTTTCTTATTCATAGAAGGATTTTCTTCCTTCATTCTCAGAAATGCATGCAGGTCTTCTTCGCAATCAGTGAGCCGTTCTTTACATATTTCATAATCCTGTAACCAGGTAACAGTATTCTCGGGAAGAAAATCAAATAAGGAAATCCTGTCTGCACTTTTAAATTGTGTATCCACATTAGGGATAATGCTCACCTGTAACAGTTTTCTTTCACTTAACTGTGTTTCAGGGTCAACAATTCTTATTGAATCCACGTCATTCCCAAACAATTCAATACGATAAGGCTTTTCATTTCCGAATGAATAGATGTCTAAGATACCACCACGGATGGCAAACTGCCCCGGCTCATATACAAAGTCCGTTCTCTCAAAACCATAATCAGATAGTTTTAGCAATAATTGGTCAACATTCAAAACATCTCCTGATTTGATATGAATGATATTAGAGGAGAGAGTATCAGGTAATACAACTTTTTCAAATAAGGCTTCGGGATAGGTTACCAGTACTTTTTTATTTCCACCGGAAGCTATTTTGGTCAATGCTTCGGTTCGGAGCATGACATGAGAAGAGTTCAGCAGTTCATAATTCTTCCTGTTCTTAAAGGATGAGGGAAAATAGAAGACATCAAGCGCCCCGGTAATATTTTCTAAAGTGTTTTGAAAATAAGCCGCCTCTTCCGCATCGTTTAATATAACAAGATGATTCAAACCGGCGCAGGCATCATGTTGAAAAGCAGCCGCCACTACAAATTGTGAAGAGCTCCCCTGTAGGTTCTTAAGGTAAGTATGTTGGGGTTGGGAAAAAGAGAGCCTGTCCGTCAATTGAAAAAGACGGGGGGTGTTTTGAAACTTTTGCAACAGGTCCTCTACACTCATCAGGACGGCAAATATACTACAGGATCAAATAATTCCTTATTACAAAAACTGAATGGACTTTCAGGTTTTATCTTTATCCTTATTTAAAGGACGAATAATGGCGTTACAACCCTGGAGAAAAGGAATCGTTACAAGAATTGAGGATTTTACTCACAATACCCGTCGTTTTTGGATAGAAGTGCCGGAGCTTGAAGCTTTTGATTTTGCTCCGGGTCAGTTTATAACCCTCGATCTGCCTATACATGAAAAGCCCAATAAAAGATGGAGAAGTTATTCTATTGCTTCCTGGCCGGACGGCAGCAATGTTCTGGAATTGATCATTGTATTGGCTGAGGACGGCCTCGGCACTCCCTATATTTTCAATGAAATTAAAGTTGGAAGCGAACTGACTTTTCGTGGGCCGCAGGGGGTTTTTGTCCTCCCCGAACAATTAGATAAAGATATTTTCCTGATCTGTACCGGGACTGGCATTGCCCCATTTCGAAGTATGGTACAGCATATCTACCTGAATAAAATACCCTTCAAAAACATCTACCTCATTTTTGGCTGCCGCAAAAAAGAAGACCTGCTTTATTATGAGGAATTGAAAGAATTGCAGAATAAACTACCCGGTTTCCAATTTATTCCTACGCTTTCCCGGGAAAAATGGGGAGGCCATCATAATGGTTATGTTCATCCCATATATGAGGAGATCTGTCAGGACAAAAGAGAAGCCCAATTCTTTTTATGCGGATGGAAAAATATGATCGATGATGCAAAAAAGAAGATACTTGAATTGGGATATGACAAGAAAGCTATTCACCAGGAGTTGTACGGTTAATAACTTTCCCTGGTATTATCTTTTGTATTTTATGACATTTAGCACTATGAAAGATGACATGAGTCATGAATTAATTTAGCTCATTGTTTGCTATATTCGTGCAAACCAAGAATATGGGTTCTGCATCGCTGATCGTACTCATTATTGCCGCCATCGCTTTTTCAGGAATAGCCATTCTTATCGCCAGATTTGTCCTCAAAGCAACCACCAATAAACAAAAGGGTGAGCCTTATGAATGTGGGATCCCTACACAGGGAAAAACATGGATACAGTTGAATGTGGGCTATTATTTATTTGCACTGATCTTCCTGATATTCGATGTGGAGCTGGTATTTCTTTATCCATGGGCCGTAGTTGCAAAAAGTGTTGGTTGGCTGGCGTTGGTTGAAATTGTGATCTTCTTTTTTATATTATTTATAGGATTCCTGTATGCACATAAAAAAGGAGCCTTAAAGTGGATGTAGAGTAGAATAATAAATGAGCAAAGAACAAAATACAAAAAGTGAATTTCCAGGCGAGGTACATAGCCTGCCGGGTGGCGATGTTGTGCTCAGTAAACTGGATGAACTGATCAACTGGGCAAGGGCTAATTCCCTTTGGCCGCTCA
The DNA here is from genome assembly GCA_020636575.1 of Chitinophagales bacterium. Taxonomy (GTDB): domain Bacteria; phylum Bacteroidota; class Bacteroidia; order Chitinophagales; family Chitinophagaceae; genus JJ008. Next base: position 1,453,387 of record JACJXP010000001.1, read on the forward strand.
CTTTTGCTACGAGCTGTTGCGGTATTGAAATGATGTCAACCGCTTCTGCGAAATATGATTTTTCCCGTTTTGGTTTTGAAGTGGCAAGAGCCACCCCCCGCCAGGCCGATGTGATCATTATTGCCGGAACTATCGTTAATAAAATGGCACCGGTACTAAAGAGATTATATGACCAGATGGCCGATCCGAAATATGTAATTGCGATGGGTGCCTGTGCTATTAGTGGAGGGCCATTTTTTTATAATACTTACTCGGTTGTAAAAGGGGCAGACCATGTGATACCGGTTGATGTATATGTAGCCGGTTGCCCGCCAAGGCCAGAAGCACTTTTACATTCATTGATCACTTTGCAGAAAAAAATAAAAAGTGGATTAACAAGGGAGCAGATAAGAGAAAGTAAAGAAGCAATATGACGAACGAAGAATTGAAATCACTTATATCAGGAGTACTTCCTTCCGCTACTTATGAAGAAGGAACTGAATGGCTGACCCTGAATATGGAACCAACTGAATGGCCCGAAGTTGCAAAAAAACTCCGTAGCGACGAACAGCTTTTCTTCGATTATCTTTTTTGTCTTACATGTGTTGACTGGAAAACCCATTTGACCATGGTATATCACCTGTCTTCTACCAAACACAGGCAGACCATAGTTGTAAAATCAAAACTGGATAGAAATAAACCGGAAATAGAAACCGTATCCAATATCTGGCGAACAGCTGAATTCCATGAAAGAGAAGTGTATGAAATGTTCGGAGTGAGTTTTTTAAACCACCCAGATCTTAGATTATTGATCTTACCAGATGGATGGGAAGGCAAGAATCCACTAAGAAAAGATTTTGAAGATCCTGTAAATATGATCAAACTATAAAAATGTACAGGCAAACCGATATAATAGAAGATAACAGGGACACCGCCCAGGGTAACTTTGTTATTAATGTCGGCCCGCAACACCCGGCTACACATGGTGTGCTGCACCTGGTGATCACATTGAATGGAGAAACCATCCAAAAAATTGAACCACACCTTGGTTATATCCACCGTTCCATCGAGAAAATGTGTGAGAGCCTCAGCTATCGGCAGTTCATTTATGTTACCAGCCGGATGGATTATTTATCTGCACATATTAATAATCATGCCTGTTCTTTATGCGTAGAAAAAGGGTTACAGGTAGAAATTCCGCCAAGGGCACAAGTGATCAGGGTGTTGATGGATGAACTCACAAGAATTGCATCTCATGAATTATGGTGGGGAGCTATGGCAATGGATCTGGGGGCATTTACGCCTTTCTTTCATGCATTCAGAGAGAGAGAAACGATCAATGATATTATGGAAGAAACCTGCGGGGCCAGGTTGACCATGAATTATATGGTACCCGGGGGTGTGATGCATGATATTCACCCAAACTTTCAAAAAAGGGTAAAAGATTTCATGCAACTATATAAAAAGAAGATCAATGAATATGATGAGTTAGTAACGGGCAATGTGATCTTTCAGAACCGTATGAAGGGTGTTGGAGTTATTTCAGCAGAGGATGCTGTTTCCTATGGTTGCACCGGCCCGGTTGCAAGAGGCAGTGGTGTAAGCAGTGATATCCGGAAAATATACCCTTACGAGATATATGATAAATTGGAGTTTGACGAGGTGCTGGAAACAGGTGGCGATTCATTTGCAAGATATATGGTTCGCATCAGGGAGATGCAGCAATCTATAAGGATCGTTGAGCAACTGATTGACAATATTCCAGAAGGTGATTTTATGACCAAAACAAAAGCAGTGCTGAAGTTGCCCAAAGGCGAATTTTATTCAAGAGTGGAAACAGCAAGAGGTGAACTGGGAGTTTATATTGTGAGTGAAGGGGCAACCACTCCTTACCGGATCAAATTCCGTTCACCGGGTTTTTCTAACCTTTCCATTTTGGATAAGATGGTAAGAGGCGGAAAGATCGGTGACCTGATCGCAGCGATGGGAACATTGGATTTAGTAATACCGGATATTGATAGATAAATAATGTGGAGTTTATCACATATCACCAATGAGATACACGAATGGCTTAGCAGCACATTCAACCCTACCTGGACACTTATTTTTGAAATGGTGCTGGCGGGAGTTGCTGTGATCGGTTTGTTTGCTGTATTAGGATTGGTGTTGGTGATCATGGAAAGAAAGGTTTCTGCCTGGATGCAGATAAGACTGGGTCCTAATCGTGTAGGTCCGAAAGGAATATTGCAATCAACAGCAGATACAATTAAACTAATGGTAAAAGAAGGAATGACTCCTTCTGGTGCTGATAAATTTTTATTCAACCTGGCACCTTTTATTGCCATGATCGTTGCCATGCTATTGATGGCGCCGCTGGCATTTGCCAAAGACTTTCAATTATGGGATCTGAATATCGGGGTGCTATTTGTTTCAGCCATCTCTTCTCTTTCTGTTATCAGCATCTTGATGGCAGGCTGGGCCAGTAATAATAAGTATTCACTACTGGGTGCCATGCGAAGCGGTGCCCAGATCGTTAGCTATGAATTATCTGCTGGTCTATCCGTTCTTTCGATCGTTGTGCTGGCAGGCAGCCTGAGTGTTTCAGATATTATCAATTCACAGGCTGATGGATGGTGGATCTTTAAAGGGCATATCCCGGCTATCATTGCATTTATCACATTTATTATTGCGGTGACTGCTGAAACCAACCGGGCGCCTTTTGATCTGGCAGAAGCTGAATCAGAATTGACAGCCGGTTTTCATACAGAATATTCGGGAATGAAGTTCGCCTTGTTTTTCCTGGCAGAATATGTGAATGTATTTATTGTATGTGCTATTGGCGCCACACTATTTTTAGGTGGGTGGATGCCCCTGCATATCGGGAGTTGGGATGGGTTTAATCATGCAATGGACTATATACCTTCCAGTATCTGGTTCTTTGGAAAAACGTTTTTCCTGATATTCCTGATCATGTGGTTCCGGTGGACTTTCCCACGGTTACGTATTGATCAGTTACTGAACCTGGAATGGAAATATTTATTGCCGATCAGTATGATCAATCTTTTATTGATAACAGCGATGGCAATTTTAAAATGGCATTTTTAGAATGAAGTTTATTGTAAAATATATAAAGGATATATGGGGGGCGATAACATCTCTCTTGAAAGGTATGAGGAGGACGCTTTATTATTTTACACATCATAAAGAGATCATCACCCAGCAATATCCTGATAACAGGGATACGCTGAACTTGCCGGAAAGATTCAAAGGCGAGGTAGTGATGCCGCATGATGAGAATAATGAACATCGTTGTACCGGATGTCAGGCTTGTGAACTCGCCTGTCCAAACGGAACGATCAAAGTGATCTTTAAGAATGAGATCAATGCGGAAGGGAAAAAGAAAAAGGCTATTGACAAACTGGTTTACCATCTTGAACTATGTACCATGTGTAACCTGTGTATTGAAGCATGCCCGAGTGATGCGATCAAAATGGCACAGACATTTGAACATAGTGTGTTTGACAGGAACCAGTTGACCAAGATTTTAAATAATCCAGGATCTAAGATCATGGAAGGTGTAGAATAAAATGAACGGATCAGATATCATATTTTACCTGCTGGCTGCTATGACATTGGTTTGCGGATTACTGGCTGTAACCACACGTCATATTTTCCGTGCTGCTGTTTTTCTTTTATTCTCATTGATAGGAGTAGCAGGGATTTACTTTTGGCTACAATATGAGTTCATTGCAGCTGTACAGATCGTTGTTTATGCAGGGGGTATTGCGGTCCTGATCATCTTCTCCATTTTTTTGACCCAGCAAGCTGGTGACAAACTTCCCAAACAAAGAATTGACAGAAAAATATTTGGCGCATTAGCTGCATTTTGCGGCTTTGCATTGGTGATGATCCAGGTGTATGGCCATACTTTTTTTGAAACAGAAGAGGGGGAGGTGACAGTTTCAGTTTTTAATATCGGAAAGAAAATGCTGAGTATAACAGATGGAGGTTATGCCCTGCCTTTTGAAATTATAAGTATGCTGCTATTGGCAGCCATGATAGGATGTATTGTCATTGCATTGCGAACTAAAAAAGAAAATTCATGATGCAACCGGGATTGTATCACATATTATTTATCAGTACGGCCCTGTTCTTTATAGGCGTTTATGGGTTTTTGACCCGGAAAAACCTGGTGACTATGCTCATGAGTATTGAACTGGTCCTGAACAGTGTGAACCTGAACTTTATCGCCTTTAATAAATATCTATGGCCACATAAAATGGATGGTTTGTTTTTTACACTATTTATTATTGCTATTGCGGCAGCAGAGGCTGCTGTGGCTATTGCGATCATTATTAATCTGTATCGGAGCCATAATTCTATTAATGTTGAAAATGCCGAAGAGTTAAAATACTGAACCGGATGCCAGCTATCATATACATATTAATTCCTTTTTTACCCCTTGCAGGATTTGTATTGTTGGGTCTGTTCGGGAAAAAGTACTTTAAGTCGGCTTCGGGCTGGATCGGCACTTTGCTGATGCTGGTTTCGTTTATCCTCGCTGTTTATGTAGCCTATGATTATTTTTCTGCCACATCCATATTTCCCAGGAACGTTCCGGTAAAATATACCTGGCTTGTTTTTTCTGAAAACATTTCCATTGATATGGGTGTCCTGCAGGATCCTATTTCGATGATGATGATCGTTGTTGTCACCTTCATTTCGCTGATGGTACATATTTACAGTTTGGGGTACATGAAAGGGGAAGAAAGGTATCCTACTTACTATTCCTTCCTTTCTCTGTTTACATTTTCGATGCTTGGGCTGGTGCTGGCATCTAATCTTTTCCAAACCTATATTTTCTGGGAACTGGTAGGAGTGTCATCGTTCCTGCTGATCGGGTATTACTATGATAAACCCTCGGCAGTTGCAGCAGCTAAAAAAGCATTCATTGTTACACGGTTTGCTGACCTGGGTTTCCTGATCGGGATATTAGTGATCGCCAATACATCTGATACATTAGATTATAATACATTAATTGCTACACTAACATCAACTGGTTCTGAACAGGCAAGTTCTGCGGCAGCCAGTACATTTTTGGGAGCTTCAGCTTTAACATGGGGTACAGCATTAATATTTATCGGAGGTGCCGGTAAAAGCGCCATGTTTCCTTTGCATATCTGGTTGCCTGATGCAATGGAAGGCCCCACACCTGTGTCTGCATTGATACATGCGGCAACCATGGTTGTGGCAGGTGTTTACCTGGTGGCAAGATTGTTCCCGATATTCTCGATCAATACACCTGCAGTATTGGATATTGTTGGGTGGGTAGGAGCTATCTCAGCCGTTTTTGCAGCGATCATTGCCTGTACACAAACTGATATTAAAAGAATATTGGCTTATTCCACCATGTCGCAGATCGGTTATATGATGTTTGCCCTGGGTGTTGCCGGATATGGCGGCGAATCTGGATTGGGTTATACAGCTTCCATGTTTCATCTCTTTACACATGCTATGTTCAAAGCGTTGTTGTTCCTTGGCGCCGGTGTAGTGATCCATTATGTGCATAGTAATGATATGAAAGACATGGGTGGACTGCGCAAGAAAATGCCGGTTACCCACATTACTTTTTTGATCGCCTGTCTGGCGATAGCAGGTATCCCTCCGTTTGCCGGCTTTTTCAGCAAAGAAGAAATTTTGCTGGCAGCATATAACGGGAATACAATTATTTACTGGATCGCTTTGATCACCTCAGGTCTTACAGCTTTTTATATGTTCCGCTTATACTTCAGCATATTCTGGAACAAACCTTACCAGGCAGATCATCATTCGGGACATAAAAGTGAAGGCGGTTGGATCATGCTTTTTCCTTTACTGGTGTTAGCATTGGGAGCCGCCGGAAGTGGTTTTATTCCTTTTGGAAAATATATAAATACAGATGGTATTCCGCTGGAATCACATTTTCATTTGCAGTTTTCAATATTGCCGGTTGCATTAGGTCTTGCCGGAATATTTATGGCAATGTGGCTATATAAAAAGCAGAATAACAGACCTGAGAAACTGGCCGCATCATTAAACGGATTTTATAAAGCAGCGTATCATAAGTTTTATATTGATGAGATCTATTTGTTCGTCACTAAAAAGATCATATTCAATTTAATTGGCCGACCGGCGGCATGGTTTGATAAAAATGTGGTGGATGGCCTGGTAAACCTGGCAGGCAATACAACAACTGCCGTTTCAGAAAGCATTAAAAAATTACAATCGGGAAGGATACAACAGTATGCCATATACTTTTTATTTGGTGCCATTGGACTGGCCATATTGTTTATCTATATCTGGAAATAACTATTAAGTGTTGAATGAACTTATTACTGATCATATTGGCCCCTTTACTAACAGCCCTTGCTGTGCTGGTCTGCCGGAATAAAGAACAGGTGAAATGGACCGCTTTGGCCGGCAGCCTGGCGCAGCTGATCCTTGCCTTCCTTCTTTATTTTGCCTTTCGTCATGAAAAGGAATCAGGTGAACCTGCTCAAATGCTTTTTCAACAGGATTATGCATTATTCAAGAATCCGAATATTCACTTCCATATTGGTGTGGATGGTATTTCTGTGGCTATGATCCTGCTCACTGCCTTTGTTGTGATCGCAGGAGTATTGGTGTCATGGAACATTGAGAAGATGACCAAAGAATTTTATTTTCTGCTCATTCTTCTTGCCTTAGGCGCTTATGGTTTCTTTATTTCGTTGGATCTTTTTGTGTTATTCTTCTTCCTTGAAATATCTGTTATACCTAAGTATCTGCTTATTGGTGTGTGGGGAAGTGGCAAAAAAGAATATAGTGCCAATAAGCTTGCCCTGATGTTAATGGGAGGATCGGCGCTTATCCTTGTGGGTATATTGGGATTATATTTTTCATCTGGCGGCAGTTTTAATATTCTTCAGCTTGCAAATACAAATATCCCGGGGTCCACTCAGAATTACATTTTCCCGTTGCTTTTTGCAGGTTTTGGTGTATTCACTGCACTATTTCCATTACATACCTGGGTACCCGATGGACACTCATCAGCACCCACTGCCGGTTCCATGTTCCTGGCCGGTATATCCATGAAACTGGGCGGATACGGATGTCTCCGTGTAGCCGCTTATTTACTTCCTGAAGGGATGAAAGAATATGCCAATATCATTATTGTTCTTTCGGCTATTGCTATTCTATATGGTGCCTTTGCGACAATGATGCAGAAAGACCTGAAGTACATCAATGCTTATTCATCCATCAGCCACGTCGGGTTTAGTATACTTGGAATTGCTATGCTTACACAAACGGCTGTAACAGGCGCAGTGATGCAAATGATATCACACGGCTTGATGACAGCTCTTTTCTTCGCTGTGATCGGAATGATCTATGACCGTACGCATACAAGAATGGTAGCGGAAATGGGTGGACTGATGAGAATGCTGCCATTTATTTCAACTGTATTTTTTATTGTGGGTCTTTGTTCATTAGGCTTACCGGGATTAAGCGGCTTTGTAGCGGAGATGACAGTGTTCATGGGTTCGTGGGAGAATACAGGAGCCTTTTATAAGATAGCAACTATTGCGGCTGCTATGTCAATCGTTGTGACAGCAGTGTATATATTAAGAGCTATCGGACAAACAGTGATGGGCCCGGTGAAAAAAGAAAGTTTCTTATCGCTGCCAGATGCAAAATGGAATGAAAAGCTGGCTGCCATCATTTTGCTCGCAGGTATTTTAGCTATCGGTGTAGCGCCGGGATGGCTGAACGATCTGCTTAGACCCGAAACAGAACAGTTTATGCATAAAATATTAGGTGTTAAATAAAAGAACAGGATGAGTGATTTTATCATATTGATGAAAAGTGAGTTGGTGGTCACCACCATCATCTTCCTGTTATTGTTTGTCAAGATCGGTAAGGGGATGCGTAATGAAAAACTATTGCCCTTGATCCAGGTACTGTTGCTTATTAATGTGCTCTTCAGTTTTGTTTTTAATAAAGAAGGAAGCCTTTTTGATGGAATGTTCTCCACCACTTCTTTAATTGCATTTCAAAAAAGTATTTTAAGTCTTGCTGTTTATCTTATTTCATTACTCTGTTCGGTATGGTTAAAAAGATCAGAACATTTGCCAGAGTTCTTTATGCTGATGCTTTCGGCTTTACTGGGTATGTTCTTTATGATCTCCAGTGGCAACCTGCTGATATTTTATTTGTCCCTGGAATTGTCTACAATACCGGTTGCTGCCATGGCAAACTTTGACCTGCAGAAAAGGGCATCTTCTGAAGGAGCTATGAAAATGATCCTTTCATCAGCATTCTCGTCAGGGATTTTATTATTTGGCATCTCACTGATATATGGTACAACAGGAACTATATTATTTTCTGAGATACCTGGTCAATTAGATGGTTCACCCATACAGATACTGGCATTTGTTTTTCTCTTTACAGCATTTGCATTTAAACTTTCTGTAGTTCCATTCCATTTATGGACGGCCGATGTATATGAAGGGGCACCCATCGCTACCACATCATTTTTGTCTGTAGTTTCCAAAGGGGCGGTGGCTTTTATTTTCATTACAGCATTGTATAAAGTATTTCAGCCGCTGGAGGAAACATGGTACCTGATGCTGGTGATACTTTCTATTGCCACCATGGTGATCGGTAACCTGTTTGCCTTGCGGCAAAAGAATATCAAGCGATTCCTTGCTTTTTCATCCATTGCACAAGTTGGTTTTATTTTAGTGGGTATCAGTGCTGGTAATGAAATAGGAATTTCATCTGTTGTTTTCTTTATTCTGGTTTATGTATTCTCTAACCTTGCTGCATTTGGTGTGGCAGATGTCATCTCAGCAGCATCTGGTAAAGAAAGTATTGATGATTATAAAGGATTATACAAAACCAACCCCTTCCTGAGCTGGATCATGACGCTGGCACTGTTTTCATTGGCAGGGATTCCGCCGACAGCAGGATTCTTCGGAAAATTATTCCTGATCTCTGCCGGTGCGGCAAAAGCCAATTACATCTATATTATTATCGTTGCGCTGAACATGATTGTTTCCCTGTATTACTACCTGATCGTTGTTCGGGCCATCTTTATTGATAAGAATGAACAACCTATAGATAAAATAGCGATCAGTAAGACTGTAAAACTGGCTTTGATCATCTGCGGTGCAGGTATAATATTGCTTGGGTTGCTGAGTTGGATATATGAACATATACAATCATTGACTGTATAAAAAGAATTGCAATGCCTCTCAATAAAAATCATGAATTTGAAGAACTGGACGGAGTGAAATGTGGTATCGTTGAGAAAAATGTTTCACCCGAACGGTTGGCTTTTCTCAAAGAATTGCTTGAGTATAACGGCTATACAGTGGTAGCTGTTCCAAGTCCACCTCCTAAAGCTGCTCCTGTTCCCAAAACTGCTGAAGGAGAGCAACCTGTCGCACCGCCTCCCCCTCCTCCTGAAACATTTACTGTTGGAGTTACCGACTATACATTTAATTGGGTAAATGCCATTTTTGGTCGTTTACTCAAAACCCAAAACGGCCATATTGTAACCCTCGCCTACTGGCAGCAAAATGACCCTGTAAGTCATGATGAAACTCCCTATTATGAAGTCTAGGTGATCATTACTCCCCTGTATTGGTGATAATAATCAAGGTTTTCTCTGACCTGTGTTTTTAATATTTAGCCGATTGATTACTACCTCTGTATTGTTTAAATAAAGCAATATGGCAACAAAAATCAAGGCCCGGAAGTACGTTTATTCTTTCGGCGGCGGCAAAGCAGATGGTAACGAATCTATGAAGAATTTATTAGGAGGTAAAGGTGCAAACCTGGCAGAAATGGCAGGTCATCCTAAACTCAAACTCCCGGTACCACCGGGTTTTACGGTAACAACCGAAGTATGTACCTACTACTATGACAATAAAAAAACTTACCCGAAAATATTAAAAGCCCAGGTAGAAGAAGCGCTGGTAAAAATGGAAAAACTCACCGGAAAAAGTTTTGGTGATGAGAAAAATCCATTGCTGGTTTCTGTCCGTTCAGGAGCAAGAAGAAGCATGCCGGGCATGATGGAAACAGTACTGAATGTGGGGCTGAATGAAAAAACAATAAAAGGGATCATTGCACAAAGCGGTGATGAACGATTTGCCTATGATGCATATAGAAGACTCATCATGATGTATGCAGATGTGGTGATGGAAAAAGCAGGAGGTATTGAGCCAAAGAACGGAAAGGGTATCCGGAAAATGCTGGATGAAAAACTGGAGCATATCAAAAAGCAGAGAGGGTACAAATCAGATACTGATCTAAATGTAGCTGAACTGAAAGAACTGGTAAAAGATTATAAAAAAACAGTAAAGACAGTGTTGGGTCGGGATTTCCCGGATGATCCATGGGAACAATTATGGGGTGGTATCGGCGCTGTGTTTTCCAGCTGGAATGGTAAAAGGGCTATTGAATACAGGCGCATCGAAAAAATTCCTGATGAATGGGGAACTGCAGTAAATGTGCAGGTAATGGTATTTGGCAATATGGGTAATGACAGTTGCACCGGTGTAGCCTTTACCCGTAATCCAGGTAATGGGGAGAATAAATTTTACGGGGAATATCTTGTCAATGCCCAGGGTGAAGATGTTGTAGCAGGTATCCGGACTCCGGCACCGGTCAATGAATATTCGAAGAATGACCAGAGCAAACACCTGCCCACTTTGGAAAAAACAATGCCAAAGCTTTACAAAGAATTATTTGAGTATCAGAAGAAATTAGAAAGGCATTATAAAGACATGCAGGATATAGAATTCACTATTGAAAAAGGAACACTCTATATGCTTCAATGTCGTGTTGGTAAAAGAAATGGTGTGGCCGCAGTAAGAATGGCAACCGAGATGTATAAAGAAAAACTGATCGATGCCAAAACTGCCATCATGCGGGTGGCCCCTAACCAGCTGATAGAACTTTTATTACCGATGCTGGATCCTAAGACAGAACAGCTGACCAAGCCTATTGCCAAAGGATTGCCGGCAGGACCCGGTGGTGCAAGGGGCCGTGCTGTTTTTACTTCCAATGATGCAGTGGAATGGGCACAAAGAGGAGAAAAAGTGATATTGGTAAGGGAAGAAACTTCACCGGAAGATGTGGATGGTATGCACAAAGCTCAGGCGATACTTACTACAAAAGGTGGTATGACATCACATGCCGCATTGGTAGCGAGAGGATGGGGTAAATGTTGTATTGTAGGTTGCAGTGATATTGAGATTCATAGTGATACCGGGACATTCCATGCTAAAAACAATGTTATTATCAAAGAAGGCGATTGGATCAGCCTGAACGGAACCAAAGGATTGGTTTATGAAGGAAGTATGCCATTGGTTGATATTGATATTGAAAAAAATCAATCTTATAAGGACCTGATGAAACTGGTGGATAAAGCTAAAGTGTTGGGAGTAAGAACCAATGCAGATACTCCTAAAGATGCGGCACAGGCTGTGAAATTTGGAGCAGAAGGAATTGGCTTATTCCGTACGGAGCATATGTTCTATGGCGAGGGAAGCGAAAGGCCTCTGTTCCTGTTGCGCAAAATGATCATGAGTAAAACTGAACCGGAAAGAAGAAGTGCATTGAATGAATTGTATAAATATGTGAAGAAAGATTTTAAGGATACCCTGGCAGTTATGAATGGCCACCCGGTTACATTCCGTTTATTGGATCCACCATTACATGAATTTGTGCCGCATGATAAAGAAAAACTACACCAGCTAAGTGTAGAACTGGGCATCAGCATGAGCATATTAAGAAGAAGAGTGCTGGCCCTGCATGAGAACAACCCAATGTTGGGACACCGTGGTGTAAGATTGGGTGTGAGTTACCCCGAAATAACAGAAATGCAGGTAAGAGCCATCCTGGAAGCAACTGCTGAATTGATCAAATCAGGTAAGAAAGCATTCCCTGAAATTATGATACCCGTTACCTGTACCGTTAATGAATTGACCAATCAGAAAGAGATTGTTGACAGGGTGTATAAAGAAGTAAAAGAAAAAACAAAATTGAAAAAGATCCCTTACCTCTATGGTACTATGATAGAGATACCGAGGGCTGCATTGAGGGCAGAGCAAATGGCAACCGTGGCTGATTTCTTTAGTTTTGGTACCAACGACCTTACACAAATGAGTTTTGGTTTCAGCCGGGATGATATAGGCGGGTTTCTTCCCAAATATCTTGACCTGAAATTATTAAAGGATGATCCTTTCCAGACCATTGACCAGGAAGGTGTAGGTGAGCTGATAAAGTTTGGAACAGAAAGAGGACGTAAAACAAAACCGCATCTGAAAGTAGGTATCTGTGGTGAACATGGTGGTGATCCTGATAGTGTAAAATTCTGTCACCGGATTGGAATGACTTATGTAAGTTGTTCACCTTATAGAGTGCCTATTGCAAGATTGGCTGCAGCACAGGTGGCGATAGAAGGAAAAAATAGACAACATTGATTAAGAATTGATCAGCTTACTCCTAAATCATCTGTAAACGATTTAGTGGGATAGATTTCATAGTAATCTATCCCTATCTTTTCAACTGTTATTCCCATTACAGCTACATAAATCTCAAGTTTGTCATTTATATTATTTTGATCAAGTAATTGAGTGTAATTATGGGCACATATTACATTAGAAAAATGGGAAACACTTATTTCATTCCATTTGTAATGGGGCGTCCAGTTAATTAATTTTTTAAATCTATCATTAAGTTTATTGCTGTCAGGTTTATAACTTGAAGGTCTTGGTATTTTTAGATCTAAAAGCTTTTGCAACGCCTTCCAGTTTTCTTTGTCTCCTACAGTTAAAAATTCATAAATTAAGTCATCACTTTTTAGACTTATTTCTTTTTTATTGAGCCGGCTAAAACATTCTGATAATTTGGTTATTATTTTTTTCTGAAGTTCGGAATTTTCTAAAGTTATCTTTAAATGTCTTGCAACTGTTTCAACCATATCCTGTACCCGATAAATTTTTTCTGCTTCCTGGTCAGGAATTTCAATACTGAAGTATTTTTCAACTTCCATTACTAATTCAACACTATCTAATCCCATATTGGGTATTATTTATTGAGTAAATATAGTTTTTAAGGACTTAACTGTTCATGTCTGCTGGTACTTTAGTTCTTAATAAAAGAGAATTCAATCAAGGTTTAAAGACTCATATAGTGCTTTATATTTGTATAAAACATAAGTATTGAAAAAACAGTACTTGACTCCTTATTTCATTTGTATTTCCCTGTTATTCATTCTACTGTCAGGATGTAAGAGTCGTATTGCTGAACCACCAATTGATGTCAATAAGCTGGCTAATGATTATTTCCAGGAAGATGCAAACTGGTACGTTGATAATATTCCATTCTTTGAGTGTTCCGATAAACAAATTGAACAGGTCTACTATTACCGGTGGAAAATGTACAAAGCCCACATTCGAAATGTGGGGCAAAATGAATTTGTGATCACTGAATTCATTAATCATGTAGGTTGGGACAGGGATCCTTATTGTACTATTGTGGCTGCTGCCATGCATCATATTTATGAAGGTCGCTGGCTAAAAGACAACTCCTACATTAATGGTTATATCAGCAACCTGTGTTTAAAAGGAGGCAATAACCGGAATTACTCTGAAAGTATTGCTGATGCAGTATATGCTTATTACCTGGTGAATGCCGACACTTCTTTTGTATTAAAACAGTTGGACAGCCTGGAACAACGTTATAATGACTGGTCGGATCATTATGATTCCTTAAAGCAGTTGTATTATATCGCTGCTATGCCAGATGCGACAGAATATAATATCGCTGCGATCGATGCATCGGGAGGAAAAGATGGGTTTGCAGGAGGTGAAGCATTCCGTCCATCTATTAATAGTTATATGTACGGAAATGCAATGGCTATTTCCCGCCTATTAGAATTAAAAGGTGATTCAGAGAACAGTAATAAATGGAAACAGAAAGCTGATGATTTAAAAGCGAACATTATTAAAGACTTATGGAATGATTCATTTCATCATTTCATGGACAGGTACCAGCAGGATAATCAATTTGTTCATTACTGGGATTTCATACGGGGCCGTGAATTGGCAGGTATGATCCCATGGAATTTTAATCTACCACCTGATGATACTGTTTACAGTTCAGCATGGAAACAATTAACTGATACCAGCAGGTTGCTTGGAAAGCATGGCTTCAGGACGAATGAACCTTCTTATCAATATTACTTTCACCAGTTCTTATATTACCTCGGTCAGCGGGGAAGCCAATGGAATGGCCCGAGCTGGCCTTATCAAACCAGCCTTGCGTTAAATGCCATGGCGAATCTGCTGAATAATTATCACCAGGACTATATCACCAAAAAGGATTACGTTAGTTCACTCAGACTTTTTACAAAACAGCATTTCCTTCCTGACGGGAAAATCAATTTAGTAGAGAACTATGACCCGAATGCAGGAGGCCCCATCGTTTATTATTACTGGAGCAATCACTATAATCATTCCAGCTATAATAACCTGGTAATATCAGGTCTTTGCGGTATTCGTCCCGCTGGAAATGATACTCTTGTTATAAATCCATTAGTGGATGAAACAATAAAGTATTTCTGTCTTAAAGATGTTCTTTATCATGGTCATAAGCTTACACTTGTATACGATAGCGATGGGACAAAATATCATATCGGAAAAGAACTAACGGTTTTTGTTGATGGAAAGAAGACTGATCTTAAGTCGGGAAATGGAAAGAATTATGTTTTAATTGGAAATCCTATTGTTACACCTATACCTGAAAGATCTGTTAACTACGCCTTGAATATTGATAAGCGACAATACCCACAGCCCAGTTCTTCAGTTAATAGCCAATCTGATACTTCCTTGTACCAGGCAATAGATGGGAGGATCTGGTATTTCCCTGAGATCACCAACAGGTGGACAACTGCAGGTTCTAATTCATCATCGGATTGGTATGCTATTGATTTTGGTGAACCCAAAGGACTTTCAAAAGCTCAGTTGTATTTTATAGCTGACAGCTTCTTATTTGCTGTTCCTGATTCGGTTTCTTTTGAAATCAAAAATGCAAACAATGAATGGAAGCCATTAAAACCCACACAACAATCGGAAAGAGTTATTGGCAATACAGTTACCAGCTATCAATTCGAGAAAACTAAAGGTTCTGCGATCAGAGTAAATTTTGTTCATTCCAAAAAGCAAGTTGCTTTTTCAGAAATTGAATGTTATTAGAATTGGTGAATAATCTCATTTCGAAATTCCCGATATTGCATCCTGCTAAATGATTATATGGAAGTAAAGAATTTATTTGAACCGACTGTAAAACAGGAGATCATCGATCGCATCAACAAACTCAGCTCTGATACCCCTGCCCAATGGGGAAAGATGAACGTAGCGCAAATGCTGGCACATGTGCAGTTACCCATCGCTATTGCTTACGGCACTCATCAGCCCAAAGGCAGTTTTTTGTTGAAAATAATAGGTCCTATGTTCAAGTCAAAACTCTGGGATGAAGTTCCATATAAACATAGTCTGCCTACTGATCCTACCTTTATTATGACCGGCAGCTCAAGAGATTTTAGCCAGGAAAAAAGTAAGTTGTTGGAAATGGTCAACCGCTTTTCCGAAGAAAATATAACCGGAGAAAGACATCCGGTATTCGGTAAGATGACCAAAGAGAACTGGAGCAAAGCTACCTGGAAACACCTTGATCATCATCTCAGGCAGTTTGGTGTGTGACCCATTATCTTATTTCACTCCTTCCAGTATCTTGATATAATTAGCCCTTTCGTAAGCTGTCGGGTCAGAAATATGTTGCTGACTCATACTACCCCGGAATGCATCCAGTGTATCAAATCCCATCATGTACATCCAGTCCTGCAATTCCTTATTCATGGTCTTTAAATAAGGAATCCCGTTTTTATACAATGAGGAAGCGGTCATCACTACATCAGCGCCGGCCAGCAAATACTTCACTACTTCCACGGCACTTTGAACTCCTGTTGTTGCGGCTAATGATAATTGCACTTTACCATACAGCAATGCGATCCATAACAATGGCAATCTTATTTCTCCGGCCTCACTGTAATGCAGATCAGTTTTAATTACCAGTTCATTGATATCAAAGTCAGGCTGGTAAAAACGATTGAACAAAACCAGTGCATCAGCGCCGGCATTTTTCATCCGCATGGCCATATTACCGGTAGCACTGAAGTAAGGATTTAATTTTACGGCCACGGGTATCTTTACTTCTCTTTTGATCGTTTGGATGATATTCAAATAACGATGCTCAACTTCAGAGGAAGACATGGCAATATCTGCCGGGATAAAAAATATGTTCACTTCCAATGCATCGGCTCCTGCCTGTTCGATCAATCTTGAATAATCGATCCATCCTTCCGTAGTGATACCATTCAGGCTACCGATGATCGGGATATCTACTTTCTCTTTTGCTATGCGGATATTATCGAGATAATCATCGATACCAACATTAAATTCATCCAGGTTGGGAAAATAATCCAGCGCTTCAGGAAAAGCATAAGTTGTTTCGGACATCACTCCTTTAAAGGCTGCTTCTTCTTTTCGGATCTGTTCCTCAAATAAAGAGAACAACACTACAGCCCCGGCTCCGTTCTCTTCCATTTTCATAATATTATCTATATGTTCAGATAACGGACATGCGGAGACAACGATAGGAGAATTTAATTTCAGCCCCATGTAATTAGTGTGGAGTTTCATACCAGGTAATTTAGATGATCGATTAAGCTACCGGAACAAAGTCGCTTGCTTTTTTGGTAGCCAGTTCTTCATAAGTTTTCCATTTCAGGTTCACCAGTTCCTGTGCATGCTTCATCAATTCGTCTGCTGCTTCAGGATTGGTAATGGTAAGTACTTTATACCTTAATTCATTATAGGCATAATCCTTTAAAGGAACAGTTGGTCTCGGTGAATCCAGTACAAACGGGTTTTGGTTTTTCTTCCGCAGTACAGGATTATATCTCAGCAATGGCCAGTGTCCGCTGGCAACAGCTTTATGTTGCTGATCCAGACCATTCTTCAGATCATATCCATGTGCGATACAATGACTGTATGCCAATATTAATGAAGGACCATCATAGGCTTCAGCTTCTCTCATTGCCAGCAATGCCTGTTGCGGGTTAGCGCCAAAAGCAACTCTTGCCACATATACATTACCATAAGAAATTGCCTGCATCGCAAGATCCTTCTTGCCAACAGCTTTACCACCGGCTGCAAATTTTGCTGTGGCAGCTGTTGGTGTTGCTTTGGATGACTGACCACCTGTGTTGGAATAAACTTCCGTATCCAGAACCAGCACATTG
This sequence comes from Chitinophagales bacterium, assembly GCA_020636575.1. Taxonomy (GTDB): domain Bacteria; phylum Bacteroidota; class Bacteroidia; order Chitinophagales; family Chitinophagaceae; genus JJ008. Next base: position 1,470,761 of record JACJXP010000001.1, read on the forward strand.
ATATTTCTACCGCTTGCCAAGGCATGATCCAGACCACCATAACCAATATCATAAGCCCAGCCATCGCCACCTACCAGCCATACACTTCTCCTTACTAACTGATCAGCTACAGACAGCAAATGATCGGCAACAGGAGATTTTATACTCTTCAGTTTTGTCTTTAACTCATCTACTCTTTGCCTTTGTTCTGCAATTTCTGATTCAAGAATTTGTTTGGCTTCAAGGATCTCTTTTACAAAACTTTCTCCCAGTTCATTTTTCAGTTCATTCATCATATCTCTTGCTACATCCAATTGTTTGTCTGCAGTAACCCGCATACCCAATCCGAATTCAGCATTGTCTTCAAATAATGAATTACTCCATGCAGGCCCACGACCATCTTTGTTTTTTGCCCATGGTGTGGTAGGAAGATTGCCACCGTAAATAGATGAACAACCTGTAGCATTGGCAACAAGCAAACGATCACCAAATAACTGAGATAACAATTTCAGGTAAGGAGTTTCGCCGCAGCCTGCACAGGCACCTGAAAATTCAAACAAAGGTTCAAGGAACTGGGCGCCATGTACAGTGGAGAAATCAATTTTAGAACGATCATTCCATGGAATATTCTCAAAGAAATCAATATTCTTTTGTTCCTTGTTCAATACGGGTTCTTTCTCTCCCATATTGATCGCTTTGCGGGAACGATCTTTTGCATCGGTTGCCGGGCAAACCTCTACGCAAAGATTACATCCGGTGCAATCTTCGAGATATACCTGTAATGAATATTGTGTTTCCGGAAAACCTCTTGCATTGATCGGTGCAGATTTAAAACCTCCGGGAGCTTTTTTCAAATTGTCTTTATGATAAAACTTAGCTCTTATCACACTATGCGGACACACATAAGCACAATTACCGCATTGGATGCACACATCAGGCTCCCAAATAGGAACCAGGTCGGAAATATTTCTTTTTTCCCATTGTGTGGTTCCGCTGGGATAAGTACCATCAACAGTCATTTTACTGACAGGTAACTCATCGCCATGTCCAACCATCATTTTGGCTGTTACTTCTTTTACAAAATCCGGTGCCTTGGCTGGCACTGTTAACAGATCGACTGTTTTTGAAGAAACTTTTTTGGGATATTTTACTTCAAATAAGTTTTCCAGTGTGGCATCCACAGCTTTGAAGTTCTGATCTATTACTTTTTGTCCTTTTTTGAAATATGTTTTTTCAATTGCTTTTTTGATCTGTTTGATCGACTCGTCTTTTGGCAATACACCTGAAAGGGCAAAATAGCAGGTTTGCATGATCGTATTGATGCGGGTCCCCATTCCGTTTTCCCTGGCCACAGTAGTTGCATCAATTATATAGAACTGAATTTTCTTATCGATGATCTGTTGTTGTACTTGCCCCGGTAGTTTATCCCAGATCTCATCTTTATTGTATGGACTATTCAGTAAAAAAACGGCTCCATCACTGGCAAAGTCGAGCATCTCCACTTTCTCAGTGAAATTGAACTGATGGCACGCAATAAAATCTGCTTTGGAAATAAGATAAGGGGCCCTGATCGGTTTGGGACCAAAACGTAAATGGGAAACAGTTCTTGCTCCTGATTTTTTTGAATCATACACAAAATATCCCTGTGCATAAAGATCAGTGTTCTCGCCGATGATCTTGATCGTATTCTTATTGGCACCCACAGTTCCGTCAGCGCCTAAACCAAAGAACAATCCTTGTCTCCATCCGCTTTCATCTAATTTAAATTCCGGGTCATATTCCAGGCTGGTATGTGTTACATCATCATTGATGCCAACAGTAAAACCATTTTTAGGATCTTTTTTCTTCAGTTCATCAAATACAGCTTTTACCATTGCAGGTGTGAACTCTTTGGATGAAAGTCCGTAACGTCCGCCAATGATCTTTGGCAGTGATTTTATTTTTCCCTGTTGTAAAGCCTCAACCATTGTAGCTAATACATCCTGGTACATTGGTTCACCGGCTGCGCCAGATTCTTTTGTTCTGTCCAGAACAGCTATTGCTTTAGCTGAAGAAGGCAATGCATTTATAAAATATTCAAGAGAGAATGGCCTGTATAACCTAACCTGTATAACACCTGTTTTTATTCCTGATTCATTCAGAGCCTTAACCGTTTCGGCAACAGTTTCTCCACCAGAACCCATGATAATGATCACTTCTTCTGCATCTTTAGCGCCGGTGTATTCAAACAAATCATACTTTCTCCCGGTGAGTTTTCCAAAATCCTTCATCACTTTATCCATGATGCCGGGCATATTATTATAGAAAGTATTCACTGTTTCCCTTCCCTGGAAATATACATCCGGATTTTGTGCAGTACCACGAATGAAAGGATTCTCCGGATTCAATCCTCTTTTTCTATGAGCTATTACCAGTTCATCTGGTATCAGTGATTTGATCTGCTCATCACTCAGCATTTCCAATTTATTTACTTCATGAGATGTTCTGAATCCGTCAAAAAAATGAATGATGGGAATCCGTGATTGCAATGAAGCAGCCTGTGCAATCAATGCGAAATCATGTGCTTCCTGCACACTGGCAGAACCCAGCATGGCAAACCCGGTTGTTCTTGCCGCCATTACATCCTGGTGATCACCAAAAATGGACAATCCCTGTGCAGCTAAAGACCGGGCTGCAACATGAAAAACAGCAGGTGTCAATTCACCGGCTATCTTATACATATTCGGCAACATCAGCATCAATCCCTGTGAAGCAGTAAATGTTGTGGTGAGTGATCCTGTCTGTAATGCACCATGAACTGTTCCCGCTGCACCACCCTCACTCTGCATTTCTATCACATCCGGAACAGAACCCCATATATTTTTTATCCCTTTGGAAGCCCACTCGTCTGCAAGCTCTGCCATCGTGGATGAGGGAGTAATAGGGTAGATAGCACAAACTTCATTTACCCGGTAAGCCGCATATGCTGCCGCTTCATTACCATCGATTGTTGAAACAATTTTATTTTTATTTGACATCATTAGTAGTATTAACCGGTTCAGGAATCATTTCAATAGCATGACAGGGGCATTGCTCATAACAAACAGCGCAACCTGTACAGGCATTATAATTGAACTTATAGCGATTGCCCTTTCCTAATTTGATGATCGCATCCTCTGGACAGGCACCGAAACATCCATCACATTCAAAACAGTTACCGCAACTCAAGCATCTTTGTGCTTCAAATCTCGCTTCCTGTTCAGATAAGCCTGAGATCACTTCATCAAAGCTTTGTACAGCAACTGCGGGGGCCAGTTTATCCTGTTCTTTTTGTGGCGCTTCTGTTTTATACCACATATGCAACTTTCGATAACCGGCTGTTGGATGCTTATCAGGTTTTTGATAAGGCTGATCCATTAAATACCCATTGATATAACGAGCAGCTTTTTTCCCATGACCAATGGCAATGGTGGAGCTTCTGTTTTCTCCCGGCAACATATCACCACCGGCAAAAATTCCTTCATAGCCGGTCATTCGCTGGGCATCGATAACAACAGTGCCATCCTCATTTATTTTTATACCGGGTAATGAACGCAGAAAACCTGAATCAACTTCCTGCTTGTTGGCATTGATAAGTACATCAGCTTCTATCGATTCAAACTCACCTGTACCGGCAGCTTTCCCCTTTTCTGCTTTCATTTTCTCCAGTACGATCTTTTTGTTTTCGATATGATGGATACTTTTCAGCAATTCTACCTGCACTCCTTCAGCCAATGCATCTTCTGTTTCATAATCATAGGCGGGCATCATTTTTTTATCTCCATAGAAATAAACAGAAGCCCCGGAGCCAAATCGTTTAATGATCCTTGCAATATATAAGGCTAGTTTTCCACCTCCGTACACCAATACTTTCTTGTGCATATAAGGTGACGTATTGTTCTTTAATTCATTAAAGAATGAAAATGCATCAATGATATGAATTGAATCATCATGCTGAAAATTCTCGTCATGTATTAGTTGGGCCCCGGTTGACAGGTAGACTGCATCAAAATTGCCTGACTCTTTTTCCCTCAGAACATCTGTTACTTTATAATTCAAATGGATCTTTACTCCCATTTTTACGATCCGGTCAACCTCGGCATCTAAAATATTCTTGGGTAAACGATACTCGGGAACACCGGTCCACCACAGTCCCCCGGGATGTTTCCCGGCGTCAAAAATTTCTACAGTATGTCCCATTCTTGCCAGGTGATAGGCAGCAGATAAGCCACCGGGACCTGCGCCAACAACCATGACCCTTTTCCCGGTAAATGTGGTGCTGTAATTGACTTGCCATTGATGTTTTATGGCCTCATCACCAATAAACCTCTCTACTGCGTGGATATTGACTGTATTGTCAATATGATTGCGGTTACAACCGGTTTCGCATGGTTTTACACAAACCCTGCCCATAATACCCGGGAAAGGGTTGTCTTCTACCAATTTTTGAAATGCCTGGAAATAATCACCGCCCTGCGCAAAAGAAAGCCATGCCTGAATATTTTCTCCTGCGGGACAAGCACTGTTGCAGGGAGGCATGAAATCGAGATACACTGGTCGTTGGAATCTTTTGGGACCGGTACCTTCAGCATGAGTGAGAAGGTCGACCGGTTTTGTAATATCAGTTGCTGACATGATAATGATTTTGCGGAACAGATGATACTGTTCTCGGGAAAATTTTAGGGTAACAAAATAGCCCATTCATGCAAAGCATAAGGTGACATAATTCACCAAAAGGGCTGATTGCCATCATAAATCTAAGAATACTATCAGAGACGGGCATAAAAAAACCGGCAATACTGCCGGCTGAATCTCTGTTAAAAAAGAAAAATTTATAAAGAGTCCAAAACGATCTTTCTGATCTCTGTTACTGGCACCCTATCCTGTTTCATTGTATCCCGGTAACGGATGGTAACGGTGTTGTCCTCTTTGGTCTGGTGATCCACAGTTACACAAAAGGGAGTTCCGATCGCATCCATGCGGCGGTAACGTTTACCGATCGTATCTTTTTCTTCATAGAAACAACGGAAATGTGATTTGCAATCATCCATGATCTGCCGGGCTATTTCTGGTAATCCATCTTTTTTAATAAGTGGAAGCACGGCCAGTTTCATAGGTGCCAGTTTTGGCGGAAACTTCAGAACCACCCTGTCATCTTTCTTTTCAGGAGTACTGAGGTCCTCTTCTGTATAAGCATGGCTGACCACTGCCAGGAACATACGATCAAGACCAATTGAAGTTTCGATCACATATGGAATATAGTTACCGTATGGTTTACCGGTTGCCGGGTCAACTTCTGCATCATAATACTGCATTTTCTTTTTACTATATTCCTGGTGATTTTTCAGATCAAAATCAGTACGGCTATGGATTCCCTCTAACTCTTTAAAACCAATCGGGAAGTTGAATTCAATATCACAGGCTGCATCTGCATAATGCGCCAGCTTGATATGATCATGAAAACGATAATTCTCTTTTGGAATACCTAAGGCAAGATGCCATTTCAATCTTTCTTCTTTCCAGTACTCGTACCAATCTTTTTGTGTGCCGGGGCGAATAAAGAACTGCATTTCCATTTGCTCAAACTCTCTCATACGGAAAATGAACTGGCGGGCAACGATCTCATTGCGAAATGCTTTTCCGATCTGTGCAATGCCAAATGGGATCTTCATTCTTCCCGATTTCTGCACATTCAAAAAATTGACGAATATGCCCTGTGCAGTTTCTGGTCGCAGATACACTTTATTGTCTTCATCATCAGCCGAAACAGTGGAACCAAATTCAGTGGAGAACATCAGGTTGAACTGGCGGATATCAGTCCAGTTACTTGTTCCACTGATTGGGCACTTGATCTTATTTTCTTCAATTAATTTTTTTAATCCTGTAAAATCATCTTTTGCCAGCAAAGAATCCATTCCGGCAAGTATTTGTTCAGCTTCCTGCTTTCTGCCTTCAGCGTTAAGCATTTCAGCATATCCTTCAATTAAATGATCAACCCTGTATCTTTTTTTACTGTCTTTGTTATCGATCATCGGGTCGTTGAAATTATCAACATGGCCACTGGCCTTCCAGGTGGTCGGGTGCATGAAAATGGCAGCATCAATACCCACAATGTTCTCATACATCCGGGTCATGCTGTTCCACCAGTAATCTTTGATATTCTTTTTAAGTTCACTGCCCCATTGGCCATAATCATACACTGCCTGTAAGCCATCATAGATCTCGCTACTAGGGAAAATGAACCCATATTCTTTACAATGGGAAATAATTGCCTGAAAACGGTTGGTTTCGTTTGCCATAGGCGGCAAAAGTAAGGCAGAAATAGGGATTATGAAGAACCGGTAACCTGTTAAAAAACCGGCACAGCTATTACGTCACCACAACAGGTGCAGATGTTTGTGGTGCCCATGCTAAGGTCTTTGATCTTTGATGAGCAGCAATCAACTGCTTTGAAGCTGGCATCCAATTTATAAATATCTGTTCCTGCAATTACGAGGTACATCTCCTGCGAGGCTAATTGTGTTCTAAAAACTCCGGCTGTGTTATCCGCTGTTAGTGAAATTTCGGAACTCTGACTTGCATCGTTATACAATTTAATATCAGAAGTGTTGTACCTGGGATTGCTTCCAAAAACAAGATCAACTCCCGTATTCTCGTCAACGATACGAAATTCAAAATTGTAATTGTATAAAAAACAGCTAACCCCGGAGCAATCCAATGTCGGTTCGGGGCAGGTATTCGAATTATTCTTTTTGCAGGCTAATCCCAGGCAACTGGTTATCAATATGATAATGAACTTTTTCATACTTAGTTATTTTCCTTACCTATGATTTACAAAAATTTTGCCTGAAATCAGTTTTGACGAATAATGATTTCCTAAATTTTAAGGTACCTGCTTTACATAAACATCCATTTGTGGAAATGGAATGGTGATGTTGTTTTCTTTTAATTTTTTGACGACGGAGAAACGCAGATCGCTTTTTGTATTTTCTACCCTGAATACTTCACTTGTCCAGAAATAGAGTTTAAAATTTACCGATGAGTCAGCAAACTCTTCCAATCGGACAAAAGGAGGAGGTTGTTTTAGTATCCCGGGATGATCTGATGCACAATCCAATAGCACCTTTCTTACAAGTTCCTCGTCAGACCCATAGGCCACCCCGATCGGGATATGAAAACGGGAGTGTTCTTTTGTATGGCTCCAATTGATAACATTGGATCCTGTGATCTTTGAATTGGGAACGATCACAGAAATGTCATCCCTTGTAACCAGTGTGGAAGTTCTTATTCCTATATTCTCGACCCGGGCAACCATGCCGTCTATTTCGATCACATCATCTACTTCAATAGTATGATCAATCAATAATATAAAACCAGAAAGAAAATCAGTAAATGTTTGTTGCAGGCCGAGACCTATCCCAACCAGTAAAGCAGCAGAACCGGCCAATAATAAAGTAATCTTCACACCAGCGGCCTGTAACATCATTAGCAGAGAAAAGGTCCAGATGATATACCCTGTAAGCCTGATCAAAGCAAATTTTCTACCGCGGTTATCCCTTGTGCCTGAAAACCTTTTGTTATAGGCTTTTCGGATCAGCCATGACAATATCTTGGTGCCGCCAAAAATGAGGAAGACAATGACAAGGTCTCCAACTGTAAGCAGGTAGTTTCCCCATTCAAGTAATTTAAACTCCAGAAATTCTTTCATTATTCAGCCCTTTTTGCTCTTTGTATATCATTAAAGTTATAAGAACAACACTGAAGTGCAAATGATTGTTGTTATACCAGGGGCTGTTTAAGTACCAGTTGTAGTAATTTTATTGCAGCTTTTTATTTTGTTTGTGTCTTTGAGAGTCTCTGCTTGTTTTCTTGTCAAAATTTTTCTCAAGAGCATTTGTCAGATCGATACCTGTTTGATTGGCCAGGCAGATCAGTACCCAGAGTACATCAGCCATTTCATCTCCAAGGTCGCTGTTTTTCTCATTTTCTTTAAATGACTGGTCGCCATATTTACGGGCCATTAACCGGGCCAGTTCGCCAACTTCTTCAGTAAGGATGGCCATATTGGTCAGTTCACTGAAATAACGAACACCGGTGGTCTTTATCCAATCATCTACTCTTTTTTGAGCACTTTCAAGTGTCATAACAAAATTTTTTGATTGCTTCTCGCAATATAGCATGATTATTGTCGTTAAATACGTCCTCCCGGGTTATACCAGGGAATGATCAGTACCCAAATGAAGGAAATTCCTTCATTCCTACCCTTTGAGAACCGTGTAACCAAATCCTTTAAAAAATTATTGTATTCTATGTTATCAGCTGTCCGTCGGCTAATGGCCATCGTATCTTTATCGGTTTTCTTTATCACTGCATCTGCCCAATTCAGTTTTGACCGGCCTTTTGAAGAAAAGGCAAAGCCTTATAAGGTGCTTACCTCAGGCAAGCAAATAACCATTAAAGCCAAAAAAGATATCAAGCAGGTGATGCTATGGACCACCAGTGGTAACAGGGTAGTGGAGGAAAAAGCGGTAAATGCCAACTCTTATACCATGGATATTACTATCAATCAAAGGAACTTCTTCCTGATGGTAAAAATGGCTGATGATAAGGTTTATACAGAAAAGATCGGAATAAGGTAGGCTTACTCTTTGTTTTTGGTATCAATAACTATAGTTACCGGGCCATCATTCAGCAACTCAACCTTCATATCGGCTCCAAACTCTCCGGTTTCAATGGGTTTTCCCAGGTCTTTTGAAAGCCGGGCAATCATATTCTCATATAATGGGATAGCTATGGGTGGTTTACTTGCCCTGATATAGGAAGGCCGGTTTCCTTTTTTAGTGGAGGCATGTAATGTAAATTGGCTTACCAGCAATATTTCACCTTTTTTGTCCAGTACAGATTCATTCATTACATCATTGGCATCATTAAAGATCCGGAGGTTAACTATTTTACCGCTGAGCCATTCAACGTCTTCCTGGCTATCAGCATCCTCAATACCTAACAATATAAGTAGTCCCGGGCCTATTTGCCGGTTGATCCTACCATTGATAGTTACACTGGCTCTGGATACTCTTTGAATGACTGCCCGCATTGTTTGTAATTTTACACCTGCAAATGTAAAGGCATATCATGATTGATATAAGTAAAGAAATCAGCTTTCAAACAACCCGAAGTGGTGGTAAAGGCGGACAGCATGTAAATAAGGTAGAAACGGCCGTGATTGTTTCTTTTGATATCAGGCAATCAACAGTTTTGAATGAAAAACAAAAAAACATCTTATCTGAAAAGCTTCGAAATCGTTTAAATACAGAGGAGGTTTTACAATTGAAATGCCAGGTTCATCGTACTCAGCTGGCTAATAAAACAGAGGCAATTAAACGATTAAATACTATCATAGAGAAAGCCCTTGAAAAGAAAAAGCCCCGTATTGCTACACATATCAGCAAATCAATCAAGGAAAAAAGAAAGGAATCAAAAAAACGAAAGTCAGAGTTAAAGACGTTTAGGAAAAAATGGGATACCCGTGATTTATAGAACCTTTCGCCTTAAAATTTTGTAAATTAGGTGTTCAATTGGTTATTGTGCGAAAAAGCCTGCTGACGATATTCTTCCTTTCCTTCCTGGCCGTTACCCTTGCATATTTTATGGGTTCCTGCCGGAAAGAACAAAGTACAAAAGGGTTGACTTTGCTTAAACAGGCAATTCCGGAAAGTTTTCCTGATCCCGTCTACCGGTTTGAAGATAATCCCTTGACGAAAGAAGGTTTCGAGCTGGGCAGAAAGTTATTTTATGATCCCCGATTGTCAGTAGATAACCTGACTCCCTGTTCTTCTTGCCACCAACAGATAGCGGCATTTGGCACTTTTGAACATGATCGTAGCCATGGTGTTTTCAATTCACATACACTTCGAAATGCCCCGGTATTGTTTAACCTGGCATGGAGCCCTCTTTTTCATTGGGACGGAGAGTTTGCAACATTAAAAGATGAAGCAATACACCCGATAACAGGCCAGCTGGAAATGGGAGAGACCCTTGATGGCATTATTACTAAAATCCAGGGTGATCCTGAATACCGGAAAATGTTCAAGGAGGTTTTTAATTATCCATTGATAAGGCCTGACTATATTTTAAAAGCATTAGCTCAGTTTACCGGTTCTATGGTTTGTGCTGATTCAAAATATGATCAGTATAAAAAAGGCCTTGTTCCTTTTACTTCGCAGGAAGAATCAGGTTACCAGCTATACAAAGCCAATTGTGCCACCTGCCATCCAGAACCCATGTTCACCAATTACGAAATGTATAATATCGGGTTGCCTGTTGATCCTTTTTTAAATGACTACGGCAGAATGAGGATAACCGGGAGGTCAGAAGATTCACTCAAGTTCAAAGTACCAACACTCAGGAATGTAAATATCTCATCCAATTACATGCATGATGGGCGATTTAACACCTTGCAGCAATGTATCAACCATTACCGGACAGGTATACAACAAAGCGTTACATTGGATCCGTCGTTAACAAATGGTATTGATCTTACCGATGCGGAGGCTGAAAATCTGCGGGTATTTTTAAAAACACTTACTGATTCAACCATTTTAAAAGATCCTGCCTTTTCAAAACCAGTTTATTGATCAGCCTCTTTTGGAGTTCGCTTATCTCTTAAGGCTTCTAGAGCTTTTTTGAGATTTTCAATTTCTTTTTCAGTGTCTTTCTGGTCTTTGCTATTCTTGTCCAATTTCTTTTCCAGGCTGTCCTGATCATCTTTCAGGTCCTTTAGTTTCTTTTCTGCTTTTTCTACCAGGTCCTGTTGGGCTAATATCTGTAATTCAAGGTCAGCAGAAACTATATGAGGGGTTAACCCGTTCAGGAACGACTTTGCATTACTTACTTCCATAGCATCCATTTCATCCAAAGCATTATTACCATTACTGCTCATAATCATATATAAATAGGACTGATCGCTTTCCCTGCGGCTTTTTCTTTCAACCTTAATAATATAATCCATTGATTTATTACTGATATCAGTAACGAATGCATTGCTGAACACAATAAAGCCTTTATCACTGTTAAAAAGCCCTTTTTCTTCTTTGGCTTTGTAACCCAATTCCGACATCTTTTCTTTAAAAGCATTTTCAACAGCTTCGGCTGTATATGGATATTCGATCACTACCGCTCTCTGGGTTTTTTTATCGTATTTGATATTTCCTTCGTAGGCCTGGGAATATGCAAAATGGGTTAAAAATGGAGCTAAAAGGAGGAGTAAAACAATTCTTTTCATACTGTAACAATTTACACCTAAAGATACGTAGAGCTGAAAAAGCGTTGCAATTCTCTTAAATTAAAAAACTGTAACCCGTTGAAACTCTGATTTTATGCACTTAAAAACTACTTTTGTGAAACTTCAAAGCACTGATGCGGAGGAAGTTAAAAATATCTTTATCATTTGAGTGGCATAAAAAAACTGGCAGGACAAACAATGTGGTATGGGATCAGTTCCATCATTGCCCGCTTTCTCAACTACCTGCTTACTCCATACCTCACGGCAACTTTACTTACTTCTGCATATGGTGAAATGAGCCTTGTTTATGCCCTCATCCCTTTTCTAAATATAATTTTCACTTACGGTCTTGAAACGGCTTATTTCCGTTTTATTCAGAAAAAAGAAAGAGCATCAGATGTTTACGACACTATTACGGTGTCACTGATCATCAGCACTATCAGCTTTACAATTCTGATGTTACTTTTCAGGCAAGACCTGGCAAGACTTATTTCTCTTAAAGAACATCCCGAATATATTACCTGGAGTGCTATCATTATTGCGTTTGATGCATTGACCTCCATATCCTTTGCAAAACTGAGACAGGAGGGAAGGCCGGTAAAATATGCCAGTATCCGTATCGCAGGAATATTGATCAATATTGCTGTAGTTGTTTTCTTTCTTTCCGTTTGTCCGGCTTTGCTGAAGAAAAACGAAAACAGCCCTCTTCTCCTTTTATATAATGAGAAAATGGGAGTTGGTTATGTTTTCATTGCCAACATGGTGCAATCCATTGTTACATTCCTGTTGCTTTGGAAAGAATTTTTCTCTTTTAAATGGAAATTCAATGCCAGGTTATGGAAAGAGATCATGGTCTATTCATTACCGTTGATTGTTGCGGGTTTTGGAGGGATGATCAATGAGACATTTGACCGGATCATGCTGGGCTGGTGGTCAACTGCACCCGATCCTAAAACCGAAGTAGGCATTTATAGCGGTTGTTACAAACTATCGATACTGATCACCTTGTTTATACAGGCTTTTCGTCTTGGGGCAGAACCATTCTTTTTTAAACAGGCCGAGGGGGAGAATCCGCAAAGAGTCTATGCAAGAGTTATGAAATTTTTTGTACTCGTCATTTGCCTGATGTTCCTGGTTGTAGCATTATACCTGGATGTATGGAAATATTTTCTGAGTAAACCTGACTACTGGACAGGGTTGAAAGTGGTGCCTATATTATTGCTGGCAAATATGTTTTTGGGGATATATTATAATCTTTCTGTGTGGTACAAACTCACCAACAAAACAATGGCAGGGGCATGGATCACTATTATCGGGGCGCTGCTTACCATTGGTATTAATTATCTCTTTATTCCCCGGTTTGGTTATATGGCCTGTGCCTGGGCAACATTCGTTTGTTACGGAAGCATGATGGTGATTTCATTTATATGGGGACAAAAAGAGTATCGCATCCCTTATGCCTGGAAAAAACTGGTGGCCTACATGGTGATTGTAGTGATGCTTTATTTCATCCATTTACTGTTTACAAAACTTCAATTGGGTATATGGCCGGATAGGGGGGTGGCCGCCGTACTGATCGCAGCGTTTATGATCTTTGTATTAAACGTTGAGAAAAAAGAATTCCAGCGAATACCGGTTCTTCGCAAACTTATCAGGTCAGCTTAGTAAAGTTTTACAAAAGGATTATTCATTTTCTCAAAACCTACTGTTGTTACCGGCCCGTGGCCTGAATATACTTTTGTATCATCCGGCAACGTAAAGAACTGGGTTTGTATGCTATCGATGAGCGTATCCATATCACCACCGGGCAGGTCGGTGCGTCCCACACTGCCGTTAAATAACACATCGCCCCCGATAATAAAGCTGCCCGGTTCATAATAAAATGACACACTACCCGGTGAGTGACCGGGGGTAAACCTGATCTCCAGTTCGTCTTCGCCAAGCTTGATTTTTTCTCCAGGGGTTAAGTAAACCATGGGGCCCTGGTAATTGTCAAAAGGTAGTTGCCACATGGTTCCTGATTGAGGGGCAAAGTCCAGCACAGGCTTTTCTTTTTCATGCAGATGCAGGGATAACCCCCAGGTATCATGAACGAATTTATTGCCAAAAACATGGTCCAGGTGGCAGTGGGTGTTGAGCAGCAAAACAGGGGTCAGCCCTGTCTTTTCAATGTCCGTTTTTAATCTTTCCCTTTCTTCCGGAAAATAACAGCCGGGATCGATAATGCAGCACTGATCTTTTTCGTTATAAAGGACATATGTATTCTCCTCGACCGGATTAAATGTGAAGGACTTAACATGTAACATGGATGGTTTTTTCGTAATTTTAAAATTAAAACCCGGTAATTCGGGATACACCGGAATTTCTGTTGGCAAAGATACCCTTGCCTGTGAAAACATGAATGCCGGATGAAACAGATTGACTCGTTGACAGAAACAGCTCAAGGACTATGAAGAAAGTATTAAGCCTGATTGCCTGCCTCTTCACAATTTTATGCCAGCATACCCTGATTGCCCAGGTAAGTACGGTTGAATTTGGAAAGAACCGTGTGCAATACCAGAAATTCAAATGGAGGTATTACCAAACAGATAATTTCAACAGTTATTTCAGCGAAGACGGATTGGGGTTAGGAAAATATGTAGCACAGATCGCTGAACAGGAACTTCCTTCCATTGAAGAATTTGTAGAGTATGGGCTTAACCGCCGGGCCAATATTGTTATCTATAACAATTACGACGAGATGCAGCAGTCCAATATCGGGCTGGGTATCGACTGGCAGAACACAGGCGGTGTTACCAAACTGGTAAATAATAAAATGATCGTTTATTTTGATGGCGATCATAATAAACTACGCTTACAGATCAGGGAAGGGATAGCCCGGATCCTGGTAGAGAATATTTTATTTGGGGATGACCTGGGGGAATTTGCTGCCAACCAGGCTTTGCTGGACTTGCCCAAGTGGCTTACTGACGGCTATATTGCTTATGTAGCTGAAAACTGGAACACACAGTTAGATGATGATCTTCGGGCAGTGATGCTTTCAGGCCGTTATAATAATTTTTACCAGTTTGCTTTTGAAAAACCGTTACTGGCCGGCCAGTCTTTCTGGAAATATGTGGCAGATAAGTATGGTAAAAGCAAGACAACTTATTTTCTGTATCTGGCCCGTATTTATAGAAATCTGAATTCAGCTTCCAATAAAATTGCACAGAAGAAATTCAAGAAAATGCTGCAGGATTTTATGACGGAAGTGCAGCAGCAATACTTCAAAGATATTCGTGGCAGAAGAAATACTCCCCGGGGCCAACTATCATTGAGTAAATCAATTGATAAAAAGGATTATATCCGTTTTAATGCCAACCCGGTTCCACGTAGCTACACCTATGCCTTAGTTGAGTTTCATCAGGGAAGATACCAGGTAGTATTAATGGAAAATTTTATTAATCGTAAGGTATTATTGAAACTGGGTGTAAGAACAAGAGAAGAAGATAAACATCCTAACTATCCCTTATTGGCCTGGGATGGTAAGGGAACCCGTCTTGCTGTATTATATTCTGAAGAAGGGAAGATCAAATTCTTTATGTATGATGTAGTGAACAGGGTGAAACTCTGGAAACAGGAAATTGACAAGTTTGACCAGGTACAGGATATGAAATTCATGCTGGACAATAACACTTTGCTGATGAGTGCAGTTCGTAGCGGGCAAACAGACATTTATACATTCAAAATAAACAACCAGGCCATTGAGCAGATCACTAATGATGTATATGATGACCTGGATCCTTCCTTTGTTGCTTTTCCGAATAAAACGGGTATCATCTTTTCAAGTAATCGCCCATCGGCTGATGCAGCCAGCAGTGATGATTCGTTGCCATCACCACATTACAATATTTATCTAGTAGATAACTGGAACAAATCTGATTTCAAGCAAATATCAAAGCTTACAGATCTGCAATACGGGAATGCCCGTTATCCTTCGCAATACAATACTTCTCACTTTACGTTTATCAGTGATGAGAATGGTATTAATAACAGGTATGCAGGATTTTTCAAAACAGAGAGGGCCGGTATCGACACATTAGTATTTATAGGTGAGGAGGTATTGAGAAACCCGCCAAGAGAAGAGGTTGACAGTGTTTTGAATGAATGGGGCAAAACAGATATCGACTCAGTTGGGTTTGTTTCTATAACCAATGATTCTTCTTATGTATTTCCACTTACAAATTATCAAAGCAGCATGCTTGAAACAAGAACTGCGGGAGATAACCAACAAGTAAGTGAAGTGGTGAAACTGGGAGATACCAAATTGCTTTATCGTCTTCGTGTTGATGAGAATACATTGAGACGAAGAAATATTACAGCAAGACCAACAGAATATCGTAAAAAAATAATTGAGGAGGAAAAAAATGCAATAAGGCGACAGGCAGATATTCCTGCGAATGATAAAGGTGCGGATACAACCCAAAAACAAAAGGATTTTTTCAATACAGGATTTGATGATGAAGAGCAGAAAGAGAAGAAGGACAGCAGCCGGTTAGGCCAGGTGGTGAAGGCAGAAGAAATAGGCAAACCATCTGTTTTAAAGAAAGCCCGGGTATTTGAATACAGGCCACCAAAATTCTTTATTGATTATGCTGTTACAGGATTTAATAATGCTGTAATGGTTCAAAACAAGTTTCAGCCATATGCCGGCGGCAGTGGGCCGATACAATTATCAAACAGCAACTCCTTTAATGGCATGTTGCGAATGGGAACATCTGACCTGATGGAGGATATGAAGTTTCTGGGCGGTTTCCGTGTCAGCACTAACCTGAACGATTATGATGTAGTATTCTCTTTCCAGAACCAGCGCAGAAGACTGGATTGGGGAGCTACTTATTTCCGTACCAAATCAGATGTACTGATCAACAATCAATATACGGGTAAGGTGATCCAGAATTATTACCTGGCTAACCTGAAATACCCTTTTGACAGGGTGAGAAGTTTACGGGCATTTTTAGGGCCTCGTTTTGACAGGATTGTTGTTAATTCACAGGACAGGGTGTCCTTACAACTGGAAGACCAGAAAAAAACTTATGGCCAGGTAAGCCTTGAATATGTTTTTGATAATACCAGTAACCCGGCTTTAAATATCTGGAATGGTTTACGCTATAAATTCTTCATGGATTGGTTCACCCAGTTAAGTCAGTTGGGTACAACAGAAGGCAGGTATATATATAATGTTGGTTTTGATGCAAGACATTACCTGCCGATATACAGAAATATTATTTGGGCTACCCGTGCTGCCGGTGATTTCTCATGGGGTAATCAAAAAGTGGTTTATTACCTGGGCGGTGTTGACAATTGGGTAATGTTTGGCAACAACCAGAAAAGTGATGGCTCATACCGTTATTTTAATCCCGCAAACAGACCTGATCCGGATGCAGACTATGCTTATCAATCACTCGCCGTGAATATGCGTGGCTTCAGGCAAAATGTAGCCAACGGAAATAATGCTGTTGTCATTAATAGTGAAGTAAGGGTGCCTGTATTCACTTCATTATTCAATAAGCCGATCAACAATGCATTTTTACGCAACTTCCAGTTAGTACAGTTCATTGATCTGGGTACAGCATGGAACGGGAAGTATGATAAAATTGAGCGACCTAATCAGCAATTTGATTTCCCACCATTAAGTGTAAAAGTAAAAGCAGGAGGAATCGGGCCTTTTGCCGGAGGATATGGATTTGGTGTTCGGAGTGTGGTACTTGGTTACTTCCTGCGTTTGGATGCAGCATGGGAAATGAATGGTTTATTTAAAGGGAAGCCTATCTGGTATTTTGCAATGGGACTGGATTTTTAGGTATTACTTTAATTGAGAAAAATATTAACCCCTTATAGTAAGGGGTTTTTTTATTGACGAAAGATCTCACTCATTTTTTTTATCATCAGATACAAAAGTGTCATAAATATGGTATAGCAAAGCGTCATTCCCCATGCGCTTCCGTTTTGTAATGGATGAATGATCATGTTTATGATCTCCCCGAATAGGGAGACGGGGTTCGTAATAATATCCCAGCTGTTGAAACGTAAGTAGCGGCCGATATAAACTCCAAATGCATTCAGCCACATGATCATAAAAATGAATATTTCTGCAAACCCTTTTCTGTATTTAAAGGAGATCAATTGCTCAACCCTGTACAGTGAAATAATACCGAAAAGAATGCCATTCCAGGCAAATGAAAAGATCAACAGCAGATCAAACCATTTAGGTGCCGAATCGATATGCGTCAAATGAAAAAGATCGGTGATAATGTAGAATGAGTTTGGAACGAACAAAAGCCAGGAAGCTAATGCGAGGTATTTCTTTACATTATTTTTAAAGGAGTCGGGATGATTATACATCTGCCGGGTGATCCAGTACGGGATATAGGCCAGGAAAAGATTCCAGGGTAGAAAAAGATAGTTTAACTCCCCTGTTACCATAATGCGGCCGGTCAATAGAAGAAAACTGAAACAGGATGAAAGCAAAATCCATTGATGTAATGTTCCGGCTAATGTTTGAACAGGTTTTTGTAGCGTTTGTGTGTTATGCATAGGGTTATATTTTGGGAATAAAGATGAAGCATCCGACAATCAGGGCAGTAATGGAGGCAATTAGTACAGCCGCGGCTGAAAGGTCCTTGATCAGTTTGATTGCCGGTTTTTTTTCGGTTGTAATAAAATCCATTGTTTTTTCAATAGCTGTATTAAATATCTCAGCTGTCCATACAAATCCGATTGAAAGGGACAATAAAGCAAACTCATCAGGGGTTACTTTAAGAATAATGGCCAATGCTATAACGATAATAGTTGCCAGAAAATGAATCCACATATTGTGTTCACTTCGAAAAAGAGATATGATCCCATCAAAAGCATATTTGAAGCTCTGTCCTCTTGCACGGATAGAGAAATTTTTGTTGTCACTCATTTGGACTAATATTTATTATACTTTTTGAAATATGACATTTCTTAACGAATTCGTATTTTCTTCCATTATATTATTCCATTTCCAATGATGAAAAGAGGTACTCCTTTTTCCTTTTTTGTACGCCAGTTTCATTTTTTTCCAATGTTCCGGCATGGTAAAAAATCCATAGAGTACGGTAGCAAGAACAGGAAAAGAAACACGGCCATTGCCAAGCATAAAACTTTGCAGGCATACTTCACCTTCATCCGAAGTATCGTATTCGAGTAGTACATGTTTCAGGTCATGTCTTGCATAGTGCTTCAAAAGGGGAAAATTTCTTTTATTAAGAAAGTGATAAAGATCGTTTCCAAGACTTCCTTCTGGAAGGGTTTCTAATTGCTTCATCTCCCAGGAAAATGTATTCGGCTTCCTTAGTATTTTAATCAATGGGAGAGCAATTTTGTGAGTGAGAAAGATCAGAACATATGTTCTTGCTTTGATAAGATATTTTTTCATGGCTATACTATTTGATTCCTTTTATCATGTTCTCCAGCGCATCCACATGTTCTGTAAAAGCTTTTTCCCCCTGGCGGGTTATCTGGTACGTTGTATTTGTTTTTCTGCCGATAAAACCTTTATGTACTTTGATATAGCCGTTCTCTTCCAGGGTTATAAGATGAGAGGCCAGGTTGCCATCTGTAACTTGCAGTAATTGTTTCAGATCATTGAAATTCACCTCTTCATTGACCATCAGTATACTCATGACGCCCAGCCTTATCCGGCTTTCAAAAACTTTATTTAATCCGTTGATAGGGTTTTTCAAGGTTTTTAATTTTCATTTCGTACTTCAGGTTGCCTGTCATACTTGTTCCACATAATTATACCATAGAATATGTGCAGTATGCCAAATCCTACTGCCCAAAACCATAATCCATAACCCGGAAAATATATATTGATCAACCCCAGGATTATTTCAGTATAACCCAGGTACCGAATGTCTGAAAGAGTGTATTTGCTGGCATTTACAAGAGCCAGGCCATAAAAAACAAGTGAAGCTGGGGCTACAAAAATCCAGGCGTCATATCTCAATAAACCCACAATAAATAGTCCTCCAACCGCTAATGGTATGATCATATTCCAGGCCAGCCTCCGGGATGTATAATCCCAAAGCGGCAAACCTTGTTTTTTAGCTTTTTGCCATGTGAGATAAAAGGAAGATGAAAATGCGATGATGAAGACACAAATTGCGAGTCCAAAAAGTTTGAGCTTTAGTTTGCTAAAGTCGTCGCCGGAGAAGAGTCCACGACTATTATAACTTCCGTAATAGCTGTCCAGCATCTCATAGGCTATATAGGCCCCTATCAAAGCACAGATGCCAGCGGCCACACCACTTAAACCGCTTAATGATATAAAGCGGCTTGAACGGTTCATGATACGCCGGATATCCTGCAGATCCTGGACAGAGTCGGTTTTTAATTCATTTTCTTTCATGAAAAGTGCTTTGTATTGCAAAGTAAAATAGCAAAATTCATATTTCCAAATCGTTTTTGATGTTCAATTTGTTAAAAAAGGGGTAACCTAAAATCCGGCTGGCAGCGTTATTTTTACATTTATGTACCTGAGGAAACTATACAGGCTTTATATTCTTATCATTCTTTTTTGTTTTTCGTTTCAACCCTTACTTTCTCAAACAAAGATCCTTACAGGTACTGTGACTGATTCACATAGCGATGAAGCCATACCTTTTGCTTCCATTAGTTTCAGAGGCACTACTGTGGGTAAACTATCAGACTCCTCCGGTTTCTTCATATTTGTTTTAAGTAAATGGCCGGCAGATACCCTTGAGGTTTCCTGTGTTGGCTATCAGCCCTTGTTTATTTTAATGAACCATCAACCTGATTCATTGAATCTTGTGCTTAAAATGGAAAGGGGCACATTTAACGAAGGGGTGAAAGTAAGGGCCAAGGTGAACAGGGGTCTATTAGTCTGGAGAAAAATTGTAGAGCACAAACCTGAAAATGACCGCTACCGGTTTCAAAATTTTTCATACGAATTATATAACAAGCTTGAACTGGACGTTAAGAACGTAAATTTTGAAAAATTGGGAAAGTTCAAGCCATTTAAGCCGGTCACAGATCTTATAAGTAGAAATATTGACACTGCATGGGGAGCTAAGTACCTACCTTCTTATTTAACCGAGGCTATAAGCAACTATTATTATCAAAAAAGACCGCTTAAGCGCCGGGAGGTGATCAGCGCTGTGAATACAAATGGAGTAAAGAATGAAAGTATTATAAAATATCTTGGAGGTACTGATCAGGTAGTAAATGTCTATAATAATTTTATTCCTGTTTTTGATAAACAATTCGTAAGCCCTATAAGTGATAATGGAGATTATTATTACAATTACAGGGTAGTAGATACACAGTATATCTCTAATGAACGATATTACCATCTTGTTTTCTCACCCCGCCGTAAAGGAGGTGATACTTTTGAGGGGGATTGCTGGGTGCATTTTGGCACTTATGCGATCCAAAAAATGAATCTGCGTTTAGGGAAAGATGCTAATGTGAATTTTGTGGAGAACCTAAGCCTTATACAGGAATATAAACGGATCAATGATAGCACCTGGTTCTTGGCAAAAGACAAATTTGTAGCAGATCTTTCACCAGTTGGAAAAGAAAAGCCCGGTTTTATTGCAAGAAAAACCACTACTTATAAAAATGTGGTGATCAACGATAGTTCTGTGATCAGGGAATTGAACAAGAATAAGTTACTTGAAGAGATCATTACATTGCCAGATGCAGCAGCAAAAGGAAAGGAGTTTTGGACGGAGGCCAGGCATGAGCCACTGACCAAAACTGAGAGTGGTATTATCCGAATGATCGACACACTTACCAATGCGCCGGTTTTTCAGCGATTCACCAAAACCATGACCTTTATTGGTACAGGATATAAAGAGATCGGTAATTATGAGATTGGCCCCTGGTACAACTGGATATCTTCTAATGGCTGGGAAGGGCTAAGGTTAAGATTTGATCTTGGTACTAATAAATCTTTTGATAAAAAGATCAAACTTCATGGTTACCTGGCTTATGGATTTGGTGATAGGAAATTGAAAGGGATGGGAGAGATATTTTACCTGCCTAAAAAAGATCCCCGCATGTATTTATATGCTTCTTATACGAATGACCTGGATTGGGGGCAGAATTACTATGGAGAAGTATCGCAGGACAACATATTTGCACTGGCGATCCGGAAACAAGGCATTCCGATAAAAAATATTAAAGTAGAAGATAAACGATTTGAATTTTTCAGGGAAATGTTGCCCTGGATGTCAAACAGGATAACAATTTCACATAGATCTTATTTGCCTTTACGAAACCTGGTCCCGATTGATTCATTCCGCAATAACATTTCCGGGAATCCGCTTACCAACTTTGAAGTGGCTATCCGTTTCCGCTTTGCTTATTTGGAAAGATTCCTTTCCAATCATTTCTATAGGGTAAGCCTGGGTAGTGCATATCCTATTGGAGAAGTATATATCAGTAAAGGGTTTGCAGGTGTTTTTAATAGTAGTTATAATTATACTAAAGTATCGGCCAGTATTTCTGATTACTTTAAAATCCCTCCATTTGGAAATATTTCATGGTCTGTTTATGGCGGAAAGACTTTTGGGACACTGCCTTATACCATGCTGGACATTGCCCCCGGAAATGAACTTTATTATTATAATAAGTACGCATTTAATATGATGAACCGCTGGGAGTTTATTCATGATAAATATGCAGGTTTGAATATCGAGCATAATATTGGCAATGGCATTTTCAGGTTATTTCCCAAACTTCGGTTACGTCAGTTCTGGACAGCGAAAACATTATGGGGAAGTCTTTCACCTGAAAATAAAGCCCTGAACTTTAAACAAGGACATAGTTTTCAATCCCTGGATGGAAAAACATACCTGGAATTAGGGACAGGTATCGATAATATTTTCCGTGTGTTACGCCTTGATTTTGTGTGGCGTATTCTGCCCGCTTCTCTGCCAAAAGCCAAAGACAGGAATTTTGGTGTATTTGGCAGCTTCCGTGTGGTCTTTTGATTTTTTCTGCACAAAGAGATTTTGTTAACTTACCTGAAAACAATTGCATGTCATCACATTACATTCTTGCTCTTGACCAGGGAACTACCAGCAGTCGCAGTATGGTATTTGATCAGCAGGGTAATATCATCAGTGTTGCTCAAAAAGAATTCAAGCAGATTTTCCCCAAACCCGGTTGGGTAGAACATGATGCCAATGAAATATGGAGTACCCAGTTTGGAACGATGGCTGAAGCGGTTGCCCAGGCACATGTTAATATGAAGCAGGTGGCAGGCATCGGCATCACTAACCAGCGGGAAACAACAGTATTGTGGGATCGTAAAACAGGACAGCCGGTTTATAATGCCATCGTATGGCAGGATAGAAGAACAGCGGCTTATTGTGATGAACTGAAAGCAGCAGGAAAAAAAGATACGATCCAGCAAAAAACGGGACTGATCATCGACGCCTATTTTTCCGCTACTAAACTTAAATGGATACTTGATAATGTAGAAGACGCCAGAAAAAAAGCTGAGAATGGTGAACTGGCTTTTGGCACTATTGATACATGGCTTACATGGAAATTAACGAATGGAGAAGTGCATGTAACGGATGTTTCCAATGCTTCACGAACCATGTTGTTTAATATTCATTCATTACAATGGGATGAAGAATTGCTGAAGCTGTTTGATATTCCGGCAGCTGTGTTACCTGAAGTAAAACCAAGCAGCAAGATCTATGGAGTTACAGGAAATATTGTTCCCGATTCAAGAATACCTGTTGCCGGTATTGCCGGTGATCAGCAATCTGCCTTATTCGGACAAATGTGTACGCAACCAGGTATGGTAAAAAATACATATGGTACTGGTTGTTTTATGCTGATGAATACCGGCGAGAAAGTGATCGCATCAGAAAATAATTTATTAACTACAGTAGCCTGGCAAATTGATGGTAAAACTGAATATGCACTGGAAGGAAGTGTGTTCATTGCAGGAGCAGTGGTGCAATGGCTGAGGGATGAATTAAAGATCATCCGAAGCTCCAAAGAAGTGGAAGCACTGGCTTCAGAGGTTTCAGACAATGATGGAGTATATATTGTTCCTGCATTTGCAGGATTGGGTGCCCCGCACTGGAACCAGCATGCAAGAGGAAGCATTTTTGGGTTAACGAGAGGCAGCAGCAATGCTCATATTGCAAAAGCCGCATTAGAGAGTATCGCATTTCAAACTTATGATGTATTAAAAGCAATGGAAGCTGATGCAGGAATAGAAATAAAAGAATTAAGAGTGGATGGCGGTGCAACAGTGAATAATCAGTTGATGCAATTTCAAAGTGATATATTGGATTGTAATGTGGTAAGACCAAAGATCACTGAAACAACAGCATTGGGTGCTGCTTACCTGGCAGGTTTGGCAGTAGGTTATTGGAAAAATGTTGGGGAAATACAGCAACAATGGCAGATCGAAAAAACATTTTCTTCTGCAATGACTGGTGAAAAAAGAAAACAACTGATCGCAGGCTGGCAGCGGGCTGTAAAAGCTGCTATCGCATGGGCCGAATGATGAATAGAAATCTGATGATACAACAACTCGATGCAACTCCTGAATGGGATGTTTGTATCATTGGCGGTGGGTCAACTGGTTTGGGAACAGCATTGGATGCTGCATCAAGAGGCTTCAAAACAATTTTGCTGGAGCAATTTGATTTTGCCAAAGGCACTTCTTCCAGAAGTACCAAGTTGGTGCATGGTGGTGTTCGTTACCTGCAACAGGGAAATATCAAACTGGTGCTGGAAGCACTAAAGGAAAGAGGTTTGCTTTTGCAGAATGCTCCGCATCTGGTACACAACCAGCAATTCGTTGTCCCGAATTACAAATGGTGGGAAAAGCCATTTTATGGAATTGGTCTGAAGATCTATGATAAAATGGCTGGCAAACTGGGACTTGGCCCATCAGAGTTTCTTTCTAAAGAAGAGATACTAAAACTGGCCCCTACTCTTGATCCTGAAGATCTGAAAGGAGGTGTGCTTTATCATGATGGTCAGTTTGATGATGCAAGACTGGCAATAAGTATTGCACAAACAGCTGTAGCGCATCATGCCGTGTTGCTGAATTATTTTCCTGTTTCAGCATTATTAAAAATGCAGCAAAAGGTTTGTGGTGTGTGGGCAAAAGATTCCTTTACCGGCAAAGAGTATGAAATAAAAAGTAAAGTAGTAATAAATGCTACGGGTGTTTTTACAGATAGCATTATGAAAATGGATGATGCGAAACATAAAAGTATCATCAGCCCCAGCCAGGGGATCCATTTGGTAGTTGATAAAGAGTTTCTCCCGGGTGAGACAGCTATTATGATCCCCCGGACAGATGATGGGAGAGTTTTATTTGCTGTTCCGTGGCATAATAAAATTGTATTAGGTACTACAGATACTCCTGTTAAAAAAGCTGTAGCCGAACCAGTACCACTGGAAGAAGAAATTGATTTCATATTAAAACATATCGGTCGCTATCTTACAAAAGACCCGGTAAGGAAAGATGTAAGAAGTATGTTTGCGGGCCTTCGTCCTTTGGTAAAAAATAAAGGCAAAAAAACAGCTGCACTTTCAAGAGATCATCTTATAGATGTGGCTGATTCCGGAATGATAACCATCACTGGCGGTAAATGGACAACCTATCGTAAAATGGCAGAAGATGTGGTGAATATTTCGATCAAAGAAAATGATCTGAAACAAGCGTCATGTATTACAAGCGACATGAAGCTATATGGACATGATCAGCCTTCCCCATTATTTGACATTGCATCACTGAACAGGCTGCAGTTAAAGACAATTTTAAAAAAGGCAATGGAGGAAGAAATGTGTATGACCATTGAAGATTTCCTTTCCCGAAGAACCAGGCAGTTATTGCTGGATGCTAATGCTGCTATTACTGCAGCGCCGGTTGTGTCCGAATTGATGGCTGAATTAGGTCATAAAGATGAAACCTGGATAAAAGATGAGATCAGCCACTTTAATGAAATAGCAAAACATTATCTTCCCATAATAAACTGATTGCTTATGTCTCCTTTTCTTGGCGAATTTGCAGGTACAGCAATGCTCATCATTCTTGGTGATGGAGTGGTAGCCAATGTGATCCTGGATAAAACAAAAGGCCAGAACAGCGGGTG
The DNA here is from genome assembly GCA_020636575.1 of Chitinophagales bacterium. Lineage (GTDB taxonomy): Bacteria > Bacteroidota > Bacteroidia > Chitinophagales > Chitinophagaceae > JJ008. Next base: position 1,496,210 of record JACJXP010000001.1, read on the forward strand.
GATCGTTATTACTTTGGGATGGGCGATAGCTGTATTTGTAGCTGTTTTTTGCGTTGGACCGATCAGCGGCGCTCACATTAACCCTGCAGTAACAATTGGATTAGCAGCATCAGATCAATTTCCGTGGGCAGATGTACCCGGTTATGTCGGAATGCAATTACTCGGCGCTATAGCAGGAGCTGTGGTGGTTTGGGTTGGGTATAAACAACATTTTGATGAAACCCCGGATAAGGATATTAAACTGGCGGTTTTTTGTACAGGTCCTGCAATCAGGCATAGATTCCATAATCTTATTACTGAGATCATAGGGACATTTATTTTATTGATTGGTGTTTTCTTCATTATCAAATCGGGGCCGGGTATTGAAGTGAATGGAGTGCCCGGTAAACTTGGTCTTGGTGCTTTGGGCGCATTACCTGTTGCATTACTGGTCTTAGGTATCGGTCTTTCCTGGGGTGGCCCTACCGGTTATGCTATCAACCCTGCCAGGGATCTGGGCCCACGCATTGTTCATTTTATTTTACCTATTTCCGGGAAAAGAGATAGTGACTGGGGTTATAGCTGGATACCGGTTGTGGGTCCATTAATTGGTGCACTGCTGGCAGGATTCGTCTTCACTAAACTTTAAATAAAAAGCCGGCACAATAAGTACCGGCTTTTGAAATATTATCAGACTTATCTAATCAGTCATTAAATGATAAATGCGAGTGAAATTGCAAGAGCAATTAAAAATCCAATCCATGACCATTTAACCCGATTTGATTTGTAACCATCATTGATCAAGTAGGCAATTAATACACCAATTAATCCAAGAAGAAAACCTAAAGCAAACCCTCCTAAGTGAAACCCGGATTCACCACCTTTAGCTTTCTTATATGCTTTCTCAATTTTTTTGCTGTTAATTGTTCCGTCCGGATTAATGTTCTGTCTTAGTTTCTTTTGTGCTGCTTTAAATACCAGTTTGTCAGCAAATTTCATTTTTCTTCCAGAGATGTCCTGAACATCCTTCACACTGATCTTTGATAGTTCAAGAAGTGAAATTTTTTCTCCTTTCAACCCGATAGGGATCATTATTTCACTTGCTTTTAGCCTGGGCTTTTCAATTGGTAAGTTTAATGCAAATGAGACATTGATAGTAGCAAGGGCTAGTACCAGAATGAAGATTTTTTTTCTCATAAGTGTGTTTTTAGTGTTGGGAGATAAACTAAAGTTAATAACCTGCTTTGATATTTTTTCTCTTCTAAAAAAGAAATTATCCCCTTCTTTTGCTACATACAGCCTTTTTTGTAATACATAAGGCAGTGACTTGAATAATTTGTAATTTGATGTTATGAAAAAGACAAATCGCAGACAGTTTCTTGCCAAAACTGCCATAGCGGGTTCCGCATTGATGCTTCCGGGTATTGGCAAAAGCACTGTGCCTGAGCCTGTAATAGAGTTGCCTTCACTAAAAGGAAGAAATATTCTTTTTGTTTATGGAGGATGGGATGGACATGAGCCTGAAAAGTACAGAGATTACATGGTGGCATGGTTGAAGACAGAAGAAGCTGAGGTGCATGTCTATGACTCAGCCGCTGTTTATACAGATAAGAAAGTGATGGATGAAACAGACCTGGTGATACAGATATTGACCATGTCTCAGATCACAAGAGAACAGGAGAAAGGTTTGCTGGAAGCAATTGAAAAGAACGGAACGGGCATGGCCGGTTGGCATGGAGGTATGTGTGATGCATTCCGGAATAATCCTGAATATCAATATATGACCGGGGGACAATGGGTAGCACATCCTGGTGGGGTGATCGATTATACAGTTAATATCGTCAATAAAAGAGATCCGGTGACCAGCGGATTAAGAAATTTTGCGATGCATAGCGAACAATATTACATGCATGTGGACCCGAATGTAAAAGTGCTGGCTACTACAAAGTTCAATGGCAAAATACATTCATGGATCGATGGCTGTGTGATACCGGTAACATGGAAAAAGATGTATGGAAAGGGGAGGATATTTTATACATCTGTTGGTCATAATCTCAGCCATATTACTGCTGTACCTGATGCAATTGAAATGCTGAAGCGGGGTATCAAATGGGCCAGTGCCAGTAAATATCTCCCGGCTGAGGAATGGAGAAAACCGGTTTATGATTAGAATTTAATGACGGGATTAGTGAAGATGAGACTGCATTTGCTGGAATACTGATAGAAATGCTTTAAACCGGTTATCTGTTTTGGGCCATGAAATGTTCCTGCTGCTTATGAGATCTTTTAAAATATTCCATGCCTGCAGACATTCTTCATCATTAGCAAAACAATTCTTCCATTTTTCAGAAAGTTTCTCAAATGGTATTAGCTCAAATCCGTTGCTATATAATTTAAGAGGACTTTGCTCAGAGTGGATGTCAAGTGTTTCCATATTATTAATAAGTGCCCAGTTGAAATATTTCTCCCAAAAACTAAAATGATTTCTTAGTCTATCCTTCAATTCCTTCTCATTTTCTGAGTGGTGTGGTTTTATTCTCCATATTTGACTTTCAGTTGCAAAAGGATTGTCTAGTTCAGAAAGGGTTTCGTTCGGAATAGGGGAAAATACATGATAATACCTGTTTGTCTCATCTGGAGTAAGATCAAGTACAATTTCATCTATAGCAAGATTTTTTACTTGAATTTTTTTGCTGTTCCCGTTTTGTAATTTGAAATTAATGGAGCCTTTTTCTTCTTTCCATCTACCATACTCCACTGTATCAAGATAGCTGGTAAACGAACCGTCAGATCTTAGATCAATAAAATTTTCAGGGGTAAGTTCCGAAGTGATTTTAAATCCCTTTCCGGTTTGGGTTGTATACGAAAAGAACCATGTTTGAGATATATTTCTCTTGTTTTGAAAGCATCCGGTAAGTGAAAGCAGTAATGCTGCTGCAAAGATGATATGCAGGACTGGAAATCCTTTTTTTAAAGAAAAATCACACATCCAGCTTTGCATATTTGGCGTGGCTTTCTATAAACTCTCTTCTTGGAGCTACTTCATCGCCCATTAACATGCTAAAAACCCGGTCAGCTTCTGCTGCACTTTCAATAGTTACTCTCTTTAGTGTACGGGTTTCCGGGTTCATGGTGGTGTCCCATAATTGTTCGGCATTCATTTCTCCCAAACCTTTGTATCGCTGAATATTTACAGCATCTTCTTTGCCGGCTCCAATTTCTTCGATGAGTTTTTTGCGTTGCTCTTCGTTATAGGCATAAGCCTGCTCCTTTCCTCTCTTTAATAAATAAAGCGGCGGCTGGGCAATATATACATAACCCTGTTCTACCAGCTCAGTCATGTAGCGATAGATAAACGTAAGTATCAGTGTAGCAATATGTGATCCATCCACATCAGCATCGGTCATGATGATCAGCTTGTGATAACGAAGCTTACTGAGGTCAAGCGCCTTGGGATCTTCCATGGTGCCTCTTTTTACTCCCAGGGCTGTAAACATGTTACGTATCTCCTCGTTATCATAGATCTTATGTTCCATGGCTTTTTCTACGTTGAGGATCTTACCTCTCAAAGGAAGAATAGCCTGGTAGCTTCTGTCACGACCTTGCTTTGCAGTTCCGCCAGCTGAGTCACCCTCAACAAGAAATAATTCACAACGGTCAGGGTCACGGTCAGAGCAATCGGCTAATTTTCCGGGTAAGCCGCCACCTGTAAGCACTGTTTTTCTTTGTACTAGTTCCCTTGCCTTTCTGGCTGCTGCTCTGGCCTGTGCTGCCAGGATAACTTTTGAGACTATATTCTTTGCTTCACGGGGATTTTCTTCCAGGTATGCTTCCAGTACTTTGGATACAGTTGAATCAACCACACCCATTACCTCATTGTTACCCAGCTTTGTTTTAGTTTGCCCCTCAAACTGGGGTTCGGGTACTTTAACAGAGATAATAGCACTGAGTCCTTCCCTGAAATCATCTCCTTCAATCTCCACTTTGGCTTTTTCAAATAATCCATTCTTATCGCCATAGCTTTTAAATACACGGGTAAGTGAACGACGGAAACCGGAAACATGGGTGCCACCTTCAATAGTATTGATGTTATTGACGTAAGAATAAATATGTTCGTTATAACTATTGTTATAGCTTAATGCCACTTCAACAGCAACATTAGTTGAATCATCTCTGCCTTCAACAGAAATTACATTTGGAATAAGTGGTGTTCTGCCGGCATTTTTATCAAGCATTTCTACAAATTCAATAATACCACCTTCGCTGTAAAAACTATTGTTGTATGTATTTCCATCATCATCCTTTTCTCTAAGATCAGTAAGGTTAATGCGGACTCCTTTGTTCAAAAATGATAATTCACGGAGACGACTCTCCAGGATGTCTTTGTTATAAGTTGTAGTGATAAATATGCTTGTATCTGGCCAGAAATGTACTTTGGTGCCGGTTGAATCACTGTTGCCTATTTCCCTTACAGGATACTGCGGAACACCGGTATTGTATTCCTGCTCAAATGTTTTTCCATCCCTGTTTACTGTTACATGCAATTTTGTACTGAGGGCATTCACACAGCTTACACCTACTCCGTGTAAACCTCCGGAAACTTTATAGGATCCTTTATCGAATTTACCACCTGCATGCAGCACTGTCATTACCACTTCCAGGGCAGAACGTTTTTCTTTGGGATGCATTCCTGTTGGAATACCCCGGCCATCATCTTCTACAGAAATTGAATTGTCTTCGTGTATTGTGACGGAAATATTTTTACAATACCCGGCTAATGCTTCGTCAATAGAGTTATCTACTACTTCGTATACAAGATGATGTAAGCCTTTAACGCCAATATCACCAATATACATTGCAGGTCTCTTCCGAACTGCTTCTAAACCTTCTAAAACCTGTATACTTTCCGCACCGTAACCTGCTGGTTTAGCAGCTGTTTTTTCGTTGGCTTCTGTAGTCATAAAATGTAAAAAAATCCTGCTTTTTGAGTGAGTGTTTCAGGACTTGCAAATGTACAAAAAACCATACGGGTACCGGGCATTTTGCCCCCCTTTTTTTATACAATTTTCCCTCTGAAAATGCCTGTTTTTCAAGACTTTCTGGAAACCCTAACAATGACAGTTTAACGCTTTACTATCTGGGCCACAAGATCAGCCTCACAGCATAACTTGTTGCCTACATAAGCAGTACCTCTCATTTCGCAAATACCCCGGCGAATCGGTGCAGAAAGCTCCATTTTAAGGATAAGACTGTCGCCGGGTTTTACCATATTCTTGAACTTACAGTTATCGATCTTTAGGAAATAAGTGTCGTATTGCCCTTCACCGCTTAGGTTAATAGCAAGAATGCCTCCGCACTGTGCCAGGGCTTCAATTTGTAATACACCCGGCATAACCGGGTTGCCTGGAAAATGTCCGGCAAAAAACCATTCATTGAAAGTGACATTTTTAACCCCTACAATATGGGTGTCACTTAATTCAATGATCTTATCAACCAAAGCAAAAGGATAACGATGTGGTAATTTCTTCTCTATGTATTGCTGATCGTAAACCGGGGGAAGATTGGGATCATACACCGGAATCCCTTGTGTATGCTTATTCTTTTTAATGTACTGCTTGATCTTTTTGGCAAACTCTACATTGGTGCTATGGCCGGGTCTGTTCGCAATAATTCTTCCTTTTACAGGATAGCCGATCAAGGCAAGATCACCGATCACATCCAATAGTTTATGACGGGCAGGTTCATTGGGAAAACGCAGCTCAAGGTTATTGAGATAGCCTTCGCTTTTAACTTCAATTTTGTCTTTATTAAAAATCTTCTCTAAGCGCTGTAACTCTGCATCAGTCATTTTTTTGTCGACAATAACAATAGCATTATTGACATCACCACCCTTGATCAGGTTTTTATCGATCAGCATTTCCAACTCATGCAAAAAGCAAAATGTGCGGCAAGGTGCAATCTCTTCCCTGAAATCGCCTAAATGCTTTAATCCTGCATGTTGCGTTCCTAACACAGGGGAGTTAAAATCTATCAGGGTTGTGATCTGGTATTCTGTGGCAGGCATTGCTACCATTTCCACTCTTTTTTCTTCGTCGAAATGATAGATATTTTCATCAATACTGTACCAAACTTTTGCAGCATCCTGTTCTGTTATCCCTGCCTCCTCGATCAATTCTACAAAAGGCTCTGAACTGCCATCCATGATCGGCACTTCGGGTCCGTTTATTTCAATCAGGCAATTATCAACGCCCATACCTACCAATGCAGCAAGAATATGCTCAACAGTACTCACTTTGGCTCCGTTGGCTTCAATAGTAGTTCCACGGCTTACGTCAGTAACCAGGTCGCAATCTGCTTTTATAACAGGTTTCCCCGGTAAATCAGTTCTTTGAAACTGAAAACCAAACCCGGGATTAGCCGGATTAAGTGTCAGGTCGGCCAGGATGCCTGTATGCAAACCCCTGCCTGAAATATTTACAGGGTTTTTGAGTGTATGCTGCTTATCGGGATTGAAATTGTTCGTCATATTCCCAGAAAGGTAACTTTTATTTTTGGTGATCGTTTCCATCCCTCAAAGATAAGATTTACACTTCTGTTTGAATGGAAGGGTGATCAGTAAGTGGTGGTCATATCCTCATCAACACAAATAATAAAATCAGCTTTCCCTTTGTTCTCAGCTAATAGTTTGCCAATGTCTTTTTGTGATACGGTGGTAATGGTGGCATATTTAAGCTCTGGTCTTTTCTTTTTCAGGTACCACAGAATTCCTTCATAATTCTCAGAATGATAGGAGCCATTATAATGGATGAACAGGGACCCTTGTTTGAAATTCTCAAGGATGAAATGAGCCATTGTTGCGTCTTTAGTGGCCTGTGCTTTAGGAAGATTATCACCCCCATGGTCAGGCATCATCTCTTTCATTTTTTTATAACCGGGCAACTCAGGATCATAGTCAATCGGAAGAGGGGCTATCCAGCTTTTTTCTTTTTGTGAAAGTGTATCAAGACTTCCAAACCCGCCTCTGGCAACAAGAGATGCATATCTCCTGGGCACATTAGTTGCGGCAAAAACTATTTTATTTTCTTTGGCATAATTAACCAGTGGTGCATAATCTGTTTTATAGTTGGGCCATAACCGTGCATTTGAATCAAGACCTCTGGCACTTAGTTTTCCCTGCAGATATTGATCCAAGGCCTGTTGATTGTCATGTTCAAACATTTCAGCGCCAAGAACAAGGTCCCTTGAAGCGTCACAATCACGGGTAACTTTCAATTGCAGCCAGTGAACGATCGGGTTATTATGAAACTCGCCAAACAGCACAATGTCTTTTTGTGCTATTTTTTTAATCATTTTTCCATAACTGACTTTTTTACCATTACCGGTAAAAAGAGTATAAGCAGGTTTTTTTTGGGCGAAAGAAAAAACAGTTGAGATAGAAATAACTGTCAGCAAAAGAGTCTTCTTCATGAAATAAATTTTGAACAGCAGTTGTTGATCAGCTAACTTTTTCTGCCAGTAACTGCCTGATAATAGCTTCTAATTCTTTGATCCTTTTTTCTAATTCTGGCAATTTACGGCTAATCGCCTGACTTCTGAGTGCAGATGTATAATCATGAGCAGGGGATCCTGTAACCGCTTTTCCCGGTTCTAAAGATTTGCTTACGCCGCTTTGTGCATTTATTTTGGCTCCATCACCGATCAGTATATGGCCTACCACACCGGCTTGCCCGCCTATCATTACGCCTTTACCGATCTTGGTACTGCCGCTTACACCAGCCTGTGCGGCTATAACAGTACTATTCCCTACTTCCACATTGTGGGCAATTTGTATAAGGTTATCCAGTTTTGCGCCTGATTTGATCAGGGTAGAACCGATGGTAGCTCTGTCGATAGTGGCATTGGAACCGATCTCCACTTTATCTTCTATAACAACATTACCGATCTGCGGAACTTTTTGAAAACTGCCATCTGCCTGGGGGGCAAATCCAAAGCCATCACTGCCGATCACAGTGCCGGCATGAACAGAAACCTCATTACCGAGGATACAGTCGTGGTATATCTTAACACCGGGATGAATGATGCAATTATTTCCGATAGTTACATTATCGCCAATGAAAGAGTTAGGATAAATTTTTGTGTTGTTACCAATCTTTACATTCTCACCTATAAAAGTGAAGGCGCCAACAAAAACGTTTTCACCCAGAACCGCGGTTTTGGCTAAATATACAGGTTCTTGAACCCCGGATAACTGCTGTTGTTTTAATTCCTGGTATTTGGAAAGCAATGTAGCAAATGCAGAATAGGCGTCAGGAACTCGTATCAGGGTAGGTTTTACACTCTGTTTCGGCTTGAATTTTTCACTGACTATGATGACCGAGGCCTTTGTTCTATACAGGAAATCCTCATATTTCGGGTTTGCCAGGAAGCTTATCTGGCCTTCCCTGGCTTCTTCAATTTTTCCAAATGAACCCACACATATCTCAGGGTCTCCTTCAATTGTTCCGTTAACGATCTGTGCTATTTGAGAGGCAGGAAACTGCATATTTGTTCTTTCATTTAACCGGGCCAGCTAACCCGGATGGTTAGTCATAAAGACGATACTGCTAGGTTCTCAGGTAACAAAAATAATGTTTTTTAACCTCGCCATACGCAATACTATTTTCATAGTTGATCAGGGCATGATCCACCTTGGAAATATCTTTTATTGAACCATCCTTAAATAAGATGTTGATCTTTTCATCCCTGGTATCATAGGTGGTATTGCTGATTTCCCCGGTAAAGGATAAATAAGAAAGGTCACCACCTGTCATCCCTGTTTTTTCACTTATGATCTTATTTTTTTCAGCAATAAGGTTTGTATCAAATGGCTCTGCCTGTAATTTGATTCTGAATAAACGTCTTTCAACAATTGAACTGCAAAGCAGGCTCAAGATCTTATCAGAATGTGTTGTCCAGTTTTTGATCGTTGTCATCATATCATGATCATCCAATCTGCAAAACGCATCAAGGTGCTTTTCTATTGAATCATGAACGGTAAAATTTTGTAAAAAGAAATCAAGCTCAACCGTAGCCGCAGTTACCTCCCGGTTATTTTCGATAAGTTGCCGGGCTCTTTTCATGATATTGATCAGCATCATTTCTGCAGCCAGTACTGTTTTGTGCAGGTATACCTGCCAGTACATCAGCCGCCTGCTAATGAGAAACTTTTCTATTGAGTAAATAGCTTTTTCTTCCACCATCAGCTCATCATTTTTCACAGTCAGCATTTTGATGATCCGGTCATAACCGATAACACCTTCTGCTACACCAGTAAAAAAGCTGTCCCGGTTCAGGTAATCCATTCTGTCTACATCTAATTGACCTGACACCAGCTGATGGAGAAATTTTTTCTTATAACTCCCCGTGAAAATTTCAATGGCAGTTTGCAAACTTCCATTGAACTCTTCATTCAGTTTTTGCATGATGAGTCTTGAAACATCTTCATGATGAACACCTGGTACAAGCTCTTTTTCCAAAGCATGGGAAAAGGGGCCATGGCCTATATCATGTAAAAGAATGGCAATTTTTGCACCAAGTTCTTCCTCTTCAGTTATGGCAATGCCCTTACTTTTCAGTTCGGATAAAGCCATACACATGAGATGGTAAGCGCCTAATGAATGATGCAATCTGGAATGCACTGCCCCGGGATATACAAGATGGGCAAATGCCATCTGGTGAATATTACGCAGTCTTTGGTAATAAGGATGCGCAATAACCTGTAATATCAATGGATGGTCGATGGTAATAAACCCATAGACAGGATCGTTAATTATCTTTCTGTTGGCCTGCATTGTTGCTTTTTTGTTAAAGGCAAGGGGGTAAAAGTACAAAGCCCCGCATTAAAAAGCTAAATTTGAAAATCGAGAAAGTTTTAAAAATCAAAGAATGGCAATAGCAAAAATTATTTGGGTAGATGATGAAATAGAAAGTCTGCAGTCGCAGAAAATGTTTTTAGAGAATAAGGGGTATGAAGTTGAAACTTTTACCAATGGTTTTGATGCTATTGACTTTGTAAAAGCCAATCCGGTAGATGTGGTACTGATCGATGAAAGCATGCCGGGAATAACAGGATTAGAAACACTTTCCAAGATCAAGGAAGTGAACCAGGGGCTTCCGGTGGTACTGATAACCAAGAATGAGACCGAAAACCTGATGGATGATGCCATCGGTTCCCAGATAAGTGACTACCTGATCAAACCGGTGAATCCAAACCAGGTTTTATTAAGCCTAAAAAAAATAATTGATAATAAAAGGCTGGTGGCTGAAAAGACAACTACTGCGTACCAGCAGCAGTTCCGGAATCTATTTATGGCACTGAACAGTAACCCGGACTATAACGAGTGGATGGACATTTATAAGAAATTGGTGTACTGGGAACTGGAAATGCAAAAAAGTGACAGCCCTGAAATGCAGGAGGTCCTGCAAAGCCAGAAGAGTGAGGCAAATACAGAGTTCTTCAAGTTTGTTTCGAAGAACTATGCGGATTGGGTAGATCCAAGAAGTACAGATAGTCCGGTAATGAGCCATACCCTTTTTCAGTTTAAGGTATTACCGCATGTAGAAAAAGGGACCCCTTTATTTTTTATCCTGATCGATAATCTGCGGTTTGACCAATGGAAAGCAATACAACCCATTTTTGCAGAAAGTTTTCGCATACAGGAGGAGGAAAGCTTTTACAGTATTCTTCCCACAGCTACTCAATATGCCCGTAATGCAATTTTTGCTGGTATGATGCCTGTGGAAATCGAAAAAAAGTTTCCTGCTGAATGGAAGAATGATGATGAGCAGGGAGGCAAAAACCTACATGAAGAAGCTTTTTTTAATGCCCAGCTTAAAAGACTTGGCAAGTCTGATCTTAAAACATCATATACAAAAGTGGTGAATAACCAGGCAGGTCTTGACCTGGTCAATAATATTCATAACCTTTTGAATAATGATCTGAATGTGATCGTTTACAATTTTGTGGATATGCTGAGCCATGCCCGAACAGAAATGGAAGTATTAAAAGAACTGGCAGGCGATGAAATGAGTTATCGCAGTGTAACAGCCAGTTGGTTTGAACATTCGCCATTGCACCAGGCATTAAAGAAGATTGCAGATAAAAAAATAAGGATCGTATTAGCAACAGACCATGGAAGTGTGAGGGTAAAAACTCCATGCAAAGTAGTTGGTGATAAGCAAACAACAACAAATCTTCGTTATAAGCATGGCCGTAACCTGAATTATGAGAACAAAGATGTGTTAGCTTTCCGTGATCCGAGAGAAGCGGGCCTGCCGGTTCCCACCGTCAACTCATCCTACATTTTTGCAAGAGAGGATAGATTTCTTTGTTATCCGAATAATTACAATTATTACGCTAATTACTATAAGAACACCTTTCAGCACGGCGGTGTAAGCCTGGAAGAAATGATAGTGCCGGTGATCAAAATGCAAAATAAGTAACCGGGTTTGTGGATAACAATCAAACCCCGGATAACGGTATCCGGCATTTCGAATTTAACTTTGTATCAATTAAATGATTAATTGACGATTCGTTATTCGTATGAGGTATACACAAACTACATTAGATAAATTAGAGAATATACCGGAAGAAGCTGGCTATATTCTTCGTTATGAAAGAGGCACATTTCAAAGCGGTTATTGTATCCTTGAATCTAAAAAAGTGGTTGTATTGAATAAGTTCCTTCAAACAGAAGGCAGGATCAATACATTGATTGATCTTATACCACAATTGGAGATAGACACTGAAAATATCTCGGAAGAATCAAAGAAACTTTACAGAGAAATTATAGCAAGGATGGAAACTGAAAAAGGTTAGTTATTGGATAATTCATACCTCCCGGCTAACTTTATCCTGTGACATATCCCCCCATCAAAATAACTTTTCTTGGAACCGGCACCAGTAGTGGGGTACCTATGATCGGTTGTACCTGCCCGGTTTGTACTTCGACAGACAAAAAGGATAATCGCCTGCGATCCAGCATAATGATCGAGTCGGCAAAAACTACATTGGTTGTTGATACCGGGCCTGATTTTCGTTACCAGATGTTAAGACAAAAAGTAAACAAGCTTGATGCGGTTTTGTTTACCCATCCGCATAAGGATCACCTGGCAGGGCTGGATGATATAAGGGCTTTCAATTTTTTTCAGAAAAAGCCAATTGATATTTATGCAGACTCGCTGACGGAGGAAGCTATTCGGCGGGACTTTTATTATGCATTTTCAGATACAAAAATGCCTGGCGTTCCGGAACTGGATCTTTATACCATTACACTGGAGTCCTTTGTTATTGGTGATATACCTGTGACTCCCATATTGGTCTGGCATCTTAAAATGCCGGTATTGGGTTTTCGTTTCGGTAAGTTCACATATATCACAGATGCCAACAGGATTGATGATAATGAAAAAGAAAAGATCAAGGGAAGTGATGTGCTGGTTTTGAATGCACTTCGGAAACAAAAGCATATTTCACATTTTAACTTAGAGGAGGCCATTCAGTTGGTAAAAGAATTAAAAGTTCCGCAGGGATATTTTACTCATATTTCTCACCAGTTAGGGAAGCATGCAGATATTGAAAATGAGTTGCCGGAAGGAATAGACCTGGCGTATGATGGGCTGGAGCTAAAAATGTGATTTTTATTATACTAACAATTGTTAGTTTTATTAAAAAAAGACTATCTTGCACCTGCCTTTAGCGATTGCAGCTATCAATGCCAAAAGCAGTGCCACCCTTTCTGGATCAATCCGGAATCGAGTGGCACTGTTGCTAAAAATTAAACCATATAAGTCAGAATGAATTTTGAGACCAACGAGATCACCCGGCAGGTATCACAAACTGCAAGGGATTTTGCACAACAGCATATCAAACCTTATGTGATGGAATGGGATGAGAGCCAGGAATTCCCAGTCAAAGTATTTAAAGAAATGGGTAACCTGGGTTTAATGGGAGTATTGGTTCCGGAGCAATATGGTGGAGCCGGGCTTTCCTATTTTGAATACAAGGTTATTATTGAAGAAATTGCCAAAGTATGTGGATCGATTGGGCTTAGTCTGGCTGCACATAATTCACTCTGTACCGGGCATATCCTAACATTTGGTAATGAAGAACAAAAGAAGAAATATCTCCCTAAACTGGCTACAGCAGAATGGATAGGCGCCTGGGGATTGACAGAACCCAATACCGGAAGCGATGCAGGCAACATGAAAACGACAGCTGTGAAGGATGGTGACGAGTGGGTCATTAATGGTACCAAGAGTTGGATCACTCATGGAAAGAGTGGCGATGTGGCCGTTGTGATATGCCGCACCGGTGAGCCAAGGGCAAAAAATAATGCAACTGCATTTGTGATAGAAAGAGGAACACCGGGCTTCAGCGCAGGAAAAAAAGAAAATAAACTAGGCATGCGGGCCAGCGAAACAGCAGAAATGATCTTTGATAACTGCAGGATTTCAGATGCGCAGCGACTGGGAGAAGTGGGAGAAGGGTTTAAGCAATCACTAAAAGTGCTGGATGGTGGAAGGATCTCTATTGCTTCACTTTCACTCGGTATTGCAAAAGGAGCTTATGAAGCTGCTTTACAATATTCGCAGGAGAGGCACCAGTTTGACCAGCCCATTGCTAATTTCCAGGGAATATCTTTTAAGCTCGCTGATATGGCCACTGAGATAGAAGCAGCTGATCTGCTTACATTACAAGCCTGCGATCTGAAGAACAGGGGAGAGTCTGTAACAAAAGCCGGAGCTATGGCAAAGTATTATGCCAGCGAAGTAGCTGTAAAAGTGGCGAACGATGCGGTGCAGATATTTGGTGGCTACGGTTACACAAAAGATTTTCCGGTGGAAAAGCATTACAGGGATGCCAAGCTATGTACTATTGGTGAGGGAACCTCAGAAATTCAGAAGGTGGTGATTAGTAGAGAAATTTTTAGAAATTAAGTTTTAAAATATTCAAGAACTGTATTTACAGTTCTTGAATATCCTTAGGCTAGAATTAATTCATATGGATTTGAAATTGTTTTTTTCCCAAATCGTTTCAATAACGCAATTTCATTTTCCTTATCAATTTTTTCATTAGTTAAGATCTCTTGAATTGCTGGTTGTTTTAACCCCGGTATTCGAATTTGAAAAAAAGGCCAAAGGGTTTCACTTTTATAAGTTTTATTTATATCCGAAAAACCAGTTATCCGATTATATTCATTTGAATGATTTTTAAAATCGTCGGTATATTTAAAATACCATTCTCCTTTTTGGCAATACAATTCTCCAATGCGGATATTATCAACCATTAAGATGAATTTTGCTTCTTCATCTTTAGGGATTTGAACCTGCATTTCAAGCTCCTCATTCTTGCTAAACCAATTTTTAATTTTACGAAGCATTTTATAAACTCCTAATTTTATTGAATCTTTCTTCGATAATTAGTTTAATCAATTCACATCTTTCAGGAATAAAGAATTGAAAAAACTCTTCTTTTAACATCTGGAATACTTTTACTTGGTTTTCAATGGATGATAGATCATTAACGATTTTTGCGTATTCGTTGTTGTATCTTTTAATAAAATCTATTAGTTGGAAATGATTTGCTGTATTATTGTCCTCAATACTTATCCTAGGACTTGCTTTTTCAATATAATTTATGACTTTTTTCCCATTTTCTTTGTGAATATTAAGCAAATGCTTGCAATTCTCATCACTTAGATTCCATAGCAAACCCCTTGCCGAATCGTAAAGGGGGGCAAAGGTAGGAAGTTTTGTCGTCTTTTTCTTAGTGTCAATGACACCCCAATTGTAAAAATGTCTGTCATTGTTACCTGCCAATCCGTCAAAAGCTATCATTTTAACTAGTTCATTTAGAATGTCTTCGAAGCAATTAGGGTATACTGTTCGAATCGCATCCTTTATGAACTCGAATGTAAAGAGCTCTCTAGAAGTTTCTTTACTATCGGCAATTTCTTTCGCCATAGGCATATCATTCAAGTACTCCCCACAAATTTCAGCACCATGAACCAGTTTTTCATTTTCGTTAAGAAAATACTTGCTTAAGAATCGTATTTGCCCGTTAATTTTCACAAGCCGTATTTCGTTCATTTTTAAGCCAAGTTCTTCCCCAATTCGATTAATCATATATTCAATTATTGACTCATGTGGATACCATTTTTCTGCAGTTTTTGCAATAAAAGGTATCCAAGAACCTGATGATGATTTTCTTACTGAGGTTTTTTCGGTAAAAAAATACGCTTTAATGAACTGTTTGGGCGCATCTCCATCAAGCTCATACATTTTTACAATGTATTCGTTCTCTTTAAGGATTGGAATTTTTGATTCATTAAGAATCTTACCCGAAGAGTTTATTGACTTTTCTTTTCTTAAATTACCCCTTGAAGTCATTGCAAAAGTTTGCCTATTTCCTCAAACTTATGACATACCAATATTACTTTACTCAAGTGAAGCTTAAAAATTTTCATCTTACTTCCTGCATCTCTACCAACTTCTTATAAAAACCATTTAAAACCATTAGCTGGTCGTGGTTTCCTCGTTCAACGATCTTTCCTTTTTGTAATACGATTATTTCATCTGCATGGCGAATGGTTGAAAGCCGGTGAGCAATCACAATACTGGTTCGGTTCTGCATCATATTATTAATTGCATCCTGTACCAGCCGTTCACTTTCTGTATCAAGAGATGAAGTGGCTTCATCGAGGATAAGGATCGGTGGATTCTTTAATACAGCTCTTGCAATGGTTAACCGTTGCCTTTCCCCACCACTCAGTTTACCACCCCTGTCGCCGATATTACTTTGATAACCGCCCTCTTTTTTGAGAATAAATTCATGCGCATTGGCAATCTTGGCAGCTTCTTCAATTTGTTCATCAGTTGCTTCAGGGTAACCCAGCGAAATATTTCCGGCAATTGTATCATTGAATAAAACAGGTTCCTGTGTTACAATACTCATCTGACTGCGCAATGAATGGAGGGAGTAATCTTTAATATTTATTCCATCGATCAGCACTTCACCACCTGTTACGTCATGAAATCTTGGTACAAGATCAGCCAGGGTGGATTTACCTGCGCCGGAAGATCCCACTAATGCGATAGTTTTTCCTTTTTCAATAGTTAGATCAATGCCATCCAGTATAACTGCATCACTATAGGCAAATACCACATTACGGAATTCGATCCTGTCTGTAAATGCGGTGAGTATTTTCCCAT
Organism: Chitinophagales bacterium; assembly: GCA_020636575.1. Lineage (GTDB taxonomy): Bacteria > Bacteroidota > Bacteroidia > Chitinophagales > Chitinophagaceae > JJ008. Next base: position 1,512,437 of record JACJXP010000001.1, read on the forward strand.
TTTCATTCTCATCTATCACATTATCTGCTTTCAACACTTCATCTACCCGATCCAGGGCTGCCGCACCTCTTTGAATATTAAAAAATGCAGAAGAAATATTTTTTGCTGGATTAATAAGCATGGCAAAGGATGCGATATAGGCCATTAGTTCTTCTCCGCTCAATCCATTATTGCCGATCACCAGTCTGCCGCCAAAATAAAGAATGGTACAAAGTACTGCTACTCCCATCACCTCGGTAAGAGGTGATGCAAGATCCCGCCTGGCACCCATTTTTTTTCTAACAGTAAAAAGTTCATCATTTACACGGTGAAAACGGTTTCGCAATAATTTTTCAGCTAAAAAAGCTTTGATCACCCGAAGCCCGCCCAATGTTTCATCTAAAATAGATAGCCCTTCACCCAGTTTGATGGCAGCCTGTTGTGATTGTCTTTTTAGTTTTCTGCTTATCCTTCCTATAATGAGTCCTGTAACAGGTAATAATATCAACAGGAATAAAGAAAGTTGGGGAGATATGATCACTAAAAAGATAAGATAGCCCAGAACAGTCAGCGGGTCTTTTATTAATCCATCAAATGTGCCTACTACCGATGCTTCAATTTCGGCAATATCATTAGTCATCCTGGAGATAATATCACCCTTTCTTCTTTCAGTAAAATAGCCTACAGGCAGTTTTAGTATTTTATCATACATGTCTCCTCTCAGGCGGGTAATGATAGCTGTTCTCACCGGCACGGAGATGCGATTGGATAGATAGATAAAAATATTTTTGAGTACGGTAGCGCTGATGATGAAAACACAGATGGCGGTAAGACCAGCTATTTTTCCGTTGGTATTGATCAGGTTTACCAGGAAATCTCTTACAAACGATCCTAAAACATTGCTTTTGATGATATCATTTCCAGTTGATTGAGTTGTTTCAGGGTCGAAAATTAATCCGAAAAAAGGGATCAGCATACCGATTGAGATCACTCCGAAAAGTGTAGCCAGGAGAGTGCATAAAAAATAAAGGCCTATCTGGCCAGAATGATGTTTTAAATAACTCAAAATCCGGGAAAATCTCTTCATCGGCTGTATTCAACGCTTAAACAGGGCAAAGTAAGTACTTTTACAGCGATAATAATTGTTATAAATATGATTGAGGGAAAGCGACAAAAGCAAATTGCAGGGTTGTTGAATGAAGAAATGAATCAGATCTTTCAACGATTAGGATTAAATATGATCGACGGGGGAATGGTTTCCATTTCAGCGGTAAAAGTGACTCCCGATCTGTTAGAAGCAAGATTCTACCTGAGTTTTTTCCAGGTAAAAGATGATGAGGCGGCGTTGAAAAAAATAGAAGATCGGCATCATGATATTAAAAAAGAACTTGCGGCTAAGGTCAGGCATCAGTTAAGAAGTATCCCGGTGTTAAAGTTCTTTAAGGATGAAACACTGGACCATGTGTTTAAAATGGAAGAGTTATTTAAGAAGATCGATGATGAGAGAAAGGATAAGGAATAATTCAAATTATCAGATCTTCATTGCTTCAGAGATAAAACAATTCTTATTAATTCAATAATTTTTAGGTCTGAGATTTCTAAACCTTCTTTTTGCCTGGCGATATTTTAAAGCCAAAAAAACTACAAATGCGATCAACATCATTGCATGGGTAAGTATAGCTGCAATTATTTTCGGTACTGCTGCTCTTATCCTTGTATTAAGTGTTTTTAACGGCTTTGAAGGATTGGTTAAATCACTCTATTCTACATTTTATACTGATCTTAAAATTTCTCCTGAATCTGGAAAAACGATCACTGTAACACAAGAACAGTTAAACAAATTAAAAGGAATAGGCGATATAAGGAATTATTCATTAGTTGTTGAGGAAAAAGCATTGGTACAAAATGGTGAATCCCAGTCAGTGATACAGGTTAAAGGCGTTGATGCAAATTATCGTTATGTTACTGGTGTAGCAGATAATTTGGTAAACGGAGAATACGACCTGGGCACAACAGATGTGCCTAAGTTAATTCTTGGTGTAGGGGTAGAGGGTGCATTGGGAATTGTAGCGGATAGGAATATTTATGTCCTGACGATTCATTTACCCCGAAAAACCGGAACAGAACAGGTTGATCTGATGAGCGGAATAACGAATGACACTATTCGTTCATCAGCTGCATTTCAGATACAGCAGGATTTTGATAACAAATATGGCATCACCAATATTGATTTTGTAAAAAGATCCGTTCAATTGGGGCAAAATGAATACAGCGGAATTGAAATAAGTCTTAAAGATCCGACCAGTGATGGTAAAGTGAAGAAAGAACTTTCTGCTTTTTTTGGAGAAGGCTATCTTATTCAAAATAAGTATGAGCAAAATAAAAGCCTGTATTCGGTAATGAACCTCGAAAGATGGGTTATTTATGGAGTGTTATGCCTGATATTGGTGATAGCAGCATTTAATATGATCGGCGCATTGACGATGCTTGCACTGGAAAAACAAAAAGATATCACTGTATTGCATGCCCTGGGTGGAAGCAGGAATTTTATCAGACGGATATTTTTAAGTGAAGGGGTACTGTTGGCATTTATAGGAGCAGTGACAGGTATGGTATTAGCATTAATAATCGTCTGGTTACAACTAAAGTTTCACCTGGTTTCCCTGGAAGGGGGATCGTTTTTGATAAACTACTATCCTGTAAAACTTAAACTTGCGGATTTTTTACTGGTAGGCGCAACTGTTTTCTTTATAGCTATTCTGGCTTCGCTCATACCATCATTTAAAGCAGCTTCACAAAGATTTTCCTTACGGACAGAATGATCTTTTCAGGATCAATAGTCGCCAAGTGTTTCAGTTAATTGAGATAATGCAGCAGCAAGTTGTTCATCATTGGGGGCAATTCCATGCCATTCATGAGTGCCTTCCATAAAATCAACCCCTTTACCCATAACAGTGTGCATCATAATGGCAATAGGTTTGCCCTTGCCCGTCATTGTCTTTGCCTTTTCAAGTGCAGCTACTACATCATCCATGTCATTGCCATTCATTTCAAGTGTTTCCCATCCAAAAACATCAAATTTCTCCCGGATATTACCCAACCCCATTACTTTATCCGTGGGACCATCTATTTGCTGACCATTCCAGTCGATAGTGCTGATCAAATTATCTACTTTATGATGAGCAGCAGACATAACGGCCTCCCATACCTGTCCTTCATCTAATTCTCCATCGCCATGTAGTGAAAACACAAGATTATTGTCTTTATTCAATTTCTTGGATAAAGCGGCGCCAATGGCAACACTCATTCCTTGTCCTAATGATCCTGATGCAATTCTGACACCTGGAAGGTGTTCATGTGTGGCAGGATGGCCTTGTAAGCGGGAATTTATCTGCCTGAAGGTTGCTAATTCTTTTATGTCAAAATAACCCGAACGGGCAAGTGCAGAATAAAATACCGGTGAGATATGGCCGTTAGATAAGATAAATACATCTTCTCCCTCTGCATCCATGTTGAATACGGGGTTGTGTTTCATTATTTTAAAGAATAATGCGGAGAAAAAATCAGCACATCCAAGAGAGCCACCAGGATGGCCGCTACTGGCACCATGTACCATTCTTACTATATCTCTTCTAATTTGACTGGCAATTGCGTTCAGGTCTGTCATAATAGGTTCTTATTAAACTTTTTGTATCTTGCAGCGTCTTATCAGCAGTGTTAGTGCAAATGTGCAATCTTTTTCGAGAAAAAATCCATACTGATGAGCGAATCATCAAAAAATCCAATAATTCCTGCTTGTTTATAATAATTTAATGTTAGCAGCATTCTATTTATTATTTACAGACGAAAAACTAAGGTTTGAGGCCTATTTTTGTACCATATAAAACTGCTTAAATGTTAGAGATAATCCTAACGGCTTCAGTTTCTTTTATTATTACTTTTTTGGCCATACCCGTAGTGTTACAGATCGCTGAAAAGAAAAAGCTCTACGATATACCAGATGAAAGAAAATTGCATACCCGGCCCGTTGCTTCACTGGGCGGTGTGGGAATTTTTGGTGCATTTCTGTTTGTTTCCCTCTTAATGGTCAAAGGCTACTCCAGTCCGGAGTTTCAATATTTTTTTGCAGCTGCGCTTGTTATCTTCTTTTTGGGCTTAAAAGATGACCTGGTTATACTTTCTGCCACCAAAAAGTTTGTTGGTCAAATAGTTGCGGCTTCAATTTTGATCCACTTAGGTGGAATTCGCCTGGATAGTATGTATGGATTGCTGGGATTTGAGGAAGTTTCAGAAGGGTTTGGTCTTGCCTTATCATACCTGACGATTATTGTAGTTATTAATTCATTCAATCTTATCGATGGAATAGATGGCCTCGCTGCAGGCCTTGGCATATTGACCATGAGTGTATTTGGATCTTATTTTATTGTAACAGGATATGAGGCTTATGCGATCCTTGCATTTTCCATGGTTGGTAGTTTGATCGCATTTCTCATCTTCAATCATCATCCTGCCAAGATATTTATGGGCGATTCAGGGTCATTAATGATAGGGCTTATAAATGCTATCCTTGTTATTAAGTTTATCAATATTGCGAATGATCCTTTGGTGGCAGTACCTGTTCCATCAGCGGTTGCCATTGGATTTGCAATTTTAATAGTTCCCTTGCTTGACACACTTCGTGTCTTTAGCATCAGGATATTTAATGCAAGATCCCCATTTACGCCGGATAGAAACCATGTACATCACTTGTTGCTTGGTAAAGGACTTGGGCATGTTGGTGTAACACTTACCTGTGTTTCTGTGAATGCCGGATTTATTTTAATAGCCTGGTTTGGAAGAAGCTTAGGTCCTAATTACTTGTTGCTTCTGATGCTGGCACTTGCTTTTAGCGGTATTGGTTTGTTATACTTCCGCAGAAAAACAAAAAGAATGGTTATTGCAAAAGGCCTGACCGGTATAAATGGGCAGCTTAACGCCCCATCTAAAATTGTAACACTTACCCAGGAAGCACAAGTAGCGGATAAGAATTGATCTCTTCTTTCTGCCAGATTTACCTTTGATTTTCTGCTTTTGTAAGAATGTGAGCATTGTGTAAATTTGCAGTCTTGTTTCAAAATGAATTATTATGTCTGAAGAAGTTCCTTCCATTATTGCCAATGCAGAAGATCATATGCAGAAGGCAATTACTCACCTTGAAGTAGAATTGGTAAAAATAAGAGCTGGTAAGGCAAATCCACAAATGCTGGATGGCCTATCGGTTGATTATTATGGATCACCTATGCCCATCAACCAGGTTGCTAACATTAGTGTGCTGGATGCCCGTACTTTGAGTATCCAACCCTGGGAAAAGAATATGCTGCAGCCTATTGAACGTAGCATTATTGCCGCGAATATTGGCATTAACCCACAAAATGACGGTACAATCATCAGGCTTTTTCTTCCGCCGTTGACAGAAGAAAGGCGTAAAGAGCTTGTCAAGAAATGTCATAATGAAGGTGAGCATAGCAGGGTGGCTATCCGCAACATTCGCAGAGATGCCATTGAGCATATAAAGAAATTGCAGAAAGATGGCCTAAGTGAAGATGCGGCAAAAGAATCTGAGGATGATGTGCAAAAGCTTACAGACAAGTTTACTTCTATTGTAGAAAAGCATTTGCAATCCAAAGAAAAAGAAATAATGTCTGTTTAAGAATATTAAACTTATTGATTACTGAACCGTGCCTGTATTGGCACGGTTATTTTTTTCTGGTCTGTTTGCAAGGTATACGCCGGATAAAATAATAAAGAGACATATTATTTGCAGCAGGCCTATCTTTTCGTTGTCAATTACTCCCCAAAAAAGGGCCACGAAGGGAATACCATAAGTTACGAGTGAAGCAAATAAACCTCCTGCTCTTCTTACAAGCATGTAGAATAAGACTGTTGCAATGGCGCTGCCAAAAATTCCAAGGATGATCACAGCAAATACAGCATATTGGGTTTCGGAACTTTTGAAATTAAGATCCAGAAAATTTTGCTGCCACAAAGCTAATAGCGAAGGTATCGTCATAAATGAGAGGGATACTGTTGCAACATGAACCGGGTTCATGCCCTTTAGCAGATGACTGACCATATTTACATTAATGCCGTAAAGAAAAGTAGCAGCTACAATTAAGAGTAAGTGCCCGGGGTTTTCAAAACTGATGCTTTTTTCACCGGTGATCACGGGGCTCAGGATAAGCAATGCCAATCCTGCAAAGCCGATTATTACTCCCAGGATTTTTTGTGTTTTTATTTTATCCCTGTAAAGTAAAATGCCGGTTATTACTACGCATATCGGGGTAAGTGAGTTCAGAATGCCGCCTAATGATCCGTCAATTTTTGTAAGGGCTGCTGCAAAAAGAAAAGCAGGAATAAGATTGCCTACAACAGCACTCAGAATTACAATACCCAGCTTTTTTTTAGGGATTGTTCTCAAATGAAAAAATGCAAACGGAACAAAAACCAGGCCTGCTGAAAAGATCCGTAATGCAGCAACCTGAGCGGCTGTCATCGAAGCTGTGCCGTCACGCATCAGCTTAAAGGAGCTCCCCCATATAAAACAAAGGATAACGAATAAAAACCACTTCCAAAAAGCATTACTCATAATAATGGATGCAAAGGTGGTGAAACCCGGCCATACAAATAGATTTTTTATATTGCAAGAAACAAACATAAATTATTCTATGAACAGGATTGAGCTTAGCACTATTGATACCCGTGCGCCAAAAGAATTCGACAAAAGGGAGATCAAGGAAAAAACTGAAAAGATAATAGAAGAGCTCGATGAGCTGCAAAACCTGCTTTTTGCAGAAAATAAGCATTCTGTTTTGATCATTATACAGGGAATGGATGCCAGCGGTAAGGATGGAACGATCCGTAAAGTATTGGGTAATATGAACCCTCAGGGAGTGACCGTGAAGTCATATAAAGCACCAACACCAGAAGAGTTGTCCCATGATTTTCTATGGCGGATACATCGTTACGCACCGCCAAAAGGGACAATTCAAATTTTTAACCGTTCGCATTATGAAGACATCCTGATCACCAGGGTGCACAAGTGGTGTGATGATGAAACAGCATTTATGCGGATGAAAGCGATCAATGATTTTGAAGATCTTCTGCAAAAACATAATAACACACATATTCTGAAATTTTATCTCCACATCTCAAAAGAGGAGCAACACGAAAGACTGATTGAACGGACGCATAATCCCGGCAAAATGTGGAAGTATAATGAGAAGGATTTTGAAGAGTCAAAATTGTGGAATATATACATGGAGATGTATGAGGATTGTTTTAATAACTGTGCCAATCCTCCCTGGGTTATTGTTCCCAGTGACCAGAACTGGTACAAAGAATTTGTGATCGCCACACGGTTACATACTCTCCTTACCGGTTTAAAAATGCAATATCCCGGCCTGAAAAAAGAGTAATGAATACTATAACTGTTTATATTTAATATTTATATTTTACCATTAAAACCAATCTATTATGGGTATGATGAAAGAATTCAAGGATTTTGCCATGAAAGGTAACCTTGTTGATATTGCCGTAGCTTTTGTAATGGGCGGTGCATTTGGAAAAGTTGTAACCAGTTTTACAGAAGGGATGGTGTCACCACTTATCGGTCTGATATTCGGAGCCGATCTTAGTAAGAATATGTACAAACTGAAAGACGCTGTATTGGATGATTCAGGAACTGTGATCACGGAGGGGGTTTACCTGAAATGGGGAGATTTTGTGACAGCAATCATTAATTTCATTATTGTCGCTTTTGTTATGTTCCTGATCATAAAGGCGATCAACAGTATGAAAAAGAAAGAAGAAGCAGCCCCGGCAGCACCTCCGGAGGATATAACCCTGCTGCGTGAAATACGAGATTCGCTTAAAAAGTAAATAGTTTTTGGGGAAAACGACATCTTTTCTCCAATCATGTTTCCCTTATTTTTGCAAAGTCCTGTTGGATATACCATCAGGACTTTGTTTTTCTAAACGATTTAACAGGATAAAGTGCAGAATACATCATACCAGATAAAATTGCCCCAGTTTGAAGGTCCTTTTGACCTGTTGCTTTTCTTTATTGAAAGGGACGAACTGGATATTTATAACATTCCCATCACCAGGATAACAAATGATTTTCTTGACTATATCCATCAAACTGAAGAACTGAATATTGAGCTGAGCAGTGAGTTCATTCTTTTTATTTCCACGTTGATGCGCATTAAAGCAAAAATGTTGTTGCCAAGAAAAGAATTGGATGCTGACGGTAATGAGATCGACCCCCGCCAGGAACTGGTGAATAAAATACTTGAGTACAAAAGGTTCAAAGAAGCCTCGGCTAAGATGGCTGAAATGGAAGCATTGCGGATGTTGATGGTGAAGCGGGGCAATATCCAAAAAGAACTGTCCCGGATCGGTGAGCAGGAAAGTGAAGGAACAGAGATTCAAAATGTTACCTTATTTAAGCTGATGAAAGCTTTTGAAAGGGTGATGCAGAAGTATGGTGACAGATTGAACAAGCCGGTGCATACCGTTGTTAAGTATAACTATACAATGGAAGAGAGCCGGGATAATATGCTAACCCGGGCAAGAGAAGAGAAAACACTTTCTTTTGAAAAGATATTTGATGTGTGTGAGAATAGGGTACATGCAATATTCCTGTTTCTTTCCCTTCTTGAATTAGTGCAGCAAAAGTTTCTGAAGATCATTGTAGGTGAAGGAAAGAACAATTTTATCATTGAATATAACGAACCAGAGAATCGTCTTGCTGAATTATCTGATGATAACAGCCTGAACAATTAATTATACATTAAAACTGAATTATGAAAAGTTTCGCAACAGCAAATTGGAAAGGTTCCGGCAAAGAAGGTTCCGGTACATTAAGCTCAAAATCAAAAGTGCTTGAGAATACCGCTTATGATTACAGAAGCCGTTTTGAGGATGGCACTTATACAAATCCTGAAGAATTGGTAGCTGCAGCACATGCAGGATGTTTTTCTATGAAATTAAGTTTCGTATTAGGGGCAGCAGGGTTCACTCCGGATAGTATCGATACAAAATGTACTGTTACACTTGAAAATGGTACAGTCACTTCAAGTCACCTGGAAGTAAAGGCGACGGTGCCTGGCATAGATGCAGAAAAGTTTGCTGAGTGTGCAACAGAGGCAAAGGATAACTGCCCGATCAGCAAGCTGTTAAGTACGGAGATATCCCTTGACGCAGCATTAGCATAAGATAGGCTGTCATAATAGTGATGTTACAGGTATCTGTGAAATAGGAGAAAAGAAAATTTTTCTTTTATGAAACGGGTTTTGCTCTTCACTTTAGCAGTATTGCCATTTAATATCTCTGGCGTAATTTCCCAGGTTGTTGGCACCGGATTTCAATCAGGCTCAACTGTTCAAAGCAGACTAACGGTGTACAACATTCTTCCTCCTTTCGAAGAAAAGATCGACATACAGAAAATGTTTGAAAAACAGGAATGGATACCGGCGAGGATTTCATTCAAAAGCGGAAGACCAGATATGCGGGTCAAAGCGATCTTCGATAAGTATGAAGGGGATCTTTATTATTTTGAGAATAACAAGATCATGGAGTTTGTTGATCCGGTCTCGGAATTTCTTTTAAGGGTTCCCTATAAAAGTGACAGCCTCAACTTTTTATTCCGGAGATTTTTCCCTTCCATTGAAAAAAACACTGAAAGTACTTTTTACCGGGTAATAGTACACGGCAGGTTTCAGCTACTTTGCTGTGAGGAGAAAAGCATAGAACTCGTCAGGGATCAATCTGTTTTAGAGGGTAAGATCAAGAAACACCAGGCGAAAGCCTATTTTGCGTATACCCCTGATAATAAGATGCATCTTATCAGTCTTGATGAAGGAAGGTTGAAAAAAGAACTTTCCGCATACCAACAAATTATTGAAAAGATCCTTCATGGTAAGAAATTAAAGATCCGGAACGAATCTCAACTGGTTGATCTCTTTATCGATCTGAATAACTATAACGAATAGCCAATAATTAGCTATTTAATTAACTGAGGGTAGTTGTAGTGAATTTGTGAGCAGGTTGTAACAATTTTCTTACACAATCTTTAATTGCTTCAGCATCATAGCCACATTCATGATAAAGTTGATTAGGGGTACCATGCTCAACAAGCCTGTCTGGGATGCCAAGTATTTTAACTTCAGCCTGGTAGTTATTTGCATTCATGAATTCAAGTATAGCAGATCCAAAGCCACCTACAACTGTACCATCTTCAACAGTAACTATTTTATCAAATTGGCTGAACACTTCATGCAGTAAGTCTTCATCAAGCGGCTTTACAAAACGCATATCATAATGGGCAGGATTTACACCTTCACTTTTAAGATCACGGATGGCAGCAGCTGCAAAATTTCCCGGATGCCCTATTGTAAGTATGGCAATATCTTTTCCATCCTTAAGCTTTCTTCCTTTTCCGATTTCAACTGCTTTCATTTCAGTTTTCCATTCTGGCATCACACCCTGGCCTCTTGGATACCGGATCACAAAAGGTAGCCCTGTAGAATCCAGTTGTGCGGTGTACATCAGGTTCCTTAACTCACTTTCATTCATTGGGGCGCTAACGATCATATTGGGGATACAGCGCATATAAGCAATATCATAACAACCATGATGCGTGGGGCCATCATCACCTACAAGACCGGCACGGTCAAGACAAAAAACAACGGGTAGTTTTTGAATAGCCACATCATGGATCACAGAATCATAGGCCCGCTGCATAAATGAAGAATAGATATTGCAGAACACCCTTAAGCCCTGTGTGGCCATTCCCGCACTTAGTGTTACAGCATGTTGTTCTGCTATACCCACATCAAATGCCCGGTCAGGCATTTTCTCCATCATATATTTTAGCGAAGAACCGGAAGGCATGGCTGGTGTTATTCCAAAAACCCTATCATTTTTTTCCGCCAGTTCAACCATCGTATGCCCAAATACATCCTGGTATTTAGGCGGCTGTGGCAGATCATATTTTTTCTTGTGAATTTCTCCGGTTACTTTATCAAAGAGGCCGGGAGCATGCCACTTGGTCTGGTCTTTTTCCGCCAGGGCATAACCCTTTCCTTTTGTAGTGACGATGTGCAAAAGCTTTGGCCCCGGAATTTCCCGAAGGTCATTCAGGGTGTCAACCAATTTAGCAATATTATGGCCATCAATAGGTCCAAAATAGCGAAGCTTCAAAGCTTCAAAAAGATTGGAGCTACTGCTTACCATACCTTTCAGCCCTTCAGTAAGCTTATGTGCCATTTTACGGCTAAAGTCTTTTCCCACCGGGAGCTTACCTAGCATCTTCCATACATCGTCTTTTACTTTATTATAAGTAGGGGAAGTAGCAATATCGGTCAGGTATTCTTTTAAAGCGCCAACATTTGGGTCAATACCCATACAATTGTCATTGAGAACGATCAGCATATCTGCATCTGCCACACCTGCATGATTCATACCTTCAAATGCAAGTCCGGCTGTCATGGCACCATCTCCTATCACTGCAACGATTTTCCGCTCTTTTTCACCATTATATTTTGCAGCCATAGCCATACCAAGAGCTGCTGAAATTGATGTAGAAGAGTGGCCCACTCCAAAACAATCATACTCACTTTCACTTCTTTTAGGGAAGCCGCTAAGCCCTTTATATTTCCGGTTTGTAACAAACTCATCCCTGCGGCCGGTGAGTATTTTGTGGCCATATGCCTGGTGTCCTACGTCCCAAACCAATTGATCATAAGGAGTATTATAAACGTAATGTAAGGCTGTTGTAAGTTCTACTACGCCTAAACTAGCCCCAAAATGGCCTCCATGAACACTTACTACATCAATGATATATTGCCGGAGTTCATCACAAAGCTGGTGTAATTTTTCTCTGGGTAATTTTTTCAGATCAGCCGGAGAATCAATCGATTGTAAAAGAGGTCCGGGGGTTATTTCCATGATATTCAATTGGCTGGACAAAAATACTATTTAAAGCCGATGGTTTATAGAACTAACTTTAACAAATAACATTTTAATTGGTTTACAAGGCTATTTTATCCATTTGACGTTCAATTTTACCATTAGTCAAAAGAAAGCATACTGCTAGCTGAATACATATATTTTTGGAATTCTATATTTTGCCCTGAATGACAAAGAACAAACTTTATTGGGTATTACAAATTGCAGGTTGGGGTCTGGTAGGTATGGTGATGCTCCTGTTTGCCCATATTTATGATGTACAGATACCTACTCATATACTACTTTGGCGCATTGTGATCGTCTTTTTTTCCGGTATTGCGGTTACCCATATACTCAGGTTTGTGATCAAATGGGGAAACATGTTATTACTGCCGCTTGAAAAAGCACTTCCCCGCCTTATCATATCAGTGATTAGTGCTTCCTTACTTTTTAGTCTTATTGTTACAACTTCCATTGACCTGTTTCATCTTTCTATGTCAAAAGGGAGTAATATTTCTTTTACACAAAAAGTATTGGGTTCTACGTTTGATTATGGGCTGTACATCTTACCCTGGTCAATGATCTATTATTTCTATCATTATTATGCAAAGAGCCAAAAGCAGCAATTGGATACATTGAAACTGGAATCATTGGTAAAAGAACTGGAGTTGAAAACTATCAAAGCTCATATTAATCCTCACTTCATTTTTAATTCATTGAACAGTATCCGGGCATTGGTGGATGAAAATCCCCAGCGGGCCAGGAGGGCGGTGACTGAGTTAAGCAATATTCTTCGCAGCAGTATGCAAACCGAAACAATGGAAACAGTTTCATTTGATAAGGAGCTGTCTATTGTAAAGGATTACCTGGCATTGGAAAATATGAGATTTGAAGACAGGTTGAATATAGAATATGATATTGATGATAAAACACTCTGTCTTCCTGTACCTCCCATGATGTTACAGACACTGGCTGAAAATGCGATCAAGCATGGCATCAGCCGGCAAATAAAGGGAGGTGTTATTCGTATCATTTCTGGATTTGATAATGGCAATCACATATTGGTTGTGCAAAATACCGGTCAGTTAAGCGGAAAAGTGAACCCTGAGGGTTTTGGATTATCCAGTACCACCAATCGCCTTAATTTGCTGTATGGTGAAAAGGCCAGGTTTGAAATAAGGCAGGTAAATGGATCATTGGTGGAAGCAAGAGTAGAGCTACCTGTAGAAACAACTTAAAACCACACTCAATTTTATAATTAAATAGAATGATTATATGAGAGCAATAATAATAGATGATGAACGATTGGCCAGAACCGAGCTGAAGAAATTGTTGCAGGATTTTCCTGAAATTGAAATAGTAGATGAAGCTACAAATGCAGAAGAAGGGATAACGAAAATTGAAGGCCAGCAGCCGGATCTTATTTTTCTCGATATCCAGATGCCGGGTAAAACAGGCTTTGATATGCTTGCTGAATTGGAAAGAGCACCTCATGTGATCTTTACAACTGCTTATGATGAGTTTGCCCTCAGGGCATTCCAGGTAAATGCATTGGATTACCTGCTAAAGCCGGTAGAACCCAAACGTTTGGCCGATGCGATAAGTAAATTGCAGCAGCATGTTGAAAAAGAACCAAAAGCTGAAGCAGAACATTTTAACAATAGCTTGCTAAGTGAAAGTGACCAGGTGTTTGTAAAAGATGGTGACAGGTGCTGGTTTGTGAAGCTCAGCGATATTCGTTTATTTGAAAGTGTTGGTAATTATGCAAAGGTCTTTTTTGGAACCAATAAACCTCTTATACTTAAATCATTGAATGCATTAGAAGAAAGGCTGGATGAAAAAACTTTTTTCCGGGCAAACCGAAAGCATATTGTTAACCTGCGGATGATCGATAAAATAGAGCCGTACTTTAACGGCGGATTGTTGCTTGAGCTAAAAGGAGGCGAAAAAATAGAAGTAAGCCGCCGCCAAACGGTTAAGTTTAAAGAGATGATGAGTTTATAACCCACACTAAATTATTTATAACTGTATGAACAAACTGGTTTCAGGAAAGGTATGCTTAGCGGCATCAGCCTTTTTTTTATGTATTGCCTGCAAATCGCAGCAGGGTGCATCAAAGAATGAAGATCTGTTAAATAAGATCATAACTGTTAAAGATGTAAAAAGGGTTGAAAGTACTTTAGCATCTGATGATATGCGGGGCAGAAGAACTTTTACACCTGATATAGATAAGGCTGCTGATTTTATTGCGGCAGAGTTTGCTGCAGCAAAACTCGACAAACTTCCCGGCGCCAATAGTTATAAACAGGAGTTTGCATTGATAAGAGCAACAGCTCAATCACAATCTGCAGTTTTGGATGGACAAAGTATTGACAACAAGAATATACTGGTGATCACTACAAAGGAACAATTAAAGATCACAGAAACTTCCGGATACGAAAAGGTTTTTATCAAGCAGGGTACTAATCTTCAAAGAGAGGCCCGGGGTCTTTTACAGGGGAAAAAAAACCTGCTTGTGCTGGTGGATGAATCCTTTGCTAACAGCTTAGGTAATCTTGGCCGGTTAAAAAATTCCATGTTCGGCATGGATAATAACCTTGTGTTTGTTGTAAGCAATACGGATCCTAAAACATTTACCATTGAAGCTACTCATGAAATAAAAGAACAGCCACTGGCAAACGTAGTGGCCATGATACCGGGAAAAAGTAAGAAAGATGAGTATGTCGTCTTTTCGGGGCATTATGATCACCTGGGGGTTCGTAAACCGGTAGATGGAGATTCTATTTACAATGGCGCCAATGATGACGCTGCAGGAACAACAGCGATGATCATGCTGGCAAAATATTTTAAAGCATTGGCCAATAATGAACGGACCATTTTATTTGCGGCATTCACGGCGGAAGAAATAGGAGGTTTTGGCTCCCGTTATTTTTCTCAGCAACTGGACCCTGAGAAAGTTGTTGCTATGTTCAATATAGAAATGATCGGTACGGATAGTAAATGGGGAAAGAACTCTGCCTACATAACTGGTTATGAAAAAACAGACATGGGAACTATGTTGCAAAAGAACCTGGAAGGAAGTGGGTTTACTTTTTATCCTGATCCTTACCCGCAGCAACAATTATTCTATCGTTCAGATAATGCCACCCTGGCAAGATTGGGTGTGCCGGCACATACTATCTCTACTTCAAAAATGGATAACGAACCAAATTATCACAAAATGAGTGATGAAGTAGAAACACTGGACCTGGAAAACATGACAGAGATCATTAAAGCCATTGCCATCAGTTCAACAAGTATTATAGCAGGAAAAGAAACACCATCGAGAGTAAAGGTGGAGGAGTTGCGATAGTTTTTGTTAGGAAAGGGATTTAAAAATAGGGTACAACACTTCTTTTATTTTAAGCTTTTTGCTGCTCACCTTTCTGGCTAATGTACACATCCAAAACTCATAAATGGGCATAAAAAAAGAGGTGACAATAATTTTTTTTCCTGTTTCGTTAGTAAATGAGAAATATTCTAAATCACACCAAGGAAGTTTACTGTTATTATGATTTTGAATAAGCTTTATTTCAATTATTTCATGTGTGTTTAATTCAATCACATAGCCGGTTTTTTCATCTTCAAATCGAAGTTTATTATATGTGATAACAAATTTTTTATTGATTGAGTGGTTGTAATATCTAAAGAAAATGACGACACTTGGTATAGATAAAAAAGAAAAAAATGTATTTGCAAATAGAAATGCGGCTATTTGATTTCCTTTTATAACTACAGGTAAAGTCCAGATTATAACGAGAATATGCATGATAACAGAAACCCAAATCAGTATTGTTTGGGATATTATTTTCTTACGGGAGGCTTTAAAGATTTGTTCCTTCACTTAAAACTAAAAGGGTATAAAAAGATAAGCGCCAATTTTTATTAAATAACTTTCACCGGCACACTATGCACCGCAGCACTCATTTCTTGTATAAGAGAGGCGTCTTTTTCAATGGCATTACCTACCACAATTACATCAGCGCCTGCCTTGCAATTCAGGTAAGCTTTTTCAGGCTCGGTAATACCGCCGCCGATAATTAAAGGAGCTTCTATATGGTCAGCAACGATCTTTATCATGCTTTCCGTAATAGGTCTTTTGGCGCCGCTGCCGGCATCCATATAGATCAGTTTCATGCCCAGCATTTCGCCGGCCATTGCGGTACACATAGCGATCTCATTTTTATCAGCAGGAATGGGTGTTGCATTACTGATGTATGAAACAGTTGTTGGAGCACCGCCATCCACCACAATATACCCGGTAGGCATTATTTCCAGTCCGCTTTGTCTTATGAAAGGAGCTGAAACAACATGCTGTCCTATTAGTAGCTCAGGGTTTCTGCCGGAAATAAGGGACAAGTATAATAAAGCATCAGCATGTTTGCTGATCTGCGATGGACTTCCGGGAAAAAGTATTACAGGAATAGAACAATGCTGTTTGATGTGCTGCACACATTCGTCCAAATGATTGGAAATAACCAGGCTACCGCCTACCAGCAGATAGTCCACTTTGGCAGAAACAGATAGCTCTATTAATTCATCCAGCAAAGCTTTATCCACTTTGTCAGGATCGATCAGTACGGCGA
This sequence comes from Chitinophagales bacterium, assembly GCA_020636575.1. Taxonomy (GTDB): domain Bacteria; phylum Bacteroidota; class Bacteroidia; order Chitinophagales; family Chitinophagaceae; genus JJ008. The sequence continues at coordinate 1,529,029 of JACJXP010000001.1, forward strand.
ATGATTTTTTCCCCTGTTTCTTTTTTTCCGCTAATGTGTTGTAAATAACTGACTTCATCCGGTACTACTTGATATGCAAAAATGCGAAAAAATGCCGGGTTTCAATCAGTTATCCGGCATTCCTTTTTATAGCTTAAAATACATAGCTAATTGTAAAACATGGTTATTGGTAAAAGCATTGCCTTTTCCGTTCACATACTGGTTCATATAACCGATCTCCAGGTCGGCTTTACTGTGCAGGCGATAGCCGGTAGCGATATAAAACCGGTTTTGGTCAAATACTTTTCCATTCACTTTAGAGCTATTTCCAACATTCAGAAATACTTCGTTCTGCAAAGCGGCAAAAAAGCCCCTGGTAAATTCAGTTTGCTTTTGAAGGGGTAATATATTCCTGATAAAATACCGGAACCGGTTTACATAAAAGTTGTTGCCGCTTTGTGCATTGCCATTCACCACCGGGTTGCCAATGAATCTTTGCTCCACCCGGAAGCGATGTGCTACATTCAATTTTTTGATCTTATAACTTAGGATCAATTGCTCCCACAACCTATGTTCAGGTACATAGCCTGCCTGGCCATTGATCGTTCTCCTGTTACTGATATAAGCATAACCTGCTGTGATCGTCAGCTTTTTATTCAAATGATAGTTCAGGCCAGACCGTAGTAATGTTGTTTGCAATTGCTTTATATCGGCGCTGCTACGAAACTGGAAGTCTGAATGAATACTTGTCTTTTTTCCGGTCTTGATCGTATTGAAATCTGCCAGCCAGCCGCTAAACTGTGACTGTCCATAAGTGGAAATAAACAGGGTACCGACAAATACAATACATAGGGATAGAATCTTCTTTTGCATACGCAAAAAAACAAAATCTTAATGTTATTTAATTTTTATCGTTCCATTAATTCTGGATTACTTGCCAGATAAGGGTTTCAGGGTACAAGAAAGCTGAAATCCTTTATGGGAAAGAGTTTCATGAGATGAGCACTCAAAAAACCTTGCCTGTTTTGGGTTTCACGAAAGGTGAGGCAGACAAAATATTTTTTAATGTTTGAAGACGAAATTTCCAAAAAAAAATGCCCCAAAAAAAAGTGAGGTTTGTGAAAAAAACCTGCAATGCAATACAGAAAAGCGTTCCGGGATTTTGGCAAAGTCTTATCCACACATTGTGAATATTTGAAGGTTTGAATTTCCTTTTATAAAAAATACTTTCGTAACAGACCTTTCGCCAGAGAGGTCAAAAAGAACCAGGACCAATAACCCCGTTAAATTCTTTTTAGTTATGGCAAGTAAGAAGCAGGCATCCGCTGCTAGCGGTTTGCAGTTCACCCGTCGCTTCACTAGTGAGGATGTAAGTGTATACGATATGTTTGAATATGATTATCGTACCTCTGTAATCCGTAATCCCGGTGGCGATGTAGTGTTTGAAATGAATAATGTGGAAGTGCCCAAACAATGGAGTCAGATCGCCACGGACATTTTAGCACAAAAGTATTTTAGAAAGGCCGGAGTGCCCCAGCCGGATGGCAGCCTGGGACGGGAAACCTCTGCAAAACAGGTAGCACATCGTTTGGCTAACTGCTGGCGGGTATGGGGTGAACGGTATGGTTATTTTGCTTCAGAAAAAGATGCACAGATCTTTTACGAAGAACTGGTGTATTCAATACTGAACCAGATGTGTGTGCCCAACTCACCACAATGGTTCAATACGGGTTTGTATGAGAGCTACGGTATTGTCGGTAAACCCCAGGGTCATTATTTCGTTGATCCTGCTGATGGCGAATTAAAAAAGTCAAGGAATGCATATGAACGTCCACAGCCCCATGCATGCTTTATTTTAAGTGTGGATGATGATTTGGTGAACGAAGGTGGTATTATGGATCTGTGGGTGAGAGAAGCCCGGATCTTTAAGTATGGCTCCGGTGTAGGTACTAACTTCAGCAGCATCCGCGGTGAAGGTGAAAAATTAAGTGGTGGCGGAACTTCATCCGGCTTGATGAGCTTTTTAAAAATAGGTGACAGGGCTGCAGGCGCTATTAAGAGCGGAGGTACTACCCGTCGTGCTGCTAAAATGGTTTGCCTGGACCTGGACCATCCTGAGATAGTTGAATTCATTGACTGGAAAGTAGAGGAAGAAAAGAAAGTAGGAGCCCTGATCAATGCAGGTTATTCAAACGACTATGAAGGTGAAGCATATAGAACTGTTTCAGGACAGAATTCTAACAACTCTGTTCGTATTCCGAATGAGTTTTTTGAAAAACTGGAAAAAAATGAAGATTGGGAGTTAAAGGCCCGCAGTGATGGCCGGGTGATGAAAAAAGTTTCTTCAAAAGAACTTTGGAATAAGATCTCTTACGCTGCATGGCGTTGTGCAGATCCCGGCACACAGTATAACACAACAATTAATGAATGGCATACTTGTCCGGAAGGAGGTTCGATCAGGGCTTCTAATCCATGTTCTGAATATATGTTCCTGGACAATACGGCCTGTAACCTGGCTTCAGCCAACCTCATGAAGTTTTATGATGCTGAAACCAACAAATTTGATGTAGAAGGTTACGAGTATAACTGTCGCCTCTGGACCGTTGTATTGGAGGTATCAGTATTGATGGCACAGTTCCCATCCAAAGAAGTGGCGCAATTAAGTTATGAGTACAGAACACTGGGATTGGGTTATGCGAACCTGGGAACCATGCTTATGGTAAGCGGTATTCCTTATGACAGTGAAGAAGCAAGGGCCATTGCCGGTGCAATAACAGCGATCATGACCGGAACGGCTTACAAGACATCCGCAGAAATGGCGCAACATCTCGGCGCTTTTCCAAGGTATGAGGAGAACAAAGAGCATATGCTGCGGGTGATGCGTAACCATCGTCTCGCTGCTTACGATGCAGACGAATATGAAGGGTTAAGCCTGAAGCCACAGGGGATACATTCCAAGCATTGCCCTGATTATTTGCTTAAAGCTGCCTGTAATGCATGGGATGAGGCTGTTGAAATGGGAGAGAAGTATGGTTACAGAAATGCTCAATCCACTGTAATTGCTCCTACAGGTACTATCGGGTTGGTAATGGATTGTGATACTACTGGTGTTGAACCGGATTTTGCATTGGTAAAATTCAAAAAACTTTCCGGTGGCGGTTATTTCCGCATCATCAACCAGTCTGTTCCAACTGCTTTGAAAAACCTGGGATATTCAGAAAAGGAAACTGAATCGATCATTAAATATGCAGTAGGTGCAGGTTCATTTTCAGGTGCTCCTTTTATCAACCACCAAACCCTGAGTGAAAAAGGGTTTATTGCCGATGAAATAAAAAAATTAGATAAAGCTGCTGCTACAGCTTTTGAAATAAGTTTTGTTTTCAATAAATATACTTTGGGTGAAGAATGTCTGCAAAGACTGGGCTTTACCCCGGAACAATACAATGATTTTGAATGGAGCCTGCTGGAAGCATTAGGGTTTACTGATGAGGAGATTGAAGCCGCCAATGATTATGTGTGCGGAACAATGATGCTCGAAGGAGCCCCTATGCTGAAAGAAGAACACCTGCCCGTTTTTGACTGTGCCAACAAATGTGGAAAGAAAGGGAAACGCTACATCCATGCACACGGACATATCCGTATGATGGGAGCTACCCAGCCGTTTATCAGCGGTGCTATTTCCAAAACGATCAACCTGCCTCATGAAGCTACGGTAGAAGAAATTTCAGATGCTTATTACCTGAGCTGGCAATTAGGACTTAAAGCCAATGCTTTGTACAGGGACGGCTCTAAATTGTCGCAGCCACTCAGCACCAAGAGTGACAAAAAGAAAAAAGAAAGCGATAAAACAACGGCCGAAACCAAGCAGCAGCTTGTTGAAGAAGAAGGATCGAATATCGTGGACCTGGGTAAACTGACAGTAGAAGAACTGTTGGATGAAGTGCAGAAAAGGGTGCAGGCTTCACCTGATACAAAGCTGAAAAGAAAACTGGCCAGCATAGTTGAACGTCGTTCATTGCCGGCCAAGAGAAGAGGATTTACACAAAAAGCAAAGATCAACGGACAGGCTATTTTCCTGCGTACCGGTGAATATAGTGATGGTACTTTAGGTGAGATCTTTATAGATATGGCAAAAGAAGGTGCTACCATGCGTAGCATGATGAACTGCTTCGCCATTTCTATTTCTATTGGTTTGCAGTACGGTGTGCCTTTGGAAGAGTTTGTTGACAAGTTTGCCTTTACCAAGTTTGATCCTTCCGGATTTGTGGAGCATCCGAACATCAAATCCACTACTTCCATAGTTGACTTTATATTCCGTGTGTTGGGTTACGAGTACCTGGGCAGAACCGACCTGGTACATGTGTTGGACAAGCCTGAAGTAATGAATACCGGTGCCGATGATTGGGACGAAGTGCCTTCTGGTTTGGAATATGCGGAAAAGCAGGAACTATCCAGTGTAAGGGTAACACCATCATCCGGCGGAGCTGCAACGCAGCCAGCAAAGAATCAAAGAGCCATACAGGCAGTAAAAACGGAAACCGGTGTTGAGGCAGTAAATGCGGCAGCAAGGAATATGCAGAGTGATGCACCGGCCTGTAATGTATGCGGCCACATCATGATGCGCAGTGGCACTTGTTATAAGTGTCTGAATTGTGGCAACCAGGGAGGTTGTAGCTAAGATTCCCGAGGGGAAACAATTTGACCAGGACGATCCCGCTAAAGCGGGACTAGAAAAACCAATAGAGGTTGTACCCATTAATTCTGCATCCCGTCTCGTTTGCAAGTGAGGCGGGATGCCTTTTTTTACTGTTTATCCGTATTATTTCAGAGTGTATTTATGAAGTGATTTTACCTTGTCTCCTTAGGCACATCTAATATTTTTGTAAATAACTAAAGTACCCGAATATGAAAGCAAGGATCATTCTCTTTCTTATTGTCGCCAGTTTGCTGTTCCAGGCATGTCATAGAGCTATGAGCCCTTATGAGGCTGCAAACAATCCAAGAGGGAAAAAGTGCAGGGATATTAAATAAGGATCACTCTCCCCCAAATACATTATTGACAGCGCCTTCCAGCATCGGGAATTTTTCCACTACAAAATTCTTAATAGTGGTAATAGCCTGTTTAGCCTGCTCCTCAGTAAGTCCGGCTTCTGTTTTTAATTTTTCGATCAGTTCGTTCATGTTATGAAAGATTAGAAATAAAAAAGTCAGGCATGTTGCCTGACCAAATATCCTATTAATCTTTTTAAATCCGTTAAATCGTGGTTCTAAGCTACTTTCAGCAAACTTAACTTGCTGTTATCAAACTTACGTTTGGCATATTCAAGGTCTAATGTGAATTCTGTAACCTTGGCAGAAGGTAATTCATACATAGCATCTGTGAGGATGCCTTCGCAGATACTACGCAATCCCCTGGCGCCTAATTTGTATTCCATGGCTTTCTCTACCATAAAATCCAACACATCCTCTTCAATGTTCAATTGGATCAATTCAAGTTCAAAAAGTTTCTTGTATTGTTTTACCAGGGAGTTTTTCGGCTCGGTTAAAATAGCTCTTAGCGTAGCTGCATCCAATGGATCAAGATGTGTAACAACCGGAAGACGACCTAATAATTCGGGAATAAGACCAAAAGCTTTCAGGTCAGGGGCATTTACATAGCGTAACAGATTTTGCTTCATGCTTTCCTGCTGGTCCTTATCTACATTAAATCCGATCGTATTGGTTTGTACCCTGCGGGCAATGATCTTATCTATGCCATCAAAAGCACCACCACAGATGAACAAAATATTTTGTGTGTTGATCTTAATGAGTTTTTGTTCCGGATGTTTTCTGCCTCCCTGTGGAGGAACCAGAACATCGGTACCTTCTAACAATTTCAGCATACCCTGCTGCACGCCTTCACCACTTACATCACGGGTTATAGAAGGATTATCACCTTTGCGGGCAATTTTATCTATTTCATCAATATACACAATGCCTCTCTCAGCAGCTGTAACATCATAATTGCAAACCTGTAGCAGGCGGGTCAAAATACTTTCAACATCCTCACCTACGTAACCGGCTTCCGTAAAAACAGTAGCATCCACAATAGTGAACGGGACATTCAGCATCCGGGCAATGCTTTTTGCCAGCAATGTTTTCCCTGTACCTGTTTCACCCACCATCACAATATTGCTTTTCTCGATCTCTACATCATTACCCCCAACTTGATTATCGCTGCTCTTATGCTGAAGTCTTTTATAGTGATTATAAACCGCAACAGAAAGTACTTTCTTCGCCTCATCCTGGCCAATAACATATTCATCCAGGAATTTTTTTATTTCAACTGGCTTTTTTACGGTGAGCTTAAAAGAGGAAGACTTTTTTTCATCTTTGACCAATAATTCCTGGTCAATGATCTCACGGGCATGCTCTACGCAATTCTCGCATATATGTCCTTCCTGGCCGGCAATCAGAATCTTAACTTCATCCCGGCTTCGACCACAAAATGAGCAATGTAAAGGGTTTTTCGCCATGGTTTTCTAAAGATATAACGAAGTATTTGTGTATTCGTAACATACAAAAATAAAAAACCATCCCTAAAGAGATGGCTTTTTATTAATAAATGTATAATTTATTGATTTAAAATAAGTTACAATTTGTCAATTACTTTATCAACAATGCCATATTTCACAGCCTGCGGAGCATCCATCCAATAATCTCTATCAAAATCCGTCATGATCTGCTCTACAGTTTTACCGCAGTTTTCAGCCAGTATTTTGGCTCCAACCTCTTTAACCCTTTTTGTTTGCTCTGCCTGTATCTCCAGGTCGGCACTAACACCTTGAATATAACCCCCTAATGATGGCTGGTGGATCATTACTTCGCCGTGGGGGTAAATGAATCGCTTTCCCTTTTCTCCGCCGCTTAATAAAATACTGCCCATGGAAGCTGCCAGGCCCATACAAATGGTGCTTATTGGGCTTTTGATCATTTGCATTGTATCATACATGACCATGCCACTGGTAACTACTCCGCCGGGACTGTTAATGTAAAATTTGATCTCTTCACCTGGTTTATCGGCGTCTAACAGTAATAGTTTACTTACAACATCTTTTGCACTTTTGTCATCCACCATCCCCCAGAGATAGACAGCTCTTTTTTCAAAGAAATATTTCTCCAATTTTTTGCTGAACATCATAAGGTCACTTTTAGGTTGTTCTTCTTTTTCTTCTTCCTCATCCATTCTGTAGTTGCCGTATAAAAACTGTTTATTGTTCATGATTAATTTATTCTGTGGTTATTTAAATGGATCAGTCTTTCTTTTGTTTACGGGGATTGGTTAATAGCACTTCATCTATCAGGCCATAATCCTTTGCTTCTGCAGCTGTCATCCAGTTATCCCGGTCAAAATCTTTTTCGATCTGATCAAGTGGTTTGCCGGTATGATTATTTACTACCTCGTACAATTCTCTTTTCAACTTACGTATCTCATTTACTGTGATCTCAATATCACTGGCCTGTCCACCTATAGCACCGCTGGGTTGGTGCATCATAATGCGGGAATGTTTTAATGCTGCTCTTTTACCTTTTGTTCCGGCACCGAGCAACACACAAGCCATGGATGCGGCTACTCCAATACAGATGGTAGAAACATCAGGACTTACAAACTGCATCGTATCGTATACTCCTAAACCGGAATAAACACTGCCTCCCGGAGAATTTATATACATGTTTATATCTCTTGACCGGTCTGTTGAGTCAAGAAAAAGTAACTGGGCCGTAACAATATTGGCGATCTCATCATTGATGGGATAGCCTAAAAAGATGATGCGATCCATCATAAGGCGGCTGTACACATCCATTACTGCCACATTCAATGATCTTTCTTCAATAATGTTCGGAGTCATTGCAGTTACTAAATGAGAGGCATAGCTATTTAGCGTATTGCTGGAAATACCACGATGCTTAACAGCGTATTTTTCAAACTCGGAATTAAATGACATATTAGTAAATTGGGTGATTAGTTTATTAGTTAGTCAATCTTCTTGGGTACATTATCAAATATCCGTCCAAATGCCAAAACCACAAAAAAAGATGACAACCATGTTTTATTTAGCGACAGGATGTCGGGTATAAAAGAAAAATGGTTAACCAGAGGTATTCCCGATTAACCATTATACAAATTAACTAATAAACTGATCAATGGTGATGATGTTGGTGCGCTTCGACCATTTTGGTGAAATCTTCGGCCGAAATTTCTTTATCAGCAGGTTTTACCTGTGTGGCGGCCCATTCAAATATTTTTTGGGTCTGTAAACGATTATAGGAATCTTCTACATATTTCCTGTCTTTCATCATTTTCTCCACATAATCATTTACCCAGGGTTGGTCATCACTTAGGTTGGCACCACCCATATAACTGAACAATTGTTGCTTTGCAAAATTTTTGATCTCCTCAGGGCTCACCTCAATGGCATTTTCCTGAACTATTTTATCCGTGATCAATGTCCATTTAAGCTGGTTCAAGAACTTGGGAAATTCATTTTCAACATCTTCATCTGACTTTACCTCTTCGCCCTGTGTTTTAATCCATTTCTTAAGAAATCCTTCCGGAAAGTCAATTTTTGTCTGATCGGTCAGTATATGAAATACCTGGTCGTGTATCTGGTTGGTAGCTTGTCCGTTCCAGTATGCCTGTATTTCCTCTTTTACTTTGTTTCTGAAGTCCTCTTCAGTTTTAATTCCCTGGTCTGGGTATAACTGTTTAAAAAATTCTTCATTCAGTTCTCTTTTTTCAAGCAACCCTACTTTGGTTATATCAATTTTAAAATATCTGTTTGCTGTATCTGTGTCTTCTTTATTCAAACCCAGGTCACTGATGATCCATTCTCTTTCCTTTTCATCAAAAGCTGTAGCAAGGTTTGTCACAAACGAATCAGATGCCTTTTTACCCATCAGCGAATTGCGGTAAGTTTCTGCAAAGTATTTTACAAGCAGGGAATTATCTTTCTTGATACCATTCTCTACTTCATTACCAGCTTCATCGGATTCTGTAAAAACTACATTCAGCACATTTTCTTCATTTGCCACAGCGTCCTCATCCTTCATATTTCCATAGCGATTCTGCAGGCGGATTACTTCGTTGTCGATCATCTCATCAGTAACAGTCACCACATATTTGGTTGTTTTCGCTTTGGCAAGGTCCGGCAGTTGGAATTCCGGTTTCATACCTATTTCAAAGTGAAAAGTATAATCAGCAGGATTATTTACATCCAGTTGACGTACATCAGATTCAAGCGGTAATGGTTGTGCGAAGATATCTAGCTTATCGTTTTGCAAAAACCCGATCAGTTCTCTGTCCACAGAACGAAGTACTTCATCAGTGAATAGTGAAGGGCCATACATTTTCTTGATAAGCCCGGAAGGAACCATTCCTTTACGAAAACCCGGAATATTGGCTTTTTTGCCATATTCCTTCAGGGCCTTTTCAAACGAAGGCAGGTAATCGGTCTTTTCCAGTTTTACGGTTACTTTTTCATGTAACAAACCGATATTTTCTTTTGTAACGATTGCCATGGTATTTTTTTTAGTTATAAAACCTCCCTTTCGGGAGGTTTGTGAAGATGTCCGGATGGAGGGACTCGAACCCCCACACCTTGCGGCATCAGATCCTAAGTCTGACGTGTCTACCAATTTCACCACATCCGGGTTAAAAATCCAAAAACCAAATCTCAAGAGCCGCAAAACTTTGGCTCTTGTTTCTTACTTTTTAGAGTTTTTTGTTTGGGGGTGCAAATGTACGGGATTTCAGCAAAAAGAGCGGACAGATTTTCTTAAATTCGTAGACAATACTTACCATGGAAACGGTAGCGCAGATACCAAAATATCATTTGAACGAAGAGGAAGAGAAGAAACTCATTCTCAGGGAGTACCGTTCCCTGCTGCGGGTATTGAAGGCCAAATTAAAGCCCGGTGACAAGAATAATATCCGGAATGCCTTTGAAATGGCTGCTGAAGCGCATAAGACTATGCGTAGAAAAAGCGGGGAGCCTTATATTCTTCATCCCATCGCAGTCGCTAAAATTTGTGTGGAAGAAATTGGCCTGGGAGTTCGTTCTACGATCTGCTCTTTGATGCATGATACAGTGGAGGACACTGATATCACATTGGAGGATGTTGAACGGGAATTTGGCAGTGAGATTGGAAGGATCGTTGATGGGCTTACCAAAATATCCAACGTAATTGATGTAAATGCATCACAACAGGCAGAAAATTTCAAGAAGATATTACTGACCCTTACCGATGATCCCAGGGTGATACTTATCAAGCTGGCTGATAGGCTGCATAATATGCGTACGCTGGATAGTATGAAAAGGGAAAAGCAGCTAAAAATATCTTCCGAAACGATATATGTATACGCTCCACTGGCACACCGGATGGGATTGTATAATATCAAAACAGAAATGGAAGATCTGGCCATGAAATATATGGAGCCGGATACCTACAAAGAGATAGCAAGGAAACTGGCAGAAACAAAAAAGGAAAGGACCCGGTACATAAATGAATTTATTAAGCCACTAAAGGAGAAACTTAAAAAAGCTAAGATCAACGCTGAAATATACGGCCGGCCCAAAAGCATTCATTCCATCTGGAATAAGATGAAAAAGAAAAAGGTGGATTTTGAAGAAGTGTATGACCTGTTTGCCATCAGGGCCATACTTGATTCTGAACCTGAGAAAGAAAAAGAAGAATGCTGGAAGGTTTATTCACTGATCACCGATGAATATACTCCTGCTCCTGAAAGGTTGAGAGACTGGCTGAGTAATCCCAAATCCAATGGTTATGAAGCGCTGCATACCACAGTAATGGGGCCGCAGGGTAAATGGGTGGAAGTACAGATCAGAACAAAGCGAATGAATGAAATAGCCGAAAAAGGACTGGCAGCACATTATAAATACAAAGAAGGAACAAATGACGAAAGCCGCTTTGACAAATGGTTTCACCAGATAAGAGAAGTGATCGGCAGCCCTGATGCAGATAGTGTTGACTTTTTACAGGATTTCAAGACCAGCTTCCTGGCAGAGGAAATATATGTTTATACACCCAAAGGCGATGTAAAAATGCTTCCAATTGGTTCTACTGCCCTGGATTTTGCATTTGCCATTCATAGTGCGATCGGGGTAAAAACTATTGGTGCCAAGGTGAATCATAAATTGGTTCCGATCAGCCATAAATTACAAAGCGGCGACCAGGTTGAAATAATAACCAGTAATAAACAAAAGCCTTCTGAGGATTGGCTGGGTTTTGTTGTTACTTCCAAAGCCAAAGGAAGGATCCGGGATGCATTAAAGGAAGAAAAGAAAGCAGTAGCAGATGAAGGAAAATATACGTTACAGCGAAAACTGGAAGGGATCGGGGTACCCATGTCCCAGCATAATATTGATGAATTGGTACAATGGTATAAACTTTCTTCTAACCTCGATCTTTTTTACCTGGTGGCTGTAAAAAATATTGATCTCAAGGATCTGAAGGAGTTTAAGGTTGTTGGTGATAAGATTGAACCACCCAAACCTGTTAAACTTCATCCTGAAAAACCAGATCATGTACACACCCAACATTCAAACAGGAAGGATGCTGAGCTGATCATTTTTGGAGAAAGCAGCGATAAGATCGTTTATAATCTTGCCAACTGCTGCAAGCCAATTCCGGGTGATGATGTATTTGGATTTGTAACAACCGGAAAGGGTTTAACCATACACCGGACCAACTGCCCCAATGCAGCAAAACTGATGGCTAACTATGGTCATAGGGTTGTTAAAACAAAATGGGCCAAGAACAAGGAGATATCTTTTCTTACGGGTATCAAGATCATTGGAATGGATGATGTGGGTGTGGTCAGTAAGATCACCAACCTTATCTCCGGCGAATTAAGGATCAATATTGCTGCTATTACCATTGAGGCCAAAGAAGGTCTTTTTGAAGGTAACATCCGGCTTTATGTGCATGATAAAGAAGAGCTGGACGACCTGGTGCAAAGCCTCCTGAAACTGCCTGGTATTGAATCAGTTGAGCGGTATGATATGGAGGATATTCCGGGATAAGGTTACTGGGTTAATAAAACAGCTTTATCTAACAACATTATCACATCATCTCTTAAAAAAGCTGAATTTTTATTATCTTGTAAGCTTCTTATTGAGTACGGATTTTCCAAAATACTGCTACCACACATAAAATGAAATTGACGGTTATAAGGCTCCTTGTGAGCGGCATTTTTTCTTTATTGATGATTGAACAAATAGCTGGGCAAAGTTGCGTTTCCACCAATATTAACGGCACGGTAATAAGCAGAGATTGTTCCAATATTTGTGATACAATCCGATTGCAAATACCGCATTTAAAAGCACCTTCAGACTATAGTCTGGTTCAAATTCCTTATGCACCTTATCCTTATAGCACAATTACCGGATCAATAGACTTTGCATTATATTCTGATGACAAATTCAGCAGTCTGATTAATATGCCTTTTGCCTTTTGCTTCTATGATTCATCTTTTTCGCAAGTAGTAGTTGGCTCAAATGGGCTAATGACTTTTGAAAAAAATTTGGCGGGATGTGATAATGCATATGTAATTAACCAACCGTTGCCTTATGGAGGCACTTTTAATTGTAATTCCATTTCTCCTGCATATTATCCCCGTTCCTCCATTATGGCAGCATTTTCAGACCTGGATCCGAGAACTAATGCAAGCCCATCGACAAGAAAGATTCAATGGGAAACTATTGGGACAGCACCATGCAGGAAATTTGTGGTCAGCTATTACCATATTGGTGTTTTTGGGGTTTCTGCCGGCTCCTGCCCGGCACCTTCAAATACGTTCCAAATGGTGATTCACGAGTCTACAGGTTTAATAGAATTCTTTTTTCTGCAGAAATCATGTGCGTCAAGCACAAACAGTGGAAGAGGGGTTTTCGGTATTCAAAACTGGAACAGGGATAAATGGGTAACTGACCCTGCAAAAAATAACACTTTTTGGACAGAGAGTAATACAGGATACGCATTTGTGCCTTCATCGGGTCCTTCAAGGTATGTTTCATCGCAATTGCTGACACTAGCAGGTTCACCTGTAGTAATGGCAGATACGGCTACTACAGTCAACGGTTTGTTAGACCTTGCTTTTCCGGATGTGTGTGTGTCTGGTTCGAGTACACAATTTATCGTGAGAACGACCTATTCTGCTTGTGATAATCCTGCAACCCAGTTGGTAAGTGATGATACTATTACAGTGAATCTATCGGGTATGCAGGCAGATGTGACACCTGCTGCAACATCCTGTAATGGTGCCAGCAATGGAACTATCACAATTGAACCGACAACTGGAACAGGACCATTTTCTTACTCATTGGATGGAGGTACTCCTGTTAGCGGAGGGTCTCCCTTTACTTTTAATAACATACCTGCCGGAGTACATACAATTGTTGCAACGGATGCTTTCGGGTGTGTAACCCAGCCAATTACTGTTACTGTTGATCCGGGTCCTGCTATCACAACCAATGTCAATAAAACTGACGCATTATGTAATGGGTCTGCTACCGGCACAATTACCGTAGACCAACCACCGGGATCGGCTCCATTCAGTTATTCCCTTGACGGAACAAACTGGCAGGCCAGTCCTGTATTTACCAGTTTGGCTGCCGGAACTTATACCGTTTATTATCGTGAAGGAAATGGTTGTCAGGGTTCGCAAAGTATTACCATTGCACAACCCACAGCAATGACGGTGGCGGCTAACAGTGCGCCGGTGGTTTGTAATGGCGAGTCTAATGGTGTAATAAACGTCTTTACAAGCGGTGGTGTGTCTCCATATGAATATTCTATTGATGGGGGTACAAACTGGCAAACCTCAAATTCATTTAATGTATCAGCCGGAAATTATACAGTTACGATAAGGGATGTAAATGGGTGTACCACTACAGAAGATTTCATTATTAACGAACCGGCGCCGTTATTAGCCCAGTCGCTAAACAGCAATGCTTCCTGTGATGGCGGTAATGATGGGTCTATAACGGTAACAGCTAATGGAGGCAATTCAGGATACCAATACTCGCTGGATGGTAACACTTTCCAGTCATCCAATGTGTTTAATGTAATCCCCGGAAGTTACACCGTTACGGTAAAGGATATGATGGATTGTGTAACCAGTTTTAATACAACCGTCGGGCTTACCAGTAACTTGACATTTACTCCGCAGATTGACCCAATTATATGTGAAGGAAAATCAACACAGTTAGAACTTATTTCCAACGGCACAGATTATTCATGGTCACCTGCTATTGGATTAGATAACCCTTCCATTTCTAATCCGGTTGCCAATCCTGTTACTACAACAGAGTACATTGTAACTACAACTCTAGGCTTTTGCAGTGAAAAGGATACTGTTATTGTAAATGTAAATGCGGCTCCAATTCCCAATGCCGGGTCTGATGGATATATCTGTTTTGGCCAAACCTATCAATTGCAGGGTACTGGTGGTACACAATACTCCTGGTCGCCATCAACTTACCTGGACAATACAGATATTCCAAACCCGGTTTCCTCAGCACCCAAAGACATGACCTATACACTCAGTATACTTTCGGATGTCAATGGTTGTGCTTCTTTGGTGACTGACGATATGCGGCTGGATGTAACACCACCTATTAAAGTAAAAACTTATCCTTTTGATACAGTTGTATATAATTCCGATAAGTTTCAGCTATACGTTACCACAAATGACAGTGATGTAATAAATTATAATTGGTGGCCGGTTAGAGGTTTGGACAATCCGAATATTGCTGATCCGTTTGTTACAGCCGGAGATATAGGGGATGTTATTCAATACCAGGTTACAACCAGCACCATAGCCGGATGCAAGGGTTTTGGGTATGTTACCGTAAAGGTTTACAAAGGCCCGGATCTTTATGTGCCAACCGGGTTCACTCCTAACAATGATGGGAAAAATGATCGATTTACTCCTTTTCCGGTAGGTATTGAAAAACTCAATTATTTCAGGGTGTTTAATCGCTGGGGCAATCTCCTGTTTTCCACCAATCAATTGAATTATGGCTGGGATGGCCGATTCCAGGGAACAGAACAGCCTAGTGGTACTTATGTGTGGATGGCTGAGGGTGTTACATTGGATGGGAGGGTCATTACAAAAAAGGGTACTGTAACCTTAATAAGATAATTGGTAGCATTAATTAATTTAAGATTGTTGAATTTATCCGTCAGTCTTTTTAACCCTTATTTTTGCAACTTCACAGCCCGTTGATTCCATAGCGGGAAAATCAGATAAACCAACATGATAGATGTAATTCTGGGGTTACAGTGGGGAGATGAGGGGAAAGGAAAGATAGTAGATTATTTTGCTAAGGAGTATGATCTCATTGCCCGTTTCCAGGGCGGTCCTAATGCCGGACACACTTTATACGTCAATAATCAGAAAGTAGTACTTCACCAGATACCCTCCGGTGTTTTTCATAGCGGGGTCATTAATCTTATAGGTAATGGTGTAGTGCTTGATCCGGTTACGCTAAAGAAGGAAGCCGAAAAAGTGGCAGCTTTTGGGATAGACCTGAAAAAAAATCTTTTTATCTCTGACAGAACTCATTTAATACTTCCAACGCATAGGGCTTTAGATAAGGCTTCTGAGATATCAAAGGGAAATCAAAAGATCGGTTCAACCTTAAAAGGGATAGCCCCGGCTTATATGGATAAAACCGGGCGAAATGGTCTTAGAGTTGGGGATTTATTGGATAAAAACTTCACAACTGCCTACATCAAGCTCAGGTTAAAGCACCAGCGATTATTGGATAATTTTAATTTCCAGGAAGATATTTCATCCTGGGAAGAAGAATTTTTTGAAGCACTTGAATTTTTGAAAGAACTGAACATTGTTCACGGCGAATATTTTATTAATAATTATCTCAAAGAAGGGAAAAAAGTACTTGCAGAAGGGGCACAGGGAAGTATGCTTGATATAGATTTTGGAACCTTCCCTTATGTTACTTCTTCCAATACAATATCAGCCGGTGTATGCAGTGGCTTGGGTATAGCACCACAACAGATCAGGGATGTGATCGGGGTGACAAAGGCCTATTGTACCCGTGTGGGCAGCGGTCCATTTCCTACTGAGCTTGAAACTGAAACAGGTGAGAAACTTCGTAAAATAGGGAATGAGTTTGGGGCTACTACAGGCCGGCCCAGAAGATGTGGCTGGATTGACCTGGTAGCCCTGCAATATGCCTGTATGATCAATGGAGTTACAAAGCTGGTAATGACCAAATCCGATGTACTCGATACTTTTAAGGAATTAGAGGTTTGTACCTCCTATAAAGTAAACGGCAAGGAAACCAATGAGATCCCTTTTCATATGGACAGGCAGAAACCTGAACCTGTTTACCAGCAATTTGCAGGATGGGATACTTCAATAGATGCAGCCGGGTCGTTTACAGATCTGCCTGCGAAAATGAGGGAGTATGTGAGTTTCATTAACAAATATCTTGGTGTCGATATTCACTATATTTCAAATGGGCCGGGTAGGGATCAGATCATCAAGATCAAGTAAAAATTATAGTAAGCACAAAGAATATTCCGGGATAGAGAAAAAAATATTTTAAAAATTTGGCGAATTAAAAACTTCGCTGAAATTTTACAGGTATAATCCAACCAAGCTATGACATTGATATCTGAAAAAGAAAAAAAAGCTATTGTTTCTGAGGCAGCGATGCCACAAGAAATCCTAAATGATCTTTCATCGGTTATAACCTCTAAGAATATTGCTGATGAGGAAACCGAAATAATGAACCTTATCTCAGGTGTATTTGAAAAAGAATCTGGTGATATTGTGGCGGCTAAAAAAGCAAAAAAAGAAGAGGAAGATGATGAGGATGAAGATGGAGAAGAAGAAAGCGATGATTGGGATAAACCAGAAGAGGAAGAAGAGGAGTGGGATCCTGATTTTGATGAATTTGATGTTCCTAAGAAAGGGGCGAAAAAATCCACAGGAAGCAAAAAGAGTGGCGAAGAAGATGACTTTAAATTTGAGGATGATGAGTTTGATGATCTGTTTGAGGATGATGAGTTTGATGATGATGATGACGATTTTTAATAAACCTACTTTTAAAAGCTAATATTAAACGAAGGAACCATAACTAACTGCACATACCACATCACCAATATTGATGATGTTAAAACAAAGGTGTTGAACTGGACAAAAGAGTTCGACACCTTTTGTTTTTTGGATAATCATGAGTATGTATCTGATAAAGGATCTGTAGAATGTTTGGCGGCTGCAGGAGTGTCAAGAGTCATATCATGCAAAGCCGGAGATGCACTGGAAAAGCTGCAGCAGTTTATTGATTCAAAGAGTAGTTGGCTTTTCGGACATCTTGGGTATGATCTGAAAATGGAAACGGAACAGGTTAATTCCTTTCATCCTGATCATATAGAATTTCCTGATCTTTTTTTCTTCGAACCACAAATACTTATCAAAGTATCTGGCAATGAAATGCATATCAATGCTTCAGATCCTGATGCAATTTTTGATTCAATAGTGAAAACTTCACCGGAGGTAAATGGTGAAAATAGTGTGAATAGTATTCATAGCCGGATGACAAAGGAAGAATACACCAGCACAATCAAAAAACTGCAACAGCATATTCTGAGAGGAGATTGTTATGAAATTAATTACTGCCAGGAATTTTATAATGAGGATGCACTAATTGATCCGCATGCTGTTTTTTATCAGCTTTGTAGAGTTTCGCCCAATCCATTTTCGGCACTTTATAGAGTAAAGGACCAATGGCTTATGTGTGCCAGCCCCGAACGATATATTACGAAACAAGGGGGAAAAATATTTTCACAACCGATCAAAGGAACTTCCGGTAGATTTCAGGAGGATATTATAAGAGATGAAGAAAGCAGGGATCAGCTTTTTAAAAGTGCAAAAGACAGGTCTGAGAATGTAATGGTTGTAGACCTGGTAAGGAATGACCTCGCCAGGGTTTGCCGGGAAGGGAGTGTTAATGTGGATGAGCTTTATGCTGTTTATTCATTTCCCCAGGTACACCAGATGATCTCAACAGTTAGCGGTATTTTAAACGAGGATGTTTCTTTTACAGATATAATCAGGGCTACATTCCCGATGGGTTCTATGACGGGGGCACCTAAGAAAAGTGTGGTTGACCTTATTGAGAAATATGAACAGACAAAAAGAGGTATTTTTTCAGGTGCTGTCGGCTACATCACACCGGAAGGAGATTTTGATTTTAATGTTGTGATAAGAAGCATTATGTATAATGCAGAGAAGGAATACCTGTCATTCCAGGTTGGCTCAGGAATCACCTTTTACAGCGAAGCTGAGAAAGAATGGGAAGAATGTTTGTTGAAGGCAAAAGCTATCAATAAAGTACTCCGGGTAAACTGAATGTTTTAACGGGAACCCGTCTCAGAAGGGTTCAATAATTCCTGTACGCTTTCATCCAGTATCTGGTAGCGTTTTTCGATGAATACATTCATCTTTTGTTTGGGGAGGCGAAGCTCATATTTTCCATTCACTGCGATCTCATTATCAAACCCAGGGTTATACTTGTTAAAAGTCTGCATATCCATATCAATATGCCGGGTGATAACTGCAGCATTAAACCGACCTGTAATTTTATAAGCAGCCGAATTTTGTAATTCCTCTTCTGCCAAAGTAGCCTGGTTATTCAGGAGGGTTTGCTTTGTTTCTGCTCTTGTAAGGGTGGTAATACCTCCCTCTCCTTCAAAAATATAGTGAGCGCCAATGAATTTCTTTACATGATTCATTGTTTCATTAGGGAGCAGGTATTGTAATTTCCAGAAATCCTTGCTTCCTCCTGCTTTCCGGATCGCTTTGTCTACATTACCCGGTCCGCTGTTGTAAGCAGCAATAACCAACAGCCAGTCACCATAGCGATCATACAGATCGGTAAGTAACCTGGCAGCAGCATGGGTGCTTTTTACATAGTCAAGTCTTTCATCCCTTCCTTTCCCCATCCTTAAACCATATTGCCTGGCGGCAGCGGGCATAAAGGCCCAGGGACCGATCGCACCTGACCTGGAATAGGCATTTAGCTTTAGACCTGATTCAATAACCGCAATATATTTAAGCTCCTTAGGAAGACCATGCTCCTCAAATACCTCGTCCATCATGTCAAAATGAGCCCTGGACTTTTCCCTGAGTTTTAAAAACCCTTTTCCGTTTCTTTCAACATATTTTTTTACAAAACTTACTGCCATAGGGTTAAGTTTTGCCCCACTTAGCCCATCACCTTCCATAGCTGACGTAAGTAAGTTCTTAAATTCCAGTTTAGGGTCGTGTACAGCAGGCGCTAATTCAGGGGTATCATTATCTGTAATGATTGTATCAGCATTTGCCTGATCGCCAAAAGGGATATGCTCCTGCAAACCGGTAGCTTTAGCGGCCTGGATGAGAATAAATCCCAGAAACCCAAGTATTGTTATCTGTTTTAATTTTTTCAAACCCTTTGATTTTTAGCATCTTACGGAGTGTTTTTCCGTAAGAGATCGCCCGAAATGCGCAGCAAAGATACTTCATTAAAGCGGTTTGACATAAGCTGTAAACCAAACGGAAGTTCGTTAGAATGTGCAAAAAGAGGGATTGAAATCGCCGGACATCCTGTCAGATTAGCCATTACTGTATAGATATCAGCCAGATACATGGCAATTGGGTCGGACATTTTTTCACCTAGCTTGAAAGCGGGTACCGGGGAGGTGGGTAAAATTACGAAGTCGAAATCCTTGAAAATCAATGATATTTTTTCCGTTAAAATTTTCCTAACAGACTGTGCTTTTGTAAAGTAAGCATCATAGTAACCGGTGCTCAATACAAAAGTTCCGAGCATGATCCTTCGCTTAACTTCCCATCCAAAACCTTCTGATCTTGTTTTTTTATAAAAATCATCCAGGTCATTTGTAGCATTCGGGCTCCTGTATCCAAATTTTACCCCATCATACCTTGAAAGGTTAGATGATGCTTCGGCTGTAGTGAGGATATAGTATGCAGGAACCAAATATTCAAGAAGATCAAACTCAACCGGCTCAACAGTATGTCCATCTTCTTTGAGCTCTTTGATCTTTCTTTCAATGGAAGATCTTATTTCAGGATCAAGTCCCGGATGGGTAATGGCTTCTTCAAAAAAAGCAAACCTGAATTTCTCGTTTGTATCGACCAGGGAAGAATACGCAGGAACTGGAGAATGAGAAACGGTGCTGTCAAAATCATCTGGCCCGGCCATTACTTCTAATGCCAAAGTAACGTCAGGTACATTGATACCAAAGATGCCGATCTGGTCGAAAGATGAAGCGTAAGCAATGAGTCCATAACGGGATATTCTGCCATAAGTTGGTTTTAGTCCAACAATACCACAAAAATCAGCTGGTTGCCGGACGGAACCGCCGGTATCGCTACCAAGTGATATCATGCAAAGACCGGCTTGCACAGCTACTGCCGATCCTCCTGAAGAACCTCCCGGTACCCTGGTTTCATCTTTGGCGTTCAGCACTTTTCCATAATAGGAATTTTCATTGCTGCTACCCATTGCAAACTCGTCGCAATTAAGTCTGCCTATAATAATGGCATCTTCATCTAAAAGTCTTTCAACTGCAGTGGCGGAATAGAGAGAAGTGAAGTTTTGCAGAATACCTGATGCAGCAGATATCTTGTGGTCTTTATAACAAATAACATCTTTGATGCCGGTGATGACACCAAACATTTTACCCAACGATTCACCTTTTTTCAGTTTTGCATCAATTAGTGAAGCTTTAGCTAATGCTTCATCAGCAAAAACCTCAATAAAAGCGTTTAGATGCTCGCAGGCTTTTATGCGTTTCAGGAAATATTCAACTACCTCTGCACAGGTAACCTTTCCTTCCTTTAATTGGGCATGATATTGCTCAATGGAAGTGAATTCAAACAAAGGCCGGTCTTTTGGATATTAATAAATATCAGGAATTCTTACTTTTTATCGGATGAAGAGCTGCTGATGTCATTGGCACTGTCTTCGATCTCTTTCTTGACATTATTCTTTGCGTCATTGAATTCACGGACGCCTTTTCCTAACCCACGCATTAGTTCAGGTATTTTGCGGCCACCAAATAAAAGAAGTACCACAACGATAATGATGATCATTTCGTTTGTACCAAACGCTAATAATACTGGTTTTATCATTTTACGAAAATTAGAAAACAAAGATAATACTCATGCTACGGAATAAACAAAGTATATTTTATCGTACAATAAAAAATCCCGGTAAAACCGGGATTCTTAACTTTCTTTATAGAGTAGTCTTACTTTGCTGTTTCTGAGATCATACGCTTTTCACGGATCCTTGCACTCTTACCGCTACGGGTACGCTGGTAGAAAAGCCTGGCACGACGAACATGGCCGGTTTTATTCAACACAATAGAATCAATATTTGGAGAAGAAAAAGGGAAGACCCTTTCTACACCGATACCATCAGATATTTTTCTGACAGTGAAACTGGCTGTGGCTCCTGAGCCCTGCTTTTTGATCACATCACCTTTAAAAGACTGGATCCTTTCTTTGTTACCCTCGATAATTTTATAATTAACTGTAATGTTATCGCCGGCTTTAAAGGCAGGGAACTCCTTTTTGGGAGTTAGTTGTTCATGTATGAATTCTATTGCGTTCATCTCAATATGTTTTTGATCCTAAAAATTAGGGTGGCAAAGGTAAGGTAAACTGTTTAAAGTTTGAAGTTTAGGCTTTAATGTTTTTTTAGTTTGTTTTCCCTGTTTTCAACCTTACCCAACCTCAAATCTTAAACTATTCAATATTAGAAGCTTATCGGGCAACATTTACCGCTCTTTTTTCCCGGATAACGGTCACTTTGATCTGTCCGGGGAAAGTCATCTCTGTTTGAATTTTCTGGGCAATTTCAAACGAAAGTTTATCTGAGTCCTGGTCTGTAACTTTTTCAGCTTCTACAATTACCCTTAACTCCCTGCCGGCCTGAATGGCATAGGCTTTTTCTACACCATTGTAACTCATGGCCAGGTTCTCAAGGTCTTTAATACGCTGCAGGTATTGCTGCATAATTTCCCTTCTGGCACCCGGTCTTGCACCGCTTATGGCATCACAGGCCTGGATAATCGGGGAAATCACATATTCCATTTCTACCTCATCGTGGTGGGCGGCAATTGCGTTGACCACGGCCGGATTCTCACCATATTTTTCAGCAAGCTTAGCTCCCAGCAAAGCATGACTCAGTTCGCTTTCCTCATCAGGAACTTTACCGATATCATGAAGAAGACCAGCCCTTTTCGCCAACTTTGAGTTCAGGCCAAGTTCAGCGGCCATTGTTGCACAAAGGTTTGCTGTTTCCCGGCTATGCATCAACAGGTTTTGTCCGTAAGAAGAACGGAAACGCATTCTTCCCACCATACGTACCAACTCTTTATGTAATCCGTGAATACCCAGTTCAATAACGGTTCTTTCGCCAATATCCATCACCTGCTCTTCGATCTGCTTACGGGTTTTTTCAACGATCTCTTCTATTCTTGCCGGGTGAATACGTCCGTCAGCTACAAGGCGTTGTAAACTGAGTCGGGCAATTTCTCTTCTCAGAGGGTCAAATGAAGAGAGCAGAATGGCCTCCGGGGTGTCATCAACAATAAGGTCAACACCTGTTGCAGCTTCAATAGCACGGATATTCCGGCCTTCCCGCCCAATGATCTGGCCTTTTACCTCGTCGCTTTCCAGGTTAAAAACTGTAATAGAGTTCTCGATTGCCTGTTCAGCAGCCGTCCTTTGAATAGTTTGAATAATGATTTTACGGGCCTCTTTATTTGCCTTTTGTTTTGCTTCGTCAACAATTTCTTGTTGCATAGCCAGCGCTTTTGTCTGCGCTTCATGCTTTAAGCTTTCTACCAACTGGGATTTGGCTTCCTCTGCAGACAGGTTGGCGATCTTTTCGAGCCGTCTGATGTGCTCTTCCTGATGTTTTTCAAGTTCAGTTCTTTTGATATTGACCAGTTCGATCTGCCTGTTCAGGTTTTCCTTGATCGCTTCATTTTCTTTTATCTGCTTGGTCAGGTTATTTTCCTTCTGATTAATGGATTGTTCTTTTTGCCGGATGCGATTTTCTCCTTCACCGATCTTCCGGTTTTTTTCCATCACTTCTTTGTCATGTGCGGATTTCATTTGCACAAATCTTTCCTTAGCCTCCAGTTCTTTTTCTTTTCGAATAGTTTCAGCTCTTAACTGAGCTTCTTTGATGATGGATTCTGACTGTAATTCGGCTTCTTGTATTTTCTTTTTTGTGTTTTTGGAAAAGATCAGCTTACCCAGCAGAATGCCCAATAAAAGGGCGCCAGCACCGGTAATGATGGGAAGTATATTCGGGTCCATGAATTATTTTGTTTTGTAGTTGCACAATAGAACTCGTTAATAATAAATTCATACTGATGTAAGTATGTAATAGACGAAGATACAAAACGGCACCTATTCCTTTGGCAATGGTTTCAAAATAATCCGTTTATGACCGCCTGTATAAAATCTTTGTTTCTACCACCCTCTGACATCCAAAACTGGCTTTTGATTGTTTAAATTGCGGGCTTCAAGACAAATACCATGAAAAAAATACTATTTATAGTCCTTTTGGCACCTTTTGCTTTGCATGCACAGGATGTGACTTTGCCATTTAAATTATCGGGAAAAATAAAGATCAAAGGCCTTGAACCTGCGAAGGTTTTTTTGCAATATAGGACAGGCGGGGAATGGAAAACCGACAGTATCGAAGTAAAGGGTAATAAGTATTCCTTCTCAGGAAATTTAGATGAACCTGTACAAGGGCGGTTAAGGGTAAGCTATTCGTCTGAAGAAAAGAGTGTAAAGGAAAAGTTTCGGTCTAAAAGGGATTTAGCGATTGTTTTCCTGGAAACAGGTAAAATAAAGGTTTCTTCGATCGATTCGTTCAGTAATATAAAAGTGAAAGGATCAGCTGCTCATACAGCATACCAGGCTGTAACAAAACAGCTAAAACCACTGACAGAAAAAAGACAGAAGTTGGTTGATGACTGGTATGCTGCTAATGAGAAAAAAGATGATGAGGCTAAAAAGGAAATAGAAGAGCAGATTGATGACCTGGATGGGCAAATAAGGGAAGAAAAGGGAGCGATATTCAGGAAGAACCCCCGAAGCCCTATAGCCCTGACGCTCCTGAAAGAATATGCGGGCTGGGATATTGATGCGGACAAAGTGCAACCCTTGTTTAACATGTTGCCGGAGAAGGATAAGAAATACCCTTCTGCCATTACTTTTAAGGAAGATATTGAGGTAGCTGCAAAAACAGGAATTGGTAAAATAGCAATGGACTTTACACAGAACGATACATTGGATAATCCTGTACAACTCTCGTCTTTTCGTGGGCGCTATGTTTTAATAGATTTTTGGGCTAGCTGGTGTGGACCCTGCAGAGTGGAAAACCCGAATGTGGTCAAAGTGTTCAATAAATACAAGGATAGTAATTTTCATATTGTTGGAGTATCACTCGACAGGCCCGGGCAAAAGGATAAATGGCTAAAAGCTATCCATGATGATCATTTGACATGGACCCATGTGAGCGACCTGAAATTCTGGGATAATGAAGTGGCGCAGCAATATGGTATTAAAGCTATTCCCCAGAATTTACTTCTGAACCCCGAAGGGAAGATCATAGCAAAAAACCTGTATGGAGAGGAACTAGAAGAAAAGCTTGGAGCTTTTATCGGCGATAAAAAGAGCTTTTGATCAATTTTAATTGTTTAGTTGGTCATCTAACAGTTTTTCTATTGATTCCAGGCTATCTATAAGGTGCTGATTATCAATTTCAGCAGCGGACCCGGCATTTTGTTCAGTAGCATACCAAATGAGGACCATTGCTATATAATCCTGCATATCCTTGCCGGCAAACTGTGTTTTAAATTCAATGATCTTATCATTAATGAGCTTTAAGGTCTTTCGTACCACCTCCTCATCATTTGGATTCACTTTGATCCGGTAATTCCTGTCGCCAACGACCGCCGAGATTGCAATTAAATCACTCATAATTTTTGCATTTTTAAAATTTTATCCTTTTCTTTAAAGTCCTCTTTTCCACCAATTATCCACAGAAAGATCATAGGTTAAGCACTACCCTCGATCAAATAACCGAGTATAAACCAAAATTTTGCCATCATGTTTGCAAAATTAAAGTCATCATTTTTTATTGATGCTTTGAAATTACAACTAACTGCACCAAAGGGGAAAAATCTCCGGGGGGTATTAAAAGACGACAAAGGAAGTGTTTGCAGTACCATAGAAAAAGACATTTCATCTGAAAGAGAAGAACTGGTTTGGTCCGGCCTTAATGATCTTCCCTATGGAAGATATACCCTGGAATTATCACATGGAGAAGATGAAATGCGGTTAAATCTTATTAAAAGAGTATGATCAGTTGCTGAGTAAAGCAATGCAACGATCTATCTCCTTGATATAGGAGTTTATCTTTTTCTCAATTTCTTTCTTGTCCGTTTCATTCATTTCTCCTGCGTTAAGTTTTAATACACCAACCTGTTGCTTCAGGTCTTCAATTTTTTCTGTATAATTCCTGTCTTGTTGTTTTAGCTGATCTAACTCATTTTTCAACTTCGCATTTTCTTTTTCCAGAACACTATGTGATTTAAGCAGGCGTTGAAGTTTCTCCTGGATCCTTTTTAAATATTGTTCTGTGTTGTTCATTTTCTGATCTCAGCTTGTAGTTCTTTTTCCAATGTCAGCACAATCTTCTGCATCCAGCCATCAATTTCCTTGTCTGTCAGTGTTTTTTCTTCATCAATAAAAGTAAAGTTGACGGCCATTGATTTTTTCCCGGTTCCCAGTTTCTCACTTTCGAATATATCAAAGAGTTTGATGTTCTGTAACTTATTCAGCTTAATGTTTTGCACAGCATATTCTAACTTTTCCCATGAGAGTTCTTTGGCAACTACAAGGGAGAGATCTCTCTGTACTGCAGGAAAACGAGAAATTTCTTTTAACTGAATAGGTTTTTCTGCAGCGAGCCTGGTTATTTCTTTCCAGCTTAACTCTGCATAAAATGCAGCTTGTTTAATGCCGAAACGATTCAAGATGTTTTTTGCCACCACCCCAGCTTCGGCTAGCTGCTTCTTGTCATAATTCCAGCTGATATGATCATTCATTTTGGAAACTGCATCCACTGAAACGGCCGGGACAGGTAAGCCTATTAGTTTAAAAATTGCCTCGACAAGGCCTTTCAGATAATAAAAATCTGCTTCTTTATTTTTTTCATTCCAGCTATCCTCAACCAGGTTCCCGGAGATCACAAGGGCAAGCTTATCAGCTTCAGTATATTTTCCTTTTGCTGACTTTCCATATGATTTACCAAACTCAAATAACCGAAGAGAATGGTTTTTATGATTAAGATTGTGGGCTACTACCTGTAATGAAGTTTCCAGTAGTGAACTTCTAAGAATATTCAGTTCAGCGCTAAGACTGTTCTGCATGCTGACCATCTCATTCTGTTCTGCATCAGTAAAAAACTCTGAATTGGTAATAGAGTTGGTCATCATTTCGTTGAAGCCACTACCTACTAAAAATCCGGATATCTTTTCTTTTACTATTTCAGGTAAAGGGTCTTCTTCAATGGCAGGTGTTATTGTTATTGAACCGGGGATATCAATATTGTCCAACCCATCAATTCTTACAATTTCTTCCACCAGGTCAGCGGCTAAACTAATATCTGGTTTATGTTCAGGTACCGCTACTCTTATTTCATCCACATCATCTTTAATTATTTCAAAGCCAAGATTGATAAGGATCTTTTTGACGGAGTCGGGGTGATATTTTTTGCCACTGAGTTTTTTGATATAATGCCATTTTACAGAAACCTCAGTTTTGGGTTTCGGGGAAGGATATACATCCACAATTCCGGATGCTATTTCAGCTCCGCAGATTTCTTTGATAAGGGTTGCAGCTCTTTTTAGTACACTCACGGTTGCAGAAATATCTGTGCCTTTTTCAAAACGGGATGCTGCATCTGTTCGCAATCCATGGCGGAATGATGTTTTTCTAATGGACACTGCATCAAAGCAGGCACTTTCAAGGAATATATTCTTTGTCTGGTCCGTTACACCGCTATGCAATCCTCCAAAAACCCCTGCAATACAAATGCCCTCTTTCGAATCACATATCATCAGATCTTCCTTACTCAGTTTTCTTTCTTTTTCATCAAGGGTAACAAAAACAGTATTGTCAGGGAGATTTTTTACAATGATCTTTTGGCCGGCAATTTTATCTGCATCAAATGCATGTAATGGCTGACCTGTTTCATGTTGTATGAAGTTGGTAATATCAACTATGTTATTGATCGGTCGTTGCCCAATGGCTATCAATTTCTGTTTCAGCCATAGCGGAGATTCTTTGATAGTAACATTTGCAATACTGATGCCGCTATATCTCGGGCAGCTTTTGGTATTCTCAACAGCTACTTCAATAGGAAGGGATTCATTATCTGGCTTAAAGCCATTGCCATTGCTAACTGGTAAAACCGGTTTGATATCCTTTTTGTCATGATGCGACAGGTAAGCACATACGTCCCTGGCTACGCCCCAGTGACTCATCGCATCCATTCGGTTTGGAGTGAGGCCGATCTCATATACTATATCAGTATAAGGCTGAAAATACTTTGTTGCAGATGTTCCGGGTTTCGCTTCTCCGGGTAAGACCATTATGCCTGCATGCGAAGTTCCAAGACCTATCTCATCTTCTGCACAGATCATTCCGTGGCTTTCCTCACCCCTGATCTTTGCTATTTTCATAGTAAGTGGATCTCCGGAAGTTGGATAAATAGTAGTGCCAACAGTGGCAACCACAACTTTTTGACCCGCAGCCACATTCGGTGCGCCACAAACGATCTGTAACGGCTCAGGTTGACCGATGTTTACTTTTGTTAGTGTAAGCTTATCAGCATTTGGATGCTTCTCAGCACTCAACACTTCGCCAATAACTAAACCAGCAAGGTTCCCTTTTACTTCTTCGAATGTCTCCATGCTTTCTACTTCAAGCCCTATTGAAGTCAGGATACGGCTTAGTCTTTCGGGTTCAATGGTTACCGGTAAATATTCACTCAGCCATTTATAGGAAATCGTCATGAACTATATCACTTTTAACGGCTGCGAAGATAAAGCAATGATGACAAAAGCTTTTTCCGGGAGTTCTGAGAGAATGCCTGGTTGATTGAATAGAACAGATACACGGCTTGCAAATAAGTCCTTATTTTTACCAGCATAAAACTAATGCTCATGTCGAACAATCTGCTTAAAGGAAAAAGGGGGATCATTTTTGGTGCGCTGGATGAAAAGTCTATCGCCTGGAAGACTGCTTTGAAATGTCATGAAGAAGGAGCTCAAATCGTACTGACCAATGCTCCGGTTGCACTTCGTATGGGAGAGATCAATAAACTGGCAGAGGCTTGCGGTAATGCTCCGGTTATTGGCGCTGATGTGACAAACATGGACGATCTCAAAAGCCTTTTTGAAAAATCAATGGAGCATTTTGGCGGAAAAATTGATTTTGTATTACACTCAATCGGGATGAGCCTGAATGTGAGAAAAGGAAAACACTATACCGAAATGAATTATGAGTGGAACCAGAAAACCCTGGATATTTCAGCCATGAGCCTGCACCGGGTTTTAAGAACTGCATGGGACCTGGATGCCATAAATGAATGGGGTAGTGTAGTGGCGCTTACATACATAGCTGCGCAGCGGGTATTCCCGGATTATAATGAAATGGCTGATGCAAAAGCCTTGCTTGAAAGTGTGACCCGTAGCTTTGGTTATCATTATGGTGCCAAAAGAAAGGTAAGGGTGAATACAATCTCACAGTCGCCCACCCGAACTACTGCAGGAAGTGGTGTAAAAGGATTTGATGGATTTATTAACTATGCAGAAGCGATGAGCCCATTGGGTAATGCTACTGCAGAGGATTGTGCAAACTATTGTGTCACTTTATTCAGTGATCTGACCCGATATGTAACTATGCAAAACCTTTTCCATGACGGAGGATTTTCCTTTACTGGTGTAACAGCCGGAGTTATTGAGAAAATGGAAAGCTAATTAAAGCTGGTTAGCTGTTTTACCGGATTGAATTCACTTGCAAATTCATTTACTTTGCAGCCCAAATTTTTGATCAATGATCCTGGGAAAAAAACTGGTTATCGTTCTGCCTGCATATAATGCTGCAAAGACAATTGAGAAGACTTACAATGAGATTCCCTTTGATATTGTGGATGAGGTGGTGCTTGTTGATGATAAAAGCAGCGATGAAACGGTGAAGGTGGCAGAGCAGTTAGGCATCAGGCATATTATTTCACATCCCATCAACCGGGGTTATGGTGGAAATCAAAAATCCTGCTATAATAAAGCTAAAGAGCTTGGGGCTGATATTGTGGTCATGTTACATCCCGACTATCAATATACTCCTAAGCTGATACATAGCATGGCTTACCTGATCGCCAATGGTACTTACCCGGTGGTTTTTGGCTCAAGGATTTTAGGCAAAGGAGCTTTAAAGGGAGGAATGCCCTGGTATAAATATTATGCAAACAGGATACTAACCTTGTTCCAGAATTTACTATTGAACCAGAAATTATCTGAATACCATACAGGGTATCGGGCCTTTTCAAAAGAAGTCTTGGATACTGTTGCTTATGAAAAAAACTCAGATGATTTTGTCTTTGATAATCAAATGGTAGCCCAGATATTTTTTAAGGGATTTTCTATCGCAGAGATCACCTGCCCCACTAAGTACTTTAAAGAGGCTTCTTCGATAAACCTGAAAAGAAGTATTATTTATGGTTTAGGAGTATTAAAAGTTTCTGTTCAATACAGGTTTGCCAAATGGGGTATTTATAAATGGGTGATCGTTAAATAATGGCAATTAACTTTACGTAATAATATTATAGAATGGAAACAGAAGTAAAGCAAATATTTGATTACAGCAAATGGACAAATCAATTACCAGAACTCTCTGATCGGTACCAAAAAGCAAGTCCCTATCCTCATATTGTACTCGAAAACTTCTTGGATCCCGGGATACTTAAGGATTGTATTGCTGAGTTTGATGAATTGAATAATTCTGATGGATGGATCAACTATACTCATTATAACGAGAAAAAAAGAGGTTTGAATAAGGCGGATCTATTACCCGATTCAATAAAAGAAACTATCAATGAATTAAATTCTCCACAATTCCTGGAATTTCTTTCATCGCTAACTGGAATAAAAGATCTTTTAAAAGATGAATCATTTGAAGGGGGCGGTATCCATCAATCGGGAAAAGGGGGGTATCTGAATATTCATGCTGACTTTACTGTACATCCGCATCATAGAAACTGGCAACGAAGGGTAAATGTTTTGGTTTACCTGAATGAGAATTGGGAAGAAGTGTGGGGTGGTAAACTGGAGCTTTGGGACAGGCAAATGAAGGCCTGTGAGGTCAGGGTTTCTCCGGTTTTTAACCGATGTGTGATCTTCAATACAGATGCTGATTCCTATCACGGTCATCCTGAACCAATGAGCTGCCCTGAAGACAGGTATAGAAGATCAATTGCGTTGTATTACTTTACTGAGGAAGCAAAGCCTTTCAGAAGGGCTACATTATACAAAGCAAGACCGGGAGAGGGAAAGAAAAAGTTCATGGTTTGGTTGGATAATAAAATGGTAGCAACATACACAAGGATAAAAGGGATGCTTGGCGCTAATGATAAAATTGCCAGCTCAGTCCTGAGATTCTTTTCCCGAAAGAAAAAATAATCTTTAAGGTATTTCTCTTTTTAGAAAAACAAATCCGTTTTTCCGGTATAACTCCTGTAAACCAGCTATATCCTTATAGTTCTGAATTTTGTTGATCTTGGTAACAAAATAGACAGGTTTGTCAATAGGTCCATGTAACAACCATTCCTGGTCATAGGCATTATTGTTTTCATGTTTTGTTGTTCGGGTATAAAAAAGCTGGGCATAACTCTTATAGCCAAGCACATGAACATAACAGTCTTCGCCAATTCTTTCTTCAAAAAAATCCACTGCAGCACCTTGTGAGTACCGTTCCACTTTAGGAACAATTAATGCCATTGCAAAAAATACAGCTATAGCTGTACCTCCGAATAATGCGATCCGGGTTTTTGCATATTCTTTCTTTTTAAGCCAGGTCAGTCCAAGTATCAACATGAGTATAAAAAAGACCCCCGGTAAACCGTCAAGGAATGTCCAGTTTACAGATGCTTCCATATTGGCTCTTGCAAATTTGTCTTTTACATAGGGTTCAATTTTATCAAGGTTCATCCCTATTATTGGTGCTGCAATTAGTAACAGTGCAATTATTCCTCCGATGATAGCAGTAAGAGGTAACAACCATTTTTTGTATGCTGTTTCATTCCGTTCCCATTTATAAAAAGTATAAGCGGCCAAAAAAGTGATAGGAAACCAGGCAAGAGATGAGTAATGAATGATGCGGGATTGCACAATGGAGAATAAGATAAGAACCACCCAAAACAGGATAAGCATCCATTTTTTAAAATCCTGCTCAA
This sequence comes from Chitinophagales bacterium, assembly GCA_020636575.1. Classification (GTDB taxonomy): domain Bacteria; phylum Bacteroidota; class Bacteroidia; order Chitinophagales; family Chitinophagaceae; genus JJ008. Next base: position 1,560,657 of record JACJXP010000001.1, read on the forward strand.
AAAGGGTGCTGGTTTTTGTTTTGAAAAAAGAACGAATAGCAAAAACAGAAGCAGGAAAGCATCCGATCAGAATAACCACGAAATGGTAGCCAAAAAATCCTTTTTGGCCCGCATCATGTGTAGTAAAAAGCCTGTACTGATATTTTAAAAATTCATTGATAAACCAGGGCCCATTTTTGATTGTTTCATATCCATACCATATAAAAGTAACGAGTACCATTGCCAATAAGAAGAGCAACACATGTTTTCCTCCAAAATAGAAACGGAAACGATTCATAACAAGATAGACTCCCATTACCAGGAGAAATATCATAAGTGCTACCTGTCCTTTGGTCAGTATAGCTAATCCCATAAAAAGACCTGATAGCAGGGCATATGCTGTTAGCGACCGGTTAAGGTTCACCTGGTCAAACCCATTTCGTTTCCAATGATATAAAATGAAGAAGTATAGAGATAGAAAAATAAACAAATTGAACCAGGGGTCAATAATTCCTGATTTAAAATACATGTTTGGAAAAAGTGAACCAGCATAAGCCAATGCCCATAATAAACCGAATTTCTTTCCAAAAAGCTTTTTACCACATAGAAACAGAACTATTAGTGTAGCTATGCCGCATATGGCATTGGGGAAACGGGCTGCAAACTCATTAACCCCAAAAATTTTCATTGATAAAGATTGCAGCCAAAAAAACAGAGGTGGTTTTTCCCAGAAAGGCTGAAAGTCAATATAAACTCTTGTATAATCTCCGGTTGCAATCATTTCCCTGGAGCTCTCAGCAAAATTGATCTCATCCCAGTCAAAAAGATGAACATTGCCCAGAAATGGAACAAATAAAATAATTGCTGCAATAAATAATAATCCGATCAATGTTTTATTAGAAAGCTGCATAAGAATTTCTGTTGATAATAAACTGAATGAAATTATAAGTTTTCATTCAGGCATCACAAAATAAAAAAACCGCTTTATAGCGGTTTAAGAGGAATATTTTTCCGGTCAATTTAGTATTCGTCTTCATTGAATAGGAAATCGTCCTGCGTAGGATAGTCAGGCCAGATATCCTCAATGGTCTCATATACATCTCCTTCATCTTCCAGTTCCTGTAAATTTTCTACTACCTCAATAGGCGCACCGCTACGGATAGAATAATCTATCAGTTCATCTTTAGTTGCGGGCCATGGTGCATCTTCAAGGTAGGATGCCAGTTCAAGGGTCCAAAACATTTTCTAAGGGGTTTATAGTTAATAAGTTTCTGTAAATAATTGTTTTATGCCATTTGGGTATCCCAAATTTTCCGCAAATGTAGTTTTATTAACGAATTTTCCAAATCTGAGGTTGCATCGCC
>JACJXP010000010.1 GCA_020636575.1 Chitinophagales bacterium
ATTATTTCTGGGAGTTTCTTATGCTATTCCTTGCTGTGTTTTGCGGTTTTTTAGCAGAGTATAAACTGGAGCATACAATCGAACATCAGCGTGAAAAAAAGTTTGCAAAACAAATGCTGGCAGATCTGACGGCTTTTTAAAAAACAAAATGCCATTTGTAATAAAATCTTCTTGAATCAAAAACACTTAAATAGGTGAATATGGAAGTCCACCATCATGCTCATACATCAAGAAAAGAATATCATTTGAAATAAATTATTCTATTTTCAAAACAAGAAAATGAAAAAGTTAATACTGGTATTGTTGCTGCCTTTATCAATCGCAGCTCAAAAAAATTATCCCAAACTGATGGATGACTATATGCTGGCACTTACCAACGTCAAAGACTTCAGTGGGGCAGTACTGGTAATGAAACAGGGTAAAGTGCTGCTGAAAAAAGGATATGGCATGGCTGACAGGGAATGGAATATTCCCAATACTACAGATACCAGGTTCCGGATAGGCTCTGTGACCAAGCAGTTCACGGCTGCCTGTATCCTTCAGTTGGAGGAAGCAGGAAAGTTATCGCTGGATGATAAACTCAGTAAATATTATCCCGGTTATCCCAAAGGCGATAGTGTAAGCATTCACATGCTGCTCAACCATACTTCGGGCATTGCCAATTTTACTGCTATACCCGGATTTGAAGATGTGGAACGATTATCATGGAGCCGGGATTCCATGGTCGCCTGGTTCAAAGACAAGCCCTATAATTTTTCGCCTGGTTCAAAATATGCTTATTCCAATTCTGGTTATTTTCTGTTGGGTTGCATCGTCGAAAAGGCAAGTGGTCAAACATATGACGCCTACCTGCGACAACATATCTTAGACAAGCTGAGTATGAAAAATTCAGGGGTGGATAAGCTGGATATAGTGCTGCCACTTAGAGCAAGGGGTTACTTAAAAAAAGATGGCGAAACAATTAATGCTGATTTCATCAGTATGGAATGGCCCTTCAGTGCAGGCGCTTTGTATTCCACACTTGATGATATGTATACCTGGGACAGGGCCTTGTACACAAATAAGATCCTTACAGAAGCTTCCCGGAAAAAGATGTTTACCCCCGGCAAGAGAAATTATGGCTATGGTTTTGTGATTGATTCACTCGAAGGTCATTTCCGGATCTGGCACAATGGCGATATTCCAGGGTTCAGTACAAACTTCAGCCGTTTTGTAAATGATGATATCTGTACCATTGTTTTTTCAAACAATGGGATCAATACAAATTTTGTTGCGATTGCACTGGCTGATATTTTATTTGATGTGCCGGTAGAACTGCCCTATATCCATAAAGAAGTAAAAATTGATCCGGCCATTCTTAGCCGGTATATTGGTAAATATTCGGTGGGCATAACCATAGAAATGATAGTTAAAGATGGAAAGCTATATCGCCATACGAATGGGGTACCAGACATTGAATTAATTCCCGAATCAGAAACAAAATTCTTTTACGGCGATGGAAGTGATCGTCAATTTGAGTTTGAAGTAGATGCTGCGGGAAAAGTTTTAAAAGTATGGTTTCACAACAGTGGTCAAAAAGGAGAGATTAAAAAAATTGAGTAATAATTGATAATTCAAAATAGATGGAAGTACACCACCATGCACATACTGCCAGAAAAAAATGGACCC
>JACJXP010000002.1 GCA_020636575.1 Chitinophagales bacterium
GTGCAAATCCGTTATATTATGTCGGTTTACTGATAACTAACTCTTATGTTAAATATAGTACAGCAAGCAGGCACATGTAAATGAGATGTACTCCTATCTGAAAAGTTTGAATAACAAAAAACCCGCATTGCTGCGGGTCTTGTCCTAATTAGTTGGAAGTATTAATGAAGGCTCTCCCACAAGTCGTTCCACTTCTTTTCTTCATCCTCATATTTTTTCTTATCGGCAGCTGCCTTAGCCAGTCTCTTCTTAACTGAGGCTATTGTAGCCAGGTCACTAACTGCTCTTTTGTATTGTTGCTTTTCAAGAGGTTTTAATTCCTCCGTATGAGCCTGGTACAGTTCCACCACTTTTTCATAAGGTGCCCGGGCTGTTTCCATAGCATCGGCATACTTCTGGTCAAGTTCTCCTCTTTTCTTAACGTCATCAGCGGTTGGTTTGGCACCGATCGTTTTTGCAAACTCACTTCTTTCATCAGCTACTTTTACTGCTTGATTATAATAATGATAGCCCAGCATCAGGTATGGCATTTCATTTTTAGGATCAATCTGTGAGGCTTTGTTAAAGGCAGTGATCATTTTCTTTTCCAGTTCATCGAAATTGCTGGGTACAGGGTCTTTCTCTTCATCACGGGGGTTTAGTGTATCATAGATCAAACGTCCCAGCACCTCATTTGCCCGGTAATTATTGGGATTGGTTGCCAGCACCGATTCCAGTTCTTTGATCTTGTCACCCAGGTTATCTGTCAGTCCTATCGCAAAATCTACTTTATCAAAATCAAAATACTCACTGTTTGGATATAACTCTTTTCCCATGGCCTTATACTTGTCAAATGCGGCCATATCTTTTTTCTGGAACGACTGATTCACCATAAAGCGGTATACATCTTCAAAACCCTCGCCACCGATCTTCTCATCAGCCAGGCGACCGTAATATATGTAGGCATCATCATTATGACCACTTTGCTGCGAAGTGATGGCCGCAAGGATCAATACGTTTGTATCCAGTTTTGTGTTCAATATATTTCTTCCGATCAGCAGATCAGAATATTCTACTGCTTTTTTTAACTTATTAAAACCGGCCTCCCATTTTTTACTGGTATAATCATAATAACCGGAAGTATAAAAATTACTGTAAAGATTAATGGGGGCATTGCCATAGACCTGGTCTGATAAAAGTTCCATAGAAGCATCCATTTCCTTATACTTCTGAAATGCCTGATCTCCTTCTTTTGCCAGCTGGTCTCCTTCCGGTTTTCCTTTATTTTCTTCAGCCATGGATAACCCGGCAAATATGGAAGCTTTCGCTATATAACCTTCTGGCTTGGAAAAAAACTTCTCATTGGTTGAAGCCTTATCATACTCTTCCTTAGCCTTGCCAAACTGGTTTATAGCCAGCATGTTCTTTACATTCTTATAGTTCTGTGCCTCTATTACTCCAGTCAGCAAGAAAGTCATTAATAGAATTGTGATTTGTTTCATTTGTTCTCTTTTATTAAGAATTGATTATAAATTAAGCTTTTACCGCAACTTTCAGATGCAATTTATGCCTCAGGGGTTGCGTTGTCTGCTTCCGGGTTTTCATCATTTACTTCTTCATCTTCTTCTTTATCATCCAATTGTGTTATCGCTGCGATCTCATCCCCTTCGTCCAGGCGGATCAGTTTAACACCTTGTGTGGCCCTTCCCTGTTCGCTGATGCCCCCTACCGGCATACGGATGGTAACACCGCTTTTGCAGGTGATCATGATATCTTCATGTTCAGCCACATCAATGATGCCAACCAGGGATCCGGTTTTATCTGTTACACTGATGGTCTTCACACCTTTTCCTCCCCTGTTGGTAAAGCGATATTCGTCGATCGGCGTTCTTTTGCCGTATCCTTTTTCACTTACCACCAGTACTGTTCTGTCTTTATCCTGTTCAGGATTTACACAGATCATACCTACCACTTCATCATTTTCTTTTTCAACTTCAATACCTGCTACACCAATGGCTCCCCTGCCGGTTGCTCTTACTTTGCTCTCAGAGAAACGAATGGCACGGCCTGAACGTACAGCCATCATGATCTCGGAATTACCATCAGTCATTTTTGCATCCAGCAATTCATCTCCTTCAACGATCGTAATGGCATTTACACCTGTTTGTCTCGGACGGCTGAAATCTTTTAATTCCGTTTTCTTGATAATACCTTTCTTAGTGCAAAGAACAATAGCATGTTCATTCACAAATTCTTCATCTTTCAGATCCTTAACATCAATGATGGTTTTCACCTTATCATCAGGCGGTAATTGGATCAGGTTTTGTATAGCCCTTCCTTTACCTGTCTTCTCTCCTTCGGGTATTTCCCAAATATTAAGCCAATAGCAACGGCCCTTTTCTGTAAAGATGAGCATGGTATGGTGTGTGGACGCTACAAACAGATGCTCGATATAATCTTCGTCCCTGGTGCGGCCACCCATTACTCCCCTGCCACCACGGCGCTGTGCCCTGTACTCATCAGCAGGAGTTCTTTTGATATAACCAAGATGTGAGATAGTGATCACCACATCTTCTTCTTTGATAAGATCTTTGATCTTTACTTCATCATCTAAATAAGTGATCTCTGTTTTTCTTGTATCACCAAATTTCTCTTTGATCTCCAGTAATTCTGTTTTGATGAGATCAAAACGCATGGTCTCATTGCTCAGCAATTCATTCAGGTGAGCAATCAATTTCATTAATTCATCATATTCTTCCTTGATCTTATCTCTTTCCATTCCGGTAAGGCGTTGCAACCTTAATTCCAAAATGGCTTTTGCCTGTATCTCATCTAATCCCCAACCGGCATTCACCAATTTGTCTTTGGCGATCTCAGGTGTTGCAGAACTGCGGATCAGGCTTATCACTTCATCCAGGTGATCAAGGGCAATCAAATAACCTCTCAGTATATGTGCCCTTTTCTCAGCCTCATTCAACTCATATTTAGCTCTCCTGATCACCACTTCATGCCTGAAGTCAACAAACTCTGAAACAAGATCTTTCAGGTTAAGTGTTTTGGGTCTGCCTTTTACAATAGCAACATTATTGATGCCATACGATGTTTGCAGATCCGTGAGTTTATAGAGCTGGTTGATGACCACATTGGCAATAGCATCTTTCTTCAGATCGATCACCAGCCTGGTTCCTTCTTTATTGTTTGATTCATTATTGACATGTGCAATACCGTCAATGATCTTTTCATTAACTAATTCACCAATTCTATTGGTAAGCGAATCCCGGTTTACCTGGTAGGGCACTTCTGTAATGATGATCTGCTCTCTGCCGCTTGGTTTTGTTTCTACATTCACCCTGCCGCGGAGTACTACCCGGCCTCTTCCCAAATGCATGGCAGCCTTTACTCCTTCCATTCCGAAAATGATACCGCCGGTAGGAAAATCAGGAGCTTTTACATGCTCCATCAATTCATCAATTGTGATCTCACGGTTATCAATAAAAGCAATACACCCATCGATCGCTTCACTAAGATTGTGAGGCATCATATTGGTGGCCATACCTACGGCAATACCACTTGACCCATTTACCAGCAATTGTGGAATTCGGGTAGGCAATACTGTTGGTTCTTTCAGTGAGTCATCAAAGTTCAGCTGGAAATCCACTGTATCTTTATCCAGGTCCTGCAGCATGTACTCAGAAAGCATTTTTAATCTTGCTTCGGTGTAACGCATGGCTGCCGGGCCATCTCCATCCGGGTTACCAAAGTTACCCTGCTTGTCGATCAGCTCATACCGCATGTTCCAGTCCTGTGCCATACGCACAAGGGCATCATATACGGCTGTATCACCATGCGGATGGTATTTACCTAATACATCACCTACAATGGTGGCTGATTTTTTAAAAGGCCTGTTATGACGAAGTCCAAGGTTATCCATCGCAAATAAAATGCGACGGTGTACCGGTTTTAATCCATCTCTTACATCAGGTAAGGCACGGCCCACTATCACCGACATGGAATAGTCGATGTAAGCAGTTTTCATCTGCTCCTCAATATTTACAGGAATGATACGGTTACTATCGTTGGTTTCCTGTGGATCTAAATTCTCTTCCATCTGCTATAGTATTGCTTCAACTTTGTTGGGTAAAATATACCTGAGAAAGCCTTTTTTTGTGGGTTATTTTCAGGTTTGCAAATCTACTTTTTTCAGGCGGCAAAACCTGAAAAAAAGGGTGTTTTTTAACCCCTTTTTTCCACTTTTGTGGATTACTTGTAGGCCTTGAAAAACAGGGAGTTTTAACGATTTATTTTAGCTATTTTTCGGAGGAAAATTCGACTTTTCGATCGTTTGTTTGACCTAACTATGATGAAGAAAATACTCTTATTCGGAGCAGGCAGATCAGCCTCGGTTTTGATCGGTTATTTATTGAAAAATGCCGGGGCAGAAGGATGGCAAATAATGATAGCCGATGCTGATGCCGGTCTGTTAAAAGCCAAAGCCGGACATTCTGATAGAGCCAAACTTTTTGCTATTAATATCCAGGATGGCAACAGGAGAAGAGAGATCATACAGGAAGCTGACATTGTCATTTCACTCCTGCCCCCTGCCCTGCATATTGAAGTAGCAAAGGATTGCCTGAAGCTTCGCAAACACCTGCTTACAGCATCCTATACCGACGAAAGTATCCAGGCGTTAAAAGATGAGATACAGGAAGCCAACCTTTTTTTCCTATATGAAATGGGGCTTGATCCCGGTATCGATCACATGAGTGCCATGCATCTTTTTGACCGGATCAGAGAACAGGGCGGAAAGATCACTTCTTTTAGATCGCATTGCGGTGGATTGGTGGCTCCTGAAAGTGATGATAATCCATGGCATTATAAGATCAGCTGGAACTCCCGGAATATTGTTTTAGCCGGTAAATCAGGTGCCCGCTACCTGGAAAACGGAGAAGAAATAAATCTTGATTACAACAATCTTTTTGATCCTGACAATATTGTTGAAATTCCGGATCTGGGTGTACTCGGCTGGTATCCGAACAGGGATAGTATTGGTTATACATCACTTTATGGTTTGACAGATTGTCCCACTTTTATCCGTACTACATTACGACACCCTGATTTTTTATATGGCTGGAAAAACCTGATCGATCTTAAACTGACTGACGAAACGATACAGTATGATTCAACAGGGAAAACATTAAGTGTTCTTTTTAAAGAGCATCTTGATAAAAATGGCTTTGGGGATTGGCTGAATGAACAATTATCAAAACGGTTTGAGCAAACAAAAAATGTGCTGGAGAATTTAATGAAGTTGATGGATGCCGAATCCGAAGCAGAAAAAGAAGGGCTGGATATTTCAGAATCATTTATGACCGCTGATGAAAAAGGAAATATTGAGGAAGTAAATGTAGATGAAGTTAAAAATAAAGGCGCCGCTTTTATGGCACATGAAATGCACCAGGCCAACCTTATCCTTAAGCAAATATTTTTTCTTGGGCTTGATGATGAGGAAACCATTATTGAAAAGGAACTGAAAAGTCCCGCTGATATTTTACAGTTTGCAATGGAAAAAAAACTGGCTTTGCAACCAGATGATAAGGACATGATCGTTATGCTGCATGAGATAGGGTATGAAACAGGAAATCAGCAATCAGCAATCAGAAGTTCGCTGATAGTAAAGGGTGAAAACAGTATAAAGACAGCTATGGCAAAAACAGTGGGATTGCCATTGGGCATTGCTGCTAAACTTATTCTGAACGGAAAAATAAAAATGACCGGGTTACATATCCCTACCTCAAAAGCTATCTATGAACCAGTTTTAGAAGAACTGAAAGAACATGGGATTAGTTTTAGCGAAGAAACAAAACAGCTTTCCTAAGCATTATTTCAACGACTGCAATAAGGAGGTCAACTCTTTAACTCCCTCTGTAGCCGGTTTTTCAATGACAGTTATGTTTCTTGTTGAGGAGATATAAGGGGTCGACTTATCAATGATAAATTTGGGAATACTGCCGGGAGCATATTGTACAAGTGCTGCAGCGGGATAAACAACCAGTGAAGTACCTACCACCACAAATATTTCTGCCTGTTGAGCTACCGGCACAGCTTCCATCATCATGGGAACAGGTTCTCCGAACCAAACGATATGCGGTCTCAGTTGTCCACCGTCAGGAGCTTTATCTCCTAATTGTATATCATCTCTTATATCATAAACAGTTTCTCCTTCATTCAATTCGCTGCGCATCTTGAATATTTCACCGTGCAAATGCAGTACATTTTTTGAGCCTGACCTTTCATGCAGGTCGTCTATGTTCTGGGTAATGATGGTTACATCAAAATCATCCTGCAAAGCAGCTAATCCTTCATGAGCTGCATTTGGTTTGGCTGCAGCTACATCTCTTGCGCCGCATATTATAAAAGTTCAGTACCAGTTGCGGATCTTCAAACCAGGCTTCTGGTGTGGCCACTTTTGTTACATCATGGCCTTCCCATAGCCCGTCACTGTCTCTGAAAGTTCTTAAACCGCTTTCGGCACTGATACCGGCGCCACTTAAAACAACGAGTTTCTTTTTAGCCATTCTCAAAATTAGTTGAGAATTAGTTTTATGCCGATGGATTTTGTGATAGATGAGGCTTTATTTTTTGTAAATGATAACCAACACAAAGATCAAAATGTAAAGCGGCCAGATGGAAATAAGACCTATTCAGCTCTGTTACCCATTCTTGTAACTTAAAAAGATGATGATTCTTTCGCCAAAAGATGGTTAATCTTTTTGCACCAGGATCAAGCACTTGATAAAATACTTTAATTGTGCTAAAATTTAAAATGTCAGAGTATTCAATTCTTCCGCTAACGATTCAATTTCATCCTGTTTCGTTTATCTCTGATAAAACGCTTTTTTAATTGCAGGCCTGTTTTAGAAGATCGAGATATTTAACAGACCTATCTTTTAGCTTCCAGACAATAATAATAATATATTCTGTAACATAATTCTGAGTAACTCACATCATTTATTTTTCACTTAAGAACCGAAGAAGTCATCACCTGCATCCAATTGATCTACGGGTATTTTTAATGACAATATTCAATTTTATATTCTGATTGCTGCTGTTCCTTTTCTGCTACATACCCGCCATCTTCCATGCATAAAAGATTGTCGTAGGGAATTATAAAATGTATTATAATCTTTCACCTCCAAGAGGTTCGGTTTTAATTATTTTTTGTCCCAGTCTGTATTTGGAATAGGAGTAGTTGTTGTCGGATCTTTTGGTTTAAATTTATCGATCTGTTTTGTTTACCTGTACTATCATTTGAAAAAACCCGGCTTCAAATTCTTCAGGTTTATAATCCGAAATATTCAGTTGGTTTTGTCAAAGTATAATATCATCATTATTTCTTTTCGAAAAAGTTAATTTTGCATCAACAGGCATTAAAAAAAAGCAATTAAAATTTGCTATATAGCTGATTTTAGATTAGAGATGCAGTAGCTGCTTAATTCATGAAAAATTAAACTCGCTGCTAGTACAATGGAATAAAAGCTAGATCTTACATATAACTATGAAGGATTCTAATAAAGTAACACTGGAATAAATTCATCACTTCTCCCCTGCCAGCCCCATTACAATCTTCCATTCTTTTTCAGTAACCGGTTGTACGGAAAGGCGGCCGATGCGTACCAGGGCCATTTCGGCCAGCCGCTTGTCTTTTTTGATCGCTTCCAGCGTAACCGGGTTCTTTACTTTCTTTACCGGTTTTATATCCACAGCTACCCAACGTTCATCATCGGTTGTCGGGTCGTGGTAGGCTTCTTTGATCACTTTGGCAATTCCCACAATACAGGTGCCTTCATTACTATGATAAAAAAACATCTCGTCCCCCTTTTTCATGTTATTGAGATGGATCCGGGCGGCGTAATTTCTTACCCCGCTCCAACAGGTCTGTTTTTCTTTAACCAGATCATCCCAGCTATAGGTAGAGGGTTCTGATTTTACAAGCCAATATGCCATAGAAGTGTATTTAAAGGTGTTGAAACAAATGTAACTGAATTTTCCAAGTGCTTTTTGGGCCAGGTTTGTTTAAGAAATCGGGCCTGAAAATATTTTTTGTTTAACAAGGCAACCAAACCGTAACCCATTGCGTATATAGGTATGAGTCCGCCCTTTTATTATAAATGATCTATATATACTCTGTGTAAAATTCTTCCATGTGAAGGGCAAACCAGGCCGGCAGTTCAAAGTTTTGGATGCCGGCTTTTTCGTTTACCAGCCACTTGCCAAAACATCAGCAATGTGCATGGTTTTTAAGTTCAATCCTTTTTGCTGGATACAACCACCGATATGCATGAGGCAGGAATGGTCTGTAGAAATAATATATTCAGCGCCGGTAGCAAGTGCATTATCGATCTTTTGTTCGCCCATAGCGGCAGATATAGCATCAAATTTTACCGCAAAGGTTCCGCCGAAACCACAACAGGTTTCCACATCATTCATCTCCGTTAGTTCAAGGCCCTTTACGTTAGCGAGCAGTTTCCTGGGCTCTTCTTTTATTTTGCATTCCCTCAGCCCGGCACAACTGTCATGATAAGTTGCTTTGCCTTCCAGTACCGCATTGAAATTTGTTTTATCCAATTGGTTTACCAGGAAAGAAGAAAGTTCGAAGATCCTGCCGCTGATCTCTGCCACATCATGATGATAGGATGAGTTCTCAAACAGCTTTTCGTAATAATTTTTTACAAACCCTACACAACTGGCACTTGGAGCAACAATATATTCAGAACCACTAAAGTCTTTTAAGAATTTTGTACAAACAGATTTGGCCTCATCCCAGAAACCGGCATTAAAGGCCGGTTGCCCGCAACAGGTTTGTGATGCATTATAACTTACCGAACAACCTGCTTTCTCCAGCACTTTTATCATATTGAATGCAGTGTCAGGATAAAGCTGATCCACAAAACAGGGTATGAATATCTGTACGTTCAATTTTTTATTTCTTTAAGGAACGATTAAGCTGAATCATTTTTAAAGCCGTTATTGCTGCTTCCACACCTTTATGTCCATGTTTCCCTCCTGTTCTTTCTTTTGCCTGTTCTTCGTTATTGACTGTAAGTACTCCAAAAATAACAGGTACTTTCAGTTCCAGGTTTAGTTGCAGCACTCCATTTGTTACGGTATTACACACATAATCAAAATGGGGTGTATCGCCTTTAATTACACAACCTAAGGTAATAAAAGCATCTGCCTTTTTTTTACTCCGGGAATAGGCGCTTACAGCAAAAGGAATTTCCACGGCACCGGGCACAGTGACCGTTTTTATTTTCTTTATGCCATGCTTACCAAGTTCCTCTAAACAACCCTTTTCTAGTTCATCCACTATAGCAGCATTCCATTCGGTTTTCACCAAAATGATACAGGCATCCTTCATGTTCCGGATGCCTGTTTGTAATAATTTGCTGTTCTGTACTTCAGCCATAATTAATTTTCGCTGGAATAAACACCGAGCTGTGCCAGGTAGTTGTCAGCCTCATTTGCCTGTAATGAACCTGGAAATTTCTCTTTGATCTCTTTATACAGTGCAGTTGCTTCTTTTGAATCTTTCATCACCCTGTCAGCAAAATAAGCTGCGTTCATCAGGTATTCAGCTGAGTTGGTTTGATCTTCTTCAAAATGATGGGCTGCTTTTTTGTAGTTGGAAAGTGCATCGCTGTTCTTTCCCATATCAGCATAAGCATCTCCCAGTAATTTATATGCCCGGGCCTGTACAGGTTTTGAACTGGTACTGAACTTTTTTAACTGCTGAACAGCTTTTTCATTTTCATTCAGCTTGATGTAGCAGCTACCGGCATAAAAACGGGCCATCTTACCGGCTTTTGTTCCCCCGTATTTATTGATCACTTTTAAAAAGCCCCAGCTCTGGCCATCGCCATTCAGTGCTTTATCAACAGAATCCATGCGGTAATAAGTTTCTGCACGGAACAATGCATCTGCTGCTTTGTTTTCTTTAGGTTTTACCACAAAATTCTGGTAACCATACCAGCCACCCACCAACACGATGATGGCAACTGAAATGATCATTACCGGTTTATTGTATTTCTCCCAGAAATCTTTTGCCCTGGCAACGATTTCATCGCCGTCCATATCCTGCACTTTTTTCTTCTCTGCCATATATAGTTTGTTTACTTTTTTTAGTCTGTAATAAAGGGATAGTTCTGATCTACATACACATCTTTCAATACTTCACTGTCATCGGGCCATGGACTTTCTTCTGCAAATTTTACAGAAGCTTCCACCATTTCATCCACCCTTTTGTTGATGACATCAATTTCTTCCTGTGTAGCTATTTTGCCTTTTTGTATTGTGGTAAGTACCTGCTGAATAGGATCTTTACTTTTATATTCTTCCACTTCTTCCTTGGTGCGGTACTTCTGCGGATCACTGATAGAGTGCCCTTTGTATCGGTATGTTTTTATTTCTAACAGTGTAGGCCCCTCACCTTCCCGGGCTCTTTTCACAGCCCTGCTTACACCATCATGTACATCTTCGGGACTCATACCGTTTATGGCATCGGCCGGCATTTCATAAGCATCTGCCAGTTTGTAAATGTCAATTACGTTAGAAGTACGTTCTATCGAAGTACCCATGGCGTAGTTATTGTTCTCACAAATAAAAATTACCGGCAGTTTCCACAACATGGCCAGGTTAAAGGTTTCATGCAGCATACCCTGGCGGGCAGCACCATCACCAAAATAACAAAGCACCACATTGTCTGACCCACGGTATTTTTCAGCAAAAGCCAAACCAGCGCCGGTACCTATCTGGGCACCTACGATGCCATGGCCTCCATAGAAGTTCACATCTTTTCCAAAAAAGTGCATGCTTCCACCCTTTCCTTTGGCACAACCAGTGGCTTTACCATAAAGCTCGGCCATACAGCTATCCACAGATACACCTTTGGCAATAGCCAATCCATGATCACGGTAAGCAGTAATAAAAAGATCTTCGGGACGGGTGGCTGTCATACAACCGGCAGCGATAGCTTCCTGGCCCACATAAGCATGGAAGAATCCGCGGATCTTACCTTCCATTTTATACTTTTCTTCGGCCATTAATTCAAACTGGCGGATAAGCTGCATCAGCTCATACCAGTACATGTAGGTTTCTTTGGAAAATTTTGCTGCCACCGGCTAAAATTTTGAGGTGCAAAAATAAGGGAAAGAATACAATATTTTGTGGCAAATCTGCTGTACAGAAAAGGAATATCAGCCTGAAAATCTGCTTTTTACTACTTTTTTGCGCCCGGGGTATCCTTATTCATCTGCTGCAGCTTAAAAACAGGGTTATTAAGTACTTTGTTGTTCCCATATCTTTCTCTCATGATCCTCGCATAAGCTTCAGTTTTGGCAACATTTGGCATATTGAACTGGCTCATATCCGGCCTAAGGCAAGGCATATTCCAAACCATGTCAGGTGGAATGGCAGCATCGGGTAATTTGGGCAACTGAGTAAGATCAACGTAAACGGTATCCCCATTCTTCCCCCAGGAATGTGACAGAACTTTAGGATTGCTCATTTTGTTGAGATCAAATATATCCTGCTTTTCTTCTTCCTGGGCATTTATACCTGCTACAACAAAAGTTAGCATGGAAATAGTTAGTACTACTTTACGCATAGGATGAGTTTCTACTAAGTTACAAATTAGTTCTTGCTAATATTGCAGCAGTGCCGGCGCTTAAAAAGATATCACTTTTTCAGTTCAAGAACTACCAGCAACAGTCTTTTGACCTAGGGGCAAAGGTTACAGGTATTTGTGGTAAAAACGGTATCGGTAAAACCAATCTGCTGGATGCGATCTATTATCTCTGCTTTACCCGCAGCTATTTTAGTCGCCAGGACGGAAATAATGTATTGTCCGGAAAAACGGGTTTTCGTATCGAAGGAGAATTTCAGAATGGCGGTGAGCCGGAAAAAGCAGTTTGTGTGCTTAGAGAAACAGGTAAAAAAGAGTTTTCGATCAATGGAGAAGCTTATGAAAAATTTTCTCATCATGTGGGCCGGTATACCTGTGTGGTGATCGCACCGGATGATGCAGTGCTGGTAACAGGAGGAAGCGATGAAAGACGGAAGTTTGTAGATGCTATGCTTTGCCAGGTGGATGTTGATTATCTCCGCCACCTGATCACCTATAACAAAGTATTACTGCAGCGTAATTCCCAGCTGAAGTCTTTCTTTGAAACCGGCAGGCAGGATATGGAACTTTTGAAAGTGCTCGACGACCAGCTCACACAGCCGGGTGTTTATATTTTTGAAAAAAGAAAGATCTTTTTAGGATCATTTCTGCCACTTGTTACACACTATTATGCTGACATTGCAGGAGTTAAGGAAAATATCTCTACTTCCTATGAAAGTGATCTTTTGTCATCATCTTGGGCTGATCTTTTTACAGCAAACAGGCAAAAGGACCTTCATTCCATGCGGACAAATGCCGGGGTACAAAAGGACGACCTCGTATTCCAGTTCAATGATCAGCCATTTAAGAATATTGCTTCACAGGGACAAAGGAAAAGCCTGCTTTTTGCATTAAAACTGGCTGAAACGGAAGTGTTGACAACAGAAAAAGGTTTCCCTCCGTTGCTGCTGCTGGATGATGTATTTGAGAAACTGGACGAAGACCGCATTAATAATCTGCTGAAAAAGGTTTGTAGCGAAAGTAATGGCCAGGTTATCATTACAGATACAGATGAAAAACGGTTTGCAGCTACCATGAAGCGGCTGGAAATTCCATATCAGCTGATCAATCTGTAATACCGCTTACAGCCATACGTTAAGCAGAAAAGTTCTTATAGGCGGCATTATATGTTTTCATCAGCAAAAACAGTTTTATTGATTGCTAAAATCTTTAAAATCGGTATAATTTTACCATATGGGAGAGTTTTCATTAGGTGAAGCCATGCAGGAATTTTTGAAAGCCAGTCGTATCAAAGGCGGTATACAGGCTTTGCAGATAGAAGATGTATGGGAAGAAATTATGGGTAAAACCATTGCCCGCTATACGGATAAACTACAGATCATCGGGGATAAATTGATCATCACCACCCATGTGGCTCCGCTAAAGAATGAACTACGTTACCAGAAGGAAAAGATAAAGCAAAGAGTAAATGAAGCCCTGCATCAAAAGGCGGTGAATGAAGTGATTGTTCAATAAAATCTTCCTTTCAAAATGATTGATAATCATTTTTGTGAAATATTGGAATATCGTATTTCAGAATCTTTGTCAAACTCTGAAAATATAGAGATGAGGAGATGCTGGTGCGATGGTATTGAAATTCCAGATATAGAAGATGATTTGTCAATTGTAGAAAGAAACAGCATTCTTACACAAGCCTGGATTGACGAGGGAAGAATTAAAGGAAAGAGTAGAGGCCAATTTAAATACGACATAGTTATCTGGCTGGGCGAAAAGTCAATTAAGAATTACAAAAATCGGTTGTCGATAGACGAATGTATTCCTGAAGGCATTGATGATAGTTGGATTTCATTAAATATTAAAGAAAGAAAAATTGAAATTCAACTTTATTAGCTACTTCATTCTCACCCTCGGATCAATTACGCCATATAGCACATCAGCCAGAATATTAATGAGTATAAAAAAAGTAGCGGAGATCAGTACAGAACCCATTACCACCGGGTAATCTAATTTTTCCAACGCATCCACTGTAACCTTCCCTATTCCCTGCCAGCCAAAAATATATTCTACAAAGAATGCCCCGGCCAGTAGTTCTGCAAACCAACCAGTGATAGCTGTTATCACCGGGTTTAATGCATTGCGTAATGCATGTTTCCAGACCACTACCCTTTTATTCAAACCTTTGGCATAAGCTGTGCGGATATAATCCTGGTTCAGCACATCCAGCATGGCGCTGCGGGTAAGCTGGGTAATAATAGCCAGTGGTCGTATGCCCAATGTAACTGCGGGTAAAATGAGGTTTTGAAGGCTCAGCCTTTTGTTGCCAGCATCATCAATGGTAAACCAGCTTCCGGCAATATGCAACCCTGTCCAGTCGCTTAGCACAAAACCAAAAATGTACATGATGATGATGCCCATAAAAAATGATGGTGCTGAAATACCGACAATACTGGCAAATACAGCGGATGTGTCCATCCAGGTATTTCTTTTTACAGCAGCCAACACTCCCAGCGGAATACCAATTACAATAGCGATCAGCATGGCTGCCACGGCAAGCATCATAGTGCCGGGTAAAGCTTGCATCAGGATATTCCAGACATCTCTTTTGCTTTGGTATGACCGGCGCAGGTAAGGGATCTTTAAGCCAAATTTTTTGTTCCCACCAATAAAAATGCCTTTTAGATTCTTTTTTTGAATATCCTCCTTTGAGTGAAAACAAATGGGTGAAACATCATTGATATAAAAAAGCAATTGTTTGAATTTGGGAATAGGTTCTCCTTTTTTGTCAATGAGGTATAGTTCCTGCCGTATATTGGCCTGTGTAGTGGAATCGCCTGTTTGCCCCATTACGATGCGGGACGGATCACCAAAGCCCTGGAAAAGAAAAAATACCAAAACAATAACGCCGGCAAGTACCAGCAAACCATACAGCAATTTTTTGGTAATGAGTTTTATCATTGTTCCATTGTAGTACTGTCTTCAACAATTGTATCTTCCGGCATCTTTGGCGGTGGCGGAGGCAGCATTTCACTTTCCTGAATGTTGTTGATATTTGGAATAACATTGCCCATTCTGTGATAACTCCATTTGCCCAGTACTGTTCCCTTTTTCAGAAAAAATAAACAAGGATCGGTGCGGGCAGCAGTAGCGATAGCTTTATAATCACATTTAAATATTTGTATATCACTGAAGCCTGTTCCTTCGATTACCTCTAAAGCTTCACCCGGCGCTGCCGTGATCATGTAAACGGGGATATGTTTTAAAGTAGCCAGTTTATAGACCTCTTCAAAATCAGCTTTCCATTTTTTGGGGGAAACAGAGAATTTTTCGCAGAATAGCAAAACAGCGTAAGGCTGTGATAAAACAATTTCAGTTGAATCCTCATTGGTCGGCCCCGAAAGAGAAAATCCTTTAATAGGCGGTTCATTGTTTTTCCCTTTTCTTATTACCCTGTCATAACGCTTTACCAGGCTGTAATCTGTCGAATTGAAATCAGCCGGGAATTTATCAGCTGTAAATTCTACCTCTTGTCCATTTTTGTTATATACAAAAGTGATCACAGTGCTATCCGGAATGGCATTGGCCGGCACTTTCATTTTCTCGGATATATTATTTCCTTTTTTAAAAGGCAAACAATCAACAATTGGTAAGTAAGTAAGAGTGTACCATTGCAATCCAAACGAAAAGATAGTTACACTGACCATTTTAATGATGTTCAGTTTCTCTGACAAAAATGGTTTGATGAATTTCTGTTTCCAGAAAATAAGTCCGATCAGGATCAGCAAGAAGATATCCTTTAAAAAAGATGATTTGGAGGTAAGCGGCAAACAATCACCAAAACAACCACAATTGGTTGGCTTGCCTGTAACGTACGTATAGCCGGTTAGAAAAGTGAAGAATACTATAAGGAGAAGTAGTAGCCAGCTAAAAAGTCTGATGCGCCAGCCGATCAGCAAAGCCGTTCCGGCAATAATTTCAAAAGCATTCATGAAGACGGACATCGGTAATGTGATGCTGTTGAAACCATGCAGGCCCCACACTTCAAAAAACTCCTGCATTTTATAGCTTAATCCAAGGGGGTCATTTGCCTTTACCAATCCTGAAAAAATGAACAGGAGGCCTACAATGATCCGGGCTATATTGACTGCTATCTTCATGGCATTAGTATCAGTGCAAATACTGCATAATTGAGAATATCCAGGTAATTACTTTCAATGCCTTCACTGACCAGGGTTTTACCTTCATTGCTGAGTATTTGCTTTATTCGCTGGAGTTTCATTAAAATAAGATCAGTAAAACTTTCCTGGCTCATGTCACGCCATGCTTCACCATAATCATGGTTTTTATTTTGCATCAGTTTTTTGGCTATTTCGACTTGTTTGTTATAGCTGGTTTCTACCTCTTTTACATCTAACTCTTCCGGGTCATTTTCACCCATTTCAAGTTGAATAAGGCCTATCACAGCGTAGTTCACAATTGCCTGAAATTCGGAAGCGATATCATCCCCAATTTTTTGTGTCTTTTTTTCCTGGATAGTTCGGATACGTTGCGCTTTGATGAAGATCTGGTCAACGATGGAAATGGTACGTAGTACTCTCCATGCTGTTCCATAATCTTTTGTTTTCACCAAAAAAATATCCCTGCATCCTGCTATGGCCTTATCATATTGCTGATCGGTGGTTGTCATATTTTCAGAAGCGATTATCAATTGTTTTTCTTTTGGCTACCAAGGCCTTCCAAAATCGGATCGGCTTATCTTTATCGTCAAAAATAACAAAGAATCAACGAATGTTTACCCTGAATTGTCGAGGAAGATTATTGGTGATCAATGAACCCATTGTAATGGGCATTATTAATGCTACACCTGACTCTTTTTATGATGAAAGTCGGGTTGGAAATATTGATGTTGCCTTGCGCCAGGCTGAAAAAATGATCAGAGATGGTGCCGTTATTCTCGATATCGGAGGACAAAGTACAAGGCCGGGAAGCGAACGGATCAGTGATGATGAAGAGTTAAAGAGGGTGATCCCTGTGGTCAGCGCCATACGTAAAAAATTCCCGGGTATATTTCTGTCCATAGACACCTATTATAGCCGTGTGGCAAAGGAGTCCATAATGGCCGGGGCTGATATTATCAATGATGTAAGCGGAGGAAAGCAGGATGAAGAGATCATCGGCGTGGCTATTGAATTTAAGACGCCTTATGTGTTGATGCATGAAAAAGAGTTTCTGCACAAGACAAAAGAAAAAATACAATACGAGAACGTAACTAAAGAAGTGCTTGACTATTTTATCTGGCGAACTGATGAGTTATCCAAAAAAGGTATCCGGGATATCATTATTGATCCAGGCTTCGGATTTGGGAAAGACGTTGCTCAGAATTTTGAACTCATCAAAAACCTTTCTGTTTTCGAAATCATCGATAAGCCCCTGTTATTTGGGATCTCCCGCAAATCGACAGTCTGGAAAACGCTGGGCATTACTGCTGCAGAAGCACTCAACGGCACTACTGTTTTAAATACGATCGGATTATTGAATGGGGCATCTATTATCCGGGTTCATGATGTAAAAGAGGCCATAGAAGCTATACAACTTGTAAAACACTGCATGTAATAAAAAAAGCTTCGTTTTTCAACGAAGCCTAGTCTTTCGGAAGTACATTAAAGCCATCTCCGGTTTTCCGGAAAATCATTTTGAGTCTTCCTTATTGGGTTGGTGCTTGTCTTAGTTTCCCGGGAGGTATATTTCAAAGGGTCGAAAGGCTTAAAACGGATCATGGACTAAAAACGGGACCTGCACATTGCCTTTCGGCACTGATGCAAAGATGCAGTAAAAAGTGATTCAACACTTTTTTTACC
Organism: Chitinophagales bacterium; assembly: GCA_020636575.1. Lineage (GTDB taxonomy): Bacteria > Bacteroidota > Bacteroidia > Chitinophagales > Chitinophagaceae > JJ008. Next base: position 17,515 of record JACJXP010000002.1, read on the forward strand.
ATAAGTATTGGCAAATATTTATCAACAATGCTTTTCTACTTGTCGGCTGGTTTTTTGTCTTTCACATCAACGATCTCCACTTCAAACACAAGGTTTTCGTAAGGCTTTATTTTTGGAGAATTGGGTGTGGCGCCATATCCCAGCAATGAAGGTATATAGATCATAGCCTTTTCTCCATTTTTCATATTCAGGATGGCTTCGTCAAAGCCGGGGATCATTTCCCTGTTTCCGGCAGTAAAAGAATAAGGTGTGGCATGGCCAAAAGTTGTATCCACATTGCTATCGAACTTAACTCCGTCAAATGTGGTACCTGTATAGTTCATTGTTACGTAATTGCCTGTATCGATCGGGTTGCCTGTACCAGGAACAACTGTTTTCAAGAAGACACCGGATTCCGTTTTTACCGCATCGATCTTTTTGCCCTTTACATACTCTTCAACCGCTTTGACTTCGTTATCGAGGAATTTTTTTCTTGCGGCTACTTCATCCTCCTGTGCAGCTGAATCAGAGCTAAATACAGCTACGATCTTCAAATTTGTTGTGATCTTATCTCCTTTTTTAAACTTTGGATCCATTCGCATCGGGTTCCGGTTAATAAATGTATCCATCATTTGTACTGAGATCACACTATCATTCGCATGTAACTTTGTCCATATTTCAGATATGTCATAAGGAGTTTTGTCAGGCCTTACTTTGAGATACATAGGAAGTTGCCCCTCATTGCTGAAAGAAACACTATCGTTTAATTTTTGAGTGACAAATATCTTCATGACATCACCCACCTTAATAGTGTCTTTCCCATCTCCTCTAAAAACCTTGTAAGGCATTCCCCCGGGTGTTTTCTTATAAGTTACTTTATTACAGCTTGCTATCATTAATGCTGTCAAAAAAATCACTGCAATTATGCTTAGTTGTCTCATTGTTAAATTGTTAATGTAACAGATCTTTATTTTCTTTTAATACGTTTTTAAAGTGTTGCACAGTTTTATCCAGGCTGTCGGTACTTCCGCCACCGGCAGCATTAAAATGTCCGCCACCTGAAAAATATTTGCGGGCAAAGGTATTACAATCAAAATCACCTTTACTTCTAAAACTCCATTTTCTTTCCTCATCCCTGTCGATGACAAGCGCCACCAGCTTAATTCCCTTAATGGTCTGTGGGAAATTGACCAGTCCTTCTGTATCGCCGGTTCTGATCTCATATTTGAGAAGGTCTGCTTTGGGGATGGCGATCAGGACTGTATTATACTCATAAAACACCTCCATTCTATTCATCAACACATGACCAATAAAGCGGAGACGGTTCTCAAGAAAATTATCAAATAATTGCTCATGAACATAAGTGTGCTCCAGGCCTGTTTGCTTTAACCTGGCAACCATTGTATGCACACCTGCATGTGTAGATGAAAATCGGAAAGAACCAGTATCCCCTACTATTCCTGCGTATAGACATTCGCTGATCTCTTTGGTCAGCAGGGCGTCATGGCCTGATTCTTCGATAAAATCAAAGATCATTTCACAGGTAGAACTTTTAGCCGTGTCGCTTTTGCCATAGTTAAAAGAGGCTTCATCCGGCTCCCGGTGATGATCGATCAGGATTTTAGTACAACTAAGTTCACTTAGTTTTTTCTCCATTGCTTTCGTTCTGTGAAAAATGTTGAAATCGAGACAAAAAAGCCATTCAGCCTCATCAAGCTTTTGTTCAGCCACTTTTCTTTGATTCTCATAATTCAACACATCTTTGGCGCCGGGCATCCAGTTCACCCACCCGGCCCAGTTGGTGGGGGAAATAACAGTTACAGCATGACCCAGTTCATCCAGGAAATGCCGCAAAGCCAGGGATGCACCCATAGCATCAGCATCTGGTTTTTGATGTGTTGTTATTACAACTTTACTTTTCTGTGATAGTAATGGGAAAAATTCGTTAAGCGTTTTCATAAACCGGCTGCGAAGATAACAGATTCTCACTACCTGTTTCTCTATAAAATGGTAAAACACAAAACTTTGTCTTACCTTTGCGCCGCCTGCACAATGGCAGGAGTAAAATAATCATAATGAGTAACAGAACATTTACTATGATCAAGCCGGATGCCTTCAAGAATGGGCATTCAGGTGCTATTATTGACAGGATCATTAAGGAAGGATTTAAAATTTGTGCGCTGAAGATGCTTAAGCTTTCTCCTGAGAAAGCCGGTGAATTTTATGCCATTCACAAAGAACGTCCGTTTTTTGGCGAGCTGGTGGAGTTTATGAGCAGCGGACCTATTATTGCAGCCATTTTAGAAAAGGAAAATGCTGTTGAGGATTTCAGGAAATTGATCGGGGCTACCAATCCTGATAATGCTGAAGAAGGTACCATCCGTAAATTATATGCTGCCTCTGTTGGAGAAAATGCTATACACGGAAGTGACAGCGATGCAAATGCTAAAATAGAGGGTGATTTTATGTTTTCTGTTCTGGAACAGTTCTAAAACAGGAAAGTTGTAATAATTGAGCCGGTTCTTTAACAAGGACCGGCTTTTTAATACCTTGTTTTTATTCTCAGGTAAATGTCGGTATTAGCGGTATAGGAAAAACTTGCTTTACCAAAAGAAGGAGGCCCAAACATCCCGGTAACATTATTGGAAAATCCATAACCTTCTTTGGGGATACCAAAAAAGTTCTTGTTCATTTTTTCATCATCATTCTCATCATGCAGAATGGCAATGGCATATTGTCCCGATGGTAAACCTGGAAAGGTTACAGTAGCAGACCTGTCAGTAATAGAAAGCCGTTGTTTTCTTATCGCTTTTTCAGGCTCGTCCGGGTATCCGTTTCCGTTTCTGAACAGGCTGATTAATACATGCCCTTTATTACTTCGGAGATCTTGAATAGTTACCTTTATGCCTGCTTGTGCATCATTAGCGGTCTCTCTTGTGAAGGATAAAAGGGAAAAGAAACAAAATATGCTAAAGAACAGAGAATTCATCCGCTTAAATCTCAATCAATTTTGCCTTTTTCTTATTCTCTACCGGTTCTACTTTATAACCTTCTTTGCGTAAAAGATTGATCACTCCTTTTTCTCCTGGAAGATGACCAGCCCCTACAGCAATGACCAATGATTTCCCGGGCATGATCTTGTTTAGTTTCTCAACCCAATTCTTATTGCGGTTGTTCAGTAAAATGTCCCTATACTGCAGAAGCATATCATCACTGCTGCCTAACATGGTTGCTAATTTTTCCAGGTTCTGTTCCTTGTAGGCTTTCATCAATTCATCAAGTTCGTTCTTTTCCCCTTCATTTGTTGAGTCGCCGGCATTGATCATCTTTAATAATTCAAGTGCCTGAACTTTATAAGGGATACTGTCAAAAATGCTCATCTGGTAAGCCATTGTTTCAAGCCCTTTTATTTCAATCTTTTTATCACTTGCTTCTTCCATGATCAGTTGTTCCATAGCTACTGTCTGGTCACAAGACATTGATGATTGTGCCAGCATGGATGTGGCCACCATTGGTTTATATGTTTCAAGCATAGAGAATGGAAGAAGTGAATTCCCCTGCTCAAAATATTCCTTGACCTTCTTATAATCTTCGGGGCTTAATAAATCAGCCAGGGTTGTATCATTATTCATTTTCATTTTACCCATTACACCAAGCATTTCAAACATATTATCCATATCTAATTCCAGGTAAACTTTATCAGCATTTGAAATTGCATTTTTGAGATTTTTGCTGATAAATGCATCATCCTTACATAGCATATGAATGGTGCCAAAAAGATAAGAAGGCTTTTCAAGCCCATTTCCGCTGATCTTCCACAAAAGCGTATTGGAAGGGGCGGCATCATTATTTTGAGCAAAACTGTTTAAAGAAAGTAAGGAGATCAGTAGCCCTGTACCAAGTATTTTCATTCTGTTTTTTTACAAATTACTAAAGAAACTTGCCGGGAGACGATTAAAAAGGATAACTGGTTGTATCATTACATTATGCAGGGTTAAACAAATCTTCCCAATACCTGTAAAATTCAGTCCCCCATTTTACATTCAGCTCATTTACTGAAATAGGCTCTCCCAACTCTTGCTTTATAGCAAGTACTGGCAAGTTTATTCCTGCACCAAGCCCGGCAGAAATTGTGCCTTGTACCCGTGGGTTTATTTCTAATAAAAGGAACTCATTCTTGCCAGATGCTTTAACCTGTATCCCGATATTTCCATGCAATTTTAATTCATTTATTATTTGCCTGCAGTAATCAATGATCGGTCTGTTGTTTACAAAAGTTCCTGCAACAGAAATGCCATTTATTGTTTTTTTCCGCAATCTTGGTACGGCAATGATCATTTCTCCTTTATTAGCAAGGCAATCGACTGAATACTCATCACCTGTGAGATACTCACTTACCAGCAACTGGGGAAATTCTTTAACCGACAATATTCTCACAGCCTCATCATAGTTTATATAAGCAGCCCCCGGTTTCTGATTAAAAAGTATATCTGTTTCGTCGATCTTATTATCTAAGATGCGGAAACCACGACTGCCATTCGAGACAGATGGTTTAAAACAAACAGGATTATGTGGATAGCCCAGTTCCTTAACAGCTATTAAAAACTGATCTGGTGTTTCTACAATTCTGAATTCCGGCACTGCAATTCCCCGCCATTGTAAAAACTCATACAAACTACTTTTATTATTAGCGATCTCAATAGACTCTGCCGGAGAAACAAGGACCTTTATTCCCTGCTTTTCAAAAAGACTATTATTTCCGGAAAACGACAGGAGTTCACGGGTAACAAGCGGCAGAATGATGTCTATTTTATTTTTCTTACATACAGCAAGAACTTTTTCAATAAAACCAGGATCATCACCAACTGGAATTACTTCAAAGTTTTTACTGAGATATTTTCCGACAACTTCAGGATTTGCATCGGCAACAGTTACTTTATAATTTTTTTCAGCAGCCAGGCATTTAAGAATTCCCGCCGCCCCCGGGGCTCCACCGCCTGTCATGAGGATATGTGTTTGCTGATCACTCAACTACTGCTTCCTCCCCGTATAATTGATCCCTGAATTTTAATGAAGGTGATGGGATAAAAGTGCCTAAACCTAACTGATCCCATTTCTGATCAACTGACTTTATCGTTTTTTCATCTGCCACAATAATGTTTGGCCAGTCCCTTTGAAAATCATCGAACTCTTTTGTTTTTCTTGTTCCGTCAAAACCCATACATGCATTATATCCTTTCCCGGCTTTTGATTGCTCCTTGTAAAGAACATGGTCTCTCCTGGGATCAAGATTATTACAAAATCTCCATAAAGCAACGGCCAGATCATTTGCATTGACGGTATGCTCAGTATACAAGATCATTTTTATTCCCTGCAATTCCGGATACTTACAAATTTGTCTGTGCATTTCGGAGATGTGTCCCCTTCTGTTTTTCTTTACTGAAATGATCAAACAAGGAATGTTCTTCTGTAACAAGGATACATTCAAGGAAGTTATTTCAGAAAAATTGCTGGTCAATATTTCGTTTATGATCTTATGATCTGGTGTTACAACAGTCGGATCCAGATCATTCGCTTTTTCTTCTTGAAACTTTGCAGTTCCATCAATACACATTTTTCCTCCAAAGCCAAGCTTGCTGCAGCTGTGATCCAACACATCCATTGGACCCTGTGAAAAAGAAATATCAGAGGCGGGATCAAGGTTTTTGAATACATACTGTGCTAATTTCTCATAGTCCTGTATTGTTACTTTTTCATCTGCCAGTACTAATATTTTATTGAACATCATTTGCCCGGCTCCCCACATAGCATTCATTACTTTTTGTCCTTGTCCGGCATATTCTTTTTTGATCTGGGTGATAACAAGATTATGAAACACACCTTCTACGGGCATATCCATATCTGTTATTTCTGGCACCATTGTCATTTTTATAGGAGCTAAAAATATTCTCTCAGTCGCCTTACCAAGCCAGGCATCTTCCTGAGGCGGGATACCCACAATCGTAGCGGGATAAACAGGATTCTTTTTATGTGTTATAGCAGTAATATGAAACCTGGGATACCAATCAGGTAATGAATAATAACCGGTGTGATCACCAAAAGGGCCTTCCCATATCAGTTCATCTTCAGGATCAACATACCCTTCTATTACGAAATCAGCATCTGATGGTACTTCAATATCAGGCTGAGTAATGCACTTTACAAGCTCTACTTTCTTCTTGCGAAGAAATCCTGCCAGCATGTACTCATCTACATTTTCAGGAAGCGGTGCTGTTGCTGAATAAGCGTTTACAGGATCACCACCAAGTGAAACAGCTACAGGCATACGTTTTTTCAATTTCTTATACTCATTAAAATGCTTTGCAGAAACTTTGTGTTTGTGCCAATGCATTCCTGTTAATGCAGGGCCAAAAACCTGCATGCGATACATACCGACGTTTCGGGTACCACTTATGGGATCTTTTGTATGAATTACCGGTAATGTAACAAATGGTCCGCCATCTTTTGGCCAGCAGGTGATCACAGGAAGTTTAGTGATATCAGGTGAAGTCATTATCACCTGTTGACACTCTCCTCTTCCCTTTTTTACTTTCGGCATCCACGAAGCGAATCTCCCCAATTGTGGTAGCAGCTTTAACTTACTGATAATTCCTTCTTTTGGTGAAGAAAGTAGTTTGAAAAGATCTTCTATTTCACCGGCAATTTCGTCAAGCTTCTGAACACCAAGTGCCATACACATTCTCTTTTCGCTTCCGTAGGCATTCATCAATACCGGGAAATCATAGCCGGTGTTTTCAAATAATAAAGCTACTCCCCCATTTCCTGTTTTACTGACCCTGTCGGTGATCTCAGCTATTTCAAGTTTGGGGTCGACAAAAGATTTAATACGTACCAATTCTCCGGATTTTTCCAGAGTATCAATAAAATGTTGTTGATTATTCCATGCCATTGTGCTTAAAACTGCGCTAAGTTACAACAAGCAAACTTGCAGGAATGTTGTATAAGATTTTATAGAGAATTTAATAGACATTTACAGGGCAACCGGTCTTACTTTTTCTTCCAAATCCACGGGAAGAACCACTGTTGCCAATCCTGTAGGTTAAATGCACTCCACCGAAATAATAATAATCCTTGGCTTTGGGGCTGCCACGTTGAGCTCCCTTAGCAGGATAGGTGGGACTGCCTCCCGCCTCGTCTCCCCTGTATGACATGTCAACTGCAACCTGACCTTTTGCAGCCAAAAGATCGTTTGGATCAGCATAATTGCCACTTACATCATCTAAATAATCAGTAAATAGTTTGCGCAGCCCCAATTCCAATCCAACCCGTAGATTATCATTTATCGCAAACTTTACACCACCTCCAAACGGAATAGCAAGCTGCATTAACTTATATGGTTTATTGGGATAGCCGTTTAGCCCCTGCCCTTCCGTACTTAAAGGTTGTAAAAAAACTTTTTGACCAGTTGCATCAAATGCATAAGGATCAAAATGAAATAAGGCCACACCGGCAAATACATAAGGTGAATAACGGCTATTATATAGATTTAGCAAATAGTATTCTCCTGTTACACTAAACTCAAATAGTTCTGTCTCGAAAGCAAGATTCCTTTTTTGGAGAGCTGTATCCTTACTAAACCTATCTGCCCCACCTACTACAGTATAGGATAGCCCGGCCCTAAGCATGATCTGATCAGTGATCTCATAATTACCAGTTATACCAAGAACACCGTTAGTAACCTGTTTAGGGAATAATCTTTCCTCAAGATCGCCATTATAAGCTGAGGCGCCGCCAAATATTCCAATATGCAATCTTTGTGAAAAGCAAATGGATGAAAAGAGAACAAAACAGATAGTAAAAAGATAATTTCTCATGTTGCTACCTTCTATTGCAAATTTAAGGCCGTAATGCCCATTGGGCTATAAACGTTTTCAACACACCGTAAGTATGCAAGAAGCTTCACTTATATTACTTTAACGAAAAAAGCCGCCTAAAAGGCGGCTTTAATATCAATCAATAATAGCTTATTGGAAATAAGTAAGAACCATTTCAACACGACGGTTTTGTTGACGTCCCGCAGCCGTTTTATTATCGGCAATTGGCTGAGACTCACCATGTCCTGCAGAAGTGATCCTGCTTTCATCAATTCCTTTTGAAACTATATAGCTCTTAACAGAAGCAGCTCTGTTATCACTCAAAATCTGGTTGCTTTCATCAGAACCTACAGCATCCGTATGACCATCAATTTGCAGCTTTATTTCAGGATTTTCTTTCATAATAGCTACTACGTCATCCAACCCCTTAAATGATTTCTTCTGCAACTTGGCGCTACCTGTAATGAACAGAATATTCTTAGCTGCAATACTAACCTTTTCTTTCACTTCTTCAGAGATAGCAGGGCAACCCTGATTTTCTCTTACCCCAGCAAGGTTAGGACACTTGTCTTCTTCATCGTTAATGCCATCGCCATCAGTATCCGGAACAGGGCAACCCTGATAACGAGCAACACCCGGAACAGTTTTACACTTGTCTTCTTCATCATTAATGCCATCTCCGTCTGTATCCGGAATCGGACAACCCTGGTATTTTGCTAATCCTTTTACATCAGGACATTTGTCATCTTTATCAGCTATGCCATCTCCATCTCTGTCAGGGCAACCATTTAATGAAGCAGGGCCGGCCTGATCTGGACAAGCATCATCTTTATCGGCAATACCATCACCATCTTTATCAGGACATCCCTTTAAGGCTACAAGACCTGGTACATCCGGACAAGCATCTTCAGCATCAATTACACCATCCATATCCCTGTCAGGAGGAGGTGGAGGAGTTTTCTTCACTTTGGTAACAGATCTTGTTATACCAAAGGAGTAAAGCATATTGTGTGGTAGGTTGTTATCACTAAAGCTATACCTGTAGTTAGCCTGGGCGAAGAGGTATACCTCACTTTTAATATTAAATTCAAGACCAACGCCTCCAAATGCATGCGCATTCCAGGTATTTGTTTTGCCAGACATTATATGTGGTGTAAGATCTTTATTATAATATCCGCCTCCAATACCAAGTGTCAGGAACGGATTGAGCTTAGCTTTTCCTTCCGCAAATGCTTTAGCATGTACAGCAGCTTCCAGTTCCGGGCTTATAAAGTTTTTTGATAAATGATTATTCCGGTTTTGATTTGGAAAAATCCCATTAAACCGGATTGAATAATCTAAATGAGGTGTGATTCCTTTCCAGAAAATGGCAGAGAAACCATAAGCAGAGTCTTCTCTCGGGAACATTGAGTCAGTATCAAAGTCATGAAAATTGACAGAAATACCAACATTCGACTTTTTTACAACAGGCTTCGCTTCTTTTTCTTTATCCTGAGCGGACGCAGTAAAGAAAACGGTTGTTAGTAATAACCCGAAAAGAACTTTTTGAAGAGTTATTTTAGTCATGGTAAAATTTTTTGCAAATGTAATAATAAGAGGTTAAATAATGCTTAACTTTTATCAAATCAATATATTATAGATCAAAATACGTTAAATTTTCCGCTATTTTATTCAATTTGGCCCGGTGGGGTAAAATTAATACCCAGGCCTGGTCTTGCAGAGTACCCAATAACCCCATTTTTGAAGGTTATTCCTGTAGCAATGTCTTCCTCTAATAATAATGGCCCATCCATATCCGCATAATCGATAAAAGGCAGCAAATGGGCAATAGCGGCTGTACCAACGGTCGATTCATTCATGCACCCAACCATGATCTTTAAGCCTAATTCCCTGGCTTTTGTAATCATCCTGCGAGCCGGAGTTATTCCGCCGCATTTGGTCAGCTTAATATTAATACCGTGAAAAAAATGGTTACATTTTTCTACATCCGGTTCGGTTACACATGACTCATCTGCAAATAATGGTATAGAAGATTCTTTGTATAAAACCTTCATCCCCTCCCAGTCATCTTTAGGCAAGGGTTGCTCTATCAACTCAACACCTTGTTTTTGAAGTTCAGGCAATAATTCCAAAGCAGTCTGAAGATCCCACCCGGCATTTGCATCTACCCTGAGGGCGGATGCTGTATTAGCCCTGAGAGCTTCAACAATAGCAATATCATCAGCCGTACCCACTTTTATCTTGTAAATGGGCCAGGGCTTTTCTTTCATCTTTGCTACCATATTTTCAACACTGTCAATACCAATTGTATAGTCACAGACAGGGTTTCGACTAATATCTCCCTCCCACAGTTCGTAAAGCTTTTTTCTTTTTAGCTTGCCGTATAGATCCCAGGCAGCTATATCAAGTGCACAAACAAGAAAATTATTATTGGGGAAAAGATGATGGAGATAATGCCAGTATCGCTCAGGATCAGTAAAAGCAAAACGTTCAACCATTTGCTTTTTACTTTCAAGGTCTTCGATCATTTTTTCTACCGGAATATTATAATAAGCGATAAAGGGAGCTTCTCCATAACCTTTTATTCCCATGTGCTCCAGTTCCACTATAAATGTGGGTTGATGTGTTTTGGTACCCCTTGAAATAGTAAACGGATGGCGGAACTTCAGATTAAATGACCAGTATTTTACTCTCATTACTTGTTATAAAACTTGTTAGTGGTGATCAAGCTCTTCCAGAATTCTCAACATATCCCTTCAACTCTTCGTTGAACTCTTTTTGCTTAATAAGTTCTTCAAGAGTTATATGCATGCGATACTGCCAGTAATTCTTTGGGTTTGCGGGGTTATTGATCCGTTCTTCTGCCGGGTTTTCCCGTCGCAAATTATCACTCATCCCAAATATATCCTGTAGTTGAAAGATACTCCACATAGCCGGAGAATAAAGGTGCTGTAGTATTATGGCACGGCTAACCCATGACTCACAAAATTGCGGAGCGTCTCCCCATTGGCCTAAAATATGATTATAGAAGCTTTGGGTTCGTTCCCTGTTTTCTTCCCACCAACCCCTCACTGTACTCATGTCGTGGGTAGAAGGTGTTATCACGGAAAGGTAAGGCGCATCATTTGGATGGAAAAACTCCTTCTTTGGGTCTTTAGGCATTCTTTGTATTTCAAGACTTAATAACCCTAATTGTTGCATTACCTCAGGTACGCAATGCGGTACCATCCCCAGATCTTCCCCGCACACCAGCATATTTGTAGCTGCTTTTAGTTGGGGTAATTTATGCATTGCCTCTTTGAACCAGAAGTCATCCTGTCTGTGATAGAAGTAATCTACATAAAGGGCTTTTAGTTTTTCCTGTTCATCTTGCGGAAGATATTTGAATGAAAGTGTTTTCTCCATCGCAATCCGAAAATGAAAATGTTCTCCATTAGAATTTTCTTCCTCGAAAAGAATCACATTTGAAATAAGGTCAAATAACCCGGATATAATCTTATCGTTGTCAGGACTATCTTTTTGTTCTGTAAAATAGGATTCAATCTGTGCCTGCGTATCAAAACCTGGTTTGAGATCATAACCACCAAACCGGTTTGTTTCTAAAAACTCTTTTTTCACCTGCTCGGCCAGGTCGCCAAAAACTTCTTCCAGTATCGCATTGTTAATAAATGGCCTGCAGAATCTTTGATGATCCATCCAGATTCCCTTTTCGCCAAACTCATTAATATGGACAGGGAGACATGGTACAAACCGTCCCATGATACCCTGCACCGCATGTGCAGGAATACTCCAGATACGGAAGAAGCCAAGTATATGATCAATTCTAAAGGCATCAAAATAATTGCTCATCTGTGTAAAACGCAGTTTCCACCAGGAAAACCCATCTTCCTGCATTTTCTTCCAGTTGTAAGTTGGAAACCCCCAGTTTTGACCAACCGCAGTAAAATCATCTGGCGGAGCGCCGGCCTGCCAGCACATATTATATAATTCCGGGGCCACCCAGGCATCACAACCATACCTGTAGATGCCAATAGGTATATCTCCTTTTAATACAACTCCTTTTTTGTGTGCATAATCAGCTGCGGCTTTCAGCTGCTTGTGTAATTGATATTGTACAAAACAATAAAAGCCTATTCCCCCGGATCTAAATTCCTGGTTGAACAATTCATCTGCCTCTTTTTTGTTATAAATATTATGAGACTCCCATTCATCTGAACGGATCGTTTTGTATTTGTCACGCAAATAACAAAAAACAGCATAGGGTTTTAACCAGTGTTTATTTTCCTGGAAAAAAGATTTGTAATCACTCTCTTCAAAACAATCATCACCCAGCAGATCATATAGCTCCTTTAGTACGGTTAGTTTATAATTAACCACTTGCTCATAATCTACTACTGAAAGTTCATTTAGCTCTGTTTGCTTGTTCTCATATATTTCAATTTTACTGGCATTTTCTTTTCCTGCAACAGTTGAAAGATTTATGAAGATTGGATGTAATGCAAATGCAGAGATCGCTGCATAAGGGTATGAATCCAACCAGTTATGATTTGCAATTGTATCATTGACAGGTAACAACTGGATCAATTTTAAGCTAGTTTTTTTTGCCCAGTCGACCAGCAATTCTATATCATTGAACTCTCCTACTCCAAACCCTTTTTTACTACGTAAACTAAAAACGGGAATAGCCAACCCGGCACCTTTCCATGTATTATTAGGTAATTGAGCAAACCCATCATGGATAATCGTCAACTTTGAATCTTCAACATCGCTATATACAAGCCTGTTGTTTTCCCCTTCATAATGCAGAAAGCTCTCGGTTTTTGTGTTATAAACACCATATTTATATGCAACAGGGAAATCAGATTTTTCCAGGTTGATCTCTGCTACCCACCAATTATCATCTTTATACATTAAGATTGGTTGGTTGGTATCCCAATCATTTAAGGATACGCCACCACCTAAAAGGCAAAGCACTTCATTCTTTTTTAATAAAGGGGCTTTAGCCTTGAAAACATGTGTGGCCTTTTCTTCGCTACCAGTTTTTTTTGTCCTCGTATTATTTGATTTAAGCAGAACTTCTTTGAAAGGGGCAGAATAAAAAGCATTTTCATATTCCCCTGCATGGTTCCAGGTATCAACCAGGGTGATCTCATCAATACGGGAGTTAATTTCCTTGATAACTCTGTCATCACCCCATTCCGCTAATAGCTCATCGTCCTCGTTTTTGAGAACATATTTATAGTTAAGTTTTTTGGGGAATTCCTTTCTTTTGATATTGATTGTGCAGCTCCAGTAATCGTTATTCAGGTATTGCATGGGCTGCAATTGTCCCTGATCATTATTCCCCAGTTCATCTGCATTTCCTGTAATCCACAAGCTTTGGCCATAGCGGGTATGGAACCTGATATAAAACTGGAGTTTCATTGCAATCGTTGGTGTATGGTCAAAAAAACATTTGTGTCACAAGAACACATTAGCGAAATTAAAAAATAAAGTCATACAACAATAATTTTCGGGGAAATACTTAAGAATTTCCAATTCAGGTATTTATAACAGCCATTTTACTGACATTTTGGGAAAAACTCATTTCATGGTTTGATCCGGCAACATTATTTTTGCGCAAAATCGACAGAATGGAACATGCTAAAAAAAATAAAGCGATCTGGTGGTTAGTATTCCTGGTATCAACAGCCGCATTAATTTTCGCTATTTACTCTCATTGGGAATGGCTGACATTGATACTTCCGTTTCAAACTACAGCTTTTGTGAAAGCAATGGATATTATGTAAGCTTTCCACAACTGTTAATATATTTTACAGCCCCTGCACTCTTGTAGGGGCTATTTTTATTCTACACTAATTGTTGATCCTTCAAAATTGATTATGAGAAAAATTGTTTTCCTTTTATCACTAGCTGTCCTTATTTCCAACCATCTCCCTGCAACCAGTAGTTCATTGATTGTTCCAACTGAAGAACCCGGAAAAGAGGTTATTCGTAAAGCTGCGGAAGAATTTAAGGCCCTGCCTAAAAAGGAAAGGAAGTATAAACTTAAGCAGGCTAAAAAGACTTTAAAAGAATACAAAAAGGCTAAAAAGGCCGGAGCAGAACCTGATACCAACACAATTTTGCTGGCAATCCTGGCACTTTTATTACCACCTTTGGCTGTTTACCTCCACCAGGGAACCACAAATAATAAATTTTGGATAACCACACTCCTCTTTCTTTTGGGTATTCTTGGCGCATTTACTATTGGCTGGTATTTAATACTGGCTTCAATTGTTTATGCGCTGATCGTTATTTTGGGAAATAACTAAGATGTTTTCAGCGCACAAAAAAAAGTCCCGCTTTGACGGGACTTTTAATATCATGAATCCGAAGATTACTTAACTGATGCTATCAGACTTTTGAAAGTTTCCGGGTTATTCATTGCCAGGTCAGCCAATACCTTACGGTCAAGCTCTATTCCTTTTTGCTGTAGTTTATTTATAAACTCTGAATAAGTTAAACCTTCTTCTCTAACTGCCGCATTGATACGGGCAATCCAGAGTGATCTGTATTCTCTTTTTTTCAGTTTACGACCTACATACATGTAAGTCATACCTTTTTCAACTACATTCTTGGCAACGGTATAAACGTTTTTCCTTTTACCATAAAAGCCTTTGGCTTGTTTCAGTATTTTTTTACGGCGGGTTTTTGAAGCCACACTATTTTTTGAACGGGGCATATTCTAATAATTTAAAATTTTAAGAGTTTGATTGAATCAAAGGGCTTATTTAAGCCTTAATAAACGTCTTACAAAATCCATGTGCGATTTTGCAACTTCACCATCCTTACGGAGGTTACGCTTACGTTTTTTTGATTTTTTTGTGAGAATGTGACGTTTAAAACTCTTTTGATGCATGATCTTCCCCGTCGCCGTTACTTTGAAGCGTTTTTTGGCGCTGGAATTTGTTTTTACTTTAGGCATTTTACCTGTTTTTGTTTTACACTTTGAGGCATTCCCCACAGGGGGACCTTTGTCGAACCTCTTCAGTAATTTGTCTTGGTTAAGATCTTTCGCTTTTTAAGCGGGCAGCAAAGGTAAAGAAAATTGCGGAACGAAACCAGTCTTTTTTACAAAGCTCCGGATTGTTCCGCAATCATAATAATATCTGAAAACCAGTTATTTAGGATTCAAAATATCATCAATCCTTTTTGAAAGATCCTGTAAATGATACTTACTCATTTTATCAGCTGTACCTGCAGCTGCTGCATTGATCTCAGAACGAAGAGCACTAAGATGAGCTCTGACAACACTTAGAATATCTGTTTTATCCGTCATAACCGGATCAGCAGCTCTACCCGATGTTCCTGACTGGCTTGCTGGCGGATCAATTAAGCGGCCCAATGTTAATACATAGGATTTTTGTAGCTGCCTGCGATAAACATCAATGGGTTTGCGTCCAGATAGCTCAGACCAAATTCCTTTTTTGAGATCGTTCAAAAGATCATTTATGCTATATGCATTGGCACCCAGCATTGATTCCGCTTCCGGAAACTTATTAAGATTTCTTGAATTCAATATCCTGCCAAGTATATTATCCTGGATAGGCCCAATTACAGAAAGTCCATCAAGACCGGTTTTGCTGTAAATGTCTTTATTGATGAGCCAGGTTGGCGTTTCAAATAACTGCTTATTGATAAAATCAACCGCTTCTTTTTGTTTTGCTTTTGGAACAATTTCGTAAACCGGGCCACTTTCCTCAATTGTCTTAGGAGTTTCCATTATCCCGCCTACATATTTAGCAACATGCCCCATGTACCGGTTAAACTGGGTAGTGACCTGCCGATACATATTTTGAAGATTATCATAATCTTCGTCAGGCACCCTTGTCCAAACCTGGAGATTGGGAACTATCACCTGGAGGTTTTTAATACCATACATGCTACCTTTTACGGCATCATCTCCAACTTGCTCACTTTGGCTGCGTGGATCATCAGGGTTTGATTCTGTACCAAACCATAGACGTTTATCCTTAAGTTTTTCAATGATCCAGCTATTGATCTTGCTTTTTTCTGCTTCAGGTGTAAAATATTCAGGGAATCGCTTGTACCCCCACTCGATGGCCCATTTATCATAGTCGCCGATCCGTGGGAAAATCCCTTTTTGACTGACATTATCTTCTGGTTGTGCTACATAATTGAAACGGGCATAATCCATAATAGAAGGAGTGTGACCATTCGCTTCAACCCAGGCTTTATTTCTGAGGTTTTCAACAGGAACTGTTGAGCTTGACCCAAAATTATGTCTTAACCCAAGCGTATGCCCCACCTCATGTGATGAAACGAAGCGGATCAACTGACCCATCAACTCATCCGAAAACTCCATTTTTCTTGCTTCTGGGTCATTAGGTGATGCCTGTACAAAGTACCAGTCTCTTAATAATGACATAACGTTATGATACCAGTTAATATGGCTTTCCATTATCTCTCCACTCCTTGGATCAGAAATGCTTGGCCCACTTGCATTAGGTATATCAGAAGGTTTATAAACGATAGCAGAGTTGCGGGCATCATCCAAACTCCATGTGCTATCCTCTTCCTTTGTCGGGGCTTCTTTTCCAATAATTGCATTTTTGAACCCGGCTTTTTCGAATGCTACCTGCCAGTCGTTGATACCCTGTATCAGGTAAGGCACCCATTTTTTGGGAGTAGCCGGATCGATATAGAAAACAATTGGCTTTTGTGGTTCAACCAACTCACCCCGTTGATATTTCTGCCAATCCTCTGGCTTAGGCTCAAGCCTCCATCTTTTAATTAAGGTTATTCTTTTAACACCTTGTGGATCTGCATCAAAATCAGTGTATCCGACAGCAAAATACCCAACCCTTGGATCAAAATATCTTGCCTGCATTGGCTTCTCAGGTAACAGTACGAATGAACTGTTTAGTTCCATAGTCAGATTGCCTTCCGGTGTAGGTCTGCCGCCGGTAGATGGTCCTGCAGCACGACTATATGTTTTTACAGTCTTTATTTCAACATTGATAGGATATGAACTGATCTTATCAATGTATGATTTGTCGTTTTGCAAGCCACCAATTCTTAATGCGGTTTTGAGGCTACGCCCAAAGAACAAAAGATCATTATCCCCATCTATAAAGCTGGTAACGTCTATTACGGCACCTGTAGAATCTTTACCAAAAGACTTAATGTCAAACGCTGCAGCTATTGGCTGAACGTTTGAATTATTAACTGCTGTAAACATAGGTGAGGTAGAATCCTTTGCGTATTCACCAAATGATATTGTTCTTATAAAAACTTTATTATCCGGACCTTTTTCAAACTGGATCACATCCTGCCCGATCTGGTCTCCATTATAACCGAAAAATCCTCCGGAACGCATACCAGCTGCTGCCTTAGAAATACGGTTAACAACGAGTATATCTCTTCCAAAAAGACTTTCCGGTATTTCAAAAAAGTACTTATCGTCGACTTTATGAACGGTAAACATACCTTCATCTGAAACTGCCTTTGAAGTGATAACTTCTTTGTAGGGCTTTGGCCCTTTCCCGTTTGCCTGTCCGCCGCCTCTTTTTGTAGTGTCTGGCTTTGCCGGTTGTTGCGCAAAAACAAATAATGTTACGAGCAAAGCAGGAAGTAATAATAGCTTTTTAAAATTGTGTGATCTCATAGTTGTTTATTAAAGACTCAAGTTATATAAAACGGTATTCATAAATTTAAAAATAATCTTATTGATCCTTCATACGTATTCCGAGTTTCATAAGAGAAGCAGTAAAACCGCAACCTGGTTTTCCCTCTAGTTCTGCAATGATCTTATTGGCAGTTTTTTCCTGGTTAAACGAATAAACATTTTTGTATTTCGCTTCTACATCTTTTATACATCTGCCAACTTTAGAATTAGCATCTTCTAATTCTCCAAGCATTACCATTTCCTTGCCTATTTCTAATGCTCTTTCCTCATCAATATTAAGCATGGCTTCTTCCATAAATTTTTCCGGATCAGCAGACATTGCGGCATCAGCCACCATTTTCTTTACATCTTCGCCAAGATTTTTTTCAATATCCTTGAAGCAATTGCAAAAATCTGCCGCTATTTCCGGGGCTTTTTTATCAGCTGTTTTACAGGCTCCTATTGATACCAAAAGTATCGCAGCGAATGCTACGGAAATCGTTACTCGCATATAAGTTTTGATTAATTTGTTTAGTGTGGTAGTATTAAAAAAATAAACCGTTACAATAAATATCTGTAACGGTTTACTAAGTTATTAGTTTTTCTTTTTCCCTTTGGGTGCAAACATGGCCAGCATCCTTCTTCCTTCCATTTTCGGCATATTTTCCAAAACTCCTACTTCAGCTAATCGCTCAGCAAATTTTAATAAGAGTAATTGGCCTCTATCCTGGAATTGTATGGCACGGCCTTTAAACTGAACGTATGCTTTTACTTTATTACCATCTTTCAGGAAACCTTCGGCATGTTTTGCCTTGAAGTCAAAGTCGTGATCATCTGTATTAGGCGTAAAGCGGATCTCTTTTACTTCAGAGACCTTGCTTTTGGCCTTCATTTCCTTTTCTTTTTTCTTCTTATCGTAGAGAAATTTATTGTAATCGATGATTTTACAAACCGGCGGATCTACGTTAGGAGATATTTCAACCAGGTCAAGCCCCTGATCTTTTGCAATTTTAAGTGCCTCCCCAGTATCATATATCCCAGTTTCAATATTGTCACCTACTAATCTTACTTGTGGACTCCTGATAAAATTATTAATACGATGCTCTGCTTCTTTTCTTGGGCCAAACCGCCCTTTATTAAAGCCTCTTTTTTTGAAACCGCCACCGCCGGGCTTAAAACCGCCTCCGGATGGCCTATTGAACCCTCCTCCGGGTTTTTGTGGTACTGCCATTTACTTTTTTTAGTGAGGCCTTGTCCTGACCAAGGCAATCATTTTAATTGTTGTGTTACTTTCTGATTCAGGCTCAGAAAGATTAATTATCTTATTGCTAAGTGTAATTATTCTTCTCGTCTTTCGTTTATTTCAAGCACTGTTTCGGCAATAAATTCTGCCACAGCTTTTGTTCCAATATCACCTTTACCTTGTCTTCTCACGGATACCTTTTGTTCATTCATTTCTTTTTCTCCTACAATCAGCATGTAAGGAATTTTCATCAGTTCGGTATCCCGTATCTTTTTGCCGATCTTTTCCTGCCTGTCATCAACTTCTGCACGAATATCTGCTTTTTTCAGATTTCTTAAAATTGTTTCTGCATATTCGAGGAACTTATCACTTATGGGAAGAATCTTTACCTGTACTGGTGAGAGCCAAACAGGTAATTTGCCTGCATAATGTTCCAGCAGAAACCCGATAAAACGTTCATGTGTCCCGAGCGGGGCCCTATGTATGATGATGGGAGTTTCTGTTTTATTATCCTGTGTATTATACTGTAGTTTGAAACTGCGGCCCTGTGAAAAATCAACCTGGTTAGTTGCCAGGGTGAACTCCCTGCCGATCACACTCCATATCTGCACATCAATTTTAGGACCGTAAAAGGCAGCCTCGTCCTCTACCTCAACATAAGGGATACCTGATTCCTTTAAAACGTTTCGTACCATCTCTTCAGTTTCAATCCAGAGTTCCGGTTCGTTAACATATTTGATTCCTAACTTTTCTGGTGTATGCAATGAAAGACGCATTACATATTTATCAATACCAAATATTTTAAAATACTTCAGGTACATTTCATTAACAGCTCTGAATTCTGCATTGAACTGATCTTTTGTACAGTAAATATGTGCATCGTTCATATGCAGGCACCTTACCCGCATCAATCCAAAAAGCTCACCGCTTTGTTCGTATCTGTATACTGTTCCATATTCCGCTATGCGATACGGAAGGTCACGGTAGCTTTTAGGTTCAGCCGCAAATATTTTATGATGATGGGGGCAATTCATAGCCCGGAGATAATACTTTTCCCCTTCCATTTCCATAGGCGGATACATACTGTCAGCATAGTAAGGTAAATGCCCGCTTGTGAGATACATACTCTCTTTGGCAATGTGTGGAGTTACTACCCTTTTATATCCAGCCTCTGTTTCGGTTTCTTTCGCCAGTTTTTCCAATTCCTCGATAATAACAGTTCCATTGGGAAGCCACATGATCAACCCCTGCCCAACATCCTCATCCATTGTGTAAATACTTAATTCCTTCCCAAGCTTTCTGTGATCCCTTTTCTTGGCTTCTTCCAGCATTTGCAGATACTCATCTAATTCTTTTTGAGCCGGAAATGTGATACCATAAATGCGGGTTAACATCTTATTCTTATCATCTCCTTTCCAATAAGCCCCGGCAATATTGGTAAGTTTAATGGCTTTAATAAGACCAGTATGCGGAATATGAGGTCCCCGGCACAAATCAGTAAAATTGCCCTGGGTATAAAAAGTGATCTCTCCATCATTTAAGCCCTCCAGCAAGTCAAGCTTGTATTCATCATTCTTGTCAATAAAGTACTGTACAGCTTCTGCTTTCGGTACTTCTTTTCGGGTATAGCTGTTATTCTCTTTGGACAGTTCTTTCATTTTTTTCTCAAGCGCCAGAAGATCTTCTTCAGATATTTTTCTGTCTCCGAGATCCATGTCATAATAAAAGCCATTTTCGACCGGTGGCCCTACCCAAAACTTAACACCCGGGAATAAAGATTCTACAGCCTCTGCCATTAAATGTGCAGAAGAGTGCCAGAAAGTACTTTTGCCTCCATTTTCGTTCCAGGTAAGCAGCTTCAAGCTGGCATCGTTTGTAATAGGCCTGTTGGCATCCCATACCTGGCCATCTACTTCAGCAGCTAGCACTTTACGGGCCAGCCCTTCTGAAATTGATTTAGCAATATCAAGGGATGAACTACCTTTCTCATATTCTCGAACTGCCCCATCTGGAAATGTGATACTGATCATCTGTATTATCCTCGTTTAAAATAGCATGCAAAGGTAGCAAATCTAAGCCTAAAGCTGACGAAGAATCAATTGATCGATCCGGTTTCTTTTAAGCCGGACTTTTTGCTGAAGGGTTTTGAATTTATCAGGATCTTGATAATACCATAATGCCAGTTTATACTGTCGTTTTCTCCATTTTTTTAAAAGGGTTCTGCCATAAAATTTACTCATGCCCATACTTAACGTATGTAAAAGCTGAGTCCGGTGGTGGCTATTATACCATTTGTCATAAAATTGGTTGTACTCTTTTACAAGGGCTTTATTGAATTTTGAATAAGAACTTCTGTGTTTTTTAAGTTCATCTGCTGAGAATTCTGTGACCAATGCCTGGAATATATCACCATTTACATGTGCATTAATACCGAGTAAAGTGTATTGCAGGGGGCTTAATGCGCTGTCTGAATAATAGCTTCTCCAAACCTCTGTAATTGTATCATTTGCAGTATACGCTTCTGCAGAGCGAAAAAAATAGAATGCAAATCTGATTTCTAATCGTTGGATGAAATCTTTTTCCGGCTTTGGTCCTTTATTAAAAAAAGCTACTGCCCGGCAAGTTGTATTAAAATAGATATCTGCAAAATATTTTGAAACAGAGAAGCTTTTCCTGGTCGAATCAAGCATTTGGAGTAGTCTGACCTCTGATTCCGCTGCCTGGGAATTGGCTATGAAAGAATTCAAATATAAAAGAGGAAAGAAAAGGAACCACTTTTTCACATAATCTAATTTATAGTTAAAATTACTAAAGTATAAGCCTTGATAGATTAATGCATACTATCATATTTAGTAGTTTTGATTTTGATGAAAAGAGTACCAATATTTTTTTCGGTTTTATTGTTCTTGATGCTCAGTTTGTCAGGAACTGTGGTTGCCCAAAACCTGACAGGTATTTGGAAGGGATATTTCATAACGCAATCAGGTGAATACTACAAACTAGAGTTCCAGGTAAAAACAAATGGTTCCATTAGTGTAAGTGGTGTCTCCTATTCATACCTGGATGTAAGATTTTATGGAAAGGCTACAATGACGGGTAATTTTAGTAAAAGCTCAAATCAATTTAAAATAAGGGAAATAAAAACGGTAGAGGTAAAAAGCCTTACAGGAGGCGGTACCTGTATCATGAATTATAACTTAAGTTATAAAAGATCCGGGAGGGAAGAATTCTTGGAGGGAACATATCTGGGTAAAACAGAAGTAAGAAATGGCCCTAATCCTTATGCATGGGGAGAATGTGGCCGGGGCAAAGTTTTTTTAAGACGGGTAACTACGTCAGATTTTTATATTGAGCCTTTCCTTCGCGGAAAGATCAAAAGACAGGAGCCCATTATTGTTGACAAACCACCTGTCAAAAAGGATACTTCCAAAGCGATTGTAAAAAATCAGCCTGATAAGAAGGATATAATTGTTAATCAACCACCGGTACGTAAAACAGATAACCCACCTATAGTTAAAACAGATAAAGAGATAATTAAAACAGATCCACCGCCGGTTAAAATAAAACCTGTACTACCTACACCAGAAGTAATTAAATCCAGATCAAACGAACTGGTAAAATCTCTTATAGTTACTAGTCCAGAGGTTATTGTCAAGCTTTATGATAATGGAGAGATCGATGATGATACCATATCTGTGTATTATGACAACCAGTTAATGCTTTCGTCTAAAAAACTTACTGCATCGCCACTTACGATCAAACTTGATCTTGATGATGACGGTACAGAGCATGAATTGGTGATGGTGGCAGAAAATCTGGGTCGCATACCGCCCAATACATCCCTTATGATAGTTGAATCCGGCAGCCAACGTTTTGAGGTACGGATTACGTCTACAGAGCAGAAAAATGCAGTGGTAAGGTTCAGGTATCAGAAACCATAGTGTTATGCCCGGGTAATGGCATTTTGTTACCGCTTCTGTATTTTTAGTTTTACTACCGTTTTTTTAATCTATTTTTCATCTTGGATGACGTGGAAGAAAAACATCTTACTGCTTTTTTTTGCCCTTGGCAGTTATGTATTAACGGCACAGGATATTAATGGCATTTGGAAAGGGAAACTGGTTATGGCGCCATCCGGCTGCTTCCCTGTATACAATATTGAGATGCAACTGCAAGTAGCAGGTTCCCGGGTTGTAGGTACTATATATCATTTTTCTGATTCATTGAATTATGTAAAGGAAAATGTTGAGGGAGAATACAAAAAGGACAGTAACAAAATAACGATCCGTGAAATAGGCATCATAACATTCAAAATAAAACAAGACTGTGTTCCCTGTATCAAAACATATGAACTAACCTATCATCGTGGTGGCGGAAATGTGGTAACTGAGGAGCAACTAAGAGGCTCCTGGTCAACGCCAACAGGGAAAGCCATGGATGGCAAAACAGTTTGTGATCCTGGCACAATTGTATTGAACCGGTTTGAAAAATCGACATTCAAGCCAGAACCTATACTTCCTCCTACATTAACAAAAAGAACCGCAGAACTGGTTAAAGAGATCAAAGTTGACACCGGTACTATACGTATAGATTTTTATGATAATGGACAGATTGACGGAGATACCATTTCAGTTTATGCGAATAACATGCCTGTTGTTTCTCAACAGCGTCTTACTACAAAACCCATATCCCTTACTATTAATATCAGCCTGGTGCGGCAGGAGCAGGAGCTGATCATGGTTGGTGAAAATCTTGGATCGATCCCGCCAAATACTGCATTAATGATCATTCATGCCGGGGATAAGAGATACCAACTATACCTTACTTCTGATGAACAAAAGAATGCAATGGTTCGCTTCATTTATGAAAAGCCAGGGACAGGCACTAAGAAAAATTAGTAAGGATATTCTTTCAAGAAATAATTTTTATTGATCTGTATCAAGGAGGAAAACGTTTGCTTAATGGTTTTACCTGAGTAATGGATTGAGTATGCACCAATAATTGAAAAATAGTTATGTTTCTATTAGTTAGATATGATTTTAGATGCTATTTTCAAATTGTAAACAATATTTAAATCTCAAGTCATTTGTCGTGAAAGCCCTGTGAAAACCGGGCTTTTCACATTTATATCCATTAAAATTTAAAATTCCAGGTTATTGCCGGTAATATAGGAAACAAGGACACCTGCTTAGCTGAAACTTCTACATTCCCATTTGTAATGCTTCCGGTTTGGTCATAGTAGATAAAATATGGGTTTAACCGGCTATATAGATTATAGATGCTAAAGACCCAGTAACTGCTGACCTTTTTTTTCTTTTTTGGAATGGGAACGTAGGTCAAGGAAACATCCATACGGTGATAGGCTTTCATCCGGTACTGATTGAGTCGACTGTATTCCTGCGTTAATACTCCATTGATCACATAAAATCGTTCTGGCAGCGTAATTGCATTCCCGGTACCATAAACAAACACAGCCCCGGCTTTCCATTGTTTATTTATATCATAGTTCGCTACAATTGAAAGATCATGTCTTCTGTCATATTTAGCGGGATATTTAAGCCCTTCATTTAAATCGTTGAATTTTCGCCATGTCCATGATAAAGTGTAACCGAGCCAACCTGTGAGCCTGCCTCTTAATTTATTGATCAGCAACTCAGCGCCATAACTCCATCCTCTACCGAATACAAACTCTTCTTCGGGGTCTTTTAATGAAGGTGTATATCCTTCCTTATATTCTAATTGATTCTGCATATTCTTATAATACAACTCCAACGAAGTTTCAAATTGATTATCGTTGAAGTTCTTGAATATGCCTGCCGCATATAGCCAACTGATCTGTGGCTTTACTATATAGGTGCTGGGAACCCATAGGTCGGTTGGTAAGGTGGTGCCTGAATTACTGACCAGGTGAATAAACTGTAGATTCCTGGTAACAGCCATCTTGAATGAAGTTGCATCATCCAGGGCATAACGAATAGTTAACCTTGGTTCCAGGCCTGCGTAAGTTTTAACTGGCTCAAAATTTTTGTAAGAAGTACTATCCAGTTTATTACCATTGGCATCACGGGTATATTTTTTATAAGGGCCGATCTGTGTAAATGTGCCCCAGCGTATCCCATAATTGATCTTCCACTTATCTCCTATTTCCCAATCATCTTGCAGGTAAATGGCTGTTTCCGCAGCATACTTTACACTTTCGTTATTGGGTGTGAATACAACAGAATCCTGCCGCCCGGAAACTACATTGGGAATAAAGCGGTGATATGTAAGAAGGCCCCCAAACTTCAGTTTGTGATCAGGTAATGGGTAATAATCAAAGTCGGTCTTTAATGTTCCGTCTTTAATTCCTGACGAAAGTCCCAGTTCAAAGTTTTCTTGTTCGGCTGCAAAGCGGAATTTATAATCGTTATATACCAGGGTTGTATTTGCAAAGAGCCTTCGGTGAAAGACATGGTTCCAGCGTAGTGTAGCTGTTGAATTTCCCCAGGGAATGTTTGTTTTGAAAGATCGTTTGGCATTTCTGAAATCAAAAACATCTCTGCCAAAATATCCGCTCAGGTATAGTCTGTCCTTTTCTGAGAATCGGTAATTGATCTTTGCATTAATATCATAGAAATAGTATCCTGAACCGTAAAAGCTGCTGCTTTTTTTAATGAAAGGCTTTGCCAATGCATCGGCATAGGTGCGTCTTGCAGAAAGTATAAAGGAAGCCTTTTCTTTCTTGATTGGTCCTTGTATCGAAAACCTTGATGCGATAAGGCCAATACCTCCATCCATTTGTAGATTTTTTATATTTCCATCTTTCATCGCCACATCCAGCACAGACGATAATCTTCCTCCGTATTGAGCTGGCATTCCTCCTTTTATTAATGAAACATTCTTGATCGCATCGCCATTAAAAATGGAAAAGAAACCAAACAGGTGCCCCGTATTGTATACAACGGCATCATCCAATATGATCAGGTTCTGATCAGGGCCTCCTCCCCTAACATAAAATCCTGCATTACCTTCACCGGCGCTTTGCACACCCGGGAGTAATTGAATGGCTTTAAGCAGATCCACTTCACCCATAAAAGCCGGGATGTTCCTGATCTGGTTCATGGATAGGTCAATTTTTCCCATCTGTGCATTTTTCACATTGCCATCCCTTTTTTTATTGTAAATGATCACTTCCTGAAGTTCTGCTGCTTTGTTAATGATACTGAAATTGAGAGAAAGGTCGGATTGCAGATTCACCGTAAATGAACGGCTGGAGTAGGAAATATGGGATATGTCTATCCTATACTCTCCGGGATCAAGTGTAATGGAAAAAAAACCATATTGATTACTGAGGACAGCTTTTGTTTTACTGTTATCTACTTCCGGGCTTGTTGTAACCGAAATGGTCGCATTTATCACAGATTCTCCGGATAAACTATCTTTTATATAACCATTTAGCGTAAAGCGGGATTGGGAAAATAAAGCTCCGGATATAAGAAGTATCGTAGCAGACAAAACAAACTTTAGCATGCCAGCATAACAATACCAGGGTCTAATTTGTTGAGTCTGCCGGCATAAAATTGATCGTACTTCTGATCTCTGCACAGTTTTCCTTTCCATAGGGATTTAAAGTTTCTTCCGTTTTACTGAGCCAGTTGCCAGGTTGCCCTTCTCCAAATGCAAAAGCACATTCTTTCCAATAGATCTTGGCAAGATCATAACGGGCAGTTCTTAATAATGTATAAAATTCGTTTGAACAGGAATTCAAAGCCGCTCTTTTTTGATCCAAAGTAGATGCATTAATAATTGATTCAGCTTCAGTTTTGGCATTCTCGTAGGGCTGTAAAGCAGTCAAATAGATCAGGCTATCTGCTGCTAATTCATTTATTCGAAGACTATCAAGAGAAGTTCTTAGTTCTGTTGTGTTTTGCTGAATTGCTGCAATATCGTTATTTACAAATGCGTCTGTTACCCTGATGTACGAACTCAATACATTTTCAATTGATTTATTGAATGCTTCACTGTGCTTACTTACAGCTAATGGAGGAGGCTTGGGTTCATCTTTGCCCGAACTATTATTTTTAAAAACAAAAAATTGCAGCAACCCTATTATAAGTAGCAAAATAGCAAAGAGCATGGTAAAGCCATTAATACCCTTTGTTTTCTTAACAAAAACCCGGACAATGCCCAAAAGGATGATCAACGCTGGTAAAATAATGCCCAATAACTCAATGATATTTCTCATACAACAGAAATAATAAACAAAGATAAAGGCTGTCTCCCGGAACTGCTAATCTGCTAAATTTGCAGTTTGTTAAAGTTGATAGACCTAAGAAACAAGAAATTTTATGTTAGCCGGTTTGCAGAATGTGACATTTGAATTTGGTGCCAGGGTATTGATTGAAGATGCAACCTGGCATATTCAGCCCAATGAAAGAATTGGGCTTATAGGTTATAATGGAACAGGGAAGTCCACCATTCTAAAATTGCTTACAGGCCAATACACTCCTTCTAAAGGAACAATAGAAAGAAGCAGGACGGCAACGATCGGGTACTTGCACCAGGACCTTCTCAGTTTTGACACAGAAGATAGTATTTTAAATGTTGCATTAGGTGCATTTGATAAAGTGCTGGAGCTCGAAAAAGAGATAGAAGAAATTGGGAAAGAACTTGAAAAAACCGGTGATGAGAACCTTGCACATGAATATAGTGAGAAGCTCCATTTACTGGAAACATTAGATGGGTATAATATTCATCATAAAACAGAGCAAATTCTGCAAGGACTTGGTTTTTTAAATGCTGACCTTAAACGATCTTATAGTGAATTCAGTGGTGGATGGAGAATGAGGGTACTACTGGCAAAAATGATTTTACAACAACCTGACCTGCTTTTGCTGGATGAGCCTACGAACCACCTTGATCTGCCTTCTATTGAATGGCTGGAAAAATATTTACAGCATTACCAGGGATCAGTAGTTATAGTAAGCCACGATAAATATTTTTTGAACCGGATGGTGACCAAAATCGTTGAAGTTTACCAACAACAATTGCATATTTATACCGGTAACTACGATTATTACGAACAGGAAAAGGCATTGCGGATTGAGCAGCAACAAAAAGCTTACGAAAATCAGCAGGATTTTATCCGCCAGCAAGAAAGACTGATCGATCGTTTCAGAGCAAAAGCCAGTAAGGCAGCGATGGCCCAAAGCCTCATTAAGAAGTTAGACAGACTGGAACGTATTGAAGATGCGCAACTGGAACGACCGAATATCCGCATCAATTTCAGGGTTGATAAAACACCCGGTAAAGTATTAGTGGAGCTGAATAATGTATCAAAATCATTTGGCGACAATACTATTATTCAAAATAGTTCCGTTGAAGTGGAAAGAGGTGACAAGATCGCTTTAATTGGTGCCAATGGAAAAGGCAAATCAACCTTATTGCGAATTATTGCCGGAACGGAAAAAATAACTGGCGAAAGAAGATGGGGCCATAATGTGGAAGAAAGCTTTTATGCCCAGCATCAATTGGAAGCACTTAATATTGAGAACACAATTATTGAAGAACTGAAGGAATGTGGCAGCCAGATGACCGAGTTAGAACTAAGGGGCCTGTTGGGTTGTTTTTTATTTAGCGGTGATGATGCTGACAAAAAGATAAGAATACTTAGCGGTGGTGAAAAAGCAAGGGTGGCTTTGGCAAAAACCATCATCAGCAAAGCTAATTTTCTTATGCTTGATGAGCCCACCAACCACCTTGACATGCACAGCTGTGATCTGCTCATTGAAGCACTGAATAAATATGCCGGAACTATCATCCTCGTAAGCCATGACAGGCATTTTGTATCCAAAACGGCCAATAAAATATGGGAGATCGTTGATCGGGAAATAAAAGAATTCAAAGGCGGATATGATGAATGGGCACAATGGAAAGAGCGAATGACCAAGCAAACGGAACAGGCTTCCCCAAAAAAGGAACAAGTAAAAGAGCCAAAGACAGAAGAGAAAACAAAAGCGCCAGAATTAAAAACAAATGCCTCTATACCTATAAATAAGGAGCATAAAAAGGAATTACAGAAACAACAGAAATTATTTCAACAATTAGAAAGCAAAATTGCTCTTTTAAATAAGGAAAAAGAAGAACTGGCAGCTTTGCTGGCTGATCCGGATACTTATTCAGACAAGGATAAATTTCTGGCAACAGAATCTTCCTTCAAGGAAAAAGAATCGGCATTAAATAAGCTGAATACAGAATATGAAGTAGTTTTTGAAAAGATCCTTGAACTTGAACAGAAATAGGTCAGCTTATAGCACTACTTTGAGTTGTTTGAAAATTCACTCCTGCTTTTAATAAAATCACTGACCAGGTAGCTTATCAGTTTACCATTCGTAGCATCCATCCTGCCATCGGCTAACTGTGTAGCTCCTTCACAGATATGTAAGTATGCTGGTTTGCTATCTGCAGCTGTAAATGAAACATATTGACGGGCATTTCGTGGCAATATGCCTACTGGTGTCATAGCGCTGCTCAGAGCATTTTGTATGCAATCAAGGTCAAGATCGATACCGGTCATACTATCTTCGGTAAAGCCGGTTGCATGAGCTACTGCTTGTAAAAAGGTACGCTTCTCATGCACAAAAATGTCTTCATGTGTTATTACATCAATAAAAGGGTTATTGACTATATCGATCCACACATTTTGCGGAATATAATTTTCATGCAGGCAGATCACACAATACTTCTGTAAGTATCCATCTTCTTCTGCGTAACGAAAGGCATTGCCACTGTGTCTGCCTTCCATAGCCCGGTAATCAGCATGCGCATCAAGGTTGATACAGTTGATCTGTGGCAGCGGAATAACACCAGCCTGGTGCCAACCTTTAGCAGCTCCTTTGATCAAAGGATACGAGTTGTTATGTCCTCCACCTACGGCCAGTGGAATTTTTTTTGAAGCTGTGATCAGTTTTACAATATGTTCTACTTCATCATCAATAGTATTCACTGCATGGCGGTAGGCCTCAATTTTCTCTTCTTCTCCTTTCGCTGTTTTGTCGATCAGGTATTGAATATCTCCAAAATCAAAATGCCCTAATAATAATATCTCTGTTCCATCTAAAAACGCATTGCTTTGAATATTCAGAAAGGACTGAAGAAATGGTACCCATAAAGTATCTGTCCCGCCAAGTCCATAATTTCCCTTTGCGCCAAGATCTTCAGGAATACCAAAAAGCACATAATGTGCATCGGAGCTATCCAATGACTTTACAAGGTCATCCGCATTATCGATGATCTGAACCCTTTCGCCAAGCTTTGTTTCAAAACGACGCAGTTTTGTCAGCGACAGAACATCTTGTTTGTTGTATATTTTTAAATGTTGCATTTTCAATTTGACTATAACCCGATCTTACTGTTTACAATTCCTACTATCTCAGTTTCTAAAGCTATCGTTTTGTTTTCAATTTCTTTTCCCTTTGTAATGATATCATCAACAAATGTTTTGTCATCAAATCCTGCTGCATTTATCCTGACATTCATAAAAGCACCCATAACCGCAGTTCGGGCACACAAAGCGCCGACCCCTGCATCCGAAACAGAATTGGGGTTTCCAATTTCGGCCATTGTCTTGATCACCTCCATACTGTTATATGCGGCCTGCATCACTTTAAATGGTACTTCAATAGCAAATTTTGTGGCAGCATTAATTGCCTCAGTCCTTGTAGCTTTTTCTTCCTCAGTAGATTTAGGCAAACCCATGGCAGCCATGATATGGTTGAAAGCTTTTGTATCCATATCCACTAACTGCAATAATTGATCTTTGTATTGCTGTCCTTTTTCTGCCCAGTTGCTAAATTCTTCCCATCTGTCATCCCAGCCCCTTTTGTGAGAGGACAGATTAGCAACCATGGTACCCAGCGAAACTCCTAATGCACCTACGTAAGCCGAAATAGAACCACCGCCCGGGGCCGGGCTTTCGCTTGCAGTTTCATCTGCAAAATCAGCCAGGGTCATACTTACTAACTTGCTATCAGCTTTGTCATGGAGCATATATTCAATGATCTTTTCTTCCGGTTTAAATGGGCCGAGTTCATCTAATCCCAGTGACTTCACAGCGATCTTGATCAATTCCTTTTCCGAAACACCAGTTGAACGTTTTTGTTTTTTCAAAAAATATGTCCCTGCATCCAGCATAGCCTGTAGCGGAATTAATCCTACCAGTTCACTACCGGTTACTCGTACTCCTCTTGCATCTGCCTTTTTGCACACTTCATCAAAAGCAATATGTACCGGCGTAACATTTATATTGGTAAGATTAATACTGATCTGGGCTATTCCGTACTCTTCGATATACCAGCCTATTGCTTTTGCAAATTTCAACGAACCAGGCTTGTTCACTTTAGCTCCATTCTCCATTACATTTCTTCCTGCTTCCCTTACATCAAATGCGATGGCATTGGCACGGCGGGTAGAAGTAGTATTGAGATTAACATTATAAGCGACTAAAAAATCCCTGGCACCGATCACCGTTGCTCCTCTTTTGGCATCAAACTCAACTGGGCCAAAATCAGGTTTCCATTCTGGTTGTTTTATTTTCTTGAAAAATCCTTCATACTCACCAGCCCTGATCACAGAAAGATTGCTTCTTTCTTTATTCGGTTGTGCAGATTCATACAGGTAAACGGGCACCCACAATTCCTCTCCCACTTTTTGTGCTAACTGTTGGGCATATTTTGCCGTTTCTTCCATTGAAATATTGGCTACCGGTATCAGCGGGCATACATCTGTGGCACCCATGCGGGGATGCTCACCCTTGTGTTTACTCATATCAATCACCTCGCCGGCCTTTTTAATGGCACGGAAAGCTGCTTCCACTACCGATACAGGATTGCCAACAAAAGTGACGACAGTTCTGTTGGTAGCTTTACCCGGATCCACATTCAATAACCGTACACCTTCTACAGCTTCTATTTCATCGGTGATCTGCTTAATGATATTCATATCCCTTCCTTCGCTGAAATTGGGGACACATTCGATGATCTGTTGCATGTTGCGAAGATATTGCCTGTCTGTGGAAGGACAAGGGAATGCTTTTGAAAGCCTATAGATTGAAAGCTAACCGTATACCCTCAAGCACCATATCCACACCAATGATGGCCAGTATCAATCCCATGATCTTTCCGACCACCGCTATCAGGTTGGCACCTACTTTTTCAACGATCCAACGGCTGGAATAAAAGGCCATATAATTCAGCCAGATCATTAATGCAAACATGGCAACTACAATGGCGATATGAGTATAATCGGCGTTGGTAACAAAATTCATAGCCGTTACAATGGTGCCCGGTCCGGCTAATATAGGAATAGCCAAAGGAGAAATAGCGATACTATCAGATTGATCGGCACTTTCAGGGGTATGGATCTTTGACTTTTGTGACATCAGCATTTCAAACCCTACATAAAATATCAATATACCACCTGCCATTTTGAAGGCAGGGATGGTAATACCAAATAATTCAAAAATATACTTACCGGCAAAAATGAAAGCCGTAACAATAATAAAAGCGGTTATGGTTGCTTTTTTAGCGATCTTATTTCGGGTTCGTATATCTTCCCCTTCAACCAGGCCAAGAAATATAGGAGTATTGGCGATCGGGTTCATGATCGCAAAAAAACCGGTAAATACCGTTAGTGCAAAAGTGATGAATGTTTGCATGTGAAGTAAAACTAACTCATCTGGTTAGATTAATCTACTAAAAACCTTTGGTAATCCTATACTACCGGTTAACTGAAAGTTGCTGATCTGAAATAAAATATCCTTTAATTTAATAGACAAATTAACAGTCATGAATTTTATCGCTTATCAGCGTCGCCGCTTTATCAAAAGTGCAGCTTTTGGCCTCTTTGGAATTGCGGCTTTTGATACCGTTTCAGGACAATCTTTTCTCAGTTCAACATCACTGGATAAAGATGAAGAAAAGCTATTCTACCGGTACCCGAGTATGGATGATGAAATCGTAAGCAGTATTGTGGGCGCATCCCATGGCAATTTTGATAAAGTGAAAGAAATGGTTACACGAAGACCTGAACTGGCCAAAGCTGCCTGGGACTGGGGTTTTGGCGATTGGGAAACGGCCCTTGGTGCAGCTTCACATGTGGGCCGCCGGGATATAGCAGAGTTTCTTATGGAACATGGCGCCAGGCCTGATATATTCACTTTCACCATGTTGGGTATGTTAAAAAGTGTGCAGGAAATGGTAGAAACAATACCCGGCATACAAAGTATGCCCGGTCCGCACGGTATCACTTTGTTACAGCATGCAAAGAACAGGCTCAATAATAAAAGCATCACAGCACCTGACGCTGATAATGTAAATAAAGTACTTAATTATCTTGAAAGTTTGGGTAATGCAGATATAAAACCAAAAAGTCTGGCAATATCAGAGGAAGAAAAGAAAACCTATATGGGTGAATACCGTTTTGGAAACAATGAAAATGAATTATTCATTGTTGATCTTCACAGACTTGGTTTTTTACAAATGGCCCGTAAGGGTGCTGCAGCAAGAGCATTAAACAGGATAGATGAAAATATATTTTCACCTGCCGGGGCCCCATCTGTCAGTATTATATTTAGAATGGGAAACGGGAAGCCTGTTTCATTAAGTATACATGAACCAGACCCCGTTGTATCGGCAGCCAGAGTTTGAAAAACATTTTAGTGTTTTTCTGCTGAATAATGTTTTTTAAGAATATCTTCTCCAAACTCATTTCCTTTTTCCCGCCAGATAGTGTGAATATGGTTTCCTTGCAGCCTTGGTCCACCGGCATTATCAAATTCTATTAAAAACGTAGGGCCATTCAACACAAAATAGTGAGCCTTACTTTCTTCATACGAACCGATCCAGCCAAAATAGATATTATCAATTCCGGCCTTTATGATCTTATCATATTCTGAATTTGCTTTTTCGAATTCCATATTGAATACATATTCCCTTATGATCCTTAACAGGATATCTTTTTGACCTTTGTCCATTTCTGTTGCTTTTAAACCCCAGTAGTCGATCAATCGCTTGCCGCTTTCAGCACCGGTGATCATATCTGCCGGAACTTCTGTATTCATGGTAGCCTTTTTTTGTTGTGCCGGGGAAAGTATATTGATAAGCTTTATGCCGAGGTCTTCTTCCTGCCCTAATAAACGCCAACCTGCATATTGTGTTACCCGGATCTCAGCAGGATCGCTACCAATAAACCAGGGGGTAACAGATAATTGATCCCCGGTAAAAGTGATGTTGACAGAGAGATGGTGACCTTCTATTTTATAGCCCCAGTTCTTTTCAGTAGGTGAACCAAAAAATGCCAGGTAAAAATTGCCATGACCCCATTTCAGATCAATTAACCTTTGCCGAACATTCTCATCAAATTCTTTTTTAGAATAGGAAGTATCCACCAACATGTTCAGCAAGTTGTCAAGGTGAAAAACACCCGTTGCTTTTAAATATCCTTGTGAACTTAATGTAGCGGAGAGGATACGATGTAAAATGATCCTTTGCTGTTCTGTCATGCTTCCAATACTGATACCAGCCCTTGCCCGCATACCTACTGGAAGATTATTCCATTTAACCCTAGCAGTATCATCAAACGAAAGAATAGCAGATCGTTTTTGTAATGGGGCCAGTGTAGTAATAAATTCATTTGCTGCTGATTTTATCTCGTTATTGTAAGTTGACTGTGCAGTAGTTTTGTTTTGCAGTATACAACATACTAACAAACAGATAATGGCAATCAATCTTGACATGTACTATTTTTGACAAAAGGTAATACTATTTTTAATATATGGTCTCCAGTAATTAGCATATTTAAATTGTCAGGGTACACTGTTTCTCTTTTATTATCTTTCGCCTTCTGTGATCCTGCTGGTATAAAACAGATTTTTTTCATGAGTTTTAAATTACGGAACAGGAAAAGAATAATTATTTTTTATTGTATAGGCTGGATCATAGCTTTCGCATATCTGTCAGTTATCCGTGGAGTAGGAACAAAAGAGTTGGGTTCTGTTGAGTTCGACTTTTGGGAAAGTGCAATAGTCTCAGTCATATTCGGCATCATATTCGGGTTTATTTCTGCAGTTATCCAGATCATTACAGAAGAAAAGCTTTACCGGAGTATTTCCTTCCGGAACCTCTTATTACTACGTATAGTTTTTGCACTACTGTTTCTTACAATATTGATCCTTGCTTCTTATGCAATGGTCAGGATCTTTTTTAATAATCAACTTGGTTTTGTTGAATTCGCCTTTGAGCCCGGGAGTTTATCAAACTACTTTTATCTCGTCACAGTCGATTTCTTTTTATTCTCACTGCGTCTCGTTATCCTGATGCTGGGTGAAAAAAATCTTGGTAAACTATTGAGTGGCAAATTTTATTCCCCAAGAGAGGAAGAAAGGATCTTTATGTTTTTGGACCTTCGTTCTTCCACACAACTGGCAGAAAAGTTGGGACATATACGTTATAGCCGTTTGATACAAGATTGCTTTAGTGACTTAGGAGTAGTGATGGAATACAGCGCTGAGATTTACCAATATGTGGGCGATGAAGCTATCCTTACATGGGAATTGGAAGAAGGGATCAGAGACCAGAACTGTATCCGGGCATTTTACAGTTTTAAGAAGACATTGTTGGACAAAACCGAATATTACAAAAAGGAATATGATTGTGACCCTCAGTTTAAAGCCGGGCTACATGCAGGTATTGTAACCGTAACTGAAGTGGGCAAATACAAAAAGGATATAGCTTATCACGGAGATACAATTAATACTGCTGCCAGGATACAGGCTAAATGCAACGAGTTTGGAAAAGAAATCCTTATCTCAGAAAAAATAGTCAACCAATTAAACTCAAACGAGTTTGAGATAATAGGTAAGATTTCTTTGCGGGGAAAAGAAAAAGAAGTGACAATCTATTCGGTAGCCGCCAATTCCGATTCTTACAATAGATCAGGCCTTTCAGAAAACTGAGCTTCTTCTACAACTTCGTCAGGTTTCTTTTTATACAATATCATGCCGAGCATCATAATAATACTGGTTACCAGGATCACAAAGAAAAGGATCCCATCACTAAAGTTTGTCAGCTTCAGGCTTGCCGGAATTTTATAATATAAGACGATCGTAATTAACCCCCGGGGAATAAAGAATGATTCCGGGAACATATTGGTTCGTAAGGTAAATCGAAGATAAACAAGCCGGACAATGAATAAGGCCAGCACAATTAATGATCCTACCAGGATCACTTCAGCTCCACTCAGAAAACTCAGCGATATAGAGAAACCAAAAAGTATAAAGAAAAATGTACGTACAAGAAAAGAAGATTCGGCAGTAATGGAATGAAGCAAATGCCTGAGTTCTGTTACCTGGTTATTCGGGAAGAACTTTTGCAAAAAAGTGATCTTTACCATTTCCCAGTTATTGATCAGTAACCCGAAAACAAGAATTATAATTAACGAAGGGAGATGGATCATTTTACCACCTGCATAAATCAATACAAGTAATGAAAAAACGAGAAAAAATTTAATATTCAACTTTGTCCGGGCAAGGATCAGAAATAATAATAGGGAGAATAAAACAGATAAGAGAACTGACAGGATCAGGTTTCCTGAAAAAACCAATACAGATCCCCCGGTAAAACTATCTCCTGCTGTTAGATAATTAAAAGCGATGATACCCAGAATATCAGAGAAGGATGCTTCATATATCAGAAATTCTTTTTTATTCTCATTCAGGTGATGAATACTAGGGATCACTATAGAGCTACTCATTATAGAAAGAGGAAGCGCATATACCACACAATTAAGTAAAGGTTCACTTAACCAGAAATACAAAATAGCACTTACCAATGCTGTTGATAGCACTAAAATAACCAGTGCTGAAAAAAACGAATTCCTGATCAGTTTCAGTTTTTCCTTCCCTAATTTTAGATCAAGACCTGCTTCCAAAACGATCATGATCAATCCCACAACCCCCAATAATTCTATCAGCTGTGGTGAAAATGTGATCGAGAAATGCCCGCCATCAGCAATAGCCCTGAAAGCAATACCTGCGAAAAGCAGGAGTAATACAGATGGCACCCTTACATAGCTGGAAATAATGGAAAAAAGATAAGAGACAATAACAAGGCCACACCCTACTATTAATATTTCTTCTGTCGATAAATTGCCCATAATTTGAAATTACTGTA
The DNA here is from genome assembly GCA_020636575.1 of Chitinophagales bacterium. GTDB lineage: Bacteria > Bacteroidota > Bacteroidia > Chitinophagales > Chitinophagaceae > JJ008. The sequence continues at coordinate 54,487 of JACJXP010000002.1, forward strand.
AAAAAATCAAAACCATTCGCCATTGATCATTACACGGTCAATGTGATTGGCGCCAAAGGCGTAAGGAAGATAGGCAATAGAAGGTATCGGCTTGGTAAAAATCAGGTTTGCTTTCTTGCCAATCGTAATACTCCCCAGTTCATCCTGCAGATCCATCGCAAAAGCCCCGTTAATTGTCGCAGCATTAATGGCTTCTTCCGGAAGCATACGCATCTGGATACAGCTCATACTTACTACCTGGTTCATATTACCAGAAGGTGAAGAACCGGGGTTATAATCGGATGCCAATGCAACGGCACAACCGGCATCAATGATCTTCCTGGCAGGTTGAAAAGGCATTCTTAAAAAGTAAGCAGCTGTTGGTAACAAGGTTCCAATGGTATCAGACTCAGCAAGTATCCTGATTGCATCATCATCCATGGTTTCAAGATGATCAACACTTAATGCTCCTAGCTTTACTCCTGTCTGCACACCACCGGATAGATTTAGCTGGTTCGCATGGATCTTGGCTTTTAACCCATATTCCATTCCTGCCCGGCAAATTAATTCTGTTTCTTCCGGGCTAAAAAAACCTGTTTCACAAAAAGCATCAATATAATCTGCTAACTCCTCTTTGGCAATTGCAGGTAGCATTTGCTTAATGATAAGATCAATATATGCCTGGTGATTTTCTTTATATTCAACCGGGTAGCTATGTGCACCTAAAAAAGTCGCCTTTACAGGAATAGGAGAAATTTCTTTTAGTTTTTTAATGACCCTAAGCATCTTGAGCTCTCCTTCAACAGATAGGCCATAACCACTTTTGATCTCTATTGCGCCGGTTCCCATGCGGATCACTTCGTTCAATCTTTCTTTTGCAGATCTGAAAAGATCCCCTTCGGAGGTTTCATTCAGTTTTGTTGCAGAGTTCAGGATGCCACCACCCTTTGCCGCTATTTCTGCATAACTAAGTCCTTTTATCTTATCGACAAATTCATCTTCACGGCTGGTTGCAAAAACGATATGTGTATGTGAATCACACCAGGCGGGCATCACAGTCTGCCCGGTTGCATCATAAGCTTCAGATGTTGATGAATCAGATTCGAAATCAGCCATACTGCCATAATCAGAAATGATACCATCGGTTATACGTAGATATGCATTTTCCATGATAGGAAGGTCTGATAAAGCATCACCCCTCAGCAATTTACTTTCTGTCCTGGTATTAACAAGGAACCGGATATTAGTACATTCAATCGTCATCTTCTTCCCATTCTATTTTAACTTTACGTCGCATCAATTCAGTTAAGGGGTTTCCTTTATTATCAGATTCTTTTATAGCTACAAAGAAAAGATATAAAGGTTTTTTAAGCTCCTTTACTTTGACCTCTTTTCTTTTTTCCACTACATAAACCTGTTTTATTGTTTTTTTACCTACCAGGCCACCTGTTTCTATTTGCACAATTTTCTTATTAAAACGATGCCAATCAAGTTGTGGATCATAAAACCAGTATGACCAGCCTTGATCACTGATCAGTAATTCCTTCTCTTTATTAAAATATTCCTCGGCCATAACCATGTAAGGAATTTCTGAAAAACCCGGTATCGGATCATTGGCAGAAAGTTGGTTCAACGAGTCGCCAAAACTGGCAAATACATAAACACCATCCATATTTTGCAGGTAAACATAGATCTTAAATGTATTTTTTTTAAGCGTTATATTATTCTCATAGTTGCTTAGCAAATAAGAATCATCCTGTTGAATGCGGATCAATACTTCTTTTTCCTGGCAACTTAATGTGGTAGAAAAAAATAAAAATATAGTGAGGAAAGAAATATGTATGTAAAAAAGGCGCATATGGTGTAAAACAAAGATACTTTTTAGCGTAAGATATTTAGCCTTTTACAGCTTCTATAAAGTATTTTAATTTCTCGGGATCCAGTTTTCCGTTTGTTCGAACACCATTACACACGTCAACCCCGTATGGCTTTACCGTATTAATTGCTACTCTTACATTATTGGCATGAAGTCCGCCGGCAAGGAATACCGGTATATTTACCTGTCTTACTATATCTCTGCTTATATCCCAGTCATGCACAAGTCCTGTTCCTCCCAGCGTTTTTGTTGTACCTGCGGGGTTGCCACTATCCAGCAAAATGGCATCCACTTCATTTTGAATCTGTAACGCCTGGTCTATACTCTCTTCTCCTGTAATATGAATAACCTGTACAATTTTAAGATAAGGAAGTGAAGTCCTGATATCAGAATAAGTTCCTGAAGAAAGCCAATCTGTTATTTGTACTGTATTGGCATCGGTTCTTTTTACATGATGGATGACCTCTTCAGAAGATTGTTCACTGGTAAGCAGAAATGTAGCAACAGGGGGATGAACAGACCGGACTATTTCAGCGATGAGCCAATCAGGAAGTTGTCCGGGGCCGCTTGGCATTTTTGCAACAAGCCCTAATGCATCAGCACCTAAATGCATGGCAGTCTTTGCTTCATCACCCGAACTGATACAACATATCTTGATCCTGGTACGCATTTTATTTATTAGTTGAGATATTGGCCTCTATCTTCCATCCATCATTATGCTTGCGATAAATGGATGTCCATGCATAATGTGTCGTGTCATAGAAAGGTTTTCCGGTACTATCAGGATATGAAAGGATCACTTCTTTTTGAACTACCGCATAAGCAAGAGAACCATCATCTGAGAACCGGATCAAAGGCTCAGCAATATCATCCCATTTAATGAATTGTACAGCGTTGAAATAATTACTGATCTTTTCTTTGTGTTCATCCCGGGAAGGGGCAGTTACTTTCCCTTTATTCACATTGAGCATACTATCCGCAAACTCACTTATAAAAAGATCAACATCTTTTTTGAAATGAGCATCTTTTTCGGTGGCTAACATTTTAAGGATTGTGCTTCTTTCTTTTTTCAGGTCTGGATTATGGCTACAACCGATTATAAATACAACAAGAAGCAGATATCTCCACATATTGGAAAATTTAAACCGGTTGGCTGAGTTAAATATTCTCAATTACCATTGCAGAAGCACCACCGCCGCCATTACAAATACCGGCAGCACCATATTTCCCATTATTTGCTTTTAAAATATTAATGAGTGTGACTATAATTCTTGCACCACTACAACCTAATGGATGACCCAAAGAAACAGCCCCGCCATGCACATTAACTTTTGCAGGATCCAGTTTCATTCGTTTTGTGTTTTCAATACCTACAACTGCGAACGCCTCATTTAGTTCCCAAAATTCGATATCAGTCATTTGCAAACCGGCTTTTTCTACCGCTTTTGGTACTGCCAAAGAAGGAGTTGTTGTAAACCATTCGGGTGCCTGTTCGGCATCAGCATAACTTACAACTTTTGCAATGGGTTTAAGGTTCAATTCTTCTGCTTTTTCCTTACTCATAAGTACCAAGGCCGCTGCTCCGTCATTCATTGTACTTGCATTTGCAGCAGTTACCGTTCCATCTTTCTGAAAGGCAGGTTTAAGTCCAGGTATTTTTTCGAATTTAACATTATAGGGTTCCTCGTCTTTAGAGATAACAAGTGGGTCTCCTTTTCTTTGGGGTATCTCAACAGGTATCACTTCATTATCAAATTTTCCGGTTTCCCATGCTGCCTGGCTACGCTTATAACTTTCAATAGCAAAAGCATCCTGGTCATCCCTTGTTATCTTACATTCAGCAGCGCATAGTTCAGCAGCATTACCCATTGCTTTTCCATCGTAAACATCAGTAAGCCCATCTTTAGAAAGACCGTCAATGAGTGATACATCGCCATACTTATGGCCCCAACGCATAATGGGGTTATAAAATGGAACATTGCTCATGCTTTCCATGCCTCCGGCAACAACAATATCGGCATCACCAAGCATAATACTTTGGGCAGCCTGTGTAATCGCTTTCATACCGCTGGCACAAACCTTATTAACGGTAGTACAGTTCACATTATCTGGTAGTCCTGAAAATTTAGCAGCCTGCCGGGCAGGTGCCTGCCCAAGATTTGCCTGTATAACACAACCCATTAAAACATCCTGTACTAATTCTGGTTTTATCCCTGCTTTTTCTACGGCAGCTTTAATGGCAATTGCACCAAGTTGTGTAGCTGTCAAAGGTTTTAAAGCCCCGCCAAAACTTCCCATTGGGGTTCTTACTGCTGAAATAATATATACTTCTTTCATATAGAAACAATTAGATACAAAATTAACGATTGTTAGTGAGATGCACTGTCTCTCATCGAATGATAGTAACTGTTCCCTTTAATTCCAACCTGGGTTTCTTACAGATCAGGTAATAAACAAATGTTTCTGTTGGAAGTAGTTCGCCTTTTAAACGACCATCCCATGCTACTTTAGCCCCTTTACTATGATATACTAATTGTCCAAACCTGTTATATACGCTTACCTCTGCATTCCATAAAGGATCAAGGTTAGGTATTTGCCAAATATCATTCTTCCCGTCATTATTGGGAGTAAATGCTGATGGTACATAAATTCCATTGATCACTTTAACAAAAACCTGGTCAGAGTTTTCGCACCCGGTTGCTGTCTCAGCAAATAATGTATACGTCATATCCCTTACGCCGGCGACTTGCGGGTTCAACGTTTCATATCCAATCAAAAAGTCTGTTGGTGACCAGTAATAAGTAATATTATCTGTGCCTGTGATCTGTGCATTCAGTGAAATAGTATCCCCGATCAGTACTGTACGATCAGGCCCTGCATTTACATCGGGCAGCGGCAATACATTTATCACTAATACATCTGATGAGATGCGACATGACAAAATAGTAGCAGCAGATTGTTCCACTACAGTCATCCTGTACCAATAATTACCTTCCCCGGTAGGTTGACGGGTAAAAACATCTGAATTGGCGCCCGGTATATCTGTCCATGTTGCTCCAAGATCAGTGCTTAATTGCCATTGAAATACCGGCGCCTGGTAATCAGCAGATACATTTGATTCAAAGTTGAAAATTCTTGCATCATCCTCGCAAATATTCAGTGTATCTCCATGATTTACCATTGAAATATTAACAGGTGGGCCACATGGCCTGAATGTGATATCATCAAGGGCCAGGTCATTTCCATAACCTCCGGGGGCATTATTTGTGATCCTTAAAACGATCTCAGCATTATTAGCCGGAGTTGTAAAGAAGAAACCATATTGCTCCCATAGAGGACTAGAGGTAACTTGTATCTGTCCCGTATTAAAAGAGCTTAAAACAATACCACCGGGTGTTTCAATTTTAAATGTAATATCTGGCAAAATGCTATTCGTTGGTTTCATCACATTTAATATCCAGGCGGCAAACTCATATGTAGTATTGGGGCAGAGATCGGTGACGGTTGTCAAAAAGAAATCTCCGGGATCGAAAGAAGCATTAACCAGCATAAATGCTCCGTTGCCTGTATGATCTGAGGGAACTGTATGCCATGTATCACCAAAACAACCTGAGGTATTCTTTGCAATGGTATAATAACCATCATTGGGGCAAACGCCGGAGGTAAAAATATAGCCTGGTGGCGGAGTGGGTATATTTACTCCTGCAGTGGTACCAAAGGTGATATTGACAACCGGATCACCTAAACTACCATTACATAACTGTGCCTTTACAGTAAAAGTTAAAATGAAAAAATAAGCAACAATAGCTGCAAACCGTAAGCAAATATTACAAGGGAACCTTCTCACAAATGTAAAACCCAAAGGTACTCAAAAAAGCTGTGGTTGCCACTGTCTTAAATCAGAAAAACCGTTCAAATGAGCGGCTTTTCTGATTTAATTTAGAAATTATTTGGCTCTCCCATTATTTAACGGAAAACCTAAAAACAATTTGAACATATTCATACGAATGTCACTTGCAGCAGAATCAAATAATTTACTGATAAAAGGAGTATAACTTAAATACACTAACATACCCCTTGCAAACATAAACCCAGTAAGAATATTGATGCCGACCTGGAACCTTCTAAGTCCCCCACTACCCCATTCAACATCCTGCTCATCAGTCATGCTGCCGTCTTTATATTTTTCTTTGCCAAAAATACCTAAGGCGAAAACAGGGCCAATACCTATTAGCCATTTCATATTTTGCATCTGTATAGCGTAAACCAAATTTGCAAATAAGGTGATATATGAAATTGTAAGAATATGACTAATTGCTGAGTATTTTTCTCCTGCTGATCTGTATGCAAATAAAAGCTCACCTAAGAAGTAGAGATTCCCGAAAGTGAACATGGCGTACATGCCTAATGCAAAACCAAGCCGTGGAGATGAATTCCAGCTACTGCCCAGGTTTGTAAAATGATTGAGTAAGATACTTACAATGAGCCCAATCCTGACAGCCTCTATTTTTTGATCACCATCTTCCTTTGCTTTTTTCCTGAGCTTTTCGGTAAATACCTGTGGGTTAGCCAGGAACCTCCTTGCTTTATCATAGGTCATATTTTCTGCTATTTCTTTTAATTCAGGAAGGTCTTGTTTATCAGCCTCTACTTTGAGGCCAGCTACAAAATTATCATAGCCTTCTTTGTCTAAACCTGGGAGAGGGGTGTACTGTGAAAATACGGTTGCTGATATTGCCATAAGACCAGCCAGCAGTAATAGTTTTAGATTCATGTTTTTAGATTTACTGGTGATGAAATGGGATTCGTATCTGGATATACTTAGAGACCCTTATTTTAGAATTGCCTGACTTCTACTGCACCAGGGAAACATAATCTGGTATAAAACTACTTTTTTTAAATTGGTATGACTAAGATTTTGTAATAAAAATGGCTTTGCCACATTTTACGTAATTTCAAAATAAAAAATGGCAAGGTCGCACCACCGTAAAAAGCATAAATCCCACGTCAGGCAGTTCAAACACAGTTACGAAGCCACCAGCGAAAAAATAAAAAAAAGCAAAACATATATAACTTTCACAGTTATAGGCGCTTTATTAGGATTTGCAATTGGATATTTCGCTTCTGGCAATTTGATATTGTTGGTAGCCGGAACGGTTGCCGGAGGGTTATTAGGTTATTTTACCGGTCGCCGGATCGATAAAGAAAGTGGAAAATGAGTTGGTAAATCCTGTTGGAAATACAGCCTGTTCTTGCATATTTTTACAAAAAAGCTTTCATGAAACTATTTGTAGCTGGTCTGCCTTATGACATGGATGATGCCGAATTAGAGGAATTCTTTGAAAAATTCGGAACAGTAAGTTCTGTAAAAGTTGCCATGGATAGGGATACCGGGAAAAGCAAAGGCTTTGCATTTGTTGAAATGCCTGATAGTACCGAAGCCAAAGAGGCTATTGAAGGACTTAATAATATAGCTATTGGCCGAAAAACCCTCGTTGTAAAGGAAGCTGAGGAAAGATCCGGTGGATTTAACAGTAACAGTGGAGGTTTCCGAAGAAATAACAACCAAAACAGGGGATTTGGCGGTAATCGAAATTTCAATGACAGGAACCGCAGAAGGTTCTGATAAGCCGGAAGTTTATTGTTGGTACATGATCGTACAGCTATAGGGCTGCAATCTCACAGAAGATATTTTATTGTCCTTTTCTCCCAGGAGATGATTGTTTAATACTGCAACTGACCAATCCGCTGTACCAATTATTTCCTGTTGTTCTGCACCCACATTAAAGAATACCTGAATTTTTTTCCATTTGTCTCCATGTGGTTCTCCATTGATTGTATAAGAAAGAATATTTGCAGGCAGGTTATTCCTGAAAACAATATCCCTGGGCAAGTCCTCCCCTTTTGCTATTCTGAAAGCAGGATGTTCCTTTCTGAGTTTTACAAGTGCTTTGATATATTCAAATACTTCTTTGTGGCTTGTTTTTCCTCCCCAATCAATTGCATTAATGCTATCAGGTGATTCAAATGAATTTTCTACCATTTTCTTACTGCGAAGCATTTCTGTGCCGGCATGTAAAAAGGCGATCCCTTGTGATGTTAGTACAATGGACAAAGCCAGTTTATGCATCTCTATTAATTGAACAGGGCTGGCACTCGTCGCCGACAGGAAAAGTTTATCCCATAAAGTATGGTTATCATGGCATGAACAATAGCTTATAGTTTGTGACGGATCTTTTGCGTAAGGCGCTTTTGAATTATTTATTTTTTGATAATCAACCTGTGGGTGTTTGCAACTGGCCACAATGCCAAATTTGACACTTTCAACCTTGTCCCAATCTCCCGCTACAAAACCCTTATCGAGTATATCATGCCAGCTACCTTTAATGCCATCCCGGATATCATCACTGAATACTGCAATCCTGTCTAATTTGGCAACATTTGTTTTTAAGGCCCTCAACGAATCCGGAATCGGTGAAGATCCTGCTGTCCAGCCTTCCCCGTATATTAAAATATCAGGTTTTAACTCATGAAGCTCTTTGGATACAAGATTCATGGTTTCTATATCATGTACTCCCATCAGGTCAACCCTAAAACCATCAATATGATATTCCTGTACCCAATACTTCATCGATTCAAGCATAAACTTTCGGAACATCGGCCTTTCACTTGCTGTTTCATTTCCGCAGCCTGTAGCATTCGAGAATTTTCCATCCTTCGTTTGCCGGTAGTAATATCCAGGTACCAGTTGACTAAAATTGGATTCTTCGGTAAGCCGTGTGTGATTATACACCACATCCATAACAACCCTTAACCCATTTTGATGAAAAGTTTGAATTAATTGCTTGAATTCTTTGATCCTGGTGATGCCATCATATGGATTAGTTGAATAAGAACCTTCTGGTACATTATAATTCTGAGGATCATAACCCCAGTTATAATTTGGATGAAGACTAGTCTCATCAATCGAATAAAAATCATAAACAGGCAATAAATGTACATGTGTAACACCTAACTCCTTGATATGATCAAGTCCGGTAGATAATCCGTCCGGGTTTGTTGTACCTTTTTCTGTTAAACCCAGAAACTTTCCTTTGTTTATAATACCTGATAAAGGCGAGATACTGGCATCCCTCACATGCAATTCATAAATAATGGCATCAGTTTCTTTTTTAAATTCTGGGCTTATATCCTGTTGCCAATTCAGGGGATTAGTTTCATGTAAATCAACTACCATTGCCTTTTTACCATTGATCCCAACAGCTTTTGCATATGGATCAGGTACAGCATCATGCCATTTATTTTTTATCCTTACCCTGAAGCAATAAAACTTACCTTTTTGATCCCCTTTTATTTTCAGCACCCATGTTCCGTTGTTGGATTTTTGCATGGCATGTGTTTCCGAAGCAACTGTATCTGCTCCGGAGTTGTAATATAGTAGTTCAGCTTTATCAGCTGGGGGTGACCATATTTTAAAAACAGATTCCTGGGCTGTATATGTTAATCCAAGATCATTACCTGCGTATTCAGGATATTTATTGAAATCAGGCCATTGAGCTTTTGAATGAAATAAAAAATTGAGAAAACCAATAACCATGATGAAGCGCTTCATGAATAAAGAAATTTCTTTAAAGATACAGAATCATTATGTGCAGAATTTTAAATGCATTTTTTCGGTTCGCATTGAACAATCACCTAAATTGTTGCCATTAAAAAAGTAAACGCCGTATGGGAGATTTCCAGGTTAAAAAACAATCAAAAAAGTATGACGCTGTGATCGTTGGCTCCGGAGCTGGTGGTGGTATGGCTGCATATATGCTGGCAAAAGCAGGATTAAAAGTTTGTATCATCGAAGCTGGCTTTATGTACGATCCTCAGAAAAATGTAACGCAATTGAAAAATCCGTGGGATTCTCCGAGACGGGGTGCCAGTACAAAATTGAGACCATTTGGTGATTTTGATGCCTGTTATGGAGGATGGTCATTGGAAGGGGAACCTTATACAAAGGCAAGTGGTACAGATTGGATGTGGTGGCGTGCCAGGATGCTCGGAGGCAGAACAAATCACTGGGGAAGGATATCATTGCGATTTGGGCCCAAAGATTTTAAACGCAGGAGTATTGATGGCCTGGGTGATGACTGGCCAATTGGATATGAAGATATCAAGCCATATTATGACAGGGTGGATAAATTGATCGGCATCTTTGGTACTAATGAAGGTCTTGAGAATGATCCTGATGGTTATTTTTTGCCCCCGCCAAAACCAAGATTGCATGAATTATTTATAAAAAATGCAGCCACTGATTCTGGTGTCAGAGTGATCCCTTCCCGGTTATCAATTCTTACAAAACCCATAGAAAATGATGCGGGTCGTGGCTCTTGCTTTTATTGTGCCCAATGCAGCCGCAACTGTAGTGTTGCCAAAGCAGATTTTTCATCGCCCAATGTATTAGTCTATCCGGCCATTAAAACAGGTAATGTAGATGTGGTTCCTAATGCTATGGCACGGGAAGTGTTGACGAATAGCGAAGGGCTGGCCACAGGTGTTTCATATATCAATAAAGATGATATGATGGAATACCAGGTAGAAGGGAAAGTAGTGATACTGGCTGCCAGTGCTTGTGAAAGTGCAAGACTTTTATTGAATTCAAAATCACAGCGCCATCCAAATGGTTTGGCAAACAGCAGTGATGTTGTTGGGAAATATTTACACGATTCTACCGGCGCAGCCATGGGTGGCATATTGCCTCAACTCTTCGACCGTAAAAGATATAATGAAGATGGTGTTGGGGGTGCTCATATCTATTCTCCTTGGTGGTTGGATAATAAGAAACTGGATTTCCCAAGAGGTTATCATATCGAATATTGGGGAGGTATGTCACAACCTTCGTATGGATTTAGCTGGGGAATAGAGGGATTGAATGGGAAATATCCTGTAAATGGCCAGCAAAAGGAAGGCGGTGGCTATGGAAAATCACTTAAGGAAGACTATCGCTATTTCTATGGATGTGGTGTAGGTATGGCAGGCCGTGGAGAAACTGTACCACGGGAAACCAATTATTGTGCTATCGATCCTGATACTGTCGATAAATATGGGATACCTGTTTTAAAGTTTAATGTAAAGTGGAGCGACTATGAAATAAAGCAGGCGAAGCATATGAAAGAGACTTTCAAAGAGATCATGCATAATATGAAAGCAGAAATTACCTGGGGTGACAATGATAATGAGAACAATCAATGGGGATTAAGTAAGCCGGGTGAGATCATTCATGAAGCCGGAACAGTTAGAATGGGGAATGACCCCAAAAGTTCTGCTTTGAATAAATGGAGCCAGGCACATGATTGCAAAAACCTGTTTTGTGTGGATGGGGGACAATTTGTTAGCCAGGCAGATAAAAATATCACCTGGACAATACTTGCTCTTAGTATGAGAGCCAGTGAATATATTATTGATGAGTTAAAAAAGCAAAATATCTAAAATGGATAGACGGAAATCCCTAAAACTGATCGCTGCAGGCGCTATTGCAACACCAGTAGCGATTGCTGGCTGTAAACCCGGCGAAGAAAAGAAAACAACTGAAGCTGATGTTTCTTTTAATCTTGACCGTAACCCGGATGAGTTAAAATATGAGAAGGAACTACTGGCAAAAGAGCAGTTTTTCTCAGCACATGAAATGGCAACCATAGCAGTACTGGCGGATATAATCATTCCTAAAGATGAAAAAAGCGGAAGCGCTACGGATGCAAAAGTTCCTGAATTCATAGAGTTTATTGTAAAAGATATGCCATCTCACCAGGTTCCTATGAAAGGAGGGCTTCGCTGGATGGATATGCAGACACTTAAAACAAATAATAAAGCGTTTAAGGATTGTACAAGCGAAGAACAATTGCAATTAGTTGATAAAATTGCATACCCCGATAAAGCAGATCCGGAAATGAGTGCCGGCGTAAAGTTTTTTACCCTGATGCGTAATCTTACAGCTACAGGATTTTATACATCGCAGGAAGGTGTAAAGGATCTGGGTTATGTTGGGAATACTCCCAATCAATGGAATGGAGTACCAGAAGATGTGTTACAGCAATACAAACTTCAATACACACAAAAAGAACTGGATGAATGTGTAAGTTATAATGTTAGTAGTGAAAAAGGGAGATAATTAATTATCTCCCTTTTATTGGTTCTGTTGATCACTTACCTATTTACTCACAACTATTTTTCTGTAGACTGTTCTCCTGTTTCTCTATCAATAATACGAAGTGCATAAACACCTGGCAGCAAATTATTCACCTGTAGATTATTGTTAACATTATACCAACTCTGGATAATTCTTCCGTTCATATCGGAAAGCGAAACATCCAGGATTGAGTTCTTTTCTTCAAAGGCAATATTTACAGTACCATTTGTACTCGGATTAGGATAAACGATTGTTTTCACCGGTTGTCCCTCTCCTCTTACTGAACGAATCTCACTGAATTTTGATTTGTTATCCAGATCTATCTGGCGGATACGATATTGAGAAATCCCCCTGTAAGTATTAACGTCCGTGTATTGGTATATTAATATATCATTGCTACTACCGTTAGCTGCCTGTGATGGAACGTATGCAACCTGTATCCAGTTATTATCACCGGTATTTCTTTCAACAGAGAATCCTTTTGAATTCTGTTCTGTAAGTGTTTCCCATTTTAGCTGAACATTAGCTGCCGATCTCTTTGCAGTAAATGATCCAAAATTAGCTGGAAGAGGTAAACATCCATTTGCTATTGCAAACACCTTATCAAAACATCCTCTTTTTGTTTTGTAAACCAGTATTACATTGGCTGTTTGTGGAATAGTGAATTGTTTTGCCGGATCTGCAATAGTATTATCGAATAATGATTCCTGGTAGACATCTGCGCCATCTAATTGTCCCGGAGTACCATTGTCAATATAAAGTTGTACCTCAACAGGGAAATCGTCAGCCTCAGTAGCACTACCGCTAACCCCAGTAATATTATATGTTACAGTTGAAACACCGGGGCCTGTATTACACTGCAATAATTGTGATGTTGTAAGGGCTCCTGATAAACCAGCTGCGCTGCCATTAGTAACACCTGGTGTGTGTGAAACACCCGGAGCTGTCTTCGCCCAGGAACCACATTTACCATCACTTGTTCTCGCATAACCATTATCATTACCCGGAGATGCATTTACAAATTCCATGGCTCCCAGCGTTGAAAAATCGACTGTGAAATCAGAGCATGCCCCGGCCATATCAACAGGCAGATCAGGCATAGCTGCAACAGAAGCAGGTAAATTTCCAGTAGCTCCGCCACCAATAAACCCATTATTAAAAACTCCATTTACAAATACCAGGGTAATATATGTGGGGCCATTAAATTGATGACTTTCCATAAAATCATTCAGATTTGCAGGAATAGTCCCTGACACATCCGTATAACCACCTCCGGAAACCTGCCATTTCTTTAAATAACCACCAGTACTGCCATTTCTGAAATTGGCATCATTCCAGTTTACATTAGGAGAAACACCCGGGTTGGGGGTACTTTGGGTTGTAAAAGGATCTGCAGATGCCAAAACATAGAAACCTTTTGGTCCAAGTGTTGCATCGGGTAGGTCCAATACATACCATCCCTTGTTTGATCCCGATTCCCAATAAGTTAAAATGGTAAAACAGTTTACATTTTGAGAACCAACTGTAGAACTATTATACAATTCAATAAACTCTTCGTTATTGTTACCGGGTTCGGTATAAAGTTCATTTAAAACTGTTTGTCCAAAACCAAACTGATATGAACAAGCAATTGTTACAAATAGTAAAAACTTTTTCATGCTTCAGGCTTTTAATTTTTTACAATGGGTAATTGATACCGTTTCCCTTAGGAAAAGAATTACAAGCCTTTTAAAGGAGTGGATTTGCTAACTTGTGCCACAAAAGACACAGTTTTTCAGCGAGTAAGATTTTGTGGATGTTTCCGAAAAGGATTGGATAGGAAAATGCAGACTGTAAAAATAATTTATTATTTGTTTATATGCAATCATAAAGAGTAATTCTTATCAAATGGTCTGAAAATCAAAAAGGGAAGCTAAATCGGCATAGTTTTTTCTTAAATACTTGAAAAACAACTAAATCATGAAAGTTAAATTGTATATTTTACTGATAATCAGCGCTTTATTCATCCAATTTGCATGTCAAAAGGAAACAACATCAGATAACGGGACTACAAATCTGAGAATCCGGCTAACAGATAATCCTTTTAATGCAACTGAGGTAAATGTGGATATCAGGGAAGTAAAAGTAAATTTCAATGATGATTCTACTGGTTGGCAAAGTCTATCAACAAATACCGGTATTTACAATCTCCTGGGGCTTCAGAACGGTGTGGATACTCTTTTAGCAAGTGGTAATGTACCAACTGGTACTTTAAAAGAGATCAGATTCGTATTGGGATCTGATAACAGTATAAAAATAGATACAGTGTTATACCCATTAACAATCCCCAGTGGCAGCGAGTCGGGTTTAAAAATAAAAGTCAATAAGCATCTGAATGCTACTTTAGATTCATTACTAATTGATTTTGACGCCGCTCTTTCAATCATGCAAACCGGTAATGGTGATTATAAATTAAAACCGGTATTAAAAATTAAATAAGAACTTTTCAGATATAAAAAAAGGCCCATGCGGGCCTTTTTCTTTTACTCTCCAATCTTTTATGCATATTCTTCTTTTTCTGTCTTGCTGTAATCATCAATAAGTTTTCGTTGCAGATCATATGGCACCGGCTCATAAGCCTGGAAATGCATTTTAAACTTAGCTCTTCCCTGTGTAATTGACCGTAGTGCAGAAGAATATCCATCCATCTCTGCTAATGGAACTTTGGCAATTACTTTCTGAAAATGTCCTTCACTGTCAATCCCTTCCACAATGGCCCGGCGGCTTTGCAGATCTCCCATCACATGACCGGTAAGATCATCAGGGCATAGGACTTCCACATGATAAACCGGTTCCAGTATTTGTGGATCAGCCTGCTGAAAGGCGGTCCGGAAAGCCTGTAATCCTGCAATTTTAAAAGAGATATCATTACTATCTACCGGGTGCATCTTGCCATCGTAAACACAAACCCTGATATCCCGGGCATACGAGCCAGTCAATGGACCGTTGTGCATTTTCTCCATCACTCCTTTTAGAATAGAAGGTAGAAACCGTGCATCAATGGCGCCACCCACTATACAGTTATAAAAAACCAGTTTACCACCCCAATCAAGATCATGAACATCTCTACCCCTTACGTTCAGATCAGTTGGTTCTGGCATTCCCTCATACCAGGGCTCTATACGCATAAAAACTTCTCCAAACTGGCCGGCACCACCACTTTGCTTTTTGTGACGATAGCTTGCATCTGCCATTTTCCGGATCGTTTCCCTGTAAGCGATCCTGGGTTTTACAAATTTTACTTCGAGCTTATGCTGATTTTCAATTTTCCATTTAGCAACAGCCAGGTGCATATCACCCTGGCAGTGAATAAGTGTTTGTTTTAATTCGGGAGAAACTTCTACCAATAATGTTGGATCTTCTTCTCTTAATTGATGCAGAGCCTGGGACAACTTTTCCTCCTCCCCTTTTTTAACTGTTTCAATAGCCACAGTCATATTTGGCGGAGGAAATTCTATGGGTAATAATTCATAGCTTTTTCCTTTTGCATGCAGTGTGTTATTGACATGTGTATTTTTCAGTTTTAATGTAGCACCTATATCACCCGCTACCAATTCATTAGTTGTGGTTCTTTTATTCCCTTCAACTAAAAACAACTGGTTTAGTTTCTCAGAAACACCTGTTGTTTCATTTTCTAATTCCATCCCGGTTTTAATGGTGCCGGAATAAACTTTAAAAAACGATAATTCACCTACATGGGGTTCAGAAGTTGTTTTGTAAATGAACATACAGGCAGGCCCGTTGGCATCACAGACCATTTCATTTCCCTTTTTGGTGATCTGTGGGGGCATCTCGTTGGCGCTAGGGCAAACATTATCAATAAAACCCATCAACCTTCCGCTTCCCATATTTCTTTCAGCCGAAAGACAGAATAGAGGAAAAAGATCATGATTGATCATGGCTTTTTTAAGCCCAACTTTCATTTCATCCTCATCCAACTCTCCTTTATCAAAATATTTTTCCATCAAAGTTTCATCGTTGCTTGCTACCGCCTCAACAAGTTCTTTGTGTAATTCGTCTGCTTTTGCTTTTTCTTCATCTGGTATAGGCAGTTTTTCTGGTTTCCCTCCTGCATCTTTAAACCTGTACATCGTCATTCGCAGTACATCAATTATTTCATGAAAACCAGAACCAGTTTGCAATGGATACTGAACAACCACTACTTTATTTCCAAAATGGGACTTTGCTTCTCTTACCGTTCTTTCAAAATCAGCGCTGTCTTCATCCAGTTTGTTTACCGCAAAGATCATCGGGGTTTTAAATTTTTCTGTATAATCCCAGATAATATCTGTTCCAACTTCTACCCCCATTACAGCGTTCAAAAGCATTACACCGGTATCTGCCACCCGTAATGCTGAAATAACTTCCCCGGTAAAATCATCATATCCGGGAGTATCTAAAATATTGATCTTATAGCCCCGCCATTTTGTATGAAGCAGTTTACTAAAGATAGAGTTGCCTCTTTCTTTTTCAAGTTCATGATAGTCGCCGGTTGTATTTCCATCGGCAATTGTACCACGACGGGTAGTGATGCCGGCTTCGAATAACATGCATTCCGCTAATGTGGTCTTGCCGGAACCGGCATGTCCGAGCAAGACAATATTTTTTACATGTGAAGTATCAAATTCTGACATGAGAAAATAATTTAAGGTCAACAATCATTTTTTAGAATTTAATGGGAAAATGGATTGTTGCAGGGCAGTTTACACTGCATTGAAAAGACCAGAGATCAACGAAGTGAAGTCAAAAAATTATTGAATTCTTCCCGTAGTCCGCTTAGAGTTTCTTCCAGGCTATGATATTCACCCTGTAAGGTTTCATGTGTGGCCAAACTATCTTCATTAACCAAACCATTAAAGGCTTCTCTTTCAAAACTCATTTTTCGATCATGGCCTTTAATCGCTTGCTTGAGGTCGTGAATGTTGATTAACTGAATGTGAAACTGGTTGTGGAGATGTTCTACGTCTTGTAACTGTTCTTTTGTAAGTGGCTGCCCGGCTACCTGCCTGAGCTTTTGTTCATCCTGAGTAAATTCTTCTTTGAGGTTGCGGAGTTGCTCCCTCCAGGAGGTGCACTCCGCAGAGAGCTGTGAGATTTCTACCTGAACCATGGGATTTAATTTAGGGTTAAAAAATAAAGAACTTCTAAATTTTGCTTTAAAAGCATTTCCCGGGGGTGCGGATAATTATGCTGATTTTCAGCTTTAAGTAAGTTACTAATTGTTTCAAATATAAGCAAGCAAGCTGCTGAATATTTATTCAAAAAAAATGCACAGATATTGAAGCTATCTGTGCATTTCCGACACTCTTTTAAATGAGTGCAATTTTCATTCAATTAGTTACGCCTTATCCTTGTTTTTTTGGCTTTTACTTTCCCTCTTTTACCTGTAACAGTTGTTGTTGTTTTGGTTGCAGATCTGCCTCTTGGACCTGTGACTGTCGTTTTGGTCTTGGTGACTCTGTAACGGCCGACCGCGGCTGAATGGCGGGTTCTAACGGTAACTGAAGTGGTCCTGAACGGCCTGTATACAGCATGGGCTCTTACAACTCTATGTGTCCCAACAACTACAAAACCCCTGTGATAAACCATTCTTCTTGGATGCCAGGTATGCCATGCTAAGGGCCTCCAAGGACGCCACCAGCCGGGATAATGACGCCATCTCCATGGAGAAACCCATAATCTATAGCCGGGGGCATAAACAAATCGTACTGAAGGCCACAGCCAAACATTGACTATTATTCCTGCTGCTCTATATTCTGTTTGTGCAGCAGGTCCGCTTTGATTGCTATAATTCCAGCCATTTATCAAAGCATCGTCACCATCATCTGTTGGCTCAACAATGGTTTGCTCGCCATATATGTCCTCATCACCAACAATCTGTAAAACTGCTGATGCGGTTCCTGTTTTTTCCAGCTCTATTACCGCTATATCCTGGTTCTCTTTTTCGGACACAGGGACCTGGAGAATAAAAGCATGAACATCCTTATCGGCTTTATCGATCACTTTTATATAATCTACCTCTCCATCGCCGTTTAGGTCCAGGTTGTTAACATTATTTCCCTGCTCATTGAGCAATTTTTCAAACTCTTCAGGAGAAGATGCTTTTTTAAACATCTGCAATGCGCCCTGAAGATCAAAATTATCCCCTGGCAATCCTGTTGAATCTGAGGCATTATCCTGTGCCATACTGAACAGGCTTACTAAAAGTGCTAAAACAAGAAGATTTAATTTAGAAAGGTAAGGTTTCATAAAAAATAGTTTGGTTTGAGACAATGCTTTTGCCTTAAAGTTTAATTATCAGGGCAAAATTTTGATTTATCGGTAAAAGAGTTAATAAAATTACGGGCATCCTGATCTTGCCTCACTGCTACTTTGAGATCAGTAACTTTTATTTTTTTTATCTGTACACCATTCACATACCCGTCATTTGCCATCATTGTACTTAACATCGTAGTATTTTTTGGGATAGCAGATACTATATATATGTGAGATGTTGATGTTAGATTACCGGTTGAATAGTTTTGACAATATTGATCTTTGTATTTAAAATCGCCCCCATAGGCAGCTTTTACGGCCAAATCATAAACTTGTTGTCCCCTGGCATTGAATTGAATATTACTTCCTTCCATCATAAGATGGGGTGCCAGTGTTTTAAGTAAGGCCACTTTTAGTTGCTCCGGCGTTCCGTTACGCAAGATATTATGAAAAAAGTCGGCCATTTCTTTCGCTGATTGAAACTCGGGTATCTCCAGCTGAGGTAATGAAGCTAATTCTTTTTTTGCCATTTTCTCAGCAAGAGTATATGCAAGTGTCTTTTGCTGTAACTGACGAATTTTATCAGCACCTATATCTTCATGTTTCAAGACTTTTGTGGCGTCTGAACTGCAAAAAGATTGAAAGTTTTTCCAGGGGCTTTTAATATCATCCCGAAAGAAATTTACCTGGTAAACCTGTTCTGCATCATCGAGATGAACATTTGATGAAATAATATCTGCGCTTACATTCATATAGAACGTTACTTTATTAGGTGTACCCCAATTGAACCTTTTTTCCTTATTTAATTCAGGACCACTTTTCAGGTTTACTATCTTTTTAAAATAAAAGCCATAAAACTTTGCCCAGTCTGATGACAAAGTTTTCATTATCTCTTCTTCTGTTGGGTTGGGTATCCCTTCCCATTCGTTAGATATGGTTCTGAACTTCCAGTAAGAATATTTTCCGGCTCCTGTGTATTGATAAACCGCATCACCAACAATTTTAACGACCAAACCCGGGTATTCGTTTGTCTTTTTCCGGATATTGACTCCACGTACATACTCCCAATTTCCTGTCCCGCTATTCCATTGACGGGTGCCGGTGCTTTTAGTAAATTTAATTTCAATAGTACTTGATGTTGTCAGATCTTTTTTGATTACTGCGTCGGTAGGTTGAGAAAATAACACATGGAATGCTAAAAGGAACAGGGAAGAGAGAATGACTTTTTTCATAATTGCCATATTAGTGGTGATAAGTGGTTTATATATTAAAGTTAAGGATCAAAAGTTTATTTGAGTCCTGCTTTTAAACGCTTATAAATAGATAAATATTAAATCTTACTACTGTACCAGAACACTTAATTTCGCAGTTCACCTTTTTGTAATTGATCTCTCAGAACACCATACAACAAATACTTTCCCGGATAGACATCATTGATGTAATTGGGGGATTTGTAAAGCTCAAGAAAAGAGGTTCCAACTACCTGGGACTTTGCCCTTTTCACAATGAAAAGACTCCTTCATTTACTGTATCTCCAACCAAAGAAATATATAAATGCTTCGGGTGTGGCCGTAGCGGTAATACGATCAGCTTCATTATGGAGCATGAGAAATATAGTTATGTAGAAACATTAAAGTGGCTGGCTAATAAATATGGTGTTGAAATTGAAGAAACTTTCCAGACCGATGAGCAAAAGCAATCTCAACTTACTGCAGATAGCCTGTATATCCTGAACCAGTTTGCCGTAGAATTTTTCACCAGACAACTCTTTGAAACTGAAGAAGGCCAGGATATTGGACTTGCCTATTTCAAGGAAAGAGGATATAGAGAAGATATCATCAAAAAGTTCCAGCTAGGTTATTCTCCAGAACAAAAAGATGCATTTACAAAAGAAGCCATCGCAAAACAATACAATGCGGATCTTCTTGTTAAAGCAGGTTTGTCTGCAAGCAGAAGCGAACAATTATTAGATAATTATCGGGGACGGGTTATTTTCCCGGTTCATAATCACAGCGGGAAAGTATTAGGATTTGGGGCAAGGATTTTAAAAAGCAATGACAAAGCACCAAAATATATTAATACCCCTGAAAATGAGATATATGTAAAAAGCAGGATCTTATACGGCTCCTATTTTGCCCGGCAGGCTATTGATAAAGCTGATGAATGTTTATTGGTAGAAGGTTACACAGATGTGATCTCGTTGCACCAGGCAGGTATTGAAAATGTAGTGGCCAGCGGAGGCACATCGTTAACCCCTGATCAATTAAGATTGATCAAAAAATATTCGAATAACCTGACTATAATTTATGACGGGGATGCAGCTGGGGTAAAAGCTGCATTGCGGGGGCTTGACCTTGCACTGGAAGAAGGACTGAATGTAAAAATGGTTCTCATTCCTGACAACGAGGATCCTGATAGCTATGTGAGTAAAGTCGGCGCTTCTGCATTCAGGGAATTTGTTGAAAAAAACAGGAAAGACTTTATTCTTTTCCAGCTTGATGTAGCACTCAGGGATGCCGGTAACGACAGTACTAAAAAAGCTGAAGTGGTGAACAGGATGGCAGAAACCATTTCACGGATCAATAAAGCTGAAGATTTTACCCGCCAGCAGGATTATATCAAACAATGTGCAGAAATATTAAAAATAGACGAGGCCGGTTTACACACCCTTGTAAATAAATTTATTCGTGACAGGATAAATACCCAGGAAAGAAAAACAAATGTACAGGGAATAAAACCCGGTGAAGAAGCAGGTACAACAACTGAAACTGAGAGTTATGATGACGCCAGTTTTAACCTGCTTTTCAAAGATGAATTACATGAAAAAGAAATAGCCCGGGTTCTTCTTGAATATGGAACAAAAAAATGGGATGAGTCCAGGCTGGTTGCTGAATATATTTTTGAAGAACTACCCGATGATACGTTGATAGAGAACCCTGATGTATTGAACCTTGTTGCAGAATTTAAAAATATCCTTAATCAGAATTCTGCCTTGCTTGAAAAAAAATATTTTATATATCACTCCAATCCGCAACTTAGCTCATTAGCTGTTTCTCTCCTGAACTTCCCCTATGAAGAAAGCGAACATTGGAAAAAAGAGTTCAATAAATCAGATGGTTATCAACAGGGTTTGTTTGAACAGACCTATGAAGAATTTATAAATATTGTAAAACGTAGCGAGAAAGAAAGATTACTCGAATTCCTGAAAGCAGAAGAAGACCGAACCAACGAAAAGGTAGAATCTGCCGTTAATTATCTCAAATTGCGTAAAATAAAACAACTGCTGTTGCAGAACCAGGCAGACATGGAAAAAGAGCATGGCACTGAAGAACAACTGGTATTACATCAAACACATGACCATCTGAAAAAAATGGAAATGGAGTTAACCCGAAAAATGGGGACTGTCGTTATCCGCTAGCCTATTTATCAGTATATCACTGTACGATTCCTTTATGAGATCAGCTTCCCGAACCTTAAACTCTTTTAAATAGTGATTGCATTGAGCGGCCAGTTCTTGCTCATTCAGATCTGCTAAAATATTTCCGGCCTCTATCTCAAGAAAAGACCCGAGCCCATCTACTTTATCAATATGAAACTTTACGTTTCTGATATAATAGATTTCTCTTACCTTTTGAACAATCACCTTCACTCCCATCGTTTGAACAAGTATTTCCTTCAACCCTGATGGGTTGTCCAATTTTATAAGATGAAAATGTGAGTTTTTAGGTCCTGCATTATCCTCCCTTTGATAGTAGATCAAACTGTTCTCAATATTACCTTCTCTTATTTTTAACCTGCCTGTAGGTACTTTGAAATAAGTGTCAGTCTGGAGATCAGTGCCTTTAAAATCTGCTCCGGCTTTATTCAGATAGGTTCGTACAAAATCAGGATCACTGCATTTTGCCTTTATCTCAACGTTCAGAAAAGACATAAAAAATTTGTCTTACGGTTTTTATAACCGCAGGAAATTTACAAGAGGAAAATAATTTAATTTTATCCGGCTACTGCTTCTGCCTGCCTTTTGCGGCTCAGGATAATATCATCACTTCTGTCGTCCTCGTTCCTGGTAAACCGCATAGCAGTCCACACATGATCAAGCTCTACTCTTTCGATACTCTCATAACCTTCGTCAGTGAGCATATTCCAGCTGCACTCACGGTTAAGATCAGTAACGATTTTTGAAGTGACTTTGGGATATGCTACCCAAAACTTAGAGTCGTCCTTAAGCGAAGGCATTACATCATTTAAGATACCATTTAACTGATTCTCACTTACAGCAAACACCAATGCAAAGTCAATCTTCCTGTTCTTTAAAAGAGGAGTCATGTTTTTTGCAAAGGACAGTTTGTTGAATTGTTTTTCGATTGAGGATGGCAAACCCTGAATTAAGAGATTCTTCTCGTCTGCCAGTTGTAACTTTTCAAACAACGTTTGTGACATACCTGGTAACTTTTTTGGGGTTCCTGTCAAAGCTGCATAATGCAGTGATAATGACAGAGTTTTCAAAAGCGGGGACTGCAAAAGTACGAAAAAAAATTAGAATTTAAGCCTAAAATCAAATAAAAAACCCTTTCACTTTGATTTTGAAAGGGTTCTCTCTTGTTTTAAATCAATTTAGTTAGAAACCGGCTTGTAATATTGAAGAGCCTCCGGCATATATTTTTTGATCTGTTCAATACGGCGTCCCTCTGCTGGGTGTGTGCTTAAAAATTCAGGTGGTGCCTGCCCTTGTGAAGCCTGTTCCATTCTTTCCCAAAGTCCTATAGCTTCCTGCGGATTATATCCTGCCATTGCTGTCCATATCAGGCCATAGCGATCCGCTTCCAGTTCATGCTTCCTGGAAAAAGGTAAAAGAACCCCGACCTGTGTCCCTACGCCGTAAGCGTTTAAAAATAAATTCTGTGTTTCTGCAGGTTTGTTTGCCACTGCCACAGACAAAGCCACACCACCAAGTTGCTGTAATAATCCCTGGCTCATCCTTTGATTTCCGTGTTGCAACAATGCATGGGAAACCTCATGGCCCATTACAGCTGCCAATGCCGCTTCATTTTGAGTAATAGGTAGAATACCCGTATAAACAACAATTTTTCCACCCGGCATACACCAGGCATTTACAGCTTTATCCTCCACCAGGTTTGTTTCCCATTTAAAACCGGCTAATTTATCTGTCATGCCTTTTTCAGCATAGTATGATTGTACAGCTTTGACTATTCTGTCGCCAACCCGTTTTACCATTTCAGCATCCCGGTTATTGCTCACCGATACTACTTTATTCGTAGATAAAAAACTCTGATATTCCTGTGTGGCCATTGCCTGTAACTCTGTTTCAGGTAACAGTGTTAACTGATTTTTTCCCGTTAGTGCATTACGGGAACAGGAAATGAGTAAGAAAACAAATGACAACGAAAAAAGGATTCTTCTTATCATAACTTTTTTTGTGAATTATAAATCAATGATTATACCAAACAGAGATTGCATTCTTATTTAGTCTCTTGAAGTTAATTAATTCTATTGGTACTGACGGAACTATTCGCCTTTTTGTTGCTTGCGGCGATCACGGTTTTTTAAAATAGGCATCTTGCTTTCGTTACCGCTAAATAAACGAGAGATATTTTTTTGATGGGTAAGCAATACCAATAAAGCAACTGTTATTGCGAAGATCCTGTAAACAGGATTATCAACATTAAAAATAACAAGGATGAAAACAGGAAATGCAAGGCTGGCCAAAATTGAACTAAGTGATACAAACCGGGTCAAGTAAAGAACAATCATAAACACTCCTACACAGCCTATTGCTGTCCATGGGGAAATTCCCAATACCATTCCAAAAAGTGTGGCTACGCCTTTTCCTCCTTTAAAATCGGCCCAGATAGGAAAGATATGGCCTACTACTGCAGCAAGTCCTAAACCTGTTTGCAGGTTCTGTAAACTCAGTTCAGCATCAGCATATTCAGGTAAAAGAAGAGCCAATTTAACAGCAACTATACCCTTGATCATGTCTATTGCCATTACTGAGGTACCCCATTTTGGCCCAAGAACCCGGTAAGTGTTAGTAGCCCCGGCATTACCGCTTCCATAATCCCTGATATCAATATCAAAAAAATGCTTGCTTATCCAAACAGAAGTAGGAACACTACCGATCAGGTAAGCAAGTAATATGAGTAGGATTTCATTCATCAGGCCTTAAAAATTGATTTGCAAAGATAGTAAATAACAAAAATCCGGTAACAATTTATTAATACACAGCCTGTCTATATTTACCTGAGACCGATGCATATCCAATTGTCTTTCTGCATCTTAGAAACAGGTTTTAGAGCTAACCCTTCCGCTGCTACTAATATTTCTGGCTCATCTTCCTGTAACAGGCCACTAAGTAAGATCATCCCTTTTGGAGAGGTACTTTTTTTCATTTCTGCCATGTTATCAAGGATCACATTCTTATTTATATTGGCCAATAATATGTCGTAGGAACCCCCAGAAATTTTGTCACCCTGTTCAATGATTATTTTACTGCAATCATTACGGGTAATATTTTCTGCTGCATTCTGAATACTCCATTCATCATTGTCAACAGCTATTGTATAGGCGGCTCCCAGTTTTTCTGCAAGTATGGCCAAAACCCCCGTTCCTGTTCCAAAGTCAAACACTTTTTTCCCAACAAAATCCAGGTCGAACATTTGGCTAACCATCATATAGGTGGTAGCATGATGACCGGTGCCAAAACTCATTTTTGGAGTAATGATGATCTCCATTTTCGCATTTACTGCCGGCTCATGAAAATCAGCACGGATGCATACTTTATCATCTACAAGCACAGGTTGAAAATTACTTTCCCATACAGCGTTCCAGTTTTGCTCCTCGATCTCTTGTTCTGAATAACTGAGTTGGTATTTATAAACAAGATCATGTAAGAATTGCTTATCAAAAGACTCTTTGCTCACAAAAGCTTTTAAACCTGAGTCAATTTCCTCAAACCCGTCATAGCCTGCCTCTGCCAACTGTGCTATGAGTAACTCGGTTTGTTCGGGTTGTAATTCAGAAAACTGTATCTGGATATAATTGCTCATATACAAAATTAAAAAGCCCTGCAATGCAGGGCTGAAATATGATAATATTATATTCTATTTATTCCTGCGGTGGGGCCTGCTGCTCTCTGGGCTTTTGCTCAGGCTTAGGTATCAATGCTTTCCTGGAAAGCTTGAACTTACCGGATTTAGGATCAGTGCCGATCAGTTTTACTTTGATCTGATCGCCTTCTTTTAGTATGCCATCCAATGTCTCCAATCTTTTCCAGCTTACTTCGCTAATGTGTACCAAACCTTGCTTACCGGGTAAAAACTCAACAAAAGCGCCAAACGGCATAATTGATTTTACAGTGGCCTCATAAGTATCTCCAACTGTTGGAACTGCTACTATACCTTTTACCCATGCAGTTGCCTTATCCACACCTTCTTTGTTTGTACCAAAGATGCTAACCTCTCCCCTATTGTTGATCTCTTCGAGATTTATGGTAGTACCGGTTTCTCTTTGAATTTCCTGTATCACTTTTCCGCCGGGTCCTATCACAGCGCCAATAAACTCTTTATCGATAAACAATTTCACCATTCTTGGTGCATGTGGTTTCACATCACTTCTCGCTTCAGGAATGGTATCATACATCGCATCCAGGATAAACATTCTTCCCTGCTTTGCCTGGTCAAGTGCCTGGCGCATTACATCCATGCTTAATCCGTCCACCTTAATATCCATCTGCACACCGCAAATACCATCACGGGTACCTGTCACTTTAAAGTCCATATCACCAAGATGATCCTCATCTCCTAAAATATCAGTAAGTACCGCAAATTTTCCTTCTTTGGTAATGAGTCCCATTGCTACACCGGATACATGTTTCGGAATGCTAACACCGGCATCCATTAAGGCAAGTGAACCGGCACAAACGGTTGCCATAGAAGAAGAACCATTTGACTCAAGTATATCACTCACTACCCTTACGGTATATGGGAAATCGCCACCGGGCATCATTTGCTTCAAAGAACGCATAGCCAGGTTGCCATGTCCCACTTCCCTACGTCCGGGGCCACGCATCATTTTTACTTCACCAGTAGAAAACGGAGGAAAATTGTAGTGTAAAATGAATTTTGAATAATCAGATACAGCAGCGCTTTCAATAAGAAGCGAGTCTAAAGGAGTTCCTAAAGTAACTGTTGTAAGCGATTGTGTTTCACCTCTTGTAAACAATGCAGCTCCGTGAGGAGAAGGCAATATATCCACTTCCATATTCAGTGGACGAACCTCATCCAGCTTTCTGCCATCTAACCTAACCCTATCGTTAAGGATCATGTCTCTTACAACATAATACTGCAGATCATGGTAATAATTTTTTGCATGTTTAACAATAGCAGTGTCTAACTCCTCACCTTCAGCAACATTATATTCTTTTTTCAAGTGCTCAAGTAATTCATCCTGTATTGCTTCAAATTTTTCTGATCTCTCATGCTTGCTCAAAGCTCCCTTCGCCACTTCATACACTTTCGTAGATGCAAACGCATTTACTTTTTCCTTTACTTCTTCATTGCCTTCGGGCTTATTGTACTCTCTTTTACCAGTAACACCCTTATTATTACGAAGCTCTTCCTGTGCTTTCACTTGTATCCTGATCGCATCATGAGCAATTTCAATAGCTTTTACAAGATCTTCTTCTGCGCATTCTTTCGCCTCACCTTCCACCATCATGATGTTCTTATCTGTAGCAGCGATAATGAAGTCCATATCAGCTTTAGCTAATTCAGAACGGAAAGGGTTCACCACAAATTCACCGTCAATACGAGCCACCCTTACTTCAGAAATAATTTCCTGGATAGGCACATCAGAAACAGCTAATGCAGCAGAAGCAGCTAAACATGCCAGTGCATCCGGCATTACTTCAGGATCACTTGATATAAGGGTAACTAATACCTGAACCTCGCAGAAATAGTCTTCTGGAAATAATGGACGAAGTGCCCTGTCAATTAAACGGGAAGTCAGGATCTCATAATCATTCAACCGGGCTTCTCTCTTAAAGAATGATCCGGGAATACGGCCTGCAGACGCAAACTTTTCCTGGTAGTCTACCGA
Organism: Chitinophagales bacterium; assembly: GCA_020636575.1. Lineage (GTDB taxonomy): Bacteria > Bacteroidota > Bacteroidia > Chitinophagales > Chitinophagaceae > JJ008. The sequence goes on from JACJXP010000002.1 coordinate 81,927, forward strand.
TAATGGGAAAAAGCTTTGTCCTTCTTTAGGCTCCTTATTCGCTACAACCGTAGCAAGGATAACACAATTTCCCTGGCGAACAGTTACTGCACCATCTGCCTGGCGGGCAAGGCGTCCTGTTCCTAAAATAACTTCTTTACCATCACTAATGGTAAACTTTGATTGTATAGGTTGATTTAACATTGTAATTTTTTAAAATAAACTCATCCTTTTTGAAACGGATAAGCCAATAAATATGACGGCGCAGTGTTTTTCTGCACAACCAAACTTATTTAAGTAAACAAATAGGATTTAACCTGTGATAATATCACTATTACTTCCCTCAAAGGAGATAACAGGTGATTGATTATTTTCTCAGGCCAAGTTTTTCGATCAATTGACGGTAACCGGTCAGGTTGTGCTTTTGCATGTATGTAAGCAAACGCTTTCTTTTACCTACCAGTTGCATCAGTCCGCGGTGAGTTGAGAAATCTTTTTTGTTTTGCTGAAGATGACCGCTAAGGTGGCTGATACGTTCTGTCAGCAGGGCGATCTGTCCTTCAATAGAACCGGTGTTTTTTTCACTACCGGAATAGGTCTTGATAATGTCAGCTTTCTTTTCTTTTGTTAAAGGCATCTTTTAGATTTTTAGATTTTCATCCGATTAATACATCTTATTATTTCGGCGGCAAAGGTAACACAGATTGCAATACCGGCAAAGGGTATTGAGGTGTTTTTTCGCTAAAAAACATATCCTTTGTTGCTGGTTTTCAACGCATAACTTTAAATTTGTCCGAATGGAGCTATCACAGGATACAAAAAACATATTAGGGCTTCAATTGCCGACAGACCCCCGTTGGGTAAATCTGGCTGGCAAATCGCTGGAAGATATACTTACAGACCATGCCTATTGTGAACAAAAGGCTGCAACTTCCTGTATAACAATCATCCAGCGATATTCTGACAAAATAAAACTGGTTAAAGAGCTGGCTCCTATTGTAACAGAGGAATGGGGACATTTTCGCTTAGTTTTGGCTGAACTGGAAAAAAGGAACCTGAAACTAGGCAAACAACGAAAAGATGAATATGTGAATGCATTGATCGGGTTTCAACAAAAAGGCGGAGATATTGAGGGCCGCTTTTTAGATCAGTTACTTACTATGGCGCTTATTGAAGCAAGAAGTTGTGAACGATTTAAGCGATTGAGTGAAGGACTCGACGATGATTATATGAGAAATTTTTACAGACGCTTTATGGAAAGTGAGGCAGGTCACTACACTCTGTTCTTAGAATTGGCTGAAGAATATGTACCCAAACAAAGGGTCAGAGATCGCTGGAAAGAGTGGCTGGAATACGAATCCGGTTTGATAAAAACCCTCACTGTCAGAGGCGATAGAATACACTGATATTTAAAAAAATGACAAGCATCAACCAACAATATTGCTTTAACCACTCGACAGGCCAACCCGTTTACCTGTTCACTTTAAAAAACAGGAAAGGCATTTCAGTATCGATCTCAAATCTTGGAGCTATTATTCTTTCGTTTTGCTATGTACAAAACAAGCAAAGCCATGATATTGTATTGGGCTTTGATAAACCAGAAGATTACCTGGATGAAAATTACCTGTCAAAATATTTCTGGATGGGTGCTGCAGTAGGAAGATATACTAATAGGATAGGGAATGCACAATTTAAGCTTGGAAGAAAGCTTTATAAGCTGCCTCAAAACCTGGGCTCAGATTGTCTTCACGGCGGCGACAATGGATTTGATAGAAAAGTATGGGAGGTTAAAGCATTTGGAGCTACCCCCTTTCCCTTTTTAGAGCTACAATATCAAAGTCCGGACGGAGAAGAAGGATTTCCTGGCAATTTGCAGACCACCATCAGATTTGAACTGAATGAGCTAAATGAGCTTAGCTATGAATACAAGGCTATAACTGATAAGGCAACACCCATAAACCTCACCCATCATAGTTATTTCAACTTAAATAATGGTGAAGGAAATATATTGGATCAGGAAGTAAGGCTACATGCCTCAAAAATTCTGCAACAAAACGAGAACCTTGTCGCTAACGGTAAAATAGATCCGATAAAAGGGACTACGCATGATTTTAAAGAGTTTCAAAAAATTGGCAGCAGAATAGCAGAGCTCCAGGTATATGATCAAAGCTATGTTTGTGATGATCCCAGGCCGATATTGAAATTAGTAGCAGAGGCCAGATCAAAAAAGAGCAATATTCAATTGAGTGTTTTTTCCACGGAACCGATCCTTCATTTTTATTCCGGCAAGTTTATTCCGGCCATTACAGGAAAAAAAGGGACAGCATACGGGGAATCTTCTGGCTTTTGTTTTGAGACACATCAATACTGTAATGCAGTTAACATCCCTGACTTTCCATCGACCATATTAAAACCCGGGGATGAATATTTTCAAAAAACAGTTTACAAAGTATCTCAGGTCCTTGAAAAATAAGCGATCTCTTCTTTCAAATCCAGAAACGGGTATTTTTCCTGCAGCATTCTGGCCTTATTAAAATGATTCTGCAAAAATTGCTGGTGCATCTTTGTTTCAGGTTGAAAAGCCCGGTGACGGCGAGCTATAACAATCTTCCGGACTTCTTCCATAATAGACCTTGCAGACTCATCAATACAGGTATCTGTAAACTTTTGCATAACAAAATCTGTTGCAGCATAGTTCGGATGAACAAGGTCGATATCATAGTATCGGTAATCCCGTAGCACATCAATTACAAGCTCATAAGAAGGAAAGTAAAATGCAGTCTCAAACTTATCAATAACCTGGTGTACTGCTTCGAGAAGTCGGGCTTTACTCCTGTTATTCTCTACAACACCATCCCGGATATGCCGAACCGGGCTGATAGTAAAAATGAATCTGAGTTTTGGATTAAACTTCTGCAGTTGTGTTATCGCTTCCGTCAGTAAAGAATTTATTCCCTCTGTTTCCAGCATGACCTTGGAAAACCAATCCGCAGGTGCCCGGTGACAGTTAGCTACACTGTTTTTGACAAAAGGAGCCGATGGGTTTGTTTCTTTCTCGAGTAAATAACTATAAGACGATCCTAGTGTAATGATGAGCCAATCAGCTTCTTTAAGAAAATGATGTGCTCTTTCTTGAGATTCATTGATGCCTTGCAGGCATTTTTCTTTGTCAATATGAGAGAAACGGGAATGATGATCCCAGCTATTCCATATTTCGTTCAAATAAAATAATTCACCCTCATTAAATTTTTTATTCTGAATATATGATCGCAGGCTTTTGCAAACAGCAGCAGGTCCAAACAATATTCCGTTTGGGTTTTGCAAAACGGAGAATTTCAGTCTTTCCAAAGCACTACCAATATGTTCAGTAAAACAAGAGCCGGTCAGCATGATCTTATCAGTATACCTGATTGGATCAGGGATATTCTTAATATCTATATTGAGCATGAAATCCATTAGCTAAACAAATATTTCAGCAGCTATGCGAAGGCAGTCTGCAAGTGCTTCCTTATTAAGATGATTCAATAAATTCTTTTCCTCAAAATAACTGATCATTGATTCTGTGTTCATATTACCTACCAGTTCATCATCGGCCATGGGACATCCACCGATCCCTTTTAATGCCCCATCAAACCGTTTACATCCGGCTTTTATTGCTGCATTTAATTTTTCCTTCCAATTATGGGGCGTTGAATGCAGATGAACGCCAATTTCTGTTCCGGGTAATGATTCTACCAGGTAACTGGTTATATCATAAACCTGTTCAGGAGTAGCCACACCTACCGTGTCGGCAAGCGAAATAATTCCAATATCCATTCCAACCAGTTTATTCACCCATTCAAAAACGATCTCTTCATCATATGCGTCACCATAGGGATTGCCAAAGCCCATAGAAATATAAACTACCAGTTGTTTCCCTTTCTTTAAACAAAGTTCCTGGATCGCTTCTACCCGTTGCAGCGATTCCTGTATTGTGGAATTGGTATTTCGTAATTGAAAAGTTTCAGAAACAGAAAAGGGATAACCTAAATAACTGATCTCATCATATGATACAGCAGTTTCAGCTCCCCGATAATTTGCTATAATAGCCAATAGTTCGGTATCTGTACTTTCTAAATCAAGTTTTGAAATCACCTCCCCGGTATCTGCCATCTGCGGAATAGCCTTGGGCGAAACAAAACTTCCGAAATCGATGGTATGAAAGCCTACTTTCAATAACGAATTGATATATTGAATTTTCTTCTCCGACGGAATGATAGATTTCCAGCCCTGCATTGCATCACGGGGGCATTCTATAAGTTTTATATTGGAAGTAGTCAGCATTAAGATCTTTGTTTCATTACCTCATACAAAATCATTCCTGTTGCCACTGAGACGTTCAAGCTTTCGAAATCCCCTTTCATCGGGATCTTTATTTTTTCGTCGCAGATCTTCATCAATGCCGGGTAAATACCTTTTTCTTCACTGCCCATCACAATGGCACAAGGTTCTTTAAAATCAATTTCAGCAATTGATTTACTGGCTTTCATATCACTGGCAAAAACCCTGATCCCATTCAGATGCAACTCATCTACGGTTTTCATGAGGCTATTGACCCGGCAAACAGATATCTTTTCCAATGCACCGGCTGATGTCAGAATAGCATCTTCATTTAAGGCCCCTACCCCTTTATCAGGTATAATAAGCGCATGAACACCGGTACAGAAAGCCGTACGGGCAATACCCCCTATATTCCGGATATCAGTGATACCATCCAAAATAAGAAATAAGGGAACCTCTCCTTTTTCAATAATAAAGGATATCACATCCTGGAGATCCTGATATTGAACCCGGGCTATCTGGGCCACTACTCCTCCATGATCGGAAATATTAAAACTGTTTAATTTGGCTACAGGTACATAACTAACAGGAACACCTGACTGCGAAGCAAGTTTTTTTATAATACTGATATCCTCCCCTGTTGCCTTAATATCAAGGTATATTTTGTCGAGTTGCCGGCCATCTTCCAATGCCTGGATCAGGTTGGCTCTTCCTATAATAAGCGAACTCTTTTTGGGGCGATGCTGGTGCCGGAAATTTTTCACATTACAAATGTATGTAAACAAAAAACCCTCTCACCAGAGAGGGCCTGTACTTATTTAAGACCAAAAGCTTTTTTTACTTTCGGTACATGATCCAGTTTTTCCCATGTAAACAGCTCAACTTTCTTTTTAACTGCTTTTCCATCAGGAGACACAAAAGTCTTTTCAATGGTTTTAGGTAATCTTCCCATATGACCATAAGCAGCTGTCTCGCTATAGATAGGATTGCGCAGTTTTAAACGCTTTTCTATGAAATAAGGACGCATGTCAAAAATAGTTTCGACTATTTTACTTATTTCGCCGTCTGTCATATCCACATTAGCTGTTCCATATGTATTCACATTAATACTAGTAGGCTTTGCAACACCAATAGCATAGGAAACCTGAACCAAAGCTTCTCTGCATAATCCTGCAGCTACAAGGTTCTTTGCAATATGCCTGGTTGCATAAGCAGCAGAGCGGTCAACTTTAGAAGGGTCTTTACCGCTAAAAGCTCCACCACCATGAGCACCTTTACCACCATAAGTGTCTACAATGATCTTTCTTCCTGTCAACCCTGTGTCACCATGCGGGCCACCAATCACAAACTTTCCGGTTGGATTTATATGGTATTTAATATTATCATTAAAGAGTTTGGCGTATTTCTTATACTTCTTCTTGATCCTGGGGATAAGAATATTAATGACATCATTATTGATCTTGCTCAGCATTTTTGGCTCTGTATCAAAGTCATCATGCTGGGTGGATATTACAATTGCATCAATTCTTATAGGATTATTATTATCATCATACTCCAAAGTCACCTGGCTCTTGGCATCGGGTCTCAAATAAGGCATTTTAGAGTTCTTTTCTCTGCGAATGGCTGCCAGTTCAATAAGTAAATTATGGGCCAGGTCTAATGCCAACGGCATATAATGTTCAGTTTCATTAGTAGCATACCCAAACATCATCCCCTGGTCACCGGCACCCTGCTCCTCTTTTTTCTTTCTGTCAACACCCTGGTTAATGTCAGCTGATTGTTCATGAATAGCAGAGAATACACCACAACTATGTGCTTCAAACATGTATTCACTTTTTGTATAGCCGATCTTACGGATCACTCCGCGGGCAATTTCCTGAACATCCAGGTAAGCCTTTGATTTTACTTCGCCGGCTAAAACTACCTGGCCGGTAGTAACTAATGTTTCACATGCTACTTTGGACTGAGGGTCGAAGGCAAGAAAGTTATCGATCAGTGCATCAGATATCTGATCGGCTACTTTATCAGGATGGCCTTCGCTAACGGATTCAGATGTAAATAAATAGGGCATTCTTTGAATTTTTGATGCGCAAAGATAAGGTCTGAAGCCCTGAAATACAAAGCTCCTTTAATCACATATTAAAAGACTAATTTGGGGTTAAAGCCTTGAATATATCAATCTGAGGCGTAGTCTTCGTGGATTTGTATCTCCGGCACCTGTGCTGCCTATCAATCTTACCCTCCCTTTTGCAATACTTGGGTTTACATAAACAGATAACACCTGGTCAGTGGAAGGCGGCACTGCATAATTTTCCTTAATAACAACAGGAGATGAAAGCCGGAAGTCATAAAGGGGTAATTCACCAGTCAAATAATTCTGAATATACCGGGTTATATTGAATTTCCAGACTTTTATAGGGTTACCAGATAGGTCAGTTTCTGTATATGGAACCGAACCAAAGTCTACAAGGTTGGCATTTCCATTAATATCAAACAGGAGATCATACGGTACAGTCCTGAATTTAAAATTGGAAGTAACCGAATCATCAAATGCATCCAGGTACATCAAAGAAGGTGGCGCAAATAAGTTATCACTTGGGTCGTAATCCTGTTCTGCTATAAGTTCTGCCCGATAAAGAGCCCTGTTACTGACATTGGCCAGATCGGGTATTTTAATAATAGTATATGTACCCGGATTGTTCTGGATAAACAAGTTCTGATCTGATGCTGTTCCATTACTCAAAGAAGCCATGAATGGTGTGCCACTATAGTCCCTTGTAACATGATTGGCAGCAGCACTGTAATGACTCAGATCAAATGCTCCTGTAAAATCGTTCCCGTCGGAATTGAACTTGAAATAAGTCACTGTGGTATCAGTTATACCATTTTTTTTATACCTGTAGTAGATAGCCAGTTTGGTTTTAGCGGTATCTGCCAGGTCAAAACCCATTAATGCATTACCCGAAACCGATTCAAGTGCAAAGCCCCTGAATTTCGATCGAAAAACCGAATCATTGGCATAAGCCCCTGTTATAATATTTGAAGTAGAATCATATTCCAACAATCTCTGGCCAAAAGAATTATTCAACTTAATCCGTAACTGCCCGGCTGTTGTATCACGAAAAGCAAAAACAGAATCATCCAGCACAGATGGTGTAAACATTCTTGTGCCTAAAAGGTTACTGTATGTTACCCCGCTCTCCCTCACCAGGTATAGTGAATCAGGTCTAAAATTGTTAGCAGGTAGATTATTATCAACCTCAAACACATTAACCTGTTGCAATGCATTGGTATCGCCGTAAGTTTCAACGTAACTCATTACCAATACAACGGAGTCGAGATATAGGCTATCCGGGTTTGTATTACCAAATGTAAAAGGGTAATAAAAGGGCTTTAGTTCAAAGAAGACCTTTGCGTTGGTTTTACCCATGATAGGATCATTGCTGATCAATCCTAAAAAATATTCATCATTCTTACCCAATCGTAACGAATCATTTACAAGGCCAAAGGAATCATTGTAGGCCAACGTATTGATCAGTGTATCGAAAGTATGTATGTAATCAATGGGAGGAATAAGTCCGCCTCCGAGTTCGGTGGCTTCATTTATCTTTCTACAAGAAGAAAAAATTAATAGTACAGCTAGTGTTAGAGAAACGAAAAAGTAGTAGAACTTACTGATTTTCACAAAGCAGATTTATATTCGGGTTAGTGTTTTTTTTATTTGCCTGCAAGGTCGCTATAGAGTTGTAAATAGTCTGTTAAATCTCCTTCAGGATTATAAGTAAGTGTTTTCTTACCTCTAACCTTAGTAAATTCTTCAACCAGCTTCTTATCAATCTTTTCAGCCCCAAAAGTTATAGCATCAGCATAAGATGCTCCGCCACGGAACATAGCTGTATTATTGCCTTCCTTAAATACTTCCAGGTCCTTATCTTTTAAGGAAGGATGGATATGTGCTTTTTTATAGAAATCACTGCCCAGCTTTTCTTTAAAAGTATTTTCACCAATTGTATAAACAATCTTACTATGGGCAAAAACCGGTTCTTTTTTGTATACAGTTTTAAGATAGGCAGGTATCAGTCCTGTCATCCAGCCGCTACAATGGATCACATCCGGAGGCCATCCGAATTTCTTGACAGTTTCAAGTGCCCCTTTACAATAAAAGACTGTTCTTAGTCCATTATCCGGGAACCACTTTTCCTTCTCGTCGTGAAAAACAAATTTTCTCTTGAAAAGATCCTCATTATCAAGGAAATAAACCTGGAGACGGGCACTGGGCAGGGATGCTACTTTTATCTGTAAAGGCATATCCTCGTTATCAACTGCTACATTGATGCCTGAAAGCCTAACAACTTCATGTAAACGATGGCGCCTCTCATTGATGATGCCAAATCTTGGCATAATACAACGAACTTCAAAATCATTATCATTTGCCTTGATCGCCAACCTATTCACTATTTCTGAAAATTCTGTCAACTCCAGGTAAGGAGACATTTCATTTGCGATAAATAAAATTCTTTTCTTTGCTGACATCGGCTACCTGTTTAATTTACGTCCCTTTTGTAAAAGGTGGCAAAGGTAACTATTTTACATCGAACTTGACGTATTCTCTAAAGGTTTGGCTTTTAAATCTCCCATCGGATGATCTTATTTAAAAAAGTAAATGATATTCATAAGTGGATTGAATCTCAGCGAGAAAAACAAAAAAAAATAGGCTTTGTGCCTACTATGGGAGCTTTGCATCAGGGGCATATAAGTTTGATAGATGCTTCAACAGGTACTAATGATAAAACCATTGCAAGCATTTTTGTCAACCCGATTCAATTCAATGATCCATCCGATTTCGAAAAATATCCGGTTACCATTGAAAAGGATATACAACTGCTGGAGCAAGCCGGCTGCGATGCTTTGTTTCTGCCATCCGTAAACGAAATTTACCCTCAGGGGTTTCCTGTCAAACAACACTATGATCTCGGTTATATTGAAACAATACTTGAAGGAGAATACCGTCCCGGGCATTTTCAGGGGGTTTGCGCTGTTGTACACCGGCTGTTAACGATCACCATCCCGGACAATCTTTATCTTGGTCAAAAGGATTATCAGCAATGCATGGTGCTAAAGAAAATGACAGAGATCACAAACCTCTCACCTGTTCCAGCTTTAAATATTTGTCCGACACTTAGGGAAGAGGATGGCCTGGCTATGAGCAGCCGGAATACAAGACTCAATGCTGATGAAAGAAAAAAGGCAACCAACATTTTCCAGGCACTTGTTTTACTGAAAAATACAATACAACCGGGCAACCTGGAAAAGTTGATCAATGAAGGGTTACAAAATTTAGAAGAGGCCGGTTTTAAACCTGATTACCTGGTCATCTATGATGCAAAAACACTTGAACCTGTTATTGAATGGGATGGAAAAAGAAAAATTGTAGCATTGACAGCAGCATACCTGAATGAAATTCGGCTGATCGATAACATGCTACTTAACTAATCCTTCTTTTGCATCTTAAAAAGATGCGCATTACTTTTATGGCCAATGCGCAAACGACTTAAAACGATACTACAATACAGTTTCTTTCTGGGTTTGGGCATTTTTCTTGTTTGGTGGTCTGTAAAAGATCTTACTGGCGAAGACAGGTCGCATATCAGAACGGCATTAAAAAATGCCAAATACTGGTTGATCATCCCCGTGTTTTGCGTCCTTTTCTTAAGTCATTATGTACGGGCCAGGCGATGGCGGTTGCTTATCGATCCTTTAGGTTATAAACCAAAACAGCGGAATGTTTTTTTTGCTGTAATGATAGGTTATCTCGCCAACCAGGCCGTTCCAAGACTTGGAGAGGTTTTAAAATGTACTGTATTGGCCCGGTACGAAAAAGTTCCGGCTGATAAACTGGTAGGCACTATCATACTCGAAAGAATTATTGATGCGGTTACCTTACTAATGATCTTTGGAATAACAATTGTCATTCAACCGGGTATTTATTCCCAACTGGTTGATGTTGTTTTTAATTCCACGGAACAGACAGAAGCCAAGAATGTTTCATCTACATTAATAACAGGCATAGTAGTCGGTATCATTGTTTTAGCTATTGCGATGTGGATGCTTGTTAAGAAAAAAACATTTAAAGATCTGTTCAATATAGGTAAAAGAATATGGCTAAGCGTTTGGCAGGGTTTAAGTGCCATACAGCATTTAAAAAGACGCTGGTTGTTTATCGGATTAACTGTCGTTCTGTGGAGTCTTTACCTGGCAGGTGGTTATTTGGGCTTTTTGGCCTTCCAGGAAACTTCTGGTTATGGTATAAAAGAAGCCTTTACGGTTCTATCTGCCGGTAGCATAGGAATGATCATTACTCCAGGTGGTATCGGCGCTTATGCTTACCTGATACAAAAGACCATGCAGGTCTATGGACTAAATGAAGGTATTGCCTTAGCATTTGGGTGGGTTTTATGGCTGGCGCAAACAGTTGTAATATTAATTGGAGGGTTGATTAGTTTTGTATTGCTTCCCTATTATAATAAATCACAGAAACTTGAATCATCCTGAATTAATAGAGACTAAAATATTCAAGGCACATGACCTTATCTACCAGGTAGCTCAGTGGAAGTATATGGGTAAAAAAGTGGCTTTCACAAATGGAGTTTTCGATATTATACATGAAGGTCATATCTATTCACTATCACAGGCAGCCAAAGAAGCAGACAAACTCATTGTAGCAGTAAATTCAGATGCTTCTGTAAAAAGGTTAAAAGGAGAAAGCAGACCGGTCAATAATGAAAGATCTCGTTTGTTGGTATTGGCTTCAATGATACAGACAGATGCTGTAGTCCTTTTTGAAGAAGATACTCCGCTTGAACTCATCAAATCACTTTTACCTGACGTTCTTGTAAAGGGAGGAGATTATAAACCCGAGCAAATTGCAGGTGCAGCGGAAGTAATTGCAAATGGAGGCAGCGTTGTGATCAATCCGCTTATTGAAGGCATATCCACTACCCGTATCATAGATCTTCTTAAAAAAACCTGATCACTTCCTGAAAACTTAATAGTCTTCTTTTTCCGTGATCCTTATATTTATATCTCGAAAAATGGAATAGAATGGCCTATCGTTCAAAAAGAAAAACTATTGTCCGGGATATAAGCTGGCTTTCTTTTAATGCAAGAGTATTGCAGGAAGCTGCGGACAAAACAGTACCATTAAGAGAACGAATTCGATTCCTTGGAATCTTTTCTAATAACCTGGACGAGTTTTTCAGGGTGAGAGTAGCTGCTTTGCGCCGCATGATACAATTTGGTCATAAGGCCAATATGCATCTGGAGAATAATCCCCAGCAGATCATTGATGAGATACAGATGACAGTACTGAACCAGCAGGGAGAATTCAGCAGAATATGGGAAGAAGTTTTAGAAGAGCTGAATAAAAAGCATATTTACCTGAAAACTGAAAAAGACCTTACTCCCGAGCAGCAAGAATTTGTGCGAAACTACTTTGAAGAGACTGTGATCTCTGATATTATTCCATTGATGATCGAGAATATCCCTGTATTTCCAACCCTCAGGGATAAGTCTATTTACCTGGCTGTGGTGATGTGGAAAAAAGAAAGTGCCTTAAAAAGAAAATATGCACTTATTGAAATACCCAGCCGTACACTGGGAAGATTTAGCATCCTCCCTTCTAAACACGGAGAACATCATATTATACTCTTGGAAGATGTTATCCGCTTTAACCTACCGGATATTTTCTCCTATTTCGGATATGACCAGTACAAATCCCATATTTTCAAAGTAACCCGTGATGCTGAAATTGATATTGATGAGGATATATCAACCAACATCATTCAAAAACTGGAAAAAGGCCTGAAGAACCGCCGTAAAGGCAAACCCGTACGATTTGTATACGACCGTGAAATGGATCCGGGACTTCTTGAATACCTGGTAAGAAGGCTACATCTTACCAAAAGAGACAACCTGATCCCGGGAGGCCGTATTCACAACTTCCGCCATTTTATGGATTTTCCGGATGAAGTATTTACCGAAAAAAGAAACAGGAAAAAACCATTTGACCATCCTTTGCTTGAGGACAAACGGGTATCTGATGTTATTCTAAAGCAGGATGTGATGCTTCACTTTCCTTATCACTCCTTTTTGCCGCTGATAGACCTTCTGCGTGAAGCAGCATTTGATCCAGATGTTACAACGATCAAAATAACTTGTTACAGGCTTGCCTCCCAGTCCCGGGTTGTTAATGCCCTGATCAATGCAGTGAGGAATGGGAAAGAAGTAATTGTAATGCTGGAACTACGGGCAAGATTTGAAGAAGAAGCAAACCTGGAATGGAAAGAAAGATTAGAAGAAGAAGGGGCCAAAGTTCTGATCGAGATCCCTAACATGAAGGTTCATTCCAAGATCTGCATGATCCGGAAACGGATAAAAACAGGTAGCTATAAATTATATGGGTTTGTAAGTACCGGCAACCTGAATGAAAAAACAGCCAAGGTATATGGTGATCATTGCCTGCTTACATCAAACCAGCGCATAATGGCTGATGTGAACAGGATCTTTAATTTTTTAGAAAACCCCGTTTCGGGCCAGCATTTTTTACGGGATTGCAAAATGATCCTGCCCAGCCCATTCATTGTAAAGAAAGCAATGCTGAAATTAATCGACGAAGAGATCAAACAGGCCAAAAAGAAGAAACCTGCTGCCATCACTTTAAAGATGAATTCTCTTTCGGATGACGAGATGATCATGCGGTTGTATGATGCAGCCAAAGCCGGTGTAGAGATCAAACTTATTATTCGTGGTATATTTTGCATGTTATCTGAGAATAAAAAATACAGTAAGCCTGTGAGGGCAATTAGTATTGTAGATGAATACCTGGAACATGCAAGGGTGTGGGTATTTCATAACAAAGGCAAAGAGAAAGTTTATATATCTTCGGCCGACTGGATGGTAAGAAATCTTGAACACAGGGTAGAAGCTACATGTCCGATATGGAATGAAGACATAAAACAAGAGCTTACAGATATTCTGAATATACAACTGGAAGACAATGTGAAGGCCCGGTGGCTTGATAATAACCTCAGTAATGAGTATGTAAAAACAACCAAAAAGAAAATCCGTTCACAGGTAGAAATTTATAATTACCTGAATAAAAAAACTGTAAAGAATAGTGAGACTGGCAGCAATTGATATAGGTAGTAACGCCGCAAGATTATTAATTTCAAACGTTATTACCGGCCCCCAAATGGTACCGGAATTTATTAAAATGGTTCTTGTAAGGGTACCTCTTCGCCTCGGGTTTGATGTGTTTGACAAAGGGGAGATCTCTGAAACTAAATATGAAAAAATATTGAAGACGATAAATTCTTATCGGCTTTTATTAGATGTCTACGATGTGAAGTATGTAAAAGCATGTGCCACATCTGCCATGAGGGATGCCATCAATGCCAAAGAGATCATAGAAAAAATAGAAGCTGAAACAGGTATCCTGATCGAGGTCATTAGCGGAGAAGATGAAGCGTCTTTTATTTATGAAAATCACATCGCCGAGAATATGGATTCAGGGGAATCCTATTTATATATAGATGTGGGCGGCGGTAGCACAGAACTTACCTTTTTTAGTGACGGGCAATTAGTTTTTAAACACTCATTTAATATTGGCACCATCAGGCTGCTGAAAAACCAGGTTACTGAAGCAGCCTGGGATGAGATGAAAGAATTCATCAAAACAAAAACAAAAGGCTACCATCATGTAACAGCTATCGGGTCAGGTGGAAATATCAATAAAATATTTTCCCTGTCTAAGAAAAAAGAAGGAAAGCCTCTTACACTGGATATACTCCGTGACTATTACAAAGAATTCAGCAGTCTTACACTTTCGCAACGGATCAGTCTTTATAAACTTCGGGAAGACCGGGCCGACGTAATTGTTCCTGCCCTGCTTATCTACATCAATGTGCTTCGCTGGGCAGAGGCAGAAGAGATCTATGTACCAAAAATCGGATTGGCAGATGGCCTCATCCATTCCCTTTACGAGGAAGTCAAGGAGAAAGAAATGGAAGTATGAGATTACTTACATTTACAGTAAATCTTTTTCATGTCTGTAAATAAAGAAGTAAAGAAAGTTACCACCAACACATTACAGAAAATGAAAGCATCCGGCGAAAAGATCGCCATGCTTACCGCTTATGATTTTTCTTTTGCAAAGATCATTGATGGTGCAGGTATCGATGTGATACTGGTGGGCGATTCAGCTTCAAATGTGATGGCGGGGCATGAAACCACGGTTCCTATTACACTGGAACAAATGATCTATCATGCTCAATGCGTTATCAGGGGCATCAACAGGTGCCTGGTAGTGGTGGATCTGCCTTTCGGAACTTATCAATCTAATTCAGATGTAGCCCTTGCTTCAGCAATTCGTATCATGAAGGAAACAGGCGGACATTCCATTAAAATGGAAGGCGGTGAAGAGATCCTTGACTCTGTAAAGAAAATAGTTTCTGCCGGTATCCCGGTTATGGGGCATCTGGGACTTACACCACAATCCATATACAAGTTTGGTACATATACCGTAAGGGCCAAAGAGGAGGAAGAAGCAGAGAAGTTGCGGAAGGATGCCCTTTTATTACAGGAAGCCGGATGCTTTGCGATCGTTTTGGAAAAAATACCTGCAGATCTTGCAAAACAAGTCTCGGAATCGTTACACATTCCTACAATTGGTATCGGCGCAGGAAGCGATTGTGATGGACAGGTATTGGTAATGCATGATATGCTTGGCATCAATACAGAATTCAAACCAAGGTTCTTAAGACAGTATTTAAACATTCACGACCAGGCAACCCAGGCTGTAGAGCAGTACGTCAATGATGTTAAATCAAAGGATTTCCCCAACGAGAAGGAGCAATATTAACTTCCCCGCAGTTCTATTATTTATAAATCGATTTTATCACAACCGTTAAAATGAGCAATATGAAATTCTTCATTTTCATTCCTCTGCTGACAATTCTGCTGCAAAACAATCAATCCAAAACAAATATTACTGGCTCGATAACCCCTGATACCAGTTCTGTCAGGCATGTACAGGACGGCCTGGTTTCTGAATGGCCGGATCCAATGTTTCAAACAGATAAGGAAACCAATATTCAATATGCTGCAGATAATGATGAACAGGATTTATATATAGCAATGAAAATACCTGATTTCGCTGTCCAAATGAAAACAATGAGAATGGGAATGAGTTTGTTCATTGATATGAAAGGAAAGAAAAGAGAAGGACGTCGAATAGAATTTCCGGTAAAAAATGAAAATACAGGTGCAGGTGGGTTTAATGGCGGAGGGGCTAGCAATGAACAAAGGAGTGATCCAAACCAGCAGGGAGGCCCTCAAAAAAGTCTTAATAAAGCAACAATGCGATCAAGATTTGTAATGAACCTGATCAAATTGAAATTATTCGGTTTTGGAAGTGTGGATCCTTATCCTCCTGCACAGGAATTACAAATGCCGGGTTCGGTAAATGTTAATTATAGCTGGGATGAAAATGATGTGATGTATCTCGAATATCTTATCCCTTTAAATCTACTTGAAAAGGCTCCATCAATGGATAATAAAACTATTAGTTTAGGATGGAAGATCAATGGCGTGGAAATGCCAACGTCTTCTTCTGCCAGTATGTCTCCGGGCGGAGGATCACGGTCATCAGGAGGCGGAGGCTTTCGGGGTGGCGGTGGAAGCCGTGGAAACTTCGGGGGAAATAGCGGATCAGGACAGGCTGATATGGAGAAGATGATGAAAGAGCAAAGCTTTTGGACAAAATATACTTTTCATTGAAAGATCATATCATTTTTCAAAAGGCGATGACTTCATGTGTTATCGCCTTTTTTGTTTGTGCTTAACTTTGTACTAAATTTTTTAAATGGAGTTCCTGAAAACATTGCAAATACAAAAAGATAACGAAGGGGTAAGTACAGGAAATGAATGGATAAAGTCAAAAGGAGAAAAGATAAACTCCTTCTCCCCTGTCAACGGAAATTTAATTGGTAGCGTAATGGCTGCAGACAAAGATTCCTATGACAAAGCAATTAGCAAGGCTGAAGAGGCATTTAATACCTGGCGAATGATGCCTGCTCCCAAAAGAGGTGAGATCGTCAGACAGATCGGTGAATCACTCCGGGAACACAAAGCCGCTTTGGGCCAATTGGTTTCTTATGAAATGGGAAAAAGCCTGCAGGAAGGATTAGGGGAAGTACAGGAAATGATCGATATCTGCGACTTTGCCGTTGGATTGTCAAGACAACTACATGGCCTTACTATGCATAGCGAAAGACCGGGTCATCGTATGTATGAGCAATATCATCCCTTAGGTATTGTTGGAATTATTTCTGCATTCAATTTTCCGGTAGCTGTATGGAGTTGGAATAGCATGCTTGCATGGGTTTGCGGAGATGTATGTGTTTGGAAACCCTCTGAAAAAGCTCCCCTCTGCGGAATAGCTTGCCAGCATATAGTGGCTTCTGTTTTTAAAAAGAATAATATCCCTGAAGGAGTTTCCTGCCTGGTTATAGGTGGAAGGGATGTGGGTGAATGGCTGGCCTCAGATGAAAGAATACCATTGATATCTGCAACAGGCTCTACCCGGATGGGAAAAGCAGTGGGTACTGCAGTAGCTAAACGACTCGGTCGTTCTTTGTTGGAGCTTGGCGGCAACAATGCTATTATTATCACCCAGGATGCGGATCTTGATATTGCCATTACCGGGGCAGTATTTGGAGCAGTTGGTACAGCAGGACAAAGATGTACCTCTACCCGTAGGCTGATCATTCATGAAAGTATTTATGAAGAATTGAAGAAAAAACTGGCCTCAGCCTATAAACAATTACGCATTGGTGATCCGCTTGATGAAAAAAACCATGTAGGGCCATTGATAGATAAAGATGCCGTCAACATGTATTGCAATGCCATTGAAAAATGCAAAGAAGAAGGAGGTCATTTTATTGTAGAAGGTGGTATTGTAAGTGGCGATGGATTTGAAAGTGGCTGTTATGTAAAACCCTGCATTGCTGAAGCTGAACCAGGATTTTCTATTGTTCAGCAAGAAACATTTGCCCCTATTTTATACCTGTTGAAATATAAAACAATTGATGAAGCCATAGCTATACAGAACAACGTACCACAGGGCCTCTCCTCCTCTATTATGACACTTAACCTCCGGGAAGCTGAGCAGTTTTTATCAGCCGCCGGTAGTGACTGTGGGATTGCCAATGTGAATATCGGAACCAGTGGTGCGGAAATTGGCGGGGCGTTTGGTGGTGAAAAGGAAACAGGCGGTGGCAGGGAAAGCGGTAGCGATGCCTGGAAAGCCTATATGCGCAGGCAAACCAACACCATTAATTACAGCCATTCTCTTCCGTTAGCCCAGGGTATTAATTTTAACCTTTAACGCTGATTTTGAGAAGACTATGAATTCTTAAAAAAAAGTGCAATTTTTGCAACTGGCAAATCGCCATAGATCAAATTCAATACCCATGAGAAAAGCAAGCCTTCTCAGTTTTTTACTGATTTTATATTCTTTATCAGGCAATACCCAGGTTCGGTTAGGCATTTTGGCCGGGGGACATCAGTCTTCAATCATCCAGGATGATAACAGGCCTTATTGGGGTACCGGTAGTTCTCAGGGAAATTACAAAGGAAGAACTGGTTTCCATGCCGGCTTTTTAGCAGATATTCCCTTTAAGCCAAGCTCTAAACTGTTTTTTCAACCGGGAATTACTTTCTACACCAAAGGAGGAAAATATGAAGATTCAGTATCCGGAATAGCTGGCTTTGACAGAAATAGTTCCACTCAATTTATAAACTATGTAGATGTTCCCTTAAACCTGGTACTGAAGTTTGGTAATAAAACAAAAATTCTGATCGGCGGTGGCCCATATCTTGGTTTCTTTTACAATGGTAAAGAGAGTTACAAAAGATACCCGGCCGTAGGCAGTTTCTATTCTGAAGAAAACGAAGACCCACCAGTCGGCAATAATCCCGGTCAATACCGTGTACTTAATTTTGGAGTAAATGCTTTAGCCGGTGTTGAAATTGGCCGTGTTTTTATAACTGCCAATTATAGCCGGGGTTTGAACGATTTCTATGAGGCCAAAAATTTTGAAGGCGGCTTTAAACACCAGGTCATTGGTGGTACTTTGGGAATATTCATTGGCAAACCTGTAAAAGTAGAAAGCAAGCCGAAGGATAGCGACAAAGATGGAGTGCCGGATATTGAAGATCAGTGTCCCACAGAACCAGGTACGGCCTTAACCAACGGATGCCCGGATAAAGATGGTGACGGTATAGCCGATAAAGATGATAAATGTCCGGATGAAGCCGGAACAAAAGCAAATAACGGATGCCCGATCATTGATACTGATCTTGATGGCATAAATGATAATGAAGATAAATGCCCCGATGTACCCGGATTAAAGAGATATGACGGATGTCCTATTCCTGACTCAGATAGAGATGGAATAAATGACGAAGACGATAAATGCCCCGATGTAATTGGATATGGCCGTTATAATGGCTGTCCGGTTCCCGATTCAGACGGTGATGGCATCAATGATGAAAAAGATAAGTGTCCTGATAAAAAAGGCATTGCTGAAAATGATGGCTGCCCTGAAGAAGTAAAGAAAGAATTGGTTGAAAAAGTGAATTATGCAGCAAGGCGTATCCAGTTCCAAACCGGTAAAGCAGTGTTGCTTCCGCAATCTTTAAAAGTATTAAATGATGTTGTTGATCTGTTAAATCAAAACCCGGAATTAACGTTAATGATCGAAGGACACACAAGCCGGGATGGAACTTTTGAAGGCAACATGAAACTGTCAGAAGAAAGAGCTGCCAGTGTATTGAAATACCTGATCTCAAAGAAAATAGATGCATCAAGGCTTACAAGCAAAGGCTTTGGGCCTACAAAGCCTTTGAACGAAGGTAGGACTGCTGCAGAAAGAGCTGAAAACCGGCGTGTTGAGCTTAAGTTAAGCAACTAAACCAGCTAACCAATCGTCAAAAAAAATACTAAAGCCTCTCAACCGGGGCTTTATTTTCATAAAATTTATGAATGGTAGTCAATTTTCTAACAAGCTTTCTCAATTTTGCACCTTAAATTAAATAAATGAATAATATCATGAAGCGTAGCGCATTGCTCTTTACTTTGATCTTAACGTTTGCTTTCTCATTTGGCCAGACTGATAAAAAAACTACTCCCAAAGGTTGGCACCTGATGGATGAAGCCACTGATGGATATTTTGGGATCAGCACAGATAAAGCATACGATTTTGTAAAATCCAAAAAACTAAAAAGTAACACAGTTATCGTAGCTGTTATTGACTCCGGTGTTGACACTTTGCATGAAGATCTTAAATCCATACTATGGAAAAATCCAGGTGAAATACCTGGCAATGGTATTGACGATGATAAGAATGGTTATGTAGATGATGTTTATGGTTGGAATTTTCTGGGAGGTAAGGATGGCGAGAACGTTGAAAAAGATTCTTACGAAGCAGCCCGGGTTTATCATAACCTGAAAGAAAAATACGACGGAAAAGAGATCGATAAAAACTCACTATCTCCTGATGAGTTATTTGAATATGAGATGTGGAAAAGAGCAGAAGCTGAAGTTGCAGGAAGCGATTCCAAAACAAATTCTTTCGACCTGATCATGATCAAGCGATTTTACAATACCTGTTTAAAGAATGACAGTTTATTGCAGATCGCAATGGGTAAAGAAAAATATACCGGTAAAGAACTGGGAGCATTTGAACCTGAAGATGCTGAGTTGAAAAAAGCAAAAAAGATGCTTTATGACCTGATGGCTGGTAACGATGCATTGGAAACTACCAATGAAGAGTTCCTGGAAGGTTTTGGCGACTATGTAAGTAGTGAAGAAAGCAAAGCAGAAGCAGGATCAAAAGCGCCTGAGAATTACAGGGATGAAGTTGTAAAGGATAACTACAGCGATTTCAACGACAAGTTTTACGGCAATAACAATGTAATGGTAAGCAATAAAGCTGCGCTACATGGCACCCATGTATCTGGTATCATTGCTGCAGCAAGAGATAATAAATTAGGCATGGATGGTGTTGCTGATAACGTAAGGATCATGAGCTTAAGGGCCGTTCCTGATGGAGATGAGCATGATAAGGATATTGCTTTGGCCATTCGGTATGCAGTTGACAATGGAGCCCGGGTGATCAATATGAGCTTTGGTAAAAGCTTTTCTCCTGAGAAAAAGTGGGTAGATGATGCAGTTAAATATGCAGAAAGCAAAGGTGTATTATTGGTACATGCAGCAGGAAATGATGCAAAAGACCTGGACAACAGTTTTAACTATCCCAGTTCTACTTATTTGGCTGATGGTAAAAAAGCAACAAACTGGATCACAGTTGGCGCCAGTGGCGACCCTACTGCCGGTGGTTACACCGCAAGCTTCTCCAACTATGGTAAAAAAGAAGTAGATGTATTTGCTCCTGGTGTTAAGATATATTCAACTGTTCCCGGTGGCGATACCTATAGTAGTTTGCAGGGAACAAGTATGGCTTCTCCGGTAGTGGCAGGATTAGCTGCATTTATCATGGAGTACTTCCCTACCCTGAGTGCACAACAGGTAAAAATGGTGATTGAAAAATCAGCACAACCGACTGGCGAAAAAGTTAAAAATCCCGGTACCGGTGAAATGGTTGACTTTTCAGAACTAAGCAGAACCGGCGGTATTGTAAATGCTTATGAAGCAGCTAAGTTAGCCTCTACCTTAAAAGGTGAGTGGAAAGATGCACAGCCGCAAAAAACAAAATCAACTATTAAGAAACTCGATAAGAATTGATCTTATTAATAATGAATAACAAAAGGCCCCGGTTTATCCGGGGTTTTTTATTTATCTCTCTCAAAGTTGACAATACTTCAAGCTGAAATAAATATGGTTAATGGCCAATAAGTTGCTTAGCGGCTTATGGCGTATATTTATGTGTTAGCGGCAAGCTTAAAACGATGCAACCTAATAATTCAAGTTTGACAAAAATCTCTCAATTGGAAACTTTGGTTGACATTGACAAATCCGACCATAAACTCAAAGACATAGCAGAATTATTTGTGAATGCGGCAAGGGACTGGGATACTTTCAATCAAACTGACATATCAGATTTTGTAAAGGAACTCAAACAATATTTTGGTTCACCATTGACAAAAGAAAAAATCACTGATAAGCCTCTTGACAATGCTTGGCAACACGAAGCTGGCAGTTCAATTTTTCAAATGCTTGACTTATCTGAGAGATTTTATAACCAAGCCGACTTTGACAAGATTTTGAGCGACATTCTTTCATACTACGAACAACAAATGCAGAGTATTGACTTTATTGCAGACCTTAAATATTTAACAAATGAAGAAGGCGGACGAAAAACACCTGTATTTTCTACTGGCTATAGACCGCAAATAAAATTTGACTTTGACGAAATGCAAACATCGGGACAGCAAACATTCTTAAACAAAGACACGGTCTATCCAGGTGACACTGTTGCAGCAGCGATTAGAATTATATCTGTTGAGCATTTTGCAAGCACCTTGACAGAAGGAATGACTTTTGAGTTTAGAGAAGGCTCAAAGATTATTGGAACAGGAATTATCACAAGCATTCTTAACAACAGCCTGCAAAAAGCCAGCAGGTAACATTGGGTTTTATACAAGTTGGGCACAACATTGTAACATCAGCTAATTGCAAATCCAAGCTGTGGTTCGGGCTGGACAAACAACTTTCAACTTTATATTTTCAATCGGCAGCGGTTGTGGGCGGACGAATAAAATGTCCAACCTGTATAAAGCCCTGAACGTTGCCTGTAGTTTCTGAGGACATCTTATGCAATTTCAGGGTAACTTGCATCTAAGAGAGAATGCTTAAGACAGGAATTATCATATCATTTTTTTGCTTATTATCACAAACAACTTTGTTTGGACAAAAAAATAAGCACAAAACAAATAAAATTGACATGTATGCTTATCAACTTGACACAACAAAAGCTACATCTGATACCATATCATTTCTTTTTGACAGTATTCAAGTAATTGCACAAGTGCAAAAAAATAGACTTGTAACGACATGCTTATTTCTAAATAGTAAAAGTGTATTAACAATTCGCTTCTATTCAAAAGACAAAGAATTAATTTCAGTTAAAATAAGAGAACAAAGCCCAATAATGAGCGATATGTACTCCAATACATTCTTATATTATGATAAAGGCAAATTATTTCATGAGTACTACAGGCATACTGTCAGACCTTGTATGGGATTTTCTAAGGACCAAAGTCTTTACGAAATGTATGGTTACAACCCTAGTCTGAATGCCGATTTCCTAAAGAAATTTGTAACTCTGTTGTATGAGAAAATAAAACTATAACTGGCAGCAGGTTTCCGCAATATAATAGCAAAAACCCCGGTAATTATCCGGGGTTTTTCGTTTTACAATAAATTCCTGCTCATTCTAAAGAGTTAAGCATAGATTTTGTTTCATTATAAAAAAATCCAATGCCCCGTTCTTTCATAATTATTATTCTTTTCATCATTGCTGTAATATTTCTTGTGGCTTGCAATAAATCGGGAGTAACAAAGAACAGCGATCCCTGCTTCGGAACAACAGCCAGTTTTTCTGCAGATGTTAACCCCATCATTCAAACCTATTGCAATCAACCCGGCTGTCATAGTCCCGGTAGTTTCAATGGTCCCGGCGCCCTTACCAATTATAGCCAGGTATTTTCAGCAAGATCCCGGATAAGGGTCCAGATAGAAGCCGGGCTCATGCCTCAAAATGCTACCCTCAGCACCACACAGCGGAATAAAATCCTATGCTGGATAGATAGCGGCGCTTTAAATAACTGATTTCCTGACTAATTGCCTGATTTCCCGTTCTATATCAAAAATGCCAAACTCCCTATATTTGTACCCTAACTTTTGGTTATGGCGAAGCAAATTGAAGATTTTGATGCTAATCTGGCGGGAGAAGAGGGCAAAACAGAGGAATCAAGGTCAAATTGGTTTAGAAGGATCAAGAAAGGGATCAGTACCAAGACCTCTGAAAAAAAGGAAACTCCTGAAGGGTTATGGGTAAAATGCCCTGAATGCAATTATATCTGCATTATCTCCGAATTAAGAGAGAGCCTGTTTGTTTGTCCTAAATGTAATTTTCATCATCGCATCAACAGCGCAGAATACTTTGATATTTTATTTGATAATAAAGAGTATACTGAACTGTTTGAAAATATACGGAGCAAGGACTTTCTTGGCTTCACTGATCTGAAGCCTTATCAAAAAAGACTGGAAGACCTTTGGAGCAAAACAGATCTGCATGATTCAATACGGGTTGCAGTGGGAAAAGTAAATGGTAATGAGATTGTAGTGGCCTGTATGGATTTTGAATTTATCGGCGGATCATTAGGAAGTGTGATGGGTGAAAAATTCTCAAGGGCTGTTGACCATTGCCTGGCAAATAAACTGCCTTATATGGTGATCAGTAAAAGTGGTGGTGCCCGTATGATGGAAAGTGCATTTTCACTGATGCAACTGGCCAAGACCAGCGGAAAGCTTTCGCAGTTAAGCGATGCCAAACTACCTTATATTTCTTTATTAACGGATCCTTCATTTGGTGGCATCTCGGCATCATTTGGAATGCTTGGTGATCTGAATATAGCAGAACCCGGAGCATTGATCGGTTTTGCCGGCCCAAGGGTTATCAAAGAAACGATCAAAAAAGATCTTCCTGAGGGTTTTCAACGCAGTGAATTTTTGCTGGAGCATGGTTTTCTGGATTTCATAGTTCCCAGGAACGAATTAAAGGACAAACTGGCCACAGTGCTAACCATGCTGAAGAACTAACAGTTTTCAATTTACCTCCTGTCAATCCTGATACAAAACAATAATGGCTGAACTCAAAAACAGGAAAGCTTTTCATGAGTACTTCATTGATACAAAATATGAGGCGGGTATGGTTTTGCTCGGTACCGAAGTAAAATCCCTACGGGAAGGTAAAGCCAGTTTTAATGATAGCTATTGTATTATTCACAAAGGAGAGATCTGGTTAAAATCATTGCATATAGCAGAATACTCCCATGGTACTGTCAACAATCATGATCCTTTGCGGGACAGAAAACTTTTATTGAATAAACGAGAGATCAACAAGATCATAGCAAAGCTGAAAGAAAAGGGATACACCTTAGTACCACTCAGGATTTTCTTCAACGAAAAGAACCTGGCTAAAATAGAAATTGGATTAGCCAGGGGAAAGAAACTATATGATAAAAGGGAAACTATTCGTAAAAGAGACACCGAAAGGGAAGTAAAAAGACTGTTAAAATAATTGTGTAAAACTTCATGGTCATTCGGGCATAATTTTAGCGATCTTCCGTACTTATGAAAAAAGCTTTCATAATCTTTTTACTGGTTTCATCAACCGGGCTTTATGGTCAGTCAGTTTTTGGCTATTGGTATGGAACAGCTAATGTAAAAACAAATAATTCAGCCAATAATTACCTTGTAGAACTGGTACTGCAGCCAGAAAAAGGATATGTGAAGGGAATCATGAATTATTACTTTAAAAACATTTACCGGAGCGTTGAAGTAAAAGGGAACTATAATGCCAATTCCCGCCAACTTGATCTTTATTCCATCCCGGTGATCTATCATGGTTCCACTTCAAAATTAGAAGTGGATTGCATTATGAACTTTCGGGCTACTTTGCTGGTCGCTAAAACAGGTTCATCCCTTTCTGGTTCGTTTATAAGCCTCCCGGATTACCGATACACCTGTGGCGATATAAAATTTTCCCTGAATCAGAATGCTGATATCAGCAAAAAGGATTCTGTATTAAAAGCGATAAGTGAATACAAAGAGAACTACCAGGTATGGGAACCCACCGCAAGGGATACTATAGTCGCCGTAACAGTGGCTCCCCGAAAAGTGATCAATTATGTAACGGAAAAGCAATTCAAAGAAAGGGAAAATGTAGTGGTGCAGGAAATTGAAGTTGAATCTGATTCATTACGGATAGATGTGTACGATAATGGCGAAATAGACGGAGATGTGATCTCCATTTTTTATAATGACCAGCTTATTTTGTCCAGTCAAAAATTGACTCATAAGTCAATACAGCTTGATCTCACCCTGGACTCTACAAAGGCCTATAATGAACTCTCAATGTTAGCAGAAAACCTGGGGCTGATACCACCTAATACCGCTCTTATGGTGATCCATGATGGTAAAAACAGGCACAATGTGAGAGTTTCCAGTGACCTCCAGAAAAATGCAACTGTCCGTATTCGTAAAAAATCCGGAAAATAGACAACAGTTAATCCCGTCTTCCGCCAGTAAAAAGATTGATAACAAACAAAATAACAAAGGCGCCAATTGCACCGGTAAGGATTGCATTTACTATTGGGCTGCTGCCAATACTAACATTCAGTTTGGCCAATAACCAGCTGCCCACAAAACTTCCCAGGATACCTACCACTATATTACCTACCACACCCAATCCCCTACCTTTAAACAAGAAACTACCGAGCCAGCCAGCTGCTGCTCCGATGAGGAGAATTACTACTATTTGCTCAAGTGTCATATGCTTATAATTTAGTTCAATCTAAAGTTACAATCTCTATTCAAATAACGATTGCTGGCCAGTTCCTTCTTTTTTGATCCATTCCATCTCTGTTGATTTGCTATAATCCGCCAGTTTGCTTCCTACAGCCCTGTAGCCGGTTATGTCAGCAATTTTTGCGATCTTAAGTTTACCCTTTCTTATCTGTGCTCCCCTGCCCTGCTGCATAGCCAAAATAGGTTCCTCATCTGTTGTAACTGCCTCCACATAGTTGCCTTTTCCTTCTTTAATAAAAAGGAACCGGCTCTTTAATGTAGTTGTTTCAACCTTAAAGCGTTTTGCCATGAACTGTTTGGCCTTTATATCAACATACACAGCTGAAATGACCTTCTCAGCATTATACTTCTGAATGAAAATTACTTTCTCAGCATCTAATTTCTGTGTAAGCTCCTGGTCGGTTACTTCATAATAACCATCATTATAAATGACCAGTATTTTATCATCTTCATCAAAACTACCCAGGTACTCCCCTTTTTCATCGGTATTCAATCTGCCAAACTGGTCGTCATACCAAAGCTTTTTACCGGCTATTGTTGAAACACCGGCTTCTTTCAACTTTACGTTTCTAATAGGATACTTTGTAACCGTATTCCCCATGCTTCCTCTACCCTTGATCTCGAGTTCAGCAAAATTGAAATCAAATTCTTTTATTCTTGCCTTACAACCGGAACTCAGGTTGATCTTCACCAGCTCAGCTTCTCCATTTGGATTAACCGTCAGGTAGTGAACCTTACTTTTGTCATGACCTTTTGCAAGGTTATACTCTTTGTCACGGGTAACACCCGTTACATTGAATCTTTTCGCAAAGCTCTTTCCACTGTCCCCATCCATATAGATCATGTTGTAGGTGGTACGTTCATCATTTTTCTGGAATACAGCGGCATGTATGATGCCTTTACCAATAAAGGTCTTGTCAGAAACCTTCACCACTTTCATCACTCCCTGCTTTGTAAAAGCAATGATATCATCCAGATCAGAACATTCGAATAACAGCTCATCCTTACGCAGCCCGGTTCCAATAAAGCCCTCTTCCCTATTTACGTAAAGTTTTGTATTGGCTATGGCAACATGCTTGGCTTCGATTATTTCAAATTGTTTAATATCAGTTCGTCTCTCTTTCCCTTTACCATATTTTTTGAACAGCGTTTCGTAATAATCGACAGCATAATCAACCAGGTGGTTCAGATCATGCTTTACCTGTTTTATATCTGCATCCAGCGCTTTTATCTGGTCATTCAGTTCATCAATATCCAGCTTATAAATACGGCGAACAGGCTTTTCTGTCAGTTTAATAATGTCTTCCCTGGTGATCTCCCTTTTTAATTGTTTTTTAAAGGGTACAAATGCTGTATCTATCGCATCCAGTACTTTATCCCATGTAGCATGTTTTTTCTCCAGTTCTTTATAGATCTTTTCTTCAAAGAATATTTTTTCAAGTGAGGTATAATGCCATTTTTCCTGTAACTCACCCAGCCTGATCTTGAGTTCCTGCTCCAGGAGATCCTTTGTTCTGTCAACAGAAATTTTCAGCAGGTCATGAACGCCAAGGAATTCTGGTTTCTTGTCAACGATCACACAGGCATTGGGTGAAATGGATATTTCACAATCGGTGAATTTATAAAGTGCATCGATTGTAATATCCGGTGATATTCCCGGGGCAAGATCGACCTGTATCTCAACATCGGCTGCTGTATTGTCTGTTACTTTTTTGATCTTGATCTTTCCCTGGTCGTTTGCTTTTACAATGGACTCCATTAACTGCGTCGTGGTAACTCCATACGGGACACTACGTATTGCCAGGGTCTTTTTGTCCATTTCCTCAATATGTGCCCTTACCTTCACCTTTCCGCCTCTTTTGCCCTGGTTGTAATCCGACACATCGATCATTCCGCCTGTCAGGAAATCAGGATATAATTCAAACTTCCTTCCTTTTAAATGTTTAACAGCAGCTTCAATAAGCTCACAAAAATTATGGGGAAGAATTTTTGTGGAAAGCCCTACGGCAATTCCATCTGCACCCTGAGCCAGCAGAAGCGGGAACTTCATAGGTAAAGAAACCGGCTCATTTTTTCGTCCATCATAGCTTAACTGCCAATTCGTTGTTTTAGCATTAAAGGCAACTTCGAGTGCAAACTTGCTTAAACGGGCCTCAATATACCTGGCAGCTGCTGCATCATCGCCTGTCCTAACATCCCCCCAGTTTCCCTGGGTGTCTATCAGCAATTCTTTTTGCCCCATATTCACTAAAGCATCACCAATAGAAGCATCGCCATGAGGATGATACTGCATAGCCTGGCCGATAATGTTAGCCACTTTATTAAAACGGCCATCATCCATTTCCTTCATGGCATGAAGTATCCTTCGCTGTACCGGTTTTAACCCATCATCAGCAGAGGGTACAGCTCTTTCCAGTATTACATACGATGCATAATCTAAAAACCAGGTCCGGTATTGTCCGGGCAAACCTGTTTCATTGAATTGTATTTCCGCTTTCTTATTCTTTGCAGCGCTCATTTTATTTCTTTCCTATTATTCCTAAATGTGTGTATTTAAACCCTTGCCCTGTCTTCAACCCATAACCAAAAACCCTGTCCATAGAAGAATGTCCAAATAAAATAATTCCGATAACCAACAGTAAAGTATCAGGGAGAAACAACCCTGCAGCAAAAACTAAGATGGCCACCGCTTTAAGATGAAACAGGTTGTAAAAAAAAGCTCCGGTTTTATTACCACCTATATAACCAAGCATACTAATGTCTGGCCCTAACAATAAAACCAGGTACCACCACCAATCAACACCTATTAAAGTAAGGCCATACAAGGCCAGTATAAACATGGCCACTTCTTCCAGTTTAATAAGGTCTTTTGGTGTCATATTGCTGGGTTTTAGTTAGCATCTGATTGCGAATAGCTGGCATCTTCTGTTTTTTTGCTTGGAAGCCTTACATCAAATTCTTTCCAGCCTTTCTCTATATCACCGGTGATCTCGATCTTTCCTTCAGCAATTAATTGCTTGATACGCCATTCAATAAATACATCGCCTGTTTTGATCTTCATTCTGTGAAGGGTGTTCCCAACCAATCGCCAGGCTTTTTGCCATTCACCTGATAAGTTCCTTATAATCTCATTATCATAAAAAGTTTCTTCTTTCGCTACTATTTTTTTACCTCCTTCCAATATCCGCACAGGAGCATTTTCAGTACATAATCTTTCCCATTCATCCGGGTCTACTTCAAACTCACTTAAAGTGATCGGACGAGCCAGTTTTTTTGCTTTTACAAATTCACGGGGTGGTATCTCATTTAACCAGGAAGGATAAAACAACTGGCCCTTATCATTAATAAAGGGCAGATTGTTCATATACAAAACCATTATCCTCCCCTGAAATTGTCTAAAGTCATTAAGGATCCGGAAATAGCCGCATACATCATGCTGGTTTTGTCCCATCCAGATCCATAGTTCAAGTTGAGGATGTTCTTCAAGCTGCTTAATGACCTGTTTAATGGTTTCCCTGTCATCAAAGTGATGTATCTCTTTATCAGTATAATGAGAAAATGAAATTATGTGCATCCACCAATCTTTGCGGGCTTGCCATCCTTCATCGGTTTGAAGATCAGTAAGAGGGCCGACAGCATAATCATCACGGATATGAAAAATATCTCCCTGCAAAGTCTCATCAAGACCAATGACCTCTTTTAATAATTCTACTTCTGATTCATTGAAAACAATATGTAACATATCTATCTATTTTGCCTGTATAATATAATAAACACAGGTCGTAAAAAAATTTCTGATAAACGGAATGCTTTTGACCAGTCCGATTTGTTTTTTGGGTTTCCAACCGAACTTCCATTCATAAATAGGGTTCAGCAGGTAATGTCGCTTGTGTAAAAAAGAATAGCCCTCCTTTTTACATATTTTCTCAAACCTTTCAATACTGATCCCGGTATCCCCTATCTCCATCATAGCTTCTACCGGCTCTTTTTTCTTTTTTAATATCCATTTGTATAAAGGTCGTGGTAATAAATGGATATATGGCAATTTCGATATCCTGGAACGGCACATTTGCTGATGCCCTCCAAATGGCATATACCATGGAGGAAATCCAAAAAAAACAATCCCTCCGGGACATAAGAACTTTTTCATCCAGCCGATCAGTTTTGCCTGGTCATGAATATGTTCAATCACATCTTTTAATATGATAATGTCAAATAATCCATTGAAATCCTTTTCCACATCAACATCATAAATATCCTTTGTAACAAATCTCAACTTACCTTTTGCAATATCTTCAGGTAAAAACTTTTCGGCATCCACTATTCTTGGAGCATCCAACTCAACTCCCACACCTTCACAACCTTTGTTTATAAAAGCTTTTAAAACGCCTCCTTCCCCGCAACCAATTTCCAACACCCTCATTCCCGGTCTTACAGCAAATTTCTCTTCAATAAATGGGATCACATACTTCTCTGCATTCAGTACCTGAATGTCAAAATATCTTTTTCTATCGGCATGGAATTCGAACATTACTGGCTCTCCACCGGAGCATCCATCTCCACTACCAGGTTATTAATAATAAACTCCTGTCGGGTAGGTGTATTTTTACCCATGTAATACTCAAGCAATTGCTGAATATGATCCCCTTGATCCAAGTGCATTAGCTGCTTCCGCATATCAGGGCCTATAAATTGGGCAAACTCATCCGGGCTTATTTCTCCCAGCCCTTTAAAACGGGTCACTTCCGGCTTACTCCCTAATTTTTTAACGGTAGCCTGTTTTTCTGCTTCGTCATAACAATAGATCGTTTCTTGTTTATTTCTCACCCTGAATAATGGAGTCTCTAACACATATACCTTACCATGTTTTACAAGGTCAGGAAAAAACTGGAGGAAGAAAGTCATTAACAATAACCGAATGTGCATACCGTCCACATCGGCATCCGTAGCTATCACCACATTATTATATCTCAACCCTTCTAAACCTTCTTCAATGTTCAATGCATGTTGCAGCAGGTTAAATTCTTCATTTTCATAAACAACCTTTTTAGTAAGTCCAAAACAATTCAGGGGCTTTCCTCTTAAACTAAACACTGCCTGTGTTTCCACATTTCTTGCTTTAGTGATAGAACCACTGGCACTGTCTCCTTCTGTTATAAAAATGGTTGTCTCATTTTGTTTTGCTACAAACTCTTCCTTATTTTTTGACGGAGGTGCATCATCGTAGTGATACCGGCAGTCACGCAGTTTACGATTATGCAGGTTTGCCTTTTTGGCTCTTTCATTCGCCAGCTTTTTGATTCCGGCTAATTCTTTCCTTTCTCTTTCGCTTTGCTCGATGCGCTTTTTTAATGCATCTGCCAAAGAAGGATTCTTATGTAAAAAATTATCCAACTCTTTGGAGAGAAAATCACCAACAAATTGCCGCATACTGGGACCTCCGGTATCTACATTCACTGAACCCAGTTTAGTTTTTGTCTGTGATTCAAAAACCGGTTCTACCACTCTTACAGAAACAGCTGCTACGATACCTGTACGAATATCAGAAGCGTCATAATCTTTTTTATAAAAATCACGGATCGTTTTTACATAAGCTTCACGGAAAGCCTGCTGATGCGTACCTCCCTGTGTTGTATGCTGACCGTTTACAAAACTGTAAATATCTTCTCCGTAATCATTATTATGTGTGATCGCCACTTCGATATCATCCCCTTTCAGGTGAATGACAGGATACCTTATCTCGTCCTCATTGGTTTTTCTTTGCAACAGGTCGAGTAACCCATTTTTGCTTATAAATGATTTTCCATTGAAAATGATCTTTAAGCCAGCATTCAAAAAACAATAATTCCATATCTGGCTTTCCAGGAACTCCGGATGAAACTTAAAATTCTTGAAAACTGTTTCGTCGGGTATAAAAGTAACGAGGGTGCCATTTTGTTCCCCGGTCTTCGATTCTTTGTGTTCTTTGATCAAAATTCCTCTTTCAAACTCAGCCGTCTTTTCTTTTCCTTCACGGACCGCAGTCACCTTAAAGTAATTACTCAACGCATTGACCGCTTTGGTACCTACACCATTCAACCCGACTGATTTCTGAAATGCTTTGCTATCGTATTTGGCGCCTGTATTTATTTTGCTAACCACATCAACTACTTTTCCAAGAGGGATCCCCCGTCCGTAATCACGGATGGAAACTTCTTTGCCTTCAATGGTTAACTCCACCACCTTACCATATCCCATGGTATATTCATCAATACAATTATCGATCACTTCTTTTACGAGAACATAAATGCCATCATCCGGTGAGGAACCATCTCCCAGTTTCCCGATATACATACCCGGCCTCAGCCTGATATGTTCTTTCCAATCAAGTGATTTAATGCTGTCTTCGTTATACTCAAACAGGCCGACCTCTTCTTTCTCTTTTGCCATTATTAACGGTACGTTATTGATTCTCAGTAGAATGTTTTTCTCTTAGGTTATCGGAAACCTTTCAGGCAAATATACCAAAACAGACTATCCATCCGGAATCCGGATTTATTAACCTCTGTGGATAAGAATTCATTGATTTGAGTCCTGACCCTACTTGATCTAACTCAGTATTAAACTAACGTGGAATATCTAACTTTGAGATACAAATGAAAACAGTGAAAATCATCTATTCCATATTATTTATTTTCTTGCTGGCCTCCTGCTCACCTACCAAGATCACTAAAACCTGGGTGGATAAAAGTATTGGTCCCCGAAAGTATAATAGGGTTTTAGTGCTTTGTGTAATTCCTGAAACCGAAAAGGAATTAGTGTTAAAAATGGAGAATCAGCTGACTGGGGATCTCACCGATCTGGGTTATGATGCAATAGCTGCAAACAAGATATTCCCGGAAGGTACATTTGTACGGGGCGATACAGCAAGAGCTGTAGCCGCATTGGCAGGAAAAGGATTTGACGGCATTATGACCATTGTTTTGATTGACAAGAAAAAACAACCTTATTATGTTCCCGGAAAGGTGAACGAAAAACTGGCATTTGATAAACTCAATGGTTTTAACAGGTATTATATTACAGTAGCAGATCATATTTATAGCCCCGGCTACTACGGCGAGGAAATCAAATATGTTTGGGAAAATAACTTCTATGACCTGATTGATAATAAGATCGTTTATAGTGCCCGAAGCCGTACTCTGGACATAACATCTGTAAATCAGCTTGCCCACCAATACGGACTATTAATGGCGCAAAGCCTGGTCAATAATGATATTCTTGCCAAGCCAAATTAAATTTGAAAAAAATAAGGGCTAAAATGGCCTGTTTTTCAGGCTGATACAATTTGTAACCACTCTCATCGTATTTTCCCTATTGCACGACCGTATTTTACACAGTAAGTTAGCATCGTATTTAATCCAAACCCTTTGATGAATTCTACTACACTCACTTGAGGATTTACGCAGTATTCTTCATCTTTTCCCGGAATAAGTACAACAAATTATCCACGCATTTAAATGCTGGTATTTTTTAATCCAAGTCTACAGAGAACCGGTAAATAATTCCGTTACCCTAAACCCTGTGTGATGAAAACAAAATTTTACATTATCCGTTACACCTTCTTTCTGATAATTTTTTTATGGTGTATGCTTTTCTTAAGAAACTCAATTAATGCCCAGATCTGTGCAAATCCATCAACGATCATTTATGGATTAACCGGCACCGGCGCCATTTATCCTATAGATGTTACAAACGCATCTATTGGTACAGTTGTAAAAAGTTCAAGCTACTCCGGAAACAGTCCAAGCAAAGCAAATGGATTGGCTTATAACAATGTTAATGGTAAGTTTTATTACTTTAAAAGAAATGTATCCAA
This sequence comes from Chitinophagales bacterium, assembly GCA_020636575.1. Taxonomy (GTDB): domain Bacteria; phylum Bacteroidota; class Bacteroidia; order Chitinophagales; family Chitinophagaceae; genus JJ008. The sequence goes on from JACJXP010000002.1 coordinate 115,754, forward strand.
TAGCCAGGAGTTTGTATCATATGATCCTGCTACTGCAACTGTTTCTATACTTGCTACCAGTTCCTGTGGTGATGACATTCATACGGGTTGTATAACAGCAGATGGTCTTTATTATTACACGATTGATATAGATGCAAATCTTAACTGTTATAATATTGTAAATAATACCTGGACATTTATTACTGCTAACATGATCGATCAAAGCAGTAACAGTGTTTCTGATGTAATTAAATCTCAGAATGCCGGCGATATCGCATTTGACGGAAATGGCAACCTTTGGATTGTTACATCTGATAACTCAAACTATGGTGTTTATAAAGTGGCTGCTCCTCTTCCAACAACAGCAACTTCAGGGTTAACCGCTTATGAAATGATTGCCCCGTCAAGCAGTACCCCCACCGGGAAATCAATTGCGGGTATAGCCTTTAATCCCAGCGGTCAAATATTCATGGCTACTAAAAATGATAATCGCTTATACAGGCTTGAGAATAATCATTCACTAACTTTTCTTGGTACATTCTCTACAAGTGATGTTGGGAATGATCTTACATCATGTGCATTCCCTTTTGGAGTGTTGCCTGTTACCTGGTTAAAGTTTGACGCCATTGCCAGGAACTCACATAACACAGAACTTACCTGGCAGATTGCAGAAAAAAGCCAATCCGGGTTTACTATACAACATAGTGCTAATGGAGTTGATTGGAATCAGATCGGTTTTATAACTATCTCTGATAACGATGTTGAAGGACAGGCATATCATTTTACACATGTGAACCCTGTTAATGGAAAGAACTACTACCGGATTATTACAAAAAGTGAATCAGGCAAACCAAGCATTTCACAGATAAAAGTGACCGAGAACGGAACAAAGGCATTTTCTACCGTTAGCTTATGGCCTAATCCTGTATCAGGATCACTGAACGTAAGTAGCAATGAAAGCCAGATCAACAAGGTCATGATCTTTGATATATCCGGACGTTTGCAACTGGAAAAAGTGGTAACTACAGGTACGCAGGCTTCTATTGATGTTAGCCGTTTACAAAAAGGATCTTATATCCTTACTGTAATCACAAAAGACGGAAGCAAACAAGTTGAAAAATTCGTTAAACAATAAATACCATTCATCAAAACATAAGTAATTGCCAAACCAAAAAACCTTAACTTAAAGCTGTAAATATCAGCTTATGAAAAAATTCATCGTTGCGTTGGTGCTGGTTGCCGGTATTGCTGCTGTTGCTTACGCCAGCTTTAGCTCCAACAAGCAAAAAAATGACAGCGAAAAGAAAATGGAAAAGAAAAAAGAGTGTAGCCATTCCTGCCTTTTCGGCTGATCATTAAAATCTTACTTCCCGGTCAATTTTCAGACCGGGAAGTATTTTTACGTCCCAATCAGCTGGTTTTCAATTATTTATAATTAGCAACCAAAATTTCACAATTTCTACTCCTTATCTTGAAGTAAATTTGTAGTCGCTACTAACCACTTCACTGAAACCTTCTCGCCAACTACCCATTAAATCAGGGAAATATTTCAAAAACTCAAAGGAGGGAATATTATGTACTCTTATGATCTGCTGGAAACGGGATGTTATTATGTAGTAAAGGAAAAAGAAGATTCACCACTTACATTAATAAAGGTAGCTGTGGAGTCTGACCACTGCCTGTTTGTTCAACGTTTTGATGAGCCTCTTGAAACATGCTGGAAACTAAAGAAAGATACCCTGTTTGATATCATCGAATGTCTTTCTGATGAGGCTGTAAAACAATGGGAAGAACATTACTATAATAATGAGGATGCTTTTCATGAAGAAGACGATGAGGAATAAGACCCCGATCATTATCCACTCATATAATTTATGCTCACATCTTGTCTGAATGGATTAAATTGATTCCTCAAATTTCACTTATGCATAAGAAATTATTCCACGTAACCGGTTCCTTACTACTGGCCCTTATTATCGTAACAAATATCCAGGCACAGCCGTCTGCGCCTGTTGCAGATGATTTTCTGCCCAAAGATTACCTGACCAAAGACTTTCATGCCGGAAGAAGGGATGCGGCTCGGCAGATGATGCCTGAAAACTCAGTAATGGTTGTGTTCGCCTATCCCACCCGGACTTTCTCAAACGACGTAGAATATCTCTATCATCAAAACCCGGATATGTATTATTTCAGCGGGTATAAAGAACCGCATTCTGTATTGCTCATCTTCAAGGACGAACAAAAAGATTCTCTTGGCAACACCTATAAGGAAATGCTTTTTGTACAGAAAAGAAATGCACAGGCAGAACAATGGACAGGCAGGAGACTGGGCACAGAGGGTGCCAAAGAAAAATTGGGGATCCCTATGTCATTCAATGGGGAAGATTTTGCCAACATGAATATTGAATTTTCAAAATTTGATAAGATCATCTTTGATCGCTTTCCTGATGATGTGCCGAATGGTTTTGGCAAAGCGGACCTACATGACCTTATTGAGCAGTTTAAGGAAAAATCAAAAATGCCTGAGAAACCAGGTTCAGACAAACGCTTTGACAACCGGCTTTACCGGGATCTTACTGCCCAACTCAGGGAGATAAAAACTCCTGAAGAGATGAGCCTGATCCGCAAAGCAGTGGAAATATCCTGCCGTGGACAGAACGAAGTAATGAGAACAGTTCATCCAGATATGTCGGAGCTGGAAATTCAGGGCTTACATGAATATGTACATAAAAGATATGGCGCTGAGGAAGTAGGCTATGGTTCCATTGTGGGCGCCGGGGAAAATGGCTGCATCCTTCACTATATGGAAAATACCAAAACAAAAGTGGGTACTTCTATGATATTGATGGATGTGGGAGCTGAATATCATGGTTATACTGCCGATGTAACCAGAACTGTACCGGTAGACGGTAAATTTTCTGACGAAGAAAGAACCATCTATCAATTGGTATACGATGCACAGGAGGCAGCTTTTAAAACTTTAAAAGACGGTTCTACCTGGAGTGATGCCAGTAAAGCAGCACAGGATATAATAGCAGACGGTTTATTAAAGCTGGGCATTATTAAAAACAGGGCCGATGTTCGGAAATACTATCCGCATGGACTTGGCCATCATATTGGTTTGGATGTACATGACAGGGGTACTTATCAAAAATTGAAAAAAGATATGGTGATCACCATTGAACCGGGCATTTATATTCCTGAAGGAAGTGATTGTGATAAGAAATGGTGGAGCATTGCCGTAAGGATTGAGGACGATGCTCTTATTACTGAGAACGGGTATGAACTCCTCTCCCATTTTGCCCCCCGTAAAATTGAGGATATTGAAAAAATGATCGCTGAAAAAAGTGTGTTGGACAATTACAAATTACCGCCACTTGAATCGGGAAAGAAAAAAGGATTTTAAATGTAAAAGACCGGCATTTAAGCCGGTCTTTTACATTTACTATAACTAAGTCTATTATAACACTACATATCTTCTTAATTCCATAAGGAATGTTACTTGATCAGAAGCATCCAGTTCCTCGTATTTGATCAAACCAATACCTCTTGCATAATAGCTTTTTCCATAGAAGTCGAGGGTTGCTGTAGCATCCTGCCAAACACCGGGTGAAACTTCTACTTCGATCTTTTCTTCAACCACAATCACATTCTGATAATTCTGTGTTCCCAAAGAAGTTGTAACAGAAATGGGCACATCCTTTTGAAGTATTGTATAGCTGAATCTGAGATTCAATGGATTTCCACTAACTGTACCCGGGAATCCGGTTATTGGAGTTTTCCAGTTTGTTGCTGCCGGCTGGTCGTCTTTCAACATTACATATTCAGCCCATAATGGGTTATCATAACCAATAAAACCACCTGCATCAAACCACTCATAATAGTCACCCGGAGTAGATGTCATTCTGTAATAACCTGATGAATCCAGCCCGGTTCCGTCATTACCCATAAAAATATTATAGGTATTACCAATTGCACTATGTGTTGCAGTTATGGCAGTTCTGTATAAAGTATCATTTGGATCATCATCAAATTCATAACTCCAGTTGCTGTTGGCTGTCCGTGGAAAATAATCATTGCTCAATGGTGCTGCCGGCTGAATATCCACTATAAATGTGCAGGTGCTGCTTCCAAAGCTTACTGTAAATGTTTGCATACCCGATGCTGTTGGAGTACCACCACCATTGAGTGTAAGAGGAAGTACTCCTGTGGCAGCAGCATTTCCTGAAGCTGAGAAATATATTCCGGCTACCGTATCCGTTGTAATATTATAAGCGCCGATAGTTGCAATAGTCAATTGAATTCCGACTGTATTACTTGCATCAAGTGCTGTTCCCACTGTATAAGTACCATTCACTGTTGCTGGTGTACAAGCACCCGGGCTTCCTCCTAATGTTCCTGTTGCAGCACTTTCCACAGTTACATCAAAACTACAGGTGGAAGAACCGACTGTAATGGGAACTGTATTGGTACCAGCTGTTGTTGGAGTTCCCGAACCTTGTAAGGTGACAGTAGTAGCCCCCGTGGTTCCAAAAGCTCCGGAGGCGCTAAATGTCATTCCCTGGAAAGTAGTAGTAATATTATAGGTTCCAACGGTGATCACATTTACATTGAGCACAACCTGGTTAGATCCGCTTAAAGCAGTATTTAATACATAAGTACCCTGTACATTCGCATTGGTGCATGTATTGGGTGCACCTTCCAAAGTAAAGTCAGCAGGTCCGCCGGCACCAGCCGGTAAAACGGTAACCTGTATATCACAATAAAAAGTATCCAGGTTCACTTTAAAATTAAAAGTACCGGCAGTAAAAGGAGTACCAATACCTCTAAGCGTAATGGTATTGGTTCCAAGGTTGGTAAATATGCCGCTTGAATTAAAATAAAATCCGTTTACAGTATCGGTTGTAATTGTGTAGCTACCTGTTGCCAATACATTTACATCAACAGAAATTGTATTTACTGTAGTAACAAGAGGGACTCCTACTTCATAGGAGCCATTTACAGTTTTAGGCAGGCAATCTCCGTTGATATCTGCCTGTAGGGTTGCTGTTCCGGGTGCATTTCCGGTTTCAAAACTCAATTCTTTCTGGCACGCCACAAATACGATCAATAAAAATGCAACGAGGTAAAACAACTGTTTCTTCATTGGTACTTTTTTACTTGCTATAAATTGAATACTTTAGTCGGTCAGGGGATGTAAGCTTGAATTGCTCAGCCCCTAAAATTAAGGCTATTTCGCCTATCTTTTGTTCAAAATGGTGATAATTATCCAGTTAGCGTCCTTAGTCAAAAATGATACCCCTTTATGAAAAACGTATTGATATCCTTTTTATTATTTACCAACATTTTCTGTAATGCACAAAATAATAACGCAGAAAAGAAACAGGTGGATGCCAGTGAATTTGAAAAAGGCATTGCGCAACAAGGTGTACAGGTTTTGGATGTAAGAACATCCGGAGAATTCAGAAGCGGGCATATAGCCCATGCATTACAGGCCAACTGGCTCGATAAAAAAGAGTTTACTGAGAGAATTCAATATGTCAACAAAGATCAACCGGTATACATTTATTGCCAGGTAGGCGGCCGCAGTGCAGCAGCAGCCAACTGGTTACGAAATAACGGCTACGAAAAAGTAATTGAATTGTCCGGTGGCATTAATGCGTGGAGAAGCCAGAGCAAACCGGTGGAAGGTTTGAGTAATGAACCTCAAATGACATTGGAGCAATACAATGCATCGATACCCACAGACAAAACTGTTCTGGTTGATTTTGGAGGAGAATGGTGTCCGCCTTGTGTAAGGATGGAACCGGTTATGAAAGAACTTAGAAATGATAAAGCACTGAACTTTGAGTTCGTAAAGATCGATGCGGCTATCCATCTTAACCTGATGAATTCTCTTAAAGTAGAAAATATTCCTTTTTTCATTATTTATAAAAACGGAAAGGAAACATGGCGAAAAGAAGGTATCATTTCAAAAAATGAATTCATCAGTCAGTTAAAGTAAATCTGCTTTATGAAGTTTAGCGTATTGACCCTTGCCCTCTTTTCCTCTACAATTCTTGCAGCTCAGAAGCCTTCAGTAGAATTATTAACATCCGATACAAAGACCAGTATACGAGGTCTTAGTGTTGTTAATGACAATGTAGTTTGGGTAAGCGGCAGTGCCGGAATGGTAGGCCGGTCAACCAATGGCGGAAAGAACTGGAAATGGGTGCAGGTAAAAGGGTTTGAAAAAACAGAGTTCAGGGATATAGAGGCTTTCAATGCCAGTACTGCTGTTATCATGGGCATTGCAGAACCGGCTTATATTTTAAGAACTACAGATGGTGGTGATAGCTGGGAAGTAGTTTACGAGAACAAAACAAAAGGAATGTTCCTGGATGCTATGGAATTCTGGAATGAGAAAGCAGGCATTATTATCGGGGATCCGATAGACGGACGTTTTTTTATTACCAGGACTTTTGATGGCGGCAGATCATGGCAGGATATCCCTTTTGATAAAAGACCCGTTGCTGATAGTGGTGAAGCCTGTTTTGCTGCAAGTGGTACCAACATCAGGGCGTTGGACAGGGACGAAGCCGTATTTATAACCGGGGGACTTAAGTCAAGACTTTATAAACGGGATGAAATAATTCCGCTTCCGATCGTTCAGGGCAAACAAACAACGGGAGCCAATTCTATTTCCGTTTGGGATAGCAATAAAAGAAATGGTGGTAAGAAAATGATCGTTGTCGGCGGTGATTTCCTGGCAGATTCCATCAGTGAAAAGAATTGCTTTATCTCTCATAATGGTGGCAAAACATGGTTTGAACCAAAAGAACCGCCACATGGTTATCGTAGCTGCGTTGAATATGTGTCTGAAAAAGATATTTTCACCTGCGGTTTAAGCGGAGTTGATTATTCTGCTAACGGCGGCAAAACATTTACATGGATCAGCAAAACCGGGTTTCATGTTTGCCGGATAGCTAAACAGGGCTCTGCTATTTACTTAGCGGGTAACAATGGGAAAGTTGCTAAAATAACCTGGAAATAAAAAGCCTATTTTTCTTTTACTGAAAGATTGGTAGCTATCTCTTTTACGCTTGGTCTTTTTTTGTAATCAGGGTCAAAGAAACGGTAAGTAACTGTTTGCTCACTTCCAATTATATAAACAGCCGGAACTGGTAAATTATTACCATTTTTTCCATTTATATCAGCAAGATCAAGCCCTACATTCCGGTACCGGGTGACCGTATTTTGGGGCACTTCAAATGCTACATCATAAGCCTTCATGATCTTCATATCCTCATCATAAATAATGGAAAAAGAGGCTTTAGTCTTTTCAATTGTTTTTTCCACACTGGCAGGTTTCTCCGGAGTGATCGCAATCAATGTGGCCCCTTTGTCAGTAATTAACTTTAATGAATCCTGCAAACGGGATAGTTCCTTGTTACAAAACGGGCACCAATATCCCCTGTAAAAAACCAACACCACATCTCCTTTCTTCAACAGATCTTTTAACCGGATCTCATTATCATTTTGATCCTTTCCTTTAAAATCAGAAGCTTTTGAGCCAATAAATAATCCTTCCGGGGCCGACTGCCCGAAAACAGATAATGATGCAAAACATATTATTACTGTAATGAATATTACTCTCATAAGTTCAAATTTAAACATAATAAATACGCTTTCTAATCCAATATGGTTTTTATCTATGTGTTAACACAAGATTATTTTTCCCTTAATTTTACTAAACGATTTAAACCCAAATCCGATTGTATGCCAGACTCTCACTATAAAAAATACACAACAGGTCTGTTCTTTGGGATTGCTGTTGTAACATCAGGTATATTCATCCTTTGTTATGGTTGTATTAAGGAAGCAGGAGGAAGTAACTGGTATGTATGGGCTGCGGCATCTTCCTTATTGATCTGCCTGGGGCTATATCTATTGATGAATGCCTATGTTCATAAGGTTAAATCTGACATTCGACGTAAACAAAAAAGCAATCACCACTCCGAAGGACAAACAGCCTAGAATTTCTAGTTTGCTATAAATAAAAATCCTGCATTCTCATGCAGGATCAAATAAATATTCAGCCTTAAAATTAATTTTGATTTTCAAGTCCGCGGAAATCAACCGGCACAAGCCGGCTTACTCCCGGCTCCTGCATCGTAACTCCATAAATAACATCCACTGCACTCATCGTCATTTTATTATGCGTAACGATAATAAACTGTGAGTTCTGGCTGAACTCACGGATCATATTTGTGAACTTGCCCACATTGGCATCATCCAAAGGAGCATCCACCTCATCCAGTATACAGAACGGAGCAGGTTTGATCAGGTAGATAGCAAACAAGAGTGCGGTTGCTGTCAGGGTTCTTTCCCCACCACTTAATTGTGTAAGCGAAGTGGGCCTTTTCCCTTTAGGTTTAGCAATAACATCAATACCTGTTTCAGCTATATTCTCAGGGTTTTCCAATACCAGGTCGCACTGATCATCTTCAGTAAAAAGTGTTTTAAATACTTTCTGGAAATTATCCCTGACAAGATGAAAAGTTTCCAGGAATTTTTGATTAGCTGTTGCTTCTACTTCTTCTATCGTTTTAAGTAAACTTTCCTTAGCATTGGTAAGATCCGTTTTTTGTTCCACTATAAAATCATACCGCTTCTTCATTTCTGTGAATGCCTCAATAGCTGTAGGGTTAACTTCACCCAGATTTTCAAGACGCTTCTTCATCCGGTCGGCTTTTTCCTGTAACTCTTCTACAGGCACCTCTCCTGTTCTTGCCTCACCTAGAATATCTTCAATATTGATGCGAAACTCAACATTCATTCTCTCCTTCATTCCTGCTAACTGCAGCTTCAGTTCATTGAGCTTGTCTTTGATTGCTGCCAGTAAATGCTCAATGTTCTCCTTCTCTCTTACCTGGTGGCGGAGGGCACTTTCCTTTTCACTGATCTGGTTACGGAAGTTATAATAAGCCTGGTCGGCCTCATTCAGTTTCAACTCCTCTTCTTCCTTTTTCTTCATCATGCTGATCAAGGCCTCTTCCGTATCCTTAAGTAGTTGGGCAGATTCTTCAATTGCCTTTGCCGTATCAGTTAATTGAACAGTATTTTGTTCTATTTGTAACTTAAGATCATTCAGTTGTTTGTCTTTAAAGTCAAGTTCCTGCTTTAAACTATTGATCTTACTTTGTTGCCGGGTTACATTCAGGTTAAACTCGTTGAATTGTCTTGTGGCCTCATCATACTCCCCTGAGGCAGTTTGATACGTTTGTTCTGCTTCCGATAACCGGGTAGCATTTTCTTCAAGCAACTTTGTAAATTCTCCTAACTGATTCCTTACACCTTCGATGGAAAGATTGGTTTGCTCCATTTGTGCACCCAACTCACCAAGACGGGTCTGGCTGGTTGTTTGCAGCCCATGTAAATTTTCCAGTTTGTTATGGATCGAAAAGACTTCGTTTGTCAGTTGCTGGATCTCTTTCTCCGTATCACGGATCGTTGTTTCCCGCAGATCTTCATTAAAAGCAATCACTTCATTATGTCTTGATTGTATTTTCGTCCGCAGCGCTTCTACAACGATCTCTTGTGCAGCGATATCTTCCTGAAGCTTCTCCAGGTTCTTCACCCTTCCTATTTTCTTACCTTCAATTAAACCTGCACTCCCCCCTGTTAATGAATATTTTCCTTTAACATACTTGCCACTTTTCTCTATTACAACAAACCCATTGCTATTTTGAAGGGCATCTTCATTATCGGCGATAAATACATTGCCCAACAGATGCCGAGCCAGCATTTCATATTTCTGATCTACTTCTACAACACTCAATGCAGGTATAGCACCTTCCAGGTTATGGGTTGCTTCTGCAGGATTATGTTCAGTGAACTTATCAAGCAAAAAGAAATTGGCTTTTCCTTTTTTATTATCATTCAACAGGTGAACAGCCTGTAAACCTTCCTGCAGACCATTCACAACATAATAACTAAGATATGGCTCCAGCACATTTTCAAGAGCTGTGCGGAATTCCTCTTTTACATACAAAACATCTGAAAGAATGGGTGCATGATAATTCCATTGCTCATTGTTATGCAGGAATTTCACGGAATCAGGATAACCTTCCATTGAATCGATCATGCTCTTTAACAGATCATGTTCATTCTTCTTGGCATCCAGTTTTCTGTTCTCTTCAGCCAGGTTATTCCTGAGATCATCCAATACAGCCTGTGTTTGCAGTATCTGTTCCTTCGTATTCTCCTGGTGTTGCTGCAACTGCTGCAGATCTACTTTCTTTATCTCCAGCTCTTTTTCTTTTAACACCCTGTCACTATCCAATTGGCTTCTTTGTTCATCTCTGTGTTTTCTTTCTTCTTCGATCTGCGAGATGACCCTTTGCAGGTTTTGTATGGATGTATCAGCTACGGCCACTTTCTTTTCTGCATCAAACTGGTTACGCTGTATTTGCTGGTGTTCACTACGCAGCCCTTCCAGCACCCTGCGTTTTTCATCCAGCACATTTCTTTTGGCATCTGCATCAGCTCTCAATTGTTCTAATTGTTCATTAAGCCCAGCAAATATTTTTTCTTCCTCACTTACCTGCTGATGAGTAAAGCTTATACTTTCTTCGATGCCTTTTAAATTTCCTTCCGCTCTTTGTAAGAACTCTTTCAGATTGTTTTCTTTTTCTCTCAAATGTTCTAATCGCTGCGCTGAAAGATTTTTATCATTTTCCTTTGTTCTTACTGTTTGCTGCATTTCATTAAAAGCATGCTGCAAAGCCTGTAATTCCTTTTCTTTCTCAATAAAAGTTACTTTCTCCTGTTCCAATGCAGCCTCTTCATTGGCGATGACAGCTTCCAGTTTAACTCTTTTGTCTGTTTCTGCTTCTTGTTGCTCATTCAATTCTTTATAGGAAAGATTAAATCCTTCCAGTGCAGCTTTGGCCAGTTCAATACTTACTTCCCTGTAGTCCTTTTTTATTTCATGATATTTCTCAGCCTTTTTGGCCTGGCTTTCGAGAGATTTCAACTGGTTATTGATCTCAAAAAGAAGGTCTTCGATCCTTGCAAGGTCCTGCTCAGTAGCATCCAGCTTCAGTTTCGCTTCCTTTTTTCTTGTTTTGTATATAGAGATACCCGCAGCCTGTTCCAGCATGCGGCGGCGACTGTTGTCCTTATCCTTGATCAGGTCATCCACCATGCCTAATTCAATAATGGCATAACTATCCGTGCTGATCCCGGTATCCATGAAAAGATTCTGAATATCTTTCAATCGGCATTGTACATCATTGAGCCTGTATTCACTTTCTCCGCTTTTATAGAATTTACGGGTAATGGTTACAGTGCTAAACTCTGTAGGCAACAGGTTCTTTGTATTCTCAAAAGTCAGGTTCACTTCGGCAAGACCCGATGCACTGCGGGTTTTAGAACCGTTGAAAACAAGGCTATCCAGGTTCTCACTACGGAGATGACTGATCTTTTGTTCGCCGATCACCCAGCGGATGCTATCCACAATATTGGATTTACCGCAACCATTAGGGCCTACGATGCCCGTTACATTATCATCAAAATTTACGATTGTTTTATCGGCAAAGCTCTTGAACCCCTTGATCTCTAAACTCTTAAGTCTCACGGTATGTAGTTTAAGTAATTGTTAAGGCAGCAGCGAATTTAACGCAAAGGTCATTAAAAAAAACTTTGGCTATCAGCGACTTATTCACAAAAAGTTGATAAAAATGTTGATATGAAAACAGGCTGAATTGTCAGTTTTCAAACCCACCATCACTCATTCCGCCCCCATCATTTCTTTCTTCTATTTTTTGCTGATTGACCCTGAAGTTTAGTGTAAGCCTGAACTGGCGGGGCCGCCACCTGAATTGTGATTCGGAGTAATATCCCGGGATATCAACGATCGACCTTCTCTGGCGGGTATTCAGGAGGTCCCTGACGTTGAAGGTCAATGTGCCTTTTCCTTTAAATACATCTTTTGCAAGGCCAAGATCAATACTGTACATACTTCTATCCCTACCTTGTGTATTGACCCTTGGTGAACGATAGAAAAGTGATGCCTGGAAATCAACTTTCTTGAAAAATGTCATCCGTGAAGTGGTACGATTTGTCCAGCTAAAAGTTTCGCTTCCATAGCTTACTCCTTTGTATTCTCCTTTTGCTTTTGCATGAAAGAAATTAAAACTGCTGTTAAACCGCCACCAATCGCTGATATTCAGAGACAAAGCTGTTTCAAAACCAATGTCGTCCTGGGTTGACAGATTAATAGGAATAATATTTGTTACCCCTGTAACAGAATCCAATATCCTTATTCTTTCTGTTACACCTGTTTTATGCCGGTAGTAAACACTGGATAAAACAGAGCCCTTTCCCCAATCGACTAGATGCCCGGTTTCTATCGAATGAGTAAACTCCGGATTTAAATTAGGATTACCAGTAAAATATATACGGGGATCTGAGAAATCCGCAAATGGTGTAAGATTTCTGAAATTGGGCCGGTTGATCCTATAGCTATAACTAAACTGCAAAGTGTTCAGATCATCTAATTCATAAGAGATAGCACTGCTGGGAAACAGGTTAAAGTAATTCCGGTGATTGATCTCGTTGGTTTTTATTAATCCTGTTTGCATATCCGTTAATTCTCCCCTGAAACCCAGTTGCCATGAAAATCGTTTGATCTTATTTCCTACCATGGCATAGGCTGCAAACACTTTTTCAGTGAACTTCATATTATTGTCAAAAGCTGGTAAAGTATTCCAGTTGCCATTATCCAGTTGCTCCACCAGGTATTCATTGGTGATCTCCCGGATGGTGGCCTTCATACCAGTTTCAAATTTCCCATTTTCTCCAAATGGGTGTACATAATCTGTCTGTAATAAAAGATTGTCTTCATAAGCCGGGTTACCGGAACGTTGTATCTTTTGCTGATTATTTATTGAAGAAGTTTCTTTATAATCAGAACTTTCTGTTTCTCCACTATTCGTCCATTTAAAAGCTGCGGTCCATTCCCTGTCTTTATTTCCCGAGTATTTTTTTTGAAAGTTCAACGAAACTTCTGTGTCTCTTTCTCTCTCTGTTTCATCATCAACCCTTGATGTGGTTTGTGTCAATAAACCATTATTGTCAAAATCCTCATACAATAAATTGCGGATGTTCTTTTCCCAACCCATATCAATCAGGAACGATCCGGTAATTGTGGTGTTTGGCGTGACATAATAATCAATACCTGCCATCAGGTTTCCTGAAATTCCTTTTCGGGTACGGTCTGTTTTTTGATTGTATATAAAACTTGTATCAGTTCCTGTATACTGCTGCGTGGAAAATCCCCCGCCAGGATTCTTTCTGTAGTTGGTACCAAAACTTGAGAACAGGTTTATTTTTTGGGTTCTGTAATTAATACTGTATGCCGCATTGAAATTAGACGGGTAACCGACAGTGCCTGTAAAGTTCCCGTTGAATCCTCTTGTCCTGTTCTTTTTTAAAATGATATTGATAATGCCAGACTCTCCTGCGGCATCATATCTCGAAGATGGGTTTGTAATAACCTCGATCCGGTCTATCATCGCTCCCTGCAAATTGCGTAGTGCATCATTACTACGAAGCCCTGTTAAAGCAGAGGGTTTTCCATCCACTAAAATTCTGACACCCTGGCTCCCTCTTAAACTTACATTGCCTTCGATATCTACATCAACTGATGGAATATTTGCCAGTATCTCCGAAGCATTGGATCCGATATTGCTTACATCCTGGCTCACATTGTACACTCTTTTATCAAGCTTCAGTTCCATCAGGTTTTTTTGTGATGTAACCACAACTTCATCCAGCGTTCTTGCCTGTGCAGTAAGTGTAATGATACCAAGGTCAACATTCTTGCTGGTAATTGATACAGGAATATACTTCTCCTTGTATGACAGAAAGCTGATGTTTAAAATATAGTTTCCCACTGCCGCATCTAATGAGAATCCACCATCTTCACTAGATGTTGTGATCAATACCTGCGAAGAATCCTTCGCTTTGAGAAGACTAACACTGCTATAGGCAACAGCAGCATTTTTTTCATTCAAGACCCGTCCTTCAATTGTATACTTTTTCCCGGCAGGGTTTTGTGCCGATGCAACGGAACAAAATAAAATGATCGATATGGCAGTAGAGAAGAATTTCATTATGGACAGGTTCTGAAAGAAATTTTAGCATGAGGGGTATGAATAAAAGTAAACAAAAACAATTGGCTATTGTTGACCATTCAACAAATAGATCATTGATTATGAATTTTCAGCGATTTAAATATTAGTCGATCAACTAATATTGAATTGAAAAAACGAACGAAACACAAATTTTATATATGCCGGGTTGTAATAATAAGATGATACAAAAAAAGAACTGCCCGCAATTGCGGGCAGTTACTTATATACTTTGAAATAATTATTTCAAATTAGAAACTATACCTTAAACCAAGCTGTAATCCCCATGTGCTGATCACAGACTCAACCGGTTGGAAGGTCTTGGTAGGATAGTTACCGCTAACCTGGTTGAAAGTAAATTGAGGCACACCGGATGCCATACCAGTATAACGAAGTAAACCACCATTGTTTACAACCTGTTGAGATTTGTAACCCCAGTTCTTACTCAGCAAGTTGCCAAAATTCAAAATATCTACACTGAACTGTAATGTGTGGCGGGTAGCGCCAGTTTTAATTGAAAAGTCCTGCAGAAGTTTCAGGTCAATATTGCTTAACCATGGTAATAATGCACCATAGTTCTCAGCATATTCACCTTTATGCTTGCTCAGGTATTTATCCTGCTCCAGGTAAGCCCAGAAAGCATCTGCCTGTGTAGCATCAGGAATAAGTGTACCTGCTTCAGCTCTGTCCTTAGGTATATACATCAGGTCATTGGTTAAACCATCATTGTTCATATCGTTGCTATAACGATAGAAGAACCTACCCTGACTCATACCTTCATAAAACAGGGATATTGTAGTAGCCATATTCTTATTCAGGTATTCCTTACGATAAGAAACTACAGCGGTAACCCTATGCGGTATCGAGTACGCAGATAATGCAAGGTCAATATCATTGCTGGTGCGAATGCTATTGATATTACTCCATGCAGAAGCTGCTTGTGAACCCGGGTTAGAAGACAGGTCTTTTGTGCTGTTAAAGCTGTATGATATCTGACCATAGAAACCATTACGGAAGCTACGGCTTAATAAAGTTGAGAAGCTGAAACCATGCCCTTTGCTGGAATTTGTTAATACCATTGCTTCACGAACGGTTGCATCTACAGCCCTCGCTGCGCTTGAAGAAAAACGGGGACGCATATCCGGTCCGGCAGTAAAGCTTGCATCAGGAGCATTCATATTTGCATTGTACTGAAGGATTGCATTGATATCTTTTGTATAAATAGCTTCTACAGTTAATAGCAAATTCCATGGAAGACGTTTATCCATTGCCAAAGATGTTCTCCATACCTGCGGGAAAACAAAATTCTTATCAACAATAGCAAGAGAAGCTCCGCTAGGTAATGTTGAAGAAGATTGCGGGAACATATTTACGTATGCCAATGGATCGGGATTAAACGGCATGCTGGCCAATTGCGCCGCACTGGTAACCTCAACTGTAGCCTGTAAACCATAACTGTTCGTTGGCTGGTTGGTATACCAAACAAAAGGCAGACGTCCGGTGAAGATACCAGTACCACCACGAACGATCATGTCACGGTTCCCCTTAACATCCCAGTTGAAACCAATACGGGGAGAAGCTAACAGCTTACCCTTAGGCCATGAACCAACATCAAATGTATATGCTTGGCCATCCATATCCCTGAAAGTTTTAGCTGCAATAGCGCTGTTAGACGGAGGATCCTGGAGATAAATAGCTTTATCTACCCTGATACCGGCTAATAATTTAAACCTATCGTTAATTTTCATTTCGTCCTGGAAATACAATGCCAACTGACCAAATTTCAGATCAGCGATCGGATCTGTCTTACCATTATAACCATAAGTTAGACCATATGCTGTAGGCGCCTGGTTGGTTAAAAAGTCGCTTACAGAGTTGAAACGATAATAACTTGTACCATAACGAAGGAAACTGTTTCCAAAATACAGGTAGTCATAAGAAATACCTGCTGTAAAGTTGTGAATTCCTGAACTGAAAGAAACATTATCAGTAAATGTGTACACTTTGTTCTTTACTGAATTCTGCCAGCTGAATAATTCATAACCAAAACTGATATAAGCATCACTACCAGAAGCAATATCGCCATCCCTGATATCAACAAACGGGAAAGGAGATGAAGGGCTGGTTCTGTTTGTTTCAATATTAGTAAGTGTAACCAGGAATTGGTTATTTACTCTTTTGCCCAGTTTGCTGGTAAGATCAAATGTCCAGGAAGATACAATATCCTCAAATCCATAAAGAGAATTTGCATAAGACATTGAGTTATTACTCCAGCGATTTGAACTTGCTCTTGGGTTTGGAGCAGATGTACCGTTTGTAACCTGGTCATTGGTGCTTTTTACCCTGTTATATCTAACAGAGAATTTGTGGTTATCAGAAATATTCCAGTCAATACGACCTAATACCTTGGTATTCTCTGATTCAAAATTTCCAAGATTCTCATATGCGCCAGTACTATATCCATACTGAGATTGCAGGTAAGCTGAAACAGCATCCAGATCAGCTGCAGTAGTTCTTGAAACATTGGTACCTGTAGGGCCACCCGGACGGGTTGCCAGCCAGTTTAGACCAGGATAAGTTCTTGTTTCATTTTCCAGGTTCAGGAAAAAGAAAAGTTTGTTCTTAATGATCGGCCCACCAATTCTACCACCATAAATAGTGGTCTTTGATTTTTGCTGCTCACCAAGTTTTACATCTTTTACATTTCTTCCGTTAAAAGATTGATCACGGAAGAAAGTATAAGCAGAACCGGTAAATGTATTTGTACCGGATTTGGTAATGGCACTGATACCGGCACCAGTAAAGTTGCCTTGCTTAACATCGTAAGGCGAAACGTTTACAGTTAACTGCTCAATGGCATCCAACGAAATTGGCTGAGCATCTCCACCCGGAAGGTTGTTGCTGCTAAGACCAAAGTTGTTGTTGAAGTTGGCACCATCGATGGTTATATTATTATAACGACCATCTCTACCGTTGAAACTGCTTGAGTTTCCTCCCTGAGGAGTAAGACGGGTGAAATCGTTGATACTACGGCTGATACTAGGTAGCGTAGTGATCTGGCGATTGTTCACATTTGTAGAAGCTCCGCTTTTAACAACACGGTTTGCTGCTTGTGAAGAAACAACGACTTCTTTTAATTCTTCACCTGACTGTGACAGTGCAAAATCTACACGATACTGATCACCAAGTTGCAGGATAATATCAGACTTTATTCCCTTTCCATGATCTACATAAGTGGCTTCTACAGTGTAAGGGCCACCAGGCTTCATGTTAGGGATATCAAATTGTCCGCCTTTGGTAGTCTGAACCCGGTAGACAGTTCCGGTGGGCACATGGGTCGCAGTAATAGTAGCTCCCACTAATGGCTCACCTTGCGATGATTTTACAGTACCTGTCATACTACCAGATGTCACCTGGGACATAGCAGTAATGAACAGCCCTGAAAATACGAGCAGTGTAAAAATTCTCTTAAACATAAAATTGGGTTTAAATAAACAGTAAACAGATAGCGATTTAACAGCAGAAAAGAGATAACTAATGGCTCCTCTTTCTCCGCCGGATATTTTAATTTCTTTGATTTCCCTGAACATAAATGCCCGTTAAGATTTTGTTGGCAAGCATATCTTATTTAGCAAAAAACCGTTCAAAAAAAAACTCGATTGAATTCAGGCCGCAAAAATAGTCCGAATAGAAACTGAATAATATTAACTAATCTTTAAGAGCCGATCCCATCCTTAATTCAGGGTGCAAATATATGTGATAAATGAAATAACAAATACGATGGTTATCACCGAAAAATCAACAAATAATTACCGCTTAATTGAGTCCTGCTTTTCTTTAAAAAAACCGACTGTTTTGGCAGGTTTAAAAGTCTCTGATCTGAGAAAGAATGAGGAGGTTCTAACCCATCGGGATCGACTAAAAGTTGACCATTTGTTTTACCTTCCGGTTCAACAGGGCCATATTTAAGTATTTGATATTTAAGAAGTTAAAATCGGGTATTAGTAACAACGAAATGGCAGCTTCTTTTAAAGCTACTGCATTATTGAAACAATCAATGGCTTTTTCTCTAGCCCCAGCATAAGCAAACTCAAGCCCCGTCCAATACATTGAGATGTATTCACTTTTCTGTTTCAACGCCTCATATTGTTCTTCTGCCCTTTTTTGAAGGCCTGAATTGTCTCCATCTTTATAAAATTTCAACAATGCCTGGTCACCGGATTTTCGGGCAGCAGCCAATGCTTCTTTTTTATTACCAACAGCCCAAAATATTTTTGAAAGGCGACCATATCTTTCTTTTTGTAAAGGAAGATCATGAGCAGCTTTTTCAATCAATTTTTTCTGTAGTTCTTCAGCCGCAGCAGTTTCATTCTTGTTCATAAGTGCCTGAACTTTATTGGTCAATAGAAAATCCCAGAAAGGGTTGATCTCTGTACCCTGGTTGTAGACTTTCAGCGCTTCTTCATGTTCCCCCTTGGCCTGTAATAATATTGCCAGCCATATATATACATTGGACTGATTAGGATTAAGGCTTATCGATCTCCGGTATGTAAGCTCCGCAGCATGAAAATCAAAACTTTGAAAATACCAGTATCCAAGAGACGCCTGTGTTTCCCCGGAAAAAGGATCCAGCGTCATGGCCGTATCAATATATTTTTTTGCCTGGTACAGCATCTTCACCGGGTCTTCATATCCCCGAAATGATGAAATAAGAAAAGTATCTGCCAGTCCTGCATAAGCAGCTGCAAAGCTTTTGTCCCTGCTAACCGCCTGCATATAATTTTCTCTTGCCTTCTGAATGTCTGCTTTATTACGATTCTCCATCAGTAGCTTGCCCCGCTGAAAATAATCGTATGCCTGTAGATCAGTTGTAGGGATATAATCGAGTTGCCTTGTTTCTTTTTTAGACAAGTTGGTATTCAATACAGCTGCTATTGCCAGAGCTACTTCTCTTTGTATAATAAATATATCCTTGAACGGCCGGTCATAGGCTTCCGCCCATATATGTTCATCAGTAACTGCATTGATCAACTGTGCGGTGATACGCACCATCTCTTCATGACGCTGAACACTGCCTTCCAATACAAGTGATACTCCTAATTCTTTTCCTATTTCTTTTACTGATTTCGAAGAATTCTTATACTGCATCACAGATGTGCGGGATATAACCTTATAAGCACGGATCTTTGATAGCTGTGTGATGATATCTTCTGTAAGTCCGTCACTAAAATAGTCCTGCCCGTTTTCTGCTCCCATATTTGTAAATGGTAACACGGCAATACTGCTGGCAGCACCTTGTTCAGTAACAACATCGGGCATTCCTCCCGCTTTTGAAATAGGCTGACTGGCAGCTGTAATTATTTCATAAATACGAACAGGAGTTTTTACATTCTTAAGATTTTCTTCCCGTATAAAAACAGATTCCAGGTCACTTTTATTAGCAATATTCCTATAAACCATTTCAGAAATATAAACACCCCCTGAGGGGGCAAGTGACTGGATGCGGGATGCAATATTTACAACATCACCAAAAATATTTCCACTATGCACCAACACATCACCCATATGTATACCGATCCTAACCGGTATTTTAGGATCATTATTAAGATCTTCCTGTAAAAGTTTTGCAAACTCTGCTGCATCCGTAGCGCTGGGGAAAAGAAGCAAAGAACCATCCCCATAGTACTGTATTATTTTCCCATTTAATTCATCCGCAATCAATTCTACCGTATCCCGGAAACGGTTCACACTTTCAACCGCATTTTCCTCATCTTCCTGCATAAGAGCCGTGTAGCCGACAATATCGGCAAAAAGTATAGCTGCTAATTGATGTGAATGTCCGGACATATTGAAAAATAAGCGACGAAGTTAGTAAAACACCGGCTGTCGCTAAGCTAACCTTTATTAATTCATTTTTAAGTGATTACAATCAAGAAATGAGATGGATTCTGCCGTATGTTATTACTGAAGTACGAGGCCATGGTCATTTATACCCTTTTTTCAAATTTCAGTTTTCCGCAGTATTTCAATCGTAGATCTACGAAGAACCCTATTTTCACTCTGTTTTTATTAGTAGTTTTTCTGCTTCTGTACTATTTTTCAGCTATCCAAAACCTCTGAAAAGCACCATGGAAATAACAGCCCAACCATCCAGGCACCGGCAGGAAGAGAGAAGTATCTCCGCATTCAGGTTGAAGAGCCTATCGCTAAAACTGAAGAACCGGTTTCTGCAACTGCTTAATAAAGTAAGACTCTTCGGCATGAGTCATACTATTGATGAGTACGAACAACGAAAACTCGGCATTTTCAATCAGCTTAATTTTTTTCAATTATTAACCGGTGTTTTGATCCCGCTGTTGTTACTGGTGAATCATAAACATATCCCTCTTACGGTTTGGTCAGTTGCTTTTTTACCAGCAATGGTAAGCGCTGTTGTACTCTACCTGAATTACACCTTTCGCAAAGAGGCAGCACTTATTTGCTATTTCCTGTTGTACCCTTTTGTTACATGTGTAGTATATATGTCCGGGTTAAATCCGGGTACCGACCTGTTCTTTATACTTTATGGCATCCTGGCCGTTTTCTTCCTACAGGATCTGGGCTATATCATTTTTGCACTATGTTATTCATTGGTCAGCTATTTCCTTTTGTCGGTAGTACTGGATCATTATCGTTATGAATTAAAAGATCTAAACCATGGTCTATACCTGTTCAATCATGCCCTGGCGTTAGGATTTATTTTTTACGGATTATTCCTGATAAAAAAAGAAAACAGTGGTTACCAGTACAATATCCTGGGACATAACAGAAAACTGATCGCTAAGAAAGAGCAGATAGAGACACAAGCGAACAAATTAAAAGAAAGCTCTCTGCTACTGGAAAAACAGGCAGCTGAAATGGCCGAACTGAATACAATGAAGAATAAATTATTCAGCGTTATTTCGCATGACCTTAAAGCGCCCATGTATGCCCTGCGCAACCTGTTTGAAGATATACATCATAAAAAAGTATCAGCAGATATTCTTAAGAATGCCGTACCAGATATTTTGAAGGATCTCAATTATACCGTAGGCTTAATGGAGAACCTTTTGCAATGGGCAAAATCCCAGATGCAAACCAGTATGATGAGGCCACAGGAGTTTGAAGTAGCCCAAACGGTTGACGAAGTTTTACAAATACTGCAATTACAGGCAAAAGCAAAGGAGATCAATATCATTAATGATTCAAAGACAGGAGTTACCGGGTATGCTGACAAGGATATGATGAACCTGGTATTGCGTAATCTTATTTCAAATGCGATCAAGTTCACCCCCCGCAATGGAGATATTCATATCGGCTTGCATGAACATGATACTTTCATTGAAGTATATGTACAGGATAGCGGATGTGGTATCAGCCCGGAAGCACTTGATAAAATAAATGGCAGCGGGTTCTATACTACCAGGGGAACAGATAGTGAGACAGGTACCGGCCTTGGTTTAATGTTATGCCGGGAGTTCCTTGCAAAAAATGGTGGTCACCTGCATGTAGAAAGTGAGGTTGGTAATGGAAGTGTTTTCTCCTTTACATTATTGAAGCCGAATACGCTTAAAGCCTGACAAGTATTTTAATTGTCTAGTTCGGCCATAAAGAATCCGAGATCTGCCAGCAATTCTCCTGAGTTAATGTAGTTGAATAAACTGTTTCTAAGATTCAATTCCAGTTCCTCTCTTGTTTTACAAAAAGAAGCTTTAATGACTGACAGCTTGTAAGAGTTGATCTTGAATTGTGCTAAGCGGGATGTTTGAGAGATATACTCCTCGGTAATATTATACGACCCGGCAATATATGCCTGGTCGTTGTAGTACGGGTAGTTCATACAGGCGGATATTGGTTTTAAAAGGATTTGGACTTGTTAAAAAACGACAGGTCGTATCAAAAATTGTATCAAAAAAGCCTCCGTAATTGAGAAAAATACATAATCGATAGAATATCAATCATTTACATTAATGCCGGATAGTCTTTCATCTGGCAATTCATAATGTTTGCATACCTTTGCGGCTTAATTGCGAGGGACAGTTACATTAACGATAGTGCTTTGCCCCGTGAAGTTTATAAATCCTTTTTATTCACGAAAAAAAGCAAAATGCTCCAAAAGACTTATTACAAAACAAAAGACTACTGCAAGGTCAAATTCAGTTTTGAACCGGGAAATGCCAAAAAAGTAGATATCCTTGGCTTAAATGATGATTGGAAGAAGCCTGTTAAAATGAAAAAGAAAAAAGACGGAAGCTTTGGTGTAAGTATCAATTTGCCCAAAGAATCAAGGCATGAATTCAAATACCTGGTTGATGAGAAAAATTGGCTGAATGAACCTGAAGCCGACCAGCAAGCAATGAATATTTACGGGGGCACCAATAGTGTTCTTATCATCTGACGCTGAAAAGATTCGTTAAGAAAGCCGCATTACCTTACCGGGATGCGGCTTTCTGCATCCGGATAGTTATATTGTAAAATATCTGCTATTCTATAACCGTTATCTATGAACAGTAGCCATTCGATGAATATCAAGATTGTACAGCAAAAAGAATTCAAAAAGAGGTTTTTCAACTTCCTCCTTATCTGCATACTGATAATTGGGACAGGATTTATCCTCTATAAAAAAAGGATATCCTTATTTCCTGGTTTTTTATGGGCCTTTGATATTAAAAATGTACTTCTGTATGCCTTTATAGGATTAGCACTTGTACTGGCTTTTTTTATGATCAATAAAAAGCAGCAACTAAAAAAGATCGAGGGATTTGAAAACAAGATGCGCTACTATGAAAAGTTTTATACAAGAAGGCTTTGGTGGCATGTAATATCCTGTGCCAGTTCTGTGATTTTTTTACAGCTTACCTTCCATTATATCTTTATCTATTTTGGTTTGTTTGACTTGCTTTCAATGGCAGCGTCCTACCCTTCCCGGGAACTTCTACAAAAAGATCTTGACGAAAAGGATCTGATCTTTCAATGACGCCATCCCTTCTTAACAGTTCCATATAATTTATTAACAGAAAATAACATTAGCTGTATGTTATGCTGCATAAGCATTTCAGAAAAGGTTTAATCTGTGCAAAACTTATTTCTTACTGCTTAACATTTCATTTTGGGATTTTCTGGCATGATGGCATTTCGTTTGACTTATTATGAATAACCGGGAAAAAATAATTCTCTTGTATGTCCCGGTTCATACAAGAGGTAACATTCAAAATGTATGAACATGAAAAAAATTTTTACACTTTTAACTGGATTATTCATGGCTGCAGCTGTAATGGCTGCTGACCACAGGCCTGTTGTTACGATCAGTAGTTCCATTAACTACAAAGTAGTAGTTGATGGTAAAAGCTACTTTGGTAGTAGCGCCATAATCAGGCTGAACCATTTGGCTCCCGGCATGCATACCATCAGGGTATACGAAATGCGCAGGGGTTTCTTTGACCGTCGTGAAAGACTGGTTGACAGTAAAAAATTCTGGCTTGGCCGGAGTAATGTCAACATTACTATTGATCGTTTCGGAGACATCAAAGTGTACAGGCAAAATGGTAACAACAAAAGAAATGGTAACCGCAAATTTGACCAGGGCAAAAAAACAAGGTCTAACAAACCAGCTCGTAAAGGAGTTGGCGTAACAATCCGGTTCTAAAGTCTTATTTGTTTGATGTTTAAAGCCCCTTCGGGGGCTTTTTTATTCATATATACAATCCGATCTTTTGACTATATTACAGATAGACAAATTAATTATCAATAGATTACATTAGCTTAGTTACAATTTCTTAACATTAGAAAAAATCTATCTTTCTTTTCTTTGAATACCAAACCAACCGCATGACTTTCTTTCTTTTCCTGGTAGTAATACTTTTTTTACTGGCCATAACTGATCTGATAGTAGGTGTTAGTAATGATGCGGTTAACTTTCTTAATTCTGCCATTGGCAGCAGGGTAGCGAGGTTTAGGACGATCATCATCATTGCAGCACTGGGAGTCATCCTGGGTTCCATCTTTTCCAGCGGAATTATGGAAATAGCCAGAAAAGGCATTTTTCATCCACAGTATTTCACTTTTGATAAGATCATGTGGATCTTTCTGGCTGTAATGCTTACAGATATCCTGTTGTTGGATGTTTTTAATTCATTGGGGCTACCTACTTCCACAACTGTTTCAATCATATTTGAATTACTAGGCGCTTCATTAGTAACAGGGCTCATTATTTCTTATGATAAGGCTGAACCGGTTTCAGAAGTAATGAAGTATATCAATGCAGAAAGTGTTGTTTCAATAATCACGGGCATCTTTCTCTCCATCATTATCGCCTTTTCGGTAGGTATGATAGTACAGTATTTATGCCGCTTGCTCTTTACATTCAATTATGAAGAAAAACTTAACCGCTTCGGAGCCATATTCGCAGGCTTGGGTCTAACCGCTATTACTTATTTTTTATTGATCAAGGGGCTTAAAGGCACAAGCCTCCTAACACCTGAAAAAACAAACTGGATAAACAATAATACCTTCCTGATACTGGGAGTATTATTTGTAACAGGAACAATCATTTGTGGAATATTACAGCGCTTCGCTAAGATAAACCCTCTTAAGATTGTCGTGTTGATGGGAACATTCTCACTTGCCATGGCTTTTGCGGGCAACGACCTGGTAAACTTTATAGGTGTACCTATTACCGGGTTTCTATCTTTTCAGAACTGGCAAAGTAGCGGTTTGCCAGCCAAAGAAATGACACAGGAATTCCTGGCCAGCAGCGATGTGATCGTACCCAACTATATGTTACTGATAGCCGGTGCGATCATGGCACTAACACTTTGGTTAAGTTCTAAAGCAAAGAAAGTAACTGAAACAGAAGTTAATCTTGGCAGCCAGGTGGATGGAGAGGAGAGATTCAAACCCAATGCTATATCCAGAAGGATCGTAAAAACATCGATGTTGATGGGTGATTTCTTTGCACTTTTTGTTCCCCGTTCAGTAGCAACAAAGTACAACCTGAGCTTTGAAAAAAATAAGCTTAAGCAGGCAACTGTAATTCATGATAAGCCAGCTTTTGACCTTGTGAGGGCCGCCGCTAATCTTGTTATTGCCAGTAGCCTTATTGCCTTTGCCACTTCCATGAAATTACCACTTTCCACTACCTATGTTTCTTTTATGGTAGCCATGGGGACTTCATTGGCTGACCGGGCCTGGGGAGCTGAATCGGCTGTATACAGAGTAGCCGGTGTGCTTAGTGTTATTGGCGGATGGTTTATTACAGCCATTATTGCATTCACGGTAGCTGCACTTTTTGCACTTATCCTTAACAAGGGAGGTATTGCAGGAACGATCATTCTACTCATACTTGTGAGCATTTTTCTTGTTTCGTCACAGATAGCATTTGCCAAAAAAGAGAAAAATAACAGGGCCAAAATAAAAAGACTGGATCTTCTGCAGGATAGTGACAAGGATATAATGAGTTCCAATAAGAAAATGATCACTGATACGCTTACGGAAATTGGCACCCAGTATAATGCGATACTTGAAGCACTTAATAATAGTGATAAAGCAGCCTTAAATGAAGCTTACGTTCAGTTGAATGAATTAGATGAATACGGGTATAAGCTTAGAGCCCAAAGCATCAGGTATATGAAAGGCCTTAATACAGAGGATAAAAAAACTGCAGAAGTGTTATTGTACAGTACCGATCTTCTGCAGGACATTGTGGACTCAGCTAATAATTTAGGTGATGAATGCCTGCATTATATTCAAAACCTGCACAAAAGACCAAATAAAGAGTTCCTTGAAGTAACAGAAGAATTAAGAAAAAGGATGAGTGCTTTTATTGACCTGGTCTCTAATTCTCTTCAGTCCAATAATTATGCAGAGTTTGAGAAAATCAAGGTTGCCCGTGATAGTGTCCGCCTATATATAAATGAGCAATTAGATCTGCAGGTCAGCAGGATACAGGTTGACAAACCAGGTGTAAAACAGAGTATTCTTCAAACCAGCATATTACTTCAAAGCAGGGATATATTAGCTGTAACATTGAGGATATTGAAGATGTACAGAAAATATCTTCATAAACCCGTCTCCCCTTCTCCAGGATCCTGATCAGTTTTATTTAATGCTTTCTCATAAATTTCAATGATCGCTGTTTTGATGGCCGGCCATTCATATTTTGCTAAACGATGCTCTCTGCCCTTAATGAACTTAATATCCAGGAAAGGTGCATGTATAAGCATTTTCCTTGCAAACCCTGCATTGGTTGTATCAACTATATTATCATCTTCTCCCTGGAGATAAGCCACCGGCACTTTGATGTTTTCCCATAACGGAAGCATCTTTTCCAGTTCTTTTTTGTGATATACTTTCTCAGTATTGGCAGAGCGAAAAAGACGTGGTATAAACCACCGGATAGACCAATGCTCAATAATATTAGTGAACCAGAAATATTTTTCCTGGCCCGGTGCCAGCGATGGACCGGTTAACACCAAACCATCAACCAACCATGGATAGTCCATAGTGATCCGGCAGGCAATTGAAGCGCCGTAAGATCCACCTGCGATAATAACCGGCCGTTTTGATGTATATAAACTATCCAGCAAAGGTCTTATCATGGCCGCTTGTTTCTCAATGGAAGGTTCCGGATCTCCAAATCCTGAATAACCATAACCAGGTCTGTCCACCGCTATAACATGAAATCTTTTACGGATCGCCGTATCTGCCATTCTTCCGGCATAATAACTGACTGATCCCGGTGACCCGTGTAACAATAATAAGACCGGGAGACTATCATTCCCGGATTCTATATAGCGTAATCGTCTTCCATGTGAGGTATAATAATTAACCGTTGCATCCAGGTTTCTTTCCCTGAATAGTTGTCGCATAGTATCATCATCCCTTCTGAACTGTACTCTGGAATCGAAAATAAAACAGGCAATTATAAAAAGTATAAGCACCCCAGTAAATCCTATTGCTACTCTTCTTAGCCATCCAATTTTTTTCTTATGCCTTTTTACCATTTGCAGCTATTATCAATCGTAAAATAATAAACAATACCTAAGCCAAATAGTTCTAAATACAAATTGTAATTTTATTAGCATTAAACCATCACCAAATGCTCAAAAAGACTATTCTTCCCTTTGTTTTAGCGTCAGTTATTATTTCATGCAACAACTCTAAAGAGCCCACAGATGATGAGGCTAACATCGAAAATGTTGATGACCCCATTACAAAAGGGAAAGGGAAAAAGGTCACAGACAGGGATTATAGTATAACTGAGGAAAACGCCTATAACGATTTGTTCCTGGATAGCCTTGCCATGGAGCGATATATCAGCAACAGGAATCTTGCCGACAAAAAGATCTCCCGACGTATCAGAAGCTTCTATAATGCCCGGAATTATCAATATGCATGGTTTTCAAGTGAAGGGGTAACAGAACAAACAAGATTTTTCTGGAACCAGTATGATTACGCTGTATCCTATTTAAAAGACACAACCCTGCAAAATTCAGATTTCTATAAGAGTGTTGAAAATGTTGTGAACAGGGAAACACTAAAGGTCAGTAAAGCAGATTCCGCTGTTCTTAATACTGAATTTGCATTAACAGAGTATTTCATCCGTTATATCAACAGTACATATGAAAAAGGATATGTAAAAAGAAAGGAACAGGAGAAGTTTATCCCCATTAAAAAGCAGAATCCTATGGTAATAGCGGACTCGTTACTTACCAAAAAACATAAGGATGACAAGTATTATGAAGAAGTAAATAGTCTATATGCCGGGCTAAAAAAGAGCCTGCAGGTATATTACAATATTGCAAAAGCCGGGGGCTGGCCGAATATACCTTCTATCAAAAGCAGTATCAAGCCCGGTACTGAACATGAGGCTATCCCTTTGATACGGAAAAGACTTACAATTACCGGGGATATGCCAGCAGAAAGCGATACGACAAATATGTATACCGATACCTTAGTTGCCGGTGTAAAGAAATTTCAAAAGAGATATGGATACAGGGAAGATGGAATTATAACAGCCGGCCTGGTAAAAGACATGAACGTTACTGTTAGAGAAAGGATCATGCAGATATTATTGAACATGGACAGGATGCGATGGATGCCACAGCAACCGGATGGTTATCTCATCATTGTTAATATTCCTGAGTTTATGCTTCATGTCTATAACAAACATGAACCGGTATTTGACATGGTTGTGGTGGTAGGAAAAGTGGGACACAATACCATGATGTTCAATGGCGACCTTCAGCAGATCGTTTTTAGTCCATACTGGAATGTACCTGCCAGCATTATCAAAAACGAAATAATGCCTGCTATTGCCCGCAATCCAAATTATCTCGCTTCGAAAAACATGGAAAAAGTAGGTGCTGGCATCCGACAGAAGCCTGGTCCCGGTAATGCTTTGGGAAAAGTAAAATTCATTTTCCCTAATAGCTTTAATATGTACTTCCACGACACCCCTTCAAAAAGTCTTTTTAGCAGGGATAAAAGAGCTTTTAGTCATGGATGTATCCGGCTTAGTGAACCTCAGAAAATGGCGGAGTGGCTTCTCCGGGATGATGCAGGGTGGAATACAGATAAGGTAGTTGCGGCTATGAATAAGTCATACGAAACACCTGTTAAACTCAAAGAACCTATCCCGGTTTTTATCATCTATTACACAGCCTGGGTAGATCATGATGGATTGCTGAACTTTCGGGATGATGTATATGATCATGATAAGCAGTTGATCAAAAAAATGTTTACTCCTCTGCCCGAACCTATGAAAATCATAAGGGTAGATAACCTGAATACCAACTCAGATAACAATTAGCAGGTTTATTACCACTTATCCGCAAATATTTCCATTTGTATTTGCAATGCAGCGTTATGGCTCAAAATCTTGCCTGATTTATATTCAGCCAAACAGTTTGCCACATGGTACGGTATCTTATGCAATTCAACGTACAAGGTCATGATCAATCTGCCGCACAGGAGATCATTGATGAATATTTTAACCTCTTACAAAAAGAAGGTCCGGCAGGGATGCGAAGCCAGTGTTATGCTGATAATGAAAATGACTGTCGTTTTGTACATATAAAAAGTTTTAAAAAAGAGTCCGTAGCAAATCGTCATTTCAGATCAGCGATCTTCAAAAAATATATTGAACAATTGAAGGTACTCTGTGAACAACAGCCTTTTTTCTTTCGCTTACAACAACAGCAAACATTCGAATCCATATATTAGTTGTTTTAGCAGGTTTTGGTTTTAAGCAGAGCAGCCCCCGGTATAATGCCGGGGCTGTTGCTTTATTACAGGGTATATAAAATGAAAAATGTATTTTTATCATTTAAGTAAATACCGGCAATGCATAAGATCATTATCCCTGTTGATTTTTCTGAAACTTCTTTAAATGCTGCCCGTTATACTGCCAGGATGTTTGCTGGCAAAGACGATTGTACCGTCATTATTTATCATAATTACGAAACCAATGCCGACCTGGATGTGAGTCTTATTTTTCAGGAAACCTTAAAAAAGGAATTGAAGGAAGCAGGCGTCAAGGATGTAAAAGCCGAGCATGAGATGGGCGGCGACCTTATAGAGAATATTGCCCGGCTTGCCCATTCTATCAGGGCTACATTGGTGATCATGGGTATTACCGGAAAATCTTCAATCCGCCAGGTGATGTTTGGAAGTAATACACTAAAACTGGTCGACAAAAATGTTTGCCCGGTAATGATCATCCCTCCTGATGCTTCGTACAAAGGCCTTGACAATATTGGCTTTGCTTCAGATCTTCAGAATGTTGAATTATCAACTCCCTACACTTTTATCAACGCAGTTATCGAGATGTTTAATCCTAAACTCAATATTGTACATATTAGTAGTGGCTCACAGGAAACACTGAGTCCTGAAATGCAAAAACAAAGAAATAAACTCGAAGAAATGTTTTCCGGCTATAAATGCGAGTTTCATTTTGTTGCTAACCAGAATTTCTTTGATGGGCTTGACCATTTTACCAGTACCCGGAATATAGATGTGCTGGTAACTGTTCCGAAACATCAGAGTAATGCTATGAATCTTTTTAAAACAAGTCATACGAAAAGACTGGCATATCACAGCCACATCCCTATTTTGGCAGCGCATCAATAAATTGTACCTGATGACCCGGCAATTACTTTTTTTCTTCCTTATAACAATTCCTTTTCTACATTTAAATGCTCAGCAAAATAGCTATTCTGATTCTTTAGTAGCATACCAGGAATCATATGTAAAAGAGCATGACGTAGTGAAAGGGAAGGATAAGCAGTATATGCATTTCTATAAACCGGATGAATCTTTTCGCATAAATACCCGGTTTGAACGTATTTACGAAGCACCATGGTTTAAAATGCCTACTTCCGCTAATAGTTACCAGGTACAAAGAGTATATGGGATCCTTCATTTTTCAGTTAATGATACGGCTGTTCAACTACATGTTTACCAGTCAGAGGACCTCATGCATACTAAAAAATATGCCGACTATCTTTTTGTTCCTTTTACGGACAAAACCTGCGGTAGCGAAACCTACGATAATGGCAGGTATATTGATCTAAAAATTCAGGATACTGAATCTGGTAGCTGTGTTATTGATTTCAACAAAGCGTACAACCCTTATTGTGCTTATGTAACAGGTAAATACAATTGTCCAATTCCTCCAAAAGAAAATGATCTGCCGGTGGCGATCAGGGCCGGTGAAATGGCATATGGCAAACATTGATCAATCAGCCAATGTTTTTAAAAGCCCTTCTTTGAATGAAAGAGGCCTATAGTCCAGTTCCTTTTTTGCTTTTTCCAATTCAAGTACCGTCCGCCCCGGTCTTTTAGCCGGTTGAGCAAATTCAGCAGACGTGACCGGATGTAATAATGACTTATTTAACCCAAGACAGTCCGCAACTTCGGTAGCCATCTGAAAAGGCGTTAAAACATCTTCCCCGGAAAGATGAAACAAACCGGTAGCTTTTTTATTAATTATTGCTGAGACACCCTGTGCAAGATCCTCCACATAAGTAGGAGTACGAACCTGGTCTGTAAAAACATTATAAGGCTCTCCTTTCTCAAGTTTATCCTTTACAACAGTCAATAAATTCTGTTTCCCTGTCTGTGGCTTTCCGTATACAAGTACAGTCCTTACCGTTGCCCACAAAGGCTTGTATTGTGTTACAAGCTGCTCTGCAAGCATTTTTGTATAGCCGTAATAATTAACAGGGTCGGGAGTATCCTCTTCTCTATAAGAATCTTCTTTCCCGTCAAATACAAAATCTGTTGATATAAATACGAAAAAAGCATTGAGTGCCGAGCTAACAGAAAGTAGATTCTCTGTTCCCGACACATTGACCCGGTAAGCAAGCTCCTGGTTCAGTTCACATTCATCCGGCTTACTCATGGCACCAGCATGCACAATACAGTCGGGCTGATGCTTTAATAAAACATTGCGAACAGATCGAAGATCAGTAAAATCCATTTCTTCGTAAACAAAATGGGAATGGTCATGAAAAGGCAGCCTGCATTGTCCTCTTCCTGTAGCTATTACCCATTGTTCCTGGCTCAGCAACAACCCGGTCAGGTAATGTCCAAGGAAACCATTAGCACCTGTTATCAATATTTTCATTTCTTATTTCTAATAGTAGAAACGAAAATATACAAGTTTTCAGGTGAAGTATAAAGATCATTACAGTTTAGGAACCGGGGCTCCTGCATCAAGCCAGGTAGCAAATATTTCAGAAACCTTCCATTGTTTGCCGGCATATAAACGGGGTCTTGCCAGGATGTAATCAATAAAATCCTGCAAATCTTTTTTGGTACAGGCAGACATTACGCTTAAAATATTCTTCCCCTTATATGAACCTGCCTGGATCACCTTATCCATTGACCTGTCATTCTCTAAAAAATAATTACCCGTAAAACGTATATCAGCAGCCATTGAATCCATCAATCGACTTTCTTCCTCTTCACTCCATTTTAAGAAGACAAGGTAACGGTCAAAAAATCGTTGTTCATATACATCCTGGAATTGAATAAAGAAAGATGCCAGTTGTGGTATCCTGCCATAATAAATATCTGTTTTGTCCATGAATGTAAAAAGCAGGTCTCCTTCCTTTATTGGCTGATCACTTTTGTTACCCGAAATAGCAAAATAGTAGTAATTACCTTTTATCAGGTAACAACGTCCGTATCCTTTTTGAACTGTGTCCGCATGTGAAGTTTGATAGGTTCCCCGGATCAGCCCAAATTGTTTTTCATGTATTGTTTGTCCTTCAGGCATTTCCAATTGAACCACCTTTGTACTATCGTTCAGATCTATCATATAATCAGTGACCGGAAATCCTCTTAACCACTTCGTTGTGTCAGCTTGTGCATTAATATTTTGAAGTAGCAGAAAACTAAAAAAAAGCAAATTAACCCGCATAACTTTTGTTTAATATGAACATAACGTTATTACTAAAAATTATTACTCAGTGTTAGCGGGTATTTGTTGTTAATGAGTTCAGAATAAAAAAATTCTGCAAACACCTGTTAGTGTGTCCCGGGAACACAGTTCCAATAAATACCTATTTTTGCCCGTCTTAAAGATCATAATGAGAAAGAAAAAGGTTACAAAAATCGGCGTATTAACATCCGGGGGTGATGCACCCGGAATGAATGCCGCAGTGCGGGCTGTTGTTCGTACAGGCATTTATCATGGTTTGGAAGTATATGGCATCATGAGAGGATACCAGGGGCTTATTGAGGATGATATTTTTAAAATGGAATCGAGGTCTGTTGCAAATATTATTCAAAGGGGTGGCACTATTCTTAAAACGGCCAGGTGCCCCGAGTTCCTGCACAAAGCCGGAAGAAAAAAGGCTTATGATAACCTGAAAAAAAGAGGTATCAACGGTCTTGTTATTATTGGCGGAGATGGTTCATTTCGTGGAGCTGTTCAGTTCAGTAGTGAGTTTGATATTCCTTGTATCGGTTTGGCTGGTACTATCGATAAAGACATTTATGGTACTGATTTCACTATTGGGTTTGATACAGCAGTGAATACAGCTGTAGATGCCATTGACAAGATAAGAGATACCATGGATGCACATGACAGGGTATTCATTATTGAAGTGATGGGAAGGGACGCAGGTTATATAGCATTGCATAGTGGTATTGCCACCGGTGCAGAAAATATATTGATCCCCGAGAGAAAAACAGATATGAAGAATGTCATAAAATCACTCCGGGAAAAAGAGAAAAGAAGAAAGCTGGTGAACCTGATCGTTGTGGCTGAGGGAGATGATTTTGGAGGTGCCGATGAGGTACAGAAATTGCTCAGCAAACAATTGCCCAAGGCAGAAATAAGGGTATGTATCCTCGGTCATATACAAAGAGGGGGTGCCCCTACCTGTATGGACAGGCTTATTGCCAGCCGGATGGGTTATCATGCTGTTGAATGCCTGCTTGAAGGCAGGTACAATGTATTTGCAGGAATTTTGAACAACAAAATGCATTATATACCATTGGAACAAGCTGTAAAGAATAAAGGCAAGATCAGTGATGAATGGATGAAAATAGTTAAGATACTTGCTAGCTAACACATTAATAACTCACATGGCAAAACATTCTGAAAAGTATTATCATAAACAAATGGACAGGGAAGCTGGCATTTTTCATAAAACACATCGTACTAAAATTGTAGCCACAGTAGGGCCGGCATGCGACACTTATGAAAAACTGCTGGAACTTGTTAAAGCAGGTGTCAATGTGTTTCGTCTGAACTTCTCCCATGGCACACATGAAAACAAAAAAAAGATCATCGATTATATCCGGCAGATCAATAAAACAGAGCCTTTTAACATTGCAATCCTGGCCGATCTGCAGGGGCCAAAACTTCGTGTAGGCGAAATTGAAGGAGAAGGCCTGGAAATCGTACCCGGAGATATTCTCACTTTCACCAACGAAAAAGTAGTAGGTACCAAAGAAAGGATATACGTCTCCTACCCCAATCTGTATAACGATGTTGTGATCGGCAATACTATTCTTATCAATGACGGGAAACTCGAAGTAAAAGTCAAAGAGATACTCGCCAATAATGATGTCAGGGTTGAGGTTACATTGGGTGGACTGTTAACGTCTAAAAAAGGGATCAACCTGCCGGATACGAAAATATCTCTGCCTGCATTGACCAAAAAAGACCTGGAAGATCTTGAGTTCATCATTAATGAAAAAGTGGATTGGCTGGCTTTATCATTTGTAAGAAAAGCAGATGATCTTATTGAACTCAGAAAAAAACTGGAAGATAAAAAGAGCAAGACCAAGATCATTTCAAAAATAGAAATGCCCCAGGCACTGGAAAATCTTCGGGATATTATTATTGAGTCTGATGCTGTGATGATTGCCCGGGGCGACCTGGGTGTTGAGTTACCGGTAGAAAAGATTCCGTTGCTGCAAAAACAGATCATCAGAATGTGCCTTCACCGGGCCAAGCCTGTGATCGTTGCTACCCAGATGATGGAAAGCATGATCGAAATGAACAAACCCAACAGAAGTGAGATCACCGATGTGGCCAATGCCGTAATGGAAGGAACTGATGCGGTCATGCTGAGCGGAGAAACTGCAACAGGCCGGCACCCCGTACTGGTGGTTGAAACCATGCGTAAGATCATCCTGGAAGTGGAAAGGTCGGGTTACTATTATGATAGAGAAGATGAACTGGTACCACAACCTCACTCCCCTTCTTTTTTAAGTGACGCCATCTGTTATAATGCATGTAAACTGGCAAGAGATGTAAATGCAAATGCCATTATCGGAATGACTCAGTCAGGCTATACAGGATTTATGCTGAGTAGTTATCGTCCCAAAGCACCTTTATATATTTTCACCAAAGAAAGGTCCCTTGTTAACCAGTTAACTCTTAGTTGGGGTGTCAGGGCTTTTTACTATGCAGAAGAAGATAGTCTTGACGATATTATCTTTGATCAGATAGACATTTTGAAGGAAAGAAAATTCATTTCAGCCGGAGAGATAGTGGTAAGCACCGGAAGTACACCTGTACATCTCCATCTTCCAACGAATGTGTTAAAAATAACCCAGGTTACAGGTTAATTGGTCATCAGACTATTAATGCCATAAGCAGAGTATCACTGCGGCGATAATATTGCCGACCAGGTGATATCCGCCATCAATAAAGCCTAAAGGTTTTGCTTTGCTTTGATACATATAGGAAATAAAGATTACCGTTCCTGAGAAGCAAACTCCGGTTAATACTCCAAGTTTTACTCCTGACATAAACCCACCAACCAGGTTCAACCGGTAAACTAATATTCCGAGGCCGATACAAATAATGAATTCCAGGATAAATGTAGTAAGCATGATTCCCCCTACACCTTTTTTTGCATCGGGATTATTCATATCTACTCCCGTACTTTTTATCCAGGAATTGGCAAACAAGGCTTTTGAATACCAAAGGGCACCCAGCATAAAATAAGCAACAGTGGCAACGGCAACGGCCAGCCAGTTCAGGTGAGAAAAAAATGACGTATCCATGGCAAGTAAAGTTTTGGTTAATGAAAAGGTAGAGTATTTTTTCCTGGAAATAAAAAAAGCGGCTTGAGCCGCTTTAGTAAAATTTGAAAAAACTATTATAACTTTTTGATCATCACATTTTTAAACCATACCATATTGCCATGATCCTGCAAGCCGATCCTTCCTTTTTTAAAGGTTCCAAAATCAGGCATATCCGCAAACTTGCTTCCTGCGATCATTTTCCTCCAGTTATCGTCCCACATAGTAGTTGATACTACATTTTCATTGTTCAGGAAAAAGTCAAGTCTTCCGTTATCGGCAATTACTTCAACCTGGTTCCACTCTCCTGCTGGCCTTACTGTTTCTTTACTACAAGAGATCAGATCGTAAAGATCGCCGGCCCTGTGTTTTTCGATCTTTGCATCGGGGTGCCCCTCATTATCTAATACCTGCATTTCTGGTCCCGTTTCCCATGCCCATGTATATTTAGCTGAGTCTTCGTGGATATAGAAAATAACACCACTATTTCCATCTTTGGCAATTTTCCATTCCAGTTTTAAATGAAAATTGTCATACTCATCATCGGTTACAATATCACCACCGTCTTTTATCTGCCAGTTCTCTTTAACAGAGGTATCAAGATAAAGCATACCATCTGCCACTTTCCATGCAGAACCGGTTGGCCCGCCGCCATATTTATGCCAGCCATTGGTTGTTTTACCATCAAAAAGCAATTTCCAGCCTTCGGCCTTTTGTTCTTCTGTAAGCATTACAGCATCATTTTTTTCTACACTATCTGTAGCGGGTTTATCAGAACTGCTGCCGTTATTGCAGGCACAAAATGTACTGACAAGAATAAGACAAGCAAAATTTCGTAGCATCCTATTTATTTTTTAATAATAAAATATATTCAACCATCGCTTCGGCGTCTTCCTTTGAAAGTCCGGCATGCGGGGTCATAAAAACATCGCCCCATACACCATTACCACCCGCAATAATTTTACCTGCAAGGTGAGATATGATCGTATCAGACATAGATCCATATTTATTGGCAATATCTCGATAGCTTGGTCCTGTCAATAATTCATCCACTCTGTGGCAGGTAAGGCAATCATTACTGCCTACCAATGCCAATCCTTTTTTATAAACAGGGTTATCACTCAGATCTTCAGAAGAGGTCTCCGTACTTTCGTTGGTTCCAGGCTCTGCAGGTTTATCATTTTTATCACCGCCACCGCATGAAAATAAAATGGTCGTAAAAACAGGGATCAAAATCAACTTTCGCATAATAATTGGTTTATTGTTTGTGTCAAATTTAATTATCTAATCCAAGTACCCGTTTATTCTTTTTTTCATCAATACCACTTGATGCAAAATCATCAAATGCCCTCTCTGTTACCCGGATGATATGCTCCTGTATAAACAGCGCCCCTTCACTGGCACCATCTTCCGGATGTTTAATGGGGCACTCCCATTCCATCACAGCCCATCCCTGGAAATCATATTGGGTCAGCTTGCTGAAGATAGTTTTAAAATCTACCTGCCCGTCGCCCAATGAACGATAACGGCCTGCCCTGTTGGCCCAGCTTTGATAACCGCCAAAAGTTCCCTGGCGGCCCGTAGGATTAAATTCAGCATCTTTTACATGAAATGCCTTGATACGTTCATGATAAAGGTCTATATATTCAATATAATCCAACTGTTGTAAAACAAAATGTGATGGATCATAAAGCAAACAAGCCCGGGGGTGATTCTTCACTTCTGCCAGGAACATCTCGTATGTGATACCATCAAAAATGTCTTCTCCGGGATGAACTTCATAGCAGGCATCAACACCACATTCATCAAAATAATTTAAGATGGGTGTCCATCTTTTGCCAAGTTCTTTAAACCCCTCCTCTACTAAACCCGCCGGTCTTTGTGGCCATGGATGAAAAGTATGCCACAGAAACGAACCGCTAAAAGTAGGCTGTGCTGTTATGCCCAGGTTTTGGCAGGCTTTGGCACAATAACGTAACTGCTGAATGGCCCATTCGGTTCTTGCTTTGGAATTACCTTTTACATTTTCAGGTGCAAAACCATCAAAAAGGTCATCATAAGCAGGATGCACTGCCACTAACTGTCCTTGTAAATGTGATGAAAGCTCGGATATTTCCATGCCGCACTCACTAACTATACCTTTTATCTCATCAGCATAGGTTTTACTTTCTGCCGCTTGCTGAATATCAATACAACGGGAATCCCATGATGGAATTTGCACAGCTTTAAAACCTAGTGACTCCGCCCATGTACAAATAAATTGCAGGTTATCAAACGGCGCTTTATCTCCCATGAATTGAGCCAGAAAAATTCCAGGTCCTTTAATTGTAGTCATTACAGGAATAATTATATATCAAAAAACAAAATCGGTCCACTTATGCTCCGTGTTTCCGGAGGCGATCACCAATTCAATAAATGCCATTCCCCTTACACCATCTTCAATTCCGGGAAAATCAAGCCATTCCTTTTCAGGCTCATTGCCTTCAATAGATGCCTTGACACAAAGTGAAAAGTTACGGTAATGATTAGCAAATGCTTCCAGGTAACCTTCAGGATGACCGGCAGGTGTACGGCAATTATGTGCCGCATAGGAAGAAAGATAACCGGTACCTGCCCGGTATATTTCATTGGGTTTATCAGGCCATTTTATGATCAGCGAGTTGGCATCTTCCTGTTTCCATTCCAATCCTCCTTTTTCACCATACACCCTGATCTTAACATTGTTCTCCTCACCGGCAGCTATTTGCGTAGCAAACAATACACCACTTGCTCCATTATCATATTTGATGAGTACCGCACCATCATCATCGAGTTTCCTACCCGGTACTTTTATATTTATATCAGCACATATTTTTGATGTTGTTAACCCGGATACATATTCGGCCAAATTAAAAGCATGAGTACCGATATCTCCCATTGCTCCGGCAATACCACTTTTTGAAGGATCGGTCCGCCAACTGGCTTGTTTATTATCATTTGCTTCCAGGTTTGTACTTAACCACCCTTGCGGATATTCAGCATACACCTTTCTGATCTTTCCAAATTTGCCACTCAATACCTGTTGCCTTGCTTCTTTCACCATAGGGTAACCCGTATAAGTATGAGTGAGGCAAAAAACTAAATTTGTTTTTTTAATCAGCTCCTTTAATTCTTTTGCTTCTGTAAGGTTAAAAGTCACCGGCTTATCCAGCACCACATGAAAACCATTTTCCAATGCCAGTTTAGCAGGATGAAAATGCACATGATTGGGAGTAACGATACTTACAAATTCCATTCGTTTTTCCGGAGGCAACTGAGTTTCTTTCAGGATCATTTCTTCATATGAATCGTACACCCTGTCTTTTGCGAGTCCCAGCATGATACCGGCCTCATGTGATTTTTCTTTTTGACTGCTGAATGCACCACATACTAATTCAATTTCTCCATCCATTGCAGCTGCGATCCGATGCACAGCACCAATAAAAGCACCGGGTCCGCCACCGATCATTCCCATCCTTAATTTTCTGTATATCATTGCAAACGTTTGAAATATTGCCGTTCCTAAAAAAGTATTTTCTATTGGCTAAAGTGGAATTAAAAATAGTACATTTAGATTTTAAACAACTAATTATCAACGATTAT
Source organism: Chitinophagales bacterium (assembly GCA_020636575.1). Taxonomy (GTDB): domain Bacteria; phylum Bacteroidota; class Bacteroidia; order Chitinophagales; family Chitinophagaceae; genus JJ008. The sequence goes on from JACJXP010000002.1 coordinate 155,098, forward strand.
TCTTTCTTGCTATGAGGCCTACTACCCGTATTCAGCTTTCGATGATGATGTTTTTAGAATTTTTTATCTGGGGCGGATGGTTTGTATCACTTGGCACTTTTTTATCTGCTAACCTGGATGCGTCTGGTGACCAGATGGCAAACGTTTTTTCAACACAATCATGGGGGGCCATTATTGCACCATTTATTATTGGATTGATTGCTGACCGTTATTTTAATGCAGAAAAAATTCTGGGTGTATTACACATTGCAGGTGCCGCACTCATGTATTTAATGTATTGTTCTGATGATATTGCTGCATTTTTCCCCTATACATTGGGCTATATGATATTATATATGCCAACTATTGCATTAACAAACTCTGTTGCTTTTAACCAGTTGAACGATCCGGAGAAAGAATTTTCCGGTCTGAGAGTATGGGGAACCATAGGTTGGATCATTGCCGGGTTAGCGATTAGTTATCTTTTTCATTGGGACTCACAGGAAAATGTGGAAAAGGGCTTATTAAAGAATACATTTCTTTTGTCAGGCATTGCTGCATTGATACTTGGTCTGTTCAGTTTCTTTTTACCTAAAACACCGCCCAAAAAATCAACCGGGGAGAAAAGTTCATTAAGTGAGATCCTTGGACTTGATGCTTTGAAATTATTAAAGGATAAAAATTTTGCAGTATTCTTTATCGCTTCTGTACTTATTTGTGTGCCATTGGCTTTCTACTATCAGAATGCACACCCATACTTAACATCATCAGGCATGGCTGATGCTACGGGTAAAATGACGATCGGCCAGATATCTGAAGTATTATTCATGCTTTTACTTCCCCTGTTCTTTAAAAAGTTTGGCTTTAAGAAAACAATATTGGTGGGGATGCTGGCATGGGTTTTACGTTACATATTATTTGCATATGGCAATGCAGGGGAATTAGCTTTTATGTTGCTTACCGGTATAGCATTGCATGGTATCTGCTATGATTTCTTTTTTGTTTCAGGATTCATTTATACAAATGCCAAAGCAGGCGAAAAATACAAAAGTGCAGCTCAGGGCCTCATTACACTCGCCACCTATGGTGTAGGGATGCTGATCGGTTTTAAAGTGGCAGGACTTATTGCAGACAATTACAAAACAGCAGATGGAGCTATCGATTATAAAATGGTTTGGCTAATACCTGCAGCTATTGCCGCTGTAGTTTTAGTTTTATTCCTGGTATTCTTTAAAGACGACAAAAAGAACGTAAGTGAACAATAAACAGACCCGCAGAGAACTATTAAAAAAAGCTGCGGTAGGATCCATGGCAATGGCAATGCCTGCAGCAGAAATACTCGCCTCTATAACAAATGATCAACCCTTAAGTCTGAAAGGGAATATCAAACATTCTGTTTGCTCATGGACTTATAATTTTCTTTCGCTGGATGATCTATGCGTTGTCGCAAAAAAACTGGGATTAAAAGCGATCGACCTGTTGGCTCCTAAAGACTGGCCTACAATTCAAAAGCATGGTTTGGTTTGCTCTATGTGTTATACCAATGGAAAGATAAGCCTGACGGAAGGATGGAACAGGAAAGAATACCACCCGGAATTGATCCATAACATGACAGAAGCTATTCCATTGGTAGCGCAGGCGGGTTACAAGAACATTATCTGTTTTTCCGGCAATAAAAACGGGATGGATGATGAGACAGGATTAAAGAATATGACCGAGGGGATCAAAAAGATCATTGGCCTGGCTGAAAAAAATAATGTGATAGTACAGATCGAGGTATTCAACAGCAAGGTGGATCACAAAGACTATATGGCTGACAATACTCCATGGGCCATTGAATTATGCAAGCGAATAGGTTCTCCGAATTTTAAAATACTGTATGATATTTACCACATGCAGATCAATGAAGGTGATGTGATACGTACGATTCAGCAGAATCATGAATATTTTGGTCATTATCATACAGCAGGAGTACCGGGCAGACATGAGATCGACGAAACGCAGGAATTATATTACCCGGCAATAATGGAAGCTATTGTAAAAACAGGTCACCAGGGATATGTAGCGCAGGAGTTCATTCCTACCGGGGCAGATGATAAAGCAAAGATCAAAGCATTGAAGAAAGCAATTAAAACTTGTGATGTATAAAAAATAAATATGGCAGATAATACTTACGATGCAATTGTTGTTGGTTCCGGTATCAGTGGTGGCTGGGCCGCAAAAGAACTATCAGAAAAAGGCTTAAAGGTGATCATGCTGGAAAGAGGTCATGATATTAAACATGTAAAAGGTTACGCAGAAAGCAATAAACCGGTTTGGGAATATCCGCACAGAGGAGGCAGAACACAGAAGATGATTGAAGAATATCCTTTCCTTAAAAGAGATTATCCGCTGAATGAAAGAAACCTTAATTACTGGGCTGTCGATAAAGACAATCCCTATACTGAAACAAAGCGTTTCGACTGGTTCAGGGGATATCATGTTGGTGGCCGTTCATTAATGTGGGGCCGGCAAAGCTATCGCTGGAACAAATTCGATTTTGAAGCAAACGGGAAAGAAGGTATTGCTATTGACTGGCCTATTCGTTATGAAGATATTGAGCCATGGTATACCTATGTAGAAAAATTTGCAGGTATCCAGGGGTCTTATGAAAATCTACCTCAATTACCCGATAGTCATTTTCTGCCGGCTATGGAATTAAATATCGTGGAAAAAGATGTGGCAGCAAGGATCAAAAAACATTACAACGATAAACGTACACTGATCATAGGTCGTACAGCACATGTAACAGGCCCGTTGGCACATAGCCCTGAAAGAACATTATGCCAGTACCGGGATATGTGCTGGAACGGATGTCCTTTTGGCGCATACTTCAGTACGCAGTCGTCTACCCTTCCGGCTGCAATGGCAACTGGCAACTTAACGGTTCGTCCATTTTCAATTGTAACAGAGATCATTTATGATAAGGATACACAAAAAGCCAAAGGGGTAAGGGTCATAGATGCAGAAAGTATGCAGACCTACGAGTATTATGCTAAAATTGTTTTTCTGTGTGCATCATCATTTAATTCTTCCTGGGTGCTTATGAATTCTGCAACAGATCTCTGGCCTGATGGTTTGGGAAGCAGCTCAGGTGAACTTGGGCATAATGTAATGGATCATCACTTCCGTTGCGGCGCCAGCGGTGATGTGGAAGGATACGAAGACAAATATTATTATGGCCATCGTCCAACTGGTTTTTATATTCCCAGGTTCAGAAATGTTTTTGATGATAAACGGGATTATGTAAGAGGATTTGGTTACCAGGGAAGTGCCAGCCGTGAAGGATGGGGTCGCAATATTGCAGAATTAGGAATTGGTGCTGAACTTAAAGATGCCTTGTCCGAACCAGGTCAATGGAGAATAGGCGCAACAGCATTTGGAGAAATGCTACCCTACCATGAAAACAAGATCAGCCTGAACAAGGACAAAAAAGATAAATGGGGTCTACCTGTTTTGGATATGGATGTGGAGATCAAGGAAAATGAGAAAAAGATGCGGATAGATATGCAGAACGACATGAAAGAAATGCTGGAAAATGCCGGTATCAAAAACGTTTACACTTATGACAATGAATACTATCCGGGTATGGGTATTCATGAAATGGGAACAGCCCGGATGGGAAGGGATCCGAAAACATCTGTACTGAATGGAAATAACCAGGTATGGGATTGCAAAAATGTATTTGTAACCGATGGAGCCTGTATGACCTCTGCCTCCTGTGTAAACCCATCATTGACCTACATGGCTATGACGGCCCGGGCAGCAGATTTTGCAGTAAACGAATTGAAAAAAGGAAATCTATAAATAATGAATAGAAGAGAATTATTAAAAATGATCACCATAGCAACCGGTGGTGTTGTAATTGCCGGTGATTTTTTATTAGCTGGTTGCAAAAACCCATCAGCCGGTGAAGGTGTTAGTTTTACAGAAGCTGATATTAGTTTCCTTGATGAAGTAGCAGAAACTATTTTCCCTAAAACAACTACACCCGGCGGAAAAGAAGCAGGTCTTGGCCGTTTTATGACAGTTATGGTAAATGATTGTTATGAGCAAAAGGACCAGGATGCTTTTCATGAAGGAATGGTAAAACTCAAGGATGCTTGTTTAAAAGAGCATAACATAGATTTTGTAAAAGCAACCCCTGAGCAAAGAACCAGCTTACTCAATGCTCTTGAAAGTGAAAGAAAAGAGTATCAAAAAAATAAAAAATCAGAAGAACCTAATCACTATTTCCAGGCATTTAAACAACTCACAATCTTTGGGTACTTTACTTCTAAAGAAGGAAGGACAGGCAGTACAAGGTATTTGCCTGTACCGGGAAAGTATATAGGAGATTACGATTATAAAAAAGGCGACAAGATCCAAACTGGTCTTGGATAAATACTATACAAATGAACCACTACAAAAGAAGAGATTTTCTGAAATTGGGTACCGGCTTCCTGGCAGGGTTTGCTGCTCTTCCAGTAATTGGATGTAATAATGGCACTGCCGGAAAAAAAGATACCGAAGCAGAAGATGTATATGTACCTGCTGCGCTTGCTGCTTTTGGTTTGCAGTTATATACGCTAAGGGATGATTTTCCTAAAGACCCAAAAGGTGTATTGAAGCAGGTGGCAGATATGGGTTATACACAAATTGAAGGGTATGAAGGAGACAAAGGAATATTCTGGGGAATGTCTCCAACAGAATTTAAAGAATGTACCGGAAGTATAGGATTAAGTATGGTAGCCACCCATTGTGATATCAATACCGACTTTGAGAAAAAAGCTGCCGAGGCTGCTGAGGTTGGATTAAAATACCTGATATGCCCCTGGAAAGGTCCACAGAAATCACTGGATGATTTCAAACGATTTGCTGAGGAGTTTAATCAGAAAGGTGAAATATGTAAACAGAATGGGATGCGCTTTGCTTACCACAACCATGATTATTCATTCAAAGAAATGGATGGCCAGTTACCACAGGATGTAATGATGGCAAATACCGATCCTGCATTGGTTGATTTTGAAATGGATATTTATTGGGTGATTGCAGGCGGCCAGGATCCTGAAGCATGGTTCAAAAAATACAAAGATCGGTTCCGGCTTTGCCATGTAAAAGACAGGAGCAAGACTCCTGTAGAAGATAACGGGAAAAATTCTATTGACCTGGGTACAGGCTCTATCGACTTTGTCAAAATTCTAAAAACAGCTAAGGATAATGGCATGCAGTATTATATTGTAGAACAGGAATTCTATCCGAACGGCACTCCATTAGAGGCAGCAAAAGTGGATGGGGAGTATATGAAGAATTTGAAGTTTTAAAGAATCAGATACATTTCTAGCCCACCCGTATTTTCAGGTGGGCTTTTTTATTAATGCACCAGCATCTTTGCCGGTACCTGTTGTCTTTTGATCTTTTCACTTTCGATAAAAAGCTGTACATCATCTCCGCCCGTATTTTCAAAAAATTCTACCCGGATGCTATGAAAACCCGCAGCCAGCGGAGCTGTTCCGCTTTTTTCTACCATGCCATGCAAACCGTCATTATCAATTACTTTATTACCATCAATATATAAAGCGCTGCCGTCATCTGAATTAAGATAAAAACTATACATCGCCGTTGCAGGAATATCAAGGTAACCTTGTATTACTACCCCATATTTTTCCTGCCCTGCATATTTACCCGGACTAATTGAACTTATAATGCCTGATTCTTTTGAAGTAATAGCTCTGAAGTCAGGAAGTTTATCCCACTCACCTTCATAGTAATTTGCATTCAAGCCGGGTTCGGCTTTAAAAAGATCAACAGCGATCCATGGCTCAGCTTTCTCAAATTTTCTCTCTACTATCCCACTCACGGCTTTGCCCTTAACAAAACTTCTCGCTTTGATGATAGCCGAATGAGATAAAATAATTTCATTCTTATAAAGAGCTGAAGAAATAACCGGATCAGTACCATCTGATGTATACCGTATTACTGCATCTCCCCCGTTCTCTGGTAATGATAAACTCACATTAACCTGGTCAATGAACGAATCTGAATAGGCATTGATCAGCGGTGGTCTGTAAACGATAGGTTGGCCATTAAATTCCACCACAATAACAGTATTGATCTTATCAGGAGCAGTAATTGGAGTTTTAATATCTATAGTATTATCCTTTTTAGCATATTCAAGGTCCTTATTATCTGCCAGGATATAAATATGCTTGGGGTCATTACCTAGGCCATGCAGTTGTAATTTGCCATCCTTAGGCCAGTCAAAAACATGCAGGTATAATTTTGTTGTATTGTTAGTTTGTTTCTGTGTGATTCGTCCCCAGTTGATATGTTCAAATGGGCTGGCACTGGTTCCATAAATTGATTCTCCATTCGCTTTCATCCATTTGCCGATCTCCTTTAAACGGTCAATACTTTCCTGCGGAAAAGTTCCATCTGCTTTTGGTCCTATATTCAATAAAAAGTTTCCTCCTTTTGAAGCAATATCCGCAAGCTTCCGTATCAGGTCTTCGGTTGATTTAAAATTTTTATCCGCCTTATTATATCCCCAGTGATCATTCATCGTCATGCAACTTTCCCAATCAACTCCCGGTAATCCTGTCTCCGGAATTTCCTGCTCCGGTGTTCCAAAATCGCCGCCATAATCTCCATCACTTGTCATGCCTGCCATACCTCCTCTCCCTTTGTCTACCCGGTTGTTGACAATAATATCAGGTTTCAAATTCCGCACATAATTGTAAAGGGCCTTCCCATCTTCATGCGTCCAAAAATTTTCCCACTCTCCATCAAACCAGAATACACCTATATCCCCGTAATTAGTAACAAGTTCCTTCAACTGCTTCTTCATATAATTTATATACCGATCCCTGTTAGTCCCTGTTGTGGGTCTGTCCTTTTCCCACTCTCTTCTTTGACTATAGTCAGGATGATGCCAGTCCATAATGGAATGATAGAAACAAAGCTTAATACCACCGATCTTTCGGCATGCATCGGCCAGCTCTTTTAAAATATCTCTTTTAAAAGGAGTGCTCATTACATCAAAATCCGTTTCTTTTGAATCCCACAGGCAGAACCCATCATGATGTTTGCTGGTGATAGTGATATATTTCATACCTGCATCCTTCGCCATTTGTACCCATGCTTCCGCATTGAACTTTACAGGGTTGAACCGGGAAACAAACTGATCATATTCTTTCAATGGGATCTGTGCTGTAGTTCTTATCCATTCTGCATGATTGGTAGTGCCTTTCCATTCTCCGGCAGGAACTGAATATAGTCCCCAGTGAATAAACATGCCAAACCGGGCATCTCTCCACCATTCCATCCGTTTATCTTTATCGGCTTTGGACTCATTCAGGTAATTCTTTTGTCCCAACACCGGCAGTATAATAATGGCAGATATCAGCAATAAAAAGAAGGCTTTTTTCATATTACAAACTTGTTTTGCTAAGATCGGTACAACTTATGGAAATTCCTTCCTGGTTGAAAATTAACGCAAACGATGTATTAAGTATATTTAAGCATCATCAACGAAATTTCGTTTACATTTAGTTGAAAAATCATGTTCTCTCTTCAGCATAAAACAGCGATAGTAACGGGTGGTGCTAGCGGCATAGGTCTGGCAGTCTCAAAATTATTTGCGGAAAGAGGCGCTTCCGTCTATATCCTTGATCAGAATGCAGGTATGGCACAAAAAGCTGCTGATGAGATAAGGGGGAAAAATGGCAAGGCGTTTCCATACCGGGTTGACATCAGCAACCAGCAGGAAGTAAATAAGATCATAACAGCTATTGCCACTAATGCAACAATAGATATCCTTGTAAACAATGCAGGTATCGCACATATTGGTAATGCTGCCAACACAGAAGAGAAAGATTTTGATCGCATATATACAGTAAATGTAAAAGGAACATATAACTGTATGCATGCTGTGATCCCATATATGCAAAAACAAAAGAAGGGAGTTATACTCAACATGGCATCCATTGCTTCCTCATCGGGGATCACCGATCGGTTCGCTTACAGTATGAGTAAAGGTGCAGTAGTGAGTATGACCCTAAGTGTGGCAAGAGATTTTATTAAGGAAGGCATTCGTTGCAATTGCATCTCACCGGCAAGGGTGCATACTCCTTTTGTAGATGGTTTTTTGAAAGACAATTACCCGGGCAGGGAAAAAGAAATGTTTGAAAAACTGGCGGCTGGTCAACCTATAGGAAGAATGGCTACACCTTATGAAATAGCTTGTCTTATTTTATACCTCTGTAGTGATGAAGCTGGGTTTATTACAGGCTGTGATTATCCCATCGATGGGGGATTCTTAAAATTGAATAACTAGATCACATGAAATTAATACGGTTTGGAGAACCAGGTAAAGAAAAACCTGGCATTATAATGAATGACATTGCTTATGACATGTCTGGTTTTGTCAAAGATTATGATGGGTCTTTCTTCGCAAATGACGGATTGAGTTTTTTATTATCCGTATGGGAAAAGCATAAAAAGGAATTACCGGAAATAGATACGCCATTCAGATCTGGCTGCCCGATAAGTGGCCCTTCCAAGATCATTTGCATCGGGCTAAATTATGCTGACCATGCAGCAGAAAGTAAAATGGAACCTCCTAAAGAACCGGTCATGTTCTTTAAAGCCACATCTGCTATAACAGGTCCGAACGATGCCCTGCTTATTCCTAAAAACAGTATAAAAACAGATTGGGAAGTGGAACTGGGTGTTGTTATTGAACGTAAAGCAACTTATGTAGATGAAAAAGATGCTATGGATTATGTAGCCGGTTATGTACTGCATAATGACTATAGCGAAAGAGAATTCCAACTGGAAAGAGGTGGTCAGTGGGTAAAAGGCAAAAGTGCTGATTCATTTGCGCCAATTGGCCCCTGGCTGGTAACAAAAGATGAAATAGCAGATCCCGGCGATCTCCGTCTATGGCTTACTGTGAATGGAAACACTATGCAGGATGGCAATACAAAGAACATGATCTTCAACATTCCTCATCTTGTTTCTTATTGCAGCCAGTTTATGTCGCTGATGCCCGGTGATATCATTTCTACCGGCACTCCTGCCGGTGTAGGTATGGGACAAAAGCCATCTCCTGTTTATATAAAACCCGGGGATGTGATTGAACTGGGTATTGATGGGTTGGGAAGCAGCAAACAAATTGCTAAAGCATATTAATAAAAGCGTATGACGATCGACAGTCATGTACATTTCTGGAAATACGATAAGAAGAGAGATGCCTGGATCACCAACAGGATGAAGATCCTGCAACAAGATTATTACCCGGAACATATTGCCCTTACGCTGAAAAGAAATGGCATTGATGCACTGATCGCAGTACAGGCAGATCAATCAGAACTGGAAACGCATTTCCTGGTAGAAATGTCAAAAACCCATGATAACATTAAAGGGGTTGTTGGCTGGATCGATCTCCAAAATGAGAATATCGCTGAGCGATTGGATTATTTTGCTCAATATTCCATCATCAAGGGTTGGCGGCATATTGTACAGGGAGAAAAAGACGATTTCATGTATGGCAAGCCATTTCGAAATGGCTTAGCAACTCTTCAAACATATAATTATACATACGATATTCTTATTTATCATCACCAGCTAAAAGCTGTCCTTGATCTTGTAAACGATTTCCCGGAACAAAAATTTATTACAGACCATTGTGCCAAACCGGATATAAAAGAAAAGAAGATAGATGAATGGAAGGTTTTGATAAAAGCAATAGCACAAAACCCAAATGTGTATTGCAAGCTTTCAGGTTTATTTACTGAAGCTGCCTGGAAATCATGGAGCCCGGCAGAATTCTATCCATACCTCGATATTGTGTTTGAAGCCTTTGGCACAGATCGATTGCTGTATGGCAGCGATTGGCCTGTTTTATTGCTTTCCGGCTCCTATGTACAATGGAAAAGTTTACTTGAAAAGTATATGGAAAACTTTAAGGAAGAAGATAAATTGAAAGTATTTGGAGATAACGCAATTCAGTTTTATAACTTACAGTCATGAATCTGCAGTTAGAAAATAAAGTGATCATTGTAACAGGAGGAGCCAAAGGAATCGGCAAAGCTATTGTGAAAGCTGTAACTGAAGAAAAAGCTGTTCCTGTTATAATCGGAAGGAATAAAAATGATAACCTTGCCGCATTAGCAGAGGTCAATAACAAAGGATACCAGGTAGAAGCAGAACTAACCGATCCGGCTGCATGTGAGAAAGCTATTGCTGAAACAATGAAATTGACTGGCAAAATTGATGGGCTTGTCAATAACGCCGGTGTTAATGACGGAGTAAACCTGGAGCATGGCAGCTATGAACAATTCATGACATCATTGCATCGGAACCTGGTGCATTATTATCTGATGGCTCATTATGCATTGCCTGAATTAATAAGATCAAAAGGAGCCATTGTAAATATTGGTTCTAAAACTGCAGAAACCGGCCAGGGCGGCACTTCCGCCTATGCAGCGGCCAATGGCGGACGTAATGCACTGACAAGAGAATGGGCTGTTGAATTATTAAAGTATGGTATCCGAGTCAATGCAGTGATCGTTGCAGAAAGCTATACGCCATTATATGAAAAATGGATCCAGTCATTACCCGAACCAGAAGCACAGTTGAAAAAGATCTCAGAAAGAATTCCATTTGAAAATCGAATGACAAAACCTGAAGAGATCGCTGATATGGTAGCTTTCTTGTTATCATCAAGATCGGGGCATACAACCGGCCAGCTTATTCATGTCGATGGAGGATATGTTCATCTTGACCGGGCTTTGTAACTTTCAATTCAACAAATAACGACTGCATGGCATCTCCTCAAAAAAAATTTCTTATCCCTTTTATTTTAGTTACAAGCCTTTTCTTTTTCTGGGGCTTTGTTCACAACCTTGATCCTATATTGATACCACACCTGAGGAGGGCATTCAGCCTGAACACTGTTCAGGCTTCACTTGTCGATTCCGCTGTTTTTATCGCTTATTTTATAATGGCTATCCCTGCCGGTTTCATAATGAAAAAATATGGCTATAAAACCGGCATATTGATCGGCCTCACATTTTTTGCTGCCGGTTGCTTCTTATTTGTACCTGCGGCCAATACTATGCAATATGTTTTTTTTCTTGGTGCATTATTCGTCGTGGCATGTGGCCTAACGATATTGGAAACAGCTGCTAATCCTTATGCAACGGTCCTTGGCCCACCAGAGACTTCCACGCAACGGCTGAATTTTGCACAATCATTCAATGGGCTGGCAGCATTCACTGCGCCGATTATCGGAGGCAAACTGATTCTCTCTGCCGACCCCATCGGAGAAAAAGAGTTGAATGCTATGTCTGAAACTGCCCGGCAGGCTTATCTGCATTCTGAAACATCAACTGTAAAACTTCCTTATATAGTTTTAGGGGTTATTATTTTGATTGTTGCGGCTATTTTCTTTTTCACCAGATTGCCAGATATAAAAGATGAAGAAGAAACGGAGAAAAGAAATTTTTTCTCCTCATGGAAGCACAAGCATCTGCGTAACGCTGTAGTAGCGCAGTTCTTTTATGTAGGTGCACAGGTATGTGTGATGAGTTTCATAGTATTGTTTGCTACTAAAGCCACTGGCATTTCTGAAAAATCTGCAAGCTGGTATGCAGGCATAGCAGGGTTGGCATTTATGCTGGGACGATTTGCAGGCACCTTCCTGATGAAATTTATCCCGCCACCACGGTTACTTGTCATCTATTCTGCTATTAGTATTCTATTATGTCTTGTCACCATATTTGGATCGGGCAGTATCACTTTATATGCACTCGTTAGTATCCCGTTTTTTATGTCGATTATGTTTCCTACCATTTTTGCTTTGGGTATCAAAGACCTGGGGGCAGACACAAAACCGGGTTCCAGCCTCATCATTATGGCCATTGTTGGCGGGGCGGTACTGCCACCTGCTTTGGGTTTTCTTGCTGATAAAACCGGGGATATCCAAAATGGTAATTTTGTTCCGTTGATCTGTTTTGCCGTAGTGTTGCTTTTTGGATGGAAAGGATACCAACACTCAGAAAAAGCAACTGAAGTTTTACATTAATATAAAAACATGAAACGCTACTGCCTTGCACTTGATCTGAAAGATGACCCAAAGCTGATCGCTGAGTATGAAGAGTATCATCAACATGTATGGCCGGAAATAAAAGAGAGTATACAAAATGCCGGAATAGAATCACTGGAGATCTTTCGTACCGGTAACCGACTGTTTATGATCATGAAGGTGAATGGTGATTTTACTTTTGAAAAAAAAGCAGCTATGGACGCTGATAATCCAAAAGTGCAGGAATGGGAAAAACTGATGTGGACAATGCAGCAGGCCCTGCCATGGGCCAAACCGGGAGAGAAATGGGTGTTGATGGATAAAATTTTTGATCTAGGATAACGCTTCTTTCAGTGCTTTCACTTCTTCAGCCAGGATCGAATTATTCATATAGCTTTCTTCTGAGTCTTTAAAAGAGGGATGAATGAACTTCATCTTACTTTCTTCTTTTCTTCTTAATGAAGCATGAAATTCTCTACAACCGGTACTCTCTTTAAGACTTTTGATATTTTCAGGAGTTACTCCGCTACCCGGCATGATAATGATCCGTTGATCAGCCGCTTTGTTCAGCGAAGCAAGTAACCCCACTCCTTCAGGTGCAGTCGGTTGTTGGCCTGAGGTCAGGATCCGTTCGCAGCCGATCTTAATTAATTCCTCCATCGCTTCAAAGGGATCCTTACATCTGTCAAATGCTCTATGAAAAGTTACTTCCAATGGATAAGCTGCTTCAATCAACTCACTGGTTCTTTCAACATCAATCGTCCCGTCAATATGCAAAAAACCGATCACTACCCCATCAAAACCTAGTTGCCTGCAAAGCTTTACATCTTTCAGCATGATGCCAAATTCTTCATCAGTATATAAAAAGTCTCCGCCTCTTGACCGGATGATGGGATAAATAGGCAATGAAAATTTTTCCCGGCATTGTACCAAAGTTCCATACGATGCAGTTGTACCTCCTTCAGCCAGGTTGGCACACAATTCTATTCTGTCTGCTCCACCTTCCACTGCAGATCTTGTGGTGGCAAAATCGGATGTGGCGATCTCGATGATATATTTTGTAGCTGACATCTTTATCTCATAATGTAGTTTGAAGGTATCAGTTCTTCCTTATCTTTTGTCTTAATCGCATAGCTGAAACCTTTGTGAATAGCGTAAGCTCCAACCTCTCCTGATTTACTGATGGCCAAAAAAGCTACCTGTATATCTTTTGCTTTTTCTCCTTTTACTTTAATGATCCTTTCTATTGCTTTTTTGCAGGCTATTTCCGGCAAAAATCCCTGCCGCATTAACTCCACAACTGTATGTGACCCGGCAACTCTGATCACATCTTCACCCTGCCCCGTAGCAGTGCAGGCGCCTACTTCATTATCTACAAATAAACCGGCCCCGATTATGGGAGAATCTCCTAACCTTCCTCTCATTTTAAAACCAGCCCCGCTTGTAGTACAGCTTCCGCTCAGGTTTCCGTTGGCATCCAATGCTACCATCCCGATCGTATCATGATTCCATTCTCCATTCTCTAATTTGTTAGGAGCAAATGGGCCATGATCTTTGTTCTGTTTGCTCTCCACATTAATAGCGGGTGGTTTATATTCTGATTTTTTTAGCCAGTTCTCATAACTTTTTTGAGCAGAGGGAGAAAGTTCCTGTTTCTCCAAAGGAAATCCCTCTGTTACTGCAAATTGTTGGGCACCTTCACCTACCAACATAACATGTGGTGTTTTTTCCATCACCCTTCTTGCCACTGATATCGGGTGTTTGATCCTTTCCAGGAAAGCCACACTACCGCAATTGGCAAATTCGTCCATGATGCAGGCATCCAATGTTACAAAACCATCCCGGTCCGGATTTGCTCCCAAACCCACACAACAGTTCTGTTCCGATTCTGTTACCATCACACCTTTCTCCACGGCATCCAGCGCCCTGCCACCTTTGCTCAATATTTCCCACGCAGCTTTGTTAGCTCTTAAACCGGCATCCCATGTCGATATAACCACCGGGTAGTCTTTTAAATTGACCGCTCCTGAAGCCATTACTTTCTTCGCCAAAACGCTTCCGAATCCGGTAAATGCTGTGGCCTGTAAAAACTTTCTTCTGTTGATCATGTTATTAATATTGAGTTACCCGAAATTACCAAGACACATTGAATTTCAGGATTATATAGTGTGATTTTCTTTGTGAATACTTTAAGACACAAATATTTGATGTTTGAACATTGATTTATTATCTTTGTACTATAATTTAATAAAATGACAATAGAGATCATATCAGGAAGTCCAAGACACAACAGTGTAACACATAGAGTTGCCCTGTATTTAAAACAATATCTCATTAACCATTCAGATCATGAAGTGGATATTATTGCTTTGAAAGATTGGCCGGTACCACCTATCCAGTCTGTTTGGACATCAGCAGACAAAGCACCGGAAGAATTAAGGCCTTTGGCTGAAAGAGTTTTTGAAGCAGATGCATTCATATTGGTAACACCGGAATATAATGGCAGCTACTCCCCTGCTTTAAAAAACCTGCTCGACCATTTCCCAAAGCAAAATCATAAACCATTTGGGATAGTAACAGCTTCACCCGGAGCAATGGGTGGTATGCGGGCATCACAACAATTATTATTATTGATCCCGGCTCTATTTGGAGTAGCATCACCTAATATGCTGATCGTTCCGGCAGTTGATAAAAAGTTTAATGCAGATGGTGAGTTAATGGATGAGAACTTTGAAAACCCAATACACAATTTTGTAACAGAATTCAGATGGCTGGCAGAAACCCTGGTAACAGAAAAACAAATTGCATAAAAAGGAGATTTTATGACAAACAAAAGAACAATAGAAGCAATTATTACACCTCCCCCGCCACATATGGTGGGTGATGGTTTCCGGGTACACAGTTTTTTTCCGGGCGGCAGATGGATAGACAGGAAAAGAATGAGTCCATTCTTTTTACTTGACTACGGAGCAAAAATAGAATTCACCCCATCTGAAGAACCCCGTGGTGTGGGAGTACATCCCCATGCAGGTTTTGAAACTGTGACGATTGCCTATCATGGTAAAATAGCTCATCATGACAGTACCGGTAGCAGTGGTATCATCGGTGAAGGTGACGTACAATGGATGACAGCCGGCTCAGGTCTGTTACACAAAGAATATCATGAAGAATCATTCAGCAAAACAGGTGGAATGTTTCAAATGGTTCAGCTATGGGTGAACCTGCCCGCTGCGTTCAAAAAAACCTCACCCAAATACCAGGAGATCACCAACAAAATGATGGGCAAACATTTATTGAGTGATGGCATAAGTTTTATTGAAGTGATCGCAGGTGAATACAAAGGGACAAAAGGCCCGGCTTCTACCTTCTCTCCTATGCAGGTTTGGAATATTCGTTTGAAAAAAGGCGCAAATGAAACTATCCATTTACCTGCCGGTTTTAATACAGGTTTCCTGATCATAGAAGGATCTGCTGTTATTAATGATAAAGAAGCTAGCAGTGATCATTTTGTTTTATTTGAAAATGATGAAGGAGAAATAAATATCACTGCAACCGATGATGCAGTCATTCTTGTTCTTTCAGGTGAGCCGATCAATGAACCTATTGCAGCTTATGGCCCTTTTGTAATGAACACATGGGCAGAAGTAGAACAAGCAATACAGGATGCTAATAAAGGTGTGTATGGTATATTAGAAGATTAATTAGTAACCGGACTCTTTGTCGCAATAAATTTATCAAGACTTTTTCTTGCATTCTTCTGCACAGCTCTTTTCATAAATCCTGTCCATCCCAGCAATTTACCTTTCCAGCCAAGTGCCTGACCGATCCATTTACTTAACCGGAAAGCATCACTGTGTTCAGTGATCTTTCCGTTTTTTAGCCGCATAAAGGCTTTGATATTATTTTCTACCCGGTTGCCGGTTTTTGAAAAAGTATACCGGGCTGTCCACAGACAAGTATAATACTCCTCATCCACTGTTTTGATATCAGAAAATTCCAATGAAAAGTCTTTTGCATTGGTACAAAGCATCTCCCACATATATTTCACTTCCTTTCCTTCTAGCATTCCAAAAACGGGATCGCTGAAAAGGATATCATCACTGTAACAACTGTTCATCCCTTCATGATCAAGCTGTTGAAAAGCGCTGTAAAAACGTTCAATGATTGCTGCATTCGTTTGCATAAATTGCGTATCTGTCGATTGAGATTCTGTAAATTTAGCCCTTCAAAATCACTTCCATGAGAAAAATACTTTTTTCAGTTCTGCTATCCCTGTTTGTAACTATTTCTTATTCCCAAACTGACCAGGATTCTGCCTGGATCAGGGATAATTACACAAAGCAGGAGCAATATATTACCATGAGAGATGGTGTAAGGCTTTTTACTTCTATTTACCTGCCCAATGACAAAAGCGAGAAGCATCCCATCCTGATGATGCGAACACCTTACTCCTGTCGACCTTATGGAACTGATTTTAGTTCAAGACTATGGGGCGGACATTGGAAGTATTATGCAAGAGAAAATTATATCATAGTTATTCAGGATGTAAGGGGCAGATGGATGAGTGAAGGTGAATTTGAAGACGTTCGACCTTTTAATAAAGACAAAAAAGGAAATGAAATTGATGAAGCCAGCGATACATATGACGCAATTGACTGGCTCGTAAAAAATATTTCCAATAATAATGGCAATGTGGGAGTGTTTGGTATTTCATACCCCGGTTTTTATTCAACCATGGCAGCAGCTTCAGGTCATCCTGCATTGAAAGCTGTAAGCCCGCAGGCACCCGTTACCGACTGGTTTATGGGTGATGATTTTCATCATAACGGGGTTTTCTTCCCTATGGACGGTTTTAGCTTTTATTCATCATTCGGAAAGCCGAGACCTAAACCAACAACAGTTGGTTCTCCGGGGTACAACTTTACAATAAGGGATAATTATAAATTTTATTTAGAAGCAGGATCGCTAAAAAAACTGGCAGATATGTTGGGTGATAGTATCAAATTCTGGCACCAGATGTACGAGCATCCGAACTATGATGATTGGTGGCAGGCAAGAAATGCCAGGAATGCAATGTATAATGTTAAGCCAGCCATGCTTGTTGTTGGCGGTTTATTTGATGCAGAGGATTGTTTCGGCGCCTGGAATTTGTATAAGGCCATTGAAAAGCAAAATCCGGGAATAAAAAATAACCTGGTGATGGGCCCATGGTATCATGGTCAGTGGGCCAGCCGTGATGGCAGTCATCTTGGTAATGTAAAATTTGAAAGCAATACTTCTTTCTGGTATCAAAATCATATAGAAATTCCTTTCTTCAATTATTATCTCAAAGGAAAAGGTGATAAACCCAATATTGCTGAAGCTAACATTTTCTTCACCGGCGAAAACAAATGGAAACAATTTGATCAATGGCCACCAAAAGAAACACAACCAAGACCTGTTTACCTGGCTCCGGACGGTGTCTTATCATGGACATTCCCTGGCTATGTAAAAAATAACAGCTATTCAGAATATACCAGTGATCCGGCGCATCCTGTTCCTTATACTGAGGATGTTCACTTTAGAAGAACAAGGGAATACATGACCGATGATCAGCGCTTTGCATCAAGAAGACCTGATGTTCTCACTTTCCAGACTGATGTTTTGGAAGAAGACCTGACATTGGCCGGAGAAGTTATAGCGGACCTGAAAGTAAGTTTAAGCGGAACAGATGCAGATTTTGTGGTAAAGATCATTGATGTTTTTCCTGATGATTTCAAATACTCTACTCCTTCTGAATATCCTATGGACGGCTACCAGATGCTGGTCCGTGGGGAGATCATGAGAGGAAAATTCAGGAATAGTTTTGAAAAACCAGAACCTTTTAAACCAAACAAAATTGAAACAGTAAAATTCCAGCTACCTGATATTGCACATACTTTTAAAAAAGGGCATCGGTTAATGATACAGATACAAAGCACCTGGTTTCCACTGGCGGACCGCAATCCCCAGCAATTCATGAATATTTATGAAGCCAAGCCGGAAGATTTCCAAAAAGAAGTGATCAAGATCTATCATGATGGAAAAAATGCAAGCAGCATTTTATTACCAATAATGAGATAGTTGCCCACTCATTAAACTGTTTAAACGTCATTATTTTATCAGTATCGAATTAAAATTGACATATGAGAAAAATTCTTTTAGTACATTTTCTTTTTCTACCCGTAGTTTCTTTATTTGGCCAGCAGATCAATGTTATACCCCAGCCTGCTGAAATAAAAATGGGGAAAGGAGTTTTTAACATCACCAGTAAAACAGGGATAGCTTTTGATGGATCAAATAAAGGTGCTGCATCATATCTCTCAGATTTTTTAAGAAATAATTTTGGGATAGAGTTGGAAATGATGGAAGAAAAAAAAGCTACTACAAATATTATTTCAATAGTAAAAAGCAGCGATCAGGGTAAAAAAGGTTATTATAAACTGGATTGCAACAGTAAAGGCATTACTATCAGTGGTGACCAGGAAGGAATTTTTTATGCTATTCAAACATTAGCTCAGTTGCTTGTAATTCCGGTATCAGATAAAAACGAAAAGCTTTCAGAGGGCAATATAGCTGTACCGCAGGTAAGCATTGTAGATTATCCAAGATTTCAATACAGAGGAATGCATCTCGATGTCTGTCGTCACTTCTTCCCTGTTTCGTTTGTCAAAAGATATATCGATTACCTCGCTTATCATAAACTGAATATTTTTCATTGGCACTTAACAGAAGACCAGGGCTGGCGCATCGAAATAAAAAAATATCCTGAGTTGACAAGCATTGGAAGTAAAAGAAACGGAACCATCATCGGCCGCTATCCCGGAACAGGAAGTGATAACACCCCTTATGGCGGATATTATACCCAGGAAGAAATAAAAGAAGTGGTGCAGTATGCAAAAGACAGATTTATTGAAGTGATCCCTGAAATAGAGATGCCGGGACATGGTAGTGCTGCTATTGCTGCTTATCCCTGGTTAAGCTGCTTTCCTGAAAAACCAACTGAGATACCCAAAAACATGATCTCCGATAAAAGTGTAGAGGAACAAAAGAACGGAAGAATAAAGTTAGTGCAGGAAACCTGGGGAGTATTTGATGATATTTTTTGCGCCGGAAAGGATTCTACATTCGCTTTTCTTCAAAATGTGATTGATGAAGTTGTGCCGCTTTTCCCTTCTAAATATTTTCATATCGGTGGTGATGAAGCCCCGAAAGTGCACTGGAAGAAATGTCCACGGTGCCAGCAAAGAATGAAGGAACTGGGTTTGAAAGATGAACATGAACTGCAAAGCTGGTTTGTACAACGCATAGAAAAATACCTGAACAGCAAAGGCAAAACATTGATCGGATGGGATGAAATACTGGAAGGTGGCTTAGCTCCGAATGCTGTGGTGATGAGCTGGAGAGGGGAAAAAGGTGGGATAGAAGCAGCTAAACAAAAACATAATGTGATCATGACACCGGGCAATCCTTTGTATTTCGACCATACACAAAGTGAGAATGAAGACAGTGTTACAATAGGTGGTTACAACCCTATTGAAAAAGTATATGCATACGAACCCATACCAAAAGAATTAACTGAAGCAGAAGGCAAATACATTCTTGGTGCACAGGCAAATGTGTGGGCAGAATACATAGGCAATGAGAAGAAAGTAGAATACATGATCTTTCCGCGGATGGCAGCATTGAGTGAAATATTATGGACGCCAAAAGAAAAACGTAATTGGGATAGTTTTGAAAAGCGGTTACCTGAGCAGATGAAGCGATATGAAAACTGGGGGGCTAATTATAGCAAGGCGTATTTTGATTTAAAAGCTACTGTTTTACCAACAGATGATTATAATGGTGTGTTATGGAAGGTGGAAACAAAGTTTGATGTTCCAATAATTATCAACTTTGATATGCTTGATACAGTTTGGAGTTATAAATCTCCTCAACTAATTACACAATTTGTCGAAAATGCCTATGCTTATTATAGCATAGACGGGAAAGGTGTTAAAATCAATCAATTGTTCCATTTTAACAAAGCCACCGGCAAAAAAATAACCCTTACTACTCCCCCATCTAAAAACTATCCCGGAGATGGAGCTTTTACACTAGTAAACGGAGTGCAGAATGAAAAAGGGCTGGCAAGGTCAAAGGAATTCCTTGGTTTTAGTGGTACCGATTGTGAAGCAATAATTGACCTGGGCAAAGAAGAAAAGATCGGGGAAGTAAAAGCTCATATACTGCAACAAACAGGAAGCTGGATATACAAACCTGCAGATATGATCATCTCGGTTTCAACAGATGGAAAGAATTTCTCACCGGTAACCTGTGCCAACCCTTCTATAACAAATAAACAAGCTTGGTGCGAATTTTTGCAACCTGCCACTGCCCGTTATATAAAAGTCTTACTCAAAAATTTTGGAACTATTCCGGATGGTAATCCAGGCGCCGGCAACAAAGCATGGTTGTTTGTGGATGAGATTGAAATTAATTAAGTGAGTCCACAATATTTATAGAGAAAGATTGAAATGAGGCCGCAGAAACCCGCAATCACCTTTCTTTCTGTTTTCTATCTTTGCTGGCATCTCAAATACTTTTAAATGAGTATAAAAAACGCCGGCAACGATCTATCAGACAGTTTTGAAAAGATACCCGTAAAAATTTTTGCTGATCCAAAAGCAGGTTCTGTATATGTGGCACAGGAGATCGCTGCGCTGATCCGTGAAAAACAAAAGAAAAAGCAGAAATGTGTGTTAGGGCTTGCCACAGGATCAACTCCTAAAACATTATACGCTGAACTGGTGCGGATGCATAAAGAAGAAAAGCTCAGTTTCAAAAACGTCATCACATTTAATCTTGATGAATATTACCCGATCGAGAAAAAAGCATTGCAAAGTTATCATCGCTACATGCGGACACATCTTTTTGATCATGTGGATATAGACCCCAAAAACACACATATCCCTGATGGGGAGATCAAAAAAGAAAAGATAAAAGAACATTGCCGTGAATATGAGAAAATGATAGAAGATGCCGGTGGTATCGATCTGCAGATACTCGGCATCGGTAATAACGGCCACATCGGTTTTAATGAACCTGGCTCAGGTATTTATTCAAAAACAAGATTGATAACTCTCGATACATCTACCCGTATTGCCAACTCCTATGAGTTTGCCAATATATCACAGGTGCCAAGACTGGCAATTACCATGGGCATCAGTACCATCCTTAAGTCAAAGAAGATCATTTTGATGGCATGGGGTACCAACAAAGCCCCTGTGATCAAAAAAGCCGTAGAAGATGACGATACCGAACAGGTACCTGCATCGCTTTTGCAGAATCATGAATATGTAAGCTTTGTTGTAGAAGATAAAGCAGCTGCCGAACTCACCCGTTTCAAATCGCCATGGCTTACCGGCGATTGTGAATGGACGCTAAAAATGATCAAAAAGGCCGTGGTGAATATGTCACTAAAACTCAATAAACCTGTTTTGAGTCTTACCAACAAAGACTATAATGAATATGGTCTCAGCGATCTGTTGGTAGAAAAAGGAGATGCTTACGAGATCAACCTTCAGGTATATTATTTACTGAGGGATTCTATTACCGGCTGGCCGGGTGGCAAACCTACTCCCCTGCCTAATCCGCCGGAAAGGATGTCACCTTATCCCAAACGTTGCCTTATCTTTTCGCCGCATCCTGATGATGATATTATCAGTATGGGCGGCACCTTTCAGCGGCTCCATGACCAGGGACATGATGTTCATGTGGGCTATCAAACCTCAGGCAACATTGCAGTTACGGATGAATTTGTAACCCGTTATCTTGACTTTGCTGTAGGTTTTGAAGAGATAGCAGGTATTGATACTAAAAAAACCGAGAAAATATTGGCAGATGCCCGTAAGTTTTTGGCAAAGAAAAGATCGAACCAGGTAGATACTCCATTGATACGTTCCATTAAGGGATTAATCAGAAGAGGCGAAGCCAAAGCTACCTGTCACTATGTTGGTATTTCTGACAATAATATTCACTTTTTGAATCTTCCTTTTTATGAAACAGGCACTATTGAAAAAAAACCAATGAGTAAAAAGGACATCAAGATCACTATAGAACTGCTCCGGAAAATAAAACCACAGCAGGTATATTGCGCCGGTGATTTTGCTGATCCGCATGGCACCCATATTGTTTGTTTCAATGTGGTGGTAGAGGCATTAAAAAAAATAAAAGCAGATGGTGATGAATGGATAAAGGATTGCTGGCTCTGGCTGTATAAAGGAGCCTGGCAGGAATGGAATATCGAAGAAATTGAAATGGCCATCCCTATGAGTCCTGACCAGGTGATGCAAAAAAGATTCGGCATTTTTATTCACCAGTCGCAAAAGGACATGGTACCCTTCCAGGGAAGCGATGCAAGGGAGTTCTGGCAAAGGGCGGAGGAAAGAAATGCTGATACGGCCGGGCTGTATGCCAGTCTTGGGCTGACACAATATGCTGCTATGGAGGCATTTGTACGCTGGCATTATTGATGCTGAACCCTCTCCCGGATTATTTGTTATCTGTTAAAAAGCAATCATTTAAAAGGTATTCCTGGATACAATTTCAGGAAACTATTTATCTTTAAGTAAATTTTTAAAACTATGGCTTTATTCAGATCAAGTAACCCTGTTTTACAGGAAAAGAGATTCGAGGGAACTGTGCTGGAAGGTATCAGTACAGGTGAAGAAATGACAATAAAAGGTACCATGAACAAATTTGGTGTGCTCATGGCTTTAATGATCGCCTCTACCATGTTTGCATGGAACCAGTTCTATAAAGGAAGCGACCCTATGCCATTCATGATGGTTGGTGTTTTTGGTGGATTAGGTTTGGCCATACTGATGGCATTTAAGATGAAATGGGCGGCTTACCTGGCACCGGCTTACGCTATACTGGAAGGTTTGTTTGTGGGTTCTGTTTCTGCTATGTACAATAATGCATACCAGCCCGGGCTGATCATACAGGCAGTAGCCCTTACATTATTGGTTACACTGATCATGTTCCTGATCTATCGTTACAGGATCATTAAAGTAACAAAGAAGCTGAGGACTGTTGTTGTAACAGCTACCGCAGCTATCGCTATATTTTACCTGATACAGTGGCTTACTTTTTCTTTTGGTGGCAGTGCCATTGCATCCGGCTTTACTAATTCGGCTACACCGTTAAGTATTGGGTTTTCTGTATTGGTTACGGGACTGGCAGCTTTCAACCTGCTGCTCAATTTCGACATGATCGAAAAAGGGGCAGAAATGAAAGCGCCCAAATACATGGAATGGTTTGGTGCTTTTGGATTACTGGTAACCATCGTTTGGTTATACCTGGAAATATTGCGCCTGCTGTCTAAACTACAGAGAAACTAAAAATTTATAAATAAATGGAAAAAGCCTTCCTGTTACTGGAAGGCTTTTTTATGGGTAATACTATTCGATTAAGATGTACGGTAGCGAAGGTTAAACTTCCGTTCCCCCTATTCTCTTTCCAAAAATGATAGTAAGCAGGAAGAGAACAATAAAGATGAAGAATAATATCTTCGCAATAGATGCTGCACCGGCAGCGATACCGCCAAAGCCAAACACCGCAGCAACAAGCGCAATAATAAAAAATACAATAGACCAACGTAGCATAGTTTAAGCTTTTAGGTTAAAAAATTTATTTCACCTTTATAGTTGAAAAATTCATGCCAGAATCGCTAACACTACCACCATTACTCGTTGAAAAACAGTTAGTAAATCACAAAAATCAAATGGATTTTTTGCGCTATATTTGCAGCCCTCTTATGATGAGGCCCCGTAGTCGGGACGAAGCTATGCTTGTCTCGACTTACTGTCAGAGGAGATTCAGGGGGAAAATTGAAATAGAACACAAAGGCCCCGTAGCTCAACTGAATAGAGCATCTGACTACGGATCAGAAGGTTTCAGGTTTGAATCCTGACGGGGTCACAAAGCCTTGCAATTAAATTGCAGGGCTTTTTTGTTTGTACTAAACAAAATTGCTTTTAGGCAGATATTTTTCAATAATAACTTTCAGCAGTGCTGTTGTATATTTAAATAAAAAGAGTCATATCCTCTATCCTATACAAGTTAGATGAAAAAAAAGTACAAATTGATTAAACTAATCTTTTCTGTTAGCATAATGGCTTTCTCTCTAACCGGGATTTGTCAGAAAATTATATATAACCCCAATCAACTTTACTCGGTCAATGAATTACAGGATGATTTTAAATTTCTAAGAACGAATCTTGAAAAAAATCATCCCAACCTACATCTATACACGTCAAAAGAAAAACTTAGTTTTTTTCTTGACAGTCTCTATAAATGTATTACAAGGCCACTTTCTGAAATGGATTTCTATAATCTTATCACTTTGATAAATTCAAAATTAAAAGATGGTCATACTATGTTATTACCAAGTGAAGAAGCTGGAAATTATTTTAATGAAAA
Organism: Chitinophagales bacterium; assembly: GCA_020636575.1. Taxonomy (GTDB): domain Bacteria; phylum Bacteroidota; class Bacteroidia; order Chitinophagales; family Chitinophagaceae; genus JJ008. Next base: position 179,666 of record JACJXP010000002.1, read on the forward strand.
TGCCAGGTTTTTCCCATTCTATATAAAAATATTAAATAATAGGCTTTATGTTAATATGAATTGTTCGACTGATACACTTATTAGTGAAGGATCTGAAATATTGAACATAAACAAGATTCCTTCAAAAGATATATTAGACTATTTATTAACTAGGCAGATCAGGGACGGCAATAATCAAACATACCCTATTTGGATTATGACTAATTACTTTAAAGAATATTTCAGCTTTTCATTTGGGCATCCGGACAAATTTCATATAACATTTAAAAGTAAAGAATATGAAAATAAGACTGTAACAATAGACGCCTTGTCTAAAGACAGTATTCGTTTTTACAGGAAATTAAAATACAATGAAAGAGATTCAATTAGTAGCCCAAAACAAGGCATAATTTTCGAAACTAATAAGCAATCAGGGATTGCTTTGCTTTCAATAAAAAGTTTTGATCCCGATATTTTAAACTCTGTTTATCATCAAAGTTTTGATAACACAATTAAAGAAATATTTGATAATCTTAATAAAGGAAACATTCAAAATCTTATTCTAGACCTGAGAGACAATCAAGGAGGAGACTTTGAAACAGGAAAATTATTATTGTCTTATTTGCTACTTAGGCCTATTAAATATTTACCAAAAAGTAATAATAAAGAAATAATAATTCCCAAGCCGAATAGCTATAAAGGAAATCTCTATGTTTTAATTAACGGAGGAAGTTTTTCCAGTACTGCAATCTTATGCTCATACTTGGAGGCAACAAAGAGAGGCTTTTTTATCGGTGAAGAAACAGGAGGTAATAAGATCATAATTAGCGGAGACCCAATAGACACAATTTTACCGAACACCAAAATATTATTTAGCGTTTCTACCACCGGATATGTAATAAGGAAGAATCGTAACAAAGGTCGAGGGGTAATTCCAAATTATTACACCAATATCTCTATTGATAATGTTATAACAGATAGCGATATCCCAAAGCAAATAGCTCTAGATATAATTTTAAAGCAGTTAAAATAGTTTTAACTATCTACGGCCTCCTCTGCCTCCAATCCGGCACCAGCTTATCCAATAGTTTTTGGAATTCTTTATTTTCTTTTAACCCAAACAGATCAGGGTCAAGGATCAGGCTTTCTTTATTCTTATAGCCCCTGTCAAAAGCCTGTTGCAGGTATAATACAGCCTGCTCTGGTTTATTATCCATAGCATAGCTGCAGGCCAGTTGATAATAAGTTTTTTCCCTAGCACCATCAAGCCGTATCGCTTTTTCAAGATAAACGACAGCAGAATCATACCGTTGTAATGTATGATAGATAAGCCCCAAATTCAGGGTAGTGCTGAATGAGTTCGGATCCAGTTCCCAGGCCTTTTTCATATACCGAAAAGCCGAATCATAATATTCTAACCGCATCAACAATGCCCCGGCATTGGTATAGGCAGGTGTATATTTTGGATCAATAGTTATGGCATGCCTGAAATAAACCAAAGCAGAATCATACAGCTTCATATCCTCAAATAAATTACCCAGGTTAAAATACAGCTGTGCCTCTGGTGAAGCATTGCGTTCCATGGGCTGTTTATAATAGTACGAAGCCGAGTCAGCCATATTCAGCAACTTGAAAATACCCGCAATATTGATCGGGAAAATAGGGTTGTCCGGTTCATTATTCATGGCTTTGCGCAGGTACACCCTGGCCGAATCATATTGTTTGATTCCCCTGAAAACAAGTCCGAGATTATTCAACAACTGTGCATTATCAGGATTTTTCTCCAATCCCTTTCTGAAATATTTGGCGGCAGAATCATATCTTTTTTGATCAAGGAATACAAGCCCCAGTTCATTCATGGAACTGATATCAAATTCATTCTGCAAAAAATTCCCCTTTAAGAAATTTGAAATAGAATCCAACTGATTCAGGTCACGGAATATCTTCATCAGGTTTTTGGAAGCTGGCTTATAATCCGGTTTCAGGTTCAATGCCCTTCTGAAGTACTTGCGGGCAGAATCATAGATCTTCTCCTGGCCATATATAGACCCGACGAGGTTAATAATAGAAGGATTCTTAGGATCCAGTTCAATTGCCCGATGAAAATATTTATCCAGCGAATCCATTTGCTTCAGTTCTTTAAATACAAGCCCTGTATTGATAAGCGCATAGGCAGAAAAAGGATTGGTCTGTAAAGCCTTATTATAATAAAAACGGGCAGAGTCATATTCCTTTAATAAAAAACTGGCACGGCCAAGATTATTGAATGCATCCTCATAGGTAGGATCCAGTTCCGATGCAAGCCGGTAATAGGTTTTGGCTGAATCATAAGCCTTTAATTCCTTATATAAATTACCGATATACACATTCACAATGGACTTATCCTGGTAATTATTGAATGCCTGTGAATAATAGATACGGGCCGAATCAAATTGTTTTAACTCAAAGAATGTTTTGGCCAAACCATTATAAGGATTGATCAGTTTGGGGTCTGCTTTGATACTTTTCTTAAAAAAAGTAGCTGCCTTATCAAACATTTTCCGGTCATAATATAACCAGCCAATATTACTGCTGGCGAAAACATTCTGCGGATCTATCCGCAATGCCCTTTCATAATTGGCGATCGCCGAATCACCTTGTGTAACAGAATAAAAGAAATGGCCCAGGTCCACATAAGCATCCGCATTCTCCGGATCAACTTCAATGGATTTCCGGTAATATTTGATGGCAGAATCAGGTCTGTTCAGTGTTTTATACGAATAAGCCATTGTAACATAGGGATACCTCCAGTTAGGGGCAGTTATTATTGCCTTGCGGGCATAATAAATGGCGCTATCATAGCGGCGATTATCCAGGTGCAGGGAAGAAAGTGTGTTAAGGATATATGCTGCATTTTTATCACAGGCATAGGCTGCATACGCATACTCAAATGCGGTTTTCATATCTATCTGCGCCCTGTTCTTTCCATAATATCCCCTTGCTTTGAAAAAGTACATTCTGCCCATCAGGCTCTTGGCAAATTCCGGATCATCGGGCATAATAAAATTGATCGCTTTTTCCAGCATGATGCCGATATCATAGAATTCCTGCATGGCTACTTTCTCCATTCGTTGCAGGGTGGTGTTGAGTTCATCACCATTGTCTTCTTCGGCTACCTGTGCCCGTAGCCTTTGAATAGAAGAAGCATCACGACTGTCCAGGTAAAGGTTGATCTTGGTCTGTGCAAAATTGATATATTCCACAGCCAATGTGCTTTGGGCATCTTCTGTATAAGGACTGTTAGGATAATTCTTCTCCAGCTGATCATAATAATACTCTGCAGAACCTTCACCGGTGATACGGCTGTCCTTAATAGCTTTATTGAAAAGATTATAGGTTTCTATGATCGCAGTATCCGCTGCTATTCCCTTAACCGAACGGCCCCTGGGAGCTACATCCAATGCCCTGTTACCCGGCCCCTTGTTCTGCTGTTTTTTGATCAGCAACCAGTTCTTCAGATAATCTTTATTTACGTTGGTCACCACTTTTTCACTGCTTTCACTGCAACAGAAAAACGGGTCCTGTTTTCGCCGAAAGACCTGCTCGGCAATATTGGGAACATTTTTGTCTATATATTTCTGTATCTCTGAAAGAGTGACCTTCTGATCTTCCTGCCCCTGTGTATCCGCCAGTCCGCTAAGACCGTCCACAAGGTAATAGGTAAACAATCCATGACCACTACCAATGGAAGCATCTTCCAATGATTCCTGTCCGGCACCTGTTGCCAGCATAATGATCTCACCAGCCCTTTTTTCTGAAATGGCGCTGTTCAAAAAACTTTGTCCTTCCTTACCACCGGGCAGTTCATTGGTGCGGCAGGCATCCATAATAAAAAATACTTCTACCCCTTTCCCGGTTTCCCGCTGGATCTTCAGTTTGAGGTTATACAATTGTATTACACCGCCTGCCAGGTAATTGTTTTTATCTCCCGCAGGGTTGCAGTCATAGGCGATATAAAAAAACTGGTCCTCATCAATAGCATCACCATGCCCAGCAAGGTAAATGAACAACCGGTCACCAGCCTGTAGTCTTTTCGCCGTCAGCCATTTCCATCCTTTTGCCCAAAAGGTAGATGCCAGTGCCTCTTCATTAAGCAAACAGAAAATATTATCCGCAGGCAAATTGCCGCCTCCGGGTGATTTCAGAAAATCCCGGAACATTTCTGCATCCTTATCTGCATAAGTCAGCGGCCGCACATATTTGTAGGAGGAAATACCCATGATCATAGCAAAGGTTTGCGGCCCCTTGATAGTGGTATCCCTGGGTGTGGGAGGCGACACCTGTGCAAGCCCGGCGTAGCTGAAAATCAAAAAGAAGGGCAGAAATAGCTTTATGGAAAGTGATTTTCTCATAAATTCGGCAAACTAATTTACGGATTTACAAGTGAATATGTAGTAAACGACGGTAAAACCCTTCCAAAAGTGGCCTGATCGCCCATATAATTTACAGAAGGTTAAATTCTTTGCAAATTGCAACCCGTACTATTCATTTGATATCCCTACTATTAAAACCACACTCTTTTGATGAAAAAACCACTGCATAAACGGTTAGGACATGGGGTAAAACATGCTCACCGCAGGGTAACCAAATACCTGATGGAAAGAGATACCCTCTTTGCCACTTTATGGGTTTTCATCTTCATTTTTGTTTTAGGCTCTATCCCTCTGAACCTTGGAATTCTGAACCCGGTCAAACTCGGACTCAAGGATTTTGATTTTAATGACCTCTACTATTCAAAGGTTGGGAATAAACAAAAGAATGATATTGACAGCAATATTGTTGTTGTCAATATTGGCCGTGCAGACAGGGAAGCGATCGCCATGCTGGTTGAAAAGACAGCATCAATGGGGCCTAAAGTGATAGGACTTGATGTGTTGTTTGATGGTCCAAGGGATCCTTACCAGGATTCATTATTAAGAGAAACTATAAACAAAACTCCAAACCTGGTACTGGCAGTCAAGTACCTTACGGACTCTTCACACAAACTGATTGCCGCCAATAACTATTTTAAGAATGATAAAACGCTTTATGGTCATGTAAATTTTCCAACCCATGGAGATAAGGAAACCATAAGATCATACTATCCTTTTAAAGAAGATGACAAGGAGCATGATATTATCATTCCTTCTTTTACTACTACACTATTAAAACAATATAACCAGGAAGCATATCACAGGATCGAGAAAAAAATAAATAAAGAAACAATTATCAGTTATAGCCGAACCTTAACTGAGCATAAAAAACAATACCTGGTTGTACAACCAGAAGATCTGATGATGGATATGGTCGATTCATCAAGTTTTAAAAATAGAATTGCTTTATTGGCTTATGTAAATGACAACCCAAATGATATAGAGGATAAGAAGTTCACGCCGATGAATGAGAAATATGCGGGCAAATCAACCCCTGACATGAACGGTATCATTGTACATGCCAACATTCTTTCCATGGTGCTGGAAAACAACTTTATAAAAAAATTCCCGGGTTGGGGCAACTGGCTGTTGGCCATCATCGTCTGTTGGTTACACATGTCGTTCTTTATTCATTATTACCTGGAAAGCCATATCTGGTTCCACCTTGCCGCCAAGATCGCACAGGTGCTTTCAGCCATTTTCTTTGTATGGCTGGGAATCGAGATATACAACCGCTACCATGTAAAAGTGAATATGAAATATAGCCTGATCACCATTGTAATGGCCGTGGATGTGATCTATTTTTATGAAGCATGGGCCACATGGATGCATAAAAAATATCATTATAATACAGTATTTAAACCACATCATCACTAACACCTAAATCCAGAAAAATGAAAAAGTTGTTATTTGTTTCCCTATTACTGAGCAGTGCCGTTTTTGTACAGGCGCAGGGAGCCGACTTCCTGATATATAGCTTTAAGGGAAATGTATCTGTAGTAGAGAACAACGCAGAAGCCAAAGCCAAAGTGGGCAAACTGATGAACAGCAGTGCTACCATCAAAGTAGCGAACGGTTCTGCAGTTACACTAATCTGTAATGAAGCCGCTATGTTCACCATTACAAAAGGTGGCACATATCCCCTGCGTAATTTTGGAGATTCATGCAAGGTCTCTAAAAGCTCTGTTAGCTCTAACTATGTAAAATATGTATGGGCTCAAATGACAAAATCAAGCGGCTCACCCGGCAGCAACCGTAAAGCATATATGAATACGGTAGGTGCTGTCAGCCGTTCTATCAACAATGTCTGGATCGATCCAAGACTGGATACAGTGAACTATTGCGATGGTGATGTGCCGCTTTCCTGGAAATCATATGCAGATGCTGAAGAATTTGAATTCTTTTTATTCAGTAGTACAGACATTGTAAACCCTATTTATAAGACCACGGTTAAAAAACATAAGGTACCTGTATCTGACCTGCTTGGAAAGATAAAGCCGGGCAACACTTATTACTGGACTGCCGCTGTAAAGGGAGAAGAAAACGATGACCTCAAAGTGCTGAACTATAAGAAAAAAGAAGATTTTAAAAGTATCCTGGAAACGATCAAAGCCCAGGGAGTGCCTTTTGAAGGTGAAGCGGAGCAGGCATATCGTATCGCTTTTATGCTGGAAGATGCACATTTCCTGGCTGAAGCACATGACTATTATGAAAAAGCAGCCACAGCAGACGAAGCAAATGTATTATACCGGTCTACACTCATGTCATTCCGGAAAGATTACGAGATCAAGTGATGATGATCCTGTATTAAGAGAAGCCGCTAAATTTTAGCGGCTTTTTTATTGCTATCTTTCAACCCTTATGAAGATATCCTTCTGGTCCATCGGTAAAGCTCATGAACCCATGCTAAAAAAAGCAGTGGAGGAATTTACACAAAGGGTGGGCCGTTATTACAAAACAGAATGGCATATCATTCCGCCACCAAAGAATGCAGCATCATTAAGCGAAACGGAACTAAAGAAAAAAGAAGCTGAGCTGGTATTGGATCTTGTGCAACCCGGTGATCACCTCGTTGCCCTGGATGAGAATGGCAAACAAATGAGTTCTAAAAAACTGGCCACATTTATACAGGCAAGAACCAATGAAAGTACAAAGCATCTTATCTTTTTAATTGGTGGTGCTTATGGGTTAGATGTAGCAGTGATACAAAAAGCAGCATTTAGCTGGAGCTTGTCCGATTTAACTTTTCCGCACCAGTTGGTACGCTTAATTTTAGCGGAACAGGTATACCGTGCCTGTACTATTATCCGCAACGAAAAATACCATCACCAATAAAACCTTATTTTCGGCATTGTATAAATTAAAAGAATGGACCTTTCTATTACCCTGATCATTGTTATCATCACAGCCATTATTTCCATCGGCGCTTTCAATAATGAAAAAACAAAGAATGATCTCATCTTCTATCCTCCGTACATCTCCCGGGGACAATTATACCGTTTCATTACTCATGGATTGATTCATGCCGATGTTGGGCACCTCATCTTCAACATGATCGCATTGTATTCATTTGGAGAAATACTGGAGCAATACTTTTCTTCTCCTGTGGTTTTTGGGAACAGCGGAAAACTTTTATACATTATACTTTATGTCAGCGCCCTGATCGTTGCTTCGGTGCCTGATTATTTTAAACATAAAGACAATTATTACTATCGTTCACTCGGCGCTTCCGGCGCAGTATCAGCTGTAATTTTTTCTTCCATTCTTTTTAACCCAAATGGGGGCATTGGTTTTATCTTCCTGCCCGGCATAGATATACCCGGTTATATCTTCGGTGCTATCTATATCATTGTGTCAACCATACTGGCCCGCCGCGGACGGGATAATATAGGTCATGGCGCCCATATCACCGGCGCTATTTACGGTTTGATATTTACCTATGTAACCACCAAACTGCTGACCAATCTTGACATATTAAAATGGTTCTGGAGCCAGGTTACGGGGGGATAAAATCACTTTGCCATAAAGCTCACCTCCAGTATTTCTTTGGTTTGATCTGTGAGCTTGAATCGATCATCAATACGCTGACCGATCACCCAGATAATTCTTTTATCAGCTTCAAGCACCCAGGCATTTTCTTTCTCTGTCTTTGAAAGTTTATTATCTATAAAAAACCGGGCAAGTTTTTTCTTTTTGCGCATACCCAGTGGGTAAAAATAATCACCGGTCTTCCATTTACGTAACAACAGTGGGTATTGAATGTTTTTCTTATCGAGGCAGGCGACCTGGCTACTGGTTTGAGGTTGCTGATTTAATGTCGTTTCGAACTTAAGAGTACCTTCTTCAAAATCGATCTTTTTATCATTTACTTCAATGATAATATTCTGCGATAACTGTGTATTCGTCCGGCTGATAATGAACCAATGCCTGTGTTTAATGATACGGTACTGATCATCAGGCGAAGTAATGTATTTACCGGTATCACTCTGAGATAATTTCTCTATTTCATCAACCTGCTTCTCAGAAAATCCATATTTACTGATCAAAGCATAAATCAATGCCCTATTATTATAACCCATCAGTTGCTTTACCGGCACATGTATCTCATTTTCTTTGCTACGGCAAAGTTTGCTCAGTAACTGTGATGTTGTAAGCTGGTATAGTTTTTCAATTTCAGTAAAGCGATCAATATTATCCTGAAGGTTTTGTTTTACCTGTGGATATACTTTGCTGATAGCGGGCAGCAACTCATTCCGAAAGAAATTACGGGTATATTTTGAGGATTCGTTAGAAGAATCTTCTACATATTCAAGTTGATGCTCTTTAGCAAAAGCAAGCAGTTCTTCTTTACTGAATGAAAGCAAAGGCCTCCTGATAAAGTCATTCTTCATTGGGATACCTGTCAGTCCATGCAAACCTGTTCCCCTGAAAAAATGCATAAGCAGGGTTTCAATATTGTCATCAGCATGATGTGCGGTCAGGAGGTGGTTAATGGGTTGATCGGTTGGTTGGTTAATTAGTTCTTCAAACCATTGATACCTCAAATTTCTTGCAGCCTCTTGTATGGAGAGTCTTTTCTCATTTGCATATTGCTCTGTATCAAACCGTTTTACTTTTACCTCCACTCCATATTTTTCTCCTAGTTCTTTTACAAATTTTTCATCCCTGTCACTTTCCTCACCCCTCAATTTAAAATTGCAGTGAACAATGGAGAATTGATACCCTGCCTGCTGGCATAGCTCACATAATACAACAGAATCCACTCCCCCGCTCACCGCCAGCAACAATTCATCCGTCGCATTGAAAAGGCGTTGTTCTTTTATATGATCAATAAACTGTTGAAGCAATTTAATTTGCGGTTATTCAACAAAGAAACAAAATGTATTTTTGAATATGACTGAAATATCAAAATCAGGAAAACTAATTGAGTGGTCCTGCCGAATCCTGATAATTATTGACATGTTCATTATTCTTTCAGGCTATCTTTCCTGGTTTCAGACTAAAAATCAATTGGTATCTCCGCTTATCCCTGAAAGCTTAACATATCAAATATTCAGTGATGGCGGCGAATCTTATTTCAGAACTTCAATGATTGCTGGGGCCGTTTTTCTCATCGGGTTATTGAGTTACAGCTTTAATAAAAAAACAATTGCTTTAGTAATATTTGTTATAACGGCTCTTCTTTTCTTAGGACTTCGTTTACTGTAAAAAAACGCCTCAGTTTGACAATTTTCAGATTTGTCCATTTACACATCTCCACATTTACAAATCTGCATATCCGCTAATCTAAAAAGTCAATTCTTCGTAGGCGCTTCTCAATTCACTGAATGCATGATCGTCTCCTGCTTTTTTAGCTGCTTCCATACCTTTCTCGTATACGTTGATCGCTTCATCTGTTGCATCGATGCGTTCCAGTAATTTGGCAAGATGATAATAACTGCCGATATAAGCAGGGTCCCTGTTTAATATTTCTTCAAATAATGACCTTGCTTCTTCATCATTTCCCAGCTTAATGTATTCCAATGCCAGTGCATGCTGTAGAAAATTATCAGCCGGACTCTGTGCCAGCATTTCTTTTATTTTTACGATCCTGTCCACTTAAAAAAATTCCTTGTTTTTAATCCTGTTTAATTGATCTTCTCCCCTTATCTTTGCTTTAGTTGCATAAACAACTATCTTAAACTGGTCTAAACTCTACGTATGAAGATATTAGTATGTATCAGTAAAACGCCGGATACAACGGCAAAAATAGCTTTCACAGATAATAACACGAAATTCGATACCAACGGCGTTCAATGGATCATCAACCCATACGACGAATGGTATTCACTGGTAAGGGCTATCGAATTGAAAGAAGCAGATGCTTCTACTGTGATACACCTGGTCAATGTTGGTTCTGCAGATGCCGATCCCATCATTAGGAAAGCACTGGCACTTGGTGGTGATGAAGCCATCAGGGTTAATGCCGATAGCCAGGATAGTTTTTATATCGCTTCACAAATTGCCGAAGTAGCAAAGCAAGGTGGTTATGATCTCATCTTTACCGGAAAAGAAACCATTGATTACAACGGTTCTTCCATCGGTGGTATGCTGGCAGAGTTACTGGACCTTCCCTATGTTTCCCTGGCCACAAAATTTGAATTGAGTGGAAGCAAAGCCACTATTAGCCGGGAAATTGAAGGTGGAGAAGAAATTTGCGAAGCAGATCTTCCATTGGTAGTGAGCTGTCAGAAAGGTGTAGCCGAGCAACGTATCCCGAATATGCGTGGTATTATGGCGGCAAGGACCAAACCATTAAAAGTAGTTGAGCCTGTAGCAGCAGATGCACTGACAACCGTGGCTTCCTTTGGATTGCCTCCTGCAAAAGCTGGTGTAAAACTGGTAGATCCCGAGAATGTAGATGAGTTGGTTAGATTATTACATGAAGAAGCAAAAGCTATTTAATGGATAATTTATTAATGAATAATTGATAAATGCCAAAAGAGAATATACTAAAGCAAAAAAGTTTCGATTTCGCTATTAAGATTATTAATCTTTATAAGCAACTAAAAAAGGACAGCAATGAATTTGTGCTATCCCGCCAAATTGTGGCAAGTGGTACATCAATCGGTGCATTAGTAAGAGAAGCCGAACATGCCGAAAGTTTGAAGGATTTTGTTCATAAACTCAGTATTGCTTTAAAAGAAGCCAATGAATGTAAATACTGGCTAGACCTGCTGGTTGCAACCGGTTTTATCAATAAAGAACTATATGTTTCATTGAACAATGATTGTGAAGAACTATTAAAATTACTTATTGCTAGTGTTAAGACAACTAAAGCCCGTTTAACTAAATAATTATCCATTATTAATTAACTATTTATCAATTATAACTTATGTCAGTTTTAGTTTTTATAGATACCGCCGAAGGACAAGTGAAAAAAGCTTCATTGGAAGCTATGACCTATGGCGCAAAGCTTGCAGAACAACTGGGTACTTCTGCCGAAGGAATTGTATTGGGTGAGGTAAAAGATGACTTGTCAGCTTTAGGAAAGTATGGTGTTAAAAAGATCCATCATGTGGCTGATGCAACGCTGAATAGTTTGGACGCCCAGGTATATACCAAAGCAATGGCCCAGGTAGCTGAAGCAGCCGGCGCTGCTGTGATTGTTTTCTCCAACAATGTAAACGGGAAAGCTATTGCACCAAGATTGGCTGCCCGTATGAAGGCAGGACTTGTTTCCGGCGCTGTAGCGCTTCCTGAAACTGGAGATGGCTTTACGGTTAAAAAGAGTGTGTTTTCCGGAAAAGCATTTGCCAACATCAGTGTAAATACACCGGTAAAGATCATTGCACTCAATCCCAACGCATACCAGACCATTGCAGGCGAAGGAACAGCAGAAGTGGTTACAGATTCAGTTACAGTAGATGCACCTAAGGTAAAAGTGACCAGTGTCAATAAAGTAAGTGGTGAAGTACCATTGACAGAAGCAGAGATAGTAGTAAGTGCAGGCCGTGGCTTAAAAGGCCCTGAAAACTGGGGCATGGTGGAAGACCTTGCCAAAACATTACATGCAGCCCTGGCCTGTAGCCGTCCGGTTGCTGATGCACACTGGCGTCCGCATAATGAACATGTGGGACAAACCGGTATTGCCATTGCACCTAATCTATATATCGCCATCGGTATCTCCGGTGCTATTCAGCACCTGGCAGGGGTGAACAGGAGTAAAGTAATTGTAGTGATAAACAAAGACCCTGAAGCACCTTTCTTTAAAGCAGCAGACTACGGAATTGTGGGTGATGCTTTTGAAGTGGTTCCCAAACTCACCGAAGCCATTAAGAAACTGAAGGGTACAGCCTGATAATTTTTGGTAATATGAAATTGATTTTAGACCGGTAACTTTACTGGTCTAAACTTTTTCTATGAAATGGATTCTCCAGTTGGTTTGCCTCCTGGCAACATTGCCTTCTTTTGCACAAAAGGATTTTGAAGGAAGAATTATTTACAAGTTTAAATCAAAAATTTTCGATGAAATCGGTGAAGGTAATCACACTCGTATCATTAAAAATTCCTCCGATACAATTACCGCACATTTTGCTCCGGGAAAAATATTAATAACCTCTAATGAGGGTTATGAGAAAGAAAGAAAGTTTTTAATATTATTAGATTCAGCTAAAGCATATACCCTGGACATAGATAAAAAAACTTACTCGGTGAAAGACCTGGTCAAAACCGGTGTTAAGCAAGCGGAAAGAGAAACAATAGCCGGTTATACCACTATACCTTATTACAACACCGGCTTGTCTGAAAAGCATCAAGGTCTCTATGTTACTAACTGGTATGCCGATGACCTATATTTTAAAGTACCGCAGGAACTGGAAGTAAATCAGGATATTTCAATTGTTAAGGGTAACCGCATTTTACTCAAAACAGTATGTGATGTTAATAAAGATTATTTGTCCCAGGTGGATTTTGAAGTCGATGAATCACTCCCTGACTCTGTATACCAGGATTATATTGTATTGACTGCTGTTAGTGTTATTCATGAAAAACAAGATCCTTCACGGTTTATCATACCAAATGATTATGTACAGGTAATTGACTCTGATATAGACGAAACAGCAGCTATAATGGACAGCATTTTCACTACAGAATCAATACCAGGAAACATATCAATAGATTTTGAAACCGGGGAAACCACAACCTTACCGCCATCTCCTGCCCCGCCAGTCAAAAAGAAAAAAAACAAAACACCTATCCGGAAAGAAGATTGAAAATCTGTGTTTTATCTCTTCTTTTAAGCGAAAAAGCTTAGTTTCGTAGCCGATTTTATGAAGAAGATTGAGCTTGAAATAGTGGCTTTATCGCACAGCATTACACAAACACATTCTTACGCTGTAGTGCTTGGCGAAGTAAACGGTTTGCGACGCCTTCCCATTGTGATCGGTGGCTTTGAAGCACAGGCCATTGCCGTGGCATTGGAAAAAATGCAGCCCAGCCGGCCGCTGACGCATGACCTCATGAAAAATTTCATGAATGCCTTTGCCATCGACCTGCATGAAATAATTATCACCGATCTGCAGGAAGGTATCTTCTATTCTAAACTGGTTTGTTCCACAGAAAATGATACGGTAGAGATCGATTCCCGGACCTCTGATGCTATTGCTTTAGCCGTAAGATTTGGCTGCCCCATCTATACTTATGAGAATATCCTGGATAATGCGGGCATCCTGATGGAAGACACCGAGACAGGTGGCAAGAAGAAGAAATCAAAAAAGGAAGTTGTGGTAGAAGAGACTGAGCCTACAGGAAATGAAGACCTGAAAACCATGACTTTAGAAGAATTAAATCATCTTTTAGGTGAAGTGCTCGAATCCGAGGATTATATCCGTGCCATTGCCATAAGAGACGAAATAAACAGTCGGAAAAAGAAAAAATAACGGTTATCCGTTGTTATTTGTTTCTTTATTCTGCCATCCATAAGCCTATGATCGTTTTCCCTAACTGCAAGATCAATCTCGGGTTGAATATTACCCGCAAGAGAAGCGATGGTTACCACGACCTTGAAACAGTCTTCTACCCTGTTCCATTTACTGATGTTTTAGAAATTATAGAGAACCGAAATCCCGATTCCGGGAAATCAATTGGTGAAGCTTTTACCACTAGCGGCATACCCATTAAGGGCAACCTGCTTTCGAATATCTGCCTCAAAGCATACAGAATGCTCAAGGAAGATTTTCGTTCCATGCCGCATATGCTCATGCACCTGCACAAAGCCATTCCTTCCGGGGCCGGACTTGGTGGCGGTAGCGGTGATGGCACTTTTGCCCTTCAGGTCTTTAATAAATTGTTCGATCTTAATATCTCACAGAAAAAAATGCTGGAATATGCTGCCCGGCTGGGGAGCGACTGCCCCTTTTTTGTGTACAACAAAGCCTGCCTCGCCACCGGCCGTGGTGAAGTGCTGGAGCCTGTAGACCTGGATCTATCCAACTATAAGATCATGATCGTTTTTCCTGCTGTATCCGTTTATACCGGTGGTGCATTCAGAAAACTCACTCCTGCCGAACCAGCTAAACCCATCCGGGAGATCATCAAAGAACCTGTTTCTAACTGGAAAGATCAATTGGTGAATGATTTTGAAAAAGTGGTTTTTCCGGATCATCCGGATATTGCTGCCATTAAACAGGAGTTGTACAATCGTGGTGCTTTATATGCTTCCATGACAGGCAGCGGCAGTTCCGTATATGGCTTATTTGAAAAAACAGCAACCCCTGATATTTCATTCCCCAAAGAATACCTGGTAAAATTGCTGCAGTTAAATTAATTATCTCTTTTTTCTGTCATTGATAACCGTATGCTTCACAACAAAAAGACAGTTCTGTCATTCCGATCCCAGTACTGAGTTTATCGAAGTACAGGAGAGGAATCCTATACTACTCTCCTCATGGAATAGTATACCTTACCCCCTTTTCTCCCTCCCGTTTTCTTTTTGTATCTTGCAGCAAAGTATTTATTATCAATACAACTTCTTACATAACATTCTTCCTTAAGCAGAATCTAGATCTGCTCAATCACCGATGAGGTGATGCTATTCCCGGCTACGCAAGCCGGACGATTTCTCATTTTTTTTCTTACCCCTAATCTTACAACATGCAAACAATTATTGATATGCCCGCTAATACACAACATTATCTTGAACTGGAAGAACAATACGGAGCACATAATTATCATCCTATTCCTGTTGTGCTCAACCGTGGCGAAGGCATATTTGTATGGGATGTGGAAGGAAAAAAGTATTTTGACTTCCTGAGCGGTTACTCTTCACTCAACCAGGGTCATTGTCACCCGGTCATTATAAAAGCACTGATAGAACAGGCACAAAAACTTACACTCACCAGCCGTGCCTTTCATAGTGATGCATTAGGTGAATTTGCAAAATACATCACTACCCTGTTAGGCTATGATAAGGTATTGCCGATGAACACCGGTGTAGAAGCCGTAGAAACGGCGGTCAAACTTTGTCGTAAATGGGCCTATAAAGTAAAAGGGATTGAAGAGAACAGGGCAGTGATCATTGTATGCCAGGGAAATTTTCATGGTCGTACTTCCACCGTTATATCCTTCAGCAGCGACCCATTGGCCAAAAATGAATTTGGTCCCTATGCACCCGGCTTTATCAGCATACCGTATAATGATACAAAAGCCTTGGCCATAGCATTACAGGATAAAAATGTAGCGGGATTTTTAGTAGAGCCTATACAAGGTGAAGCCGGCGTAGTAGTGCCGGACAAAGGATACCTGGCTGCTGCCAAACAATTATGTGAAGAAGCCAATGTATTGTTTATTGCTGATGAGATACAAACAGGGCTTGGCCGCACAGGTAAGATGCTGGCCTGCGATCATGAAAATATAAAACCGGATCTGCTGTTATTGGGAAAAGCGTTGAGTGGTGGTATGATGCCGGTAAGTGCTGTACTTGCCAATGATAAGATCATGCTGACCATTCAGCCCGGTGAGCATGGCTCTACCTACGGTGGCAACCCATTAGCATGCAGAGTAGCAACAGCTGCGCTGGAAGTATTGCAAAATGAAAAGATGTCGGAGAATGCAGCAACCATGGGAAATTTTTTCAGAAGCGAATTGGAAAACATTCATTCACCACATATCAAAACCATCCGGGGCATGGGATTACTCAATGCCATTGTCATCGATCACCTGGATAAAAATGCAGCCTGGAAACTATGCCTTGAGTTAAAAGAGAATGGCCTTTTGGCAAAACCCACTCATGGTGATAAGATACGTTTTGCACCGCCGCTGATCATTGACAAAGATCAGGTAAAGCAGGCCGTAGCAATCATAGCGAAATCACTAACTTGCCTGGGTTAGTTATTTTAATTTACCACATAGTTACAGATCATGGATACACATCTGCATCATGAAGAACACATGAAGAGCAGCGAAACGCTGCAGGATATAGTGATAGGAATGAGTGATGGATTGACAGTTCCCTTTGCCCTCGCTGCCGGCCTGAGCGGCGCCGTTAGTTCCAACGATGTTATTGTTATTGCAGGCATTGCAGAAATAGCTGCCGGTTCTATTGCCATGGGTTTAGGCGGATACCTTGCCGGCAAAACGGAGCAGGATCATTATAAGAGTGAAGAAAAAAGGGAATACTATGAAGTAGACAACCTGCGGGATAAAGAAATTGAAGAAACAAGAGAAATATTTGCGGAGATAGGCTTGAGCAGTGAATTACAGGAAAAAGCGACAGAAGAAATTTCCCGTGATAAAAAACGCTGGGTCAATTTTATGATGAAATATGAGCTGGGACTCGACAAACCCGATCCTAAAAGGGCCCGCAAATCTGCATTCAATATCGGCCTTTCTTATGTAGCCGGCGGGTTGGTACCACTTGCCCCCTATTTTTTTACCAATTACCCTCACCAGGGATTCCAGATATCCGTTGGCATCACCCTTTTCTTTTTATTCCTCTTTGGTTTCTTCAAAAGCAAGATGACAGGAGTGAGTCCATGGTGGGGTGCCATCCGTGTAATGCTGATCGGCGCAGCTGCTGCCGGTGCGGCTTACCTTGTCGCCAAACTTTTGCAGGGCGGAGCATGATGACTTTATCAATATAATTAAGTACCCCTGCTACATATATACCCTCATTGCGGTTCTGTAACCCACTTATAAAATATTAATTACAAATCAATTATAAGGGGCTAAAAAAATATGTCTTCCCTATTGCATTTGATAATTTCCCCTGTTAGCTTTGCATAAGGAAGCTGAAAAAATACTTAGAAAGTATCTGCTTCCAGAACAGACACCCATAAAATATCCGATCCACCTATGAAAAAAGTGATACCCATCTTATTACTTTTCTTTTCCCTTTTATTTATTGATAAGGTACAGGCACAAGGAAGCTGCCCGCAAATTGTTTATTCCAGTTTCACCATTACTGCTAACAGTTTTAACCCCTGCCAGAAAAGAATATCATTTGATTACATCCCCACAGTTGAAGAAAAACGAATGGGTCTTCTCGTAACAAATGGCACTACTACCTTGCTTAGTGAATGTGTGGATGTTACCAAAAAAAGAATTGAGGAACCTAGTTATAGTTATACATCAGGCATATTTACAGCCTGTAATACTTCGGGACTTACAATAACAATTACCCCATACAACGGTGCAAGCTGTGCGGGATTAGCCTGCGGACCTGCTGCAGTTTACCTGGCAGGCGCCACCCTTCCCGTATCTCTGACCTCATTTACTGCCAACCGTGAATATAATAAAGTAAACCTCCAATGGCAGACTGATATCGAGATCAACAGCCAGGGTTTTGCTATTGAAAAAAGTATGAAGATGACTGGAAACAGATCGCTTTTATAAACTCACAGGCCAATGCGGGTAATAGCAACGCTAAGCTGAACTACCAATACAAAGACAACAATAATAATAAAGGCATCACACAGTATCGTATCCGCATGGAAGATATGAGTGGCGACCATCATTACAGTGAAGTAAGAGCTGTAAAGGGTGAAAACCAGGTTGACAAAACAAGCATCTTCCCTGTTCCGTCAACAGATGGAAAAGTAACAGTATTGTTTGGCAGCAATGAAACAAGGAATATCAGCCTGACCGATATGAGTGGCAAAGTGCTGCAAAACTGGAACGGCTACACACCTAATACACTGATCATATCCGATCTCAAACAAGGGCTTTATCTTCTTTGCTATACAAACAGATCTGGAGATAAGCGATCCATGGAAAGAATAATCGTAAGCGGGCAATAGTTATTGATCTATTCCGCCACAACCTGTACTTCATAGATCCTGACAGGCTCTTCAATGTTCTTTAATTGTTTGGCACCGGCAAAACCACCGGCTCTTTTATCTTGTTCCGGATATTATCATGTACCACTTCGGAAATAGCAACCGTACCCGGTGATGCAGCAGCTTGTATCCGGGATGCAATATTCACCCCATCGCCAAATACATCATTGTTCCGTATCTGCACTTCACCCAAATGGATACCAATACGCAACTGGTAATTACCTGATCGTTGCACACTTTTTTGCAAGGCTATTCCACAAGCCACTGCATCTGATGCAGCATGAAAACTTACCAGTGTACCATCTCCCACTTCTTTCAGGATGGTGCCATGATGTGCTGCCACTGCCTCTTCATGATGTTTGCGATTAACATCCAGTATGTCCAGCGTATTTGCTTCATGCTTACCCATCATAGCGGAATAATTCATGATGTCAGAAAAAAGAATAGCCATCAGCCGCTTATTGCCTGCATAATTGCTGCCCTGCAAAAGCACATTATCTGCAAAATGTTTTTTGCCTGACATGGCAGCCTTATATTCTTCCGGCGAAACGATCACTTCGTTCAATTGCATATCCGTTTTCACAATATTCTCAATAAATGCTTCCAGTTTTTCTTTCTTGCTCACTACTTCTTCCCGGATAAAATTCTCATCCACATTGATGCAGACCGCCCCCACCAAACCATAATCCTGCCGGAAAATGGGTATGGTTGTGCACTTGAATATACGGGAACCAATACGTATCTGGTAATTCAGTTTGTCCTGGTCATGTGCTTTTCTTGTCTTCAGGTCAAGCAGCAGGTTGGTTGTTCCGTTGCCTATCTGTCTTCCCGTTACTTCACCGTTCTCTATCGCTACAATGGATTTTGTCGGGTTCACCAGGTTATGCAGTAATATCTCTATTCCCGTACCACGAAATGATTTTCCCAACAGTACAACAATGCGTTTGTAATTTTCCATGAAGCGGTCATTCTCCAGCAACAGTTGTTCGCCTTCATATTTATTGTACAGCTTCAGGTAATTGTTCAGATCACTACTGGTGAGTTTATCCCTCACAACATTTTGTTCTCCTATAATGATCAGCTGACGGGATGCATACGCATTTTTATGAGCAAGCAGGTATTGTACCGCCTCGTTGAACAGCGGCTGGCTGAATTCTACAATGCCCTGCGCATTGGTAACAAATGGGTAAAAATTATATTCTTCTATTCTCTTTTCAATCGGAGCTTCTTTTTTTCCCCTCCTTGCAAAAAAATAACCGGCCAAAAAAGCCACTACAGCTGCCACTAAAACAATAAGAATAATAAAACCGGTATCCATAACAGGTAAAATTCGATCAAAACTAAGCTATTATTTAAACAGGGTTAAAGCGTATACCTTACAAAAAGGAAAAGGGCCTCCTGTTGGAGACCCTTTTTCCTGGTATCTAGTTTTTCATCAAGTTTAGCGAACGATAAATGATTTACTGATCCGGGTAGCGCCGCCTGATAACTGCAGGCTGTACATACCTGATTGCAGTGCCGGCAACTGGATGGTTTGCGTTACAAAACCGCCCGGGTGATCCAGTGATTGGGTCAGCACTCTTTGGCCTGATGTATTGAACACCTGAATAGTATACATGCCTTTGTTCAGTGCAGTAGCCTGCATAGAAATAACATTTCCGCTTGTCGGGTTCGGGTAAAGTACCACATCAGTAGCGCCGCCACGGGTATCTACTTTTACAATGACACTGTACAATACCTTGCCATTAAATTCTTCTGAACGGATGCGGTAGAAACTTACACCGCTCAACGGAGCCACATCCAGGTAAGTATAGCTGGCCTTACCACCATCATTACGATTGGCATCTACTGAACCCAGATCAGCGAACTGGCTGCTGGCCGAACGTTCAACCGTATAATGATTTACATCTGTTTCAGTAAGGTTACTCCAGTCAATACGGATGGCATTGCCTTCTGCGTATGCTTTTACATTAGAGAACTTAACCGGTGTTGGTATTTGTGTTGCATTACCTGTTATCTCAATATCATCAATAGCAAACTCATCACGGCTTCCTGAACCACCAACATCAGCACCTGACCAACGGAGGTAAAAATATCCCCCGATTGGTATTACTAAAGGTAAATTAGTTGATCTTGAAACAGAAGCCCAGGCCGGAGAACCATCAGCTGCATCAGTTGAAGTGTAATCAAGTGCTCCAACTGCTGTGTAAGTAATATCATCTGTAGAATATGAGAAATTAAATGAATTACTTCTGCCCTGGTCATTCAGTACCCAGATCAGGTACCCAACATCAACACTATTTAAAAGAACACCTGTATTGTTTTGAACCTTAAGAGTAATAGTTCCGGGTGCCCAGTCGCTTCCTGTTGCTTGTACACCCAGCCCTCTGTTACCAGCAGATGTTTCAAAAGCATAAAATCCGCCTGTAGTAACACCTCCTGGTGATGTGCCACGGGCATGATCGCCACTGACACTTGTAGCTCCGAAAGCAGAAGCTCCATCACTCATACCTGTAGTAGCCCATGCATTAGAATTAAGTTGTCCTGCCGATGGTGTCGGTGTGAAACCAGATCCGGCAAACTGCCCCTCATTTACACCGGCCAGCGTATTATCAAAATCAATTAATACTGCTGTGTTAATTGTAGTAAGCTGAAGCCCAAGAGAGGGAACAGCAGTTGTTGCAAAACTGGTAGTTGCTCCAGGATTCAAATAAAATCTTCCGGTACCACAATTATATTCATATACTGCAACATAATAAGTTGTTGAAGCTGAAAGACCCGTAACAGTAAATGGTCCTGTACCAGTACCATTATAAACCACTTGCTCACCACTACTATAAACAGTATTTGCAGCAGGATCATCACCATCAACCATATTTGCAAAACTGTTGGTTGTATTCACTTTTACAACTCTACCAGTTCCCCCGGTTCCTGCTGATACATTTATTTCTGCCTCATTAAATGAAGGAGTAATAACTCCAAATCCTGCCTGGCCGCTCGGTACACCAGAACAAGCACCTGAATTTCCGGTAAGTACAACATCATCTATACGAAACTGTGTTGTTGTAGAGGTTTGTGTAAAACGTATCCTAAGATTTGCTGTTGCAGGTATTGTTCCGCTAGGGTTTAACAATATCCAGTTTGCAGTACCAGACCCTGTAGCACGGGAATAAGTTAGCGCCGAATATGATATCCCATCCTCGCTTACTTCAATGGTAAGTTCATTATTGCCGGCAGTGGTGCTTTTGAAATGCCCTAACGATAATGCAATGTTGGTATATCCAACTGTATTAATGCCTGCTATCTCAAGAAATCTGCCAGTTGCACTTGTGATAAATACATTCCCACCACCTGATGCACCGGTATATCCTGAAGATGCACTGGAGGTTCTTACATCAACTTCGGGTGAGCCGGATGAAAATGTGATCGGAGAGCCGTTTTGCCAACCTGTATAAGCACTCACAACTGTTGTTGAGACGGGGGTACCCATATTCTCAGAAAAAATGGTGACCTGTGATTGTGCTACTGACAATACTAATAGAGAGAATACTAAAAAGTAAAACTTCTTCATCATTTAATGAATTTTATAAAGTAAATGGGTTCTGTCGGGTAACAGATAAGGGAGGGATAAAAAGAAGCTTATTCTAGGATTGGAAAGCCTTCAAAAGTATATCGGCGATTTTCCTTTTGCCAGTCACTAAGATTAAGAAAACATAAACTGTTTATTAACTATTGTATGGCTGCAGGGAAAAGCCTTTTTTGAATAGGAATAAGGTAATTTAAAGGCCTTTGATATGCGCCGAAGATATTGATTTTGCTTAATTCTTGATGAAACGAACGGATTTTTTTATCCCGTTTTCATTAACAGTAAAAACATAAACACCTGTCGGAAGCTGCTGAATATCAGTTTCAATGATATTTGATCCTGCTGTAATATTTTGCTGCCATTGTTTCAATATGTTACCCGACATATTATAGATCTGCACTTGCAGGCTTTCTGTTTTGGCAGAGCTGATAGCAAGCTTCACCATATCGCTGGCAGGACTTGGATATACCCCGGTTATTACCCAGCCTTTGGTATCATTGATGATGGCAGTGGTGTTGGAATATTTTATGCTGCCGCTTAAGCGGTTTACTTTGATACGATATAGGTTGATACCCGGCTGCAGATCGGCATCGGAATAGCTGAAACGGTTCTTGGTTATATCCGGCGGCACCTCGGAAATGGTTTCAAACGGCCGGCCACCTGATGAACGCTGTATCTCAAAACTGTTTACCTCCGCACAACTATTTACTTCAAATGAAATAAGGCCGGTATTGTTTTGCTTTTGCGACCGACATTCCACAATACAATCAAGTGGTAATATCCAGCCGCCTTTTTTACCCAGGCAATAAGGTGTTTCAGTAGCGCTATTAACAGTGAGTGCCGAAGTGGTAGTTATCTGATAAGGATCTGTACCAGTAGGCACAATGCTGTCATTACCGGGTATAATGCTCCAGGCAATACCATCATTCATCAAAATTTCCAAAGCTTCTGGCGGTACTACATTAGGATTTGCATCTGCCGTTGCAAACTGATAAGTAACAGTTACTCCCACAGAAGGCATAGCTGCCAAAGATTGAATATTCCAGGTCCTGTTGATACCATAAGTCGGAAATGCAATCGATGGAGCAATGCCCGTATCTACTCTTGCTGCATAATTATCTCCTCCTCCCCCTGCTATAAAGACAGGATTGTAACTTGTATGGCCAATTGGGAAAGTCCTACTTCCCGTAATATTATTCTGAATCAATCTGCCTGAACCATTGGTTCGAATATAGGTTGAAGTTGATCCAAAAGGAATAATAACACCTCCAGAAGTACCTCCAGCAATAGTTAAATCGCTTGTATCCAATTGAACATAAGTACCGGGACCGGTATTCAATAATGAAACAAATCCATTTATAGTTTTGTCACTTGTTACCGTAGTGATATTTCCAGAAGGCGATCCTCCTATTTCTAGGCCACCAGACCCCATAGAATTTACATTTATAACTCCTGTACCTCCTAATTCAGCTGTAATCCCATTAATAATGAACTTCCTACCAGTAGATGAAGAAATTATAACATTACCGGTGCCAGTAATACCGTTTCTAAAATATTTATGTGAATCACCCTCGAATGTAATATTGCCATTTGCTTCAAAAACTCCATTGATCACAGTTGAATCGTTTCCTCCAACAAATCCAATATTAGATGTTGTTCTAAAAATTGGAATTGTGAATGCATCTGCATTAGGGAAAAAAGTCACTCCGCTACTCGAAAATGGTGATGATGGTGTATATTCTAAAACAGATTGATCTTGATATATAAAATTATCTGCATTGACTCCTGCACCTGCAGCTGTCATCCCTGTGCTTTCAACTCGCAATGTCCCACCTGTTAAAACATTTATAGTCGGATTACCAGCACCAAATGTTGGCGGAGTACTTGCAATTTCAAGTACAAATATGCCTCCATTTTCAATTGTAATATCATCTCCTACTCCATCATCAACAGTAAATGTTATAGAAGAATAAATTAATACGCCTCCATTTTGTATAAATAATTGATCTGCTGAAGTATTTCCATCTATTGTAACAGTATCTCCATTTTGAATCAAAATTGTATCAGCTGCTGAAGTCGGAGCTACACCTGCTACTGTCCAATTGATATTGTCTGGAGAAGACTCCCATGTAGCAGGGTCACTCCAATCACCTGTTTGAACTGATCTGTAATAATCTGAACTGGCAGGTATGGATGGGACTATTGTCAGATCAAAATCATCAATACCTAATCCATCATCCGCACCTGTTGCATTAAAGTCAGTCCAACGAATAAAAAAAGTGGCTCCAACGGGTATATTTAAACCAGTAATCGTACTGCTCACATTTGTTCTGTTTGGAGCTGCATTACCATTCAATGCTCCAGTTGCTCCTGTAGTAACAGGAGCAGTAAAATCAAGTGGATTGAAATTCGTCCAGGTTCCATTGTTTAACGTAGTCGCATTCAGGCTATACTGAAAATCCAATTGGTCAACTCTACCAGTTGTGCCCAATCTCCATTGCTCACCAGTATATGCTATCAGTAAGGCATTAATAGGTGCCCCGGAGTTATTTGTAAACCAGAAACCAAATGTTGGATTTAATGACCCAGATTGTAATCCACCCAATGTTCTATCAGGATCTGCCGTAAGTCCAAAATTGTAAGAGTCACCAGCATTATTTGAGCCAGTACCAAATGTGATATCAAAATTGGCATTCGTACCGCTTTCTATAAAATACCAACCATTTAAAAGCACATTAACATTATTTAAACTCCCACCAGTAATTCCATTGTAAGATGAAGTACCAAAAGCATCAAAATCTTGTGTATACGAAGGCCCTGTCAACGAATACTGCGCCGTAACAATAATGGAAAAAAATAAAAATATTACAGATATAATCCCCTTCCGCATAGATGCATTTTAGTGCCGTTTCACTGGGTATGCGGTTTCTTTCGGAAGGATGGAAGGATATGGCTTAAAGATAAGTACTTATGCCAAAACCTATATCAAGTAATCATGAATTCCGAAACTGCTTCTATGCTATTGTAACTGCCTAATTATTATGCGATGTGGGGCTTGGTTTGGTAGCTCCCTCCCCTGTTAACCGCCGTAACATGCTCCGGGCATTGGCGCCTGTATTCCCATTGGGGTCCATAGCCAGTGCTTTTTTATAATATTCTATCGCCTTCTGGTTATCACCCGATAACATGTGTACTTCTGCATAACTGTCCCACACATTGGCGGAGTTGGGATACAATCTTGTATTCAATCCAAAAATATACAGGGCCTCCTTCATCATTTTTGCATTCAGCATATCATACCCCGCTTTATTGATCTGTGTTTCAAAATTCATGTAGCGGTAATGCGGGTCTTTTGACATTTGTATAGCTGCTTTTTCTACTTCATCTACTTTACCCTGCATATACAGGTTGCGCAGATGTGCAAAAGGATCAAGCAATACATCTTTTTCTTTAAACCCAAGACAGGCATCCAGCACAGGGTCCTGGTCATTTTTATACTGTTCAAAACTCATATCAACCGCATATTGCGGGGCTGTCCAGTCCGCATTTTCCCATTGTGGTTTATCCTGCCACCAGGCAAATGATAAACGAACAGGTATTTTTGTTTTAGGCAGTTCCACCAAACGGTTGTCGCCATAAAAATTAATGTTCTCTCCGGTAGGTTCACCCACAAACATGGCATTGGTATAATTGCTCAGCTCATTCACCAGGTTCTGACAGGCAGAGTAAGTTCTGCGGCCGATGATCACAAACAGTTTGCCCGGCTGGTTGATCTTGGCTGTTTCAATGATACCGGTGATGATGGGTTTATTCTTATAATTATTTCCGCCACCATTCAGCCGCACATCCAGCACCATTTTTTCTACATCATTCTTATTGATGAAATCAAACACTTTTTTATAAAATGCCGGTATGGCTTCTGAGGGATCGTCCTGTATCTGGCTGTGGCGCACATATACGGTCTTGCTTTCCGGCAGGTACTCGTAATAATAGATCTTGTCAAGATCCTTCAGGTAGTAAGGAGTCGTTTTTTGGTTTCGGGCACTTACCCAATTGTCTTTGGTAACGCTGAAACTATAACTCCGGGGCAAGCGAAAGGCTTCTACTATTTCAAATGATTTGTCAAATTTTTTCCCATTCTTTTCCAGTGTATACGTCATGGTAGGCTTTACCTGTCTGATCACTTTCTGCGCTTCTAATGTTTCGGGAATGGTGAGGTAATCCAACCCATAAGCCATAAAGAAAAAATCATTTTCTGCCGGGAAGATGGGCTTTACTGCTTCAAGGGCTTTATCAACCGGCATCCCTTCAACGCTGATCACTTTGGCACCTACCACATCTTCATATTTCTTATCGCATCCTTCTATATACACCCCATCGCTGAACCGGTAAAGGTTAAGCGGAAGTATATGATACTTGATAGGCGACATATGCCAGTAAATGGAAGTGTGGCCATAGCCAAACATAGCAACCAGTTTGCTGAATCCCGCCATGATCTCATTTTCCGAAAGTTTGGGAATATCGTTGTATAACTGGTTGGCAGTTTTGTCAAACTCTTCAGCAGTTACTTTCTTGAACAGGTGAGAATAGTCCTTATGCACGGTTTGCTGTAAAAAACGCAGATCGCTTTGCCAGTCGGCAGCGGTAAATTGTTGTGCAAAAACGGAAACGGATACAAACAGTAAAAGGCAGCAACTTAGTATTCTTTTCATGGCAGTAGGTTTAAAGTGAAACTAAAAAAAGTAAAGGGCTAACCATCCGCTTACTATGTAAGCGGTCAAAGGCTATGACGAACAGGCGGGAATAAATGTTACATATAAAATTGACAGATTTGCTATTGCGATTCACTTATTCATCGATCTTCCTTTATTATGAAGTAATTAGGACATTGTAGTGAATATTAATTGTATAAAAAGGTAAAGAAGCCAAGCCGCCGAAAACGGCGGGGTGGCGTAGGACTGTGAACAGGCGCTTCGTTTTCGGGCTGCTTTTCTTTGTTTCTTTCTTTTGCAGAAGCAAAAGAAAGAAAGGAATTAGCATGAATCGCATCTTGTTTGTTATAACTAGTCCTATCTTTCTCCTAACTCTTAAAGTGACATATATATTTAGAAACTTGATGCAGATATGCGATGTGATTTGTGTAAGATTAATACACAACGCTTATAGGCACACAACTTTTATGTTGTAAGTGTATGGGATTCCTCTCCCTGATCCTTCGACTACGCTCAGGAGTCGGGATCGGAATGACAGGAACAAAATACCACTAACTACAAACTATTTCTGCTTTAATTTAACATCGGGAAAAAGCGCTGCTATCAGCATGATAATTGAAGCGATCATCACCAACCAGATACCGAATTTTCTTTCAGGACAAATTCCCCCGGAACAAATAGCCAGTACAAAAAAATTGCGGATCATCCAGGCAAGGTTGATACCGGTTACCAACAGGTTCCATTGTTTGGCCCACAAACGGGGCAGCATGGTAAAAGGAATATAAAAAAGCACCAGGAAGAAATGCCAGTAACCCGGCTTGCCAAAACGATCACCATCCACTCCACTGATGATAATATCTACCCGGGGCACATGATACCAGGGCATAAAACAGGCAATGATCAGTAATACTGCACCCAGCAGGCCGATCCATTTTGTATTCTTCATAACAGGTGCAAGATAACTGAAAACAAAGAACCCCGACTTAACCGGGGTCATTCGCAGTAATGACTGTTATTATTTTAGCATTATAATTTGATACCAAGCGTAAAACTGATGACACGGTGTTTGTTATTATTGTCAGCACCACTATCGCTTCCTGATTGCAGTTTGGCAAGACCATGTCCATAACCAACTGCCAGTACAGTGTGCGGCAATTCCACACCTGCTACCAGGTTGATACCGTAATCAAAACGCTTCATGATACCATAGCCGGCTCCTTCTTCATAATTCAGCGTAGAAGGATCATCGTTAGACCATTCAATATTTTTCTCGCTTTTAAAAGAGGTGCCCAGGAATTTGCCTTCTACTTTATTTTTACCTGCAATACCAACAGCGATATAAGGCCCTGCACCACCAAATACTTTTACGGGTCCGGTTGGACTCTTTAAAACAAATGTGGCAGGTATCTCTACATAAATAGGATTGGTAGTAGCACGGTAGTAAGTAGCATCCGTTGTTTCACCAGCCTGTGTTTTTGAACCTTTCCCGGTCAACAATATACCCGGCTGAAAATATAGAATAGAAGTTCCTAATTTGATATTACCGATAAAACCAGCCTGGAAACTGGCCAGGAAATTATTCTCATCCACATCGCCATCATTATTAATACTAACATTGGCCAGGTTGAGTCCTCCTCTTAATACCTGTGATTGGGCTGAATAAAAAAATGAAAATGATACAAGAAATACAAAAATCTTTGTCTTCATAATTAACAGTTTGGATTAAAGTTTTCAAAAGTCTTGCCAAAAAATAAACAAGGGATCATTTCTGAAATGGTTTTTGTTTACCGGCCTGCTTTTGACCTGTGTATGACAAAGAAGTTTAAAAGCAGAAAACATTAATATTCATCACCCAGCCATTGCCATATGGGCAGTTCCCTGTACCGTTTCCCGGAATACAGGGGGATGGATTGTTTAATATAGAGACGATCATCTTTATAATAAGCCGCTGGCTTATCCAAAAAAACAATATGCCCGCTTTGATAGATAATGTTTGTAAGTGTAACAGTACTTATAAATGATTTATAGATCATAGGCAATACGATGAACATTGGCGGCTGTAACCCTCTTGATGAATGATTAGTGATCCGGAACACCAATATTTTTTCCCATGCAAATACCTGGTTGCCATAACGAAAACGGTTATACAACTTACCCCCCGATTTATTCCTATAAAAATCATCTGTGCTTTTAAAAGCATCATACTGAAGTGCATCTTTGCCAATTTCGGAAAAATTAATTGTTGATGTATCAGGTGTAAACCAGTCGCTGGTTTTAATTGCATTAACAGGTGTGCATACACGCATTTCAATACTATAATCAGTATGTTGTTCTGTACTGTCCATTTCCACCCTAACGGCTAAATAGGGAGATTGGCCCTTTACCATAAACCAGTTGCAGCAAACAAAAAACAAAATAAGTGTTTTACGATATAACATATTACCAAATTAAGATTTACTGTTTACCCGCAACTACCCTGTATGAGGTATTTATAAAAAAGCCCCTTGCGGGGCTTCAATTCATTTCTTATCTATTCGTTTTCTTCTGGCTTCAACCCGAATATACTTACATCATTTTGCGAGTACATACTCCCGGCCCGGATACAAGTTTTTCCCGGAAGATTAACAGGTACGGAAGGATCAGTTGGATGGTAAGGCATTGCCTTAAAACTTGTAGCGCTAAAATAAAAGATAATGCCTGCCGATGCAATTCATTGCAGCTTTTTTTGCATTAGGAAATTTACGATAGGGCTTTATTAAATTGTTAAGCAGTTAGTTAGCCCTGCATCTTATTCACCGGAATATCTCTTTTTCCTGTTGAAATACATATATAAAGGGATTCCCAGAGCCACTATCACTAGTCCCAATACTGAATTGATAACCGGCTGCCTGTTATGCAGGTAATTATCAATATCATTATACAATGTTATGATCAAATAGAACGCCGAGAATAAAATAAAAAGAACCGGAACTACCGGGTAACCCCACATCTTATAAGGCCGTTCTGCATCCGGCATTTTTTTCCGAAGCATCATGATGCCTATAGCCCCGAAGAGATAGGCTATCCATGTTACAAACACAAACATATCTGCCAGCATATCAAATGAGCCGGTTATAATGAACAGGCATATCCATATCCCATGCAGCCATAAGGCGTTGCCGGGTGTTTCAAAACGTTTATGTTCCCTGCCGGCCCATGGCAGAAATATCCTGTCCTTGCCCATTGCATAAGTGATACGGGTAGGTGCCATCACATTTCCATTAATAGCGCCGAGTGTACAGATAACAATAAGCGCTGCAATAATAGCTTCACCTGTATTACCAACCACCACACCTACAGCATCGGATGCTACAAGCGATGATGCTGCTATTCTTTCAACCGGCAATGCGTAGAGATAAGCCTGGTTTACCAATAGATACACTACGACACACACAAAAACACCGATGAGTAAACTCCTTGGAATATTTCTTTGTGGATTTTTTACTTCCCCTGCCATCGATGCAATATTGATC
This sequence comes from Chitinophagales bacterium, assembly GCA_020636575.1. GTDB lineage: Bacteria > Bacteroidota > Bacteroidia > Chitinophagales > Chitinophagaceae > JJ008. Next base: position 209,720 of record JACJXP010000002.1, read on the forward strand.
CACCCATCGTATGCAAAAAAAGCGCCGGTCATGGCAGCAATGATGCCACTGATCAATGCACCGCCGTGTTTTGGGTTTTCGGCAGTGAAGAAGTTACCTGTATTGCCATTACCTGAAAGGAAAATGCCAAACACCAGCAATACAATAACAACAATTTTAATAATAGTGGATATTAACTGAAATGAGCTTCCCGCTTTGGTGCTGCGGTAATTGATCCATGTAAAAAGTAATACTAATGAAACAGCTAATGATTTTACTCCAATATTCTCTAGCGGATATAGATCACCCATATAGGGCAAATGCCAGGCTATTGAATGTTCAGTTACAGCATCAAACCTTGGCAGGTGCAGGAAATAATCTGCATACTGAGCACATACAAAAGCGATCGCCGAAACACCTGCCGTGTTTATAACTGAAAAAGCAGCCCAACCATATAGATAACCAAAAAAATCTCCGAATATCTTTTTAAAGTAAACATAGATACCGCCGGTCTCGGGCATCATAGCTCCCAGTTCTGCATATACCAATGCACCAAATAACGTAAAGACACCTGCAATGATCCATACCAATGTTAACCATATTGGTGATCCCAGCTGCGTAGCCATACTGGCAGGTTTCATAAATATACCGGAACCAATAATACTTCCTATAATGATAGAAGTAGCCGACCAGAAGCCGATCTTTTGGGCAAGAGATGAAGTTGGCGTTGGCATTGTGATAAGAAAGATAATGAAAAATCAATGGAACGCACCAGCAAATAAGTCGCTTAAGTTTCGGGTAAGCCCTGGCGTTTATGCCACTTTATTTATTTAGCTATATAACTCAGTACGCATAGTCTTTACCCTTTCATCTTCCAGGTATTCATCAAAGGTCATCAGCCTATCAATAATGCCTTTAGGTGTTAACTCAATGATGCGGTTAGCAACAGTTTGCATGAACGTATGGTCATGACTGGTTAATAAAACCACGCCTTTATAGTCGGTACATTGTTCGTTAAAGCTTTGAATGCTTTCGAGATCAAGGTGGTTGGTAGGCTGATCCAATACAACAAGGTTCGGGTTTTGCAACATCATTCTGCTGAGCATACAACGAACCTTTTCTCCACCGCTTAATACGTTTGTTTTCTTCAACACATCATCACCACTGAAAAGCATTTTGCCAAGGAAGCCCCTCAGGAAAGGTTCATCAACATCTGTAACATGTGGTGGCACATACTGGCGAAGCCAGTCCATCAGGTTTAATTCTTTTTCAAAATACTGGCTATTCTCAGATGGCAGGTAAGCATGAGTGACGGTGCTGCCCCATTCATAGGAACCGCTATCCGCTACTTCTTCTGCATTAATAATATCAAAGAAATGAGTAACGGCCAATGGGTCACGGCTCAGGATAGCGATCTTATCGCCTTTATTAACAGTAAAGGTCACATCACTGAACAACACCCTGTCATCAACTGTTTTCTTCAGCTTCTCTACATTCAATATCTGGTTGCCCACTTCACGAAGTGGCTGAAAAATAATACCGGGGTATTTTCTGTAACTAGGTTCTATTTCCTCAATGGTCAGTTTTTCCAATGCCTTTTTTCTGGATGTAGCCTGTTTGCTTTTTGAGGCATTGGCACTGAATCGGGCAATGAAGTCGAGCAATGCCTGCCGCTTCTCTTCTGTTTTTTTATTCTTGTCATTGACCTGGCGGGCCATCAGTTGAGATGACTCATACCAGAAAGTATAGTTACCGGTGAATATTTTTATTTTCTGACGATCCACATCTGCCACATGGGTACATACTGCATCCAGGAAGTGACGGTCGTGGCTCACTACCAATACAATGTTCTCATAATCTGCGAGGAAATTCTCCAGCCAGCTGATCGTTTCAATATCCAGGCCGTTGGTAGGCTCATCCAGTAATAAAATATCGGGATTGCCAAAAAGAGCCTGTGCCAATAATACCCTTACTTTAAGATTTGAAGGGATATCCTTCATTAGCGACTGTTGATATTCATCCACCACTCCCAGTTCACTCAGTAAGGTTGCGGCATCACTGTCGGCAGTATATCCGCCCATTTCGCCAAACTCTGCTTCCAGTTCACCGGCCCGCATCCCGTCTTCTTCTGTAAAATCAGCCAATGCATAAATACTTTCTCTTTCCTTCATTACAGACCAAAGCTTTGTATGCCCCATCATCACAGTATTCAAAACGGTCTCCTCATCAAACTCAAAATGGTTTTGTTTCAGCACAGCCATTCTTTCACCGGGGGTAATATCTACTGCTCCTTTATTGGGTTCTATTTCCCCGCTCAGTATCTTCAGGAAAGTACTTTTCCCGGCACCATTGGCGCCTATCACCCCATAACAATTCCCTTTGGTGAAGTTCAGGTTTACCTCTTCAAACAATACCCTTTTGCCATACGCAAGCTTCAGGTCCTTAACACTGATCATGATGTTTTTCTTTTTTGAAGGCGCAAAGGTACGTCAATTCATTTTTTTATCCGGAGATAACCAGGTAGTAGATGCAAATAAAAAGTCCCGCCAACCGGCGGGACTTTGAAGAAGTGTTTATTGGTCTTTTATCTTTCTAAAACAACTTTGAAAGTCTTACTGCTATATCCGTTCTGAGTGCTGTACACCATTACATGATATACGCCACCAGAATGAACAGACATATCCATGCTGATAATGCTTCCGTAACCCAGACCACTGAATGCTTTTTGCTGCACTATTCGGCCCTGGCTGTCATATATCTGGATACCTACCTGGCTATACAGGTCTGTATTCAGTTTCACCCTGAACTGACCATCGGTCGGGTTCGGGTAAAGTACAACAGCAGGATATTGATCAAGCCTGAGATGACGCTCAGCACATTCATTCACCTGTATCACCCTGTTTTGAGTAGACACACAACCTGCATTTGTAGCAGTATAGGTTATGGTAGCTGCACCAATTCCGGCTGCTGACGGACTGAATGTAGAACCCGATACTCCAGCACCGCTAAAGGCGCCACCCGCCGGTGATCCGCTTAATGTGATAGATGCATCAGATACACAGACCACTGTTGGTATTGAACCTAAAGTGATCACCGGATATGTATTAACAGTGAGGGTCGCAGCATTAGATGTTACAGATCCGCAACCTGCTGTTACAATAACACGATACTGGTAACCGCTGGCTCCGGCTGTTGCTAAGCTCACTGAATAGGATGAAGAAGTAGCACCTGTTAAATTTATCCAGCTGCTGCCGCCATTAGTACTCACCTGCCATTGGTAGGTTAGTGAGCCGATACCTGTTGTTGCTACCACACTGAAGGTGTTACCCTGGCTTTCGCAGATAGTAGCACTTTGTGGCTGTGCAGTGATCTGCGGGAAGGTATTAACAGTAAGGCTTGCCGCTGTGGTTGTTCCCGGGTTACAAGGAGGATTAGAAACCACACAACGATACTGGTAGGTGTTCATAGAAGGTGTTACACCGGTCAGAGACAAGGTGTTTGTAGTTGCACCTGAATAAACACCACCATTTGAAACATCAGTCCAGCTTCCACCACCATTGGTACTTACCTGCCATTGATAGCTTAAGCCTGTTCCGCTTGCTGCTGCTGCAAAGCTGGTATTGGTTCCTTCGCAAATTGTTTTGTTTGTTGGATTACCTGTGATGGTAATATCTGATGAAACAGAAAGCAATGCTGCTGCGGATGTAACTGCAGGAGGACATGAACCTGTTACGACACAACGGTACATGTTACCATTCTCCCCGGTTGTAGTTGCAGCGATGCTATATGTGCTTGCAGTTTCCCCAGGTATATTTGAGTAATTAGATCCACCATCTGTGCTTACCTGCCATTGATAAGTAAGTCCTGATCCGGTTGCAGTTACACTGAACATAGCGCCACTACCAGAGCAAAGACTTAATCCTGCAGGATCAGCCGTGATCGCCGGGGGCACATTAACGGTTAAAGTAGCAGCGTTAGATGTAGTGCTTCCGCACTGACCTGATACGATACAACGATATTGATTGCCGTTTAATGCAGTAGTAACACCGGTAATGCTATACGAGGTTGAGGTAGCACCAGATATATTACTCCAGTTGCTTCCGCCATCTGTACTTAATTGCCACTGATAGGTTCCGGATGAAACAACACTGAAGCTTGCATTACCACCTTCACAAACCGTCTGGCTTGCTGGTTGAGTAGTAATTGACGGACCACTGCCGGCGTTAATAGTAAACGTCAAATCAGCTGTTTGGTTAGGTGCTCCACTGGCGACGCCGGTAATAGTAACAGTATAAGTACCTGCAGCAAGAGTGTTGGTATTATTTAATGTAACTACACTGCTGCTACCAGGTGTTACCGGGTTAGTACCGAATGTAACGTTGGTACCGGCAGGCACACCACCAGTTGCTGACAGAGTGATCGGGTTTGTAAATCCACCATTAGAAATAGTCGGTAATGTTACATTCATACTTGCCGGAGCAGGGCATGATGCTGTTGCCGGGCTAGTAGCGCCAAAACTGAACCCAAATGGCGGAGGCACAATTGAGATATTAGCATTATTGATATCAAAGAATATATTACCGATTGCCTCTACCTTGATCCTGCCCTGGGAGGTAAGTGTAAGTGGTACAGTAAATGATTCTGAACCGTCATTAGGTGTGCTGGCAATTAGCGTCGAGAATGTATTTCCACCATCAGTAGAGAAACTGATCTTAACATTGGCACAGTTAATAGGAGCGCCGGTAGTACCATTCACAGACCATGTAACTATATGAGATGATCCAGCATCCAAACTAACAGGGCTGTTCTGAGATGTGATCAGGAATGGACCCGTACTTGCATCCACAGTAACTACCATATCATCAAAATCCGTTTGACCAACCTCGAAAGTTCCTGAATTATAAGGCCTGTTATCTCTCACAGTCAGGCGGAAGTTCAATGTTCTTGCAACAGAGCTTAATGCTTCAATATTTGCAATCGCATCTCCACCAGGTAATGGAGGCGTAATAGAGTTACCTGCCAGAATAGTTGACAATCTTGGCATTAACCGAATAGGTGAATTAACGTCTTTAAACGACAACCAGTTGGGTCCAATTGTTTTTGTGGGACTTGCCACACTATTGTTACCGGTAGTTGCACCTGTACCATTGTCATTTTGCTCCCAGCAATAGGTCAATACATCACCGGCATCAACATCCGTAGCGGACCCAATTAATGCAAAAGGAGTACTGATAGGAATAGTATAATCTGAACCGGCATTAGCATCAGGAGTAGCATTAATGCCTGTTAGGGATGTTGTGATTGGGCATGATTTACCGGCGAGGTTCACCTGTATCTGTTGAATAGAAGTTTCATGAAAAATATCTATAGAGTGAGGGGCCACATCCTGGGCTGTAATACCCGCATAACCCATGATCGTAATACCGGAACCTACCTCTTTGTTTTGCCCGGTGCCTTCATTTGACATGGAGAAAGTATGATTAGCTCCTAACTGGTGACCTACTTCATGTGCCACATAGTCAATGTCAAAATTATCACCCATCGGGATACCGTCTGCAGGAGAAGTGATACCTCTACCCTTCTGACCATCAACACAAACACAACCAATACAACCCGCATTACCACCACCACCGGAAGCACCAAACATGTGACCGATATCATAATTGGCTTCGCCAACATTCGCAGTAAGTGCAGCCTGCAACTGGTTATTCCAGTTAGATAAAGATGTGTAAGGATCTGTAGCAGGATTAAAATATATAACGTTACCTGTAGTTGGTATCAGGTTCAGGTGTAAAGCGAGATCCTTTTCATACACACCATTACAACGGGAAAGAGTGCCATTGAATGCAGCCAGTACAATTGCTGTATCAGCTGGGGTACCTGCTGTAGTTGCACCAAACCAAAGAGCATATTCCCCGTTACAGGATTGTGCCAGGCGCATTGTCTTTAACTGGCCGGCATTGCTTTCAATAACATTTCCCCTGTTAACTTGTGAGTTGATATCAGCAAACATCTGCTGATCTTCAGTACTACATGTCCAGGGAAGGCTTCCCTTTGCCCTGTGCGACTTATATACTGCATATACTCTCAGGTCGCTAGAATAAGGCTCTATGAACTCATTATCCTGGCCAGCCCTGAAAACCATTGACTGAATTCCCTGCTGGGGCGAAATACTTAACTTAAGTGTAGCAGAGGGATCTGTGATCCCTTTACCGGAAAAAGCCCTGATCTCTGGGTATTTTGCCTGTAATGCAGGATCAAAATTTGATGCTTCCACTACCCTAAACAATTCCAGGTTCCCTTCTGCATTGGGTAAAGCAATAGTTACAGATCTCCCGGGAACTTGTGCCCCGGTAATGCTGAGAAGTTGCTGGCTGATGGAAACCATATCAACATCAAACAACTTGTATTGTTGTGGAAATGTCTGCCTTGCAACAGCTTTGTGTGTTGTAATACCATTATCATCGGCTCTTGAAGACCAATACCTTTGTTGGGCAAAGGTAATTTGAGAAAAGCCGGTAAATAAGATAACAGTAAATAATAGCTTGTAAAATTTTCTCATAAATGAAATTTTGTTTTAAACATTTTCTGTGAATTCAAGCAATCTTTATAATCTCCCGTTAAAATTAATGATTATTAATATTTCTATCTCAAATTTTCAGCTTTGCCAAAGCAAAACCCCGTTTCTGATGCAGAAACGGGGTTTTAAAGTTAAATGGTTGCTCTGAACAACCAGATATATTAAATTAATATCCCATACCACCCATATCCGGAGCAGGGTGAGCATGACCAGCTTCTTCTTTCTTAGGCTTGTCAGCTACCACACATTCAGTGGTCAGCAACATACCTGCAATTGAAGCTGCATTTTCCAATGCTATACGGGTTACTTTGGTAGGATCGATAACACCGGCTTTCAACAGGTTCTCATACTCTTCAGTACGGGCATTGAATCCAAAATCAGCCTTTCCTTCTTTCACTTTCTGTACAACAATAGAACCTTCGATACCTGCATTAGCGACGATCTGGCGAAGAGGCTCTTCCAGTGAACGCTTAACGATAGCAACACCAGTAGTTTCATCTTCGTTAGCACCCTTCAATTTTTCAAGGGATTCAACGGCACGGATAAAGGCAATACCACCTCCGGGTACAATACCTTCTTCTACCGCAGCTCTTGTAGCATGTAATGCATCATCCACACGGTCTTTTTTCTCTTTCATTTCTACTTCAGTAGCAGCACCTACATTCAGTACAGCCACGCCACCACTTAATTTAGCAAGGCGTTCCTGAAGTTTTTCTTTATCATAGTCAGAAGTAGTCACTTCTATTTGTGCTTTGATCTGGTTGATACGGGCATTGATATCATCTTTTTTACCCTTACCACCTACAACAGTTGTGTTGTCTTTGTCAATAGATACTGAGGAAGCTTGTCCAAGGTAGCTAAGGTCTGCATTCTCCAGTTTGTAACCCTGCTCTTCGCTGATCACAATACCTTTTGTCAGCACAGCAATATCCTGCAGCATTTCTTTTCTGCGGTCACCAAAACCGGGAGCTTTAACAGCGGCCACTTTCAGTGTTCCACGCAATTTGTTTACCACTAATGTTGCCAGTGCTTCACCTTCCAGGTCTTCTGCAATGATCAATAACGGACGGCCACCTTGTGCTACTTTTTCAAGAATGTGCAGGATGTCCTTCATATTGCTGATCTTTTTGTCATAGATCAGGATATAAGGATTCTCCAGTTCTGCTTCCATCTTTTCGCTGTTGGTAACAAAATAAGGAGAGATATAACCTCTGTCGAACTGCATACCTTCTACAATGTCGATACCCGTCTCCGTACCTCTTGCCTCTTCTACAGTGATCACACCTTCCTTACCCACTTTTTTCATTGCTTCAGCGATCAGCTTACCGATCTCTGCATCATTGTTTGCAGAAATAGTAGCCACCTGCTGGATCTTGCTGTTGTCGTTACCAACAGTCTGAGACTGAGTTTTCAGGTTCTCGATTATTTTAGCTACAGCTTTATCTATTCCTCTTTTCAGGTCCATTGGGTTAGAACCCGCAGCTACCATCTTTAATCCTTCGCTGATGATGGATTGAGCTAACACAGTAGCCGTAGTAGTACCATCACCTGCCACATCAGCAGTTTTGGATGCTACTTCTTTTACCATCTGGGCTCCCATATTTTCAATAGGGTCTTCCAGTTCAATTTCTTTTGCTACGGTAACACCATCTTTGGTTACAGAAGGTGCACCAAATTTTTTCTCTAATACTACGTTACGTCCTTTAGGACCAAGGGTCACTTTTACCGCATTGGCCAGAACATCAACGCCTTTTTTCATTTTATTTCTCGCTTCGATATCGAAAAAGAGTTGCTTTGCCATAATTATGTGATTTGAAATGTTTTAAAATAGAATGGACTCATTAAACAATTGCCAGGATATCTGACTCTCTCATAATAAGAAAATCTTCACCATCGATCTGGATCTCTGTACCTGCATATTTACCATATAATACAGTGTCGCCTGACTTTACAGTAACAGGTTCGTCTTTTTTACCGGGGCCTGCTGCCACCACAATACCACGCTGTGGTTTTTCCTTTGCTGTATCAGGGATAATGATGCCGCCTGCTGTTTTTTCTTCTGCGGCTGCTGCTCTTACAATTACCCTGTCGTGAAGTGGGGTAACATTGACTTTTTTAGCCATAGTTGTATTGATTTTGAATGATTTAAAAGTTTATTTCCCTGTTGGGGACGGCGAAGGTACAGGAAATACTATGCCGTAGATTTCGAATCAGCAAAAATTTCAGTTTTTAGGTTCAAACTGGCAAAATCCTTGCGATAAAGACGAAAATATTTCCGGCTTTGTGACAAAATTGCACTTTCACTTATTCACATACCTGAAAAAAGAATGCCCGGTCGACTAAACGCAAAAAATTATCTTGACCAGATTATAAAAACCCCGACATTATGAATAAACATCTGTTACCCGTACTATTGACCATTGCTGCCAATTTATTATTCCTGCCGCTCATTAAAGCGCAGAGCCTTTATGAGATATCTGAAGACGAAAAAATATCACATTCAACTGTCATAATAGAAGGAAAGGTTGTTGACCAGGTATCTTTTTGGAATCCTGCTCACAGCATGATCTTTACTTCAAGTAAAGTTGAGGTATTCAAAGTTTTTAAAGGTGACGCAATCCCGCAATACATCGAAATACTTACACAGGGAGGATCTGTTGGGTCAGAGAATATTGAAGTGTCTGACCTTTTGGAACTTTCGCCTGAAGATATCGGCGTATTTTATTGTTATCAAAATACGCTGGGACTAAGATCTCCCGGCAGCAATGAGGTGTTATTTGATGTTTATAGTAGCAGCCAGGGCTTCCTAAGGTACAATCCGCTAAACTTAACGGCCAATGCACCGTTTGTAAGGATAAACAATATTGAGTCAGGGATCTATGACAACCTCGAACAAAAATTAGGTAACCGATTCCGGGAACTGAAAGAATTTGATCCAACTAACTTACGGGTGCAATCGAACAGAATAGAGGTAGTTGGTATAAGCAGTTTTTCCCCAACTACGGTAAATGCCGGAGCTACTTTGGATCCTGCTACAAATCTTTTAACCATAGACGGAACAGGATTTGGAACTGCATCAGGCTCGGCTGCTGTTTTATTTGATGATGCTAATGATGGCTCGGGAGGCTCATATTATGTAGTAGCATACAATGATCCTTTAATGGTGAGCTGGAGTACCACCCAGATCCAGGTAAGAGTTCCTTCCCGGGCTGGTACCGGAACAATAATCGTAAGGGATAACACTGGCGTAACCGGGAACTCAGCTACACCGTTAACTGTGAACTATAGCATTCTTACAGCAACCTTTACATCCGGATCAACCGTTACAAAAGAATCGAATCTTATGAATGCAAATGGTAGTGGGGGTTATACTGTTCTGTATAGCACAAGTACCGCCGGGGGCGGTGTGAATCTTAATGCGGCTGTTGAAAAAGCGACCTTTCAAAGAGCCTTATCAACCTTACAGGAAGTTGTTGGCTACAATGTTGTCGAAGGAGGAACCACAACATTACAAGCTATTTCAAATGATGGTAATAATGTTATCATGTTTGATAATACGAATACCGGTGTTGCCCCATTAGCCAGTGGTGTATTGGCCGTTTGCTATTCCTTTAATTCTATGTGTACCCCGGTTACAACAAACCAGGTTCAAAAAACAGGTTTTGATATAATTATCAGGAATGCCGGTGTATCATCTGGCAGTGCCAGTTTTACAAGTGGCCCCTGCCCTCCTGCCTCATCCTCTCTTTCCAATATTGACCTGGAAACAGTGCTTTTGCATGAGCTTGGGCATTCGGTGAACCTGGGCCATATCAATGATAGCTACCAGGGTTCATTTGTGCCTAACCTGAATCCGGGTAAGCTTATGAATTATGCCATAGTGAATAGTGTAAAAAGATCAAGTTTGGATTACTCGGCTTACCAGGGGGCTCTTTATGCCATAACTCCGCAAGGAAATACCTATGGAACCTGCGGCCTGTTTGCCTCAGAAATGATAGCTCTTTCAACTACTACAGAAAGTAAAGACGAATGTCCTGTAACATTCCCGACAACTGCATTGGCAAACAATACCAGTATTGTTTTTGATCTTGTACATGCCACAAGTAATAAATTTGAAGATCCCCAGTATACAGCTCTGAACTGTGCAGCAACTGGAACAGGCGTTACAAATACTGCATATTATGCCTTTAAAACTGCAGGCAGTGGTGGTGGTTCCTTATTACTTACAGTAACCGGGTATAGTACAACGCCATCAGCCCAGGCTTCCTGTACACCAGTAGCTCCTTATTCCGCAGCCGCTGGTGTTGAACTTGCATTATATGCAGTGTCTTCCTGCCCGACCGGTCAATCCTTCCCTGCCCCGGTTGCCTGCCGGACTTTTAATAGCAATGGAGCTTTAAGTGCTGTTACAGGATTATCATCCAATACAACATATTTATTGGTAGCAGACGGGATAGAGAATACAAAAGCCAATTTTACATTAACATTTGGAGGAACAGTACTTCCTATATCCATTCTTTCCTTTACAGCAGAACAACGGGGAGAAAGCTCTTATTTACAATGGCAAACTTCTGCTGAATTCAACAACGATCATTTTGACATCGAAACCAGCAAGGATGGGGTCAATTATTACAAGATAGGATCTGTTAATAGTAAAGGAAATTCAAACACTCCGCAATCATATTCTTTTATTGACCAACTCCCCTCAAAAGGAATTAATTATTACAGGCTGAAACAAACGGATATTGATACTAAGTTTTCATACAGCCGGATCATAACCCTGACATTTAATGACATCAGCAATAACCTGGTCATTTATCCTGTTCCGGCAACAAATAAGATTAGTATTCTTTTCCCAAAACCGGTATTAGGTGCTGATATCGCTATTTATAATGCGGAAGGAAGATTGGTTCTCTCAGAAGCCGGTGTTGCGACAGAAAGGGTTTATGATGTTGATATAAACAGGTTCAATAACGGAGTATACATTATTGATATACGGAATGGAAACGAAAGGATCCGGAAAAGGATCATCAAACAAGAAAATTAAATCACAGTTAAGAAAGCTGCCAGATGGTAGCTTTCTTATTTTTTGCTTAATAATCCTGTATTTTTGCCTCTTTAAACAAGTTCTTACGCATGATCAGCAGAAGAAATATCCGTGTAAAAGTGATGCAGACAGTTTATGCAGTATCAGCCCTTGAAAAAGATATTCAATTACAAGAGTCTTCAAAAATTCTGCAAAATTATTTCAATGAATCCCGGTCTCTTTTAGTTTACCTCACCTGGTTTTTGACGGAAGTAGCCCGATACGCTGAAACTTATTCTCACTACAAAGCCTCCAAGCATCTGCCCACTGCTGAAGACCTTAGTATCAATACCAAAATTGCCGGCAATGAATTGTTATGGAAAATGCTGAACGACCCGGCTCTGCAGGAGCAGTTTAAAAAAGAAAAACCGGAGCTAAAAGCTGATAAAGAACTGATACGTAAACTATACCTGCAATTAGCAGGCACTCCCGAATACAAAGAGTACATTACAACTGAAGGCCGGGATAAAAACAGTGAAAAAAAGATCATCGAGTTTATACTAAATGATGTGCTGCTACCCAATGATGTATTCCTGGCACACATTGAAGAAACTTTTGCAAACTGGGATAATGATGGGGAAATGGTGGTGCAACTCCTCGCAGGCTATTTACAAAAACCGGGGTCTTACGATTTCAAACAAATGGTAAGCCCGGAAAAAGAGGTTTTTGCAAAAGATCTTTTGCGAACGGTACTTGAAAAAAATGATTTTCTACAGGAATTGATCATACCCAAACTAAGAAACTGGGATCCGGACAGGATAGCCCACCTGGATATGATCATGATGAAAATGGGAGTTGCAGAGTTTTTGTTTTTTGAAACGATCCCCCCTAAAGTAACGATCAATGAATACATTGATCTCGCAAAAGATTATAGCACTCATCAAAGTGGTCAGTTTGTGAATGGCATCCTGGATAATATTCATAAAGAGCTTGTGCAGCAGGGTAAAATGCAGAAAGTTGACTATAAAAAAGCCTGACACGGCTCATTGCTTTTCTATACCTTTGCAAACCGGAATAAAAACAAAAACATGAAAAAGATCTTTTTAATACTGGCTTTAGGCATTAGCATATTAGCCTGTAAAACAAATGATAAAAAAGTCGGAACTGACGCTGCATCAACAAACGAAAATGCAGTAACTAATACAGAGCCGGAAGAACTGACCACCATTGAGTGGATCGACCCGGTAACTCAAAAATTAGGAAACCTGACCAAAGGAAAGGAAATTGAAATTACGTTCCGGTTTAAGAATTCCGGGGACAAAATGCTGGTGATTGAAAATGTAACAGCCAGTTGCGGTTGTACAATCCCGGAAAAACCCGAAAAACCATTTGCTCCCGGAGAAGAAGGAGTTATCAGAGCAAAATTCAATGGCAGCGGACAGGGAACTATCTCAAAGACAGTTACCGTGACCGCTAACACAACTCCACAAAAAACATATAACCTGATCTTTACCGGAGAAATAGTTGAATAAAATAATTACACCCCCTTTACATTAACATTGAAAGTCGCATTTATGATGAAAATGAAATCCATACTATCGTATCTCACAGGAATATTGCTCTCTCTTACATTTATCGGTTGTATGCCCCCCACCGGCGGTGGCGGCGAAGGAGGAAAAGCAAGCCCGGGTGGTGGTACGTTTCAGCTTGTTTTCTTAGGACTTATGATCCTTGTATTCTGGTTGTTCTTTATCCGCCCACAGGCAAAAAGAGCCAAGAACCAGAAAAAGTTCATTGAAGACCTGGGAAAAGGCGAAAAAGTTGTGACCATTGCCGGTATTCATGGCACCATTAATAAAGTAAATGAAGATGGCACCCTGAACATTGAAGTAAGTCCGGGCAGTTATTTAAAGATCGAGAAGTCTGCTATCAGCATGGACTGGACATCGGCTCTCAACAAACCTGCATCAGAAAAGAAATAATACTCTTTAAATTTTATTGATCACAAATTTCATACAGCCCCTGATGCTGTTTGGGATTTGTGATTTTTTATTTGTTATTTGTGGTTATGCTTCGCATAGGGTTAACAGGCGGTATTGGCAGCGGCAAAACAACTGTTGCAAAGATCTTTGAGACTTTGGGTATCCCTGTTTATTATGCTGATGATGCTGCCAAAGAATTAATGAACACCGACCCGGCTTTAAAAAAAGAGATCATCGAACATTTCGGTGAAGAATCATACACCGCAGATGGACTGAACAGAAAATACCTGGCTTCTATTGTATTCAATAATAAAGAAAAGCTGGAACTACTAAATGCTATCACACACCCGGCCACGATAAAAAATGCAGAAGAGTGGATCAGCCAACAAGATGCACCCTATATAGTTAAGGAAGCTGCATTACTTTTTGAAAGCGGCGCTGCAGAAAAATTAAATTACATCGTTGGTGTATATGCCCCGCAACATACCCGGGTAAAGAGCGTTATGGAAAGAGACGGATTATCCGCAGAAGAGATCATGAAAAGGATCAGCAGGCAGATCGACGAAGAAATGAAAATGAAACTTTGTGATTTTGTGATCACTAACAACGATACTACCCTTGTGTTTCCACAAGTATTGGAACTCGATAAAAAATTCAGGGAAATGGCTGAAGAAAAAGCCGTTACTTCAGTTTAGCAAGAGCCTCTTTTATTCTTCTGAACGCTTCCTCAATATTCTTCATACTGTTTGCAAAAGAAAAACGAACACAATCCGGATCACCAAAAGCTTCTCCCATTACGGAAGATACATGTGCATTATTCAGCAGGTACATACAAAAATCTCCGGATGTATTGATCTCCATTGTGCCATCAGATTTACCAAAATAAGAACTAATGTCAGGGAAAATATAAAAAGCACCGTCGGGTGTTGAACATTCCATTCCCGGGATCTCACTTACAAGTTCCAGTACTTTTTTCCTTCTTGCAGTAAACTCTTTTACCATTTCAGCAGTAGGACGCAGATCAGTGGTCAATGCAGTTACAGCCGCTTTTTGGGCAATGGTGTTTGCTCCGCTGGTAAATTGTCCCTGTATCTTTTCACAGGCTTTTGCTATCTCAGGCTTTGCAGCGATGTATCCCAATCGCCAGCCTGTCATCGCAAAACCTTTACTGAGTCCATTCACAATGATCACCCGGTCTTTAATATCATCAAACTGTGCAATGCTTTCATGCTGCCCGGTAAAATTGATATACTCATATATCTCGTCAGAGATGATGTAAATATTCGGATACTTCCTGAAAACATTCACCAATCCCTTCAGTTCTTCTTTGCTGTAAAATGCGCCGCTTGGATTACAGGGCGAAGAAAATAAAAACACATTCGTATGGGGGGTTATCGCTTCTTCCAGTTGTTCCGGGGTAATTTTAAATCCTTCTTTTGCAGTTGTTTTTATCTCCACTACCCTGCCACAGGCAATCTTCACCAATTCACTATACGTTACCCAATACGGTGTAGGAATAATTACTTCATCTGCTTCATCCACCAAAGAAAGAATAACATTGGCAAGGCTTTGCTTTGCCCCGGTAGAAACAACAATATTCTCGGGATTATAATCAAGATCATTATCTCTTTTCAGTTTATCACAAATAGCCTGGCGCAGATCAGGGAAACCGGCAACAGGCGGATAATGGCTCCAGTTGTCCTGTATGGCTTTTATGGCAGCGTCTTTGATGTGTTCCGGTGTATCAAAATCTGGTTCTCCGAGGCTGAGATCTATAACATCAATTCCTTTTGCCCGTAGTTCCCTGCCCAATTTGGCCATTTTCAAAGTTTCCGGTTCGTTGAATCGCTGTAAAAAAGAAGAAAGCTGCATGTAAATTTTAGTTTGAAATAAGTTATAAAACTGGCAGGCGAAGATAAGAGATAATCAGGCTGTTGTTTTTTCAATAACAAGTAAATTATTCACTAATTGTTACTATTAAGATTCATTGATAAGTACTCATCGCTTTATCAAATAAACGATCGTTCAATAATCTTTTCTATTACAGGTCCTGCTACCTATCCTATAAAACAAGTTGAGTTTTTTACCAACCGGTTTCTCAATATGTGATCATAACAACAAAAACCTAAAGGAATTTATCGGAAAAGATATTTGTCTGTATTGCAATACGTTGATTATCAATATTTAATTGTTTGAAATATTCTCTATGCCTCTTTATAAATCACATTTCGACTTACCGTTTAAAACCCTATCTTTGCCGTCCCAAAAATTTGTCTGAAGCCTTTCTATCTCAGTGTTTTAAAAGGAAGGCGATAAAAATTGTAAACTGATCAACGTATGCAACTGAAAGGTTTGGTTCGCTTTTTTACGATCCTGCTTATCATTTATTCTCTGTACCAATTATCCTTCACCTGGTTTGTGAGAAATCATGAAAAAAAGATGGAGGCCCGTGCAAGGAACTATGTAAAACAAAATTTCCCATCAGCGACTGAAAAATATCCTGGCAGTAAAGAATTGCAGGCTGTTTACCAGGACACATTAGAAAAAGCTTACCAGGATAAGCTTAGAGTATTGCTTGACAGTACCAAGGATGTGACTCTTACCTACGGCATCAATGGTGCCATGAGCTACCAGAAAGCAAAGGAAGAGGAGTTGAACCTGGGACTGGATCTGCAAGGTGGTATGAACGTTACACTGGAAGTAGAAATGACAGGTTTGTTGCGTTCGCTGGCAAACAATTCAACAGATCCTAACTTTTTGCAATCGCTTCTAAATGCAGAAAAAAGAAAAGCAAACAGTGATGCTGATTTTATTACATTGTTTATCCAGGAATACAGAAAGCTGGAACCCAATAAACCATTAGCTTCTCTTTTTGCCAATACCAGCTCTGATGAAGTTGATATTAAATCAAGCGATAGTAAGATAGAAAGCTATATCCGCAGCCAGGCAGCATCTGCTTTTGATATCACCTTTGACAGGCTGAGGAGCAGGATCGACCAGTTTGGTGTAGCGCAACCTTCCATTAACCCGATCCGCGACAGGGGATTGATCGACGTAGAACTTCCGGGTGTTAAGGATAAGGAAAGGGTGAGAAAACTATTACAGAATACAGCAAACCTTGAGTTCTGGGATGTATATACCCATCTCGACCAAAACTATGTTTCTGGCATTACAAGAGCTTTTGAAGTGTACAATGCTAAATATGGTGGCGTAAAGGATACTACGGCAAAAGCTGATACAACTGTAAAACCAGACAGCACTAATGCTACAGTTTCAAACGATACAAGTAAGAAAAGCGGTGGTATCGGCGACCTGATCGCAGATAACAACGATACATCTGATAAGCAACAGGTTCAACCGACTGCAACCAGCGGTAATACCATTGACAAATACATTAATTTCCAGAAAGCTATTCCTTCTTCACTTGGGACTGTAAATTTGAGAGATACTACCAAAGTAAGACAGATACTCAATGAACTTCGCCCCTATTTCCCAACTGATCTCAGATGGGCTTTTGGAACTGTTGAAAAAGATAAAAAGGGGCTTTTACTTAACGAAGTACAATTATATCCTTTAAGAACTTACGGACGCAGCACTCCAAAATTAGATGGTGATGCCATTTCAGATGCCAAACAGGATTTTGATCAGTATGGTAAAGTAGAGGTCCAAATGACCATGAAGCCGGCCGGGGCTGCCATCTGGAAAAATATGACCACCGCTGCTGCAGGTGACCCAAGCACTCCTAACGATAACAAACCAATAGCTATCGTATTGGATAATCTTGTTCAAACTGCACCAAATGTAATTAACCCAATTGATGGTGGTATTTCTTCCATTTCAGGGGGGTATACTCAGCAAGAAGCTGCAGACCTTGCAAGTGTATTAAAAATAGGAAAGTTACCTGCACCAGCTAAGATCGTTGCAGAGCAGCAGGTGGGTCCTACACTGGGTAAAAAAGCGATACGCAGCGGTTCATTGGCTTTTATTATATCATTTGTGGTGATCTTCCTTTTAATGCTGGTATACTATAACTCCAGTGGCTGGATCGCCAATATTGCATTGATCCTGAACCTGCTCTTTACTGTAGGTATCCTTGCCGGACTTGGAGCCACATTGACTGCTCCCGGTATTGCCGGTTTGGTATTGACCATTGGTATGGCAGTTGATACAAACGTTATCATATTTGAAAGGATCAAGGAAGAACTTTCAAGAGGTAAAGGGTATATCCCTGCTATTAACGATGGTTATAAACGTTCATTACCACCTGTATTGGATGCCCATGTAACTACATTGTTAACTGCCTTTATACTTTTCTACTTTGGTTTGGGTCCTGTAAAAGGATTTGCCACTACGCAGATCATTGGCCTTTTCCTTTCTCTGTTCTGTGGTATCCTGGTAAGCCGTTGGGTAACTGAATGGTTCACCAATAAGAACAAGCACCTTGAATATTTTACCGGTATCTCCAAAAAGATATTCAGACATGCCAAGTATAAGTTTATTGAATACAGAAAGATCACTTATGTCATTTCAGCAGTTGTACTTGCTTTAGGTATTGCCGCTTATTTTAATGGTTTTGACCAGGGTGTTGAATTCTCCGGTGGTCGTAGTTATAAAGTAAAATTCGACAAGGCAGTGAATGTGGAAGAAGTGAGGACTACACTTCAGAATACTTTTGAAGGTGATAACCCGATCATAAAAACGATCGGCGACAACTCTACTTTGGACATTACCACCGCTTACCTGATCAATGAAACAAGTCCTGCTACCGATTCACTTGTTCAAACAACTTTATACACAGGATTAAAACCCCTGCTTCCTGCAGAAATGACTTATGAGAGATTTGCTAACGGAACCGGAAGTATGGGAGTATTAGGGTCTAAAAAGGTTCTGCCTACTATTTCGGATGATCTGAAGGCCGGAGCTTTAAAGGCTACCATTTTCGCCATCTTTATCATCTTCCTGTATATTTTCATCCGTTTCCGCGACTGGAGATATTCTCTTGGAACTATCATTGCCCTCCTACACGACGTATTGGTGACCTTGATCGTATTCTCATTTGCAAAGAATATTGTTCCTTTCCCATTAGAGATCGATCAGCATTTCATTGCGGCGATACTGACTGTGATCGGTTTCTCCATGAATGATACCATCATTGTATTTGACAGGATCAGGGAGGATACCCGTTTGATGCCAAACGCACCAAAGTCAGAGGTTATCAACAGAGCGATCAATGAAACACTGAGCAGAACTGTGATGACATCATTGACCGTGTTCCTGACCATACTTATATTGTTCCTTGTAGGTGGTGAGGTAACCAAAGGATTTGCCTTTGCAATGCTTATTGGTGTGATTACCGGTACATATTCTTCAATTTTCGTTGCGGCACCGGTGTTAGTTGATTTGGGTAGCAAAAAGAAAAAGCAACAGAAACAGTCATAATAGCTGTTTACTTATAACACATTCAGCAAAAAAGGCTGTCCACTTTAGGACAGCTTTTTTTAATAACCCTGGCTTGTGAATAGTCAATCGTTTCATTTTTCCGGATGCCTTTAGGCCTATCTTTTTTATATTTACAAGGTATCGTTCACAAATAAAAAGCGATTTTGTACAAGAGTCTAACAGACGTAAAGAATGAATCATTTACCACATCTGATAACCGATCTGGCATTAATACTGGGAGTGGCTGCTATTGTAACACTTGTTTTCAGAAAGCTAAAGCAACCCTTAGTATTAGGATATATTATTGCCGGCATTCTTGTAAGCCCGGAAACTGCCCTTCTACCATCGGTATATGAACTTAAGGAGGTAAATGTATGGGGGGAGATCGGGGTAATATTTCTTCTCTTTAGCCTTGGGCTTGAATTTAGTTTTAAAAAATTACTTAGTGTTGGCGGCTCTGCTTCTGTTGCAGCATCTGTGGATGCTGTTTGCATGAGTGCCCTCGGTTTTGGCGTTGGGCAATTATTGGGCTGGGATGTGATGGATTCTGTTTTTTTGGGTGTATCCCTGGCAATTTCATCTACAACTATTATTATCAAGGCATTTGACGAACTGCAACTCAAAGCAAAAAAGTTTGCACAACTCGTATTTGGGATCTTAATTGTACAAGACCTTATTGCAGTTGTAATACTGGCGCTGATGTCCACCTTTGTCGTAAACAGGCAAGTGTTTAGTCCTGAAACAGGTCTTGCGGTTTTGAAGCTATTGTTTTTCCTGGTGCTTTGGTTTATTACCGGCATATTCTTCATCCCTACTCTATTAGCCCGGGCAAAAAAACTACTTAGTGATGAGTTGCTCCTTGTTATTTCACTGGCAATGTGCTTTGGCATGGTAGTTCTTTCGTCCCAGGCCGGTTTTTCTCCTGCACTAGGTGCGTTTGTAATGGGATCATTATTAGCAGAGACGACAAAAGCCGAGAAAATAGAACACCTGGTCAGCCCGGTCAAAGATCTGTTTGGTGCTATTTTCTTTGTTTCAGTAGGCATGCTTGTTAAGCTGGATATCCTTGCGGAATATATTGGGCCAATTCTTTTGATCTCGTCTACACTTATAATAGGCAAAATAATAACAATAGGTATTGGCACACTCATTTCAGGTAATTCCTTAAAAGTTTCCTTGCAGTCAGGTATGAGTCTTACTCAAATTGGTGAATTCTCTTTTATCATTATTGCCTTAGGTGAAACCCTGAATGCAGTCAGTCCTTTTTTATACCCGGTCATCATTGCTGTATCTGCCATTACAACATTTACAACCCCGTACTTTATACAATTGAGTGTACCCTTTTATAAGTGGATAGAAAAGGTATTACCCAAAAAAATATTGAATTCGCTTAACCGTTTTGGCAGTGAAACAAGAAATCTTACTTCAGTTAATGACTGGCACCAGGTGCTTCGTTCTTTTCTACTTAACATTATAATATTCTCGGTAATTCTGGTAGCTATTATTTCTGCTTCGTCACTTTTTTTATTTCCATGGATACAAAAAAACACAAGTTTACACTTCGGTTCAATACCGGCTGTATTAATTACATTTATTTTAATGGCTCCCTTTATATGGGGTTTAACTGTTCGTAATGAACAGAACGAAGCCTTTGCTAGAATATATGCACAACTAAGGTATAAGGGCCCGATTTGGGTAATGAGGGGAGTAAAAATTATACTGTCATTACTTTTTATTATCCTCTTGATCAATACTTTTTTCTCCATTAGTGTAGCCCTTATTGGTGCAGTAATCATGTTTACTCTGTTTTTTATTTTCAGGAAAAAGATTCAGTTATTATATGACCGGCTTGAAAACAGGTTTATTCAGAATTATAATGAAAGAGAAATTGCAGAAAAAATAAAAATTGAGGAAAAAGAAAAAAGCCGTAGAAACAATTCACTGGCCCCGTGGGATGCACATATGACAACCTTTGAAGTAGCACCCGAACTTGGAAACATCCTGGGCAAAACCTTAGAAGAACTCCGCTGGCGGGAAACTATAGGTATTAACGTTGCTAAAATCAAGCGGGGAGAAAGAATTATTCTTATGCCTCAAAAACAGGAAAAGATATTCCCCGGGGATACCTTGTATATAATATGTACAGATATGCAGGAAAAGAAGATTCATGCATTACTAAGGGCAGACAAGAAAATAAAAACTGAAACAGAAGATGCTGATGTTAAACTTGACAGTTTCACCATAGGAAAATCAGATTCAATGATTGGTAAAACTATCAGGGAGTCAAATATTCGTACAGAAAAAAAGATGCTGGTTGTTGGTGTAGAGCGAAACGGTGAACGAATTTTAAACCCGGAATCAAATCTTGTATTTCATGAGGGTGACCTGGTTTGGGTGGTTGGAGAAACAAAACTGATAAACCAAACCCACCAGCATTAAACTGCAAAACTGGTACCGCAACCACAAGTACTGCTTGCATTGGGATTTCTGAATGTGAAGCCCCGGTTATTCAAGCCATCCTCCCAATCTACCTCCATGCCGTATAAATATATTTCATGGGCCTTATTCATCACACAAGGGATATCCTCGATCATAAAAGTTTGATCATTTTCTTCTTTTTGATCAAAGCCAAGCACATAGGTCATGCCTGAACATCCGCCACCCTTTACGCCGACCCTTAATACCTGTGTCGTATCAAATCCATCTGCCTGCATCAGTTTTTTTATTTCCCGGATAGCTCCTTCTGTTAGTTTAACCGGTATGCTTGTTGTCATTTCCATAATGCAAATTTAAATATTGTTTGCCAGCACAAAAAGCGACACACTTACTAAAGCCGGAAATTTAACAACCAGACAGTCTTCTTAAACAATTGATTACAAAATTCAGCTTTCCTATTTTTGCATATAGTTAAAAAATTATGAATCCAACTACTGTCAGTATTATCGTATCAGGCCTTGCTTTTGCATTGGCTTTAATTGCCCTGATTAAAGTTTCCCGTAATGCGGCGCTAAATCAACCTGCAGAAAACTATGAGGGTACCCGGTTGAGGTTACAGGCCTATGAACGTCTTGTATTACTTACTGAAAGAATTGCGTTGCCAAATCTTATTAACCGTTTAAATCAAACAGGAGTTTCTGCCATTGAGATGAAAATAGCTTTGGTAGAAAATATCCGCCAGGAATTTGATTATAACAGTACCCAGCAACTTTATGTTAGCCAGGTAAGCTGGGATGCTGTTCGAAACCTGAAAGAGCAGAATATTATGGTCGTTAACCAGGTAGCCTCTTCCCTGCCGCCGGATGCATCAGGCACTGATCTGAACAAGAAGATACTGGAAGTGATCATGTCTCAGCCAAACGGAGCTTTGCATGACCTGGTTCTGGAAGGATTGAACTTCGAAGCAAAAAAATTAATGAGATGAGTGAAAATCCAAAACTCACCAGTTCAGGGATCGAAGTAAAAAAAGTCTATACAGAAAAAGACCTTCCGAAAGATATAAGCGAACTTCCGGGCCAGTTTCCATATACCCGTGGTGTACAGCCGGATATGTACCGGGGAAGATTGTGGACCATGCGCCAATATGCCGGGTTCTCCACGGCAGAAGAAAGTAATAAACGTTATCAGTATTTATTATCACAAGGAGTAAATGGCCTGAGTGTCGCCTTTGACCTGCCTACACAGATCGGGTATGATAGTGATCATCCGTTAGCTGACGGAGAAGTAGGGAAAGTAGGAGTAGCTATTGATAGTATTGAGGATATGCAAGTACTCTTCAATAATATCAAACTTGAAGAAGTAAGCACATCCATGACCATTAATGCCACCGGTTATATTTTATTGGCATTCTACGTAGCATTGGCCAAACAACAAGGCGCTGACCTTAAAAAAATATCCGGAACTATACAGAATGATATCTTAAAAGAATACGCTGCCAGAGGTACATATATTTATCCGCCGAAACCCTCTATGCGTATCATCACTGATATTTTCGAATGGTGCAGCCAGGAGGTGCCGAAATGGAACACTATTTCCATTTCAGGTTACCACATCCGTGAAGCAGGAAGTACCGCTGTTCAGGAAGTAGCCTTTACATTAAGTAATGGAAAAGCTTATGTAAAAGCTGCGATGGAAAAAGGATTGGATATAAATATTTTTGGCAAACGACTTTCTTTTTTCTTTAACTCACATAACAATCTTTTTGAAGAAGCTGCAAAATTCAGGGCAGCCAGGAGAATGTGGGCTAAGATCATGAAAGAGCTCGGCGCCACAGAACCAAAAGCCATGATGCTCCGCTTTCATTCACAAACAGGCGGAAGTACATTAACAGCGCAGCAACCTCTCAATAATATTTCCCGGGTTACTATCCAAACACTGGCAGCTGTATTGGGAGGAACACAATCCCTGCATACCAACGGATATGATGAAGCTTTAAGCCTGCCGACTGAAGAAGCAGCCAGGATCGCATTAAGGACACAGCAGATCGTTGCCTATGAAAGCGGTGTTCCGGATACCGCTGACCCGCTGGCAGGTTCATATTATGTAGAATCGTTAACAAATCAGATCGAGGAAGAAGCGTTTAAGCTTATAGAAAAAATTGATGCAATGGGCGGTAGTGTATCGGCAATTGAAGAAGGCTTTATTCAAAATGAGATTGCCCGAAGCGCTTACGATTTTCAGCGTAGCATGGAAAAAAACGAAAGTATAGTGGTAGGCGTCAATAAATTCCAGGTGCAGGAAGATCATGATATCCCTGTGATGAAGATTGATGATAATATCCGCAGTCTTCAAACCGCTAAACTCGAAAAACTAAGATCTTCCAGGGATCATGCCCGATGTGATCAAATATTACAACTTTTGAACGATAAAGCTGCCAGTAACGAAAATATAATGCCGGTTGTTCTTGAGGCGGTAGAAAACAAATGTACGCTTGGTGAAATTGCAGACACACTAAGAGAAGTGTACGGGGAATATAAATAATCACCTAACTTTTTATATTATGTCTATCTCAAAACAAATTATCAAATTATTGATTGTCCTGCAACCGATCCTTTGCCTGGGACAAACACCTTCATTTATTACAGATAGCCTTGACAGTTATATTGAACAAGGATTAAAGGACTGGGATCTGCCAGGACTTTCTATCGTTATTGTTAAAGATGGTAAACCGGTAGTATTAAAAGGATATGGGGTAACGAATATTTCTACAAAAGAAAAAGTAAATGAGAATACCTTGTTTATGATCGCCAGTAATACAAAGTTGTTTACAGGGCTGTCATTGGCACAATTGGAATATCACAAAAAACTTTCTTTAAATGATAAGATAACCAGTTATTTCCCGGATTATAAATTATATGATCCTACAACAACCGAGCTGGTCACCATTAAAGATCTTCTTTGCCATCGTATAGGCACCAAAACATTCCAGGGGGACTTTACTTTCTGGAACAGTAAGTATTCCCGTAAAGAGATCATGCAAAAAATGAGATTGTTAAAGCCTGTTGGACTTTTTCGCCAGGATTATGGTTATTGCAACAGTTGTTTTATGACCGCCGGTGAAGTGATACCAAAAGTCATGAATACATCATGGGAACAGTATGTACAGGATAGCATTCTGACCCCTTTGCAAATGAACCGCAGCACTTCCATATCGCATGGTATGGCTGATAAGAATAACGTAGCGACTCCCTATACAACAAGTTTTACCGGCGAACTTCGCCAGGTGCCTTATGATGAGTGGGACAACCTGGGGCCTGCAGCAAGTATAATCAGCAGTGTTAATGATCTCTCACATTGGCTGATGTTCCAGCTTGATAGTGGTCAATATAACGGAAAGCAGATAATGCCATTTAGTGTTTTACAAAAAACCAGGGATGTGAACATCATTATCACAAGCCGAAAATCGTCTGTCTTACCCATGCATTTCCGTGGGTATGGATTAGGTTTATCATCTGCAGATTATAACGGCAGACAAATATACTGGCATACAGGTGGTGCAGCAGGAATGGTAAGTAATGTTTGTTTTGTTCCGGAAGAGAATCTGGGCATTGCTATTCTTA
This sequence comes from Chitinophagales bacterium, assembly GCA_020636575.1. GTDB lineage: Bacteria > Bacteroidota > Bacteroidia > Chitinophagales > Chitinophagaceae > JJ008. The sequence goes on from JACJXP010000002.1 coordinate 234,782, forward strand.
CCAACAATGATAACCAGGGATTTTTTGAAGCTTTACGTTATCAACTATTAGACGCCTACCTTGGCGTAAGCTACGTTAACAGGAGCAAGCAATTTCTTCCAAATTCTGTAGCTGACATGAAACAACAGTTAGAGGAAATTGCGGCATGGAAAGCAAGAATCAAGGAAAAAACTCCTGCCCTGCCCATCAAAGCTTACACAGGGACATATAATAATGAGTTATATGGATCGATCAATATTTCTCAAAAAGGCAAGTCGCTTGTAATAAAGTTTAATGGCCATGATGACCTGACAGCCCGGCTTGATTACATGGATAATGATCAGTGGTTATTGCAATATGACAATATTGAATATGGAGTATATGCCATTAGTTTTAAAATAAACGGCAAAGAAAAAAAGGTCAGCTCAGTTACTATCAAGGCAAATGATTTTGTAGAGTATGACCCTTATGTGTTCACAAAAGAATAGTCATCACCTTTTTTGTTCTTTAGCCCAGGCGTCTTTTAATGTCACGGTCCGGTTAAAGATCATCCTTGTTTCAGAAGTGTGCTTATCAAGACAGAAATAACCTTTCCGGAGAAATTGATACCGTTCTGCAAACTTTGCATTTGCCAATTCCGGTTCGGCCATTGCTGTATTAACTATATTTAAAGATGCAGGATTCAGGTAATCTTTAAAATCGCCTTCCTCATCCGTAGGATCTTCAACTTTAAACAGCCGGTCATACTCTCTCACTTCTACCGGTATAGCTGTTTTAGCATTTACCCAATGCAACGTTCCTTTAACATGGATACCACTGGTATCACTTCCACTTTTACTTTCAGGAATGTATGTACAGTTCAGTTGAATTATTTTTCCTGTTTCATCTTTTACAGCCTCATCGCATTGAATGATATAGGCTCCTTTTAACCTAACCATTTTTCCCGGCGAAAGGCGGAAGTACTTTTTAGGCGGTTCTTCCATAAAATCGTCCTTCTCAATAAACAATTCATTACTAAAAAGGAGCTCTCTTTCACCTGTAGATTTATCCTCCGGGTTATTTTCAGTATGAAGCACCTCATCTTTTCCAACAGGATAATTGGTAATAACAACCTTTATTGGGTCAAATACCACCATCCTACGTAAAGCCACTTTATTCAGGTGTTCCCTCACACAAAACTCAAGTAAACCCACATCCACAAGATTCTCTCTTTTGGCTACACCGATGCGATCACAAAAATCACGGATACTTTCAGGAGTATACCCTCTCCTTCTTAAACCACTGATGGTCGGCATACGGGGATCATCCCATCCATCCACCTGCTTTTCATTAACCAGTTGCAATAGTTTTCGCTTACTGGTCACTGTATAATTAATATTCCTTCTTGCAAACTCATATTGATGCGAGGGATAGATTTCCAGTTTTTCAATCAGCCAGTCATACAATTCCCGATGCGGAACAAACTCCATAGTACAGATGGAATGAGTAACATTCTCTATTGAATCGCTCTGTCCATGTGCAAAATCGTACATCGGATAAATACACCAATCATCGCCGGTGCGATGATGATGAGCATGCTTGATACGATATAGAACAGGATCCCGCATCAGCATATTGATATGTTTCATATCAATTTTGGCCCGAAGTGTTCTGCTGCCATCCGGGAATTCCCCGTTTCGCATTTTCTCAAACAGCTCCAGGTTCTCATCAATACCCCTGCTTCTGTAGGAACTTTCTTTTCCGGGCTCCGTAGGTGTTCCTTTCATGAATGCCATTTCTTCACTCGAACTGTCATCCACATAGGCTAATCCTTTCCGGATCAGTTTGACAGCATATTCATATAACGTTCCAAAATAGTCTGAAGCATAATGTTCATTCTTCCATTCAAATCCCAGCCACTTAATATCTTCTCTTATACTGTCCACATATTCCACATCCTCTGTAACAGGATTGGTATCATCAAATCTAAGATTGGTATACCCCGGATAGTCTTGAGTAAGGCCAAAATTCAAGCAAATAGCACTGGCATGGCCAATATGTAAATAACCATTTGGTTCAGGCGGAAACCGGGTAACTACACTTTTATATTTTCCAGATTTCAGATCACTTTCGATGATCTCTTCGATAAAATTCAGGCTTCTTTCTTCCTTTTTTATTTCTTCAGACATAGCTTGCAAAGGTAAGTAACTGAGCGGATTGCAGGACTTGTCTACCTGCACAATCTTTCTATTAATGCAGTATGCTCCGGGTATTCTGAGAGAAGCTCTTCCACCTTCGCCATTTCAAAATCCTCAAAATCAAAACCGGGTGCCACAGTACAGCCTACTAATGAGAAAGCTGTTTCTAAAGCAGGCTCACTGGCAAACCAGGCCCCGGCAGGAACAACATACTGAAACACCTCTCCCCCATTTAAATCATTCCCTAATTGTATTGTTTCAAGTTTGCCATCCGGATGGATCACATATATATTCAAAGCCCCGCCAGCATAAAAATGCCAGCATTCATCGCTGCATATTTTATGAAAAGCAGAAAAGTCACCTTTTTCCAATAAAAAATAAATAGCAGTAGAAAATGCCCTGTCTCCTTTAAACCGGCCAGGAAGATGTTCTTTTTTTATCAGTTCATTGCTGATATATGTTTGCCGATAGTAACCTCCTTCGGGGTGAGGGGTTAATTTTAATTGTCCGATCAAAGTTGCTGGGTTCATCATATTTCTAAAATACAATAAGCGGCTTTAAAGGCCGCTTATTTTCAAACTTTTGTGAACGTCATTACCTTGCTGCTAACCCATTTGTACCCATGGGCAGGCTTCCAACAGTACCAATAGAAGTCAACCCTCCGTTATTTGATACTTCATAAGCACTGATGCTGTGTCCACCTGAATTCAAAACATATAGATACTTTGAATTTTTTGTCAAAGCTGCATCAATGGGTCCTCCATCTGCACCTGCTGCATCTGCTTCCAAAACATCCAGGTTACCCGAATGAGGCTGAATTGAAAAGGATGAAATATTATTACTGGCAGCATTGGTGACATACGCATATTTATCGTTTCCTGTTAGCACAACCCAGCAAGCCGCACTTTGTCCGGCCCCTACCGGACCCTCAGTCAAAGTGATATCACCATTGAAACTGATATGATAAGAAGAAACTGTACTTGCACCGGCAGCACCGCCTACAGCTTCCGATACATAAATATTCCCAAAATGATCTGCTGCAAAACCGAATGGAGTAGGACTGGCTGACGTAATACTCTTCATACCAAATGGCCTGCCGGAAGCACCTACCCTGTATGTAACGATCTTATCGGTTGCTTTTTCTGTTATCGCAAGAATATTACCATTCCGGACAAAAGAAACTTGTGCAGCACCTGCAGATGAAGAAGTAAGTGGCCTGGTGGAATTATGCAGCTTGTACAGTTTATCGTTTGGCCCAAGTTTAAACCCTGAGATATTCCCGGTACCTCCTGCATTCAATACATATACAAGATCATCATGAATGGTAACACTGACGGGCATCATTCCACCAGAAGAAATTGTTGATTTTAATACCAGTTGCCCGTTTCCCGCCACTTTAAAAGTCGAGATATTGTTGCTTCCTGCATTTACCGTTATAAGTGTTTTTTCATCTTCCGATAATACTAAGCCTCCCTGGTTGCCAAGGCCACTGCCTGTTCCATTTCCTCCTGATGAATAGGTGGCCTGGTAAGTAAGTGAGCCATCATGACCTCTTTTAAACACTTTAATCTTATTACCATCTGCACTGTTTGTCATGGTATAAACATTACCTGAATTGTTACCGGACCTATCAGCCAGTACATCTGCCTGATCTTCAACAGTGCTTTCTGATCGCAGAACATTTTCATCCGGAAAATCCTTCGTCCCTTTTTGACATGATGCAAATACAAGAGCAGATACTGCTATCAAAAGAATAGCGTTAAACTTTTTCATAAACGTCGATTTTACTTTAAAAAAATGATTGTCCGTTCAAAGGGTTGGGATCAACAAAGGTTTAAACAGGACATAGGATGGTCATCTCATGATATCATGAATAAAAAAGAAACTGACTAGTTAAATCTTAATAGGTGTTATTGCAAAATGGCATACCCGAAAAGAACAGAAAAATCTTCGCACCAGATCAATACACGGTTGTATTGCGCAATATCAGTCGATGAGTTTAACTCATAATAAAAACTGCCATTTAATACCTGTAAAACTCCTGCCTCAACATAAGGAGAACCATTGTTGTTTGGAGACAGCCATACTCTCAGATCAGGCCCATTATCTGAATGAAAACTTTGAATTACTAAATATCTCTTGCCGTTTGAATCCAGAACAACCGTTGCTGTTCCCGAAGTGGGATGAGCACTACTGGCAAAACTCCCACTGGCCAGCTTTGTTCCGGCAGGTAGTCCATTATTCCCTCCGGCACTTCCCCCATTATTACCTCCTCCTGTATCAGAAGGAGTATTTCCTTTTGAACAGGATACAAGTGTTATTGTTCCGACAATAAATACGTAAAAAAGTAATTTCAATGATTTCATAATAAATGGCAATAACGGTTAAATACTTAACTCATTCGCTGACATCACATAATTACAGGCCTGTGATTTTTATTTACAAAAACTCTTGAGCTATGGTTTTGAAGAAAGAAAATAAATTTCTGATTTTATTTTTTAATATTTGTATCAGAAAAATGAGTACTTGGAAGAAAGTCAATTGACATATTCAGAAGAAGAGTTAGTAGATGCCCTGAAAAACAAAGAGAATAAGGCATACCGTTATCTCTATATGAATTACCGGGGAGCACTATACAATGCCATTTCACAGATAATACCTGACGAAGAAACTGCAGGTGATGTGCTACAGGAAACATTTATTACGGTTTGGCAGAATATCAACAAATATGATCCCGCAAAAGGACGTTTGTTCACCTGGCTATTGCGTATCAGTCGTAACTCAGCCATTAATAAAACCCGTTCCAAAGTCTATAAATCCCAGTTAAAAAACGACAATTTTGAAAATTACGTTAATACTTTGGAGAAAACAGGCTCAATGCAATCCAATCCTGATAGAATAGGTTTGCGGACACAGGTACATCAATTAAAAGAAGACTATAAAAATGTACTGGAACTATCATATTATCAGGGGTTTACCCAGGAAGAAATTGCAAAGGCATTAAAAATACCATTAGGAACGGTAAAAACAAGATTGAGAAATGCCTTAATTGAGTTAAGAAAACAGTTTGTGTAATATGGATATACAGGAATACATATCATCCGGTATCATTGAAACGTATGTAATGGGGCTGTGCAGCCCGGATGAAGAAATGGAACTTGAGAAGCTACGTTCGCAATATCCTGAACTGGATGAGGCTATCGTCCGGTATGAAACTGAACTCGAAAAAAACATGCAACAGAACTCCATTTTACCTCCTGCTTCTGTTGATGAAAAAGTACTCTCTTCCATTCAATCTTTAGGAGTATATCCTTTGCAGGCAGTGAAAGAAAGCAGGTCTGCAAAAACAAACAGGTATAACCTGGCCATTGCTGCAGCTGTGCTTTTATTGGTTGGAAGCGCTTTATTCAATTTCATTCAATTCAACCAGAATAAAAAGCTAAAGAAAGAACTGGCTTTCGGAATTGAAACTAAAGGTTTACCTCCAGAAGATTTTGCGATCATGACTAACCCGACCATAACACCTGTTGCTATGTATGGGGTCGGTATTCATTCTATTTGTCGCTGTACCATGTTCTGGGATAAAAAGACTGGTAAGGCCTACGTTATGATCCATCACCTGGTCAATTCTTCTGAAAGCAGGGATTATCAGCTTTGGGCCATTGTTGATGAAAAACCTGTTAGCGTTGGACTGATTGATGATAGTATCCGGGGCCGCTTTATCGAAGTATCAAATGTACCCGCCGGGGCAAAAGCATTTTCTGTAACACTTGAAAAAGCCGGAGGAAGCGAAACACCCGATATGGGACAGCTATACCTACACGGTAGTATATAATTCATACTCCACAAAAAAAGAGATCTCATTTCGCTGCACGCCTTAACATTTTTTTTGCCACATTTATTAAAATATGACGTTCTTATGATTTACAAGCCTGTGTAATGAATAAGCCCTTTGCATCCGGTAAGAAACTGCCGGACATGAGAAGAAAAACATTTTATAACACAGCCATTCCCTTCTTGCTTACCACGATTTCTTTCGTAAGCAATGCACAGCAGATCAGCAATAATTCATTAGAGAATGATAAAAAAGCAATTCTTTCCATTGCTTATTTTACTGAAAGTGCTAATAACTCCATCAACTCTTTAAATGGTCTTTTGAAAAAAGACAATTACAGGAATAAGATCACTACTCTTAATAACCCGACCAATAATGAACTCGGATTCAGTCTGAAAACCGAAATATTAGAAGCACTGAAACCACTTCTTGATAAAGTAAGAAAAACAGATAAAAGCAAGTTCAAGGAAGTGATCGAAAACTTTCTGAATAATCCTGAAGAAAACGGCATCAAATCAGTAAAGAAATACTTACCAGCATTGGGGATATTCAGTACTGTGCTATCATTGGTTGGGAACTTAGTGATCATTGAAAAAAAGATCACCCAGCAAGACTTAAATATTTTTATTGAAAAAAATCAACAATATTTTACCCAGTATGAAAAACTGAATTCGATCAATATGGAGTTTACATTAGAAGTAAACAGGCTATTGGATAAATCCGAGGAGATCAAAAGTGATCTGAAAGATTTTTTGATCGAATGCATTACAAGTCTTGACAGAAAAACCGGGAAAGATCAATTAAAAGGATTGCCTATGGAAAGCTTATTATTGAAATATTACGATCCCCAGAAACTCCAGCAATTACCAGATTCCTTATCACAAACCGTAAAGGGCCCATTATTCCCTCCCGATGCACCCACGTCTGTTAAAATACTTACGTCTGGCATTAAAAAGCTTCAAAAGGAATTTGAAACATTATATAGCGAGAATTACAAACAGTTAAAAGAACTTATCGGTTCCTTAAAATCAGCCATCCCCAATCTTGACGAAAAACAATTAGATAAAACAAATACCGAAATTGACCGGCTATACAGCGAAAGCAAACAAGCGGATTTGACCAATCTGAATATCAGCCAGGTAGATGAACGAATGAATACCGCCTGCCGTATTATTAATAATTACAAGTAATTTCTATCTTTAACCTAAAGAAATAGCTATGTCACTTTTAAATCAACAGAATAAGAAAGGAAAGAAAAAAGGAAACGAAAAGAATAAATCCGGTAATGCTCAAGGTTCAAAGTTTATGCAGAAGCCTAAATCCGGATTTATTAATAAACAACAAAACACAGGTTCACAAAGAGGTAGCTGATATCAGAGGTCCTTTCTTTTGGTCTTTACCCTGTAACGCAATACGATATCCTCGTTGTATTGCAGATAAATCCATTCAACACTTTCTGATTGTACCGGGTAAGAATAACTGAATTTTGAAGACAAGGGATATGAAGAAAGATCTTTATCCGGCTTCAGAAAGACCCAGGAATTTGAGTGATCGAACAGGCTGCTATCGACAAGCAGATCAGGTAAAATATTTTTGTCCCGGATCGGGTTGGAAGTTATCAACTCAAACCGAAGTGTATCCCCTACATATGTTTCTAATACTCCTTTAGACGGATAAATTTCGCTGATATTATACTTACGAAATGACTTTTGTTTAAATGGTGATCTTTTTAATTCAGGGAACAGAACAGGCTCATCCAGTAATGTCCATCTCTGATCATCAGGATAATGATCATTAATAAACACAGCAGGATCCGTTAGAAAATAACGGGCACTATAAGATCTTACAAATTCCCTGCTACTTTCAATAATATAACCGCTTGCCCATGTTGCATCCAGTAAATGCCATTGCCCTTCAAAATAAACAGCATTCCAATAATGATTAACACCGAAACTTCTGGGCCTGCCGGAACCCGGGCGGCCATAACCAATAATAACAGCAGCAGGAATTTCTGCATATTCACACATGGTAGCCAGTAAGCGGGAATAGCCATCGCAAACGGCCAGTCTTGTTTTAAAAACCCTTTCCGCTACTCTTTCATTGAGAGGTTTTAAAGCACTGGTATCTTCCTCGTCTTCATTTGCATCAAAATCAGCATTTACACTACTCCTTATATTTTTATATGATACCCTATAAGAGATATTACTTGTAACCCACTGAAATATCCGGGCTACTTTTTCTTTATCCGAATGGCAGGAAGCCACCAGTTTCAAAGAAAGATCTTTAAGACTTTCCTGGCCTTCGGCCCTCGCAAACATAATCAGCACAAGAAAAATAAGTAATGACTTTTTCATTAGTAAATGCCTATACTAAAATTATAAACATTTTTTGGATATACTTTCCGGCTACTGTTTTGTCAACGCTTTAGTATCTTATTCTGCAGTAATGTGTCCATAACTGCATCTTTGAGGTTTCGGCTTACCGGGATATAATGTTGACCAATCCGTATATCATTTCCTTCTATACTATCTACTTTAGATATAGAAATAATATATGATTTATGTGTTCTCAGAAAAATATCAGCCGGGAGATATTCCTCAAGAGAACGGAATGTGAGATATGTGATATATTTTGTTTTTTCGGTATGTATCACCACATAATTCTGAAGTGCTTCTGCAAAGAGTATTTCATTAAAAAATATCTTGACCAGTTTATTATCTGCCTTAATAAAAAAATGATCTGGCTTATTACCAGATTCCGGTAAGCTATTTTTACTTCTCACCTCATAATATTCTTTGGCCCGTAAAGCAGCTTTTAAAAACCGGTCTGCTGAAATAGGTTTTACCAAATAATCCAGGGCATTCAATTCAAATCCATCGAGGGCATATTGCGGGTAAGCCGTTGTAAAAATAACAGGCGGGGCATGTTTAAGGCTTTTTAAAAAGTCTAACCCCGTCATTTTGGGCATTTGAATATCAAGAAATATCAATTGTATTTTCTCCTGGCCGATTATTCCTGTTGCTCTAAGAGGGTTCTCAAACTCTCCTATCAATTGTAAAAATTCCGTATCAGCAATATATTCCCGAAGGCCTTTACGGGCCAATGGCTCATCATCAATGATAATGCAACTGATCTTCATGACAGATCTAATTTAAGTTGAACAGTAAAGTTGTCTTCCGTTTCTTTGATCTCCAGCTGATGTTTGCCAGGATAAAGAAGTTCCAGTCTTCTGCTGACATTCTTTAACCCGATACCCCCCTGCTCATTAAGTGGCAATTGAGACTCTTTAGAATTCTCAGCTGTAAAAAAGAATGTACCATTTGCTCTGTCAAGATGCAACCTGATATAGTTCTTTTTATCAGCATGATGCGAAACATACTTGAAGGCATTCTCCACGAAAGGTATCAGCAATAACGGTTCAATGAAAAACCCCTTTACTCCAGCTGAACAATCAAAATCAACTGAAAATTTCTCATCCTTCCTGAGCTTTTGCATATCCACATAATCTTTCAAATAAGCTATTTCTTTTTCGACGGGGAGTTTGGCGCCATTCATTTCATATAGCTGGTAACGAAGCATATCAGAAAACTTATGCAAAGCCATACGGGCAGTATGATTATCCTTGTTGATAAGGAAATAAACAGAATTGAGTGAGTTAAACAAAAAATGCGGGTTGATCTGGGACTTTAGAAAATTCAGTTCTGCTTCCGCCTTTTCTTTGGCGATCTCAACCATACGTTTCTGTAGCTTCCCATAGTCAAGCATCAGTTTTACAGCTACACCTGCAATAACCAGGAAAAAATGCGGCAGAATATTATCATAGATCCGATCCTTTAAATAAGTGGATGACCAGTTATATAAAAGAGGATTATTGAGATAGTGGCCCAGTATGCTCATTTTGATAATACTGCCACTGAGGACCATGACAACAAATGTCAAAGTGAACAAAAAATACTTTTTTCGATAAAGCAATTTTGGTATCAGCACCAGGTTAGTGATATAGATCATCAAAGCCAGTTCAAAAACCTTGATCACAGTAACGAGAAAAGCTTTTCCGGGGGTAGGATAATCATCCACCCTGAGCATAAACCAAATGCCGCAAACCAGCATCCAGAAAAAAAGGTGCTGCAGTTTGTATTTAAGAAGTATGTGCCGGAATTGCATAAGCTAAATTAAAAGTACAAATTCCGGGGGCTTCAGACTTTACATGAATTGTGAAAAGAATTTGACGAAATGTAATAAACAGATGATAACGAGGACGATCTACCTGATATAAAAATCAGCCCTGGCTTTGTAATAAGTAACGGATCGTTCCACCATATTCCTGATCAAGCCACTGACCTTCATATTCCACATATCTTTTTCCTGGTCGAATAATACTTCCAGTCTGCCTGTAGAAAGACTGATGAATGAAACTTGGTCCCCTGATTTAAAAGAGTATGCTACTTCCACTTCTTTTCTCTTGTGAGAGCCATCGTCAATAATATAGTTCCTGTTCTTAAGTTTTTTAGTATGAAAGAAGATGGTGAAGTATTGATCCCGCTGCTGAAACTGAACGGTGAGTTCACCTCTTACCCTATACACCCGAAGCGTTACCGGTAGTCCTTCTATGAAAAAATTATTGGAGCTTACTGTGTCCGTAATAAAAACAGGGCATTGCCTTAAAACAGTATCTCTTATTTCCTGCCCATGGCCGGAAACACTATAAAGAAGGGTTATAAGAATTACTACAAGGCGCATTAAGAATAATTAAAAGGAAAAATTACGAAATTTTGTTTTTGTATTAACAAGCCTGCCGCTAATTTCTTTCACCAAAAAGCAAGCTGCCTATCCTCACCAAATTACTTCCCTCTTCTAACGCCACAAGATAATCGCTGCTCATTCCCATTGAAAGTATGCCAAAATCCGGGGCATCTTTTTGCAGACGGTCAAACATACTTTTCAGTTGCTTAAACTCCTGGCGAACAATTTCCATGTTATCCGTAAAGCTGGCCATACCCATCAGCCCTGTGACCTTTACATGGTTGAAACCGGCATTTTTGTATTCTAGATAGAGGTGCTCAAGCTCCTTTTCATCCAGGCCAAATTTTGTTTCCTCCTGTGCTATATGCACTTGCAATAAACAGGGAATAGTACGATTATTTTTCCCTGCTTCTTTATTGATCTCTTTTAATAGTTTAAAACTATCCACAGCATGAATAAGATGCACAAACGGGGCGATGTATTTTACTTTATTGCTTTGAAGGTGGCCTATAAAATGCCAGTGGATATCTGCAGGAAGTTTTGCTGATTTTTCTACCAGCTCCTGCACATAGTTCTCGCCAAAATCTCGTTGCCCAAGATCATAGAGGGCCTTAATATCTGTATCAGGTTTTGTTTTGGAAACAGCAACAAGAGTGGCTTTTTGCTTTTGCAGTTCTTCTGTTACAGAATGAAAAAATGTTTTATTGATGGGCATATCCGAAAATAAGCAGAAACCGTTACTTCAATATGGAGCGGCTGATCACAATTCGCTGCACTTCACTAGTACCCTCATAGATCTGTGTGATCTTGGCATCCCGCATTAACCGCTCTACATGATACTCTTTTACAAAACCATATCCCCCATGTATCTGCACAGCTTCAACGGTTGTCCACATGGCAGTTTCCGATGCATACACTTTTGCCATAGATGAGCTTAATGTGTAATCTATCTTATTATCTTTTTCCCATGCCGCTTTCAGGCAAAGTAGTCTTGCTGCCTCGATCCTAGTTGCCATATCAGCCAGCTTAAATGCAATGGCCTGGTGATTCATGATCTCAGTTCCAAAAGCTTTTCTTGTTTTAGAATATTCTTTAGCCAATTCATAAGCGCCGCTTGCAATACCCAAAGCTTGTGATGCAATACCGATCCTGCCGCCTGCAAGCGTCTTCATGGCAAACTTGAACCCGAAACCATCCTGGCCGATACGGTTCTCTTTTGGCACTTTTACATCATTGAACATCACAGTGTGTGTATCGCTTCCTCTTATCCCCAGTTTATTCTCTTTGGCAGCTACTACTACACCCGGCCAATCTTTTTCAACGATCAGGCAATTGATCCCTTTAGACCCTTTTGAAGCATCCGTTTGTGCCATTACCAAATAAACAGAAGCCGTACCGCCATTAGTGATCCAATTTTTGGTTCCGTTCAGCAAATAATGATCTCCTTTGTCTTCTGCAGTTGTACGCTGAGAAGTAGCATCACTGCCTGCCTCCGGCTCACTTAGCATAAATGCTCCGATATATAATTCACCATCCTTTTTTGCAGCTGCCAAAGGGGCCAGGTATTTTTGTTTTTGTTCTTCGCTGCCATATTCCTGCAATCCATAGCATACAAGGCTGTTATTTACACTCATTGCTACGCTTACACTGGCATCTACCTTGCTTATCTCTTCCATTGCTAAAACATAGCTAACAGTATCCATTCCGGCTCCTCCATACTTTGGATCGACCATCATCCCTAAAAAGCCAAGATCAGCTAATTGCATTAGCTGTTCCCTGGGAAATTGTTGCTTCTCATCCCTTGCAATAACACCCGGTAAGCATTCATTTTGAGCAAAATCCCTGGCAGCTTTCTGTATCATTAACTGCTCTTCTGTTAACTGGAAAAACATATAGCAATTCGTATTTATGTGAGACTACAAAGATAAGGGCAAAGAATCCCATTACGAGGAATACAAAAGATTTGCAACTATTTGCTTCTGTGAGCAATACACAGGCAAATGTTTTTGGATTACCTTTGCACTTTCTTATTTAAAATAGTCCTGAAAAGTGAAAAAAACACAAATAATATTATTGGTACTGATCGCTGTTGCCATTGCTGTACTTATTTCCTTTTTGAATACAGCCGGTACTTATGACAGTATGCAGATGGCCATAGAGAAGCCGGGAAAATTTATGCATGTAGCAGTAAGACTTGATAAATCAAAGCCTGTGGAATACGACCCGGTAAAAGATGCAAATTTTCTCAGTTTTCATGCCATTCCGGTAGAAGACCCCAGCCAGTCTGTAAAAGTGGTTTATCGTAATGGAGAAATTCCAAACCTGATGGTAAGTGAAAGATTGATACTGAAAGGAAAATATGAAACCGATCATTTTGAATGTAAAGATGTACAAACCAAATGCCCTTCCAAATACAAAGAAGAACAGGCAAAAGGCCAGACTCACCCCGATTCAATTAAAGTGAATTGATCTTTTTAAACAGCGGGCATAAAATCATAAAATGAATTACATAGGAGAGCATTTGTTACCGGGACAGTTAGGTCATTTTTTTATTACTCTTTCCATTGTGGCTTCCCTGCTGGCCTCCTTTGCTTATTTCAGGGCAGCGCAGGCAAAAAGTGAATTGGAAAGCAATCCCTGGAAAAAACTGGCCCGCTATGCATTCCTTGTTGAAGTTGTTTCTGTTTTTGCCATTTTCAGCATCCTATTTTATATACTTTATAACCACCTTTTTGAATACAAGTATGCCTGGCAACACAGTAGCCGTTCACTGGAACTAAAATATCTATTGGCTTGCTTCTGGGAAGGCCAGGAAGGTAGTTTTCTATTGTGGAGCATCTGGCACTGTCTTATGGGATTGATCCTGATCCGCACAGGCAAAAAATGGGAAGCTCCCGTTATGTCCATCCTGAGTTTTGCCCAGTTTATCCTGGCAACTATGATCGCCGGCATTTACATTTTTGGATGGAAGATGGGCAGCAATCCTTTTATACTGCTAAGAGATTCAGGTGTACTGGATAATGCCCCTGCACTGCATGTTGATTTTGATATTACACAACCATTACGGGCAGATTATATGGCTTCAGTAAAAGATGGTAATGACCTGAACCCTCTATTGCAGAATTACTGGATGGTCATCCATCCCCCGGTCTTGTTCATGGGCTTTGCTTCTACCATTGTACCTTTTGCTTTTGCCCTGGCGGGCTTATGGAAAAGAAAAGCAGATGGCAGTATTGATGATTCCTGGATAAAGCCTGCCCTGCCCTGGTCATTATTTTCAGCAGCTGTATTTGGTGTAGGCATTATGATGGGTGCTATCTGGGCTTATGAATCCCTGAGTTTTGGCGGATACTGGGCATGGGACCCTGTTGAAAATGCGTCGCTTGTTCCATGGATGATCCTTGTTTCTGGTATTCATACTCTACTTATTTACAAGCACAGTGGTTATTCTTTAAAGTCAACCTATGTTTTCTTTATTCTCAGTTTTGGGTTTGTTCTTTATTCTACATTTTTAACGAGAACAGGCATATTAGGTGATGCATCAGTACATGCATTTACGGGTGAAGGCAGCGGACTTACTTATCACCTTTTAGCTTTTATGGGTTTTTTCCTTATTCCCGCATTTGTTTTATTTATTAAAAACTATCGGATCATTCCGGCCATTAAAAAAGAAGAAAGTGCTTCATCCCGGGAGTTTTGGATGTTTATTGGCTCACTTGTTTTCTTCTTATCTGCAATTCTGATAATTGGTAAAACATCCGTTCCGGTTATCAATAAAGTATTTGGCACCAACATCGCCGCTCCGGAAGATCCTGAATATGCTTATAACAGTATTCAGGTGTATGTTGCCGTTATCATTGCTGTACTGACGGCCATCACCCAGTATCTCAAGTACAAGGAAACATCAAGATCATTCTTTATCAAGAAATTCCTGGTACCTGCCTTAATTGCAGCAGGGTTAGTGATTGCATTGTTTATATATGGAGATATCAAATATATAAAGCAAGGCCCCGGATTTCATGGTGCATTATGGCTGGCAGCCATCTGTAGCATCTATGCTATTGTTGCCAATGCTGCTTATATCTGGGTTGGTTTGCGGGGCAGTTTAAAATCAGCCGGAGGTTCCATTGCCCATGTTGGTTTTGGAATGGTACTATTGGGTATTGTCATTTCTTCATCCAACAAAGAGATAGTCTCTCAGAATAATAATGGCATACCGGTACCGCTGGGAGAAGGAGAAAAACCGGGAGAAAATCTTGCCCTGGTACAAGGAGTAACCATGGACATGGGTAAATATTCCCTGACATACATAGGCGATTCAGCGCATCCTAAAAAACAGCTTTCTTATTATAAGATACATTTCAAGAGCAAGGACGGAAAAGAAGAGTTTACATTAACCCCCAATTCATTTGTAAATTATAAAGGAAATGAAGGATTAATGTCGAACCCTGATTCCCGTCATTACTGGGATCATGATGTTTTTACCTATATCACTTCCATTTCCAATCCGGATAGTGAAAAAGACACAGCTTCTTTTAAAACACATACACTGAAACCCGGCGATACCCTGTTTTATTCCCGTGGGTTCCTTATAATGGGAGAACCTCAGGAAAAGGATAGCCTTCCTCCCGACATTTTTGGTGATACCGGGAAGCTTTTTGAGACTCCTGTAAAAATATTTGCCAAAACCGGCTCGGTTTACTCGGTAACATCCCGGCTGGCTATGGTCAAAGGAGAAAACCTTTCACTGCCCGACACAATAACCTCGGAAAGCCTGATCTTTCAAATGCAGCAGATCAAGCCTGATAAGAGCATGGAACTCGGACTCAAAGAGTCCAATGCCATTATGAAATATGTCACAATTAAGGCATATAAGTTTCCGTTCATCAATTTGCTATGGTTCGGGGTCATCATCACTGCCATTGGTATACTGATGAGTATGGTACGGCGTATCCAATTAAACCGGATGAACCGTTCCGGGTCATA
This sequence comes from Chitinophagales bacterium, assembly GCA_020636575.1. Taxonomy (GTDB): domain Bacteria; phylum Bacteroidota; class Bacteroidia; order Chitinophagales; family Chitinophagaceae; genus JJ008. The sequence continues at coordinate 250,502 of JACJXP010000002.1, forward strand.
AAATTTCACTTTTCACAAACAGCTTCTGGTGTAGCTTTACAGTCTGGTAATGAGGCATATCGTTATGCATAAGAGATTCAGGCACCATATTATAACATCATTGCTCCTTTTCATTTTTTTGAATGTTAAGCAAGATGCACATGCCCAGGTTACATCAGACTCCACATTCCGGGACTCTACTTATTATGCTTTGCAGGCCATGAAGGAACAGGCCAAAAAATGGGGGCCCAATGATACTATTGTTGTTCCGGCCGTATTTTACCAAAATGAGATCGTTAATTACAAGGAAATGGATATGGTTTGGATATCCAAGCTTCCTCCAAACAAACTTGCTAAATATATCAAAGAATGGACCCGGCTCAGAAATGCAGTATACGTAACCTATCCTTATGCCCGTATTGCAGGGGCTACTATCAACGATATCAATAAAAAACTTGAGGGAATAGATTCAAAAAAGGAACGAAAGAAGGTAATCAAGTCCCGGGAGAAGGAATTAAGGACCCAGTTTGCTGATCCCTTATCCAACCTTTCTGTTTACCAGGGAAAGATATTGATGAAACTGATCAACAGGCAAACAGGTAACAACTGTTATGAGATCATCAAAGAATACAAGGGTGGGTTTAATGCGAGGTTTTACCAAACTGTTGCCTGGTTTGTAGGCGGCAACCTGAAACAGGACTGGGATCTTACCGAAAATAAAATGGACAGGGAAATAGAAAGTATAGTGAAAGAGATAGACGGAACCTGGTATAATAATCCTTATCGTAAATAGAATCTCAACTCCTGCTATAAGTTTTCGGCTATCTTCTGAAATGCGTTATATAAGAATGGGCGCCTGAGTAGATCGTCGCTTTAAAATGATCCGTGCCCGAAAATTGCATATCATCATAATTCTCAAATAAAAACTGTTGGTTATTGAAGTCGGCAACGGATACTTCCAGGCTTCTCCATGTATCATCATCAAATCGCTTTTTTGTTATATCCCAATTGCCGGTATAAACATTCCCGCTATTATCAGTAAAGGTAACTATGCCTCCGCCCTGAAAATTAAAACGGCCACCTTCCTGGAAAGGCAGGCTGGCAGTATTGCCTCCAAAGCCACGTCTTTTTAGATCAGTGATCTTCCATTCGCCCCCGATTATTCTTTTTTCATACTTTTTTAAAAAATCTTTACTGCAACCAAAAACAAGAAAAACGATCACAATAAGAACCGGTGTAAATTTCTTTCTCATAGAAGTTGTTTGTAATAAAGTTCATCCATTTAATGAACAAGCAAAATTCATGGCACAGTTATTAACAAAACCTTGTAATTCTTTAGTTCGATAAGTAGGAAATTAACGGTCATTTTATTTAAACAGTCAATGAGCTTTGAATGGATACATCTTACTTTTGCATATTAACTTTGTAAAATGAAACTGGATATTCTAGCTATCGGTGTTCATCCTGACGATGTGGAACTGGGATGTTCCGGAACACTTATTAATGAAATAAAAGCCGGGAAAAAAGTAGGCATTGTTGACCTTACGCAAGGTGAACTGGGCACAAGAGGAACGGTAGAGACCCGATACCAGGAATCTGCCAATGCTGCGATGATCATGGGAGTACATGTTCGGGAAAACCTGAAAATGAGGGATGGCTTTTTTAAAAACGATGAGGACAACCAGTTAAAACTTATTAAAACAATAAGAAAATATCAACCTTCCATTGTGATCGGGAATGTGCTGAAAGACAGGCATCCTGATCATGGCCGGGCCGGTAACCTGATCGCTGACGCCTGTTTTCTTTCCGGGTTATCAAAAATTGAAACAGAGGATGACGACGGAAAGCCCCAGCAAAAATGGAGGCCTGCTTATGTATTACATTATATACAGGATTGGTATCATGAACCTGATCTGCTGATAGACATCAGCGAATCATTTGAACAAAGAATGAAATCCATAGAGGCCTACACAACACAGTTTCATATTACCGATAAAAGCGATGAGGGACCCCAAACCTATATTTCAACTCCGGATTTTTTAGAAAGTATCGTGGCCCGGGCCCGGATGTTCGGCAAAAGGATCGGGGTAAAATATGCAGAAGGATTTATCAGCGAAAAGAAGATCGGGATCAGAAGTTTGGATGCCCTTATCCAAAATGAAACATAAAGCTTTTCCACAATTCACATTTTCAACCCGTTATAGTAAGAAAATCAACCGTTTACAGATATTATTTATTGTTGAAATTGTTCCATTATTGAGTTACCTTTACGGCCATTTTAGAAAACATCATCTTAGCTAATGACTATCCCCAAGTTTTCGCAGGTAACTCCTTCATTTCATGGTGAATTAAAGAGAAGGATCAATGAGTATTTTAAGAATGCAGGCACTAAATATACTGGCAACTATAAGCTGTATATCAAAGCTGTGGTATTGGTTATAGCTTTTGCAGCCACTTATACTCACTTAGTTTTCTTTACACCTGCAACCTGGCTTGCTATCACTGAATGTCTCATCCTTGGGGGGCTGACTGCTGCTATTGGGTTCAATGTAATGCATGATGGGATGCATGGTAGTTTCAGCACCAAAAAATGGATCAATAAACTGGCCGGGCTTTCGTTGAATTTTTTGGGCGCTAATAACTTCATGTGGAAAACAAAACATAACATCATACACCATACGTATACCAATATTGCAGGAGTAGATGATGATATTGATGCCCGACCCTTTTTACGCCTTTGTGAAGATCAAAAACACTATAAGATCCATAAATATCAACACCTGTATTTCTGGGCCGCATATTCTTTACTATATCTGTGGTGGATATTTGTGACCGATTATAAAAAGTACTTCCTTAAGAGGATCGGCCCCGTTCCGTTAAAGCCGATGTCCTGGTCTGATCATCTCTCTTTCTGGGGTTTTAAATTGTTACATGCTTTCCTGTTTATTGGCCTCCCTATCTATATGGTAGGTTTTAAAAGCTGGCTGATCGGTTTTATTCCCTTTGCACTGTTTGCAGGTTTTGTATTAAGTATCGTTTTCCAACTTGCCCATACGGTAGAACACACTCATTTTCCGCAACCCTCTGTGCCCAGCAACCGGGTAGATGATGAATGGGCGATTCACCAGTTAAAAACTACTGCCAATTTTGCTACAAGGAACAAGTTTATCTCCTGGTGGGTAGGTGGGCTTAATTTCCAGATCGAACATCACCTTTTTCCTAAAATATCACATGTTCATTATCCTGCTATCAGTAAGATCATAAAAAAGGCTTGTAAAGAGTTTGGTATCCCGTATATAGAATATCCTAAAATGCGTCTTGCAGTGGTTTCACATCTTAGTCACCTGAAAGCACTCAGCAAAAAGTAATTTTTGCAAAGTAATACTGCTCATTATTCCTGCTCTATAAGGGTAATTCGGAAAGTTTTATGAACTTTACATTTGTAAACACTTTCGACATATCCGCAAAAAACCTCTAATGAGTGATCTCTCAAAGCATGATCCCAATAGTGTCAGCAATCCGGAAAACAACGTTTTTGGACTACCTACTACAGAAGAAAACTCTCAACTGATCATCATCCCCGTTCCATGGGAAGTAACTGTTAGCTATGTGGCAGGAACAGCCCGGGCACCCGAAGCCATCAGGAAGGCCAGCCTCCAGGTCGATGTTTTTGATTCAGAAATGCCTGATGCTTGGAAAAAGGGGTTTTATATGCAGGATGTAGATACTAAGATCCTGATGAAAAGCGATTATCTCCGCCGGGAGGCCGAGTTATATATGGACTATATATCCCGGGGAGAAAAAATAGATGACAACCAGTTCATGTGTAAAATACTGAAGGATGTGAATGAAGGTGGCGTATACCTGAATGAGTGGCTATATGAACAATCAAAGGAACTATTGGATAAAGGAAAATTGGTGGGTATCCTGGGTGGTGACCATAGTACACCACTTGGATATATGAAAGCTTTGGCAGAAAAACATGATTCTTTTGGCATATTACAGATAGATGCTCACTGTGACCTGCGGGAAGGATATGCTGGCTTTAAATATTCGCATGCCAGTATTATGTACAATGCTTTGAATGAGATACCTCAAATTGAAAGACTCGTACAGGCAGGTATAAGAGATTATAGTCAAAGTGAGTGGGAATATATCTGTAATAGTAATTACAGGGTGATCAGTTTTTTCGATAAGGATATCAAAGAACGTCGTTTTGAAGGAGAAACATGGAAGTCGATTGCAGAAGACATCCTGGACAAGTTGCCGCAGAAAGTGTATATCAGTTTTGATATTGATGGACTTGACAGAAAGCTATGCCCCCATACCGGCACACCGGTACCCGGTGGATTTGAACTTGCTGAAGTTTTCTTTATACTTAGAAAAGTTTTACAAAGCGGCAAACATATTATTGGGTTTGATCTTTGTGAAACAGGAGTAAGTGAAAGCGACTGGAACTCCAATGTAGGCGCCCGGGTCTTATTTAAATTATGTAACCTATTAGTGACGAGCAATAACTAAATGAAGAGTTTCGACATATTCCTGCAAAACAATAAGCTTCTTTTTTATCGACGTTTTAGCATTTTTATTCTTGTCATCAACCTTGCTATTCTTCTGTTTTTTACATTAACAGCAGAAAATAAAACTGAATCTTTAAAGGGAATAATCCCGGTAGTAATCATTTTAGCCATTTTAATTTACATGATCATCCAAAAAAAATATTCGACGCAATTCCTGAATATCCTTTTTCTAATATTTACCATTTCCTGGATCATTAATGGCTATTATTGGCTGGCCGGAGCAACACTTTTGTTTGCAATTCTCTACAATATTTCTGCAAGGAATTTTGTGATACACATTGCTGCTGCGGAGATCAACTATCCAAGTTTCCCTGTAACAAAAATTCAATGGAACGAATTGAATAATATTATTCTCAAAGACGAAGTGCTGACAATCGATCTGAAATCAAACAAATTGATCCAGCATTCCATAGGTAATGCAAATAACTCTGTAAATGAAGAGGAATTTAACGAGTTTTGCAGGCAGCAACTAAGCAAATGAGTTTACAACATTCTCCTTTTATACTTTACTCTGATGGCAAGGGAAACATCTTTGAAGACACTTCATTATATGTAACAGGCCGTAGTGGATGGGATGCTTTTGAAGTGCCTGCAGAAGACTGGATAGAGTTACCCGATGGCGGTTCTTTATACGAACTTCCGGGCCGAAGAGGTATTGGTATAGATGTGCAGACCGGTGAAATGAGGTTGTGTGAAAAAGGCTGGGCCGTTGCAGCTTTTATTCCCCCTGCACATACCGGGTTTTATATTTCAGCTTATGAAACTGCAGCAGACGCCCCTACTCTTCCTTTGTTTTGTTATACAGCTGCCGGTTGGCATAATAATAAATTTTATGTCCCGGCTATCAGAATAGAAGATGACATCCGGCAGGATTGCGCAGGCTATGATGCAAAAAAGGTGCAATCGGGTGCAGATTACTTATTAAAACATTACCCGCATAACCGTTTGGTTGATCACCTGATGAACAATTGTGCGTTGACCTATCAATGCCCTGCTGCAAGAAATTTTGCATTGGGCCGATGGGAATGCCCGGTCCCGGCATCACCCGCCTGTAATGCCAACTGTGTAGGATGTATCTCCCTGCAGCCTGATGAAGAACCTATTGTTTCAACACAAGACAGGTTAACCTTTAAACCTACAGTTGAAGAAATAGTAGAGTTCACTGTTCCGCATTTGGAATCAGCACCCTTCCCGATCATCAGTTTTGGGCAAGGATGTGAAGGCGAACCTTTGCTGATGTGGGAAACGATCAGCAAAGCCATCAAAGAGATCAGGAAACATACATCGAAAGGAAGTATCAACATCAATACAAACGGGTCCGATCCAGAAGCAGTTAAAGAACTTTGCGAAGCAGGATTAGATTCGATAAGGGTAAGTACAAATTCTGTGAGGCGGGAAATTTATATGCCTTATTACCGGCCCAATAATTATGATTTTGATGACATCATTGAAAGCCTGAAAGTAGTAAATAGCTATGGTGGCTGGACCTCTTTCAATTATTTTGTTTTTCCTGGCATGACAGACTCTGTGGCCGAATATGAAGCATTAAGAAAAGTGATCAGGGAAACCGGATTAAAAATGATCCAATGGCGGAATTTTAATATTGATCCTGACTGGTACCTGGGAAAAATCGGCGTTACGGATACAGGCGAATGTATAGGTGTAAAACAGATGATGCAACTAATAAAAGAAGAATTTCCCGATCTGAAATACGGCTATTTCAACCCTTCTATAGAAAGAATTACCGGAAATTATGAAAAGGATTTTGCCCGCTAATTAATCATCCAGGCAATTGTCTATCGACATTTTATCTATTTCCTTTTTCCCTGTGCTCTTTGCAACCTCAATCAATTCAAGCCTGGTCCTTGTAATACTCGATTTTATATTGCAGGCAACGTAATAATCACCGCCTTCCTCTACTTCAATTTCAAGCTCCGTATTTTTCTTAAACATTCCTACGCCTCCGATACGGGAGGAAATTGTGTGCTTTCCTGCGGGCACTACTACAAAGAGATATTTATTATTACTGAGTTTACATATTTTTTTATCATCTACATAGATGGCCCAGTTGGCCCCTGCCCCGCTAAACTGGCCGGGTCTGTAAATAAATATAATGGCACTGTCTTTTACCGGCCTCTCTGCCGCATTGGCACCTGTAAAAGAAAAAATCGCTAGAAATAATGCCAGGCTGAAAATGATCTTCTTTTTCATGTTTTTATCATTTATTATCCGCCTTCGGCGGAATATATTTTAGAACATATTATCTGTCTTCCGATATTAAGAATTCTTATGATTTACTTTGTGAAAAGTATTTATTCCCAAATATAACATCAAGTATTTAAAAAGGAACTTCTTAGTACTTTTCAATATGAATAAATCAACCAGGGCGCCTTTAAGCGGCGCTTTGCTGGCTATATTGGCCACTATCATCTGGTCGGGCAATTTTATTATTGCAAGAGGAGTTATTCATTCTATTCCACCGGTGACACTTTCTTTTTACAGGTGGTTAACTGCCACCATTATCTTGCTTCCTTTTGTATGGAATAGTTTTTATCAACATACAGGTCTTATTAAGAAAAAAATTATTTATTTCTTGCTGGCTGCCATTACCGGTGTCAGTATATTCAATACGTTCGTTTACATCGCCGGTCATTTTTCTGAAGCCATAAACATGGCGCTTATAGGCACCACCTCCTCTCCCATCATGTCCGTTATTCTTGCCAGGATATTTTTAAAAGAAAAGATCCCTCTTTCACGGATCATTGGAATGACCATTTGTATCATCGGAATTCTTTTGTTGTTAAGTAAAGGGAGCTGGCAGACACTACTCACTTTTTCGTTCAGTAAAGGCGACTGGTGGATGTTGGCAGCTGCCTTAGCTTTTGCCATATATAATGTGATGGCTAAAAAGAAGCCTGTAGAAATGAACTCAAAAAATTTTCTGTTCACTGTCTTCCTGATGGGTACCATCGTTCTGCTTCCATTTTATTTTTTTGAATTCAAAGCTCAAGGTGGTTTTTCACCCACCATCGCTAACCTCTCCGCTATTCTATATCTCGGCTTAGGTGCTTCAGTGATCTGCTTTTTATTATGGAATATAGCGATCGGGCAATTGGGCGCCGGAAGAACATCTTTATTTGGCAACCTTATCCCTGTTTTCAGCAGTATTGAAGCAGTGATCTTTCTAAATGAGAAGATCACCTGGATACATATCGCCAGTTTTTTACTGGTGATGATCGGTCTTTTAATTGCTAACAAAAAAGGAAAGTCCAGCACATAATTCAAAAACGCATATATAGATGATCTTACTTGAAGTAAGGAAATCTATTTGCCGTTTTACGCATAAGAATACGTATCATATCATTATCATCACTTCCAAGACCGCCAGCAACTTCTTTCCCATACGACCAAATCAGTTTCCCAGAATTATCGTATACCTTGATAGTTGCCTTAGCCTGGTTGGTTTTAGAATAGCCTACTAAAAGTTGTGTTGCTACAGCAGCACCTTCGGACATAGGTTTTGAGGCAATGATATCCCCGGTGATCAAAGCATCAACCCCCAGTATCTTACAGATCTCTTCCGGTAGATAATTATTAATATTTTTCTCATCGATATTTTCTCTGCTAAGCAATACTTTCGTTCTGGCCAGGTCTTGTATTTCTACCGTAACTTCTTTTTTGTCTACTTTTCTAAGCGCATAAGTATAAAAACTGTTTTGTGCAGACAAAGAGCCCTTCTCTTCTTGTAACTTGATATCATCCTGGGTCATACCCTTTGGCATTTTTTTAAGAGTGATCTTATAGCTAAATGGAATAACTGCAACCATTTTATCATCCGCAATGATTTCCTTGATATTATCAACCTCATAAACTTTTCCAAAAACCTGCGCTTCTGATGTAAATGCTGAAAAAGCAAGCATACCCAGGCATAATATTCTCTTCATTGTTAGTATTTTATCCAAAAATAGCAGGAATATATATACGTAGTATTTCCCACTCAGAACATTCTTTTGGCTTCTGCAAATTCTTTAACATTTTTTATACCCTCATTTGTGCAAGTTGCACGGCATTTGCATCGTTATAAACAGGTGTGAAAAACATTGATTTTCAATAGCCGTAACGCAAAACTATCTTTGTATGAACAAGACTTACAGTATGGCCATCACATTAGACGAGAAGCGATCTACTCAGCAGGCAGCTATTATCACAGCAGCATTTGCCGCCTTTATGGTAGCACTTATGCTTTTGTGGAAATGGAAATTGCCCGAATTTGAGAAGCCGCTTGCCTTTTCAGGTATAGAAGTGGAATTGAACCTGCCGGAAGAGCCTGTCCCTTATGAAGAAGGTGGCGGCGGTGGTGGCAATCCTGTGCAGGCTATTGGCCAGGCCGGAATAGCCCCGGCGGTTCCTCCTGCTCCGGGAGAAAATGCTGCATCAAAAGATATAGACGATAATAATGATCCGGAAAGTCCGGCTCTTACAAAACCTGATGTTGCCAAACCTAATGCAACCAAGATCACCAATACATCTGTAGTTAAAACAACTCCTAAACCTGTAGTGGAAACACCGGCACCTCCCCGGCCAAAAGCCGTTTTGGGAAAAACAACTACCGGAACCGGCAAAGGAGGTGGCAGCGCCGATGATTATGAAAAAAGTGGCGGAAGCGGTACTGGTTATGGCGTTGGTAATGGCAGCGGAACCGGTGGTGGCAGTGGCTCTGGTAACGGAGGCGGCAATGGATCAGGCAGCGGTGTAGGCAACGGACCAAAAATTACCCGTGGCGACAGAAAGATCGTACGTCACTATAGCTTCCAGGGAGACCTGGGCCGTGCAGTCATCTATGCTAATGTGAACGTTTCGCCAGAAGGAGTTGGCAAATTTGTAAGTATTGCCAAAGGTTCTTCTACCACCAGTAATGCCTATAAAGAAGCTATTATCCAGTATCTGCAGAATATCCGTTTCGATAAAGCAGATCATGAATCAATGCTCACTGTACAATTTAACTTCAGGGTAAACTAAGTATATAAGGATTTGGATAAAAGAGCGCCGTTACATGTAGCGACGCTCTTTCGTATTTTTGCATCTCCATGAGTTACTCTGAGACACTTGAATATCTCTATAAAATGCTTCCGATGTTCAGCCGCATCGGGCCGCCGGCATTTAAACATGATCTCGGGAATACGATTCAACTATGCGAATCATTAGATAATCCACATCAAAAGTTCAAAAGCATTCATATTGCAGGCACCAATGGGAAAGGCTCAGTAAGCCATATGCTGGCCGCTATCCTGCAAACAGCCGGTTATAAAACAGGACTTTACACTTCACCTCACCTAAAAGATTTCCGTGAACGGATACGGGTCAACGGTAAAATGATCAGCGAAGCAGATGTGATCGACTTCACAGAGATGATAAAATCGCAGATCGAAAAGATCAGTCCCAGTTTTTTTGAAGTTACAGTAGCGATGGCATTTCATCATTTTGCAAAAGAAGAGGTAGATGTTGCTATTATTGAAACCGGGCTTGGCGGAAGACTGGATAGTACCAATGTGATCAAACCAGAGCTTTCCATCATCACCAACATTGGTATGGACCATATGAATATGCTGGGTGATACGCTGGAAAAAATTGCTGTTGAAAAAGCAGGAATAATTAAAGAGGGTGTGCCGGTGATCATTGGAGAATTACAACCTGAAGTACAGCAGGTATTTGAAGATACAGCAGCAACGAAAAAGGCACCGATCAGTTTTGCATCAGAACAAAGAAAAGTACTGCAGTATAAGTGGGATAAAAATCTATTACAGATCGAAACAGAAGATCTTTATCGCAATAAAAACACCTGGCAGCTTGATCTGCCCGGTATTTACCAAACAAAAAACCTGCTCACTATACTTGAAGCATGTTCTCAGCTTCAGCATTTAGGATGGAATATTACTGAACAACATATCGGAGAAGCCTTATCTCAGGTAAAAAAACTCACAGGTCTACATGGCCGTTGGGAGATCATTCACAACTCTCCCCTTATTGTGCTTGATGTGGCGCATAATGTGGACGGTATCAAACAACTGACACAGCAAATAGAAATGACGCCTCATCAACAATTGCACATTGTACTTGGCATGGTAAAAGATAAAGATGTTGATGAAGCTTTAAAACTACTTCCCGCAAAAGCCAGGTATTATTTTACCCGATCAAATGTGCCCCGGGCATTACCAGAGGAAGAACTGGCAACGAAAGCTGCTGCCTATGGACTTACCGGGAAAACCTTTCCGAATGCAAGTGCTGCTCTTTATAGTTTGAGCCATAGAGCTACAAAAAAAGATCTTGTGATTGTGTGTGGCAGTATCTTTTTGGTTGGTGAGGTGAGTGTAAGCGCAGTAAAAGCCATGTGGCAGGGAGAAAATGATCTGTCCGGCGCCATTGATATGCTTGAGGGCATCCGGTTTTTTGGATAAAAGTTTACGAATGCGATACATAATTGCTACTGTCTTTTTAATGCAAACATTTTACTCCTTTTGCCAGGATAACCAGAAAGAGAACTTTCCTGTATTGAGAGAAGAAGTTAAGATAATGCCTGAAAGAGAGAATGTATGGATCTTTCTCATGGCCGGGCAGTCTAATATGGCTGGCCGTGGTTTCGTAGAGCCTTCAGATACAATAAGCAGCCATCGTATAATATCATTGGGTGAAAACAACATATGGTATTACGCCAAAGAGCCATTACATTTTTATGAGCCAAATCTAACCGGGCTTGATTGTGGTCTCTCTTTTGCGAAAGAACTATTGAAATACATTCCTGAAAACATTAGTATCGGATTGATCCCATGCGCAGTTGGAGGCTCTTCTATACAACAATGGAATAATGATGAAACCTATCGGGGTGTTACCCTCTTGTCGAATTTCAAAGAAAGACTGGAAGAAGGTAAAAACAAGGGGATCATCAAAGGAGTTTTATGGCACCAGGGTGAAAGTGATGCAAATAGTATCGGCATCCCCCCGTATGCTAAACAAACAACAAAATTGTTTGCCGCATTCAGGCAAATGGCAAACAATGAAAAGCTTCCCATATTAGTGGGTGAATTGGGTTCCTTTCGGCAACCCGCCGGGGTTCAGGCTCAATGCGATTCTATCAACCAGGTCATTCATCAAACAGCCAGGCTGGACAAATACCGTTTTGTAATCCCAACAGGCGACCTCGGCCATAAAGGAGATAATCTGCATTTTAATAGCTCAGCACAACGGGAAATGGGTATCCGGTTCGCCCAAAAATACAATGAAGTCGTTCTTAACAGGGCTAAGCATAAATAGCAGTACTTTATCAGTATCAGACATCATTTACAACCCATCATCATAATTTCAAAGACCAGATGACCAAAATTGGTTTTAACTTCTTACTTTTCAAGCATAAACCCACTATTTATGAGATCTTTTGCTATTGCCATTTTAACAGGTATTATCAGCCTTTTTGCAGTAAATAAAACAGATGCCCGGTTTGCACCACCGGGGTCAAATGGTTTTATCTTCTCTGACACCACAGAAAAGGATACAGTAAAATACACTAAGTATAAGGACCTGCCACTGAAGCCAACCCGTAAGATCAGTTTTAATACGAATGAAGGTTCATGGATGAGTCTTGACATAAGCCCGGATGGTAAAAACATTGTTTTTGACCTGATGGGAGATCTATATACAATGCCGGTGACCGGTGGAAAAGCCACGGCATTGACCAGGGGTCTTTCTTATGATGTACATCCCCGCTACAGCCCGGATGGCAAAAAGATATTATTTGTTTCCGACCGCAGCGGATCAGATAACCTTTGGTATATAGACTCAGAAAAAGAAGATACGGTACAGCTTACCAAAGAAAGCAACCAGAATTTCCCCGGCGCCTGCTGGACACCGGATGGCGAATATATTGTCTATACAAAGGGACGCCTGATCATTAAATTATACATGATACATTACAAAGGTGGTGGCGGAACCCAGTTGGTGGATGCACCAGCTGCCCTTAAAACCATTGATCCTGCTATGAGTGCCGATGGCCGTTATGTATATTTTTCTGCAAGAAGTGGCCCATGGACCTACAATGCATTATTACCTCAATACCAGATAGGAGTTTACGACAGGGAAAATGCAAAGATGAATACCATTACATCCCGCTATGGCTCAGGATTCACTCCTGTGCTTTCTAAGGATGGGAAATGGCTGGTATACGGTAGCCGTTATGAAGATAAAACCGGCCTTGTGATCCGTGACCTGAATACTGGTGATGAAAAATGGCTGGCTTATCCTGTACAGCGGGATGAACAGGAATCCATCGCACCATTAGGTGTATTGCCGGCTATGGCATTTACACCAGACAGTAAAGCCCTCATCGCTTCTTATGGTGGTAAATTCTTCCGTATTCCGATCGATGGCGGTACTATCACAGAAATTCCTTTTACAGCTGATGTAGAACTGGAACTGGGACCAAGACTTGAATTTAAGTATCCTGTCTCAGACACAGCTTATCAGCAAGCTACTCAGATCAGGGATGCCGTTCCTTCTCCTGATGGAAAGAAACTGGCTTTTACAGTACTGAATCGTTTGTATGTAATGGATTATCCTGACGGCACTCCAAAAAGAATAACCAAAAATGAATTTACTGAGGCACAACCTGCCTGGTCGCCTGATGGTAATGAGCTTGCATTTGTAACCTGGACACCCGGTGGTGGACATATTTACAAAGCTGTTTTTAGTGCTAAAGGAACCAACATACAACAGGTCACCAAAGAAGATGGCTTATACCAAAGCATTGGTTATAACCTTACGGGAGACAGGATCGTTTTTCTTCGCAGCGTAGCAAGAGCTTATAAAGAAGCGTACGGACCGGGCTATTCTTCGTCAGAAGATGAACTTTGCTGGATCAACAATAGTGGTGGCAGCATTAATGTAATTGATAAAGCAAGGGGACGCTTTAATCCTCATTTTGTAAAGGATAAACCCGAAAGGATCTATTTCTCAGGACCGGGTGGTAATCTTATTTCCATGAAATGGGATGGCACAGATGAAAAAACGATCGTACATGTAACCGGTATCACCACTTATGGCTTTGCCAATACACTATACGGACGTCCGGATCCTGAAAGTTTTAAATGCATCCTCCCTCCTGCTGAAATGGAACAGGAAGTCAACATGCCTTCCTCTGCATCTGCCGTTACAATTTCTCCTGATGGCGCCAATGCCCTTGCGCAGATCAACAATAATATTTATGTGCTGACTGTACCACAAACCGGAAAAACCAGCAACATATCACTGGCAAGCCCGGATAATGCACAGTTCCCTTCCCGCCTGCTAACAACAATTGGCGGTGAATTTCCTTTCTGGCAATCAGATGGGAAAACCGTTCACTGGAGCCTGGGCAGTACTCATTTTACTTATAATATTGATAAAGCACAGGCTTTTGAAGACAGCATTGTTGCTGCTAAAAAAGCAGATGAAAAAAGAAAAACAGACTCCATCGCAAGACTTAATGCAGACAGCACACTGAAGAAAGCAGCTGATTCATTAAAAGTGATCCGGGATTCTATTGCCAAAAAAGATACTACGATCAAAAAAGATCTGAAGAAAGAAAAACCTGAATTCAAAGCTTCAGAAAAAGATATACAGGTATTCTTTAAAAAAGATATGCCTGAGGGAACTGTATTATTAAAAGGTGCCCGTATTGTTACTATGAAAGGAGATGAAGTAATTGAGAATGGCGATATACTGGTAGTCAATAATCGTATACAAGCTGTAGGACCAACAGGCACTTTATCTCCGCCGGGCAAAGCCAAAGTGATGGACATGAACGGCAAAACCATTGTGCCGGGTTTTGTGGACCCTCACAGTCATATGTGGCCGAACTTTGGTATTCATAAAAACCAGATATGGATCTATGCAGCCAATCTTGCTTACGGTGTTACTACTACCCGTGACCCGCAGACTGCCACCACAGATGTATTGACTTATGGTGATATGGTGGATGCTGGTTCTATGATCGGGCCAAGGGTTTATTCAACCGGGCCGGGAGTTGGTTTCTGGTTCTATAATGTAAAAGATTCAGCCCAGGCAGAAAGTATCCTGGAACAATACAGCCGGTTTTTCCATACCAAGTATATCAAAATGTATATGACGGGTAACCGCAAACAAAGACAATGGATCATTGAAGCGGCCCGCCACCAAAGTTTAATGCCTACTACTGAAGGCGGACTTGATTTTAAATTGAACATGACCAATTTGCTGGATGGATATCCCGGTCATGAACATGCCCTGCCTATTTATCCGCTATATAGTGATGTATGGAAATCTATTTCAAAAGCAGGAATGATCGTTACGCCTACCCTGCTGGTTTCTTATGGCGGACCATTTGCAGAGAATTATTTCTGGGCAAAGGAAGTTCCTTATAACGATCCAAAAGTGCAGCACTTCTTTGCGTATGAAGAACTGGCGCAAAAAACAAGGCGTCTTGGCCCTAACGGACCAGCAGGCTGGACGATGGATGAAGAACAGGTATTCCCCAAACATGCAAAGAATATGAAATCACTGGTAGAATCAGGTGGTATGGTAGGTGTGGGTAGCCATGGTGAATTCCAGGGGCTGGGCTATCACTGGGAACTATGGGCTATGCAAAGCGGCGGTATGCGGAATATCGATGCATTGAAGACAGCTACTATTCTCGGTGCCCAGGGTTTGGGACTGGATAATGACCTGGGAAGTATTGAAGCAGGTAAACTTGCCGACCTGATCATACTGGATAAAAATCCACTGGAGAATATCCGGAATACAAATACGATCAAATATGTAATGAAAAACGGCAGGTTATATGATGGCAATACCTGTGATGAAGTGTATCCGCAGCAACGAAAGCTGATCACAGATGAATGGAAATTTGACAGGCCGGTAATGAATACCAGTATCAAAGAGTAATTCAAATTTCAGCGGAGAATTGATGATGCTATTGAATATTCTAAAGCAACTCAATGAATACTGGCAGCAATCTGCTATAGCCTATAATAACTACCTGCATAATGGTAAAACTTTTTATTATGCAACGGAATTAAGAGAATGTAACGGGAAAGTGATGGACCTGCTAATTGAAAACAGGCATCACTTTCCTTCTGAGATAAACGAAGATGTAAATGCTTTGATCCATCATTATGCTGCATGGACTGCAAAATGGGAAGAACTGCAACAAGAACTCTCCCCTGCCCCGGATGATGAGTTTGTTTTTGAGAATCCACACCGCTTTCCAAAAGCTACAGCAGCGAAGATTGAAGCGTTGTATAATAAAGTTGTGGAGAATAAATAGCAGCACAATACCTACTGCCACACATTTACTGTTTCAGAATAGACTTGAGAAGAAAGTTCTAAGCCGGGAGACGATGGGCAGGAAAAATTAAGTTTCATTAGTGTAGCTTTTTATTCTGCTTATTTTCTTAAAGTAAATATCTCCCCTGTAGGCAAACTGTCCCATCCAAATAAAGGCACATCATCAATACTATCGGGTACAGGATTTAAGGGCAATAAGCATGCTCTTTCAGGATTTGTAGAATCAAAAACAACAAAATATCGTTTGCCTATTTTTTTATCAGAAAAGTTATAAGTTCCCTGGAGAATTCTTGCTTCATTAGAAATATATTTTTTACTATTAACAACATATTCATATTCCGGATCATTTGCTCCTTTACCATCTATAATTGTAACAACTGTACCAATTGTAATTCGGCCTTTGTTTAAAAGATTGTTTCTTTTTTTAGGTAAATAAAAAATACCATAAATTAAAACGATCCCTAGAGCAAGTCCGACTATTGCTATCCCCAGTTTATTACCTTCTTTGAGAGATTGATAATTATACATTAAAAATTATTATTTTTCTCCCGGCGTCTCCTCTCTGAGCCTTGTGTGTGGCAGGGATGCCGGTATTTTAGTCCCAGCCAGGGTTTATTTAATATTATACAATTGTTTCTCTGCTTTCTCTTTAATAATAGAATTATCAGATCGGGCAAGTATTTCCAGTTTCTCCGTTGCTTCTTTTGTTTTTATTCTACCTAATGCATGAATGCATTTTCTTGCCAGTGAATATGTATTATCATATTCTAAATATTTGAAATTTCTGAGTGCTGTATTATAAAGAATTTCGACACACTCAATTGATTTAGTTCCTTCTAATAAAGCAATTATATCTTCATGCCTGAAATGCCACTCACAATCCAAAATCCTGCTTAATACATGAACGTATTTTTCTGAATTCATGAAACCGGGATCAAAAAAGAATAACGCAAGGGTGTAATCTAAAAGCTCAGGATCTTCTTCTTTTAAAGCAAGATATAAATTACTCAAAATAAAATCCTGGTTTAATCTTAAGTCAACAGAAAATGTCTTCCGAAATTCTATCTCAGAGATACTTTTTTCAGTAAACTTTCTAATTAATAATCTATCTTTTAAGTCCATTTTTTCTCCCAGCGTCTCCTCTCCGGGCTTTGTACAATATTAGCCAAGTTCATCAATTAATTTATTATTTGGAGCATTCGGTCGGGGCTTTACTCCATCCATTGGCAGGAGCATCATCAATATAATCAGGCACCGGACAATTAAAGAAAGCTTTTGAGTTTGAAGGATTTGTTGAGTCATACTGGACAATATACCTGCCACCATTAGTAATTACCGTATTATTGACCCAAGGCCATGTGGTAGAGTTCTTGAACTTTTCATCATTTACTTCATACTCAAATTTGATATGTCTTCCGCCTTTTATATTCTTATAACTTCTGATAGTAATCCCAATTGTGTATTTGCTATATTTTTCCAGTTTTGCCTTTTTCTCATTCACATTCTTTTGTGATACAATAACTATCACAATGAAAGCAACAACCACAGCCGAACTTGAGATTACTTTTTCCCAATAAATCTTTTTTGTCCCCGGTTTATAAAGAAACTTATATAGTATTTTCTTTAAGTTCATAATTGAGTTCCCACCAAAAAGTCTAAAGAAAATTCAATACCTTAACTCCCCCAGCCTTTCCAAAGCAAATAAGATACAGCTTACATGCATGGCCTGTACCAGTTCATTTTTACGAACCATTTCTTTTAGTTCATCAATAGTGATAAGCACCACTTCAATTTCTTCGTTGGGGTCCAGTTGTTGCTCAGCCACTTTTTTACCGCCGGTAGCCAGGAACATGTGTAGCAGGTTATTGTTGGTGGAAGGGTTGGCAGATATTTCGCCTAGGTTCTCATATTTGGTAAATGCATATCCCGTTTCTTCGAGCAACTCCCGGGCAATTGCCGCTTCATAATCCTTATCCGTATCATCCACACATCCACCGGGTAATTCAAGAGATGTTCTTCCCAATGCATGCCGGTATTGGCGGGTCATCACCACTTCCCCATCTTCTGTAATGGGAACAGCGGCACACCATTCCGGGAATTCATATACATAATAGGGATCAACGATCTTTCCACCGGGTGTTTTACAAACATCCCGTCTTACCTTGAACCAGCGGTCGTTAAATAAATATTCAGAGGATAATATTTCCCAGTCCAGTTTTTTCTGCATGCTTACCATTTCATTCTTTCTCGAAGGGAATTGATATGTGCCACATGATGCTGGCCATGCCAGGCATACAGACCCAGCATATACCATAACCGTAACGTTTTTTTATGCTCCGGGTGAAACAGTGTGCGGTTATTCCATTCATCATCCGTTACATATTTCAATGCCTCATACCAGCGGGCATGTATGGCATGTAACAGGGTGATGGAAATATTGATCGGCAGTTTCTGCACATCATGTAATTCTGCCCATAACTTTTCATCATAGGTTTTAATAGTAGGATTATCCTCCGTCAATGCCACTTTAAAACGGCAATAGGCATTGATATGACTATCCGCCACATGATGCACCACCTGGTGTAAAGTCCACCCACCTTCCCGGTAAGGAGTCTGCAACTGGGCTTCATCCAGGTTTAAAACAGCACTTTCAAGCAGTTGTGGTAAAAATTTTATATCGGCCAGCCATTCCACCTTTTGTTCAATAGAAAAGGGTTTGGGTTCATACTGACCAATGGGGTAACGCAGGTCTTCTGTCATAACAGCCATACTAGTTTTATTTAACGATCTCCAATAATTCAACTTCAAATACCAGGGTAGCACCACCGGGAATATCACTGCCGGCACCCCTGTCGCCATAGGCAAGGTCAGAAGGGATCCACAGCCGCCAATGGCTGCCTTCATTCATCATCGGCAATGCGATCTGCCATCCTTTTATCAATGCCCGTAGCGGTGCCGTAAACGGCTCGCCTCTTTTAAAGGAATTATCAAATTCTTTCCCGTCCAGCAATGTTCCCTTGTAATGTGCTTTTACACTATCACTCACAGCAGGTTTGTTTCCCGTTCCTTCTTTTAATACTTCATATTGAATGCCTTCCGGCAATTCTTTAATGTTATCTTTTTTTTTGTTCTCCTCCATAAAGGCTGCGCCTGCAGTTTTCTGTGTTTCAATTTTACCTTGCATAAACTCTTTTAATTTGTTTTGTATACTCATTTTTAATTATTTCAATTTATCCCTCTCTTAATGAATGTCCCGTCAGGTTTATAAATACGTCTTCGAGATTGGCCTTCTTCATTTCTTTTGGCCTTTCAAAGCCGGTTGCAACGAGATTATCAATTAATTTATCCGGGCTATCCATCGCAATGATCTTTCCTGAATCAATAATGGCCACCCTGTCACACAAATATTCAGCCTCATCCATATAATGCGTAGTGATGATAACCGTAGTGCCTCTCTCCCTGATGTTTTTGATCAGTTCCCACAAGCTTCTTCTTGCCTGCGGATCAAGTCCTGTGGTAGGCTCATCCAAAAAGATCACCCGAGGTTCATTGATCAATGTAGTGGCTACGGAGAACCGTTGCTTTTGACCCCCACTCAATTCCTTGAATTTGGCTTTTGCTTTTTCTTCCAGATTCACCATTTTCAATAACTCACCCGGATCCATATCCCGGTTATAAAGGCCGCAAAAAAGTTCGATCAGTTGGGTCAGGTTCAAGCCGGGATAATAACCGCTGGTCTGTAACTGTACACCAATGATCTTTTTTATTTCACCGGGGTTCTTGTCAAGATCTATTCCATCAACCAGTACTTTCCCTGATGTTTTGACCCGAAGCGTTTCAATGATCTCCAGTGTGGTGGATTTACCGGCACCGTTAGGACCCAGCAGGCCAAAAATCTCTCCCTCATACACTTCAAAGTTCACACCCTTTACAGCTTCAAACTGGCCGTATTTTTTTACAAGATCTGTAACTGAGATAATTGTTTTCATAATTATTTATTATCCTTTTCCTGGTATGATTCCAGTTCTTCCATCATTTGCAAACTCCCGATGAACATCGGTGTACGCTGATGTAACTCTTCCGGTTCAATATCCAGTATCCTCATTTTACCGTTTGTAGCTTTACCGCCGGCAACCGTAACTATAAATGCAAATGGGTTGCACTCATATAATAAACGGAGTTTACCTGCCGGTTTATCTGTTGTACCCGGGTACATAAATATGCCGCCTTTGATCAGGTTACGATGTACATCAGATACCATGCTGCCGATATAACGCTGCGTATAAGGCCCGCCTGTTTTTTTATCTTTTTGCTGGCACACCTGTATATAATCCCTAACCCCTTCAGCATATTTAAAGAAGTTACCATGGTTGACAGAATATATCTTTCCTGTTTCCGGGCATTTGATATCAGGATGGCTTAGGGTAAACTCTCCTATGGAAGGATCCAGTGTAAATCCGTTCACTCCACGGCGGGTTGCATATACCAGCATTGTAGAAGAACCATATACCACATATCCTGCAGCTACCAGTTTATTGCCGGGTTGCAGAAAATCCTCTTTGGTAACAACAGTACCGATCGGCGTCACCCTTCTGTATACTCCAAAAATGGTCCCGATAGAAACATTTACATCAATATTTGCACTGCCATCCAAAGGATCATACACACATACATATTTTGACTGTACACTTTTAGGATCACCAAAGGCTACAAAATCATCCAGCTCTTCACTGGCGATACCGGCACAGGCAATACCATGTTTTAACACACCAGTAAACTGGTCATTTGCAAATACATCCAGTTTCTTCACTTCTTCGCCCTGCACATTGATAGTTCCAAAATCACCTAAAATATCTACCAGCCCGGCTTTGTTTACTTCTACATTCACTCTTTTGGCAGCTAAACCCAGGTTACGCAATAAATGAGAAAGTTCACCGGTTGCATGTGGAAAATCTCTGAGCTGCTGGATAGTGAATTCATCCAGCGTTTGTACTTTTCTATTAACGTCCATAAAGCAGCTTTAAGCATAACAAATGTAAGGCAATCATTATTAGTCAGTACGAAATAAAGGCTGCTAAATAATTCCGACATTTGCAGCATTTTACGTTTATTGATCATTTAGGATAGTATATGAAAGTTTTCAAGTTTGGAGGGGCCTCTGTCAGTAGTGTGGAAAGAATAAAAGGGGTTGGCGAAATTGTAAGACAACACCAAAACGAACAGTTGCTGATCGTTATTTCCGCTATGGGAAAAACCACGAATGCGCTTGAAAAAGTAAATGAAGCCTTCTTTAACAGGGATAAAGAAACAGCGCTGCAATTATTTGATGAAATCAAAAAACATCACCTGGATATTGCCAAATATTTGCTGGTTACAAATTACCTCTCCTGCGAAACTCAATTAAGAGATTTTTTTACTGAAGTTGAATGGCTGCTGCATGATGAACCGGTAAGAGAGCATGATTATTATTATGACCAGATCGTTTGTTCAGGAGAGCTTTTTTCAACCTGCATCGTTAGTGCATACCTCAATGAAGCCGGTATCACAAATAAATGGGTGGATGTAAGAGATATCTTCCGCACCAATGATGATTTCCGGAATGCTGCTATCGATTATGATTTTACGCAAAACAAAGTGAATGAGATCATCAAGCCTCTATTTCAAGAGTATAAAATGATCATCACCCAGGGTTTTATAGGCTCTACAGATGAGAATGAAAGTACAACCCTTGGCAGGGAAGGCAGTGATTATACCGGGGCTGTATTTGCGAATATGCTGGAGGCGGAAAGCCTGACGATATGGAAAGATGTAACCTCAGTTATGAACAGCGATCCCAAGCAATTTGCTGACACTATATCCATCCCTGAACTCAATTACAACGAGACCATTGAGATGGCCTTTTACGGAGCACAGGTCATTCACCCGAACACCATCAAACCATTGCAGAACAAGCATATCCCGATGTATGTGAAATGTTTTCTGGATGCTACCCTACCCGGCACAGTGATTCATAATAACCCGGTACATCAGCTACCACCTGTTATTGTATTAAAAGAAAAACAGGTTTTGGTAAAAGCAGGTTCAAGAGATTTTTCATTTGTGGGGGAACATGATGTCCGTCATTTATACCAGCTTTTTGAAGATCTTCATATCAAACCCACACTAACACAGATCGGCGCTATTAGTTTTACCTGTGTATTGGATGACTGGCCTGAGAAAATTGAAAAGCTTGCCTTTGGTGCATCTGCATTTCTTGATATACAGATCACAAGAGGTTTATCCGTTCTTACTATTCGTCACTATACAGAAGAAGCCATCAATAAACTGACAAAAGGGAAAAGGATCTTGCTAAGGCAACAAACCCCGGAAACTATTCAAATGTTATTGGAGGATATAAATTAGTAAGGTCCTACGGCTGTAACTGTTTGTATCAGTTTTTTTGCCACTGGTTTCCCATGAAGAAGAGCCGGCTGCCAGGTACCCATATTTTCCATCCTCTTGATGAGTTCCTCTATAAAGTCTTCATCGGTGATACCTTTTAATACTTTGAAATTGACCGGGACACCATCTTTATCAACAATGAACTCTACCTGCACATAGGCTTTCTTAACACCTGAAGGCAGGTAATCACCCATGTCTTTTCCAAGATCGTCAAGGTATTTCATAAAAGCATCACCACCACCCGGAAACTGTGGCCATTGATGCACAGCGTCAGCAAGATCATCTATTTTCCGGGTCCTTCTTTCTCTTGGCGGTCTTTTAATATCCTGTTCATTGATAACAAGATCATCGTCCACTGAAGTGGTAGCCTCATTAACAATATACTCTCCTTTCTCCCCGATCATGATAACGGGCAGTTGTTTATTCTTTTCAAAATATTTGAAAGCATCTTCTAATCTCGAAGCAAACCTTTTCAATGAAGCATCATTCTTGCTAAGATTCTCCAGGTACTTAACACTTCTATCTTTATTATATCGGATCGGGAAAATATGCACCGGGATAAAATCCTGCCCCTGGTCCTTTGCATGAGCAGCCAGGATATACAGTTCATCGATCTGCTCATCAGTGATAGGGATGCAGCCAACCGTTACACAACTACCATGAATAAAAATATCTCCGCCAGGGCGAAGTGAATCACTCAACACTTTATCTGATGCATTGGGATAATTGATACCTAATGACAGGTAATAATTACTGGTGGGATTAAATATATTGATGTAATAAAAGCCTTCAGGTACCTGGTAATCACCCTGCATCCTTTTTGGTCCCAGTGAACCGGCCAAAGCACAAACCTTGTAAGTTTTAAAGAGTTTGAACTTATCCTTGATATCCTGTTTCACCCAAACTTCTAACTGGCTGTCATATTTAAACGATCGGATATAAATATATTTTGCCGGCCACACCAGTTTCTTTTCTTCAAACTGTTTTTGCAATGTGTCTTCCTTTCGCTCAATGGCTTCGCTTGGCCTGGGAAATGTTTTTTGATAATTTATGAAGGAGAAGGAAGTTCCGGTATTGCCTGCAGATGGCTGGGCAAAAATGATGTTGCATGATAATAGCAGGGTAAGGGAAACCAACAGGTTTTTCATTAATGCTTCTTTTTATCAGTTACCAAAAGGACGGGATAAGAATCAAATGATAGCATAAAGATAGCCATTCTCGTACAAAGTTAAACGGGGGAATATTTGTTTTAACAAACGCTTATTCCCCCGTAAAATCACCAGTGGTTTATAAATTTCCTCTTGCTTCCTGTTCTCTTTCTATGGCCTCAAAAAGTGCTTTGAAATTTCCTTTTCCAAAGCTTTGGGCACCCTTTCGTTGTATTATTTCGAAGAAAAGTGTGGGCCTGTCCTCAACAGGCTTGGTAAATAACTGGAGTAAATATCCTTCGTTATCCCTGTCAACCAGGATACCCAGTTCTTTTAAAGGTTCCAGGTCTTCATCTATCTCACCAACCCTGTCCAGCAGATCATCATAGTAAGTTGTGGGTACTCTCAAAAACTCCACTCCCCTGCTTTGCAGGTCTCTTACAGTTTTAACGATATCATTAGTTGCCATTGCCACATGCTGACAACCTTCTCCATTGTAAAATTCAAGGTACTCTTCCACCTGGCTTTTTTTCTTTCCTTCAGCTGGTTCATTGATCGGAAATTTCACATACCCATTTCCACTACTCATTACTTTACTCATTAATGCAGAGTACTCTGTAGAAATATCTTCATCATCAAATGAAAGAATATTCTTGAATCCCATCACATCCTCATAAAACTTAACCCAGGGGTTCATCTGGTTCCAGCCTACATTACCTACACAATGATCAACATATAAAAGACCTGTATCAGCAGGTTGAAAATGCGGATTATTCCATGGTCTGTATCCCGGCATAAAGGCGCCCTTATAATTTTTTCTTTCAATAAACAGGTGAATAGTTTCCCCGTAGGTATGTATACCGCTCATAACCACTTCCCCATCTTCATCCGTCAGCTTCACAGGTTTCATATAGCTTTTGGCGCCACGCTTCGTTGTTTCTTCCCATGCCTTTGTGGCATCCTGTACCCGTAATGAAAGTGCTTTGACACCATCACCATGTTTGTAAATATGATCTGCAATAGGATTGTCAGTTCTTAGCGGTGTCGTCAGTACAAAAGTTAATTTGTTCTGCCTTACAGCATAACTTGCTTTTTCTTTAATTCCTGTTTCGGGACCGGCATAGGCTAATGCCTGGAAACCGAATGCACTCATATAATAATGAGCAGCCTGCTTGGCATTCCCAACGTATAACTCAACATAGTCAGTTCCTTCCAAAGGAAGAAAGTCTGCTGTTTCAATAGTTTTTTTATCTGCTTGCAAAGTTGTGGACATCAAAATATGTTTTAGAAATGAAATAAAAATGATCTTAACCAAAAAAGATCATGGCCTGTCCATTGCCAATGTTTCCATTAGCATACTGAAGTTACTTCGGTCATCCGCGAAGAGTTTATGGGGATAATCCGGGATCATGCTACAAAAGTACACAAAATATAAAACCTGCAGACCACTCTCATACGTCCTGCCCCTATCTTTGCCCACATGAAAGCAGGCATTCTCGGAGGCGGCCAATTAGGCCGCATGTTGTTACAAGCGGCAGCTAACTATACAGTTGAAACTTATGTAATGGAAAATGACCCGGATTGCCCTGCTGCACATCTATGTCATCATTTTACCAAAGGTGATATTACTGACTTTAATGACGTATATGAATTCGGAAAAAACCTCGATGCCATTACTATTGAAATCGAAAATGTAAATGTAGAAGCATTGGAAAAGCTGGAAGCTGAAGGGGTGAAAGTGTATCCGCATCCTTCCGTTCTCAGGATCATTAAAAATAAAATACTGCAAAAAGAATATTACAAAGAGCATAGTATTCCCACATCTGAATTCATTGTCACCAATGATCTTGCAGAACTGAAACAACATAACAGCTTTTTACCTGCAGTACATAAAGTAGGTGAAGGAGGTTATGATGGACGGGGTGTTCAACTGCTAAATGAAGAAGCAGATATTGCGAATGGCTTTGATAAACCGGCTGTACTCGAAAAGATGGTGACGATTGAAAAAGAAATTGCACAGATGGTGGCAGTGAATGAGCAGGGGCAAACGGCTCTTTATCCACCGGTGGAAATGCATTTTGACCCGGATCTTAATTTGCTGGATTATCAATTATGTCCGGCTAACATCAGCCAAAAAACATTATATGTGGTTGAAGCAGTCTCGCTGGCAGTAGTAAGAAATTTCAAGTCACCTGGTTTATTTGCTGTTGAGATGTTTATTGATAAGAATGGAGAAGTATTGGTGAATGAAACAGCACCCAGGGTACACAATAGCGGCCATCATACCATAGAAGGTAATTATTGTTCGCAATTTGACATGTTATGGAGGATCATTGCGGGTTATCCGCTTGGTAATACAGACATCATTTTGCCTTCTGCCATGGTCAATATTATCGGTGCTGATGGTTTCCAGGGAACTCCCCGCTATGAAGGACTCGAAGACACTTTAAAGATCGAAAATGCATTTGTACACCTGTATGGTAAAAACGTTACTAAACCCGGCCGCAAAATGGGGCATGTAACAATCCTGAGCCAGGAAAAGCAGGAACTGCTTTTTCAGTCTAACAAAGTGAAAAGAAGTTTGTTAGTGAAAAGCTGACCAGCTATCCGTTTATCCTTTTCTTTTACCTTTTCCGAAAGAATTTGAAGCAAAAAGCGTCTATGTTTGTGTGATTTGCTGCAACCCTATAAATTTGACTGTTCAATCTATAACCAACTGATTTCAATGAACTTTCGACACTTTATCTCATCTATAACTTTCATTGCGCTTCTGTTTTTGGCTTCTTGTAAGCACAAGAAAGAAAGTGAAAATGCCGGCGCTAAAACAGCTCCTGCCCAACAAGCCCTTACTTTAGAAGGGCTTATTACATCAGCACAAACTGTAAATGCAAGTATCGAAGTGCCAGGCACCATCATTGCCAATGAATCAACTGAGATCCATCCCGAGGTTTCCGGAAGAATAGTATCCCTGAATGTTAGGGAAGGTTCATTTGTTTCACAAGGCAGTTTGCTTGCAAAATTGTATGACGAGGACCTTAAGGCACAACTCAAAAAATTAGACGTTCAATTAAAGATAGCCGAGCAAACGGAACAAAGGCAATCTGAGCTTTTGAAGATACAAGGGATCAGCCAGCAGGAATATGACCTTAGCCTGTTACAGGTTCATAACCTGAAAGCCGATATGGATATTGTTCGCACTGCTATCAGGAAAACAGAAGTAAGGGCCCCCTTTAGCGGAAAGCTTGGTTTAAAAAATATTAGCCCGGGTGCTTATGTAACCCCGGCATCCATTATTACCACTATCAGCCAGGTGAGCCAGTTAAAATTAGAATTTACTGTTCCCGAGAAGTACGGCACCCAGTTAAAAACAGGACGAATGGTCACTTTCTCCATAGATGGTGCTGAAAGGAAATTTTCAGCCAGTGTAATTGCCACAGAGGATTATGTGAATGAAAGTACAAGAAGTCTGACCATCAGGGCGCTTATAAAAGATAAAGATCCCTTGTTATTACCCGGCGCATTTGCAAAAGTGGAATTGACATTAGAAAAGGGTGAAGATGCCATCATGATCCCGAATAATGCCATTTTACCACAAGGCAGATCAAAATTTGCTTTTAAATACAGCGGCGGAAAAGCCGAACAGGTGGAGATAACAACAGGCATCAGGGATTCAACTAATATACAGGTGATCAGTGGACTTACTCCCGGTGATACGGTTTTAACAACGGGTATATTGTACCTAAGACCGGGTATGGATGTAAAACTTACAAAAGTTGCTCAATAACTAATTAAAGTATTCTGAAAAGAGACGGATGAATTTATCAGAACTTAGTTTACGTAGGCCGGTACTGGCAATGGTTTGTTCCATTGTCATTATCATTTTTGGCATTATCGGTTACAAATTCCTGGGAGTAAGAGAATATCCCGCAATAGACCCTGCAGTCATTAACGTACGAACTTCTTATGCGGGTGCTAATGCAGATATTATTGAACAACAGATCACAGAACCTATTGAGAAGGCTGTTAACGGGGTACAAGGCGTAAAAAATATCACATCTTCCAGTTCACAAGGAAGCAGCAATATTACTGTTGAGTTTGAATTGAACGTTGACCTTGAACAGGCAGCCAATGATGTCAGGGATAAAGTATCACAGGTGATCGGCAACTTACCGCAAGACCTGGACTCCCCTCCTATTGTAAGTAAAGCAGATGCTGAATCGGACCCGATCATGTACCTGCAGATACAAAGTCAGACAAAGGGCCTGATGGAACTTACTGATTACACAGAAAACGTAGTACAGGAACGGCTACAGACCATACAGGGGGTCAGCAGCATCAATGTTTTTGGCCGGCGCTATTCGATGCGACTATGGATAGACCCGGCAAAACTATCTGCCTATAAACTTACCATTGAAGATATACGGCAAGCATTGAACAGGGAAAATGTTGAACTGCCTGGTGGTAAGATAAGAGGTAATGAAACACAATTGATCGTAAAAACCTTTGGCAAACTAAGCACTGAGGAAGATTTTAATACACTGATACTTCGGGAAGACAATGCCGGGATCGTTCGCTTTAAGGATGTTGGCTATGCAGAATTAGCGCCAAGTAATGAAGAGCAGAGTTCGAGAAAAAACAATATCCCTTCTGTTAATATGGGCATCGTTCCCCAACCGGGAAGTAACCAGGTAGCTATTGCTGATGAGGTGTACAAAAGGATAGAGGAGATCAAAAAAGATATGCCGGAAGATATTCTGCTGGAAGTAGGATATGATAAAACAACTTTTGTCCGCAATGCGATCTTTGAAGTAAAAGAGACATTGATCATTGCGATCATTCTTGTAGTAATCATCATCTTTTTATTTTTCCGGGAGTGGACCATTGCCTTTCGCCCTTTGATAGATATACCTGTTTCATTACTGGGAGCTTTCTTTATCATGTATGTGATGGGATATTCTATGAATGTGCTCACCCTGCTGGCTATCGTACTGGCAACGGGGCTTGTGGTAGATGATGGAATTGTTGTTACAGAAAACATCTTCAAAAAAATGGAGATGGGAATGAATAAACACAAAGCAGCACTGGAAGGATCAAAGGAGATCTATTTTGCGGTTATCGCTACTTCTTTAACACTTGTCATTGTATTTCTTCCGATCATTTTCCTGCAAGGATTTGTTGGAAGGCTCTTCCGTGAATTCGGAATTGTTGTTGCGGGTGCAGTATTGATCTCAGCTTTTGTTTCCCTTTCGCTTACGCCTGTATTGAATATTTATCTTACCCGTAAGGGAGGGCACAAACATTCCCGCTTTTATCATGCTACGGAACCTTTTTTTACCGGGATGGAAAACCTGTACAGGAGAACCTTGCAGGCATTTATGAAACTGAGATGGATCGCTTTTGTGATTGTACTTTTTTGCGGGGCCATTATATATTTTATCGGTAAAGATCTTCCTTCTGAATTAGCACCCATGGAAGACAGGAACAGGATCAGGGTACGAACATTGGCACCTGAAGGATCAGATTTTGATTTTATCGATCAGGCAACCGTTGCCATTACACAGGAAATTATTGACTCTATCCCCGAAAAAGACATTGTACTCTCCTTTGCTCCATCTTTTGGAGGCGGGGCTAATGGAAGTATCATTCCTGTGGGTTTAACAGATGCAAGTGAACGGAAACGAAGCCAGGAAGAAATTGCTCAGCAAATGAACCGCATGTTCAGAAAGTATAAGAATGTACAGGCATTTGCCATACAGGAGCAAACCATTTCTGTGGGAGGTGGACGAGGATCTTTTCCGGTTCAGTTTGTTTTACAAAATCTTGACTTTGACAAACTCAAAGAAAAGATACCGGCATTTATGGAAGAAGTAAGACAAAGCCCGGTTTTCCAGGGGTATGATATCAATCTTAAATTCAACCAGCCCGAACTGCTGATCACTATTGATCGCCTGAGAGCTAATGAGTTGGGAGTCTCCGTTCTGGACGTATCTAATACATTACAGCTGGCATTTAGCGGCCGTCGATTTGGTTATTTCATTAAAAGCGGTAAACAATATGAGGTTATAGCGCAGGTAGAAAGGATTGACCGTGATGACCCGCTGGATCTAAAAACACTATTCGTACGAAATAACCGAGGAGAGTTAATACAATTAGATAATGTAGTCAACATTGAAGAGTCTGCAAACCCATCTACCATTTATCATTTTAACCGTTTTAAAAACGCCACCGTATCTGCCGGTCTTGCTGAAGGCAAAACTATTGGCGATGGAGTAGCAGAAATGCAACGAATAGCCGATAAAGTGCTCGATGAGTCATTCAGCACGGCACTTGCCGGTGCTTCCCGTGATTATGCAGAGAGTTCTTCTAATACCTCTTTTGCCTTTTTCCTTGCCTTGGGACTGATCTTCCTGCTACTCTCTGCACAGTTTGAGAGCTTTATTGATCCGTTTATCATCATGATCACAGTACCGCTGGCATTAGCCGGTGCTGTACTTAGTATGTGGATCTTTGGACAAACGCTAAATATATTTTCACAGATCGGTATCATTATGCTGATAGGGCTGGTTACCAAGAATGGCATCCTGATCGTTGAATTTGCAAACCAGAAAAGAAGAAAAGGCGAAGCAAAGATACCTGCTGCTATGGATGCCGCTGTAGCGAGGTTCCGTCCTATTTTAATGACCACACTTGCGACGACTTTGGGAGCCTTGCCCATCGCCCTGGCCATCGGTTCAGCTGGATCCAGCAGGGTTCCATTGGGTATTGTGATCATTGGGGGCATGCTTTTTTCATTAGTACTTACTTTGTATGTAGTACCGGCTTTATACTCATATCTATCTTCTAAAAAGAAAGTCACTGACTTTGAAAAAGCAATTGCTGAAGGACCAGGCGCATAAACAGATACAATGTATGCTGATATTTTATTGGATAAGAATAAAGATGCTATCATGATGCGACAGATAAAAAAAAGTTTCACTGTAGTTTTTGTTTTACTCCTTGCAACAAAAACAGTTTGTCATTCGCAAAAAGTTCTTAGTATAGAAGAAGCAATAGCCACGGCCTTAAAAAACAACTATTCTATTCAGCTATCCAAAAACGATTCAGCTGTGGCCGCTCTTGATTTTTCCTATCGAAATGCAGCATTTATCCCCCGGATCAATGGCACAATTGGCGGCAACTATAATAATAATAATCAAAAACAAAAATTTGCAGACAATACTGAACGGAAGCTGAACGACATTCGTTCCAATAATTATAATGCTTCAGTTCAATTAAACTGGGTTGTATTTGATGGATTAAAAATGTTTGCCACCCGTGATAAATTAGCAGAATTTGTGAAGTTAGGAGAGCTTGGCATTAAACAACAGGTAGTTAACACTATTGCCGAAGTCATTAACAATTATTATGCTATTGTAAAACAAAAACAGCAGATAAAAGCGTTACAAGAACAGATATCACTAAGTGAAGAAAGAGTGAAACTGGCGCAATATAAACTAGATATCGGCGTGGGCGCCAAACCCGATGTATTACAAAGTAAAGTGGACCTGAATGCACAAAAAGCGGCATACCTGGGACAGGAAACTTTGATGGCACAATTGCGGGAGCAACTAAACCAGGTCATGAACATTGAACCACATAGCACTTACCTTGTTGGTGATTCAATCGACATTAATAACAATATATTGCTGGGAGATATCCAGGAAAACATGGAAAACCATAATCTGGATCTGTTGATTGCAAAAAAGAATATTGACATTTCGAAAATTATTTTACGGGAAAGAAAGGCCGATCGGTTTCCGACTGTTTCATTTAATTCCGGTTATTCATTCAGCAGAACAAATAATCAAGCAACAGTCAACCCCTTCCAGCCATTGTTTAGCAGAAATTTTGGACGGAATATCGGGTTTTCGATTACAGTACCAATATTGAATAATTTTACTACCAAACGCTTGATTAAACAATCAGAACTCGACATTCAATACCAACAATTATTTTTTCAAAATCAAAAATCGTTGCTGGAGTTAAGTGTATTGAATGCGTACAAGGATTATCAGTTACAGAAAAAGGCACTGGCACTGGAAGAAGAAAATATTCTTCTGGCAAAAGAGAATGTTGATATTGTATTCCAGGTTTATAAACTGAATTCTACAACATTGATCCAGCTAAAAGAAGCCCAGAATAGCCTGCTTGATGCACATACCCGGTTAATTAATGCCAGATATAATACAAAACTGGCCGAAACCGAATTACTGCGATTAAACGGCGATCTTGTTAAATAGTTTGTACTCCTTAGTTTAAAGTTTGTAGTTATTTTTACACAAACACATTTCGTGGCTACAGTTCAAAAATTTGAAGATCTCGAAGTCTGGAAAAAAGCAAGAATACTTAGTGAAAAGATATATCCTTTAACTTTCAAAAAACCTATTGCAGAAGACTTTCGCATGAAAGATCAGCTACGGGGAAGCGTTGGCTCAATCATGGATAATATAGCCGAAGGATTTGAGAGAGGAAGCCAATTTGAATTCATCAACTCACTTACTATTTCTAAAGGCGAGACAGGCGAGCTGAAATCACAGCTTTACAGGTGTTTTGACAACCAGTATATTTCAAAAGAACTTTTTGACGAACTTTACCATCTGGCAGACGAGATCACTAAAATGTTGACTGGCTTTATTAGCTACTTGAATCAAACAGAGTTCAAAGGACAAAAATTCAAAAACCGCCGCTAATGGGGAAATCACAAACTACAAACAAGAAACAACAAACTCCAACCGTCGGAATCATTATGGGCAGCGACAGCGATCTCAACATTATGCAGGCGGCTGCCGATATTCTTAAGCAATTTGAGATTGCACATGAAGTAACTGTTGTATCTGCACATCGTACCCCTCACCGTATGATTGATTATGCGCAAAAAGCCAAAGAAAGAGGGCTAAAAGTGATAATTGCCGGAGCTGGCGGGGCTGCACATTTACCTGGTATGGTAGCATCTGTAACAACTTTACCAGTTATTGGTGTACCTATCAAATCTTCTAACTCTATTGACGGGTGGGATTCTGTTCTTTCTATTTTACAAATGCCGAATGGCGTACCTGTTGCCACTGTCGCATTGAACGCAGCCAAAAATGCAGGAATACTGGCTGCTGAGATCATAGGCTCCTATGACGAAACTATTTCAAAAAAAGTAGCGGAATACAAAGACAGTCTTAACAATGAAGTGATCAGTAAGGTTGAAAAAATGAAACAGGAAGGCTGGGAGAATAAATTTGATTAATGATATTTCGATCAGCTACTAAAACTGTCCAGGTAAAAGATATCTGTAATGCTGAAATACTTACCGATTTTTTCTTTCCTTCTTTTCTCCTGTTCTGTAAAAGATCAACTTAAACAGATAAGGAGTATCCCGTATTATTCCTCTGCATCAGGTATTGAATACCTAAACAACCAACTTTACATTATTGGTGATGATGCCA
Source organism: Chitinophagales bacterium (assembly GCA_020636575.1). Classification (GTDB taxonomy): domain Bacteria; phylum Bacteroidota; class Bacteroidia; order Chitinophagales; family Chitinophagaceae; genus JJ008. The sequence continues at coordinate 283,472 of JACJXP010000002.1, forward strand.
ATTATATTTTGATACTGGACAAGGAATTACTACCCATTGATTCAATTCTTCTACAAGACAAAGCTGAAAACAGAATTCCCAAGACAATCAAACCAGACCTGGAATGCATCTCTGTAACTCCGGAGGGTAAGCTATTGCTAATGGGGTCCGGCTCTAAACCACCCTTCAGGGATATTGCATGGCTAACAGACACGGTACCAGGTAAAATGGATAGCATAAAACTGGATACATTTTATAGCCGGCTCCGGGAAAATGGCTTTCCTCTGCTTAATATCGAAGGGCTTTGTCATACACCCAATGGCATCATTATTTCGAATCGGGGAAATCAATCCATACCCGAAAATCACTTGCTTTTTCTTGAAAACAATTTCTGGCAAAACCAATCATCCTGCTCATATAATGCCATACCTGTAATAATCCAGAATGATAACAAGAGTTTTGGCGGAGTGTCCGGATTGTATTACTCATCAATTTCTGATAAACTAATATTAAGTGTTTCAACAGAGGATACACAAAGCAATACTGAGGATGGCGAGATCGGCAAAAGTTATTTATGCATCATCAATAATGCCTCGATACTTAAAAACAGAAAAGCTATTATACCGGACAGGGTGATCGACCTTGAAGCAATTGATTCCCGTTTTTATAAGCAGAAAATTGAATCTGTTTGCATAATGGAGGAAACGAAAAACAATTTTCTCCTGACGCTTGTCGCAGACAATGATAATGGCAGCAGCACACTTTTCAAGGTTTTGATTCACAAAGACTGACATATTTCCAAAAAATTGTATTTTAGATAGGCAACCGAGCATCTTCCCTTAAAACCCGGGTATGAGAAAAAATTGTCTTGTTATCATCTTACCTGTTCTTCTATTACAGGCTTCACTTTCAGCACAAACTCCTTTGATACCAAGAGATACTACCATAGTGGGTCCCCAAACCTTTGCTATGGTTGTTGGTATATCTGATTACCGGTATGTAAGGCCATTAAATTATGCTGATAAAGATGCAGAGTTGTTCAGCGATTTTTTGAGATCACCGGGCGGAGGCAATGTGCCTAAGGATAATATTTTTAGCTTGCTTAATGAAAAAGCTACGAGTTCCAATTTCTGGAGCAAGGGTTTCCAATGGATGAAAGAAAAGCGTCTGCAAAAAGGTGATAAACTATTTATATATATGGCCGGCCACGGAGATGCGATAGATGAGGATCAGTATTTCTTTATCTCCTATGATTGTAACCCCGGCGGAGATAAAAACAATTACCTGGCAGGTGGTACCATTCAATTATTCAACCTGAAGAAGAAAATAGCAGCAGAAACTGCAAAAGGTGTTGAAGTTATTTTTATTATGGATGCCTGCCGTACCAATGAATTGCCCGGAGGTGCTGAAGGACTTAATTTTCTGAATACGGCCATATCCGAGAAAAAAGCCGGCGAGATCATTATGCTGGCTACAGGTGCCGGACAGGAATCTTTGGAAGATGCATCTATTGGTAATGGACACGGACTTTTTACATGGTACCTCGTAGATGGCCTGAGTGGCATGGCAGACATGAGCCAAAGTGCTGACAGAAAAGTGACTTATCATGAAATACAAACCTATGTTGACAGTAATGTGCCAGCCATTGCGCAGCAACAATTCCGCAGAAACCAGGAACCTTTTTTCTGCTGTAATGAAAGCAGTGAAAAAGTGATCAGTAAGGTAGACACTGCATACCTGCGTAAATGGATGGATCAAAAGAACCAAAGTCATGGAGGCAACTCATTCAGATCTAAAAGAACCAATAGCCCCTCGTATTTCACAGCAGACACTTTACTCGTAGAAACTTATAACAAGTTTTATGATGCGTTAAACAATAAGAACCTAAACGGGCCTTCCTCTGCTGAAGACTTTTTAAATCAGCTTAACAAAAAATATCCCGGCAACCCATATACACTGGATGCCAAATCAACCCTGGCTATAGAATATATTAATGCAGCACAGGCAAAAATGAACCAATACTTTAGTTGTTTTGACGACCCATCAACAGCGGAAAAGAAACGAAATACGGAACTGGGTACCAACCTGGAAAAAGCGATCAACCTGATCAGGGAAGATGAACCTGAATACGCAGAAGCCCTGATACCACAGATGCTGTTCTGGAAAGCAAGTGGTGAAACTGAGAATGCTTTTCAATATGCATACCAGGCGCTGGCTGCGCAACCAAATGGCGCTTTTATTTATAACAGGCTGGCTTTGCTACATCTTGACAATAACAATAAAGACAGTGCCTTGTATTATGCAGAAAAGGCAACACAACTTGCTCCAAAATGGACCTGTGCTTTTGGCGTACTAAATAAAGTAAAAGAATCAAAACCAAATAAGAATAATCAGCTCCTCAAAAAGGGCAAAAGAGGAATTGGATTTACTGCCGGCGGTGGCACCAATAATTCTAATCCAACTTATTCAGGAAACCGCAATGGCGGTATTATTGATGTTGAATCAAATAGCGCCGGGGCATTTGGCGCAGGTATCAATTATACACTTCCTCTTGGGAGAACTGTATCAATTAGACCGGAGGCGGTATTCAATTATAGCAATACCAGTATTGATTTTCTTTCAGGGGACACTACTGGCGGGCAACCCGCCGAACGAACCACAGTACCGTTTAAAATCAATTCCGCACACATTACCCTCCCATTCATATTCAATTTCACATCAGACAAAAAAGCAAACCCATACTTTAAAGTAGCTGCATCAATAGACCTGGTTCTTAGTCAGGATAATGCTTCTTCCCGGATAATCCCGGTAAACAAGTCACTGGCCTTTGGCGATGCAGCATTTGGTGTAGACCTGCACATCCCAAAAACAATGCTGGTTTTATCTCCGGAGATAAAATATTCGATGGGGCTTTCAAATATGAACAGCACTTCGGCAACAAGTAATTTCGCCCGGGCCTTGTCGGGTCTTAAGCGAAATGCATTGACGTTGAATTTATACCTGAGTTTGCGGTAAGTATCATTTCTCTTCTAACAGAACAAATTCCTGCTCGAAGGTTAGCGAATTGTCGTAAAGCTTTTTTATAAACCCCTTACCCCATTTAGCATAATAATAGCTGAAGTTGTCTTTTCGTTCCTGCAAGCCTTGTCCCGGGAACAAGTGTTCTTTTATTGCATGGATCTGCTGTTGCCGGTCGCTGAACTTTCTTTTTTCTGCCCGCAACATTTTCTTTTCCAGTTCATGCAACCGGGTTATTGTTTTAGATCGTAAGGATTCAACATGTTTTTCCAGCGTAGCATCTATTCTCACTGCCTGCTTCCTGAATGTTTCGTACAGGTTTTCTATTTCTGAAAGAGAACCATTTAGCTTCACATTATTTTCACTCTCATTCAACACCAGCCTGTTCATCAGATCTTGTTCATCTGAAAAGAAATCTTCTGTTTTAAAACCTGTTTTCTTTATTTTTTCCAGCCACTTTTTTTCTGCCAATAAAAATGAATTCCTGAGTATCAAAACAGGGAATGGCACTTTATAGTGATCAAACAACTCCTTTAACTGTAACCAGTACGCCGTTTCTCCCCCACCCCCGATAAATGCAACATTTGGCAGAATCATTTCCTGGTATAAACCCCGCAATATCACATTGGGACTGAAATGTTCCGGGTGGTTTTGCAATTCCTCCAGCATTTCCGTTTCACTGAATTTGAAAGATGTGTTATGAACAAAATAGGTATCATTCACCATTTCAATTCTCTCCCGTATATCATCTTTCAAATAGAAAAGATTTATCTCCCTGGGATTAGCCTGTACTTTATATCCAGCTTCCTCAAGTTTTGATGCAGTTTTTTCAACGATACCAGAAGCGGCCTGGTGCAACAGATCATCTTTGAAGATAGGAAGCATCTGCTTTTTTAATACAGCGTTGTCAGGCAACAGGACCACCAAGCCGTATTCTGCAAAAAGATTGTTGACAAATGTAAATGTGGCATCCTGGATAGAAGTTCCTTCAGTATATGACTCACTGAACATTGAAATGATCTCATTACCATTTGGCAAAACCGACAGTTGGCCTTCCATTCTGTCAACCAGTTTCAGCAGTTCCTTGCCAATCTTCATTCTGCCAACTGCACCTGTTTGCTTTGTTTCCCAAACTAACTTCTCACCGCCTAACCAGATATGATTGAGCTCATCCAGGTCGGCATCCTCAGACCCAATATAAAAGACAGGAACAAAATTGTAATCAGGCAATACCGGCTTCAATTGATCCGCCAATTTGATGGCATGGATGATCTTATAAATAAAATAAAGCGGGCCTGTAAAAATATTGTTTTGGTGAGCCGTGGTTATTGTAAATGTATTTTCAGCAAGCAGCAGTTCAATATTCTTCCTGACCTTGTCATGTTGTTGTATCCCTGCATATTGCTTTTGGAGTTCATTCACCAGTGCCTTCCTGTCATACGGAAATGCTTTTCTATCTTCTACGGCTTTTTGAATACCTGCAATACTTACCGGGTAAGCAAAAAAAGGTTTGATAGCATTGTCCTGGTCAATGTAATCCAGTACTGTTTTGCTAAAAGCAGCGGTTGAACGATATGGGATCCGGCTTGCAATAAAATCAGTCATCGGGTAAAACTAAAAATTGTAACAGAGTGATAAAAATCCAGTATTGAAATTAACGTTACTTTACCTTATAGGCAGCCACTGAGTTTCTCCAGAATGTGGGAATAAAAACAGTTTTCGTTTTGGGATCAAACCCAATATCAGCAGAATTCATTTTGTCCGGCCTGCCATCCTTTAATATCTGTTTTGTATTATCCGCACTGATATAATAAACCACACCTGCCCATGTAGAAACAATAAAATCACCGCCTTCCACATTCTCCACACCATCTGTACCTCCTTCCATACCATCAACAAGCATCCTGAGGCTCTTATCCCCATTCATTTTATATAAACCTCCGGCATCTAAAACATAAAAATCTTTTTTATAGGCCAGTACGCCGTTTGGCCCTTTCAGGTTTTCCAGTAATGTTTCTGCTTTACCCTCTTTGACCATAAACACTTTTTTGGTTTTTGAATCAGACACATAAACCACCCCCTTTTTATCAACAGAAATATCATTAAGCCCCCCGGCTCCATCTATTTTTATTCTTTCTTCAATATTTCCTGTTGCAGTATTTATCACTACCAATTCAGTAAGATCAGCCACATACAGTTTTCCTTTGAATAACCCCATGCCTTTAGGGGCATTTAATCCCTTTACCCACTCTACTTCAATATTGCTGCCATCTGCATTCATTTTGCCTACTGAGCCTACACCGTCAGCGCCCCACGGATCTTTTCCATCAATGTTAGAAACATATAAGGTATTAGTGCCTGCATCAAATAAAACAGACTCGGGGACTTTAAAAATGCTGTCTGTTTCCCATAATTTTTCAAGACTATGCTGTGCTGAGGCTGATAAACAGAAAAAAGAAATAATTGTAAAGAAGAAAAACTTTTTCATTTGAATAGTTTCATTAAAGATACTGATTGAACAGTAAAACCATTTTTCAATATCATTATGAAAACCTCTCAGGCCTGAACGGATCCAATGAAATACCTGTTTTATTATTATTGATGACCTGATCGACCAGTTTACCTGTTCCCGCTCCCAAACTTAGCCCCAGCATCGAATGGCCTGTTGCCACTGTGACATTTTTATACTTATTTATTCTTCCAATATATGGTAACCCGTCGGCAGAGCAGGGACGATAACCATACCATATATTTTCTTTGGCAGGTAAGGCCACATCAAATTCAGGATAATATCTTTTTACTGCATCCAGGATACCTTGTACCCTGTTCATTCTTGGTGCTGTTTTATGTGAAGTGATCTCCATAGTTCCGCCAAAACGGATCTTATTTCCGTTCATGGGTGTGATCGCCGCTCTTCCCTCCACCAATACAGCAGGGTAGTTCACTTTATAAGGAGAATTTTCCAGGGTAACAGAATAACCTCTTCCGGGCATCAACGGAATTTTTGTATCCAATAACTTTATGGTTCCTCTTGCCCATGAGCCGGTAGCTATCACAACTTCATCCAGGTCATACACCGCATCCGGGGTAAGTACTTTTTTTATTCTTCCTCCTTCTTTCTCAAACCCGTTTACTTCCTGGTTGGCTATTAGCTTTACTCCTTTTACTTTTAGATAGCTGATCAATTGCTGCATGAGCTTATTGGGAAAACAATGTGCATCACAATTAAAATGAATTGCCCCCCTGCCATTGATCTTTGTATGTGGTTCTAATGCCTGTAATTCGTCAGCCGTTAGTAGCCTTGTATCTGTTAAACCGATCTCATGAGCTTTTTCTACCGTATGTTTTGCATGTTCTTCGGCATGATCAGTTTGAAATATCTCCAATAATCCTTTTTGCTCATAGGCGAAATCAAACTCAGGCATTGTCAGCCACGATTCATATTCTTTTTTACTAAAAAGCGAAATATCTCTTAAAGGTGTTGCAGCAGCATTTACATGTTTGTTATTTGCGCTACGGATAAATTTTAATCCCCAGCTGATAAGGTCCCGATCCAATCTTGGCTGTACATAAAAAGGACTTTTTGAATTCAGCATCCATTTCAATCCCTGCTTCACTACTCCGGGTGTGGCGAGTGGAATAAAATGACTGGGACAGATATAACCACAATTCCCGTAGGAACAGTTATCATTGAAATCACTTTTATCCAATACAGTTACATCCCAACCTGATCTGTGCAAATAAAAAGCCGAGCTTAAACCGATTATGCCGCCCCCGATAACTAATGCCTTAGCCATATATTATTTATTGACTCTTATAATTCTTACATCGAACACCCTTCCGGCTGTACGCCTGTAATTAGCTTCGATCCTGACAGTAATTACTTTTTTATCTTTTAATAATTCTTCCGGCAATTTATATTCCTTATCATAAAAATAACCGGTCTTCCCTCCTTCCCATTCCTCCGTAGCGACCTTTACTCCATCTACCAGGATGTCAAATTTACGTCCCCGGTCATCTCCAATATAAGTGAGCAATAAAGTATTCTTTACTCCGGGATCAACTTTCATTTCAAAGCCAAAAAAATCACCTGCCCTTGCTTCTCTTCCTTTTTTACCCATAGCATCACTTACATAACTTCTCTCACCGGCTGTTAGCTTATGATCTCTCTCCGGTTGCATCTCTCCAACCCGGAAATGATCAATAGTTCTTGCTTCCAGTTCTGCCGCAGCCTTTTTAGCGGCTTCGTATTCCGCTTGCCTCCCTGCCCATTCAGCCTGAGAAAAATAATCCCAGTACACACTATAATATTGATCATAGGTTTTATAAAACGGTGCCAACTGTACATCATGAGGCTTGCCCACTCCTTTTAATTCAAATACCAAAGGATCACCTGTTGGTTTTATCCAATCATTCACATGCTTATTATCTGTTAACAAAACAGGAGTTCCATACAAAGGGTCGGGCATTTTTTTACCTAATTGTCCGGCCAATACAACCGGCCCGTATTTAAATGCGATACGATTGGGATTATCGGGCATAGCTTCTGTATAGATATCCATGTCAAACTTTATTTCCAGTTTATCCCCTTTAATAAATGTTGTTCGTAGTGGAATATAACCGTCAATGATATCCGCATCATTATCCCCTGTATAATCTTTTACATCATTATTCTGCTTTCCGTTCCTGAAGAAGCGGAAATTCTTTGCCCAATATGGTTTCCTGACATATATAATTCCATTCATCGCCCTTTCACCCAAATAAATTAATGTGGTACTGTTTTCTTCAGGAAATTTCGTTTCCTGTCTCAATATCATTTTATTCTCTTTCCAGTTCAGCTCAGAAGGAATAAAAAGGTTTACCATTAAATTTCCGTACTCATTATGGCTGTATATCTGTTCTGCATATTTGCTGTGGTTTTCTATTCCGCTACCTACACAACAGGTAAATGTGTTGAACGAATCACTGAATTCCTTTCGGGTTCCCATACGAAGCGGAACAAAATAGGTCATCATTCCATTCTCCGGATTCTGAGATGCCAGGATATGGTTATATAATGCTCTTTCATAAAAGTCCATTAGTCGGCCTGATGGATTGATAGCAAACAAATGCCTCGTAAGTCTGAGCATATTGTAGGTATTGCAGGTCTCACAGGTAGCATCACTTAATCTTTCACTGAGTGAATCAGGTCTTCCGCAGTATTCATAATTACTATTACCCCCGATCACATAGCTATGATGGTTCACCATAGTTTCCCAGAAAAATGATGCGATCGTTTTATCGCTGTTATTTCCAGTGAGTTCATACTGTCTTGCGCTGCCAATAGCTTTTGGCACATTGGTGTTTGAATGCTTACCGGGCATGGGATCAATTTGTTGTGCCAGTTTGCCCATCACAAACTCGTCATAGAATTTATAAGAAAGATCAAGGTATTTTTTATTACCCGTGATCGCATAAATGTTTGCCAGCACTTCATTCATACCACCGTATTCACAGTTCAGCATTTTCAGTCGCAATGAATCTGACAAATGAAAAACGGTGTTATAAGTCCAGTCAGCCATTCCTTCCACCACTTTTAAAGCCATTTTGCTGTCACAATACAGGTAAGCATCCACCAGGCCTGCCATTACTTTATGTACCGTGTACCAGGGGCTCCAGCCGCCGTTCAGGTCGAACCCACCTGACCGGATCTCACCTCTAGCCACTTTTCCGAAGATGCTGTCTTCATCAGGTATGGCCCCTACATAACCTGTTTTTCTTGCCTTTTGACATTTTCTTAGTTCTTCAACTGTATAATCCACTCTTTTCTTAAACTCACTGTTACCAGTTGAAGCAAACATCATAGAGGAGGCTGATAAATAATGTCCCAATGTATGACCGGATAATCCTTCACTTTCCCATCCACCATATACAGAATCTTTAACAGGCAGTCCGGCAAATTTGTAAAAACGATATAATAGTCTGTCTGGTTTTAATTGCAAAAGATAAGCGCTGTCCATACTCATGGCATGATGAAAAGGACCGTCCAGCAGCTTCACATCTTTCAGATCAAAGGCGTAAGCATTGATGTCGATAGCAGGCTCAACTTTTATTCGCTTATCATTTTGCTCCGGCACATAGGATTGCGCCGAAACTGAATAAAATGATAGCAACAAAATGCAATAAAACAGTTTCTTCATCTCTCTTTGGTTAATCGTCTGATCAGTTCCGTTTCTTTTTTATCATAAGGCGTTCCGTCAATCCTGAAAACATCATGAAACCAGGGATCAGGCTCAGGGCTATTTTCTTTACTTCCCCAGGGGAAAATGGTATTACTTTTCCCGCTCACAAGACCCCAGTTGATTGCGGCTACTCCATAACGCTTTAGCAAGGGTAAATGTGTCTGGAATTTACTGTTATTGGTTCTTGCCATGTATTCTGTGCAAATAAGCGGTCTTCCTCTTTTTCGTAAAGTGTCGATCGTTTTTTTCATGGAAGTGGTATCGGAATAATTATGAAAACTGATCACATCAGAATGCTCTAGTTGATAGGCGTTTATTTCCGGATAGTCCATGAACCAAACACCGGCTGTCAATGGTTGCGATGGCCTGATGCTCCATGCCCACTCAAATACTTTTTTCAAAAGGGGAAAAGAAGTTTTACCATAACCACTGTTGGCAGGTTCATTATACAGGTCCCACATCAGTATCCTGTCATCGTTTTTAAATGTGTTTAAAACATCTTTTACATATTGTTCCAGGTAACCCCATTGCGTACTGTCATTATGCACAGTTTTAGATGGGCTTCTCACCCAGCCACTGTTATGCACACCGGGACGGGGAGCCGGTTGTTTCCCGACAACGGGATCAGGATTCCAGCAATCATCAAAAACGGTAAACAATATTCTTATCCGGAGTTTCGATGCGATCGATAAAAAAATGTTCATTCTCTTTTTAAACCCCACCACATCTGCTCTCCATGCAAGGTCATGCAGGTATACCCGCATAACATTCATCCCGATACCAGCGGCCCATCCTAATTCCCTTCGGATGGTAGCAGTATCAAACGTTTCTGCCTGCCACATTTCCAGTTGATTAATAGCGGTACTGGGTAAGAAATTAGCCCCGACTAGCCAGCCCTGTAGCCTGTACCACTCATTTGCTTTCTCTTTCGACCATATGTTTTCTTCTGCTGATACACTTTTCTGAGCACTGATATTGAGAGCTACCAAAAGAGAAAGAACCGTTATGGAAAAGCATTTCTTCATTGGATCAATAATTAATTTTTACATCAGTAACCTTTGTGGGCAACCAAACCTGCATTTCATTTCTGCCCCGGTTGGCCCATGTATAATAAGGTATGGCAGTGATCTTTTTCTTTTCTGTTTGTAATGAAACTCCATCATCACCTACAGTTATAACCGGCACTTCGGCTGTTAATGCTTTTATATGCTCATCCTGCACTTTATAATCGATAGTTTCAAAAACTGTATTCTCAGGAACAATAATATTCCATGCCTTGCCATTATTATCAGCTCCTTCCACGCAATAAACTATTGGCCCCCGCTGAATAGCGATACGGTTGCTATCCTGCTTTAATTCATCCCGGGCCATTAATTGCTTTACTTCCATTGGAAAGTTCAGTTCGAGTACATCTCCTTTCTTCCATTCAGTTTCTATAACAGCATAACCGTTTTCATACTTATCAGTAACAGCCTTTCCGTTCAACAAAAAACTAAAATGATCCGGCACACCATCATCACCACCTGTACGATACAGATCGCCTGGAACAATTTTATTGAAATACCATCCGGGTAATCGTACATACAATTTAAATTTTGCTTTCTTCACCGGATCGATCATCATTTTCACATTTCCTTCCCAGGGATAATTTGTTTCCATTTTCACATTCACATTACCAGTTTTCAATGGTATTGTTGTATTACTACCCACAAATAAGTTTACATAGACCGCATTATCCGTTTTGGCATAGATATAATTTCCCAAAGAAGAGATCAGCCTGGCGATGTTGGCGGGGCAGCAAGCTGTGCCAAACCATTCTCGTCGCTGATGCTGTCCACGGCTGGCTAACGGGTTACCATAAAAGAAATGATCGCCACTTAAACTCAACCCATCCAAAGCACCGTTGTATAAACTTCTTTCCAGCACATCCATATATTCAGCATTGCCACTCATAGCATTCATTCTTTGGTTCCAGAATACCATGCCCACACTGGCACAGGTCTCGCAATAAGCATACTCATTAGGCAGGTCATAATCTTTGGAAAAACCTTCATTACTTCCAGCAGAACCAATACCACCGGTGATATACATATTCCTGTACACTACATCTTCCCAAACAGTTCGCATCGCTTTCATATACCCCTTATCCCCCGTTTGTGCTGCCACATCTGCAGCGCCGGTATACATATACATAGCCCTTACGGCATGACCGGTGATCTCTGTCTGCTCTTTTACCGGCAATACATCCTGTGCATAGGCAGTGTCTTTCCAATCTGTCCATGTATAACCTTTAGCTAACTTTTTTCCTCTTTCGCTCAATAACCAATCTGCCAGCTTCAGATACCTTTCTTCTTTGGTTACTTTATACAATTTTACCAGGGCCAGTTCCAGTTCCTGGTGACCCGTTACCCAATCTCTTTTGCCGGGACCAAACAAATCATCAAAATGATCTGCCCATTTGATACATACATCAAGTAATTTTCTTTTACCTGTTGCATTATAATACGCCACACCTGCTTCTATCATGTGCCCTGCGTTATAATCTTCATGCATACTCATATCCGTATAGCGATCCTGCAGGCCCTTTAAAGTGTACCATGTATTTAAATAACCATCCGGTTGCTGTGCTGCTGCTATCTTATCGATCCATTCATCGCATTTATTCTCCATTTCTGTGCTCGGATGTGTTTTTAAAGAATAAGCCATAGCCTCCAAAGCCTTGAATACATCACTGTCATCATAAAAGATCCCTTCATGTGGTTCGCCTTTAGCCCTTGCTACCCTTTCAAAGTTCTTAATACGGGGAGTCGCAACTTCTGTTTGATAAATACAGGCAGCAAGAGTTTTGGTAGCTACCAGGTCAATTTTTGGTTTCCAGAAATTGTCGGTAATGTTTACCTGGGAGAAGTTTACAAACTCCAGTTTTTGTAATGCTTCCTGTGCTGATAACTGTTGGCAAGCAAATACAACAACAGCTACAGCTAATAGATATCTTTTCATAAATATGTTTATAGTTCGATCACCATTCCTTCTTCTGCGAAACTATACCCGGCTTTTTTCACTTCTTCTCTTTCCCGAGTATTTTTTCTTAATAAAGGATTTGTATGATTGAAATGAATGAATGTGACTCTTCGTTTTAATGAATCTGGCAAACCCGAAAGCAATTTCATGCTTTCTTCCACAAAAGGATGCGGTATCTCACTCATATCCCTTCCGGGCAATTCTCCATTCCTGAAAAAAGAACCATCGATAAGCAGCTGGTCAAAATTCTTAACTTCCTCCCTTATATCCCATTTCCATTTTTCCCATTTATCAATATCAGGAATAAATAAAATTCTTCTGTTGGCCGAGCTGATCTTAAATCCAACTGTTTCAGAATATTCATCCCTGTGTGGAACTACTACCGGTATTACCGATAAATCCTGGCTTATTTCTACCGATGAATCTGCATGCAAACGCTGCAAACTGATATTCTCAAGATTGACGAGTTGGCTCCATGGACCATTAGTCCTTAAGAAAGTGTCCATCCTTGGCATTGCCCAAACAGGTATTTCAGAAGCCCCCATTGCTTCCCTGCCAAATTGCATTAAACCAGTATAATGCCCGATATGAGCATGGGTCAAAAAAATACCATCGGGTGTATAATCCGGTGAAGGATTGATATAAGATTGCAGTGCTTTTAACTGTTCCCTGATATCCGGGGTGGCTTCAAACAACCAATACTTTCCTTCTTTTCTGTCAACCAACGCCAGGCAGGTGGCATGTTTCTTTTCTTCTTTACCTTCCCAAACCATTTTACAACATTCTTTTTCGCAACCGATCTGCGGATAGCCTGCATCCTGCGCAACACCAAGCACAACCAGGAATTGGTCAGGAAGTTTCGTTGTATTATTTTTTTCCGGCGAAGCATTATCAGTGCCACAAGCTGCAGCCATCAACACACAGAAAAAAAATATAAGGATCGTTTTATAATTCATTTTTTAAATAACCTGGAATCCATAAGCATATGGATCATCTGTTTTATCGATCCAGATCGTATTATATCCATAAATTTTTGCCCAGCCTTCAATAGAAGGACGGATGGCAGGATTTCCATTAATCGTTAACTCCTCTTCTATTCTCCCTGTAAATTTACTACCAATGATACTTTCATGAATGAATTCATCACCCTTCTTCAATTTTCCTTTTGCATACCATTGGGCCATTCTTGCAGAAGTTCCGGTGCCACAGGGAGATCGGTCGATCGCTTTATCACCATAGAACACTGCATTTCTTGCAGTGGAAGTTTTATCAAGCACTGCCCCTGTCCATAATATATGCGAGCACCCATTGATCGTTTCATTCTCCGGGTGAACGAATTTATATTTCGCATTAATATTCTTTCTCAACTCTCTTGCCCATGCTATTAGCTTATCAGCCGTATAATGTTCCAGTCCTTTAAAATTTTTCTGAACATCTACAATCGCATAAAAATTACCTCCATAAGAAACGTCAACCACCAGTTCTCCCAGTTCAAGGCAATCAGCAGTTAATTCTGTTGCATGAAGAAATGAAGGAACATTAGTCAGTCTAACTGAATCTACCGTACTCCCCTCCTTCGGAGGGGGTTGGGGAGGCATATATTTTACATTCACAAGACCCGCCGGTGTTTCCATTCTCACTTCACCTTCTTTTTTTGGCTTGATCAATCCTTCTTCAATAGCGATGGTAATGGTACCGATTGTTCCGTGACCGCACATGGGCAGGCATCCGCTTGTTTCAATAAATAATACTGCCACATCATTGGCAGGATCATGCGGCGGATACAGAATACTTCCACTCATCATATCATGGCCACGGGGCTCAAACATCAACCCGGTTCTTATCCAATCGTATTCTCTTAAAAAATGCTGCCGCTTCTCACTCATATTCTTTCCTTCCAGTGTAGGGCCGCCTTCTTTAACCAGTCTAACCGGGTTACCACATGTATGTGCATCTATACAATGAAAAATATGTTTCATAAAGTCAAACTAAAGTTTTGAAATATCGTCCAGCACATAAACACCCCGGCCATAAGTAGCGATCACCAGTTTTTTATCTCTTGGATGAATGAACATATCATTTACAGAAACAGATGCCGGCAGGTTGCCGTTCATTGCTAACCAGCTTTTTCCCCGGTCTTTACTGATATATACACCCATATCCGTTCCGCAGTATAACACATTTGGTTTATCCGGATCTTCGATGATCACATTGGCAGGCGAAGCTGGTAGGTTCGACGAGATCAGCTGCCAGGTAAATTTTCCATCTCCACTTAACTTATATAAATAAACACTGTCGTTATCCTGTCTGCGATCATTCAATGCGAGATACAAATTTGGCGGATGAAAAGTAGTGGATGTAAATAGTTTTGCCACATGCTTGTTCTTCGGCAGGTTATTGGTTATCTCGATCCAGTTGCTGCCATCATTCGCCGTAAACCATACACGGCCATCATCTGTGCCTGATACCAAAAATCCCGGTTCGTCTCCCTCCGCAATGGCAGTAATGGCCTGGTGATAGATCAGGTAAGGATAATTTCCTTTGGCTGATTCACTGTTATAAGAAAGATCAGGGCTTATCATTTTCCAGTTGTCACCGCCATCAATTGTTTTATACAAATGCTGCAGGCCATGATAAATTGTTTTATTATCAAAACGGCTCATTAATGTCCCTGCCAGCCATTGCCCTCTCAGCGAATCAATTCGGCCCACATCAAATAACTTGAACCTTGTCACCCCTTCCCTTCTCGATTTGCCCATATCAGTTCTCATCAGCCGGCCATAAAAAGAAGAAGAATAAACAATATCAGGGTCTTCAGGATCCACCTGTATCTGTGTTCCCTCGCCACCCGGCGCCATCCGCCAGGGACGTAATGTCGTATCAGACTCCTGTCCAAAAGTATTGCTGATATTGCCGCTCATGGTTCCTTCATCCTGCACTGATCCAAACACATTGAAAGGTGTACTCATATCATAACTGATGGTATAGAATTGTGTGGTCGGGATCTTGTCAAAAGTATTCATCCACTTTTCGCCACCATTGTATGTAATGGTAACACCACCATCATTTCCTACCACGATACGATCCGGATTCTCTTCATCAAACCACATAGCATGATTGTCGCCATGTGTCCAGTCGCTGGTAGTATCTGTTGCATCCCATATTCTCCATGTCTTGCCTCCATCCCGGCTGATACCTTTTGACACTCCCAGGGCATATACTTCATTCTCATCCTTCGGATCAACTCTTATTTGACTGAACACCCAGCCATAGGTACCTGAGAACGGTGTAAAGAAATCATGTATCTCTGCCTGCTTCTCCCAGCTTTCCCCTTTATCATTACTCCGATAAATGGAACCGCCTATCACCACTTTCTGTACCCTTCTTTCATAGCTGTCTGTTTCACCTTCTTTGGGTTCTCTTTTAATATTATGATCGTCCACAAAAGCATACAACACATTCGGGTTTGAATGAGAGATGGCGATACCGATGCGACCTGTATTTCTTGTATCAGGCAACCCTTTTACTATTTTCTTCCATGTCTTACCGCCATCCGTTGTTTTATAAATATAATCCCCGTCCTCCGGCACAGGATCGCTCCAGCGGCGGCGGATACGGTTCCAGAAAGATGCATACATCGTTTTAGGATCATTGGGATCCATCACCAGGTCAATACATCCGCTTTTCTCGCTTTCAAATAAAATATTCTTCCATGTTTTACCGCCATCTGTTGTTTGATATACGCCACGGTCTTTATTATAACTCCATTCATTTCCACTGGCTGCCACATATACAATATTGGGGTCTTTAGGATGCACCAGTATCCTTGCAATGGTTCCTGTGTTTTCCAAACCAATATGCTGAAATGTTTTTCCTGCGTCATTTGATCTGTACATACCGATACCGGGCAATGAGGCCCTGAAAATATTGGCCTCACCTGTGCCTACATACAGAATATTTTTATCAGACGGCGCTAAAGCTATATTGCCGATGGACTGTGTTGCTTCTTTATCGAAGATCGGCTTCCATGTATTGCCGGCATCTTCTGTTTTCCATAATCCACCTGTAGCAAAAGCTGCATAAATAATATTGGGGTCCCCGGTTATCCCTTCTACATCTGTACTGCGGCCGCTGCGATTGTCAGGACCTACCAAACGCCATTGCAGATTTTTATATGGCGATTCCGCCAGCATTTGCTGTTGCTTTTTCCAGGCAGCCAGTTTTTGAGCGCCGGTAGTGGGTGATGGCTGTGCCAACGCATAAAAAGATGTGAACAGTGCTGCAAGTATCAATATGCTTCTCATCAGCGATTTTATTAAATTTGAGGTCTGAATTGCTATTTGTGGAAACTTACGGAAAGATACTACTGATTGCCATGCCTGCCTTCCTTGTACTGGTACTTTTTGAAAAATGGTACGGATGGTACAAGGGCCGTGATACGGTCCGGAATATGGATATGATCTCCTCCCTCAGTTCTGGCGTTACCAATGTGACCAAAGATGTGCTGGGCCTGGCTATCGCCATCAGCATTTACCCCTTTATGCTGAAACATTTGGCGCTGACGCATATTGAGAATACGATCATCGTTTACATCATCACTTTTATCATTATTGATTTCAATGGCTATTGGGTACACCGCTGGGAACATAAGATCAATGTGCTATGGAACCTGCATGTTATCCATCATAGCAGCGAGGAATTTAACCTGGCTTGTGCGTTAAGACAAAGCATCTCATCCTTTTTTAATTTATTTACCATTTTACTGCTGCCCGCAGCCATATTGGGCATACCGGGTGAAGTGATCGCTGTGCTGGGGCCGATACAATTGTTTGCCCAGTTCTGGTATCATACGCAGCATATCAACAGAATGGGTTTTTTGGAAAAGATCATTGTTACTCCCAGCCACCACCGGGTGCATCATGCGGTAAACCCGGAGTATATGGACAAAAACCTGTCGCAGATATTTATTGTGTGGGATAAACTCTTTGGCACTTTCCAGGCAGAGATGAAAGAAGTGCCGCCGGTTTATGGAATTACAAGACCTGCCAGAACCTGGAACCCGATAAAAATTAATTTTCAGCATATCTGGTTATTGATAAAAGATGCCTGGCGAACCAGTAGCTGGAAAGAAAAACTCACACTCTGGTTTAAACCAACAGGATACCGCCCGGCTGATGTAGCTGAAAAATATCCCGTGTATAAAATTGAGGATGTGTACCATTTTGAAAAATACGATACCAGAGCTTCTGTTCTTTTTAATGCATGGGCATGGCTGCAACTGGTGATGATCCTGTTATTCATCAGTTACCTGTTTGGTAATATTGCGTATATCAACAGTCTTGACGGCAGTTATATTTATTGGTACGGCGCTTTTGTTTTCTTAAGTGTGTATGCTTTAACAGAACTGATGGACCGTAACCGTTATGCCATTATCTGGGAAGCTTTGCGCTGTGGGCTGGGCATTTATGTTTTATATAGCCAGGGAGATTGGTTTGGGGCAGGCCAATGGTTTGATGCTACTCCTTTACTGGGAGGGTATTTTATTCTTTCTCTTTTTGCTGCCGGATGGTTTGCGTTAAATCATCACTTGGAAGACAATTCGACTGTTAGAGAGAAGAAAATACATTTCTGATAATTTCCACACTTTATTTTACAACATGATTAATCGAGAATGACTTAATATTCTCAGATTTAACTATAATAACATTTAAGCTATCGTAAAAGAAAAGGTATTCTGATGTAGTCCCTAAAAAGGCAGTGTTTTCTAAATTCTTAATCAAACTCGAATCTGAAGAGTTTACATTAATGACTTTATCATATTTAGTCATATTTTTTATATCAAGAGCTTCAAGTTTAGATATACCAAAATTTAAACAAGGGAACATAGCAAACCCAACTAAAATGAAATACCTAGATATTTCATTATAAATATGAGATTTTAAGAAATCTATTGCAAACAATATTGTTCCAATGAAAAAAGCCAATGAAATTGGCAGTATACGCCATTGCTGTTCACTCGTAAAATAAATGCCTGAAAAAATAGAAATTACAAGGGAAAACAACATCATTAGAAGAATGAGCACAGGATAAGTAACAACCTTTGCATGTTTTTTCTCCTTTGAATTGTCGTGGAAAATAATTGTAATTCCCCATACAGCGATAGGCAAAATAAAACTAATGAATGGCCACACATTATCTAAAAAAGGGAATATAGTCGATTTAAAAACATCAGCTACATTGATAAATTCAAGATAGTTTATTTTAAAAGTGGCCCAGAATCCAAGATGCCACAAACCTCCACTTAAGGTAAAATACAACAATAATGCTGGCAAGTATTTAAGGAAGGAATTCATTATTCTAATTTAGAAATAAATCTATCGTTTATATAAAAAAACTTTATACAATAACCAGAGCTATTCTTTTCTAAATCACTTTTTTCAAACAGTTATAAAATATACTAACTTCATCTCACCAAACAAAACAATGAAACTTATACTGTCTTCACTTTTCATGATTACCTTAATCAGTTGCTCCAACTCCAAAAAAACAACTGTAACTGCCAACCCTCTTAACGGCACCTGGGTCACTACCAAACTCATCATGGGTGGCAATGAATTACCTCCGGTTGCTGTGCAAAACCAGAAACTGATCATCAGCGACAGCAACTACACTTATATGGCCGAAAGTGTTGATAAAGGAGTAGTAAAGTACAACGGCAATAAAATGGACATTTATGGAAAAGATGGGGTGAATGCAGGCAAACATTTTACCGCCATATATAAAATGGAAAACGCAGAACTGGTTATCTGTTATAATCTCGCCGGCAATAGCTACCCGGAGAATTATGAAACAGCGGGCAAGCCGATGTTCTTTACGGCTCATTTCAAAAAGGAATAGCTTACCGCTTCCTGATCATATCAATAGAAAATCTCTTGCGGGTACTGTAGCCGATGGACTCATAGAGTTTAATAGCCCCGGCGTTCTCTGTAAGCACATGTAAAAAAGGAATAAAGCCATTTTCAGCAATGATCTTCATTACATGCAGCATCACAGCTTTGGCATATCCTTTTCCCCTGAAATCGGGATGTGAACAAACAGCGCTTACTTCCATATAAGGCAAGGGGTGCATCCGTTGTCCCGCCATAGCTGCCAGACGGCCGTCAACAAAAATTCCAAAGTAATTACCAAATAAAATGGTGTTCTGGAAAAAAGGGCCGGGTTTGGTAAGGGCTGTCAATTCCAGCATCTGCGGGATATGCTCATCTGTTAACGGTAAGATGAGTTCACTGTTAGCTGTTGTAAATACTTTGGGTAGATCATCGCAAACCATTTGTGTAACATCCATGTGCCGCATTGGCTCCCACCTGGTTTCATCCAGGTCCAGTTCATCATCATAGGCAACAGCGATCCTTCTTCCGGCAGGGATAAGATTATACAGTTTATCAAAACTGTCTTCATTCAATGTTTCTATCCCTGCAAAGGGAGCAATATCTTCCCTGTACACCCCCACTCCATCTTTTACTGTAGCAATATTGCTATTACCCGTAGTAATGGCATGCCAGATCATATTATCGAGAACATGACTCATTATTCCTTGCCGGTTTTAGCTGCAACTTAATTATAATTTTCAAGGAGATGCAAGTTATCACAAACTTCCAAACATGCACTGTCACTCCGACGAAGGAGGAGTCCGGGACGCTTCATTCTTCAGCGTGACAGTATTAAAGAAGAGGTCTGAATAAAGAGACTTATAATCGAAGCCATTGCATAAAAAATCCTACTTTAGTATTGCCTGCACTACGAAACACTACGGTTAACTCTGATTCAGCAAGTGGTGTTATTTACATTTTGTCTCAACCATTAAACCTCATTGTATGCGCTATTACAACAAAAGCAAAACGCTGAAACTCTATGCCGTGGCCGGCACACAAACCGTTCTGCTTTCTTTTGACATTGATAAAAAAAAGCTGGATAGTAAACAGTTCCTTGGCTTTAGTATTGAACGAAAAGATAAAAGCGGCAAGCTTGTTTACCTCAACGGTTCCAAACGTTTTCCCTCTTTAAAAGACAACCCGGATGAAAAGATCCAGAAACGTTCCTACATACAATCATTTTACTGGCAGGACTATATTGCTGATCCGGATGAAACTTACACCTACACAGTTCGCCCCATGTTCGGTACAGCGTTGAACCCGGAAGAAAAATACACCAACAGCATTAAAGTCACTACTGAGAAGTTACATGACGGCGAACATTCTGTTTTTTTCAATTACGGCGTAACCGGTTCACAATCTTATGCCCGCAATTTTGATAACAAACCGCTGGAAGATATGAAAGGGAAAGAACTGAAAAAGGCTGAAGCATACCTGGGCAGGGACCTGTGGACAGAAGGGCTTTTGAAATTTGTGCGGCAGGCCACCAACAGCAGCTATAGCATCTATGGCTGTTTTTATGAATTTCATTTTGACGGTTTTTTAAAGGAGCTCAAAGAAGCCAAAAAAAGAAAAGTGGATGTTCAGTTGATCGTAAGCGGCAAACCAGAACAATATGACGATAAAGTGGATAAAAGAAGCGGTGAGTTAAAACATGGCAATCACAGTATGATCAAAAAATTCGGCCTCACAAAGAATATCAAAACACTGCGCACAAAACCAAGCCAGCCGCATAATAAGTTCATGATACTTTGTAAGAACGGGGAACCCGAACAGGTCTGGACCGGTTCAACAAATATCACTTTACCGGGCATTTTTGGTCAATGCAATTCCGGTCATTGGATCAATAAAAAAAGCATTGCCAAAAAATACATGGAATACTGGAATAGCCTTTTAGGCGATCCAACAATGAGTACCCTGGCTAAAAAAGTGGAAGCCATTCAGCCAGATGCAGACCTGGTACAACTACCAAAAGGAGATTATGTTTTCTTTAGTCCCAGGGACAGGGGCACCACAAAAAAACCTTCGGAGCATTTAAAGAATTATGCTGACCTGATAGATAATGCGAATGGATTGGTTTGTATGGTGTTTCCATTTAATATGGATGATGTGTTTGCCGAAGTGTATAAAAAAGACAAAACCTATCTCCGTCTTTTGCTTTTTGAATCGCCATCAAAGGCATCTAAAGTGAAAAGCAATGACACTGACCTGAAAGTGACGGCCGGCCAGGTATATAAAGGGGGCGTAGAAAAAAACTGGTTAAAAGAAGTAACCGCAAAGAAAACCACTAAGGCAGGCATTTTGTATGTACACAATAAATTCTTTATCCTCGATGCTTTAACTGATCATCCAGTAGTGGTAACAGGCTCTGCGAACTTTAGTAATAATTCTATCCGCAATAATGATGAGAATTCTTTATTGATAAAAGGTAATGCCCGGGTAGCGGATATTTACCTGACTGAGTTTGACAGGTTATTCGTTCATTTCTGGCCTAGATACCTGCGGGAATTGTTGAAAAAAAAGAAACCCAAAAAAGGTTTTGATAGTCCGCTTGATGAAACCGGCACCTGGCATAAGGATTATTTTGATAAGGATAAATTTGGCATGAAACGAAAGCTACTATTCAATAATATGCATGGAGCCAAAAAGGGATAGCAAGATTTAACCGCAGGAAAATGTAATCCGAAAACCATTCAGGTCCTCAAACACCACTTCCACTTTATTGGAATGCGGTTCTTCAGTGAGTTCAATAATGCGGGCCATTTGTTTTAGTTTTTCAACCAATCCGTTTAGTTGTCTTACCTTAAAAAAGAGGCCTGCGTCTTTAATGCTGTTATTATCTTTTTTTTCAGAAGGGAACAGCATAAATGCCGCATTCTCCCACTCCAGTTGCGCCCAGGTAAGCGGAGTATTCGGTTCCCAAAAGCGGTTGCTCCCGGTACATTTAAAACCGATCTCAGTGTACCAGACAACTGCCTGTTCCATATCAGGAACTCCTAAAAAAGGGATGCATACGGCCATAGAATCTTTGCTGATTTATAAGTGCAGTGTTTCGGAAGTAATGGGGACCTCAGAGGTAACCCGAACAGCTAATATACTCAATAAAACAGGCTTTTAAAAGCAATGATCTCACAAAATTTCTGTAGCGCTGTATTCAAATTACCCGCCAGCACGGATGGGTTTCAGGCGATTATTAGCTAATTTTCGGTATGTTTTGCATGATGAAAAAAAGATATATCCGGTTACTGGCTTTTTTACTCCTGGCTCAAGCCCAGTTTACTACAACAATACAGGCTCAAAACAGCTCTGTCCCGGTTTACGATACAGCATCATTTATTGATGAGGTCTTTTTCCTTATTAAAAATGTAAATCGCATCAGCGAGGATTCAGCCTATGTAACTATTGAGTATGGTAAACAGGATGGTATTTTCCTGGGGGCTACCGGGAACATCATGAGCTCACACGGCGCCAGTACAGGAAAGAACAGGGAATCCACTATTTATCTGGGAACAGCAAAAATTGTAAAGCTTGATGACCGCTCAGCTATGGCTGCCATCAAAATGTATAATAAATACAAAGCAGAACCCATTTACCCGGAAGACCTGCTGAGCATCCAGGTGCATCCCGTGGTGAATATGAATAAGAACATTTTTAGTTACCTGGCCATCCAGGATGTGCTGTTTGTTGACAATGCCCGGGAACCCATTAAAACCAAGCGGGAAATTTTACGTAACACAAATCCTGATCTTGAAAAAACAATGCTGGAGGCTTACACCAAAGAGATCACTGATTTTGCAACTGAGCTTGCCTCCTATAGTGACATTACTTTTAAGACGGCTTACAAAGAAGGCCCCTACAAAGGGAAAACAATGGTGGACGTTTTCAAAAACGCTACCGTTTATGACCTCAATGCCTTTTTTCATTTTGTAAAAAGTTTTCCTGGTAAGTATATGGGTGGCTTTGAAGGTAAAAGCTGGAAGATCAATGAAACATTCGCCACCTGGGTATTGAATAATGCCCCACAGGGTAATCATAACCGGGAATGGCTGTTACCGTATATAGAAGCAAAGCCATTATCATCATTAAGTGATCTGGTAAAAAAGAACAGCTATTTTATCCAGGCCGATTCCTTAGCCGAATGGACCAGCCGTGTAAGCGATCTGCAAACCGCCGGCCAGCTTGAAGCTGCTACTTCTTTATGTGATAAACTGATCTTTATTGCAAAGCAACTGAATGATAGCAAGGCGGAGTATGAATTTTATTATAACCGTTCATTTTTGCTGGAAGCCGGAGGAAGATCTGCTGAAGCCCTGGCTGAGATACAAAAAGTATTTGCACATGATCCTTCCAATATCAATTATAAATATGCCCTGGCCAACCAGTACGGCAAAATGGAAAAATTTCAGCAGTGTTTTCAATTGTATGAAGAACTAAAAAAAGAATTACCCGGCAATGTTAATATACTGGGCAATTATGGCTGGTATAAACTCACAGCCGGACAGGTAGACGAAGCGATACCGCTTTGCAGGCAGGCATACTATGGCGATTCGTCCAGTGTGGCTTTTACTGTTAACTATGGTCATACTTTTTTGTTGAAGAACAACCTGGATAGCGCCATGTATTACTATGATCGGACCATGAACAACCTGTATCACCCGGCTGATTATACAGACGGGCCTAAAACAGACTTTGTATTATTCTTTAAGAAAGGATGGGAAAGAAAGAATGCGGCCACAGCAGTTGATTGGATGGATAAGGAATTTAAAGAGAAATATTATCCTATTACCCGTGGCAACGAGATCTGGGATGAAGCAAAAGCTTTATATAATGACAAAAGTTATCAAAAGGCTGCTGACAAATGGAAAGAATACATAGCTGTTTACAAAGAGGCCAAGGATACACCTTACTTATACATACATAATGCCAATAACTGGATCGGTTCTTCTTACTGGTCTGCCAAAATGTATGACAGCGCTGTAAAATATTATGACAAAAGTCTTGTAATAGCCAAAGACCATCTTATTGAACTACGAAATGAGAAAAGCACCAAGGACAATGATGTCCTGGTTGTTGATTATGAAAGGCTTTATAACTTTTATAACGAACAGAAGCGTACCCAAAAAGCAGATGAATACAAGATACTGCTTGATGCAGAGGCTCAGAAAGTAACTGAACTTTATGCAAATCCGGCCCTGCATGTTATTGCTCTTGGCGGTGACAATAGTAATACATACAAGGAATCTGCAAATGCATTCTTCAACACTTTTACCGGACTTAAAAAACAGGAAAAAGCATTTACCCGGTTATTGAATGGAGGATCACTTACTAAAGAAAAACTGGTAAGCCTGTTAGAGGAAATAAGAGTAACATCAAAACCTGAGGATATTTTCGTTTTCTATTATGCAGGCGAAAGTATGAATGAAGGCAACCAGTCCTTTATAAACTTCAACGCAAAAGATGCTGCACATGGTAAAATATCCATCACTGAATTGATGGATTATATTGATCTTATTTATGCCAATAAAAAAATGGTGATCAGCGACCTGCCGAATCCTGCTTTGCTTTCCCTGATCACTTCCCGGTATGTAAATGCCAGCAACAGCGGTTCGGAGATCATTTTCCTGAGTCCGGGTGTCCCCACTCCGGTACAAGAAGGGAATGTTTCCCTGTTCACCAATGAACTGATCGCTACAGCAAACAAACTACAGGAGACCGGTTCATTTTCAGCAAAAGATTTTACAGACAAAGCAGCTTATGCTATCGGAAGAGGACAACATTACCTGCCGGTACTTTCTTTTGCTTATGGCAAAGATTTTCTGTTGTTTGAGAATAAATCATTGCGTGGCGATGTCGGTGATGATGCTGTTGCCACCCGGGGTCTGAAGAAAAACGAAAATAAAAATGATGATGCCGATGTGGCAATATCAGGTCCACAAAAAAACTATGCACTGCTTTTTGCAACAGATGAGTATAAAGACAATGAATTTAACAGGTTAGTAAACCCGATCAATGATGCTAAGGCGCTGCAAAATATATTGCAAAATGATTTTGGATTTGAAGTAAAACTGGTCATTAACCCCACCCGTGATGAAATGGAGTTATGGCTGAGTGAATACAGGGATAATAAACGCTACGGCCCTAACGATCAGTTATTGATCTTTTTTGCAGGGCATGGGGTGTATTATGATAATGCAAAGATGGGTTACCTGGTTGCAAAGGATTCCAAAATGCAAGACCCGACACATAAAACATACCTGTCTTATAGTGATCTTGGGAATATTTACCTGAAGAATATCAATTGTAATCGCATATTCCTGGTTCTGGATGCTTGTTTTGCCGGGTCATTCTTTGATAACAACGGCCTCAGGGGCAATCCTAAAGAAATTGATGCCAGAAATCTTACTTACCTGAAAAGAACTTCTTCCAATCAACGTTTTTATAAAGGGATCTCTTCAGGAGGTAAACAATATGTAGCTGATGGTAAGCCCGGTCAGCACTCTCCTTTTGCCGGGAGCTTTATGCGGGTATTATATAACAAAGCACTACAAAAGAATTTTGTTACAGCTGATGAGATCATCGGCGAGATAAAAAGTAATCCTCCCGCTGCTACTGCAATCTGTGAAGGCAATTTCAATTACAGCGACCCGTTGAGTCATTTTATTTTTGAATTGAAAGCTGCTGAAAAGGTTTCGGATATTAAAACTGCTAACCTGAAATAGATCATTATCGAATCTATTTTTTCAATTCATTATCAACTGTTCTCCAGATGCCCAGAGGATTCTCATCCTTTAATTCATCAGGCAGCAGCGCATTGCTCCAGTTTTGAAAAGCCACCGGTCTTGCAAAACGTTTTATAGCATCAGCACCTACAGAAGTGAATCTTGAATCGGTTGTTGATGGAAAAGGTCCGCCATGCTGCATACTCAGGCATACTTCTACCCCCGTTGGCACACCGTTTAAAATAAAACGGCCACATTTATCTTTCACTGTCTCTACCAGTTCATTATGATTCAACACATCATTATCTGTTGCCATTAAAGTAGCCGTTAACTGGCCCTCTATTTGAGAAGCCACCTCGGTCATTTGCTCTATGTTCTTACAACGAATAACCAGCGAATAAGGACCAAATACCTCCTGGTGCAGTAATGGATTATTTAAAAAGGCTTCTGCTTTTGCTGAAGCCACGGTGGCCATTCCCTCATACATAAGGGGTTCCTTTTGGGCAACAGCTACAGTTTCCACTTCATCTTGTGCCAGGGAACCAGCTCTTTTCTCTATATAGTTTTTAAAGATTCCCGGATTCAGCATTTCAGCCGGTGCAATATTTCGTATCTCCTCTCCTAATGCATTTATGAAAGTTTGCAGATCTGCATTATCCATCCCGATGATCAATCCCGGGTTGGTGCAAAACTGTCCCACACCCAGCGTAATGGAACCTGCGTACATTTTTGCGAGCTCAGCTGCCGACGATTGTATTTTTTCAGGCATCAGGAATACTGGGTTGATGCTGCTCATTTCAGCAAAAACAGGGATGGGTTCTTTTCTTTGGTTTGCCCAATCGAATAATTGTTTGCCCCCTGCAAAAGAGCCTGTAAAACCAACTGCTTTTGTATGAGGATGTTCTACCAATGCTTTTCCTACTTCAAAAGAAGCGCCATGCACATGCGCAAAAACTCCTTCCGGCATATAGGTATCAGCGGCCGCTTTCAGAATAGCTTTTGACACCATCTCGCTGGTTTGCGGATGAGCAGGATGTGCTTTTACAATAACAGGGCAACCCGCTGCCAAAGCAGTAGCTGTATCACCACCTGCTGTTGAATATGCATATGGGAAATTAGCAGCTCCAAAAACAACAACGGGTCCCAGTG
Organism: Chitinophagales bacterium; assembly: GCA_020636575.1. GTDB lineage: Bacteria > Bacteroidota > Bacteroidia > Chitinophagales > Chitinophagaceae > JJ008. Next base: position 310,511 of record JACJXP010000002.1, read on the forward strand.
GGACTAACATTTTCCTGATATCAGGTTTTGGAGGTGTTTTATCCGGGATTGCTGTATCAATTCTTGCTTCCAGCCAATCGCCTTTCTCACAGGCATCTGCATACGAAGTAAGCTGATACATGGTTCTTGCCCTCTCTCCTCTCAACCTTGCTTCAGGCAAATGTGTTTCTTCTCCGGTAACTTTTATAAGCTCATCGCCTAAATTCTCCAGTTCTTTTGCAATGGCCCGCATAAAATCGGCCCGCTGCTTTAAGGAACATTTACGGTATGCATGGAAAGCTTTCCATGCCTGTTGCATTACCTGTTCTATTTCATTTACTGTTGCGTCCTTAAATGCTGTCATTTTTAATTCTTTTTTTATAACGCTGGTCTGTTTGATATCCCTTTATTAATGATATCCAAAATTCTTTCTCTCTCCTCACCTGCTAATACCAATCGGGGTGACCGAACATATTCACTACCAATTCCCGTTTGAGTGGCAGCCAGTTTAATGTATTGCACAAGCTTGGGATGTATATCCAGTTCCAGCAATGGCATAAACCATCTGTAAATTTGAATGGCTTCCTCTATTTTGCCTGCTTTAACCAGGTTATAGATGGTAACTGTTTCTTTAGGGAATGCACATACTAAACCAGCTACCCACCCGTCTGCTCCAAGGCATAATTCCTCCATTGCCAATGTATCTACCCCACACAACACTTTAAAACGATCACCGTATAGATTCTTCATACGGGTAAGATTGGTAACATCCCGGGAGCTTTCTTTGAGGGCAGTCACATTTTCACATTCGAGTAACTGTTCAAATAATTCTGGCCTGGCATCGATCTTATAATCCACCGGGTTATTGTAGATCATAATCGGCAGATCCGTTGATGCTGCCACTGTTTTAAAATAGCTCATCGTTTCCCTGTCATCTGTTTTATACCGCATGGGTGGCAGCAGCATAATTCCATCTGCGCCCCATTTTTTTGCATTGGCAGCCTGCGCTATCGCATCTTTTGTGGACGATTCTGCAATGTTTAAAATAACCGGCATACTTCCATTGATATATTCTACTGAGAATTCAACCAGCTCTTCTTTCTCTTTATCTGTTATTGTACTGGCTTCGCCTAATGAACCTCCTAAAATGATACCATGAATACCTGCATCGATCTGTGCCTGGAGGTTCTTTTCAAACATATCCAGGTCCAACTGATCATTTTTTGTAAAAGGCGTTAATAATGCCGGGAAAACTCCTTTCCATTCGAATTGCATATTTATATTTTCGGCTAAAGGTAATGCATTGAATAATTTTTCAAAGCATTTGAGAATCAAACGATTGTTTGTGTACATTAAACATTACTCATGGTGATTTTATGCGTAACTTGCCAAACATTTTGAATTTAAAATATTTAAGGATGAAAGTGACCTTTACCCGTATTTATCAGCTTATAATTTTACTGGCATTCCCCGTTTTTGTTGTTGCGCAGAAAGACTATAACGTTTTACTCCATTCCGGAAAATTTGTGCCTGCTGAAAACATAAGCAGCATCAGTAATAACGATGCGATCATGCAGTCCTCTTTATACCAGGATAAATTTTATATACTGATCCAGTTCAGGGCTCTTCCTGGCCAGCCTACAAAAGACAGGTTAAAGAATGCAGGGATAGAACTGATCGATTACATTCCCAATCTTTCTTATACCGCTGCAGTAAATAAGAATACTGATATTTCTATACTGAAAACATTTCCGGTAAGAAGTATTTATCGGTTTGAAAACATACAAAAAACTGTTCCGGCTTTAATGCGAAACGAGGTTCCCTACTATGCTATTAAGCAGGCTGGTTATGCCGATCTTTTTATAATCACCTATGAAAAGCTGGCAGCACCGGGGATCAGTTCTTCTATCAGCGCTTTGGGTGGTAGTATACTGGAGGATATGCCATCTTTCAGAACATTTACAATTAGGATCCCTTTTGCAAATATTCAAAATCTGATCGGTATGCCCTTTGTACAATGGGCAGAGCCTATTGATCCCCCTAATGAGCTGGAAAATCTTCCCGGGAGAACATTACACAGAGTGAATATTCTCAATGATGGTGTAAGGAATCTTAAAGGCGATGGAATTAATGTAGGTATATGGGATGAAGGAGAAATTGGTGCGCATCTGGATTTTTCGCCAGCTGGAAGGGTAACACAGGTAGAAAACAGTAGCCCATCACTTCATTCAACACATTGTGCCGGAACTATACTTGGAAAAGGCCTTATTAATCCCATTGCAAGAGGAATGGCCCCTAACGCCAACTTGTACTCTTATAATTTTAGCGGCAATATTCAAAATGAAATGGCGGCAGGTATACCGGCAAATAACCTGGTTGTAAGCAGCCATTCCTACGGCAGTACACAAACCTGTGGATTAAATGGTGCAGGGGTTATATACTCCACAACCAGCCGGAATACTGATATCAATCTCAACGATTTCCCTTACCATCTCCATATACATTCGGCAGGTAATTCACAAACAGCCTGTACCGGGGGATGGTCAACCATCACCGGGAGCGGTAAGTCAGCTAAAAACAATATTCTTGTTGCCAACATAACTTCAAGTGAAGCACTAAGTGGTTCAAGTAGCTGTGGACCTGTACAAGATGGCAGGGTGAAACCAGAGATCAGTGCGATGGGAACCAGTGTTTTCTCCACCTCCACTCCTGCAAATTCATATGCTACTTTATCGGGTACGTCAATGGCAACTCCTGGTATTGCCGGTTCTGTAACACTGCTTGTTCAGCGATACAAACAACTTAATGCAAATGCTTTGCCTCCTTCAACACTGATCAAAAACACAATATTAAATACAGCCAATGATCTTGGTAACCCTGGCCCTGATTATCGTTTTGGTTACGGACGTATCAATGCACTGGAAGCTGTGAAAATTCTGGAAGACAGCAGGTATGCATTAAATACTGTTACTACAGGCGGACAAAATGATGTTATGATCAATGTACCCAGTGGTGCAGCCAGGTTAAGAGTTATGCTTACCTGGAATGATCCTGCCGGCGCAGCCAATGCCAACCCTGCTCTCGTAAATAATCTCGACCTGTCTGTGATCAACGGAGCCACAACTACTTTACCCTGGATATTGGATCCAAATAACCCCGGTACTCCGGCTACCCGTGGTGTAGATGTTGTAAGTAATATAGAGCAGGTCACCATTGACAATCCTGCATCAGGCTCTTATACTCTGCGTGTAAATGGCTTAGCAGTACCCACAGGTCCATCACAGGAATATGCATTGACATGGAGTGTTGAAATGCCTTACATAGAAGTAACATACCCTAACGGCGGCGAAAAATTTGCCTCAGGTTTTTCAGAAACAATAACATGGAACAATGCTGGTGTTTCCGGCAACCAGACTGTTGAATATTCAACCAATAACGGAAGCTCATGGACCACAATCGGAACAGTAAGTTCAACGGTTACAAGACTTTCATGGTCACCTCCCTCTGTAAGTACCAATACAGCATTGATCCGGGTAACAAGCGGAGCTCTCAGCGACCAGAGTGATGCCAATTTTGATATCACCGGGAAAGTCACCAGTTTCGCAGCTTCCGGAGTAAGTTGCAATGCAGGTGAAGTAGTGTTTGGCTGGAATGCTGCATCCAATGCAACACATTATGATATTTATCGCCTGGATGAAACGACTGCAGAGTATGTGCTTCTTGCTTCAGATCTTACGGGAACATCTTATACTGCTACAGGTCTTACTCCCAATGCAAGCATGTGGTTTACTATCAGGGCTAAAAACAATACAACCGGCGCTGTAAGTGAAAGGGCAAATGCTGTTAATGTAACAGTTTCAAATGGCGGTGGCGGACTCGGCGCCGTAGGTACTATCAATGGTCAAACCAATATTTGCGGAACACCGGTTACAGAAGCATATTCTATTGCAACTGTTACCGGAGCTACATCCTATACCTGGACCGCTCCTCCCGGTGCAACAGTAGTTGCCGGACAAGGTACCACCAGCGTAAACATTACCTATAATAATGGAAGCAGCAGCGGCAATGTTTCTGTTTTTGCCAGCAATGGAGCCTGTTCAACAACCCCAAGTAATCTTGCTGTGAGTGTAGGAACAACTTCCCTTGCCCCACCAACAAGCGGCGGTGATCAGCTACAAACAGTTTGCCCGCCAAATTCATTACCAACATTAACTGCAACAGCCAGTGTACCCACAGGGTATTCCATTGTTTGGTATAATGCCGCATCAGGCGGTACGGTAGTAACAAATCCTACATGGAATTCAAATGGCAGCATTATTTATTATGCAGCTATTGTAGATAACAATACAGGATGTGAAGGCGCTACCCGCACAGCTGTTACGCTTACTATTAATAGTATCCCCGTAGCTTCCGTTTCAGCTGGTGGAGCTACTACTTTCTGCCAGGGTGGAAGTGTAGTATTAACGGCCAATACCGGAGATTCATATTTGTGGAGTAATGGGGCTACCAGCCGATCTATCACCGTAAACACATCCGGTAACTATAGTGTGATGGTAACAACTGCCGGCTGCACAACCACATCTTCAGTTACTACGGTAACTGTTAACCCACTACCTGCCGCTAATATAACAGCAAGCGGTGCTACTGATTTCTGCGAAGGCGGAAGTGTACAACTTACTGCATCTGCCGGAAGTTCATGGTTATGGAGTAATGGTTCTTCCAATCAGTCGATCACCATCAATAGCACAGGAACACATTCTGTAACGGTTACAGATGCCAACGGATGTTCAAATACATCTTCTGTAACCTCAGTAAATGTGAGCCCAAGCCCTGTTGTTACAATCTCTGCATCTCCTTATACCCGTTTATATCCGGGATTGACAACAAGCCTTACAGCTAATGTATCCCCGGCAGGTTCTTATAATTATGCCTGGTTCAGGGATGGCAATCCTGTTACCGGAGCTAATGCTGCCACACTTGCAGGGATCGACCTGGATGCATTAGGTTCATATACTGTAATGGTAACCAATACAACCGGGCTGCCTTGTTCTGATCTGTCAGATGCATTGGTAATTGCAGATTCCGCTATCTCAAAACTCTTTATCCTTCCTAATCCTAATAATGGAAGTTTTGAAGTGGTTTATCATAGCAGTGGCAATACTACTTATACATTAAGCATAGTAGATGGAAAAGGAGCCGTGGTTTATAGAAAAGCTTATAGCATCAGCTCCCCTTACCAGAGAATGGCGGTAGATATACAAAAACAAGGAGGTGGATTGTTTTACATAGTACTGACCAATAGCCAGGGCAAAAGAATTGCCACAGGTAAAGTGGTGATACAATAATGAATAAGATCTAAAATATAAAAGGCCGGAAAATTCCGGCCTTTATTCTTAATAAGATAAAGCCGCTTACACTGAGTAATAACGGCCATTTTTCAACAGGTATAGGATGTTAAGCTAAATAATCAGCAACCATAGGTTATTGGATCGTTCTGACTGCTCTTAAATTCAATTGCTATAAAAACTCACCTGTATCGCATCATTGTCTTCACAAAACCAATACAAAGGGACAACTTTCTTATCAAGCTCCTTGTAGAGTTAATTATTGATGGTCAATTAAAAAAATAAGGCATTTTTTGTAGAAGAATAACTACAAGAAAAGATCCCATGACACCTATCAGGCATTCGCCTTTACAAACTCATAGGTTGCCTGCTGAGAAGAAATTGAGGCTGCCTTTTCTTTTTCAGGATAGAAAATATTTTCCAGACTGGCATTCAATACACATCCTTTCCGATGATCAGCCAATTGTAATTGTATAATATGATCTATTTCACGGTTAAGTGAAGGGTTATAAAGAGGAAAAACCACTTCAATACGATTGTGCAGATTCCTATTCATCCAATCAGCACTTCCCATGTAATATTCAGAATCACCATCATTATGAAAAATGAATATTCTTGCATGTTCCAGGTAACGATCCACAATACGATGTACAGTAATATTCTCACTTTGGCCTTCTATACCCGGTGCCAGGCAACAAATACTCCTGGCAATCACATCTACTTTAACACCAGCAATACTCGCCTTATAAAGTTTTGAGATCATTTTCTTCTCCTGCAGGTTGTTCACTTTGATAATGATCCGTGCCTCTTTCCCTTTTTTTGCATTCCTGATCTCCCTGTCAATCATTTTATTGAACCTGCTGAGGATATTAAACTGTGAAACCAATAAATGCCTGAATGCTATTTTACCATACTCTTTGGGTTGTTTCCGGCTTTGCAGGTAATCAAAAAGCATAGCTGATTCATGACTGAGACGGTCATCGGCGCTAAAAAATACATGATCACCATAAAACTTACCGGTGGTTTCATTAAAGTTCCCGGTGGCCATTACTGAATAATTCTTCCATGTATTATTTTCCTTTCGTTTTACCAAAGCCACTTTTGCATGAACTTTCAGATCTGGAATACTATTAATGATCGTAACACCTGCGGCCTTCATTTTCTTGGACCATTTCAAATTGTTGGCCTCATCAAACCTTGCTTTTAGCTCTACAAACACAACAACTTTTTTCCCGTTTTTGGCAGCGCTGATCAATGCATTGACAATATGGGAATTGGCGGCTACTCTGTATAAAGTGACACATACTTCTTTGACAGCAGGATCAATAGCCGCCTCATTAAAAAATCGCAAAACGTAGTTGTAAGACTGGTAAGGGAGATGCAATATCTTTTCACTCTCCGATATACTTTCAAAAATAGAAGAATGATTATTAAACCCGGGATGCGGTATTGGCGGCCATTTATCATAGGTCAGCTTTTTCCCGGAAGGGTTTGGCAGGTCACCCAGGTCTTTCAGGTTATGATATCGGCCACCCTCCACCATTTCCTCATTATGTAGCTGCAGGTATCGTTGCAGAAAGTCTTTAGCTGCGTCGGGTAATTCCTTATCAAATAATAGCCTTGTTGCACTTCCTGCATCCCTTTTCTCTAATTGCTTCTCTATTTTTTCAGCAATATCTCCCGCAAACTCATCTTGTAATTCCATTTCTGCATTCCGGGTAAGTTTTATACTCCAGGCTCCTTTTACAACATGTCCAAGAAATAGTTCGGTGAGATTTGCTTTTATCACATCATCAAGGAAAACTATATGATGCACATCACCAATAGGCGATAGCTGCAAAAATCTTGGCATATCCCCGGAAGGAATATTCACCAGGGCATAATGAGTTTTGCCCGGTTGACCATTAAATTCTATTTCAACTAAAAAATAAATAACATTATTCTCTAAGAAAAAAACATTCTGATTATGTTTTCTTAAAATGACCGGCTGCAGAAATGACAATACTTGTGTCAAAAAATATTCCCGTACCCTTTCCTTATGTTCCTTTTTTATTTTCCCGTCATAGCATAAATGAATACTATTCTTTTCAAGTTCAGGTAATATTTCTTTGGAAAGGATACGACCAAATTCTTCCAGGTGTACCTGTACAGTTTCCTGCACTTCTTTTGCCAACGTCAGTGGATATTCATCCCGAAGAGCGGTCTTCTTTGCTTTGATACCAGTAAAAGCAAGGATAGAAGGCATCCTAACCCTGAAAAACTCATCAAGGTTTGATGAAAAAATAGACAAAAAAGAGAGCCGGTTGTAAAGCGGGACAGATCTGTCCGCAGCTTCCAGTAACACCCGGTAATTGAAACTAAGCCAACTAAGGTCCCTGTTCAAAAAAACATATTTTTTCTCCGCCATTGAAGATGGTTTAGCAACTAAGATAAAAGATTTTTGCTACTGATTATTTTGTAAATAAATGACAGGTATTACTCCTGAATACACTGCTTTACCAAATCAGAGGGAGCTTTAGAACAATAAGCTACTCTAAGTATATCTTTAAATACTGCCATGGATATTTTCTTAAGTTCTATGGTGGTTGCTCCCTTTAGCCCCCACTTGTTGGGAACCGGGTAAATAATATTCTTATCTATCTTGCAAAAAACAAACTGATCCTCCGGCGTCAGCATCAGGTTCATTGTTCTTTCCTTTTCCAGCAATGTTGCAAATATTTTCTTTTTCACCCGGAAAGCTTTTCTGTCAAAATGGGGATGTTCATCTGTTTCCGGAAAAGACAATGCTTTTTTTCTTGCTGTTGTAATACTGACCATGTTCAATAATTACCCCTAAATTTAATTTTTAAATTTGTGAAATGACCAAAACAAGACTGGAAGCATTCAGTGATGGTGTGATCGCCATCATCATCACCATTATGGTAATTGAAATAAAAGCGCCGCATAGCGCCACTTGGGAAGCCTTAAAAGAATTATGGCCTTCTTTACTGAGTTATGTGGTAAGTTTTACGATGCTGGGTATTTACTGGGGCAATCATCATCATCTCATCCATACCATTAAAGAAGTGAGAGGAGGGATCATGTGGGCAAATCTCCATCTGTTGTTCTGGCTTTCTTTGATACCTTTTGCTACGCACTGGATGGGAGAAAATCATTTTGAAACGAATACGGTAGCCATTTATGCTGCTTTATTAGATGTATGCGGGATCGCTTATTATATTTTACTGATGATCATTAAGAAGTGTAACCCGGGAAATGATGTCATGTTACAGGTACTACAAAAACAATCAAAAAAAGGAATGACATCCTGTATTCTTTATACGGCTGCGATCCCCCTCGCTTTTTTTAACACATTAATATCAGGGATACTGATCATTTTGGTTGGTATCATGTGGCTGATACCTGACAGAAATATTGAAAGGGCAATACCAGAGAGTTAGACCACTTCTCCTTCAAGATCATAATCGTATGCTTTGCTGATACGGACATTCACAAAATCACCGATCGGGAGTTTTTGATCGGCTGCGATCACTACTTCATTATCTACCTCTACGGAATCAAATTCAGTGCGACCTAAATAACGACCTGCTTCCTTTTTATCAATGATGGTTTTGAATACTTTCCCGACTTTTTGCTGATTGAGTTCATAAGAAATATCCTGCTGTACTTCCATGATCTCCTGTGCCCTCAACTCTTTTTCTTCTGTTGTAAGATCATCATTCAATTCATACCCGGAAGTTCCTTCCTCATGTGAATAGGTGAAGATCCCTACCCTGTCGAACCGATGCTTTTGTAAAAACTCTTTTAATTCTTCCACATCATCTTCTGTTTCTCCGGGGAAACCGGCGATCAATGTGGTTCGTAAACAGATGCCCGGCACTTTTTCACGGATAGCAAGGATCAATTCTTCCATCTCTTTCCGGGTGATCTGGCGCTTCATGGCTTTGAGCATATTATCCGAAGCATGCTGCAATGGCATATCCAGGTAGTTACAGATATTATCTCTTTCCCTGATCACATCCAGAACATCTAAGGGGAATTTAGAAGGATAAGCATAATGCAAACGGATCCACTCTAATCCTTTAACATCGGCGAGACGATGCAAAAGATCACCGAGCATCCTTTTTTTATAAATATCCAGTCCGTAATAAGTCAATTCCTGTGCTATCAGCATGATCTCTTTCACACCTTTCTTTACTAACCCTTCTGCTTCTTTTACCAATTCTTCAATCGGTTTGCTAATATGCTGACCCCTCATTAATGGAATTGCACAAAATGCACAGGTACGGTTACAGCCTTCTGATATCTTCATGTAAGCATAATGCTGTGGTGTTGCGAGCAACCTCTCACCGACCAACTCTGCTTTATAATCTGCCTCAAACTGTTTTAGGATAAGTGGCAGTTCCATAGTGCCAAAAAAAGCATCCACTTCCGGTATCTCTTCTTCAAGATTATTCTTATATCGTTCACTCAGGCAACCGGTCACATATACTTTATCCAGTTTGCCCTTTCTTTTTAATTCTACCTGGTCAAGAATGGTGTTGATACTTTCTTCTTTGGCTTTATCAATAAATCCACAGGTGTTCACCACTACAATGTTGTGGTCATGTTTCCCATTTTCATGCACCACATCAATATCATTAGCTTTCAACTGGCCGCTCAGCACTTCGCTATCCACCATATTCTTGCTGCACCCAAGGGTGATGATATTAACTTTGTCTTTATGTAGTTTCCCAGTCTTCAATTCTCTTCTTTTGTTTCAAGATTAAACAAACTATCTACAAACTCATGCTTATCAAAAACAAGCAGATCTTCCATTTTTTCTCCAACTCCAATAAACTTTACCGGAATTTTAAACTGGTTGGCAATAGCCAATACTACTCCACCTTTTGCTGTTCCGTCCAGCTTGGTGATCGCTAATGCGCTAACATCAGTGGCGGCAGTAAAATGTTTGGCCTGCTCTAATGCATTCTGTCCTGTTGAACCATCCAGCACCAGTAATACTTCATGTGGCGCATCAGGAATTGTTTTTTGCACCACCCTTTTGATCTTGCTCAGTTCATCCATCAGGTGGGCTTTGTTATGTAACCTTCCTGCAGTATCAATTAGTACCACATCGCTTTTCCGTGACACAGCACTTTGTACTGTATCAAAAGCAACAGCTGCCGGGTCGCTGCCCATATCTTGCTTTACAATAGGCACACCTACTCTTTCACTCCAGATCGTCAACTGATCCACTGCTGCTGCCCTGAAGGTATCAGCAGCTCCCAGTAACACTTCTTTCCCTGCCAGTTTGAAATTGTAGGCCAGCTTACCGATCGTAGTGGTCTTCCCCACTCCGTTCACACCAACCACCAAAATCACATAAGGCCTGGCAGGAAGTTCCGAATCGAACGCATAACTATTTGTTTCCGGGGCATCTACAAGCAATTGCTCAATTTCTTGTTGCAGCATTTTATTGAGCTCGGAAGTGTTCATATACTTATCCTTCGACACCCTTTTTTCGATCCGGTCAATGATCTTTACCGTTGTATCGATGCCTACATCGGCACTTACCAGCGCTTCTTCCAGGTTATCCAATACTTCGTCATCCACACTACTCTTCCCTGCCACTGCCCGGGTGATCTTAGCCAGAAAACCCTCTTTGGTTTTTTGCAACCCCTGGTCAAGGCTTTCCTTTTCTTTTTTTCCGAATAGTTTATTGAAGAATCCCATTTTACCGGTCGTTTTCTTTTATGAACCTATAAAAAAAATAAAAGCCATCCGCAAATACGAATAGCTTTTACAATATGTTAAACGGCTTTTTTATTTGCCAGACAATACATCTTTCACTTTATCCTTGTGAATCATCACTTCTTTGAAAGTGTAAGCTCCTGTCTTGGGGCTGCGTACAGCCTTGATCACTTTCGAATAGTTCTTTGACTCTGCGGCTGTTTTCGGGTCCTTCTTGATCGCTGTTTTCGCTGATTTTGCCATGATTACTTGATTTCTTTATGAACAGTTACTTTTTTAAGAATAGGGTTATACTTCTTTAACTCCATTCTTTCAGGATTATTCTTTTTGTTCTTAACAGTGATATAACGGCTGGTGCCGGGCTGACCACTGTTCTTGTGTTCAGTACATTCTAAAATTACCTGTACACGGTTGCCTTTCTTTGCCATTGTTTAATGATTTAAATATGCTGACCCTGAGCTCTTAACTCTTTTACAACTGTATAAAGTCCTTTTTTATTGATAGTGCGGATAGCATCCGTTGTCAACTTTAATGTGATCCACTTATCTTCTTCGGCCAGGTAAAAACGTTTTTTCTGCAAATTGGGCAAAAACCGGCGCTTGGTCTTGATATTTGAATGCGAAACCTTGTGGCCGCCGATCGGCGTTTTTCCTGTAACCTGACAAACTCTGGCCATAATGATCAAAATTTTGGACGGCAAAGGTAAGGGAAAGATGTCAAATTACAGTGGCATTTCGAAGTTTTTTTTGCCCCTATGTGGAAAACTGCTGTTCTTTCTTATACAATGATAATCAATATAAAATAACTCCGAAAACCTAGTTGCCCGTACCCACCCTTTCGGTTTCTTCTGTAGCGCCTCCGGATGACCTTCTGACCGTTTTCATCGGTTTGCCAAATCGCCAGTTAAAAGTGATCCGGAAAACCCGGGAATCCCATTTTACTTCAAAAGGTTCATCCGAGTTCTCAAACCTGGAATAACCTGAGTAGTTCTGGGTGTAAAACATATCCCGTACGGTGAATCGCAATGTGCCTTTGTTTTTCAGGATCTGCTTTGAAATGCCTGCTCCTAATTCTCCCTGCGGTGTTAATGATTCCTGTAAGTCGATCTGACTATTGGTCTGGTAATATCCTCCCAGTTCAGCAGCCCATCCCTTTTTCAACTGGAACTGGTTGTTCAGGCTGATGTTTAACTGGTCTACCTCGGCCCTTAATGGCACCCACACCACTCCCTGTATTATCTTATGATTATACACCGCAACACTTGTAAGGTTCCACCATTTTGTAACCGGCAACTGTAATGTTACTGTTGCCCCTATATTATGAAAACTACCCACATTGCCACGGGTATAAATGATGATATTCTTATTTACATTACTGCTATTGGTATCAATAATAAATATCTGGGAGAAATAATCTTTCAGATAATTATAAGAAATGCTTGTTGAAAGTATTTGTTTGAACGTATGAATAATCTCAAAATTCCAGGTGTATTGCGGACGTATATATGGGTTGCCTCCCATGAATGTGTACTTGTTCAGCGTAATGAGAAAAGGATTCAGGTTCTGGAATGGCGGCCGGTCAATCCTTCTCCCCATGCGGAATGTGAAAGTATTATTGCTGTCCAGGTCATACGAAACAAAGGCTGAAGGAAATATACTGGCATAGTTACGGGTAAACGATGAATCTTTTACAGCCGCATTGCCCAATTGGTTTGCCTTATAACCGGTGTGCTCATATCGCAATCCTGCCTGCCAGTGCCATTTACCATCCTTCATATCGATACTGCTATAAACCGCATTGATATTTTCATCATATAAAAAATGGTTGCTTCTGCCCAGGTCATCGTACCATGTATTTCCGTCATTGAAAAAGTATTCAGTAAGATTATCTGTATTGGTAGTAGCTGTTTTAAACCCGGCCTCCCATAAAAAATTGCGGAAACGTTTTGAGTAATCCAGTTTAGCTGTGAATATCTCCAGCGTAGCAGGTACATTTCCCTTTGTGGCCTGTATCGGACTACCGGGTGTGCTTACCTGTGTTTGAAAAGATTGTCCCCCGTTGATCCTGAATTGAATGACATCAATATCTGCCGATAATTCTTCATCGCTATTAAAACTATGGCGACCGTTAAAATTGAAACCCGACCTGTTGAAATAAGTATCCCGGGTTCCCCATGTTTTAATGGTGGAGTCAATTACATAAGCCGGGCTCATCCAGTCTATGCTGCTAACACTTTTTGCCTCTCTATCCATATCCACCCCGGTAAAGGAAACACCCAGGGTAGTTTTATTACTGGCAAAGAAATCTATTCCTGCTTTTAAAGTATGTGCGGTGATGCCTGTTTTAGAGAAATTAGGTTGACGCAGCAACAATGAATCATTCCCGTTCGCATCAAAATATTTACGGAGAGCAAACAGGTTCATCATTTCCTTACCTAAGCGATTGCCATAATTCAGGTACACATTAAATTTTCCATTACGATAGTTCAGATTAAGACTGTTGTTGCTTTTTGTATAAAACCCCTGTCCCAGGCTAAGACTTAATGAACCATTGAATCCTCTTTGTCTTATTTTCTTTGTTTTAATATTAATGATACCTGCATTACCGGCTGCATCATATTTAGCACCGGGATTATCGATCAGTTCTATTACATCAACCTGCGATGCACTCATCCCCGATAAATAAGCCTGCAGTTCTTCTCCGCTTAGCTGTGTCTGTTTCCCATCGATCAAAACCATTACACTGGGTTTACCCTTCATGATGATAGCCCCTTCTCTTGACACAGTGATACCGGGTGATTTTTGTAATACATCCATTACGGTAGCCCCTGCATTGGTGATACCCGCATCCACATTGATCACTGTTTTATCCGGATCAAATTGCACAAATGGCCTGTTGGAGGTTACTGTAACTCCTTGCAACGAAGAGGCCTGTTGCTGTAAGGTTATTTTTTCTGTGTAACCGGATTGCTGTTGCAGATTGCTTATGTTGAGGAATACGGTTTGGTAACCGGTGTGTGATACTTTTAATAAATAATCATTGCCCTGCAATCCTTCAAACTCTGCAATGCCTTTTTGATCCGAGCCCTGCACTTGTATCTCTACAGAGTCTGTCGTTAATAAATAAACTGAAGCAGCAGGCAAAGCCTGACCGGCATCGTTGACAATAGTTAGTTTCAGCGGCCTTCCCTGCTGCTGTTGCGCATTGCTATGAATGCATAAAACTAAAATGGCTATACTTAAAACAAATCTTTTCATAAAGTTGCAGTTACCGAAAATAATTTCTTTAAAATGAGTGATGTATATTTTTTATTTCAATGGTTTAAAAGACAGATAAGCGAAGGATTTCCGCTTTTGCCCATATCCCTGTTTTCAAATAACTTCGCAGCCTGTTTATATGGTAAATCAGTTATCAACTAATTAATTTTCAGCTATGGCATACGATGTAGTAGTTCTTGGAAGCGGCCCCGGTGGATATGTGGCAGCTATCAGGGCTTCCCAGTTAGGTTTTAAGACAGCAATTATTGAAAAAGAAAGCCTCGGCGGTATTTGCCTCAACTGGGGTTGTATCCCTACCAAGGCATTATTGAAAAGTGCACAGGTAAATGAATATATCAAACATGCCAAAGACTTTGGTATTGAAGCCAGCGGCACTCCCCAGTTTGATGCGGTGATCAAAAGAAGCCGCGGTGTGGCCGATAAAATGAGTAAAGGCGTTCAATTCCTGATGAAAAAGAATAAGATAGATGTCATCATGGGATTCGGGAAACTGGTAGCTAAAGGAAAGCTGGAAGTAACAGCTGCAGACGGCAGCAAACAAACTGTTGAAGCCAAACATATCATTATCGCCACTGGCGGACGCAGCCGTGAATTGCCTTCTATGAAAATAGATGGTAAAAAGATCATTGGTTACCGTGAAGCGATGGTATTACCTCAAATGCCAAAATCCATGATCGTTGTGGGTAGCGGCGCCATCGGTGTGGAGTTTGCTTATTTCTATAATAGTATGGGTACAAAAGTTACCATCGTGGAGTTTATGCCACGCATTGTACCGGTGGAAGATGAGGACATTTCCAAAGAACTGGAAAAGCAATACAAGAAGAACGGCATTGAAATTATGACCAGCAGCGAAGTAACAGCTGTTGATACATCCGGCAATGGTGTAAAAGCAACGGTAAAATCTGCCAATGGTGAAACAACATTAGAAGCTGATATATTATTAAGCGCTGTAGGTGTAGCTGCCAATATTGAAGGTATCGGTTTAGAAACTTTGGGCATCAAAACTGATAAAGGAAGAATAACTGTAGACAAATACGGACAAACAAATGTACCCGGCATTTATGCGATCGGTGATTGCTCACCCGGCCAGGCACTGGCCCACGTAGCCAGCAAAGAAGGTATTATTTGTGCAGAAGCTATCGCTTATAATGAGCACAAATACCATCACCAGCCGGAACCTATTGATTATAATAATATCCCGGGCTGTACTTATTGTGTACCGGAGATCGCTTCTGTGGGTTACACAGAGAAACAAGCTAAAGAAGCCGGTTATGAAGTGAAAGTAGGTAAGTTCCCGCTGAGTGCCAGCGGTAAAGCTTCTGCAGCCGGACATCCCGAAGGATTTATCAAAGTGATCTTTGATGCCAAGTACGGCGAATGGTTAGGTACTCACATGATCGGTTATAATGTAACTGAGATGATCGCTGAAACAGTAACCGCCCGGAAACTGGAAACCACTTATCATGAAGTACTGAATGCCATCCACCCCCACCCCACTATCAGTGAAAGCATCAAAGATGCCATTGAAGTGGCCTACGGAGAAGCCATACATATATAAGCCTGACAAAACAACAATAAAAAAAGGGTCGCCAACAGCGATCCTTTTTTAACAAAATAGGCCGCTTTACATTCCGTAAAGCGGCCATTGCTTGCCGTTAGTGTTCTCTATTGGTTGCGACTTATTGTTTGATAAACTTCTTTCTGATAGACAACCCATCAGTTCTCTTTGCTGCAAGGAAATACATGCCGGGTACCAACCTGCTTACGTCAATGGTTTGTGTTTTAGCATTGACCACTACCGTCATCAATGCATTGCCCTGAATATTAATGATCCGCACCGTGGTACCCAGCCAGCGGGCATCATAAGTAAGATCCAGTTTTAACTCCTCTTTAGCAGGATTGGGATACAAATGAGGCTCCAGCCATTTGGGATCATCGTCCGGCAAGGGTGATTCAAATATCAATGGCGTATCCAGCCCTTTTGAAGTGAGTAAGCTGTTCCGTGGGCCGCCGGGTTCAAACAAAGACCGCATTCTTGCTTTTTGTCCGTTGCTGAACATATTGATGCAGGCATCACTGGTAAAATCCATGTAATTATTATACATATCCCCTGTTGGCGCATTGCCGCAGGTAATACGTATGCCTGTCGGGCAGCCGGGTGTATAACTGGCTTGTTTAGGCGTATCACTTACCTTATCATCCCCGCAATTCTCATCACCCCAGATATGTAATAAACTCATCCAGTGACCCGCTTCATGTACAATGGTTTTGTTTCCAGCTTTAAAAGCACCGAAATCAATTACGAGTCCATCCACATTTTCAGCGCCACCCACTACACTGGAGTAGCCGGCAAATTTATTCAGGTCGCAAACCCAGATGTTCATATAGCTTTTGGGGTCCCATGCGTCATCTCCCATTTCGGAAGAGAATTTTACTTTATCATCAATACCCCAGTTGCCAAGCGGCGTATACTTTTTTATAATACCGGTTGCACTTCTTTTATTGGGGTCAGATGTAGCCAGCTGAAACTCTATCTCACAATCTGCAGCCAGTGATTTAAAAACTGCAGGAATATTTACTGTATCTGCATTTTGTTTTCTGAAACACTCATTAAGCAATGCCAGTTGTTCATGCACAATGGCATCATCAATTTTTTGATTGGGGAAATGATACAACACATGTACTACTACAGGTATTTTGATCACTTCTTTATATAAGCGTCCTGCTGTTTGCTGCAGCGTATGTGTATTGATAAAACCTTCAAGATCCCTGAATGTGATCGCTGATGATACTGTACGGCTGTAATCCTGTCCGGCACATTCTCTTTGTGCCAGGGTAGCCTCTGTGGTCAATAAAAAGAATAACAGAATGAATACTCCTGTCTTCATAGTTCCAAATTATAGGTGTACTAAGGGCAGGGCAAACATCATATTTGCCATGAGATATTCATGGGGATTGGAACTAAAAGAGGATACAGTAAATTAAAAAGGAAGTGTCAAAGGGAATCAGATTTCGGAGAGTACCCGGCGTTGCCGGTTGAACTATTTGTAAAGATAATTTTTAAACTGAGTTATGCAAGAGGGCAGCAAGTATTGTCTTCATAACTAATTGAAAAACAGTGCAGCATTTTAACAGTGCCGTTAAATTTCAGTACTTATTTTTGTACAAAATAGCTGATAATGAAGAATGTCCGTGCAATCATCCTGCTCATCGCTTTTTTGAGTGTTTCCTTTTTCTGGGTTTTAAGGTCCTGCAAAAACCCGGATTCCCAAAACGGGAACGACCCTGAAGTAAAAAAACCTCAACCTAAAAGCATGAGCTATTCCATTGTGGCCTCTTACCCGCATGATACATCTTCGTTTACACAGGGGCTTTTGTTTTATAATAATGAACTGTATGAAGGGACTGGTAATTATGGCCGCTCCAAACTCAAAAAAGTAGACCTGAAGACCGGGAAGGCGATCAAAGAAATTGCACTGGACAGGGAATTTTTTGGTGAAGGTGTTACCATCCTTAATGATACGGTGTACCAGCTTACCTGGAAGGAAAAGAAGGTTTTTGCATATACATTGAGTGATTTTAAAAAAGTAAAAGAGTTCGATGTGAATATGGAAGGTTGGGGACTCACCACCGATGGCACCCACCTTATCGTTAGCACCGGCGGCAGCGACCTGTATTTTTATAACCCTTCTGATTTTAGCCTGGCAAAAACACAAACCGTTACCGAAGCAGGCAGCCCTTCTTTTAACCTGAATGAGCTGGAATATATTGATGGTTATGTGTATGCCAACCAATATGAGTTCCCTTATATATTTAAGATAGATCCCAATTCCGGGGAGATTGTGGCCAAGGCCGACCTTACTACGATGTGGAACCGTATAAAAGCTATTGACCCTGATGCCGATGTACCTAACGGCATTGCCTACAACCCGGTTGATAAGAAAATATATATTACCGGTAAATGGTGGCCTGAGTTATACGAAGTGCAGTTTAGCCAATGATCAGTCTGCCGTAGAAGATTGCTCACTCATCTTCTTTTTCATATAAGCCAGGAAATCGGTATCAAAGCCAAAACCGTTGGCGCCCCAGTATTGCCGAAAATTTTCCCGTTGACAATAGGAAGCGATATACTGATCCCAGCCTGTCCATTGTTCTTTTCGGATGCCTTTTGATTCTTTGTTATAAAGTATATAAGCCCTTTCCATCATAGAAGCGAGAATGGAAAACAAAATGGTTTCTTCTTTTTGTTGTTGTGGAGTTAGTACCGGCGGAATGGAATCCGGTGAATCTGCAATATCCAGGTAAGGATGAGCAAGCCCCAGGTGTTGCCATTCAATATATTTATCATCCAGCGAATTATAGGTTTTATAATCCCTGTCTTCTTTTTCCTGCTGGGTGGCATCCATATACTGGTAAATAGCAAAGGGAAAGCCTACCACTACTATGATCTTTTCGGCCCACTCTAAAATGCCGAATAGTTTATTATTAGCAGCCATGTTGAAGGTTTTGATTGTTTTTTAAAGTTATTAAGTTATAAAAACTCTTTAATTAATTAGTTTCGTAAATTATAGTGTTAGCTGCAAATTAAACCGACACTCTAATGAAGGGAAAAGTCAAATTTTCTTTAACCATATTGTTACTTGTTAGCTTTGTACAGACAAAGGCGCAAAGCTTTGATAAATTAATTAACGAAAATAAAGTCGACACATTTGCTTTTTATAAGACACCTAATTCGGTTATGATATTCTTATTTTGGACAAAACAGAATAAGTGCTATTTAAGCAAGGAGGTTTACAAGCAAAAAACTAAAGTAATTGAAACAATAAGCATGGACACATTTTGCCCTCTCACATTCTATCTTCAACATGACACAGAGATTGACAACTCCACAATAAAACCGTTTACTTATTTAAAAAACACTTTATCAGCGAAGCAGGACACTTTGACTTTAAACATTGCCCATAAACCGCAATACGAATGGACAATTTATCAAGGACAAGGATTTAAAACAACCAGTCTAAATGCATTTAATTTGTGGGAGGGTTCGATTAAGAATGAGACAAACATTTATTTCGCTTATAACAATTCTCAACCAATTGCAACTTTCTTTAAAAAAATAGAAGAATTACTACGTCAAATTGGGTGGACAAAATAATCTGCAGCTAACATTGGGTTTTATGCAAGTTGGGCGTGACCAGCAAACATCAACCAATTGCAAATCCAAGCTGTGGTTCGGGCGGGACAAACAACTTTGAGCTTTAGTTCTTAATTTCATCATCAGTTTTTCAATCGGCAGCGGTTGTGGGCGGACGAATAAAAATTCCCAACCTGCATAAAGCCCTGCCATTAGCAGCAAGTATATGGAAAGCATTACATCCATTCAAAAACATTTAATCCAAGCGATAAATGACTATCCCAAACTGAACCTATCAACTTCTGAAGAACTGTTGGAAGAGTTATATAAAGAGGTTTGTTCTCCAATAACATTTGAGAGTTTAAAAAGGTACGCAGACACAATTGATCTGTCTATAAACTCATGGGAAGCTGAAAGTCTTGCTTCTTTATTACTCCTTTTTAAAGGGAACGAAACGAAAAGCCTGGAGGAGATCATAGCTATTATTGAAAAACAATAAAAATGACTGATCTAACATCGGGTTATGGATAAAAATCAACTAACAGAAAGAATTTGGAAAATTGCTGATGGGGTACCACTAAAATTAGACAATTTCACTATAAAAATAAATGACAACGGAAGACTTTTAGTAACTGGTTGGACAGATACCATCTATTTTGAAAACATAACAAAAGAAAAAATAATTCAGGAATTGAAAGAATTAAAAGACCACTATAAGAAACTTGCTGACTCATTTCCTGACTTGGTGGCATTGATAAATTCCAATAATTTAAATATCGAATTTCATTTGCAATTCGACGATAATGGAAAAGCAAGCATTGGACTCTGTTCGGAAATTAACGGACAAATAAATTGGTATATTTAAATTTAATGTGCCAATTTTTTCCTACGGAACCTGTCAAAATCAATTTGGCACTAAGAAATGATAACAATTAGTATTAAAAGAAACATAATTTTATTTTTTACTCTGGGAAGTATTTTCTTTTTGGCAGCATGTGATACTACCCATAAAACAAAAATTGAATTTATAAATTCAAAAATTAATAGTACAACAACTGCTAAGGAGATTTCTATAAAAGAGTTGGCAAGGAAATATAAATCCTTAGATGGTCAGGTGATACAAACCGAAGGAATAGTATACTTCGAATTTGAGAATGTATCAATTTGTGTTGATCGAGGGCTTAATAGCGGTTGCTTTTGGCTTGATTATAATCCTGACGACTTACGGATGAATGACAGTTTACTCATGGAAGCATCAAACCAAAAACTTGTAATCAAAGGGACATTAGATATTTCAAGGAAAGGGCACTTTGGCGCTTATTTAGCCACTATAAAAAACATATATTATATAAAGTCTAAATGAATGACTACTTAGTGATTAGAAAAATTATTAACCCACATAAGAAACAGCATGAAAACAACACCGGAACATGATGCCAAAATTGCAAAAATGACATTCTCTTCTGTATATCCTCATTATGTTGATAAAGTAGTGAAGAAAGGCCGCACAAAAGAAGAACTACACGAGGTGATAAAATGGCTTACAGGTTTTGATGATAAAAAACTGAAAAAGCTCATCGATGATAAAGCGACTTTTGAAACTTTTTTTTCACAGGCAAAACTAAACCCCAAAGCTGAGCTGATCACAGGAGTTATTTGCGGTTACAGAATAGAGGAAATTGAAACCCCTTTGACAAAACAGACAAGATATTTGGACAAGCTGGTGGATGAACTGGCCAAAGGAAAGAAGATGGAAAAGATCCTGAGAAGTTAAACATGACAAAGAGAATCCCTTTTATACTGATAAGTGTATTTGCCGTACTGGTAGGCCTCTACCCTTTCCTTTATTTTTTTGTAGAAAGAAATTTCGGGCTGCTGCAATCCAAAGAATCTTTCCTTTTAAGCAGCACGGCATGGAATATCGGGTTCTATACACATATCATTCTCGGCGGGTTGGTATTATTGGCAGGCTGGCCACAGTTTGTCAGCAAATGGAGAGATAACAAACCCAACATACACAGGACCATCGGCAAATTTTATGTGGGTTTTGTTATGGCCAGTTCACTGGCTGGTGTTTATATCGGCTGGTTTGCTACCGGTGGTATTATTCCTGCTGCCGGGTTTATCAGTTTAGGACTTGTCTGGTTCTTTACCACTTTAACTGCTTATCGCTATATCCGTAACAGCAAAGTGGATGAGCATCAGCATATGATGATCTACAGTTATGCTGCCTGTTTTGCTGCGGTTATGCTGCGTATTTATTTACCCATACTCACATCTGTATTCGGTGATTTTTTACCTGCCTATAAAATAGTGGCATGGCTATGCTGGGTGCCGAATATGATCGTTGCTTATTTTATTGTCCGGAACATCAAGAAAAAAGCAGAAACAAATATTACGACTGCCTGAGTTTACCGGATAGAACTACTTCCTGTATTTATTTTTAAAATAAAAATAAAATGGCACCCCTGTCATTATCAACCCGATGCCGGTAATGCTTTGTACCGGGTTATCAATAAACACTCCTGTTAAAAAAATGCCGGTAAAAATGATGAAGAGTATAGGCGCCACGGGGTAACCGGATACCTTTTCTGTGATCACTTTTTTCTTTTTCAGTTTTATCAACCCGAAGGATTGTAAGATGTAAAATGCAAATCCTGTAAAAATGACCAGGTTGGTGAGTATATCAAACGTACCCGTAAGAATAAGGATACAACTCCAGATCATAGAATACCACAATGCATTATAAGGGGTACGGTATTGCGGATGTATTTTGGCAGCGCTTTTAAAGAAAGCCCCTTCCTGCGCCATACGGAAATACACTCTTGAATAAAAAAGGATGATAATATTGAGTGTACCAAAGGAACTGAGCATGATGAGCAATGAAATAGCCATAGACCCGGTATTGCCTGTTAGCTTTCCAGCTACTTCTGTCGCAACGATCTGGTTCTCTCCTAAGCCAACCAGTTCATGCAAAGGCATCACCCGCATAAAAGCATAATTGAGCAACACATAAAGCACCATTACACTTGTAACAGCCGTTATAATGGCGATGGGTATATTTCTTTTCGGATCTTTTATTTCCCCGGCAATAGCGGTAACATTGGTAAACCCATCATAAGCCCAGAATGCACTGAGCATGGCAGCCATAAATACCATTAATGCAGAACTGGTGCCCTCAGTTGCTGTCTGCACAGCAGCAGTGCTGTTGTGAGAAGGTACGGCCAGTATCAATCCTCCCAGGATCAAAAACAAAATGCCCAGGATCTTGGCACCGGTTACAATATTGTTCAGCACAGCGCTGTTTTTTACCCCTCTGTAATTAAACCAGGAAAGAACTACCACTGTGATCACTGCAAATATTTTAATACCTGAACTTTCAAACGGATAAATGTAATTGGCTATAGAAATATGGCTCCATTGATGAAGGGGATCAGGAATTGTAATCAGTGAATTCACGGATTGTGAAAAGACAAAAGCAACTGCCGCCACAGAACCGCTGCCCATGATCATAAATAGCCCCCATCCCATCAAAAAAGCAGGGAAGCCACCAAAAGAAACCCGGAGATATTCATAAGCGCCGCCAGACTCAGTGGTAAGTTTGGACAAACCTGCAAAAGTAAATGCACCGAGTATAACAATGATACCTGCCACTACCCAGGCAAGCAGAATAGAACTCTCACTCATCCCGGTTTGCGACATGGGTACCAGCTTTTTAAAGACACCGGTGCCGATCATATTTCCGGATACCATAAGGATGGCTGTAAAAACACCTACTACCCGGTTGAGTGAGATCTGTGATTGATCAACCGTGGTATTTTGTTTCTCCGTTATGTCTTCCATGAATTTTTTTTAAGGGATGAGCAGTTATCTAAGAAACCGGAGGATAAGATAGAGTAAAATACTACTTTTATTACCATAATTACGTTTTACTTATTTTCTTTTCTTTGAGAATCAAGGTGAAAAGTGATTGCAAGACTTTGTATCTTTTGATAAGATAGTTTGTTGATCCTGCCCGATTTGGAACATTTAAAATTATTCTGATGAAAGTAATTCTTACTACCGCCGTTCTGTTTTGTGTAACCCTTTCAGCTTGCCACAATAAAACCATTGTAACAGGATCATCAAAAAAAGAGAATACTGAACAAGTGACCATGCTGGCAGACAATAGACTGCGTTATATTGAGCTTTCAGGGACTCCCTATGAAAGAGGTTTCATGCATGGCAAATTGCTTAAAAAGGAAATTCATGAAGTAATTCAGCTTTTGAAAAATGACTTAAAGAAAAATACAGGGCAGGAACCAGATGAATACATTAACTCTTTTATAGCAAGAACAGATTATGAGAAATCCATTCTTAAATGGACACCGGAATTATATGAAGAACTAAAAGGAATTGCGAAAGGAGCCGAAATTGATTTCAACACTATTTTAGTTCACCAGTTACCTGATGAATACTGGATAGATCAAATGGCATTAAAAGTCCATAAATGCAGCTCTATTGGTATAGATAAAACCGGGAGTAACCCCTGCATGACTGCTCAGAACATGGATATCCCTACTTTTTATCATGGATTTCAAACCGTTTTGAAAATAAAGGAACCTTCCGGGAAACAAATGATGCTGTTGACTGTACCAGGTGTTTTGGGCATCACTGGCATGAACGATAGAGGCGTTTCCGTAAATGTGAATACCATACTGCAATTGGATAACAATACAACCGGCTTACCTGTTACATTTATTGTCAGAGGAATTGTTTCTCAAAATACACAGAAAGATGCGATCGCATTTTTGAAAAAGATCAATCATGCATCAGGCCAGAATTATATGATCGGGGGGCCTGAGAAGGTTTATGACTTTGAATGTTCGGCTAATGAATCAACAGAGTACAGACCCTTTCAAAACTCTGCGTTTACCTATCACACAAATTTCCCGGTCGTAAATAAAGATTATAGTAAATTAATGGTGGAATGGTTAAAAAAGTATGGAGGAACAATTGAAGAAACTTTTAAGTGCCAGCGATTCCCCTCTTTTGAAAAAAGATTCAATAAAGAAACCAAGTCAATATCAATAGACCAGGTTAAGGAAGTGCTGAGTTCCCGTGATAATAATACCCCGGATGTGATCAGTAACAGTAATACTTACTCCAGCATCATTTACAAACTTTCCGGCACCCCTGAATTTATCATTGCTCCCGGAAAACCACATGAGGTGGATTATATCACTATCAAATTTGAATGATTCAATTGTGCCGGGAAATGTCCTGTCTTCTTATTTACTGATAATATAGATCACCGAACTGCAACGCTGCACATTGCCCCATGCTTTAAGATTAGATAAAAAACCCTGCCGGAAAGAACCCACCAGGTTCGTTTTGCCATGTTTATATTTACTGCTGAGCATGGAAACATAAAAACTATCGAACCACATCGGTTTGTGTTGTTCAATCTTTAAACCATGCTCTTGCATCAATACCTGCATAGCTTTTGGCGAAAAATGCCATAAATGCCGGGGTACATCCCATGCAGCCCAATGTTCTTTATATGTTGCTGCATCCTGTGAAGTATAGTTAGGCACAGCAATAAATAGTTTCCCTTTTTCTTTCAGTAATAATTTCAGTTGTGCAATATAGCCGTGTAGCTCATGCACATGTTCCAGTACATGCCAGAGAGTGATCGCATCAAAACTTTCCTGTGGCAACTGAAATAATATATCCATCTCCTGCATCTCGATACCATAGAGTTTTTTTGCCATCTCTCTTGCACCGGCATCCGGTTCCAGTCCCGTAGTTTGCCATCCCTGCTCTTTCATTTCATTGATAAAAGCGCCGGTGCCGCTGCCTACATCCAGCAAGTTGCCTTTTCCCAATCCTGTTGACCTTTGCAGTAATTTTCTTTTTTGCCGCAGAGTCCTTTTTCTTACCCGGTGGTATAAATTATTGATCAGCCCTTTTGCTGTATCGGTGTGTGAGACATAATCTTCCGACTGGTAATATTTACCGATCACATCAGCCGCTGGTATATCCTGTGTAAACCGGAATGAACAATCATTGCAATGCATGATCACAAAACTCTCTCCACTAACCGTATGATCTTTTACGGAGAAAAGTTTCTGCAAATTTTCAGAGCCGCAAACCGGGCAAACAGAAAAATGTATCGATTCACTCATTCGCAACTTGGTTCAGCAGATTATATGGGAATGGTTACATAGGTTTGATGCGATTGCATCGGCACTGCTTTACTTTTATTAGAAGTAGCATTTACACTGACCCCATTTTCAGAAAGATACCAGCCAATATACATAACGGCCAGCAATAATATTATCAATGCAGCCACATACCAAGCTGATCTTTTTTTCTCTTTGACCTCAGCTTCTTCTGGAGAAGTTTCAACCATTCTAATATCTTCTCCCACTCTTACTTCGTGTACAGCATTTTCCCGGATCACTTTCTCGGCGCTGATCGGTTCATAAGGATTGGGGTATTCAGCCAGGGGAGTGAATTTTATTTCGCCTCCCAAAGCTTTGCTCAGTTTCCCGATACCATCCCAATCTACAATGGCGCCTCCCAGTATTTGTTTACGGAGATCAAATGAAAAATCGTTGAAACGGATCACCGCTTCCCTGTCTGAGCATCCCAGTCTTCTGCCCAGCCAGCTGTACAATGCAGTATTGATAGGTGGTGAAGGTTGTGCTTCAAAAGAAACCGAATAAGAAGGGGGATTGATCTTTTTATCTGCAAATACAAGCTCCGCCGGTTGTTGTTGCAATGCAAAACTACCGATGCCAGGAACAGACAATTCTTTGCTCAGTAAAAGGAATTCATACAGCTCTGTAAACATCAATGGTTCTTTTGTCCGAACGAAAATACGATTCCGCCGACAAAGTTGAACCCATAAACGGGATATTGATTCCAGCGCTGATAGGTCTTATTAAAGAGATTGTTGAACTGTGCCCATAGATTCAGCTGTTTGGTGATCTTGAACTCCAACCCTGCATTAAGGTCAGTAGCGCCATTCATTTGTCCGTCAGAACCATCTTTTTTCATGTATTTGGGCCCCGACCATGCAAACAGGTCTGAACGAAGCCAGAGATCCTTGATGATCATAAGGCGCATAGAAGCATTCAGTTCAATAGGCATTAATCCCCATGCTTTGGCGTTATCCTTTAAACCGGAGTATTGATTGTAAGTGATTCCGGCCAGTAAAGAGAATTTTTCATGAATATTATAACCGATCTGTCCGCCAAAATGCACCACATTCATTTTACTTTCATTCACTACACGGAATGATTTGCCACCACCACCGGTTGCTGTGTCATTTACAAAAAGTGGTTGGTTATTCAATTTATTAAACCCAACTTTCGCTGAGTAAGTAAAATGATCACCCACTGATCCCTTGAAACCGGCAAAGCGTTCTTCGATCCAGGTATTCTGCAAAGTAGCCGGTAACCATAACCATGGGTTTTGCGATGCTAAATATTGGTAGGTTGTTTTGCGGATATAGCCTGTCCATCCTGCCTGGAAAGTAAAGCGGCTGTCATCGGTGCTGATATCGGCCAGCACATTGGGAAACATTTTGAATGTTTTATTATCCCAGGAAGGACGGATACCTGCCTGCACATTGATGTTTCCGGTTTTATAAATAACAGAAGGCGATATATAATACATAGTATTATTAAACGCCGATTTTCCTTTGGGTGTTAAACGGGTAAGGTCGAACGTAATACCGAGGTTCACCGCAAACTCTTTTCCAATGGATTTTTGTAAAGGAAGATTGAGTACCGTATTGCTCTCTGAATTTTTCAGGTTATCTGAGAATATATCGATCCTAAGATCCGGTGCATACTTGAGGTCAAACTCTGTTTTATTGATATTGTGGAAAGAAACACGACCTGAGATGGTTTGAAAATTCTGCTTGAGTGAATCTTCAGAGAATACCAGTGTCATCGGTTCATAGCCATATTTGTATGTTCTTTCCTGCTTCATACCAAGCCCTGCATTCCATTCCAGATTATTACCTGAACGGAAAAAACCTGAAAGGTCAACTTTGGTATTTGCAAACTTTTGATAATCTCGTTTTCCATCTGAACCTACATGACGGGCATAAATATTCAAACCGGCGGTTTTACCATCACCCAAAGAAATACCTGCCTGCACATAGGGAGTACGTAAACTTCCAAAGCCCACTTTTACATAACTATCATTATCAAATACACCCATTGTATCAATATCCAGCGCCAGTGGCTTTAGTGAACCGGGCTGAAATGCAAACAATAGATTCTGGTTGGGAATATTATATTGTAATGTTGGGCGGGTAGTATCCGGATCAGGAGGGCTTGTATTAAAATTGATCTTGGCAGCTTCCCGCAAAACTGGTTTAAAGCTGGAAACAATATCAACACCTCCCTTACCAGTTGTATCGTTCTGTGCACCGGCGATCAATACCAGTTGCAAACCGGTTGCCAGTAAAAAAAGTTTATGAAAAGATGGCTTCATTGTATAGTTATTCTTCTTTATCAATTATTATTTCCTGCTTCTACTTTGCTTGATTGTGATTCTGCATCGATCACCTTATTTAATTTTGCCTGCGCCTCACCTTTTAAATCCGTATCCAATGTATTTTCAACGATGCTCTGGAAAGTGGCTTTGGCATTGAAATAATCGTCCTGGGCAAAATAAATGTCTCCCAACAGTATATAGGCTTTGGTGATCCAGTAATCATAAGAACCGGATTTGTTGATCGTTTCAAAGCCTGCTTTTTCTGCATCGGTGAGTTTATTCAGTTTGAACCAGCTATTGGCGATCTCATACCTTGCCTCAGCAGCAAGAGCTGCTTTATTTGTTTGCAATACTGATTTAAAACTATTTATCGCATTGCCATAATCACCATTTGCCTGGTATGATTTGGCAATGGCCATATTAGCTAATGATTTATCATCCGTACTGCTTCCTTTGGCTTCAGTAAGTTCTTTTGCATTCTCTGTAGCGTCGGTCCATTTTTGCAACTGGTACTGGCAACGCAGCAGGCCACGCATCGCTTCAAGTTTGTTTTCCTGTCCGGATGAAAGTTCTTTGAGTTGTTTATACAATCCTTCTGCTTTTGCGTAATCCTTCATCTCAAAGAATGCAATACGGGCAGCTGTTAATACAGATCGTTCTGCATATTTATTCGGCGCTTTGGCTGCCACTGCTTCATAACTTCCTAATGCGTTATTCCAGTCCTTCCGGCTATTATATATCTCAGCCCTGTTGAACTGTGCATCCAATACGTAAGAACCAGCAGGGAAACGCTGCAGGTAATTATTAAACCCATTTAGCGCTGCATCGATCTTTTGATCATCATATTGCCGCTCGGCAGCGAAATAAGTTAATGAATCTTCTGTATCCACACTTAACGGACGTCCCAACTGACGCATGAATGACGCATATTCATCCGGGTTTGAATCTTCTATATAGATATTCTTAATATTATCAATAGCGTCTTCCGCTTCCTGTGTGTTGGGATATCTCTCCACCAATAATTTATATTGCTTCAGCGCTTCTGCATTATTATCCAAGTTGTAATAAGAAGTACCCAGCCGGAGCATAGCATTAGGTTTCAGGCTGGCATTGCCTTCTGCGTTGACCACATTATTCAAATAAGGTATCGCATCCCGGAACCTTTCATTACTCATATATGTATTCGCTACTTCCATGTTGGCATCTGTCACCAGCGAAGAGTTCGGGAACTTGCGGATCATTGTATTCATCAATGATATCTTATCATTCGCACTTCTTACCCCTGCTAACATCGCATTCTGGAAAGTGGCATAATCCTCAGCAGGCCATGATAGTTTGATCACATTATCATACATACTCCTTGCACGGGTATAATCTTTTTGCATGTAGTAGCAATCAGCAGTACGTATATACGCATCCTGTGTAAAGGCGCTTGAATTCAATGCAGGATTTTTGCTATAAGGCTCAAAATAATTTTTTGCTACAGAATAATTCTCTTTACGGAGATAACAATAACCAAGGTTATATCTCGCATTGTTGAGATTAGCCTCACCACTACCGGGTGCGCCGGCGTCAATATAAGCATGGTAATGCTTGATAGCTTCATCAATATCTCCTTTGCGATAAGAAAGTTCACCTTTCCAGAAATGGATCAATGGCAAAACGGGGCCATTGTTATCATCTTCAAGCGCCTTGTCAAGCAATGCTTCTGCTTCCTGTAAACGGCCATCATTAATAAGTTCGGTTGCACGGCCATATAATATCCTTGGATATAGTCTTTTTGAACTGGTGGTAGGCTTGTCCATTTTTTCAAGCATACTTTGTGCATCCTTGAAATTATTGGTGCGGGTCAATACTGCCACTAAAAGATCACTGGCTTCTGCCCTATATTGTGATTGCGGATAATCCGTGATAAAACTATTTAACCCATTCAATGCTTCATCCTGGTAACCGAGTTCATAAGAAAGCTTGGCATACTGGAACCTTGATATTTCTTTTTGCTGCAGGTTGCTGCTATTGGATGCACAAAAAAGGAATGCATTCCTTGCATTGGATTTTTGCCCGGTTTTCAGGTAAGCATCCCCTAGCAGGTACATGGCATGCTGACTGAGTGAATCTTCTTTTCCGCTTAGTTGCTTAAATCCATCGATAGCTTTGGAAAGATTGCCTGCATTGTAATAACAATATGATAACTCGTACAAGTCCTCCCTTCTCACCTTTTTGGAACGGCTTACATAATCTTCCAGGTAAGGCAATGCTTTTGCATATTCTTTTTTCTCAAAATAGGCATGTCCCAAAAGCTGTTTCAATTCGAGGTCGTAATACTGGGAACTACTGCCAGATTGTAATTTATTTTGGATATAGCTGATCGCTTCTTCTTTTTTCCCCTGTGCATAATATATCTGCGCAATATAATAAGGCACCACTGTGCCATAATTCTTTTCATTCTCCACAATACGGAAACTTTGCAATGCATCGGTATACTGTCCATCCCGAAACGCCAAAAAACCGTAATAATAATTCGCATCTATGTAATTAGGATCATCCTTGATACTCCTGATACTATTGAATAAGGGTTTTGCTGCGGCAAAGTTTTGCAGATTAAAATAAGAATAGCCCTGGTGAAACTTCATATCAGCTATTTCCCGGTTGCTAAGGTTCGCAATACTGGTCTGATCATACATCCGGACTGCCTCTAAAAAACTTTGTTTTCTGAAATAATATTCGCCCAGGTGGTAGCTCATCATTTGTACCCGGGAATTATTCTTCTCTACATCAATGTATCGTAATGCATCTTCTTCCGCTACTTCTTCATTTTGCTTGAGGGCACAAACAGTTGCATAATAATTTATCTCCTGGACAGTAACAGGTGTGTTTGCCTGGTCAGTTTCCCTAACGGTTTGTTTCAGTTCTTTTAATAAAGGATAGGCGAGACTGTACTGTTCTTTCTGGAAGTACTCTTTTGCATCCTTGAACTTTTCAGCCGGGTCGGCATAAAAACGGGTTTGTTGTGCAGAAGCAATGCTACCTGCAAATAAGGCCAATACAATAAGTGGTTTGTTCTTCATGATGGGATGTCCTTTAACCGGTAGCCGACAGTCCCAAAAACCAGGGACCCGGATAAAATTCTAAACGTTGCGAATATTCAAATTATTTCAGGTCAGACCAAACATCATTCCAAACAGGTGTGGATAAGTGCCGCTATCTCAAATGTTTAACATTTCGTTGGTTGTTTTTTGCAAGTACGCCGGGTTGATTTCTATTCACTATTATTGCAATCGAAAAAAAACAGATGAAAAAAGCCTTTAGCACAAAATATACCACCACCTCTGTTTCTGTTGCATTGCTGTTATTAAGGATCGGCATGGGTGGCTTGATGATACCTTATGGTTATAAGAAACTGACACATTTCTCGTCGTGGTCGGGTGGCTTTGCAGATCCTTTTCATATTGGCAGCGGTATTTCATTGGCGCTGGTTATATTCGCAGAGTTCTTTTGTGCCTTTTTTGTCCTGACCGGGTTAATGACCCGGCTTGCCTGCATCCCGATCATTATTACTATGACAGTCGCATTATCGTATTCGCATAACTGGGATGTATTTGGTGACGGACAAAAAGCAACACTTTTCCTGTCGGGTTTCCTGGCTCTTCTTTTTACAGGCCCCGGAAGGATAAGCCTTGACAGATTGATCGGTAAATAATTAATATGTACACAGCAGAAACAAAGATCAGGGTACGCTATGCAGAAACAGACCAGATGGGTGTAGTTTACCACAGTAATTTTTTCCCCTATTTTGAATCCGCCCGGGCCGAAGCGATCCGGGAAATGGGTTTGACCTATGCCGATATGGAAAAGCAAGGCGTTATAATGCCGATAGTGGAAGTACAATGTCGCTATCTGCGGCCAGCAGTTTATGATGATCTGCTTACGATCAAGACCATATTAAAGGAATTGCCTAAGCAGAGTAAGATCGAATTTCATCATGAAGTGTATAATGAAAAAAGTGATCTGCTGGTAACGGCAAAGATCATCCTGTACTTTATGCATAAGGAAACGATGACCCGAACAGAAATGCCGGAACTTCTTACCGAAAAACTCCAATCCTATTTTGACTAAATTTACCCAATGAATTTTCCCGGTGAGACTGATGCCCTGGAACCAAACAGTGAGTTTGTATTTCCTCCCAAACCGGGGATGCAGGCTGCAAAACCGAATGCATGGGTAAAATCAATACTCAGCCTGGCTGCTTACCTCGTTCTGGGTTATTTTCTTTTTAAAAGATGGGAATGGCTGCTTTTGATCACTGCTATCATCATCATACATGAACTGGGGCATTTCCTGGCTATGAAATTTTTCCGGTATAATGATCTCGGCATTTTTTTTATCCCTTTACTGGGTGCTTATGTGTCCGGCACCAAAAGAGAGGTTTCTCAAAAAGAATCAGCGATCATTTTACTGGCAGGTCCATTACCGGGTATTATTGCCGGTATTATTATGTACCTGCTATGGGTAAATAACCCGCAACTGAATATTGCCGGAGTATCTTTTTATACCGTTTCTCTTTTTTTTATCATCCTTAATCTATTCAACCTGCTCCCGGTTTATCCGTTGGATGGTGGTCAATTACTGAACAGAGTTTTTTTCAATGAGGAGAACTGGCTCAGTAAGGGTTTTATCTTTTTATCGATATTGGCTTTATGCTGGCTGGCATGGAAAAGTAATTTCCCTGTACTTTTTATTTTCCCGGCGTTTATGCTGCTACGCCTGATCGGGGAAGGCCGCATCAATCATATTGAGAAAAGGATTGAAGAAGAGAATATCAATACAGATTGTGAATATGCAGACCTGCCCGATGAAGATTACTGGAGGATCAGGAATATACTGATCGAAGAATATCCTTCTTTTAAAGATGTATCTCCTTCTCCCCCGTATGAATACAGTCATAAGGAAGACAAGATCATGGAAATGGTGAAGACATTATTGCACCGACATCTGATACAGGATGTTTCCGTTATTGGGAAGATCCTTGTATTTATTATCTGGGCTTTAGCACTGGCCTCCCCCTGGCTAATTGATATGGATATGAGTTTCTTCCGGCGATATAGTTTATAATCAGGCCCGGTTATAATCGGTCCGCCAGTTCTTTACTGCCTGTTTGATCTCCTTTTGTGAAAGTTTTTCTTCTACAGCCCGCTTCGTCAATTCTGGAAATTCCTCATCGCTGGCAAATCGTAAAGCTATTACCTGGCCCATTCTTATTTCTTTCGGTAAAGGGTTTCCAGTTAAAATATAATGCCGGAAATTCTCTTCCGCACGGATGGCCCTGTCCTGTGCCCGCAAAGCAAATGCCCTTGCAAACCAAAAGAGAAATATCATGATAATAAAAGCGATAACAAGTAAAGCGGCTGAATAATGAGTGTGTGGGTCGGCTTTGATCAGGTTGACAATGCTGCCACCGAGACCCAATAAAATCAATCCCGATGTAAGAAAATGATACAGGGGAACGTAGCGGCTATGGTTCTTATAATTCTGCTCTTGCATACAATTAGTTTTGTCCTGAAGTTATGTTATTATTTAAATGCCTGTAATAAATCTATTTCAATACATCCAGTACTTTGTACATTTTGCTGACAACCCCTGAGGTTCTGCCATTATAATTATTCACCAGGAAAGAGAAGATATATTCCTTTCCGCTATCAGCTTTATGGTAACCGCAAAACCCTTTTACATCCCGTATAGTACCACTTTTCATCTTCATCCCATTGTAATCAGGTAACCCATCAAAGAAATAAGGGAACCAGTCTCTTTTTTTGGCATATTTTAAAATCTCCACCTGTGCATGGGTGGTCACCCTGTTTTGAGGCGAAAGTCCGGAACCGTCACCGATATTGATCTCATCCTCATCAATCCCCTTTTGCTTCCAGAAATCTTTAATGATCTCTACCCCGGCATCTGTACTCCCAAATCCTTTTTCCTGGTAAGCAAATGTTTTTATCAGTGCTTCGCCATAGAGGTTGATACTTTTTTTAAGAAACCAGTAGATCAGAGAATCAAGGGAAGGTGAACGATAGGTATATATCTCTTTGACATTATCAGGTTCCACTGATTTATTTCCATTTTTTGCTTTATCGATACTTATGTCCTTTTCACTTAAAGCACCATACAATGCACTTACGAATTCCTCTGGCGCATTTTGCATAGATCCTGAAATTTCAAATTTATTTTCTCCTGCGGGAATTGTCCCCCTGATTATGTTCGGATTTTGATAGATATAGGCATTATCACCTGAACCTCTTGCTGCTGATGTAACTTCAGAAGTATATGCAGAATGCTGTAAGGCAGGCCTATAGCCAACAATTTCAACAGGATCACCGATCTTAGTTCCTGATCGTAAATAAACGTCAAACTGATTTTCTCTCCAGTTCAACGCCAATGGACCAGCGCCATAATAGTTACCGATATCCTGTGCAATCCATCCATCCGGAGTTTGCTGAGAACTCCAGTTTCTATCCAATATTTTTATATCTCCTTTGATACTTTTTATTCCGGCAGAAGTTATATTTTTTGTGAACCTATTTAGAACCGTATTCTCTGATGTGCTTTGCCATCTCCAACTGCCAAGACTGGGATCTCCACTTGCTGTAATTACAATATCTCCATTTAGCTGACCATTAGCCAGTTCACCTGTATAACCCAATTTTGTTTCATACTTATAATCCTTCCCCAATAACTCAAATGCTGTTGTTGCTGTAATGATCTTTTGTGTGGAAGCCGGTGCCAGGCCTATTTGTGAATTTTTATCAAATACCACTGTACCTGTTTTAGCATCGATCACATACAATGAACTGATGGCATGTTTTAATTGCGGATCTGATTCAAACTGCTGCCATGCTCTTTGTAATTTTTGTGTAACAGTTTGAGCGGAAAGTATAGCGGATATAAAGAATAATCCTGTAAGAAATAAAACAACCTTTTTCATCTTCAATGGTTATAACTTTGCCGACAAATTACTTTATTTCTTCCTAATCATTTCTTAATACATGAGTGCTGATTCTGTTTTTGCTTCTATTATCACCATCGGCGATGAATTACTGATAGGCCAGACCATTGATACTAATAGTGCTTTTATAGCACAGGAGCTGAATAAGATCGGTGTATGGGTACGTCGTCGTGTAGCTGTGGGCGATGTATATGAGGACATCAAAGAAGCATTGGATGAAGAAAGCCGGGAATCACAGATCATTATCATAACCGGCGGACTCGGTCCTACTGCAGATGATATTACCAAACCATTGCTTTGCGATTATTTTGGTGGCAAGCTGGTAGTAAATGAAGAAGTGCTGGCTCATGTAAAATTTCTTTTTGAAAAAATATTCCGACGCCCAGGCCCCATTCTTGAAAGAAACCTGAAACAAGCTGAAGTACCTGACAATTGCACCGTACTTTTTAATAAAAACGGGACTGCGCCAGGCATGCTATTCGAACGGGATAATAAAATTTTTATATCGTTACCCGGCGTTCCGCATGAAATGAAAGGCCTGATGACAGATGAAGTGATACCAAAGTTACTGGAAGCATTTACAATGCCTGTTATTGCTCATCGCACAGCTTTTACAGCCGGCCAGGGAGAATCGATGATCGCAGAATTGTTAAAAGATTTTGAACCTGCACTCCCACCAAATATTAAACTGGCATATCTTCCTTCTTATGGCATGGTAAAATTGCGGTTGACTGCAAAGGGAGATAACAAAACGGACCTTGAAAAGGAGCTCAATCCTTATTTTGATCAAATGCTTTTGCTGGTAAAAGAATACCTGGTGAGTGATGAGGATAAAAAAATGGAGGAAGTGATAGGAGGTATTTTAAAAGAACAGCATAAAACATTAGCCACTGCAGAAAGTTGCACTGGCGGGTACATTGCTCATCTTATTACTTCTATTCCGGGTTCATCTTCTTATTTTAACGGAACTGTGGTCAGTTATGCCAATGAAGTAAAAAGAAATGTACTCGGTGTGCTACAAGAAACATTAGATACCCATGGAGCCGTAAGCGAAGAAACGGTTATTCAAATGGCAACCGGGGTTCGACAGAAACTGAATACTGATTATGCCCTTGCCACTTCAGGCATTATGGGGCCAGATGGTGGAACGGATGAAAAACCGGTAGGAACCGTCTGGATCGCTGTGGCCAATGCTGAAAAAACAGAAACACTAAAGTTAAACCTGCGGTTTGGCAGAGAAAGGAATATTCAAATGACGGCTTTGCATGCGCTAAATTTTCTACGCAAATTCATGCTGACTAACGGGTGATAGCCTGATTTAGCCCAAATCATTACCTTTGGCCCGACGATTTTTTGCTAATTAAACCCT
Organism: Chitinophagales bacterium; assembly: GCA_020636575.1. Classification (GTDB taxonomy): domain Bacteria; phylum Bacteroidota; class Bacteroidia; order Chitinophagales; family Chitinophagaceae; genus JJ008. Next base: position 346,845 of record JACJXP010000002.1, read on the forward strand.
GAATGATATTCTATGGCTATTGTTGACCTGGTAATGCCAAAACTTGGTGAGAGTATTATGGAGGCTACTGTACTCAAGTGGCTAAAAAAACCGGGAGACCCGGTTGAAATGGATGAAACCGTATTGGAAATTGCCACAGATAAAGTTGACAGCGAGGTTCCCAGCACAGCCGAGGGAGTGATCGAAGAGATTTTGTTCGGTGAGAACGAAGTAGTCCCGATCGGTACCGTTATTGCCAGGATCAAAACAAAAGCTGAAAACAATTCTTCAAATAGTCCTGCTCAAACAGCACCTTCTGCATCTTATTCGGAAACACAACCCGCACAGGAAGCCGAAGTGGTTGAAACAGTAAAGCAAACTACAGCAAGACCCCAGCCTACAAATGGTTCAGCCGGACGTTTTTATTCCCCATTAGTTTTAAATATTGCTGCCAGTGAAGGCGTAAGCATGGTGGAACTGGAAAAAATTCCCGGAACCGGCAACGAAGGAAGAGTAACCAAGAAAGATATTTTACAATATGTGAGCGGTAAAAAGTCCGGTACCGGTTCAGCCCAGCCATCAGTAAGAACATCGGATATGGTGATCCCCGTTGCAAAAGTGGAGTCAACACAAAAACAGGAGCAGCAGCTTGGCAACTATACCGGGAATGTGGAAGTAATTGAAATGGACCGTATGCGTAAACTGATCGCCGAGCACATGGTCAGAAGTAAGCATACCAGCCCGCATGTAACCAGTTTTACTGAAGCCGATGTTACGAATATGGTACTCTGGCGCAACAGGGTTAAAAAAGATTTTGAAAAAAGAGAAGGAACCAAAATCACTTTTACACCGCTTTTTGTAGAAGCGGTCGTTCGCTGCATCAAAAAATTCCCTTTAATGAATTGCTCATTAGATGGTGACAAGATCATTGTAAAAAAAGATATCAATATAGGTATGGCCACTGCCCTGCCTAACGGCAACCTGATCGTCCCTGTTATTAAAAATGCTGACCAACTCAACCTGGTCGGTCTTGCCAAGCAGGTAAACACATTGGCTGATAATGCCCGCAATGGAAAATTAAAAGCAGATGACACACAAGGCGGCACATTTACCATGACCAATGTAGGAACATTTGGCAGCCTGATGGGTACACCGATCATCAACCAGCCACAGGTAGCAATATTAGCAGTTGGCGCTATTAAGAAAAGACCTGTTGTAGTAGAAACTCCCCACGGAGATAGTATTGCCATCCGGCATATGATGTACCTGAGTATGAGTTATGATCATCGTATAGTGGACGGGAGCCTTGGCGCTACTTTCCTGACAGCCGTGGCTAAAGAACTGGAGAACTTTAACAGCGACCGTGAATTTTAGTGTGCCGGTTTACCAAATTTCTGGTAGGTAAACACATACCTGTCACCTCTTCTTTTTACCATAAAGAGATTGTCATATTCAGCATCTGCCAGATCTGAAGCAATTTTCTTTTTGCCACATAGCATATTCACAATATCGTCCACCGTATTGGAGTGACCTACGATGAGAGTGTTCTTTGTTTTAGCTTTCAATAAATCAATAAAAGACTGATCCGGTCTTGGGTTATACATTTCAATGGGGAGCTTAAAATAATCAGCAGTGGGTTGTGCTGTTGATTTTGTTCTGATCGTATTAGTTGAATAGATGTATGCGATCTTTTTTTTCTTCAATATATTTTTCAGATCCTCTGCTCTTGCCTTTCCCTCTTCTGTCAACGGCACGTCACTGGTCATATTCGGGCCTTGAGCTGCTTTCTCTGCATGGCGGACGATATAATAAGTATTACCACAGGAGGCAAACAAAAAAGCAAAACCTAAATAGAAAAAAAACTGCTTCATATAAAACGTTTAACATTCTAAAGATAAACCTCTGTTCATTTTTTACGTCTTTTTTATTAAATTAGATAAACAATTTAACCCTTACAGCTATGAAGCAATTATCCGAAACCTGGTTTGCCGAAGGCCGTATCGATTTTGAATTAAAAAAATATACTCTGCTGGCCTACTTACAGGAGGTAAACCATTACTTCAATGAAAGTAAGCTTTATCCGCAGCTGGCAGATGTGATCTTTCATTATAACAACATTGTTGCTTTCCGTGAAAATAAAAAATACCTGCAGGAGCATTTCCCAAAAAAATTAAATGGCATGCAACTGGAAAAACTCCAGTTGTTATACGAGCAGATGATCGAGGATGACGAACTGATGCAGGAACTGGAAGATATCATTCATTACTCAGCAGCCCGCATAAAATCAGCGATCCATAATGGTACAGAGATATATGAGTTTGTGGAAGATAAAATAACAATTGTACCGGTGGGTATTATTCCACTTGACAGTAAGGAAGGATATTTTTTTCTCAGCAGTGGCAATGAAAAAAGCACTAAGGTGTATCAATATCGCCTGTCTATTTTTGAAAAGCATGATGAAAAGTACCGGAGCATCCGTACTTCATTTATTGATGAAAGAAGCAGAAGTATCAGTAGTACATATGAACATATTAAAGCAGAGTTGATCCGTCATAAAAAAGACATGCCAAACCCGGCTGTTTATTCTATTGAGACTGAACTTGCTTTTCCTGTTGAAGAAACATTGCTACCAGTAGCAAAAAGAAGCCTGGTCAAATTCATCAGTGCCGCAGCCTGATTTTTATTCTACTTCCAGACCCCAGTCTTTCCCTTTATTTACAGCAGGCACACCTTCTGTGATCCACTTAGCTGGCTTTTCGCCTTTTAGTATCCAGTCGAAAAATTGCTGCATACGTATCTGGTAGTCCATCATATCTTGTCTTTCTGTTAATCCATGCCCCTCCCCGTTATAATTAAGCATCCATACCTTCTTCCCTAACCTTCTTAAAGCTGTAAACAGTTCGATACCCTGGTACCAGGGTACAGCACCATCATTATCGTTATGAAGGATCACCATTGGCGCTGTTACTTTATCCAAATGAAATAAAGGTGAGTTAAGGATATAAAGATCTGGCCTTTCCCATAAGGTGGCACCTATCCGGCTTTGTGTTTTTTCATATTGAAACTGCCTGTTCAATCCTGAAGCCCAGCGGATACCTCCGTAAGCGCTGGTCATATTGGAAACCGGGGCACCTGACCAAACGGCTTTGAAAAGCGTCGTCATAGTGGCCAATTGTGCTGCCTGGTAACCACCCCAGCTATGTCCTTGCAAAGCCATATTGGTACTATCTACCCAACTGTTCTTTGCCAATGCTCTTGCACCACTTACAATATAATCATAAGCTCCCTGCCCGGGATAACCGGTTTTATATTCTATATCAGGCATAAAGATGATATAACCATTACTTACAAAGTATGGAACATTTACAGCGCTACGGATGGGTGCCGGCTCTTTATAATCATATAAGTTGTTACTTAACTTTTCATAGAAGTAAACGATAACCGGGTATTTCTTTTTGGGATCAAAATTTTCAGGTTTATAAACAATCCCTGTTGATTCCTTACCTGTATAAGCTTTCCATTTGAACAGTTCTGCAGTTCCCCAGTTATAATCTTTTTGTTGGGGGTTGATGGAGGAAAGTTTCAATTTATTATATTGATAATCCCCGATATTGGCTGTCAGGTATAGATCAGGAGAGTTTGAAAAATCCTCCATTGTATAGATGTAGTTGTTAGAATTTTTCGATTTAATGATCTGTCCGAATTGTGTTGGGAAAAATTCTGGTATAGTTCTGAAGATATCATCAAAATATTGATGATAGTACCATACTGAACTGTATTTATTGTTCTCATCAAATATCCTGAAAAGGAAATTACTTTTCTTACTGATAACCTTTTCCTCAGGATCAGTTCTTAAATAGCGAATTGCCCACTTGTTGGAACGGGCAGTACCACTGTAAACTGTAGATGGTGCCCGGACTCCTTCCGGATCACACACCCATATATTGTACCGATCATAAATATATACCGCACTATCACCTTCATGCCATCCCATTATACCATAAGCCTGTGGATCATCTGGTGTGTCCCAGTCTTCCTCATAAAGCGGCACATGGATCTTTTCAGTGATGTTGTTGATCTCCTTGCCATCCCAGGCGAAGTAATTTTTTGCTTTCCTGTCGTACCACATAACATATTTTCCCGTTGATGAAGGGTATACCTGCCCGTGCAGGTTTATTCGTATCAATTGCTTCTCACCGGTATTCACATGTATAGCGTAAATATTTTTTTTCGTTGTGCCAAGCCACTGACCTTCTACCCGCTGTCCATAATCAGTAACTCCCACAAATATTTCTCCATCGCCTTCACTGGTTGGTATAACCTGTGGGATCTCTTTGCTTTCGAGTTGCTGAATTGATTTATTATTCAGGTCATATACTGTTAAGAAATTTTCCTGCTGTGCAGCCCTTAACCTCGCCGGTATCGTTTGTACTGTTTGCAGGTAATCATCATTATAATGCCAGATATCCAGTTTGGCATGTTCAAACTCTATAAGTGTAGTATCCTTTGGTGGTTTTATTTCTGCAGAACCGAAGAATATTCGTTGCCCGCTTTTACTAAAGCTAACATTGCCAAATTCACTCACAGTCATTCCCAGCATCATCCCGGTTGTGCTTCTGTCAACCAGCAATCCAGCGCTGTCCATCCCTGCTTTATAATACCATAGGCCATAGAATTTCTGCAGGTCCTTTTTCCCGGCATCTCTTTCAGCCAGGTATGCCAGTTGGCTCCCATCTCTGCTAAATGAGAAACTCTTAAAATCGTTGCCGCCAATACTTAACTGCACCAGATTCCGCTCTTTTATATAGTACAGTGACACACCATTCTTAGCTGTTGAGTCATCAGGATCCTTTGCGTAACTAATAAGCATCCTGCTGCCATCATCTGAAAACTTATATTCGAGCACCTGGTTAAATGTTATTTGCTCTCCCGTCAACAGGTTTCTGAGTACAAGACTTGAACCAACAGGCGACTCATCTGCAAACGGGATGTCAAATGCGGCAAGCACATCCTCATCATTTTTTTCAGGTATCGATCTTATAACAGAACGGAGTGAATCTATAATTTGATTCAGGCTGTCAATGGTTTTAGCGCCAGCCCCGGCAGAACCCTTCTTCGGTTTACTATCTTCTTTTTCTGATAGGTAAGCCACCCATCCATAACCATCTTTGGGCAACTGGTAACTTTTGATTCTTTCCTTTTTCCATATCTCTTCTTTTCCCAATTCTAAAATACATAGAGAGTCCTTTGGAAAGTCTTCTTGTTTCTTCTTTTTGATGCGGGCATCTCTTGTATCCTTAAAAAGAGGTTTTATTTTAAAAACCACAAAGCGGCTATCTTCAGAAATAGCAGCACTATAACCTCTTGGTATTGCTTTTTTGAACTTAGCATCTGAGGACTGAATAACCAATTCATTATCGCCTTGTTGCGGATCGATCGTATAAACCACCCATTTGCCATCATTACTAATCATTCTTTCACCTATATGCTGCCAGCTGTCATAAACAGTATGATCCAGTGGTTTCTTTTGTGCATATACATCTTGTAAAAGGAATAATATGATGGAAATCCATAGAGCTTTTCTCATGGTGGAATTTTTTTCTAAGATAGTTGAATACGGGTAAAATCAGCCAGGTTTTACAGCTGTAAAAAGACCGTACTGCCACAGCTTCGTTTTCATACCAATGAACTGGTATTTACATGCCTCAATATTCTTCTTTTGCATCAGGGTAGCCGGTTTTGAGAAGTTTATCTTTTTCCAGAGAAGGTACATTTTCGCCAGGTAATAAACCTTATACAAACGACGGGAAGAATGTACTGTAGCTTTTGAAATATCCCTGTATGACATATCCCGAAAACCTGCATTTTTTGCATATTCCAGAAACCTTTCCGGTGTTTCGAGGTAGTTTACCTGCCAACCGTCAAGCCATTTACGAATGATCAGGTTTTCATTGTTTTTAAAGTCAGTTACAAATCCATCTGCAACTACCAATCTGCCTCCGGGTCTTAATAGCCGGAAAGCTTCCCTGACAAACTGTTCCTTATTTTCAGCATAGCAAATACTTTCACAACCCCAGGTCACATCAAAACTGTTAGCAAGCAAGCCTGTATCGCTATAATTTCTTAATTCAAACTGGACTGAGTTTTCTACTCCATTTGTAACTGCATTCTTATTGGCCTGTTCTGCCTGCCGCTGACTCAAAGTAATTCCCATTACTTTTGCTCCGATGTTTTTGGCCAAAAAAATAGAACTTCCCCCAACTCCGCAACCGGCATCTAAAACATAATCACCAGCTTTTATTGTTGCAGCTTCAGCCATTATCTCATTCATTCGAATCAAAGATTGAGGAAAAGATCTCACTTTGTCGTCCCAATAGCCATAATGGATCGAAAGGCTATTATTCAGATCCCATGAATCTTTATAAGCATTTTCCGTGTCGCGGTAATAATCTGCAATTCGTTGCTGGTAGTCATTCAGCAGCATGTGGTAAATTTTTCTTATGCTCCCAGATCAAAATGAACACATGTGCCACCAGGGCAAGAGCTATTATTCCAAACCCGATGAAGAACCATTTACTCAGTAGCTCATTTTCCTTGAATATCACAAATGCAAGTATGATCCCATAAACCGGTTCCAGGTTAAAAGTAAGGTTCACTGTAAAAGCAGATAGTTTTTTAAGAGAATAAATAGAGAACTGAAATGCAATGACTGAACAGAACCATGACAAAAGTAATAACCACAGCCAGTCGTTTGAGTTGGGAAAAATATAATCTGTCGGGAACAGATAATGATACAGTGGCATTATGGCCGACAAAGATGCAAAAGCCCCTGTCATTTGCCAGGTAAGCAAAGTCTCAGGGTTAATTCTTGCAACCAGTTGTTTTAAAAAGATAATGGCAGAAGCGATCAATACTGCCGAAGTGATTCCAAGGATGATCCCTGTTTTGTATTGAGGATCAAAATGGAATATCAATGAAATAGCCACTATCACCAAAAGACCCAGGAACAATTCGATCCATTTTACTCTTGTCCGGAGAAATAATGGTTCCAGTAATGCAGTGAAAAATCCCACCGCAGAAAAACAAACCAGGGCTACTGATACATTTGCATACTTTATGGAACCATAAAATGTAACCCAATGCATGGCAGCCAGAAAGCCAATCCCTGTTAATTTTAAAATATCTGCTGATGGAATACGCCTCAATTTTTTAGCGAAGAAAAAGAAAACCCACATAGTGGATGCAGTGATCAGTAACCTGTACCATGTTAACCAGCCTTCATTCAAATCTATCAACCGGCCAAAAATACCAGTGAATCCTGCCAGGAAAACAGCCATGTGTAGTTGCATGAAGGCTTTCTTCATACCCGCAAACTAAGAAAAAGATTTTGTAAAAGGGTTCAGTTACTCTGCCATGAACTCGTTTGGTTTCATGGGATTCAATTGATGAAGACCGGGAGCAGTGCTGCTTTTAATTTTTTTTTGATAGTGCCTGAACCAGCTATACCATTTCAGCTTTAAAACACCAAGGATACCCTCTTTAACGATGCTTTTATTCATTTTAGATGTGCCGTAGGTTCTGTCACGGAAGATAATTGGCACTTCCTGCAGTTTGAAACCAAGCTTCCACGCCGCATACTTCATTTCTATCTGGAAAGCATAGCCTACAAAACGAATCTCGTCCAGGTTGATTGCTTCTAATACCTCCCTGCTGTAACACATAAATCCTGCAGTTGGATCTTTTACAGGCATCCAGGTGATCAATCTTGTATATAAAGAAGCACCTTTCGATAAAGCTATCCTGTTAAAAGGCCAGTCTACCACACCTCCGCCTTTCACATATCTTGATCCAATTGAAAGATCTGCATCCTCATACCGGCATGCATTATAAAGTTTGGGTAGATCAGCAGGATTGTGAGAAAAATCTGCATCCATTTCAAAGATATAGTGATACCCTTTTGCCAGGGCCCAACGGAATCCATGAATATAGGCCGTACCCAATCCCAGTTTACCGGTTCTTTCTTCGAGGAATAATTGTTGTGGAAACTTTTCCTGAAGTTCTTTTACAATACCGGCAGTGCCATCTGGAGAGCCATCATCTATCACTAATACATGAAAATCCTCATTGAGGTTAAAAATAGCATGAAGAATATTAGTAATATTCTCCTTTTCATTGTAAGTAGGTATAATAACCAGTTTTTCCATGCCTTAGCCAAAAGCTACAAATATCGAAATTACGATAATATATAAAAACACCGATGTTAAAATCTGTTATTCTATCCCGGGATCAGACTTTTTTCAGCTTTGTACGGGTATAAATCTCTGTGAGTTTTTGTTTAGTGTGCTGCGGAAAGTCCCCTTTCATCATCCAATCATAATACTGCGGTTCAGCCAATAATACATCAGCTACGGACTTCCCTTTATGTTTCCCGAAATTGAAAACTTCAATGCCATCCTGCATAATGAATCTACGGGCAAAATCAACCATCTGGTCCTCTCCCATTTCTTTAAGAATAGAATCCAGTGTATTTCCCAAAGCAGGGTATTTCTCCAATTGAGCAAGCAAAATTTCGTATGTAGCACTGGCATCCGCTTCTGCACTATGTGCATCATCTAGGCTTTTATCACAATAGAATTTATAGGCAGCACTTAAAGTACGGGGCTCCATTTTATGGAAAATATTCTGCACATCCAGGAGTTTCCTGTTCTTCATATCAAAGTCAACCTGCGCCCTCATGAACTCTTCCATCAGCAATGGAATATCAAAACGATTGGAATTATATCCTCCAAAATCACAGCCATCCAGCATCTGTTTCAATTCTGAAGCTACCTGCTTAAAAGTTGGCGCATCTTTTACCATATCATCCGTGATCCCATGCACAGCGCTTGAAGATTCCGGGATAGGCATTTCAGGGTTAACCAGTTTTCTCTTTATACTTTTTGTATTATCTGGTAAAATTTTAACAATCGCTATTTCTACAATACGATCAGTACCAGGATTCACCCCCGTGGTTTCAAGGTCTATAAAAGCAAGTGGTTTTTTAAGTTGGATCATGCCGGATTAAGTAAATTTTATGACTCTTTGTTTAAGGGCCGTAAAGGTAATGGTTTAGCAGAGTTCTCAAAATCAAATTTTAATAACATAACTGCCCTATGAATAAGATTTTCAATTAATTATATGGCTTATACAAGTTACGATGTTAGCTATTTGTGGTAAAAAAGGATACAAAATGTTACTTTTGCAGCTACAAAATAATAGTACCCATTTCCCGTTAAATAATTAAAATAAAACCGAATGAAAAACAGAATCTTAGCAGCCTTTTTGATCCTTACCGCAGTTTTATTCCTTAGCTCCTGCTATACTTCCCGTAAGCAGGGTTGTCCTGCAAACCCGACAAGCAACTATCGGTTTAAAGGATAATATGCTACCACCTGTTAGTGCAAAAATTAAAAAAATGGCGCCCAACAGGAATTATCACTATTTTTACCCCTCAATGAGAAATTATACGCATAATCATCATCATTTCTTGCTCTACCAGGGTAGGCCGTGAGATGTTATGTATTTAAATAACCAAAAGGGCTTACTTAATAGTAAGCCCTTTTTTCTTTTAAGAAATGGAAAATAAATTAAAGATCGCTATTCAAAAATCAGGAAGACTGTATGACGGTTCTATTAAGTTGCTAAAAGAATGTGGCATACAGATCAACAACGGAAATAACCAGTTAAGAGTAACTGCAGGAAATTTTCCGGCTGAGATATTCTTTTTAAGAGACGATGATATACCAGAATATGTACAGGATGGTGTAGCGGATATTGGTTTTGTGGGCGAAAACCAGGTAATAGAATCAAACAAGGATGTTGACATTACCGAAAAACTGGGTTTTGGCAAATGCAGGTTATCTATTGCCATTCCCAAAACAAGTACTATAAACAAAATTGAAGAACTGGAAGGTAAAAGAATTGCCACCAGTTATCCTGTTGTACTAGAAAGTTTCCTGAGATCAAAAAAAATAAATGCTGCTATTCATGAGATCAGTGGCTCTGTAGAGATAGCTCCCAAAATAGGATTAGCCGATGCTATTTGCGACCTGGTAAGTTCAGGAAGTACTTTATTCACCAATGAATTAAAAGAACTGGAAGTAGTGTTGCAATCAGAGGCAGCACTTATCAGCAATAAAACGCTACCTGACAGTAAGAAGTATTTAGTTGAAAGTTTGCTGTTTCGTATCCGGTCTGTTAAGGCGGCTATCAACAATAAATATGTATTGCTGAATGCACCCAATGAAAAAATTACAGATATCTGTCGTTTATTGCCCGGTATGAAGAGCCCTACAATTTTGCCATTGGCAGAATCAGGGTGGAGTTCTATTCATTCTGTCATCAATGAAAATGATTTCTGGAATGTTATTCAACAATTAAAAGATAATGGAGCACAGGGAATACTCATTATTCCTGTTGAAAAAATGATACTATAACCATGGAAATATTCAATTACCCGGAAAAAGATCTATGGGACGAGATTATACTTCGCCCTGCGATTAATACTGCACCAGTTGAAAAAGCAGTCAAAAAGATCATGCAAAAAGTGAAAGAAAATGGCGACAGGGCATTGCGACGTTTTACAAAAGAGTATGATGGAGTAAAGATCAAAAAGATAAGAGTCAGCGAAAAAGAATTGATAGGTGCTGAAAGAAATATTGACCCCCTATTAAAAACAGCTATTGATAATGCTAAAAAAAATATTGAATCATTTCATGCACTACAGAAAAAAGAGGAAAAGAAGATTGAAACTATGCCGGGAGTTGTATGCTGGCGAAGATCTGTACCAATAGAAAAAGTCGGTTTATACATCCCGGGAGGCACCGCTCCTCTTTTTTCAACAGTTTTAATGTTGGGGATACCGGCGCAATTAGCCGGGTGTCCGGAAATAGTCCTTTGTACTCCACCCGATAAAAGCGGAAATATTCACCCTGCTGTTTTATATGCTGCCCGTATATGTGGTATCACCAATATCATGAAAGTAGGTGGTGTACAGGCTATTGCTGCCATGACATACGGAACTCAAACGGTTCCTAAGGTCTTTAAGATATTTGGCCCCGGCAACCGGTATGTTACTTATGCCAAGCAAATGGCACAGATGCAAAGTGTTGCCATAGATATGCCTGCTGGTCCTTCGGAGTTATTGGTGTTAGCAGATGATACGGCTGTTCCTGAATTTGTGGCAGCCGACCTGTTATCACAGGCAGAACATGGCAAAGACTCACAGGTAGTATTGGTAACAACAAGTGAATCATTGGCAAGAAAAGTCTTAGCCGAAACCGGGAAACAACTAAATAAGCTAAAGAGAAAAAAGATCGCCAAAGAAGCTTTGGAGAACAGTAAACTTATTATCCTCAAATACAAGAAAGAAACAATTGAATTCACCAATCTATACGCACCAGAGCATTTGATCATTGCAGTTTCAAAACCAGAAGAAACTGTAAGAAGAATTACTGCTGCCGGTTCTGTTTTTATAGGTAACTATTCGCCGGAAAGCGCCGGGGATTATGCATCCGGTACCAATCATACTTTACCTACAAATGGTTTTGCCGCCATGTACGGAGGCATTTCGGTTGACAGTTTTGTAAAAAAAATAACCTACCAGCAATTAACAAAGGAAGGTCTGAAGCTGATCAGTAATACAGTGATCACCATGGCAAAAGCAGAAGGATTGGATGCCCATCGAAAAGCAGTAACTATCAGGTTAAAAAATTAAGTATGGAATTTAGTATTGAAAAATTAGCCAGGCAAAATATATTAAAGATGACCCCTTATTCATCGGCCAGGCATGAATATGATGGCGATGCAATGATATTCCTTGATGCAAATGAAAACTCCTTTGGCTCCCCCCTGCCCGAGAATTACAATCGCTACCCGGATCCTCTCCAGGTTAAACTGAAAGAGAAGATAAGCTTGATAAAAGGCGTACCGGCTGAAAACATCTTTTTGGGTAATGGCAGTGATGAAGCCATTGATCTTTTATTCAGAATATTCTGTGAACCGGGAAAAGACAATGCGCTGGTTTTTCCTCCTACTTACGGTATGTATGAGGTCTGCGCCTCGGTAAATGATGTGGAGATCAGAAATATCCCCCTAACCAGTTCCTTTCAATTGAACCTGGAAGCCATTGAAAATAGCATTGATAATAATACAAAACTGATCTTTATTTGTTCTCCGAATAATCCCACCGGGAATAGCATGAACAGGTACGATATAGAGATCATCCTGAATAATTTTAATGGAGTAGTGATCATAGATGAGGCCTATATCAACTACTCAAAACAAAGAAGCTTTATTGCTGAATTGACTGAATATCCCAATCTGGTTATCATGCAAACACTTTCAAAAGCATGGGGATTAGCCGGGCTTCGACTTGGGATGGCTTTTGCAGGCAAACCTGTCATCAATCTTATGAATAAGGTCAAGTACCCGTACAACATCAATACAGCCACGCAGATGCTTGTTTTATCTGCTCTTGAGAATATTGATACCCCCAACGAATGGACCAGGATCACAGTAACCGAGAAAGAACAGCTCGCAAAAGAACTTGCTTCATTAACTATAACGCAAAAAGTTTACCCATCAGATGCAAACTTTTTGCTTGTAAAAATAACCGGTGCCAGAAAAGTATACGAATACCTTGTCAAAAATAGCATTATAGTGAGAGACCGATCAACCATCATCTTGTGTGATGACTCGCTGCGTATTACCATTGGGACTCCCAATGAAAACAAACAATTAATCGAAGCCTTAAAAAGATATTCCTGATGAAAAAAGTATTATTCATTGACAGAGATGGAACCATTATTAAAGAGGCCCCACCCACTTACCAGGTTGATTCTTTCGAAAAGCTTGAATTCTACCCGGATATTTTTACATGGATCAAAAAGATAGCCACTGAGCTTGATTTCGAATTGGTTATGATAACCAACCAGGACGGGTTGGGTACTCTTTCATTCCCTGAGGAAAGTTTTTGGCCCATTCAAAACTTTGTTATCAAAACATTTGAGAATGAATCCGTTTCCTTTAAAGAAGTGTTGATAGACAAAACACTTCCGGATGAAAATGCCCCGACAAGAAAGCCAGGCACGGGACTTCTCACTCAGTATATAAATAACCCGGAATATGATCTCCCAAATTCATTTGTGATTGGCGACAGGTTAACCGATATGGAATTGGCAACAAACCTGGAATGCCGTGGTATATGGTTAAATACCGATCCCGATCTTGGTAGAGATGAGATCAATAGAACGAAAAATGAGTTTGATAAAACGATCATCCTGGAAACTGATAACTGGAAAGCTATTTACGAATTCCTGAAACTTGGGCAAAGGATCATCCAACATGCAAGAAAGACAAATGAAACCAATATAGAAGTAACCCTTAATCTCGATGGAACCGGTAAAGCTGAGATCAATACAGGCTTACACTTTATGGATCATATGCTGGAACAACTTAGCCGCCATGGTGGGATTGATATGACTATCCTGGCAAAAGGTGACCTCCATATAGACGAACACCATACCATTGAAGACACAGCGATCACACTTGGAGAGGCTTTTGCCAAAGCACTGGGTAATAAAAACGGGATCAATCGCTATGGATTCACCCTTCCCATGGATGATGCTTTAGCACAGGTAAGTATTGATTTTGGAGGAAGAAACTGGATAGTCTGGGATGCGGAATTTAAAAGAGAAAAAATAGGCGACACACCTACTGAAATGTTCTATCATTTCTTTAAATCGTTTTCTGATGCAGCTAAATGTAATCTGAATATACAAGTGAACGGTGACAATGAACATCATAAAATTGAATCAGTATTCAAAGCATTTGCCCGGGCGATAAGAATGGCTATAAAAAGAGATAGTGCTAACATGCAATTACCCAGTACAAAAGGTGTTTTATAATGAAAGTGTCAGTAATAAAATATAATGCAGGGAACATACAGTCTGTGCTATTTGCATTGAAAAGAATTAATATCGAAGCAACTGTTACGGATGATCATGAAGAGATCATGAGTTCAGACAAAGTGATCTTCCCTGGGGTTGGCGAAGCAGGTTCTGCTATGAAATATCTGAATGAAAAGAAACTTACCGATGTAATTGCAGAATTAAACCAGCCTGTTTTGGGTATTTGCCTGGGCATGCAATTGCTTTGCCGGTATTCAGAAGAAAATAATACCACCTGTATTGGAGTATTCGATGATGTAGAGATAAAAAAATTCAATAATAAAGAACTACGGGTACCACAAATCGGCTGGAACAGTATACAAAATCTCAGTGGCCCACTGTTCAATGATATTGATGAAAACAGTTACTGTTATTTTGTACATGGGTATTTTGCTGAATTATGTAGTAACACTATTGCCCGTACTGAATATGGGTCTCCTTATAGTTCTGCAATTCAAAAGAACAATTTCTACGGCGTACAATTCCATCCGGAAAAAAGTGCGGAAACCGGTGAAACAATTTTAAAAAACTTTTTCAATCTTTAATATGCAGATCATTCCTGCTATTGATATATTAAATGGCAAATGTGTACGTCTTTCAAAAGGTGATTTTGAACAGAAGAAGGTCTATAATGAAAATCCTCTTGAAGTAGCATTACAATTTGAAGATGCCGGGTTAGAAAGACTTCATCTCGTTGATCTGGATGGGGCCAAAGCAGGTGAGCTCAGAAATTGGAAGGTACTTGAAAAAATTGCCGGTAAAACTAATCTCGTTATTGATTTTAGCGGCGGTATCAATAATAGGAAAAGCGTAACTATCGGTTTCGATTCAGGCGCTGCCTTTATTGCAATTGGCAGTGTTGCCGTTAAAAATGAGTCTGACCTCTCCGGGTGGCTGATCGAATTTGGTGCAGATCGCTTTATACTGGGCGCTGATGTAAGCAATGAAGTGATAGTTGTGCGGGGTTGGACAGAAGTTACCGATATATCCGTTTTTGATCACATTAAAAAATATAAAGCGAAAGGAATTAAACAATTCCTTAGTACCGATATAAGTAAAGATGGGCTTCTGGAAGGGCCTTCGTTTCAGTTGTATAAAAAGATAAAATCTGAAATACCTGAGATCTCTTTAATTGCCAGTGGGGGAATTTCGAATCTCAATGATATCGAAGAATTGGAAAACATCGGATGTGAGGCTGCAATCGTTGGCAAAGCAATATATGAAAACCGGGTATCTCTTGCTGATCTTAAAAAATGGGTTTAATGCTGACAAAAAGGATCATACCATGTTTGGATATAAAAGACGGAAGAACGGTCAAAGGGACAAATTTCCTTGGTCTTAAGGACGCCGGTGATCCCATTGAGCTTGCCGAACGATATTGCACAGAGGGAGCAGACGAACTTGTATTTCTTGACATTACAGCTACCCATGAAAAAAGAAAAACATTAGCTCATCTCGTAAAGAAAATAGCTTTAAAGATCAATATTCCCTTTACAGTAGGTGGAGGTATCAGTTCGATAGAAGATATTAATATCATGCTTAACAACGGTGCAGACAAAATCTCAATTAATACTGCTGCTGTAAATAATCCAATGCTCATAGAAACATTAGCCAATAATTTTGGAAGCCAATGTATTGTTGTTGCCATTGATATTAAGCAAATCAATGGTAGCTGGAAGGTAGTAACACATGGTGGAAGAACAAAAACAGATCTTGATGCCATAGAATGGGCTAAGCAGGTATCAGAAAGAGGTGCCGGCGAGATATTGTTAACCTCTATGGAACATGATGGAACAAAGAATGGTTATGCGATTGATATAACAAAATCAATCCGCAATGAAGTTACTATACCAGTTATTGCTTCCGGAGGAGCTGGTAATAAACAGCATTTTGCCGATGTATTTCATATTGCCGATGCCGATGCAGCGTTAGCTGCCAGTATCTTTCATTACAATGAGATACCTATACCTGAACTCAAAAAATATTTATTTGATAAAAAAATACCAGTCAGAATATGATAACACCTGATTTTGCAAAATACCCGGATGGCTTAGTTCCGGCTATAATACAAGATGCGGAAACCAATAAAGTACTGATGTTAGGCTTCATGAATGAAGAGGCCTTCAGTAAAACCCGGGAAACTAAACTTGTAACCTTCTATAGCAGGAGTAAAAAAAGAATATGGACAAAAGGAGAAACTTCAGGGAACAAGATCACAGTCAACAATATTCTGCTGGACTGTGATAACGACACAATTTTGATAAAAGGGATCCCTAATGGCCCCGTTTGTCATACCGGTTCAGATACATGTTTCAGTGAAACCAATCATTCATTCTCGCTGAATAAACTTGAGAATATCATTGAAGATCGTAAATTAAACCCGCAAGATTCATCACATACTTCAAGGCTTTTTCAAAAAGGGATCAACAAAATTGCCCAAAAGTTAGGTGAAGAGGCTGTAGAGCTTGTTATTGAAAGTAAAGACGAGGACAAGGATAAATTTCTCAATGAATCAGCAGACCTCCTATTCCATTTCCTTGTATTACTCCACAAAAAAGATCAACAACTGTCTGATGTAGTTGAGGTATTAGCCCGGCGAAACAAGTGATTTAATTCTCATGCGGGATCACAACAGTCATTTCACAACCATCACCTGGCTTTGAATGAAATGTTGCTGTTCCATTATAAAACCTGGCTCTTTCTGCAATATTGGATAACCCGATACCTTTTGAAGTTCTCCGGACATCAAACCCGATGCCATTATCTCTAACGATCAGTTTTAGATCTGTTCCACAATGCCGGAGAATAATATCTGCTTCTGATGCCTTGCTATGAGTAAGAATGTTTTTCATCTGTTCCTGTACAATCCTGAATAAAGTGATCTGCAATGAACTAGACAAGAGGCCACTCTTAAATTCATGTTCAAAATTGATCTTAATAGAAGATGTGTCATGAATATTCTCAATGACCTCATTAATTTCCTCAACAATGCCTTTACTCCTGATCTGCGGTGCTACCAATTCCCTTGAGAGTTTTCTTATTTCATCAATGGCAGATTGCAAATACTTAAGACTTTTCGCTTTTACAGCATTTTGCTTATCATTTGATACCTGTAATACGTCTACATATAGTTTTGCGGAAGAAAGTATCTGGTTTACATTATCATGAAGTTCTCCACCAATTCTTGACCGCTCTTTTTCCTGTGCACTGATCAACATTTCTGATATTTCCTTTTGTCTCCTTAGTTTTTCTTCAACCAATTGGTTCTCCAGTTCCTTAAGACCGGATATATCCTGGATAGAACCAATCATCCTTACCGGCATCTCATTTTCATAAACTATATATCCTCTATCCCTCACATGTACATACTCCCCTTCCCCATTTTTAAACCGGTATTGCTCTTCCCATGACTGTTCTCTTTGTTCTGAACTTTTCATTATCCGGTCGCTCAAGCGATTTCTGTCTTCCGGATGAATACGCTGCAACCACCAGGCAAGACCTTTTCCCTTTGGTTCGCTTAAAGGATAGCCCATGAGTTTTAAAAGGGTCTCATTCCTGAATACATTTCCAGTTCGCATATCCCACTCCCAAATAGCATCAGATGTTGCACGGGTTATATTTATTAACCGTTCATTAGTTTCTTTCAGCTGTTTTTCAATTGCATATTGTTCTGACAGATTAATAGATTCACCACAAACCAGTATTTCATTGTCCCAGCTCTCAATTAAAAACAGGTTAACATGAAATGAAACTTTTGAACCGTCTGCCATTTCCACTTTCTCCACAAACTCAAGAGATTTTTTTCCTTCAATAGCCTTTGCATGCTTCTTGTAAAAAAACTTTGAAAATGCTATTGGCAAAAAGTCTTTAATTGGTTTACCGATTATCTCTGTTTCTGATAAGCCAAAAAACTGAACAAAAGACCTGCTACAATAAATAAGGGTGTTATCTGCATCCACAACCCAGGAAAGGTTTGGTGATTGATCTATAAACCCTTTAAAAAGTGCTTTGCGGGACTTTAGTTCATACACCAAGCGTTTTTCTTCGGTAAGGTCTGTAAGTGTTGAAACTAGTGCAAACGGTTTTTGCGTTTCCTGATCGATCAATGGTTGCGAACTGACAACTATACATTTTCTTGTACCAATTTTATCGTTCAAAGTCAGTTCCCTGGTTATTACAGACTGCGTCTCTAATGCATTCAAAAATATTTCCTTCTCCAGATCAACCTTTACACCATCGATCCCTGTAATTTCCCAGGATTCTTCCCACAGGCTTCTGATATTTGGCAAACCATACAATGTCCGTAATTGTATATTGAATACTTCAGCAGCTTTATAATTAGCACAAATCACCCGCCCGGAAACATCCTGAATTAACAGCCCATCACTACAACTCTCAATAATTAGTTTTAAATACTTTTCATCTAATGATGCGAGCCACCCCAGGTTTTCGTTACCGGTGCTTCTTGAAGCCATGCACAAATACTTTCTATCCCCCCCCTCATCTGAAAGATAACTGATCTGCCATTCCAGGGGTTCATGATAGCCGTTCTGAAGGAATGTTTCTACCGGAACAGTAATACTTTGTTCCATACACATATCAAGTGCATACTGAAAATCTTTCCGATGAATCGGATGAATAAGATGAGAAATAGAAAGCGCCTCCCCTTTGAGTTTATCTAACCGAAAGGCCTGGGTCATTTTTGAGTTTGTCTTTTGAATTATACCCTGGCTATTTATTATAGCTAAAAAAAGTACTTCTCTTTTCCCAAAGACATCAATTGCATTTTTAATTTTCGACCACGAAGTCTTCATACGCACCATATATCCTTTACTTTAACAAATACTGGTTAATGATACCGGGAACATCCGTAAACTCAGTGCTTTTATCCAGGAAATGTTCAGCACCAAGCTCTATACAGAGTTTTCGGTAATAATTATTAGAATGATTGGTAATTACAATTACATTACTTTTCTTTCCTTCTTCTTTTATATAATTTAAAACATCGATCCCTGTACCATCTGGCAGGTTCATATCAAGCAGAATAAAATCAGGTATAGGATCGCTGTTCAGAATAAAGCTTTTTGCCTCTCCACAGGTTGACAAGACTGAAATATTGTATGGAGTTCTTACCTCCTCTAATATTGATTCCATACGGCTTGTAAATGCCGGGCTATCATCGACAATGAGTATGAATAAGGGTTCGGCCATTTACAGGATAGATTCTCCTGCAAAAGAAGTACTATTCGAAAGCAACCGCAATCAATGAAATAAGCATCAATTTGTAGTCGGATAACTACACCCCGGTGTTGGTAATTTATAACAGATTATTTTCCAATGCATAGCGAGCCAGCTCCGCATTGCTTTTCATGCCCATTTTCCGAAGAACCCTGGTCCTGTATGTACTAATTGTCGTTATGCTTAGTGAAAGCTGGCTGGCAATGTCTGACACAGATTTACCAGAAGCCAGCAATTTGAACACATCAAACTCCCTGTCGGAAAGCGAAGTGTGGCTCCTGTCTGCTGTGGGACTTAACATGGCTTCGGCAAGGCTTTCGGCAATCTCAGGAGTAATATATCTTTTACCACGCAGTACTGTATCAATTGCTTTTATCAGCTCTTCGTGTATGGATTCTTTTTTCAAATACCCGGCTGCTCCTGCTTTTATTACCCTGACTCCATATTGTTCTTCCGGATACATGCTCATGATCAGAACTGGTAAGTTGGGCCGGATATCTTTAACCTGGCTAAGTGCATCAAGCCCGCTTCTTCCCGGCATATTCATATCGCAAATCACAATGTCCCATTGATCAGAAATAATTTCTTTAACCAGGTTCTCGGCATCATCTGCTTCTCCTATTTTAGCAAAGGGGTATTCTTCCAGGAGCAGTTGCTTCATGCCCCGGCGTACAATTGCATGGTCATCGGCAATAAGTATTTTCATACCACTTCAATTTATCACCGAAAATTTTCCTTAATGAAGAGGAACTGATACAAATACAGAAACTCCTTGTTTTTGTCTTGTCAGTAAATTATAAGTTCCGCCTATCATTGTTGCCCGTTCCCGCATACCCAAGATACCCAGTGTCTTTTTCTGCCTTAGCTTGTTCACATCAAACCCTTTTCCATTATCGGTGATTTCCATATTAAATATACCATCCTTTATAGAAATTATCACCTTAACCTCATCAGCACCGGAATGACGTCCTACATTGGTTAATGACTCCTGTAATATTCTAAATATTTCTGTTTTAATTGTTTGGGAAAGATCAGGTTCTTCCTCAGGCCCAATAAGTAGTGTATGTATCTCTGATCTTTTCTCAAATTCGCTTAGTTGCCACTCAATGGCAGCGATCAGGCCTAAATCATCCAAAAGGCTTGGACGAAGCTCCGATGAGATACGTCTTACTGTTTTAACTGTATGATCCAGCATCTCCAGGAGTTCATTTAATTTTTGCTGAACCTTTTTATCCTCGGTTGCAAGTCTTTTATTTAACCATGCAACATCCATTTTAAGAACTGTTAGTTGCTGGCCCAATTCATCATGTATTTCCCGGGCCATATATTTTCTTTCATCTTCGCGGATCTGCTGAAGGTATGCTGAAAGCATTCGAAGCTGGTGTGATGTTTCTTCAATTTTTCTTTCAGTTTTCTTTCGTTCTGTTACATTCCTTACAATGGAAAAAATAGTATTCCCGAAGATAACTTTATTGCTTATTTCCACTATTTGCTCAGTTCCATCCTTTTGCCGGATAGTTCTTTCAGAAAGTAACCTCCCCGTATTGATCAACTCTTTATACTTAAGCGGATTTGCTTTGATATCTTTTTCAAAAAATAGATCAGGAATTTTTATTTCTAACAGTTGTTCCCTTGCATAGCCGGTAATCTGGCAAATACTTTCATTAGCCTCGATAATTCTTCCGTCAAGATCGGATAATATTATACCATCTCCCGCCTGCTCCAGTAACGTTCTATACTTTTCTTCACTTTTTCTCAATTCAGTTTCTGCTTTCATTCTATCAGTATGATCAGCAGTAACTACCAGTGCAGAAATTATTTCACCCGCAGCATTTCTGTACGGTACAATATGGCTGATACACCAAAGAGTGTTTCCCCGGAAATCAAATAACTCATACTCAAGAACACTGATCTCTCCTTCAAAGGCTTTTTTGATCAGATTATCGGCTCGTTTACGATAGGGCTCGCCCAGTAAACCATATAACTTTTTACCTAAAATCCTTTCGGGGTCATCAAGACCAAGCATTACCAGCCCCCCTTTGTTTATTTCTTCAAGGTTGCCATTAATATCTATCAATTTTATACAATCCGGATTTGAGTCCAGAATGGCTCGCAGCCTGTTTTCGCTTTCTGCAAGTTTGAGACGGGCCTCATTTATCTCCGTCATATCTACCATAGCGCCAATCATTCTGATCGCTTTCCCGTTCTTGTCCCTGATGATAAAACCCCTGTCAAGAAAATGAAGGTAATGACCCTGGTCATGACGATAACGGTATGTTTCTCTCCATACATTTAAATTGCCAGAAAATGCTTCTTCAATATCTCTTTTTACTTTTTTTAAATCCTCCGGGTGGATACGGTCATACCACTCATCAATTTCCACAAATTCCTTTTTCTTTTTATACCCAAGGGTTACGTAATAATTATTACTCCACCATAATTCACCTGTTACAAGATCCCAGTCCCAAACAATATCACTCGTTGCTTTTGAGAGCATAGTGAAACGGGCATTTGTTCTTAACACTTCTTCTTCAGCTTTTCTTCTTTCGGTAATGTCACGGATGATCATACTGGTTCTTTCATTACCAAACGCATCAATAAAAACGGCCGAAGTAACCTCAACTGGAAACTTAATGCCACTCTTTCTTATCATGGTAAGTTCCCCGGATGCTTTTCCATATAATCGTCTTGCTTCAAGAAGAACCGAAAGACTTCCATCTGTGGCATCAACCAGTTCCTTTCTTCCTGCTTTTATAATCTCTTCCTCAGTCATATCAAACATATTGCAGGCAGCAGGGTTAGCAGACAGGATCTTGCCATCCGGAGCTGTGAGCATGATCCCATCAAGACTATTTTCAAAGAAGGTACGATACTTTTCCTCACTCTCCTGTAGCTTTCTCTCTGCCTTCTTCCTTTCACCAATATCGATAATACCTCCACGAATAAGAATACTCTTGTCTGATGGCAATCTCACTAACCTCACCTCGCAGGCAATTGGAACCTTATGCACATCACAATGCATCCATTCAAAAGACAGTTTCTCACCCCTGATGGCACGGTCAACCATTTCCAGGGAAGCCTCAGAAGATAATCTTCCATCAGGCTGAAATTCGGGGCTAACATCAGCCGGGCCTATTTTCAGCAATTCTTCTTTTGATAAGCCAAAAAGCTGCACTGCACTTTCACTAACACTAACGAACTTACCCGATTCAACATCAAATACAACCAATGCTTCCGGAGCATTTTCCACCAATGCTCTATTTCTTTTTTCACTATCGATCAATTCCGCTTCGGCTCTTTTCCTTTCTGTTATATCCCTTGTTATAACTATTGCACTGGTCGTCTGGCCTTCATTATCAAATACCGGCATATAATTAACCAGTACCCAATACCTGTTTCCCTCATTAAAACCTTCAACTTCGTATTCAATTTTCTCCCCGTCAAATACTTTTTTGAAATTCTCTGCGATCTTCTTTCTTCTATCTGCGGGAACAACATCCAGAATATTTACACCTGTTTGCACTGGCGTACCCCAGGCCTTTGAAAGATTATCAACAGCCCACTGGTTGATCATTGTAATTCTGAAATTCTTATCAATAACATAAAAGTCGTCAGCAGAGCTCATCAGCACCTGCTTTAATTTTTCTTCGCTGTTTCTCAAGGCGATCTCCGCGGTAACTCTATCTGTCACATTTCGTACAATACTCATTACTTCATTCTCCCCGATCAAAGACATTGTTGCTTCATAGTAATTTTTAATGCCATTCTCATTCATGCTATAATTGTGTACCAACGAGTACCCTGTATCTATAACTTTCTTGATCCCCGCTTGTATTTCATCAGAAATATCAGGTGGCAAAATATCAGTGAGGTGCTTTCCAATGATCTCTGAAGGTTCTTTTATAAATGGCTTTCCTGAAGGATTACTGTAATCTTTATAAAACCCTTTCTGGTCCAGGATGAAAAGAAGGTCCGGGATGGCAGATACTATAAGATTACTTCTCTTGCTGTTTTTCTCCAGTTCGGCTGTTTTTGATTTAACAAGGCTTTCCAGTCTTGCCGGTCTTTTGGTTATCGACCACACCAGCCATACAAAAACCAAAGTGATGGTTGAAGCCAGTCCGATCAATGGCAATAACCCTATCAGATAAGGATACTTTCGTTTATCAGATACCGAAAGGGTCCACTCACCTTCCGGAATAAAAACCTTTTGTGCATTTTTTGAAGGTTTTCTGCCATTATTCAGAAAAAGTTCATCTATCCGGGTATCGGGGTTATTTTTTGAAAGCTGAAAGTAGTAATCTTTAACCCTCCCAGATTTGACACCGATTGCTTTTTCTAATGTTTCAAGCCTGATAACAATGGAAGTAAACCCCCAAAACTTTCCTTTTCTTAAAACGGGAATCCTGCCTACAATTCCATAACCACCCTGGCGAAGACTTATTGGACCGGCATAAAAAATTTTATTTTTCCCTATTGCTTTAAATGCTTCCTTATTTCTTAAAGAGTCTTCCAAAATATCATAACCCACTACTGATTCATTCCCTTCCAGTGGATAAATATACTTGATGACCCCATCCGGAACGATCTCTAATGCATCTACATACTCGTTATATCTTTTGAGTTTTGCAGCTGATGAATCAAAATCGGGAGATACATTCCCATCTTCATCAATAAGAAATAATAAAGCCTGTGCTGTGGAGAGTCCCTGGTTAAGTGTTTGCTGAATACGTTTTTGGGCTTGCTCAAGTATAAGGCGATAGACCGCTTTATCACTATTCAAACGTTTGTAATATTCGTACCTGACTATTATTGCTCCAAGACCTCCTACTACAAGAAAAGCAATTAATGCAGGAATAAAGGGCCTCACTGTTAACCAATTAAGTACTTTTTTGAAAAGTCCCCGATAAGTATTAGTGTGATCAGTCATTCAGTCAATGAAGCATACTTTAAGCAAAAGATCAGGAAATTACAAAATACCTGATCGGATGATCTATCTTTTTATAACCCATGCCTGTTAATAAAATTCACTAATGCTGCTGTATTTTTCAAATCCAGCTTTTTGAGAATATTATACCGGTGCACCTCTACTGTTTTTAAAGAAATTTCTAACCGATCTGCAATTTCTTTAGAAGAAAACCCGTCTTTAATAAGTTGTACAATGTCGATCTCCCTTTTTGAAAGTGAATTTAACCCTTTACCTCCCTCAGCATCTTCTGCACCAAATTCTTGTTTCGTCAGTATATTTTTTACCTCATCGCAAATGTAAGTACCGCCATTATATACTTCTAAAATACCGGAGATCAGTTCGTCTTTTGATGAATTCTTTGTTATATAACCAAATGCCCCGCTTTGTAACATTTTTTTTGCGTATACCGGCATGCTATGCATGGAGACTCCGATCACTTTGGTTCTGGGGCACTGTTTTCTGATGAGTTTTGTCGCATCGAAGCCATTCATTGACGACATATTAATATCCATCAGGACAATGTCCGGATCCAGGGACTTACATGTATCAACTGCGGTATTTCCATCGCTTGTTTCGCCAATAACTTTAAATCGGGGATCGCTGTTAAGAATGAATGACCATGACTCTCTAACAAGCTTGTGATCATCAACAATAAATACAGAAATGTGGTTCATACGGATAGTGGTTTATGATTTGCAGAAAAGATTCTTGGTTTAATAAAACTCTCTGAATTGCAATATTATGACAATGCCCCATAATACAAGGATATCATAAAATAATTTTTACTACCCTTTTTTCACAGGTATACTGGTTTAAAAGTGGAGGCGAGGAGAATCGAACTCCTGTCCAAACATATTCTTCAAAAGCTTTCTACATGTTTATTTTGTTTTGGGTTTGTCGGGAAAAAGCCGGGAACAAACAACCTACTTTTTCCTTAGCTGAATAGTCTTAAGCAACCTGCACAGCCTGGGGTTGCAGCAACCTGTTTTATTTTTGAGTCGGCGGCGGGGCGTGGAAACAGATGAACCGGCCCGGCGGCCCGAATGACTACTTAATCACTGATTAGGCAGCCATGGCAAATTGTGTATTGCCATTTATAGTTTTCGTATTCTGATTATGCTGCTAATTACGCAACGCAGCACATGCTTACACTTTCAAAGATCTATGCTGTCAAAACCAAACGCCCCCATTTTCATCAAAAAAGCAATCTGCAAAATTACAACTTTATTCATGAGTTTTCAGAAGAAATACCTAACTGATCGTTGATTATCTTAGCTTTAAATATGCCTATTTCTGATCCCATTACTTACTACTCTTCAAGACTGAGTCATCTGAATGGCCTTGATAAAATACTGATTAAGAACAAAAAAAGATTGGCCTTGCTCAGGCTGGTCTCTTTTTTGGCGGCCATCATTTCTTTTATCTACCTGATTCGGTTTGGCTGGGTGCCGGCTATCTCTGCAACGGTCTTGTTGCTTACCGTGTTTGGTTATTTTGTATCCCGTGACCTTCAAAACAGCGAAATGCTTGATCACAACAGGTTACTTCTAAAGATCAATAACGATGAACTGGAATTCCTTAATCACAAATTTTCAGACAATCCTGATGGAGCAGAATGGCAACCTGAGTTACATCCCTATGCTGTTGACCTCGATATATTCGGAAGAGCATCGTTATATCAATATATCAACAGGACTATATCCGAAAGGGGAAATAAAACCCTCGTAAGCCGGCTGTTAAATCCTTTTGATAAAGAAAGAATACCGGAGCAACAACAAGCGGTCCGGGAGCTTTCCGGGAAAACTGAATGGAGGCAACAGCTACAGGCCTATGGATTACAGGAAAGAATAACTATACGAACCGAAGAAAATATACTTTCCTGGATATCTGAGCCTGAGACTTTCAGCGACAAACCCATTTGGAAGTTGACAAGAATTGTATTCCCCGTCATAAGCTTGATGCTGCTTTTGTTGTATATCATAAACATCCTTAACCAGGGTCAATTCCTTTTTTTACTGGTGGTTCAGTTAATGATCGCTATGGGAATTTCAAAAAAAGTATTACCGGCACATAGCAGGCTTAATAAGATCACTGCTGAACTGAACAGTTTTTCCAATAGCATGGCATGGATCGAAAAAGAAGAATTTCAATCCAAATTATTACAAGAGCTCCAGGATAAATTTGGCCAGGGGAACAAAAATGCATCTCAAAAAATTAAGCAGCTAAAGAAGATCCTTGATCGGCTTGATTACAAATTAAACCCACTCGTTTATATACCACTAAGCACTTTTTTTTGCTGGGACCTTCAGCAGGCATTCCAACTAGAAAAATGGAAGAAAGAAAAAAGCGATGAGACAACAAATTGGTTTAATTCACTGGGCGAAATTGAAGCCATCTCTTCAATTGCTAATCTTCATTTTAATCATCCGGCCTGGTGTTTTCCTGTTATTAGAAACGAAGCCGCAATATTAGATGCAGAAGAAATGGGACATCCCTTAATACCCGGGAACAAAAGAGTGAACAACAGCTTTTCCAGCGATGGCACAGGGAAGATTACGATAGTCACAGGATCCAACATGGCAGGCAAAAGCACTTTTTTACGAAGTATAGGTGTAAATATTGTTTTGGCGATGATGGGAGCGCCGGTTTGCGCAAAAGAATTTTCTGTATCTGAATTCAAGGTAATGAGCAGCATGCGGGTAACTGATAATCTTGAAGAAAACACCTCTACATTTTATGCTGAGCTAAAAAAACTAAAACACATAATTGAAAGTGTACAAACACAAGAAAATATTTTCTTTTTACTTGATGAGATACTAAGAGGGACCAATTCGTCAGACAGGCATACCGGCTCTGTAGCGCTGATCAGGCAATTATTGAAATATAAAACATCGGGGATCATTGCCACACATGACCTTGGATTATCTGAGTTAGAAAAGGATTATCCCGACAAAGTTTCTAATTATCACTTTGATGTACAGGTGGAAAATGAAGAGCTCTTTTTCGACTACAAATTAAAAGAAGGCGTTTGCAATAGTATGAATGCTTCCATACTTATGAAAAAGATAGGGATTGAAATTTAGAACTGCTATCTACCCCACCCAAACCAGTCGTTTCCATTGGCATATAGCATCAGAGCCAGCAATATCACCATCCCGACTATTTGTGCATATTCCAGGAACTTCTCATTAGGTTTTCGCCGGGTGATCATTTCATATAAAGTGAACATTACATGACCTCCATCCAATGCAGGAATGGGCAGCAGGTTCATAAATGCCAGAATTATAGAAAGGAATGCGGTGATATTCCAGAAAGCTTCCCAGCTCCAATAAGTAGGAAATATTGAACCAATAGCTTTGAAACCTCCTACACCTTTATAAGCTCCAGTTTTTGGATTGAGTATAAGTTTAAACTGGTCTATATAACTTTTTAGTTTTTGACCAGCTAACTTAACGCCGGCAGGAAAAGCGGCTAAAAATCCATACCTGGTTTTCGTAACATCAAAAACCCCCATGCTATCATATTGTTCGTAACTGAGCATGTAGATACCGATCCTGCCTTCTTCCGATACCTTACTCACCAGGCTTAATGTATCAGTTCCTCTTAAAACAGTGATATCAACCTTGCCACTCTTATTTTTCTCGGCCACATCATTGATCTGGTCCATAAACTGAACAGGGCTGCCATTTACAGCTATAATATTATCAAAAAGCTGCAAGCCGGCTTGTTTCCCGAATGATGTATCTTTTTTAGGATACTCCCCTACTACACTCGGAACCCTTTCAATAATAAATGGCTTTCTTTTCCTGTCACGCCGTGTAATAAATTTATCAACAAGATCAATAGGAAGTGTGAGCTTCTTTACTTCGCCATCTCTTTCTAAAACAACATCACGGCCACCAATCAATATTTTAGATTGTACATCTTCAAAATAACGGAGCGAGTCTCCATTAACAGATATTATCTTATCTCCATTTTGAAAACCCAATTTCGCTACTATAGTATCTGTAACCCAAATACCGTTCTTAACACTGGCAATAGGTGTCTTTTTTTCACCCCAGATCATCAGGATAAATGCATAGATCACAAATGCCACCAACACATTCATAATTATACCCCCAAGCATAACGATCAATCGCTGCCAGGCAGGCTTACTTCTGAATTCCCATTCTTTTGGTGGCTGCTTCATCTGTTCTTTGTCCATGCTCTCATCGATCATACCAGATATTTTCACATAACCTCCCAGTGGTAACCAACCGATACCATATACAGTGTCGCCTATTTTCTTTTTAAAAAGGGAAAACCAAGGGTCAAAAAATAAAAAGAATTTTTCTACCCGGCACTTAAACCAGCGGGCAGTTATATAGTGACCAAATTCATGCAACAACACCAGCAATGACAAAGCCAGCAACAACTGTCCTGCCTGCAATCCCACATTTGACCAGTTAATAGCTAATAAATTCATAGATTAATTTAAGTGAAAAGTTTTCTGCATTTAGTTGTAAAGTACGGAACGATACCGGGTTTGTATTATAGCTTGATCAGATCGGCTGCAAAGGTACGGGCCTCTCCATCACTCTCAAAATATTCCTCCAACGAAGGTTTTTCAATAAACGGTATCTTATCCATTGTCTTTTCAATAAGATCTGTCATATCCAAAAAATTGATACGATTGTGTACAAATGCATATACCGCAATCTCATTTGCTGCATTCATAACACATGGGAGGTTTCCTCCTTTGAAAAGTGCTTCTTTAGCCAATACAAGATTTCTGAATGTTTTGACATCAGGTTCTTCAAAACTCAAGTTTGTTGCTCTTTGAAAGTCAAACCGGGGGAACTTGTTGGGTATCCTTCTTGGAAAAGCCATAGCATACTGGATCGGCAACTTCATATCAGGCAATCCCATCTGGGCCTTTATGCTCCCATCCTCAAACTGCACCATACTATGAATAATACTCTGCGGATGAATAACAACATCCACCTGTTCGGGTTTAAGATTAAATAGCCATTTAGCTTCAATCATTTCGAGCCCCTTGTTCATCAATGTTGCCGAATCAATAGATATCTTAACACCCATACTCCAGTTTGGATGCTGCAATGCATGTTCTCTTTTAACATTAACAAGGTAATTAGGCTTTCTGCCAAGGAAGGGACCTCCAGAAGCTGTAAGTATAACTTTTTCGATCCTGTTTCTTCCCTCACCTACCAGGCACTGAAATATTGCTGAGTGTTCTGAGTCCACAGGAATTATCGGCACTCTATTCTCTACGGCTTTTTCCATGATGATGTCTCCTGCCACCACCATGGTCTCCTTATTTGCCAAGGCAACAGTTTTGCCATTTGTAATAGCTTGCAATGTAGGTCGAAGTCCGGCATAACCAACTATAGCTGCCAGCATCAGGTCATAACAATCCATCGCTGCTACTTCTTCCAGCGCTTTATCCCCGGCAAAAACCTTGATATCAGATGATGCCAATGCATTTTTTACATTCCCATATTTCCTCTCATCTCCTATTACTACAATGTTTGGCTTAAATTTCAGCGCCTGCTCAATCAATAGTTCGTCATTTGCTCTTGCTGTCAGTATCTCAGCACAAAACTTATCCGGATGCGCTGCAATTACCTCCAATGCCTGTGTTCCTACAGAACCGGTGGAACCAAATAGTGCAATTCTTTTTATAGGAAATTCATTTGTCATGCCAATATCTGTCAGGCTGTTGCCATTTCAGTTTTCCATTTTGATAACGCATCTGCAATCTTTCTATCGTTACTCAGCCTTGGCACTTTATTTTGTCCGCCAAGTTTGCCAATTGAACGCATATAATCAATAAACCCGTTTTTTTTAACAGGGGTGATCTTTAGTGGTTCTAAAATATTCCCTGAGATCAGGTCGTCATAATAAACATTCTTTTTTCTAAGCTTCTGATCCAGTAATGCTGCAAAGTTATTCAGATCACCGGGTTCTTTTTCAAACTCAACAAACCACTCATGATATGATTTTCCCTGGTCTGCACTTACATAAGGAGCTACCGTAAACTCTGTTATACTGACATTTTCCTCTGCGGCCATTTCCAGCATACTTGCCTCCACTTCCTCACCAATTACATGTTCTCCAAAAGCAGATATAAAATGTTTTGTTCTTCCTGTTACCACAAGCCTGTAAGGTTCTGTTGAAACAAATTTGACCGTATCACCCAAATTATAGCCCCAAAGACCTGCATTACTACTGATGATCATAGCATAATTCTTGCCAACCTTTACGTCTTTTAATGACAATCTTGTTGGATTATCATTATATATCTCACCGGCCGGAACAAACTCAAAGAATATACCACTATTTGTATTTAATAATAAGCCTTCTTCATTTTGAGAATCCTGGAAAGCAAAAAAACCTTCGCTGGCAGGAAATAATTCTATGGTATCTACTTTTCTCCCTATACTTTCAAATAGCTTTTTCCGGTAAGGCTCAAAGTTGACGCCGCCCTGTACCATCACACTGAAATTAGGGAATAAGTCCCCTACCTTTTTGCCTGATCTTTTGATCAGCTCGTCAAAATACATCTGCATCCAGGGTGGGATACCGCTGATCAGGGTCATGTTCTGTGCAATCGTTTCATCAACGATCTTTTCAAGTTTGACCTCCCATTCTTCTATACAGTTTGTTTCATATGATGGAAGTTGGTTTGTACGCAGGTATCTCGGAACATGATGATTTACAATACCACTAAGCCGGCCGGTGGGGATTCCACCTATTCTTTCCAGTTCAGGCGAACCCGAAAGAAATATCATTTTGCCATTGGCAAACCTGGCATTTCCCGTTTCAGCCATATAGCATAGCAATGCGTTCCTGGCCGTATTAATGTGATTCGGTATAGAGTCCTTTGTTATTGGGATATACTTGGTGCCGCTTGTGGTACCAGAGGTTTTGGCAAAATAGATAGGCTTCCCCTTCCATAATATATTATGCTTGCCCTCCTTAATTTTCTCTATCCAGGGTTTTAACTGCTCATAATCTCTAATAGAGATCGATTGCTTAAATCCTTCATAATCAGACACCTGCGCCAGCTTAGTTTCCTTGCCAAATTCGGTATTCCGCCCTGTTTTAAGCAAGGATCTCAGGATATTATCCTGATCAGCGACTGCTGCAGACATCCCCTTTTGGATACCTTTATATATATAATTGGCAAACGGACGAGCCAGGAAAGACTTGATTTTCATACTCTATTCTATCAGAAGACGGGAACAAGTACAAATATAACGGATGAGGCAGCAAAATGGGGTCATATAATGTTCACAAATCTTTGATTCCCTGTTTTCCAGAACCAAAAAATACCTTACCTTTGCCTCCCGAATTTTATCGGTATAAATTTTATAATCATGATAGCCGTAGTTAAAGTTTCCGGACAGCAATATAAGGTTGAAAAAGACCAGACATTATTTGTTCCCCATGTAGAGGGAAAGGCAGGAGATAAAGTAGACCTGGAAGTATTACTTGTTGATGCTGATGGAAAGCTTTCTGTAGGAGCTGATGTAAAAGCAAAAGTAAAAGCTGAGATCCTTGACCAGGTGCAGGGAGATAAAGTGATCGCCTACAAACAAAAAAGAAGAAAGGGATTTCATAAAAAGAAAGGCCATCGTACTGTTTATACAAAGATCAAAGTAACTGACATCAAATAAAATAGTAAAAGGTTCAGATAACAGCTTAAGTTATTTGACATTTAAAAAAGAAAATCATGGCACATAAAAAAGGTGAAGGAAGTGTAAAGAATGGTCGTGACTCACAAAGCAAACGTCTTGGTGTAAAAATATTTGGTGGTCAGCCTGCAGTTGCCGGAAACATTCTTGTTCGCCAAAGAGGTACTGTATACCATCCCGGCAAAAATGTTGGTGTTGGAAAAGACTACACATTATTCGCATTAACAGATGGTGTTGTTGAATTCCGCAAAGGAAAAAACAATAAAACATTTGTTTCTGTTGCGAATGTGTAACTCCATTTAGGATTTTCAGCGTTATAATTTTGTGGAAAAAAATTTGGGTAGTATAAAATAATTGTTATTTTTACTACCGTTAATCCATTTATTACTAACATTAAATTCTAAAAAATGGCAACAAAGAAAAAAGCAGCTAAGAAAAAAGCCGCTCCTAAAAAGAAAGCTGCTCCTAAGAAAAAAGCTGCTAAAAAGAAAGCTGCTCCTAAAAAGAAAGCTGCTAAGAAAAAAGCCGCTAAGAAAAAGAAATAAGCTAATTCGTTTTAAAACGAAATACAAAGTCCCGGTTCTCCGGGACTTTTTTTGTCCCCACCTCATTAATTAATCTCTCCATCCTTAGAAATACAGGCAATCGCATAAATTGCATGTATGGATAATGCAGCCATTGCGGACAATTTTTCCCTTCTCTCTAAATTGATGGATATAAATGGAGAAAACTCTTTTAAAACAAAGACCTATTCCATTGCTGCATACAATATCGATAAGATGCCAGTGCCTCTTAAAGATACCCCCCGTGAAAAACTATTTGGCATAAAAGGGATCGGTGAAAGTATCGGGAAAAAGGTAGTGGAAATGCTTGATACCGGCCGTTTAGAGGTACTGGAAGAATATATCAGCAAAACACCGGCAGGTGTTATTGAAATGTTGAACATAAAAGGCATTGGTCCTAAAAAGATCCATATTATCTGGAAAGAGATGGGCATTGAGTCTATCGGGGAGCTTCTGTATGCCTGTGGTGAGAACAGGCTGACCTTATATAAAGGGTTCGGACAAAAGACACAGCAAAATGTTCAGGAATCAATAGAATTTTATCTGCAGAACCAGGGGCATTACCTCTATGCCCAGGTTGACCAGATATTTCCGCAAATTGACGGGTATCTTAAAAAACTATTCGGAGAAGAAAATGTACATGTTACAGGTGCTTACCGCAGGCAGGCACTTACCATTGAAGAATTGGAATATGTTATTGCAGAACCGCTTGACACTATTAAGCCAAAATTCATCACTTCGCAACCACCTGAGATCGTAAACGAAACAGAAACAGGTATTCTATACAAGCTTAAAAACGGACTAAAACTCCGGATCTACTCTGCAAATGGAAATAAGACTGAAGTTCTTTTTAGAACAACAGGCAGTAATGAGTTCCATGAAGCTTTTAATAAGGCTTTCCCCGGTTTAGATTTTAGCGATGATAATACTTTCAATGAAAAAGCTCTCTTTGAAAAAGCCGGCATTCCTTTTATACTCCCTTGCTTAAGAGAGTCGGAAACATTTATTAAAAAGGCTAAAGAAAATGCTTTGCCACAATTGATCCAGGTTGAAGATATCCATTCCATTATTCATAGTCACAGTAACTGGAGCGATGGGATGAATACCATCGAAGAAATGGCTAATGAATGTATCAGGAGAAATTATGAATACCTGGTTATTTCTGACCACTCTCAAACAGCCGTATATGCAAACGGGCTTAAAGAGGATCGAGTAATAGAACAGCAAAAGAATATAGACGAACTAAATAAGAAGCTAAGCCCTTTTAAAATATTTAAAAGTATTGAAAGTGATATTCTCAACGACGGTAGTCTTGACTATCCCGAAGAAGTACTAAAATCCTTTGATCTTGTTATTGCCTCTGTACATAGCAATCTTAAAATGACTGAAGAGAAGGCCATGGCCCGTCTTATCAAAGCCATTGAAAACCCATATACAGATATATTAGGTCACATGACTGGCAGACTGCTTTTAAGCAGAAACGGATACCCTGTTGACCATAAAAAAATAATTGAGGCATGCGCTGCTAATAATGTTGTGATAGAGATCAATGCACATCCCCGAAGATTAGATATAGACTGGAAATGGATCGGTTATGCTATGGAAAAAGGCGTTTTACTTTCTATTGACCCGGATGCCCACGCATTAGACGGATTTGACGATGTTAAATATGGTGTTCTTGCTGCACAAAAAGGCGGCTTAACAGCTAAACAAAACCTGAGTAGCTTTTCCCTGAAAGAATTTGAACAATGGCTTGATCGCAAGCAATAGACCTTATTTAACCAGCGGAAGTTCAACAAAGAAAGTTGTACCTGCCCCTTTTTGGGTTTCAAACCAGATCTCTCCTTTAGCTTGTTCAACAATTCCCTTACACATAGCTAAACCAAGCCCGGTACCTGAAGTTTTAGTTGTAAAATTGGGTATAAAGATCTTGTCCTGCATCTCCTCCGGAATGCCTTCCCCATTATCCCGAATGCTGATCCTGATCTTATCCTCAATGATCTCTTCTGCTACATTAATCAGGCAAATATCCGCATCATTGCATGCTTCAAGTGCATTTGCAAAAAGGTTGGTAAAAAGCCTGTTGATCTGTGTTTTATCAGCTTCTATAATTACTTCCTGATCTACCGGCAACCAAACAAACCTCACGGTTTCATGTGCATTATATAGACCTTTTAGTGACCCCAATACCTCATGCAGATCAAATTTCTTAACCTCAGTATTACTGATATTGGCGAACTGGGAAAAATCAGCTGCAATCTTTGATAGGTGATCAATTTGCTCCACCAGGGTATTGGCTACATTGGAAGAAAGCTCTTTAACATTTGGCTGGTCATAATCAATCGCTTTCTGTAAATACTGAATACTGAGTTTCATTGGCGTCAAAGGATTCTTGATCTCATGTGCCACCTGTCTTGCCATTTCTCTCCAGGCCCCTTCTCTTTCGCTTTTCGCCAAAGCTGAGGCACTAACTTCAAGCTTTCCAACCATTTTATTATATTCTTTTACCAGTTCTCCGATCTCATCATCCCTGTTCCATACGATTGGTTGGTTCATTTTACTCAGATTAACATCTTTCATTTTATCACTGATAAATGAAAAAGACCTGGTGATCCTGTTAGCAATGATCAGGGCTATTAACCCCGCTATCAGGAATATAAAAGCATTGAGTATAATGATCGTAACAAGAAAATTGGATATCTGCTGTTCCAGCTCGGGTCGGGAAGTAAAGTATGGGATATTTATATAGGCATAAACATAACCTCTATCGTCTCTTACAGGAGAATACATACTCAGGTATGAAAGATTACCGACCCTTTCTTCCTGGGCATGCTGCACCTGTCGCAAATGACTTAAATGATAATAAGCAATCGGGTTTATTTTTTTACTCAATACCCCTTTCGTATAAACATTTGCCTCCGAGGTAACTTTCAGGTTCCCATTCAGATCGTATACATTGATATCCACACCGTGGATGTCTGACACTTCATTGACAAGATTCTGTAACCCTGCATGAGAAATGGAATCATCTATTCTTACCACATCGTCAAATGTATTGTGATCATCTAACTTCTGTTCCATCTCATTGACCATGATCTTCATGGTCCTGCTTAGCTTATCACTGTTTGTTTTATTATATCTGCTGATAAAAAAATAAATCGTTGCCACCCCTATTACCAGGAATGAGAATATGCTGATGAAAATAATAGTTGCATGAACCTGGGTGCGGATATTAAACTGTATAAACTTTCTGAAGCTACTCTTACTATAGAAAAACCGAAGGATAAGGGAAAACAACTGAACCAGGCCAAGCAAAAGAAGAAAGAAACAAAAGATATATGAGAATAAAGTTATTGTTTCAAGTATCGTTTCCTTTTTCCTCGTAATCACTACCACCTTTTTATTGCTTGCCCTGTACCAAAGCTCATCATAACTACCGTTTATCTTTTGTTGAAACTCTTCGGTTGGTATTTCTGATTCGCTTAACCAGGTAGGGAAAGGATAGTTTCCAGGAGGCGAAACCAGCCGCCCTTCTGTATATACCGCATAGGAGTAGATCGGCGAATCTTCAGGATCATCACCTTTAAATCTCCTGAAAAGCTCTGGCAATAATGCTTCATTACTGAAGTTTTTCGGACTTGATACTATAAACAGAGAACCTACAGTGGCCGTTCCCGAACTATCAGTCGCATCTCTTCTTGTTATATAATTATACTTATCTAAAGCTGCTTCGTAGTAATACAATCCTTCTGTCTGTGTTTGCTTTGATTGAACATTCAGGATTGTTTGCAACGATTCATAAGTGGTGCCATCCTCATTATTCAAGGGATTACCTGATGAATCATAAACATAAAGACGGGTATCATATTTATCCTGGTAACCTGAATAATTATCAGCAATGATACTGTCCCTGATCTTCCTGCTTTCCTCTACATTATAAAACCTATAAAAATTTTCCTGCAAAAAATCATTGTCCAGGTACTTCATTGTCAAACTCATCAACATTTCACTAGCAGGGTCAGTACTAAAAGCAACCTGGTTAGCAATTCGCTTTCTTTTCTCCCACTCTACTTTTTTTATTTCAGCATACATAACAAATGTTACTGAAACAGAGAAAATGAAAAGCCATGTTATTGTACCGGTAATATTGATCCGGAAGTTATGAAACAGCAGACCTTTCCGGTTTGCCAGCCATGTATAGATCAATAACCATATTAAAACCGGCAAATAAAAAAGCACATCGGGTCCGCTTGACTGAAGGGTGAGATATGATAAATATGCAAGTCCTGCAACACCAATAAAAAAATAGATCAGGATCTGCCTTCCGCTGAACAAAGGAAATATA
Organism: Chitinophagales bacterium; assembly: GCA_020636575.1. Classification (GTDB taxonomy): domain Bacteria; phylum Bacteroidota; class Bacteroidia; order Chitinophagales; family Chitinophagaceae; genus JJ008. Next base: position 383,624 of record JACJXP010000002.1, read on the forward strand.
AACCGAAACAACAATTGTGAAAAATAATAGTAGGTCAATGACAAGCAAGCCAGTAAAGAAAATCCTGCCCAAGTATATTCATCCAGTTCAAAAAAATTAGAAACATCAAACGATATTTTCGAATCAGCAACCAGGCTTCGTATCGTTGTTGCCAGAACAAAAGTTGACAGAATGAGCATACACAATGAAATAAACCCTGCGGCCCATCGCTGCCATGATTTTAATCCTGAAAGCAAATGATTACTCTTCCGGAGTTTCGCCCACGCAAATAAAACTATCCAGCAAAACAGGCCTGCATTTATCAGCAGATCACCCAGTGACCGTTGAATAGCATTTGAGCCATAAATGGTCGGGTCAAAAAAATCAAACTGACGAAGATTTAAAATAGAAGGAAAATAGTACGCAACAATTCGAAGTATCAATACAGAAACAAATAAAAATCCAACTGCATATCTCACATTTTTTTTTCTGCTAATTGCTTCTGCTGTCAGGTGAAGAAAGATCAGAAAGAAAAGTACTCCGCCAAACCTGAGAATATTAGTCTTTAGGTCATTATAGGGCACTGCAGCAAAGCTTTTTTTGTCCAGGTAAAAAAGGGGTTCTCCGCTCATCGATTTTACCGGGAATTCTGTTGGCTGAATACTTAATTGGACCCGTCTTTCGGCAGTTTTATTATACACCAGTTGTTTGGGCAAATAATCCGTCGTAATAAAAAACTCGGTTTTAACAGGAACCATTGCAATGCTAAAGAGGCTGGCCCCATCAGATGTTTGAGGAAGAGTTTTACGAATAATATAGTACCAGCCATTTGATAAATGTTCAAAATATTCACCATCAGCTTTAACAAGAAGACTATCTTCCGGAACAATAAGATTATCGCTCCAGAATTTTAGTTCAAAGTCGTCAAATTGTGAAACTGTATACAAGAAGAAACCGTAATCACCAGAGGAACTCTTCGCAAAATCAGCTGCAGAAAGGCTACGGTTCAGTAACCCATTGACAAGCGCCGTGTCATCAGATAGTTTGTTGAATTCATCATATTTGGCCCGGATAAATTTTTCGGCCCTGCTTGCTTCCTGGTTAACAGATGCCCTGTTTTTATATATCTTATTAAAGAAAAAGGACGATCCAAATAATAGTACTGCAAGAGCCAGTAAAACATTTCGTGAAAGAGATATATTTCTGAACAGTTTGATCACTTATTCCCGCTGTTGTTTTTTGATATTATTCCAAATCTCATCCATTTCCTTGAGGGACATGCTTTGCAGATCCCTTCCCTGGTTCAGCGCCACAGCTTCTAATTCTTTGAACCGATAGATAAATTTCTTATTTGTCCGCTCCAGGGCATTTTCCGGGTCAATCTGCAAAAACCGTGCATAATTGATCAGGGAAAAAACAACATCCCCAAACTCATCTTCCACATTCTCTTTTGCATTTTCTTTTTCCTTACTCTCGTTTGCTATCCTGATCGCTTCTTGCAATTCTTCCATTTCCTCCTGGACCTTTTCCCACACCTGGCTTTCTTCATCCCATTCAAAACCAACTTGCCTGGCTTTTTCCTGCAATCGCATGGCTTTAACTGTGGCAGGCAACGAAGTTGGAACTCCTCCCAAAACAGATTTTTTACCTTCTTTTAACTTTAACTTTTCCCAATTCTGTTTTACTTCTTCCACACCTGAAACCTGCACATCACCATATATATGCGGATGACGGGCAATTAGTTTTTCACAAACAGTATTGATCACATCATCGATATTGAATTTGTTTTTTTCCTCAGCAATTTTGGCATAGAAAACAATATGCAAGAGAAGATCACCCAACTCCTCCTGTATCCCTTTCCAGTCCCCATCAGTAATAGCATCAGCCAACTCATACATCTCTTCAATAGTAAGATGCCGAAGCGATTGAATGGTCTGCTTTTTGTCCCAGGGACATTTTTCCCTTAGCTCATCCATAACCAATGTAAGCTTTGAAAAAGTATCTCCTTTTTTTTGAGTCATTCTTTCACATTTTAAAAATTGAAAATATAACGAATGAAAAGAACAGAGCTAACAGCATGACCAATCCCAAAACATTAAGCAATAAAAATTTTATTGCTGTACGAAGATGGCTCTGTTCATAGAATCTCTTCATTGATAAATACAAATACACCCCACCAGAAAGTACCAGGAAGATTGTAAGAATATTTAAACCATTTGCATGAGTGATGTTTGCCAGTTTATTGGCAGAAAAAACAAATAGTAAAAGTATAAATGTAAATATGTAATGATAAATTGTGAAAATGCCATGATCTACATAGTACAACTCCTTTTTTCTGAAATACAACAATTTCAAAAAAAGTGAAAAGATAGGAAGAGAAATAAATAAAAGGTAAGGGAGGTTATGCAAGAAAACACTTGTCAATTTATCTGAAATTCCTCTCGGATCATGCTTGAATTTATCACTTACTTTAAGATTTTGCCGCTGTAGAACTTTTCTGAACCAGCTATCTTTCTCCTTTCCAGGAAGATTTTTTTGTACCGAATCATATTCCTTTAATGAAGCATAACGGCGACCACCCAACCCGATAAATGTAAAGTTGTCTGAAATAGGTAATAAGTCTTTTTCTGTGACTACCACAGAGCTATCTAAAAGTTTTTGATACAATGGCGCCCAAAGTGAATCCCCCGGGTTTTCCTGCAATATCTTTTCTGCCTTTTTAATATTTGCAACTCTATCCTTTTGCGATATTGGTTCATCCACATTTAAATTCAATCCCCCTCCTTCAGCAAAAAAGCTAAAAAAAAGAATAAAAAATATAGCCGAAGTAAACACATACTTTTTTACGGGATTCATATACCGGGCACGCCTTCCTTTAATATATTCCTTTGGCAAAAATCCCGGCTTGAATAAGAGCAGCTTCATCGAATCATAAAACTTGCTGTCAAAGTGTAAAATATCGAACACAAAATGCTTCACCATGTGCCAAAACGTTTCATGAGGCACTACATTCTCCTGCCCGCAGTTTTGACAATAACGACCCTGAACAATGGTACCGCAATTCAGGCAATCCTTCTCTTTTCGCTCCTGGATATGGGACATCCGGAATTTTTTCTTAAAAATAAGTACAAAATATACAAGCAGCCTTTTCTTTTTCGTTACTGAACAATTCAGGTAACTTTGCATAACCCATTAAAATTGATATGAAAATCCGCTTATTATTTCTCTGTATCCTGGTTTACTTATCTGCTTCCGGGCAGTACTATTACAATGATATTGTAGCTACTCAAGAGATCAATTCCCGTCAAAAAGGCTTTAGCCATAATAGTGTTCTAAGAATTGAATCCCGGGGCTTTGATAATAAAGGAACTCTTGCCCGTGATTTTTCAGAAATGAGAGAGATTTCAAAAAACGGGCATTTGTTGAAAATATCCTCATTCACTGATCTAAAGAAAAGTACAGAATACTATCAATTCGACGATTCTCTCCGACTCATTTCATTTACCGATTCTATCTCATTAATAAAGAACACCACCAATTATGAATATGATCGGGAAGGGCATTTAATCAAGATTCAAAATATAGTAATAGACAGCGTCGGCGACTTTAACCAGGTAGAAACCCATCACTGGATATACAAAAATGGTATCCCGGAGAAAATGTGGCGCATCGTTACTAATAATGGGGCAGCAATAAGTACTGATAGCCTGGAAATACGTTTTGGAGTCGACGAAAATGGGAATATCGTAGAAGAAAGGAGTTTTAGAAATGGGGTACAAAATGACTTCCTGTATTATTACTATGATGGCAATAACAGGATGACTGATATTGTACGATACAATAATAAACTTGATAAGCTTATTCCTGATATCATGTTTGAATACGATGAGAATGACCAGGTAATCCAAAAAATCACTACTACATCAGACCGTGAATTGGGCTACCTCATTTGGAGATATATTTATAATGATAATGGCTTAAAAGTAAAAGAAGCTCTGTTTGACAACAAAAAGCAGTTGAGAGGCAGAATAGATTACTTATACACTTTCACCAAATAAAAAGATCCCGGCACTTCGTGCCAGGATCTTTGTGCCCAAGACTGGATTCGAACCAGCACAGCCTTTCGGCCACCACCACCTCAAAGTGGCGTGTCTACCAATTTCACCACCTGGGCATTTTAGGATTGCAAATGTACATCGTTTATTTTTTCAGAACAATTCTGAAAGTAGTGCCTTTCCCTAATTCTGAGTGCTTAATAAATATTTCTCCTTTGTGATAAGTTGAAATGATACGACGGGACAAACTTAGACCTAACCCCCATCCCCTTTTTTTGGTTGTAAACCCTGGTTTAAATACACTAGCTATATTCTGTTTACTTATCCCTTTACCCGTATCAGTAACATCGATTAAAATATTCTTTGTATCCTCCTGAATATCTACAACTATACTTCCTTTACCTTCCATGGCATCCAGGGAGTTTTTTAAAAGGTTCTCAATCACCCAATCGAACAAAGGAGGAGACACATCAGCCGAGATAACAGCTAACCCATTTGTATTAACCTTAAAACTTATTTTACCAGCTGCCCTCTTCCTCATATAGTCTACCATCCCATTGATCTGCTCTACAATATTTACTTTTTCCAGTTGCGGTGTGCTACCAATTTTTCCGAACCTGTCGGACACCAATCGCAACCTGTCTACATCTTTCTCCAGTTCATGAACAATTTTTGTATCTGACTCAGTTTCTTTAAGCATTTCAACCCAACCTTCCAATGAGGAGACAGGTGTACCCAACTGGTGTGCTGTTTCCTTTGCCATACCTGCCCATAACTGGTTCTGAACAGATCTATAACTACTTCTTAATGAAAGAAGAATTATAACAATGAAAAGCGCCACAATGCATAACTGTATTATAGGATAATACCTTACTTCATTTAATAAACGGGTATGACCATAATAATACCTGGTAACTTTTGACGAATCATATGGATCTACATAGATAAACGGTTTTCTTCCGGAAGATCTGAAATCGCTCAGCTTCCGCTGTACATAAGATTTGTCATGCGCAACCTTTACTGAATCCAGGTTCACAAAATCGAGGATATTATCATTTTCATCTGTAACAATTATCGGAATATCATCATTATCTATAATGATCTTAGAAGGTAATCTTGTATCTGTAATATTTGTATCCAACAAAGACTTACTGGCTTCTACCCATTGCTCCACCTTTTGCCTCTCTTCTCTTTCAATCTTCTTTGCCAGGTATTGTGAATAGAAAATAGTACCGGTTACAATCAGGATTGCCAGTAAAGCAAGAAGAGTTCGCCAGTTTAGAAATTGCCTTAACATATTTCGAATTTAACAAGGATCAACCGGCTTCCCTTATTTTTGAATAAATATTTTACCGGTTGCCAACCTTACCAAAAGTATCTATTGTAATCCTGAACTGGAACGGGAAGAAATACCTTGAACAGTTTCTTCCTTCTGTTCTGGCCACTCAATACCCCAGGTTTGAGATAGTTGTAGCTGATAATGGCTCCACCGATGACTCTATTGATTTTCTAAAAGCCAATCACCCGGACATCAGGATTATCAGTTTTGATTCCAATATGGGGTTTGCCAAAGGCTATAACGAAGCTTTGAAGCTGATCATCTCTGACTATTATGTATTACTTAATTCAGATGTAGAAGTGTTACCGGGCTGGCTTGATCCAATGGTCCAATTACTGGAATCGGGCAAAGAGATAGCGGCCTGTCAGCCAAAGATACTTTCCTGGAAAAACAAGAATATGTTTGAGTATGCAGGAGCCGCCGGTGGCTGGATGGACAAATATGGTTATCCATTTGCAAGGGGAAGGATCTTTGATATTGCAGAAGAAGACCGGAACCAATACGACATTACTGAGCCTATTTTCTGGGCAAGTGGGGCTTCATTGTTTATACGTTCCTCGGTTTTCCATAAAATGAAAGGATTTGATGAATATTTTTTTGCTCACCAGGAAGAAATTGATCTGTGCTGGAGAATTCAGTTGGCCGGTTATAAAATATATGCCTGCCCTTCATCTGTTGTTTATCATGTAGGCGGTGGCACTTTACCAAGAGGAAATTCATTGAAAACGTATTTAAATTTCAGGAATAACCGTATCATGCTCTCCAAAAACCTCCCTTTTACTAAAAAAGTCAGCATCATCCCATTTAGGTTTATGCTGGATTGTATTTCTGCATTAAAAGGACTTTTTACAGGCGATGCCGGGTACTTTTGGGCAGTCATCAGGGCACAATTTGCATTTTGTAAATGGTGGCTCTTTTTCAAAAAGAAAAGCATTGCCCCCACTAATAAAAAGGGCAAATTATATGGCTATCTGCCTAAAAATATAGCCTGGCTGCATTTTGTAAAAAAGAAGAACTATTTTACTGAAATTGAAGCGGAAACAAACTGAGATTTCTCTTGAAACCTTATTTTTGCAGCACAAAATCCCATTATGAGCAATCAGCATGAATATCACCAGGAATTAAAGAAGATTCAGGATAAGGACTTTACCCATAACTGGGTTTCCTCATCTGCCTTTTTGTTTTACCTACAAGTTGCCTGTATTGTGGCCTTTGTATTGGGTGGATGCTATACGCTTTATACCAAAAAGTATAACAAGATTGATGTGCCCGTACAGGAGAGTAGCCAGTACACTCCCAAATACAAATAACAATCATCAAAATTTTTTTAAAAAGGGCTTCTGCCCTATTTTTGCATCCCTTTAGTTCTTAAAAATCACTGCGGAAGTAGCTCATTTGGTAGAGCACAACCTTGCCAAGGTTGGGGTGGCCGGTTCGAGCCCGGTCTTCCGCTCCACTGATCCTCTTGCTGTTTGGCGGAGGATTTTTTTTCTCTAATCACCGCCCTGGTGGTGGAATTGGTAGACACGCAGGACTTAAAATCCTGTGGACAGCAATGTCCGTATCGGTTCAACTCCGATCCGGGGCACATTAAGCGACCTTTTGGTCGCTTTTTTTATTTATGCTGCGGAGTGATTGCGAAGTAGTATTTGTAGATTTGAATCAAACGACGAATGAATGGCAACTGAAATAAAATGCCCGCACTGTGGTCATGAGTTTGAACCTACTGATAGCATACGGGATGAGATACAGAAAGAATTGCGTAGCAAAATGACGGAATGGCAAAAACAACAACAACAGAGGTTTGATGCGCAGTTGCTGGAAGAAAAGAAGAAAACGCAAAAGGAAACAGAAGAGTTGATCCGGAAATCAGTTGCCGCTGATTTTGAGCATCAGCTTAAAGTGGCACAGCAAAACAATAAAGAGTATGAAGAAAAATTAAAACAGGCCCGTGAACAACAGTTGGATTTTCTAAAAAAAGAACAGGAACTAAAGAATAAAGAAGCAGAGCTGGAGCTTTCTGTTCAAAAAAAATTACAGGCAGAAAGAGAAAAGCTGGCATCAGATATCCGCAAACTGGAAGAACAGCGTATAGCAGCAAAAGAAACAGAGTTCCAGTTGCGCATGAAGGAAATGGAGGAAAAACTGGAAGCACAGAAAAAGCTGGCTGAAGAAATGAAACGCAAAGCTGAGCAGGGTTCTATGCAATCGCAGGGCGAAGCACAGGAACTGGCATTAGAAGAACTATTACGCAATACTTTCCCATTTGATCTTATTGAAGAAGTTGGCAAAGGTGTTAGAGGGGCTGATTGTATCCAGATCGTAAGGAATAACCTGGGACAGGAATGTGGCAAGATCATTTTTGAAAGTAAACGAACCAAAGATTTTGCAAATGACTGGATCGAGAAATTGAAAGCGGATATGCGTAACCAGGGTGCTGATGTAGCTGTAATTGTTACACAGGCTTTTCCAAAAGACATGGAAAGTTTTGGTGAAAAAGACGGGGTTTGGATCTGCTCTTTTAGCGAAGCAAAACCTGTTGTGCAAATGCTTCGGGATGCCGTGATCAAAATATTTATTGCCTCCAAAAGCCAGGAAAATAAAGGTGATAAAATGCATCTGCTCTATGATTACCTGACCAGCCGTGAATTTGCAGAACAATGGCAGGCCATCCGGGAAGGATTTATGAGTATGAAGCTTTCTATACAAAAAGAAAGAGATGCCATGGAAAAACTATGGAAAGCAAGAGAGAAGCAATTGGAAAAAGTGCTGCTTAATTCTGCACATATCCGCGGTTCTATTGAAGGTATATCTGGAACAGATGTAGATCTGAATTTGCTGGACGATAGTTCTGGATCAGAAGAATGAACTTTCCCAGAACTATATTAATATTTGGAATTTTATTAATCTCTCTACTCCTACTTCAATCGATTTCTACATCAAGCAATGGGCAAAATGTATTGGGGATTATATATCAGAAGATCTTCGAACCAGTGCTTATTCCTGCAAATTGGTTACAACTACACTTATTTAAAAACAGAATAGTATCGTTATTATTAACAATTTTTCTTTATGCAATTATTATTGAATGGCTATATAGAATCATTAAAAAACCTCTAAGAAATTGACACTTTATCAGCTTACTATCCAAGCCAAAACTAGCCCCCCGAAAATTCGATAATTAATAATCGGCTTTGACTCATTTTTACCAAAAAAACAGTCAATGGTTTCTTCCTGCCTGTTGCTAAGCTGTATATGCTGCCTGAAATCCACTTCACCATCGCCATACCATTTAAATACGGCTTCCTTACAACTCCACAACAAAGTAAGCAGGTGATGATCGTCAAACTCAACATCGTTTTGGGTGAATCTTTGTAATTCTTCTTTTTGCAAAAATTTCCACCTGATCAACCGGATCTTTTCTACCGGTATCTCAATATCAATGCCTACACGGCTATCCCTGCTTACAATGGCAGCCGCATAATCACCGCAATGTGATATGGAAAAATGATACTTGGCATCGGCAAGGTAAGGCTTCCGGGTATCCGCAATTTGTATCAATTCGTAGGGAAAATCAGGGAAAAGGAACTGTAACAAAAATCTCCCCGCAAGATGCTGTAATCTTTTCTTTGGGTGACTCACATTCTGCTGAACAGGCACATTTTGACTGAAAAACTCCTCCGTTTCCTCAATTTTCCAGATACCCAGCCTTGTATGTTCGTTAATTTGTTGTTGAAAAAAAACCGGCATGGATTACAGTTTCATCTTTACTTTGCCGGCAATATAAACCGAAAAAAATAGAATGATACTTTCTGACAAGCGGATACTGGAAGAAATTGAAAAAGGAACGATCAAACTACAACCTTACGACAGGGAATGCCTGGGCAGCAACTCCTACGATGTGCATTTGGGAAAGTGGCTAGCCACCTACAGGGAACATATTCTGGATGCAAAAAAGCATAACGAGATAGAGTATTTTGAAATACCTGAAGAAGGGTTTGTATTATATCCCCATATTTTTTATCTCGGTGTAACGCTGGAATACACAGAAACCCATGCCCATGTACCTTTCCTCGAAGGAAAATCTTCCACCGGCAGGCTGGGGATCGACATTCATGCCACTGCAGGAAAAGGCGATGTTGGCTTTTGTGGGCACTGGACATTGGAAATATCGGTTAAACAGCCTGTAAAAGTGTACAAAGGAATGCCAATAGGTCAACTGATCTATTTCCCTGTGGATGGTGAAATTGAGGTAAAATACAATCAAAAGAAAAATGCCAAATACAGCGGACAGCCGGACAAGCCCATTGAAAGCATGATGTGGAAGAATAAGTTTTAATTACAAAGCCTCTATCCCAAACTTTTTATAATAAGCTATCAGCCAAAGCACCACTTCGTTGTAAGACCTTTTTCCGCCGGGTTGGTTATTCGCTTTTAAAAACTGCCCATATCCCCACATGATAATAGGCTCAATGGGGTTCCGGTATTTCTTATAAAAAGCTATATAGGTCTGCTGATCCTTTTTAACTTGCTCATGTAATTGCTCCTGGTATTGTTTTGCTTTTACAGAATCCCTTTGATACAATTCTACAACAGCGTAGTGGTACATATCATAGTAAACAGAATACTTAAACACATTTGAGGCAGAATAGCGACAAGCCAAAAATCCGGCAAAATTTGCTTCATTCTCCTTGGCAAACCCAAGCTGGTGCCCTATCTCATGTGTGGTTACAAAAGGTTCCAGAAAGCGGGGTATAGTGGTATTTACCTGCCCCTCCCCGGTAAATGGGTTATAATATCCCTGGAAACCAAGATAGTTACCCGCATAACTGAATATAGAAGGCTTTACTGAACGGGGACTATATTTTAAAAATGGATAATCAGCAGAAGCATTGTGGTAAGCAACCGATGCTTCGTGAAAAAGATCCCTTTTTTTATCAAAAGAATCTCTTTCCGTTTCTGTGGCAAGATCAGCATAATGGTTTACCCGTTCCATCAATGCCCTTGTCAAAGTATCAATATCCTCAGTGGAATATGCTTTTGCTTTCAGATCAAGGTGTTTGGCAATTCCGATCCGGTTATAATTGAGTCCCCAAAACAAGTTGAAAAAAACATAGATGAACAGAAAAAAGAAAATGCCCTGCTGCAGGGCAATAATGAAAAATTTTCGGGTAAGCCTGCGCTGAAACAGGTACTTGAAGAACTTAAAAGTTCTGAATACGATAACAAGAATCAGAAAAGCATAAAAAAGGTCGCCGATACTGAAAGGTATCCAGCCAAAAAGAAACCGCTGCACTTTGGAAATTAACGGGTATACGCCCTGGCTATAGTTCCGTTCTACCCATCCGGGGTACCAGGATGCCCATTTTATCAGGATAGTAAGCACTATCAGTACCACCCAACTCCAGCTTTTCATCAGCCGGGTAAACAATCTTGTAAGAAACTGCTGCAAAAATTCAGGAAATTAATTTCATTAAAAATCAGGCCTTTATAACCAAATAAAATGCGAAAATAAACGAAAAATGCCCTTAAATTTTGTGAATATTCCCTTACCTTTGCAAACTCTTTTAAAGTTGAAAAATGAGCCGCCGACGTGAGTTCGAAATAGCTTTTGTGGGGCTAAAACCTGGAGTTCATGAGTACAACTATGAAATAGATGACCGGTTCTTTGAAGCATTTCAACAACAGGATTTTCGTAATTGCAAAGCTTCAGTAAAGTTACTGCTTGATAAAAAAAGCAGTTTCATGCTGCTGAAGTTTGAGTTAGGCGGCAGCCTGGAAGTAACCTGCGATCGTTGTAATAACAACTTTCCGCTTGAATTATGGGACGAATTTACCATTACTGTAAAAATGGTAGAAGAACCTGAATTGATGAATAACCAGGAAGACGATCCTGATATTTATTACATCAGCCGTAGCGAAAGTCATCTTGATATTGCCGGTTGGGTATATGAGTTCATCAACCTCAGCATCCCGTTACAAAAGAGTTGTGGTTTTGAGAAAATGGATGGACCCTATTGCAATAAAGCAGCAATGGAAATGCTAAAGAAAATGGAAACAAACGAACCCCAGAAGGATAACCCCATTTGGGACGATCTTAAAAAATTTAAAGACCTGAAATAATAAACTTTTAATAGTTGAGTTATGCCAAATCCGAAACGCAGACATAGTCAGCAAAGAAGCGCAAAAAGAAGAACACACTATAAAGCAACCGCTTCTACTTTAACTACCGATACTACTACCGGGGAAATACATGTACGTCACCGTGCACATGTAAGCGAAGGTAAATTGTATTACAAAGGAAAAGTAGTTGCTGAAAAGTCACCAGTTAAGAAATAACTGATCAAAACAACAATTTTGCATTCCAGATCTATCGGCAATTTTGCCGTTTGGATTTGGAATTTTATTTTTCAGTATGGCTATGGTGATAGGTATTGATATGATGGGTGGTGACTTTGCCCCTCTGGAAACAGTAAAGGGTGTAGAATTATACCTGTCTGGCCATAATATTCCTGCCCGTCTTCTCCTTGTGGGTGATGAAGCACAATTAACCCCGCTACTGAAAAAGCATAAAATTCCGATGAACCATGTGGATGTTGTGCATGCTCCACAAACCATCGGCATGTTTGAGCATCCTACAAAAGCATTGAAAGAAAAGCCGGATTCTTCTATTTCAACCGGGTTTAAACTTTTGGCAAGTAATAAGATCGATGCCTTTATAAGCGCCGGCAATACCGGGGCTATGCTGGTAGGAACACTTTTCAGCATAAAAGCAATGGAAGGTGTTATCCGGCCGGCTATTTCTACTATCATCCCCAAAATGAACGGTGGCACCAGCCTTTTGCTTGATGTGGGGTTAAATGCAGATTGCAAGCCCGAACAGTTGAACCAGTTTGCCATTATGGGATCTGTATATGCCCGGCTGGTTTTAGGTATCCGCAAACCCAGGGTTGGCCTGATGAATGTTGGAGAAGAGGAAGGAAAAGGAAATATACTCATGCAGGGCACTTATCCCCTTTTAAAAGAAAATAAGCATATCCATTTTGTTGGTAATGTAGAAGGAAGGGATGTATTGATGGATAAGGCTGATGTGATGGTTTGCGATGGCTTTACCGGTAATATCATTCTAAAAATGGCTGAGTCATTATTTGAGATCTATCAGCAGTCATCTGTAAAAGACCCTTATTTCGAAAGATTCAATTTTGAGAATTATGGAGGCACCCCTGTATTAGGAGTACCCAAACCTGTTATTATAGGGCATGGTATCTCAGAAGCCAAAGCCTTTATGAACATGCTGCATCTTGCCCAAATGATGATAGAAAAAAGCGTAATAAAAAAAATGAAGGAAGAACTTCAGTAACGTCTCTTTCAGAAAATACCTTATTCAGGGGATATGTGATAAAATACCAGCATCTATTTTAGCCAAAACAAACTTTGTGAAACGCTTTTTCAAATTAATCCTCTTTGTACCCCTGCTTACAAAAGTTGCGATGGCTCAACAAGCCATTATCTATACAGACACAACCAAAGCCTTTTATATCCCTGAAGAAAAGACAGAACTGATTACGATCGGTGATAAAAAAGTCACCGTCCGTACCTGGAAATATGGGGACCGTAGCGATGTTGCATTAATCAACTTACACGATAACGAATTTACTTCTCTTGCAGCTGCACATGAAGTTGTAAGAAGAACAGGAGGCATTATCATTAAAATAGAAAATAAAGGTCAACGGGTCATCCGGTTCAACAAAAAAGGGATCCGCTATGGCTTTGATCCTAACCGGATTTTTTCGCAAATAGGAATTGAGCAAACGATGAGGGATAATCGCCGCTACAACAAAGATGCAGCTACAGAGATAGATAAATTCGGGAAGGAGATTCTTAAAAAGCTGTCTGAAAATTATACCTGTATCGTAGCATTACATAATAATTACGATGGCGCCTTCTCTGTTAACAGCTACCTACCGGGAGGAGAAAGGAGCCGTGATGCAAAAGCTGTTTATGCTGATAGTCTGCAGGATATAGATGATATTGCTTTTACAACAGATAGTGTACTATACAATGAAATGGCTAATCGAAAATTCAATAGCATCTGGCAGGATAATGAAAAAGCAAAAAGAGATGGTTCATTGAGTATTTACTGCGGTGAAAATGATATTCGTTATATCAATATCGAAACAGAGCATGGCAGAAAAGATGAATATATTGCCATGTTGGAACAACTATTCATCATTCTGGAAAATGAGCAAAAAATCCATTTGTTGCAGCAGGATGAGAACTTACAAATACCCACAGATAGTGTTGGTAACTAATTGAAAAAGTTTTGGCTCAAAAGTGCTGAAACTGTATTTTTGCACTCCCAATTTTTACGGTCGATTCCGTAGCTCAGTTGGTAGAGCAATACACTTTTAATGTATGGGCCCTGGGTTCGAGTCCCAGCGGGATCACAAAGCAGGCAAAATTGCCTGCTTTTCTATTAAGTTTGTAGTCAAATATGGCAGATTTCTTTAAAAATAAAGTGGTAGTAGTAACCGGGGGCACCGATGGTATCGGCAGAGCCCTGGTAGAAATGCTGCTCGATAAGGGTGCTAAAGTCGCTACCTGTGCGAGAAATCATGATAAACTTTATCAGCTTCAATCCGAACATCCTTCCTCCTACCTACATACAATGGTTGCCGATGTAAGCAGTGAAAATGATTGCCGTCGCTTTATGGAAACCACCCTCAAATTTTATGGAAGTATTGATATCCTCATCAATAATGCAGGTATATCAATGAGGGCATTGTTCAAGGAAGCAAGTATCGATGTGATCAAACAAGTGATGGATATCAACTTTTATGGTTCTGTTTATTGTACAAAATATGCTCTTGATTCCATCATTCAGCAAAAAGGGACCATTGTAGGAGTTTCTTCCATTGCAGGATACAGGGGCTTACCTGGCAGAAGCGGCTATTCTGCCAGCAAGTTTGCATTACAAGGCTGGCTGGAAGCACTCCGTACAGAATTAATGGACGATGGTGTAAATGTAATGTGGGTATGTCCCGGGTTTACAACTTCAAACATCCGTAATGCCGCATTGAATAAAAATGCAGAGTCACATGGTGAAACTCCCATGGATGAAGAAAAAATGATGCCGGCCGACGAATGCGCCAGGCATATTTTAAAAGCCATTCAAAAAAAGAAAAGAACATTGGTACTCACTTTTACAGGGAAAAGAACTGTATTTATGCAAAAATTTATTCCCGGCCTGGCGGATAAACTAGTACATAAGTTTTTTTTCAAGAACGGTAAGCTGGTAAAATAAACATCCTCCTTTTTGTTTTCTTCATTTGATTTCCGGTTTTCTTATTAACAGTTTACTTTTACCACATGCCTTTAGTTACACTTACATCGGATATAGGCAACCGGGATTACCTTGCGGGTGCAGTAAAAGCACAACTTTTACAGATCAACCCGGAGTTTCAGATCATTGATATATCTCATAATATCGCCCCCTTTAATTATCCGCAGGCTGCTTATTTATGCCGGAGTGCTGTAAAGAATTTTCCGCCTTTTACATACCATATTCTACTGATCAATCTTTTTGAGAAGAAGCCAGAACAACTTTTATTGGCTTTTCATAATGAACAGTATTTTCTATGCGCCGATAACGGATTGCTCACTATGATCCTGGAAGAAAAGCCTGAAATGGTGATCGGCATTCCATTAAGTAGTGAAGCTGATAAAAACACTATTCATTGTACAGCTGTTATGGGCAAAGCCATTCAAAGACTGGTAAATGGTGATTCCCTTAGCAGCATCGGTGAACCGGATGTGAACTATATTCAGAAAAATCATTTAAGACCCCTGTTGGATAATAACTGGATAGAAGGCCAGATCATTTTTATTGACAATTTTGAGAATGTGATCGTTAATATCACACAGCAACAATTTGAGGAGCAGAGAAATGGAAGAACCTTTAAAATAGTTTTTAAAAGGGATGAAGAAATAGACCAGATCAGCCGGAGTTATGCAGATGTACCGGAAGGTGAAAAACTGGCATTATTCAATAGTGCAGGATACCTGGAAATAGCCATTAATAAAGGGAATGCCGCAGGACTTTTTGGCTTAAAGGGGTTCTCAGAAAGATCGGCCACCATGTCAAATATGCTCCAGAATCAGCTGCCTTATCAAACCATCAGAATATATTTCGAATAATAAATATTTGTTTTATTTTTCCCATTAACCATTGGGCATCTCTTAAACCTCTTTTAACTGTTAATACCCTAATTTTGCCCATCCCTATAATTAGAGGGACAAAATCAATGCTTTATGAACTTTAAAAAAGTAAATAACATCACCGGTTGGGCGGTGTTTTTGATTGCATTTGCCGCATATTTTCTTACCCGTGAAGCAAGGGGTAGTTTATGGGATTGTGGCGAGTTTGTAGCCAGTGCTGATAAAATGCAGCTTCCCCACCCTCCCGGGGCGCCATTATTTGTACTCCTCGGACGTTTTTTTATTATCCTCTTTGGAGATAATGGCCATACAGCTGCCAGCGCTGTGAATTTCATGAGTGCTATAGCCAGTGCAGCTACTATCTTGTTCTTATTCTGGAGCGTCACCCACTTTGCCCGTAAAATGTTTGTTACTGTTGGTGAAGAATTGAATCAACACCAGATGTTCACTGTTATGGCGGCCGGTGTTGTGGGAGGCCTGGCCTATACTTTTAGTGACTCATTCTGGTTCAGTGCGGTAGAGGGTGAGGTATATGCCCTGTCTTCTTTTTTCACTGCATTGGTATTTTGGGCTATGCTTAAATGGGAGCATGCTGATGAACATGCAGGAAATGACCCTGTAGCAAGACAAAAAAGCGACCGCTGGATCGTATTCCTGTTTTTCATGATAGGACTTTCCATCGGTGTTCACCTGCTTAACCTATTGACCATCCCTGCGATTGTAATGATCTATTATTACCGTCGCTATAAAGTAACTAACTGGGGAGCTTTCTGGGCATTTATCATTGGATGTTTGATCACCGGAATTGTACAGGTGGCAGTAATACAATACTCCATGAAAGCCGCGGGCCAATTTGACGTTTATTTTGTAAACAAATTGGGGATGCCATTCTTCTCCGGTTTTGCCATTTATTTTGTTGCATTGGCCGCTTTAATAACATGGGCCCTCCGGTTTACAGAAAAAAGTATGACACAGGTCAAAATGATGATCTGGTTTGCTTTGTTCCTGTTCTTATCGGCGCTTCCTTTTGTCATTGTTTCCGGAGTAGGTATTAAGTTTTTCCCGCTTTTATTGATAATCGCTGCAGCTATTGCTATCGGTTATTTTATTAAACCTACCGCACTTAAAATATTGAAACTGTCACTTTGGTGTTATGTCTTTA
Organism: Chitinophagales bacterium; assembly: GCA_020636575.1. Lineage (GTDB taxonomy): Bacteria > Bacteroidota > Bacteroidia > Chitinophagales > Chitinophagaceae > JJ008. The sequence goes on from JACJXP010000002.1 coordinate 400,377, forward strand.
TGTTATTGGGATACTTTATGTATTTCACAACGATGATCCGTTCCAATGCGAACCCAGCGGTTGATATGAATAATGTGGACAATCCTATTAACCTGGTGTATTACCTGAGCCGTGAACAATATGGGGAAGCTCCTTTAGTTTACGGCCCTCATTTTATGGCCGAATACCGTGATGCAGATGGTGACAGGTTAGTAGACATGAAGTATGGCGACATGAAATATGTAAGAGGTAAAGACAGGTACATCCCCACCGGAAGAGACAGGCAGCCAATATACGAAAGCAAAGATTTGCAGCTTTTTCCCAGAGTTTGGGATTCAAATGATGATCAATATCATGCACAGTTTTATGTGGAATGGCTGAACCTTGATAATACAGAAAACACTGACCCTGAAAATCAGGTTGAATATCCGAGAGGAAGTGGAAGAACAATCCGGAAGCCAACCTATGGCGACAATATAAACTGGTTCTATTCGTACCAAATGGGATTAATGTATTGGCGCTACTTCATGTGGAACTTTGCCGGAAGACAAAATGATGTACAGGGCTTTGGTAATAAGAGAGACGGAAACTGGATAAGCGGTATCTCATTTATTGATAATAGCCGGTTAGGCGATCAAAGTAAACTACCCGATACGCTTAGAAATAATAAAGCCAATAATAAACTATTCCTGTTACCATTTGTACTGGGAATGATCGGGTGTGTATACCAGTTCCTGAGAAATAAAAAGGACTGGATAGTTACATTCCTGCTATTCTTCTTTACAGGTGTAGCGGTTGTTCTGTACCTGAACCAGCCGGGTAACCAGCCAAGGGAAAGGGATTATGCATATGTAGGCTCCTTCTATGCGTTTGCCATCTGGATAGGGCTTGCTGTTGTAGCCCTTGTCAGATCAGCTAAAGAGAAAAAGGATAAACTCACATTCCAGAATATGTTGATCTATGGTAGTGCGGCTTCATTCCTTGTTACATTAATGAGTTCATCACCCGGCACTGGCAGCTCTGCATTAATTGCAGGATTAGGAGCAGGCTTGATATATGCTATAGTTTATACAGGCATCACTGCTATAGCAAGGGCTGTTTCATCAGGTGGAGAAAATAGCAGGATGATCAATCTTTCTGCCTCCATATTATGTTTGCTTGTGCCTTTATTAATGGCACAGCAGGAATGGGATGATCATGATCGTAGTCACAAGACCACAGCGCCGGATCTCGCAAAAGATTACCTGGAAAGCTGTGCACCTAATGCTATATTGTTCAGCTTCGGCGATAACGATACTTACCCATTATGGTATGCACAAGAAGTAGAAGGTGTTCGTCCGGACATCAGGGTGATCAATAACAGTTTGCTGGGAATCGATTGGTATATTAACCAGTTGCGATCAAAAGTAAACGATGCTGACTCTGTAGATGTACTATGGACGCCGGAACAAATTGAGGGACACAACAGGGAATACCTACGGTACAGGCAAAACCCTAATGCTGATCCCAATAAATATTATCCATTGTATGATGTGATGAAAACTGTTTTGGGAGCAAGGACTGAAGATCCGGAAACGAGAAGGGACAAAGGGCCAGAATATTTCCCCGTTTCAAAATTCAGTGTTCCTGTTGATCTTGACCTGGTAAGAAAAAATGGCACCGTAAATGCTTCGGATAGTGTATTACCAGAACTTAGGTTTGAACTTCCTGAAAGCAAGAGAAATTCCGGTCTTGTTAAGAATGATCTTATCATCCTGAATATCATCGCAGGTAACCAATGGAAAAGGCCTATCTACTTTACATCCCCAATTGGTGAATTGGGGTTTGCTCAATACCTGCGTAAAGACGGTATGTCTTACAGGCTTGTTCCGGTGGAAGGTGATTATCCGCAAATGAATTGGGTGGTAGATGTTGCACTCAGGCAAAATGGATTGGGTGGCACTCAAATAAGGGATAATAACAGCGACTTCATGTACGATAATATGATGAATAAATTTGCTTTTGGCGGCGCTGGCAGAAAAGGAGTTTATTTTGATGAAGAGAACAGGCGCCATCTGCTAAGCATCAGGGCCCTCTATGGAGAAGCTGCCGGAAACATGGCAGACAAGGGTAAAGCAGAAGAAGCTAAAAAGCTGATTGAGAAATGTGTGCAGAATATGGATCCTGACAATCTTCCTTACGGATTGGCAAGTCGCTACAACAGTCATAACCAAAACAGCCTGCTATTCCTGGAAGGGTGTTATAAAGCAGGGATGACAGATATTGCGGAGAGGGTTAGAAAAGATGTTCGTAAAGATCTTGAACAGCAGGCTGCGTATTATAATTATATACGCACTGAAAAGCCAGAGTATTTTGGTCAGTTTGAAAGATCTGAAGCACCAATCAATGAAAGATTGTTGGTTGTTCTGGATGCTATTGAGAAAAAATATGCTCCGCAAACACAACCTCAAACACCTGCCGAAGGACCGAATACGATCAATACTACGGCAAAACCTGACAGTACAAAAGCCGATAGTTCAAATTAGATTAGTTTTTTTCTTTATAAAACCCCGGGATATCCCGGGGTTTGTTTTTTGAACCTCTCCTTATCCAGATTGTTGTAACTTGTAATACCGCTTAAATTAGATTAATTTTCTAATAGTCCTAATGGCGGCATTATACGCTTACTTTAATAGAAAAGTCTTATCGGATTAAAGTCTATGAAAAACGGTATAAGAAGATGAGAGGATTTCATTTTACAAGATTTAACCCTGATGAAAACGGAAAGACCCGTTTTGAACAGATGCTTGACCTGTTCATGCAATTACTTACCTACACCAGCGGAGATGTAGCTGAAGCTTTACAGTGGCTGAATGAACTCGACAAAAAATATGAATTAACAGATGATGAATACGGTATGGGAGATTTTATTGAAGATCTCAGAGATAAAGGATACATCACAGAAGATAATCAGCAGGGACAAATAAAGATCACTCCAAAAACCGAACAAGGGATCCGCAAAAAAAGCCTGGAAGAAATTTTTGGGAAACTCAAGAAAACAAAACAGGGAGATCATCACAGTTTTAAACCCGGGCAAGGTGATGAAATAAATCCCGAAACAAGACAGTTCCAATTCGGCGATATGCTGGAACAAATAGATTTTACGGAAAGTATCCGCAATGCTCAGATCAATCATGGTATTGATAGTTTTAATATGCAGGAGGCTGATCTTAGTATCAGGGAAACAGATTTTAAAGCGCAGACTTCTACCGTTTTGATGATCGATATTTCTCACTCTATGATCCTATATGGAGAAGACAGGATAACTCCTGCAAAAAAAGTAGCCATGGCATTGAGTGAGTTAATTAAAACCAGGTATCCAAAAGATACTTTGGACATCGTGGTATTTGGTAATGATGCCTGGCCAATTGAAGTTAAAGACCTTCCCTACCTTCAGGTAGGTCCCTATCACACCAATACCGTTGCCGGGCTTGAGCTGGCTATGGATATTTTGAGAAGAAGAAAGAACCCGAACAAGCAGATATTTATGATCACTGATGGGAAACCCACTTGTTTAAAGATCGGGAAGCGGTATTATAAAAATAGTTTTGGGCTCGACAGAAAAGTATTGAACCGATGTATGAACCTTGCCGCTCAATGTAAGAAGTTGAAAATACCGATCACCACTTTTATGATCGCTACTGATCCATATTTACAACGGTTTGTACAGGAGTTTACAGAAATGAATCATGGTAAAGCTTTCTTCGCTTCTCTTGATAAATTAGGTGCATTTATATTCAGAGATTTTGAAAGTGGTAAAAGAAAAACGGTTTACTAAAATGAACATCCAAAAAATAAAAACACTCGGTGAGCTAAAAGCCTCCGGCTATCAACCCAAAAGCATAAAAGAAGAGATAAGGCAAAACCTGATTGAAAGATTAAAGAATAATGATCCCACTTTTTCAGGCATCGTTGGTTATGAGGATACCGTAATTCCCGATGTGGAAAGAGCCTTACTGAGTAAACATAATATCCTTTTCCTGGGGCTAAGGGGACAGGCCAAAACCAGGATGGCCCGGCAAATGACACAGTTATTGGATGAATATATTCCGGTGGTAAGAGGTAGTGAGATCAATGATGATCCTTTAGAACCAACATCCCGTTATGCACAGGAAGAGATAGCTACCCATGGTGATGAAACACCGATCCATTGGGTACACAGAAGTGAACGGTATGGAGAAAAATTGGCTACTCCTGATGTAAGTGTTGCTGACCTTATTGGTGATATTGATCCGATAAAAGCTGCCAACCTAAAGCTCAGCTTTGCTGATGACAGAGTGATTCATTACGGCATCATCCCAAGAAGCAACAGGGGCATATTTGTTATCAACGAATTGCCTGATTTACAAGCAAGAATACAAGTTGCCTTATTTAATATTTTAGAAGAAGGCGATGTCCAGATCAGGGGATTCAAACTGCGTTTACCCCTGGACATTTTGTTCGTTTTTACCGCCAACCCGGAAGACTACACTAACAGGGGATCTATCGTTACTCCTTTAAAAGATCGGATAGAAAGCCAGATATTGACCCATTATCCCAAATCACTGGAAAATGCCCTGGAGATAACAGAACAGGAGGCGGAGATCAGTGATGAACAAAAAGCAAAAGTAGAGGTTAGTGACCTTGTAAAAAGATTGATAGAACAGGTTGCATTTGAAGCAAGGGAAAGCGAATTGGTTGATAAGAAAAGCGGGGTGAGTGCAAGGCTTACCATCTCTGCCCTGGAAAATGCGATCAGTTCTGCAGAGCGCAGAGCTATTATCAATAAAGAGAAAAAGACGCAGGTGTGGATCAGTGACCTGGCAGGCATCATCCCTTCCATAACCGGTAAAGTTGAACTGGTATATGAAGGCGAGCAGGAAGGCCCCTTCCAGGTGGCTATGAATCTTGTTGACAAAGCTATCAGGACCCAGTTTATCCAGTATTTTCCTAACCCCGATTCTTTGAAAAAAAGAAGGAATACGGGGAAACCATCTATGGAGGAAAAAAAAGATGACAATCCCTACCGGTCAATAACTGGTTGGTTCGATAAAGGGAACCAGTTAAACCTTTCCTTTAATACATCCGACAAAGAGAAAATGATGCTGCTCTATAATGTGGATGGATTACATGCATTGGTGAAGAAGTTTTTCAAAGGAGCAAATGAAGAGCAAGCAGCTTTACTTATGGAATTTGTTCTTCACGGACTAGCCTCCTATTCTTTGATCAGTAAAAAAATGCTTGAAAGTAAGGTTGAGTTCAAAGACCTGGTAGGGAGTATGATGAATTTTGACACTGGTGATTTTGAAGAAGAATTTGATGAAGAAGCATAAAAAATAAGCCCTGCAATGCAGGGCTTAAAAATTCTTAGAACCGGTAACCGATACTGGCCCCACCGGAAGGCCAAAAGCCTCCTTCCCCGATAAAAGGTGTAAAAGCAACTCTCCAGGTAAGTCCCTGTTTCCCAAACGGCTGTTTTCTAAAACCAAGGGTAATTGTTCCCAAAAGGGAATTTGAGCTGGAGCTATTATCAGTAAAGAGATCTGTTATTGAAGCATAGGTAGCCCCTGCGCCTACCTCAAAGTACTGACCTTTATTCCCAAAAAGATAGTTTAGTTGAACAGGGATAGCTATGTAGCCGTCTCCACTATAAGCTGCTCCTCCAATACCAATCCGCATACCCAGACCATTCTCATATTTGCCAAAACGGCCATCATAATTGATAGAATAAATAATACCAGCCCCTCCAACCTCAAGGTATACCTGTGAGGCGTTTGCTGATGTTTTGCCTTCTCTTTCAACACCCTGCCCCTTGGACTGAAAACATAATAACCCTAATACTAAAAATGCTAAAATTGATTTGCCTTGCATAAGTAAGATTTAAATTTCAAGGCAAGATAAATACGAGAATTGTTGCTTCATAAAAAAGTTAAAAAATATTAACTTCTCTTTCCAGCATCACCCCAAACTTTTCGTTTACGCTTTGCTGTATGGCTTCACTCAGCTGAAGTATTTCCTGCCCGGTAGCAGATCCATAGTTCACCAGCACCAGTGCCTGCTTTTCATGACAGCCGGCATCACCAACTCTGTAACCCTTCCAGCCAGATGTCCCGTTTTTAGGCCCTGAATTTTCTATAAGCCACCCGGCAGCCAATTTCTTAGTGCCATCGGCATTATTGTATCCTACGATACCGGGAAAATGCTTCTCCAATTCTTCAAACCTGGTTTTTGAAACAGAAGGATTTTTAAAGAAACTGCCGGCATTACCTGTTATGACCGGGTCAGGAAGTTTAGACGACCGGATCGCAATCACGGCATCTGAAACCGCTTTTAAAGAAAGTTCTTTTACCTTCATTAGGGCCAATTGTTGTTCAATAGCTCCATAACTGATATTATAATGGGGCTTCTTTCTTAGCCGAAAAGTCGCATTCAGAATAACAAACTGCCCTTTATATTTTCTCTTAAAAACACTTTCCCGGTAGCCAAAATCACAATCATTCTTTGTAAAAGTTACAACTGATCTTTCTTTAATATGCAACGCTTCAAGATCCCAAAAGACATTCTCAATTTCTACTCCATAAGCACCTATATTTTGCATGGGTGATGCCCCTACATTCCCGGGTATCAGGGATAAATTTTCAATACCAGCCCAATTTCTGCTTATACAATGCAGTACAAACTGATGCCAACTCTCCCCTGCCCCTGCTTTTATATAAACATATTCGTTGTCTTCATGCAATTCGCTAATTCCTGAAATTTCATTCTTTAAGACCAGGCCATTATAGTCTTGTGTAAATAATATATTACTTCCTCCGCCTAAAATAAATGGTTGCAGACCTGGATTAGAATGCAGCAACTCCTCTAACTCCTGAACATTTGTAAAATTTGCAAAATATTTTGCCCTGGCTTCGACCCCAAAAGTATTATAGGGCTTTAACGAAACATTCTCTTTCAGTTGCATTTAACAAATTTCCCCTTTTTTTATAAATGACCGCATGAAAAAAGTCAAGCACCGGAACACTCATGTCAATCAAAATAAAAGCATCGAAGCGACAATAGACCTCATAGAAGATAAATAAGTAACTTTGGCAAAATAGCCCTGCAATGATGCGTATCCCGTTCTTGATCTTCTGTATCCTTCCCTTATTTGCATCCGCACAACTCAGTTTAGGAGAAACAAAACAACAGATACATCAGGAGATCAAACAAAAATTAAAGGAACATACAAACTCCCATCATAAACTGACCGAAACAGATAGTTCGCTGGTGCTGGCAATAACTTCCGCCAATAAATCTAAGGTGGTTTATAGCTATAAATTCAATGCAAATGGTTATTGCTCACAGCAAAAAATTACGAATGATAGCGATAAGGCTATGCAGATGCAAATGGACGAAATATTATCAGTGAAAAAATATAACTGGAAAAAAATAAATGAAAATCAGTACATATCTGATTTTGAATCAGGTTTAATCCTTGAGTTCCCCCCGGAAAACACCGAACACTCACTGATTATTATTAAAACGGAATGGACAAAAGAGTTTTACGAACTTCTCCTTAGCCAATAACTCAATCTTATTTTTCCTTTAACCCTGTATCCTTCCACTGCTTGAAAACATTGATCAAGCTATCAGATAGTTTTGCTTGCTTTTTAAAAGGCATAAAACCTCTTTGACCCGGCTCCAGTTCTATCCTACGGATGATCTCATCAATATCGGTTTTTACATTTTGATAATTATCATAAGGCTTTTTGTTGCCTCCTTTGGAGGGAACATGGCAAGGAACACAATTATCCATAATAATTGGCGTAAGAGAGTTTTCATATGTAATGCGTGGCGCAGAAGCCTTACCTGCTTTCTTACCTGAACTACATTGTACTAAAAAAAACAGGGTCAAAAAACCTGAAAAGAGAACCAGAACTTTTTTCATATTAAGTGATTTATGGCTAAATATACGAACATAATGAAATTACAGTACTAATCGGTTTACCATTCATATAAGTTGCCGGCCATAAAAAATGATTTTCAGGAACATTAGCTTATTAACTTTGGCTGCTCATGATCAAAAAAACGGCCCATACATACCGTAATGCTTATTCTGGTCTTTCAAAAGAGACCTGGATATTATCATTGGTTATGCTCATTAACAGGAGCGGCACAATGGTATTGCCCTTTATGACGCTTTATCTGACAAGCGCAGAGATGGGTTATAGTATAGGTGACGCAGGATTGGTCTTTGGCCTTTTCGGGCTTGGATCATTCAGCGGTTCCTGGATAGGTGGGAAATTGACCGATAAAACAGGGTTCTTTAATATCCAGTTGATCTCATTGCTGGGTGGTGGTGTACTCTTCCTGGTCCTTGGTCAAATGAAGAGTTTCCCTCTCATTTGCATTATTACTTTTCTTCTGAGCTTTGTTAACGAGGCTTTCAGGCCAGCCAATTCTACTGCCATTGCTTTTTATAGTAAAGAAAATAACCGTACCCGTTCTTATTCACTTAACCGGCTTGCCATTAACCTCGGCTGGTCTGTCGGAAGCGCTATGGGTGGCATCCTGGCAAGTATAAATTATGAATTATTGTTTTGGGTTGATGGTTTTACAAATATCGGTGCCGCTATCCTTCTCTGGATTTTACTCAGGCGTCCGGCACAACTTCACAAAGTAGAAAACGACAAAACAGTAGCTCCAAAAGTTTCAGTCTGGAAAGACAAGTCTTACCTGCTTTTCACAATTCTCTGTACAATATTTGCTATCTGTTTTTTTCAATCCTTTACCAATATCCCTGTTTATTTCAAGAAAGGCCTCAATCTTTCTGAACCCTTTATTGGATTTCTTCTGGCATTGAATGGGATCATTATTGTACTTGTGGAAATGGTGCTGATCTATAAACTGGAAGGCAAAAGAAACAACCTTGTTTATATCACTCTTGGCGTTTGCCTTACAGGGGCCTCATTTTTTATATTAAACATTCCTATTGCTTCAGCAGTTGGGTTAGCTACTTTGATGATCATCCTTATCACTTTTGGTGAAATTCTTTCAATGCCATTCATGAATAGTTATTGGATCAGCCGTGCCAGACCGGAAAACCGGGGGCAATATGCAGCCTTGCACTCCATGGCATGGTCAACTGCTCAAACGATCGGACCACTCAGCGGCGCCCAGGTAGCTGAGCACCTGGGGTTTGATTTCTTATGGTGGTTTACGGGAGCAATAGCTTTAATTGCTGCCTGGGCATTCCATAGAATGTACAGATCAGAGACAAAAGCATCAGGCATTATTCCTCTTGCAGGCTAAACATTTGATAATATTAGCCTGCATTCAAACACTTAATTTTGTAAAAAAAATATTCATGTATCGTTTGTTTCTTTTTCTTATAGCACTGGCAACCTGTCAAAATGTTATTTCGCAAAATGTAGAAAGGCCCCGGTTAGTGGTAGGTATTGTTGTTGACCAAATGCGGTGGGATTACCTCTATCGCTATTACGACAGGTATGAAGAAAATGGTGGATTTAAAAAAATGATCAGCAAAGGATTTGCCTGTGAAAATACAATGATCCCGTATGCTCCTACTATTACTGCCTGCGGGCATAGCACAGTATATACCGGCTCTGCTCCTGCCATAAGCGGTATTACCGGAAATACATGGTGGGACAAATACCTGATGAGATCTGTTTATTGTACAGAAGATAAATCAGTAAAAACTGTTGGTAGTACATCAACGGCTGGCCTTCAAAGTCCCAGGAATCTATTGGTAACAACTATCTGTGATGAATTAAGGCTTGCTACCAATTTTCAAAGTAAAGTGATCGGTATAGCTATTAAAGACAGGGGAGGCATTCTGACAGCCGGACACAGCGCAAATGCAGCGTATTGGTATGACGGTTCAGTGGGCAACTGGATCACCTCGTCTTATTACATGGATGAACTGCCGGGTTGGGTAAAAACATTTAACAACCAAAAACTGGTAGACAAGTATTATAAACAGGGCTGGAAGCTATCCTATTCCCCCGCTACCTATAAACAAAGTACAGATGACGAAAAGAAATATGAAGCCAAACCATTTGGAAATAAATTCCCTTATGAACTGAATAAATTTATTGGAACCGATTATTCCAAGATCGCATCAACACCAATGGGAAATAGTTTAACGATCGAATTTGCCAAGTCAGCCATAGATGCTGAAGACTTAGGGAAAGATGACATAACTGATTTTTTGGCGATTAGTTTTTCCTCCCCTGATTATATTGGCCATACGTTCGGACCTAATTCAATGGAAGCGGAAGATGGATTTTTAAAACTGGATAAAGAATTAGGCGATTTCTTCAACTACCTTGATAAAAAAATCGGGAATAACAATTACACAGTTTTTTTAACAGCCGATCATGGTGTGGCCCAGGTGCCGGAGTTTATGGAAGAAAATAAACTTCCGGGAGAAAGGGTTTATATGTCCAAGATCGTAAGCTCATTGAACAATCATCTATTTGAAAAATACGGAGTAAATAAGTTGATTGTGAGCTATGAAAATTATCAGATCCACCTCAATCACCAGTTATTGGATTCTGCTCACATTGATGAAGAAGATATCTCAGATTGGATCGTAGATGAACTTGCAAAAGAACCTGGAATTGCAAGAGTTTTCAGGCTGGATGAACTTAATGAAGTGCCTCTCCCAAATAGAATTAAAGAAATGATAAACAACGGATATTATCCTCCCAGAAGCGGTGATATCCAATTCATATTAAAACCAGGTTACATTGAAGGATACTCTGAACTGGGTACTACACATGGATTATGGAATCCTTATGATGCACACATCCCGTTATTATGGTATGGATGGGGAGTTAAACACGGAATATCTTATAAAGATGCCAGCATGTCTGATATTGCACCGACAGTAGCTGCACTATTGAAAATTCAAATGCCAAGTGGCAGCATTGGCAAAGTGATCACTGAAGTAATAAAATAGTAATATGATTTTCGTAACTTACGATTAGCAAACTCCACACACCAATTACATATTTATGAAAAAGTTTAAGCTTTCCATTGCAATTCTTCTTTTATGGTTGCCGGGAATAAACGGGCAGGTTGTTGACAGTCTGAAATTTTTTATGGACGAAGAAGTTATTGAGGCATCACTTTCTACAGATATCAGGAGTTTGCAGAAACAAAAAGGGAAAGAAGAATACCAGGATGCATCAATTGAGATGAAATTTCCTGACAATACTATTATCAATGAAGAAATAGGGGTCGCTGCCCGTGGAGTAATGCGAAGAGCATATTGCAAAATCCCACCCATGATGCTCAACTTCAGAAATACCACCTCTCCTAAGCTGCATTCCCTGGGCAAACTTAAACTTGTAATTGGATGCGGGCAGAAAGATGCTGACGAAGAGCTGATATTTAAAGAATTTCTGATCTACAAAATGTATAATATTCTTGAACCAAAAAGTTTCCGCGTCAGGTTACTAAAAGTTAAATACAGCGATACAAAAAATAAAGTAAAACCTTTTGAACAATATGCTTTCCTGATCGAGGATGATGCAGATATGGCCAGGCGCAATAACTGCAAAAAGAAGGATGAAGTTCAGATCGCTACGGAGGCAACGGACAGAAATACGATGACAATGGTCGCTATTTTTGAATATATGATTGGGAATACCGATTGGTCGGTGCCCAATAACCAAAATATCAAACTTATTTATGACAGGGAGAATAAGAATGCTCTCCCCTATGTGGTACCATATGATTTTGATTATAGCGGACTGGTAAATGCATCATATGCTATTCCGGCGGAAGTGATAGGCACTGAATCGGTAACGGAGAGAGTGTATCGTGGTTTTCATCGTTATCTTGAAGAAGTACAGCAAACACTTACAATTTTCAAAGAAAAAAAAGATGGCATATACTCGCTGATCAACAATTTTGCCTTGCTGGATAGCAAAGTAAAAAGGAACATGATCGATTACCTTGATGGCTTTTATAAAACAATTGAAGACGAGAAAAAAGTAAATACGATTTTTGTAGAAAATGTAAGGTCAAATTAAAATGGAAGATCTAAAAACCCAATTCGAAAAAGCTGCTTCGGACAGTAAAACACTTTCAGAAAAACCGGACAACAACACCTTACTTCAATTATATGCTTTATATAAACAAGGAAGTATTGGAGATGTAAATACAGAACCGCCTTCGAACCCTTTCGACTTCGTCAGCAAAGCCAAATATGAAGCATGGGCAGAACTGAAGGGTAAAGCAAATACAGATGCAATGACGGAATACATTGCTCTTGTCAACAAGCTTAAAGGGTAATCGTTTCTTTCTGATATAACAGATCAAACTCCTTCCCTATCTTCTGGTAGCTGAATTTTGCAGTAGCAGCATTGGTGATTTTCTTACGATCAAAAGAAGAATATTGCTCTATCATTTTTCCCATAACACTGGCGAGTCCCTCTTCGTCTCCCGGCTCAACCAGTAAACCATTCTCTTCATTAACCAGTTCCGGAATGCCCCCTACATTAGTAGCTATTACCGGCACACCGCAACACAAAGCTTCTCCAATAACACAAGGAGAATTCTCGATATCACTGAATAATATGAGGCAATTCGAATCCTGCATCTCTTTTGCCACTTGCTGATATGGTATCTCTCCTCTGAATTTAACCTTCCCTTCAGAAAATAATTTTGCGGCAAATTCCCTGATATCTTTCCTGTTGTCTCCAACCATTACCAACTCAGCACTACTGTTATTCTTACAAAATGATTTAAATGCTCTTAAGATACCTTCTGCATTTTTTAAGGTTACCATATTAGAAACATGAATAAACCTGAATTTACCCTGATCCTTTAGTTTAAAATAAAATAAACCAGTATCAACAGTATTAGGTATGATCTCAAACCCTCCATCGAAAACCATTTTTTTTACCCCATCAGATAGATAGTTACTGACACTCACCCAGCAATTTGCTTCATGAAAGGTTTTACTTACGATCCTTTTAAAGAAAAAATTTTGCTTTTCATAATTATCATTAACGATCTTATTATAGATACCCCAATGTTCTGATACAATAAATGGTATCTTATACCTCTTCTTAAGCCAAATGCCCAGCAACCCCGCCTTGTAAGGGATATGCACATGGACCAGATCAGGTTTTCCATTTTCCAGCACATAACGTCTTATCGCCTGCTTAAACAGGAATAAATAACTGGAGTGAGCTTTAAATTTACCGATAAGCCCGGGCTTTTTTTTGAAGTAAACAAGGTGTTCTGTTAATCCATCTGATTTAGTGATTTCTTTTTCAATTTGCCGGATGGTACCACTTGCATCCCCAATAACATGGATAACATAAATATCATTATACAATGATGCTGCCCTGGCATGCCGTTGAATAAAATCGCCATTATATGGCTCCGTTTTTCCGGGAAACCAACTGCATAACCACAATATTTTCTTTCGGGACATTTACGCTAATTTATTACAGCGATAATTATATGCAAAATCCTTACAATAACGAAAAATCATTCTAAAACAGGAACCAGCCTGATGAACTGTTCCCGATTCAGATAATAAAAGAAAAGAAGATAAATAAGTGGTACAAAGCTAAACACCTTTACTACCAATGCATCGGTATAAAGACCGGATAGGTAAAAAATACACCAAACAACAAAGCCCCACAAAAGTTGCCGGTCGCTTATCGAACAAGAAACTTTAAAGCAATAAACAGGCATTTCATTATATATAAGTTTCAATGGCTTTGTATAATGAAAACCATCCGTTACAACAATTTTCGGATTATTTTCATCGACAGGAATTACAACCGGCTTTGTATTTGCTAATGGGTAAATACTTGTTCCATTTACCACTGCCCTTATCTTCAAAAAACTTAACAACACCTGGTTTTCTCTTTGCAGAACGATATGATAAGAAGCTGATATATGTGTAAAGTTTGATGTTAAGTATTAAGGCAACGCTTTAATGATCTCAATAAAATCCGTTGATACCAATGATGCACCGCCAACTAATCCGCCATCCACATCAGGGCAAGCAAACAACTCGCTGGCATTATTGGCTTTCACACTACCTCCGTATAAAATAGAAATTTCATTTGCAACAGGCTCGCCATATTTTTCTGTAATTACAGAACGCAGAAAATGATGCATTTCTTGTGCCTGGGCGGAGGTAGCCGTTTTACCGGTACCAATAGCCCATATCGGTTCATAGGCAATAATGATGTCCTTAATTTTGTCAGCAGAAAGATGAAATAACGAATCTTTCAATTGTTTTCCAACGTATTCATTTTGTGTACCAGCTTCACGGATATTCAGTGGCTCACCACAACAGAAAATAGGGATAATATAATTTTCAAGACAGAGATTTACTTTCTCCATCAGGATCTCATTCGTTTCCTGAAAATACTCTCTTCTTTCGCTATGGCCGATAACACAATACCTTACACCTAACGAATGTATCATTTCTGCTGACACCTCTCCTGTATAAGCACCGGATTTCTTATGATAGCAGTTTTGTGCTGCCACATCATAATTCCTCTCTTCTTCCACCTCACTCCTGGCCATCAGCAAATAAGGATACGGGACAGCGAATATGGCATGCTGGTGATCCTTCAATTCTATATTTGCTTCAAGTATTTCGTCAATCAGTTTTTCACCTTGTTGAAAAGTGCAATTCATTTTCCAGTTTGCAGCTGCGATCTTTTTTCTCATACGTTTTAAAATTTTCCTTCCTTATTTCTGATATTAATAGTTATCGTATATGTATTTCAACACTTTTTTTTCTTCATCCCCAAGAGATCTCCCTTTTAATTTTTTCCAGTCTTCAATATCCGCCATCGCTTTGTCAAATGAGTAACGGGTGACCCCTTCACTACCCCAGCTAAAGCTGGGAATATTTTTTGGAGTAAGTCCGTTTCCAAATACATTGCAATTCACTCCTACCACGGTGCCGGTATTAATAAGAGTGCCCACGGCTGTCCTGGAATAATCACCCATCATCACACCACATTTTTTACCTGCATTCAGTTCACCATGAGGTGTCCATACTCTCACATCGCTGGCATTGTTCTTTATATTAGAGTTAGTAGTGCCTGCGCCAAGATTACACCACTCTCCTATCACAGAATCCCCAAGATAACCATCATGTGCTTTATTTGAAAACCCAAAAAGCATTGAATTCTTTATTTCGCCTCCCAATACACACTGTGGCCCTAAAGATGTAGCCCCGTATACTTTAGTCCCCATTTTTAAACAAGAGTTCTCTCCCATTGCAAATGGCCCCCTGATGATACAACCCTCCATTACTTCAGCATTTTTCCCGATATAAACAGGCCCTGTAGAAGCATTGATAATACTGTGTGTCACTTTGGCCCCTTTTTCTATAAACACCTGCGATGGCCTAGTAACATTATTTGTTTTGGAGATTTTGGCGGATTTCTTGCCTGAGGTCAGTAATACAAAATCCTGTCTTATCGCAAAGTCATTAAGCTTAAAAATATCCCAGGGGTATTCTATTGTGTAGATCTCATCCAGAAAGTTAAATGACCGGCCAACTTTTATTTTATACTTGTCTTGTATTTCATTTTTGCTGAACCGATATATAATGCCATTCCCTGAACCAGTTGAAATGAATTCTCCATTTTTTAGCTTTTTAACCGCTTTTATCAGCTTAGGTGTGGGCAGCAGGTTACCATGGATCATAAAGCAACTGCCATCTGCTGCTGCCTCATCCAGGTTTACAGATCTGCCCATATCCTTATAATCATCCTCTTTTTTGTCAAAAGAAGGAAGCTCCAGTATCATTTCCCATTTTTCCCTGATGGTGAGAATACCAACACGGATATCCTGCATCTGTCTTGTCAGCGTAAAAGGGTGAAGATTTTCAGGTTGGCAAAATTCTTCTGTAAAAATGATCTTATTCATAAAACTGTATCTGTAAAAATAAAAAACCCCTCGAAGAATCGAAGGGTTTTAAAGTATAGCCATGAAAAACAAAACTCCTCGCTTTCGCAAAGAGCTCTGCACAAGTTAATGATTTTCTTATTTTTTTGCGTACTTCTTTTTGAACTTGTCGATACGGCCGGCTGTATCCACCAACACATTTTTACCCGTAAAAAATGGGTGTGAGGTATTGGAAATTTCAAGCTTTACCAGGGGATATTCGTTGCCATCTTCCCACTGAACAGTTTCTTTTGCATCTGCAGTAGATCTGCTAAGAAAGCTATGGCCATTACTCATATCCTTAAAAACGACTAACCGATAACTATCGGGATGGATTCCTTTTTTCATAACTAGATGATTTTAAAGGCTATACGGATTTTGCCGTATAGATTAATAGATAATTTTGGGCAGCAAAGGTATAAGGAAATATGGAGTAAGCCAAATCTTTCGGCCTTTACGAAAGTGTATAAAAGATGAAAGCACCAAGCCAGCTCACTTTCCGGTTTTCACCTTCAGTTTACTTACCCGATGCTTTCAGGAGATATTTCCACCTTTTGAGGGGTTTCCATATTCCGTGGGTGACTTCTTCCATTTTTCAGGTTTCCGTCTCCCGGCACTTCATTTTATTGCTAAAATTCCGTGCAGTTGTATATCAAATATACTTTCGATAATAACCCTTTTCCAAATTTTTAACCTCTTTGATATGCACCTGTTTTGCACCGGGATATTCACAACTAAATGTTCATTTTGGCCACTTATAAGACCATTAATCCCGCATATTCACATATTGTAAAGGAATTTCTGGGTTTGAGCCCCGACATAGCTGAATAACAGCCTGCAGGTCATCAATTTTTTTACCTGTAACCCTTACCAGGTCGTCATTAATAGAAGCCTGAACTTTTTTCCCGGAGTCTTTGATCAACTTTACAAGCTTCTTGGCGTCTTCCTGGGACAAGCCATTCCTTACTTTAACTTCTTTGCGCCATACCTTCCCACTTTGGGTGCCTTCTTTTGATGCATCAAATGCCTCAGGAGCAATTCCCTGCTTATGTGCCCTGCTGATCAATACATCGATCAGCTGACGCATCTTCATATCATCTTCTGTTTCCAGCTTAATATCAAATGTTTTTTTATCCAGTTCGATCAATACATGGGTTCCTTTAAAATCAAAGCGATTAGTGATCTCTTTTGTAGTAACATTTACTGCATTATCCAGTGCCTGCAGGTCAACTTTACTTACAATGTCAAATGAAGGCATAACAATCAGTTTTAGGTTTGTTCAAATGTAAGGTATTCCTTGTGTGTACAAAACAAAAGAGGCCGAATGGCCTCTTTGTTATATATATAGATGATCGATCAGTCTGTTAGTTTCCACCGGCATTGACACGGCTTTGTTCTTCTGATGCACCGCCTGCTTTTTTCCTGTTTCCACCTGCTTTTCCTTTTGCGAAACGATAGGTGAACCCGACATTAAATACCCGGCTATCCCTGGAGTTCTGGAAAGCAACATCAAGATTTGAATACTTTACATTTCCTTTTATCTTTTGTGAATACAGTACATCTCTGACATTGAACCTGAGCGAAGCCCTGTTTTTGAATAATTGTTTACTTATTCCAATGTTCATTAATCCAAAAGGCTTAATTAAGAACACATCATCCAACCCACCTGTATGATAAAAACCACTTAACTCTGCACTCCATCCTTTTTTGAACTTGAACTGGTTTGTAATATTGGTTTGAAGCGTAGATGCATTCAGACTTACGGTTGTGTCATTAATGATGCCTGTAAATTTATTGCTGAAACCATTTACCCAAATATTTACTGACCACCATTCCTTCACCTGGAAATTAGCATTTACAGAAAGACCAAATTGTCTTTGCTTAGCGATATTGCTTTTCTTCACAAAAGTTTTGTTTTCCTCTTCTATTTGCTCCAGTACTTCCTGTATGATATCATTTGTTTGTGAATAATTCAAAGTGGTGATCAGGAAATTATTGAATATATGCCTTAGCTCAATGTTATGGCTAAACTGTGGTTTCAAATTAGGGTTACCTTGTTGATATGTATACTTATCCAGAAAGAGAATAAAGGGATTTAGATCAGAGTAACCTGGTCTGTTGATCCTGCGGCCATAGTTAATATTAAACTGGTGCTTTTTACTGGCAGCATAGGTAAAGTATGCTGTGGGGAATAACTGAGTATAGTTTCTTTTAAAGCTTGTATCAGATGGGTAAAACGTATCTGTATTGCTATCATAGCTGTATCCGTTCGACATGCCCTGGGCATTTGTATTCTCTAATCTCAGTCCCAATTGTGCTGACCATTTTTCAGAGAACTTCTTATTCAAATTAACATAGGCAGCATTAATATTCTCTTTATACCTGAACATAGTGGTGTTCCCTTTATCCGTTACTGGTATTCCATCCATCATGTTAAAATAGCCTGCATCATTATTGGTTTCAACATAGCTGGTCTTTATCCCGGCTTCAAAGAGATCACCATTTTTTAAAGGATGCGTATAATCTGCCTTGGCACTATAGATAGTTATGTGCTGAGGCAAATTGCCTATCAGCGTATCAGGGACCTTCAAAACATTTCCATTACCATCAAAATACCTGTTAATTAACTGCTGGTCTCTTGTTGAATTATATTTAATATAGTCTAAGTCAACTGTGATCTCCTTTCCTGCAGTATCAAGTACCTGGCGCAGATACGCATTTGCACTTATATTCTTCCACCTTTCATTTATTCTTGTAGTAGCTAAAGTTTGTTGAGATAACTGTCCCATATTGTCAGATATGAGTGTTGTATTATCATTGTTGAATTTCTCAGGATTATTAAATCCTGATACCGAAAACCCAATTGTTGTTTTATCAGAGGCAAAAATATCAGCACCGACCTTTGCGTAATATGATTTATTACTTGGCCTCATCCTTGCCTGCTGATCAAAATATGAAAGAATTTCCTTTGAGTTTTTATCTCTGAAGTTTCTCTGAATATTAAGATTCTGGAAATTTTCCCTATAAGAGTGGCTTAAGTTAGCAAACAAGTTTACCTTATTTCTTCTGTAATTCATATTCACACTCTCATTAAATTTCGAGTACTTACCCTGGCCATAATTCAATGAAATAGTACCGTTATACCCAACCTGCTTATTCTTTTTCATCTTGATATTGATCACCCCTGAATTTCCTGCCGCATCATACTTTGCCGGTGGGTTGGTCATTATTTCGATCTGATCTAATTGAGATGAGTTGGTATTTTTTAGTAAAGCAGCCAGGTCAGCGCCTGATAAATAGGCCGGACGACCGTCTATTAAGATCACAACGCCTTGTTTGCCTTTCAAACTGATGTTGCCATCATTATCCACACTGACGCCGGGAGATTTTTCTAACACTTCAAGGGCATTGGCGCCTACATTGGTCACAGAAGCCTCCACATTTACTACCATCCTGTCTGTTTTTTGCTCAATAAAGGGCTTTTTTGAGGTTATGGTAACGCCACCGAGTGATTTGGCCTGCACTGATAGCTCAATCGTTTTAAGGACTGCAGAAATGCTGCTTTCATTAAGTTCAAAAGCCTCTGAATATCCCGTTTCATGTCCAACAGCTGAAGCGGAAACCAGGTATTTTCCTGCCTTTACTTCTTCAAACTGGTAATTGCCCAATTTATCAGCAACCGTCATCTTAACTACTGAAGAATCGCTGGCATTTAATAGCATTACAGTTGGCTGACTTGAGTTTTTCTTATCCCCATCATTAACAACCCCATATACCCTACCTTCATTATTTTGAGCTAACGAAATGATAGTCAGTAACATAAATAACATCAAAATACTACTCTTTCTCATTTTATTGGTTTTATATTGTACTATATTTTAATTATTACAGTCCAAAATTAAGTACCTTGTATTGTAAAGTACATTGTTTTAAATTAAACGGCCATTTTTAGGGATAATCGGCCGTTCTGTATTATAACTGTGTGACGCTTACCTGAAAGAGGGGTTACAAATAAGGTTTGCTTATCTATAAACGGTACAAATGATGTTTAAACGGAATTCAATACGGGAAGTAATGGTTTTACAGGTCAAATTCTGCCTTTATGGCTTCATGATAGGTTCTTCCGGAAGTTAACCGGCTCGATTCGGCATCATCCATTGTAAAGAGGTATCTGCCATTAAAATGACGGTGCATTTCCTTGATCCTGTCCTTATTAATAATATATGACTTCTGGATACGGTAAAACTGATCGGGCAGCTTTTCAATTAAAGCAGAGAGGGATTGGTCTGTAATATGCTTTTTGCCATCAATGGTGTGGATATACACATATTTATCCTGGGCCTCCATATAAGATATCTGTTCAAACCGGATTAATGATATCCTGTCCCCGGTTTTAATGGACATCGCTGTTGATTTCTTTGGGGTCTGGAGTTTTGAGATCATCTCCTGCAACTCTGTAAGATTGATAGATGTATCAGCCTGGCCAAACTGCTGCAATTTATCGATAGCCTTTGCCAGCCTTTCTTCTTTAACCGGTTTTAGCAGGTAATCAATGGAAAAGGACTCAAATGCCTTGATGGCATATTGTTCATAGGCTGTTGTAAAAATAATATTAGGCTGAACACTTAACTTTTCCAGTACTTCAAACCCGGTAAGATCCGGCATTTGAATGTCCAGGAATACAACATCTGGTTTTTCTTTATCGATCTTTTCAATAGCTTCTTTGCCATTCCCGGCTTCTTCAATAACTTCTATTACATCTTTATGCTCCTGCAATAAATTTCGCATTAACCGCCTGGCTGCCGGTTCATCATCTACAACTATTGCTCTAAACAACCGGTTCATTCTTAATCATTTTTTTTATATAGATAGAAACCTTCTTTTGAGGTGTATTGATAAATCTTATCTCAAACTGGTCAGGAAAAAGCATTTCCATTTTATCAAAGACACTTTTTACACCATATCCTGGATTTAATTGGTCAGGAAATGGTGGCCCGGTATCTTCCACTTCAATCAATATTCCCCCATCCGCTTTTTTTACGTCAAGTTTTATCTCGGTCATTTTCCCGGTTGCTTTTAACCCATGCTTCACTGCATTCTCTACCAATGGCTGAATAACAAACCTGGGAACCAGGTAATGATTTAATTCCTCATCAACATGGATCGAGTAATTCAATTTATCCTCAAAGCGGATCTTCTCAATCTCAAGGTAAACATTGGTCATTTCCAGTTCATCCCTGATCGTTGAGTAATTATTATTACTATAGTTAATACTGTAACGAAACAGGTCAGCCAAAGCAATTGTCATTTTTCTTGCTTTTTTCCCATCTGTTATTGACAGGTCTGCAATAGAATTAAGTGCATTATATAAAAAATGAGGATTAACCTTTGAGTGAAGCGCTTCTAATTCTGCTTTTGCTTTTAGTTCCTGTAGCCTGCTTACTTCAAGCTCTTTTGCATCAAACTTTCTTTTTCGTTCAATATCCAAAAGGTTTATTACGGCATATACAATACCAATAATACCAGCAAGGTACACACTACCTACAATTGTATTTTTAAGGTATTGTGTATTTCCCCATACAATAATTGAAGTAGGTATATGTACCATAAGCGTCGTAATGATTAAAACAACCATCAAAATCGCATTATGAAGAACAAACCCAAGTCTTTTTAATCTTTTGCTTTCTGCAATAAGCCTTACTGAGTTATATGCAATCAATGTTGCAACCGTGGTACTGATCACGGAAGCAATAATTGCCCATCCCCACCCCCATTTAGCCAGAAGAACAAGACTTCCACCGCTCATCGGCGTCATCGCTGAAGAAATACAAAAAATGATGAGCCAGGCAACTACATTCTTTCTTAACAACTCATTTTTAATAGTTTTTTTGAAAAGATTGGTGAACCGGGCCATCAGGTAAACGCCGGCCACTGCAAAAAGAAGGCTGAAAAAGACAAGTATGATTAATTGGAAGATCGTTAACTGCATATAAATATGGAAAATTACTAAAATCCGTATATGACTGCATTCTGCATTCGCAAACTGCCCTATTTGAGGGACGAACTGATTATATTGCAGCTAAAAATCTTCTTATGCTCATAGATTTTCGTTCAGATACGATTACACGGCCTACCAGGGCTATGTTAGACGCAATGTGCCAGGCCAGTGTTGGCGATGATGTATTTGGCGAAGATCCATCTATAAATGCATTAGAAGAACTGTGCGCCGATATGTTTGGTATGGAAGCAGCCATTTTTTGCCCTTCCGGAACCATGACCAACCAGATCGCCATAAAATGCCATACCCAGCCCGGAGATGAGGTGATCTGTGATGAAAATGCACATATCTACCAATATGAGGGCGGTGGTATTGCATTTAACTCAGGCGCTTCTGTAAAACTGATCCAGGGAGACCGGGGAAGAATTACCTGCGACCAGGTAGCTTCTTCCATACAACCAGATGACCCGCACAGGCCACATACCAGTTTGGTTTGTATCGAGAATACATCCAATCGTGGTGGCGGAAGTTGTTATGATTTTAATGAGATCAGAAAAATTGCAGATCTCTGTAAAGAAAAAAAACTTGCCTTTCATCTTGATGGTGCCAGGCTATGGAACGCTTTGGTAGCTAAAAATGAAACTCCAAAACAATACGGTGAGGTTTTTGATAGCATATCTGTCTGCCTGAGCAAAAGTCTCGGTTGTCCCGTCGGGAGTCTTTTAATAGGTAAAAAGGATCTTATTAAAAAAGCAAGACGGGTTAGAAAAGTATTTGGTGGGGGCATGCGACAGGCTGGTTTTTTGGCGGCTGCCGGAATTTATGCGCTGCAAAATCATATACATCGCCTTGCCGATGATCATAAAAATGCAATTCAGATCGCTGCTGCAATTGAAAAGAAGAATTTTGTGAAATTCGTGTTACCGGTTGAAACCAATATCATCATATTTGAATTAAATGACGGGGTCACCGGGCAACAACTCGCAGACAAATTGAAAGAAAAAGACATTCTTGTTTATGCCATTGCCAGAAACAGGGTACGTATAGTCGTACATCTTGACATCAGCAAAGAAATGACCGAAAGAACTATTCAGATAATTGATCAACTTTAGAAACCGATCCGGATGCTTCCAAAAATAAACCCGACATCAACAACAGCCTGGCAGGATCTGAAAAAGCATTTTTCAAAGATGAAAAATGTTCAGATGAGAGAACTTTTCAAAAACGATCCGGAAAGGTTTAAGAGATATTCCTTACAGCATGAGGACCTTCTTTTCGATTACTCAAAGAATATCATCACTGATGAGACATTGGCCAGGCTTTACCAGTTAGCTCAGGAATGCCGGTTAAAAGATGCCATTGACGCCATGTTCAAAGGCGACCTGATCAACGAAACAGAAAAAAGATCGGTACTGCATACTGCCCTTCGTAATTTTTCCGGCCAGCCTGTATTCAGTGAAGGAAAAGATGTGATGCCCGGCATAAAAAAAGTACTCCGCAAAATGAAAACATTTACTGAGGCTGTACACAGCGGTAAGATGCGGGGTTACACCAGAAAAAGGCTGAAGTATATTGTCAATATTGGTATTGGTGGCAGTGATCTGGGTCCGCTGATGATCACAGAAGCTTTAAAACCTTACACCCATAAAGGCATTGAAACATTTTTTGTTTCAAATGTAGATGGGACACATATCATTGAAACACTTAAAAAGGTAAACCCGGAAAGAACACTTTTCCTCATCGCCTCAAAGACATTTACCACACAGGAAACCATGACCAATGCACATACTGCCCGCAACTGGTTCCTGAAAAAAGCAAAAGATGAAAAACATATTGCCAAACATTTTGTGGCTTTATCTACAAACGAAGAAGAAGTAGTGAAGTTTGGGATAGACAAAAAAAATATGTTTGAGTTCTGGGACTGGGTGGGTGGCCGGTATTCATTGTGGAGTGCAATTGGTTTATCCATTTCATTAACCATAGGATATAAAAATTTTGAAAACTTACTTAGAGGAGCTTATGCTGCTGATGTACATTTTAGAAATGAAAGTTTCGAGAAAAATATCCCGGTGATCATGGGTATGATGGGTATCTGGTATACCAACTTTTATAACACAGACACAGAAGCCATTCTTCCCTACGATCAATACATGCACCGGTTTGCTGCCTATTTCCAGCAAGGGAATATGGAGAGCAACGGTAAAAGCGCTGATAGAAATGGAGAAATAGTAGAATATTCAACCGGTCCTATCATCTGGGGAGAACCTGGCACAAATGGTCAGCATGCATTTTACCAGCTTATTCACCAGGGGACGCCATTGATCCCCTGTGATTTTATTGCGCCGGCAATCAGTCATAACCCTACGGGAGATCATCACAAAAAGTTGCTCAGTAATTTTTTTGCCCAAACCCGTGCCTTAATGATGGGTAAAACTGAAAAAGAAGCTGAAGCTGAATTAGAAAAAGCAGGTTTGAGTAATGAAGAAATATCTAAGATTCTTCCTTATAAGATATTCCCCGGCAATAAACCCACCAACTCCTTTCTACTGAAGAAAATAACCCCATATAATCTTGGTATGCTCGTAGCACTTTACGAACATAAAATATTCGTACAGGGAATTATCTGGAACATTTTCAGTTTTGACCAATGGGGTGTAGAGTTAGGAAAACAATTGGCAAACCAAATCCTTCCTGAATTGCAAAAAGATGCTACACCTGTTGATCATGACTCCTCCACTAATGGCCTAATAGATGCCTGGAAAAAAATGTCCGGAAAATGATCATGATTACTTTACTACTTATTATTCACTAACCTTAAGTTGTTTCTAATTAATTAGCAGGAATAAAAAAAGGTCTCCCAAATGGGAGACCTTGAATATTTGTTTAATGATCTATTAGTCTATGATCACAAGACCTGATACGATCTTGCTTGTGTAAGTATCTGATACTTTCACAGCATAAACTCCACGACCATGCTTGCTCAGATCAAAATCCATCCTTAAGTAAGGTGCTGAGTTATAGCTCAATATAAACTCCTTACGCTCCACTAAACGACCTCTTGAGTCAAATATCGATACTACTCTCTTCTCACCATAATTGCTCTGGTAGAACAATCTTACCTGGAACTGGCCTGAGTTCGGATTCGGATAGATCCACAGTTTGTCTGAAGCCTCTGCTCCGATCACTAACTGGTTCGTTGTGCTTACACAACCATTAACATCGGTAACGGTAGCCTCGTAGGTTCCCATACCATCTACATCTACTAATTGTGTATTGCTGTTACCTGCCAGAATCTGACCATTCAATGTCCATACCCAGTTTGATGCAGCAGGGCTGCTTGTACCGGTTACGGTTGTTGTCTGACCAGGAGCCAGTGACAGATCACCTGCAGAGATACTTACGTTTGGTAAGCCATTCACTGTAAGTGTAGCTGAGCCACTGTTCACTGAACCACATGGTCCGGCTGAGATCACTACCCTGTAGCGGTTGCCACTCATTGATAATGCTACTCCTGCAAGATTTAACGTACTACTTGTTGCACCGCTGATATTAGACCATGTTGCACCTGCATCAGTACTTATCTGCCACTGATAGGTCAATGGTCCGCCACTTGCACTTACACTGAACGATGCATCACTACCCACACATACTGCTGTACTACTTGGGTTCACTACTCCACTAACAGGATTGCTTACACTCACCGGTACACTTGTTGTCGCTGATTGACACAATGGTGTCGCAAAGCTTACCTGGTAAGTCGCATCCGCTGTCGGATTCACATAGATCGTTGTAGCCAGTCCGCCTGTATATGCTGTTGTCGCTGTTGCATCTGTCCACATCGTTCCGGCCGGACCTGTCCAGGTACCCTGGGCAAATACAGGTGCTGCATAGGTAACATCTACAAACAGATCGGTCAATAGACCATCATCTCCACCAAAGGCATCATAGAAGTAGAAGCTCCAGTCTCCGTTCGGATCACCTACCAGCATGTCATTTACATCATTGGTAGTTGTATTGAATCCTGGAGCACCAGATACTGTAAATGCCATTGGAGCAAATGTACCTGTCCTTGGTGCTGGTGCTGCTGAAATATCATCTGTTGACAACGCATCAAAGTAAGTACCAAGGAAGTCATCAGTACTGCCACCTATCTGCCAGAACAGGTTCAGGTTCTCACCAGTTGGTGATTCGATATTACCACCTACATCACTTGCCCATGTATGGGTCATATTAAAGCCCCATGCAATATTGCTGATCACTGAACCGGCTGGTATGCCTGATACAGTTACTGTCTCATGTACAATATTGGCTACACCATTGGTCAATACTGTTGAGAGACCTGTCTTGCTAAACATATCTGTCTGTGGTACTGATACAGTATTGGTCAAAGACAACTGCTGTATTGTTCCTGTACAAATATCTGCACTGGCAGGAGCTACTACCGGTATGATCGGTGTAACGGTCAATACCGCAGCATTTGTAAAGTCAGGACCTGAACAACCACCTTCAACGATCGCCCTGTATTGATTGCCAGTCATAGAAGCATCTACAGGATCAATTGTTAGCGTTGGGGTTGTTGCCCCGCTATAAATACCGCCATCAACTATATTCTGCCATACTGATGGCAGTGTATAAGTAAAGGTGATTGACCAGTTATTCAATGTACCTACATCACCGCTATACCAGTCTGATAAGCCTAACTGCCAGTTACCATTTAACACAGTATACAAATCAGACCATGGCATACCATTAGCTGAAGTTTGGTAATGAGCTGAAGGACCATAACCACTGAGCCTGTCAGCTCTGAATGTACCTGTACGAGGGGCCGCGGCACCACTTAAAGGAACAGTACCCGTTGAACTAATAATGGTATTGGTAAAGTTGTCAGATGAATTGGAACCTGAACCATTATCCAGTTCTCCTATCAGGTTCAGGCTAACTCCGTTAGGTGCAATGATATTGTTTTCCATATCACCAACATAAGTGTGGTCTATATTAACCTTTATACTTACATCAGTAATAACTGCATCCGCAGAATACCAGATACTGCAATTGTGCTATAAACACCTGCAGGATCTGCATCCGGTACTGCAAGAGGTGTGTTATTAGTAAATGTCATAGTATGTGGCGTGTTGGATCACCCCCGGTTTGCCATTGATAAGCAGGATATGAACCTTCAGCCATTGCAGAAAATGTCGCACTGTTCACCGCATACAGCTGATGTATTACTTGGATGACCTGGTAATAACTACAGGTACGCATGGCTGAATATCTACAATATATTCTTCCGTTTCACCAAAGCCAGTAATCTCTTCGCATGGGAGAAACCGTCAGGATAAAAACCATAAGAGCTTCTTATTCTCATACCCGTAACACCAGTTTGTTACGTTGAAGGTATATCTAAAAACCTATCGTAAAATAGCATCCGGGTTTGACAGCACATCAAAGGATCGCAACTTGTACCGATCCTGGACTTCAGCTTCATAAATACCATTATGATTATAGTCAATCCATACTGCATAGCCATCAAGGCCCAATAGAAGCCCGGTATGCAACACTTATATGGGGTTTAATGTTCCTGAATAGAGAGTTGTTGGCGGCAGCGTTGATTTATAATCGCCATAGCCATTAGGAGAACATGCACTGCACATTATCCAATGTACTGATCGCCACTCTTGTAATAACATCATCATCTGTACAATCCTCAACAGGTGGTGTACAATAACATTGCAGGAATGGATTTAAAGTGACTTGGTAACAGGTGTTGAGGTTGTCATGCTGCTGTTGGTACAGGTACATGTTACACACTGATACCAGGTAACTCCCAATACAGTTGCTGTATAGAATGGATAAATAGCTCCAGGAATATCAGTCCAAATCCTGAACCTGTATTCTGCTGATTGCCACTGATAAGTAACGTTATTACCCGTTGTGGTATTCTCCAAGGCTAAGATCCACCGTATTGCCATAGTTGCAAACTAGTTGGAGAAGAAGCCAATGAATTACCTGGATCAGGTGTACCTGAACAAGGCGGGTTAGCTACTAATTTACAAGATAGTCTTCTACCTGTCCATAGGTTGAATTACCACAAGGTACTATTTGGACCAAAAAGAAGAATCATGTAGTCGAACTCTCATTTGAGCTGTACCCGGTGTGGCTGTCACAGGTATAAGAATAACTCCGCTATGAGGCCAACTCCCTAATGGTGATGATAAATATTTGCTCACCAGCATCATTAAAGTCACCATCAAATTATAGTCAATCCAAACCAAGACCTGATCAGTTGGATATGGGTGATCAATTTAACAGTAACAGTTATCGGTATATAAGGTTCCCTTGAGTGCATTGGTAGAAAGAGCAGTAAAGTCTTCGTAACCTGCTGTACCTGAAAATGAAGTATTATCAATTGAACCAAACTGCACACGGCTGATCTTTTCAAAAAGAAAAGTACTTGTTGCGCCTGCTGTACAATAACAGTTCAGATAACTGTTCATAGATTACCTGCACAGGTGCAGAAGTAGCTGACAATGTGCTAAATGTACAAGTGACTACACACTGATACCAGGTAGCAACGGTTTGTGAAGTTGAAATATTGTACTTTTGCACCGAAGTTAGTCCATGGACCAGTGTAGATGAAGGACCTGATTGCCATTGATAGGTAGTTCCCGCACCCTGTGCATTTTGCAACGAAGATCCGAAATTAACGCCTGAACAAGCCTGGGGGACAGATGATACTGTATTACCTGGGTCAGGCGTGCCGGCACAGTTCAAATTTGGTAGTACATTAACTGAATAGTCTTCTATCTCACCAAATGTATAGCTTGTGCAACCATCCAGGTAGGTGCAGTGGCACCCCATACTACTCCCGCATCCGAGTTACACCAGTTGTTGCTGTGCCAGGAACATTTTATACCTAATGTATGTGGTCGGAAGAAGAAGTAGCAGACGCTACTAAATATGCTTCAGTTGCCAGGTCCCAAACTTCATTCTGGTTCCAATCAATCATTGCCCATACATAATCATTGGCATCAGGGTCAATACTAACTGATATTGAAGTGGCGTCACCCTGCGTAACAGTGGCCTGCTGAGCAGTGTAATCGTTAAGCCCGGCTACTCCAGCTGTAGTATTGTTTATTCCCGCATAAGTTACGTTTGTGACAAACTCAAAAGTTACACTGCTTGTAGCGGGAGCACAATATGCATCAGGTAGAACACTGTTCTGGCTGGTGCTATTTGTCATGTCCTGTAAGAACTTGCCATATTTTGCATTAATTGTAGCAATATCTCCTTTTTTCCTCAGCGCTTCTATTTCTTTCATGATATTGAGGTACTCCGTTTTTCTATTTGGAGCTATCACTTTTTTCTCCTGACTAACGTTGAAAGGCTTTGAATTCCTTCCACTCAATGTAGTATTTGAAACATTGGTTTTGGGGGAGTTTGTTGAAGTGTTTGTTGAAGAGTTTGTTGAAGACTTTGATGTAACCGTCAAAGTTTCCTTATCCTTTGTTTTCTTATTGGCTGCCTCAGTCTTTTGAGCTCCTACAGTTTGACCTGTAACCAGCATAAGAATTAACACTGACATTAAAGACAAGCAAAATGTCCTTAACGTCGCAAACGTAGAGGTTGGTTGCATAAACAGTTGATTGTTTTGGTTAACGAAAAACACTATTTACAGCAATGCGCTGAAAATGAGCTATGAAAATTAGTCCTTTTTTGAATAAAATTATTTTTTTGTAGAAAAATTATTTTAATGTTCCGGTAATCAGGCAGCTATTCCAAAAAAAACGACCAGATAATGATCTTTAAAAGATATTACCTGGTCATATTATTAAAATAATTAATTACCACTTATCCACCTCTTCGGAACTGCTGTCCGAGGCAGCATTATCATCGGCCGTACTGGCTACCGGGGTTGGGTCAGCACTTTCCTGATCGTTGTCGGCGGCAGGCTGGTCTACAGAAGCTTCTGCTTTTACTTCATTTGACTCCGAACCTGATACTGAATCTTCTCCGGTATCATCATGGTTAAATGCATCAAAATCGAAGTCTGGCATCAGCTCTGTCTTTACATAGTCAACAGCCTCCCCTAATGCTTTAATAAATTTATTGAAGTCTTCCTTGTACAGGAAAACTTTGTGTCTGTCGTAACCGTTATCATCAAATCTTTTACGGCTTTCAGTAATTGTAAGATAATAATCATTACCCCGGGTAGCTCTTACATCAAAGAAATAGGTGCGTCTTTTACCAGCCCTGATCCTTTTACTGTAAATACTTTCCATTTTCTTGTCGTTATTCTCGTACGCCACAGTTTTAAATTTTAGCAGTTAGTTAATGCCTTAAATTATTAAGGACACAAATATAGAGATGTTTTTGAAACAGCCAAATTCAAATGAAACGCTAATACATTAGCATTCAGCCAGTTTTATTTGATCCTCATGTTAGTTTCAATTCTGAGTCGTTATATCAGTATCTCTTGGATCGTTGCCTTTCTGCTGCCGGTCATACATTTTAGCGTAATAGCCCTGCTTTGCGATCAATTCTTTATGCGTTCCCTGCTCAATAATTACGCCGTCATCAATCACCACTACTTTATCAAAATTTAAAAGAGAAAATATTCTGTGAGTAATAATAATAGCGGTTTTATCAGCAAGTACTTTATCCAGGTTACCAATGATCTCTTTTTCTGTTCCTGCATCCACAGCGCTAAGGCAATCATCAAATATGACGAGCTCAACATCCTTTGCAAGCGCCCGGGCAATGGATATCCTTTGTTTTTGGCCACCGCTAAGCGTTACCCCTCTCTCCCCTACCATAGTATCATAGCCATCTGAAAACTGCATTATTTCTTTATCAATTACCGCTTGTTCGGCAGCCTCCTGAATTGCTTCATTACTCATGTCATGTTTGCCAAAAGCTATATTATTGGCTACTGTATCACTGAACAGAAACACTTCCTGGGGAACATAGGCAATACTATTTCTTAGCTTACTCACATCCAGTTCTTCTATATTTTTCTTCCCTATCGTTATGCTTCCTTTTGTTGTATTATACATTCGTAATAACAACTGGGCTATTGTTGATTTACCACTTCCTGTTTTGCCGATGATAGCTATTTTTTCTCCTGTACAAATTTTAAGATCAAAGTTTTTTAATGCCCTGATCCCTGTATGCGGATAAGTGAAATCAACATCCCTGAATTCAATATCCCCTTTTATTGGTTCACCGGAAGCAGCTGGGGCAGAAACTATATCAGGAGTAATGCTGAGGAACTCGTTGATCCTTTTTTGTGAAGCTCCTGCCCGTTGTATCATACTTGCAGTAAGGCCAATAGCACTAACTGGAAAGGTCAGCATATTAACATACATCACAAATTCAACAATGGTACTTAAGCTTATATCATGTGTTCCATTAATATAATATAGCCCCCCGATCATCACCGTCAGCAATGTACTGATCCCGATCAACAGGGTGATCGAAGGAAAATAAATCGCTTCCACCTGTGCCAGGCTCAGTGCATTTTTTCGCAGATCCTCGGTATTCTTAGCAAAAAAACCAAGCATTGCCTTTTCCTGTACGAAAGATTTAATCACCCTTATCCCTGAATAAGACTCCTGTGCATTTGTGGTCAGTGTAGATAAAGACTGCTGAATTCTTTCGCTTCGTTTATGAATGGTATTATTAATAAGGTATATAGCAATGGCCAGTACAGGTAACGGTATCAACACATAAAGCGTAAGCTCAGGGCTGCGCTTTATCATAAAGAAAACACAAAGCGAAATCACAAAAACAAGGTTTGCAAGGTACATGACTGCCGGACCTGTGAACATTCGAA
Source organism: Chitinophagales bacterium (assembly GCA_020636575.1). Lineage (GTDB taxonomy): Bacteria > Bacteroidota > Bacteroidia > Chitinophagales > Chitinophagaceae > JJ008. Next base: position 432,146 of record JACJXP010000002.1, read on the forward strand.
CCCGGCTTACATCTTCAGATATCCGGTTCATCATATCTCCCGTACTATGTCCTTTGTAAAAGGCTGTATCCAGCCGCTGATATTGCTGAAAAATGCTGTTTTTTTGGTCAAACTCTATATGACGGCTCATTACAATAATCGTTTGCCGCATAAGAAAAAGAAAGAATCCCCGTAAAAGGGCCAGTACCAGGATAGTGATCCCACATACTGCAACCACCTTAACTACTGTACTGATATTTTCTACCTGGTCAATAAATCTCTGCACCAAAATATCATACTCCGGAGGATTTGCCGAAGGTCTATAACCGGGCAGATTTAATTTTCGTTGTACAAAGTCTATTACAAACCCGGTTACCTGCGGAGATAATACATTAAAATAATTGGAAAAAAATACAAAAACGACTCCGGCAGCGAACCGGAACCGGTATTTCCAGAAGTATTTATTTAATGTTTTAAGATGTTTCAAACCCAGGTTTACACGAAAATAGTCGATGACAGATTAATATTTGGAAGATAAGGCCTTGCACATTTATTTTGCACCCGGAGAGATGGCAGAGCGGTCGAATGCGGCGGTCTTGAAAACCGTTGACTGTAACAGGTCCGGGGGTTCGAATCCCTCTCTCTCCGCTTTACCCTCCATAGCTTTAGCGATGGAGGGTTTTCTTTATAAATTATCCTATTATGAATCAGGTGGTTTATATCTTACTGTGCAATGATGGTACTTTCTATACTGGTTGCACCCAAAACCTTGAAGAAAGACTAGTAAGGCATCAAAAAGGGTTTGTAGACTCAACTAAATATAAACTTCCAATTCAACTAGTGTTTTATTGCGTTTTTACTAATAAATCTAAAGCCTTTGAGTTTGAAAAATATCTGAAATCTGGATCGGGAATTGCATTTAGAAATAAGCATCTCGTTTAGTAATTCCTCCTTCGCTTAAGCTTCGGAGGCCGAGTCGAATCCCTCTCTCTCCGCTTTACCCTCCATAGCTTTAGCGATGGAGGGTATTTTATTTTTTTCTTACTACCAGGCTGCTTTCTAAAACAATATTCTGAGATGTACCTTTTGGATCATTTATTAAGCCGAGCAGGATCTCAGTTGCTTTTTCCGCTTGTTCATATGGAAATTGTTCTACTGAAACAATTGGCGGATTATCCAGGTAAGTGGTAAGTGGTAAATTGGCATAGCTTCCGAAAAAAATATCTTTATTGATCTGCAAACCATGGGTTTTTGCATATTGCATAGCATCCAGGGCTACATAATCATTAAATGCAATTACAGCGGTAGGCGGTTTTTTTAATGAAAGTAATTTCTGCATGGCTTTTGCAGTTTTTTCCGAACTAAGATCAGTAGCCACCATTAAATTATCCTCCAATTCAATCCTATTTTTTTGAAGTGCATGTTTATAACCTGTCAGCCTCTGTTGCGAATGCACCAAATTATCAGGGCCCTTTATAAAACCGATCCTCTTATGCCCTGCATTAACTAGCCAGTCTACTAACTCAACAGAACTATTTTCAAGATTGCAGGAGACCGCATTTATATTTTCCAGGTCAGGCAACCGGTCAAAAAACACTACAGGAATATTAAGGGCTTTCAATTGCTCAAAATGATCATAGTTTTTTGTTGTTTTTGCCAATGAAACCAATATGCCATCCACCCTGTGTTTTCTCATCGTATCAGCAATCTGGATCTCCCTGTTCACATCATCATGTGACTGACCTATTAAAACAGTATAATCATTTTGCGTAGCTATATCTTCTATACCATTAATTGCGATAGAGAAAAATTCCTCACTCAAGTTTGGGAGGATGACGCCAAGGGTCATTGTTTTTCCTTTTTTAAAAGATATAGCTGCCTGATTGGGCTCATAGTTTAGCTCTGCGGCCATCTTCCGCACTTCCATCTTAGTTTTAAGTCCAATACTGAGATGATCATGCAATGCCCTGGAAACAGTTGAAACTGACACATTCAACCTCTTTGCAATTTCTTTTATCGTAGCCGGTTTCTGACTCATTATAAATTCACACCTGGTTTAAACAATAGCTGGAAATAATATTTAAAGATATTCAAACAATGGCATTTCATTTATGCCAGGCTATTTTTGAGTTAATGAATGACAAGGTGTATAATAAAACAAATGATAATTTGTTTTGCATTAACTTAATTGTTTTCGTAAATTTCCTATGAAAAAAAGAAACTATGAGTACGGTTGCTGCAATACTTCAAAGAAAAAACAGACCTCCTGTCGCAGTTGAATCAAGTTCGCCTGTGATCAAAGCCCTTCAGATCATGTCGGAACAGAATATCGGATCTGTTATTGTAATGGATAACCATGAATACAAAGGGATAATGACTGAGAGGGATTATTCAAGAAAAGTCATTTTAAAAGAAAAAGACTCCGCTTCTACCAAAGTAGGAGAGATCATGTCAACCAATCTTCCGGTTATTGCACCTACTGATCGTATTGAACATTGCATGCAATTAATGACAACGAATAACATCCGTTATATGCCGGTTTTTGATAATGGAAAATTTTCGGGAGTTATTTCTATGAGTGATGTGGTGAAGGAAACTATACTGATGCAAAAAGAAACGATCAATCATCTTCAAAGTTATATTAACAGCTGACTTACATACTCATTAAATGCTCAGCGAGACCCCGTAAGGTTTCGCTGTTTTTTTTATTCTTCTTTCTTATTTTCTGTAACAACCACCAGGTCGCTTATATCCATCTGCATAGGCAACAGTCCAATTTTAACTACCGCTTTTTTCCCTCTCAACTCCAGTACTTTCCCAACCTGGTGATTCTTTTTCATTTTAACTATAGTACCCACTTTTACGTCTTCGTTTGTTTCTTTATATTTTGAATCTATTTTCTTTTTCAGCTTACCAGTGTTTTTCTTTTCCCCTTTCTTGAAAAGTAAAGCCTCCACCTGTTTAATAATTTTTGCCTTGTTCTCTTCCTTTCTCCATTCTATCGTTATTTGTTTTAGCTTTCTTTCCATATCCCTGAGGTAACTGATCCGTTCTTCTGAAACCCGGTTCTGTTCTTTAAGCAGGGCTATTTGTTGCTGATGCTTTTCCTTTTGCATTAATCGGAGCATTTCCTTTTTTAATTGCTCATTCTCAAAAGTCAGTTTATTCAGTTCTTTTTCTTTTTGCTGGATCTGCTGCAGGTCCTGCTCTGTTTTTGTTAATAGTTTATCTAAACGAAAGTGTTCTTCGTTCACCAGTTGCCGGGCTTTTTGGATCAGTTTTTTATCCAACCCGATCCGTTCAGCAATAGAAAATGTATAGGAACTTCCCGGTTTACCAACCATTAGTTTGTATTCCGGCTGAAGCTTTTTTTCACTGAAAGCCATGGCCCCGTTAATGATGCCGGCCGTCTTGCCTGCCATCACTTTTAGATTCAGATAATGTGTAGTTACGATCCCTATAGCATGTTTTCTTCCCAGTTCCTGCAATATTACTTCTGCAAACACTCCACCCAGTTCAGGATCACTGCCACTACCTAATTCATCAATAAAGAAGAGTGTTTTCCCATTTGCATTTTCAATAAAATGTTTCATATGAAGCAAATGGCTGCTATACGTACTTAATTCAAATTCTATACTTTGAGTATCCCCGATGTGGATCATCAGTTTTTTAAAGATCCCAAATACTGATGAAGGATGAACAGGGACCAATAACCCACTTTGCACCATCATTTGCAATAACCCAACAGTTTTTAATGTGATCGTTTTGCCGCCGGCATTGGGTCCGCTGATAACAAGTATCCGGTTTTGATCATCCAAGACCAGTGTGACCGGGACCACAGGTTTTTGCAATCGTTTATTATGAATATAAAGCAAGGGATGGTAGGCTTCCTTTAAATTAATGATGGCCTTATCTTCTACAAGAGGATATTCGCCATTATAATCTCCGGCCAGTTTTGCCTTGGCAGCAATAAAATCATATTCTCCAATAATGGATTGATAACCTGAAAGCAGTGCCGCATAAATAGAAAGCCGGGCTGTGAGCTGACGAAGTATTTTATATACCTCTTTTTTCTCATCATTTTCTAACTCACTTACTATGTTATTCAATTCTATCGTTTCTTCGGGTTCCACAAAAGCAGTTCTTCTACTATCACTTTCTCCATGCAAGATTCCTTTCACTGTTCTTTTCTGCTCTGCAAAAACCGCCACTACCCTTCTTCCATTCATAAAACTTTCCTCAATATCTGCCAGGTAGCCTTGCTTATTAAGGCGTGCAATAATCTTTTCAAACTGCCTTCTCAGTTCATTCCTTTTTTTAAATAGACTTTGACGAATGACTTTAAGTTCATCTGAAGCACTATCTTTTACCTGTCCATATTCATCCAGCACTTCATTGATCAGCTCTATAATGACCTTTTCGTAATAGGACTCTTCAATTACTTTAGCCAATCCTTCATATGCCAGTCTTCGATCGTTATCAAACCAGCGAAAAATACCTTCTGCATTTTGAACCAGTTTTTTTATATCTAAAAACTGATCTGCAGATAACACAGCGCCGGGCACTGACAGCAATTTTAATTCCTTTGATATATTTTGGACAAAATCAAGTGGAAAGTAAATACCATTAAGTACCAATTGCCTGAATTCATGGCTTTGCTTCAGCTCTTTCTCAATATATTCTTTGCGGGTATGAATACGCAGGTTTTGTGTCCTGTAAAGTGCATGAGCAGTACGGCAATAAACAGCCAGCAGATCTTTGATCTTATTGAACTCCAACTGAACTTCTGCTGATTCGGGAAAAAGCTTCATATTAATATGGAAATAGGGCCCTCAAACCGGGTATCTCATTTCAGGTTCGAAAATACAGCCAAAAGATTAGGATTATTTTTAAAACTTTTGCAACATGTTTTTTGTATTTGTTTTTACAGTTCAGAATTTGATAACTTAACACTAGTGAAAAGAAAACAAATCATGAAAACATGGCTAACAGCTGTTGCAGCGGGAACTTTTACTTTATTTTCATGTGCCCAGCAACAAACAGAAAACAAAAAACCTAAAAAAGTCATAACCCAAATGGAGAATATAGTCAAAACAGACACAGCCACATTTGCCAACGGATGTTTCTGGTGTACGGAGGCGATCTTTGAAGAACTGAATGGGGTCATCAGTGCCGAATCAGGTTATACCGGTGGCCATGTCTCAAATCCAACTTACAAAGAAGTTTGTACCGGCACTACCGGGCATGCAGAATGCCTGCAGATAGTTTATGATCCTTCAAAGATCAGTTTTGACGAATTATTGGAAGTGTTCTGGGAGACACATGACCCTACAACCCTGAACAGGCAAGGGGCTGATGTAGGCACACAATACCGAAGTGGCATATTTTATCACAACCCCGAACAAAAAGAAAAGGCTGAGAAATATAAAACAGAGCTGGACAAGAGCGGGGCCTTTGACAATCCTATTGTTACGGAGATCACTGCTTTTGAAAAGTTCTACCCTGCAGAAGATTATCATCAGCAATATTTTGAGAATAATGAAAATTCAAACCCATATTGTAAGATCGTTATAAGACCAAAGCTGGATAAGTTCCGAAAAGTATTTAAAGACAAATTAAAATCTTCATCGCACTGAATAAATTAAGCCCCGGTTTCCCGGGGCTTTTCTCAGGGTACTATCCGAATTATTGCAGCTGTTTTGATGATTGTTTTAATCTCCTGAATCTGATTATTACTTTCACAAACTACACAGTTACTTCTGAATAGTGTTTTGGCTAATGCTGGATCAGCCCCTCAAAAATTTATTGTACCATAATTTTCTGGCTTATTACATTATCAACAGTACGGGCCACAGCTACAAACATCCCTTTACCTCCATTATAACCGGGCAGATCAACCACATTTGTTCCTTTAAATAATTTTGTATTGCGCTGGAAAACTTTTTTCCCATTCATATTAAAGACTTCCAATGTCAGATCATTATCATGATTGCTTTTTATTGTCAGAACCGGGTCCGATGCCTGTAAAATTGTATTACTTACTTCCAATGGCTTGTTCTTACTGCCATTGGTTTTGATCACTAATGTGTTACTTACCTCATAAATATTCTGTGAGGAATTTATCAGTTTAACCCTGTAGTAGTTTACGCCATCTTCAGGGTTATAATCAATATGAGTGAAGCTGAATTCTGCTGAACCTCCATTTGTAATTGGAATTTCTGCCAGTTTGCTAAAAAGCGAAGGATTGTTTCCTTTTTCCACCACAACCTTATCATAAGTATGGCTGGCAGATAAAGTGCCTTTTATCTCCACCTTATCATCCTTAAGCAAGCCACTGAAGTGTATCAGGGTTCTGTTGGGTAATACTATAGAGTTAGGATAAGTAAATTTTTGAAAATAAAGGCTTCTTAATCTTGATTGCGGACTGTTTGATTGATTATCGGCTCCTACCCTTACAGTTATAGAACTAATATTTGCATTTACAGTTGTAAACATGACCTGGGTAGCCGTGGTATCAATCCCAGGGTAATCAATTGCAGCATTATTTTTTCCCCGGGCAAATGTTCCTGCCAGCATCATATCCAATTCACTACCCGCCATCTGAAAATAGGTATAGCCGTTGGGCATATCAATTTCATCAAACTCATATAACGGGAGTCCACCAAATTCTTTCCCATCTATATCTATCGGTGTAATAGACACTTCGGCTTGTGGCATCAGGGTAGTTGTACCGGCTGTATAGAAGTTTATTTGAAATTCAACATATCCATTGGCATTAGCCGGAATCTCGATTACCGGTTGTAAAGCCGTATTAAACCCACCTGATCCATCCAATTGTGAAAGTTTAATGCCCCCTGTAATGCTCATAATGGTTACCCGGGCGTCAACACCGGATTTCACATTACTGAACTTATAAACTGCACCTACCTGGCGATCAGTTCCTGATTCCAGCGAACCCGACTTGAATACATAATCAGGTTGGCCAAACACCGCAAGAAAGTATAATGAAAGAACCAGAAAAAGGATAATTCTGATTACGACGATACGTGTAGTATTCGTTTTCATAAGTACAGGGTTATAGTTTTTAAAAGGGTTGAGATTCTTGGCTGATCAGAGAAGATTGGATTGGATTAAAATGAAGGAATCGAAAAATTACCTGTCCTTCATCCGGTTCCAAAAGTAATTTTCATTTCGGAATTATGCAATAGTCATCGTAAAAACACATGAAAAAATAATACCGTAAAAATACTAATATTAAAATCTTTTCGATCTAATTACCTGAAAAATAGACTTTTCTGAGTTCAAGTAAATTAAGTGCATTCGCTTTGAAGCCTGATACTTTTGGCTGCACAAGCCTTACTACTTTATCATACCATAATGGCACAACAGGTGCATCATTGATCATAACGCTGTCAGCGGATTGATATAATAGATAACGTAATGAATCGTTTGTCTCCCGGATCGCTTTTTCAAAGAACCTGTCAAACTCTGCATTATTATACCTGGTATAATTAGGCGGGGCAGGATTTTTTGAATAAAAAACAGACAAATAATTTTCTGCATCCGGGTAATCAGCGATCCAACTGCCCCTGAAAAAGGCTGCTCTTGAATTAGATGTCATATCCAGCAATAAAGATTTTTGAACGATCTCTACCTGTACCCGGATACCAATTTCTTCCAGCTGACCGGCAATAAAACTCGCCATATCAGCATACAAAGCAATGGTAAGTAGTTTTATAGCAGGCAATCCTTTACCCGCGGGGAAACCAGCCTTTACCAGGAGTTCCTTAGATCTTTTCTGATCATAATTATATCCTTTAACTGCAGCGGTATCAAATGAAGGCAGGCCCATTGGAACAAACCCTGAAGTAGCAGGGGTTCCTAATGAGTTACGCAAATAAAGGATCATTTTTTGCCTGTCAAAGCCATAGTTGATCGCCTGTCTTATTAACCTGGACTTAAGTGGGGAACCGGCAATGGCCTTATTGGCAGTATCCATCAATATCCCGAAGTATTCAATATTCAGGTACGGATTGGTTTGCAGAACTATCTTACCCCTCCATTTACTTCTTAATTCACCGGTTTTGGTCAATACTTCGTCTTTAAAAGATGCATCAATATCATTGATAAAGTCAAGTTGTTTTTGTCTGAAAAGCAAAAACTCGGTGGCTTTACTATCATAAAAACTGATCTTTACTCCATCGAGGTATGGCAATCTGTTACCGGCACTATCTTTTTCAAAATACTTTTCATTTCTTTTTAAGATCAATGATTGCCCTTCTGCCCAATCCACAAATTGAAAAGGGCCGCTTCCCACAGGGTGTCTTCTGAAATCTACCCCATATTTTTCAACAGCCTCTTTAGGTACAACAGAACAGTATTGCATAGAAAGTATTCCCAATATGGGATGGTATGGCTGAAGTAACCTTAGTTGAAATGTGGTATCATCAATAACCTGGAATGGCCCAGTTGAATCTATTTTGCCATTAAATATCCATGCACCCGGGCTGGCTACTTTACTGTCAATGATCCTTTCATAACTATACTTCACATCGTATGCCGTAAGCTTTCTCCCTTCTCCTTTTTCAAATACAGGATCGTTGTGAAAAAAAACATCATTTCTCAGGTAAAAAGTATACACTTTTCTGTCAGCAGAAATAGCCCACCGACGGGCCAGTGAAGGAACAATATGAAGGCTATCGTCAATTTCAACCAAAGTATTGAACAACTGGTGAGCCGGCCACATGGTAGCCTGGCTTTTGGCAAAAGCCGGGTCAAGTGTGGGAATCCCTGAGAACTCGTTATAGTGGAAGATATTATTTCCTGATGTTGAAGGGTTGTAGCAGGATACCGTACACACCATTAAAGCACTGAGTATGAAATGAATTGTTTTAACTTTCATTACAGATAAACAGGTTTAAATTTACAGCAACAAAATAGTAAAACAGATGCACCTGGGTAAAATAAATACATCATTGATCATTTGTCTTTTCTTAAGTTACGCATCATGTGCACAACCATTGCATAAACCAGGAAAACTCACCCACCAGGATACTCTTCGTGGAAGCATAGGCCCGGGAAGGGATTGGTGGGATGTACAGCATTATAGCATTTCGGTAACACCTGATTATAACAGTAAAACAATACAGGGTAAAGTAACGATACAATTCAAATGGCTGAAACCATCAACAACAGATGGATATATGCAAATTGATCTTCAGGAACCCATGTTACTCGATGCCGTGGAATATAAGAAGTCAAAACTCTCATTCACAAGAGATGGCAATGTTTACATGATCAAATGGCCTAATAAAGACCATTCGCAGGTTGAAGAAATAGCATTGCGTTATCATGGGAAGCCCCGTGAAGCAAAAAACCCGCCATGGGATGGCGGTTGGATCTGGGCCAAAGATGCAAAGGGCCGTCCCTGGATGACAGTTGCCTGCCAGGGCCTTGGGGCCAGCGTTTGGTATCCTTGTAAAGATCATCAAAGCGATGAACCTGATAATGGAGCTACTTTAAGCATCACGGTACCTGATACGCTTACAGCAGTTGGTAATGGAAGACTAAAGCAAAAAACGGAGAACAAAAACAACACGGCCACCTGGACATGGGAAGTAAAAAGTGCTATTAACAACTACAATATCATTCCTTATATAGGCAGCTACACACATTTGTCAGATAATTATATCGGGGAAACAGAAAAAAATCTTTCCATTGACTACTGGGTACTTGATTATAATGCCGATAAGGCTAAAAAACAATTTGACCGGGATGTAAAAAGAATGCTTACTGCATTCGAATATTGGTTTGGGCCCTACCCCTTTTACGAAGATGGTTATAAGCTTGTAGAATCATCACATTTGGGTATGGAACACCAAAGTGCCATTGCCTATGGCAACCATTATATGGATGGCTATATGGGAATGGATCTTTCAGGAAGTGGTTGGGGAAAAAAATGGGACTATATTATTATTCATGAAAGCGGTCATGAATGGTTTGCCAACAATATCACCACCAACGATATTGCGGACATGTGGATACATGAAGGCTTTACCATGTATTCAGAACCTTTGTTTATTGAATATTATTACGGCAAAAAAGCAGCAGATGCTTATGTGCAGGGCATCAGAAGAAATATTGCTAATGACAAACCACTAATAGGACCCTATGGCGTAAACAAGGAAGGCAGCGGTGATATGTACAATAAAGGGGCAAATTTGCTGCATACGATCCGGCAAATAATCAACAACGACACTCTTTTCAGAAATATCCTCAGGGGGTTGAACAAAGATTTTTACCATAAAACAGTCAATTCAAAAGATGTAGAAAATTATTTCTCTAAAAAATCAGGCAAAGACCTCTCAGGGATATTTGACCAATACCTGAGAACAACAAATATTCCTGTGCTGGAATACAAACTGGAAGGAGATAAAATCAGTTATCGTTGGACCAACTGTAATACCGGGTTTGACATGCCCGTTAGATTGAGCGAAAGCGATGAGTGGCTTTACCCAACAACCGAATGGAAAAACCAGGCTGCTACAGCAGATATTGTTAGTAACGGATTGTCTGTCGACAAGAATTTCTATATCAAGGTCAAAAAAGTAGAATAAACCCGCTTGTCACTCCTTACTTCCCTGCTTATCTTTAACGCATGAGCAATATCCGCCGCCAAAGTATTATCTCCTCTGTAATTATTTACATTGGCTTTGGTATTGGACTTTTCAATATTTATCTTTTTACAAAGGATAATCCCAGGGTATTTGATGATACACAGTTTGGGCTTTATAATGCATTTATCGCTATCGCTACTATGATGATGGCTTTTTCAAGCCTGGCAATGCCTACTTATATTTATAAATTCTATCCGTATTATAAAGATCATCTGTCACCCAAAAAAAATGACCAGCTTACCATTGCCATTTTTACCAGTGTTATTGGCTTTTTACTCATTATTGCCGCCGGTTTTATTTTTAAAGACCTTGTAGTTAAGAAGTATGGCACTAACTCACCTGAACTGGTTACTTATTATGAATGGATATTTCCGCTGGGATTCGGGTTACTGATCTATACGATCCTTGAGGCTTATGCATGGCAGCTACACAAATCAGTACTTACCAATTTTCTCCGGGAAGTACTATGGCGATTGTTTACAACTGTCATTATTGTGCTTTTCATGACCGGGATCATCCGAAACTTTGATCTATTCATTAAGCTATTCTCTTTTAGCTATCCATTCATCGCTGCAGTGTTGCTTATCTATCTCATCGTAACGGGTAAGATCCATTTCACTTTTCATATAAGTAAGGTCACCAAACGATTCTCCAGGAATATTCTCCGGCTTTGTTCATTTGTGTACACCGGCTCAATGATATTTACTATTTCCCTGGTATTTGATTCCCTGGTCATCAGTTCTGTATTGGATGATGCGCTTACCAAGCTTGCTGTTTATTCTGTAGCACAGAACTTCGGCTCAATGATACAGGCTCCTCAGCGAAGTATTATATCCGCTTCTATTGCCCATCTGTCCCGGGCATGGAAGGATAAGAATATGGGAAAAATAAAGTCTATCTATCAGCGTTCGTCTATTAACCAACTGATATTTGCCTGCGGACTTTTCTTATTGATCATTCTAAACTTTACAGATGCGGTCGTCGCTTTCAAATTAAAAGGCACCTATCTAGATGCATATTATGTAGTAATACTGCTTGGGCTTACCAAAATTGTGGATATGGGTACAGGTGTCAATTCCCAAATTATTGCTACATCTATACACTGGAAATTTGAAATGATAAGCGGCGTTATTCTTTTGCTGGTAATGATGCCTCTTAGTTATTTTTTCACCAAAGAGTTTGATATTATTGGAACGGCAGCAGCCCAACTCATCTCGATATCTGTTTACAACCTGGTAAGGATCTTGTTCTTGTGGAGAAAATTCAGGCTTAATCCATTTACAGCACAAACTATTTATACAATACTATTGGCTGCGGCCTGTTTTGCCATCTGCTTCTTTATTTTTTCAGGGATACATGGGTTTGGCGGGCTGGTACTAAGAAGCATTGGTTTTATAGCCATCTACCTAACAGGAGTGATCATGTTAAAGTTGTCGCCGGATATTAAACCGGTACTTCAGGCAGCGAGAAAAAGAATCGGGATTTAAACTACTATTTGTGGGCTACGTAAGCCTTATCATCAATTCTTCCGGCACCTACAAATCTTTTTAAATAATAATTCTCAAAAAGATCATTCACCATTACGCCACGGGAAACTGATGCATGTATAAACTTATTATTTCCCAGGTAAACACCTACATGAGAAACACCCCGTCCATTTGTATTAAAGAAAACAAGATCGCCTTCCTGAAGCTCGGTAGTAGATATTTTTCGGCTGGTACGATATTGCTCACGGGAAACACGGGGAATTGATAAACCAAAAGCAGCCGCATAAACTGCTACGGTAAACCCTGAACAATCTACCCCACTTTTTGTATTGCCGCCCCTGCGATATCTTACTCCATACCACTCATCTACAGCTTCCAACAAGGTTTGATCAGGCAGTGACTCTACTTCTGTGTCAAGAAGAACGGCATATTTAAGTTGGGTATTTGTAGCGGTTTCAATTTCCGAAGTGCGGCTTCCCAAAACATCTTCCACATATGTGCTAACGTATGAAGTAGGTTTAACAGCCTGTTTTTTAGTTGTAACAGGTATGTGTTTTTGAGGTGTTGCTTCATGTTTCACCGGGATCACATCCGGTGTTACAGAAATATCATTGATGAATCTTGATTCAGTTGTTGCGGGCTCAACAGTAGCTACCTGCTTATTGCTGGTAAAATTCAACGACTTGAACGTTGAACAACTGCTCAGGAAAAAAACAAAAACGATTGCAGGAAATAGTCGCCTCACCATATGGTTTATCTTTAGGATGATTCAAGGATTTGGATAATTCTTAATTTTTAGTACCTCTTACGAGGCGGACAAAAATATACGATATGCTTCGAAAATTATCGCTTTTCCTTAACGAATTTTATGCCTTAAAAATTGCAATTTTTATAATATGATGCAAATGAATCACTTATTTTTTTTAACAGGTGTGAATATTGATCCGGATTAAACCCATTACTCTTTATAATTAATTGATTATTATTGATAAAACAACGGCTACCATGCATTTATTAATTCCTTCTCTAAGCCTATTTATTCTTTCTTCATCCTGTCAAAGTAATAGAGCGGCAGAACCCGTCTTATCTGACTCATTATCAGCCAAAAAGATAATCATTGATACTCAGCCGCCTATAAAAAAGCCAAAGCCTTACACCCAATTGGAATACCAGAAAAAAGAGGTACTCACTGCAGCTTCAGGCACCAAATCGGTTATTTTCAATTCGTCAGGTACAAAACTGTTCGCCATGAACCTTGAGGGAATGAGTTTGTACGAATTTGATCAAAAATCCCGCAATCTCACAAAGGAATATAAGTTCAAACCCACTCCCGGTATGGGTTGGGACTATAACAGAAGCAGGCCTATTAAATCATACCAGGAAAAACCGGTGGAAGCCTGTTTTAGTCATGATGATGAGATACTATGGGTCTCTCTTCATAATGCCGAAGGTATTGTGCCGATATGGGTTAATAATTTCTCTAAAAACATAAAAACAGATGCCCCGGATCAAAAAACAAAACCTATCACTGTTATTTATCCCGGTCAGAATAAAACCGAAACCTTTTCTGTCCCCCTTATTGAAACTGGTAAAACACCAAAAGTGATTGCCCGGACTGCTGATAGTAAATACTTATTGGTGAGCAACTGGCACTCACATAATACCAGTGTGCTGGAATTAGATAAAGACAAATATCCGTACGGAAAAGTGATCAGCACAGTTCCCGTTTCTGCCATTCCAAGAGGTATTGTAGTGGATGATAAAAATGACCGGAGTTATGTAGCTATTATGGGAGGCGCCAGCCTGGCGGTGATCAACAATAAAACATGGAAAAAAGATAGCAGTATCAGTGTAGCATCAAACCCCCGTCACCTGGTGATGGACACAAGCGGCCATCTTTTTGTTTCATACAACAAACTGGCAACTATCGCCTGCCTTGATGCTGAAACGGGTAAAACACTTTTTACAGCCAAAACCCATGCACAACCCCGTACCATTATTTTGTCTAAAAATCAAAAATTCATTTTTGTAACCTGTTATAATGGCGATTATGTAGATGTGTACAAAATCAATGATGATAACTTTGAGAAAGTGGCATCTTTGCCTTGTAGCGGGCATCCTGTTGGCGTAGATATTTATGAGGATGATGACAAACTGGAAGCCTGGGTATGCAGCTACAGCAACGGACGGATCAATATTTATACATTCAAAAAGAAGTAAGGTTAGTGAGTATGAAATTCTCTCATCTTCATGTACACACACAATATTCTCTATTAGACGGTGCTGCTCCTATTCCAAGCCTTTATAAAAAAGCGCTGGAAGACGGAATGCCGGCATTAGCCATCAGCGACCATGGTAATATGTTTGGCGCTTTTCAATTTGTAGCTGAAGCATATAAGCATAAAGATGAAAACGGAAATTTGAAAGTTAAACCGGTTGTCGGTTGTGAATTTTATATTACTGAGAACCGTCACCAAAAAACATTCACAAAAGAGCAAAGAGACAAGAGATATCACCAGATACTGCTGGCGAAAAATGAAAAGGGCTATAAAAACCTCGTTAAACTGACCTCTCTTGGATTTATCGAAGGTATGTACAGCAAATACCCCCGTATCGACAAGGAACTAATCCTTCGTCATCATGAGGGGCTGATCGCTACCACCTGCTGTCTCGGCGCTTCTGTACCACAGGCCATTTTAAAACATGGAGAAGAAGAAGGAGAAAATGAATTTAAGTGGTGGCTCAACATTTTTCAGAATGATTTTTATGTTGAGTTACAGCGACACGGCATTCCGGAGCAGGATAAAGTGAATGAGGTCCTGATCAAACTGGCAAAAAAATACAATGTCAACATCATTGCCAGTAATGATTCCCATTACGTAGAGCAGGATGACTTTAATGCCCACGATATTTTATTGTGCATCAATACAGGCGAGAAGATATCCACTCCTGCCTTAAGAGATTTTGTAGATGATGATGTGCATGTAAAAGACAAACGCTTTGCATTTCCCAACGACCAGTTCTATTTCAAGACAACACAGGAAATGTCGAAAGTATTTGAGGACTTGCCGGAAGCAATTGATAACACAAATGAAATAGTTGACAAAATAGATGTGCTGGACCTGAAAAGAGATATTTTGTTGCCATTCTTCCAGGTACCCAAAGAATTTTCGTCGCAGGATGAATACCTGGAACATCTTACATGGCAGGGAGCCAAAGAACGATACAACGAGATCACACCGGAAGTGGATGAACGTATCCGCTTTGAATTATTTACGATCAAAACAATGGGTTTTGCCGGTTACTTTTTAATAGTAGGAGATTTTATAAAAGCCGGAAGAGAAAAAGGAGTTTTTATAGGCCCGGGCCGTGGATCAGCTGCAGGAAGTGTGGTAGCTTATTGTATCGGCATTACCAATATTGACCCGATCAAATACAATTTACTTTTTGAAAGATTCCTGAACCCTGACCGTAAATCAATGCCGGATATTGATACTGATTTTGATGATGAGGGAAGGCAGAAAGTGATCGATTATGTGGTGGAGAAATATGGTAAAAAACAGGTAGCCCAGATCATTACCTACGGCACCATGGCTGCCAAAATGAGTATAAAGGATGTGGCCAGGGTAATGGATCTTCCATTGCCTGAGTCAAATGCTTTGGCTAAACTGGTGCCTGACAGACCAGGCATTGTGTTGAAAAGAGTACTCCATGCCCCCCTGAAATCAAAAGATGGTGAAAAATCATTGGAAGAAAAAGATGGTCTGGGGAACGATGATCTTGAATCAGTAAAGCAATTACGGGAAATCTATAAACAGACAGATTCGCCTGCATCCAAAGTTTTGCACGAAGCTGAAAGACTTGAAGGTTCTGTTCGCAATACAGGCATCCATGCTGCAGGAATCATCATTGCGCCTAAAGATCTTACTGAATTGATGCCGGTAGCCACAGCTAAAGATTCCAATTTGTGGGTAACACAGATCGAAGGAAATGTGATCGAAGAAGCCGGTGTTATTAAAATGGATTTCCTGGGGCTGAAGACACTTACCATTATCAAGAATGCATTACAACTCATCAAACAAAATCACGGTGTAGAGATCAATATTGACGAAATTCCCCTCGATGATAAAAAGACATTTGAACTGTATCAGCATGGCGCTACTATCGGAACATTCCAGTTTGAAAGTGGCGGTATGCAGAAATATCTGCGGGAATTAAAACCGGATAAGTTTGACGACCTGATCGCCATGAATGCCTTGTACCGACCGGGTCCATTGGCATACATTCCTAATTTCATTGACAGGAAACATGGGCGGGAGCCGATCACATATGATCTGCCAGAAATGGAAGAATATCTGCAGGAAACTTACGGGATCACAGTATACCAGGAGCAGGTAATGATGCTGGCGCAAAAAATAGCCGGATTCAGTAAAGGTGATGCTGATGTATTGCGAAAAGCCATGGGTAAAAAGCAACGGGCCGTGTTGGATAAAATGAAAGCACAGTTCATTACCGGCGCTTCAGAAAAAGCATTCCCATTGGAAAAATTAGAAAAAATATGGACCGACTGGGAAGCATTTGCACAATATGCATTCAATAAATCTCACTCCACCTGTTACGCTTATGTAGCTTACCAAACCGCTTACTTAAAATCACATTATCCGGCAGAATACATGGCAGCTGTGCTGAATAACGCCGGCAATATTGAAAAGATCACCTTCTTTATGGAGGAATGTAAAAGAATGGGCATTAAAGTGCTTGGTCCGGACATTAATGAATCTTTAAAAGGATTTGCAGTTAATAAAAACGGGGAGATACGTTTTGGCTTAGGAGGTCTTAAAGGTGTGGGTGAAGCAGCTGTAGAAAGCATTATAGCAGAAAAAAAGAAAAATGGTTTTTTCAAAGATGTCTTTGATTTTATAAAAAGGATCAATCAACGGACAGTAAACAAAAAAACCCTGGAAAGCCTCGCTTATGCCGGGGCATTTGATTGTTTTTCCGACGTTCACCGTGCACAATATTTCAATATTCCTGAAGGCGAGACCGTAAACGGACTTGAACGTATCATTAAATTTGGCCAGATCATTGCCAGTCAAAATGCAAATACGGCCAATACGCTGTTTGGTGATCTGCCTATTACCATGGAAATTCCTCCACCCCGGATGCCTGAATGTGCTCCATGGCCACTGACTGTTCAGCTACATCATGAAAAAGAAGTAACGGGTATGTTCCTGAGCGGACATCCACTTGATCATTACCGTTTCGAAATGAGGCATTATGGTGTAACACCCTTAAACATGTTCAATGAATTCAGGGACAACATTCAATCTCAAGCCAATCCCGGAAGGCCTTTCCGGTTAATAGGCCTGGTATCTGATGCTCAGCATAAAATTGCCCGCAGTGGAAACAAATATGGCAATTTTATAATTGAAGATTATTCAGGAAAAACAGATTTTGTATTATTCAGCGAGGATTATCTGCGGCTTTCTCCTTTTTTACAACAAGGAAGTACTGTTTTCATTACAGGCTATTGTAAACAGCGATATAACCGGGATGAATTTGAGTTTAAAGTGATGACCGTTTCATTGGCCGAAACAGTGAAGAAAAACCTGACCCGGCAACTCACTATTGAAGCTCACCCCAAGGATATAAGCCCGGATGTGGTCGCTTTTGTTGAAAAAAACATTAAAAGCTATCCGGGGAAATCGTCTCTCAAATTCAGTATTGCTGAACCCAAAAAGCAGATGAAGATCAGCCTCATCACCATGGGAAGCGGCTTTGAAATGAATGAAGAACTGATCCAGTTCCTGGAAAAGAAACCGGAGTTTGATGTACAGGTGTTAACGGTTTGATAAACACCGCCGTTATAGCAGTTCTGGTATTCCATGACAGGAAAAAATGACAAGTTTTACACAACTTTATGCCAGCTATGCAGTTATTAATAATCGGACTTAAATTTGCAATCTTTTCATCAAACAAATAAAAAAGGATATAATAATGGCAAAAGAGTTTACTGATTCAAATTTTCAAACGGATGTTTTATCGTCCGATAAATTAACAGTGATTGATTTCTGGGCAGAGTGGTGCGGTCCCTGCCGTGCTATCGGACCTGTAATTGAGGAATTAAGCAAGGAATATGATGGCAAGGTAAATGTCGGCAAACTGAATGTTGACAATAATCCTGAAGTTTCCATGAATTATGGTATCACTTCAATCCCGGCTATTCTTTTCATTAAAGGTGGCCAGGTAGTTGATAAATTAGTAGGTGCCCAGCCTAAAGCTAATTTTGTGAAAAAGATCGAAGCGCATATTTAATAATAGCTAAGCACTAAAATACAAATCCCAAATTCTAAGGAGTTTGGGATTTTTTTATAACTCACTCTAACTAATGCTGAATATTAGCGACCTCATCGGGGTTATGTTTATGGCGGAATAGAATAGTGAACAATACTGCTACTACCAAAGCGTATACTGCAAAGCTCAGCCAGATATTATGCCAGTCACGGTCACCTCCTGAACTGGTAAAATACTTATCGATCACAGAACCGCTGATCTTACTTCCTAAAAAAGCGCCAACACCATTTGTCATCATCATAAATAATCCCTGTGCGCTGGAACGAATGGAAGCACTTGTAGTAGTCTCAATGAACAATGATCCTGAAATATTAAAAAAGTCGAATGCCATTCCATAAACGATACATGAAACTATGATCATCCACAAACCATCTGCCGGGTTACCGTAAGCAAATAAACCAAAACGAAGGACCCAGGCTATCATAGAGAAAAGCATTACTTTCTTTATTCCAAACCTCTTCAGGAAAAAAGGAATCGTCAATATGAAAACTGTCTCGGATATCTGGGAGATCGACATTATGATAGTCGAATACTTGACCACAAATGAGTCAGGTCCATACTCGGGGATCTTTCTAAAATCATCCAAAAAAGTATCCCCATACATGTTTGTTAGCTGCAAAGCAGCTCCAAGGAACATTGAGAAAATAAAAAAAAGTGCTGTTTTATATTTAGCAAAAAGTTTAAATGCATTTAACCCAAGCTGCTCAGCAAGCGATGCATCTTTTGCAATGGATTTTTGCGGTGGGCATTTGGGCATCGTAAAAGCATATATTCCCAGCAATATTGCAGCAACTGCGGCAATAACAAACTGGTTCCCGTTGGCCTTGCTACCACTGAGGTTTGTTGTCCACATGGCGGCAATGAAGCCAATAGTGCCCCACACACGGATCGGTGGAAATACTTTCACCACATCATAATTATTCTTCTTTAGAATGGTATAAGAAATAGAATTAGACAGGGAGATCGTAGGCATGTAGCATATCATTGCGGCGAATATGATATAATATAATGTATCAGCATCTTTAACCTGGGGTACATAAAGTAAAATAGCCCCATATAAAATATGCAAAACACCGTACAGTCTTTCAGCATTGATCCATTTATCTGCGATAATACCTGTTAAAGCAGGCATGATGAGTGAAGAAATAGCAAGGGTTGAAAAAATAGCCCCAAACTGTGCCCCGGTCCCCATATTATTTGAAAAGAAATAAGTGGCAATTGTTATAAGCCAGGCGCCCCATACATAGAATTGCAGAAAGCTTAAAATAGTAAGCCGCAGTTTGATCCCCATAGAATTCTTTTCCCGGTAAGATAAGCAATTTACAAATCGGTAACTTTGCAAAACTCATTTGTTTTATAATGATCAGTACCAATTTAATTACCGATAGTTCATTGGCTGGTATCGCCGAAAAAGTGAAGAATAATCAGCGTATTTCTGACGATGAGTGCCTGACCCTGTTTGAAAAAGCAAGCCCTGGATTTGTAGGGTCTTTGGCCAATGAAGTCAGGTTTAGACTAAATGGCAATAAAGTTTTCTTTAACCGCAATTTCCATATTGAACCGACTAATGTTTGTGTATTCAGTTGCAATTTTTGCTCTTATAGCCGCCTGTATGCCAAAAAGGAAGATGGATGGGAACTCAGCATTGAGCAGATGCTGCACATGGTTAAAAAATATGATGGGCAGCCTATTACAGAAGTACATATTGTAGGCGGCGTTCATCCTAAGATGAACCTGCAGTTCTTTGCTGATCTATTAAAAGCTATCAAATCACATCGCCCTGAACTACATATTAAGGCTTTTACTGCGGTAGAATACGACTATATGTTCCGGAAAGCAAAAATGAGTGTAGAAGAAGGACTCAAATTCCTTATTGAAGCGGGGCTTGATTCAATACCAGGTGGTGGCGCCGAGATATTTGACCCGGAAGTAAGAAAACAAATATGTGCCGATAAAGTAGATACAGATGGGTGGCTTGCCATTCATGAAGCAGCCCACAACTTAGGATTACACTCCAATGCAACGATACTTTACGGACATATAGAAAAATATGAGCATCGTATAGATCATATGCGTCGTCTCAGGGAATTGCAGGATAGAACCAATGGCTTCAATACATTTATTCCTCTAAAATTCCGCAACCAGGATAATGACATGAGCTATGTGCCGGAAAGCTCAGTAGTGGAGGATATGAAAATGTATGCCATTGCAAGGATCTACCTGGATAATTTTCCTCATTTAAAGGCCTACTGGCCTATGCTGGGAAGGCAGAATGCACAGCTATCACTTTCTTTCGGAGTAGATGATATTGACGGAACAATTGATGACACTACCAGGATCTATAGTATGGCAGGCGCTGAAGAACAAAATCCTTCTATGACTACGGAGGAACTGGTAGCGTTGATCAAACAGGTAAACCGGGAACCGGTTGAAAGAGATACATTGTATAATGAGATCAGAAATTTTAATGATCAGCCGGACCTATCAGTTACAACCTCCTAATAACTCACATAGCTTTTGCCGCAAAGCGGGCCCCCGTAGATTTTTAGCTATAATTTTCCCTTCGGGATCCACTAACAGATTTTGAGGAATAGAAGAAATATTATAGAGCCTGGCAGCCGCATTGTTCCAGGATTGCAGATCACTGACCTGTGTCCATGTAAGATTATCATCTTTGATCGCTTTGAGCCACTTGTCTTTTTGATTAGGTCCATCCAATGATACGCCAAGAACTGTAAAGTTCTTATCCTTGAAATAATTATAGTTCGCAACCACATTGGGGTTCTCCTGCCTGCAAGGGCCACACCAACTGGCCCAAAAATCCACCAACACATACTTTCCTTTATAAGAAGAAAGTGAAACCAGGTTACCAAGTGTATCGGGTTGTGCAAAATCTAATGCCATTGATCCGATAGACCCAACCTTATTCTGCGCAATGAAAGCTGATAATTGTCTGCCTAATATAGAGTTTCTTACTGAGGCGTCCAGTGAGTTAAATCTTTCATCAAGAATCCCGATGTCTTCATTAAACTGGTAAGTAACATTTAACACAAAAGCTGAAACATGAGATTTTTTTCTTTTGGCAATAAATTCATCAATGCCATCCTGTATTTCTTGCTGAAGGCCGTAATAAATATCCATCAGGCTGTCCCTCGTTCCTCCGGGCATGGTTGCATTAATAGTAGTAGCAGTACTGCTAAGTTGCTGAACAACCGGTACAAATTTTCCGGAGAATTCCTGGAAATCTTTATGTGATGAGGAACCTGATATTTTAAACTTTTCAGGCTCTTCGTTATCCCCCTTGAAAGACATTTTTCCGCTTTCTACAAATATTTCTATGGGCTTTCCTGTTCCTATTATCATAAAACAAAGAACAGGTTCTGCGATCTTTCCCTTCAACATAAACTTACCTTTCCGCAAAGTGTCAGAAGCTATTTCACGGTTTTCACCATTCTTATATAAATGTATAGTCAGGCCTTCCGGAAATTTTTCCAGTTTCCCTTCAATGGTAAAAGATTTGGCAGGTGTCTGGGCCAAAGCAAGCAATGGGCATAACAATATTACGATCAGGATATTCTTCATCAGTGCCTTTAATTAACGTTTTAAAAGATACAGATTGTATGCAAAAATATACAAATAAGGGAGATGAAAGGTTCTGTCAGGCCCCCAGAACAGACGAAAGGAAAACTTTTGTGGATGCATTAACATCCCTGCTGTTTTCCAATGCTTTAATGTAGGCTGACCCGATAATTGCTCCATTAGCCAGTTTGCAAACCCTGTCAAATGAGGCCTTGTCTTTAATACCAAATCCGACCAATATGGGATTTTGGAGTGAGAGACTGTTTACCCATTGCAAATATGATTCGAGAGCATCATTAACAGTGTTACTTCCGGTAGTGGAAGATGAAGAAACAGCGTACAGAAATCCGCTGCTCAGTTTATCAAGCTTTTTTATCCTTTCTTCAGCAGTTTCGGGTGTGATGAGGAATATAAAATCAAGATTATACTTTTTTATTATTGCTCCATATTCTGTTTCAAATTCATGTTCGGGCAGATCGGGTAAGATCAAACCATCTATACCTACATCAGCAGCATCAGCACAAAATTTTTCAAATCCGTATTGTATTACTGGATTCATATATCCCATTAAAATGACCGGAACATGAATTTCTTTTCTGAGATCTTTTAGTTGTTCAAATAATTTTTTGATGGTCATTCCATTTGACAATGCTATGGCGCTGCTTTCCTGAATAACAGGACCATCAGCCAACGGATCACTGTAAGGCATCCCCAGTTCAATGATATCTGCTCCATTCTCCTGTAATGCTTTCATTACTTCTAATGTAGAATCCAGACGGGGATAGCCTGCTGTGCAGTAAACGTTGAGTACATTTTGTTGCTTACTCCTAAATAATGTTTCTAATCTTTTCATCAGAAAATTCAGCTAGATATATTTCATATATGTTCCCAGGTCCTTATCCCCCCTCCCACTCAAACACACAACAACATTATTGCCCGAACTGAAGTTTATCATCTTTAGTGCATGAAGAGCATGAGCAGATTCCAATGCCGGAATAATACCTTCCAGTTTTGCCAGTTCAAATGCAGCTTTCAACGCTTTGTTATCAGTAGCGGATAAAAACTCTACCCGGCCTGTTTTAAATAAATGAGCATGGAGGGGGCCAATACCTGGATAGTCTAAACCCGCTGAAATACTATGTGGTTCTACTACCTGGCCATCTTCAGTCTGCATCAATAAGCTTTTACTGCCATGTAAAATTCCGGGTGTACCCAACATTGTTGTAGCTGCCGTTTTTCCGCTATTGATACCCTCTCCTGCTGCTTCAACAGCAAACAGCTTTACAGAAGGCTCATCCAGGAAATGATAAAATGCCCCGGCTGCATTGCTGCCACCACCTACACAGGCAATAACATAATCTGGTAAATTTTTATTTGTCTTTTGGGGAAGTTGTTCTTTTATCTCTTTACTGATCACACTCTGAAACCTTGCTACCATATCCGGGTAAGGATGTGGGCCTACAACACTGCCAATAATATAATGTGTGTCATTGGGGTTATTGATCCAATCCCTGATAGCTTCATTAGTGGCATCTTTCAGCGTCTTGCTGCCACTGGTTGCAGGAACTACTTTGGCGCCCAGCATTTTCATTCTTGCCACATTCGGCGCCTGCCGTTCAATATCCTTTTCGCCCATGTAAACAATACACTCCACTCCTTTCAGGGCACAGACAGTTGCTGTGGCTACTCCATGTTGCCCGGCGCCTGTTTCAGCAATGATCCTTTTCTTTCCTAAACGTTCAGCCAATAATATTTGCCCGATCGTATTATTGATCTTATGAGCACCTGTATGACAGAGATCTTCTCTCTTTAAGTAGATATTCGTTTTATATAACTCACTTAATCTTTTTGCATGATACAAGGGAGTTGGCCGCCCTGCATAATCGTGTAATAACTCCTGGAACTCCTGCTGAAAACTTTCATCATTCATTATCTCCAGGTACTTTGATCGCAGCTCTTCCACATTACGATGCAGCATTTCGGGGATATAGGCACCCCCAAACTCTCCGTAGTAGCCATGTTCATCCGGTGTAGTATATGTTTCTGATGATGACATGCTATTTCAACCCCATCTTAAACTGTAAAACTTTGCTCATATCTTTTACCCCTGGTTCGGTTTCAAACCTGCTGTTTACATCCACACCAAAAAAGTCCGGATGTTTAAAAGCCTTTAGCCTGCCCGCATCTTCTACCCCAATACCTCCGCTAAGAAAGAATGGCTTTTCTATTTTAGCCTTTGTCAAAATATTCCAGTCAAATTGCTTACCAGTTCCGCCCAATGTTTCTTTTAATCCCCCGGTATCAAATAAATAATAATCACAAACAGCATCATAAGGTTCTACCAGTTTGTCAATATCCTCATCACCTGTTATTCTGAAAGCTTTGATCACTTCTACTTCTGCACTCAGGTCATCACACATTTCAGGGCTTTCATCTCCGTGTAATTGCACAGCATCCAGGCCATATTCATCAATTGCATCCAAAACGTCGATCATTTCCGGGTCAACAAATACTCCTGTTTTTTTGAGATCGAAATCAGCCTTCTTCACTTCTTTCTTTGGAAGTTTATCTCCAATATAGCGGGGTGATTCGTTATAAAATATCAATCCCGCAAAATCAATATCCAATCCCTCCAGTTGCTGTAATTGTTTCATTTCCGTAATACCACAAACTTTAATATTCATTTTTCTTCTTTATTTTCTCAGTTCACTAATAAATGTTTTGATTTTACCCATGTCCTTTACTCCTGCAGTGATCTCGAACCGGGGGCCTATATCAGCTGCAAATAGTTTTTCTGCAACAGGATCTTCAGCAAATGTTTTGAGTTTAGATACATCAGTAGCTTCTATTCCCCCGCCTATCAAATAAAGCTTATTGATCTGTTTTCCTTTCAATACATCAATATCAAACTTTTTGCCGGTGCCTCCATAGCCAACCCCTAATGTATCGAACATGAACATATCACAATACTCATTAAAAGGCCGTATCATCCATTCGATCGGTTCATTTTCTCCCAGCCGGAAAGCTTTGATCACTGTTACATAATTGGAAACATTCTCACAATATCTCTCGGACTCATCACCATGTAACTGAACAATATCCAACCGGTAATCTTCCACCGTTTTCATCAGGGTCTCATAATCTTCATTTACAAACACACCCACTTTACCAATACGGCCACCGATCTTTTTCATTTTTTCAGGGGCGATTTTAAATCCTACATACCTCGGTGATCCAGGGTAAAAGATAAACCCGGCAAATTCAACACCTATTTCTTCCAATGCGTTGACCTGTTCAGGCAATGTCATGCCACAAACTTTCAGTTTCATGGAACTTTTGCTTTTAAATCTTGAACAAAATCAGCAAAAGCAATCGCAGGATCGGCTTCTTTCATAAAACTCTCACCGATCAGAAAACCCTTATAACCGGCTTTGCGTAAAGTTACAACAGCATCAGCACTACTGATACCACTTTCTGCAATGGCTGGCTTCCCTGTGGGTATTTTCTTTATCAATTCCAAAGAAGTATCAATATTGACTTCAAAGGTTTTCAGATTACGGTTATTCACTCCTACCATAGTAACCTCCTCACAACAATGACCTAGCTCTTCTTCATTATGCACTTCCAGTATTGATTCAAGCCCGATACTCAGTGCATAGCCGGCAAATTCTTTTACCTGTTCCGGCGTTAAACAGGCAGCGATCAACAAGATCACATCTGCACCAAAAGCCTTTGATTCAGCTATCTGCCATTTATCAACAATAAAATCTTTCCGTAATACGGGTATATCCGTTATCACTTTTGTCTGTATAAGATCGTCCAGGTCACCTCCAAAAAATTCATTATCTGTCAATACAGAAATGCCGGCTGCTTCTTTATTATAAACCGTAACTACCGGCTCCACTTCCAGTTCTTTTGTTTTAAACCAGCCTTTGCTGGGGCTCTTTCTTTTGAATTCAGCAATGATACCTGTGCTACCGGGCATCAACAGGCTTTGCATAAGTGACCTGTTACGTATCTCCCAAAAGAATCCTTCCCGTTCAAATCTTTCAATCGGGCTTTTCGCTTTAAAAGGTTCGATCTCTTTTTTCTTGGCCGCCACTATCGTATCTAAAATTGTACTCATTGCAAAGCGATCAGTTTTTGTAATGAATCATTTGCGTTTCCGCTTTCAAGACTTAACACTGCAGCTTTATAAGCCTCATCATAAGAAGAAAATTTATTGGTACAATATAACGCCATTGCTGCATTGGCCAGTACCACTGCATTCTGCGCCCATGTACCTTCTCCTTTTAATATGGTTGAAAATATCTTAGCTGCCTCTTCCACACTACTACCCCCGTTTATATCAGATGGCATCACCATTCGCTTACCCAGTTGTTCCGGGGTCATGATCTTTTCTCCTTCATTAGTGATCACTTTTGTATCATTGGTAAGAGATATCTCATCATAGCCATCAAGACTATGAATTATGGTAAAAGGCTTACCTCCTAACTGCAATAAATAATTATAAATTCTTGCCATCTCCAGGTTATACACTCCTACCAATTGATATGCCGGATCAGCGGGATTTGCCATAGGCCCCAGCATATTAAAGAAGGTCCGCATCGCAAGATTTTTTCGGATAGGGCCAACTGTTTTTAGCGCCGGGTGAAATAATGGTGCATGCAGGAAACAAATATTAGCTTCCCCAATTTCCTTTTTTAGCTTATTGCTATCATTACCAAACTTATACCCCAGCTGCTCCATTACATTTGAAGCACCACTTATTGAAGAGGCTCCGTAATTACCATGCTTGGCTACTTTTTGTCCTGTGCCGGCAACAATAAAACAAGCCAGTGTAGAAATATTGAATGTATTCTTCCCATCACCGCCGGTACCAACGATATCCACTGTTTCATACCCACACAGGTCAACTTTTACACATAATTCAAGCAATGCATCCCTGAAACCCTGTAATTCTTCAATGGTGATGCTGCGCATCAGGAAAACAGTCATAAAAGCGGTAACCTCATGTTCATTATAAATCCCTTTGCCAATATTTACCAGCACATCTTTTGCAGCATCTCTTGACAAGGTTTTATGTTCAAACAGATATTGTAATATCTTTTTCATTTACTTCAATTGGTCTCCAACCAGTTTCTTAAAATCTTTTCGCCATCCGGGGTCAACACACTTTCAGGATGGAATTGTACTCCCTGCACATCATACTCCTTATGCTGCAATGCCATGATATAACCATTCTCATCCCGGGCTGTTACTTCCAATTCTTCCGGAAAATCATCATCACTAACGATCCATGAATGATATCGTCCTACTTCGATGCGGTCCGGTAAACCTTCAAACAACCTGCTTTTTTTGATTGCCTTATTATTTCCAACTTTGATCTCTGTCGCTACTCCGTGATATACCGTTGAAAGATTGATCAACTTCCCTCCAAATGCTTCCCCTATCGCCTGGTGTCCCAAACAAACTCCTAATATAGGTTTACTGGCAGCATATTTTTTTATCAAAGGCAATAACAAACCTGCTTCTTCAGGTATGCCTGGACCGGGTGATAAAATGATCTTGTCATATTCCTCTACTTTTTCCAAGGATATCTCATCATTACGGAATACGTCTACTTTTGTATGCAATATCTTCTCCACCAGGTGAACCAGGTTGTAAGTAAAAGAGTCATAATTATCAAACACCAATATCCTTGGCCCCTCCAATCCTCCCCGAAGGGGAGGATTTTGATTCTCATTAGAAGTATATTCTTTTTTCCTATTGGACATTTAACTAAATAAGTTTTATCTCTTAAAAGTCCCTCCTTCGGAGGGACCTGCCTGGCCGGCAGGCAGGTTTAGGGAGGTCGCCAGTTCTATCGCCTTTTTTAAAGCTCCCAGTTTATTATTCACTTCCTGTAATTCATTCTCCGGTTTACTTGCTGCAACCACTCCAGCTCCAGCCTGGCAGATCAAGGTATTTTGCTGACTTAAGAAAGTTCTGATCATAATAGCATGATTACAGGAACCATCAAAGCCCATAAAACCAATGGCGCCTCCATAATAACTTCTGGGGGTAGGCTCCAGTTCATTTATCAATTCCATGGCCCTGAATTTTGGAGCTCCGCTTAATGTGCCGGCCGGGAATGTTTTTGCCAGCAACATAAAAGGATTACTGTCCGGTCTCACTTTGCCAGTTACCTCACTTACCAGGTGGATCACATGTGAAAAATATTGCACCTGCCTGTAATGAGCCACTTCCACATCATCGCAAACACGGCTAAGGTCATTCCGGGCAAGATCAACCAGCATCACATGTTCTGCATTCTCTTTGGCATCTTTCAGTAATCTTTCTGTAGCGAGTTTGTCAGCCTCTTCATCACCAGTTCTTTTAAAAGTGCCTGCTATCGGATGCACAATCGCTTTGCCGTCTTTGATGACTAATTGTGATTCAGGTGAAGAACCCATCAGCTTATAATCACCATAATCAAAATAAAAAAGATACGGTGATGGGTTTATATGTCGTAAAGCTCTATATACATTGAACTCATCCCCTATAAATCTTTGCTGGAAGCGGCGACTTAAAACGATCTGGAATACATCTCCCCGGTGACAGGATGCAATACCCTTTTTCACCATTTCCATATAAGCTTCATCAGTCATATTTGAGCTTTCGGCTTCTTTTGCATTAAAGGGATAAACCGGAACATCTTTGCTTTGGATCAGTGATTCCACCACCTGTATCTCACTTTCCATTCCATCGATCCTGTTCTCACACAACAATAACTCATCCCGGAAATGATTGATGGCAATAACATATTGATAAAGCCGGTAACGCATCAATGGGATAGATGTTTCTGAATTGTTTTCAGACAATTCAACTGATTCAAAAAACTGAACAGCATCATAAGAAGTGTATCCGAACAAGCCCTGCGCATAACCCGCCTCTTTTGTTCCGGCATTTTCTATCTCAAACTTTTGCATGAATTCAAAAAGTAAAGCCGGAACATCTGCCTTATTTTTTAGTTCTGTCTTTTCGGGATTACGACCGGGCAGCTTGAACTCCAGTATTTCAGGCGTCCTTATTTCCATACCGCCAATGGCATTAATACAGATAAATGAATAACTATCCTCCTGGGAATGATGATCTGTACTCTCCAGCAGGATCGTATCCCTGAACCTGTCACGCAGCCGCAGGTAAATACCCACCGGGGTAAACACATCGGCCAGCATGGACTTACAGGTAGTATTGATTTTAATTTTCTTCATTCTTTAAAAAAATCAGCCCCGGACACTGCCGGGGCTTAATATGTTTGATCAAAACAAAGTAATGTTTCTACAGCCCCGAAAGAGTTGTATGCCACCACCAGTATTGATTAATTTGCTTATTCATTCAGATACAAATATAGAAGCTAAATTCAGTTTGGCAAATTCTTTTTCAAAGCTGTATTTATTATTAAAGTAAATTCGAAATAGAAGTTTACGTCCTTTACCCATTATTCTCATAATGACATACATTACTTAATAGCAATGAAAGCCTTTCCCTTTGCTCTACTACTCATTCCATTTAGTTTTTTTGGCCAAGAAACTAAAATTCAATTTGGTCTTTACTTTGGAAATGACTTCAAGAACGATTCTGTAACAATTTCGATTCAAGGAAAATTAATTGCAAAAAACGTACAGTTAAAAGTAAGAATGTTTGACCCTACAAATTTGATGATTGAGCAAGACAATAAAATGCTGGTTGTTTGGCCTTACGGTAAATCGAAGATTGAATTAAAGAAAGTTGAACTTCGAGACTCTAATCTGCAACTAATGATCAGTATAAACAATATTTGGCAAAATTTTCATATCGACTTAAACAGAGGCAAGTTTTTGTATGCGCATTTCTTTCCTTTTCGACTAGGCTGGTCAGGATTTAAGCTATTTAAAATTATTCAGTGGGATTATCCTCCATTAATTTTTTGAAGTATTATTTAAAATCCGGACGATAAAAATAATCATACCGCATCCACATCCGCAACAATGGTTACACTTCTAAAACTTTTTTCCTGGTGCAGAATGGCGATCTGTTCCAACAAATCTTTTTTACACTGGTTTATTGTTTTTCCATCACGGGGAAGTTTCAGCAATAACTCCATTAAATATTGGTTGCGTATTCGTCCGATCACAGGTTCAGCCGGACCTACAATATAATTGCCATACTTATTTTTTAATGCCTCGGTGTAATGGTATGCAGCCCTCTCCACTATCTCTTTGAACTTATGCTTAAATGTAAGATGTATGATCCTAGAAAACGGAGGATAGAAAAATTCTTTTCTTTTTTTAAGCTCTTCGGCAAACATAGTTTTATAATCATGCTGCTGCACTATCTGTAGCAAGGGGTGCTGCGGTTGCGAGGTTTGCACCAGCACTTTCCCGGTTTCTTCTTTTCTGCCTGCCCTGCCGCTTACTTGTTCCATTAACTGGAATGCCCTTTCGTTCACCCTGAAATCAGCAAAATGCAAAAGCCCATCCGCATCTAAAATGCCAACCAGGTCTACATTATCAAAATCAAGCCCTTTCACCACCATTTGTGTACCCACCAATATGTCGATCTTCTGTTGCTCGAACTGCTGTATCAATACATCATGTGCATTTTTGCCCCTTACGGTATCAATATCCATCCGGGCAACTTTAGCATCAGGAAACGTCTCCTGTAATTGTTCTTCAATTTTCTCAGTACCGAAATTTCTTTGTACAAATTTGTCACTGCCACATGCAGCACAAGTATGAACAGGCGGATAAGTTGTTCCACAGTAATGACAAACCAGCTTATTACTGAGCTTGTGAAATGTTAGCGACACATCACAATATTTGCATTGCGGAATCCATCCACAAACACTGCAAACCTGGTAAGGAGCATAACCTCTCCGATTTTGAAATAAAATAACCTGCTTTCCTTTTGCAATAACCCTGTTTACTTCGTCGATCAATACAGGGGATAAAATGATCTTTGACTTGTCTTTCTGAATGATCTTTCGGGTGTCAACAAATTCTATGGGAGGTAATTTCAGGTCGCCGTAACGTTGCAACAATTCTGCAAAGCCATATTTACCTGTTACGGCATTGTAATAACTTTCAACAGATGGAGTACCACTGCCAAGCAAGGTTTTTGCTTTGTAAAGCGTAGCTAAATAAATAGCGGCATCCCGGCCGTTGTATCTTGGCGCCGGTTCATGCTGTTTGAAAGAAGTATCATGTTCTTCATCACAAACAACCAGGCCCAAATCACGGAAAGGAAGAAAAACAGATGACCGGGCACCCAACACAACTCTCAATTCACCGTCCTTCACCTTATTCCATATCTCCACTCTTTCATTATGTGAGAATTTAGAATGATAGACACCGATATATCCGCCAAAATGTTTTTGCAACCTACGGATCACCTGTGAAGTAAGGGCAATCTCTGGCAACATATACAACACCTGTTTCCCTGCTTTAATATATTCTTCGATCAGGCGGATATAAATATTCGTTTTACCACTGGAGGTAACCCCATGTAATAAACACACAGCTTTTTCTTCAAATGCTTTTTTAACCTGCAGCATTGCTTTTTGCTGAGGCTCTGTCAATTCAAAGTCAATACTTACATTTTTCGGAAGCAGTTTAATGCGATCCACTACTCTTTTCTCTACCCGGAGAATATTCTTGTCCACCAATCCTTTTAACTGGGCATCAGAAGCGCCGGATTTTTTCAGCAACGAGGGACGGGTAACTTCCCCTTCCGTTTTCAACAAGTGCAGGTAACTCAATAATAGTTCCATTTGCTTCGGGGCCCTTGTCCAGTTATTTAATAACTCTGATAATTTTTCTTCATTGTTATACCCGGGATTCAGCAATACAAAACTTTCTTTTCTCGGTGCATAGGTTTGCTTCAATGCTTCCCATACAAAACAGACTTTTTTATTGATCAGCCTGTTGATGACAGGATATACATGTGATGAATCCAATACCTGCTGCACCTCAGACAGGTTCAATTCTTTTTTCATCAACAAAGCCTCCGCCACAAGGTATTCGTCATGATCTAATGCAGAAAAATCATCGCCATACTCTTCATTATATACCAATATGGTTTCACTTGATAGTTTGAAATGCGCCGGCAAAGCTGCCGCCATTACCTCACCCTCACTGCACATATAATAGGAAGCCAGCCACTCCCATAAATTGAGTTGTTCCTCTAAAACCACTGGTTCTGTATCCAGCAGATTCAACACATCTTTTGTTTCGAAAAACTCAGGTTTATCTGTATGTAATCGTTTTACAATACCCGCATACTTTTTTGTTTTACCAAGATTCACTTCTACCCTGCAACCAGGCTGTATTTGTTCCTGCAAACGGGCAGGAACAGACCATGTATAGTTCTTGGGTAATGCAGAAGGGATGATCACTTCGGCATATAGCGGCTGACCTCCCCTTTCTTTTTTCACACTTATATCATCGGATTCTGCTGGCATCTGAAAGCAAATCTAACAAGACGGGGCTAAATGGATCCTTTGCGCCAGGCAGCGTCATATTCCACCAGCTTTTCTTCCATAATGTTGTAAACTTTTTCCTTAAGCATTGAAATATCATTAAGACTATAACCACTAACGGGTATCTCATCGAGGTAAACAATACGGCTTTGTCCGGGTGTCATCAGAAAGAGACTTTCATAGGGCATTCTTTTGTAGGCATCCAGAAATAGCACCGGTTTTATCGGCGTTTGTGTTTCGATTGCTACCCGAAAGGCGCCGTCATAAAATTCTTTTAAGGGCTTTGTGGTCATATTGAAAGTTCCCTCTGGAAAAACCAGTACAGAAATTCCTTTTTTTATCAATGACTTTAAAACTCTCACACTATTTGCCCTATGCTCTGCACTGGAACGATCAACCGTAACAATTGCATTTTTATAAATGAACCCAAAGACAGGTACTTTGCTTGTTTCTATCTTACCCAATGGCCTGATGGGCTGCCGGTATGCCTTTGGAATAATAGCTGCATCAATATAGGATATATGATTGGTGACAAAAATGTAAGCCTTGCTTTTGTCATGCGGTACTTCGTATTTTTTACTATGCCAGATAAAAATGAGCGGGAACCACAGGTCGGCCCAAAGCATACATAAACGCATCACCATGTTTCCTCCTTTGATGCGTCCAAAAAAACTGGCAATAAATGCAAACGGAAAGATCAGCAGCATGATCGCTACAAAAACGATCAGCGCATAAATGCTATAAATGTGCTTCAGGATTTTCAATAACACAAAATCTATCTTTTGTTGTCATATTTATCATCGTCTCCGGGACAATGACATTCATAATCCGTTTCCAGGTCGATCACCGTTACCACCGTTGTGGATTCATTGCATTGTGCATATACAATTCTTACCCGCTGGTCATCCCGGGTAATTCCTTCTACCGCATACCTTGGACAACGGGCATTTTGAAGATCACTTTTATTATAGTTTATCTTTCCTTCTTTCATGATCTGCTCCACTTCTACCTGTGTAATTTTTCTGCATTTCATCCGGCATTTGGCATGTTCACTGTATTTCAGGTAAGAAATTCTCCGGTCAAATCCCCTGTCCCGGTTAACAGAAGCCGGGTCTTTTGTAGTGGTCGTTGTTGAAGGATTATTAAAAAGCGGTTCTTTCTTAACGATCTTCACAATGATCAATACCGCCAGCAACAGCCCGATCAGGATGTATGGATACCATTTCTTATTCACGACACAAGATTTGCTTAAAAATAGAGAAAACTGAAAAGTAACCAAGTCAAATTGTTAAGAAGGCAGCATTTCAGCCTCTCCACTTATTGCTGTACCTTTGCCGGTTCTATGGCAGCGGTAAAAACAGTGGCATTTCATACATTGGGCTGCAAACTCAATTTCTCAGAAACCTCTTCCATTTCACGACTTTTAGAAAATGAGGGATTTGAAAAAAAAGAGTTTGACGACCTGGCAGATGTGTATGTGATCAATACCTGTTCGGTTACCGATAATGCAGATAAAGAGTGCCGACAGATCGTACGCCGAATCCGCCGCAAAGCGCCTGAAAGCATGGTGGTGATCACGGGGTGCTATGCGCAGCTAAAACCAAAAGAAATAGCTGATATACCCGGCGTAAACCTGGTGTTAGGTGCTGCCGAAAAATTCAATATCGCCACACATATACAGGAACTGACCAAAGGCGATTCTGCAAAGATCTGCAGTTGTGATATTGAGGAAGTATCCGGTTTTCATTCTTCATGGTCGGTAAACGACAGAACAAGAACTTTCCTGAAAGTGCAGGATGGTTGTGATTATACCTGTTCTTTCTGTACCATCCCAATGGCAAGGGGCAAGAGCCGTAGCGATACAATAGACAATGTTGTAAAAAATGCTGAGGACCTGGGAGCTAAGGGTGTAAAAGAGATCGTACTGACCGGGGTGAACCTGGGCGATTTCCGCCCCCCTACCCACCGAAGCGGTGATATTAAAAGCCCTGAAAAAGAAAACTTCTTTTCACTGATTCAAGAGTTGGAAAATGTGAAAGATATTCAGCGTTATCGCATTTCGTCTATTGAGCCCAATCTTTTAACGGATGAAATAATTGAGTTTGTCGCTAACAGCGATAAATTCATGCCTCATTTTCATATCCCTTTGCAAAGTGGTAGCAACAAGATATTAGGAATGATGCGTCGCCGCTACAAAAGAGAGTTATATGCAGACAGGGTAAAATTGATCAAAACATTAATGCCGCATTGTGCCATTGGTGTGGATGTGATCGTAGGTTTTCCGGGAGAAACAGAAGAGGAATTTAAAGAGTCCTTTGATTTTCTGCATTCACTTGATGTATCCTACCTGCATGTGTTTACTTATTCGGAAAGGGACAATACCCATGCTCTTACACTTGGTCCTGTGGTGCCGATGAATATCCGGCATGAAAGAAATAAAACACTTCGCAATCTTTCCTATATGAAATTGCAATACTTTACACAACAGCATACTGGTGAAACCCGTAAAGTATTATTTGAGCATAATAATAAGAATGGGATGATGGAAGGATATACTGACAACTATATCAAAGTAAGCACTCCATATCGTAGTGAATGGGAGAATGAGATTGTTGATTGGAAAATTTAGTCGTCTAATTTTAAAACTGCCAGAAAAGCTTCCTGCGGAACTTCCACATTACCTATCTGCCTCATACGTTTCTTACCTTCTTTCTGTTTTTCCAAAAGTTTCCGTTTCCGGCTTATGTCACCACCATAACATTTTGCAGTCACATCTTTCCGCATGGCAGATATTGTTTCCCTTGCTAGGATCTTGGCGCCAACAGCTGCCTGTATAGCGATCTGGAATTGCTGACGGGGCAATAGTTCTTTTAACTTCTCACAAAGCTTACGGCCGAAGTCTTGTGCCCTGCTTCGATGGATCAAAGCTGAAAGAGCATCTACTTTATCTCCGTTTAGCAGGATATCCATCTTCACAATATCACTATCCCTGTAACCGATCGGGTGATAATCAAATGAAGCATAACCACGGGTCTGTGATTTCAGTTTATCATAAAAATCAAAAACGATCTCAGTCAATGGCATTTCAAATATCAGTTCCACCCTTGTTTGTGTCAGGTAACTCTGATTGGTGAGTATGCCCCGCTTACCCAGGCAAAGGGTCATGATATTACCAATGTATTCCGGTTTGGTGATGATCTGCGCTTTAATAAAAGGTTCCTCGATCCTCTCCGTTTTAACCGGGTCAGGAAATTCAGTGGGATTATTAATGACGATCTTTTCGCCTTTTGTGGTGTAAGCAATAAAGCTTACGTTGGGCACCGTAGTGATCACTGTCTGATCAAATTCCCTTTCCAGTCTTTCCTGGATGATCTCCATGTGAAGCATACCTAAAAAGCCGCAACGGAATCCAAAACCTAAGGCCTGTGAGGTTTCTAGTTCATAGGTCAGGGAAGCATCATTCAACTGTAGTTTGTCCATACAATCCCGCAGTTCCTCAAACTCATCCGTACTTACCGGGTAAATACCGGCAAATACCATTGGTTTTACTTCCTCAAAACCTTTGATCATTTCAGGCTTGGGGTTACTGGCCAATGTAATGGTGTCACCCACTTTTACTTCCTTGGCTATTTTGATACCTGTAATGATATAACCCACATCGCCACACATTACTTCTTTTTTCTCGGTCATTTTCAGTTTCAAAATCCCTATCTCGTCCGCTTCATATTCCTGCCCGGTGGAAACAAATTTTACCTTATCTCCTTTTTTAATTGAGCCGTTCAATATCCTGTAATACACGATGATACCACGGAATGAATTGAAAACACTGTCAAATATCAGGGCTTGCAATGGTGCATCAGGATTACCTTCCGGAGCTGGGATTTTTTCAACAATTGCCTTCAAAATTTCCTCAACCCCTAAACCTGTACGGCCGCTGGCCAAAAGAATTTCTTCCGGTTTACAGCCTATCAGGTCAATGATCTGATCCTTTACTTCATCGATCATTGCCCCGTCCATATCTATCTTATTGATCACCGGAATGATCTCAAGGTCATTATCAATTGCGAGGTATAAGTTGCTGATTGTCTGCGCCTGGATACCCTGCGTTGCATCCACTAAAAGCAATGCACCTTCGCAGGCGGCCAGGGCTCTGCTCACTTCATAACTAAAATCCACATGACCGGGAGTATCGATCAGGTTCAGCGTATAATCCTGCCCATCCGTATGTTTGTAATTGATCTGGATAGCATGGCTCTTAATGGTGATACCCTTTTCTCTTTCCAGGTCCATATCATCCAATACCTGGTCCTTCATCTCCCTTTCGGTAATGGTATTGGTTGCCTGCAACAGCCTGTCTGCCAGGGTGCTTTTACCGTGGTCAATATGTGCGATTATACAGAAATTACGGATGTTCTTCATGTACAGAAACCTCAGATTTTCAAGGCGGCAAAGGTATAGGTTTTGGGTGGTTTTAAGGAATTGTATACATAGCATTTAAAATGTTTCGAACCCGGTTAGATTCAGAAAGGAAATAACTCAGGAATTGCTATCTTCAATTCCCCTTTAAAAACATCACCGTCACTTCATTTCAGTCCGCTATTATTAGATTATAAACCAAACAATCAATCATGAAAAAAGTATTTCTAATTTTCGGTACCGCCATTTTATTTATTGCCTGTAATGATAAAAAAGAGGCAGACGGCACCGCATCTGAAAAAGATGCAACCAGCACAGAACAGATCAATTATGCCTATACCCCAAGTAACCACCCTCCTGATAACTGGGATATAGGCGATATGAAAAATGTAGCTATCGTACTCAATTCTTTAAAAGCCTGGGAAGAAGGAAATGTTGACGAATGCCTTACGGCTTTTGCCGACAGCGTAAGGTGGACGGCAGATGCCATGGACAAAAAAATGTCAAAGGCAGAACTCCGTGATTTCTTTAATGAATATCGCCCCAACCTTTCATCCGTGAAGATTGTTATGGATGATTATGAGTCAGTGATCTCTAAGGATAAAAAAGATGAATGGGTGAGTATGTGGTACAAAGAGATCACTACTGATAAAGATGGCAAAACAGATTCTCTTTATTATATGGATGATGCAAAGATTGAGAACGGAAAGATTGTACTGATTGATTCAAAGCACAGAAGGTTCCCAGCCGAATAAAAAGAAATAGGTAATGGCTCCCGGCAACATCTTAGCCGGGAGTTTTTTTATACCTGGCTATTTCCCGATCCGACTCAAGTAATAAATAGTATACTATAGTCACAGTCTTCCCGCCTGTAATATTTTTTTCATATCTTAACCCCACAGGATGTATTCAATACTTCCTATATTCTTTGTACCATTTCGTATTGGTTAATCAGATAAATATTTAAGTAATGTTCAACTTTTTATTCCAACGGAACAGATTATTATTTTTCATATCCTTGTCTTTACTGGCAGCCTGTAACACCACAGATAAATCATCCATGGAAATTGAGATCCCCGCAAACAGCATCCGGATCACCACCCAGGCGATGGATTTTCAAATGCCAGATTCTATTCCTTCCGGCTGGAATACATTTTACTATGCTAACAATTCAGGAGAAACGCATTTTTTTGTGTTAGAAAAATATCCTGAAGGAAAAACGATCGCTGATGGTGAAAAAGAGGTGCTTCCGGTATTCCAGGAAGGCATGAATTATATCAATGCTTCAAAAATGGATTCTGCCATGGCCGCTTTCGGTAAGTTACCAGAGTGGTTCAGCAAAGTAGTATTCATGGGAGGCAGCGGGCTGGTATCGCCCGGCATGACATCCCTCACAACATTAAACCTGGACCCAGGTTATTATGTAGCAGAATGCTATGTGAAAGCATCAAACGGTGTATTTCATTCAGTAATGGGTATGGTTAAAGCTGTGGTGGTTACCGAAACTTCTTCCGGAAATCCCTTACCTAAGTCTGATTTTCAGATAAGCATTTCAGCAGAGAAAGGGATTAGCATCCCTGATACGATACAAGAGGGAGTAAAAACGATAGCTACATATTTTGAAGATCAAAAAGTACATGAAAACTTTGTTGGCCATGATATTCACCTTGTGCAACTGAGCGACAGCAGCGATATTGATGAACTGGAAAAATGGATGAACTGGGCAGAACCTGAAGGTTTAAAAACCCCGGCCCCAAAGGGAGTCACATTCCTCGGTGGCATGAATGACCTGCCGGCTGGCGCTATCGGTTACTTTACCGTTGCCTTTAAACCGGGTAAATATGCTTTTATCGCCGAAGTACCTAATTCACTTAGTAAAAGAATGTTGAAGCAATTTGAAATAAAAGAATAAATAGCTCAAACTAAATCCCGGTCTTGTTATAATTTACTTACTCTAAAAATCGAAAATGGAAAAGCAATTAGAGCTGATCCGTGATCAACAAAAAGAATCCTGGAACATTTTTTCTGCAGGTTGGAAAAAATGGGATCATTTGACAATGGGATTCATGAAAGAACTGGGAGAAGAGATACTCAACTATCTGCAACCGGGAGGTAATCAACAAATTCTTGATATAGCGGGAGGCACAGGTGAACCAGGTCTTTCCATTGCTAAAAAATTAAACGGTGGCAAGGTACTCATTACAGATATTGCCGACCACATGCTGGATGTGGCAAAAGAAAAAGCAGAAGGAAATAATATTCTGAATGTTGAATTTATGGTTTGCGATGCCTGCGAACTCCCTTTTGATGATAATAGTTTTGACGCTGTTAGCTGCCGCTTTGGCTTTATGTTCTTTCCGGATATGCAAATGGCCGCTAATGAGATCTATAGAGTTCTAAAGCCGGAAGGCCGTTTTGCCGCAACAGTATGGAATATTCCGGAAAAAAATTTCTGGGTAACCGCCACTATGGGAACCATCATGAGAAATATGAATATCACGCCTCCTCCACCAGATACTCCGGGGATGTTCCGCTGTGCCAAACCGGGCAGAATGAAAGAGATCATCAATAAGTCAGAGTTCAGGGACTACAATGAAAAAGAAGTTTCCTTGACTATGAATGCCGGCACAGCTGAAAACTATTGGAATTTTATGACCGAGGTTGGCGCTCCTATTGTTGCGGCATTAAGCCAGGCCGATGACCAAATGATCGCCAAAATAAAGGCTGAGGTATTTGATCAAGTTCATCAAAAATTCCCCGATGATAATCTCGCATTAGATGCAAGTGCTTTGGTTTTAACTGCCAAAAAACAATAAATCAGCTGCTTTATAGTATTGTTGCAGAATGCACATTCGTCCTGCCGATAAAAATGATATACCCGGTCTGTTAAAGATCATCAACGCTGCTTACCGGGGCGAAGCTTCCCGCAAAGGCTGGACAACGGAAGCAGATTTTATAAAAGGAGATATCCGAACAGATGAAGAGGATCTCGACAACCTTTTGACTGCCCCAGGCAATTTGATCTTGAAATATTGCAATGACAGTAATAAAATCGAAGGCTGCGTTTTCTTACAACTAAGATTCGACGGAATGTATTTCGGGATGCTTAGCGTAAACCCGGATCTGCAGGCCAGGGGTATTGGCAGGCAGTTGATGCAGGCAGCTGAAACAATAGCAAAACAAAGAAAATGTACAAGAATGTATATGCGGGTAATTTCCGGGAGAACTGAATTGATAGGTTGGTATAAAAGACTAGGCTACCACCCCACCGGCGAAACACAACCCTTTCCCGAAGGACGTTTTGGTATCCCCAACAAGCCCCTTGAGTTTATTGTAATGGAAAAGATTTTTTGATATTGCAATACTGTTTAATGTGATAAATATTTTACCGCTTAATTGTAGCTGAATACTGATTCTTCATTAATTTGAAATTCTAAAAACGCAACCATGCTTTTCAAAAAATTCATTGCATTTGTAATAGTAATTGCTTTCTCCCTAACGATCCACTCTCAGGACAATACAGGCTATACTTTGCCTCCAAAAGATATTACTGATATGCTTTTGGCAGAATCATCACCCCTTGTTTCAGTAAATGATAAAGGAGACTGGATGCTGATGATGCAAAGAAGCAGCTATCCCTCAGTTGAAGAACTGGCACAGCCAGAATTGCGGATAGCAGGGCTCCGTATCAACCCGGCTAATTATTCCCGTAGCCGCCAGAGTTTCATGAATGATATCTGGCTCAAGAATATTGGCACCGGAAAAGAAATGAAAATAACAGGTCTGCCTTCTCCCTTGTTTGCCGGTAGTATCAGTTGGAGCCCCGACGATAAAAAAATTGCATTAACACATACCACTAATAACCGGGTGGATATTTATGTGGTGGATGTGGCAACTCAAAAAGCAGCCAAAGTGAACAAGTCAGCTGTAAATGCCGTGATGCAATCGCTGACCTGGTTTGATAATAATACACTACTTTATTTTATAGCTACCAAACCGGTAACTACAGCACCCACCAAACCATTGATGCCTAAGGGTCCGGCTGTTCAGGAAAACTATGGCAAAGCATCTCCCCGGCCCACTTACCAGGATCTTATCAAGACACCTTTTGATGAACAGCTTTTTGAATTCTTTGCCACTTCGCAACTTGTAAAAAATACCAATGGGGTGGAAACCAAGATCGGGCAGCCCGCTATTTATAAAAGTCTCAGTGTTTCCCCCGACAAAAAATTTCTTCTTATCGGAAAGATCAAAAAACCTTTTTCTTACACAGTTCCTGCATTCGGATTTCCCTCTGTTATGATGATAACTGATCTAAATGGAAAACTGGT
This sequence comes from Chitinophagales bacterium, assembly GCA_020636575.1. GTDB lineage: Bacteria > Bacteroidota > Bacteroidia > Chitinophagales > Chitinophagaceae > JJ008. Next base: position 473,469 of record JACJXP010000002.1, read on the forward strand.
AAAGGAATTAGCAACGCTGCCAAGTTCTGAAACAAGTCCAGGCGGGTATGACAATGTTCAAAATGTAGCCAGGAGTTTTGACTGGAGAGATGATGAACCTGCTACAATAACATGGTGTATGCCTCTTGATAGCGGTTTGATCAAAAAAGAAGTTGAATATCACGATGCTATCTATGCACAATCGGCCCCATTCACAGCACAGCCTAAGTTGTTATTCAAAACAAAGATGAGGTATTTTGGTACCACCTGGGGAAATGAACAACTGGCTATTGTATCCGAAGGGCTCAGAAGTAAACAACTCATGCAGTTAGACCGTTTTAATTCGGTAACCGAAGACCTGGAAGCACTAATAACAAGAAACACTACGGATGCTTATGGAAGTCCCGGAAGCCCGGTAACAGCTCCTAATAAATACGGTAAAAATGTATTGGTGATCACTGACAACAACAGTAAGATACTTTTCAACAACACAACCGGCAGTTCGCCCAAAGGCGATCTTCCTTTTCTAACTTCTTATAATGTACATACAAAACAAACGGAAACAATATGGCGCTGTAATGAAGGATGGTATGAAATGATCGTTAAAGTGCTTGACCCTGTAAAATTAAGTGTGATCACCCGGAAAGAAAGTGAGAATGAAGTACCGAATTACTGGCTCAAAAATTTTAGACTTCGTATTGCAGACAGAAAATTAACAGATTTCAGCAACCCTTACCCGCAACTGGAAGGAGTATCAAAAGAAAAAATTAAATATAAAAGAGCTGATGGTGTTGACCTGACCGGTGATCTCTATCTGCCCAAAGGTTATAACAAAGACAGGGATGGAAAACTACCGGTATTTATCTGGGCTTATCCCCGTGAGTTTAACTCTGCAGCAGATGCTGCACAGGTAAGAGGAAGTGAACACCGTTTCACTCTGATCAATTGGGGCTCTCCTATATTCTATGTCACACAAGGCTATGCTGTTCTGAATAATGCTGAAATGCCAATAGTGGCAACCGCCAGTGATAAAAAACCAAATGATGACTTTGTGGAACAACTTACATTAAATGCCGAAGCAGCAATCAATGTTTTAGATTCATTGGGTGTGGGTGACAGAAACCGGGTAGCTGTAGGAGGACACAGTTATGGCGCTTTTATGACAGCTAACCTGTTGGCACATACTAATCTTTTTAAAGCTGGTATTGCCAGAAGCGGTGCATACAACCGGTCATTGACTCCATTTGGATTTCAAAATGAGGACAGAACCTACTGGCAGGCACAGCAGCTTTATACCGAGATGAGTCCTTTTACCTACGCTGACAAAATAAAAACACCTTTATTGTTGGTACATGGTGATATGGATAATAATACCGGTACTTATCCCATACAAAGTGAAAGAATGTTCAGCGCCATAAAAGGACATGGTGGCACTGTCAAATATATCAGTCTTCCCTACGAAAGTCATGGATACCAAGGCAAGGAAAATATTTTACATATGCTGAATGAACAGTTTCAATGGTTGGAGAAATATGTAAAGAATGCACCGGCTGCTAAAAAGGAAGGCAAAAAAAGTTTTTAGGCATAATGGAATTTATTCTTCGAAAATGGGAAGTTGATGACCTGGATAGCCTGGTGGAATATGCCAATAATTATAAGATCGCAAAGAACCTGATGAATGTATTTCCCCATCCTTATACTGCAGAGGATGGGATCAGGTTCATCGAAACAAATAGCAGGCAGGAACCTGTACAGGTGTTTGCAATTACGATCAATAATAAAGCCTGTGGCGCCATTGGTATTTTTCCCCAATATGATATCATGTGTAAAAATGCAGAGCTGGGTTATTGGCTCGCAGAACCTTATTGGGGAAATGGGATTATCACAAAGGCTATAGAACAAATGGTGGAATATGCTTTCAATACATGGAACATCAACAGGGTATATGCCCGGCCGTTTGGATCAAATATTGCCTCTCAAAAGGCTTTGGAAAAAGCAGGCTTTAAGCTGGAAGCTAAAATGGAAAAAACCATTTTCAAATTTGGAGAATATGAGGATGAATACATTTATGCCATAAGAAAGTAACAAAAATTAATGCTGAAACAACCGTATCCGCATCTTATACGTCATTTGCCCTGAAGAATGATTTACTTTATCTTAGGGGTTAAAACTCATTTGTTAAATTAATAGTTACTATGCGGAAAATGCTTTTGCCATTTGCGATCCTGGTTATGCTCAGTTCAACAGCACAACCTCCGCAGTTTGCACAATACACCATTGAAAATATACCACTTCCGGCCCGGCTTAACGACCAGGTATGTATCTCTGGTATGAACTATATGAACGGGAAGCTTTACCTCGCATCAGAAAGATGCCCGGTAGTATTTGAAACAGACCCCGTTTCAGGTAACCTGATAAAAGAGATCTCATTCCAGGTGCCCCAGGATTTTGAAATGGAAGGAATGACCTCGTATCGTAACAAACTCTACCTGGTAACAGAAGATGTGGCAGCATTATATGAATTGGACGCAACTAACGGGAATATTAAAGCTATAGAAACCTCTATTCCTCTTCCACCAAAATCAAAGCATGGCGATGGCATGGAAGGCATAGCAGCTAACGACAAAAATCAAAAGTTTTACCTGTTAAGAGAGAGAAACGAAGAAAGAACCCAAACAGAGTTATATACTTTTGCCATTAACCATTCCGGTACAGATCAAAATTTAAACCTCATATACGAATCCAAAATTGAGATACCGCTTGACAATCCTCAATGGCGTTTTTCTGACATATGTTATGATCCTGTAAATAACCAGTTGCTTTGCCTTAAATCCTTTTCAAAAGGGAAACTACGCCGCCAATACCTGGAAGCTATTGATATTGATGCAAATGGTCAGCTTAAAGAAGATACCCGCAGAAATATTCCTGTTACCCGATTCTCAGAAATATCAAACGAGTATAAGGACCAGGATTATAGTATGAACCTGGAAGGTATCACTCTTGATGAAAAGGGAAATATTTTTATTGTGAGTGACAATACTTCCGGAAAAGCATTGTGTGACAAGCCTGCCAAAGAAAAGACGATACTTCTGGAGCTTAAAAAACAATAGTTAACATACTAATCCTGTTTCCCAAAATGAGAAACAGATCACAAACAACAAAGTTTATTTTTCTGTTTCTAACAGGTGCAATAGGGTGGTTTGGACTTGCTCTACAAATGTTCCTGCTATTAAACAATGCTTCCTCAAACGGCATTTCTAAAAGCACAGCCATCCTCAATTTTTTTAGCTATTTCACCATATTGACCAACCTGCTTGTAGCAGCAAGTATCACCGTTCGTTTATTCTTACCAAATTCAAATTGGGGATATTTCTTTAGTAAGGTTACAACACAAACAGCAATAGCCGTGTACATTCTTATTGTAGGTCTCGTTTATTCCATTGCATTACGCAGGATATGGGATCCACAGGGATTACAACTACTGGCAGACAGGATATTGCATGATGTTATCCCCCTGCTTTATTTACTTACCTGGTTGCTTTTTACACCAAAAACCAATATGAACTGGCAAAAGTCTTTTATATGGCTCTTGTTCCCTTTGGGTTACCTTGTAATGGCACTCACCAGGGGGTGGATGACAAACTGGTTCTCTTACTATTTTTTGAACTTTATTGAACTGGGATGGGAAAAAGTATTGTTGAATATAGTGATGATAGCAGCTTTTTTCTTTGTGGTTTCCCTGTTACTCATTTTTATAAATGCTAAAAAAAGTATTTTAGTTAAGGAAAATTAAAAAATAACAAGGCCTGAGGCTTCTGGCCTGAATTTTTATTAATACAGGATATGAATAAATCTTTACTTTTTTTGTTGATCATAATCAGCTCACATGTTTCCGCTCAAAAAGTGGATAGCATTTATTTTCATCTATATACAGACAGTTTAAAAAAAGGGCAGCACAACTACATAAACATTGATGGCAAATTGGCTAATGGGAAATGGCTGCCGCTTACCGATAAACATATCAGTTTTAGTTGTACTTCTGCCACATTCAGTGGTAACGAACTTATCATACCTGAAGATTTCAAAGAAAAAAAAGTAACGGTAAAAGCAGTATTAAAATCAGATCCTGCCGTCCGGAAAGAAATTACGATCTGGATAAAACAGAACCCGGATCCTCCCCTGCCCCGAAGACAGGATATGATGCCTAATAGAAGAAGTTGATTGTAATAAAAAATCCCGGTGATACCGGGACTTTTTATTATTGTGTCTTTTTGGCGTCTTCCAGGAATTTGGCCAGCCCTATATCTGTTAACGGGTGTTTTAATAACCCCAGTATTGAGTCAAGCGGACATGTACATACATCAGCACCGGCTTCAGCACATTTTATAATGTGTAAAGCGTTACGAATGGAAGCTGCCAGTATCTCTGTTTTAAATCCTTGTAATGAATAAATATGGACAATTTGCTCGATCAGTTGAACACCGTCCCAGCCACTGTCATCAATACGGCCAATAAATGGTGAAACATAAGTTGCACCGGCTTTTGCTGCCAGAATAGCCTGACCAGCAGAAAATACAAGAGTGCAGTTTGTTTTGATACCATTATCAGTAAACCATTTTAATGCTTTTACCCCGTCCTTGATCATTGGTACTTTTACCACAATATTTGGGTGAATAGCTGCCAGTTTTTTTCCCTCTTCTACGATCCCTTCAAAATCTGTACTGATCACTTCAGCGCTGATGTCACCATCTACCATATCACAAATGGTTTTATAATGTGCCATTACAGCATCAGTGCCTTTTATACCTTCTTTGGCCATTAACGAAGGATTGGTGGTAACACCATCCAGGATTCCTAACTCATTTGCTTCCTTTATCTGGGAAAGATTAGCAGTATCAATAAAAAACTTCATAATTATTTCTGTGGAGATTAAAAAAAGGCAGGCTGATTACATCGCACCGCTCAACCACCTACTCTTGCTGCCTTCCGGCCCTGGGAGGGTTCAGCAGGAGCTGGTCGTGTAAGACCTGCCGCCACAAAGATAAGGAAGCAACGGCAAACAGAATTAACGTTGAAAAGCTGAATTAACCTGGGCGAAACCTACTAATTCATCGGCCCTGGCACCAAAGGGCCGAAAATAAACGAGGACCATATAACCATTTTCGGTTCCCCAGTAATTGCCTTCTGTATTTTCATAGGACACCTCATTATTATTATTCTGATCGGCAACAGTTATGTAAGAATAATTATAATACCCTTGTTTTAGATATAATGCCTTTTCATAAACCCCTTTTTCTTCATTGAAGAGCATTCTTGAATTCTCGTTTTTCTCATAATTAGTGAGCTCTCCAAACACATAAATATTCCTTCTCAAAAATGGTCTTTTTCCCGGAGGCACATAAGTAAAATGTACCCAGGCATAATCACTTTGCCAGTAAGGATTATTTCCATCCTGGTTTTCAATAGAAAATATTCCATTTAAGTCACGGTAATAAACATATACCTGGCCGGTTCTGTCACTATCCGGATTCACATAAATATCTGTACGGCTACTTGTATCGCTATCTTTTATTTGTGCAACCCTATCACTACGTAACCGAAAACTTCTCAGATCAACCCATCTCCATTCCTTACCTGCTAAAAAAGTTGTATTTTCTTCATCGCTATACTCATAATAATTACCTCTGAATATCGTGGGGCGGTCAAGCACTGATGTTTTCTCCCAGATATTATTCTGTACAACAGCTACTTTAAGATCTTGCGGAGAAAAGGCATTGATCTGCCCACCCTGTGTACTTACCGAGACCTGCACCCGCTGGTGGGTTCGAAAAAAGTTTGTATTAAAGGGTTGTGTCACCTGTGCCGAAACAGAAGCTTTTTTATTTACGACAAGGAACCGACGAGTAAATGCGAGCTGCGATGTATCATCGTTCAAAAATACTTTCAGCAGATAGTTTCCTCCTTTTGTGGGTGCAGAATTTCTTTCCGGGAAAATGACCTGGTAGTGGGTGTAACGGGTTTGTATCAATGACGAGGTACGATAGGTACTTATCCGGTTACTTTGAAATCCTCTTATATAATCAAAGGTTTGCACATTGGCGGGACTCCAGTCCGCATTACATAGTTGAAAACTATAATAGTAATATTTCATATCACCATCCATATCATCAAAATGAAGCTCTAACTGATCCCCGCTATTGAGCATGATGACAGGATAGCTATATATGTCTCCCTGTTTGTGTAGTTTCACAGACCTGATATTTTCATAATATATATGATCAGGGATCTGTGCTAAAATGGATATAGGAATTAATAACAAAACAAGGATACACAATCTTTTCATCTGATTATTACTTAATAGCCATTTATAATGTTGTGAATTTCGGTTAAAAATGCGGATAAATGTTTTTAGCCGTCTTATTTTTGCCAGTATCAAATCATTTCAAAAGACTAAATATTCATCTTGAAGGTTGCAGGATTTATAGCAAACCGGATTGCTTTTAACCGCTCTACGGCAAAAGGAGATAATAAACGATCATTTTCAGGGTTTATTATTCGTCTTGCAACGATCGCTACGGCTGTCAGCGTAATGGTAATGGTTGTCACCCTCGCATTTGCAAACGGATTTCAACAAACAGTTAGCCAGAAAATTTTCAGTTTTTGGGGGCATATCAGGATACAGGAAAAACAGCCTGACAAATCAATTATTTCAGAAGAAACGCCGATCATCCAGGATCCTGCATTAGCTAATGCCATACGACAGAACCCGGAAGTAAAAAGTATTCACTCTTTTGCTACCAAATATGCTATCCTTAAAACAACAGATGAAATTGAAGGTGTATTGGTAAAAGGTTTTGATAGCACTTTTAGTACAGAACATTTTCAATCTTTTATTCTTGACGGCCGTTTTATTCAATTCAATGACAGCACATACAGCCGTGAGATCATGCTTTCAGAATTTACAGCAAAACGGTTGCAGTTAAAGACGGGAGATAGAATCTTGATATACTTTATCCGTCCCGACGAAAGCATACGACCCGATAAACTGACCGTTTCAGGAATTTATAAAACCGGGATAGAAGAATATGATAAAACATTTGCCATAGGCGATATAAAACTCATTCAAAGATTAAATGAATGGATGCCGGATGAAATTGGCGGGTACGAGGTTTTCCTGAATGACTACAAAAAGATAGACCCGGTTGCTGATGAGATCTACAATATGCATGATTTTCCGCTGGTTTGGGATGCAGTGAGTGTAAAAAGAATATCACCTAATATTTTTGACTGGCTCAATATGCAGGATAAAACAAGGAATCTCCTGATCATCTTCATGCTGGTGGTAGCTGTAATTAACCTGATCAGCTGTCTTTTGATCTTGGTACTGGAAAGAGTAAGAATGATCGGTATATTGAAATCAATAGGCGCTACTAACTGGACTGTCCAAAAAATATTTTTATACCACTCTTTCCTTATTACTGTACGAGGTGTATTACTTGGTCTTATATTAGGCCTTGGCCTTCTTTTTCTTCAAAAAGCAACCGGCTTTATTCGTTTACAGGAAGAGGCCTATTATGTAAGTACAGCTGCTGTTAAAATAGTTTGGTGGCAGGTGCTGGTAGTTTGTTTAGTAACGCTGATCATTAGCTTTTTAGTGATGTTGATCCCATCGTTACTGGCCCGCAAAATTCAACCGGTTAAAGCTGTTCAGTTCAGGTAAGATGGGAAAGAATAATACCCGCAGCTACAGCAACATTTAAAGATTCCGCTTTACCTTTTCCGGGTATGGTAATACGAACATTTACAGATTCCAGCACTTCTTTACTGATACCTTTTGATTCATTGCCCAGCACAATAATAGCCTTGTCATTAATATCCGTATTATTTACAGGCTGCCCCTCCATTACTGCAGCAAATATCCGGGTGTTACCCTGCTGCTGTAACCAACTCTGCAGATCACAATAAAAAACCGGAATCCTTAAAATACTGCCCATACTTGATTGCACTACTTTGGGATTATATACATCTGCACAATCATGGCTACAAACGATCCTGGATATTGCAAACCAATCCGCAATTCTGATAATTGTTCCGAGATTGCCGGGATCCTGTATACAATCCAAAGCCAGGATAACCTCATTCCCGGCAGGTTGAATAACTGAACGATCAAATTGTTCAACCAATGCTATCACCTTATTAGGCACCGATAATTGTGAAAGTTTTTCTAATTCATATGGTTGTACCTCTGTTACCGGAAGTGAGCCAAGGTATTGTTGGTTTTCTGTGATCCATTCTTTTAAAGCTATAACCTCTACAATGTTTACCTGTTCACTTAAAAGAAGCTCATGAATGATCTTTGGCCCCTCCACTATGAACATTTTTTCCTTATCCCTGAATTTTTTCTGGCCTAAACTTTGGATATATTTGATTTTAGTTTTGGAAATCATTGCTGATTGATAAGCTTTATGTCAAGAAACCGCCTGTTTTCATTCTCTCTTATTATAAAAATTATTCTTGCTGTGCAGGGAATTGCCTGGCTGTCGTCCTGCAGCGTTGTGCCAAGAAACTATCCTAAAAATACTCCTTTCGTATATGATTACAATATCCATGTAGAAGAAGAACCCGAGCATTATGAAAAATCAAAGCTGGAATCAGGACTTAAAAATCAATTAGACGACAGCATTCGTGTAAGAACGGTCAGAAAGTTCTTTGCCAAAGGATTCTTTAACCGCCCGGTACTTGACAAGCCACCTGTTTACAAAAATGAAAATGCAGACCGATCAGTGATCTATATGCGAAGCCTGTTGAACTCACTGGGATTTTTCAGGGATTCCGTTTGGTATGATACCAGCCTGGTGGCAAAAGGAGATGACCAGTTACGGACGATTGTAAATTTTCATATAAGTCCTGGCAAGTTAGTTACATTGGATACGGTAAAATATAATTTTGGCAAAACTGAACTCCAGCCTATTACTGATTCTGCTAAAGAAGAAGCTATTATTAAAAAAGGGGATCCTTTTGCCAAGGTGACCATTTCACAGGAATTAGACAGATTGGTAAGTCTTTACAGGGATAATGGCTATATGCAATTTACCAGGGAAGAACTCATAGGTTTATGGGATACTTTAAATCCTGCTATCCTCAATCCCACACTTGATCCATTTGAACAAATAGCCATCCTGGATTCTATCCGTAAAAGCAGGATCAATCCAAAAGCCATATTGGAGATCAGGTTCAAACCAGGTTTTGACAGTAGCAGGATCAAAAAATTCTATACAGGAGATATTACAGTGATCCCTGACTTCAATTATTTTACTGATACGACAGGACTTCAAAGAAAAAATGAGTTTATAGATGGGATCCACATATCATATTTCAAGAAACTGTTCAGGCCAAAAATTCTTCCTCCTAATATCTACTTCCGAAAAGGAGATGTTTATAGCCAGCAAAATATCAACAAAACAATCAACCGGTTCAATGTATTAGAGTCATGGCGGCTTGTAAGTATAGACGAAAAAATAAGGCCTGATCAGGATACAGCTGATTTCACAATAAAATTATCACCGGCCCGTAAATATTCTTTTACTGCTAATCTTGAAGGGAGCCGGAACAATAATGCCTTTTCAGGCAATTTATTGGGTATAGCAGTAAACGTAGGTTTGCAAAACAGGAACTTTGCGAAATCTGCTGACCAGAGTATTACCAATATCAGATATAATATTGAGACGGGAAAAGATACTGTAGCAGGTGTAAGTTTTATACAAACCAACCAGTTGATCTTAAGTCATACTATTTATATACCCAGGCCAGTACTTATAAAAAGATTGGTCCCTGAAAAATACAGGAATAATGTAAGAACGTCTTTTGCAATAAATATTGGTAGTACCCAGAGAAGGCAGTTATATAATTTGAGTACATTCAACACATCCTGGGGATATGAACTGCAAACTACCGGCAAATATCAAACAAGGCGCATATCTTTTCGGCCATTTAACATTGAGTATTCACTACTTGATTCAAAGCCTAAGCTTGATACGATTTTCAAGAATAACCCGTCATTGAGGAACATCTTTACGGATGGACTTATTACCTCTTCAATAGCCGGATTTGTAATTACAAGGAACAGGAATAATAATGCAAGTATCTTCCGGCTTAATGCTGAATGGTCGGGTTTATTATCCGGGTTGATACATTCTAAATTCCTCGATACAAATCTTTACAGGTTTGTAAAAGTTGATTTTGATTATGCATATAGGTTAGGATTTCAAAAATCCGCACTTGTATTACGTTTTTTTGCCGGGGTTGGTTATGAACTGGGATCAACAGTTAACCCCCTGAAAAGAAATAGCCTGCCATTCTTCAGGCAATATTTTGCTGGCGGACCAAACAGTATGCGGGGATGGGCCCTTAGAAAATTGGGACCAGGATCAACCGTTAAGGATTTTGGCACCAACGGTGCTCCGGACCGTTATGGAGATCTTCAGTTGGAAACAAATATTGAGTATCGCTTTAAGATCGCAAATGTTTCCGGATCGGATGTAAGCGGCGCTTTATTTTCTGATATTGGCAACATATGGTACCTAAAGAAAGATGCCAGTGAGCCTGCAGGTGTTTTTAATATAAATCGCCTGTTTACTGACCTTGCTGTAAGTACCGGGATGGGGCTTCGTGTTGATTTTGGTTTCTTTGTTGTCCGACTTGATTTTTCTGTAAAAGCAAAAGACCCAAGTCCTTCAACTGCCTACCAGGATATACAAAACAAATGGTTCGGGTATTTTGGAAAAAGTTTCCGTGCCGGTTCTCAATTTCAGTTAGGCATCAGCTATCCTTTTATACAATAGTTTTTACTTCTTTTTCAAACTCTTCCACCGTTTTAGCATCTTTTAACTCAAACTCCCCGATCCTTGTACGACAAAGACTACTCAGGTAAGCTCCGCATCCCAATGCCTCACCATAATCGTTAGCAAGGCTTCTGATATATGTCCCGGTCGAACAAACAACACGAAAAGAAATCACTGGCATTTTTATATCTGTGATCTCAAATACTGAGATGGTCACCTTCCGGGGATCCAGCTTAACCTCCTTCCCCATTCTTGCCAGCTCATACACCCTTTTCCCATCCTTTTTAATTGCAGAATGCGCCGGCGGAACCTGCATTATTTCACCAATAAATTTTTTAGTAACAGCATATAGTTGTTCATGGGTCAATCCGTCAGTTGAAGCAAAATTCCCTGGTTCACTCTCCAGGTCATAAGTAACAGTAGTAGCCCCCAATGTAAAAGATCCTGTGTATTCTTTCTCCCGGGCCATATACTCATTTATCTTTTTTGTGAACTTACCGGTACATATTATTAAAAGCCCGGTTGCCAGGGGATCCAATGTACCGGCATGCCCCACTTTTTTAACCTTAACTAAATTCCTGATCTTTCTAACAACATCAAACGATGTCCAATGCGTTGGCTTGTCAATTAGCAATACCTTCCCTTCTGCAAAAAAATTTGATGAGTCGTTCATTAATACTTTTTTATCCGAAATCAGATTGACAGTTTATTTTTTAGCTCCAGGTATTTATTAATAGTATTCACAGTAAGATTCTCTGGAGTTGTGAGTATACAAGGTATACCATTTTTATAAAGCTCTTTTACCATTAACCTTTTTTCGTAAGCAAACTTTTCTGCAATAGTTCGTATATATATACCTTCCAATGTATCGGCCTGGTGATCTGTGATCTTTTTAAGACCTGTATTCTCAAAGAATACAACAAGTAGTAAATGATACTTAGCAATCCGTCGTAAAGCAGGCATTTCTCTTTGCAAACTTTCCGGCGACTCAAAGTTGGTGAATAATACCAGTAAACTTCGATTGGTGATACGATTGCGAACCACGGAATACAGTTTTTCAAAATCAGCTTCCAGGAAATCAGTTTGCTGATTATACAGTGTTTCCAATATGGTATTGGTCTGCGCAGGTTTTTTGTCAGCCAATAAGAAACTATCAATATTCTTCTCAAATGTGATCAACCCTGCTTTATCCTGTCTTACCAAAGCCACATTACTAAGCACCAGGGATGCATTGATCGCATAATCCAGAAGGCTCATCCCATCAAAAGGCATTTTCATTACTCTTCCTTTATTGATCAAACAATAGATCTGCTGGCTTCTTTCATCGGTATAATTATTTACCATGAGTTCCGCCTTTCGACCTGTTGCTTTCCAATTGATGGTCCTGTAATCATCACCCCTCACATATTCCTTGATCTGTTCAAATTCCATACTATGACCTAATTTCCTTATCCGCTCTACGCCGGCTTCCTGTAGTTTATTGCTAACCGCTAATAACTGGTATCGCCGCATTTGTATAAATGAAGGATATACTTTTACCGTTTGCTTTTGTTCAAAAATGAATCTTCTTATTACAATTCTAAGCGGCCCCTGAACATAAATATTGATATCATGAAATACATATTCACCCCTGGTTACAGGTCTCAGTTTATACTCAAGAGTGTACGCCGACAGACCGGTTAATATTATTTTTCTTTTCCAGTTCCTTTCCTGGAATTGAGCAGGAAGCTCATCAATAACTGCAGCCCTTATATTAAAATTGTAGTTGTTTTGAATTTGCACAGACACATTATTCTCATCGCCAATGCTAAACCGATCCGATAAATGCCTTTTGGCAAAAACTCCATCTTTCTTAATAAAAATGAGCAATGCATCTAAAAGAACAAGTAATCCAAGCAATATGAGTATTAATATACCTGCCCGAAATAACAGCGGGAAGAAATAGCTGGCTACAAATATTACTGAAGCAACTCCAGCAATATAATAGACGATCTTATTCAGGTAAAAAGTCCGTACCAGTTCTTTCATATCAATTAATTACCATTGTCAGCGGGGCACATCCATACTTTGAATGATCTGTTTTATCACCTCATCCTCTGTTATACCTTCCATCTCTTTTTCAGGCGATAATATAATACGGTGACGAAGTATAGGTGTTGTAACAGAAATAATATCCTCCGGGGTAACAAAGTCTCTTCCCTGCATAGCAGCCATTGCCTTTGATGCATTCATAATGGCTAATGATGCCCTTGGCGACGCTCCCAGGTAAATAGACTTATGATTCCGGGTATTATGAATCAGTCCGGCAATAAATTGCAATAGCTTTTCTTCAATGATCAGCGTTTTTATCTGCATTCTTAAAGCAGTTATTTGTGCTGCCTCCAATGCAGGGTTTACCATATCCATAGGGGCAGTATTACCCATGTTATGAAAACGGGTCAGCATTTGAGCTTCCTCATTTTCATCTGGATAAGGAACTGTTATTTTAAAAAGAAACCTGTCCAGTTGTGCTTCCGGTAACCGATATGTACCCTCCTGCTCTACCGGGTTTTGAGTAGCCAAAACCATAAAAGGTGATGGCATAGCATAAGTTCTTCCATCTATAGTCGCTTGTCTTTCTTCCATCACTTCCAGTAAGGCAGACTGGGTTTTGGCCGGGGCCCTGTTGATCTCATCTACCAGCACAATATTGCTGAATACAGGCCCTTTCTTGAATTCAAAGCTTGCTTCCTTAGGATTAAATACCGGTGTACCCAGCACATCAGAAGGCATCATATCCGGGGTAAACTGTATCCTTGAAAAACCGGCATTTACGCTTTTGGCTACCAGTTTTGCAGTAAGCGTTTTGGCCACACCGGGAACTCCTTCTATCAGCACATGCCCATCTGCCAGTAATCCTGCTATTATAAGCTTTACCATTTCATCCTGACCAATGATAATTTTACCTATCTCTGTACGAATTGCATTAACTGCCTGGTTTAGTGCAGATAGATCTGTACGTTGTTGAAAAATCGGATCATCCATTTTTATGCTTTTTTATAAAATGATTCAAGTTGTTTATAGAAATCTTTTAACTGTGACTGGGAAATTGCTGTAGCCCCATCTAAATATGAGATAAAATCCGTTATGCCTTCTATCTCCGTTTCAGGGACACCTGATTTATAATGCAGGTTCTTTATAAACTCGGCATCAAGTTTCGTTGTTGGTAATTTATATTTATTCCTGACATGTTCAGAAAAATAAGCCGCCATTTTTTTACAAAGGTTTTTATGATCTCCTTTTTCATAGTACAATCGGCCAATGGTCTTTACAAAGTCAAGTGAATCGTTTGCCGGTTTAGTCATGACCGGAATAATCCGTTGTTTGCGCCGCATTTCAAATAAAACAAAAAGAATCAGTGTTATGATCGCCGTGATCAAAGCTGCTCTGAAAGCGGGGTATTGCATCAGCACACTCATCCATCCTTTCTTTCGTTTATTATTCGCAGCCCTTTTGTTCAGGTAATATTCATCCCAGATCACTTTTCTGATACCCGGCCGTATCAATGACATAACATTGGAATAAAATTCTGCATTATCCTTATTAAGCAAGAAGTAATTACTGAAGGACAGTGGCTCAAGATGTAAAAAGACCTGCCCTTTGCCTGTCTGCAAACGAATAAAATTAACCCGTTCCGAAGCATCATTTCCAAGAATATCTGTTGTTGCACTATCCGTTTCACTAAAAAAAGAACTGAACGTACGGCCAGGATAGGTAAAGACCCTCCGATGATCAAACGGTGGATTTTTTAGATAAAACCGGTAATTCTTTTTGAGATCGGTCGGAGCAATGTAATTAAGATCGCCTGAACTACTATTGCACCTGAACACTTCATCAGCATAAGATGACATATAAACAGTGCTGATAAAAACATCATTCCCATTCTCAGCAAATTCGATCAGGTTATTCATCTCAAACCTATCCACATCAAACTTATCAGTAATGATCATCAACAACTGGTCTTTATCCTTGTCAGATGCATTTTCCCAGTAGCCCGGTTCATATTTGCTTGTAAAGACCTCCGCCCCCGGGAAAGTGCTTTTCAGTAAATTATATGCTACATATGTGCCGTAGGGTTTCTTATCGGCATGGCGCAATGTTATTCGTTCATCAAGCTTTTTCTTTGGGGTTGTAACGCCGGTTGCAAGTAGTATGATAAAGGCCGATACAACGAAAAAGATCAATATATATGGAGTATATCTTTTCAATGTGTTCTTAATCTTCCTTCCAAGTGATCAAAATCTTTTTTTATTTCATGGTAAGCAAGTTCATTTATTTCAAACTGGCCATACCAGGTGTATTCATAACTCCTGGTTACATTAAAAAACTGCTCATAAAATGGCGAAGAATGTAACTGAAGTAAATAATCAAAATTTGTTCTGTCCTGTTTATAATTGATTATGTTCTTTTTCGACATATCTCTTAACAATCGCAAAAACCCAAGTCTTACCGCCAGCCGGTAGTTTTCGGATTTTACCGCATCATCAATTTTTTTCTGATAATTAATACTGAAAATATCTTCTCCAATATCTTCCTCATTATTTGAACCAGAGGGGCCAATGTCTCTTTTCCGAAACACCTTAACCCTGCTTTCCATTAAAAACCATGCAACCGCTGCTGCAAACCCACCTATTATAACGATCCAAAGAAGTGTTTGAAACCAGCTACGCTGACCAATTGGCACATAGGGAGCCGAAGAAGTCTCTTTCTTCTTACTTTTTTCCGGCACTATATCAGTATTTGCATACCAGAACTCATCTTTATCCTTTAGTTCAGCTATTTTCTTTTCGTCAATACTTCGCTCATGCAGTACCGGGGGATTCCCTTGTTCTTTATTCAGAAAATATACTCTTTCATTTACTGCTTCTTCATTACTATAATCATTATCGCCATCATCTTGTGCTAATACTAAAAAGGGGATCAACAGACAGGCAAAACATAAGATATACCTGGCTGAAAAAAAATGATATTTCACTTCCTGTTGCATTGTTACCCTTCCTTTATTCTTAAAGTCATTTTTTTCTCAACCCTGATCGGGTAAATAATGAAATACCATATCACAAATACTACTGACAAAGCAAATATTGCCGTTGTAAACCATGAAATATCATTATAAAGCCGTGTAACAAATCCTTCAAAAAAGGCAGCTAAGGCAAAAACAGGTATAAGTCCGGCAATGATCTTTACTCCATCTTTTGTGCCTTGTTTCAATGACTCAAGACGCTTGATCGTACCCGGGAATAAAAAACTTTTTGCCATAATAAGACCGGCAGCGCCAGAAAGGATTATCGCAGTAATCTCTAATGTACCATGTACAAATACTACCAACCAGAAATCAGCCCCAAGTCCACGGTCTGCAAAAAACTGGTCAAAAACACCTACCATAACAGACGTTTTAGCAAGATCATAGAGGCATGGTATCCCCAATACAATTCCGGAGGCAAACATTCGCAATGAAACTGCAATATTGTTTACCATAATGCCCAGCCAGCTCAAAATAGAATTCCCATGTTCATATATTCCAAAGGGATTCCCATTATCAATATTCTCCTGGGTATGATTAACATACCAGTCACCCAGAATTCCTCTGGCTATGTCTTCGTCCTGCCGGGCAGTAAAAAATCCGATGATAAAAAAGATGCAGAAAAAAATAAAACTAAATAGTATAACTGAATGATGTTTCCTGATAGTAAGCGGAAGTTCGTATTTCCAAAACCTTGTAAATCTCCCGGATTCATCTTTTCTGTTCCTATAAATATCAAGATAGATCCTGGAAGCCTGGGAGTTTATATAATTTGTGACCTTTCCTGAGGGATAAAATGTTTTAGCATAAGCAAGATCATCCACCAATTGAATGAATTCTTTCGCCATTTCATCAGGATCTGCTGGTGATGCCTGCTGACTTTCTTGCCAGCGATCCTTATTTTTTTTTATAAATAATGCTTCCCGCAATACAATTATATTTTAATGTAAAATACCGCTTTTTACAGAAGTGAAAAGGGGCAACAATTAATTATCCCGGACAAAACACTTAATTTAACCTTTTGAATATGCAGACCTATGGCCGTAGTAAAAGTCCCAACCAATTTTAATATAGACGTTGAATTCGAGATACCGGAATTTTACCGTCGTTTTCTTTCCTTACTGATCGACTTTTTGATCCTGTTTTTTTATTATAAGATCATTGCTGCTATCCTGTCCTCTGTTTTTAATAATGCAGACCTGCTTGATATTGACAAACAATACGACATGCAATGGGTGGTTATTGTGTTGGTAATGGGTCCCATTTTGTGTTATCATTTACTGATGGAGGTTGCCACCAGCGGTCAAAGTGTCGGCAAAAAGATCACTTCATTGCGTGTTGTAGATGAGAACGGCGGCAAGGCGAGCCTGAGTCAATATATGATCCGGTGGCTTTTAAGAGAAATATGGTTCATCATTATATTGTTGATCAGTTTTTCACATGAATATGCTGGTAATAAAGCTGAATCCACTTTTTTACTGATCGTTGTTATCGCCTACTTTTTTACTGACATTGCTCTTGTTGTTTCTTCAAAGAAAGGGCAAAGGCTGGGAGATCTGCTGGCAAAAACCATTGTGATCCGTATCAATAAAGATGAAAAAATAGAAGACACCGTATTTATGGAAGTGGCAGATGATTACAAACCCCAATTCCCTCAAATTATGCAGCTAAGCGATAAAGACATTAATGCTATCAAAAGCATCCTGGAAACTGCCCGCAAAAAGGGTGACTTTGCCATGGCGGAAGCTGCAGCAGTTAAAATTAAAACACATCTTAAGATAGAAACAGATATGAGTCCTTTTGATTTCCTGGATGTGCTTTTAAAAGATTACAATTACTTATCTGTAAAATAAAAAGCCCCATTTTAGTAACAGGGCTTAAAGAAATATATTCTTGATCTTAATTTATAAACTTCCCATTATTCCTAACAACATCAACAAAAGCGTCAGGATCATAATAATGGCCCAAAATGCAAAATAATTCCTGGCACCTGCAAAGCCGGCATTCAGCATTACCTGGTCATTACCTTTTAATCCTCCTGTTATCTTATTGCCTGCGTTTAGTGCAAAAATTGAACTTATAATAAACATAAGTCCAACTAATATATAAAACGCCATACCGATGTTTCCGAGTGATTCGGCACTAAACCCAGAACTACGATAGCGATAACTATTGTATCCACTGCTATTACTTATTGCTTGCTGAACCAGGATTCCCAGTAACACAAACAATCCCCCAAGTATCAGCCCCAGTATTCCCAGTACTTTGGCCCAACTGGCAGCACTGCGCAATGCATAGCTATTTTGCGGATCAAGATTCAACTGAAATAATGAACTGCTTTGATTTTGATTTTCTTCCATTTTATCAGGTTTTGGTTGTTATAAAAGTAGCGTCTTTTATAAAAATTCAATCTTTCTTTCGTCAATAAGCACGGGCAAAAAGCACCCTTTGAACAGAAGGTTTCCCGGTTAATATACATTTCCCTTCCTCCTGTGGATTATCAATAGGGATACAACGTATTGTAGCTTTTGTTTTCTCTTTTATCGCATCCTCTGTTTCTGAGGTCCCGTCCCAATGAGCAGCAATAAAGCCACCCTGGTTATCCAGTATCTGAACAAACTCATCCCAGGTATCAGCCTTCCTGGTATTAGCTTCTCTAAAATCCTTAGCCTTATCGAACATGGCTGCTTGTATCTCCCCTAACAATACAGCAATGTATTCGGCCACCCCATCGGCAGACACCATTCTTTTTTCTTTTGTATCGCGGCGGGCAACTTCTACTTCATTTTTCTCAAGATCCCTTGCCCCAATAGCCAACCTTACAGGCACTCCTTTCATTTCATATTCAGCAAACTTCCATCCTGGTCTTGCATTTTCGTTATCATCATATTTAACCCTTATACCAGCGGCTTTTAATTGTGATGTGATCTCATTGACCTTTTTTGTGATCATGGTTTTTTGCTCGTCGCCTTTGTAAATAGGAACAATAACCACCTGTACCGGGGCAATTTTTGGCGGTAATATTAAACCCTGATCATCACTGTGAGCCATTACCAATGCTCCTACAAGACGGGTGCTTACACCCCAGCTTGTGGCCCAAACATACTCCAGCTTATTCTCTTTATCGCTGAACTTAACATCGAATGCTTTGGCAAAATTCTGACCCAGGAAATGAGAAGTACCTGCCTGTAGCGCTTTTCCATCCTGCATCAATGCTTCGATACAATAAGTATCTACGGCACCGGCAAATCTTTCATTCTCAGTTTTTACTCCTTTTATTACCGGTAATGCCATCCAGTTCTCCACAAAATCAGCATATACATCCAGCATCTGCTTTGTTTCTGCAACCGCTTCTTCTTGCGTAGCATGGGCCGTATGTCCTTCTTGCCATAAAAACTCAGCTGTTCTAAGAAACAAACGGGTACGCATTTCCCAACGTACCACATTGGCCCATTGATTTACCAGTATCGGGAGGTCACGATAAGATTGTATCCAGTTTTTATAAGTATTCCAGATGATGGCTTCACTTGTTGGCCTGATCACTAATTCCTCTTCCAATTTTGCTTCGGGGTCAACAATGAGCTTTCCTTTTTGTGCAGGGTCAGCCTTTAAACGATAATGAGTAACAACTGCACATTCTTTTGCAAAACCTTCTGCATTTTTTTCCTCTGCTTCAAAAAGGCTTTTGGGTACAAATA
Organism: Chitinophagales bacterium; assembly: GCA_020636575.1. GTDB lineage: Bacteria > Bacteroidota > Bacteroidia > Chitinophagales > Chitinophagaceae > JJ008. The sequence continues at coordinate 493,049 of JACJXP010000002.1, forward strand.
ATGGAAAATAAGCGTTTACATGACCCGTTTCTTTAAACATCCGGTCCAGTGCATCCCGCATATTTTCCCAGAGTGCAAAGCCATAAGGTTTAATAACCATACAGCCCCTGACAGCAGAATAATCCGCCAGCTCTCCTTTTATTACCAGGTCATTGTACCACTGCGCATAATCAGTCTCCCTGGAAGTGATCTCTTTGCTCATATTATTGGTTTAATCCCGTTTTTATCTTTACAGTTAATTTAACAGCCCGAAACACAATAATTGCATAAATGGTTAAATATTTGTGGTAGAATATGCAAACGATTGTGTAACCAAAATCCGGTTTTCCGGGGGAGCACAAAAGTAGTAACTTCATAGATAACCCGATTAAACCATTTGCCATGAAATCAGCTTTACTATTATTATCAATTTTTGCAATTGTGGCAACCAGTTGTACAAGTGCTTACAAAACTGGCCAAACCCCTGATGATGTATATTATTCACCCCTGCCGCCCGGCGATGATTATGTAAGAGTTGAAAAAGATGACAGGGGAAAATACAGGTATAGCGACGATTATTATGACGATCGTTACCTCAGAATGAAAGTTCGTAACCGTTATCTCTGGAATGACCTGAACGATTGGTATTACTATGAACGCTACGGATCTGTATACAATTATTACTACGGGTCATATTACAATCCTTATAATAACTGGCACTACTATTATAATCCTTATGGATTCCCAGGCAACTATGCCTATGGTAATCCGAAGAATTATGTTTACAAACCCCAGATAAAACCAAGGGCATTTAGCCTCGCTGGTTATACGAATACAAACACTAATAATCGTAATGCCGGAATAATACTGAATAGTAAAACACCCTCCCGGATAAATCTGAATTCTGTTTACAACAATAATAACAGGAACAGCAGGGACAAAGGGTTAAACAATACGATAAGAAGTATTTTTAATTCCGGGAATAACAATTCCTCTGGAAATAGCAGGACTTATAATCCTTCGAGTTCCTCCAGCAATTCCAGGTCGTCCGGTAATAGCTCATCCTCTTCAGGGGGAGGTGTAAGCAGGCCTACACGAAAAAACAATTAAAAGCTAACCAACTTATGCTATTAATCTTTGAAACAATTTAACACACTTGTTTCCATCACCCTATTACCCGAACATTAAGTAACCAATATGTACAAAAGACTTTACACAATAGCACTCTTCCTGTTACCTGCCGCTATAATTTATGGACAAGTACCAGAAGAAGCATTGCGGCTTTCCTGGAGAACCCAGCAAGGAACTGCCCGTAACCAGGCCATCGGGGGAGCCATGGCATCACTTGGCGGAGATGCAACTGCCACATTGGTTAACCCGGCCGGACTTGCTTTTTTTAAAACTTCAGATTTTGTACTTACTCCCGGATGGCAGATGCTTACAAACAAAAGCAATTTCAGAGGCACTAACTATACCGGTACAAAAAACAACAATTTCGTTTTTGGCACTTCCGGTTTTGTTGCTGGTGGGTTGGGATATAAAGCCAGAGGTAGTTTCGGACTTACGGTAACCAAAGTAGCAGACTTTAATCAAACCGTTCATTACAAAGGCCAAAATGATTATAGCAGTTTTGCAGAACCATTGGCTGATGAATTTGCAGGTTCAGGATTAACTATTGACCAGGCGTTGAACAGTTCTAATATTTCACTACCAACCCGAATGGCGTTATACACTTACCTGGTGGATACTGCTACAATTGGCGGCAGCACACAGGTTATTGCCCGTTCAGAAAATACAAATCTTCTTAACCAGGAACATCTTACTGAAACAAGTGGAGGAATAACTGAGATCACAATTGGAGGCGGATATGAGATCAGTAAAAAATTATTGGTCGGTGGCAGTATTGGTATCCCTATCGTACGATTGGATCGAACTACTTATTTTCATGAATCTGATGCTTCCGGTAATACTGATAATGATTTTAATTATCTGACCTACCATGAAAATTTCAGCCTTCGTGGCGCCGGGTTTAACCTAAAGGCCGGTTTAATTTACAGACCAAAAGAATACATCCGTCTTGGACTCGCATTACATTCACCGGACATATTACAGATAAGGGAGAGTTTTGATGCAGGTCTTGCTGCTGACCTCGAACAACTATTTGCCCCTAACTCAGGGTATGATAGTGTGGGAGTTCAGACCATAACCGGGTTAAATAGTATAGAAAACCGTTATAATACTTATACAACCGGAAAGATCATCCTAAGCGGAGCCTACGTATTCAGGGAAGTTGAGAATATCACACGACAAAAAGGATTTATTACCGCTGACCTGGAATATGTAAACTATAAGTGGATGAGATTTGGCCCAGTTGGCGAGGTAACACAAGACACAAAAGCACCTTATGATCCTTATAACCAGGCAATAGATGCTATATATAAAGGAGCATTTAATTTTAAAGTGGGCGGTGAATTGAAATTCAAAATTGTTATGGCCCGTTTAGGATTTGCGTGGTATGGCAGCCCTTATAAAGACAATGCATTAAAAGCATCCAAAATGAATTTGAGTGGCGGTTTGGGTTACAGGGACAAAGGAATTTTTATTGACCTTACCTATGTATACCAGATCAACAAAGATGTTAACTTCCCCTACCGGGTAAGTGCACCCCGTGCTAATACTTTTGCAACCTTGAAAAATAATGGTGGCAATGTAATACTAACACTCGGTTTTAAGATTTAGTCGCAATCCGTAAACTGGCTGCAACCGGCATCAGTGTAATACTGATGCCTTTTTATTTGCTCATCATTAGTTTCTCAAAGAAAAGGCTCAGCTTGAAATAGTCGTTAATAGCCCTGGCCTCATTAACCCCGTGCATACCTTTTGAATCTGTTACCGGAAGAAAATTGATAACCCCATCTGATATCTTTCTGAAATAACGGGCATCCGTAGTACCTACCACAAATAAAGGTGCTGATACAGCATCCGGGAACATCTCTGAAACAAGTGAATCAATTTTTTTATAGGCAAAGCCATGCATATCAGTAGCAGGTGGAGGATCCCAGCAATCCTCAGTTCTTACAAGTGTTATCCTGTCATCATTTATCTGAACTTTCAGATGTTGTTCTACCTCGTTAACAGTCTGTCCCGGTAATATGCGACAATTAATAGTAGCTTTTGCAAAAGAAGGGATCACATTATCCTTTACACCACTATTGATCATTGTTGTTACGATTGTTGTTCGTATCAGTGAATTTGTACCATTATTCTTCCCCATTTCTTTTAATAACTTCTTTTTAAAAAGCCAAAGATTATTGATCCCAAAACGCATTTTCCCGGGAAGTAAATGTTTTATCTTTTGCAAAAAAGTATTCGTAGCAGGGATAAGTTTGGCCGGCATAGGGTGGTCATGCACCCGGTCCAATGCTGCAATTAAAATATCAATTGCAGTTTCGTTGTGAGGTGCAGCACTATGCCCTCCTTCAATATTAGCGACTGCTTCAAAAGTTGCATAACCTTTTTCTCCGATGCCGATCAATGCAACAGGTGTACTTAGTGGTATATAATTTTTATGGATAATCTCAAGGCCCTCATCCAATACAAGAGCCGGCCTTATCTCTCTTTGTTCAAACCAATTTACTATTGACTCTGCCCCGAGATGACCAGAAGTTTCCTCATCATGCCCAAAGCAGAAGTAGATCGTTCTGTCAGGTTTTTTGTTTTGACCAAGCAGATGCTCAGCCGCTTCCAGGATAGCTATCATTGTTCCCTTATTATCCACTACACCCCTGCCCCAGATCGTATCTTCTGCTACCGTACCAGAAAATGGCGGATACTTCCAGTCTGCAGTTGCTGCATCTTCTGCCGGCACCACATCCTGGTGAGCCATAAGCACATAAGGTGCTAAATCCTTATCAACACCTGCCCATTTATAAATATATCCGAAACGATTGACCTCAAACCTTTCAAGAACAGTATGCACCATCGGGAAATTATTCTCAAGAAATATTCGTAACTGAATAAAAGAAGCAGAGTCAAAATCAGCTGGGCTTGAGCTACTGATTGTTTTTATTTTCAATGCGCCGCTTAACCTGGCTAAGGCATCTTCATTGCTATGATCCCATTTCTGAATGTTCGATTGAGAATATGAACCTATGCTTGCCAATAGATGAAAACACAGCAATATTGTATGTAGTAAAGTAATTTTCATTATTTATTACATCTCGTTTAAAGATAAGCCTTAAACTTATTTAAATAATAACCCTGCTGAACTCTCAGATAAGAGGTCTTTTAACGATATTGCTGAGACTTTTAAATTGATTCAAAATTGAACTATGGCCCGACCTGATCTTAATAAAGTACAGCCCTTTTATCATAAGTATATTGCTCTTGTAGAAGAAAATGAACTGGCAAGTGCATTCAAGAGGTATACCTTTGAAACAATAGCATTTTTTAAAAATATCCCCACAGAAAAAATAGACTTTCGATACGCTGAAGGAAAGTGGTCGATCAAAGAAGTATTACAGCATATGATAGATGCCGAGAGGGTTTTTTCATTAAGGGCTTTATGGCTGGCCAGAAAAGATGTTTCTCCTCAACCAGGATTTGATGAAAATCTCTGGGCGGAGAATGCCAACACATCGGCACGGTCATGGGAGGATCTGATGGAAGAATTTGAAACGGTCCGAAGATCATCGATACAATTATTTAATTCATTTGGCCAGGAAGAATTGGATGCTTCAGGTATTGTCAATAATGCGCCGGCTTATGTTTTGGGAATTGGTTTTCTGCTGATCGGGCATTCATTGCATCACCAAAAAATAATCGGGGAAAGATACCTTTAGAAAAGGCCCCCTCCCCGATCAATGTATTCAAGATTTACTATTAAAACCCTTTTTTTGCAGGGTCTTCAACAGGCTTACCTTTTGCAATATTTTGCTGCCCGATAATATCGTTGATCACACCCACAGCCTGGTTAAGGTAGATGTCTTTACGCAGACCACTTAACCATAACTGGAAACGTTCTTGCTTGATCTTATCTTCTTTCCAGCGATCCTTTTCTTCAGGTAAAGAAGTAACATCCAATTGATTCCTGAGTTTCATCAGGCTTTCAATTTGCTTTATGGTTCCCCGGATCTTTTCCTGGTGATCCTGGTACTTATCTAATTTCAATGAATATTTTTTGTTGCTTTGCTCCGACAACCACTCGGTATTTTCTTTGATGAGCCTGAAAGTCGGGTCATTTTCAAGCCGCTGTTTGCTTAACTCCTTAATCGTTTCAAGATTGTAGCCTGCATCCCATTTGTCATAAGGAGATTTTTTCACCTCATCCCACTGCAATGCATCGGGATCATCCTTTTCTCTTACTTTAAGATATTCCAGGTTATCAGGTAATACAATATCTGAATATACTCCTCTAAGTTGTGTAGAGCCTCCATTGATCCTGTAGAATTTCTGCAGGGTCAGCTTTACTGTTCCAAGATCTGAATTCGACATGGAAAATCCATGCTCAGGATCCAATCCTATATTTCTTTGCACAGTTCCTTTTCCGTAGGTAGATGTGCTGCCAATTATTACACCTCTTCCATAGTCCTGTATTGCGGCTGCAAATATTTCTGAGGCTGATGCGCTAAACTCGTTTACCATCACAGCCAGCGGACCATCATAAAGAACATTTCGATCCTTATCCTTTAAAACACTTGGGTTATTGTCCCTGTCTTTTACCTGAACGATCGGGCCATCCTTGATAAATAACCCGGCCATTTGTACCACATCGTATAAAGAGCCACCGCCATTATTCCTGAGATCGATCACAATACCATCTACTTTTTCTTTTTTCAGTTTAGAAACCTCACGGGCAACATCTATATAGCTACGGGCACCATCAGGACGATCAAAATCTGCATAAAACTCTGGCAGGAAAATGTAACCGATCTTTGAGCCATTATTGCTCACAATTGCACTGCGGGCAAAAGTTTCGTCCTGCACTATTTCATCACGGATAATTGAAACAACTTTGATGGAACCATCTACCTTCTTTAGGGTCAGGTTTACTTCTGTTCCTTTTTTACCACGAATGATCTTTACCGCATCTGTTACTACATAACCGGTAAGGTCAACAGGTTCTTCATCACCCTGTGCTACTTTTTGAATAATATCACCTGCCTGTATCTCACCTGATTTTGCCGCAGGGCTTCCTGCAAGCACACTGGCAATTTTAATATTACCATCATCATATTGCAATGAAGCGCCGATACCAAAAAAGCGGCCGCTCATTTCTTCATCAAAATATCTTTTATCAACAGGAGGAAAGAATTCTGTATGCGGATCCATTGTTGTGGTAATGGCATTCACATAAACATTGAACTTATCATCATCATTGAACTTATACCGATACCTGTCAAAAGTTCTATCCATTATCTTTTGCACTCTCTCCCTGGCCTCTTTTTCCAGCTCTTTATCAGACTTTACCACGAACCCTTCTTTGCCTTTATTCTTTTCTCTTGTTTCTAACAGATCAGCGTAGCGCTCCAGGGTCATGTACTTCAGTTTCTTTCTCCATCTTTCTTTTTTCTCACTCATATCAACGGGATAATCCAGCTGATCTGCATCCAGCAACACATCTTCGTCAATTGTAAAATCAAACGGATTAGAAAGTACTTCTTTATAAAGAGAGGCCGCCTCTTCCATTCTTGTGTCAAAAGTCTTGCCTACAGTTTTGAAAACCTCAACCGGGGCACCTTTTAACTCATCATCAACGCTTATTTCCTGCTTTTTCAGAGTTGAAAAGTCAGTCTTCAGAAACATATTTTTCTCGGGGTCCAGGTCATTAGTAAACTTGGTAAATACCTTTTTCGAGAAGGCATCATCAATATCCTGGGGGCTAAAATGGGCTTGAGAAAGCATCTCTCCCACCAGTTTCATGATTTGCTCATATTTTGAAGGAGGGTTTCCAGGGGTACCGTTGCCCATCGTCTTAAATGCAAGAAATGATCCTGCAATAAGCATCATGATCACTATCGGCAGTCTTTTCATATTCAACAGATATTTTAAAAATTGAGGCATTATCCAAAATTAACGCAAAAACGCTGTTTTTCTTGCATTTACAGGCTTTTAACAAGTGTTTTTGATAAGTGGTAGTACGTTATACAGGTAAAAACAGAAAGCCTCCTAAGGAGGCTTTCGGCGGGTGACCAATGGGACTCGAACCCACGACCCTCAGAACCACAATCTGATGCTCTAACCAACTGAGCTATGATCACCATTTTGAGGGATGCAAAAATATGAGAAAAACGCAGTTGCCCAAAATGCAATTTTGAAGTAGCGGGTTCATTCTTTTTCTTTGCACTCTTTTTAAAATGAATTACTGGCTTTTACTCATACCTGTCATTTCAGCTTTTATCGGATGGATCACCAACCGGGTGGCCATTAAAATGCTCTTCCATCCAAGGGAGCCAAAACGATTTTTGGGTATCACTATCCAGGGAATTTTTCCAAAAAGGCAAAAGCAATTTGCTGAAAAACTGGGCCGGGTGGTTAGTTCTGAATTCCTTTCCTTCCAGGATATAGAGCAAAAGATCAGTGACCCGGAAAACCTTAAAAAGATCATGCCGCTGATTGAAAAACATGTGGATGATTTTCTCAGGATCCGGCTTAGTGATGAAATGCCGGTGATCAGTATGTTTATCGGGGACAAAACGATCGACAAACTAAAAGCATCTTTTATGAAAGAAATTGAGTTGCTTTTCCCGGTTGTGATGAAACAATATGCTGCCAACCTGCAAACAGAACTGGACCTTGAGCATATAGTGATCCAAAAAGTATCCAATTTTTCTTCAGACAAACTGGAAGAGATCCTTTACCAGATCATGTCAAAAGAATTTCGGTTTGTTGAACTAATTGGCGCTTTTATTGGCTTTATCATCGGTGTTTTACAGGTAGTCATATCAGTTTTAACCAGTTAAATCATAGAAACCAGGGCAAAAACCTTTATTCCCTGATTTTTATCCTTTTATAATTTCTATATCCCTTTCATCAAATTGAATCATAATAATCAGCAAGTTCGGACACATTTAGGCGTCTAATAGGCAAATCAAAAGAATGAGAAAGTTAGTTTATTTATTAGTTTCATTTACAATAAGTTATAGTATTCAGGCACAACCTCCGGGCGGTGGAAACAGGCAAAATGGCGGACGCCAGCTTACAGGCACCATGTATGGTAAATTGATCGAAGCCAAATCATCAAAACCCATCGAATACGCTTCTGTTCAGTTAATTCAAAATAAATACGATTCAGCAACAAAGAAGAAAAAAGACGTAGTAGTAGCAGGAATGCTATCTGAAGGTAATGGCGATTTCAGGCTGGAAAATGTACCTGCCATCGGGACACTAAAGCTGGTAGTTTCTATTATTGGCTTTAAACCATATGAACAAACAGTATCCTTCGATCTTAAAACCCCGGGAGAGAATGGCAATAACGAAACAGGAGGCATGATGGGAGCACTCGAAAAAGATCTTGGAAATATTGCAATTGATATTGAAGAAAAAGTATTGAGCAATGTTACTGTTACCGCTGAAAAACCAGCGCTTCAGTTAGCTATTGACAGAAAAATATTCAATGTTGACAAGAATATTACATCCGTAGGCGGTACTGCGGTAGATGTAATGCGTAATGTACCTTCCTTGAATGTGGATATTGATGGTAATGTATCATTACGTAATAATGCCCCACAAATTTTTGTGGATGGAAGACCTACGACAATGGAACTTGATCAAATCCCGGCTGATGCTATTGAAAGTGTTGAAGTAATTACTAACCCCTCAGCAAAATTTGATGCCTCAGGTGGTACAGCAGGTATACTCAATATAGTTTTAAAGAAAAACCGCAAAGTAGGTTATAATGGAAGCTTACGGGCCAATATTGACAGCCGTGCAAGAATTGGTTTGGGCGGAGACCTGAATGTGAGACAGGATAAGATCAATGCTTTTGCGAGTATCAACTATAATCAGCGTCGTAGTATTGGCACAGGTACAACAGATCGTTTATATCTTTCACAAACGCCTAATCAATTTTCACAACAATCAGACAGATCAGAATTTGATGGAAGCTTCCTGTTTGGAAGAGCAGGGCTTGATTACTTTATGAGTAACCGCTCTACTTTGTCTGGTAACATTAACATCGGCGGAGGAAACTTTAATCCGGAAATGCAGACTGATGTACTTACTACTATTTATGCGGCCAATCCTTATGACTCTCTTGTAAAAAGAATGACAGACATGAAGAGAGAGTTCAATAATATCGGCGGATCCATCAACTTCAAACATAATTTTCCAAAAGCCGGCCGTGAATTAACTGCTGACGTAAATTATCGTAGAAGAACCGGTCCCAATGAGAATTTTTTGACCACCACCTTTTACGAACCCGATCTTACCACTATAAAAGACATTCAGAAATCAAGACAATTTGGGGATGGTAATAGTAAGCAAATAGTTTTACAGTCAGATTTTGTAAACCCCATCAATGATAATTCAAAGATGGAAATGGGTGTTCGGGCAGAATTTGAAAGTAACACCAGTACCAATGCTTTCTATTCAATAGACCCGGTAACAGGCCAGGAAACATTACAGCCCGAAACTGTGGTTGACTATACAAGCACCGAAAGGGTATTAGCAGCTTATACTACTTACAGCAGTAGAATAAATAATTTCGGTTACCAGTTAGGATTGCGGGTAGAGAGCTCCCGGTATATCGGGGAATTGCCTCTTACTTCAGAAAAATTTGACATTGACTTCCCGATAAGTCTTTTCCCAAGTATTTTCCTGAATCAAAAACTTAAGAACGACCAGGAGTTACAACTGAACTATTCAAGAAGGATCAACAGACCAAATTTCTGGCAGCTTTCACCTTTTATTGATTCATCTGATAACCTGAACCCAAGAACAGGTAATCCTGGCCTGAAACCAGAATTTACAAATTCAGTTGAACTATCATACCAGAAAATATTTAAGAACAAGGACAATCTTTTGATGTCTCTCTATTATAAAAATACAAATGACCTGATCACCAGCTACCAGGAAGTAAGAACTCAACCGGGAAGCGGAAAAGAACAGATCATTAATACATATATTAATGCCAACTCAAGTTATGTAACCGGCTTAGAGATCATATTAAAAAACAAACTGGCTAATTGGTGGGAGTTAACATCGAATTTCAATTTGTTTACTTCCAAGATCGATATCAATGACCCTACTATCCCTGAAATAGATCAATTCGTTAGCTGGTTCACCAAGATCAATAATAATTTCAAAGTGTCTAAAAAACTGAGTTTCCAGCTTTCCGGAAGTTATCAGTCCAAGACCGTTTTGCCTCCTGGTGGAACAGGCGGTGGCGGTGGTGGTCGTCATTGGGGAGGCCCAAGCACATCAGCACAAGGTTATGTAAAGCCTGTATATTATGTTGATATTGCTGCCCGCTATACATTTATGAAAGAGAACAGGGCATCCATTTCTATCAATATGAATGACATCTTCAGAACAAGAGTATCCGACATTCATACAGAATCAGCAATATTCATCCAGGATGCATTCCGTAGAAGAGATCCGCAGGTTGTAAGAATAAACTTTAGCTGGCGTTTCGGAAAATTTGACACCTCTTTATTCAAGAGAAAAAATAACCGTAGCAATGATAATGGCGGAATGGACGATATGAATATGGGTCAGAAGCCATAAAATTTAAAAGGAAAAGATTCGCATAAGGTTTTGCATATTTGCAAAACCTTTTTTGTTTAATCTATTTCTTGAAAAAGATCTTCTTTACAGTTACAAATGACCTTACACATGATCAGCGAATGCAGCGTATCTGCGCATCACTGGCAAAGGAAGGCTATGCCGTTACCCTTGTAGGAAGAAGACTTACAACTTCCAAACCACTTAACCACCCAGGTTATCAGCAAAAAAGATTGTATTGCTTTTTCAAAAAAGGGAAATTATTCTACGCAGAATTCAATACCCGTCTCTTTTTATTCCTGTTATTTAAAAAAATGGATGCTATCTGTGCTATTGACCTGGACACTATACTCCCCTGTCTTGGCATAAGCAGAATAAAAAAAATAAAACGGATCTATGATGCTCATGAGTTGTTTACTGAAATGAAAGAAGTGATCAGCAGGCCCCGCATACACAAAACATGGCTTCAGGTCGAAAGAAAAGCAGTTCCTAAATTCAAATATGGGTATACAGTCAGCCGGGGAATTGCCGAAGAATTTGACAGGCGTTATGCAGTAGATTATAAAGTCATCCGCAATCTGCCGGTATTGAGACCTATTCTGCAAAAACAAAGAAATAAAACTACTATTCTTTACCAGGGAGCGGTAAATGAAGGCAGGGGGTTCGAAAACCTTATACCAGCTATGAAGCTTATCCATGGAGAACTCATTATTTGTGGCGAAGGCAATTTCATGGATAAATTAAAAATGCTGATCCGGGATAATGCTGTACATGAGAAAGTTATCTTGAAAGGCATGTTGTCTCCCGATGAGCTATGGGAAGAAGCCTGCCAGGCTTATATAGGCATTCATGTACCCGAAAAAGAGGGGCTTAATCAACTGCTTGCATTACCCAATAAATTCTTTGATTATTTACATGCTGGCTTGCCACAGGTAACTGTTAATTATCCCGAGTACAAAAAAATTAATGAGCAGTTTAAAACGGCCATCCTTTTAAATGATACTTCACCTGAAAAAATTGCTGAATCAGTCAACAATCTGATTGAAAATGATGTTCTATACAATGAATTACAACAAAATTGCCTGAAAGCCAGGGAAGAACTGAACTGGAACAAAGAAGAAAAGAAATTGATCGATTTTTATCATTCAGTATTTGCATCTTGAGCCGCCATCTACATATCGTTTGCCTGGATACACCCTGCCCCGCTGATTATGGCGGAGCTATCGATATGTTTTATAAAATAAAAGCTTTGCACAAGGCTGGTGTAGAGATCAGTCTGCATTATTTCTCCTACGGAAAAAAGGGAAACCCAAATGAACTGAATGGCTTCTGTAAAACCATTAATACATACGAAAGAAAAGTAGGGCTTAAAGGTTTTTCACTGAAGCAACCTTATATTGTTTCCTCAAGAGTGAGTGATGAACTGGTAAAGAACCTTCAAAAAGATAATGACCCTGTTTTACTGGAAGGAATTCATTGCACCGCTGTATTAGACCAACTGGACCTGAATAACAGAAAAGTAATGGTCCGCCTGCATAATGATGAGGCAGATTATTATAAAGCTCTTGCTCACAACTCATCTAGCCTTCTCAAAAAACTTTACTACCGTTTTGAAAGCAGGCTGTTACATAAATATGAACATAATTTACCCAAGGGGCCAGTTTATGCTGCCATAGCGCAGTCAGAGACTTTTCATTTTAAAAATGGTCATGGAATAGAAAATGTCATTCATATTCCCGCATTTACGCCATATCACCAGGTTACCGGGGAAGAAGGTATCGGCAATTTCTGTCTCTATCACGGAAACCTTTCAGTTCCTGAAAATGAAAAAGCAGCAACCTGGCTGTTAACAAAAGTTTTTTCCAAGATCAAAGTGCCATTTGTTATTGCGGGAAAAAACCCTTCACGGAGGTTAGACAAACTGGCTCATTTATGCCAGCACACATGCCTGGTGGCAAACCCGTCTGAAACTGAGATCAATGACCTGGTAAGAAAAGCACATATCAATATTCTTCCCTCGTTTAGCAGTACCGGGATCAAATTAAAGCTATTGCATGCTCTTTTTGAAGGGAGACACTGTGTAGTAAATGATGCAATGATCGATAATACCGACCTTGAATCAACCTGTCATCGCGGATCTAATGCTGCAGCACTTGCCTCCATTATAGTGCAATTACGGAATCAACCTTTTACCGGGGAGGAAATAACAATAAGGCAAAATGTGCTAAATGAAAAGTATGATAACGACCGGAATGCCCGGATCATTATTCAGCATCTATGGTAACATTATCCACTACCTTCCCTCTTTCAGTTCTGATCATCCGGGCAGGGAATTTTTGTACCACTATATAGTCATGCGTCGCCATAACGATCGATGTATTATAGTCTCTTGAGATGTGAAATAACAGTTTCATGATCTCGTCAGATGTTTCTGGATCAAGATTTCCCGTTGGCTCATCTGCTAAAATCAGCTTCGGAGAGTTTAACAGGGCCCTGGCAATGTCTACCCTTTGTTGCTCGCCACCACTTAACTCAAAAGGCATCTTAAACCCTTTTGATTTCAATCCTACTTTATCTAATACATCAATAATTTTCTCCTGTATCAGTTTCTCGTCTGTCCAGCCTGTAGCTTTTAAAACAAATTTCAGGTTGTCATTCACATTCCTGTCTGTCAGCAACTGAAAATCCTGGAAAACTACACCCAGGTTTCTGCGGAGAAAGGGAACTTTCTTCCAATCGAGCCCCAGCAGACTAAAACCAGCCACTGTGCCTGTACCCTCTTTTAATGATAATTCGCCATAGAGTGTCTTAAGGAGGCTTGACTTCCCGGTACCGGTCTTTCCGACCAGGTAAACAAATTCCCCTTTGTTAACTGTAAGGTTTACCTCCTGCAAAACAAGATTTTGCCCCTGGTAAATATTAACGTTCTGTAGTTCTATGATCGGTTCTGACATCTTTAATGGGTTTCTGCAAAGTAAAGCAAACTAAAGGAAGGAAATTCTAAAAATTTGCTTAAACTAAATATTTAGTTGTAAAACTAAAAAATTAGTTTTAGCTTCGGTTCCGGTATCATTCAAAATAAATAGTAGATGAAGTCATTAACTAAAGCAGAAGAACAGGTGATGCAGGTATTGTGGAAGCTGGATAAAGCATTTCTCCGGGAAATTGTAGAAGCCATGCCCAACCCTAAACCCCACCAAAATACGGTGGCGACCCTTCTTAAAATACTTTCAGAAAAAGAGTTTGTAGGTATTGAAGTTTTGAACAGGCATCACCAGTATTATCCTTTGGTGAGTAAAGAGGAATATTCTAAGAAAAGTATGAAACAGTTGGTAAAAGGATATTTCGAAGGCTCTTTCAGCAATGTTGTTTCCTTTCTCGTTAAGGAAAACAATATTTCAGTAGAAGAACTGGAGGGTCTTTTGAAACAAATTAAAAAACAGCAAAACCAGCAAAAATGAAACCATTGCTATTATACCTGCTGCAGGTTATAGTTATTTCCGGTTTGCTTTATGGCTATTATCACCTGGCACTACGCAATAAGACCTTTCACCGGTATAACCGTTTTTACCTGATCGCTGCTGCATTACTCAGCATCGTCATCCCTTTTTTAAATATCCCTTTATATTTCTCAGACGCTGAGAAGGAGTCTTCATTTGTATTACAGACACTCACCGTTATTTCATCATCAGGTGGAGAAGAAACATTTGCAGGACCTGTAGTAACACAAACTGAAAGTTGGTTTACCTGGCAAAATATGCTGACATCATTGTACATACTGGTAGGGCTAATAGTGCTTATCCGGATCTTTATCTCTTTAGTATATATCCGGAGGGTACTCAATAATAACCCGGTTGAAAAAATTGATCGCATCCGTTTTGTGAACACATCTGAACCCTCAGCGCCTTTTTCTTTCTTTCGCTGGATGTTCTGGAATAAGAAAATAGAACTGCAATCAGAGAAAGGACAGCAGATATTCCGACATGAACTATTTCATATTGAACAAAAACACAGTGCCGATATTATTTTACTGGAACTGATCTCTATGATCTTCTGGATCAATCCTTTCTTTCATCTGATCAAAAAAGAGATCAAAGCCATTCATGAGTTCCTGGCCGACCGGTTTGCCATTCAAGAGAATAAACATTGGGAATATGCAGAGCTTTTGCTGATGCAGGCGCTGGATACCCGTCATCACCTTGTCAATCCTTTTTTTCATAACCAGATAAAAAGACGTATAGCCATGATTACCACATCTCAAAAACCGGGACCCCGTTATTTCCGTAAAATAATGGTGCTCCCCCTCACTGCGTTGGCAGTGATCCTGTTTGCATTTAGCTACAGAAACAAAACCGAAAAAGAAATTTTAACCCCGGAAAAACCTTTTACAGTTGTTATTGATGCCGGGCACGGAGGGGAAGACGCTGGCGCATTTGGCTTAAACGGTATAAAAGAGAAAAACATTAATCTCGCCGTTGCGCTCAAGATCAAAGAATTGAATAAGGATAAAAACCTGAACATAGTTCTAACCAGAGAAGATGATTCCTACCCTGATTTGCAAGGACGAAATGATCTTACCAAAGATGCAGGTGCTGATCTTTTCATATCCATTCATGTTAACTTTCACAAACAAAAAAAAAAATGGAATGGAAACGTTTATTGCAAGTACAGAATAAAACTTATGATGGCAGAGAATAAAATATTGGGCTCTATTCTCTCAAATTATTTTGCTCAAATTGCAACAACTGAAATGCAAATAAAACAAAGAGCTGAGAAAATATATGTTTTAGAACAAGCCCCTTGCCCTTCAATATTGATTGAATGTGGATTTATATCCAACGAAAAAGATCTTAAGTTTTGTAAAACAGACGGAAAGCAATCAGCAAAAAATGGCAAAGCTATTTTAGATGCTATTGATCAATACAGGATTCAAAAGAAGATGAGGGATGGGAAGAAAGAAAAAGTGTATACAGACAGGAAGCAATAATATAACAAAGTTATAAATGGTGATTTATAAAAATGGCAAGATATAGAATAAACTATAGTGTGACAATCAAAAACAGGCTTGAAGCAGATTCAATTTTGTTTTCAAAGGAGGTAATGAAAATTACTTTCTAAAAGATCAGTTATTATTATAAATGGGAAAAATGATGAAACGAGTTATTTAGATGGGAAAACAATTATTGCAAAAGATTATCTATTTATCCCCTCAACGATCCGGATGCTATAAAGAATATGGCGTAACTGCAGGAAATGGTGTAGTAGTTCTTAAAATGTCTTAAGTTGAATAAAAATCAACGTTAAGCATGGAAACTGATACAATACCGCAAATAAAAATGTGATCTTATTACCTGCTAAACCAGACGAAGCAAATTTGAGCTTCCTATAAAATGCTTTGGTAGTGGTAAATGGTAAAAAATCCGAACAGATCTAAGTTTGACAAATTTTGATGAAAAGCTATCTGATCAGATATTGAAAACCGTTAATATACTAAAAGGTAAATCTGCAATTGAAAAATATGGAGAAAAAGGTAAAAATGGGGTGGTTGAGATAAACACAAAGAATCCTACGTTAAAAATTAACGAAGTTCAGTTAAAGGATACAATACCACAGGAAAAAACTGACAACATCATTTTCAGCAAAGTTGAATCAGAACCACAATTTCCAGGGGGAACAGAAGAATGGAAAAAATATTTAAGAAAAAACCTTGATTTATCGGCTCCCAAAAAAAATAATGCTACCGAAGGTACTTATACCGTATATGTCCGCTTTATTGTTGATAGCAATGGTTTTCTATCTGATATAAAAGCATTGACTCATAATGGTTTTGGCATAGAAGCCGAGGCTATTAGGTTAATATCAAAAGGACCGAGATGGAAGCCTGCTATTCAAAATGGCATCCCTGTTAATGCTTACCATACAAAAACAATAAACTTTGTTGTATCATACTCCAAAACAACCAAATTAAAAAAATCTGAAAAATTCGCAGATCCACAGTATTGGGATTATGATGACCCAGAGTTCAAGAAATGGAGACAAAAAGCAATATCCGAAGTGATTGATCATGGCCAGAAAAGAGGGCAAGGCTGCTTATATTTATAAAGGCAGAACATACATTTTTGCGAAGATTGATAACCCAAATCCCAGGATAAACACATACACTGAGCTAACTGGCGTAAACAATTCATTCATCCTAAATGGTAAATTAGTACATTCAATAAAGGATATCAATAAGAAATTTAAACGAGAAGATATAAAAAGCCTTTCGTTCATTTCCAAAGAAGATCTTAAGAAAAAATACGGCATAGAAATAGGTACAAACTCAATTGCAAATATTGAAACCGGATCAAAATAATCAACGAAACAAAAAGTTATTTATTAATAGAACAAAAATGATTAGAACATATAGTAATTCACTATTCTTTTTCCCAGATGACCTCCATAACAATTTCAACCCGACTAAACAAACCGAAAGAATAGGCTCACTTGATTTTCTACGGGGTATCGCTATCCTCGGGATTCTTATCATCAATATTGAAACTTTTTTCCTATCCGGATCCATGGAGTCCTTATAAATACGGCTTTCATAATTTAACTGATGTAACAACGAGATTTTGGGTTTATTTTCTTGCACAAGGCAAGCTTTTCAGCATGCTTTCCTTATTATTTGGAGCAGGGTTCTATATTTTCTTTGAACGCCTTGAACAAAAACAAATTGGGCTCAAAGGGGCTACCCTTTATGGGAAACGTTTGCTTTGGCTTTTTGTATTCGGCGTTATACATGCCTACCTGATATGGGATGGCGACATACTTTATCATTATGCCATATGCGGATTGCTGCTTTTGCTTTCCGGTCATATAGCATCAAACAACTATTCCTCATCCTTTTGATCCCAATAGCTGTTTTGTTTTATAATTCATCAGAGTCAACTTCTGCTATGCAAAAAGAATACAATGATTTTGCACGGATCAGCAAAATCGATGCATCTAAAAGAGCAGAAGATGAACAAAAAATCATAACAAACTGGGAAAAAAGAACCAGTAAAAAATCGGCAGATACCGCCAAAATAGAAACTCCCCGAAAAACCTACCTGACCAGCATTGCCGAAAACGCAAAGCATCAAAAAGTTCATAAAGGGGTATTGTTATATGAGAATATCGCACTGCGGACATTCATTATGATGATACTGGGGATCATTTTGTATAAATCCGGTGTTTTCAGGAATTACAGATCGATTCGCTTGTATTGGCCGCTAACCATCAGCATCCTGATCGCTGCTCTGATCATTAATTATTTCAGGTATTACCACTGGAGTTTTGAATACAATAAGCCGGTAACTAGTACATGGGAAGGCTGGCTGTTTGCATTTCCCAAAGAAACCCTTGCAGTCGCTTACGTTCTTCTATTCAATGGGCTGTATCAAAAATTCATAAGTAAACTTAACAACCGGCTAATATCAAATATTGGCCAGATGGCCCTGACAAACTACATCATGCAAAGTATCATTTGCGGCTTTATATTCTATGGCTATGGTTTGGGAAAATTCAATGAATATTCAAGAACGCAGCTATTGGGAATTGTAGTACTGATCTGGTGTTTTCAGATCTTGTTCTCCTGGTTATGGCTAAAGAGATTTAAAAGAGGACCGCTGGAAGCATTGTGGAGAAAATTAACTTATGGCAGCATTAGTAATTAAAAAACTAACTCTTCACTTCCGTAATGAATAGTTAGTTTTTTGGAATCACTCCCCTCTACCCTACCGATCACTTGTGCATCTATTCCAAAACCTTTTGCGATACTGATAATGCTGTCGGCATCTTTTTCATTTGTATAGATCTCCAGCCTTGTACCCATATTGAATACCTGGTACATTTCCCGGTTATCTGATTTGCTGGCTTCCCGGATCAATTTAAAGATCAACGGTGGATCAAAAAGATTATCTTTTATTATATGCACATTATCCGGAACATATTTCAGGCATTTTGTTTGCCCTCCCCCGCTGCAATGGATCAGTCCATTGATCTTTTCAAAATGATTTTCTAACAATTCCTTCATCACAGGAGCAAAAGTTCTTGTGGGGCTTAGTAATAATTTACCCACCTGGTAATTTGATCCTGCAGACTCCACTTCATCAGTTAATTCATAAGGCCCGATATACACCACTTTTTCATCAAGTGAATTATCATAGCTGTCAGCAAATCTTGCACCGTAGGTTTTACTGAGCATGTCATGCCTTGCACTGGTCAACCCGTTGCTGGCGATACCGCTATTGTATGTTTGTTCATAATTTGCCTGGCCATAAGATGCTAATCCAACGATCACATTTCCGGCGCCGATCTTTTCATTTGTGATCAGCTTTTCTTTGGGCCAACGGGCAGTCATCGTACCATTTACAGCAATCGTACGAACCACATCACCGACATCAGCGGTTTCTCCCCCCATATAGGTAATACCTACGCCGTATTGCCTCATGTTATCAAAAAACTCCTGGCTTCCATCAATAATAGCTTTTAATACTTCGGCGGGCACCTGGTTCTTATTCCTGTCGATAGTAGAAGAAAAAAGGAGATTATCATAAATACCTACACAAAGAAGATCGTCCAGGTTCATTACTATGGCATCCTGTGCAATGCCTTTCCAAACGGAAACATCCCCGGTTTCTTTCCAATACAAATAAGCCAGGATACTTTTGGTACCGGCACCATCTGCATGCATCACATTTACCCAGGCATCATCGCCACAAAGCACATCCGGGTATATCTTACAAAATGCCTTTTCATATAATCCTTTATCAAGATTTTGAATGGCCGCATGTATCTCCTCTTTTTGTGCTGAAACTCCCCGTTTAGAATAAAGGCTCATAATTATAGTTGAGTCGCAAAACTAACAATTGGATTCTTAATTATGGCTTAGTTTTGCAGCACTTTATGCAGGTACACTACGAAATTGACAAGCTACCACCATTCCGTAACGCTGTGTTAACGATTGGCACATTTGATGGAGTGCATATGGGGCATCGGCAGATCATTGAAAAGCTCAAAGCTGAAGCAAGCAAGATAGAAGGAGAAACGGTGATCATCACTTTTCATCCACATCCCCGAAAGATCGTTTCTTCTGCTATATTAGGCATCCGGCTGATCAATACTTTGGAAGAAAAGATTGAATTGTTAAGATCCATGGGGATCGATCATCTGGTGGTGGTGCCATTTACAGATGCCTTTGCCAACCAACTGGCCAATGAATACATAGAAAATTTCCTGATACAAAGATTTCACCCGCATACTATCATTATCGGGTACGATCATCGGTTTGGCCGTAACCGGGAAGGTGATTACAAGCTATTGGAAGAAAAAGCCGGTGAATACAATTATCAATTACAGGAGATCCCCAAGCATATCCTGGAGGATATTGCGATCAGCTCAACCAATATCCGGCAGGCTATTTTAAACCGGGATATTATAACTGCTAATAAACTATTGGGATATGATTTTTTCTTTAGCGGCGAAGTAGTGCATGGCGACAAACTGGGAAGAAAGCTGGGCTATCCTACTGCCAATTTAAAAATCCTGGATGATGAAAAAATAATACCCGGTGATGGTATTTATGCTGTTTACGTTTTTACAGGTAATCAAAAATCAGCAATAGAAAAAAAGGGAAATACGACAACACATATTACTACAAAGTATTTATCCGGAGGCATGATGAGTATCGGTTTTCGGCCGACCGTAGACGGTAAAAAAAGGGTGATAGAAGTAAATATTTTCGACTTTAATGAAGAAATATACGGGCAAACCGTAAAGGTTTTTGTGAAACAATACCTTCGGGAAGAAGTTAAATTCAATAACGTTGAGGAACTGGTAGCCCAAATGGGAATAGACAAAAAGAACAGTCTGGCTATTTTATAACCTCCTGCCTAATATTCTACTGTAAACCCAAGTTTAGAAGGCTCGTCAAAAAACTCATTGATCGTAAAGCTTGATGTCACCTTCATCCTGTCTTCTGATAGTGTAATATTTTCTCCTTTGACCGTTGTAGCAGGACGAGGCAAATTATAAACACAAGTTAGTTTTGATTCAATACCCATTGCTGTTGCCTCTCTTAATCCCTTAAGGAACTCATCATTAGCTGCTTGTTTATATTTCTGCTCATCTATTTTACGGGTAATACTACTTTCTGTATAACTGGTGATCATGTATTCATCAAAACTGGAAGCCTTGGGTATGCCCATCTCATCCATATTTGTTCCACCACCGCTATCTTCACTTCCTATTCCCAACTCTAGCAGGTTAGCGATCAGTTTTCCTGATATAACAGATAATTTACTGACATCAGCTAATTTATCAAATGGTAATTTCAGCCCCATCACAAGTGTGTCATTCTTCATATCCATTTTGATACTGGCAGTTCCCTCACCGATAAGCTGTTTTTCCTCCTCGCTCAGATCATTCATGGCGTCTATAGCTTCTCCAAGATTTATTGTTGTATCCATTTTTGCAGGCATACCGCTGCTAAAATCTTCTCCGCCCATATTCTTTACTAACCCAAGAACCACACTAAGATCGCTGGATGTAATATATATCCCGGTACCATCTTCATTGATCGTTGTTTCCTGAACAGTATCAAAACACCCGGTCAGCGTCACAGAAGCTGCAATGACCAACAAATACACTAGTTTACGCATATAGTTTTTATTAAGAAGGCAAAGAAAGGTGATTTTAGAATATGCTGTTCAGCTACATCAGCATTTTAACTATAAGTTCTTTTAAAAGAGAAGCGTCATCGTTATTTACACTTCCCACCCCTATACTTTTCAAATTATACTGGTGTAATAACAAGAGTACTCTTTCCGCCTCCGGGTAAGTATAAAGCCTGGCAGCTTTTATATAATCTTTTGCAAAGAAGGGATTTACACCAATGCGGGTAGCTATTGTTTTTTCATCAGTTGTGCCGGCCCCAAATACCATGAATACTTTGCTGAAAAAACTGTAAAGTGAAGGCAATACCAGCTGCACGGGGGCGGCTTTAGGATTGGCCTCAAAATATTGTACGATCCGGATGGCCCTGCTGAGATCCTTTACCGCCAAAGCAGATTGCAGTTCAAACACATTGTATTCTTTACTGATACCAATATATTTTTCAATATCATCTTCAGATATTTTCTTTCGCTGGGAGAGATTCACCGAAAGTTTATCCACCTCATTTTCAATCCGGCTCAGATCATTACCAATATGATCTACGAGCATAGCCAATGCCCGGGGTGCTATTTCCAGCCCTTTTGAATGGATCAGGTTCTGGGTCCATTCCGGAAGTTCTCTTTCGTATATCTTTTTCGTAGAGATCAGGACTCCCTTCTCCTTAACAAGTTTGGCAAATTTTTTACGGGCATCCAGTTTCTTGTCTTTATAGGAAACTACCAGGACAGTAGACGAGAGTGGATTTTCAATATAGGGCTCCAATTTTTCAACATCCCTCATTTGCTGGGCCTCTTTAAGCAGCACTACTTGTCTTTCAGCAAACATGGGATACCGGCGACAGGCATTCAAAACATCCGGCCAGGCGGCATCTTTGCCATAAAAGACTGTGAGGTTGAAAGAAGCCTCCGATTCAGACAGTATTTCATGTTCGGCAAAATCAACCGCCTTATCTATGTAATACTCCTCCTCTCCTTCAAGCCAATAAACCGGCTTAAAAGACTTCTTTTTCCAATCTGTTATTATCTTTTCAACACTCATAAAACACTAATATACAAGCTTTCAGGAACGATCTGCCTCATAAAATCACAGTTGTTGAAAACCGGTTTCATGATTTCTGGCATGGTTTTCGAAATTTTGTAGCCCAAACGGAACTTTTAACAAGATTACATTAAACCCGGCACAACGGGAACTTAAATTGATCGTTAATAGTCCGGAAACAGAAAAATAAAAATTTAAGATAACAGCAAAATCCTTTTTATGACAAACACTAATTATCCTTCTGCCACTACCCCACAGGAACAACCTAAGAAAAGCAATAACAGCAAGAACCTGATCATAGGTTTATTAGCTGCAGGTTTACTGGGAACATGGGGTTATTTGTTATGGGATAAGAATAAGTCCAGCGAACAACTGGAAAATTCACAAACCATGGCGACCAATTACATGTCACAGCGTGACTCTATTGACATGATGTATAAAGATGCCCTGATCCGTTTGGATTCTATTACAGGCGATAACAATAACCTGCAGGGCGAAAAATCATCTCTTCAGAAAGAAATTGATTCAAAAAAGGCTGAAATACGCAGAATCCTGAATAACAGCAATGCTACCAAAGCTGAGTTATCAAGGGCCAAAACATTAATTTCTGAATTGAATGAAAAAATATCCGGTCTTGAAGCTGAGGTAACCCGACTCACCGGCGAAAACCAGGAATTAACAGTAGCTAATACAACATTGCAACAGGAAAAAACTGACCTTGAGTCGAACATACAAACAATGGGCACCGAAAAAGCTGAGTTAGAAAAAACAGTAGATGTAGGTTCCACTTTTAGTGCCAGCAATATCCAGGTAACCCCGGTTAACGAAAAAAAGAACGGAAAAGAGAAAAATACTACAACTGCCAAGAGAGTTGATAAGCTGGTAGTTTCATTCGATGTTGAGAACCGCATTGCAAAATCAGGTCCTGCTGATATGTACCTCATAGTTACAGCTCCTGATGGTAAGGTGATCGCTACGGGTGATAATGTACTCAATACCAGGGCAGATGGCGATAAGAACTTTACAGCAAAGATCCCTGTTAATTATGAGCAAGGGACCCGTAAAGAAGTTCAGTTCCCCATCAGGCAGGATGATTTTAAAACAGGTGACTACAGAATTGAAATTTATCATAATGGCTTCAAAATTGGCGAAGGCACAAGAAGTCTTAAAAAAGGTGGTTTATTCGGTTAAAAGCAGTTAACTCCTGCAGATAAAACCGTTTAGCAGTTGCTAAACGGTTTTTCATTTTTATACAGGTCAGAGATGTAGTATAGGAAATTTACGATAGCCTGCTTCTGCTATGATAGAAATAGTATATTTACCGCTGTTGAAGTCCCTGGTTAAATGCTGTAACTGCTGCCTCCTGGTTTCAACAGTATGCTGAGTTCAACTATCCATTTCAAAAACTCTTCCCTGATTTTAGTTTAAGTATTATGAGAGATACAAGATCACTATTATTGGTATTACTTTCTGTTGGCCTGGTTGGCACCTGGGTATATCATTTATATGATAAAACCAAATATAGCAATGCAGAAAAACAGGTCTACATCAAGGATTCACTGGCTGTGGCACAAGGTATCCAGGACTCCTTACAAAAGATCTATACAGCTACCATTAATAACCTGGATACCAAACTTGATTCAACGATCAATAATGCTGAGTCATTACAATCTCAATTGAATAGCAAATTAGGTGACATCAACAGGTTGAGAAATGAGATCAATAGTATTCTTAAAAAAGGAGGAAACACCAAAGAGGATCTCAACCTGGCCAGGGGAAAGATCAAAGAATTACAAGATATTGTAGGAGAGCTAAAAACGGAAAAGCTATCGCTGGAAGAAGAAAAAGAAAAACTTACCGGTGTGATGGAGCAATTATCAGGAGAAGTGACCGGGCTGCAGGAAAACATTACTAAACTTAGTGAAGAGAATAAGCAGCTTGCCGAAAAAGTGAATATGGCTTCTGTTTTTGTTGCGTATGGCGTTGACCTCAAACCTGTCAATGTGAGGAATAACAGGGAATTAGTAACCAGCACTGCTAAAAAAGTTAAAAAAATGATCGTTTCGTTCTCTGTAAAGAATAACGTAAGTGATTTTGCAAATGCTGAGCTTTATATCGCTATTACCCAGCCGGATGGCGATATCCTGAAAAACGATGGAGTTTTGGACTCAGGCGAATTAACTACCAGCAGTGGTGCAAAAGTGCCCTATACAAGAAAAATGAAGTTTGAATATAAAAAAGGAGATATACAAAACCTGGTATTCTCCATAAATGCACAGAGCTACTCAAAAGGAACGTATACGCTGAAGGTATATCATAAAGGTTTTCTTATTGGCCAGGCAACAGCATTACTCTCCTGATTCATTATTGTTATAATACAGCTTATTACTTGTTGAACTGAACCAGTTGAAGCGAATCAGAAAGGTAGTTCTTAAAATGAATAAAGGAAGTATAATTCTCTTTCTCTAACTGACGGTTATCTGCGATATAAAACACCCCAGGCAATTTCTGATCATTGAACTTTAAAACTTCTTTTCTTCCCTTGGCAATATGAAAACTCATCCCATCAAAATTGCCAACCTGGGCATCTCTTAAAATAAATAAAGACTTCCCTTTTGTTTCTTCAGCAATTTTTTTACTGACCACTTCTGCTATTTCAAAATCTTTTTTTCTTGGTTCAAGAATAAACCAGTTAAATCCCATCCTGAAAACGATCACAGCCAATACAAATCCATAGAGGTATAGTTTTTTATATTTCAAAATGATAAAAAAAATGGCTGCGAAGATGATCACTAAGGCATAGGATTTTATCCATTTATCAGAAGTTACTATCTCTACATTCAAAAATGGAAGAACCAGGAAAGTAAGCAACATAATTAATGAAGAAACAATAGCTATTATTCTGACCGTTTTATGTTGCCAGCTATTACTGCTTAAACTAAAGAATAAGAAAAAAAGAATAGAATATAACAAGGGTAAAAACATGAACAGGTACCGTGCAAATGTGCCCGGCGAAACCCAATAAACCACCAGGTTAACGATAAATACAAGCAAGGAATAATGAACAAAACTATTTCCTTTGATCAGCGACTTTACGTTTTGATTGAAAGTGGCAATAATCAATATGGTCCATGGAGCAAAATGATACAATACTTCAAATGGAAAAGTGAACAGGTTGATGATCGATTCCTTTATGGCCCTTTGGGCTACAGTTCTTTTTGTGCTCTCATTAATAAGGTTTGAAAATAAGGCCTGTGGCTCAAGGTCATTCACTGAAAAATAATAAAAATAATAGCCGCCAACGATCAATAGGAAAACTCCGAAACCAATAAAGTGTGCCGGATGGAACAGCAAGCGGAATTTCTTCTTCCAGATAAAATAAGTAAGTAAGGTTAGGCCCTGGAATACCAATGATGGGAAGCCTTTCAATAAAAACCCTGCTGCTACAATCAGGTAAGTAAAAATAAAAAGAGAATACCATTTCTTTTTCTCACCAAAGTGATAAACCAGCATAAACCCTGTATACACCAGCCATGAAAATGTAGTGTCGATCAATCCATTAAAAGAGTCATATATAAGTAACCTGCCATTGGTGAGGAACGCAAAGGCTGTAAAAAAAGCGATTGTTTTACCCAGGTATTTTTTGGTAAACCAGAATACAGTAATGGCAAGCCCGATAGAAGAAATAATAACGGGCAACCGAAAATTAAACATGGAAAAACCTCCGAATAGCTTAGCAAAAACCACCACGATCCAATTATATAAAGGTGGTTTATTCAAATAGATCTCGCCATTAAGGGTTGGGGTTGAATAATTCCCTGACAACTCCATTTCCAGCGATACAAGTGCCCGGCGGGCTTCATCAGTCTCTACATTCAATGGTAAAAAAGCCAGGTGACTCAGGTAAACAAACCCTGCTAAAATGAGAAAAAAAACTCCAGCCAGGTCCTGAAGCCTGCTTTCATTACTCAATATAAAATCATTCCTGTGCATGAGCCTGTCATTCATAAAAGGCAAGATAAGGAAGTAATATCAATAGGATACTAATGAAAAAATCCCCCGGGAAGTACCGGGGGATCACAAAGTCAATTATAAAATTTATCTACTAAAATACGTTAAATGAATAGCTCGCATAGTAAAGTCCGCCAACATACGGGCTACCAAATCCAGTTCTCTTGTAATTATTGAAGACGTTGGTAGCACCGATACGGAAAGTGCTCTTGGTCTTTGCAGGACGGTAAGAGACCTGTGCATCAAGCCAACCGAATGCCGGTAATGTACCGGAAACAAAAGTACCTTCATAATAGTTCGCATCCTGCCATTTATAAACAACGTTGAAACCAAATCCTTTACAGAAATCATCATTTCTGAAACCAAGGTTTACCCGGTATTGCGGTGCATTAAAGTAAGTAACCTTACCGGCTGATACATCATCCAGCTCATCAGAGAACAGGTTACCATACAATATGAAATTCTTTGGCAACTGGTACTCAAGACCAATACCCCAGCCAGATGATTTAATGTTCTCATCTGAATTCTGCGTATAAGAATAATTGACTGTACTAAACGGAGAGTAAAGTCCTAACTTATTACCCAGCGCTGATTGTCCAACCGCAACAGACAGCAAGAAATCATCATAACTGCTGTAATAAAAATATGCATCAACCAATAGTTTCTTCGCAATTACACCTTTATATCCGATCTCAAATGATTTTACTGTTTCAGGTGTTACTTCCTTATATACAGCAGGCATTAACAATGCTGAATCAGCAGGCCCCATAGCACTGGATCTGTAAGCGACAATACTATTAGCAGTGTAAGCTTGTGTGCCGGGCTGATTCAGGCCGTAATAAGACTGAAACTCAGGCAAACAACCGATAAGGAAACTACTGGCACCTCCCAATCTTAAACTAATGTATTGGTTCTGGTTAGATGGGAAACGATATGCAGTCTGGTATGATAAACGGATGTAATTGTCTCTTGCTACTTTAATAGTTGAAGTAAATCTTGGCGTAAATCTTCCTTTGAAGTTTGTTTGTTTATCATAACGTCCGGAAGCGCTTAAGGTCAATACATCATTAAACAAAGGTTTTGTAAACTGAATGTATGCGCCTGTTTCATTCACTTTAATATTTGATAATGTATCTGCAAATACAGTTCCTTCTGACTTCATTACCCATTGCTTCCAGCTAAGACCTGCAATTATCTCCACCGCATCAGAGAACCCACCAGCATCTGAAATATTCACCTGTGTTTCTGCCGCATACAGGTCAGAACGATCCAGGAATTTAGAACCACCGGCCTGGTTTACAGGTGTTGCCTTGATCTGGTCAGCAGCAGCATTGAAAGCAGCTGTTCCAGGCAAAAAGCGGCCAACATCAGCATATGAACGGGAAGCATTATGCAATGTCAGTGAAGGTGCCATACCTGAAGAAGTTCGGGTACCTTCTGAAAAGGCAAGAATATATTGCGGGAACCAGGAACCAGCAATACCTGGCAAACCAGCAGAAGTATTTACACTGGGTTTCCATGCTTCATTTATAAAGGAACCTAACGCATCTCCTACGTATGAATCACCGGCATTTTCCTGTGTAGTATAGCCACGAACCATCCAGTTCTTTGCTTTTACTTCCAGTTTATGTTGCGCCATTACAAAATTCTTGAGTGAATAGCGGTTTGCCCCGGTATACACAGTGGTACCTGTTCCAAAATATGAATTGAAAGAAGCTTCAATGTTTTCAGTGATCTTATAATGGATCCCGGCATTCACTTTTACATTTAAGGAATTGTAATCAACCAGGTCTCTCTCCTGGTAACCCGTTCTGGTTACCTGGGTAGAAGTGCCGAAATAGTTCCTGGTAACTCCCAGGTACATCGGAGCATACAGTTGAGCAGCTGCTTGAAGATCAGGGGTTGGAAACAATGCTGCAAATCCCGCCATTTGTGCATCAGAGGGGTATGGGTTTGCTGCTGCTGATCCAAACCAGAAATTAGCCGTATTCTGAAGATTTGCTAATCCACCGGATGCTGCTAATACAGAAGCATTGATATTGCTGCTTAACAGGGCTGCCAATTGGTACAAATTCACACTTGTCTCATCTCCATAAATATTCACCCCGTTAAAATTCGGGTCAGTTTCTCTTGTACCCGGTACTACACTACTGAGGATACCAATCTGTTGTTTATTGCGATAATCATCAGCCTGCCAGTCATTCCCACGGATCATTTCAGCGGATATTCTGAAAGCAAATTTGTTATTGAAAGCTTTTGCCCAACGTAAAGCGAGGTTATTATATGGTGCTGCCTTCCTTTGTCTGCCGTCAACATGCATGATACCCTGTTTTACACTAAAGCTTAACCCCTGGTATTTAAACGGATTCTTTCCTGTAATAAGAACAGTACCATTCATACCCCCCGAACCATAAAGTGCAGAAGATGCGCCTGATAAAACTTCAATATTATCAATATCAAGATCAGTAAGCCCGACAATAGAACTTACAGAGAAGTTCAAACCCGGGGCCTGGTTATCCATACCATCCACCAACTGGTTAAGACGGGTATTACCACTACTCACAAAACCACGGGTGGTTACTGTACGGAAGGTTAAACTGGCTGTATGCACATCCACACCTTTCAGGTTGGTTATCGCCTCATAAACTGATGGTGCAGCCACATTTTTAATAGTAGCATTACTCATCCGCTCAATTGTAACCGGGGATTCCAGTATACGGGTGGGTGTGCGACTAGCAGCAACAACAACCTCTTGTCCTAATGCATTGTTGACTTTAAACGATATCTCAATTTTTTGGTAGGCATCCGTAACATTAAGTTCTTGTTCCACATACCCCACTGATGTAAAGACCAAAACCACGGGGAGTTTCTCAACACTCATAAAAAACTCACCATTGGAGTTAGTGTAAGTTCCCTGGTTTGTCCCTTTAACATGTACAGATACCGCCGGAACACCTTCTTTTGTAGTCTCGTTCTGAACAGTCCCTTTTATCTGAATGTCCTGTGCAAAAGCACCAAACGAAAACAGGAGGGTTGCCAATACGGCAGTTAAATAGCAGTAACTCTTTTTCATATGCAGGCAATTT
Source organism: Chitinophagales bacterium (assembly GCA_020636575.1). Lineage (GTDB taxonomy): Bacteria > Bacteroidota > Bacteroidia > Chitinophagales > Chitinophagaceae > JJ008. Next base: position 522,580 of record JACJXP010000002.1, read on the forward strand.
TTAGTTAGAATTTAATGTAAAATAGTAATTGTCAATCTTTTCCGGAAATTTTATTTATAAATAATATCCCTGAATGTTGAAATCTTAATTCATTACAAATTGGGGATTTTTTTAACCCTTCATATTTTCGGCGCATGAGTGAATTTTCTTTTCCTGAACAAACAGGTTTTTATAAGGGTAAAGTCAGGGATGTTTATACAATAGCAGATCATTACCTGGTAATGGTGGCTTCTGACAGAATATCAGCTTTTGATGTGATCCTTCCCCGGCCTATCCCCTTTAAAGGACAGGTTTTAAACCAAATTGCCGCTTATATGCTGGAAGCGACAAAGGAGATATGTCCGAACTGGTTACTTTCTGTACCGGCACCTAATGTTGCTATCGGCAAAAAATGCGACCCATTTAAAATAGAAATGGTGGTAAGGGGTAATCTCACCGGCCATGCGTGGCGAACCTATGCATCCGGCAAAAGAGAACTTTGTGGCGTTCCCTTGCCGGAAGGTTTAAAAGAAAATGACCTCTTTCCTGAACCGATCATTACACCCAGCACAAAAGCAGCAGAAGGCCACGACGAGGATATTTCAGCAGCAGAGATCGTCAAACAAGGTTTAGCGACCAAAGAAGAATGGGAAAAACTTTGCGATTACACTTTACAACTTTTCAAAAAAGGAAAAGAGATCGCTGCTAAAAGAGACCTGATACTGGTTGACACAAAATATGAATTTGGGAAACTGGATGGCGATATCGTTTTAATGGATGAGATACATACTCCCGACTCATCCAGGTATTTCTATGCCGATGGTTTTGAAGAAAGACAAAAAAAAGGAGAAAGACAAAAACAATTGAGCAAAGAGTTTGTGAGGGAGTGGCTGATCGAAAATAATTTTATGGGTAAAGAGGGACAAACAGTTCCTGAAATGAGCGATGAATGGGTAAATACCATTTCACAACGATACATCGAACTATATGAAAAAGTGATCGGCGAAAAATTTATTCCTGAAAAACTGACCAAAGAAGAAACTCTTAATAAGATCAAAACAGCGCTTTCATCACTCAGCTAAACATCTTCTTAATAATAAAGCTGCCCGCATAAAACGGGCAGCTTCTTTTTAGTTGTTATTTCTTTTCAAACTGGATCGTTGCCTTTTTAAACTCCCTGGTAACTCCCTTACCATAGAGCGGACAATAATAATCCAGTGCATATTGTGCGTCTGTATAGGACAACCAATAATCTGTTACGGCTCCTGTAAATAAGAAGCCAGATGAACGGTTGTAGAACTCACGGGTACCCAAATTACTAAAGTTGCCATATACCAGGCTGCCCTCATAAGGTTTGTAACCGGTTGAGCGGATGATAGTATATCCATAATAGGTTTCTACTACATAGTAGTTACAATAACTATCGCTATATACTACCTCTCCTGCTTCTTTGGAAAGCCAGTAGCTTTCGTCAAAGCCGCCATCATAATAATAATCCCTGGAACAACTGCTGAAAACAAATACAGCAAGTGATACAATTGAAAGTGTAAATATTTTTTTCATGGTCAATGATTTTAGGTTAAAAAATGATTACAGCTTACTAATGATAAGACTGTGCCAAAACCTTTTTGATTTATTGCGGATTTGTTAAAAGCAATAAAAGCCTGTTAAAGGCTTTTGCAAAACATTAAGAAAGTAACTGTAACAAAAGAGAGAGAAATATATCGCCGATCAGGAAAGTTTGTTCATCCGGGACCTTGATTTGTTAAAAACATTTCTGCCTTTATCGATCCCTTTCCTTAGTTCTTTTCTTCTTTCTTCAGGAAGATGTAGAGTTTCTTTACACTCAGCGCTGCAACATCCTTCAAACTTCCTTGCACATTCAGGACATTGTATAAACAACAGGTGACAGCCATCATTCAGGCAATTGGTGTGAACATCACAGGGCTTACCGCATTGGTGACAATTAGCAATAATATCATCAGTGATCCTTTCGCCCAGTCTTTCATCAAAGACAAAATTCTTCCCGATAAATTTATTCTCAAGCCCTTGTTCTTTTGCCTGTCTTGAATAATTAATGATGCCTCCTTCCAGGTGAAAGACATTTTTAAACCCCTGGTGCTTCATATAGGCGCTTGCTTTTTCGCAACGGATGCCACCTGTACAATACATGATGATGTTCTTCTCCTTATTCTCTTTCATCATATCCACCGCCATTGGCAATTGTTCCCGGAAAGTATCGCTGGGCACTTCAATAGCCGATTTAAAATGACCCACTTCATACTCGTAGTGGTTACGCATATCGATCACAATAGTATCCGGGTCTTTTGTGAGCTGATTGAACTGTTCAGCATTTACATACTTCCCTTTGTTGCGCATATCAAAATCAGGATCATTAATACCGTCTGCAACAATTTTCTTTCTCACTTTTATATCCAGTACATAAAAAGATTTATCGTTGTCCTCAACAGCAATATTTAACCGGAGGTTATTTAATGCAGGAATTGAGTACAAATAATCCCTGAGTTCTTCGAAATTGGCTGAGGGTACATTTATTTGTGCATTGATGCCTTCAGTAGCAATATATATACGTCCCAATACAGCTATTGCATTGAGTTGCCTGTACAGTTCATTTCTGAAAGCATCAGGGTCTTCAATAAAGAAATAATTATAGAAAGAAATGGTGGTCCGTGGAGTATTGTCGTCAAGTATACGCTGTTTCAACTCCTTACGGGAGATGCGGTTGTGCAATGCTGCCATTGTATATGAATTTTAATCCTGTGCTTGCAGAACCCCAATTGCAGGTTGGGCAAAATTCTAAAGCAGTGCAAAAGTAATTTAAATTTCCGGGACTTTACTAGCGGGTAAAAACCCAATCATTATCAGAAGCGATCTTCACAAGGCCAGCACCTTGCTGATAATACCAGCTTTCGGTATGTTCTTTTCCATCCATGATATTCACTCTTGAAACAACCAGGCACTTCCCTGTTTTTCCCCTATACACATTATCAACGATCTGGGCAGAAAGGTTATACTTTTCCCCAAAAATATTCATAGGCCATTTAATGGTCTTACCTGGCTGGGGCAACTTCGCTAAATAATTCTTACCGCCGATCATGGTCCCTTTTTGAACCAGGCCTGTTTTTCCGCTGGTACCGATCTTTGCTGCATTATCTGTGTAATCAAGTGTATAAATAGTAGCCTGGGAAAATTTTTCACTCGAAGCAAATCCAAAATACTGTAAATAGGTTACCGGGTCCTTGAACAAAGCGTTTGACTCTCCCTTTTTATATACAATACAATAATGAATTGTTTTTGCATCGTTACGCAGGTAAAACGAATCCTGGTAAAGCGGGGTAATAAACTCTTTTATCATAGGCTCGGGAAGATCGGCCAGCGAAACTCTATCAGATGTTTTGATGGCCTCATCAATTCTTACTCCCTGTTCTTTCTTTGCCAAAATGAATACAGGTAGTAAAAATGAAACAAAGAATAGTTTTCTCATTGTGGAAATATAAATACGGTTCTGTTAAAGTATGACACCCTGAACCGGGTATCCATTATTCAATTTATTTCGAAGATCGGATATAACTTCCGGTTAATGCAGCGAACCCCGCCACCAATCCTCCCACCACACCAGTTACAAGGATCAATAAAAAGCTGTTGCCTCCCAATGGCAATACCTGGGCTATTTTTGAAGAGAGTATCCCATTGTTCTTCATATCTATCCAATAAGCCAGGCCACCCCAGCAAAGTAACAAACCCAGGAACCCGGCTAAAAATGCTCTCCATGATTTTTGATGTACCAGTACTGCCACCAATAATGATGATACGGCAATACCCCACCATGGGAAATACAAGCCTACAATAAAAGCCAGCACCCCGGTCAAAACAGTTGATACGATAAATTTCATCTGTATATTTTTAAGATAAACCCAATTGCCTTATTGCGAAAAAGTCATTTTCCACTTCACTGCTTTATCCGTTTTGTCGCCATCCCGCATAAACCAAAGTTTATTGTACTTTCCTGCTACCCAACTATCAATAAAATTATCATAGAACACACTTCCGGGGTTTCCGCTCTGGCCTCCGGGATACACACCATAGGCTTCTGTAGGTGTTGTCATGTGTACGATCATCCTCCAGCTGGGGCCGTGACTATGTGTTACAGCATTGATGATATTTCCGTTGCCACCTACATTCAATCCTGCTCTGGCAAAAGGAAGTAATGCATTCTTTAGTAAATGGTACACAGTAGGATCTTTGAATTTTGCCCATTCCAGTTTTCCTTCTGATTCTTTTTGGGTCAGCATTACTGCTGCTTTTTTAAACGCATTGGTCACAACAATTGGCAAGGTCTCTATTTCAGGAGTGGATATATCATCAATAAACCGAAGCAATGAATCCTTTTTCAGTAACTCCATCGTTGTTTGTTCTTCAGGCATTAAGGCCGGAGGTGAATGAATCGACATATCATCTCTCCAAATCGCCGATTCAAGGCTATCCCACCAGCATTGATAAATAGTTTGACCTTTTGAATCCGGTGTTGCCATCAGGTCCCAGTCCTTGACGATCTGTAGAAATTGCAGTTGTTTGTCAGACAAATTAGTTTCATCGATATTTCCCAACAGGATCGGCAACGCATCTTCAGCCAGTGTATTAAAATAGTTATTCTGCAACTTCATCATATCTTCCGGCTGTATGCCATTCATCGATGATAAATAATGATCAATGGTAATGGCCCTTGGGGTGATGTAAGTGCCCGGGATAAAATACGGATAGGTAGCATCAGTTGGTCGTTGATTACCACTTTCCAGGTATCCTCTCTCGGGGTTAAGGCTATGCGGATTTTCCGCCTGTGGAATAAAACCCTGCCACATATAACTGCTGTCTTCCCCCGGCATAATATAAAGCCCCTGCCCTTCCCATCGGGCCGGGAATTTGCCCTGTTGCCAAATAGCTATATCACCGGTCTTGGATGCGAAAACAAAATTTTGTCCCGGACAACTGAACGTTTTTATTGCTTCCGTGTACTCATCATAATTCTTTGCCCTGTTCAATTTATAAAAGGTGAAACCCTCATTGCTGGCATCATGAGCAGCCCAGCGTACTGCGAGGTTCTGATGTTTTGATCTGTCATCTCCAAAACTGTTATCATACATCACCGGGCCGAATTCAGTATATGCCACTGTATCCTGTATCATTTTTCCTCCCTTCACCATTATACTCTCTATACGAATAGTAGTTTTCTTCCAGGCGCTGTCGAACCAATACTCTGCTTTGGTATCGTCCTTAAAGCGAATCTTATAATAATCCTTTACATCCCTTTGCGAATTGGTAACACCCCAGGCAATGCTATCGTTGAACCCGATTATAATAAAGGGGCTGCCCGGTAATGAAACACCATAAGTATTACTGGAAGGTGTTTTTAACTGCATTTCGTACCAAATGGAGGGTAAAGACAGTTCAAGATGCGGATCATTACAAAGAATTGGAGCCCCGCTCTGTGTTTTGCTACCTGCCACCACCCAGTTGTTGCTACCGTTATTTTTATCCGGTCTTGAGTATTCCTCCATACTTGCCAGGTCCTTATTACCAAAATAAAGACTGTCGGCAGAAGCCGGCGCTACAGGCACAATACCCGGTTTTTCAAACACAGTTCCTTTGGGTACTATCGGCACCAATGAATCAGGCACCTGCGGGTAAAGCATTTTTAACTCATCTGGAAAGAAGATAGACTTGGCGATCGTATAATCCAGGTCATGTTCGGTACCTGAAGAAAGATTCTTTGCCATCATCTTTAACAATAATGCCGTACGCAGGTTGGTCCATTTTTCTGGCTTAAAGTTTAAGAGTTTGTATTCAACCGGCAATGCTGATTCTTTTAAAGAATTGATCCATGCATTGACACCATTGGTATAAGCGTCATACATAGCTTTTGATTGCGGGTCACTTTCCATTTCTTTCAATGCATTCTCGGCTGCAAACTTCATCCCAAGCCGGCGTTGTTCCCTGTCGAACTCAATGGCAATCGGCCCGGCAATTTCACTGGCCCTTCCTTCTGCAGCTTTTGTCTGCAGGTCCATTTGAAAAAGACGGAATTTAGCATGTAGATAACCCTGGATAAAATACAGGTCCTCATCATTTTCAGCGAAAACATGCGGCACCAGTCTGTCATCAAAATATACTTCAGCTTTTCCCTTTAATCCGGGAAAGTTTAGGGTCTCATCAAAACCTTCATCAGCAGGTTCTGCATTTTGCCAGAAACCATGTTGAGGGCTTAGAAATTTACCCATGGGAGGGATAGTTCCCCATTGTTTGTTCAATGCAAAAACTAACCCGCCGGTGATAATGGCTGAAATCGCAAAAGGAAGAATACGCATAGGCAAGAAATAAAAAGGAAAGATAAGAATAATTGCAGATGAACTGAGTTACATCAGCTTCGGGTCATTGGTTTTTAACTAACTTCACCGCTACTAAATTTATAATTATGGCTGTACTTATTGTTGTAGGATTAATTGCATTGCTGGTCATCTGGATCATCAGTCTTTATAATGGTCTTGTACGTCTCCGTAACAGAAGACAAAATGCTTTTGCCGATATTGATGTACAATTAAGACAAAGGCATGACCTGGTACCACAACTGGTGGAAACCGTAAAAGGATATGCTACTCATGAAAGAGAATTACTGACAAAGATCACCGAAGCCCGGTCTGCGGCTATGTCGGCAAAATCAATTGATGATAAAATAGTAGCCGAACAGCAACTGACTTCTGCCCTTCAGGGTTTAAAAGTGCAGGTAGAAGCTTATCCTGACCTGAAAGCCAACCAGAATTTTTTACAGTTGCAGGAAGAACTCAGCGATATTGAAAATAAACTGGCAGCGAGCCGTCGCTTCTTTAATGGCGCCACTACAGAATACAACAATGCTGTTGAATCATTCCCCGGCAACCTGGTGGCCAGGAATTTTGGTTTTAACAGGGAGATCATGTTTGACCTGGGTACCGATACCCGTCAGCAAATGGAAGAACCTCCAAAGATCCAATTTTAAAGGATTATGCAATATGTTGGCATAGACAGGCAGATCAGGAAAAACAACTTCAATTCCCTTCTGTTACTTATCACATTCCCGGTATTGCTACTGGGAATGTGTTATGCATTTGTGTACCTGGCAGCAGACAAACAAAATGAAGACCCGCAAGCACTTTTTCTCCGCATCTTTCCGTTTGTGCTGATTGCTGTAGGAATATGGTTTTTCATAGCATGGATGGGTAATGCTGCCATGATACGGATGGCTACTGGCAGCAAACCACTCGAAAGAAGAAACAATAAAAGAGTATATAACCTTTTAGAGAATCTCTGCATTTCACAAGGCATGCAGATGCCTAAACTTTATATCATTGAGGATGATTCATTAAATGCTTTTGCCAGTGGTATAGATCAGCGAAGTTTTTCTATCTCTCTTTCAAGAGGTATAATTGAAAAACTGGAAGATGATGAACTGGAAGGGGTATTGGCCCATGAGCTTACTCATATTAAGAACAGAGATGTAAGGGTGCTGATCATTTCCATCATTTTTGTCGGCATTTTTGCTTTCCTCGCAGAGATGGCTTTTCGGAGTTTACGGTTTGCAGGCTCGGGCAGAAGAAGTAAGAATGATAAAGGAAGCGGTGCTGCTATTTTAATTGCAATCGTCGTTACGGCTATTGCTTATTTCATTTCAATTCTTTTGCGTTTTGGTATCAGCCGGAAAAGGGAATACCTGGCTGATGCAGGTGGCGCTGATATGACAAAGAAACCTTATGCTTTGGCAAGCGCCTTAAGAAAAATAGCAGGCGATCCGGCGATAGAAGCCGTTGAAAGCCGGGATGTGGCACAGTTGTTCATTGACAACCCCACTCCTTCTTCTCATAGATCTGCTTCCTGGGATAATCTTTTTGCAACTCATCCGCCTATTGAAAAAAGGATTGAATTGCTCGAACAGTTTGCTTGAAGGAAAGTCATTAGTCTTTCTTACCACTTATCATCGGAACGAACGAAAAATTATCAAACACTTCTTCTTTCAATGAACCGTTCTCCAGTTTGGTGATTCGCCGCATCTGCTGAATATCACCCGAACCTAATGGCAACACCATCATACCTCCCGGTTTTATCTGTTCTATTAATTTGGGCGGCACTTCCGGCGCAGCTGCCGTGATGAGTATTCTGTCAAACTGAGCGTAGGTTGGCAGTCCTTCATAGCCATCTCCGTAAAAAAATTTTATAGTGGGATACTTTTTTAAAAAGCTGAATTCCTTGTTGGCATCAAACAATTTCCTTTGTCTTTCAATAGTATAAACCTGTGCACCCATTTCTGCCAGTATCACTGCCTGGTAAGCGCTGCCGGTTCCTATTTCCAGCACTTTCATAAAAGGCTGTACTTCGAGCAGCTGGCTTTGATAGGCCACAGTGTAAGGTTGTGAAATGGTTTGCCCCTCTCCTATTGGGAAAGCCCTGTCGGCATAAGCCGCTTCATCAAAAGCAGAATCCAGAAAGAAATGGCGGGGTACTGCCAGCACAGCGTCCAGCACCCTATCATCTGTAATTCCTTTTGAATGGATCAGTTGCACTAATTTTTTGCGAAGGCCTTTATGCCTGTAATTATCTTCTGTGGGTCTCATAAGCTGGTTGCAAGATACTGTATGAGGAGTACAAAGATGATTATAAGAAAAAATCATTGATACATTACAGTGTACTGATCATCTCCACCTCTTCTTCTTCCACCGCTTCCTTTGAACATTTATACTTGATGATTCTTTTGCTGAGCAACAAAACAGATAAGGATAAGAATGCACAAAGTGCCATTACCCCGCTCATCGGAAGTGCTGTACTGTTCTGCATTATACTTACCAATGCAGAAGCGCCTGCGCCAATGCTCATCTGAATGGCACCCATCAAGCCTGAAGCTGTGCCGGCATTCTTTGAAAAAGGAGCCAGTGATAATGCAGAAGAGTTAGGAAACAAAAAACCCTGGCAACTCAGGAACAGAAATATCATGAGTATGGTGAGTAATAAACTCTTAATACCGATCCATGCAATAACCAGCAGTACGGTGCCACATATAGCCTGGCAGATCAGCGATGCTTTTACGATCTGTTCACTTTTATATTTTCGGAGCAATAAATTGTTTACCTGGCTGGCAGTAATGAGTCCAAAAGCGATAAAGGCAAATATCCAACCGTATTGTTTTTCACTTACATGAAACAATTCCATAAAAACAAAAGGAGAACCACTGATATAAGCATATAAACCGGCTGCTGCAATAGCACCTGTAAATGCATAAGTATTGAACTGGCTGTTTTTAAACACATCTCCAAAACTGCGCAGAATTGCCTTCGGTTTTAGTGAATAAGTTGGGTCCGGTTGTTTTGTTTCCGGAAGCATGAACATGATACCCCCCAAAATAATAAGTGCCATCAGGATCAGTGCGCCGAAAACATAGCGCCAACCCCATGCAGCTGTAATATATCCGCCCAGTGTAGGTGCCACAATGGGTGATATGGCCACAACCAATATAAGACTTGAAAATATCTTTGCCATGCGGCCGGGTTCAAACATATCTCTTACAACAGCTCTTGCTGCTACCATACCTGCACACCCTCCCAAAGCCTGCAATAAACGAAAAGCGATCAATGACTGCACCGAACCCGCCAGCATACAACCAACAGATGCCAACAGGTAAAGAAAAAGCCCAAAAAACATGGGTTTTTTTCTGCCATATCTTTCCAGTAATGGTCCATAGATCAGCTGCCCGGCAGAAATACCTATAAAAAAACTGGACAGCGATAACATGACCTGCGAATGAGTGGCCGAAAGCCCCTCAGCAATTTCCGGAAAAGCCGGCAGATACATGTCGATCGAAAAAGGGCCGATGGCAGTAAGCAGACCAAGAATGATAATTAAATAAGTGTAACTGCTGCGTTGGGTATGTTTCATAAAAGTGCTGCAAAGATACCCAAACAACGACGAGGCTGTATAAACACTTGTTCGTCAAACTGGTTTTCGTTAGTTATATAATTTCATCTGAGGACGGATAAAAAGAAGTTGCACCCGGAGCAGTTATTAATCAACGGAAAATAGAAAAGCGGATAAATGTTTTTCCAACTTTATACCTTTAGTAAGTCATGTGACAGTTAGCAGCATTTAAAAACATGTCATGCCTGAAAATTCAGATAAATGGAATAGCGGCGACCCGTATGAATATTTTATGGGCAGATGGAGCCAACTGATGGCGCCGGCTTTTCTTGATTGGGTCAATTTCTCAAACAATAAATCATGGCTGGATGTAGGTTGTGGCACCGGCGCATTGAGTGAAGCTATTTTTCTAAACAACAACCCAGCACATATTTGCTGTATTGATCCTTCTGCAGAGTTTCTTGAAAAAGCAAAAGCTAAAAAAACTTTTACAGCCGAATTTATAACGGGTAGCGCCGATGCACTTCCGGTAGCTGATCATTCTTTTGATATCGTTGTTTCAGGTCTGGCCCTCAATTTTTTCCCTGATATCCCTGCTGCCCTGACAGAAATAAAGAGAGTGCTGCAAAAAGACGGAATGATCGCAGCGTATGTGTGGGATTATGCCGGCAAAATGGAATTCCTTCGTTTTTTCTGGGATGCTGCTTGTGAAGCGGATGCAAATGCAGCAAAACTGGATGAAGGCAATCGTTTCCCTATTTGCAATGCAGATAATTTGAGAATAGCATTTGAACAGGCTGGTTTAACTGATACTGAAACAACTTTTTTAGACATTGATACTGTCTTTAAAAATTTTAATGATTACTGGAATCCTTTTTTGGGCGGCCAGGGACCGGCTCCCAGCTACCTTGCTTCATTAAACAAAGACTTACAGGAAAAAATAAAAACCACTCTTCAGCAAAGACTTTGTAATGATCCGGCCACACCTATTAAACTGATGGCCAGGGCTATTGCAGTAAAAGGGAAATACAATTAATGAAAGCAGATTTTATTTTAGTGACAACGCTTGAAAACATGAATAAGATCGAAAAATATATGTTTAAGAAGGCTTTCTTTTTTGTAAGCTTTGTGCTATTATCCTGTTATGCCCTGGGACAAAAAGTTAAAGAAGAGAAATGGGAAGATTCAGTGATTTATTTGAAAGAATTTTCTTCCAGAAAGGTACTTGCATATACAATTAGTTATGTCACAGTATTCATGTCATTTGAAGATGGTAAAAATGATATAAAAAGAGCCTGGCAATTCTTTTGGAGTGGGGTAACTCCAGAAGAAAAGCAAAAAATAATAAGCGAAAGAGATAGTTCTGATAGGAATAACCGGATCTTATTTATTGACTCCATTTATGAGTACCTATCCTTTGCCATAAAAAATCAGGATACAGTATACTTATCACAAACAACTTTTGATAATGCAGAATTTCGTTGCTTGATAGCTATTGACCAATTAATCGAAAAAGGGGAATGTGCAATTGTAGACAACAGAAACAAAAGGCATTATAAGATCATCAGAAAGAAAGGATATTGGTATAAAGGCCAATTGAATGCCTGGGGTGGCAGAAGGTATTTTCTGCCGAAGAAGAAGAAATGGTTCTATGCTGCTATGGACTGGATTTCATAAAAAATATTTATTTGATTTTACTATTAATTTTTAACTCCCCTAAAACTGTTTTTCTTTAACTTCCTATCCAAATAGTTTCCATTTCAAGAAAGTGTAAAACAGAAAAACTGGAATATGAAAAAAATAATTTTTGTCCTCTTTATCCTTGTCTCCTTATATAGTTGTAAAACAAAAAAAGACAAACCGGCTGCTGATACTGATACGTATGTCATCACTCATCCCGGCTGGATCATGCAGGGGAATGTGTATGAAGTAAATGTGAGGCAGTATAGTACGGAAGGCACTTTCAGTGCATTTGCCAAAAGCCTTGACCGTTTAAAAGAAATGGGTGTGCAGACACTCTGGTTCATGCCGATAAATCCTATCAGTGTGGTTGAACGTAAAGGCACCATGGGTAGTTATTATGCCGTGGCTGATTATACAGCAGCGAATCCGGAATTCGGCACCATAGACGACTGGAAGAACCTGGTAAAAGCCATTCATGAAAAAGACATGAAAGTAATCATTGACTGGGTGCCCAACCATACCGGCGCTGATCACCGCTGGATCACTACTCACCCTGATTTTTATGTGCAAGACAGTACCGGCAAACCTGCCGTGGCATTCGACTGGAATGATGTTCGTCAACTGAATTATAAAAACCCGGTAATGGAAGACAGTATGATCGCTGCTATGAAATACTGGGTCACCGATACCGATATTGATGGCTTTAGGGTGGATGTAGCCTGGAATGTACCTGCTGAATTCTGGAAAAAATGTATCCCGCAGTTAAAAGCTACAAAAGACGATATGTTCTTTTTGGCAGAAGGCGACAAAGCCTACCTGATGACCAGCGGGTTTGATGCTTATTACCCATGGGAAATGTTTCATATTATGGTGGAAGTTGCAAAGGGTAACAGACCAGCTATTTCGCTGGACAGCGTTAAGGCAAAATATGATACTATTTATCCGGCAACAGCCATACCGCTTTATTTTACCAGCAATCATGATGAGAACAGCTGGAACCAGTCTGATTACGGCACATTCCCGGGGCCTGTACATGCACCGTTTGCCGTATTTACTCAAACAATGGATAAGACAGTCCCATTGATCTACAGCGGGCAGGAAGAACCCTTGCTGCGCAAACTGGAATTCTTTGAAAAAGACCCGATCGAATTCGGCAAATACGGGAGAGCCAAATTTTACCAGACTTTACTGGACCTGAGGAAAAAAGATGTGGCCCTTGCAGTAGATGCCTCTTTTAAAAAAATAAATGTAGGTGATGAAAATGCTTTGTATGCTTATGTAAGAAAAAAAGGAGGTAAAAAGATCTTTGTTATTCTGAACTTTTCTGACAAGGAACAAACTGTAAAAGTAACAGACAAGAGTCTGCTGGGTAATCCTTACAATGTATTCATGGGTACTAACGAAGAACTAAGTAATAAAGAATGGAAAATGGAACCATGGGGATATGTAGTGTATGAATATTAATATTTAAAATCACTGAACAATAAAACTACCATCACCAAAAACAAAAAAATGAAAGCGATACAATTTATGGCCGCTTGCCTCGTAGCCAGTACAATTATTATCAGTTCGTGTAAGGATGATGATGATTCCGAAGCATCTGCAAACAAAACCATGACAGACACGACGGATTATTTTTTGCTGCGACCCCAGCTTGAAAAAGAATACGGTTACTCACATGCAGTAAGGATCGGCAATGATCTGAAAATTTCCGGCGCCGTAAGTATGGACGATAACGGCGTTATTGTAGCTCCCGGAGATATGGAACAGCAAATGAAGAACTGCTACAGCGATCTTGAGAAGATACTGAATCATTATGGCTACACTTTTGAGGATGTGGTAGCAGAAAATGTGTATACAACAGACATGAAAGAATTTATCAGGGTATCCGGCTATCGCAACTCTATTTACAAAAAACAATTCCCGACAGGCACCTGGTTGGAAGTAAAAGGGCTTGCTGTTGATGGCCAGATGATCGAAATAGATATGGAAGCGCATAAGTCGAAGTAAGACCCCCGTTTTGGATGACCGGCTTGATTTTAAATATCACTTCATGAAAAAATATGTCTCTCTCTTTTTCTTGCTTTTATCACATTTTTTCAGCAACGGACAGTTACTTAATTGTACCACTTCTATTAATTATGGGAACAATAAAGAGAACGGGAAATATGCATCAGTTAATGGCATCTCCATGTATTACGAGACCTATGGCGATCCCACAAAACAGCCCCTGTTGCTCATACATGGAAATGGAGGTTCTGTAAAATCAGCTGGGTGCCAGATCGAATATTTCAAAAAGGACTACTTTGTTATTATAACTGACAGCAGGTATCATGGAAAATCAGGTAGCGGATCAGAAGAACTGACCTACAGGTTAATGGCGAGTGACTATAATGCATTACTGGATCATCTGAAACTGGATTCTGTAAATATCATAGGCCAGAGTGATGGCGCCATCATTGGTTTATTATTAGCCATTGAATATCCTTCGAAAGTTCACAAACTTATTGCAGCAGCTCCTAACCTGAGACCAGATAGTACAGCAACTTATCAATGGAATATAGATGATATGAAAAAGGGGTTACAGGAAGCGGAGTCCCAATTGGCAAACGGCAATAATTCAGCGGAGTTGCTTAGAAAGAAAGCGTTATTACATTTAATGCTCAACTATCCTAATATAAAAACAGATGACCTCAGAAAGATCCAGGCTCCCGTCCTGGTAGTTTTCGGAGATTCTGATTACATGCCTTTTGGGCATACTATCGAGATCTATCAAAACATACCCAGAGCAAACTTATTCATAGTTCCCGGTGCAGGACACAGAAGTTACCGGCTGGAACCTGAAATATTTAATTTAATGGCCAAAAGATTTTTTGACAACCCTTTTAGCAGGCCAACTGCCAAAGATGGGTTTTAAAACTGCTATAAACCGGAATTCATTATAACCATCAAATAAGCATAATACTTTAAAATTAGTTTTCAATCAAAATGTTTGTATTGTTACATCAATATTTATGTTAGCAACAACCTGAATTATAATTTTTGTTATGAATAACACCTTTCGTTTGTATGCTTTTCTGATTATCCTTTCTGCCTGGGGTTGTAATACAAACAATAAATCAAAATATATTATCCCTGCTGAGTTTGATAAACAAGAATACATTTGGCTTAGCTGGTACGAAACAGGCTTCTTAGGTGGCGAGCCTTTCTACACGACGATAATAAATGCCATTAAAGAAATTCATCCTTTTGTAAAAGTGAAGATCTTTTACGGACCTCAACTGGAATATGATGCTGAACAAATGCAAAGAAGAATTTATAGTGAGCTCTTGAAAAATAATATTGACACTTCAAGGATTCAGCTTTTCTACAACGAGCTGCCTTTCGGTGCTATACAAGATCCGGGACCTGTTTTCCTTAAAAATAGCAAAAATGAACTGGCCATTGCAGACTTTCGATATTCGCATCCTGATAAACGTTCTGAAGAAATTGATAAGAATGTGGCTCTAAAAATGAATCTGCCTGTTATCTCATCATCTTTAATTTCTGAGGGTGGCGCATGGCAAACAAATGGGAAAGGAACACTTTTACTTGTTGAATCAGTTGAGCTGGATAGAAACAAAGATTTAACCAAAGAAAAAATTGAAGATGAATACAAGCGGGTATTGGGTGTTACAAAAATCATTTGGTTAAAAAAGGGATTGAAAGAGGAAGAATGGGGCAAACTTGAAAATGGCATCTATGGTATAGGAACAGGTGGACATATTGATGAGTTCTGCCGGTTTGTAAACGACCATACTGTTTTACTTGCACAGGTTGATCCAAAAGACACTATCGGTAATGAAATATCAAAGGAATCTTTCAGAAGAATGGAGGAAAATTTTCAGATCCTGAAACAAAGTTCAACCAGCGACGGAAAGTATTTAGATATTATCCGGTTACCAGCAGGACCATTAATGATAAAAAAAGTCGAATACAAAAGTTTAAGTGAAGTTGAACAGTCATGGTTTGAGAATGTTTTATCCGATTCTGTGGAGTTTTACCTGGCAACCGGTTATATGAATTTTGTAATTGCAAATGATGTAGTTGTAACAGCAAAATTCTGGAAAGAAGGACTTTCTAATGAACTAAAAGTTCTTGATGAAAAAGCAAAACAGGTTCTGGAATTGGCTTTCCCCTCAAGAAAAATTGTTCAGATAGATTGTATCCCTTTGCATCATGATGGTGCCGGGCTGCATTGTCATTCCAGGAATCAACCAGAATAAAATATTGAATTAGCAAAAGACTTTTGTCAACAAGTATATTTTTATATAAATAATATATCTCAAAGAGATAAAATCATCTTCTTAAAATGAAATTTGTATTCTTTCTGTTTTCCATTTTTCTTTCTACCCATGTAATGCCACAAATAAAAAACTATATGTTTATTGGCATGGACAGGGAACAATTACAGGATACTGCTAAATGGGCAACGAACGGTTTATTTGAAGGTGTACAAATTGCTTATTCCTGGAATCAGTTAGAACATGAAAAAGATAAATACGATTTCAGCATTATAAAAGAAGACCTTGCCCTCTTACAGCAATACAGCAAAAAGCTTTTTATACAGGTGCAGGATGTTAGCTTTCAGATGAAATGGAATTTTGCCCCGGCTTATTTACGGAACGACACTACTTATCATGGCGGCACCAATAAACAATACCGGTTTGCTGACTACACGGAAAAAGAATATACCGACCTGGGATGGGTTGTCAGAAGATGGGACACAGCAGTGCAGGAAAGATTACACAAACTTTATGCAGCGTTAGGAAAAAAATTTGACGGAATTGTGGAAGGCATAAATACGGAAGAAACTGCAGTAACCTTTGGCAAGAAAAACCTGCATCCGCCCGGTTTTAGTTTTGTGCAATACAAAGATGCTTTTATAGAAAACATTATTGCACTAAAGGCATCTTTCCCAAATTCAACGGTTATGGTTTATGCGAATTTTATGCCTGGAGGATACATGCCTTATGAAGATCCCACATTATTAAAAGTAGTTTATGAAGCAGCGTGGAAGTACAATATTGCAGTAGGCGGCCCGGACCTATTCCCTTACAAAAAGGAACATATGCAGAACAGTTACCAATTTATAAAGCAAAGCCATAATAAAGTTCCTACCGCATTAGCTGTACAGGATGGTAATTATGAATACATAAACCCCAAAACAAATCAATCCGTTACAGCCGCTGATATTTATGATTTTGCCATGCAAGAACTCCAACTAACTTATATTTTCTGGGGAACAGAGCAGCCTTATTTTGACCGGGAGACAGTACCTTTTTTACGATCATTAAAAGGCAGATGACCGGAAATTCAAAGTACCTGGTTATTCTTAATAAATGAATCTCCGCCATAGTCAGGGACTCCTCGTAAATATCAAATAATATTTTTTCCATCACAACCTCATATCACTGATCACCGCTTTTATTCTCTCATCCAGATCCTTGTTCTTTTGATCAAATTCGTCCCGGCTACCGAGTGCAGTGTTCACACTAAAATAAAATTTGATCTTGGGTTCTGTACCGCTGGGGCGGGCAGAGATCAGGCTGCCATCTTCAAGCTCAAACTGTAGTACATTGGATTTGGGCAGGTCAATAGCCCACTCCTCTCCTGTTTGCGGGTTCACCCCTTTCTTTAATTCATAGTCAAGCAGTTTAACCACCGGTGACCCATTGATGGATTTGGGCGGGTTACTGCGATAGCTCTCCATCATCGCTGCTATCTGCTGCTGCCCATCCATTCCTTTTTTGGTGATTGAGATCAGGTGTTCTTTATACAAACCATATTCCACATAGAGATCGATCATTTTTTCATAAAGACTGC
Source organism: Chitinophagales bacterium (assembly GCA_020636575.1). GTDB lineage: Bacteria > Bacteroidota > Bacteroidia > Chitinophagales > Chitinophagaceae > JJ008. Next base: position 540,061 of record JACJXP010000002.1, read on the forward strand.
GGCCTTTTTCTTTTTCATACGCCGCCATCTCACATAACAGAGCAATGGCGCTTACCCCATCCTTATCCCTTACTTTATCTCCTATCATCAGGCCAAAACTTTCTTCTCCGCCTACAATGTAATTTTCTTTGCCTTCTTTTAACCGGATCATTTCTGCTATCCATTTAAAACCGGTAAGTACCCGGTAGCAGGCCACATTATTTTTTTGTGCAATGGGATCTATCATTGGTGTGGTAACAATAGTAGTGATCACCATATCATTAGGCTGCGCAATGCCTTTTGCTTTACGGGCTTCAATGAGATAATTAAATGCCAGTACAGCGGTTTGGTTACCATTCATCAGCACCCAGTTACCATGCAGGTCTTTTACACCTATCGCCAGCCTGTCTGCATCGGGATCGGTGCCGCATAAAATATCGGCATCTGTTTTTTCTGCCAGTTTTAAACCATAACTCATGGCCTCACTTTCTTCCGGGTTGGGGTATACCACCGTAGGGAAGTTGCCATCCGGTTTTACCTGCTCATCCACCAGTGTAACATTGGTAAACCCAAATTGTTCCAAAGCTTTTGGTACCAGTTTAATGCCGGTGCCATGTATGGGTGTGTAAACGATCTTCAGGTCTTTATGTTTGGCAATGATCTCGGGATACACACTCAGCCCCTTCACCATATCCAGGTATTGTGCATCCAACTCTTCACCAATGATCGTAATATTTGCTTCCCCACCAGTCCATTTTACATCATCAACAGATGCGATCTTTTCTACTTCTTTGATCACATTTTTATCATGTGGCGGCACTAATTGTGAGCCATCATCCCAATAGGCTTTGTAACCGTTATACTCTTTGGGATTATGTGAAGCCGTACAAACCACACCACCCTGGCAACCCAATGTGCGGATAGCATAAGATAATTCCGGTGTGGGGCGCATATCATCAAACAAAAACACTTTAATGCCATTGGCAGCAAATACATTGGCGGCAGTTTCTGCAAAAAAGCGGCTGTTATTGCGGCTGTCATGTGCAATAGCCACTTTTACACTGCTTTTGAAACACTGATTGAGATAGTTAGCATAACCCTGCGTGGCCATACCCACGGTGTATTTATTCATCCGGTTGGTACCGGCGCCCATTAATCCTCTTAAACCACCTGTACCAAACTCAAGACTTTTGTAAAATGCATCTGCCAGTTCATTGGAATTTTCTTTTTGCAGACGGTTGATCTCTTCTTTTGTTGCTTCATCATAGTTCCCGTTGAGCCATGTATCTATCTTCGATTGTATTGCAGCGTCCATATCGTTATCTTTTGCCTGAAAGTTAATAGTTTTTTGTATTTGGAGACCCGAAAGAAAGTGAAAACGTAAATTTGTTAACTAAACCCATTATTTACTCCGTAACACTGTGCCTGAAACATCATGCTGCTGAAAAAAGCCCTGGTATTTTTTGTTTTCTTTTTCATCAAAGATTGCTATGCACAGGATTCGCTGGCAACGCAATCATTGACTGCTGAGCAGATGAAATCCCGCCAATGGATCATCGGTGGCATTAATGTGGCCGGTTACGGTGGCTCACTGATATTGCTTAATAGCACCTGGTACAAAAATTATCCCCGCACTTCCTTTCACACATTTGATGACAGCAAGGAATGGTTGCAGACTGATAAAGTGGGGCATGCATGGACGGCCTATAACACAGGTAAAGCCTCTGCTGCCATGTGGAGATGGACCGGTATGTCGAATAAAAAAGCTACACTTATTGGTGGACTAAGTGGCACCGCTTATTTAACAGTGATCGAATTCCTCGATGCTCACTCAGCCGAATGGGGCTGGAGCTGGGCCGATATGGGTGCCAATTTGTTTGGTTCGGGATTGTTCATCTCCCAGCAATTGGGATGGGAAGAGCAACGCATCCAGTTCAAATTCTCGTTTCATAAAATGAATTACGGTGAAACTATGCTGCGCAACAGGGCCGATGATCTTTTTGGCAGCAGCTGGTATGAAAGGATGCTGAAAGATTATAACGGGCAAACCTATTGGCTAAGCGCCAACCTAAAGTCATTTTTCAAACGATCCAATATCCCTGCCTGGCTCAATATTTCTGTTGGCTATGGCGCTGATGGTATGTTTGGCGGGTTTGAGAATATTGGAAGAGATGATAACGGCGCTATTATATTTGACAGAAGAGATATACCGAGAAGAAGACAATTCTATATTGCACCTGATATTGACCTGGCCAAAATAAAGACCAACAGTAAATTTTTAAGGACCCTCCTGAGCGGACTCAATGCCTTTAAGTTCCCGGCTCCCACATTGGAATTCACTAATGGGAAACTGAAAGGACATTTTTTGTATTTTTAAAAAAATAAACATGCCGATGCGAAAGATTTTTTACGCTTTATTGATGATCATGGTTGCAGCAGGCTGCAAGAAGGAAACTTCCACACCCAACCTGGCTGCCACTATTAATATTTTATCTCCTCTTGCAATTGATGTGTATCCTAATGGTACTCCTCTCCAGGTATCTGGCAATATGGAAGACAATAACGACATCGTACAGGCCAGGGTGGAGATCCGTAACAAGACAAGCGGAACTGTTTATTATCAGCAATCCACTTCAGTTAGTAACCTGTCCCAATATAATTATTCATGGACATGGAATGTTACCGGCATTACCGGTACCACTACCGCTACCGTGAAAGTGATCTGCAAGGATAAACTGGGCAATGAAGAATTTGCAGAAGTGGATTGCACATTAGAGAACTGATCATTTAAAACCGGATCACTGCTATGCCTACAGTTCAGCAAATAATTTTTGTACTGGTAAGTATTGCCGCTATTGGTTTGTTTGCCTACAAAGTAAAACAGATACGCCGCAATATTAACCTTGGCCGTGATGAGGACTTGAATGATAATTCAGATAAACGATGGACCAATGTGATGCTGCTGGCATTCGGGCAAAAAAAAATGTTCCGCAATCCGCTGGTAGCTGTGATGCACTTTGTGGTGTATGCCGGTTTTATCATTATCAATATTGAAGTACTGGAGATCGTATTGGATGGTATTTTAGGGACACACCGTTTATTTGCTATACCATTGGGTGCTTTCTATGATTTCCTTATCAATGCTTTTGAGATACTGGCAGTTTTGGTGATCGCAGCCTGTGCCATTTTCCTGGTTCGCAGAAATGTGATCAAACTGCGCCGCTTTATCAGTAAAGACCTTGATGGCTGGCCACGGAGCGATGCCAATTATATTTTGATCACTGAGATCATATTAATGTCGTTGTTCCTTTTGCTGAATGCCAGCGATACTTTGTTACAATCAAGAGGTGCGGAACATTATGCTGCTCACTCAACAGGCAATTTTATTATCTCTCAATATCTGCACCCCATCATCAATGGTTTTGGAGATAATGGATTGATGACATTGGAAAGAGGAAGCTGGTGGTTGCATATTGTAGGCATATTTGCTTTTTTGAATTACCTGCCCTACTCCAAGCACCTGCATATCATTCTTGCATTTCCAAATGCCTACTACGCTAACCTGAAGCCGATGGGTGAAATGGAAAATATGGAATCCATCCAGAAAGAAGTGTTGTATGCTATGCAGCCGGAGCTGATCCCGACTGATGGAAGCGCTGAAGCGCCCAAAAAGTTTGGCGCAAAAGACATCATGGATCTAAGCTGGAAAAACCTGCTGGATGCATATACCTGTACAGAATGCGGCCGCTGTTCTGCTGCCTGTCCTGCCAACACAACCGGTAAATTACTTTCTCCCCGAAAGATCATGATGGATACCCGTGACAGAATGGAAGTAGTTGGAAAGAATGTGAAGCAAAATGGTGAATTTAAAGACGATGGCAGATCATTATTGCATGATTATATCAATGTGGAAGAACTAAGGGCCTGCACCACCTGTAATGCCTGTGTACAGGAATGTCCCGTTAGTATCAGTCCGCTGGATATTATTTTACAACTACGCCGTTACCTCGTAATGGAAGAAAGCAATGCCCCGCAGGAATGGAATGCCATGTTCAGCAATGTGGAGAATAATTTTGCCCCCTGGAAATTTAGCCCGGATGAAAGAGATAAGTGGGTGCAGGAACTTTCATAAGCTTCATTTGCGTTTGTCATGAAATAAGCCATCGGAATTGTACATTTGCGGCAGCTTTTCATTAGCAACAAAGCGATCTTTCTTATATGAGCATGGTTACCCGGAGAACCCGGTTCTATTTTCTTTCTTTTCTCAAACATGACTTTAAAGCCAGTATCACTGTCTTCTTTGTAGCACTCCCTCTCTGTCTTGGCATTTCACTTGCTTCAGGAACACCAGTTTATTCAGGACTTATCGCCGGTATCATTGGTGGTGTTATTGTTTCACTGATCAGCAAATCTCATATTAGCGTAAGCGGACCCGCAGCAGGCCTTACAGCTATCTGTGCCTCTGCCATAACTGAACTGGGTAGTATGCAGATTTTTTTTCTTTCTGTGGCCGCAGCCGGAGTTATACAGTTATTGATCGGGCTTTTCAAACTGGGAGGTTTCACACACTTTATCCCTTCGACTGTGATTAAAGGAATGCTGGCAGCGATCGGGATATTACTTATCTCAAAACAGCTTCCACTTCTCCTGGGATATGATGAAGCCGATTTTTGGTCTAAAGAGTTGTTTAATGTTTTCTCACTTGATCATGCTTTTGCCCATGTAAAAAATATTTATCAACATAGTTCGGCCGGTGCACTGATCATTGCCCTGCTGTCGCTTGGCCTGCTTATAATCTGGAAACGAACATTTGCCAAAAAAATTCCATTTCTGCCAACATCATTTATTATAGTTGTTTTTGGAGTGCTGATGGCTTTATTCTTTAAAAATTTCATCCCGGGACTTGCTCTAAAAGATTCTCAATTTGTAAGAGTACCTCCTGATATGTTCTCAGAAATAAGGTTCCCGGAGTATCAGTCCATCTTTACAAATACAGCGATATGGAAAAATGCAGTGATCATTTGTATTGTAGCCTCGCTGGAAACATTGCTAAGTATTGAAGCTGTTGATAAACTGGATCCTTTTAATCGCATCACTCCTCAAAACAGGGAACTGATAGCCCAGGGAACGGGTAATATTGTTAGCGGATTAGTTGGGGGTATACCCATTACTGCTGTAATTGTAAGAAGTTCTGCCAATGCAGAGGCCGGGGCCAGAACAAAACTCTCTGCATTTTTTCATGGTATCTGGCTTTTTATCCTGGTTTTCTTTGCTTCTTTTCTATTAGACCTGGTGCCGTACTGTGTACTTGCAGTCATCCTGGTAAGAACCGGTTATAACCTTGCCAAGCCCCGGATGATACGCTCCGTATATAAACTGGGAAGGGAACAGTTTCTGCCTTTTATTGTTACACTTATCGCCATCCTGTTTACCGATCTGCTGATCGGTGTATGTATTGGAATTGCTTATGCAGCCTGGTTTATTTTTAAGAATACCTACAAGGCTGGCTTTACAGTTGAAACCAGAAGTGCCGGTCATAATATCCATTATTATTTCAGGTTGGCTATTAATGTTAGCTTTTTAAACAAGAAAAAGCTAAAAGATGAGCTTGAAAAAATTCCTGATTACTCTATTGTAGAAATTGAAGGAAGGCATAGTGTATACATTGACTATGATGTCATCGAGATCATTAACGAGTTCAAAACGAAAGCTCATCACAAGCATATTGAACTACGTTTAAATGGCATCCCTGATGTGGAAACGATCGGGGCTCATTAATTAGTGGCTTTCGCAAGTTCTTTTTCATCTGAAGCTTAAAAAAATGGGTAAGTGAGATACAATGGTTCACTTACCCATTAGCAGCTGTTTTTCGCAGCCACACTTCTATTAATACACATGCAAACAACGATCAGAGGCCTGTAAGCCAAATGGCTTACTCGTAAAATTGTTGTGACAAAGAATTGGAGACCACTTTATAATCTTTCTCCTTCATCACAATCTTGTATGTATTGTTAATCGCCCTAACATTCGGATTGGAAAGATGTTTCTCATCATAAGGTATTATCATATCCGCATCGATGACAACATTTCCTGATTCATCCAGGGTTCTTTTGATCACCCTGTAGCTGAAATGCCATGGGTTCAGTTCATTCTCTTTTGTTGAATTATAAGAGTCATTGAATCCTTCAAATATCAGTTCACTGGTAAATTCAGGATGCTCTTCCAGTTTTTTGGTGATATCGATATATCTATCCATATCAGGGTCATCATGTACAATGCCACTATCAAAAACATTTTCACCATTGAGGAAAATAACAAGCCGATTGTCTACTTTTTTAACGTTGATCAGATATTGCTGTTTCATAATTGATGATTTTTTGCCGGATGTAATTTTAAATCGCAGGCAAATTAGTCATGCTCATCTCATTCACAGATGACGAAAAACAGAAAAAGGGTTGATTTTTCCCCTTTTTAAAGCTGATTTGAATGCATATATCCTAAATGGATACATTAGATATTTCTGCTTATTCCTGAAAATATTTTGACCTGTTTTTCGTTATTATGCCAATGAAAAAGCTTTTTTTACTCCTTATCACCACATCATTTGTATTCTTAAATTCAGATGCACAAAACCCATGGGAGCTGGGTGTGGAATACCAGCGATCCATCGGGCAGGGCTTTAGTGACCACATCGGCGGTGTTCGCTATGAAAGTTTTAGCGGCAAAGGAAGTTTTAGTGTAGGCATCCAGTACCAGTTCTCTTCTAAAAAATCTTACTCAGTATCCAAAGGGTATGCACTATATGCCGGTTATCGTTATGCATTTGGAAAGATCACTACTGGCAATAATCCATTTATCGGGGCCAGGGTCCGTTTCTCCTTACAGAATTTTGATGGCAAGACATCGTTGAACAGTTTACTCATCACTCCATCAGCTGAAGCAGGTTACCATTTTGTATTTGCCAAAAGAATAGCTGCAGCGCCATATCTTGGTTATGGCTATACCCTCAAATTGAGCAAGGATTATAATTCGCTGGATGAAGATGTGGGTACCCGTTTTTTACCGGGCATTTCAGCTTCTTATCGTTTTTAAACCGTTGGGGTTACTCTACCAGGTTCTTCTCAAAATCAGGGATGCTATCTTCCGGGTGCTCCAGGTTATGTGCAGAGTCTTTCTTTTTCAATATCCGCCACAATTGTATCAGGGCAGTGATGGCAAAAATGCCACCAATGATCCAGTTCAGGATGTGCTGGTTATTACTGATCCGGTTGGCGATCAGCATACCGCCAAAAATAAAAACACAATTGCCGATAAAAGTGCCGATGCCTATACCTACGATATAAGAATTATAATGATCCTTTCTCGGCAACAATATTTTTTTAGTGAATAAGACAGTACTCCAGCCAAACCAGAAAGGTATCTGCACCGGGTTTACTGCACTCATGACCATACCCAATAAAAACTTAGGCAAGGGACTATCCAACACAAAATTCTTTTGTGAAGTAGGATGTAAGGCTGCATAGAAACTGGCTGTAGCCAGTGCAAGGACAATCAGCAAGGTGACCCATTCCAGTGCTTTGAGTACTTTTTCCTGTTTCCTTATCCAATCCATCGCTACCAATGAAATGCGTACATAGATGATCTCAACGATAAGGGAGCCGAGTGCAAAAAGCATGGCGGCTGTAATACCACTGGAAACAGATATCTGCATGGCCGCTATATTCAGTGTACCTAACGGTAAGGAACCGAGGAAACTGACCAGCATACCGGTGAAAAAAATCTTCATCAATGGCCGCATGCAACGAAAATACAAAGGAATGAACAGGAATAAAACCCGGAATGCAAATACAGCTACGGCAACCCGGTATTATTTATAACCAGGAAAGGAAATATCAATCGTATTCCTCCAGAAGTTTAAAATGTTTTCTTGCATCTTTCAAAAACCGCCAGCCTTTTTTGAACGACCAGTAAGGTGTACCGTTCTGGTGATTATAACGGCTGATCTTATATAATGCTTTCCAGTGTTGCAGAATGGTACCATAAGCTTTCCAGATGCTCATACCACAATCATAAATATGATTAGGCTCAGCACCACATCCGTTGAACTCAAGTATCATAAAATTCTTTCCTGCCTTCATATCTTCTATGGAAGTTGTTTTAATATCATAACGGCCGTAATAAAATTTATCTGTGTAATGGCTCAATTCATCAAATACCTGATGCAGCTGCTCATCAATTTCTTTGTGCAGATTTGTAAAGTGAGCTCCCCTGTTATGATTCCCGGCATAAGAAAGATAAAAGACCTCACCTGATGGTATCACCCTGTCGAACCGATGTCCATGCCTGTGTTCCATTTCTTCCATCCTGAATTTGGCCCGGGGATGCTCGGCGATCAATTGTTTTAATGTGGAATTACCATCCCCTACCACCTGCAGCAATTCTTTATGTATAAATCCGCTTACTGTTCCTTTATTCTCCCATGGATAGCGATAATAAAACACACTTACTTCAACAGGCAGTTCTATCAGGTCCTGCACAATATATTCCACTGGTATCCTTTCGTGGTATTTATGCAGTTGTTCCTCATTATCAATTTTCCTGAAAAGTATTCCTTTCATACCCACATCAGGCTTTACAATGAAGGGAAAAGTAAAACCGGCTTCACTAACCTTCTTTTTTACTTCGTCAAAAGGCCAGTCATGCATGATATAGATCGTACGGGGAACAAGTTGTGGTGGTAGCTGGTCATACATTTCTTTTTTCCCCTCACCCTCAAAACCACCAAAAGTGATAGTAGGATTAGAAGAACTAAAATACCAGAAGGAGCCGCTCCTGATACAATACCATAACCATACGGGGCCGATCGGGAAATAGAGTAAATAAAAATTCCACAGTTCCCAATTGGTGAGTTTTTGAAAAAATTTTCTCATTGATCAGTGAAACAAAATAAAGCAAAGAAAATCACACCGCCATAAAAACACAATTTGTTTAGTTTTGAAACAAATTACCCGATATGCATGTACCAGTAATGGCAGAATTGTTTGCAGAAGGAAAAAGCCCCGAGATCTTATTCTGGGTAGGCTGTGCCGGAAGTTTTGATCAGCGGGCACAGAAGATCACCAAAGCTTTTGTGACCATCCTGGACAAAGCAGGTATCAGCTACGCTATTTTAGGAAAAGAAGAAATGTGCACCGGCGACCCGGTAAGACGGGCGGGCAATGAATTCATGTTCCAGATGATGGCTTACCAGAATATCCAGGTATTGAATAACTATGGTATCAAAAAAATAGTAACGGCCTGCCCGCATTGTTTCAACACACTAAAAAATGAGTATCCGGAACTGGGTGGTAATTACGAAGTGATACATCATACCACACTATTGCAGCAGTTGATTGATGAAGGAAAGATCAAACTAAAAGAAGGCGGCAGCTTTAAAGGCAAAAAAATTACTTACCATGACAGCTGCTACCTGGGCCGTGCCAATGATATTTATGAAGCGCCGAGAAAAGTACTGGAAGCGCTGGACGCAGAACTGGCTGAAATGAAAAGATGCCGGAGCAAAGGATTATGCTGCGGCGCCGGTGGTGCACAAATGTTCAAGGAAGAGGAAAAAGGTGATACCCGTATCAATATTGACCGGAGCAATGAAGCTATTGCGACCGGTGCTGATGTGATCGCAGCTGCCTGCCCATTTTGTAATACTATGATGACGGACGGGGTAAAACTGGCTGAAAAAGAAGAAAGCATCAAGGTATATGATGTGGCCGAACTGATCGCTGCTGACCTTTCAGACTGAAGTATTACTCAACCGTAAATATTCTTCCACTTCGATGGCTTCTCTTAGCCTGCCTTTGGGTACTGGTACAACAATATCGTATAACCGGTTGCTCATTTCATACCGGATGTTCAGCACATTCAGCGCATTTTCTTCCCGCAAGGAAACATCCATCAGCCTGCATTGATTATTCTGGAAGGTTTGGGGTGCATTATTGATCCACACCTCGTTAGTCCCTATTCTTACCCTGGCAGAACTTCTTAATGAAAGGTTTTTGAAATAAAAACGCAATCGTCCCCACAAGCCTTTTTTGTAGCGGGCTTCCCAGCGGCGGAACCTTGCCCACTCTTCAGATGAATAATCCCAGTTTACTGGTAACATGTTTGCTTTGTTCAATTTTCGCTGATAAATTTTAAGCTAATTTCGCAGTATGAATCTTGAGTACAAATACCTCCTTCAGGGTAATTTTCATCCAACCTCCCGGGTATGGGTGTACCAGTGCAACCGGCTTTTTAGTATGGGAGAAGCGCTGGAAATTGAAGAAATGCTGAATGATTTTGCTGCCCAATGGCAGAGCCATGGTGTTCCCGTAAAAGGAGCAGCACATTTATTCTTTGGGCAATTTATCATATTGATGGCTGATGAAACAGCTACCGGGGTGAGTGGTTGCAGTACTGATAGCTCTGTAAGATTGATAAAGGATATCGAACAAAGATTTACAGTGAATATGTTTGACAGAACTACACTGGCTTTTGTAGTAAAAGATAAAGTGCAGTTACTACCGCTTTCCCAGTTACAATATGCATTTGATAATCAATTTATCAATAGCGATACTTTATACTTTAATAACCTGGTGCAAACAAAAGAAGAATTGGAGAATAACTGGATCGTTCCTGTTCATAAAAGCTGGCTGGCAAAAAAAATATCCACTGAAAAAACGGCTTCGTAAATTAGTTGTATAAAAGCTGTCAGCACTCACCTTATGAAACATTTTAAGCGGAAGTAGCTCAACTGGTAGAGCGACAGCTTCCCAAGCTGTAGGCAGCGGGTTCGACCCCCGTCTTCCGCTCTTTTGTATGTTTTATGTATACATCCTTTTCAGCGAAGGTTTTGACCGATTCTATATTGGACAAACCAACGATATTGAGAATAGAATAGCAAGGCATAATTCAGGGATGGAAAAATCAACTTCACCTTATGTCCCTTGGAGTATTGTTTGTGTTATCGAAAAAGGTTCAAGAAGTGAGTCAATGATCCTAGAACGAAAACTTAAAAATCTAAACCGATTAAAACTTATCAGATTTATTGAGAAATATACATAAGAAAAGTTTCTGATGGTTCGAGCCGAGACGCGGCGAAGCCGATCTCGGTGCCGACTTTTACGTCGGCACCCCGTCTTCCGCTCTTTTCTTATTTCTTCTGATTGAAGATATTCTGTTTCCTCTGCATAATATTATACGCCAGGCTTATTCTGAAACGCCTTGTAGTTGTAAAACGATAAGTTTCAAGATTAAAATTGGTTCCATAAGTAAAGAACCTTTGTTGCTGGTTTACAAATGGATCAATAATGTTCAGGGATACAGAAAGTTTTCTATCTATAAATCTTCCCCGCACACCAAAATGCATACTGGTGTTCCATCTTGCATACCCCTGCGGGCTGCCAAACCGGTTCAGGTTCACACCTGCATTAAAGTCCCATACATCCTGTATACGGTAATTAGCGCTTAGGTTGGAGGAAAAAGATCCCCTGTCGCGGAATTTCCTGACCAGCTTATCATATTCACTGTACTGGCTATACACATAAGTAGCATTCACATTCAGCCGAAAAATCCTTGAAATATTAATTCCATTCCATGTACTGATCTCATATTCCTTTCTATCGCTGATATTTTCCCAGGTCACCTGGGTTTTGCCATCCGGTAATAATGTTTGTACCCTGCTGAAAATATCCTGTACCAAGTTATAACCTACACCAAGATTCAAAAAGTATTTCGGATCCGTGATACCTGCAACAAAATCAAAATTGTGCGTAGTAGAAGCTTCCAGTTTTTCATTTCCAAAGCGGATATTATACGGATCAGAAAAATCAATGGTCGGATTCAGTTCATTGATACCGGGGCGACGGATACTGCGGCGATAGGACAATGTAAGACTGTATTTGTCCTTCCATCTTTTGTTGATATTTGCAAATGGCAGCAGTGACCAGTATTCGTTCGTCACCAGTTTATCTTCTTTCAAAAGATCAAAACGGATATCTGTTTTTTCTAATGAGGTACCTGCCGTAACACTAAGATCACCCTTGAATACCTGCCTGGCCGATGCCCTGAAATTGGTAACTCCCTGGTGAAACCAGAAATCATTACTCAATGCCTCCAGTTGCTCTATCGTTCCGCCGGGCATTTTAATATTTGCTGCATCAGCTTTAATATGGTTGTTCGATCTGTTATATACAGAACCTAATGAAATAAAGGTTTTTTCATTATCCAGCATTTTATCATAGCTCATTCTAACATTATACCCGTTAACAAGATTATCATTTACCTGCTGCTGTATTGAATCCTCTCCTACCGGTGATCCATCAGGATTCATGTAAGCCTGGTAAAACTCCCTTTTATTCTTATTAGTGGACAAGTTGGCTCCTACCATAACACGAAAGGTCTCCCCTGGTTTTCCTTTCCAGGTATACCGAAAATTCATATTAGGAGAAATATTATCACCGCTGTTGTAAGCATTCCGGTTGCTCAACTGCCATAGCTCATCGAAGCGGTTAATATTGCTGTATTCTGTCAGGCTGGTATTGTCATAATGATTCTCGTTATAATGCAGTGAAAAATCAAGTATATGATGCTTATTGATGTCGTAATCGATATTGATCCTGAAATTAGGCCGGGAACTTTTATTGTTATAGGTGTTTACAGTATTAAAGAAATTAGAAGAATCCTCATAAATATTATTACGTATAGAGTAACCTTCGCCTTTATAATTGCTGTATCCTGTTCCGGCACTGACCCGTAACGAAAATCCCTTTTTTCTATACCTGAAGCTGCCATAATAAGACAAATCTCCACGGGTACCCGCTGTTACAGATAACCGGCCGCTAATGCCCGTTTTATTCTTTTTGGTAATGATATTGATCACCCCGCCCGGTTCGTTGGCATATTGCGGTGGTGGATTTGTCATCACTTCAATTTTCTCAATAGCACTGCCCGGCAGCGATTCAAGAAGATCCTGCAATTGCTCCAGGTTTAACTCCACAGGTTTATCATCGATCAATATTTTAGGTTCTTTACCTCTTATGGTGATCTTTCCATCAGGGTCTTTTACTACAAGCGGAACCGTATTCAACAACTCACTGGCATTGCTGCCTGCTGCCAAGGCTGACTCACCTGCATTAAAAGTGATATTGCCATCCTTTGATTCTATCAATGGTTTTTCTGCATATACAATTACAGCCTGTAATTGCTCAGGATCTGCATTTGAAAGCACTATATCATCCATATTGAAATCAAACCGCTCTGTACGGAACCAGATACTATCATAGGTCAGCGTTTGCTTTCCAATAAATGAAATTTCTAACCTGAAATAGCCAAAAGGTATATTGTTGAAACCAAAAAGACCATTTTTAATGGTCATCACCGAACGGGAATCAAGACTATCATTGAAAGGAATTAGAGATACAGTTGCACCTTCAACAGGTTTATTCTCAGCATCGATCACACTACCCGTCAGGACCCCTGATCCCGTTACCTGTGAAAAAAGGCTGGTTATGGTAAAAAAAGCGGTAAGTAGTAGAGTCAACTTTCGCAAAACATCCCTTTGACGTTAAAAATAATCCCGACTTGCTAACACATTGATAAATAATTCCATAATCGGTAAAAACGATACACATGGGGCAATTATCACCCTGACATCCTGTCATAATTTGCGTCATAAGCAGTATATTTGCAGTCCAAATTTCTTAAAGGAATGCTCGATTTTGTGTCAGATAAAGTTCAGGATGAATCAAGGCAGGGTGAGGCCTTTGCTCCCTTTACCCATGATCCCAACCAGTATAAAAAGCACTTTTATATAGAGAGTTATGGCTGCCAGATGAATTTTGCAGACAGCGAGATCGTAGCTTCTATCCTGAATAAAGAAGGATTTGGCGCTACCCGTAATGTTGATGAAGCAGATCTGATCTTTATCAATACCTGTTCTATCCGGGAAAAAGCGGAGCAGACCGTTCGCAAAAGGCTTACTGAATTCCGCAAACTGAAAGAGCAAAAAAAAGGAATGCTTGTCGGCGTATTGGGATGCATGGCTGAACGATTAAAAGCAAAATTCCTGGAAGAAGAACGACTGGTAGATATTGTAGTGGGACCTGATGCCTATCGTTCACTTCCTGCCCTTGTGAATGATGCAGAAGAAGGACAAAAAGCCGTGAATGTATTATTAAGCAGGGATGAAACCTATGCAGATATTGCCCCCGTTAGGTTGGACAGCAATGGAGTCACTGCATTTGTAAGCATTATGCGGGGATGCAACAATATGTGTTCTTTTTGTGTTGTTCCTTTTACAAGAGGAAGAGAAAGAAGCCGTGATGCTGCCAGCATTGTTGCAGAATGCCGTGACCTTTTTGCCAAAGGGTATAAAGAAGTAACCCTGCTGGGACAGAATGTAGATAGCTACTACTTTGTAGATGAGCAAAACGATGAAACCATCACATTTGGCAAACTGCTTGAAAAAGTAGCTATGATCTCTCCCCTGTTGCGGGTACGTTTTTCTACTTCACATCCAAAAGATATCACAGATGAAGTGTTGCACACCATGGCAAAGTATGAGAACATCTGCAACTACATTCATTTGCCCGTGCAAAGTGGTTCTACAAGAATTTTACAACTGATGAACCGTACCTATACCCGTGAGTGGTATAAGAAAAAAGTAGCGACCATCCGGCAGATCATACCGGATTGCGGTATCAGTTCAGATGTGATCGCCGGTTTTTGTACTGAAACAGAAGAAGATCACCAGGATACATTGAGCATCATGGAATACAGCCGGTATGATATGAGCTATATGTTCTTTTACAGTGAAAGACCGGGCACCCTGGCACAGAAAAGATATACTGATGATATTCCGGCTGATATTAAAAAGAAAAGACTGAATGAGATAGTGAACCTGCAAAACAGGTTATCACTGGAAAGCAACCAAAAAGATATTGGTAAGACATTTAAAGTATTGATAGAAGGTAACAGCAAACGTAGTGAAGCAGACTGGATGGGAAGAAACAGCCAGAACAAAGTGATCGTTTTTGCCAAAGAAAACCATCCGCTGCAGAAAGGAGACTATGTGAACGTAACTGTTACGGATTGTACACAGGCTACGCTATTGGGAAAGATAACCCAATAGTAATTGTCGTAAAATGAAAGAAAATGGAGATTCAATCAATAAAGAACAGGTATGGTATTATCGGCAACTCCCCTGCACTCAATTATGCATTGCAGGTGGCAACACAGGTGGCCAATACAGACCTTACTGTTTTGATCAATGGTGAAAGTGGTGTAGGCAAGGAAGTTTTTTCGCAGATCATACATTCACTTAGTTCCAGAAAACATAATTCATTTATTGCCGTGAACTGCGGCGCTATTCCTGAAGGAACAATAGACTCAGAATTATTCGGTCATGAAAAAGGTTCCTTTACCGGCGCTGTGGATGCAAGAAAAGGATATTTTGAAACCGTAAATGGCGGCACCATCTTTCTTGATGAAATTGGCGAACTGCCTTTGGGTACACAGGCCCGTTTACTTCGGGTATTGGAAACAGGTGAATTTATCAGGGTAGG
Organism: Chitinophagales bacterium; assembly: GCA_020636575.1. Classification (GTDB taxonomy): domain Bacteria; phylum Bacteroidota; class Bacteroidia; order Chitinophagales; family Chitinophagaceae; genus JJ008. The sequence continues at coordinate 555,636 of JACJXP010000002.1, forward strand.
TTCATCCAAAGTACAGAAGACTGATGTAAGGGTGATCGCAGCTACAAACAAAGACCTGATGCAACTCGTCCAATCGGGCAAGTTCAGGGAAGACCTTTATTACCGTTTAAGTACAGTACCTATCCGGGTACCGGCTTTGCATGACAGACCAGAGGATATTCATATTCTTTTCAGGAAATTTGCAACAGACTTTGCTGATAAATACAGAACATCACCGGTGCAGCTGGATGAGGAAGCAAAACAACTGTTAATTAATTATCCCTGGCCCGGTAATGTGCGGGAATTGAAGAATATTGCAGAACAGATCTCAGTGCTTTCCTCTGATAAAAACATTACGGCTAAGGATCTCAGTAAGTTCTTACAACCTTATTCAAACAACCGCTTGCCGGTACTGGCGCATACCAATGGCAATGGACAGGAGTTCTCCAATGAAAGGGAGATACTGTACAAATTGTTCTTTGACATGAAGCGGGATGTAAATGAGTTAAAGAAAATGTTCCTGGAAGTATTACAAAATCCTGAAATGGTAGGACAGAACCAGGAATTGATCAAGGAACTGAAAGATCTGAAAACACATGAAGTGGCACAACCGGTACTGATGCATCCTACAGCCAGTGTTCCAACAAAAGCACCTGTATCCATTCATATGGGTGATGAGATCGATGAGCATGAAGAAGTAGAAGAAAGTTTAAATATTGTGGACAAGGAAAAAGAATTGATCGTTAAAGCGCTGAAGAAACATAAAGGAAAAAGAAAAGATGCGGCGCTTGACCTGGGCATCAGTGAAAGAACGCTTTACCGGAAATTAAAAGAATACGATATCGAAGAATAAATGCATTATTTAAAAAAAACATATTTGTTGTTGCTGGTCAGCGGCTTGCTGGCAGGTTTGCTTATTACCAATTCAGGTTGCAACATTTATAAATTCAACGAAGCCGTTATCCCTGATAGTATTAAAACGGTGATGGTCAAGTATATTGAGAACAGGGCCAGTTATGTAAACCCACAGTTAAGTCCGAAGCTGACAGATAAATTAAGACAAAAGATCATCGGGCAAACCCGTCTTACGCAGGTGAATAACGATAATGCAGATTGGGTAGTAAGTGGTGAGATCAGGAGTTATTCACTCAGTACATCAGCTATATCAGGGCAGCAGGTGGTGAACAACAGGCTTACAATTGGAGTACATATTGTACTTGATGGTGCTAAAACAGATAAAAAAAAGGAGTTTGATGTAAGCAGGAGTTTTGAGTTCAAAGGAACTCAATCATTGCAACAGGCAGAAAATGAACAGGGAGAAGAAATGATACGAACACTCACAGACGAAATATTCAACCGTTTATTTTCTGACTGGTAAGATAGCCTTATCTTTCCAACTTCTATAAATCATTGACTGAAGAGAATGAATGTGCAGATCAATCAACTTGTCAAATCGCTTTTACAAAAAGATTCGCTGGAACAATGCAGTGTGCAGGAACTGGAGCAATATGCCGACAGACATCCTTATTTCGGCGCCGCACAATTATTATTAGCCAAAAAATTACAGGTAGAAAATTCTGACCGCTATAACGATCAGTTGCAGAAAACACTTCTTTTTTTCAATAACCCTCTTTGGGTGCAGCATTTGCTGAATGGTAACGGTAATGCCACTGTTACTCATCCTAAAAAAGAAGAGGTCAGCATAGTTCAAAAACAACCGGAAATGGTTGTTGAAACAGTGGAGAATGCAGTGATTGAAAAGGAGTCTGAAACAATAACACCAGCAGTTGCTGATCCTGTTCCGGAAGCTACCGCACCTGCGCAGGAAGCAAAAGAGCCAGCCATCAACGTAGCTGACCTTAAAGTAGAGAAAGCTGTAAAAGATATACCCCTGTTTCAACCTTATTATACGGTAGATTATTTTGCTTCACAGGGAATTAAAAACAACGAAGACGAAAAGCCCAAAGACAAGTTCAGCCAACAGTTGAAAAGTTTTACGGAGTGGTTAAAGACCATGAAACCGATCCAGGAAGCCACAGCTGCCCAACAATCTGTTTCTTCTTCAGAAGAGAAAGTGGTACAAATGGCCGAAGCTTCTATCAAGGACGAATCTGTCGTCACCGAAGCCATGGCGGAAGTATGGGAAAAGCAGAAAAACTACCCCAAAGCCATTGATATCTACAACAAATTAAGTTTGCTTGAACCGGCTAAAAGCGCTTACTTTGCAGCCCGCATTGAGGAATTAAAGAAATTATCCTGATTATGACTCTTTTATTAGTAATACTGGTGGTGGTGGCCTCTGTAGCTTTAGGCCTTATCGTGTTGGTACAGAACCCGAAAGGGGGTGGTTTGGCAGGTAATATTGCCGGTTTCAGCACCCAGTTCATGGGGGTTAAACAAACCAATGATGTACTCGAAAGAGGTACCTGGATATTTGGCGGCGTTATTGCATTGCTTTGCCTTTTATCTTCCTTTTTTATTAACACCAATGCTGTTGCAACCACAGCGCCTGACAGGTCAAAAGATGCAACCGGGGGAGCAACTGCTCCGATCACTACACCGCAGCAGCCTAATCCTAATACAACTGTTCCGTTGAATGCTCCTGCTGGTGCCACGCCTGGTACCAACTGATCTATTATATATTAACTTTTTAACCCCGGTACTGCACTAAACAGATCGGGGTTTTTTGTTTATATTGTTTGCCATGAAGAAAAGAATCCTCTTCGCTATTTTCCTTATCCTAATCATCATTGCAGGTTTTTTTGCATGGAAGATATTCGGACCCGGTGTTGCTAATCCACAAAGCAAATATTTCTACATTCATACCGGTGATGACCTCGCTACTGTGAAGGAGAATTTGATACTTGAAAAAATGATCAGCGGGAATCAGTTTGATCTTGTTAGTAAAATACTCAAATACAAAAACCCTAAACCCGGCAGGTACACAGTAAAAGATGGTACCAGTCTTTTTAAACTGGTACGGTTATTACGTTCAGGCAACCAGTCGCTGGTAAAAGTGGTGATCATCAAAGAAAGGACCCCTGAAGGCCTCGCCTCAAAATTTGGTATGGGAAAGAAATTTGATTGCGAATGTGATTCTGCCGACATAGCCGGGTTCTTGACAGATAATGAGGCATTAAAAGCTTTTAGTGCTGATACCAACACAGCGATGGCGCAGGTAATGCCCTATACTTATGAAATAAAATGGAACAGTACAGCCAAAGAAGTGTTTCAGCATTTCAATACTGCTTTTAAAAAATTCTGGAATGATGAAAGAAAAGCGAAAGCAGACAGCCTGCAGCTAACCCCCTATAAAGTGATCACACTGGCATCTATTGTAGAAGAAGAAACAAATGACAAATCAGATAAATTAAATGTGGCCAGCACTTACCTGAACCGTGTCAGAACAGGAATGAAATTACAAGCCGACCCCACGGTAAAATTTGCCATGAAGAATTTTGGGTTAAAAAGAGTGACCGGTGCACATTTAAAAACAGATTCAAAATACAATACCTACATGTATGCAGGTATACCTCCGGGGCCTATCTGTACCCCTTCTATCAATTCCATTGAAGCTGTATTGAATGCCCCGCAAACAGATTATCTCTATTTTGTAGCAAGCAGTAAATTTGACGGAAGCAGTGTGTTCACTACTAATTATTCGGATCATTTAAAATATGCACGGGAATATCAAAGAGAGCTGACCAGGCGGATGGATTCTGCCCGGAAGGCCCGCACACCATAGCCCATGTCGTTGATAACGAAAATAGAAAATGCCTTTCTCAACTCAGCACCGGTACAATGGGTGTTCAGTCAAAGCAAAAAGATCGTTTTGCCGGGTTTTAATGGTATCCATCTGTATGATGTCGGCAATTTCTTTATCGGGCAGGTACGTACCATCGGTATGACGGAGAGGGCATCAGCTATTGCTTTTAATTTTGTAATGGCCATTCCTCCTTCTATTATTTTTCTGTTTACACTAATTCCCTTTTTACCTATTTCAGAACAGTTCCAAAACGGTCTCTACACTATTATCCGGGATATTGTACCCGGTGAAAATAACAATGCAGCACTGATCAATTTCCTTAGCGACTTTATCAACAACCCCCGCAACGGGTTATTGTCTGTTGGTTTTGTATTGTCCATGTATTTTTCCTCCAATGCAGTGATGGGCATTATGCGGTCATTCGACAAAAATTATATCGGTTTCCGGAAAAGAAATGAATTTCAAAAAAGAGTGGTCGCCATCAAGATCACTATGGTCCTTTTCATTTTCGTATTTGCATCCGTGTTATTATTGATCGGCAGGCAGGCCGCACTAAAGTTTTTTGGGATACAAAGCGAATCCGTCATAAACCTTCTCATTAGCATCCGCTGGCTCATCATCATACTACTTTTCTTTTTTTCCATCTCATTTATTTATCGTCATGCTCCCGCAGTAGATAAAAAATGGAAAATGATCAACCCCGGTTCTTTGCTTGCAACCATATTAATGCTGGTGTTAACATTTCTATTTTCCTGGTGGGTGAGCCGTTTTGATACCTATAACCAGCTTTATGGTTCAATAGGAACTATTTTAATACTTATGTTGTTGATTTTCTTTAACTCACTCATTCTTTTGATCGGTTTTGAACTCAATGTCAGCATCACTTCACTTCGAAAAATTGCAGATGAACGGGAAGATAATGATACCAGTGGCGAGGAAGAATCCAATTAATTTGCGAAATTTGGTTACACCTGATCATTAAAAAATATAATATGAAAAAGACACTTTTTTCTGCACTGCCCATTGTTGCCATCGCAGCATTAACAGTAATGCCGGTCATTGATCCGCTGCCGATCGGTTCACCAATGCCTAACCCACAACTGAAGATGAAAAGTACCAGTGGTAGCATGGTCTCATTTGCAGATGCCAAAAAAGAAAACGGGTTACTGGTCATGTTCAGTTGCAACACCTGTCCTTATGTGATCAAAAACCAGGAACGTACAAGAGAAGTATGTGCTTATGCACTCAAGAATAATATTGGTGTGGTGATATTGAATCCTAACGAAGCTAACCGGGATAACCAGGATTCTTATTCTGCCATGCAGGAATATGCCACTGATAATGGTTATAAATGGGATTATCTTGTTGATGAAAATTCAGTGATGGCAGATGCTTTTGGTGCTAACAGGACCCCCGAATGTTACCTCTTTGACAATGATAACAAACTGGTGTATCACGGCGCTATTGATGATAACCCATCTAATGCATCAGCAGTAAATCGCCAGCATTTGAAAGTAGCTATGGATGAAATGAAAGGAGGTAGTGATATCTCTGTAAAAGAATCAAAATCAGTGGGCTGCTCTATTAAAAGGCTTTAAAATATTTCACCATATATCAGACCCTGCTAAAAAAAGCAGGGTTTTTTTATGGAAATTTTATGACATAGCATCTCAACAGAGAACCAGGCCTTTTTTTTAGCTTTATAACCGGCTCCTGCCCGGGAGCCTCAAAACCACAGCTTATGATCTCCAGGAACAACATCAACAGGATCATTATCCTCGGCTTTATGGTATTGGTGGGATTCTGCTTTGCCAAAGCGATCTACAGTGAAAGTTTTATCGGATTTACGCTGGCTGCCGTTAGCCTTGGCGCCGGATTGTATTTTTTATATCTGGTGATCCAGTCAAGAAAATTAAGGGAAGAAGAAGAAACAGCTTAATTCTTTTTCTTTTCAAGTATAGCCATGATCTCTTTTTTAAGCTCCTTGTGAGACATCTGTCCTTCAAAAAAAGATCTGTACCCTGTTGTATTATTTATAAAAACAGAAGCCGGGATAACGCCTGACCACCGGGGATCTATCTTCGGGCAGAAATAATCTGCATTGGTCTCATTAAGCCAAAGCACCGGGGCTTTTATTTTTCTCCGGCTCATAAACTTCTCGATCTTTTCGGGATATGCATCTTCAAAATCAAGACTGACAAGGAAAAGTTGTAGTCCGTCTTCTTTATGGCCCTTGTATTCTTCAAGAAAATAAGGTAACTCTTCCACGCAGGGGCCACACCAGGTTGCCCATATATTAATGATCAATGGCCCGGTACTTTCATTGATGATCTTTTCCACTTCCGTGATCTTCACTTTTTTGATCTCCTGGGCAGATGAAAATGAAACTATCATCATTGCCATCACAGAAAATAAAAATTCTTTGCTATTCATTATTCTATTCTTCTTTTTGAGTGAGCAGTTCCCATTCCTTTTTTAACTCTTTATACCTGACGTTATCAGCATCCGGCTGGTTGTAATGCCCGGCAATACTTTTTTGCCGGTATGCCTCATATAATGTTACTGCACAGGCCACACTGATATTGAGTGATTGGATGATACCCACCTGCGGTATCACAAAATTTCCATCAGCCAATGTCCTTATCTCTTCACTTACCCCCATATGTTCATTGCCAAAAACCAGGGCTACCGACTTTGTCAGATCCAATTGATGTAAACTTACAGCATCACTGCTGAGATGGGTTGTTAAAATGGTTGAATAGCTTTTTCTTAATGATGAAAAACATTCTGCTGCATTATCAAACTGGTGAACGGTAAGCCATTTGGCAGCGCTGGAAGAACTCCGGGCACCCCATTTTTTATGCCGGGGGATCTTTGTATTGAGAATATACACATCCTGCACCCCCACTGCATCGCAGGTACGCATCACGGCGGAGATATTATGCGGATCAAACACATTTTCCAGCACAACCGAGAGATTGAACTGTCTTTTATCCAGCACCGTTGTCAATCGTTCTATTCTTTCCGGTGTCATGTTAAAGCAGTTTGATGATGAAGTATACAAAATAAGTATTTTTATAGTGTACGTAAATAATTATGAAATACTCCCCCACCCTCAATTTTATCAACGGAAAGTTTATTGCATCTGCATCAAATAGAAATATGGAGATCATTTCCCCTATCGATGGAAATGTTCTTTCTGTTGTATCCCTCTCCACTGCTGAAGATCTTGACAATGCTGTACAGGCCGCCAAAGCTGCTTTTAGGGCATGGAGTAGCACACCCATTAAAGAAAGGGTGCAGGTTTTCTACCGCTATAAAACATTACTGAGAAAAGAAAGAAAAGAACTGGCCACATTATGCAGCGAGGAAAATGGCAAAACATTCACAGAATCACTTGCTGAAATTGATAAATGTATCGAGTTAACTGAATTCGCCTGTTCGTTACCGCAACTGGTAACCGGAGAATTTTTAGAAGTAAGTAAAGGAATAGAATGCAGAACAGAACATGTACCGTTGGGTGTGGTGGCCTCTATTGTGCCTTTCAATTTTCCGGCTATGGTGCCTAACTGGACCATTCCGAATGCCATTGCTTTAGGCAACTGTATGATCATTAAGCCATCGGAAAAAGTGCCGATGAGTTGCGGACGTATGGCTGTATTATTAAAAGAAGCAGGATTACCCGATGGCGTTTTCAATATTATAAATGGTGATGTGGAAATTGTAGAAGCTATCTGCGATCATCCGGGTATTGAAGCTGTAAGCTTTGTAGGTTCCACCAAAGTGGCCAAAGCAGTTTATAAAAGAGCAACAGGAAATTATAAAAGATGTTTGGCGCTGGGCGGCGCTAAAAATCACTTAATGGTATTACCCGATGCCAAACCGGAAATGACCGCACAAAACGTAGCTGCCAGCATGAGTGGCTGTGCCGGGCAACGCTGCATGGCTGCATCGGCTATGCTGGCAGTGGGTGATGTGGACCATATCATTGAAAAAATATGTGATGAGGCCAGGAAAATTATTCCCGGTGAGAACCTCGGCGCTGTGATCAGCAAAGAAGCAAAAGAGAGAATTGAAAAATATATTACGGAAGCAGAACAGCAGGGAGCTAAGATATTAGTGGATGGAAGAACAACAATTGTAAAAGGAAAAGAGAACGGATATTATGTGGGCCCTACGGTGATCGATTTTGTAAAACCCGATATGGCTGTTGCCAAAGAAGAAATTTTTGGGCCGGTTATTTCAATTATGCGAACAAAAAACATTGATGAAGCTCTTGCAATCGAGAATAGCAGTACTTATGGTAATGCAGCTTCTGTTTTTACACAAAATGGTGGCGCTGCCCGTTACATCATTGAAAAAGCAAGCGCCGGAATGATCGGGGTTAATGTGGGTGTGCCCGTACCAAGAGAACCTTTCTCTTTTGGCGGATGGAACGAAAGCAAATTTGGTGTGGGCGATATTACAGGTAAAAGTTCAATTGAGTTTTGGACCAAACTGAAAAAGAGTACCGTTAAGTGGAATCCGGAAGCTGGCATTAACTGGATGTCATAAAATGCCTCCCCAACCCCTCCGAAGGAGGGGATTATTAAATTTCTCTCCCTCTCTCCCGGAGAGGGAGCCGGAGGGAGAGGCCAAAATAAACTGGATGAGATGATCTGAATCTCTATTACTTTTTCATTCTTTATCTTCATCACAACTGAAACACTGCGTATGCTATCAAAAAGGGTCATATTTTACCGGCTTTACCTGGTCATGAATATCGCCTTTATCTGGGTACTCTTCAGCCTCCTGTTTCTTTATAATATTGTTACGGTCGACAAAGTATTGTTGGAAGAAAGAACACTGAGCCTGTTTGCACTGGCATTTGCCATTGTGGGTTTTATTGTAGCAGCCGCAGAAGCCTTTTTTCTAAAAGACGCCTTCCGCAAACTTCCATTTCTTTTATCCACTCTGCTCAGGATGTCGCTTACACTATTACTTTTTCTTGTTGTGTCTGTGATCTTCCTGGCCGTTTATTTTGTGTTTCGTTACGATGGCACTTTTACAGAGTTCAAAGACAAATTCATTAATGAGATCATTCATTCGCCAAGTTTCCTGATACTGATGCTGGATATGGGGTTGCTGGCGCTGATCTCCATCCTGGCACTGGAAGTGTCTGATAAATTCGGGCCGGGCGGTGTCCGAAATTTTTTAAGAGGCCGCTATAACCAGCCCCGCAAGGAGAACCGCATCTTTTTATTCCTCGACATGAACGACTCCACCGCCATTGCTGAACATATCGGGCATGAACAATATTTTAAAATGCTGAAAGTGTTCTTCAGTGATATTACAGAACCGATCCTGAATCATGGCGGGCATATCTATCAGTATGTGGGAGATGAGATCGTTCTTTCATGGCGCAATGACGAAAAAGGAAAACAGAACTGTCTTAATTGTGTGCGGGATGCCTGGCTTGTCTTTGAAAAAAGAGCAGGTAAATACAAGGCTGCTTTTGGTTATGCTCCTTCCTTTAAAGCAGGTATCCATGCCGGTGATGTTACGGCCGGATATATTGGCATCATAAAAAAAGACCTGGTATACAGTGGTGATATACTCAACACCACGGCCCGCATCCGGAGTAAATGCCATACGCTGGGTCACTCTTTCGTGGTGTCAGAAAGTTTTTTACAGGAGTATGAGAATAAAAATGATTTTAGTTTTGAAGAGATAGGCGCTATTGAACTAAAAGGAAAGCAACAAAAAGTAAAATTATTTTCGTTTCACTTTCCCGGCTTTGCAGAACCGGTTTCTGCATGATAAAAGCCACATAAAAAATGAAATGCATGAAGTATCGTTTAAGCATACTACTCCTTTTTTTCATTCTGCAATTACAGGCACAGCAACAGGAAGCCAAACCCAATATCGTTTACATCTATGCAGATGACCTGGGCTATGGCGAACTGGGTTGTTACGGGCAACAAAAAATAAGAACACCACATCTCGACCAGATGGCGGCTGAAGGCATGCGGTTCACCCAACATTATGCAGGTGCACCGGTATGTGCCCCTTCCCGCAGTATGCTGATGACAGGCAAGCACAGCGGACACACTTATATCCGCGGCAATCATGAATTGGGAGGTTTTCCTGATAGTGCAGAGAGAGGCCAGTTACCGCTAAGAAATGAAGAGATCACTATTGCAGAACTGGTAAAACAAAAAGGCTATCACACGGCATTAATGGGCAAATGGGGCATGGGCATGAATGCCACTGAAGGTTCACCCAACCAACAGGGTTTTGATTATTATTACGGCTACCTGGATCAAAAACAGGCACACAATTATTACCCCACCCATTTATGGGAAAATGAAAAATGGGATTCACTGCACCAGCCCTTTATCAACGTTCATAAAAAGCTTGACCCTGCCACCGCTACAGATGCAGACTTTGAATATTATAAAGGAAAAGTATATGCACCAACCAAGATGACGGAAAAGGCTTTGGCATTTTTAGATGCTAATAAAAACGATCCCTTCTTTTTGTACCTACCCTACACTATTCCTCATGTATCCTTACAGGTGCCGGAAGAATGGATCAAACAGTATATCGGGATGTTTGATGAAAAGCCTTATTACGGTCAGCAGGGTTATGCTTCTACCAGATATCCGCTTTCTACCTATGCAGCTATGATCACTTTTTTAGATGCTCAGGTAGGCATCATCATGGATAAAATAAAAGCGCTGGGGCTTGATGATAATACCATCATTATGTTCAGCAGTGATAACGGCGCCACTTTTGCCGGTGGTGTGGATGCCAAATTCTTTAACAGTGTAGCAGGGTTAAGAGGGTTAAAGATGGATCTCTATGAAGGTGGCATACGGGAACCATTTATTGTAAGATGGCCGGGCAAAGTAAAACCGGGTACTGTCTCCGATCATATCTCGGCACAATATGATGTGTTTGCCACCGTAGCAGAACTTACCGGGCAGAAAATAAAGAAAACAGACGGCATTTCTTTTTTACCTGAGTTATTTGGTAAAAAACAAAAGATCCATGAGTTCCTGTATTTTGAATATCCCGAAAAAGGCGGACAGGTAGCCATACGCATGGGCAAATGGAAAGCCGTAAAAACCAACCTGAGAAAAATCCCGGCAGCGCCGTGGGAATTATATGACCTGGAAACTGATCGCAGTGAATCAATAGATGTTGCCGCAAGCCATCCGCAGATCATTGAAAAAATAAATGTCATTTTAAAAAGAGAACATCAAACACCGGCTGCTGATGTACCGGCATGGCGCTTTGTGGATGATGTGATCAGGCAAATGAAATAAAATACAGCATGAAGAAATTAAAGTTTATCCCTGCCCTGCTGGCCTTTCTTTTAATAAAGAACACAACCCTGTCGGCACAACAGTTCAAAGCATTGCTGGTAACGGAGACCCGGGGCTGGCATCATGAATCTATTCCCGATGGTGTGGCTGCTATCAAACAACTTGCCGTTAAAAACTTTTTTGATGTAACATGGTACCAGGAAGCAAGAAAAATGACGGATAAATCATTGCAGGAATACCAGGTGATCATATTTCTGAATACAACGGGTGATATTCTTGACAGTAATGAACAAAAAGCAATAGAAAAATTCATACAGTCCGGCAAAGGGTTTGTCGGCGTTCATTCCGCAGCAGATACAGAACACGGATGGGAATGGTATACAAAACTGATCGGCAGAATGTTCTATGTGCATCCCACTATTCAAACGGCTAAACTCAAACTCACCGATAATAAATTCCCCGGACTACAGGGTTTTATAGGAGATCCTTTATGGACCGACGAATGGTATGAGTTCGGCCCCGAAAAAGTAAACGACCTGGTCTATATACTGGCGGTGGATGAATCTACCTATGATCCAAAAACGGATTGGGGACCCAACAGGAAAGGCAGGGGCATGGGCAACTTTCATCCCATTGCATGGTACCACAACTATGATGGCGGCCGTTCGTTTTATACCAATATCGGACACATGCCAACCGATTTTACCAGCAATACGTTTTTAGATCATTTGTATGCCGGTATTTTCTGGGCGGCAACCGGAAAAAAATAATCTATGAGTACAAAACCAATCTCCAATAAAACTGACGCTGAAATCCCTCCTTCGGGGGACGGGGATGCAGTTATAAACGATAACCTCAACTACACTCTTTTTTCCTGGAGCAAACAAAAAGGCATTGCTCCCATTCCTATTCAAAAAGCAGAAGGGGTTTATTTGTATGATTATGATGGCAAACGCTATATTGATTTTTCATCGGGGTTAATGAATGTGAATATCGGTCATGGTGATCAACGCATTACCGATGCTGTGGTAAAACAGATGCAGCAAGTAAGCTATGTAACCCCCAACTTCGCTACAAAAGTGCGGGGTGAGCTGGGGAAGAAACTCGCAGCCATTTGTCCCGGCGATCTGAACAAAGCATTCTTTACTCTCTGCGGCGCCACTTCGGTGGAAAATGCCGTAAAGCTTGCAAGGGCTTATACCGGCAGGCACAAGATCATTACCCGTTACCAATCTTACCACGGCTCATCTTACGGCGCTATGAGTGCCAGTGGCGATCCCCGCCGGCTTTCGATGGATGCACAACAGGCACCCAATTTTGTACATTTTGATCTGCCTATTTTGTATCGCTGGCCCCATGGCGAAGAAAGTTTTTTACAGGAATCCATCACCTCCCTGGAAAGGTTGATCGCTTTTGAAGGGCCTGCTAATATTGCCGCCATCATGCTCGAAGGGGAATCCGGTTCATCCGGCTGCCTTAAGTACCCGGTGGGTTATTTAAAAGCCGTGAGAGAAATTTGCAACCGCCATGGTATCCTGTTTATTGCCGATGAAGTAATGAGCGGCTTTGGCCGCACAGGCAAATGGTTTGGTTTTGAACATCACGACGTTATTCCTGATATGATCTGTATGGCCAAGGGGCTTACTTCCGGTTATATACCTTTTGGCTGCCTGATGGTGAGTGATACCATTGCGGCTAAATATGATGATTCAATGTTGCCGTTGGGGCTCACCTACTCTGCTCATCCCGTGGCCTGTGCCGCAGCGCTGGAAAATTTAAATATCTATGAGGAGGACGGACTCATTGCCAATGCCGCCGCTATGGGAAAATATGTAGAAGAAAAAGTGGAAGCATTGAAACAGCAGCACCCCTGCATCGGTGATTTTCGCAATACCGGTTTGTTGGGTTGTATAGAACTGGTAAAGAACAGGCAAACCAAAGAACCCATGGCTCCCTTTAATGCAAAGCCGGATGAAATGAAAGTGATGAATGAAGTGGCTGCTGCTTTAAAAGAAAAAGGCATGTACAGCTTTGTTAGATGGAGTTATGTATTTATTGCCCCGCCGCTTACCATTACCAGGGAACAGGTAGATGAAGGCCTGCAGATCATCAGTGAGGCGCTGGCCATTGCTGACCAATACACAACCAACTGATCAGGCTATTTTATTTTCTTCGTTGGGGAAAATGATGGTGGGTGTAAAACTCCTGGCCTCCTGCGGGTCCATGGAAATATAGCTTACGATGATAAGAATATCTCCTTTTTGCACTTTGCGGGCCGCAGCGCCGTTGAGGCAAATAGTGCCGGTACCCCGTTCCCCTTTTATTACATAGGTTTCCAGCCTTTCGCCATTGTTGTTGTTAACTATCTGTACTTTTTCAAACTCGATGATGTTGGCGGCATCCATCAGGTCTTCATCAATAGTTATGCTGCCGATATAATTCAGGTTGGCATCGGTAACCCTTACCCGGTGGATCTTTGATTTCAATATCTCTATTGTAGCCATAGTCTGCAAATTAATGGAAATTTTAGTTTTTATTTGCCCAGCTTCTGTACCTAAAGCATCGCCTGTTGCGTCGCACTCTTCAGGGTTCTGATCTTTACTCAACAAAAATTTCGCAGTTTACCCTGAATTTAGCAAAGGGTCGCACTATTACAAGTTCTTATCGCAAATGAACTTTATGATTGTAGAGTTTTTGCTATTTTGTAATTAAACAAAAGAAGTAGCTCTCATAATGTGTAAAGTATATAATACGATCGGTTCGCTTACGGCAATAAAACATCACCTGCAACGGCATAATATCACTGAATTCAATTCTTTGAAGGAGGTAATGGATTTTCAAAAAAATTATGATGCTACTCAGCAGAAAATCATGTCAGATCATCAACTATTAATAACAAAGGAAAAAAATAAACTCAGCACTGATATTCCAGAACTAAACAATAACATTAATACTAGAAAGATTAAAGTTGAGGGAGAATTAAGATTTGAGATTCAGGATTTGAAACAGAAGCTGGAGCAATTATCAACCGGCCGAAGAAATATTTTCCAGAGATTGAATGGCTACTTTAAGAAGCGTTCCTTAAAAAAAGAAATACGGTTAAAAGAAAATAGTATAGATTTTAGAGTCTCACAATCGGTTGAATACTTAGCCAATTCCCTTGCTGAAAAGAATTACCGATACCAATATATCACTTCACGCTTTACTGAAGCAGTATACCAAAGCTGCGCAGTTCCATTAAAAGAACTTGAAAGAAAAAAAAGAATAATTGACGAAATCAATTCTTTCATATACGGAGCATTAGGCGAACAGAAGGTTGTAAAAGAATTAGAAAATTTATCTGACGAATACATTTTAATAAATGATTTCACCTGTTCGTTTCAACCAGCCATTTATTATAAACAAGAAGATCAGTATATCAAATCAATTCAAATTGATCATCTGCTAATTTCCCCTGCAGGTGTTTTTCTTATAGAAACAAAAAATTGGAGTGAACAATCATTGAATAATTTAAACCTCCGTTCTCCTGTTGAGCAAATTAAGAGAACAAATTTTGCCTTGTTTAAGATGTTAGCAGACGAAGCCTCGAATTCTAACCTGGGTCTTAGTAGGCACCATTGGGGTACTAAGAAGGTTCCCATCAAAAACCTCATTGTTTTGATAAATCAAAAACCAAAAGAAGAGTTTCAGTATGTGAAGGTTTTAACGTTAAAAGAGTTGATAGGCTACATAAAATATTTTGCCCCAGTATTGTTGGAAAATGAAAGGGAAAAGATAACAAATCGGATTCTTAGTCTTAATCAGTAAAAAATCCAAAAAGTTTGAATGCAGAACACTTAAGACTTTGTATAGAATATTTTGCGCAGAGCTTTGCTTGCCAGCGATTGTATTTCATGGTATTGCCTGTTGCGTCGCATTCTGCACCTTCAGTACTTTGATTATCCATTTTTTGATGCATTCTAAAAATGGATTATTTTTAATTACTAATGGACGTACTACTAATCATTCTTCAAATTATAATTGTTCTCATAGGCCTATATCTTGCTTTTTTAAGTCATACTTCCAAGAGAAAGGTAAAAATATTGCTACAAAAGAAGACATTGAAGAAATTACTGAAAAAATCGAAACTATTAAAAGTGAAGTAGAGTTACTAACTCATAAGAAAATAAGTATCTCCACTGAAAAGCATAAAACATTGCTTGACTTCAATAGCCAGTATTCTGCCTGGCTCAATTATATTTTACATGCGACAATTGGAGGCGACAACGATAAGCCTGATGAATATGTTCAGAAAATTGCAGAAAAGCTTGACCAGCTTTATCATGACTTTTTAATAACTGAGGCTAAACTCGAGGTTTTCTTTAATGGAGACGATGAGCTTTTAGAGTTACAGGACGATATAAAGCTTAAGACAATGACATTGTCAAATCATCTCTCTACATATCCACTTAAAGCTAAGGGGACATCACACCAAATTCGCATAACCAATCAACTTCCCGATGGTGAATATAAGAGGGGACAATACAAAAAGTATTTAGATGAATCACTAGTAATTCTGGATGAATATCAAAAAGAAAAGCTGAAACAATTTAGGATTCTCTCTCCAATGAATCATCGTTTTATTAAAATGATATCGGATCGTTTGATGAATATAGGAAAATAATGACCGTTCTCTGCCTTGTAAGGTTTTACTAAAAAATACCACGCCGCGGTAGGTGTTTTCTCCACAGACCTCATTTAAGAAGTCTTCTATGTATAGCCTGTACTCAACTTCATATTTAGCAATAAACATCTCTCACCTCCCACTCAACTAGAAAACCAGCCAACTATATAACTCAGCATTTAATCATTCACATTTTTGCTACTTTCAGTGATCTTTAACCGGTCAACATAAAATAATGAAATATCATTCAGATAAAAGCCGGAGGCGTTTTTTGCAGAAAAGCCTGGCATTGGGGTTCTTCTATCCACTGGCAGAAAATGTATTTGCCAATAACTCAGTAAAGACTAAAAGAAAAGATGAAAGGAACCAGGCAGTTCATCCGCTGAAAATACTCATACTGGGTGGTACAGGTTTTTTAGGTCCGCAACAAATTGCCTATGCATTAAACAGGGGCCATGCCATCAGCACTTTTACAAGGGGCAAAACAAAACCCACCACACAGAAAGATGTTTTTAACCAGGTGGAACAATTGACCGGTGACAGGGAAAACAACCTGGAGGCGCTGCGAGGCAGAAAATGGGATCTGGTTATTGACAATTCCGGCAACCGGGAAAAATGGGTAAAAGATACTGTTGAGCTGTTAAAAGATAATGTGGAGCTGTACCTGTACACCTCATCCACCGGGGTGTATTATCCCTACCTCGGAAAAGATATCCGGGAGGATACAAAACCTGTTTTAAAAGTTCCGGAAGGCATTACTCCTATTCAAAAAATGGAATATGATTACGGGGTAATGAAAGCCAGGAATGAACTGACGGTGATAAATGGATTTGGAAAAGACAGGGCCATCATTGTTCGCCCTACCTACATGATAGGGCCCGGCGATAATACGGATCGCTTTACGTACTGGCCCGAACGATTGTCCCGCGGCGGGGAAGTGCTGGTACCCGGCAAAGCGGATGACCCTGTTCAATACATTGATGCCCGGGATGTGGCCGGTTTTATGATTCGCCTGGCAGAAAATAAAAAAGCAGGTGTATATAATGCTGTGGGGCCTGCTTCGCCAACCGGCATGCATGCCTTTATCTATGGCGCTTATGCTGCCTTTAGTTCCCCCATATCATTTGTAATGATCAATGATCATGAATTTCTGGAAACCCATGGCATTCTTGACCAGGTACCCTGGATAATGCCCGTTGGTGATAATGCCGGATCAGCACTCGTCAATAATGCACGGGCCATCAGCAATGGCCTCACCTTTACAGCATTGGCTGAAAGTGTAAGGGATATTTATGACTGGTGGCATTCAGAAGCGGTAACCGAAGAACGAAGAAATAAATTAGTGTCAGGCAATGCCTCACTGATGAAAAAAGAAAAAGATCTGATTGCTGAATGGAGGAAGAGGAAATAGTTTTATTAAATGCTTTCGCTTTACGATAACAAATGGAAAGAACTGGAAGGGGGTTACCGGATTCCTTATGATGCATCCATAGCTTTAAGAAAATTAGAAACTTCATCCAACAAACAGGAAATTGACTCTATTTTCTCAGAACTCTGGAATGAATTACATCACCAGGGAGATGTTGGAACAGCTTCTTATTATTCAGTTCCGCATTTGATAAGAATTGCCAAAGAAAAGAAACTACATGATTTTAATGCAATCGGATTAGTAACCACCATAGAAATTGAACGGCATTCTGATAATCCAAGTCTACCAGAAGAATTGGAAACAGAATATTTACATGCTATTCAAAATGAACTTCCTGAAATTATAAGTCAAATGATGAACGAGTCATGGGATACCACTTTAACCACTGTCGTATTAGCTGCATTAGCTGTTTCCAAAGGGCATATTGAATTAGCTAGTGCAATCATAAAAATGAAAGACACGGATACATTAAAGGAATTTTTAGAAAAATATTAGCAGGCGGAGTCTTCGCTGTCCCTCCAGGCAGTATTCGTCTGGACGGGGGAACGCAATACAAACAGAAAGTAATTACAACCGGGGGTGGAAGAAGAAAAGGCCCAACCACTGCGTAAAAGAAAAAACATCTTAGGATTTACCCAGCTATTTGCTTTCTTCTTACTGCTTTATTGATAAAATAATAAACGGTAAGGATGGCAAAGAAAATTGCCATTGCCCTGAACTCTTTTATGGTTACCTGCAATAACAGCCAGCCAATGACAATAATGGCAAGTATCGGAATGGTTAAACCGAAGGGAACTTTAAAACCTCCTTGCAGCTCATCATTTTTATTGAATCGTAACCTGATCATCGCTAAGACAACAGCGAGATAAATAATCAAGGAAGCAGAACTTACCAACGTAGCCAATTGCTCAAATCCACCGGTGGATGAAAAAATGATAGCGAATAAAGCATACACTATTATGGCCCAATAAGGTGATGCAAACCTGGGATGGATCTTTCCTAAAAAGTCAGGCAACTGTTTATTCCGGGAAGCTGCAAAGATCAGTCTCGGTTCCAGCAGCATATCACCACTCAATAACCCGAATGCAGATACGATGGTGGCCACAAGAATGATCGTCCCCCCTATCGGGCCAACCAGCCTTGTTGCTACCTCCGAGATCGGGGCCGTTTTGTTCAGGGCCAGTTCATTGCCCAATACTCCCTGTGCTACGAATTGAGTAAGCAGGTAGATGACCACTATACCTGCCACACCCAGCAATATTCCTCTTGGAATTGTTCTTTGCGGATTTTTTATTTCACCACTCATATTCAAAGCAGTTTCTCCGCCAATGAATATAAAAAACAAAAGCAGGCAGGTATCTCCTATGCTTTGTATATCGGGCATGGATGATATGGAAAGATTGGAAGGGGAAATAAAGAAAAAACCGATCATTACTAATAATAACAAGGGTGCCAGTTTCATTAAAGTGACTGCATTGTTGAACCGTGCCCCGCTTTTAACTCCCCGGATATTAATGAGGGCTAATATTCCAAATACAACAATAAAGAAAATGAGCCGGACGTAAAAAGCAGAAAATACAGGAAACCAGACAGCCAGCATGTCTGCCATTACATTGATGAGTGCAGCATCGCTAAGCAATGAATATGCAAACCAGAATAATGTATTGATCAAAAATCCCGGGAAAGGCCCAAAGGCTTTTTCAACATAAGCAGCTGAACCGCCCGAAACAGTTACTTTGCTTCCAACCTCAGCATAGCAAAGCATAATTAAAACGATCAGCAATCCGCAAATGAGATAAGCAATAAAAGCAAGGGAACCGAGATTTTGTGCTGCAACGGCGGGCAGAATAAAAATACCCCCGCCAATAATAATATTGACAGCATTTAAAGCAAGGCTGGTTGTTCCTATTTCCCGTTTGAGCGAAGCCTGATCTTGATCTTGCATTCTTTAAATATACACTCAATCATCAGAATAAACAGCTTCCAGCTTCCACTCAAGAAAACCGGCCAACCACACAAACCATCTTCTTTTCCCTTTTTGTCCGTTACATATTTGCACCGCAATTGATCATTAACCTCTTAAATCAAAAAAAATGAATGCAACTGTTGAAACTATGAATCCCAACAAAGCCTTATGGGAAAAAGGCGATTTTACACAAATAGCTGAAACCATGCGGGAAAGCGGCGCTGAACTGGTAGCCAAACTGGGAATTACCCCGGGTACAAAAATTTTAGAACTCGGCTGCGGCGATGGTACTACTGCCCTGCCCGAAGCACAACTGGGCGCTGATGTAATGGGTGTGGATATTGCCAGCAACCTGGTAGAAGCCGGAAATATGCGGGCACTTGCTGCAGGGCTTACCAACCTGAAGATACAGGAAGGTGATGCCTGTAACCTGGAAGGTATTGCTGATAATTCTTTTGATATGGTGATAAGCATTTTCGGGGCCATGTTTGCTCCCAAGCCTTATGATGTGGCTAAAGAAATGGTCCGTGTGGCTAAGCCGGGTGCTACCATTATTATGGGCAACTGGATACCAGGAGACCCTACCCTTGTAGCCCAGATCCTGAAGATATCTGCTGCCAACACACCGCCCCCACCGGCTGGTTTTGTTAGCCCGATGCTTTGGGGTGTGGAAGATGAAGTAACAAAACGTTTTGTTGAGGCTGGTGTTACTAAGGAAAATATTTCCTTCAGCAAGGAAACCTTCACTTTCAATGCTGCTTATTCTCCTACAGAGTATGTAGATGTGTTCAGAACCTATTATGGTCCTACCATGAATGCTTTTGCAGCTGCCGAGGATATTGGTAAAGCTGATGTTTTACAGGCTGAGCTGGTTGAATTGTTCAACAACCAGAACAAAGCAGCCACTAACGATACTACTTCTATTCCTGCTACTTTCCTTTTGGTGAAAGTAAAAGTGTAATAGACAGATGGTGATAAGAACAGGTGCAGGCCATTGGTCTGCACTTTTTTTATCTCCACCCCTTACCAGTTACAGGTTTTTGGCTGAAGTACTTCCCCCGCCTGCGGGGATATAATGCAGGTTGATTATTGTTGGCCGTAGAATACAACTCAAACAAATTTCTTCAAAAGAATGCTCAGCATAACAGGCTCTTCGCTGTCCCTCCAGACAGTAATCGTCTGGACGGGGGAACGCAATGCGATTCAAGTATAACTACAACCAGGGGGTGGAAAGAAAGGAAAGCACATATCCACCCCAACTTGTTACACTCTAAACGATGAAGATCCGGCCCCCGCCTGCGGGGGACATGTACCTGTCTAATTGTTGTAGATTTTATTTCTGTGAAGAAACTTTCTTTTCGATCCAATCCTCTATGGAATTGGATACTGCATCAATATGATTTAACACATCATCATCAGTAAAACGAAGCACCGTAAACCCAGCCTCCTCCAAAGCCTTTTGTTTGATTTCATCTTTTACTGCTACTTCTTCACTTTGATGTGTAATGCCATCCACTTCGATCACCAGCATTAATTCTTTACACATAAAATCAGCAATATATTTCAATACCGGTCGCTGCCGACGAAATTGATAGCCCTTCATAGTCCCTGCTCTTAACACATACTTCCAAAGGCAAGCTTCCGCTTTGGTCATTTCCTTACGCAACTTATTGGCATAAGGCTGCAGATGTTTATTATAGTGAAGATTGTTGTGTTTACCGGGCATAGATTGAAATTACAAATATGTGGTGTTTTATCCCCCCTACCAGTTACAGGTTTTTAGCTATTGTACTTCCCCGCCTGATGGGGATATAATGCAGCCTGATTATTGTTGGCCGTAAAAAATGGTCTCAAAAGTTTCTCCAAAGGGATTTTACATAAAGCAAGATGTTCGGTATCCCCCGCTGGCGGGGGCCGACTGATGGATCTAATTACAGTTTCATTCCGGGGTGGAATGAATGCAAATTGATTCTCCACCCCCTACCAGTTACAGGTTTTTGGCTGAAGTACTTCCCCCGCCTGCGGGGGATATAATGCAGCCTGATTTTCGCAGGTCGTAAATACAGTACAAACAAATTTCTTCTGAAGAATACTCACTAATATCATTAAAAACATCGTTTCAACTGCATAAGTTCTTCTTTACAGAACGAGGTTTTTAAGAATAAATAAATAATTTACCTTCAAAATGCTGCGATGAAAAAAAACAGATCTGATTCAAGAAGGAATTTTATTAAAAAAATGGCTGTCTCTGCAGCAGCTGTCGCAACAGGAGGAAATGTGATGGCAAAAGAAAATAAAACTGTTCATTATAAGCTAAAGAACAAAAGACCTGCTGACATTAATGATAATATCAATATTGCATTGATCGGCTCCGGTGGTATGGGTGTGCAGGATGCCATTACAGCGCTTTCTACCCCCGGAGTTAAAATGGTTGCAGCCTGCGACCTGTATGACGGCCGGTTAAAAGAAGCAAAGGACAGGTGGGGAAAGGACCTGTTCACCACACGCCACTATAAAGAAGTGCTGATGCGCAAAGATGTGGATGCAGTGATTGTAGCCACTCCTGATCACTGGCATCAGCAGATCTCTGTCGATGCGATGAAAGCAGGCAAACATGTGTATTGCGAAAAGCCAATGGTGCATTCAATAACTGAAGGACCTGCTGTGATACAGGCTCAAAAAGAAACCGGTAAAATTTTCCAGGTAGGAAGCCAGGGGGTTTCTTCTTTGGGTAATGAAAAAGCAAAAGAATTATTGAAAGAGGGTGCCATCGGCGCATTGAATTATGCTGAAGGTTTTTGGGCCCGCCACTCCCCTGTTGGCGCCTGGCAATATCCGATTCCCGAAGATGCCTCACCGGAGACAGTGGATTGGGAAACCTATATCAGTAATACCACCAAAAGACCTTTTGATGCAATGCGGTTTTTCAGGTGGAGAAACTACCTCGATTACGGTACGGGCATGTCAGGCGATCTTTTTGTTCATCTTTTTTCCAGCTTACATTTCATCACTAATTCATACGGTCCTGATAAAGTTTATTCATCCGGTGGTCTGCGCTATTGGAAAGATGGTCGTGAAGTGCCGGATGTATTGCTGGGCACATTTGATTACCCCGAATCAAAAATGCATCCTGCCTTTAATCTTTCCTTACGATGCAATTTTGTGGATGGCACCAGTGGCACTACTTATTTAAAATTGGTGGGTAGTGAAGGCTCAATGGATGTTACCTGGGACAGTGTTGTGTTGAAAAGAAATAAAGAAACAGCTTCTGATGATCCGTTTTTTATTGAGCAAATGAAAAAGGCCGGTAAGCCACTGGGTGACCGTAAAAGGATCTTACCTCCCGAAGAAATAAAATTTGAAGCTGAAAAAAATTATAAGGGTGGCCCTTATGATCATTTTGTCAATTTTTTTACTGCTATAAGAAATGGTGGTCAGGTGGTGGAAGATGCAATATTTGGATACAGGGCCGCAGCTCCTGCGCTATTATGTATCGACAGTTATAATAACGATATGGCTATTTCATGGAATCCTGAAAAAATGCAACTGATAAAAAAATAAACTCCCGGCTATGAGAAATAAATTCATTGTACCTGCTTTTTTAATGATCGCATTGGGTATCTGTTCCTGCAACAATTCAGATGAAGCCAAAACAACTTCCGCTGATACTGACGCAAAGCAACCGATAAGTCTTTTTGATGGCAAAACATTTAGTGGCTGGCATGGATTCAACAAAACAGGTGAGATACCAAACTGGGCTATTGAGGATGGTGCCATGGTTTGCCTGGGTGCAGCCAGTGATGCACATGGAGGTGATATTGTTACGGACCAGGACTTTGAGAATTTTGAACTGAGCTGGGATTGGAAAGTTACCGAAGGTGCTAATAGCGGTGTGATGTATCATGTAATTGAAGATGCAAAATACCAGGCCCCGTATGAAAATGGCCCGGAATACCAGGTAATAGATGATATCGGTTTCCCCGGAAAATTAGAAGAGTGGCAAAAGGCCGGAGCAGATTATGCCATGTATGTACCGAATGATAAAAAGAAACTAAACCCTGTTGGGGAATGGAATAGCAGTAAGATAGTTTTTAATAACGGGCATGTGGAACATTGGCTGAACGGTGAAAAGATCCTCGAATTCCAGGCATGGAATGATGAATGGACAAAAAAGAAAAATGAAGGCAAGTGGAAAGATTATCCGGATTATGGTACAGCCAAAAAAGGAAAAATAGCATTACAGGATCATGGCAATAAAGTGTACTATAAAAATATTACGATCCTTCCTTTATAACATGTGGCATCAGGATACTTACTCTGACTTCGGTAAGTATGGTGCAAACCGATCTTCCGGAAAATCAGAAAGTTTTACATCAATAGAACCAGGCAGCATATTTTTTGGCAAAGGTCTGCCAGAAATCAGTATCCCTTAACTGCCATAATACTGCTCCAATTAAAAAAACGATGAAGATGAAAAGGAATGGCTTGTAGTTTTTCTTTTTATATATATCATAACCCAGCAAAAAGCCGACAATGACCAGATCGATGATATCTGTTGTGGTCAGGGCAGCCCCGAACTCAACTCCAAATGTATTGGCAAGCCCCCGGGCCACTCCCGGTCCGATACCTATGATACCGGTAGCGATCATATACCGCATATGTGTGTCAGGCTTTTTTCTATAATAAATAGCCAATATACTGAAGAGGGCAAATGATATAAGGCCTCTTATATCCAGCGCCATAAAAGTATGGTTGAGCTGGTCGGGTATATTACCCAAACCCCGCCAGTAACCTCCCCTTCCTACAAGGAACATAGATACAATAATGGCCGGGGCCAATACAAAAGCTACTTTCCCGATCTTACGATGAATATTCGCTTTTCCATAATGGATCAGCAAGGGCTGTATGATCAGCAATAGCATCCACGACATCAGCAACATTCCATGAATATGAATTGTTGGTGTTGAGTCCTTAAAATGTGGGAACTGGCTGGTGTAGGGTTTAAAAAATCCCCATTGTACGCCGACCAGTATCAGAAAAATGAAGATGGCTGTGTTGCGGTATGTCTTTACCATGGTGGTTGGTTGTGGCAACTGAAGATATGCAAAAGGAACAAATATTTGTTTTCGCATTTGGCCCCTTTGATTGTCATAATCACACTCCAATAACTCCATGATTGATAACGAGATTTGTGAATTCTATTCAACCAAAAAATAATACGATCAAAAATAAATTTTGCGAAACCGAATAGTTGCATATATATTTGCAACCAAACAGTTTCCTATTAGAAACTACCTGTTCCCAAAAACCATTTAGCATGTCAATCAATAAAACTCAGATTATAGCCAATGAAGGGCAGCATGACTTTAAGATCATTCGGGAGTTTTCAGCGTCAAAGGAAAATGTATTCCGGGCATTCGCTGAGCCTGATTTATTGAATCAATGGTTTATGCCGGAAGAAATGTGTATGAAAATTGAAATAATGGAGTGCAGAACAGGAGGTTCATTTTACCACACACATATACACTCAAATGGTATGAAGTTCGGGTTTCGTGGTGTATATCACGAAGTAGATGCTCCGATTCGAATTATAAAAACATCAGAGTTTGTTGGCCTTTCTCAAAAAGTGCAGCCTGTGTTAGAGACAACTACTTTTGAAACATCAGAAACAGGAAATACGAAAGTTACTGTTCATACGATTTGCCCTTCGGCTGAATACAGGGACGCCATGATACAAAATGGCATGGAACAACATCTGCAGAACAGTTATCAATTACTAGATAAGGTTTTAAACAAATTATAAGTATTTCAAACAGTTTTATGAAGAGAGCTTATTTGTCAGTGATAATTGGAGTACTTACGATCAGTGGTTGTTTATCCAAAATTCCGGATAAAAAGAATTTGAACAATCAAAAAAATGATATTAAAATGACAACTCTCACCACTTATCTTTTATTAGATGGGAATTGCAAACAAGCAATGGAGTTCTATAAATCTGTTTTTGGCGGAGAACTTACCACAACAGAAGTAGGAGAATCGCCTATGAAAAACTATTTCCCGGAAGCATTGCAAAACAGAGTTGTAAATGCAAGGCTTGTGAGTTCTGCAGTGGATATCTCTGCTTCCGATTGGCTTCGCCCAACCGAAACCCGTATTCAGGGTAATACTGTTTGTCTTTATTTAAGCGGTGGTACAGCAGAAGAATTAAAAACTCTTTATAATAAACTATCCGACGGAGCAAATATTACGGACCCTTTAATGGAACAGCCGTTTGGAATTTACGGTGCTTTGAATGACAAATTTGGAGTTCGCTGGATGTTTCAGGCAAACAAATAATCATAAACCAATTCTTTAAATACTATGAGGCGAGATGTTTTCCAGGCAATAGCAGACCCGACCAGAAGAGCCATCATTACCTTAATTGCCATGCAGGCCATGACGCCTAATGCCATTGCAGAAAATTTTCACACTACCCGACAAGCCATTTCCAAACACTTACGGATTCTCACCGAATGCGAAGTAGTGAAACAAGAACAAAGAGGTCGGGAAATTTATTACCAGCTTGAAGTCAAAAAACTCAAAGAAATGGATAAATGGATAGAGCAATTCAGAAAGATCTGGGAAGACAGGTTTAACCAGTTAGACAATGTATTATCAACCATGAAAAAAAAGAAAAAATGAACAGGAATCTGCAGTTTGACTTCCTTATTAATAAGGAGAATAAAACAATTACCGTAACAAGGGAATTTAAAGCAGAACTTGAATCAGTATGGAATGCCTGGACGAAAGCTGAAATTCTGGACCAATGGTGGGCACCACTGCCATACAGGAATGAAACCATTTCGATGAATTTCACCAATGGAGGGATGTGGCACTACGCAATGATAAGTCCTGAAAATGAAAAGCATTATTGCAAAGCATATTACAAGAATATTGAGACCTTAATTTCTTTTTCTTATAAGGATGCTTTTTGTAATGACAAAGGCGTGGACATGATTGAAATGCCAAGTATGAACTGGACAAATACTTTTACGGCAACCGCTGACATCACCAAAGTAAGTGTGTTGCTAAACTTCGACACTATTGACCAATTGGAAAACATCATTAAAATGGGTTTTAAAGAAGGCTTTACGATGGGATTAAACCAGCTTGACAACTTATTAGCAACCCTGTCTGCTGAAAGGCAGGCATAAAAAAAGAAAAAATGAGTATGACATTATTCTTCGACTTCACCGTCGACAAAGAGAACAGCACCATCAACATCAAACGGGAGTTTGCAGCCGACCGCCCCATCGTTTGGGACTGCTACACAAAATCTGAGATATTGGACCAATGGTGGATGCCAGCACCATGGAGATCAAAAACAAAAAGTATGGATTTCAGTGAAGGTGGCAGATGGCACTATGCAGCTGTGGGCCCCAATGGAGAAGAACATTGGTCAATTACTACTTATGTAAAAATTGAGCCCCCAATAATGTTCATTGCCCATGACGCTTTTGGTGATGCCGAGGGAAATATCAATCCGGCCATGCCGCAATCTACCTGGACAATGAATTTCAGTGACAAGGATAAAAACACTCTTGTGCATGGCATTATGCAGTTCCCTGACCTGGCACAACTGGAACAAACCATTGCCATGGGATTCAAAGAAGGCCTTATTATGGCTATGGAAAACCTGGATGCATTATTGGCAAAGCGATAAACCAATTTCTCAACCTGGCAACATATAATCAACTTATTAAAAACCGCCTGCGCTAAATCGCCGGCGGATAAAACAAAAAATGATGCAAAATCTTCAATTTGATTTTACCGTTGACAAAGACAAAAAAATGGTATACATCACCCGGGAATTTGATGCTGACCAATCCCTGGTATGGGATGCATTTACAAAAGCAGAACTCATTGATCAATGGATAGCTCCGAAGCCTATGATGGCAAAAACTAAATACCAGGATTTCAAAGTAGGAGGCAAAAGATTTTATGCAATGATAGGCCCTGATGGACAAGAGCGATGGGCAATCCAGGAATACACTTCTATTACCCCCAAGACGAACTTTAAAATGCATAATGCTTTTGCAGACAAAGACGAAAATCCTGAACTACCGGGTTCAGAATGGGATCACAGTTTTAGTGAACAAGACGGTATAACAAAAGTGAGCATCTCGATCTACAATGAATCGCTTGAGAGGTTAGAAAGAATACTGGATGGATTTACCCAGGGAATGAAAATGTCTTTGAGCAACCTCGAAAACTTATTGGCAACTTTATCAAAAAATTAAATAATAATTAAAAACAAAAACAATGGCAACGATCAATCCTTACATTCACTTCAACGGAAACGCTGAAGAAGCTTTTACATTTTACAAATCAGTATTTGGCGGAGATTTCGCTATGATAGCACGGTTCAAAGATCTTTCAAATTCAGAGCATCCTATCGCAGAAAACGAAGCAAACAAGATCATGCATATTGCTTTGCCGATTGGTAAAACAAGTATACTAATGGGAAGTGATACCCCTGAGTTTATGGGGAAGCATAATGAAAATGAAACCCGGAGCAAAATTTCAATTAACGCAGAAAGTAAAGAAGAAGCTGATAAATTATTCAACGGACTTTCAGCAGGCGGAAAAATTGAAATGCCTATTGCCGACAGTCCGTGGGGTTCCTATTTCGGTATGTTCAGGGATAAATACGGTATTGAATGGATGGTGAGCTTTAACTCCAAATAATAATTTACAAAAGCAGCTTATAGTAATAGCAATTTATATGGAAGTAAAGGAAGAAATCAAAAAGTATATCAACAGCCAGCCTGAAACCAAATGTAAAGAGATGCAAGTCTTGCACAAGCATATATGTAAGATATTACCAAAAAGTAAACTATGGTTTCTCGATGGTAAAGATGAGAAAGGAAAAACTGTTTCTAATCCCAATATTGGCTATGGATCATACAGTATAAAATATGCTAACGGGACTACAAAAGAGTTTTACCAGGTTGGCCTGAGTGCAAACACAAGCGGCATCTCTGTCTACATCATGGGCCTGAAAGACAAAACATACTTAGCTAAAACCTACGGGAAAAAGCTAGGGAAGGCAAGTGTAACAGGGTATTGTATCAAATTCAAATCGCTGAATGATATAAACATTGATGTATTGGAAGCTGCCATTCAATATGGAGTTGAAGCAACCGGATAGAATCATACTGACAAGTAAGTTCAATTATGGTAGAAGTGTTTAAAACAAATGTGCAGAAAAAGGCACAGAGTAAAATGCTGCTGGGGATGCTGTCGGAAGCCTTTCCGTCTTTCAAAATTAACTTTGATCTTTCGGACTGTGACAAAGTGCTTAGAGTAGAGGGAGATGATATGGACTGCTCAAGGATAATGATACTGCTAAAGGAGCATGGGTTTAGCTGTGAAGTGTTAGATTAATAAAATTCAAATAATGAGCAGAATATTTTCAACGTTTCAGTCTCTGTAATAAAGCTGTATTCAATTTGATATATTCTGCTTTTAGTTCCTCTCCTGCTGATTGTGCCAGTTGCAATGATTTTTCTGCAGCTCCAATAGCCCCTTTTATATCCCCCTTTTTCTCGAGTATCAACCCCTGCCTGTATAGCATGCCCAGGTGAGTAGGATTTGCTTTTATCGCCAGTGCCATTAATTCCGCCGCCCGGTTAATATCGAGATCATTCTCATAATAAAACATAGCTGCCCTGAAGTATTGTTTCCGTTCATCGTTTTGCAGACTGGTTTCCAGCTGGGGCACCACTGTTTTAGCAAGATCAATAGTTATACTGATAGGTACCCTGGTTTTTTCCCAGCTAATTGCCATTTCTGCAGAATTGGATGTGATCTGGTCAAAACCGATAGTAAAGGTTTCCAATTGCCGGTTAAGTATTTCAGGTTTGGCAGTTATGCGAAGAGCATCATTATCCGGTTTGTATCTGTAAGAACCCCATTGCGAATGATTGGACTGTAAAATGATCGTCCATTCCGTTTTACCCGGAATAGTAAACAATTCATAACGGCCTGAGTCCAATGCATGTCCGTTCAACAAAACTGGTGTAGAGAAATATATCTTGGTGCTGGCATCAGAACCGGTACGCCATATTTTTCCAAAAGGTATCAGTCCGCCAAAAATAGTACGGCCCTTCCTGTTGGGCCGGTTATAGTCCACCTTAATATCAGTGGCTGCCACCTGCTGCTCAATTGTTGCATGTGAATTGGTGGCAGGCACTTCAAAGGAGGCCTGTTGGGCCTGCATCATTCCGACAGAGAATATTGCCAGCATGATGCTGATTGTTGTGTACAGTTTGCATCTCATTTATACAGTTTTGTTTTTTAGTTAACTGAAATTATTCTGTTCCAACACAGTTGTCAACAGAATTTCCATTTTAGCCAGAGTTTACTACATGGGCGGTAGGCAGGATACGGAATTATATCAAAATTGATATAACTTTCCGATAGACTTACTTAACTGATCAATAATGAAAATGAAATCCCGCATCAAACACCTGGTAATAGCCATTCTAATTATTCTTATCTGCAATAACAATATTATTGCGCAATCAACTGAACAGCCTGTTGTCAATGTCGAAGAAGCGAAGATGATCGTTAGTGACATCATTAAAAAATTCGCTGATTATTTTGAACAAGGTGATTCTGTTGCATTGGCGGCTATGTATACAAAAGATGCCACTCTGGGTTCTGCACATGGCAAAGAAATTCTCGCAGCAATAGGAGGAATGATACGTAGTTCCATTAAAAACAATTCACAGCATATTAGCTATACAAGCACCTCTATTTCTGTAGATGGCGAATTTATTGTGGAAGTAGGTTATGCAACAGCAAAGGATGATAAGGGAAATCAAAAATATAAATTCAAATACCTCGTTGTTTATAAACAGGAAGATGGTCAGTGGAAACTATATAAGGACATGAGTTTATAAAACCATTTATACAGGAAAGCCTGTAGAAGTAAAATGATACATTGGCGAAAATGTTTAATAAAAAACACCTGTATATAACAGGTGTTTTTTATTCTGACTGGAATATTATTACTTCTATTCCTTGAGTGAATTCATCATACCACCCACATCAAAAAACTGGCCATTGTTAGTTACTTTATGATCAGCATTAAAGTTGAAAAACTCATAGAAATTAACACTGGTACTTTTGCCCGTAGCTTTATGTACTCCTTCCCATTGGCCATAATACCTTACACTTCCATCGGGCTTTTTTGTTACGGTATCTACACCCGGCAAGAAAATTGGATTTTCCAAATGAAGAGTTTCCCAGTTATCTATCCAATACTGCAAAGATTCTCTGTAATGCGCCTTTGTTTCTACAGTGTCGCCGTACATAGGAGAACCCCAGCTTACAGAGTCTGCAATATGTGACATAAACCCATCCATGTCTTTGTTCTCAAAAGCTGAAATCATACTTTTAACCACCGCCAGGTTCTGTTCATATAATGCCTGGCTATCATTGTTGTCAGAAGCTTCCTTTTTTTCGTTGGAACTGCAGGCATAAAGTGTGAAAGCAGTTAGTGAAAGAAAAATAAGTTTTTTCATTGTCAATCGTTTTGGTGAAGAATTGGTGCTATTCAAGGTAAGGGTTTAAAACGTTACAGCAAAAAGACATTATAATCGATAACATTCAAAAGCATGAACAATGTTTGTATCCTGTTAGTTTACAAACATATACACAACTTATATGTATCCATCTTTAATATCTCGTCATTAAAATCATTAATTTCCGCATATGAATAAGGATGTCCGGGCTTATAATAAAACACAAAGCAAAACAGATGTTGCCATTTGCGACATATTGGCCAATGAAATAAATGCTGCCCTGCCACAAGCAGAAAATAAGATATGGCATGCTCACCCGGTCTGGTTTCTGGATGACAATCCGATCGTAGGGTACAGCAAATTAAAGAGTGGTATACGTTTGATGTTTTGGAGTGGCGAAAGTTTTGAAGAAGAAGAATTACAACCCGGCTCAGGAAAATTTAAAGACGCATCTATTACTTATGCCTCCGAAAAAGAGATCAAAATAAAAGATCTGAAACGTTGGTTAAAAAAGAGTAAACAGATACAATGGGATTATAAGAACGTTGTAAAACGTAAGGGTGTGCTGGAAAGATTAAAATAAAAGGCGCAGGTTTGTCAATGCTGCGTTTTTCTATTCATTTCAATAGCCACTAATATTTATTAACTTCACTGCATCCAAAATGCTGCACCAGAATGAAGGATAAATTGCGTCGTAAGCTGCACCAGGCTTTTTTTGAACACAGCACTCCTACAGGAAAGGCGTTTGATATCTTCCTGATGATCATGATCCTTACCAGTATTACAATCGTTATGCTGGACAGCATGCCTTCTTTACATGTTAAACACAAACATACTTTTCACTCTTTTGAATGGTTCTTTACCATTCTTTTTACTATCGAATATCTTTTAAGGGCATCTCTTGCAAAAAGACCGATGCGTTTTGTATTCAGTTTTTTGGGGATTGTAGACCTGCTGGCTATAATGCCCACTTATTTTACATTATTCCTCCCCGGTACACAGCCATTACTGGTATTAAGGGCCCTGCGTTTACTGCGTATTTTCCGGATATTCCGCCTCAGCCATTTCCTGGTTGATATTAAGTTTCTTACCAGCGCATTAACCAGTAGTTTCCGAAAGATCAGTATCTTCTTTTTGTTTGCCCTGGTTGTGGTCATTATCATGGCAACTGTAATGTACCTGGTAGAAAAACCAGAAGATGGATTTACCAGTATACCTAAATGTATTTATTGGTCTGTTACCACTATTACTACGGTCGGGTATGGGGATATTGTGCCCAAAACACCTATGGGTATGGTGATAGCCAATATCCTGATGATGATCGGTTTTGCGATAATTGCTGTGCCAACGGGTATCATCACAACAGAAATGGCAATTGCTATTAAAAGCCGTGATACCAACCATGAGATCTGCAGATCATGTAAGAAAAAAGGACATGATCATGATGCCATTTTCTGCAAACACTGCGGGGCTAAGTTTGAGGCAGAGGAAGAAGAACTTCTTGAATAAATAAAAAGCCCCTGGCAAAAGGAGCTTGTCAGTCGGGATGACTGGATTCGAACCAGCGACCCCTTCGTCCCGAACGAAGTACGCTACCGGGCTGCGCTACATCCCGAAAAAATGGTGTGTAAAAATAAAAAAGACTCCTGAAAAAGCTAAGGAGCCCTTTTTTTCGTCGGGACGACTAGACCTGCCTGCCGGCAGGCAGGTTCGAACTAGCGACCCTCCCGCCAAGGGCGGGATGCGCTTGAACTTACCTCACTTATTCCCCAAAAAAAATAGCAGCCATTGCTGACTGCTATTTGCTTCGTCGGGACGACTAGATTCGAACTAGCGACCCTCCCGCCAAGGGCGGGATGCGCTTGAACTTACCTCACTTATTCCCCAAAAAAAATAGCAGCCATTGCTGACTGCTATTTGCTTCGTCGGGACGACTAGATTCGAACTAGCGACCCTCCCGCCAAGGGCGGGATGCGCTTGAACTTACCTCACTTATTCCCAAAAAAATAGCAGCCATTGCTGACTGCTATTTGCTTCGTCGGGACGACTAGATTCGAACTAGCGACCCTCCCGCCAAGGGCGGGATGCGCTTGAACTTATCTCACTTATTCCCAAAAAAAATAGCAGCCATTGCTGACTGCTATTTGCTTCGTCGGGACGACTAGATTCGAACTAGCGACCCTCCCGCCAAGGGCGGGATGCGCTTGAACTTACCTCACTTATTCCCAAAAAAATAGCAGCCATTGCTGACTGCTATTTGCTTCGTCGGGACGACTAGATTCGAACTAGCGACCCTCCCGCCAAGGGCGGGATGCGCTTGAACTTATCTCACTTATTCCCAAAAAAAATAGCAGCCATTGCTGACTGCTATTTGCTTCGTCGGGACGACTAGATTCGAACTAGCGACCCTCCCGCCAAGGGCGGGATGCGCTTGAACTTACCTCACTTATTCCCAAAAAAATAGCAGCCATTGCTGACTGCTATTTGCTTCGTCGGGACGACTAGATTCGAACTAGCGACCCTCCCGCCAAGGGCGGGATGCGCTTGAACTTACCTCACTTATTCCCAAAAAAATAGCAGCCATTGCTGACTGCTATTTGCTTCGTCGGGACGACTAGATTCGAACTAGCGACCCCTTGCACCCCATGCAAGTGCGCTACCGGGCTGCGCTACGTCCCGAAACAACCTACAGGTAATTATTATCCTGTAAATACCTTTTAATTCCCCGGCTCTTTATTTTCTTTTCTAAACGTACCGCTTCCGCTCTATTTTCACATTCAAACTGTCTCACCAGTTTCCAGGGCATACCTTTTGAAGTATAATTTCCTTTGCCCGAGTTATGCTGTTCTAATCGATTCTCCAGATCATCTGTAATACCAACATAATACCTTTCTAAAGAACTACTGTATAGTATATAAACATACATTGTATCTCGACCCTCCCGCCAAGGGCGGGATGCGCTACCGGGCTGCGCTACGTCCCGAAAACCGGTGCCAATTTTTAATAATCGGGGAGGCAAAGTTAGCCCCTTTTTGCCATTTTTCAGTCCAGCAAACAAGCTTTATCTTCGCACCTTAATGAAACTGCTCATTAAGCAAGCCAGGGTCACTGACCCATCTTCTCCCCACAACGGAAAAACTCTTGATCTTTTAATTGAAAACGGTGTAATAACCCGGATAAGCAATTCCATTTCGGAAAATGCGGATCATGTTATTGAAAAAAACGGGTTACATGTATCACCCGGATGGGCAGATGTGTTTGCCAACTTTGCCGATCCCGGTTATGAATACAAGGAAACATTTGACACAGGTACCCAGGCCGCCGCAGCCGGTGGATATACTGATGTAATGGTTATACCCAACACCAATCCTGTTGTACAAAACAAAGCTGCTGTAGAATATATTATACAAAGAAGCAAATTGCTTCCTGTTACTGTTCACCCGATCGGTTCTATTACCAAGAATGCAGAAGGAAAAGAGTTGGCAGAAATGTATGATATGAAAGCCAGCGGAGCTGTGGCTTTTAGTGATGGCCTCAACTGTATTCAATCAGCCGGACTATTGGTAAAAGCTTTACAATACCTCAAAGCCGTTGATGGTGTGTTGATCCAACTACCTGATGATAAAAGCATCAATCCATTTGGGTTGATCAATGAAGGTATTGTTTCCACCCAACTGGGGCTACCCGGGAAACCGGCTATGGCTGAGGAATTGATCGTATCCCGGGATATCCGTTTGGCCGATTATACAGAATCAAAATTGCATTTTACCGGCATCAGCACAGCCACATCGCTGGCTTATATACGGAGTGCTAAAGAGAAAGGCTCCGGTATCAGTTGCTCCGTCACACCATATCATTTATTCTTCACTGATAATGATCTGAAGAATTATGATACGAACCTTAAAGTGAATCCACCGGTAAGAACCGGGGCGGATAAAGAAAGCCTGCAGCAGGGCATTGCAGATGGTACTATCGACTGTATTGCCACCCATCACCTCCCTCATGAATTTGACAGCAAGATCATTGAATTTGAATATGCGAAATTTGGCATGACAGGATTGGAAACCAGCTATGCTGTTCTGAATACTATTATGCCGGGTATTAGCCAGGAACAATGGATAACCCTGCTTTCTGTGAATCCCAGGAAGATCTTTGGACTCAAAAGCGCATCAGTACAGGAAGGTAATAAAGCAGTGCTTACCCTTTTTGACCCCACTGAAAAGTGGCTGGTGGATGAAAAGAATTTCCGTTCCAAATCAAAGAATTCTCCATTTACAGGCATGGAATTGACCGGCAAGGTAACCGGTATTGTAAATGGTGATAAAGTTTTCCTGAATTAAAAAAGCCTGATGCAACTACAACTGAAACCGGCTGTTAAAGGTTTGATCACTGCATTACTGATGATAGTAGCGGCATTGATCATAGACCAAACAGGAAATACCAATCCGAGATTTCAGTATTTCGTTTATCTTATTTATGGCACAGGTATATTCTGGACCTTATATGCAAAGAGCCGCCAGGAAGATACGATCGGATCTTTCAAAGAATATTTTAGTACAGGCTTTCGTTGCTTTATTATTATTACATTACTCATGGTAGTGTTCACCATCATCTTTTTGAAAATGCATCCTGAATTCCTGGAACAAGAAGCCATTGCCACAAAAGAATACTATATACAAAAAGGCGGTAAAACACCTGCAGAAATGGAAGAATTGGCGAATATGGCAAAAAAACGCTATCCTGTACTGGTGATTTCCCTTTCAATTTTCAGATATTTGTTGATTGGTACTGGTTTTACAGTATTCTTTTCATTACTGTTTACCCGTAGAAAATAAAAATGGACCTTTCTGTTGTAATACCATTGATCGATGAAGCCGAATCGCTGCCGGAATTAACGGCATGGATCGAGAAAGTAATGACTGAAAACAATTTCAGTTATGAGATCATTTTTGTAGATGATGGCAGCAGCGATAATTCATGGGAAGTGATCGAAAGTTTGCGGGCAAAGAACTCATCAATTAAAGCCATTAAGTTTCAGCGTAACTACGGTAAGTCAGCCGGCTTGAATGAAGCATTCCGTGCAGCAACAGGTGACGTTGTGATCACTATGGATGCCGACCTTCAGGACAGTCCTGATGAGATCCCTGAGCTAAGAAGAATGATCATAGAAGAAGGTTATGACCTGGTGAGCGGCTGGAAGAAAAAAAGATATGATAACCGGCTGACCAAAAACATTCCTTCCAAGTTCTTTAATGCCATAACCCGTATGGTATCAAAAATTAAATTGCATGATTTTAACTGTGGCCTAAAAGCTTATAAGAACAAAGTTGTAAAAGGAATAGAAGTATATGGTGAAATGCACCGCTATATTCCTGTGCTGGCCAAATGGGCAGGATTTAAAAAGATAGGTGAAAAAGTAGTGGAACACAGGGCCCGGAAATACGGCAGCTCTAAATTTGGATGGAGAAGATTTGTGAATGGCTTTTTGGATATCTTATCTATTACGTTTGTAAGCAAGTTTGCCAAAAGGCCTATGCATTTTTTTGGTTTATGGGGAAGCATCTTTTTTGTAGTAGGTCTTGGCATATCTATATACCTGATCGTTTCAAAATTCATAGACAGCAGTTTTGCATTGACCAACCGGCCGGGCTTTTACCTGGCACTCACCTCTATTATTATTGGTATGCAATTATTCCTGGCTGGCTTTATTGGTGAACTCGTTTCCCGAAACTCTTCCACCCGGAACTCTTACCTTGTTGAAACCAAACTGGGATTATAATGGCGAATGTGGTGATCATAGGGCCTGCTCATCCATTGCGGGGTGGCTTAGCTACATTCAACCAGCGGTTAGCAAAACAGTTCATTGATGAAGGACATAAATGTTCTATCTATTCTTTTTCATTACAATACCCTTCCTTTCTTTTTCCCGGCAAAACACAATATACTGATGAGCCGGCACCTGATAACATAACTATTTATTCTGTCATCAATTCTATCAATCCATTCAACTGGATGAAGATCGGGAACCGGTTAAAGAAAGAAAGGCCGGACATCATCGTTGTTCGTTTTTGGCTGCCTTTTATGGGACCAGCATTAGGAACTATCCTTAGAAAAGTAAGAAAGAATAAACACACGAAGATCATTTGCATAGCAGACAATGTGATCCCGCATGAAAAAAGGCCAGGCGATAAACCTTTCACCAGGTACTTTTTAAAGAGCTGCGATGCATTTATTACTATGAGTGAAAAAGTGATGAGTGACCTAAGACAGTTTGAAAAAAACCTGCCTGACGGCAGGCAAGCAAAACCAGCTTTACAGGTAGCACACCCGTTGTATGATAATTTCGGAGATATTATTTCCAAAGCGGAAGCAAGAAGACACTTAGAGTTACCCGAAGGTGAAAAGATCATCCTTTTCTTTGGTTTTATCCGAAAATATAAGGGCTTGGATATTTTACTCGAAGCCATGAAGCAACTGGATGGTATCCGTTTATTAGTGGCTGGCGAATTCTATGAGGATGAAAAACCTTATCATGAACTGATCGAAAAAGCAGGAATTGCAGATAAACTCATTCTGCGTACTGATTTCATTCCCGATAGTGAAGTAAAATATTATCTCTGTGCTGCAGACGCCGTGATACAACCTTACCGCAATGCCACACAAAGCGGGGTTACCCCCCTTGCCTATCATTTTGAGAAACCAATGGTGGTAACTAATGTTGGTGGCTTGCCCAAACTGGTACCACATGAAAAAGTAGGCCTGGTTACTGAACCGGATGCAAATTCAATAGCTGAAACCATTCAGCGCTTTTATCAATTAGGTGAAAATTATTTTATTCCTCATCTTCGCAACGAGAAAGAAAAATACAGCTGGAGCAATATGGTTAGCTCCATTTCTCAGTTAGCCGATGATATACAGAAGTAAAGCTCCTTTACGCATAGGATTGGCCGGTGGCGGCACAGATGTAAGCCCCTACAGTGATCTTTATGGCGGTGCAGTATTGAATGCGACTGTTTCCCTTTATGCTCATGCGACTATAGAGTTATTAGAAGAAAACAAGGTTATAGTACAGGCCATTGACAGGAACGAAGAAGAAGTTTTTGAAAATACTAATGAATTGCCCCTGAATGGCAAACTGGATCTGTTAAAAGGTGTTTACAACTGCATACAAAGAGATCATGGACTGAAAGAATTCAAAGGCATGCGGCTTTCAACATATGTAGATGCACCGGCCGGTTCCGGTTTGGGTACTTCCTCTACATTGGTTGTGGCTATTCTCGGCGCCTTTGCTGAAATGCTGCGCTTGCCATTGGGAGAATATGACATGGCGCATTATGCTTATGAAATTGAAAGAAATTACCTGAAGTTATCCGGCGGCAAGCAAGATCAATATGCCGCCACATTTGGCGGAGTAAATTTCATGGAATTCTATGAAGGTGATAAAGTGATAGTTAATCCATTGCGGGTAAAACAGGAATACCTGTTTGAGCTGGAAAACAATCTTGTACTTTATTATACTGATACCAGCCGTGAATCAGCTGAGATTATAAAAAAACAAAGCAAGAACGTAACTGATAAAAAAGAAGATTCGATCGGTGCCATGCATTTACTAAAACAACAGGCACAACGAATGA
This sequence comes from Chitinophagales bacterium, assembly GCA_020636575.1. Lineage (GTDB taxonomy): Bacteria > Bacteroidota > Bacteroidia > Chitinophagales > Chitinophagaceae > JJ008. The sequence continues at coordinate 593,953 of JACJXP010000002.1, forward strand.
AAGAGGCTTTACTAAAAGGTAAACTACATGAGATAGGCGAGATCCTTGATTTTGGTTTTGAACAGAAAAAACAAATGGCCGAAGGCATCAGCAATCCATTAATGGAAGAAATTTACCAGGCGGCCAAATCAGCCGGAGCCACAGGCGGTAAAATATCCGGGGCAGGCGGCGGTGGCTTTATGATCTTTTATTGTCCCGGCAATACAAAATTCAATGTTATAAAAAGCCTGGCCAGTTTTGGTGGCAGGCATCGAAATTACCAGTTTGTGGAGCATGGATTAAAAACATGGACCATTTGATCCGGCTGAACTCATTAATTTCAATAAGAAGATATGGATAAGATCAAAAATATATTAGAAGCATCCATTACTACCAAGCAAAAAGCATTGGCTGATGAAAAGCTGATCGATACGATCCAGGAAGTGACTGATATGATCACAACTGCTTTTCAAAAAGGTAAAAGAGTGTATTTCTGCGGAAATGGCGGCAGCGCTGCAGACGCCCAGCACCTGGCTGCCGAACTATCCGGCCGTTTTTATAAAGACAGGAAAGCATTACCGGCAGAAGCATTGCATTGTAATACGTCTTATTTAACAGCGGTAGCTAATGACTATGGTTATGATGCTGCATTTGCCCGTTTGGTAGAAGGTATTACCGAACCCGGGGATGTGCTGATCGGGTTTTCTACTTCCGGCAATTCACCAAATATTTTGAGTGCATTTGAAATGGCTAAGAAAAGAGAAGTGATCACCGTTGGATTTACAGGAGAGAGCGGTGGAAAATTAAAATCATATTCAGATTACCTGATCAATATCCCTTCTGTTGATACACCACGGATACAGGAGTGCCATATCACAATCGGTCACATCATCTGCCAGTTGGTAGAAGAAAAATATTTTGCTTAATAAATATCTGCATTGATCAAAGAAGCGATCATATTAGCCGGCGGATTAGGCACCCGGCTTCGTAATACGGTTCCCAACCTGCCGAAATGTATGGCCCCCGTGGCGGGGAGGCCTTTTTTATTTTATGTGATCCGGCATCTGCGGATGCAGGGAATTGAGAAGATCATTTTCTCTCTGGGTTACCGTCATGAAGCTATTCTTGAATACCTGGAGCAGTTTTTCCCAACCATGAATTACGATTATGTAGTAGAAGATGAACCACTGGGAACAGGTGGCGCAATTCGGCTTGCCTGTAAAAAAGCAGAAAGCGAAAATATAGTGATCGTTAATGGCGATACATTATTTGATACAGATATTCAGAAAGCTTCAACATTTCATACCAGCAATAAAAACGAGTGTACATTATTATTGAAGCCGATGCAAAATTTCGACCGTTACGGTGTTGTTGAGATAGATAATCTTGGCCGGGTAAAGCAATTCAGCGAAAAAAAACATTACGACAGCGGACTTATCAACGGAGGTGTTTATATTCTAAATGTACAGGGATTCCTTGCTTTAACTTTTCCTGAAAAATTCTCGTTTGAGAAAGATTACCTGGAAAAATATTACGATTCTCATTTGATCTGCGGGCAGGTTCAGGATGAATATTTTATTGATATTGGCATACCGGAAGATTATAGAAGAGCAAATGAAGATATGAGTACTACAATACCCGATCTGCAAAAAATCGATAAAAGCTGGACCTTATTTATTGACAGGGATGGTGTGATAAATTATGAAAAAAAAGAAGATTATATCCTGAATGCCGGTGAGTTCAGGTTCTATGAAGGAGTTGAAGAGGCCTTTAAGATTCTTGCCGAAAAATTCGGCAAGCTGATCATTGTTACCAACCAGCGGGGTATCGGCAAAGGATTGATGACAGAAGCCGACCTCAAAGAAATTCATTCCCGCATGTTACAGGCTATTCAAAATGTCGGCGGCAGCATTGATCATATTTATCACTGTACCAGTACGGACAATAAACACCCGGAACGAAAACCAAACCCGGGAATGGCAGTGTTGTCCAAAAAGGATCACCCGGAAATCAATTTTTCCAGATCCCTTATCATCGGCAATAAGCTATCAGATATGCAGTTTGGAAGAAATGCAGGGATGTTTACTGTTTTTGCAGCCACTACAAACCCGGATACTGCTTTCCCCCACCCTGATATTGACTTCCGTTTTAGCTCACTACCAGATTTTGCAAAAGCTTTATAACTTTTGAGATAATTTATTCCTGTTTCTTTCGTTACAGCACCCGGGCAGAACAATGCAACCCGGTTATTATTTAATGCATCTGTTTTAAGCTGTAAATTTGTTCGATGATCCTGAAAAATTATAAAAGGCCTTTCTTCTTCCTGTTGTTGCTGTCAGCAACTTTTCTCAGCATATCAGTATCGGCACAGAAAATATCGCCAGCTGATCTCAAGAAACTGGCGGCTAAAGAGGACACACTCAAACTTTACTCATTATACCTGAATACAGACAGCCTTACAGAGGATAGAATGGTATCTGACAGCATTTTTACAAAAACACTGGTAAGGGCATTACAAATAAAAAATTCATTCTATTACCCTTTTGATTCATTACTGGGCATATCCAAATTATATGCACCTGATTCAACTTTCAGAATAATTACCTGGGTGATCTCCTATAATGATTATTATTACAGACAAAGAGGAGCTATTCAGTTTCCCACAAGCAATGGTTCATTAAAGCTCCTGCCCCTTCGGGACTTTTCAGAATTTACCACCAAACCAAATGACTCAACCAGGACAAGGATGAACTGGATCGGTGCCATGTATTATAACATTATTAAAACACAGTACAACAATAAAAATTATTACACCCTTTTTGGGTTTGATAATTACAGTGCCATGAGCAGTATGAAGTGGATAGAAGTACTGACATTCGACGCAAAGAAAGAACCTGTATTCGGGGGGCCTTTCTTTACTTATGAAAATGACAGTATTCCCAAACCTGCCCAGCATCGCTTCAATATTGAATTTAAAAAGGGGGCAAGGGTACTTGTTGATTATATTCCTGACCTGGATATGATACTGGTAGATCACCTCATATCAGAAAACAATGACCCCGAACATCAATGGACCTATGTCCCCGATGGTGACCAGGAAGGTTTTAAATGGGAAAATGGCAAGTGGGTACATGTTGATAAGGTCTTTACTTTTAAATTAAAAGACGGTGAAGCTCCGATCGGCGACCCTTTGCTTGATCCGAAAGGGAACAGGAACGAAAAAAAGCTCCAGGAAAAAACGGACCAGAATAAAAAGAAAGAAAACAATCCGCCCGATCAGATGAACATGGAGTAAGCATGTCTTTCCCGCTGCATTGTATATCTTTACGCAGATGGAGAAAACGGTTACGCAGATACATCCCCCCAAAGGTTTTTCACTCGGCTTAAAAGAACTCTGGCAGTACCGGGAGCTTTTCTATTTCTTTACCTGGCGGGATATTAAAGTCAAATACAAGCAAACCGTTTTAGGCATTCTTTGGGCTATTCTGCAACCCCTGGCACTCATGGCCATATTCACATTTCTGTTCTCAAAAACATGGCCTATTGATACCGGCAATATCCGTTACCCCATCTTTGTTTTATCCGGACTTATTATATGGAACTTGTTCAGCAATGCCGTATCACATGCCGGTGAAAGCATGATCCACCATGCTGCCATCATCAAGAAGATATATTTTCCGAGGCTGATCATTCCGGGATCGTCCGTACTTACTGCTTTCTTTGATTTTATCATGGGGCTGATCGTTTTTATTATCTTTTGTTTTATATATAAACAGGGAAGCCATGTTTCAGGAGCTATATTTTTTTTAGCTGGCATTGTTATTATACTTCTGGCTGCTTTTGGTGCAGGGACATTTTTGGCTGCATTAAATGTAAAATACCGTGACTTCCGTTATACTGTACCTGTTTTATTACAGCTTTTATTTTTTTCATCGCAGGTCATTTATCCTTTGCATTCAATAGGTCAGCCATGGTTAAGAAACCTGTTATCATTAAACCCGGTGAATGCAGCATTGGAGTTATTCAGAGCCCCGCTTTCCGGAGCACAACCGGACAATAATATCGTTTTGATCGGCCTTGCAAGTACTATCACAATACTAATGGCAGGAATATATTTTTTCAGAAAAACAGAAGCCTACTTTGCTGACATAGCCTGATGCAACCAGCTATTGAGATACGAAACCTTGGGAAACAATATCCGCTTGTAACTTCACAACCTTACATTGCATTGAGGGATGTAATTTCCAATTCAGCTAAGAATTTCCTGAAGCCGGGAAAAAAAGCAAAAGAAAAATTCTGGGCCCTGCAAGATATCAACCTTGATATTATGCCAGGTGAAAGAGTGGGTATCATTGGACGAAACGGAGCAGGCAAAAGCACTTTATTAAAGATCATTAGCAGAATCACCCCTCCTACAACAGGACATGCAACCATAAGAGGCCGTGTAGGCAGTTTGCTGGAAGTAGGTACGGGATTTCATCCAGAACTGACGGGAAGAGAAAACATTTTTTTGAATGGGTCTATACTCGGACTTAAGAAAATTGAGATCGAAAAACAATTAGACGCCATCATTGACTTTAGTGGTGTTGAAAAGTTCATTGACACTCCGCTTAAACATTTTAGCAGCGGCATGCAACTACGTCTTGCATTCGCTGTTGCAGCACATCTTGAACCTGAGATATTACTAATTGATGAAGTACTGGCCGTTGGTGATGCTGAATTTCAAAAGAAATGCATCGGGAAAATGGAAGATATCAGCAAAAACAGTGGAAGAACACTTCTTTTTGTGAGTCATAACCTTGGCGCTGTCCGTTCGCTTTGCAATAAAGTAGTGTATTTACAGAACGGAAGAATAAAAGGTTTTGGAGCTATAGATACAATCATTGAACAATACCTGGGTGATATCTCATCGACACAAAATAAAAAAGCTGCAAAAGGAAATGGTAACGTAACAATAGAAAGCTGCAGGTTATTATCAGGTGAGAACGAAACGTCAGAACTATTTTTGGGCTATCCGGCTGCATTTGAACTAAAATTCACCTCCAAACAAGACCTTAAGAATATTGAGGTCGCATTTAATATCCGGAATATTTATGGCGACATTGTTACTCACTCTACTACTTTAGATAATAAAATTCAATTTGAAGCAATAACTAATGAAACACTAACTGTAAAAGCATCGTTATTATCAATAAATATAACACCCGGAGTGTATAGTATAGATATTTTTGTTTTGAATAATGGAGAACTGTGCCATGGCTATACAGACTTTATGGAATTCTCTGTTATTAATTCCGATAAAGCGCTACGGCCGGATGGTTTTCCACCTCATGTTATCACATTTTCTGAAACCAACTGGGAGATGATCCGGCATGAAGATCTATGATTGTTTTTTATTCAATGATGAACTTGATCTGTTACGATTAAGATTAGAGTTTCTTAAAGACACAGTCAATCATTTTGTACTGGTGGAATCGGAAAGAACATTATCAGGCGAAAAAAAACCTTTACACTTTAAAAACAACCAGGATCAATTCAAAGAATATTCAGACCGTATCATTCACCTGGTGGCGCCTGAGAATGATCTTTCCCCCTGGGAATACGAATTCTTTCAACGAAACTATATTAAAGAAGCCTTGCAGAAATGCAATGCAGATGACATGATCATGATCTCTGATGTGGATGAAATTGCGAACATCAAAGCCGTCATGCAATCACCGGGCTTTCAACTACCGGCACTTATTGAGTTGCCTGTTCATTATTATTATTTCAACCTCCGGTCAGCATTTACTTTTAAAGTAAACCTGGTGGCCAGTTGGGATTTTATTAAAGAAAAAGATCTTGGGCACCGGAATGAGCTATTCCCGGAATATACAGATAATGTGATCCATTGTAAAGATGTTAATACCGGATGGCATTTCAGCTATCTTTTTGGAACAGATATTGAAAAGTATCAAAACAAGATCCGCTCTTTTGCACATAGCGAATATAATAATACCTATTATCTCAACAGTAAACGTATTAAACAATGTATTACACTAGGTATAGATCTTTTTGAAAGGAGATTCATGAAGTTTAAAAGAAATGATGCAAGTATCAGTGCTATCAAGCCCTTGCTGCAACAGTTTTTTCCAGGTACATATTTCTATAATTCCAGGCCATTTGTAAAGTTGTCGCCGGCATATTGGCCATTTTTATTCCGTGTTTTTTTTCTGAACAGGTTAAAGGATTTTTTCCTGAAAAACAGGAAATAAGAGACCATCAAATCCACAATTGTGGGAAAATCAGCATAATATAGCTTCCATGAACTCCTGAAAAACAGTATTTTTGGCCGATGAACTGGACCAGGAAAAGGGCTGTAAAAGTAGCCATCCTTGATCTCTATGAAGGCGTTGCCAACCAGGGCATGCGATGTATCCGTAACATCCTGATAGAGTGGGCTGAAATGCATGATATCCTCCTATATGCCAAGGAGTACGACGTTCGCCTGAAAAATGAATTACCTGACACTTCTTATGATATATATATATCCAGTGGTGGCCCCGGCGATCCGCTGACCAGCCGTTATGAAGATTGGGACATTGGCTGGTGCCGCTGGCTCGATTCTATGGAAAGATGGAATAATAATCCATCTAACATAAAGAAGAAACAGGTATTCTTTATCTGTCATTCATTTCAATTAGCCAGCCGTTATTTCAATATAGGCATCGTTAGCAAACGAAAATCCACTTCTTTTGGCATCTTCCCGGTACATATGCTGGAAAATGGAAGAGATGAACCCATTTTTGACGGATTAAAGGATCCGTTTTACGCCGTGGACAGCAGAGATTTCCAGGTCATTCAGCCAAATCATGACCTGATGAATAAAATGGGTGCATCCATCCTTTGTATTGAAAAAAGCCGGCCACATGTTCCGTATGAAAGAGCAGTGATGGGAGTTCGTTTTAATGAAAACATGATCGGCACACAGTTCCATCCTGAAGCTGATGCCCCCGGTATGAGTCTTTACCTGCGAAGGGAAGATAAAAGAACTACCGTGATAGAAAACCATGGCGAAGCCAAGCTGAACAGTATGCTGGAACACCTTGAAGACCCTGATAAGATCATGTGGACCTATGCTCATGTTCTGCCAAATTTCCTGAATTATTCAGTCAACCAACTCACAGAAGAACTGGTGTAAAAAACTATTTTATTTCTTTTTGCAGCCAGTAGGTGTTTTGCTAACTTCCATTTCATAATAAAGGGATATGATACCTGAATTACGTCAACAGTATAATGAATCATTCACCAATGAAAAGTACGAATCCTTTTTACAGGAATTAAATGCGGCTCATCCGGGTCAGATCGAATTCAGGGTAGCTGAAACCCCCATTTTTGTGCCTAAAGATTTCACTCAAAAAATGCTTCATGCCTGTGAAAGCATTATTGATATCATTACTGATCCGCAATTCAAAACTCTCACAAAGAATGCAATCCCACCCGAGGTAAATGTGCCCGGTGAAGACGAGCATCCACAGTGTATCGCATTTGATTTTGGTATCTGCATCAATGAGTCTGGAGGATATGAACCCCAGCTGATCGAAATGCAGGGCTTTCCCTCCCTGTTTGCTTACGAAGTATTATTGGATGATGTTTTTCAAAAACATTTCCCTGTACCCCGAAATTTTGATTGCTACCTGAACGGATACAACCGGGAATCCTACATACAGGCAATGAAAGATATTATCATCGCTGATCATGACCCTGCCCATGTGATATTATTGGAAATATATCCCCGTAAACAAAAAACCAGGATCGACTTTTATTGTGTGGAAGATTACCTGGGAATTAAAATGGTTTGCCTCACAGAATTGATCCATGAAGGCAAAAAGCTGTATTATCTTAATGATGGAGTAAAAACAGAAGTAAAACGAATATATAACAGGGTGATATTTGATGATCTGCAACAACAGGCAACGGAAGTACAGGAAAAAGGAAAACTATTTTTTGAGGACTTAGATGTAGAATGGTGTCCGCATCCTAATTGGTTCTATCGCATCAGTAAATACACTTTGCCATTGATCCGTCATCCCTATGTCCCGGCCACATATTTTCTTAATGAGATCAAACAAATCCCTGAAGATTTGGAAAACTATGTTCTGAAGCCCTTATTCTCATTTGCAGGACAAGGTGTGGTCATCGATGTAACTCAGGATGATATATCCAAAGTAAGTGATCCTGAAAACTGGATACTACAGCGAAAAGTAACTTATGCAGATGTGATAAAAACACCGGATGTGCCTGCAAAGGCAGAGATCCGTTTATTTTATTTTTGGAAAGACGGAACAAAAAGACCTGTCGCTGCTAATAATCTTGCCCGACTGAGTAAAGGCAAAATGGTGGGTGTCCGATACAATAAGGATAAAGAATGGGTGGGCGGAAGTTTCTGCTATTTTGAAAAATAAATACGATGCAAAATCTCATCAATATTCCATACAAAGAGCTGGCACCGGGCATACTCACCAAACTGGTGCATGGGAAAAATATTACATTATCAGTAGTGGAGATCAAAAAAGGAAGTAAGCTTCCAAAACATCATCATGTACATGAACAGATCACTTTTATTGTAGAAGGAGAATTGAAAATGACAATTGGCCGTAAAACAAATGTGCTTACTCCGGGAACTGTTCATGTTATTCCATCGAATGTCCCGCATAGTGCCATCGCATTGACTGATTGCAGGGTGATCGATGTTTTCAACCCTGTAAGAGAAGATTACAAGTAATTATTACACATAAACCAGAAATAGCAACCTTATATTGATTTAATTAATTCTGAGCGGAGTAAATAAATATTTTCTACATGACTAAAATAATTCTATGCTGCTTTGGCTTTGTGATGCTCAACTCAAATTTATTTGCGCAGGAAACCGGGAGGATGGAAACAGACAGGCCTGATCAGACTGAATCACCTGTGATCACAAAGAAAAATTATATCCAGGCAGAGATCGGCTTCAATATTGAAAATGAGGATGAGCTTACTACAATTGTTCATCCCACTACACTTATTAAATACGGCATCAGCAAAAAATTTGAGTTTCGGCTGATCACTGAGCTTATTACAAAGGAAACACCTCTGATAATTCCCGCAGGTAATAAAAATATTACGGGTATCCCACCCGTACAAATAGGAGGCAAATTAGCATTATGGGAAGAAAAAGGCCTTTTACCAATGACAAGTCTGATCTTTCATGCAGGACTTCCCAAAGTTGCCCGAAAAGAGTTTCAATTAATGCAATGGGCACCCAATTTCAGGTTTACCATGCAGCATACGCTTTCAAATAACATTGGATTGGGATACAATATAGGAGCCGAATGGGATGGCATGTCCAATACTCCTTATTGGGTATATACCATTGCTCCCGGTTTTAATATTGGTAAAAACTGGTATGGTTATGTAGAAGCTTTTGGTTCTGTGCGACAAAATGATAAACCGCAACATGGATTTGATGCCGGCGTTGCCTGTTATTTTTCTGATGACACAAAAATTGACCTATCCGGTGGTGTTGGGTTAAATAAAGAATCCTTTGAAAATTATGTAGCTATCGGGTTCTCATTCCGCTTCAATACAAAGAAAGGATCAGCCAAAGAACAATAACCATATCTGTGTAGTAAAAAAGCAGATGATCAGTCCTAATACGATCGGAAGAAATGTAGACACTAATGTCCACCTGGCACTTTTTGTTTCCTTGAATATAGTATAGATCGTAGTTGAACAGGGATTATGCAGCAAACTAAATAACATCAAATTAATTCCTGTCAATAAAGTCCAGCCCCCGCCTCTTAACACTCTTTCTGTATCTGATACAGAATCCAGTTCAAACATTACCCCTGCACCAGATCCAACATCATGCATACCTGTACTAAGCACTGTTAGCATCAAAACAGTTGGAATCACAATTTCATTGGCAGGTATAGCGATGATATAAGCAAGCAGGATAACTCCGTTCAATCCAAACAGGGCCGCAAATGGATCTGACCAATTAATGAAAATTTCAGCCAGGCTTTGTCCGCCGATATGCACGTTGGCAACAAGCCAGATCACAATACCAGCAGGCAGTGCAAAAACGATGGCCCTCCATAATACAAAGATCGTTCTGTCGATCAATGATGTATATAAGGTCTGTAATATTCGTGGTGGCCTGTAAGGAGGTAGCTCAAGGCTAAAGGATGAAGCCTCACCTTTCAGAACTGATCTGCTCAATCCCCAGGAAACAACAAGGCTAAAAAGGATACCCAGTAATGCAATACCCACTACAGCGCCGGCCGAAACAACACCAGCCCATTGTGAGGATACCGCACCACCAATGAATATAGTAGCGATCAATATTTGAGTGGGCCAGCGGCCATTGCACAGTGAAAAGTTATTGGTGATGATAGCGATCAATCTTTCCCTGGGACTGTCAATGATGCGGGTAGCAATAACCCCGGCAGCATTACAACCAAAACCCATACTCATTGTCAATGCCTGCTTGCCATGTGCCCCTGCTTTTCTGTATAAGTTATCCATATTGAAAGCTACCCTGGGTAAATAACCAAAATCTTCCAATAGAGTGAACATCGGAAAGAAGATTGCCATCGGCGGCAACATAACTGCCACTACCCATGCCAGTGAAAGATAAGCACCATCGATCAATACACCACTCAGCCACCATGGAAACCCAATGGCATCAGCACCATTTTTCAGTAACGGATGAAGATTATCGATCAGTAATGTTGCCAATAAACCGGAAGGAACATTTGCTCCGGCAACAGTGATCCAGAAAACAACTGCCAGCAAAATAAACATGATCGGGAAACCAAGCCAGCGACTGGTAACAACCCTGTCCAGCTTTGCATCCCAGTTATAATACTTTTTCTCTCCGGGCATCTGAACCGTTTTGCGGGCAATTGATGAAGCATCAGCATAAATGGACTCGGTAACCGTGTCATGAAGATTGACACCAAGGTCCCATCGCAGGCTGTTGGCAGCCGCCAGTATCTCTTCTGAATTTTTAATGTTCTTGTTTTCCATTCAACTGTCGTTTATACTGCTGAATTCACCGGTATCAGGCCCTGGGAAGATTTCCCAATTCACCGGAACTGATCGCATCAATGATACTTTGATCACCTTCCAATAACCGTAATGCGACCCAATTACGGTTTGGCAATCCAGGAATTGTTTTTCCAGTTTTTCTGCCAAGACTGAAACAGCATGCCCCAGTTTTGCAGAACGGCTTTTTACCCTGTGTGGTTTACAGATGTATTTGCCTGATGCCACTTCTTCAATAGCTGCGATCAATTCAGGCATACCTTCTTTTTGCCTTGCGGCTGCAGGGATCACTGGTACACCTAATTTTTTGATAAGGATCTTGTATCTATTTCAATGTGTTTCTCCTGGCTTCATCCATCAGGTTCAGACAAACAACAGCCCTGTCTGTTATTTCCAATACCTGTAATACAAGGTTAAGATTTCTTTCAAGCCGGGTTGCATCTACTACAATAACTGTTACATCTGGTCTGCCGAAAAGAATGAAATTCCTGGCCACTTCTTCATCGGTACTGGTTGACAATAATGAATAGGTACCGGGAAGGTCCACTACTTTATATCGCTTCTCTGCATAAGAATAGCCACCCTCTGCCCGGGTAACTGTTTTACCTGGCCAGTTTCCTGTATGTTGTCGCAAACCCGTCAGGTTATTAAATACTGTGCTTTTTCCTGTATTGGGGTTACCAGCCAGTGCTATCACATAATCTACCCTGTCCATGGCAATACCCAACCGCACCAGGTTATCATGGTGGTGTACAGGACAATTTGCACAATCAGGCTGGTTGCTCATATTGATCTGTTTTTTTGTCAATGAATATCAGGTCCGCCTGTTTTCTGCGGATACCAATGGTAGCACCCATAATATTATAACCCACCGGGTCACCGGAAGCGCTTCTGATAACAGCTGAGATAACAGTACCGGGTACAATACCCAGGTCTAATAATCTTCTTCTTTGTTGTCCGCGGCAATTGGCAGAAATGCCTTTTACGATTGCTTTTTCGCCGATCTCCAATGAAGAAAGTAATTCTTGTTTTTCAGAAACCGGTTGCTGATCCGGTATCGGTTGCACAGTTACTGCAGAAGCAAACAATGGGGTAAGGATCAACTCCTCTCCTTCTGCAGCAAATGTGATCTTCCTTCTGTTACATCCAGTATATACACCTGCATGCCGGGATATAATCCAAGTGCAGATAATTGCTGATAGATATAACCCGGTTCATCTTCAATATGGACAATGATACCAATATCTCCTTCATTAAGTCCTGTCAGGTTAACGCCGGTATGCTGTGGCATATCACCACTGGCTGATGGTATGGGATCACCATGCGGATCATACACCGGGTTGCCGATCTTATTGGCTATCGCTTCAACTGCTTCTATACTTAGCTGGTGTTCTTTTTTGTCGGCCACACCATGCCAGTCCTTCTGATCCACACTGGTTTCATCAGCCAGGTACCTTTCCCAGATTCGGTGTACCCGAATAACCCTTAACGCATAAGAACGGCCTGCATCTGTTAATAGAAATGTATCTCCCTTTGATTCTGCCAATCCCAGGTCCTGTAACCGGTCAAGAATGGCTGCTGTTTTGTTAGATGAGATATGCAGGTTACCCGCTATACTATGCAGATTACAGTTAACATCTTTGTACTCACAATCGAAAAGGAATTTCAAGGCATCCTCCATCTGCACTTTCAATGAATTCATCCGCATCCGTTCCAGCATAGAAAGCAAACCCTTTTGCGGCCAGAAGATCCAAACCAGCAATGCCAGCACTAAAAGCCCAATCAATATCAGATTTGCAGGAGACATTTTTAGTCTTGTCTAAAATTATTTTTAGACAAATATAAGATATTTCCTGCTCTTTTAAAAATGTCTCATTTGATCTTCACCCTTACTCCTCCATAAAACATCCGGCCTGCTACAGGCCCCCAGATCAATGAAGCGTCAAAATAAGGACCAAAAGGATCACCACTACCCAGGATCACTTTTTCCTGGTAAAAATTGGTGAGGTTTTCTACACCAACATAAAGATCGATCGGGAATTTATTACCCACCGTCTTACTTACCTGGGCATTCATGATCGTATAAGAAGGTGACATGCCGGGCTGCTGCTCGGTAACCGGGTTGTCTCCAGTTGTCGGTATCCTTTTTGAGCCATTCATACTGATCGTATAATCAAATTTCCAGGTACCTGTTTGGTAAGCCAGGTTGGCAAAGCCACGATGTTTGGCGATCAATGGTCTTTGCATCAACTCACTATGATAGGTAGTTTGTATATCAAATAACCTATAGGCCACCCGAAGATCCAGTTTCTTCAACAACTCATAGTTGATCTCTGCCTGGAAACTGTTGGCAAACGATCTGCCATCGAGGTTATAAAAATTCACTTCCCTTGCCGTAACGTCAAGATCTGTGATCACCTGCTGATTGAAATCTGTTCTGAAGAAATCGACTCCGATACTACCGCGGCGACCCATCAACCTGAACTGCTGATCAATTCCTATACCAGTACTCCAGGCAACTTCCGGATTCAATCCATATGCTTTCCCATTTGCAGATGCCATTATATTCACCTGGCGGGAACTCACAAATACACTTGTGTTCTCAGAAAATATATTTGCTGTACGTTGTCCTCTACCGGTTCCTATACGAATGATAGTTCCTTTAGCAGGTTGGTATTTCATATGCAGTCTTGGGGTTACAAAAAACCCGAACAGGCTATTATGATCGGCCCTGATACCAGCTATTAAATTAAATTTATCGGAACTGCTAAAAGTGTACTCAAAAAAAGCACCAGGTACATTCTCCGTACGATAATAACGGGTAAGCTTATAAGTTTCGTCATAGTTATCTGCTACAAAACTTAACCCTGTCCTGAACTTATGATTACTATTTCCAATGATGGACTGGTAGATCAGGTTGGCATAAAAATTATCCTGTAATGCCTTATAGGTCGTCAATCCAAAATAGGTATCCATATCATGCCGGAAAGCTGATAACTGCAATCCTACACTTTTGTATTTCTTTTCAGGAAACACATAACCGATCTTGGCAAACACTTCCTTACGGTCTGTTTTTAATCCTGCTCCGTAATGAGTAGTAGTGAGTTTATCCTGCTTTTCATTAAACGCTGTTTCTCCCCCCACTTTATTATCTGAAAGTATCCGGAAACCTATTTGTCCCAACCAACCTTTATTATTATTGAATTTCCATCGGTTCATTACAGTGAACAGATTACCGGTTGGCTGATCCCTGAATCCGTCTTTATTGAAATCCACTTTGCTGTTGTTCAAAAAAGCATCATGTACCAATAAAGCGGTTGACCAATACTTACCCACTTTTGTTGAAAGGTTCAGGTTCAGATCGGTCTTTCCTATACTATTCACATACACATTTCCATATACGGTTTCGGCTGATTCCGGTTTCTTTAGTTCCACATTCACCTGGCCGGTAATACTTTCAAAACCATTCACAACAGAACCTACTCCTTTGGTAAGCTGAATAGATTCTACCCATGTACCGGGAATATAATTCAGTCCCCATGGCGTAGCCAGTCCCCTTGGACCGGGCATACTCTCAACAGTAAGCTGCGAATAGTTGCCAGACAAACCCAACAACTGTATTTGTTTGGAACCGGTAACTGCATCGTTATAGGAAACATCAACCGAAGGATTGGTCTCAAAACTTTCGCTCAGGTTGCAACAGGCTGCCTTTAATAACTCTCCTTCCGTAATTACTTGGGTACGTAAACCTGAACCCGCCGGAACATAAGAAGACCGATGACGGGCCACCACTTTCACTTCCTGCAATCCTGTTTTTCTGTTCAATACCACATTCAAATGATCACCTTTATTTACCGTGATCTCTTCCGTTTTAAAACCTGTATAACTGATCGTTAGTACAGCAGGATTATCTTCAGGAGAAATAGTGAAGAAACCATTTTCACTTGTAGTAACACCTTTTGCCGCTCCTTTTAAAGTAATGTTTGCCCCGGAGAGAGGTTTCAGGTTTCCTTTATCATCTGCTTCCAGTACCACACCCATTACTTTGGGACTATGCTCAACATTTTCTTCTCCATCAGTATGTGTTAAATGTTCCGGGGAGCCTTCTCTATACAAACAACAATCCGGAAGATCTTTATACACATAATCCTTTGCTGTTTTCAATTCTGTGTCATGACCAACATCCGCAATTCGTTGCTGCACTTTTTCAGAACTCGTTGCACCGGGATCGTAACGAAGAGTGAGTATTTTGGTATCTATATCCCAAACAGCACTGTGTACACCTTTACCCTGTGCTGCTTTTTCAATTCTTTCCTTACACATTGTACAATTACCTTTTACAGAAATGGTAATTGTTGTGTCGTTTTGTGCTGATGCCGCATAACTAAAAAACAACAGCGCTATCCATATCTTTTTCATGCGCCATAAAATTTATGGCTATGACCCTTATTTTAAAACTTCTTTCAACACCTGTTCCAGCATTCTCTCATCCGGATCCATCAATATTATTCTTCCACTTTTATTTAACAAAAATGAAGTTGGCAGTGCATATACGCCCCATTGTGTGGCTATTTTAGAGCCGGAGCCTGTTGCATCATGTACCTGCAGCCACTCCATTTTATCTTTCTTAATAGCTTTTAGCCAGGACTTCTCATTATCATCCAGTGAAACGCTGAATATCTCAAACCCTCTTCCCTTAAAAGTATCGTATACCTTTCTGAGTTTTCTATTTGCATTACGGCAGGGACCACACCAGGAAGCCCAGAAATCAACCAGTATCACTTTTCCGCTCACCTCCGAAAGACTGAGAGTATCTCCTTCCGGAGTTGGCAACCTGATATCTGCCAGGGAAGAATTTCCCTGTGCCCGGGCATCACTACCGGTAACTGACATCCATACAATGAATACAGTTACAGTTATTCTAACAATACGGGTCATAGCTGTGTGAATGGCCACGGCTTGCCGTGGCCGTAGAATTAATTATTGTTTTTGCTGACCGTGCATCTCTTTATGCATTTCGCCATGCATCTCTCCACCTTCTTTGCAACAGTCTTTTCCATCATGACCTTCTTTAGTGCATTTGCCATCCTTGCAACAATCAGCTTTTTCACCATTTTCTTTTTTACAACAATCCTTGCCATCATGCCCTTCCTTGGTGCATTTGCCGTCTTTGCAGCAATCCATCATTTCCTTTTTTTCTTTAGCTGCAGCAGCCCTGTCGTATTTGCAGCATCCGGGAAGCTTATTGTATGCTTCGATAGTAGCCAGCAAACCAGCATTATCATATCCTGCAGCAGCTACCTGCTTCTGGATCTTTGCTGTATTGGTTGTGGCTTTACTATAAGTTACTGTCAGCTCCTTTTTTTCTTTATCCCATGATGCATCAGTTGCACCTGCTTCTTTTGCTGCTTTTTCTATGGCAGTTTTACACATGCCGCAATTTCCGGATACAGCAAATGTTTCAGTAACTGAATTCTGGGCAAACGACTGGAAAGCAAAAGCCATACAAAGGGCTGTTATTGAAAATATTCTCAATGATTTCATGTTTTAAGTTTTTAGTTATCCGCCTTTGGCGGAAAATATTTTTGTAACATAGAATTCGCCAGATAAACATTCTAATTAATATCCAGAATGACTACGGCTCATTTCATGTTTATATATTTTAAATATGTTGAATTAATTAATAATACAAATACGTATTACCGGCTTAAACCGATACTATTATTCTGAGAAGGAAATGGTATCAAATTAAAAAAACATTGATCTGCTTGTATGTATCCTGTGCAGATATCAAAGGAGGATCTGGACCGGGCCTGTTGTCTGTGTCCACATCTTTATCAAATAGTAATGTGCTTAAATATGCGGATGGGGTAAAAACTATTTGTTCAACAGCAGGAATGGTATAATCTGTAACAGGAATCTTATTCTGATCCTGCGTTAATTTAACCACACTTACTTCATCCCGGCAGCATCCTGAATTTTCATGCATATCCATTCCACACTGCCCGCAAACTTCTGTTGTGCCTGAAAAAAGATTAACAGATGCCAGCCTTTCCATACAGTAATGTGCATTAATGGTAATGCCACATGTTACTGTGAGATAGCAAATGAGAGATATGGCTGCAATTGATTTTTTCATCAGCTATGCAAAGATAAACTATATACGAAGAAAAGAAAACTGAGATTCATCAGTCCCAACGCTTTAATAATCAATTAACAAAGTTCCACCACACCCCCAACCTGAACTGCATACCGGGCAAAGGATAGCCCGGCGCCACCAGGTTATTATTTGTAAATCCAAACCCATCAAGTGTGCGGGCCGTATTAAGATTTTCAGTTCTTATATAAAATTTCATTGACCTGATACGGAAATGAACATAAGCAGATATATCCGGTAAAGGATTACGGATGGTGATGCTATCCTGGTAAAAAAATCTGCCCAGCACCGGTGAGTAACCATCTGCTTTGTATGCAGAACGGTACCTGAACTCAGCGCCAAATGCAATATCAAGGTTTTTGAAACCCAGGTTCCCTTCATAAGCGATCCTGTTTCGGGTGTATAGTACCGGTAGATTCAGCTCTGCGTTACCGATCACCTGTTGAAAATAAACATCGGCATGCCAGTTCCAGCTTTTACCCAGCTTAATGGTCTTCTCTACTGAAAGTTGCAACACATTAAACAATCCATTCTGTTGCTTCAACTTAGTATAGGCAGTGAGATAGGTATAATTCGTCAACAAGTAATAATTACCTGATAAACGTAACCGGAAGGAAGGAAGAAAATAAGAGGCAGACAGTTGTGTGGTATTTTCTTTATTAAATTTTTCGTTTGTAGGCAGGTAATAAAAACTGCTTCGGCTGTCAAAAAGGAATGAAGGTGTGCGGCTGCTATTGGCAAACCCCAATCGCAGGTAACCGATCTTTTTACCCAATAATCTTTCCAAAGAGATCAATGCATGATAATCACCTGCATTAAAGCCTGTAAAGAACAGTCTTCCATTGGCTTCAATATCCCATTGATGGTTGCGGGTTTTATTCCGGTATTCTGCATGCCCTGCCGTATTAAAAAAACTCTGGTCACCGCTGGCTGTGCTGCCGGTAATATTTTGAAGCATGACACCCAGCTTAATGTATTGCCCAAGATTCTTTGCGTCAGGAAACTGGTAGATGGAAAGATCATTAGTCAGTATTTTCCAGCTATCCTTTACACTCAAAGTGTCCTTACTGTCTTTGATGGTAATGCCATAAGTTGAATCATAATAAAGAGAATCGGCAAAAGCATCCTGGAACTGAAATTTATTCTGATCCAGTTGCAAAGTGTGTTCAAAACGAAGCCGCGGAAAAAATAAAGGAATAACGGTTGAATCGGTAACAATTGAATCCTTTTTACCCAGGTCATATTGCTGGCGCAACAAAGCAGTAAAATAACTGTACCTGTTGCCCGTAGAAATATTTGTACTGAAGAAATTCGAAGAAAAACCTTCATCACCTCCTAAATAAGTGGGAATATTAAAGCGATCCTTATAGATAGGATCATCAAGGATATTTGAAGTATCCACAATGCCACCATTCTCTGCCGAGATCATTTTATTGGCCAGTAATAAAAAATAATTGGTGTATCGCAGATTCTTTGACTGGTAGCGGGATGCAACTGTGTAATTATTATGATTTGTTTTTTGTCCTTTAAAAAATCCCGGTGAATTGATGAGCCGGTACTTGAACATGGCATTCCAGTTCGGTTTTATGTTCTGGGTATGCAACAGTTCGATCAACTGCTCTGTGCGGCTGCCCAAAAAATAATTGATCTCTGAGTAAGGCCTTGTGGTCTGAAAAAACCGGGCATCCTTCAATTGCCAGGTATAAATATCAAAGGCATGAAAGCCTGCATCAAACCCTGCTTCCATTTGTGGTGAAAAAAGTAACGAACGGCTGGCATTTCCCAGGTTGCCTAAATAAATATGCGTAGCGGGAATAGGAAATCTCTTTGTAAAATCTGTAATGGATGAATCCAGTTTGCTGCTCTGTGTGGCATTGAACAAACGGAAACTAATGGTAATCGAATCTTCGTTCTTATCCCTTCTCTGTAAACTATCTGCCCCCTCTCCACCACCAATACGGCCGCCGGCCCGGTTTAGCCGGTTACCCAGGTTCCTGATTACTTCTTCCTGTGCATCAGCATATAAAGAGACAAAGGAAAACAGCAGGAGCAACAGATATATTTGCTTGCTTTTCAGTGTGTACGTTTTATTGGATACGGCAAAGTAACATCACAAAAGTACAAATGCACTTTTCAAATTGTTAAATGGAGGCTACCAGTTCTTTAAATATGATCGCCAGTTTGGGTTCAGCATGTTTAGCAGCTTCCAGCACCTCTTCATGAGTGATTACATTTTCTTCCTCCCTGATACCCATATCCGTGACCACACTCATGGCAAATACCTTCATACCTGCATGGTTGGCAACAATGGCTTCCTGAACAGTGCTCATTCCCACTACATCACCACCCAGTGTATGTACCAGCTTATATTCAGCCCTGGTTTCGAATGTAGGGCCTGTTACAGCTGTATACACTCCTTCTTTAATATCAAACTGGTGATGTGCTGCAATCTCTTTTGCTTTTTGAATCAGTTGTTTGTTATATGGCTCACTCATATCCGGGAAACGGGGGCCAAACTCACTCATATTTTTACCGATCAGCGGATTGGGAGTAAAAAAGCTGATATGATCCTTAATGATCATAATATCCCCTACTCTGAAACTGGTATTCACCCCACCGGCTGCATTGGACAAAAGCACTGTTTGCACTCCCAGCAATTTCATCACCCGGATCGGGTACACCACTTCTTTGGCCTCATAACCTTCATAAAAATGAAACCGGCCCGCCATTGCCACTACTGTTTTTCCACCCAGCTTGCCAAAAACCAGCTTTCCTTTGTGCCCCTCCACTGTTGAAACGGGGAAATTGGGAATATCGCCATAAGCCACTTCCTTCTCCACGTCTATCTCATCAATAAAACTACCCAGCCCGCTGCCCAATACAATGCCCACTACGGGTGTTTCGCTGTATTGCGATTGCAGAAAACCTGCTGTTTCTTCTAATTTCTTCATTGATTTCTTTCCCATGCCTGTCCCTGGTTTCGTTAAAAAGGTAAACAGCAAACGTAAGAAAAAAAGTCCGGGGGTCAGTAATCATAGCGATAGAAATCGCAAAAGGCCTCATCACACAATAGTCCCTTTAGCAAAGGATCTTTTAATACATCTGTATAATCTACCCATTTTCTGCCTATTCTTATTTTCCGGTAAATCAAACGAATACCCTGGCTATAATCCACCCACCAGTTAACATGGCCTGTATACAGGGGCTGAATGGGCTGCCCATCTTTTTTATGCCATCCGTAAATAGCTACCCGGTTTGGCTTTTTGTCCCTGCTTATCTTTTCAGTTATCACCACATCTTTCTTAATACCAGCGATCAGCCCCTTTCTGCCTTTTCTTTGGCCCTCTATAATTAGATGATGTTGCCACATAGTGGGGGTGCTGTCCCGGAAAGCATACATGGGTATCGGTTCCAGTTTTTGAATGGCAGCATTATAAATATCATCCACCATTTTCCGGGTTGGTAAAAAACAATTGAGGCTGTCAGCAATTCTTTGTGCAGCCATAGGTGTAATATTTATTCTTGCCCAATCATCATTTGTTCCGATAGACAAATAATCCGGGGCTGCATAAAAAACTCCGCTGATCATTTTGCCGGTATTATTATCAGTTACAGAAACATGAACAGGCACAAAATCTTTTATGAATGAAGGGATATCACCTGAAAACACCTGGTCCAACACAAAAGAATCCCGCTGAGCCCAGTTCATGGCGGCAGCTTCCTGATAAAATGAAGATCCGCCAAGCGACGAATTACGCTGAGGCCATTGTATGTGAATAACCGGGCGACAGGACATTCCCAGTATACTTAGCAACAGGATATATTTAAACATGTTACAAAGTAAAAAAACAGTAATAAAGCACCCAGAAACTAGCCAGTAAGATTTATCTTCGCCGAAATTTTTTGCAGATGAATCTCCATGAATACCAGGCCAAAGAGTTACTGAAAAAATACAATGTTCCCGTTCAGGATGGCTATGCCTGCACCACTGTGCAGGAGGCTGAAGATGCTTATCGCCAGATCAAAACACAGACAGGTAGCAAGTTTGCCGTCATTAAGGCACAAATACATGCCGGTGGCCGTGGTAAGGGAACCATCAAAGAAAATGGCATCAATGGAGTAAAAGTGGCCAAGTCGCTGGAAGATGTAAGGGAATTTGCTGAAAAATTACTGGGCGGTACCCTTGTAACCGTGCAAACCGGCCCTGCCGGTAAAATGGTGAACAAAATATTTGTGGCGGCCGATATGTATTATGACGGCCCCAGTGAAAGGCAGGAATTCTATCTGTCTATATTACTCGACCGCAGCAAGGGGCAGAATGTGATCATGTACAGCACAGAAGGCGGAATGAATATTGAGGATGTGGCGCATGAAACGCCGGAAAAAATATTCAAAGAGTGGGTACACCCTGCCGGTGGGCTGCAACCTTTCCAGGCAAGAAAGATCGCCTTTAACCTGGGACTAAAAGGAGAAGCATTTAAGAACTGTACCAAATTTGTGACCAACCTGTATAATGCTTATGTAGGGCTTGATTGTTCCATGCTGGAGATAAACCCGCTGTTTAAAGCAGCAGATGATAAGATACTGGCCGTAGATTGTAAAATGAACCTGGATGATAATGCGCTGATGCGTCATCCTGATCTTAACTCATTAAGAGATATTACCGAAGAAGATCCTACGGAAGTAGAAGCCGGTAAGCATAACCTGAACTTTGTAAAACTGGATGGCAATGTAGGTTGTATGGTAAATGGTGCAGGTTTAGCAATGGCTACCATGGATATGATCAAACTGAGTGGTGGTGAACCTGCCAACTTTTTGGATGTGGGTGGTACGGCCAATGCACAAACCGTAGAAGCCGGTTTTAAGATCATATTGAAAGACCCCGCAGTAAAAGCTATCCTTATCAACATTTTTGGTGGTATCGTTCGTTGCGACCGTGTGGCGCAGGGTGTTATTGATGCTTATAAGAATTTGGGCAATATCAATATCCCGATCATTGTAAGATTGCAGGGTACCAATGCGGTAGAAGCTAAAAAACTGATTGATGAAAGCGGCCTTAAAGTAGAATCAGCCATTTTATTGAGTGAAGCAGCTGATCTGGTGAAGAAGGCAGTAGCTTAATACTACCCTGCGTTTGACGATGGGTAAACTTATATATCCCGGCCTTGCGCCGGGATTTTTAGTAAGTAGTGATTTGGTCATTGACGCCGTAACAATACAAAATGCGTAGGATTAAGTCATTGAAATTCAATGTCACTTTTTAATAAAATAGCCAAAAGAACGGCGTAAATTTATGTGTTGGCTGCTATGCTTTGACAACCCTCTATGGTAACATTCTTAATTATTATCGGCTGCATTATTCTGACAATTGTCGGACTTGCATTTTATTCAATTAACTCAAGGCGACCAAAGTTTTTCCGAGGAAACCTGAAAGCATTTGAAAAAAGTCTTTATCAAGAGTTAGAAATAAAATTGCCATCAACTGTTGGACAACTCATACCACAGCAACTCAATTATTTAAAACGTGGCGTTAGACTTTACTTTGACAAAAGTTATACACTTGAACTTTACGAAGACAAAGCAAATCCATTACCCAATGACATCCTTTTTAATCGTAAAGACGAGTTTAAATTGAGCACCATTTCATTTTCGCATAATGACACAAAATATAAAGCTGAATTCAAAACATATTCGGGTATGCTTTATGGGCTTACGGTGAGACCTAGTCCAAGAAAAATATTAGGAGCAACAATCAAAACCTTTGACAAGTTTACACTAAACAATGACCCTACCGAAAAGCTGGATTTAGAAATCATAACAGAATACTATGGTGACACAGATACATTCAATGGGGCATTGCAAGAACTAAATCAAAAGCATAAGATAAGTCGTATTCAAAAACCACTCCCTGAAAAACAAAGGCAATTATTTATAAAACTTAGCGACACAAAATTCCCAGACGACTATCTTTCATTATGTGAGCAAACAAACGGTTTTAATATTAATGACGTAAGTGTTTTTGGTTTAGGAACATTTCAATCTGTTTCACTTGACGATGACAATTACTTAATGCTTGCAGAAAAAGGTAATGGTTGCTTATCAATCAAGCAATCTAAAAGGACGACAAAACTTAAATTTCATTCTTACGAAGATGAAACAGATATTAGAGATTTGGGTGACAATTTCCTGAAAGCATTAGACACATTTGTGGCGACAGAGTAGCACAAGCAGCCAACATTGGTTTTGCCAATAGTGGGGCTGGACATTGGAACAATCAGCAGCGGTAATTCTATTGTGCTGTGGTTCGGGGCTCGACGAATAAAGCCCAGCTTTAGTTCTTAACATTTAACTTTATCAAAAAGCCAGGCAGCGGTTCCGGCGGACGGAATACCAATTCCCAACCTGCACAAAGCCCTGCTCATTGGCGGTAATTTAGTAGAGCCGTATGCAATTTGAAAACCTATAGCATCCATGTTTAAAATTTCATGATAAGGCTTACATTTATAATTACTCTCTTAGTTTGTTCCACTTTCTCTTTTGGACAGACCAAAATCTTAAATGGTGTGCTACAACAAAATGGCGACACATCATTTTGGTACAAGTATCAAAATATAGTCATTAAAGATTTATCGCTTACTAGGCTTGACACTACTTCATCTTCATTCTATTTCAGAATTTGGAAAGCCAATCAAGTACTTGACATTTGGAAAACAATTGACAATTCTTCTTTTGGTCTATTGACTTCCTGGGTGGCCGAGCAAACTCCTGCCAAAGAAAAACCAACAGAAAGAATATTAATTGACAAAAAAACTTTGCAAAGCGACACAGTTCACCAAATACTTGACTTAATCGCTAAAACTCAAATTATAAGCTTACCAACGGACGATTCGATTAAAGGGTGGAAGCATGGATTTGACGGTGTAACTTATATCACGGAGTTTTCATCAAATGTGTATTATTCATTTAAAACATACTGGACCCCAAAAGCCCAAGACACAACCCTAAAAGAAGCAAAACAAGTTCAGTTTTTCGTAGACAAAATCTTTGAACTATCGAACGGTGTGACAACCTGGAAAATGTTTGAAAAAAATATCCCTTATGAATGTTATAATGTGGGTGGAAGCATAACTTGTAAAATCGTGACAAAAAGAGAAAAAAGAAAGTTTGCCAAAGAACGAAAAAACTACCGCCAACAGTAGGTTGGCTGCCATACAAACGGAATTATCAAAATATTTTCAAGTATGACTAAATCAATATTATTTGTAATTGTTTTCTGCCCCGTGACACATTGTTCATTTTCACAGACTGACACAACCTCTCTTTCAGTCACTTCGGATATTTTCACTAAAATTGAAAAAAATGTAAAAGATTTTAAATTAGACACAACTGCTGCTCCTGATGACAAAATCACAAGAAAAATAATGGAGCTAAGAAATTTAAGAGGAGGTTTTAATATTAATGAAGCGGTTGATTTTAAAATTGAAGAAGACAAACATAAAAATGAAATACCCAAAGCAGAAATAGAAAAATTTGCCAGCTTTTTTAAGTCCGGGGATGGGGAAAAATGGTTAGACAATGCGACAGTTTGGATTTACAGGCAACATTTTAGTTATAACGAATTAAAAAAACTCGTTAAGTTCTATAAAACATCAGCAGGACAAAAAATGGCGACCGAATTTCCAATTATCATGATGCAGTCATTAACAGCAGCAGAAATGATTAAGAACATATATATACAAAAGCAAAAAAATAAGATGGAGTAAATTAGGGAGGAGAAGTACAGCAGCCAACAGGTGGTTTGGCAATATGGCGGGGCT
>JACJXP010000003.1 GCA_020636575.1 Chitinophagales bacterium
CAAATCATAAGCGCTACCTCCTGTTTCATAAGATCCTTGCTTTACAATAGTTTGAATTGGCCTGCCTAAACCATCAAAATATTGCGAGGTAGTTCTAACGTCCTTAAGTGGTCTGGTCATTAAACTATTTGCATCCAATACAGGAGCAATAGGATCCCAGCTACGAATGAAGTTTTTGAGGAGGTAGTTGTCATATGGTCCGGGTTGAGTTATACCCACGAAAGAAGAGAATAAACAAAAGCTAATGGTTTGTATTTTCTTGATTGATAATTGAATTTTCATACACTGAATTTGTTTATTATCGAATCGATAAATTATTCTAACGCCAAAGTTTTTTGCACTGCTTGACCCCAAACTCTGGAGTGAGGCTTTAATAAACCATATAACTGACCAGTTTCCTTGACAAAAAATTTATACTCAGGCCCAGAAATATCCATATCAAAAACTTCGTTCTTCGTAACATCAGTCAACCACTTAAATAGCGCATGCTGTTGATTACCTGATATTTTCCTTGTTTTTAGACCATCAGTTATTAAAATATCATTTCCCAACTTGCTACGATACCATTGTTTTAGCTGATTTCTTTGCGATGGAGTAAATCCGTCTTCATAAGAGGGAGTGGCAATCACCTTAAGATTACTAATATGTGCCGTAGCTAACGTATCAAGGGAATATAAAAATGAATCTGCTGCTCCATTTTGTTGAAGAGGTAATGTTACAACTAAAATCTTTTTACCCTCAAGTTCTGATAAAGGTTGATTCCCTCCTTCTATTTTGGGAACAGTGTATGAATAGATACTTTCTGAAGTATGTAAGAGTAAAATACTTAAAATAGATCCAATAAATAAATGTTGCTTCATAATTATCTTTTTAATAACCCGCTTCAATTTTTACTTTTTTGCAAAATCCAAATACAGATACTTGTGTTACCATGGCTGCATAATTAGTCCCAGAAACATAACTGCATCCATCACTAAATAATAACTCATATTGGAATCCTCCTGGTGGGGGTCTTGATATAACAAGATTATACTTTCCTGCAGGTATACAACCAAGTGTACCTGTTCCTGATGATGGAACATTGAAAGAATATGATATCGTTGAATTATAATAATCTGTATATGTTGCAGTGAAGCCCGTTTGAAGGGCATAATTTTCATAGGTAATAGTTATACCTGAAGCTGGCGTACAAGTGCCATTTGTATTTGCATAAGCTTGGCCATTATTTGTTATATCAATTTGAGCTTGTTGGTTTGCATCCGCCTGGTCAATAGTTGAACTGTATGTACCTTCAGGTACAGTATAAGTAACCTGGCTACCTACTTCACATACTCCACAGTTGTTTTTTGTAAACACATCATTTGCTTCCTGATTGTAATAGATAACAGGAGATCCACAATTCCCAGGTTGGCCCTCGTTGTTATAACAGATCTTTTTAATTATTCTATTCTGAAAATCTCTGATAAGAACTAACCGATTAGCATAATCATATTCATAATAGATTGTACGCTTATTAGGATCTGTCTCACTTATCATTCCAACCATAGGAATGTAAGTATAGGTTGAAACCTGAACGAGTGGGTTGTTTTCAAAAGATGCCCTTAAATCAGACAATTCGGCTTCACGCTGTGTTTCAGTACCAATATTCAACAGTGAAGTATCTACGATCGAATTTATTGTAGTAAAACTGGCACCTACAACTTTTGCAATAGGGTATTGCCCTTTATGACCCCATAAATATGAAATATAAAGGTCGTTATCTTTTCTACTCTCAATTAAATTACCCCTCTTACTATATTTCAAAGACCCTGCAGGTTTAAATTGATTGGGCAAAGTACCGGTTGGAGAAGATGAAGAAATACTTTCTGGTGTCGTCAATTCAATATTGTATATGTCCTTGGCCGTAACTATGTCTCCATCAATATTAAATAGGGTAAACGTTCCTCCCGTAACAAGCCCATTTCTTTTATTTAATTTTTCAAGAGGAGAAGCAATATAATTTTTGTCTTTAAGGTCCTGGATCCAACCACTTGAAACACCAGTATAATCACTTGGATATGCAAGATCTGAAGTAACCATATCTCCATTACTAGTTGTCAGTTTAGATTGTTTCAAATAACCTTTATTATTATAAACATAATCCTTTACAATTGTAATGACTTGCCCGTTTGAATACTCTTTATCTGTAGTCCTGGTGGTAAGTAGTTTACCCACTTGAATTGGATAAAAGCTAAACCCATAATTCTGAGTAAATAGGTAATTATCAAGTCCAATATTGGCTGTATTGTGCTGATATTTTCCTTTAAACGCCCAATATGTATTAGTTAGCCCAAAACCTTTTTCATTAATTGTTTCTCTTAATAAGGAATTTGCATTATTGTAGTAGCTAACTTTCTTCAGAAACCCATTGTCATTGTATGCCGTTGAGGGAACTCCTGGTAAATAGGTGCCTGGAGCAGCGCTAACTATATCAGCCGTATTTTGAAATGAAAATTCTGTCTTACCATTTGGGAACGGATCTCCTAAGGTCTCTGTAACCAAATCATATCCGACAAAGCTTCCATTTGCCGAAAAAGAATATGGATAAGCGGGAGTAGAATATAAATAATAATGCATATAATAACCCTCATTATAAATTGGTCCGCCAACTGGAGCATGTTGGAGGTGTTTCATGTAGGCATTAGAATAGAATTTTGGATAACGCATCATTTTACCTCCTGAGTATGAGAACTTTCTTTGAATCGTTTGCTTTGCATAAGGGTCGTAATGCTTAATAGAACTAATTCTCAGGCCGCCACCGAGACCTACAGCATTTTGACCTGAAGGCTCATAAAACTTAACATATAATTCTGCTCGACGATTATTAGGGATATTTCCCGGAGGATTATGATTGTCAGGATAATTAACCGTGATACAATATGTACCTGGTGTGAAAAACTGGTTTGGCATATTGATTATACCTCCTGCATTCAAAATCGTCTGATTTGAAATCTGAAAATCCCATGAAGGGTAAACTGCAATCAATTGATGGGTTACAGGATCTACCTTGGTTATGTTAGCATATAATGTGTTCACCTGGTCTCCCGAACAACTTAAACAACCACAATCATAAGAAGGAGAATTCATATCCATCATACCATTACAATAAAGTCCGCCCCATATGTCGCAATATGTATTCTCAGTAATATCAAAATAATACTTTTGAATTCCAGACCCTGCATCTACACCTCCATAACTCGCCAATGTATATGATGTTTGTTGTTGGGGACTCAGATTCTCAAAAGTATTTGACTCAAAATAAAAGTCCGTTTGTCCGCCTGTAGGATAAAACATTGTAGATAACATTCCAGCCTTTATATAGCTAAGATTAACCTCACGATTCGCACCATCCCAATTTGATAATTGCGAAGGAAGGCTCATTTGCTGGTTATATAAGTCAAAATCAGGAATTAGTGAGGGATTGTTACGGCCATTATAATAACCCCAAAAATCCCTCGCAAAAGATGTTTTGTAAGGCAGTTTCTCGTAAGTGTTATTATCGAGGTATTGAAAAATATAGGGTCGCTGATGCTCCATCTCAACCCTTAATAATTTTAATCGTTTGTACCTAAAACTTGTCGGATAATGATCAACTCTGGGATCATATGTCTCCAAATGAGTCACTTTATTGATTCGATCATACATATCATCATCCTGCTTGTCAGAAACAAAATAATCGTACTCAAACGGAATTGATCTTAATAGGTTTTCGTTTTCATCATAAATCTCGATTGCATCCAGCTTAACACCGTATAGATCATTTCTTGGACTTTTCACAAAGTCAATATGACCATTTTCAAAAACTATTTTATCCAGGAAATAATTTGAAGAAGTGGTTGATGAATAACCTTGATGTAAACCTACAACCTCCAGTTCCCCAAATGCGTATCCGCCTAAATACTCAATACTTGTATAATGTTCAGATAGCATTGGTAGTTGTAGGACTGTATTATCATTACCCCATGTATACGTAGAATTAATTTCGCTCGGAAATTGATTTCTCCATGACTGATTGATTGCATCCTGATAATCAATCATCTCTTTAAAAGATTTATATTGAAACGAC
The DNA here is from genome assembly GCA_020636575.1 of Chitinophagales bacterium. GTDB lineage: Bacteria > Bacteroidota > Bacteroidia > Chitinophagales > Chitinophagaceae > JJ008. Next base: position 4,106 of record JACJXP010000003.1, read on the forward strand.
ACCACCTTACCGGTCGGGCTTATAATTTTTGATAAATAATAAGCAGTATTGGTTCCGTTTTCAACTGGGAAAGACCAAGCCTTTTCCACAACATCAAACTTGTATTGATACCCATCGGGTGTCTTTGCCGTAAACCCCGGACCAGTTTTTTGAAAAATTATATTGTTCGTTCCCATATCAACATATGACCCAACCCCGCTAAAAAACTTTCCCGAGTATCTACCAAAGTTGTAAACATATAAGTCCGGCTCTCCATCAACAGGAGCTCCTCCTACCAAACTAAATAGGTTACTACAATTATAGGGCGTACCATTAATATTATATATATCCCCAGTATTACATTTTTTGCCAACCACCATACTTGTTGGGTTATATCCAATACCCGATCCTGTTGGAAAAACCTGATTAAAGACATGATTGCTGCCATATTCATCATCATCCCCTTTAATATCATGAGAAATTAACCCTCCAATATCAAGGTTCCATCCTAATCCAACCCAGCTGGCTTCTTGATTTACTTTGATACCATCAGCCTGATAGCTAAGTGTTATGGGAATTTCAATATCCCCGAAGTTTATAGAATAAATAGGGACAGAAATTCCTGCCTTGCCATTATAATAATTTACAGGGCTTTCAATATATTTTGACAGAGATGAGGCTTGGGGTGATTGAAGAGGCAGGCTTGCCATTTGCTGAAAGGCATTTCCAGGTTCTTGAGCAACGAGTACCATTTGAATCCCAAAAAAATTAATGATAATAGATAGAAATATTATGCCTTTTTTCATATAGTTAATTTGCATTATTTAAACGAATACCCTACTCTCATCAATATCGCCTGTGTCCTCGGCACCTGCTGGTAACTCATAAAGTCCCAGAGCAGCTTCAAACTTGTCTTCTTAAAGATTTTTGATTTCAGGGAGATCACTTTACTGATACCGATCAAACCACTTTGCTGCCATGCACTTCTATCCTTTAATGCATCGACGCTATTGAAAGCAGTCCGATAGTTTTGTTCGTAACCCCCACTGACCCAGAAAGTCCCTTTTAATTTTATATCTAGGTAACTTCTTATCCCGATGCCTTCATTACTTAGTTTAATGTTATCCCATCCCGAACCCCAACCAAGTTTATAAGAAGTCCCAATTCCGATAATGGATTTATCATTCAACTTGTATCCTAGAGATAAACCAATATCACTGGTCACTGGAAAATAACCAGATGCTTTTTGGGTTTGCATATTCGTACCTAGCTCCAGTCTTTTTAAAAAGCTTTTGGTCTTTTGATTATTAGGCTTAAATCCTTCAGGCATTTCTGCATTACTGCTGTTACCTCCTCCTTTTAATATTTTATACTTAAGTTGATTTAATTGTGATTGGGCTGCTTGCATATTTTGCCGGAATTGATCAGCAGCTTGGGGTCCCCCTGCTGCAATCTGTTGCTGTACAAGGCTATTCACCTGTGCTCTTGTTTGCAAACCAGCAAGACTTGCCAGATTAGCAGGTTCGTCTGGATTTCCAGGTAGCCGGAATAACGACGCCAACATACTGTTCCTTCGCATGAAATCTTTAAATAGTTTGGTACGGCTTAAAAGCTCTAGTCCTTTCTTTTCAATTTTCTTGGGATCGTTTAAAATATTCTTATACTCCTGTAATTGCTGCGAGTAATAATACACTTGCTTATTTAGCTTTTTCAGTTGTTTGGCCAACCCCAACTTATTCAACTGCTCTTTTAGGTATTGCTTTCGCTCTTTTAAAAAGGTTTCTATTTCTCCCGCTTTTTGTAACTGTATTTTCAATTCCTCCATTTTTCCCATTGCTTGTTTCAACTGGGCCATTGAGTTATTCGCATCAGTGAGCAGTTCTTTATGTTCACCAAGAAAATGAAGGGAAGTATTAAGTGAGTCAAGCCCAGGAATGTATTGTTGTAATCTTCCCTTCATTAATCGTTCCGGCTTTAACTTGCTTTCCAGGTACTGGTAACGGGCCGTTATATTTTCAACCATTTGTTTTGCTGCAGATGTATCGAGTTTTTCCATTTGAGCAGCCATACGCAATTCATATCGCCTTAATTTCTTTAAAGTCTTAGCAGATTTTTTGTTAAGCTTATTTTCAAGAGCTGAAGATTTGGAAGAAATCGAACTAATAAACTTGGGTGTAATAATGATAGATTCTGTAGGAGTCGTGTCTCTAGATGTCACTTGGGCAGACAGAGAAACACTTGCTAGTGCGAATAGTATTAGGATAAGGTATGTTCTCACGAACAGTAAATAGGTTTAATGGTTTATGGAAGTTGAGTTATTTAATTTAATTGACCAATACCCCTTTTGGGGTATATCGATTAAATTATTGTTAACCGAATCTTCAATTCACAAACATGATAAAGATGTCGATACTAACAATGAGGAAAACACCATTTTAAAACGTTTTTTTCTGACGTGTTTGTGATTGCTTCACTTAAGTGTTAACACTTACAAAAAGAAGTGCATAAAGTTTTAATGATTGATTGCACTAAAACTAAAATTATAGCAAGGAAGTAGTATGTTCTATCTTAATAGAGTCCGCTCAAATTCAAATATTTGCTAACACACTTTCGCAACCCCTTTCTATTTGCTCTAAAATTTGTACCAAAAAAAGAATTAAGATTGGCTTGCGTTAGGTTGATGCTATTCTTATTATCCTGCTTTTCAAGAGTAGACTTTTAAAAATATAATAGGCTTGTCTCTTAAGGAAAATCGAGAGAAAAGGATGCATTAATTATATGTCATTAGATTTATAGGCCACCCCACCTTTTCAAATAATGGTTTCTACATTGAAAAAATTGAGTAATTCAAACCAATAATAGAAATCGATTCCAGGTTATAATAAATACAAGTGAACTTTCTTACATTTGCATTAGTTCTTATTTGACTCATTAAACTAAAGAATGAAAGAGGTGTTTCACTGATGTTTCACCCCAAAACAGGGAAGAAAATTAAGTGCCTCTAAATCAATAATATAAAATCAGGGTTCGAATCCCGTACGGGCTACTAAACCTTTCTTAGGAGACCCTGTATCGTACAACGGTACAGGGTTCTTTTTTGCTCTTAAAGTAACGTCCGAGTAACGGCAGGACTAAGATCGAAAGGTTAAATTGATTCCCAATTTTTTTTAAGTCAAAATTCATCCGGGTTTAACCCTAAAGGAATGATCACATTTGTCTTTAGTCGGGTAAAAGAAGTCGATTCGCCACCTAAATTACGATATGGTATTTTGTCAAATTTGCTCCAGGCTTTCTCTACTATATCGTAATACATATCGCCTCTGGTTGTCCTTACAGAAGGTCGACAAAGCATTTCGTCCATTCGTGCCCTTATTCTATTGGTTTCCGATTTAGTCTGAAATGAACAATAAAGTCGAAAGACTCTGTCGATAGCACTTATTTTTGTGTTTTCTGGAATTGAACTGCTCTCGCAAATCTCGGCAATGCTTGAGCCTAAGCAACTTAGTACATCATGATATAAACTGGGATGCTCATATCTATTACACAAATCTAACCAATGAAAGCTTTTGCTTAAAATTTGATTAATTAGTTCAAGATAGACAATATGACCATCTTCTTCCTCGATTGGATATTCATCTAAAGTTTTTACAATATCTGTTACTATATACCAATAGTTTGTTAGGAAAAAATGACTTTTATCATATCTTGCTCGAATAGCTTCTATGATTAAAATATAGAAAAATTCAATGGCAAAATAAACTTTGAAGTCCCATAAATGATGGTCTTCTCTAAATTCTAGATATAAAAGGCTATCATATCCCTTTAGACGCTCTTCTTCCAATTCCTCTCTTGCTGCAGTCCCAAATGGTTGCCAAACTTCATTTACTTCTGCTACATCAAGATTAAGCAATACAGAGGCAATAATCTTATTATCCTCAAAAAACCATTCGGGCTGGCCAGAGTCATGATTTTGGCTCTCTCGAAGTTCTTTTTGAAGCCAAAAATTTTTTACGTTTACCCATTGAGCAAAGTATGTTTTTAGCATGTCATTCGGAAAAGCATCTCGCTTATTTTTTCTAAAATGCTGAAAAATTGAAGCAAAGAAATAAGGGCGTTGATTTGCTGACAAAATAATAAAAGCTGGTTCATTTATAATCCCATGAAGTACATACCTCGCATAAACATATCTATTAGCTTTTGAAAAGGGAAATAAATATCGAACACTCGAAGTAAATAGTTCCTTAATTTTTGTTTTCAAGTCTTTTTCTTCAAAACGAGATTCCCACCAATTATCATTAGGGTCATAATCTTTACTTGAGTCGATCATGTTATTAATATCCCTTAGATGATATCTTTCAAGCATGTCTAAAAGCAAAGGAATTTGTTGTTGCTCAATTTGATCTTGATAGAAACGATTTACTTTTGCAAGATTAACAAATGGATAAAATGAACGCCAGATTTTGATTGATAAGTAAAACAATATCGCTATTGTAAGAATATAAGCATAGATTTTGGGGTTTTTAAATCCAAATCCATTAAAATAAAGTTCTCTCAAAATCAGTTTTTTTTCAAGAAAACTATCATAGAAAACAAAGTAATTGATTAGAAAAAATGATATACAAAAAATAATATAATCTATTCTATGAAACTTGAGCAATAGATGCTTTCTGTTTTTCTCATTAAAGATGGCAATTACTGCAAGTATAACTGTCAATAATGTTATTATGTCATTTATTGTCATTTCCATACTTACCACTTACAATATTTACTAACTCCTATTTTTTTTCTTTTGGTGGTGGTGGAGGGGGTGGATTTTGAAAACTTGGTAATGTGTTTTCATTCAATTTCCCTTCTATTGAATTATTTGGCTTTGTGTCAGGTGTTGGCTTTTCTTGTTTTGGCTTTTTGTCTTTATCCATTTTATTTTGTATTAAATGTTCTTTTTAAATAATTAAGAGTTTCTTTTTCAGTCTTTGACAAAATAGATTTATTTGTTCGCTTAACTATTTCATTCACAATTTTGTTTATTCTCCCCTCCGTTGCTTTTAATTTGTAAAAAGCATCCTGCATTTGTTTATCATCTAAATGTCCATTGTAGTGATTCATCCATAGTTGTTCAACTTTATTGTAATAATCGCAATAAAAGTCAATAACATTATCAAGTTTATCCAATTGCTTTTCCGATGGTACTAAATGTGGACTCAAGAGTTTTAATAATGATATTCCAGCAACAATTATACATGACACCAAAGGAAGTTCTTTCCAAAATGCCCATCCCATTACTCCCGCTGATGAGAATGACAAAATTACTATATTGAAAATATTAACTAGACGCCTTTGATATGCGATAAGTAACACACAATAGATATGGTGGTGCTTAGATTGGGTTAACTCATTCCAAAGGCGATCTCTCATTTTTAGACAGCTGCAGCATTTTGTTTAGAAAATTTATACATTAAATCGGCTGATTTTAAAGCTTGCTTCACTTGCATTTGTGCAACCAGTGTCCTATCCCTTTCTCTCTCTTTGTGAATCTGCTTTTCTTGTTCCTCATCAGAAAAGAATTCATTTTGTAGACCATTATATTGGAGTATACCATGATAGCCAATCCACACCTTATAATTTGTTTCAAAAAATTTAAGCAAGGGGCTACTTGAAATTTTCAGCTTATCAATCATTTCCCTAAAAGCTGGAAATACTGTTGAATAGTATATAATGGTCTTATCTCCTATTTTCTTTGGCACATAGGCAACTGTAAAAACTTCTTCAGAGTCTTCAGGAACATTTTCCCAAGCCTTATACCAATTATCATCCCCAGGACTAACAGGAAGTACTGCGAAATCTGGAACAAAACCCTTTTCCTCCTTTGCAGGTTTTTCTATTGGCTCTATAATTTCAAAATCAGCTTCATCCTTAATTTGATCACCATTCGGTTTTGTTAGTGATACTATAATCTTACCTTTATCACCAATTTTAGCATTCTGACTTGCTTTGACTCTCCATTTAATCCGGCCACCATCAAGTGGGAAATATGATGAAATTTCAAGGGTTTCTGGCTCAATTTTTATCCTTACCTCATTTCTAAATCTTGAGTCTGCATCTGTTTCGACAAATATCAACCCGCTTTTATTTAATCTGACATGAAGATCTTCTTTTGGTAAAACGATTTCAAATTTTGTAACCTGTGGATAAGGTAAAGTTAATAAAGGTGGGGTTGGGACTGGTTGAATTGGCGGGTCATTTGGAGTATTCGGAGTAGGCACATCGGTATCTTGGCCATCTCCTTTCCTTATGGAATCCCCTTCTGCATTCGGCATGAAACCAGCCTCTCGAAGCAATTTCACAATCTCCTTCTTGACTTCGTCATCTGTAGAGTCAGTAACCTCGCTGATCTCTTTTTCTTCAAGCATTTTCTCTAAAGCTGCGAGGTCTGTATCTTCTTTCAATATTTCTCTCAACTCTTTTTTTATACTTTCTAGAACATCCCCATCTCTAAGCATTTCTCTGTTGGTAGTAAAAAGCATCCTTTTAACATTTATTGGCGCTTCTGTTGCGTCAATATGTATAACTAGATGTTTGGAAACTAAATCAAGTCCTAAATCTTTTGAGACTTGTGAAACTGTCAATTCTCCTTGATTTTGCCCATTCAAAGTCAAAACAGCAGGATGCTTACGTTGAACATATAATGCATTTGAATCAGTTCTCAAATCTCTGTACTCAACTCCTGTCTTTTTATGTTTCTTTTTTTCATAGTTAAAAACAACCCAATATTCAATTTTAATACAAGGGGTTGTAGAGCCGTAAGGGGTTATGAATGCAAACGGTTTATATAATTTATACTCCGTATTTGAATCATCAAGTTCGGAATCCGTGGCTTCAGCCTTGCTTGCAATTTTCATTAGCCTATTTCGACTTCCTGTAACAATTTCATAGCGGGGATCTTTTCCTCTAAGATCAATTATTTGAAAAGGTATAAGAGGATCGAAAAGAGAATAATGAAGATAATGATATAAATTTCCTTCTGTTGGCGATAATGCTTTGTAAATATTTGTCAATCTGAATGCATAATGTCGTACTAGTGTCCCATTTTTGAGTTCTTTCATCCCTCGTAAACTTTCTTCTGCATCATATAGCTTGATTTCATCATTTAATTGAAAGCTCGGTACTGTAATAACTTGATTAAGATCTTTCAAACACAAATAAGCATAGCAGTTTTCTTTATAATTCTCACCAAGAGTAATTTCTTTGATAAGTGTAAACGCTACTGTGTTGGGGTTCTGGAAATGTCGAGAAATTACTAAAACATACTCGGAAAAAGCGAGAGTAGACGCCCCACCTTGTCCAAATGCACCAACTAAATATTTTCTTGTGATTTTGTTTCCACCCTGTAAGCTTAAGATAGTTGAGGGAAAGCTATCTGGCAAAATTCCAACACCAAAATCCAACACATCAACAGTTGGAGCCTCTTTCTTGCCTGAATCACTCATAACTATTCCTACCTTTCTATCAAAGTTGCCCTGAGAATATTTCCAATCATAGAGCCCTGAGTTTGATGTCGAAAAAGGTCTTCCAAACCATTTATTTACTGCGTCTTGTGGGCTTGATTCTTGCTGAGCTATTTTTACTGAATGTTCCTCTAAAACTGCGTCGATAGCATTAGTTATTCTTTCTGTGAGGCTCCTTCCTGGCTTACTTGCTAGTCCAATAGTAGAATAATTACTGGTTGTACCTCCGTAAGGTTGCCAAGACAAATTTAATTTGCCAAATGCTTTATCTAACCCAATATCAGAAACGTCACCTATTTCTGTTAAGATTTGCCTAACTTGTTCAGGGGTAGTTGATTTAAGGAGTTGTTCAAACAACTCTTGAACATTATTAATTGCCATTATATCTACTTTTTTTGATGAACTATGAGAACTTCTTTACTGGATGAGATTTCACTCTTTGATTTAACATACCATCTTCTATTTGGCACATCCCTCCAAATTCTCCTGATTCGTCCCAAACTATCCAATAACAAAGGAATTTCCTGATACCCTGCATTATCCATCATTTCAAGATACTTTGGCAAAAACTTCTTATGATCTGAAAAGCCAACTAATTGAACTATTATAGCATCATCATCTATTGCGGCATGTATTGAATTAAAGACTTTTTCTGCTATATCAAAGTATTTTTTCCTACCATGAACACGATAATGCCCAAATGTGTAATGGCCGCTACCCATCCCATCTAGAGAGTCAATAATCCAAAAGGGAGTTCTTGTTCGTTTTCTGCTATTAACTTGCCATTGATGATATAACATGTGAACTCCAACATAAGGTGGAGATGTAATGATTAATTTAGGTTTTGCTGGAAGATGTTTTATCTCTGCGCAATTCATCAATAATTCTGACGACATATTAATTGAAAAACATTTTGGAGCTTTTTTATTAGACCCCTTAGTTATTGCGCCTTCAAGATTCTTTAGACCTTTCGAAAATGCTAATAAATTCTGATGGAACATCTTTCTGAATGCTGTAGCTGTTGGAATTTTCTCTCTACAATCTATGGCCCATTGTGCTGTTCTAAGTACAACACACTTCACAAAGCTTTGCGCTTTAACACTACTCAATGAATTTATTTCATTGAGAATAATCTCAATTGATGCTTTGATTCGCCAAGGAAGGTTATTTAAGTACCCTTCATCATCGTAATAAGTCATCTTAGGTTTATAACCAACTAAGCGTTTTGACAATACAGGAACTGACCATTCCAATATTTCTTTTACTTCTGTTTCAGTCAAAATTGTAGTCTTAACTTTTGAAACAAAACTGGCTATGGGGCTAACATCAAATCCAATTGAGTGGCGATTATTAGCTATTGCTTCAACAAGAGAAGTGCCTCCTCCAACAAATGGGTCAAGAACAACATCACCAGGTTTACTAAAGATCTGAATTACTTCTCTTACAAATTTTGGTGAAAATCGAGCAGGATATCGATAAAAATTATGTGTATATCCTTGCACAGTATCTTTTGATGATACAGCATTTCGTAATCGATCAATTGCTTCTTGGTTAATTACAAGGTCAAATATTTTCATTAGTAGCAGCGGTTAAAACTCGAAAGTTTTGGTTCGACTCTTAGTTTTCTCTGTGTAAGATATTTCAAGAATCTTAATCTGTTCTTTAATAGCCTTCAACATTTTCGTCACATCTTCATCTGTATAATCATAATTGTTTTTGTTTGCACATTTCGCCAAACTATCCAAACTATCAATGACCTTTTGTACTCTTTTAGCTGCAACGTTTTTGAATCTGTCTTTCTTTAATGTTTGATTTCTTTTTGTCATATTTGCTACTACATTTATACAAATATAGTAATAAATACTATAAACATATTCATTTATATTTATTTATTTATTGTGGCTATAGATTTTGATACATATCATCCATAATCATTAAGAAGAAGTATATATATCATTGATTATCTTTTAGTTGCAAAATTTTTTGTTGTTTTTTAAATAATCTAAAAAAATCCTTTGCAGAACAACTATCATTAAATTGCTTTTCCATGCCTGCAGCCACCTCAACAATCCAGCCATTAGAGTTCTCAGCTAAATAATAATAGTAATATTTGTATCGGGCTTGTTTCTCATTATATTCATCGACCCGCTCTCGAGACCAACTACTTAAGATTACATATTTGTCTCCTGTTTGACTTTTAACAATTTTGAACTCTTTAGGCAATGGCTGACTGCATTCCCAATGATCCTTCGGTTGAGAACTACAGGAGAGCAAAAGCAACAAAGAGCAAAAACTTATTTGACTGAATATTTTCGTCATGAACAACATTATTTGATTTTCCGAATTGCTGATTTTGACGAGCTAATATCCGAATTATTTGCTTATATATTTATAGGCATACAAAGAGAGCCTTTTCCATTCCTTCGCTCTCATGGCCGGGTCAAAAACCAAGTTTGAGCAGTTTGTTATTAACAAAGTCAGGGAGAAGCGACTAGAGAATAATCTTTCTCAGGATGACCTTGCTTTGATGCTCGACCTATCTCGTGGTTATATTGGTCAAGTAGAAAGCCCAAATCATCCGGCTAAATACAACATGAACCATATAAATCACCTAGCGAAGGAATTTAAATGTTCTCCTAAGGATTTTTTTCCGGACAAGCCTACGATTGAAAATTTAAAGAAACGCAAAATTCGGGCAGGAAAATGACCTCTCGTTTGATTTTAAAACTGAGGAACATTTCTCATTTTTTTATTTAGCTCTTCAACTAAAGGTTCTTTTGAAATTAAGTCAGCCTCTTTCGATATGCGTTTTGTCCAGCTTGAAAGAGAATCATATTGTTTTTGGCTGATCTGTTCACATGATTTTAGCTCCTTAAATTCCTCAACCAAACTTTTGAGCCCGCCAAGAGCCTCCACTCCTTTTAGCCATACCTGTGGCTTAAGCTTAGGCAGTGTAGTTAGACTTTTGTCAAAATGTAGGAGTTTCTTTTTATCAATGCTCCAATATCGATCTTGCCAAATTTCAAATAGCCGATTTCTAAATGTAGGAGAATGGACTAGTACAGGTTTCAAAGAATCAAAATCGAAGTATTGGTAAAGTCTGCTATGTATGCTGATCTCGTAACGAAGAATATTAGCATTTAATATTTTTGAAGGCAACTTTCCAATAGAAGGATCACTAGCCATTTTTTTTCTAATTTCTCTCCCTTTATCATAAAAATGGAGCTTATAGTTATCCTTGTGATAATACACACTCCCTTTGAATCGGCTAAAACTATACCCTGGTGTCTCTTGTAAACATTTTAAGTACATTTCTACAGGATTATCCATATAAAAATTGTACCCAAAATCAATCTGAGTTAAATGTCCTCGGTGTATTGGCAATCCATACTCCCTTTCTGCAAAACTGAATAAATCAAATATTTCTTTATATGAGGGGATTTGAATGTTATTCCCATAAAGCTCTTTTGGAATGCTTCCCTGTATTTTGATGTGATCATCAAAAAATTTGACACGCAAATTTTTCATCTTGCCAACATGAACATTAGGATCGTATCCTGGCCACAATTTTTCGTGTTTAAAGAGATTACTCTTTATATCCTTATAAGTTGTGTTACCTATTAGCTCTTTACTTATCTCTACATAAATTGTATCTATCATCCTTTAATATTTAGGGGGTATTTACTGACTACTTAAGGATTTATTACTTCAACCTTATATTGAGTCAACCAAGAGTTGATTTCAGCCCGTTTGAAAATAGTTGTTTTGCCAGTAGGCGATTTATAGTAAGGTATTTGCCTATTAGAACATAGCTTGTAAATATAGGATTCCGAGAAGCCCGTATAAATGCTGAGTTCACTTACTGTTAAATAAGGTTTAGAAAGCTTTGCAGAGTTCTGTATGTCAATCAGAATTTCTTTGACTGTTTGTTTTTTCATTTTTTAAAGTTTTAATTTTTTATTTCGTTTTGTTTCCGATTATTATAAACTGAAAGTAAGTTGGTCAATAGCATTCTGCTTCAATCTTTCATTTATCCTTACATAACCATTAGTATAGCGAAGGCTTGTATGGCCCATCAAACGAGATGTTGTAACTATATCAACCCCATTGCCAACAAGGTTAGTTCCAAAGCTATGGCGGCCACAATGGAATGTTATATGTTTGTCTATTCCTGCTTTTTCTACCCAGTTACGTAGTGCTCTCAAACAGGCGGTATGACTTGGCAATTGAAATACTTTAAGATCATCATGCTTCCTTTTTCCAATAAGTTCTTTGATTTTGCCATTGAGCGGTATTTCGACTTTCTCTTGTGTCTTATTTTGCATGAGTTCAATTCTATCATTTTTGATATTTTTCCATCTAAGATCATAAATATCGCAAAAGCGAAATCCGGTAAAGCAAGAAAATAAGAAAGCAGATTTAACATGATTATTTGAGCATTCTGTTGATTTTAGTAAATTGATCTCTTCCAAAGTCAATACATCTTTTTCCTTGCTTTTCTTTTTTGTGTTGACAAAGTTTTGACCCGGCGTTGTCCTGAACAACTTGTCTTTAGTTGCTTCTTTTAACACTTTTCTGAATTTTTTTAAATAATTATATGGTGTTGACCCATTCAACTCATCATCCAGATAACTTTTGAACTTTTCAAGAAACGCATCATCAATCTCAAAGCAATACAATGAGGAGGAGCCTTTGAAAGCAATTAGACGATTCATCAAACTGATGTACATTCTGACATCAGATAATTTTCTAGACTCAATAAACCTTTTGAGGTAATCAATAAAATTCTCATTTGATTTCACCCTTTCTTCCAACCCATGATTATTTTGAATAAAGTATCGCTGTCTTTCAAGGATGATCCTTTGAATAAGTTCCATTGCTTCTTTATTTCTAATCCTGTCCAAAGGTGTTTTTGGGTCAACTGTATAAATTCCAAGCCATAATGTTTTTCTTATCCCATTAATATGCTGATCGAGATACCAACTATATCTGCCGTCAACTAATTTTCTTTTGCGAGCTTTAACATGGTACATATTGTCATTGTTTGGTTACGAGTACAATAACCCATGTAGCTACTGAAATTCTGTAAATTCAGTCATGAAAATGTCAGAAAGGGTTTTCCAATTGGAATTACCTCTAGACCCAACTTCTTACATGGATTTAAAAAGTACCGTTTAAGTAACGCATACTCAATGAACAAGAGTAATAATAGACAACTGTTAGAAAGTTGTGTATACTCAGAAAGATTGTATCGCCTGATATTTGACCACGGATTCAGAATCACTTAATTATCGTACGGGCTACTAAACCTTTTGTAAGAAACCCCACGTCGTACAACGATGAGGGGTTTTTTTAATTCCATTACCCCCTATCGGTTCCAATTGCTTCACCAAAATTGGTTTACTTATCTTTTACACACCTGAAGCCGGTATGTTCAAGTCCTGTGTCAGGACTGCTTTTCATTCTTCTGGCTACCCGATAGCCACTACAGTATGCATCATTGCATAGAAAACTACCTCCCCTGAGACTTCTTTTTTGTGCATACGGATCTTGCGGATCGTATGATTTGGAAGGGCCCTTTGGGTTTACAGTTGTTTCGCCTGAAAGTTCTTTGTAATAATTATAGTCATACCAATCACTGCACCATTCCCACACATTACCGGCCATATCAAAAAGTCCATAGCCATTAGGCGCATATGACTTTGCCGGTGCAGCCCGAAAGTGGCCATCTTTTTCTTCATTCAGATATGGAAACTTTCCTTCCCAGCTATTGGCTTTGGGTTTACCTGTATTTACATGTTCATTACCCCAGGGATAAATATTGTTTATGAGTCCACCCCTGGCAGCAAATTCCCATTCTGCTTCTGTTGGTAATCTTTTACCTGCCCATTTACAATAAGCGATTGCATCATCCCAGCTCACCTGCACAACCGGGTAATTGTCTTTACCATCAATATTACTGTCGGGGCCTTGCGGATGTTTCCAGTCAGCCCCTTTCACCCATGACCACCATTGTGAATAATCATTAAGATTTACCGGACCGTTTGATGCCCTGAAAACAAGTGATGCAGCTACCAATACACTGTCGGGTGGTTTAGGTGTGCCGGGAGGAACAGTTTTTTTTAATTCTTCCCAATCCGGTTTTTTTTCGGCAGTGGTTATATAACCAGTTGCATTTACAAATTCCCGAAACTGTGCATTGGTCACTTCAGTAATATCCATATAAAATGGATCTACCTGTACTGTGTGTTTCGGAAATTCATCGGGATCAGCCTGTTCATTATCCCCACCCATTTCAAAAACACCACCGGGTATGTATACCATTCCTTTATTCGAAGTATCGCCACCAAACTTTATGGATTGTGCTGATGTATCTGAACCAAATCTTGAAGGCACCTGCATGCAGGATTGCATGGAGTCTTTACTTGAATCTTTATTTACGGCTTCCCGGTTTTTGCAAGCCGGTAAAGCCAGGAAACTTATTACTCCGCATATTATTATCAGGTACTTCATCAATCCTCCGGCTCTTCAGATATTTTATTCATGGTTGCTAATAATACCATGAAAACGCCAAAGACAAAAAAGGATATCCCGCACCACAGATTTACCGGTTCTGCCACTTCCTTACCGGATATAAAATAATAACCTGTAAGCAATACACCTGTTACCAGGAAAAACAAGCCGATGACAAAACGCAGGTCAGATAATTTATTCATATAATTTTTTTAGAAGAAAATAATATTAAGAACCAGGGTAACCAGTAAGATGATCAATCCAAGTATAAGCGGATTTTTATACCACACTTTAGATGCATCCTTTTGCTTTGGTGTTAAACTATACACTAATCCCACAAGACTGCTTTCTTCTTTTGGTTTGGTCACCAGACTGATCACTGCTGTTACAATAAAACATACAACAAATGCGATCCAGGCTATATTGAACGCCTGGCTGGTACCTGAATAAAAAGTATGCAGGTTAGTGATCCAGCCGCCTTTGCCTTCAGCAGTAGTTAAACCATGAGTTAAAGCTGCAGCAGCTGTTCCACTTACCAAACCATAAAAAGCCCCATTGGCCGTTGCCCTTTTCCAGAACATGCCCAAAAAGAAGGTGGCAAATAAAGGTGCATTCACAAAACTGAAAACAAGTTGTAACAGATCCATGATACTGTTAAAACTCCGGGCAATGTAAGCTGTGGCAATGGATATCAGTATCCCTACAATTGTGGTTGCTTTACCTACATAGAGATAATGTTTTTCTGATGCATGCTTTTTTATATGCGACTGGTAAATATCAAAAGTGAATACCGTATTGAATGCTGTCACATTTCCTGCCATACCACTCATAAATGATGCGATCAATGCTGTGATCCCAACGCCCAGTATACCACTGGGATACAATTTGGCCAGCAATGTGGGCAATGCCATATTATAATCTTTTTCACCAGCAGCATTAACTGGTAATTCAAACCCGGTGAACTGGCCTTGCAATGCCAGCAAGATGATCCCCGGTAAAATAACGATCGCCGGCATCAGGATCTTGGGAACACTGGCAATGATAGGTGTTCGTTGTGCTTCGTTCAGGTTACGGGAGATCATAGCCCTTTGTACCACCAGGAAGTCTGTACACCAATAACCAAATGCCAATACAAATCCCAAACCGAACACCAGGCTAAATGCATCAACTCCCATAGGGTTTGTAGAAGCGCTGCCCATCCCCTTCCACACATGCAGTTTAGCATCTTCCACATGCTGAATAATACCCTGCCAGCCTCCTGCCTTATCCATACCTATGATCACCAACGGTGCAATACCCAGCACAATCAGGAAAAACTGTAGTACTTCATTGTAGACAGCGCTGGTCAACCCACCCAAAAATGTATAAACAAGCACTATACCGGCTGCAAGAAAAACCGAAACATTAAAATCCCAGCCCAGGATAATTTTGAGAAGCATTGCCAATGCATAAAGAGAGATCCCCGAGGAGAAAACAGTCATGACTGCAAATGTGATGGCATTGAAACTCCTTGTCTTTTCATCAAAACGCAATGCAAGATATTCGGGTACAGACCTGGCTTTGCTGCCATAATAGAATGGCATCATATAAACGCCGAGGAATATCATGGCAAGGGCGGCACCCAGCCAATAAAAATGCACCGTATACAAACCATACTTGGCTCCGTTGGCGGCCATCCCCAGTACTTCCTGTGCTCCAAGGTTTGCAGAAATAAAAGCAAGCGAAGTGATCCATAACGGGATACGCCGGTTGCTCATTAAAAAATCATTACCGGTTTTTACTTTTTTCTTGAGTACATACCCAATCGTAACTACAAATAAAAAATACAAGGCAATAACCCCGTAATCGACCAGTTCAAGTTTCATATAACAGCTTTTACTTCTTGGTTGTATTGATGTGATAAAGCATATCCTGCAGCACTAAGCTAAAACTCATTTTTTAATTATTTCTGTTCCATTTTCAATGGAAACGACATAATGGGTCAGTGGTAAATTCATTTCCTGCTCATAAAGAGGTTTCAGGACATCAACTAAAGGATCGATCGCTTCTTCCCTGACCAGGTTAATGGTACAGCCTCCAAATCCACCTCCCATCATCCTGGCGCCAATAACAGATTCGTTATTCCTCACTTTATCTACAAGCCAGTCGAGTTCTTTGCAGCTAACCCCGTACATTTTGCTTAACCCTTCATGTGTCGCAAACATTTTCTCACCTAATGCGTTTAATTCTCCATGCTGTAGATCAAGGCAACCAGTTAACAACCTGTCAATTTCCTGCACAACAAACCGGCTACGTTTGTCGATCAACGGATCTTTGGGTAATACATATTGATCCAGCATTTCTTCTGTAGCATTCCGTAATGAATGAATATCATTGCCATTTTCTCTTATCCATTCCACAGCCGTTTCACATTCCTTCCTTCTTGTATTATATTCAGATGATGCCAGCGAATGTTTCACATTTGTATTCAGTAATAAAATTTTTAATCCTTCCAATGAAAAAGGAACATATTCATATTCAAGAGAGCGGCAATCCAGTTTAATAACATGATCTTTTTTTCCCATCATTGAAGCAAACTGATCCATAATACCACATAGTACACCTGCATATTCATGCTCAGCCTTCTGAGCCATTTTTATCATGGTCATCCTGTCAAAGCCGGTTTGCAACAATTCATTCAAAGCAAATGTTGTGGCACATTCTACCGCTGCAGACGAGGAAAGCCCTGCACCGATCGGTACATCACTTATCAATACCGCATTAAAACCTCTAATCGTCACTCCTTTTTTTACAAACTGTGCAACCACACCTAATATATAATTAGGCCAACTGTTCTCACTTGATGGCTGTAATGCTGAAAGCGAGGTTGAAAATTTTTTATTCAGATCATTTGCCACAAGATGAATCTCGTCATCATCCCGCAAAGCGATAGCAATGTAAGCTGCTTTATCAATTGCTGCGGGCAATACAAACCCCTCATTATAATCAGTATGTTCCCCGATAATATTTACCCGGCCCGGAGAACGAACAATCAATGGCTCTCCAGGAAAATTTTCCGAGAAAACAATTCTTAGATTATCTACTAAATTTTGTGCAACAGATCTTTCCAATGAGTCTACTAATTTATTGTGATGCTTCTGCCAGCAGATTTATGTCCTTGTTCTCAAAATATTTCTTCTCTGATCCAAAAGCGATAACATTGATCATTGCCTTGCCTATCCTTGTTGTATCAGTCAGGTTTTTACCCATCATCCATTTAAAAAGCGGCCAGAACGGGGTCATGATAATATAACCGAGCCGGTATAAAGGCGTTCTGGACTTTATCCCTTTGAGAGGACGAATGATCCCGGGCCTGAACATATATGCTTTTTGGAAAGGCATTTTCAACAGCTCATTCTCCGTTTTACCTTTTACCCTGGCCCACATCATACGACCCTTCTCAGTACTATCTGTTCCTTTGCCTGAAACATAGATAAACTGCCCATTGGGATTTTTTGATAAATATGCTTTTGCAAAGTTGATCGTGTAGTCATAAGTGATCTTGCTATATAATGCTTCATTCATACCACCTGCTGAAACCCCTAAACAAAAAAATACAGCGTCGTACCCGGCAAGCTCATTGCTGATCGATTCTGGGTTATTGAAGTCTTTTAAAATAACCTCTTTTATTTTTTCATGCACAACACCAACAGGGTTGCGGGTAACAAGCAATATTGATCCTACTCTTTGATCATCCAAACACTCCAATAACAATCCTTTCCCAATCATACCTGTTGCGCCTGTAATAATTACGTTCATAACATGAGTGTATTTACACTTAGTTTATAAAATACATTCTAAACTATGACAATTGTTGATATAAGCCAATCTTAACTTGTAACTGCTGTATTACTTTGCTGAACAGCATACTCCACTCCACGGAGTTCGGCCAATCCTTTTAACCTGCCGATAGCAGAATATCCCGGGTACGTTGTTTTGTCCAGGTCATCCAGCATCTGGTGACCATGATCGGGGCGCATCGGAATGGAAATATTTCTTTTTTGTTGTATCGCAGCTATTTCGCTGATAAGAGTGTACATGTCAGCATCCCCTGAAAGATGGGCTGCTTCATAAAAATTACCCTCTTCATCTCTTTTTGTATTACGTAAATGAAGAAAATGAATATTATCTGCAAACCGTCTGATCATTTTAGGAAGATCATTATCTTTTCTTGCTCCAAAGCTGCCTGTGCAAAAACATAAACCATTCGCCTTTGATTGTACCGCTGCCAGCATATCAGCAGCATCCTGCTCTGTGCTCATGATCCTGGGCAACCCTAATACAGCATACGGGGGATCATCCGGATGAATGGCCATTACCATTCCCGTTTCTTCTGCTACGGGGATCACCTGTTCCAGGAAATAAAACAAATGTTGTTTTAACTTTTGTTCATCTATGCCTTCATACTTTTTTAATTCTGACAATACCTGTTCAGGAGTAAAAGCATCATCGCTTCCGGGCAATCCTAATAAACAATTCCTGAAAACTTTTTCCTTTTCGGCTTCTGTCATGGAAGCAAATGTGGCGGTAGCTTTTTTTATTTCATCAGGACCATAATCCAGGTCTGCACCGGGTCGCTTTAACAGGAAGAGATCAAAAGCAACAAACTGGCTCCGGTTAAAATAAAGTGCTTTGCTTCCATCAGGCATCTCATAACTTACATCCGTTCTTATCCAATCAAGCACCGGCATAAAGTTGTAAGTGATCACTTTCAATCCACAGGAAGCAAGATTCCTGATACTCGTTTTATAATTTTCGATGTGCTGCTGCCAATTGCCTGTCTGACGCTTTATATCATCACTTACCGGTAAGCTTTCTATCACGGTCCAGTTCATCCCGGCATCCTCGATCATTTTTTTGCGCAGCTGAATTTCTTCCACCGGCCACACATCACCAACAGGTATTTGATGTAATGCAGTAACAACCCCCTCGCATCCTGCCTGGCGGATATCAGAAAGCCTGACCACATCCTTAGGTCCATACCATCGCATGGTCTGGTGCATCAACATAATTGTTTGATTTAATTAAAGGCTCTTACAATTCAGATCATTACCCTGTAAAGCTAATCATGACAAAGGCCACAATGGCGATCACAACCAGTGACAAAACAATATCAACCCAATTATAGCTTGCCCGGTTTGCAGCTTTTTGTTCTGCTGAAAGTGTGCCATAAGTCAATCCATTTACTTTGGCCGGATCTGGTGCCGGCGTAAGTAAGCTAATCGTAACACAAAGTATCACACAGAACAAGAAGAACCACGCAGCAAAGGTTAAAAAGTTGGTTGTTCCGAATGTATACAAGAAAGTACCCGGATCAAGACTGCTCTTGTTGATCTCTAAAGTGAGTCGCAGAGCTGCTATCAATAATCCTCCAAATAGAGTAGCCATTGCACCCTTACTATTAATACGCTTAAAGAAGATACCTAACAGGAATACAGCAGCGATGGGTGGTCCGATATATGCCTGAACAGACTGGAGATATTCATACAAGGCTGGTGAAATTCCCTGCATAATAGGAATCCATGCTATACCAAGCAAAACAACGAACCCTGTTGCTACCCTTCCAATGTTTACCAGTTTCTTCTCAGGTGTATTGGGTCTAAGTTTTTTATAAATATCTACAGTGAATAATGTTGAACATGAATTGAAAACTGATGCCAGTGAACTCATTAATGCCGCCAGCAGACCAGCAGCCACCAATCCTCTTAATCCAGCCGGCATTTTGTTCATTAGTAAAGCAGCAAAAGCACCATCAGCACTTTCATATTCTAACTGGCCCTGATTTTTCAAAGCCACTGCTATAACTCCGGGTATAAGAAAAAGGAATACAGGTAATAATTTTAAAAGACCACCAAAGATGGTTCCTCTTCTACCCTCTTTAATATTTTTAGCTGCTAATACCCGCTGCACTATATACTGGTCCGTACACCAATACCACATACCCACAATAGAACTTGTAATAACCAATGGTAACCATGGAAAATCTGCATCAGAATTCGGTCTCCACATATTCATATACCCGTCGGGCAAAGAAGCTTTTACATTGCTCCAGCCACCTGCTGCATTAAGACCAACAAAGGTCAGAGTAGCGGCACCGATCACCAAGATCACAGTTTGTATCGCCTCAGTATAAGCCACTGCTCTCATACCTCCCAAAATGGTATATACTCCCGTTAGAATAACAGTTATTAAAGCCCCCGTCCAGAAATCAATACCGAGTAGAGTGGATATCACTATTCCTCCGGCATAAACTGTAACCGAAACTTTTGTCATAATATAGGCCAACAAGGAGAAAATACTTAAAAACCACCTTGTACCTGAGTTAAAACGTCTTTCCAAAAATTCGGGCATTGTAAAAACACCACTGCGTAGATAAAAGGGAAGAAATACCCAGCCCAATGTTATTACCAGCCAGGCATGTAATTCATATATCACTAACGGGAATCTGCCTCCGGCACCTGAACCTGCCAGGCCAACAATATGTTCTGATCCAATATTTGAAGCAAAAATGGAAGCACCTACAACAAACCAACCCAGGTTTCTTCCTGCTAAAAAATAATCTGCTGTATTTTTTTGTCTTCGGGTGATGACCCAAATTGCTACACCAGCCAAAACGGCAAAATACAGTGCTATTACCGTCCAGTCTAAGGTTGCGAACTTTCCCATGAGTTAGATTTTATATAAAGCGATTGATGATATTTTCCATGTATTCCTGCTTACCACTCTTTGTAGCCGGTTCGCCATTCTCTGCAGCATAATTTCTCAGCTCTTCCAAACTAAGTTTTCCTGCTTCAAACTCTTTTCCTTTTCCGCTATCAAAAGATGAATAACGATCCGATCTTATTTTCTTGTAGTCCGACTTTTGCAGAATGGCCTCAGCTGTTATTAATGCCCTTGCAAATGTATCCATCCCACCTATATGAGCATAAAATAAATCTTCCGGGTCAGTTGAGTTTCGCCTGATCTTGGCGTCGAAATTAATTCCACCACCATTTAAGCCACCGGTTTCCAGCAATATGATCATAGCTTCAGTCAATTCATTGATGTCATTGGGGAACTGGTCAGTATCCCACCCGTTCTGATAATCTCCCCGGTTTGCATCCATGCTTCCCAATAAACCTGCATCTGCTGCCACCTGTAATTCATGGGTAAAAGTGTGGCCGGCCAATGTAGCATGGTTCACTTCAATATTTAAACTAAAATCGTTCAGCAGATCATGCTGGCGCAGGAAACCGATCACTGTTTCACAGTCATAATCATATTGGTGCTTGCTGGGTTCACATGGCTTTGGTTCAATAAAGAATTTTCCTTTAAACCCATTCTTCCTTGCATAATCCTTTGCGGTATGTAAGAACCGGGCCAGGTGTTCTTTCTCTCTTTTCATATTTGTATTCAACAAACTCATGTATCCTTCTCTACCACCCCAGAACACATAATTCTCTCCGCCTAATGCAATGGTTGCATCCAAAGCCGCTTTTACCTGTGCAGCACCATGTGCCAATACATGAAAATCAGGATTGGTAGCTGCCCCGTTCATATATCTCTTATTTGAAAACAGGTTGGCAGTGCCCCATAATAACTTTACACCACTTGCTTTTTGTTTTTCCGATAAATAAGCAGTGATTGCCTGTAGCCTGCTTTCATTCTCCTTTACATCATTGGTATAGTCTACTGCATCCACATCATGGAAACAATAATAAGGAAGGCCCAGTTTAGTAATGAATTCAAAAGCAGCATCGGCTTTATCTTTTGCTCTTTCCACAGCATCCGATTTTTCATTCCAAGGGAAGATATGAGTAGGCTCTCCGAATGGATCGGCCCCACTGCCGCAGAAGCTATGCCAATAGGCACAAGCAAAACGAAGCCAGTCTTTCATGGGTTTTCCGGCTACGATCTTATTTTCATCGTACCAGCGATAAGCCAGCGGATTATCACTTTGTAATCCTTCAAACTTTACCTGGCCAATTCCCTTAAAATATTCTTTTGATCCTGTTATTACTGACATATTGGTGTTGGTTTTAAAATAATATAATCAGGATACGCTTATTGCTTTCTCTTTTTTTGTAACTGTATCACTTAATTTTTCCAGCAATAAGTTTTTCCATTGTCCGTATAATTCGTCGTATTTATTTACATTTTCCGGATGAATAATACCTGAAGACTGACGATCATTCATAGCGGTTTCTGCACTATCATAAATTTCTGCTCCTATACCGGCGCCCACTGCCGCACCAAAGCTTCCGTCTCCATCAAAATACTCTACAGAAACATTATTAACGTTAGCAAATGACTGTGCAAAAACATCACTCAAAAAAAGATTGGTCCTTGAAGCTCTTATTACTGAAGGCATGATGCCGTTTTCTCTCATTATATCCAGGCCATACCTGAATGAGAATGCTATTCCTTCCTGCACAGCCCTTACCAAATGGCCGGTTGTATGAATATTGAAATTCAGGTTGATAAAATGTCCGCCGATCATTTTATTATTAAGCATCCGCTCTGCGCCATTTCCAAACGGAAGTGCAAAAAGCTTATCACTCCCCAACGGCACTTTTGCAGCTGCTTCATTCAGTCCCGAATAAGTATAATTGTTACCAACAATATTTTTTATCCAGCGGTTAAATATTCCTGTGCCGTTAATACAAAGAAGTACACCGATACGTTTTTTTGCTTCCTCATAATTTACATGAGCAAAACTGTTTATTCTTGACTCCTGGTCATAGCTTAATGTATCACTTACACCATATATTACACCAGAGGTACCGGCAGTAGTGGCTATTTCTCCCGGTTTCAAAACGTTTAGTGATAAAGCATTGTTAGGCTGATCCCCGGCTTTATATGATACGGGAATACCAGGTTTTAATGACAATCGTGTTGCTGTCGTTTCTCTTAAAAGGCCGTGATTGGAAAAAACCGGTTTTATTTCCGGGAATAAATTTTGGTCAAAGCCAAAATAGTTCAATATATCTTTTGATAGTTCATTTTCTTCAAAATCCCAGAATATACCTTCCGAAAGTGCTGAAACGGTAGTAGTAGTTTCTCCCGTCATTTTCATGGCGATAAAATCGCCGGGTAGCATAACATGTGCTACCTTGTCGTAAATAGCTGGTTCATTTTCTTTTACCCATGCCAGCTTGCCTGCCGTAAAGTTGCCGGGTGAATTCAATAAATGCGACAAACATTTTTCTTCTCCTATTTCTTTGAATGCTTTATCCCCGATCTCAACTGCCCTGCTATCGCACCAGATGATCGCATTCCTTAATACATGTTGGTTCTTGTCTGTCAATACAAGACCATGCATCTGGTAGGCGATACCGATCGCTGCAATATCTTTTGAATTATAGTTACCTGCTGAATGGCATTTAAGGATAGCCTGCTTGACATGTTCCCACCACTGGTCGGGACTTTGTTCTGCCCATCCTTCTTTTACAGCAATGATCTCAGCTTCTGTTTCCGGGTAAACTGCGGATGCTACAGATCGTTGTGTCTGTGCATCAACAACAGAGACTTTAACAGAAGATGTACCCAAATCAATCCCTAATAGAAGCATCCGACCAGATTATTTATTTCGTTTCACTTTTAAAATGCGATATTACTATTCTCCGACCACAAATGATACTTTATATACTAAAATCATAAATCCTTTAATTACAGATCCTTATTTACCCGTTATTACAACAGATGCTTGTCTCAATCCAGGCGATGAAGCTGTGACCTTAATATCATCCATAGCACCTTTTTCAAATCTTATTATTACCAGTGCTAAACCGAAGTATGCCTTTCTTTTTGTTGATGAAAAAGATACCAGACTTGCAGGATCTCCATTATCAGTGGCTACAATTTCTCCCGGTCCTTCAATATTAAATTCGATATCATTCATAGCATTAGGTACTGTTAATCCATTTTCATCCGTCACACTCACTGTGATGAAAGAAAGATCATCTCCATCGTTATTGATGTTTTTCCGGTCTGCACTTAAAACAAGTTGTGCAGGTTTGCCTGTTGTCTGAACAGTTTCTTCGGCCCATTGTTTTCCATTCTTGTACGCAACTACTTTTAATATACCAGGTTCGTATCTGACATCATCCCATCTTAACCTGTACTCGTACAATCCTTTTTTCTTTTTGCCCAATGAACGGCCATTCAGAAAAAGCTCTGCCTCATCTCCTGACGTAAATACATGAACCGGCGTTATCATTCCAACTCTTTCGGACCAGTTCCAATGTGGAAGGATATGTGCCATTGGCAGATCGGGCTTCCAACGGGATTGATAGAGGTAAAAACGATCTTTTTTAAATCCTGCCAGGTCAATTATTCCTGAATATGAGCTTCGGGCTGAATAATATGGCGTTGGTTCACCCAGGTAATCAAACCCGGACCAAACAAATTCGCCTGCCACAAAAGGATGCTTATCCTGCGAGGCAAATACTTTATCAGGGGAAGCACCAAACTGTGCTGTGTATAATCCGTAATCACTTACATATTTATTAGCAGGATCTCCACCTGTAGTGTCGCTTACCGGGGCACTGATACCGGAAAAACCGGGAATATATAACTTCCCCGTGTGCTGAGTGCAGAAGCTGTTTCACTACTTACGATAAGTTTATCCGGAAATTTCTCTTTAAATGCCGGATATAATGGCGATGTTTTAATACCCGTAAATGTGAATAAGCTGGGGCATCCGGATTCCTTCTCCCTGGTAGTTCAATGTAATGATGTCCATTGTAGCAGGAAAAGGCATATCCGGTTTGGCAAAATTCATAGAAGCCGTTGAAGGTCTTGTATCATCTTCTTCCTTAACTATATCATGTAGCTTCTTAGCAAGAGCAGCTCCTGCTTCAGCTGTATACTGTTCGCCAACTTCATTTCCAAAACTCCAGGCAATTACCGATGGATGGTTACGATCCCGCCTGATGAAAGATCGGGTATCAGCCTCATACCAATCAGCAAAAATCAAATGAAAATCTAAAGGGGTTTTTCCTCTTTCCCAGCAATCAAATACTTCATCAATTACCAGGAATCCCATTCTGTCCGTAAGGTCCAGTAATTCCGGGGCCGGGGGGTTATGTGCCATGCGGATAGCATTACACCCCATTTCAGCCAATATCTCTAATTGCCGTTGTGCCGCTCTTATGTTAAATGCTGCACCTAATGCTCCCAGGTCATGATGTTGGTTAACTCCCTGTACACGGATGGGTTTTCCATTAACTAAGACACCATTAGCAGCATCAAACTTGACTGAACGAATTCCAAATTGGGTTTCATACTCATCGACCAGCTTACCTCCTGAATAAAGTTTTGTAACAGCGACGTAAAGATTGGGTTTTTGCAATGGTGGCGGTCCCCATAAAAGCGGGTCCTTTATTGTAAGCGAGGTCTCAACTATTTGTTTATTTCCGGCTAAAACGCTGGTGGAAGTTTCTGGAAAACTAACCTTGCTGGTCGGTTTTCTTTCAAACCTGTCATCTAAATAATAAAGCTCTGTAATTAGTTTTATATCCTGATCACTTGTAGAGTTATTCTCAATTGTTACAGTGAGATCAACTGAAGCTGAAGTGGCTGACACATTTCTTGTTCGTATAAAGGTTCCCCATTGACCAACATGCACAGGATCTACTTTCGTTAACCACACATTTCTGTAAATACCTCCACCCGGATACCAACGGGATGAATGATTCGGATTATCAAGCCTGATAGCTATTTGATTGCTCCCTCCAAAATTGATATAAGGAGTCAGGTCCAGCCGGAAAGAATTATAACCGAAAGGCCAGCCACCAACAAGATTTCCATTCAGCCATACCATTGCATATGACATGGCCCCATCTATATCGAGATAGATCGTTCTTCCTGCATCTGAAGAGGGAATGTCAATTTTTTTTCTGTACCAGGCTACACCCGGGCTTGGAAGTCGTCCCATACCTCCACCAACTGCTGCTCTGTTCCCTTCGAAAAAAGGTCCTTTTATGGCCCAGTCATGCGGCAATTGTACCTGCTCCCATGCAGCATCATCAAAGTTGTTTTGTACAAAGGGGAAATCACTTCCGGGATTTCCTTCAGGTCGTTGATGATGTTTGGAAGGATCCCTGATAAAATCATTGGCCGTTGGCAGTATCCATTTTTTTAAAGAGTTTTCTGAGGATGATCCTTTGCTTTCATCTGAAGCCTTTGTGTCAGCGACAACATTATCATTACGATTAAGAACAGCGGGACGTTCTTCATAGATCAGTTTATCAGGCTCCCCGGTATACCGCATAAACTTCCAGCCCTCGTTGATACTTATCCTTTCCCTGACTGCATTTTTACCATTGACCTGTTTTTTATGCCCAGGTTTTGTACTGTTACAACTTAGGATCAGCAGGGAAATAAACAGTACTGGTAGAATCTTTAAAACTGAAACCCTGCCAGGTAATATAAACGGAGAAGTACACATAGGCTATTATCATCAAACTAACACGAAAGTTGGATATTCAAGGAAAGGCAGATAAGCTTATTAGAAGGATACGGTTTAACGATCTTTCAAATAAAAAAGAAAAGAACAAAATAGAAATTCAAAAAAAAGAGAGGTGAGATTAATCACCTCTCCTACGCTAACTGCTTATGCTCTGCTTACTGCTTCTTTAGTTTTTTTGAATATATTAATATCCAGGGTTCTGCTCAAGCACTGCCTGATTATTCCTTTCGATCTCTGACTGTGGTATTGGCCAAAGGTTATATTTTGTATCAGCAGATGCAGCATAAAATGGATTACACATGATAATTCTGTCATACCATTTTCCTAAACGCATCAGGGTAAACATCCTTTTTTCTTCCACACCAAATTCTCTCATTCTTTCATCAAGGATATAATTAAGTGTAACATTACCTGCGGCAACAGCCGATGCATTAGACCTGGCTCTTACAACATTTATATCTGCAGCTGCTAAACCAGGTTGGTTTTGTCCCAAATAAGCTTCGGCCCTTAACAAATAAGTTTCAGCCAACCTGAACAAATACTCATCACGGTATGTACCACCAGCAACACCTTTCAAACGATATGGAAATGACTGATTAGCATCCAACAGGTTTGCCGGAGGATTATAAGGTTCAGTACATTTTGTCTGATAAGGATAAATAGCTCTGCTTGGTACACCAGATGTTAAAGTAGCGCCACCTGTTCCGGTTGTATTAGCCGGCATGTTATGAAAATCAAAATCCTGATTGTACATCGGATGCGCTGCGTTAGTGATCTTGAATACCCTTACAAAGTTGTGATTCGCATTCCTGATGTCGTTATTATAATCTGACTGGTAAGCATTATCAATGAAATACATGGAAGGAGACATAAATCCAACCCCTCTGCCACCGCTGGAATAATCAGCAGCAGGCCAGTTAAAGGCAGCAACTCCATTAATTCTTACGTCACGAACCAGGCCGGGATGGATCCTTTCCAAAGAATACAGGTCACCACTTGGCCAGCTTAACGCAGTGTTGGCTGCACCACCTATAACATCATTTTCCATTTGAATAACAAGGATTCCTTCTTTGTTACCAGAGCTTCTGTTCTGATTACCACGACGGAACATATCCCAATACACATCACCAGGAGTTTCAGTAGAACGGCTACCAAAACGAGTGGTCATTAAAGCTGTATTTGGGTCGTTTATTACTACAGTTGCAGCGGCAACAGCCTCTGTATATTGTCCGGTTGTGCAATATAACTCAGCCAACAAATGCTGGGCCGCCAGATTTGATATTTCACCATCCTGTACAGCGGTAATACCTGGAAGATTCGCCGCAGCAAATACCAGATCCTCTATACATTGTGCATACACTTCCTGGCGGGTAGCCCTTACATAGTCTGTTTTAGGGGCTGTTACTTCCTCTAATACCAATGGCACGCCGCCAAACAGGTATGCCAAACGGCTATACGCATAAGCCCTGAAGAACTTACCTCTTGCTTCAAACAATGTTTGATCAGCGGCTGACATTGTTGAAGTGGGTATCCGACTAAGTACAGTATTCGCTTCTGATATCATTTTGTACCAGGCCTCCCAGTTTCTGGTTGGAATACTGGAGTTAGGAGAAAACTCCCCGGTTAAGTTTGGCGGGAAAGATGCCGGAACATAGAACGTAACGTCCGTACGATAAGTATAATCAAAAGGATCATTGTCGTTGACTGTAAACAATCTTTCCCTTAATATTCTGTACAAGTTGTTGACAGATGCAGTAAAGTCTGCTTTAGTTTTAAAAGCGTTGGCTGAGCTCAGGAAATCTAATGGCGTCTCATCCAAAAAGCTTTTTTTGCATGACGTAGATCCTAGTACTAGGAAAGCCAGCAGTATTATTGAATGTATCTTTTTCATATTATATGTTTTATCCTGGTTAATGTTTTAATAGGTGATATGAATACCAAAAGTGAATCCACGCATAGCCGGTCTACCATTTAAGATCAAACCATTTACTACGTTATTTCCGTCTACTGGTACCAGTGTTTCAGGATCCCATCCTTCCCAATCTGTAAAAGTTACCAGGTTCTTTGCACTGATGTAGATATTGATCGCCTGTGCTTTTATCTTGCTCAATACACTGGATGGAAGATTATATGATAAAGAGATATCCTGCAATCTAACAAAGCTTCTGCTTTCCCACATACCTGGTGTGAAAGCTGCACGGTTACCTGTAATGTTTCTTGGATATTTACCACCAGGATTTCTTGGTGACCAGAAACTGGTTGCATTCAATTCATTGTTCCGGATCGCATTATCATCCCTGAAATACTCTCTGTAATTATTACCAAGATATCCATCTTTACCACCTTGTACACTATTCAGGAAAAAGCTTAAGGCAAATCCTTTGTAGCTCATATTGTTGTAAAGGCTCCAACGGTAAGCTGGCTCCATTCTTCCTATGATCACCCTGTCATCCGCTGCTGTAATTGTTCCACTCTTATCCTGATCAACAATACTCATAGTACCAGTATAAAAACCTGGTAATGGTGTATCGCCAATTTGATAAATAGGCCCAGCCTGGTAATCATATATTGTTTGGATCGATTGACCAATGAATAATCCACTTGCGATAAGGTCATCCTCTTTACCATCTCCATCACTATCCAGGCCTATAAGAGTTTTGATCTCATTCTTATTGGTCCAGAAATTAAATGAAGCAGACCAGTTGAAATCTTTTTTATTCATGATCTGGTAGGTCAACCCGACTTCAAAACCAGTATTGTGGATCTTTCCAAGATTTGTCAATATGCTATTAAACCCTGTAATTGAAGGTATCGCAACAGCATATAACAGGTCATTGGTATTATTGTTATAATATTCTAATGAACCTGTCAAACGGCTTTTGAATAAGGTAAAATCAACACCCACATTCAGTCCGGCAGTACGTTCCCACTTCAGGTTCGGGTTTGCCAATGAATTTACCTGCTGACCGAATGCTGTACCGCCACCATCACCAAAAACATAGGATGCATTTGTTCCTACTCTTGCCAATGATTGATAACGGGTAGTTTGGTTACCGATTGAACCATAGCTTAACCTAAGCTTCAAAAAGTTTACCCATGCTGCATTGTTCATGAAATTCTCACGGGACATGATCCAACCCAAGGCAACTGAGGGGAATGTGGCATATTTAAAGTTCTCTGCAAAGCCTGAAAATCCATCCCTACGAAGGGTTGCTGTTAAAAGGTATTTGTCATCAAACTTATAGTTTATCCTACCCATCTGGTAATTCAACGCTTCAGACCATGCATTGGTAGTTGTATTCCTCGTAGAAGCACTCTGAATATTATTGTAGCTCAAATTCAAACGCTGGAAACCGGCACCTTCAGCATAGGTTCTGCTGTACTTTCTTTCAATAGCACCATATAAAGCAGTAACAGTTATATCATGCCTGCCGAACTTCTTGGTATAGTTCAGGATGTTATCGAATGTATAATCATAATAATCCTGGTTTTCTTTATATGCCAATCCTGTTAAACCAGCGCCATATTGGCTGGCATAATAATGCTGATCCGTTCTGAAGTTCTGACCAAAGTTTATTCTGTAATTCAGCCCTTTGATAAATGGAATATCCAGGTCTGAATACAAATTGGCAAAATAGTATTGATGTCTTTCCCTGTCATCCACATCATAGCTTAAAAGTGGGTTAGGCACAACAGTATTGGTCGGGCTTGGTATTAAATTACCATTTGCATCATAAGGAACCAGTAACGGTGATGTAATTGTAATGATACCCATTGTTGGTTCTGCACCATCCTGGTTAACAAAAGAACCTGATGATACCAAACCGACTCTCCAAAAACTGAATGGTTTTGTTTCAAGATTGGCCCTTACTGTATGTCTTTTAAACAAGTCAGCGTTAATGAAGTTCTTCTGATCAACAAAACCTCCTGAAAGCAGATAACTAACATTATCACTTCCACCTGAAATACTCAGGTTGTTTTCCCAGATGCTACCGGGGCTTGTAGCTGTATTCCACCAGTCAAAATCATTGTTTAGCAACATGGTTCTGTTGGCATCTGCCATTGTTGCATCCACCACATCAACTACATTAAATGCTGGATTTGGTTGAGTATAATCAGGACCTAAGAAAGCCTGGTTCCAGAATGCATCTTTGAATTGTTCGATATACTCAGCCCTGTTCAAAGGACGATAGTCCTTGGTAGGGCTTTGCGTAGTATAAGCGCCGGAATAAGATACTCTTGTTTTTCCTGCACGGCCTTTTCTTGAAGTGATCAGGATAACACCATTGGCAGCCTGTGCTCCATAAACAGCTGTTGAACTTGCATCTTTTAATACATCAATTGATGCAATATCATCAGGATTTAATGAAGACAAAGAGCCGTTATACTGAACTCCATCAAGTATGATCAAAACATTTTGATTTCCTCCAAGAGTTACCCTACCACGGATCTCGATGGGTGGTGTTCCACCAGCGAAAGTGGACAGACCCACGTTAAGACCGGGAACAGTACCCTGCAGGAACTGGCCGATATTTGTATTAGGTGCATTACCCATAGCTTCAAGATTTACCCTGGCAACCGCCCCGGTAACATCTATCTTTCTTTGAGTACCATAACCTACTACCACTACGGCATCAAGGCTATTGTCAGATATTATCAACACAATATCAATGGTAGTTCTTCCATTGATGGTTGCCTCCTGCTCCACCAGGTCAACGCCGGAAAATACAAGGGTTCCATTTGATGGTGCAGTTATCTGATAATTACCCGCATCATTAGTTGTAGTACCCGTTGTGGTACCTTTTACAACAACGGAAATGTTCTGAGCAGGCTGGCCATCACTTTTTGTTACTTTTCCATTTACAGTAATATTCTGTGCAAAAGAAAGCACAGGTACCGCAAACAGCAGCAACACAAAAGCAGTAAGGCCGGCCACTTTACTTAAAGCCTTCCGGTTCATAGTAAACTTTTTAGAGTTAAAAATTTTGTTCATAGTGTTTGTTTTGGCTTGAATATGTACTTATTGAATTAGGAGAGATATATAATGATGATAGCCTTTTACAGGTATCACTACTATGCGAAAAGAAATTGAACAGATTGTTGCTAAGGACCTGAGTGGCCACTGAGAATAACTGCAGAAATGCTTTTCCTGTTAGCAGAAGGGAAAATGCAGGGTTATACCTGTGGGCAAAGCCTGGTTTATACAGCCTTTTTTTCATATAGCAATTAAGCAGTGTGGTTATCTTAAAAAGATGGTTTCGTCCACTTCGTGTAACGAATATAGAGTTTTTTTGAAAAATTGCAACCGATTGCAATTTTTTTTTCACAAGGAGGGTGTTTTCTTTGTGTATAACTACGGACACCCATGGCAGAAGAAAAGGAAATTACCATATATGATATTGCCAGGCATCTGAGTATATCTGCCACTACGGTGAGCAGGGGTCTCAAAGACCATCCTGCCATCAATAAGAATACCCGTAAAAAAATAAAAGAAGCTGCTAAAAAGCTGGGGTACCGTACCAATACATTTGCCAGCAGTTTAAGAAGTAAAAAAACACATACCATAGGCATTATTGTCCCCAGGCTAAACAGCTATTTCATGTCATCCGTCCTGGCCGGGATGGAAGATGCCGCCAGTAATGAAGGGTATAACCTGATCATCAGCCAGTCGCTGGAAAGCAGTGAAAAAGAAGTAGCCAATGCCCATACCATGTTCCTTAAAAGAGTGGATGGGTTACTAGTATCTCTTGCTTATGATACGGAGAACATCAACCATTTTGAGCCCTTTATAAAGCGAAAGATACCTGTTGTTTTCTTTGACCGTATTTACCCAAACAGTGATAATACAGGGGTGGTCATTGACAACTATAAAGCCGCCTATAATGCTGTAAATCATTTAGTTGAACAGGGGTGCAAACGTATTGTTCACCTTGGTGGCAACCTGCTTAGAAATGTCTATTCAGAGAGATTAAGAGGTTATAAAGATGCTTTAAAAGACCATAAGATACCGTTTGAAAACAAGCTGGTCCATATCAGCCGACTGAATGATGAAGCAGGTATTGAAGCTGCCAATTTTATCCTGAAACAAAAGAATAATCTTCCTGACGGGGTATTTGCAGCCAATGATACGGCAGCCGTTTATTGCATGATGAAGCTTATGGAAAATGGCATAAAAATACCCGGGGATATTGCTTTTGTAGGCTTTAATAATGACCCGATCAGTAATATTATTGAGCCCAAATTAAGCTCCATAAACTATTCAGGATACGACATAGGCCACACTGCTGTGAGCAACCTCATTAATCACCTCAGGGGCATTTCAAACATCAAAACAACCAACCGGATAATACTCCGCTCCGACCTGATAATCAGGAGTTCTTCCCTAAAAAACAAAAATTTGTAATTGCCCTTTTTTTTGCGATTTTTATGCAACCGATTGCAACAATGAAGCCAAAAAAAGAAATTACGATCTATGATATTGCCCAGAAGCTGGATATCTCCTCCACAACGGTCAGTCGGGGGTTAAAAGATCACCCTGCAATCAGTAAGCTAACCCGAAAGAAAATTCAACAGGCTGCAAAGGAACTGGGGTATCGCCAAAACACATTTGCCAGTAACCTCCGGAAGCAAAAAACACATACCATCGGCATCATTGTCCATGAGTTGAACAGTAACTTTATTACATCTGTATTGGCAGGTGTTGAAAAGGTGGCCACCGAGGCAGGTTATGACCTTATCATTGCCCACTCATCGGAGAGTTTCCTGAAAGAATCCGCCAATGCTCAAAACTTTTTTCATAAAAGAGTGGATGGCGTTATTGCCTCGCTTGCTTTTGACACAAAAGGCCTGGAACATTACAAGCCATTTGAAGACAAGGGCATCCCAGTTATATTCTTTGACAGGGTGGAAGAGAAAAGTGACAGCACTAAAGTGATCATTGATAATTATAAATGCGGCTACCAGGCTACCCAGCATTTGATCGAGCAGGGTTGTAAACGGATCGTACTGGTAACGGCAAACCTGATGAGAAATGTGTATTCACAAAGACATAAAGGATATTCAGATGCATTATATGATGGCGGCATCGACTATAATAAAGATTATGTCCTGATCAAGGACCTCAGTGAACAATGTGGAGTGGAAGCTGCCATGCAAATTCTGAAAATGAAACCACTGCCCGACGGAGTGTTCGTAACAAATGACTTTTCGGCTGCCGTATGTATGCAAACACTAAAGGAAAATGGCATCGATATTCCGGGTGATATAGCTGTTGTAGGATTTAACAATGATGCGATCGGAAAAATTGTAGAACCTCAATTAACAACCATACATTACCCCGGTATTGATATGGGTGAAATAGCCGCCCGCAATCTGATCAATCATTTGAACGGAACAGCAGATATCAAACAAACACAAACCATCGTAGTTAAATCCGAGCTTATTATAAGGAAATCATCATTAAAGAAAGGCGCTTAATTGAAAAATAATTGGAGTAACATATCTAGAACAGTATTACTGCTTTGCCTGTCCCTCACCGTGTTTATTAAAATGGCAATTGCGGAAAACGGCTATGAATTATGGCTCCGTTATAAAAAGATTGACGACCCGGTTCTCCTGGCCAAATATCAAAAAGAAATCTCCTGTATATACATCAATACCACCTCCCCTACCATGCAAGTAGTAAAGGAAGAACTGCAATCAGGGTTAAGTGGGTTACTTGGCAAAAGAATAAACAACACTGTATATCTCAAGAATGGATGTGTAATAGCAGCAACGTCGGCTCAATCTGAAATTGCTTCGCGGTTAGTTTCTCATGATGAATTAATACAGGCAGGCACTGAGGGATATATCATTAAAACAGTTAGTTACCAGGGGAAAAAACTGGTACTGATTACCGGAAACAGTGAACATGGAATATTGTATGGCTCTTTTCACTTTTTAAGGTTATTGCAAACAAATCAGTCCATTAATGATCTCGACATTATATCTGCACCCAAAACCAAACTCCGCATGCTCAATCACTGGGATAACCTGGACCGGCATGTAGAAAGAGGTTATGCAGGTATTTCCCTCTGGAACTGGCATACGCTGCCGGATTATATTGATCAGCGATATATTGATTATGCAAGAGCCAATGCGTCTATCGGTATCAATGGAACTGTATTGACCAATGTAAATGCAAATGCCACTGTACTTACTCCTGAATATTTAATAAAAGTAAAGGCGCTTGCAGATATTTTCAGACCATACGGGATAAAAGTATTTCTTACGGCCAGGTTCAGCGCCCCGATAGAAATCGGCGGATTAAAAACTGCTGACCTACTGAATGAAGATGTACAAAGCTGGTGGAACAACAAAGCAAAAGAAATTTACTCTTATATACCTGATTTCGGAGGCTTCCTGGTTAAAGCTAACAGTGAGGGACAACCGGGACCTCAGGATTATAAACGAACTCATGCCGATGGCGCTAATATGCTGGCTGATGCAGTAGCCCCTTATAAAGGCATAGTGATATGGAGAGCTTTTGTTTACACAGCAGAAAATCCGGTTGACAGACACAAACAGGCATTTGATGACTTTGTGTCGCTGGATGGCAAATTCAAGAATAATGTATTGGTACAGGTAAAAAACGGGGCGATCGATTTTATGCCGAGGGAGCCATTTCATCCTATGTTTGGCGCTATGCCAAAAACACCTTTGATGATGGAATTCCAGGTTACCCAGGAATACCTGGGGCAAGGCACACACCTTGTTTTCCTGGCTCCTTTATTCAAAGAAGTACTCGAAAGCGATACATATGCAAAGGGGAAAGGAAGTACAGTTGCCAAAGTAATTGATGGCAGTCTTGAAGGTCATGATATCAGCGGCATTGCAGGTGTATCAAATATTGGCAATGATATCAATTGGTGTGGGCATCCTTTTGCACAAGCCAACTGGTTTGCACTTGGCAGGCTGGCATGGGATCATGACATAAGTAGTGAACAGATCGCAGACGAATGGCTACGGATGACCTATTCAAATGATAAGGAGCTGGTAAATACCTGTAAGCAAATAATGCTTCGAAGCAGGGAAATTCTTGTTGACTATATGAATCCGCTGGGGTTGCATCATATCATGGGAACCGGTCATCATTATGGCCCGGCACCCTGGGTAAGTTATCTCAACAGGCCGGAATGGAACCCGGTTTATTATCATAAAGCAGATAGTATTGGGATCGGATTTGACAGAACAGCGACCGGCAGTAATGCACTTGCACAATATTTTCCCGGAGCAAGAAAACAGTGGGAAGACCTGAATACCTGTGATGAAAAATTTTTGCTTTGGTTCCATCATGTACCATGGGATCATAAAATGAAAAGTGGCAGAACATTATGGGATGAACTTTGCTTCAGGTATTATAGCGGAGCCGATAGTGTATTATGGATGAAGAAAATGTGGCAAAGCCTGAAGTCAAAAATTGATGAACAAAGATTCAAAGAAGTAAATATGCTTCTCAATATCCAATATAAAGACGCCAAATGGTGGAGAAATGCATGCTTGTTATATTTTCAGACTTTCTCCAACAAACCCATTCCCGATAATTACGACCCACCTGATCAGTCGCTGGATTATTACAAAAGCCTTCGCTTTCGTTTTGCACCAGGAAACTGAGAAAACAATAAAAGAAAATATTCGAAAAACCGTCTAATATTTTTCATCAATACAGCATCCGCTGTATATAATGTTTTTATTAATATGAGTACTTCAAAAAAGGTGGCTTTAGTTACGGGTGGAGGTTCAGGATTAGGATATGCTATCACACAAAAATTTGTTGAAAATGGCATTGAGACCATTATCATAGGAAGAGATAGTGAAAAACTTTCCAAAGCTAAAAATGAGTTAGGTCCACTTTGTCATTTCAAAGCATGCGATGTAAGTGATCTTCCCTCCTTGCCTTCTTTTGTTAGCGAAATAATCAAAGAGTTTGGACAAATAGACATATTGGTGAATAATGCCGGGATTAATCAGAAAAAAGATTTTACGGAGGTGACTGATGAAGAATTTCAGCGCATCATCACCACCAATGTTTGTGCTGTTTTTGCATTAAGCAGAGAGGTTGTAAAAAATATGCTTGAAAGAGGTTCCGGCTCTATCATTAATATCAGTTCCATGGCTGCACAATATGGATTACCAAAAGTGATCGCTTACTCAGCCAGCAAAACAGCTATTGATGGAATGACAAGAGCCATGGCTGTGGAATTATCACCAAAAGGTATCAGGGTAAATGCCATTGCACCCGGGTTTATTTATAGCGACATGACAGCTAAAGCACTGGACAGTGACCCGGAACGTAAGGCAAAGGTTTTTGGACGTACACCGATGGGCATTATGGGCCAACCTGAAGATATTGGCAACGCCGCTATGTACCTGGCCAGTGATGCCGCAAAATATGTAACAGGTGTTGTGCTACCTATTGATGGTGGGAATAGTATCGGATTTTAATAATTGTAAAATATAAATAGTGAGTAAGAAGATATTTTCTTTACTAACAGTTTTATTCTGCGTCTTTGTTGTAAGAGCACAGATAGTTACAGGATCTCCCAATTCATTCTCTATTAGTAATGCATCTATTATAGTTGAAAAAAGTAACCCTGAATTAGTAATGATCGCTGCCGGCTTATTGCAAAA
Source organism: Chitinophagales bacterium (assembly GCA_020636575.1). GTDB lineage: Bacteria > Bacteroidota > Bacteroidia > Chitinophagales > Chitinophagaceae > JJ008. The sequence continues at coordinate 41,261 of JACJXP010000003.1, forward strand.
AGACATCGAAGCTGTAACCGGTAAAAAGATCCCCTTGCTAAACTCTATTGAAAATGTAAAGGGAAATGTAATTATCATAGGAACGATAAGCCATTCAGACCTGCTAAAACAATTAAACAAAAAAAAGAAGATTGTTACAGATAAACTCACTAATACCTGGGAAGCCAGCTATGTTAAATCAATAACCTCACCATATAAAAATATTGACCATGCATTGATCATCACAGGTAGTGACAGACGAGGAGTTGCTTATGGCGTTTTTGAACTGAGTAAACAGATCGGTGTTTCGCCCTGGTATTGGTGGGCTGATGTGCCGGTAATAAAGAAAAGTGATCTTTTTATTGATCTGAAAACAGATATCATCGATGCGCCTAAAATAAAATACCGGGGAATATTCCTGAATGATGAAGCACCTGCCCTTACAGGATGGGCAAGGGAAAAATTCGGAGGGTTAAATCACCAGTTTTATGAAAAAGTATTTGAACTCATACTCCGGTTAAAAGGCAATTATCTCTGGCCTGCTATGTGGGGTAATGCATTCAATGATGATGACACTTTAAATCCCGTATTAGCAGATAAATATGGCATAGTCATGGGAACTTCTCACCATGAGCCTATGCTAAGAGCACAACAAGAATGGAAAAGATATGGCAAAGGCAAATGGGATTACAACGTTAATGAAGAGGTATTAAAAGATTTCTGGAAGAAAGGCATTGAAAATATGGGAACCCACGAAAGCATCCTTACAGTTGGTATGCGGGGAGATGGGGATATGCCCATGAGTCGTGAAACAGCAACTGATCTGCTGGAACGGATAGTGAAAGACCAGCGGGAGATCATTACAGAAGTAACAGGAAAACCGGCTGATAAAACACCACAGTTATGGGCATTGTATAAAGAAGTGCAGGATTATTATGATAAAGGCATGAGAGTGCCTGATGATGTAACACTACTACTCTGTGATGACAATTGGGGAAATATCCGTAAGCTGCCAAAAGCAGATGCAAAACCCAGGAGGGGTGGTTATGGCATCTATTATCATTTTGATTATGTAGGCGGCCCAAGAAATTATAAATGGCTCAATACAAATCCGCTCCCACGGATATGGGAACAGATGCATCTCGCCTATGAATATAATGTTAGAGATATCTGGATCGTAAACGTAGGCGATCTGAAACCAATGGAATTCCCGATCTCATTTTGGTTTGATTATGCATGGAACCCTGAAAAGATCGGTGCCAACGATCTGCAGGCTTATACAGAAAAATGGGCGGCAGACTTATTTGGGAATAAATATGCAAAAGAGATCGCTTCAATACTGGCTACCTATACAAAGATTAACGGCAGAAAAAAGCCTGAAATGCTGAATGAAAATACCTACAGCTTTTATTACGGAGAATGGGAGTCAGTAGTTACAGAATATAATGATGCCTTAAAAAAAGCCGAAGAGATCAATAGCCAACTGCCTGCAGAATATAAGGATGCATTTTTTCAGCTTGTTTTACATCCGGTAAAGGCTTGTGCTAATCTTAATGAGATGTATTATTATGTCGCATTAAATAAGGAAGCCTTTAAAAATAAGTGGGAAGAAACAAATACTTCTGCTGATAAAGTAAAAGAACTGTTTGAAAAGGACTCTTTGATCACTAATGAATATCACCAGTTAAAGAATGGCAAGTGGAACCACATGATGGATCAGAAGCATATTGGTTACCGTTCATGGCAGGAACCCCGAATGCAAACAATGCCTGAAGTAAAATATGTGCCTGCAGATTCTATACAACCGATTACAATATTGGATGAAGCAATTCCTATAGCCGAACATCCCGAAAAGACCAGCTACAATTTGTTTTACGAGACAAACAATTATGTGTCGATCAATGCTGATCATTTTACAAAAGCAGTGAACAGCAATGGAATAAAATGGCAGGTATTGTCTGACCATGGAAGAACCGGCTCATCGATCACCACATTTCCTGTAATTGCAAAAGAACAATCGATAAGCAATACTTCGCCGCATGTAGAATATGAGTTTTATACCTACAGTGTTGATAGTTTTAAGGTCAACGCTTACTTCTCCCCTACCTATAACTTTCATGACACAGACGATGGATTGCAATATGCTATATCTGTAGACGATGAAACCCCGCAGATTATCAGTATCAACAGGGAAAGCAAAGGGAATGAAGGCGGTATTATGTATAACTGGGTTGCCAATAATATAATTATCAAAAACTCGGCCCACAATATCCACAAAGCAGGAAAACATACTTTAAAATACTGGATGATCGATCCGGGAATTGTACTTCAAAAATTAGTTCTCGATTTTGGCGGAGTAAACCCAAGTTACCTGGGTCCGCCCGAAACAATTTATTCAATAAAATAAAAAATAAGAATAATGGTAAATAGATTAAGATCATTATTGTTTGTCATCACATTTATCACTTTACTGGTAGGTTGCAGTAACAGCCAGAAGGCTACATCAAAAAAAGAGGAAACACCTTCTCTCAAAGAAGTTTTTAAAAATGATTTCCTTATTGGCACTGCATTGAACACCCCACAGATCGAAGAAAAGGATGCCGGTGCCGCCGTCCTTGTTCCCCAACAATTCAATGCAGCTACTCCGGAGAACATCATGAAAGCACAGATCATTCATCCTGAATGGAGTCGTTATGATTTTGACCTGGCCGATAAAATGATAGACTATGGGAAAAAGAATAATATACTTATCAACGGGCATACGCTTATCTGGCATAGCCAGTTGCCCCGCTTTATGTATGGTATCAAAGATGCAGATTCTGTCAAACAATTCTTTACAGATCATATAAAAACAGTTGCGGGCCGTTATAGCGGAAAAGTTTTTTCCTGGGATGTAGTAAACGAAGCATTGAATGAAGATGGCACCATGAGAAAATCAATTTTCCTGGATAAACTTGGAGATGATTTTGTAACGGAAGCATTCCGTCTTACCCAGGAAGCTTCTCCAAATACAGAATTATACTATAATGATTACAATAACGAACAACCTCAAAAAAGAGCCGGTTGTATCCGGTTAGTTAAAAAAATTCAGGAAGCCGGCGTAAGAATTGATGGAGTGGGTATACAGGGGCATTGGCATGTTGGCAAGGTTCCGTTTGATGATATTGAAAAAAGCATTCTTGAATATTCAGCACTTGGGCTAAAAGTAATGTTCACAGAACTGGATATAGAAGTATTGCCCAGAAATTTTTCAGGAGCCGATATAAATCAACGGGTAGCTTCTAATCCATCATTGAATCCTTATGTAAATGGGTTGCCGGATAGTGTACAGCAGCAACTGGCGCAGGATTATGAGAATCTTTTTAAACTTTTCCTGAAGCATAAGGATAAGATCAGCAGGGTTACTTTCTGGGGAGTAAATGACGGACAAAGCTGGTTGAATGGATGGCCTGTAAGAGGAAGGACAAATTATCCTTTGTTGTTCGACCGTGAATACAAACCCAAGCCTGCCTTTTTTAAAGTGATCGAGGCAAAAAAGAATTTTAACCCTACAGAGAAAAAGTCGTTTTAAAACCAATTGTCAACCCGTCAATTCATAATATGAATACAACCTCTCAAAAATTATCTGTCAGGGAAAAAATAGGTTACAGCCTTGGAGATCTTGCAGCCAATCTGATCTTCCAAACTCTCGTAACTTACCTGGCCTATTACTATACCGATATTTATGGATTAAGTCCCGGCAAAGCTTCTGCCATTATGTTCTCCGTCGGTATGGTAGCGGCATTTGGCTTTAATCCAATCATTGGCGCATTAGCTGATAGAACTAATACAAAATGGGGAAAGTTTCGTCCATGGATTTTATGGACAGCGGTACCACTTGGTATTGCTTCTGTTTTAGCCTTTTCAAAATTTGGAGGTGAAGCCAGTGTTCCTTATGCGATCATCACATACACTTTATTACTATTTCTTTACGCAGCTAATAATTTACCATATGGTGCATTGAGTGGTGTTATTACCGGTGACATGAAAGAAAGAAACAGCATGTCCGCCTATCGTTTTGTTGCTGTTATGTTTGCCCAGTTTTTTGTCCAGGTATTTATGTTGCCCATTATTGAAGCTGTAGGTAATGGCAACAAGGCAGAAGGCATCAGTAAATTGATGATATGGCTGGCGCTGATCGGAACAGCAATGTTATTAACTACATTTTTCACCACTAAAGAAAGGATTGTTCCCAAGCCAGATCAGAAATCAACATTAGGTGAAGACCTGAAAGACCTTTCAAGAAACAGACCCTGGCTCATTATGTTGGTGCTTACCACATTGGTTTTTATCACCCTTGCTATGAAAGGCGGTGGTTATGTGTACTATTTCAAAAACTATGTTAATAACCAAAAGCTGGCAGACTTTATTACACCTGTTACCAATGCGCTTGATAATATTGGAATGAACTTTTTTGGTAAAGATCCTGCAGCCGCAGGTTTAGGCTTATTTAATGCAGGCGGAATCATTTTTATGATTGTGGGCATTACCTTGTCAAAGCCATTGGCTGATAAATTTGGTAAAAGAGATGTGTTTGGCATTGCCCTGTTTATTTCCACATTGTTCATTCTTGCATTTTACTTTTTTAAGCCTGAATCAGTAGGCCTGATATTTATATCACAAATTCTTCATGGATTTTTCTATGGCATCACCATCCCATTGCTATGGGCAATGATCGCTGATGTGGCCGATTTCAGTGAATGGAAAAATAATCGACGGGCTACAGCCATTATATTTTCTGCCATGATGGTGGGATTGAAAGGGGGTTTATCAATCGGTGGTGCATTGCTGACCAAGATTTTAGGCAACTATAATTACCAGCCTAATAGCGAATCAACACAAACCGAAACAGCCATTCATGGTACCAAAATGCTGGTGAGTATTTACCCGGCAATACCTTTTTTAATAGGCGCTGCTTTACTATTCTTCTATGAAATAAATAAATCAAAAGAAGTACAGATAGAAAGCGAATTAAAAGCAAGAAGACAAGCAGTATAACTGTATGTATAAATTTTTAAACCATATTATTCATTAGTTAAAATAAACCCCTCCTTCGGAGGGCTTGAGGATGCCTTATGCCAGAAGATCCGATTGACCATATTGATTTTGATGAGCTGAATGAAAAAGCTATTTCCCAGCCTTTAGTTACACATATTTATACAGCAGACCCATCTGCACATGTGTTTAATGGAAAGATCTATATATATCCTTCGCATGATATTGATGCCGGCGATGCTTTTGACGACCTTGGGAGTCATTTTGCTATGGAAGACTATCATGTAATTTCAATGGATTCCGCCGGAGGTAAAGCCGTTGACAATGGCCTTGCATTACATGTAAAAGATGTGTTGTGGGCAGAAAAACAAATGTGGGCTCCCGATGCTGCTGAAAAAGATGGAAAGTATTATTTATTCTTCCCGGCAAAAGATCACAGTGGAATTTTTCGGATCGGAGTAGCAGTTAGCGATTCGCCTTCCGGCCCTTTTGTGCCGCAGCCGGAAGCTATAAAAGAGAGTTTCTCTATTGATCCTGCTGTCTTCAAGGATGCCTGTCCCGACAACGGCGGGAATGACGGAAGCTATTATATGTATTTCGGTGGCATCTGGGGTGGTCAGCTACAGCGATGGAGAACAAATAGCTTCAATGCAGATCAACCAGAAAGTCCGGTTGCCCATTTACCAAATGACAATGAACCATCCTTATGTCCAAAAGTGGCTAAACTGACAGATGACCTGCTCGAATTTGCTGAAACGCCGAAAGACTTGCTGATCATAGATGAAAATGGGAATCCGCTTCTCCAGGGTGATACAGAAAGAAGATTTTTTGAAGCATCCTGGATGCATAAATACAAGGGAAAATATTACTTCTCCTACTCTACCGGAGACACTCATTACCTGTGTTATGCAACAGGAGATAATCCGTATGGCCCTTTTACCTATGGAGGAAGAATTTTAAATCCTGTCGTTGGCTGGACATCGCATCACTCTATTGTTGAATTTGATAACAAATGGTATCTGTTCTATCATGACAGCAGTTTAAGTAAAGGTGTTACACATCTTCGGAGCATAAAGGTTACTGAGTTGATTCATGATGAAAATGGAAAAATAATAACGATCGACCCGTATAAATAATCAGAGGTATATATAACATGAAAAAAATTGTCATATTAATTTATGGATGCCTGCTTTTTCTGCAGGGAACAAGTCAGTCATTTACCAACCCCATACTTGCGGGATATTATCCTGATCCATCAATATGCAAGGCTGGAAACGATTACTATATCGTCAACTCATCCTTTGCACATTATCCGGGGTTACCGCTTTTCCACAGTAAAGACCTATTGAACTGGGAATTGATCGGTTATGCATTGGATCGTCCGGAACAATTGCCGCTGGAAGGTCGCAATGCCGGAGTGTCCAGGGGGTTATTTGCCCCGGCCATTTCGTATCACAAAGGCACTTTCTATATTGTTTGCACCAATGTAAGCGGCATCGGCAATTTTGTTGTTACTGCCAAAGACCCTAAAGGCCCCTGGAGCAACCCGGTTGCTCTTCCGGAAGTAAACGGTATCGACCCTTCATTATTTTTTGATGACAATGATAAAGCATATATAATCTACAACAGTATTCCTCCGAATAATGAAACGATGTGGGGCGGCCATAGAACGATCCGTATGTACCAGTTTGATGCAGAAAATTTGAAAATAAAAGGCGAGCAAATATTATTGGTCAATGGTGGGACAGATGTTACTAAAAAACCAGTTTGGATCGAAGGCCCGCATATTTATAAGATAAATGACTGGTATTATTTAATGTGTGCACAGGGCGGTACCGGTTATAATCATACTGAAGTAGTTTTTAGAAGCAAGAATGTGTACGGCCCGTACTGGCCCTATGAAAAAAATCCTATTCTTACGCAAATGCATTTGGATCCATCGAGACCAGATCCTATTACTACTACAGGCCATGCTGACCTGGTAGAGGATAATGAAGGTAACTGGTGGGGAGTTTTCCTGGGATGCAGACCCTATGAAGGTGATTTTTATAATACAGGAAGAGAAACCTTTATGGCACCTGTTAAATGGACTACAGACGGATGGCCGGTATTTGACTTAGGAGGTGACGAAGTAAAATATCAATACCCTATCAACGCCACAAAGAATACGTCATTACAACCTTTTAACGGCAACTATACTTTTAAAGATGATTTCGATGGTGATAAACTAAATCTTCGTTATCGTTTTTTAAGAACAGTAAAAGATAGCTGGTATAGTTTATCAGAAAACAAAGGAACACTGGTTATTCAGTTAAGAAAAGAAACAGTTGCCGGACGTTCTAATCCATCTTTTGTTGGCTTTTCTCAGCCACACTTAAAAGGACATGCCGCCACTGCTTTGAAGTTTTCTCCAAAATCACCTAATGAAAAAGCAGGTTTGATCGCAATGCAAAACGAAACACATTTCTATTATTTGGCGCAATCTGTAAAAAATGGCAAATCCGTTATCGAACTTTTCAAGGATAGCAGTGTAATCGCCAGCAAAAAGATTACTATAAAGAAGAATAAGGACCTGTATTTAAAAATAGTAGCTAATAATGACAAATATTCCTTCTATTATGCTACGCAGGAAAATAAATGGCAATTGCTGTTTGCTGATGCAGATGGAAAATACTTAAGCACAAAAGGAGCCGGAGGTTTTGTAGGCACTTTATATGGAATGTATGCCACTTCAGATGGAGTGTCTTCTGATAATAAAGCTGTATATGACTGGCTTGAGATCAGTAATGATGATGACGTATATAAAAAATAGTAATGATCATTGAACGTCAAACATATTCAACAGTAAAATATCTTTTAAAGGTATCTCTATGCTTTTTATTGATCTCCTGCTCATCCAAAAAATCGATTGATGCAGATGACCAAATTTTAGCTGATGCAGAAAATCATTCCGGTGAATGGTTAACACATGGACTCAATTATTCGGAAGATCGATATAGCTTGCTCACACAGATCAATAAAGAAAACGTAACAACACTTGGACTAGCCTGGTCTACCAATCTTAAGTCAAAAAGAGGATTAGAAGCTACCCCATTAATTGCAGATGGTGTTATGTATGTAACGGGTGTATGGAGCATCGTTTATGCGATAGATGCATCTAATGGAAAAATTATATGGACATACGATCCACAGGTTCCTAAACAGCAGGCAGAACGTTTATGCTGCGACATTGTAAACCGGGGTGTGGCATTATATAAAGGAAGAATATTTTCCGGCACTTTAGATGGAAGATTAATTTCCGTTGATGCAAAAACAGGAAAGTTGAAATGGGAAACCATGACGGTTGACAGTACCAAGCCATACTCAATAACCGGCGCACCTCGTATTGTAGATGGAAAAGTGATCATTGGTAATGGCGGTGCAGAGTTTGGTGTCCGTGGCTATATCACTGCATATGATCCAGAAAATGGTAACCAGCTCTGGCGATTTTATACCGTTCCCGGTGATCCTTCAAAATCATTTGAAAATAAGGCAATGAAAGCCGCTGCTAAAACATGGAGTGGTGAATGGTGGAAATATGGAGGTGGCGGAACTGCATGGGACGCTATGGCATATGATCCCGAATTAAAATTACTTTATGTTGGAACCGGCAATGGCTCTCCCTGGGACCGTCAATACAGAAGCAATGGAGAAGGCGACAACTTATACCTCTCTTCTATTTTAGCTATCAATCCTTCCAACGGAGAATTAATTTGGTATTACCAGACAACACCGGGTGATAGCTGGGATTTTACAGCTGCACAACATATCATACTGGCCGATTTAGAAATGAACGGGCAAAAAAGAAAAGTGCTGATGCAGGCACCCAAAAACGGTTTCTTTTATGTGCTGGACAGAACAAACGGAAAGTTTATCAGCGGTGATCCATTTGTTTATACTAACTGGGCTAAAAGAATTGATTCAATCTCTGGCAGACCAATTGAAGAGCCGGGAGTTCATTATGAAACTGTAAATACTGATATATCTCCTAATTATAATGGTGGACATAACTGGCACCCGATGGCCTTTAATCCAAAATTGAATTTAGTTTACATCCCTGCCAGGGAAAATGTATCTAACTACGGACACGATACATCCTGGAAATATAATCAAACTGGTTTTGGTACAGGGAATGGCTGGAACCTTGCAATAGGAACTGATCCGAGAAACCCGACCCGACATGATACAGCAACCAAAAGTTTTCCGAGAGGAATGTTAATTGCCTGGAATCCGGTCCAGCGAAAAGAAGTGTGGAGAGTTTCACAAGAAGCAGATTGGAATGGTGGAGTACTGGCAACAGCCAGTGATCTTGTTTTCCAGGGAACTGCCCAGGGAGATTTCATTTGCTATGATGGAAGCAATGGAAAAATTCTATGGCAACAGAACCTGGGTGGCGGCATCATTGCACCCCCCATTAGTTATATGCTTGACGGTAAACAGTATATTTCAATACCTGTGGGATGGGGCGGCGGTTATGGAATGAAAAAGAAATTTGCCCCATTGCAAAGCGGACGCATTTTCACTTTTGTACTAAATGGCAATAGCCCGATGCCTGCGTTTAACCAATCGTCTAATACTGAAATACCCACAACAACTTTTTCAGCTACTGCTAAAGAAGTTGCCCAGGGAGAGACACTATTCTGGAAATACTGTGGCACTTGCCATGTGGTAAATGAAGGTGGTGGTGGTCTGGCTCCCGATCTTGCTTATTCAAGAATTGTTACTGACAGCAGTATTTTATTTCAAGTGGTAAAGGAAGGTGCCTATCTATCCCTTGGGATGCCAAAGTTTGGCAATAAACTAAACAAAGAAGATATAATAAATATTCAGAAGTATATACTAACAAAAGCCAGAGAAAAACAGATTAAATAACATCCGCTATCCGTATAAAAATAATATAGTATGAAAAAATTATTTTCAGCTGTTTTACTATTTATTGTAATCCGGGCAGTTGGGCAGGATTATAGATCCTACCCGATGTGGAATCCCAACCTTGCTATTGAACTAAGAGTAAATGATGTTGTCAGCAGGTTAACCCTGGAGGAAAAAGTGGCCCAGATGTTAAATGCCACACCTGCTATTCCACGCCTTGGTATTCCTGCTTATGATTGGTGGAACGAAGTGTTGCATGGGGTTGCAAGAACACCATACAATGTTACCTCCTACCCGCAGGCAATAGGAATGGCCGCTACATGGGATACAAATTCCTTGAAAAAAATGGCCGACTATTCAGCAACCGAAGGAAGGGCTATCCATAATATCGCTATTGAAAAGAACAGTACCGGAAACCGTTATGTGGGACTTACCTACTGGACCCCGAATATCAATATTTTCCGAGACCCCCGCTGGGGCCGTGGGCAGGAGACCTACGGAGAAGATCCTTTTTTAACTGCAAAACTTGGAGCCGCATTTGTAAGAGGGTTACAGGGTGATGATCCGAAGTATATGAAAGCTGCTGCCTGTGCCAAGCATTTTGCTGTGCATAGCGGACCAGAACCTTCAAGACACTCCGATAATTTCGATCCATCATCATACGATCTCTGGGACACTTACCTCCCTGCATTTAAAGAGTTGATCACAAAAGCAGATGTTGCAGGCGTAATGTGCGCCTACAATGCCGTGAATACACAGCCCTGTTGTGCCAACGATCTTTTAATGAATGATATTCTTCGCAGGCAATGGAATTTCACTGGCTATGTTACCAGTGACTGCTGGGCTGTTGATGATTTTTTCAGATATCATAAAACCCATAAAGACGCAACCACTTCTGCAGTTGACGCTGTGATACATGGAACAGATGTTGAATGCGGGCAAACCGTTTACAAAACTCTTGTAGAAGCGGTTAAAACAGGGCTTGTAAAAGAAGAACAACTGGATATCTCACTCAAAAGACTCTTTACTATCCGTTATAAGCTGGGCATGTTTGATCCGCCATCAATGGTAAAATATGCAAAAGCCAATTCTTCTGATCTGGAATCAACGGAACACAAAGCACATGCATTAAAAATGGCACAACAGAGTATTGTTCTTCTGAAAAATGAGAACAGTACCCTCCCGATTAAGAAGAACATTAGAAAAATCGCTGTTGTAGGGCCCAATGCCGATAACAGTATTGCAATCCTTGGAAATTACAATGGCGTCCCATCCAAAACAGTTAACCTGCTTGAGGGGCTAAAAGAGAAACTGGGTAATAGTGTTGAGATACATTATGAAAAGGCTATCAATTTCACCAATGATACATTACTGGTATATGATGACCTGACAAGATCATACAGCTGGGAAGGCAAACCTGGTTTCAAAGCCGAATATTTTAAGAACCGGCAATTGCAGGATGAACCAGCCATAACAATAACAGAAAAGAATATTGATCACTTCTGGCAGGAAGGTGAGATAGTCTTTGATGGTATACCGGCCAATAATTTTTCTGCGAGATATACAACAAATTTTTCCTCCGGGAAGAACGGGACGATCACATTCGAAGTAGAAGCAGATGATGGTTACCGTTTCTTTATAAATGGAAAAGAAGTGATCAATGCATGGCTCCGTAACCGATGGGGGGCCAAAACATATCAGCTTACTGCCAAAAAAGATTCTGTGTATAAATTAGTGCTTGAATACTGGCAGGGAGAAGGCAAAGCTAATGTTGCATTACGCACAGGTAATTTTCAAAAAACTGATTTTAAAGCCCTGGCGGCTCGTATAAAAGATGCAGATGTGATCGTATTTGCCGGAGGTATCTCTCCCCAGTTGGAAGGTGAAGAAATGCCTGTAACAGTTCCCGGTTTTAGTGGAGGTGACAGAACAAGCATCATGCTGCCTGCTGTGCAAACCGATCTTTTAAAAGCATTACGATCAACCGGCAAGCCTGTTGTATTTGCAATGATGACCGGTAGTGCCATTGCTATTCCATGGGAAGAAGAAAATATTCCCGCCATTGTCAATATCTGGTATGGCGGCCAAAGTGCAGGCACCGCTTTTGCAGATGTTTTATTCGGTGATTATAATCCGGGCGGACGCTTGCCTGTTACTTTTTATAAAAGCGACAATGATCTCCCATCATTCAGCAACTATGATATGACTAACCGGACTTACCGTTATTTCAATGGTGATGCATTATATCCGTTCGGTTATGGGTTAAGCTATACAACATTTAATTACACTGATATCAGCTCGGTAAAAAAATCAAAGCGAAACAAGAATATTACAATATCTGCTGTAGTAACAAATAGCGGTAAGATGGATGGCGAAGAAGTTGTTCAGCTTTACGTTCATCATAATAATATAAACGGGAAAGCACCATTAAAAGCTTTGAAAGGTTTTCAACGTATCAGCCTGAAAGCGGGTGAAAGCAAAAAGATCTCTTTTAGACTATCTCCGGAAGATCTTTCATTGGTTTCCGAAGCTGGAACTATCAATCAGCCAAAAGGAACAATAAATGTCAGTATCGGGGGCGGACAACCCGGTGTTAATCATAAAACAACCAGCAATGTTATAACCAGAACTATCAGAATCAAATAATATGAAAAAGAAAAATAACCATAACAATAAGCCAACAAACGTCAGCCGCCGTGATTTTTTAAACAATACAGGAAAGGCTGCGATAGGAACTACGCTGGCTTTAAATATTCCATCTATCGTTCCTGCAAGTGTGTTTGGCAAAAATGCACCCAGCAACCGTATCAATGTTGCCTCCATAGGTTGCGGAAGAATTTCTGTAACACATGATATGACAGGTGTAGCAAGGTATGCCGGTGCCAGGATCATTGCTGTTTGTGATGTTGATAAGAACAGGGCCGACGCAGGACCTGCTGCAGTAAAGAACAATTATCAAAGAATGTCACAATTTAACGGAGGACTAAAAGGTGATTGGGACATTAAAGTTTACTACGACTATAAGGAGTTATTACAAAATAAGGATATTGATGCAGTCCATATCAGTTTACCGGATCATCAGCATGCAATTGTGGGAGTTCATGCAGTGAATGCAGGTAAAGATGTTTATCTCCAAAAACCAGCTTCACTGACCATTGAAGAAGGAAGGATATTAAGTAACGCTGTCAAAAGAACAGGCCGCATTTTACAAATGGGTAGTCAACAAAGATCCATAAGTCCCTGGCCACAATTCAAAAAAGCATGTGAGCTGGTACGCAACGGCCGCATCGGTGAGATAAAAACTATTGAGGTGGGTCTGCCCGGAGATCCGGGTGGTGGCAATCCGGTTAAAATGGATATTCCATCAAACCTGAATTATGACGCATGGTTAGGCGCCACACCAGAGGTATTTTATACGGAAGACAGGGTACATTCACATGATTCTTCTATGAAAGGCGTTACAAGTCGCCCCGGTTGGCTGCGCTGTGAACAATTTGGCGCAGGGATGATCACAGGTTGGGGCGCCCATCATATTGATACAGCCCATTGGGGAATGGGAACTGAATATTCAGGACCGATAGAAATTTGGGGTAGCGCTTCCTTCCCTACTGATGATCCTGCCTACAAAGGACTTTGGGATGTTCATGGGATCTTCAGAACAGAAGCAATGTATGCAAACGGGGTACGCATGATCGTATCCAATGAACTAACCAATGGTGTTAAGTTTATTGGAACCGAAGGATGGATATGGGTAACAAGAGGAAATTATAAAGTAACGGATACAGATCCGGTGGCCGACAATTCAGGTGTAAAACCAATTGATGCAAGTAATCCTAAAATACTACAATCTGTTATAGGGGCAAATGAAATTCATTTATATGAAAGTCCCGATCAGCATGCAAACTGGCTTGATTGTATCAAGACAAGAAAAGAACCAGTTGCCCCTATTGAAATTGGGCATCGTTCCTGCAGTGCATGTCTGCTGCATCATATTGCTATGAAGCTAAAAAGAAAGATCAGCTGGGATCCTGAAAAAGAGATGTTCAGCAATAATGATAAAGAAGCAACAGCCATGCTGTCAAGACCACGAAGAAAGAAATATGATTTTTAAAAAATAGCTATGCGATTAAGCATTATAACCATATTGGTATTCATTTCCGTTTTTTCAGCTGCACAAACTGATTCTGTTTTGTCAGGTGTATACTATTGGCAACAACCTGTTAAAAAAGCCAAAAGAAATACTAAATCAGCTGTTTTGTTTGAAGGAAAGACGCATGATATGCAGTGGATGAAAGTATCAGGCAATATTCTGGCTACATCAAAAAAAGAAAATAAGATCAAAGTTCCCCAAAATGAAGAACAGATCATTATTGTAAAAAAAGGTGTGCTGGATATTAACCTGGATAAAACTAATTATCATCTTGTTTCGGGAAGTGTGATTGTATTATTGCCGGGTGAGTCAGCCTCTGTTGTAAACCTGCAGGCAGATGACTGTGAATATTACCATCTGCAATACAAAAGCAAGATGCCTGTGAATACTGAGCGGGGCAAAAATGCCGGTGGCTCATTTGTAAAAGATTTCAGTCAGATCGAATTCAAGCCACATGACAAGGGGGGTATCCGGAATTATTTTGAAAGACCCACCGCCATGGGCAAAAGACTGGAGATGCATGTCACCACTTTAAACCCGGGTATTAAAAGCCATGAGCCCCATACCCACCGGGCTGAAGAAATTGTATTAATGATTGAAGGAAATACTGAAATGCAAATTGATAAAGGATTCAAACAGGGTTCCGAAGGAGCTTTATATTATTTAGGCTCCAATGTTCCCCATGCGATCAGGAACATCGGGAAAGAACCATGTATGTATTTCGCTTTTCAGTTTGAATAAGCACATTATTGAATATGATCAAAAAAGAAAAAATATCTTTTTTTCTACTATCCGCTTGCATAGCATGTAACAGCGGAAATGAAATAACAAAGAAGCCAGTTCAATTAGTAACATTGGACCCTGGTCATTTTCATGCCGCTCTGGTACAAAAATCTATGTATCCGGATGTGGACAGTACAGTTTATGTGTATGCTCCGGCAGGGAATGACCTAAAATACCACCTCGACAGAATTAATGGATATAATGCCAGAGCAGAGGATCCTACTCATTGGGACGAAAAAATTTATAGCGGTGAAGATTTCTTTGAAAAGATGATCGCTGAAAAAAAGGGAAATGTAGTGGTGCTGTCCGGGAATAATAAAAAGAAATCTGAATATATAGTAAGCTCCTTACAGAATGGTTTTAATGTTTTTGCTGATAAGCCAATGGTCATTAACAGCAAAGGCTTTGAAAAACTGAAAGAGGCTTTTGCAGTAGCAAAGAAGAATGATCTCCTGTTGTATGATATCATGACAGAACGGTACGAGATCACTACGCAACTGCAAAAGGAATTATCAATGATCCCGGAAATATTCGGGACTTTAGAAAAAGGTAGTATTGACAACCCTGCCATTACAAAAGAAAGTGTTCATCATTTATATAAATATGTATCGGGTAATGTTTTGACCCGGCCGGCCTGGTTTCTTGATGCATCACAGCAGGGAGAAGGCATTGTTGATGTAATGACACACCTGGTTGACCTGGTACAATGGGAAGCCTTTCCAGAAAAGATCATTGATACTAATAATATTAAGATCAACTCGGCAAAAAGATGGACAACAGATATAGGGCTATCCGCATTCCAGGCTATAACCAAGCTTGAAAAATTTCCTTTATACCTGGATAATAACATTTCAAACGATACTATTCTACATATTTTTTGCAACGGCGAGATCAATTATACCATCAATAATGTATACGCCAAAACATCTGTGACATGGAGATACAAAGCCCCTGAAGGAACCGGGGATACACATTATTCCATTATGCGAGGTACTAAAGCAAACCTGGTAATTCGTCAGGGTCAGGAGGAAAATTACAAACCCGTATTATATATAGATCCGGTTAGTGCCGACCCAGGGTATAAACTAATGCTTACTACTGCATTCACAAAACTCAGAGACAAATATCCCGGGTTAGAATTAACATCAGTCGGAAAAATGATGAAAGTGATCATCCCTGAAAAATATATTGAAGGTCATGAGGCACATTTTGCCCGGGTAACGGAAAAATTCCTTGGTTATTTAAAAAATAAAAATATCCCAGCTTGGGAAGTGCCGAATATGATAGCTAAATACTATACCACTACAAAGGCCCTCGAGTTGGCTTTAAAAAATGAATAATGAAAAGATGTCTTTTCATATCGATAATTATATGCTTACTGAGTCCTCATGCAAAGGCTCAATATCCACCTGTCATAATACCAGGTTCTGAAACAAGGAAGATCACTTCACAAATAGTCCCCGGCCAGGAGTATGAATTACAAATTCTTTTACCCGGTGGATATAAGGAAAAGAAGAAAAATTATACGGTCGTTTACCTTATGGATTCGCAATGGGATTTCCCTTTGGTAAAATCTATTTATGGCCAGCATTATTATGATGGCTTTATCCCTGAATTAATCATAGTTGGAATTACATGGGGAGGAGTTGATCCCAATCCGGATAGTTTACGGGCAAGGGACTATACTCCCACAAAAGAAGAAAGGCTGTTGCAAAGTGGGGGAGCGGATAAATTTCTTGAGGTAATGAAAAGTGAGATATTCCCATTTATGAAAAAGAACTATCGGGTATCTGATGACCGGGTTTTAATGGGTTGTTCTCTCGGTGGTTTATTTACACTTTATACGTTGTTTACTCATACAGATATGTTCTCTGGTTATGCTGCAGCAAGTCCGGCTATTGGATGGGACAGAGAAGTTCTTTATCAATTTGAGAAGGAGTTTGAAAAAAAGAAGTTAACCACTCCGGTAAGATTATATATGACAGTTGGAGATGTAGAAAGAGGAAAATCCGGATTTGAAAGATTCGCCAACCTCATGAAAAGCAAGAATCATGAGAATGTAAGTATTATCTCAAAAGTTTTGGAGAACACCGGACACTCAGGAACCAAAAGCGAGACCTATTCAAGAGGTTTACAATTCATATTCAAACGTAACCAGCTACAGCTAAACGAGAATATACTGAATAAATATGCCGGTACTTACCAAATGGAAAATGGCAATAGAATCGAGTTAAAAAAAGAAGGAAAAAGTTTGTACTGGTATTATTCGCCTCAAAATAAAGTTGAATTATATGCTAATACAGAAACTCATTTGTATGCCCTGCATGAGTTTTTCAATTTATACTTTATTGAAACAGCAAACAAAGTTGAAGGTTTTGAATGGGCCAGGTATGGCAGTACTATTTTTTTAAAAAAAATAAACTAAAGTGATGAAAAGAAAAGTGATTTTTTCTCTTATTATTTTATTGACAATAGCCACAAAACAAAACATGGCACAGGTCAGGCTTCCCCAGATCATAAAGGACAGCATGATTCTGCAAAGGGATGCTAATGTAAATATATGGGGATGGGCTTCCCCCGGCGAAAAAGTTACCATTACGTTCAATAAGAAAAGATTCAAAACAAAAACTTCTTCAGATGGTACCTGGAAAGTAACGTTACCTTCTACGAAAGCAGGCGGCCCTTATATGATCCAGATATCGGGGAAAAACAAGATAACATTAAGTAATATCTTATTCGGAGATGTTTGGTTTTGCTCTGGTCAGTCCAACATGGTTCACCAGATGAACATCCATGATGTCAGATATGCAAAAGATATCGCCGAAGCTAATTATTCTGAGATAAGGCAATTCTGGATACCCACTTTAACAAGTATGGAAGGGCCAAAAGAAGACATTTCATCGGGTTCATGGAAAGCTGCAGTTGGCGATGAGGTAAGGCCTTTTTCTGCTGTAGCCTACTTTTTTGCCAGGAAGATCTATGAAAAATACAAAATACCCATAGGTATTATTAATGCAAGTGTTGGCGGCACACCTATTGAAGCATGGACCAGCGAAGAAGGTTTAAAAGATTTTTCACAGGTCATTAAAACAATTGAAAGAAACAGGGATACAGCTTTCCTTAATGGTCTAAGAAGAAATGCCGCCAATGGAAATTCAAATCGAACCAGGCGGGAACCACAGGATAAAGGATTAACCGGCCCCCTCCCCTGGTATAATGTAAATTATATTCCAAAAGGCTGGAAGAATATTGCTATACCCGGTTACTGGGAAGACCAGGGAGTAAAAGATCTGAACGGTGTTGTTTGGTACAGGAAAGAAATTGATATCCCTGCATCAATGACCGGAAAATCGGCCAGGATATTTCTAGGAAGAATTGTGGATGCCGATATACTTTATATCAATGGCAAACAGGTGGGCAATACAACGTATATGTACCCACAAAGACGATATTCCATTCCGGCTGATCTTTTAAAGCCCGGAAAAAACATTCTGGTTGTAAAAGTGACCAACAATTTTGGTAAGGGTGGTTTTGTACCTGACAAACCATATTGTCTTTTTGCAGGCAAGGATACTATTGATCTTACCGGCTACTGGCAATATAAAGTGGGAGAAGTTTTTCTACCAAGAACAGGAGGATTTGGCGGTTTTGGTATCAATGCACAAAACCAGCCAACTGCCTTATATAATGCAATGGTAGCTCCATTCATTAATTATTCTATCAGGGGATTTTTATGGTACCAGGGAGAAAGTAATGCCGGTAAACCTGAAGAATATACAGCATTGCAGATCGCACAAATAAACGACTGGCGCAATAAATGGCAAAACGAAAGCTTGCCATTCTACTATGTACAACTCCCCGGTTTCATGGATTACAATTATTTACCTTCCGAAAGCAACTGGGCTGCATTCAGAGAATCACAACTAAAAGCATTATCCGTTCCAAACACAGGTATGGCTGTTGCTATTGACCTGGGAGAATGGAATGATATTCACCCAGACAATAAGAAGGGAGTTGGCGACCGGCTAGCATTACTTGCTTTAAAGCATACTTATGGGGAAGACCTTGTTGCATCAGGCCCATTATTTGAATCAGCTAAAATTGAAAGCAACAAGATCATTCTATCCTTTACACATACAGGCAGTGGATTAATTACAATAGATGGGGAAGATCCGGAGGAATTTGCGATAGCCGGTGCCGATAAAAAGTTTGTTTGGGCAAAGACAAAAATTGAAGGTGATAAAATTATTGTTTGGAACGAAGAAATAACAAAACCATTATATGTACGCTATGCCTGGGCTGATAATCCTGTGAACCCTAATTTATATAATAAGGAGGGATTACCAGCTTCACCTTTTAGAACAGATAAATAATAAATAATAATTACTAATAAATATGGAAATGACACTTAGACGAAACAATCGAATTTCAACAGTTATCCTGGGATATCTTTTTATTGCATCAACTATTTTAATGGCCTCCTGCAGCAAAAGCACTAATTCCGGAGGTGGTGGAACCGGTGGAGGTGGTACTGGTGGTGGCGGTACTACTCCCCCTCTCAATGCTGAAATAACTATAATGGCTAATGATGCCAAACAAACAATACAAGGCTTTGGTTGCGCCACAGTGTTTAATCCTCCTAATACAAACCCTCTGACGAATGAAGAAATCGGAAGGTTATTTGGCTCTGGAGATAACCAGGTTGGTTTAAACATTCTAAGAATAAGAGTAGCAACAGATGCAAGTTGGCGTAGTACAGAATTAAATTATGCAAAACAAGCAAAATTAAATGGCGCTATCATAATGGCCAGCCCCTGGAGCCCCCCTGCCAATATGAAAACGAACAATAGCCTTATAGGTGGATCATTAAAAACAGATAGCAGTGAAGCGTATGCAAGGTACCTGAATAATTTTGCTGACTATATGGCCACAAATGGTGCTCCTTTACACGCCATATCTGTACAAAATGAACCTGATATTAGCGTCACCTACGAAAGTTGTGACTGGACAGCTGATCAAATGAGAGTTTTCATTAAGGACTATGGAAACCTGGTCACCAGTACACAATTGATGGCGCCTGAGTCATTTAACAATAACCAGACATTCACTAATGCAATTTTAAATGATGCTGGCGCAGCAGCTAATCTTGACATAGTTGGTGGACATATTTATGGAAGTGGAGTAGTCGAGAATACTGTAGCAAAAAACCTGGGCAAAGAAGTATGGATGACAGAGCATCTTGATGAAAATACCAATTACTCAGATAATCTGAATACTGCAATTGAGATACATAATTGTTTGACCGTAGCCAACTTCAATGCCTACATCTGGTGGTATGGGAAACGTTTCTATGGCCCCATCGGGCAGGATGGCCTGATTACCAAAAGAGGCTATGTCATGTCACAATATGCAAGATTTATAAAAGCTGGTGCTGTCCGTGCAGGCACAGGCACTAACTCCACGTCTGATGTTCTGATATCTGCTTATAAAAACAGTAATGGGAAAAAAGTGATCGTTGCTATCAATAAAGGTACCAGCAATGTAAATCAAAAAATAACAATAAGCGACGCTACCTTAAGTTCTGTTGTTCCTTATACTACATCACTAACGCAGAATGCCGAAAGAGGTTCATCAGTTGCTGCAACCAATAATAGTTTTACTTATTTGCTCCCATTACAAAGTATAACAACTTTTGTTGAACAGTAATTGAGAGAAAATAATAATGATCAAAATTTTTACAATGAAACGACCAATCCTGTTTTTCTTAACTCTGTCCTTTAGCAACGTTATTCTTTTTGCTCAAAATAAGATCTTCCTGTACCCGGAAAAGGCAAAAGACATTATCAATAAGAATATATACGGCCATTTTGCTGAACATCTTGGCCATTGCATCTACGGCGGGTTTTATGTCGGAGAAGGAAATAATAAAATTCCAAATAAAGACGGAATAAGATTAGATGTAATTGAAGCATTAAAAAAATTGAAAGTACCTGTTTTACGCTGGCCGGGTGGTTGTTTTGCAGACACCTATCATTGGAAAGACGGAGTTGGACCTAAGGCTGACAGGCCCTCTATGTTAAACGTTTGGTGGGGCAATGTTAAAGAAGACAACAGTTTTGGGACAAATGAATTTTTGAATATGTGTGAAATGCTTGGTGCCGAACCTTACCTCAGTGGAAATGTTGGCAGTGGTACTCCGCAAGAACTGGCTGATTGGGTTAAATACACAACTCACCCAAATGGCAGTAGCCCCATGACCGACCTGCGTGAAAAAAACGGCAGAACTGATCCATGGCATGTTAAATACTGGGGATTAGGTAATGAAGCATGGGGTTGCGGTGGAAATATGAAAGTAGAATACTATGCAAATGTATATCGCCAATATGCCACATTCATGACTAACTGGAATAACAGCGACAAACTCTACCGTATAGCCTCAGGAGCTTCAGATGATGATTATCACTGGACCGAAGTATTAATGAAAGAACTGCCACAGAATATGTTTGATGCCTTAGGTCTTCATCACTACTCTGTTATTAATTGGGGTAAAAAAGGATCATCCACTGATTTCTCAGAGGAAGAATATTTTACAACAATGCAAAGGGCTTTATTCATGGAAGAACTGGTATCAAAACACAGTGCTATTATGGACAAATATGATCCTCAAAAAAGAAAAGCGCTGGCAGTTGATGAATGGGGCGGCTGGTATGATGTGGTACAGGGAACAAACGGGGCATTCCTTTTTCAGCAAAATACAATGCGTGACGCCATGATCGCCGGTTGCACATTAAACATATTTAATAATCATTGTGACAGGGTAAAAATGGCCAACCTTGCCCAGATCATTAATGTGCTGCAGGCGGTGATACTTACTAAAGAGGAAAAAATGCTTGTAACTCCCACCTATCATGTTATGGAGATGTACAATGTTCACCAGGATGCATTAATGCTTCCACTCATGGTGTCAGGCAATGACTATACTTTCGAAGGGAAAAAACTTGAAGCGATCTCAGCCTCTGCATCAAAAGATAAAAATGGCGTTGTCCATATTTCTTTAGTGAATATTGATGCACATAATGATCAGTCAATAACGATTGATCTGGGAGATATAAATGCCAAATCAGTTACAGGCCGTATTCTCCATTCAGACAGGTTACAGGATCATAATACATTTGAAAATGCTGAAAAAATAAGACCAGCTTCATTCAACGGCGCCGGGCTAAAAAATAATACCCTATCTGTAAAATTACCTCCTTTCTCTGTTGTTGTATTAGAACTTAAATAAAACCAGGAAACCACAATGCTGATGAAACATTTACTTCTTTTACCGATTGCTTTGTTTACAATAATTTCCTTTGCTATTGCACAGCATGTTGTTCAACATGCACCTCCTGGTTTTGATTCTTTACGCACTGGTATTACACATGGGAAAATAGACACTATCACCTATTACTCAAAAACGGTCGATACAAAAAGAAAAGCAGTAATTTATACCCCTCCCGGTTATTCAAAAAAGAAAAAATACCCGGTATTATACCTGTTACATGGCATTGGAGGAGATGAAAGAGAATGGCTTAATGGTGGCCACCCGCAAGATATACTAGACAATCTTTACGCAGAAAGAAAAATAGAACCAATGATCGTTGTGATGCCAAATGGAAGAGCAATGAAAGATGACCGTGCAGTTGGTAATATTTTCGACAAAGAAAAAGTAGAAGCATTTTCCACTTTTGAAAAAGACCTGTTGAATGACTTAATTCCTTACGTCGAGAAAAAATTTTCCGTTATTAAAGAAAAGGAAAGCCGTGCTATCGCAGGTTTGTCAATGGGTGGAGGACAATCTCTAAATTTTGGTTTGGGAAACCTTGACAAATTTGCCTGGGTAGGCGGGTTTTCGTCAGCTCCAAATACAAAAACACCTGAAGAATTGGTCCCAAACCCTGAAGAGACAAAAAATAAGCTAAAATTATTATGGATATCATGTGGTGATAAAGACGGGTTGATCACATTCAGTAAAAGAACACATGATTATTTAGAGAATCACAATGTGCCTCATATTTATTATATAGAACCTGGAGTCCATGATTTTAAAGTCTGGAAGAATGGGTTGTATATGTTTTCACAATTGATTTTTAAGCCGGTTGATACTTCCTCTTTTTCTAAATATCCTGTATCAATGGTAGCACCTAAAAAAATGACAACTCCGGATTCAACGTTTTACATCTTCCTCTGTTTTGGGCAATCAAACATGGAAGGCAACCCTCCTTATGAAGCAGTTGATACCATTCCCAATAAAAGATTTTTGTTAATGCAATCGGTGAACTGTCCCGACCTTGACAGGCAGCAGGGCAAATGGTACAATGCTATACCACCACTTTGCAGGTGCAAAACAGGTCTTAGCCCTGCTGATTATTTTGGAAGAACAATGGTTGAAAATCTTCCTGCCGGTTACAGAGTAGGTATTGTTCATGTAGCTGTGGGTGGTTGTAAGATTGAATTGTTTGATAAAGAGAATTATGAGAGCTATACAGCCACCGCACCATCCTGGATGATAGGCATGTTGAAAGAATATGATGGCAATCCATACGGAAGATTGATTGAAATGGCAAAGCTTGCACAAAAAGATGGAGTGATCAAAGGCATTTTATTGCACCAGGGGGAATCCAACACCGGTGATACGTTGTGGCCGCAAAAAGTTAAAAAAATTTACGATAACATTTTAAACGATCTGCAACTGAAACCTAATTCAATTCCACTGCTTGCAGGTGAAGTGGTACATGCTGACCAGGGCGGCGTTTGCGCCAGCATGAATACCATCATTGATAAACTACCACTAACCATTTCAACTGCACATGTAGTTTCTTCTGCCGGATGTACCGACAGAAAAGACAACCTTCATTTTGACACGGAAGGTGTGCGGGAGCTCGGAAGACGTTATGCTTATACGATGCTACCCTTATTAGGTTATTCTATAGACAAAAAATAAAATGCAGATTCGTTTCCTACATATTATTTTTCTTATCTCTGCAATGGCATACTACCATAACAGCCATGCGCAGGAAAAATTATACCCGAATGAATTCCCGTTGGGCGATGTGCAATTACTTAACGGCCCCTTCAAACATGCAAGAGATCTTAATATAGAAGTGTTGCTGGAATATGATGTTGACAGACTGTTGGCAGGCTATCGCAAAGAAGCCGGGTTACCCGCAAAAGACTCAAGCTTTAAAAACTGGGATGGATTAGATGGACATGTAGCAGGTCATTATCTCTCGGCGCTTGCCATGAATTATGCCGCCACCAAAAATGCAGAATGCAAAAAGAGAATGTTATATGTGCTTGATGAATTAATGCAATGTCAACAGGCAAATACAATACATCATGCAGCATGGGGCAAAGGATATGTGGGAGCTGTTCCTAACAGCCAAACAATATGGAGCACTTTTCAAAAAGGAGATTTTGCCGCTTTCAGATCAGCCTGGGTTCCATTTTACAACATACATAAAATGTATGCAGGGTTGAGAGATGCATGGCTATACACAGGCAATGCTGAAGCAAAAGCTATGTTTCTCTCTTTTTGTGATTGGGGAACCTCCATGATCGAAAATTTAAACGACACGCAATTGCAATCGGTTTTGGATATTGAACACGGCGGCATGAATGAAGTATTTGCAGATGCTTACCAGATCACCCGCAATAAAAAATATTTGACTACTGCAGAACGGTTTTCGCATCACCAGTTGCTGGATGCAATGGAAAAAGGCTTTGACAACCTGGATAATAAACATGCCAATACACAAGTACCCAAAGCAATCGGTTTTGCAAGGATTGGTGAAGTGAGTAATAATAATGCCTACAAAAATGCTGGTGATTTTTTCTGGCAAACTGTTACTGGCAACCGCACACTAGCATTTGGCGGCAATAGCAGAAGAGAATTTTTTCCGGCAGTTGCTTCCTGCACAGATTTTATTAATGATGTCGAAGGACCTGAATCATGTAACACTTACAACATGCTTAAACTGACAGAAGATCTTTTTCGGATCAACCCATCAGTAAAGTATATTGATTTTTATGAAAGGGCTTTGTACAATCATATCCTTTCAACACAACATCCCGGAAATGGTGGCTATGTGTATTTCACTCCGGCAAGACCAAACAGCTATAGAGTTTATTCAGCACCTAATGAAGCGATGTGGTGTTGCGTGGGCAGCGGCATGGAAAATCATGGCAAATACAATGAATTTATCTATACGCATCAGCATGATTCTTTATTCCTGAATTTATTTATTGCATCAACACTTAACTGGAAAGAGAAAGGAATAAGACTGAAACAGGAAACAAACTTCCCTTACGAAGAACAAACCAAACTGACCATTACAGAAGGCACCGGTAAGTTTAAACTGATGATCCGTTATCCCTCATGGATTTCAGATAGCGCATTAACAGTTTTGGTGAATGGGAAAGCATTCACAGTAACAGATCACCACTCTTCTTACGTAGTAATTGAAAGAACATGGAAAAAGGGTGATGTGATCAATGTTTCATTACCCATGCAGAATACTGTTGAACATTTGCCTAATGTACCCAACTATATTGCCATTCTTCATGGTCCGATTGTGCTGGCCGCCAAAACAGGCACGGAAGATCTAAGAGGATTAATTGCCAATGATAGCCGCTGGGGACATATCCCTTCCGGCAAACGTTTACCACTGGATAAAGCGCCGATTTTAATCAACGATGATATTAATGCCATCGCAAAAGAATTAGTTCCGGTTAAAAATAATCCTTTGCATTTTACTTTTTCCAATGTAAAGATGATCAACCCGGTGAAGATTGAGCTTGAACCATTTTATAAGGTCCATGATTCCCGTTACATGCTGTATTGGATGGCATTAACGAATACACAATATCAATCTTACATCGATTCTCTTTCAAAAATTGAAAAGGAAAAAATGGATTTGCAAAACCGAACTATTGATTTTGTAGCGCCAGGTGAACAACAACCGGAAGCAGATCATTTTATTCAGCAATCCATTTCAAGAACAGGTAATAGTCAAAACCAATTCTGGCGGGATGCAGGTAATGGTGGCTATTTCAGTTATAGCATGAACACCAATGGCGAAACTGATTTATCACTCATTGTTCGCTACTGGGGAGCTGAATGGGGCAGCAGGAAATTTGACATCTATATAGATGATGAAAAGCTGGTAACAGAAAATAATACAGGGAGGTGGAACCGTTCAGAATTTTTTGATGTAACATATAAGATCCCTGCGTCCATAATTAAAGAAAAGAAAAGCATCCGTGTAAAATTTCAGGCATTGCCTGGAAATACTGCCGGAGCTGTTTATTATATCCGTCTCGTACGGCAATAAAAAATAACAACTGATATAACATGAGAAATTTTTTAACATCATTTCTCCTTGCTTTGTCATTTACCCATGTGATGGGGCAAAAATTCCATAGCGATAATGGCAATGGAACTTACACAAACCCTGTAATCGCTGCAGACTTCCCCGATCCCGATGTTATCCTGGTTAATGATACATATTATATGGTATCAACAACCATGTTTATTTTTCCGGGTGTCACCATTATCAAATCAAAAGACCTGGTAAACTGGGAGTATTGCAGCAATGCCGTTCCCCGTTTTGATGTAAGCAAATGTTATAACCTTGATAGCTGTAACAGGTACCGGCATGGTCAATGGGCTACCAGCCTTAAATACAATAATGGCAAATTCTATTTGTTGTTCATCACTTTGGATGAAGGCGGCTTTTTGGGCATGGCTGAAAAAGCTGAGGGCCCCTGGGAGATCAGAAAACTACCCAAAGGATTTTATGACCCGGGGCTTTTCTTTGACGAGGATGGCAAAATATATGTAGCGCATGGCTACGGAAAAATATCTATCACAGAACTGAATCCGGATTTCTCTCCAAAAACAAACGACTCACTGGTTTATACCGGAAATATCCGCGGCGGTTTGGAAGGCATGCATGTATACAGGATCAATAGTTATTATTATCTCTATGGCACTTATGGGGGAAGAGATGGGATACAGGTAGCCTTACGTTCAAAAAATATTTATGGCCCTTACGAACAAAAAGTAGTTATTTATGACACTACCAAAGGAATCAACTTTGGCATTCACCAGGGCGCATTAATAAAAACACAAAGTGGTGAATGGTGGACGATGTTGTTTGTTGACAGCGGGCCTTTCGGCCGTTTTCCATCTTTACAACCCGTAACATGGAAAGATGGCTGGCCAATGGTTGGTATAAATGGAAAAGCTGTTACTACATACAAAAAACCAAACGTCAAAAAAACATATCCTGTTAAAACATTTCCCACGTCTGATGAATTTAATAGTAAAACATTGGGTATGCAGTGGGGTTGGAATCACAATCCAGATCCGACCAACTGGTCACTACTGCAAAGACCCGGACATTTAAGAATAACTGCTGGCAAAGTGGTGACTAATCTTCGTGAAGCAACAAATATGCTTACTCAAAGATCATTTACCTATTATGATGATGCGTATGCCACTGCTGTAACGACAAAACTGGATGCTACGAAAATGAAAGATGGCGATGTAGCTGGCTTGGCTGTTTTCCAGGATCCGTATGCCTATATCGGTATTAAACAAATAAACGGAACAAAATATATTGTGATGGTGAATAATGGCAAAATGATAGACTCCATAGCCATTGATCAATCCATGATCTATTTCCGCACCATAGCGTCAAATGCAACAAATAAGGCAAACTTTCAATACAGTCTTGACGGGAATACTTATTTGCCTTTAGGCAATGAGCTAAGGATGCGTTTCAGTCTGACAATTTTTACAGGAAATAAATTTTGCCTTTTTAATTATCCAACAGAACAAATTGGCGGATATGTTGACTTTGACTGGTTCAGGATGAAGCCATACAAACTAAATAACTAAACTCATAAAATATTGGCTATGGGAATACGAATATTTCGCAAAAGACATTTTTCAATGTTAAGCTTAATCATCTGTATAACTTTTTCGTCAAATATTGTCTTTGCGCAAAAGCCGGTGATCAATGACTCAGGATACTTTGAAAGGCGGGGTGTAAATGTGATTGTTTTCAATAGCCAGTATAACGGATTGTTCTTTGACGAAAAAACAGCAGGTATAGAACTCATACATCACGGTGTCAGAACAGGTACAGGTGGCGCTATCCGCTTACAAAATACACCAGAACAATGGGACCTGGTTCCAATGCTTGTAAGCCGAAATGTTGATAAAAAGAATAACAGCATTGATGTAACACTTCGCTACAGAGAATATGATTTTGATAGTAGAATTAATGTAACATCAAAAGGAAATGGTGTAGAGATCAGTGTTTACCTTGACAAACCTTTGCCTGAAAAGTTACAGGGAAATGCAGGATTCAATTTTGAATTTTTACCGGCATCCTATTTTGAAAAAAGTTATTTGGCTGATGGTAACCCGGGAAATTTTCCATTATACCCTTCCAGCAATACAAAAATTGAGAAGGCGGACAATAAGATCCCGCAGTTCAACGGTTACAACACATTTGATGACAGGGGCAAAAAAGAATTCATAATACCGCAACCCCTAGCTCAAGCTAAAACCTTCGTCCTTGCACCCGAAGACCCGGAACGAATGGTTAAGATCCAATCTGATGCAGGGCTAATGTTATTTGACGGTCGTAACCTGGCGCAAAATGGATGGTATATTATTCGAAGTTTATTACCCTCTAACAAAACAGGTAAGGTACTGACATGGTACCTGGAACCTAATTCTATTCCTAACTGGATAAGAAAACCCAATATCGGGTTTTCACAGGTTGGTTATCGCCCTTCTCAGCAAAAAACCGCTGTGATCGAACTTGATAAAAACGATACTCCATTAAAAACAGCATCTCTTTTCCAGGTAACCGCAGATGGTAAATACATAGAGAAACTAAAAGCTGACACAAAACCGTGGGGACAATATTTACGCTATAAATATGTAAAATTTGATTTCAGCAAGGTTAAAGATGCAGGAGTTTATTTTATACAGTATGGTGATCATAAGACAAATACTTTCTCAATTGCTGATAATGTGTACGAAAAGATCTGGCATCCAACTCTGGACGTTTGGTTTCCTGTGGCAATGGACCATATGCAGGTGAATGAGGCCTACCGGGTTTGGCATGGCGCTTCGTATTTAGATGATGCATTGCAGGCGCCAACAAATATTGACCATTTTGATGGCTATCGCATGGGTGATACAACTGATACCAGGTATAAACCTTTTGAACGGATCCCCGGACTTGATATAGGTGGTTGGTATGATGCAGGCGATTTTGATATACAAACGGGATCACATTGCAGCGCCGTATTGAATCTCACCGACACCTGGGA
Source organism: Chitinophagales bacterium (assembly GCA_020636575.1). GTDB lineage: Bacteria > Bacteroidota > Bacteroidia > Chitinophagales > Chitinophagaceae > JJ008. Next base: position 70,515 of record JACJXP010000003.1, read on the forward strand.
AAACTTCAGGCTCAGCCGTGATGAAACCTATGTTGATTATCCAACCCGTTATGTTGACATTCACCGTCCTGACGGCAAACCGGATATTTTGCAACAGATCGAACATGGCACATTGAACCTGGTAGCCCAGGTAAAAAATATTGGGCACCCTGTGAGAGGAATTGTAGTTCCAAATCTTCATCAATATCATCATTTGGGAGATGCATCAACTGAAACAGATAATCTTCCTTACAACCCTAATCTCAAACCTTTTGAAACCGATGGAAAGTCAAGCGGCATCATGGATGATCGCTGGGCATTTACAGAACGTAATAGTTTTTTAGATTACTTCACCGCATCTGCACTTGCAGCAGCCAGCCGTGCCTTAAAAAGTCATAACGATACATTATCTGCACAGGCATTACACTATGCAGAAAAACTTTGGAATGAAAATACCAATGTGAATAAACCCAATACTACCGGTTTTGATACACGGATAAGGCAAAACCAGGAAATGGGGGCGGCATTGCAATTATATCTTACTACAAAAGATGAGAAATATGCACAGAAATTCAAAGAAGCGATATGGTCCGTACTCGACAGGAATGTAATGTTTGGGATAAGAACAGCACTGCAGGCATACCCTTTCATGGATAAAGCATACCAGGATAAATTAAAAGAATACGTTACAAAGTATAAAACGGCATGTGATGAATATGACACACAAAATCCTTATGGTGTGCCCATAGCTGCTGGTGGCTGGGGAGGTAGTGGTGGAGTAGTAAACTTTGCTGTTACCAATTATTACGCAAACAAATTCTATCCCGATATCATAAACCAGGAATATATTTATAAGGGATTGGGCTACATTTTTGGTTGCCATCCATATTCAAACCTTTCCTTTGTTTCAACAGTAGGAACAAGATCAAAAAAGATCACTTATGGTAACAACCGGGCTGATTTTACATTTATTGCCGGTGGTATTGTACCTGGCATTTTGATATTGAAACCAGATTTTCCGGAGAACAAAGAAGACTGGCCTTTTTTGTGGGGCGAAAATGAAGTAACCGTAGGTGGATGTGCCAGCTATATCTTTTTAGGTGCCGCTGTTGCTGGAATGGAAAAAGATTAATGAATACTAATTAAGAAATGAAGTTTATCGGTACAGGTTATATAAAACTTGAATGAATTAAGCTCAATAATATAAAATGAAAAATCTCTTACTTTCTTCCGCACTTATACTATCAGGTATCTGCCAGGCCCAATTTAACCCTGCATGGCAAGGGAAAAAATGTGCTGTAGTTATTACTTATGATGATGGTTATGACCAACAATTGGACAATGCCTTGCCACTACTGGATTCTTTGGGATTAAAAGCCACTTTCTACATCAGCGCATATAACCAGGCAGTTAAAACAAGACTAGAAGAATGGAAAAATGCTGCCGCAAACGGGCATGAGTTAGGTAATCATACATTGTATCATCCCTGTATCGGTGGAACTGGCAGAGAGTGGGTGAAGCCGGAATATGATCTTAGAAATTATACCGCAGCAAGAATGGTGGATGAGATCAGGATGGAAAATGTATTCCTCCAAACGTTGGACGGGAAAACCGAAAGAACTTTTGCCTTCACTTGTGCTGATACCAAGGCTGGCGGTGTTGATTTCAGCGGCCAGATAAAAAACGATTTTGTGGCTTTACGATCTGTAAGAAATGAAATGCACAAGATAAACGAGGTGGACCCGGATAATTTGGATTGCTATATGGTAAACAATACCTCTGCCGAAGAAATGATCGGTTGGGTAAAAAAAGCTATGGAAACAAACTCTTTGATGGTAATACTCTTTCATGGTGTAGGCGGTGGCAATAGCCTGGATGTTTCTTTACCCGCCCATAGAGAATTTCTGAATTTCCTGAAACAAAATGAAAAAGATATTATGATCGCCCCGATGATCACAGTCGCGGAGCATATCAGAACATGGCAGGAAAGGGATATGGCAATAAAAAAGCAGCAGGAAGGTACACAAGCTGATTATAATAATATGCTTGCCCAGCTAAAAATCCCTATGAGTGCAAAACGTCCCGGGCCATCAGGCAATCCTTCTGCACCCAACGCTGCCAATTCAGATGAATCAAAAGCTACGCAATACACATCTTTACCCGATCCATTAAAATTTAAAAACGGGAAAAAAGTAACTTCAGAAAAACTATGGTGGAACAAACGGAGGCCTGAGATCGTAGAAGAGTTTGATAAGGAGATCTATGGCCGTGTTCCTAAGAATACGCCAAAAGTGAACTGGGAAGTAGTAAGCAGCTATGATACCAGTTTTGGAAACATGCAAGGATTAGCAAAAAACCTGGTGGGCCATGTTGATAATTCAATGTATCCTGACATAAAAGTGGATATACAACTTACACTGGTAACTCCCAAAAATGCAAGTAAACCTGTTCCGGTGATCATGGAATTCGGCTTTATTTTTCCAAGAGGATTTCGTTTCCCGTCACCTCCTTCCGGAACTCCGGTTTTAAAAAGCTGGCAGGAACAATTGCTTGAAAAAGACTGGGGTTTCGCAATCCTGGTTCCAACAAGTTACCAGGCCGATAATGGTGCTGGCTTAACAGAAGGTATTATAGGTTTATGCAACAAAGGGCAATTTCGTAAGCCCGACGATTGGGGTGCATTAAGAGCCTGGGCCTGGGGAGCCAGCCGTGCTATTGATTATTTTGAGACAGATAAAAATGTAGATGCAAAAAGAATAGGTATTGAAGGCCTCTCAAGATATGGAAAGGCCGCAGTGGTTACTATGGCTTATGAACCAAGGATAGCCATAGGTTTTATAGGTTCATCAGGCGCAGGAGGAACAAAAATTCTTCGTCGCATTTTTGGTGAGCAGGTAGAAAACCTGGCTTCTTCAGGAGGTTATCATTGGTTTGCCGGAAACTTCATTAAATATGCCTGCAATCCGCTAAATCAAAACGACCTGCCTGTCGATGCTCATGAGTTAGTAGCTCTTTGTGCCCCTCGTCCTGTATTCATTAGTTCAGGTTCCCCAAAAGTTGAAGGCCAATGGGTGGATGCAAAAGGTATGTTCTTAGGTGGTGCTTATGCTGCCCCGGTTTATGAACTAATGGGTAAAAAAGGATATAGAACTATGGAGTTCCCACCGCTTGAAACCACTTTGACAGATGGCGATATTGCATGGAGACAACACAGCGGAGGACATACCACCGGACCCAACTGGCCTACTTTTATTGAATGGGCAAGCCGTTATTTAGATAAATAAAAAATTTACTTATGAGTTCCGGATACAACAGATCAAGAAGAAAGTTTCTTTACAACCTGGGATTGGCAGGTTTAAGCTTTCCATTGATCTCATCAAACAGTAATTGCAGTAATGAACAGTCAAAACAGAAAAATATGAATAAGAAAGAAGGGAAACTCGGAATTGCATTAGTAGGGCTTGGTGGATATGCCGGTGGGCAGTTAGCCCCTGCTTTACAACAAACAGAACATTGTTATCTCGCAGGAATTGTAACAGGAACACCCTCCAAGATCCCGGCATGGCAAAAAAAATATGATATCCCTGATAAGAATGTCTATAGTTATGATAATTATGATTCCATAAAAGATAATCCTGATATTGATATTATTTACGTTGTGCTGCCCAACTCCATGCATGAAGAATATACGGTCCGGGCAGCACAGGCAGGCAAACATGTGATATGTGAAAAACCTATGGCCTTGTCTGTAAAAGAATGTGACAACATGATAGCAGCCTGTAAAAATGCGGGTAAGATGCTTTCAATAGGTTATCGGCTTCATTTTGAGCCATACAATTTAGAAATGGTGAGATTAGGAACTCAGAAAGTGTATGGTAATATAAAAAGTATGAAAGCAGGTTTTGGGTTTCCGGCAGGAGATCCAAATCAATGGAGATTAAAAAAGGATCTGTCAGGCGGTGGCCCTTTACAGGATGTTGGTATTTATTGCGTACAAGGCATTTGTTATACAACCGGCTTGGAGCCCATATCTGTAACAGCACAGGAAGGGTCTAAAACAGATCCGGAAAAATTTAAAGAAGTGGAACAATCATTAACCTGGCAATTTGAAATGCCCGGCGGAATTTTATGTGATGGAAAAGCCAGTTACAGTGAAGGATTGAATTACCTGCATGCTGATGCTGAAAATGGTTTTTTTGAGTTGAGCCCGGCATATAATTATTCCGGCCTTAGTGGAATCGACAATGGAAGATCAATGAATTTCCCACAGGTAAATCAACAGGCAAGGCAAATGGACGCATTTGCCCTATCCATCAAGAATAACCAGCCATCCATCGTTCCCGGTGAAATGGGAAGAAGGGATGTCAAATTGATCGCAGCTATTTATGAAGCAATGAGAACAGGAAAGAAGGTGATGATAACATGATTTCTTAAAAGATGTTTATGAAAAAAATTCTTCTTCTTATGGCTATTAAATCTTTATTATCGGTTCCTATATCAGCCCAGGAAACTGATCTTGGTATGTTTGAGCAACACGGTGATATTGGCAATCCGTCATTAAAAGGCAATACGGTTTACAATAAAAAGGATCAGACATATCTGCTTTCAGCCGCAGGAAAAAATATCTGGGCAAAAGAAGATCAGTTCCAATTTTGCTGGAAAAAGATCAAGGGTGATTTTATCATTAAGGCAACAGTTCATTTTATCGGGGAAGGTGTGGCAGGCCATCGAAAACTGGGGATAATGGCGAGAGACAAACTCACTTCCGATTCAAGATATGTGGACGGAGCATTTCATGGAGGAGAGCCATTGAATACTTCATTACAATATCGTTTATCCGATGGAGATACAACAGGCCAGATCATTATTTCCTCCATTCATCCTACTGAAATAGAACTGGAACGTACAGGAAATAAATTCACATTCTCTGCAGCTGTTTATGGAGAACCTTATAGATCTGTGGCTAAAGAAATGAATTTAAACGATGAAGTTTATGTAGGCCTCTATCTGTGTTCGCATATTGATACAGTGATAGAACAGGCTGTTTTTAGCAATGTTCGCATCATTATTCCACCGGCTAAAAGCTATCAACCATACCGGGATTATATCGGCAGCCATTTGGAAGTTATGAATGTTGAAACAGGTTTGAGAAAAATTTTATATAGTGTGCCGGGTTCTATTCAATGCCCCAACTGGAGCCGGGATGGAAAATTCCTCATCCATAACAGTGCTGAAGGGCTGATCTATAAACATGATCTCAAAACAAATACCTCATCCCAATTGAATACCGGTTTTGCGATCAATAATAACAATGACCATGTAATTTCTTTTGATGGGAAAAAAATAGCGATCAGTAATTATACCGGTGATCATATTTCAACCATTTACACATTGCCGATAACTGGTTCAGATAATCCAACCAAGATCACTTCTGAAGATCGGGGCCATTCCTACCTGCATAGCTTCTCACCTGATGGGAAAAAAATAATATTTACCGGTCAGCGGAATGGGCAATGGGATATTTGGTCGGTGGATGTCAATACAAAAAAAGAGATCAATCTTACCAACAATCCAACTTTAGATGACGGGTCAGAATATACACCGGATGGGAAATCGATATATTTCAATTCTGTAAGAACAGGAACCATGCAGATCTGGAGGATGAAAGCTGATGGCAGCGATCCCGAACAAATAACTTTTGACGAGTATAACAATTGGTTCCCGCATATATCCCCTAATGGGAAATGGATCGTTTATATAGCTTTTCCAAAAGAAATTGACCCGACAACACACCCATTTTATCAGAAGGTTTACATTAAATTGATGCCTGCAAGCGGTGGGTTTCCTAAAATTATCGGGTACCTGTATGGAGGCCAGGGAAGCATGAATGTTCCGTCCTGGTCACCGGATAGTAAAAAGATCGCTTTTATAAGTAATAAATGATAAAGTTGTTCAATAAAATATTAATTACCGGGGTAATACTGCTGAATACAGAGATTACATTTACCCAGAATTATTTCTCTGACTGGCCTTCCGGTCGTTCGCCAGAAGAAATTGGCCTTCGTCTTACAAAAAACTTTATTGGATCTCCGCATGGAGTGTATGGCTATGGTGCTGTACCACATATCCCCTATTTTGAAGTTTGTACCTGGTATGGTGCGTTAACTTTTGTGAAAGAAACAAAAAACGATGCGTTACGGGATAAATTGATCGATCGTTTTGATCCTTTGTGGTCGAAGGATTCCGCATTATTGCCCTACCCCGATCATGTAGACTATAACGTATTTGGAGCAGTGCCTCTCGAAATTTATTTACAGAATAAAGACAAGAAATACTTTGACTTAGGCAAAATGTATGCTGATACGCAGTGGGCAGCACCTTTTGGACCAAGAGTTGACGAGAGAGCCAGGGAATTTCACAACAAAGGGTATACTTTTCAAACAAGATTATGGATCGATGATATGTATATGATCACTCTTGTACAGGCACAAGCATATAGAGCCACTAAACTAAAAGAATACATAAATAGAGCAGCAAGAGAAATGGTTTTGTATTTAGATTCGTTACAAAAACCAAATGGTTTGTTTTATCATGCACCTTCCTCTCCTTTCTTCTGGGGCCGTGGAAATGGCTGGATGGCTGCCGGCATGACAGAGTTGTTAAGAGTGCTCCCTAAAACAAATCCTAACTACAAAAGAATAATGGCAGGATACAAAACAATGATGGAATCATTGCTTCAATACCAGGCAGAAGATGGAATGTGGCGGCAACTGATCAATGATCCTGAATCATGGAAAGAAACATCATCAACAGGAATGTTTGCTTTTGCAATGATCACTGGTGTAAAAGAAGGCTGGCTAAATAATAAAACATACGGCCCTGCAGCCCGAAAAGCATGGCTGGCATTAACAGAGTACATTGATGATAATTCAAATGTTACAGAAATATGTGAAGGAACAGGGGCAGGCAATAACAGGCTATATTATCTTGACAGAAAAAGAATGACTGGCGATTTTCATGGCCAGGCACCTGTATTATGGTGTGCTACTGCGTTACTAAGAAAATAATTCTTTATGAGTAAAAAATTAAGAAGCCACGATTGGTTTGGCAGAAAAGATAAAGATGGCATTATTTACAGAAGCTGGATGAAAAACCAGGGAATGCCTAACGATATGTTTGATGGCAGGCCAGTTATCGGCATCTGTAACACATTCAGTGAATTGACCCCCTGCAATGCACATTTCCGGAGTCATGCCGAAGCCGTAAAAAGAGGAGTATTAGAAGCAGGCGGTTTCCCGGTTGAATTCCCCATAATGAGTTTAGGAGAAACACTGCTAAAACCCACTGCCATGTTGTTTCGTAACCTGGCCAGCATGGATGCGGAGGAAAGCATTCGTGGTAATCCAATTGATGGAGTAGTATTATTAACCGGTTGTGATAAAACAACCCCTTCAACTGTAATGGGTGCAGCCAGCGTCGGTTTACCTACTATTGTAGTTCCCGGCGGACCTATGCTGAATGGTCATTATAAGGGACAACTGATCGGTTCAGGTACACATGTCTGGAAATTTGATGAAGACATGAAGACCGGTAAGATGACGCAGGAAGAATGTGAGTTTGCTGAAAGCTGTATGAGCCGAAGCATCGGCCATTGCATGACCATGGGTACTGCCAGCACAATGGCCTGTATGGTTGAATCATTAGGGTTAACATTGAGCGGAGCCGCTGCCATTCCCGCTGCAGATTCAAGAAAAAAAGTAATGGCACAGTTGAGTGGAAGAAGAATAGTGGAAATGGTAAAAGAAAATTTAACCATTGATAAAATATTGACGAGAGAAGCTTTTGAAAATGCCATCAAGGCAAATGCAGCTGTAGGTGGCTCTTCCAATTTTATTATTCACCTGATGGCCATAGCGGGAAGAATAGGTGTTGAGCTTGACCTGGATGACTTTGACAAACTGGGCAGTAAAATCCCATTATTAGTTAACCTGATGCCATCCGGAAAATTCCTGATGGAAGATTTTTATTATGCTGGAGGATTACCGGTTGTATTAAATGAGTTAAAAGATCATCTACATAGAAACGTAATTACTGTTACAGGAAAAAACCATCATGATAATATTAAAGATAATACCGACTGCTACAACTATGATGTAATAGCTACGTATGAAAACCCTTTGATCCCCGAAGCCGGTTGTGTGGTCGTAAAAGGCAACCTTGCATTGAATGGCGCTGTAATAAAACCATCTGCTGCCACTCCTGCATTGATGAAACATACAGGTAGGGCTGTTGTGTTTGAAAGCATAGAAGATTATCATACAAGAATTGATGATCCGGACCTGGATATAGATGAAACCTGTGTGATGGTACTAAAATATGTTGGACCGGTTGGTTATCCTGGTATGCCGGAGGTAGGTAACATGGCGCTTCCAAAAAAAATACTTGAAAAAGGTATCAAAGATATGGTCCGCATCAGTGATGGAAGAATGAGTGGAACTGCGTATGGGACAGCGGTACTTCATGTTTCGCCTGAATCAGCCATCGGTGGAAATCTTGCATTGGTACAAAATGGCGATATGATCGAACTGGACGTAGCCAACAGAAAATTGCACCTGCATGTTTCTGATGAAGAACTGGCAAAAAGAAAAGCAGCATGGAAATCACCTAAACCCGCTGCTGACAGAGGATATGTTAGCTTATACATCAACCATGTTCTTGGAGCAGATAAAGGGGCCGATCTTGATTTTTTACAGGGAAGTTCAGGCTCAGAAGTAACAAGGGATTCACACTAGTAAAACATTAAAATATAACTAACGCTATATGAAATCATCTCTAATTATTCTCACCGCTTTTCTCTTGTTTGCATGTGACAACGAGAAAAAAGAAAAACAAGATAACCAGATGTATAAAACAACCGGAACATTTGAACGTTTTGACCCCTCGCTGGATTTAATATTGGATACAAATGTAAAAGCGGAGATCATTGCCGAAGGATTTGAATGGAGTGAAGGTGCTTTATGGGTTGAAAAAGAAAATATGTTATTATTTTCTGATGTACCGATGAATACTATTTACAAATGGACCGAAAGTAATGGCAAAGAAACCTACCTGAAACCTTCAGGCTACACAGGCTCCGAGCCTTCAATCAGCAAAGAACCCGGAAGTAATGGCCTCACACTGGATAGCGACGGGAGCCTGGTAATGTGCCAGCACGGTGATAGAAGAGTAGCAAGAATGGATGCAGCTTTATCGCATCCGGAAGCAAAGTTTATAACACTGGCTGATCAATACAATGGCAAAAAACTGAACAGTCCCAATGATTGTGTTTTTAATAGCGATGGTGAACTGTTTTTTACCGATCCTCCTTATGGATTACCTATGCAAAATGACAAGGATCCTTTAAAGGAACAACCACACAATGGAGTATACAAAGTAAAAAAGGATGGGACTGTAATTCTTTTAGCAGACTCTATCACCCGGCCAAATGGAATAGCCTTTTTTCCTGGAGAAAAAAGATTATTGGTTGCCAGTAGTGATCCCGATGCACCTAACTGGTATGTATGGGATGTAAATGGCGATCAATTGACAAATGGCAAGATATTTTTTAGCGCTGCAGGATATGATTCAACATGGCACGGATTACCAGATGGATTTAAAATTGATTCAAAAGGAAATGTTTACGCAACTGGGCCAGGAGGCGTCTATTTCTTCAATAGTGATGGTAAAAAATTAGGTATGCTCCGGCTGGGTAATGCCAGCAGTAATTGTGCACTTAGTGCCGATGAAAAAACACTGTATGTGACAAATGATATGTATGTTTTAAGGATCAAGCTCAGAAATTAATAGTTAATCAGAGAAGCAAATCATTATGAAAAAAACAATCATAATCATTCTTATCTTTTTCTCAGCTGCAATCTATGCTCAGGACTCAATATATAAACTTGGCCCAGACTCTTATCGAAAATCAAATATTCCATCTGGTACAGTTACAAAATATGAATGGCATAGTAATATCTACAATAACTTCAGAGAGTATTATGTATATGTGCCTGCCCAATACAACAATTCTCAACCTGCAGCATTAATGGTTTTTCAGGATGGGCATGCCTATGTTAACGACAGTGGTGACTTCAGAGTTGAAGTTGTCTATGATAACCTGATCTATCAGAAAAAGCTCCCAGTCACAATTTGTTTGTTTGTTAATCCCGGGCACTCAAGCAAAGAGTATCCGGAGAACAGATTCAGAGCCAGTAGCCGGGCGGATGAATATGATGTACTGGATGACCGTTATGCCACACTGCTCATAGATGAGATCATCCCGGAGTTAAAGAGAAAATATAACATCAGTAATGATCCAAAAATGCATGGTATCGGAGGGTTATCCAGCGGAGCAATTTGCGCCTTTACTGCTGCCTGGGAGCATCCTGAATATTTCAGCAAAGTGCTAAGTCATATTGGAAGTTATACAAACATCAGGGGTGGCAATAATTATCCTTCTATCATAAGAAAACATAAAAAAAAGGATATTAAAATATTTATGCAGGATGGAATAAATGACCTGGATAATGAACATGGTAACTGGTGGCTGGCCAATCTTGAAATGGAAGCCGCTTTTAAGTTCAAAGGATATAACTATAAATTCGAAAAAGGGAAAGGCACTCACAGCGGCAGGCATGGCGGAAGCATATTACCAGAATCACTTGTTTGGCTATGGAGTGATACAATTATTGATAAATAATTATTCAGTTCGTTTATAAAACACCAGGAAAACATCTAAGAGAAATTTAAGACATCATGGCAATTCTATATATACTTCTCAGCATTGCTGCAATTATTCTACTGATCACAAAACTAAAGCTTCATCCCTTTTTATCATTGTTGCTGGTAAGTATTGTGCTTGGCCTTGTTTCAGGGATGAATACAGATTTAATAATTACTTCTATCCAGGAAGGTTTTGGAGGTACGCTTGGAAAAATAGGATTGGTGATCATCCTTGGTGTTATAATTGGCGCTTTCCTGGAACATAGCGGCGGTGCTTTGGTTTTAGCTAATAAGATTTTGTCTGTTACAGGAAGCAAAAGAGTGTCCACTGCAATGGGAATAATCGGGTATATTATTTCAATTCCTGTTTTTTCTGATAGTGGTTTCGTCTTACTTGCTTCTTTAAATAAAACCTTAACGAAAAAAGCTGGCTTATCCCTCGCAGGTACAGCTATTGCATTGGGGTTGGGCCTGTCATGCTCCCATGCATTGGTGCCACCAACTCCAGGCCCGATTGCTGCTGCAGGCATTTTGAATGCAGATCTTGGACTCGTAATGGGGCTGGGGTTGGTAGCGGCAGGTATTGCATTAGTTGCTGCCATCTTATTTGCTAACAAAATAGCAGCTAAAACTTTTATAGATCCAGGTCCGATAGAAGAAGAAAAGGATAATAAAAATTCTGACAGGCCCGGGCTATTTCGCTCAGCATTACCTATACTGATACCTATCTTATTGATCGTCCTTAAATCAGCAACAGCTTCTATTTCTGCTGAAAATTGGCCCGTATTGAAAAGTATTATCGGGTTTGCCGGGGAGCCAGTTATTGCATTATTAATAGGCTTTGCCTTTTGCCTGCTCCTTCCTAAAAAATTAACTAAAGACATGATCTCTACAAACGGTTGGGTAGGAAAAGCTTTAACTGATTCTGCAACTATCCTTTTAGTGACAGGGGCCGGTGGCATCTTCGGAAAAATGTTGCAAAATTCAGATGTGGCAGGTATGCTTGGCGATTCGCTTGGTAATTCCAACATTGGTATTTTTTTACCATTCCTCCTTGCTGCTGCAATAAAATCAGCACAAGGTTCATCAACGGTAGCACTTATTACTACGGCTTCTGTCATTGCCCCGTTAATGGGGTCCCTGGGCTTTACTTCAGAAATGGATAAAGCCATGGTTGTCATCGCTACCGGGGCAGGATCACTGGTAGTATCGCATGTAAACGACAGCTTTTTCTGGGTAGTAACACAAATGAGTAATATGGATGTAAAAACCGGTTACAGGTTACATACATTAGGAACGTTGGTCATTGGCTCTACTGCCATGGCCACATTATTTATCATGTTCAGCATTTTTCATTAAAACAATCACACTATATGAAAGTTTATCGCACAACTGAAGGTATAATTATAAATAATAAAGATCTATACTATAATACTGGTGAAACAAACTGGGATCAGTTCATTAATAATGATGACCTGTATAACAAGTGCGACTATATTATTCAATCAGTCACAGCTGTTTCTTCAACGAGTTTGGACACAAGTACAATTTTAGCACCGGTACAAAACCAGGAATTATGGGCTTGTGGCGTAACTTATCTTAGAAGTAAGGAAGGACGGCAGGAAGAAAGTAAGGATGCTGGTGGAGGAGATTTTTATGCAAGGGTTTACGAAGCCGAAAGACCAGAGGTATTTTTTAAAGCCACCCCTCACCGTATATCAGGACATAATGCATTTGTGAGAATAAGAAAAGATTCAACATGGGATGTACCCGAACCAGAGCTTACATTAGTTGTCGCATCATCAGGAAAAATTGTTGGTTATACAATCGGCAATGATATGAGTAGTCGCAGTATTGAAGGAGAAAACCCTCTCTACCTGCCACAGGCAAAAACATATGATGAATGTGCCGGGTTAGGCCCTTGCGTCCTGGTTACAAAAAATCCTCTTGATAAAAAGACGGTTATCTCATTATTAATAAAAAGAAATAAGGAAATTATATTCGAAGGCGGCATTAACCTGGAGCAAATGAAGCGTACACCGGACGAACTGGTTTCATTTGTATTCAGAGAATCTTCTTTCCCCCATGGCTGTTTGATCATGACAGGAACAGGAATAGTTCCTGGCAACGATTTTACCCTTCAAAGCGGAGATGAAATAAGCATAACCATTGAACCGATCGGAACACTGGTTAATTTTGTAAGATAGCAGATCAGGATTTGACATTTAACAGCTTATTTCATTATTATAGTAAAGCAATTTTATTAAACTTTAATACCCATACCAGGGTATATATTTTAGAAAAGAAGTTGCTTAGTATTAAATTGCTTAAATTTTTGCTGACACATACAACCAATCGCCTTATTTGCGATTCTTATTACATATCTAAGACCAAAGTCTATATGAAAAGAGTTTATTTACTACTGCTTTCTTCCTTATTATTTTGTTTTTCTTCCTTTAGCCAGGAAAAGAAAGCCTTATTGATTGCCATTAATAAGTACTCACCTCCCGAAGGAGCAGAAGTAAAAGGAAAGTCCAGAACATTTTTCCCTGATCTGGAAGGATGTGTAAATGATGGCAGATCACTATACTCTCTTATTATATCCCGGTTCCAATTTGCCCCCAAAAACATTGATACTCTTTTTAATGAAGCCGCCAGCCGTGTCAATATGGAAAAAAGCATGAATCAATTGTTACAAAAATGTGATAAAGGAGATATTGCTTTTATTTATTACGCAGGACATGGAAGCCAGGTGGTCAATAGTCTTTCTCCTGAACCTGACAAAAAAGACGAGTCCATTGTTCCGGCTGACGCCTGGAAAGAGGGAGTGAAAGACTTCAGGGATAAGGAACTGGCTGTAATTTTTAATAAGTTTATTGACAAAGGAGTAAAACTGACAGTAATAACCGATTGCTGCCACAGTGGTTCATTATCCCGGGGACCTGTTGATAATAGTAAAAGCCGTTATATTGCTGATGCCGACTATGACGCAAAAGATCCTTCAACTCCTGCTCCACCAGAAACACGGCCAGAAGGAACTTTCCTGTTACTGGCTGCAGCGCAGGATAATGAATCAGCAAAAGAACAAGCCGATGAGAACAGGCTACCTCACGGCGCATTTACTCTGGCTTTAGTAAAGGCCTTAGAACAACAATCCGTTAATGCATCTATAGCTAATCTTTTCAACAGCATTCGGGCTATTTTAAAAAGCAACGGCAAGAGACAAGAACCAGTTCTGGCAGGAAGCAGCAGCCGGAGACAAGGAACATTGTTTGGAATTGAAAAAGGGACATTACCGGATAAATCATTGGTCCCGATTCGTGGGATAGAAGCTGATAAAATAATCCTCCAGGGTGGATTTGCCTTAGGGCTTCAGGTTGAAAATGAGCTGGTAAAGTTCAGGAATGGCGATACCCTTGCAAAACTAGTAATTGAAGAGGTGAATAGTATTAATCGTTCCACAGCCAGGATGATCAAAGGAAATATCCAGGACCTGAAAGCAGGTGAACTACTCGAAGTAACAAACTGGGTATCATCTGATGCCCCACTCCTGAAAATATATATTCCCTCTAATGGGGCCGACTATCCAGGCATCATGAAACTATCCAGTATAAACAATGAATTAAGATCTTCCGGCAAAGTAAAATGGATAAACAACCTCGAGAAGCAAGACCCATACACAACTTTATATTTTAATGGAAAATCGTATAAGATCAATGTTGACGGAAAAGAACAAAACGCCCCGGCAAATATTTCGGCCTCATCTGTTTTGTCATTTTGCAAACCAGACTCTTCATTTTATTTTGAAATGCCTGTACCAACAGAATTATTATCGAGTCTTAAACAAAGGATAAAACAGAATAAGAGTATAATAATAGTTGATGACCCATCAGAAGCGCATTACATTGTTTTTGGAACCACAGACAATAATGGTAACCTTGCTTACGGCCTAAGAAGAGCACAAACCTCAGCAAGGGATAGCCTTGAGTCCATGCCTGTTCAAACAAAATTATTTTCGCTTTCCGGTAACTCACTTTCAGAAAATGAAGCCGTTTCTTCACAGCTGTATGAATATGCTATGAGGCTTTCCAAGATCCGGGGCTGGCTGAACCTTACCCCTCCATTGGATAATACAGCTAAATTTCCTTACCGGCTGCAAATGAGAAACAAGGAAACAAATACTGAACTAACAACACCTGCATACAAATTGGGTGATAAGATATCTTTTCATCTTGTTGCTGATGGTGAATTTACCGGTGCAGAAAGATTTCCCAAGAGATATATTTATGTTTTCATGATCGATAAAGAAGGAAATATGCTCTTAGGATATCCTGATGCCGGGGAAGGAAATATGAATAACCAGTTTCCAAAATATGATCACAACCGTGAATTGGTAACAGACATTACTTTGTTTGAAGGAGAAGTTTCGGAACCAGCCGGCACTGACAACTATTTTCTACTCGCTTCTGATGAGCCGATAACAAACTATGACATTGTTTTCAACCAGGAAGGAGTAAGGGGAAATCCTGCCACAGGGAACCCTCTTGGAAATTTATTAAATTTAGGGAATGAAGGCGGCACCAGGGGATTCTCAAAATCCGCATCAAACTGGAATTTAATAAGACTCGCAGTAAAATCTAATCGCAATTGAAACAAACCATTTTTATATTTCTTATTTCTTTGCTAATCGTATCATGCCAGAAGGAGACCGGAAATAATACTCCCGGCAATTTACAAGAGCAGTATTTAACTGATGTAACCTATGGTGCCGATGCTAAACAGAAATTAGATGTTTATCTCCCGTCTGGAAGAAATACAACTGCAACGAAATCCATCATCATGATACATGGTGGCGCCTGGTCATCAGGTGACAAGTCAGAAATGACCCCTTTTATTGATACGCTTAAGAATAGGCTACCCGGTTATGCAGTTTTCAATCTAAACTATCGTCTTGTTACAGGCACTTTAAATACATTTCCTACACAGGAAAATGATATTAAAATGGCTATGGAATATATCTGGTCCAAAAAAAGCGAATATAATATCTCCGATAAATTTGTTTTACTGGGAGTTAGCGCTGGCGGACACCTGGCCTTATTACAAGGCTATAAATATGACAGTCCGATAAAAGTAAAAGCTATAGTGGATTTTTTTGGACCAACAGATATGACCGACCTCTATAATAACCCGGCATCCATATTTATACCCTCAGCTACCATTGAATCTGTAGTGGGAGCAACTCCGTCCTCAAATCCTGTTCTATACCAGCAATCAAGTCCGGTCACATTTGTAAATTCGCAATGTCCTCCTACCATTATGTTACATGGTGGTCTGGACCCCCTGGTTTCACCCAATCAATCAATAGCATTAAGAGATTTACTTATCAATGCCGGAGTGGTGAATCAATATGTTTTTTACCCCACTGAACTCCATGGCTGGACGGGAGCTAATCTAAAAGATTCATTTGATAAGATCGCTGCCTTTTTAATGACGAATGTAAACTGACCGCATTACAAGTTTTTGTATAAAAGGTTTTCGTTACTTTGAAATATGAACCTTTATATGCCTTTGGCCGAACGAATGCGTCCTGCTACTTTAGATGAACTTGCGGGACAAGAACACCTGGTTGGTAAAGGGAGCATACTTAGAACGGCTATTCAAAGAGGAAAAATTCCTTCTATAATATTTTGGGGTCCCCCGGGTACCGGCAAAACTACCATCGCTAATATTATTGCAAACACACTTAATCTTCCCTTTTTTCAGCTTAGCGCCATTAGTGCCGGAGTAAAAGAAGTAAGAGAAATAATCGAAAAAGCTAAACATCAACCGGGAAGTATTTTATTTATAGATGAGATCCATCGTTTTAATAAAGGCCAACAAGATGCATTGCTCGGAGCTGTAGAAAAAGGTATTGTTACACTTATTGGCGCTACGACAGAAAATCCTTCTTTTGAGGTCAATAGTGCCCTTTTAAGCCGGTGCCAGGTATATATCCTTAAACCACTAACTAATGAGGCCCTGGTTCATCTTATGCAACATGCAATTAAAAAAGATGTTCAATTAAAATCAAAGAAAATCACTCTTAAAGAAACTTCAGCATTAATAAATATATCTGGTGGAGATGCCAGGAAATTGCTGAACCTGCTTGAGTTAGTTTGTGACACCTCTGAGAATGAAGTGATCATCACTGACAGTTTTGTCATGGATATTGCTCAAAAGAAAATTGCATTATATGATAAAAAAGGGGAACAACATTATGATATTATATCTGCCTTCATAAAGTCGATACGGGGCAGTGATCCAAATGCTGCTGTTTACTGGCTTGCCAGAATGATTGAAGGTGGTGAAGATGTAAAATTTATTGCAAGAAGATTGGTGATACTGGCAAGTGAGGACATTGGTAATGCTAACCCAACAGCCCTTGTAATGGCAAATGCTTCATTTGAGGCAGTAAATAAGATCGGCTACCCGGAATCAAATCTTATCCTTTCCCAATGTACCATTTACCTAGCCTCGAGTCCCAAAAGTAATTCAGCAACCATTGCTATCGGGGAGGCACTTGCTGCTGTCAAGAAACATGGCGATCTGTCCGTGCCGTTACATATACGTAATGCCCCTACCCGTTTAATGAAAAATATGGGCTATGGCAAAGATTATCAGTATTCACATAATTATAAAGACAATTTTTCAGAACAAGAATACCTGCCTGAGGAAATTTCGGGAACAAAATTTTATACCCCGGGAGAAAATGCAAGAGAAGAAGAATTGCGTAAATTCCTGAAAAATCTCTGGAAGGAAAAATACAAATACTAAACAAATCGACTACAATGAAAAAACTATTAGCCCTTCTTATATCAGGAGGGATTATTTTTCAGGCATACTCTCAATCACTTATAATAAAAGATCCGGAAATTGAGCAAATGCTTAAGGAAGTTTCAAAAGACTCCCTTCAATCATACATCTATTCAATGGTGGGTTTTGGTACAAGAAATACACTCAGTACACAATCAGGCTCAAAAAGAGGGATTGGCGCAGCCAGAAACTGGGTTCTCAATAAATTCAATGAGTTTTCCAAAAAATCGGGTGGAAGATTATCTGCAATAATAGATACCATCACACTTCAGCCGGATAACAGAAGGGTAAACAGGCCTGTACTTTTAGGTAATGTTGTTGCAACCTTAAAAGGAACCAACCAGGATGACAACAGGATTTTTATAATCAGCGGCCACCTTGATAATATGCGCAGTAATGTAATGGATAGCACCGGTGATGCCCCGGGAGCCAATGATGACGCCAGTGGTGTGGCAGCAGTACTGGAATGTGCAAGGGTAATGAGTAAACATGCCTTTTCTGCTACTGTCATTTTTGTTGCTGTGAGTGGCGAAGAGCAAGGTCTTTTGGGTGCCACATATATGACCAATAAAGCAGAAAAAGAAAAATGGAATATTGAAGCTGTTTTAAATAATGATATAATTGGCAGTAATAATAGTAATGAAACAAATATTATCAATAACAACCAGATAAGGGTCTTCAGTGAAACTTTTTCTGTATCTGATACCGGTAGAAAGCTACAGATGATTCGTACCCTGGGACTTGAAAATGATGGTAAGGCAAGGCAACTGGCCCGTTATGTTAAAGAAATTGGTGAACGATATGTAGACAACCTTGAAGTAATGATGATCTATAGAAATGATCGTTTTCTCCGGGGTGGTGATCATACCCCATTTGTTAATAAAGGATATGCTGCCATCCGGTTTACAGAAATGAATGAGAATTACTATCATCAGCATCAGGATGTTAGAATAGAGAACAGTATACAATATGGGGATTTACCTGAATTTCTGGACTTTGAATACCTCAGAAAGAACACTTGTATGAACCTTGCTAATCTTGCAAACCTTGCCAAGTCACCTCCCATGCCCCAAGAGGTTACTATTGATACAAGAAAACTTACCAATTACACCAATCTAAAATGGAAAGCCCCTGAAACAGGTAATATCAAAGGCTATTATATATTAATGCGGGAAACCACAAATCCTGTCTGGCAAAAGAAGATATTTACTACTTCAACTTTTGTTGATCTGCCTTTTTCAAAGGATAACTATTTTTTTGCTGTTCAATCTGTTAGCCTGGACGGAAATGAAGGCTTACCGGTGATTCCTTTCCCTGGTGGCAGATAAAAGAAGAATATGAATATTGAATGGGTTATAAAAAAATTTGAGTTGCTTACGCCAGATGAGTTGTATGCTATTTTGCAGTTAAGGAATGAAGTATTTGTCGTAGAGCAGAATTGTGTTTTCCAGGATGCCGATAATAAAGACCAGTTCTCTACTCATTTAATGGGATGGCAGGATAACACCCTGATCGCTTATACAAGGCTGGTACCACCTGGAAAGGCTTACCCGGAACCGTCTATTGGCAGGGTCGTTACTGCAAAGTCTGTCAGGAATAAAGGTGCTGGCAAGTTGTTGATGGAAAGATCTATTTCTGAGATTGAAAACGTCTGGGGAAATGTCGCCATTAAAATAGGTGCCCAGTTATACCTTAAGAAATTCTATTCCGACCTTGGTTTCATACAATCCGGAGATATTTACCTCGAAGATGGAATTGAACACATTGAAATGCTAAGAGCCCCATCTATTTCGTAAAATCACTAAGTAGAAGAGCTTTGTTTGTTAATAGAATTCAAAAAAATTACAGACTTTATTAGGTAACATTTTTGGTCTTTATCTACATTAGCTGAGAAATCCAATAGTAGAAAAACCAGAAATCTGATACCAATGAGAACACATGTACTTAAGGTACGGCTCTCCGTACTTATTTGCTTTATTAGCATTTTTTCCCTTCAATCACATTCCCAATCCATTACAAGCGGCAACGGTAAAATTGAACTCGGACTCGGTCTTGGGCCCATGTTCTTTTTAGGAGACCTTGGCGGAAGCGCTGGCGAAGGAAAAACTTTTATTAAAGATCTTGACCTTCCATTAACCAAGTTAAATAAGGGTCTCTATCTGAATTTTTATCCCACTGAATGGCTTGGCTTCCGTATAGCCGGAAACCTGGGACATATCGAAGGCAATGATGCACAGGCACCTGCCAAGGGTGGAGCTGAAGAAGACAGAAAATATAGAAACCTGAGCTTTGAATCAAAAATCAAGGAAGCATATGCGGCCCTTGAACTTTATCCAACTTACTTCCTGGAAAAGTACGATGGGCTGAAAGGTAAAATAAGGCCTTATATTGTAGGTGGTGTTGGGTTGTATCATTTCGACCCAATGGCAAAAACAAATTCAGGAAAGCTTGTTCGTTTACAACCTTTGCATCTCGAAGGCCAGGGCTTTGCAGAATATCCTGACGTAAAAGAATATAAACTAACCCAGATGAATGTGCTAATGGGTTTTGGATTTAAATATTACTTTAAAGAGAATGCATATGTAGGTTTTGAGATTCTACATAGAAAGTTGTTTACGGATTATGTGGATGATGTGAGCCAGGACTATTACATTGATCCTATATATTTTGATCAATACCTGAGTTCGGCTGATGCAGCTACTGCCCGTAGTTTGTATTATCGTGGCACTTATTCATTTCCTACAACAAGACCTTATCCCGAATTTGCACAAAGGGGAGATCCCAAAGAAAACGATGCCTTTTTCTCGAGCATTTTTAGACTTGGATGGCGTATCAATAATAGTGGGATGAATAAGCAATTAAAATGCCCTGTATTCTATTAATAGCTGAATAAACATTTTTAACCGTACCTGTATGAAAAGAAGAGTATTAAAGTTAATACCAATAGCAGCATTGTGTATACTAATGTCTTCTCAACATGCTCATGCTATGGCCGTCCACATTGGTGGCGGTGAAGATCCCAAAAAGGATAAATCAAAAACACATGTTTACCACAATAACAGTTCTGTGAAAATATTTTCACCAGGCGCAAAAAAAGGTTTGCATGTAAAAGCAAAAAAGAACCGGAGAATGATCGACTTTTTTGTGTTTGATCTTGAAGGTAACCTGGTACAGAATTACCGGATGAGATCAAAAGATCAGAAAAAACTGATCGGCCTTAAGAAAGGTGTATATATCTACCGGGTTTTTTGTGGCGATGAAGAAGAAGTATCCGGTAAAATAGATATTAAATAATTGTTCTTTTCATAACAATAAACGCTGTCCCTTAAGCGGCGGAGAGCTTAATAAAATCTGATACCTGGTTGTTAAAAACCTGATCCGTTCTCTATTGGTACCCTCATTTGTAGAAAATTTTATTAAACACTCTCTGCCAGGCTTTTGGGCTCTTCAATCAGAGCTCTTTTAATTGTCATAACTAAGAATCCCGCTGGCTGAGGCAGAAAAATTGTCAAGATCCGGTATCCGGGTGAAAAACTAGAAAACCCTTTACTGTAAATTTTTTCAATCACTTTCTGTCCTTTGCTACGGGAAATAGCCGACGATACTATCCCACCCCAGTTTCATTTTCCAATTCCATAAAATATTGTTACTAAACAGTTTAAAAAAAAACCTACTATGCAGGTCGGTTTTTAAAAAACTATCTTATATTAGTTTTAGCATTAAAGGATACCTGAACCTTACAAAAGCGGGGGCGAATGCCGAAAAGCCAAATGAGTAGGCAAAACCAAAATCAACCTGACTAATTATGGAACAAATGAAATTTCACAAACAAAAACTCTATTCATTGATACTGGCCGGTGTTGGACTGGTGTCAATGCTGCTGCCTTGGTTTTCTGTTAAAGCATCTATGGGCGGTTTTGGTGGGTATGGTGTTTCCAAAAACGGATTTGGAAGTTGGGGCCTTCTCGTTTTAATAGGGATTGGTGTAGTAGCTGCTGCTTGCTTTATGGGCGACAAATCAAAAGAATTTGATGAAATGGGGAAAAAACTAGCCTTAGGTGGTTTTGGAGCAATGGCTGGCGGTGCTTTAATTTATTTGATAAGAATATTGACAGTTGGCGGAAGCAAGGGCTTTGGTGGAATGGTTAAAGCTTCTCCGGGTATTGGTTTGATCTTAGGATTAGTAGCTGGTGCATTAGGTCTTTTAATATTGATGGGAATGATCAAGCCTCCAAAAGCAATAGACGACAAAATGGACAAGATGAGTTCGTAGATCTCCAATAACATTATTTAAAGGAGCGGCTAACCGCTCCTTTTTTATTTCAATTCTTCTTTCAAGAAAGAAGCTGTATAGCTTTCTTTATTCTTAATAAGCTCTTCAGGTGTTCCTTCAAACAGGATCTTTCCTCCCCCATCACCGCCTTCAGGACCAAGATCGATAATATGGTCAGCCACTTTTATTACATCCATATTGTGTTCAATAACTAAAACAGTATTACCCCTGTCAACCAGTTTATTTAATACATCTAACAAATGACGGATGTCCTCAAAATGTAACCCGGTAGTGGGTTCATCCAGGATATAAAAGGTTTTACCTGTGTCCCTTTTGGAAAGTTCTGTTGAAAGCTTCACTCTCTGTGCCTCACCACCGCTTAATGTTACGGCAGATTGGCCCAAAGTGATATAACCCAGTCCCACCTCCTCCAACACCTTTATTTTTCTATAGATATAGGGTACTGCCTGGAAAAATTCAACAGCTTCTTCTACTGTCATTTCCAAAACATCCGCAATTGACTTTCCTTTATACCTTATTTCAAGTGTTTCCCGGTTATATCGCTTCCCGTTACATTTTTCACAATGCACATAAACGTCAGGCAGAAAATTCATTTCAATGACCCGCATTCCGCCTCCTTCACACACATCGCAGCGGCCACTTTTTACATTAAACGAAAAGCGGCCCGCATTATAACCCCTGATCTTTGCCTCGGGCACAGACGCAAATAATGTTCGTATATCCGTAAAAAAACCACAATAAGTTGCAGGATTACTCCTGGGTGTTCTGCCAATAGGAGATTGATCAATTTCTATTACCTTATCAATATGCTCAAGCCCCTTAATTGATTTATACTCCAGGGGTGCAGCTTTTGAATTATAAGCATGCTTTGAAAGTATAGGGTAAAGTGTTTCATTGATCAATGTAGATTTTCCGCTTCCACTTACACCAGTTACACATATAAATTTCCCTAAAGGAAATTTTACATTTACATCCTGAAGATTATTTCCGACAGCTCCTTTTAAGTCCAACAGCTTCCCACTCCCCTTTCTTCTTTCGGCAGGAACTTCTATCTTCTTTTTCCCATTCAGGTATCCTGAAGTAAGTGTGTTTAGTTTCAATAGATCATCAGGATCACCCTCTGCAACTATCCGCCCACCATGAAAGCCTGCTTTGGGGCCAATATCTATTAAATGATCGGCCGCCAGCATAATATCCTTATCATGCTCTACCACCAATACACTGTTGCCAATATCCCGAAGATTTTTCAATGCTTCGATCAGCCTATGATTGTCCCTTTGATGCAGCCCGATCGACGGTTCATCCAGTATGTAAGTGATACCCTGCAATTGCGATCCAATCTGTGTTGCCAACCGAATCCGTTGAGATTCACCACCGCTTAATGTTTTTGCCGGCCGGTTCAATGAAAGATAGGTAAGCCCCACATCAAGCAAAAACTGTAATCTTTCCCTGATCTCTTTTAGTACATCTTTTGCAATGGCTTTTTGCCGGTTATCCATCATCAATTCAATACCGTCAAACCAGGCAGCAAGATTATCCAGATTCATATTGCTGAGCTCAGCAATATTTCTCCCATTTATTTTAAACCAAAGACTCTCCTTTTTTAATCGTTCACCATTACAGGCCTGGCAAAAAGTCAATTCAGTATATTTTTCAACCCATTCCCTTAATACATCCGTACTGCTGGCTGATATAAACCAACGTTTCAGCATCGGAATAATGCCTTCATAGCTGCCTGTATATTGCTGAGGCACTGAATCGTCAGCTGCATCAATAAAAAGATCAGGATTGATCCCCTTATCTCCATATAAAAGAAGATCCAGTTGTTTTTTGGGTAAATCCCCAACAGGTTTGGTAAGACTTATCTTGTTCTTTTTGGCAAACTCGGTCACTTGTCTGAAAACACTTGCCTCTCTTTCTTCACCCAATGGCGCTATGCCTCCTTCTTTTACCGACAACTTCTTATCTGGTAAAACAAGATCAAGATTGATAGTATATACATTACCCAAACCTTTACAAACCGGGCAGGCTCCGTAAGGAGAATTAAATGAAAAAGAATTGGGTGATGGCTCTTCATAACTGATACCAGTATCTTCACACATCAACATTTTAGAATATTGAACAAATGTTGAGTCTTCAACAAGCAGGAATAATAGATCCTTACCCATTTTAAGACATTGCTGAACACTTTGACTTAGCCTGGACCGAAGATCATCTGAAAGCTGAAGCCGGTCGACCACCAATTCAATATCATGTATCTTATATCGGTCAACCTGCATTTTTGGAGTGATGTCCTTTATTTCCCCATCGACTCTTACTTTTAAAAAGCCTTTTTTCCTCACATCTTCAAAAAGCTCCCGGTAATGTCCCTTTCGCCCCCTCACTAACGGAGCTAATAATGTAATTTTCTTACCATTATATTTCTTATAAATATTATGTACAATCTCATCTTCACTCCACTTTACCATTCGCTTGCCCGTATTATAAGAGAAAGCCTCCCCGGCCCTTGCAAATAATAGTCTTAGAAAATCATATACTTCAGTAACAGTACCTACTGTTGATCTTGGATTCTTATTTGTTGTCTTTTGTTCAATTGAAATTACCGGTGAAAGGCCTGTTATCTTGTCTACATCAGGTCTTTCCATATCACCGATGAACTGGCGGGCATAGGCGCCAAATGTCTCCATATAACGGCGCTGTCCCTCAGAATAAATCGTATCAAAAGCCAATGATGATTTACCGCTGCCACTTATTCCTGTGATAACTACCAGTTTATTTTTGGGAATAGCAATATCTATATTCTTGAGATTGTGTACCCTGGCCCCAAATACTTCTATTGCATTTGTAGAATTTTCCTGAGCCTCTTTTTTATTTCCTCCTTTTTTAACCATGACAGTCAACGAAGATAAGAACAATCAGCACCCTGATCCTGTTCAAAGAAGGTGAAGATTGGGCTTTTATTGAAAAACGTCTTGCACTTATCCACATAATTTGATTTTTGGCACAGTATTTTAATACTTAGTCCGGGTATCAATTTTATCACTCAAAATTTAACTTATGAAAAAGACCATTTCTATAATGGGCCTGGCATTCTTTTGCTTTTTTACAACTGTAGCCCATGCACAGGAAAATGAATCCTCTGAACCGGCAAAAACCGAAAATAAGTGGGATCCTAAAAACAATCCAACAGTAACAGCAATCACTTCAAAATATGAAGGAAAAATACTGGCTACCAGGCCTGCATTAACTGAACAAGACATTTTTCCGGCTATCGGAGCCTATGAAGCAACCACGAATATGGCAGATACTAAGACAATTACTATTGCATTAGATGAAAATAACAAAGGACTCGTTTGGATTGAGGGACTGCCACAGGGAACCATTAAGGCAATGCTGAGAAAATCACCTGCTACCTATAAAATTCCTGCACAAAAAACAGAGACTGGTAATGAAGTAGCAGAAGGAACATTAGTATTTGACAAGGAATCAAATACCCTGAGCATTTGTATTGGTAAAAATTACAACGCAGCAGACCCGTTGTCTGTTTTTTCAGCCAATGAATCAGCAGGCGGCGAGGTTGCTGCGGTTACTAAGTCTAAAAAGACAAAAACCAAACAAAC
Organism: Chitinophagales bacterium; assembly: GCA_020636575.1. Classification (GTDB taxonomy): domain Bacteria; phylum Bacteroidota; class Bacteroidia; order Chitinophagales; family Chitinophagaceae; genus JJ008. The sequence goes on from JACJXP010000003.1 coordinate 96,021, forward strand.
TCCGGTTCTTACATATACTGCAACCAAGCAACAGAAAGATACTGTCAGCAATTAGAGCTACAGGGTCGGTTTCATCATAACAATGAGGCTGCAGGGGTGCAGCCTCATTCCTTTTTACAAACAGATGTTAGGGGCTTTTTCAAAATTCTTTTTGGAAATCCCGGGTGCTTACCGCTATCTTTGCAATAGCTCTTTACAAAAACTTATCAAGAAAGGCTTAGGGTAATGGCCCGATGAAGCCTTGACAACCTCTCCCATTTTTTAAATAGGAAAAGGTGCCAAATCCATCTCTGAAGAGAATATCAGAGGCAGATAAGTCAGATCCAAAGCTTACAAATAAACTTTTTATATCTGAAAGCTCATCTGATTTACCTGTCTGCCGGCAGGCAGGCCAGGTGAGCTTTTTTAGTTTCTGACATTATTATCTTCTTCACCATTCCTTTCTTTCCTGGTAAGCCTGGTTCATTTTTCTCTTAATCAAAACAATCCAGCATTAGCTCAAGAAAACCGGATGACCAATCATTTTCTGTTTTTACCAGTAGTAAATGTTTGTTCTTTTGATTTTGGGAATTTTCTAAGGACAACAAAACATTAACAGGTAAACTAACAGGTGTTCAGAAATAACCCTACTAACTTTATAGGGTATTTATTGCCTGCCATTCTTACCAGCGTATTGCTTGTTGCCACAAACCTTAATGACATCAATAACAATTATTAATACTTAAAAACCATTTTATGAGCAACAATCTTCGTTTCGAAACCCTGCAACTACATGCAGGGCAGCAGATAGATTCCGCTACTAAAGCCAGGGCCGTTCCTATCTATCAAACCACATCGTATGGTTTTAACAATGCAGCGCATGCCGCCAATTTATTTGGCTTAAAAGAATTTGGAAATATTTATACCCGGATCATGAATCCAACGACTGATGTTTTTGAACAGCGTATCGCTGCTTTGGAAGGTGGTGTAGCCGCTTTGGCAACAGCATCCGGGCAGGCTGCACAGTTCCTGGCGTTAAACAATATTTTGCAAGCCGGCGATAACTTTATCACCACTACTTATCTCTATGGAGGTACTTATAATCAATTTAAAGTAGCTTTTAAAAGACTGGGCATTGAGGTACGTTTTGCTGATGGTGATGATGCAGAGAGCTTTGTTAAACATATTGATAAAAACACAAAAGCTTTTTACCTGGAAACAATCGGTAACCCAAGGCTGAATATTCCTGACTTTAAAAAATTCGCAGACCTTGCCAAAGAATATGATCTACCACTGGTTGTTGATAATACATTTGGAGCCGGCGGATATCTTTTCCGCCCAATTGAACATGGCGCCAATGTAGTTGTAGCTTCTGCAACAAAATGGATCGGTGGTCACGGTACTAGTATCGGCGGTGTTATTGTGGATGGTGGTAATTATAACTGGGGAAATGGGAAATTCCCACAGTTTACAGAACCAAGTGAAGGATATCATGGTTTAAAATTCTGGGATGTTTTTGGGGAAGGCAATCCCCTTGGTTTACCCAATATAGCATTTGCAATAAGGGCCCGGGTAGAAGGATTAAGGGATTTTGGCCCTTCTTTAAGTCCTTTCAACTCCTTCCTGTTATTACAGGGACTGGAAACTCTCTCCTTAAGAGTACAACGCCATGTTGACAATGCTTTGTCATTAGCTCAATGGTTAGAGCAGCATCCATTGGTTGAATTTGTACAATATCCGGGATTAAAGAGCAGCCCTTATAATGAACTGGCTAAAGAATACCTGCAAAATGGTTATGGTGGTGTATTAAATTTTGGAGTGAAGGGAACAAAGGAAAATGCAAGTAAGTTCATTGATTCATTAAAACTGGTAAGTCATTTGGCTAACGTTGGTGATGCAAAAACCCTTGCTATTCATCCGGCATCCACTACCCATGAGCAGCTAAGTGCTGAAGAACAGGTTACATCCGGTGTACAGCCCAACCAGGTTCGTATAAGTGTGGGTATTGAGCATATTGATGACATCAAAGCTGATTTTGAACAGGCATTTGAAAAAGTATTTGCAAAAGAACTGGTTGATTAATATGTCGAAGATCTTTCAATACAATAAACCATTTACCCTTGAGTCAGGTGAAACACTTTCCGGGTTTCACCTGGCTTATACTACCCATGGAAAGCTGAATAATGCTGCTGATAATGTTGTCTGGATATTTCACGCATTAACAGCAAACAGTAATCCATTGGAATGGTGGCCGGGCTTAACTGGTGAAGGAAGGTTCATTGATCCTTCAAAATACTTTATTGTTTGTGTAAACAAACCCGGCAGCCCTTATGGAAGCATATCACCATTAAGTACTGATCCTGAAACAGGAGAAGCCTATCATGACAGATTCCCTTCTTTCACTATCAGGGATATGGTGAAAACCTATATACACCTGAGAGAGTACCTTGGTATAAACAAAATATTCATAGGAACCGGTGGTAGTACAGGTGGTATGCAATTATTAGAGTGGGCTATCGAAGAACCTGAACTATTTGAACATATTGTTCCCATAGCCACAAATGCATTACTCTCTCCATGGGGAATTGCATTAAATGCTTCGCAAAGAATGGCCATTGAAGCCGACCCAACCTGGCTTGATAAGGATCAAAATGCAGGACAAAAAGGATTGGCTGCCGCCAGGTCCATAGCGCTTTTGTCTTATCGGCATTATAATGGTTATCAAATTACTCAAAGCCGGGACAAAGCATTCATTCCACTCTCAAAAAATGTGAAGCATGCTGCAGATAATTATCAGCGATACCAGGGCATAAAATTGGTGAATCGCTTCAATACCCTATGCTATTATAAGCTAACGCAAAGTATGGACAGTCATGATGTAGGCAGAAACCGGGGTGGTGCCGCCAATGCATTGGCCGGCATAAAAGCCCGAACATTGATTATTGGTATATCATCTGATATTCTTTATCCGCCTGTTGAACAGGAATTCCTGCAAAAGAATATCTCAAATGCAAAGTTGCTGATGATACAAAGTGAGTTTGGCCACGATGGTTTCCTGCTTGAATATGAAAAAATTGAATCGGCCCTGGAATCATTTATTGAAAAAAATCAAAGATCATTTCTAAAAATAGCTTCAAATTAATATGAGCAAGCAAAAAAAATTAATAATCGGACTTTTTGGCTTTGGCGTCGTAGGCGAAGGCTTATATAGAGTGCTTCAGCAAACTCCCTCACTGAATGCCAGTCTTAAAAGAGTATGCATCAAAGATCCTGCGAAAAACCGTAATGCTCCTGGCAATTTGTTTACAACAAATAAAAACGAGTTATTAAACGACCCGGATATAAATGTGATTGTTGAAGTAATAGACGATGCGAAAGCTGCTTTCGATATTGTCAAAACAGCTCTGCTGAATGGAAAAGATGTTGTAACTGCCAGCAAGAAAATGATCGCAGAAAATCTGCCAGCATTACTAGAATTACAAAATCAAACAGGTCGTTCATTATTATATGAATCAGCCGCCTGTACGTCTATACCTGTGATCCGCAACCTGGAAGAATATTATGACAATGATCTGCTTCACTCTATCAAAGCCATCGTAAACGGTTCCACTAATTTTATTCTTACTAAAATGTTTGAGGATGGATTGGATTTTAAACAGTCATTATTATTAGCTCAGCAATGCGGTTTTGCCGAAAGCGATCCCAGTCTTGATATAGAAGGATATGACGCCCTGAATAAATGGATATTCCTTCTAACTCATGCTTATGGAATAATTGAAAACCCAGAAGCGCTACTATTTAATGGAATACAACATATTCAGCAAGAAGACGCTGCTGTTGCAAAGTCAAAAAATCTGCAAATTAAATTAGTGGCCCAGGCTCAAAAACTTAAAAATGGAAATGTAGCTGCATTTGTTCTGCCACAATTTATACCAGCTGATGATCATCTTTCCTTTGTAAAAAATGAGTATAACGGAGTAGTAATTGAAAGTGGATTTGCTGACAAGCAGTTTTTTTATGGCAAAGGAGCCGGTAGCCTTCCTACTGCATCTGCAGTATTAAGTGATATTGCAGCATTGCGTTACGAGTATAAGTATGAGTACAAAAAGCTTTACCATCATACACCACATAACCTGGATAATTCGATCAGGCTAAGAGTATATGTGAGTTTTGAAAAAACCGATATTGTTCCGAGAGAAGAGTTTGATTGGGTAGAAGAATTTCATGTACATGAAAAGAGGCAGTACATTATTGGGGGTATCAGTCTTGAAAGGCTTAAATCTACTAATTGGTGGAGAGAACCTGGTACATCACTGATCGTTGCCCCTGATCCTATTGTCGAGGATATGGAAATACGTTCCCTTAAGAAAAGAAGTCTTGAGCTGGCAGGTATCTTTTAGTATTTTTAGTTAAGAATAAACTTCAGAAAAGGGTTCCGCCAGGAACTCTTTTCCTTTTGTTTTATCCTTTACCTTTGCTGCCATATTCAGAGTATATGCGGGAAATTTCAGTTGTAATTACGGTAATGAATGAAGAAGAGAACATCAAACCTCTTCTGGATGCTATCCGTTCCGCCCTATCTGCTCTTGATTATGAAATTATTTTTGTTGATGATGGATCTACGGACAAAACGATTGAAAAGATCCTTGAATACGCTGATGAGCGAACAATCCTTGTTGAGTTAAGAAAAAATTACGGTCAAAGTACCGCAATGACAGCCGGGATTGATCATTCCAGGGGTACTTATATTGCCTTACTTGATGGCGATTTGCAAAACGACCCTACCGATATACCACCGATGCTTGAATTGCTGAAAAAAGAGAACTGGGATGTGGTTGCCGGTAACCGAAAAAACCGAAAGGACGGATTTATTTTACGCAAAATCCCAAGCAAGATCGCCAACGCATTGATCAGGCGGATGACAGGAGTTTACATTAAGGACTACGGCTGTACACTTAAAGTTTTCAAGAAAGAAATAGCTGAGGAACTTGGACTATATGGTGAGCTCCACCGATTTATCCCTGTACTGGCGAAATTACAAGGAGCCAGAATAACACAGGTCGATGTGAAACATCATGCCCGTATCCATGGAAAAAGTAAATATGGTATTAACAGGACGTTCAAAGTAATGAGTGACCTTGTGCTAATGGTATTCATGAGAAAATATATGCAAAAGCCAATGCATCTTTTCGGCCCCCTGGGGTTTATCAGTTTTGGCCTTGGAATATTGATCAACATTTATCTGCTCATTCTTAAAATAATGGGTGAAGATATTGGAGGTAAACCTCTGCTTATTCTGGGGTTGATATTATTGCTGGGTGGTATTCAACTGATCACTATCGGTATTGTTGCTGATATTAATGTGAGGACCTACTTTGAATCACAGAACAAAAAGACCTATAATATCCGGAAAATTTATCATGCCAGGAAAGAGATAATACATTCGCATGATATAGTGATGTAATTACTGCATCAGCAACTCTTTGTTTTCCAAAAACCACTTATAAAATTCGTTGAGCCCTTCTTTTAGAGAAGTTTGGGGATCATAACTCAACAACGTTCGGGCTTTTGTAATGTCAGCATAAGTTTTAGGAACATCACCCGGCTGCTCAGGTAATTGATTTATTGAAGCTTTTTTACCGGTCACATCCTCAATAGCATGGATCAGCTCTTTAAGCGATACTGTATAATTATTTCCCAGGTTAATGATCTCAAAGTCGGTTGCTGTATATTCAATAGCACCTATGATACCTTTTACAGTATCCTTCACAAAAGTATAGTCCCGGCTTGTACTACCATCACCATACATTGGGATAGACTCATCCTTGAGTATAGCCTTGGTAAACTTATGAATAGCAAGGTCTGGCCTTTGACCAGGTCCGTAAACGGTGAAGAACCGAAGAGCCAGGAACCGAATATCATACAGCTTACTATAAACATGACCCAGCATTTCTCCCGCCAGTTTTGTCATAGCATAGGGGCTTATAGGCAACAATTTCTCCTCCTCATTCCATGGGAAATGATCATTGATACCATAAACACTACTACTGGAGGCAAATACAAACTGCTTCACTTTTTTTAACAGGGCAAAATCAAGCATATGTTGTAAGCCAATTACATTAACCTGCTGATAAGCCAGCGGATTTTCAATACTGGGTCTTACACCGGCTTTTGCAGCAATGTGGACTATACAATCCACATCATCTTCAATTAAAGCGGCAAACTCTTCTGCGGATGTTTCAGCTATATCATTATACAAAAAAGTAAACTCTGGTAGTTGTTTAAAATCCCGGATATTCAACTGCTTGATATCTGCAGAATAGAAGTTGTCAAAATTATCAATACAGGTTATCCTAACCCCCGGATATTGTTCAAATAATTTTTGAATCAGGTTGCTTCCGATAAAACCAGCCCCGCCTGTAACTACTATGTGTTTCATCTGCATAATATCGCTGCAAGATAATTTATTAATGCCTCTGACTCAAAATAAGGTGATGAGTAGAATACGGTTACTTATTTGAATATTCAAGCAGCGCTTTCATTGCAATTTTTCCCCATTCCTTTATGTCTGTTTCTTTCCAGTTTCCTTCAGAAGCTGCTACCGGGTTAAGCACAGAACAGGTTTCTTTTTTGTCAGATACTGACCATGCTACCCAACTTAGTTGTTTAGCATCCATCCATTCTTTGAATCTCCGCCACTCCTCATGATCAATAGGCCCATCACCAGTAGCTTCCATTCCTGCGCATTCAGAAACGAAGACCGGTAATCCGGCTGCCATTGCTTTATCGGTCCTTTCTCTGAGCCATTGTTTGTGGGTGCCTGCATAAAAATGCATCGTGTACATTAAATTATCATATCCCCGGATGGGATCTGCTGCAGGCAGATCAATCGCCTGATCCCATTTTGGAGAACCAACCAGGATAATATTATACTTGTCATTTGCACGGATAGCAGCAATCACTTCTTCTGAATATTTTTTTACTTCTGGCCATGTTTCATAATCCGGTTCATTGAATATTTCATAAATGATATTAGGATAACCTGCATACTTTTTCGACATCATGGAGAAAAAAGCTTTGGATTCTTCAGTATGTATATTATGATCATGCCAATCAATGATAACATAAACTCCTTCTTTTATAGCTGCATCCACAACATTTTGTATCAGCTTTACAGATACTACTGGATCTTTCAGGTATCCCCTATTATTCAGTTCAATACCCATTGACGCCCTGATAACGGTACATTTCCATTTTGATACCAATTCATGTACGGCTCCTTTGTTGTAAAATCTTGGCCATAAATTATGCCAGCCAAAACTCATACCATGTAATACCACAGCTTTGCCTTTTTGATCAACCAACTGTGTTCCTTTAACACTGAGGCTTCCATGTTCTTTCACCGGTTGTGCATATGCTATACTGGTAACAAGAATTACCGCTATAATTAAATATTTTTTCATTTGTAAATATTTTTAAGATCTGATTCAAATAAAGTAAAAGGATCATTAAAAAAAAGGATAAAATCCTTTTCGGATACATGCCCGGGAAATGGTGCATAATAATGAGTAGTACTTTTTGTATCATTTCTCCAGACAAGTACATAGCATAATTGTAAATCTCCCCGCTTAAGAGTTTTGAGCAAAACAGCTGTCCACCAATCCTTTTTAGGGATTGACTCCAGCCCCGTTTCGGTAAATGCAGCCAGCTTTGCGTTTCTTCTTGCAAAATCTGATACGATCTTCAATTTCTTGTAACCTGCTTCAAGATCATATTCTCCATACCGGCCAAAATCACCATAATTATCCATGCCCACCATATCTACCCATTCATTTCCCGGATATCGTTCTAAAAATTCTTCTTCTGAACTAAATAAGTTATCGGGAGAGAATGCATAGACCAGGTTATGCACCTGCATCGAATCCCGTAAATAGGAAACAGTAAATTTCCATAGCGAAACAAAATCATCAGTTGTACAGTGGTTTCGTCCCCACCAGAACCAGTATCCATCAAATTCATGAAAAGGCCGGAATATCATAGGTACAGGTTCCCCATCTTTTCCTTTCACTGACTTTACAAAATCTGCGATCGAATTCAATATCTCTTTATAAGTATTGTGATACTCTCCACCCGGTATAAGGTATTTCACAGAAGCTTTTGACACCGTATCGATCCAATAAAAGCCACCGGGGGATAGCGGATTATTAAAATGCCAGGATACAGTTGTTACCCCTCCCCTGTTATAAGTATCAGTAATAGTTTTTCTGAGAAGGGTTTTTGTTTTCTCTATTTCGTTTTGAGACCTGCCGCTAAGCCCACTAAAATCAACCCCTATCACTGCTGGATGCGATCCTGTAACTGATCTCACATCGCTTCTTCCTTCCTCTCCGGACCAACCATGACCATATTCTGTAGCATGCTGATGACCAAAAAGAATATGCTTTTGTGATAACGTATAAAGATTCTTATATAAAGCTTTTGTTTCTGATGTGGCAAGTTTATCAATGAGATGTAAAGAAGTTTTCTGCGCCATTGATATTTCCGAAAAGAGTAATAGTAAAAAAGGGATGATATTATACCTGAGCATGCTTATTCTACTTTAGTATTTCCTCAATCGCCGAAAGCTCCTCATTTGTGAATGAGACATTTTGCAAACTACCGATACTGTTTTTTAATTGGGCTACGGAACTTGCTCCTACTAAAACTGAAGTGACCCGGTTATCCTTTAAAAGCCACGCAATGGCCATTTGTGCTAATGATTGCTTCCGCTGGCCTGCTAATTCATTGAGTTTTTTTATTTTCTGCAAAACTGATGGAGAAATATCATCTTGTTGTATAGCACCATTCCCCAAACCTCTTCCTGCACGGGATGTACCCGGAATACCGTTGAGATATTTATCTGTAAGCAAGCCTTGTGCTAATGGGGAGAAAGTGACACAACCCACTTCTTCATCACTAAGAACATTCAATAAGCCGTTTTCCACCCAACGGTCAAACATGGAATACCTTGGCTGATGAATGAGACATGGAGTACCTAATTCTCTGAGTATAGTAATTGCATTTGAAGTCTGCTCTGCTGAATAACTGGAAATACCTGCATACAAAGCCTTTCCGCTTTTTACAATATGATCCAATGCCATCATTGTTTCTTCCATTGGAGTATCAGGATCCGGGCGATGGGAATAAAAAATATCCACATATTCAACTCCCAGCCTCTTCAAACTTTGATCAATACTGGCAATCAAATATTTCCTGGAACCCCATTCACCATAAGGCCCCGGCCACATGTAATAACCGGCTTTAGTAGAAATAATGAGCTCATCCCGATATGACCAGAGATCATCTTTAAGGACCTTTCCAAAATTAATTTCAGCTTCACCGGGAGGTGGACCATAATTATTAGCAAGGTCAAAGTGAGTAATACCATGGTCAAATGCAAAGTGTATGATCTCCCGCATGCTGTTAAAATCGTTCCTGTTTCCAAAGTTTTGCCATAAACCTAACGATATAGCCGGTAACAGTAACCCGCTGTTGCCACAACGATTATAACGCATCAACTCATACCTATGTGCATTTGCCCTGTACATATAAAAGCTTATTGAACTACTGGTTTCAATCTAAGTAAAACCACATCATGTCCGGGAATATTTAAGCGGATTGGCTCTGAAGTGTCAGGCAATTTTCTTTGTTTACTTTTTTGAGCCATGGTCATTGTACCGTTTCCCCATATATTCTTTATGGTATAATTTATTTTACTAAAATCATAAGTAGTCTTTGAAACCGTATCTGACAGAATACTCATTTTCCAATCAAAATTCAGTGGTTGTTCTGTTTTAGAACGATTCATAAAACAAATGGCCAGTTCCCCGTTTGCCAATGGCTTTACCCATGTATCTATACTATCTTTTTGCTGATAGAGATAGGCCTGCACCCCTAACTTATCCTGATTGATAGCAATAGCTTCTTTATTGGTCAAAATATCAATCGTCTCCTGTTTCATTTCACGAAGATCATTTCCTGCGATCAAAGGAGAAGCAAGCATACACCACATGCTGAAGTGGGCCCTGTCTTCATTATTACTCATCCCATGCCCAACTTCCATCATGTCAAAATCATTCCAATGGTCCGGGCCTGCGAACTGACGGATATTTTTTCGCAAATCGATGATATGGGTTACTCCCCAGCTATTCCATGACCCCCAATTCTTAATACAATCAAAACAGTTATAAATATCTCCGCTTACCCGCCACAAATGTCCTACAGGCGCCGCCCACTCCCAGGGATCATTACTCCCCCACTCGCAAAGACTGAAGATGATCGGTCTTCCGGCCACCTTTATTGCATTACTCATAGTTGCATAAGCTTCCTTAGCATTTATGCCCTCGGTATAACACCAATCATATTTCAAATAATCTATTCTCATAGAGGCATACCAACGGGCATCCTGGTACTCATATCCCCTTGTGCCCGGATAACCGGCACAGGTTTTAGTACCTGCACAATTGTATAACCCGAATTTTAACCCTTTAGAATGCACATATTCTACGACAGGCTCAAGTCCATCCGGAAATTTTTCCGGATCAGGAACAAGGTTACCAGTTTTGGGATCTCTTTCTTTGGCCATCCATCCATCATCCAGCACTATATAAGAGTAGCCAGCATCCTTCATACCGCTTTTAACCATATCATCGGCTATCTCCATGACAAGTTTTGCATTGATATTGGTTGCAAAAGTGTTCCAGCTATTCCAGCCCATCGGCGGTGTCATGGCAAGTCCTTCAAACTTTTGTGCAAATGCACATTGAAACAAAGCGAATGATATTAAAGACAAAATAATTCTCATGTTAGTTATTTAAATCTGTCAGGAAACTACTTTAAAGAAGATACATCAATTACAAACCTGTATTTCACATCATTCTTTAGCATCCTTTCATATGCTTCATTGATATATTGCATATTGATCAGTTCATAATCAGCAACGATATTTTTCTCTGCACAGAAATCGAGCATCTCCTGAGTTTCAACAGTGCCACCGATCATTGAGCCAATAATTGAACGTCTGTTTTTGATCAATTCAAAAGGATTGACTTCCGGGTTCTCCGACGGCAATCCGACAACCAGTAGTTTACCTTCCAGGCACAGAAGTTTTAATAGATATTCATAATCATGATTACCACTAATAGAATCAACTACTACATTAAAACTACTTTCAGCTTTTTTCATGGCATCCTTATCTGTGCTAAGCACAAAGTGATGTGCTCCCAGTTTCCTGGCATCTGCTTCTTTAGAAGGAGAAGTGCTTATCATTGTCACTTCTGCACCCATGGCAACAGCAAATTTTACGGCCATATGTCCAAGCCCCCCAAGACCTGCAACGGCTACCTTATCACCCTCTTTAACCTGGGCATACTTTAAAGGTGAATAGGTAGTAATACCTGCACATAACAAAGGAGCTACACCGGGCAGATCCAGTTTGTCTGAAACATGGTAAACCCATCTTTCATTCGTTACGATCTTTGTAGAGTATCCTCCCTGGGAAACAGTGACCCCATCTCTTTCATAGCCGTTATATGTCCCTGTCATATCCTCCACACAATATTGTTCCATAAAACTCACACATGGATTACACTTTCGGCAACTATCGATCATTACACCTACGCCGGCCGTATCTCCTATCTTAAACTTGCTTACTTTGTTTCCCACTGCAGCAACCTTACCCACTATCTCATGTCCGGGCACCATCGGGAAAATACCATTGCCCCACTCATGCCGGACCTGGTGCAGGTCGCTATGGCAAACACCACTGTATAGTATATCTATTAACACATCGTCTGACCTTAATTCTCTTCTTTCAAAATCATAAGGAGTAAGCGGAGAACTTGCATCATATGCTGCATATCCTTTTACTGGAATCATAACAAATACTTTTTATTCTGTTTGAAAAACTAATTTGTTGAAAGTTACCCGAATATCTTCAATACACAAGAGTCTTTCTACCAACCTTTTATACTTTTTATATAATTCGCCACTTTCTCAGCTATTTCCTTGTGTTCGTTGACATCAGGATGATAATCGCATCCATTGATATATTGCTTTTCAAAAATGTAGAAGTTAATCTTTTTATCCCCGGCTTTCTGCATAGAACTGGTAACTGAAGTCAAAGTTGAGCGAAGGAATTCTCTTAATTTGTCATCTGCCATCGGGCTTGAAAGTAAAATAAAGTCAGCCGATGGATAATACCCTCTCAGTGTTTTTAAAAACTGAATATAGTTATTACAAAATGTTGTTGAATCCTGAACACCATCGTTTTGACCCAGACAAACAGATACAACATCCGGTTGATATTTATTGAAATCCCAACTGATCTTATTATCTCTCATACTTACTTTATCATATACCTGTGGCATTATAATATCCATATTACAGCAGCTTCGCATTAAACCTATTCCGGAAACAGAAGAAAGATGATATTGTGCATTCAATGTACGGGATGCAACAGCTGCATAGCTCATCCATGCATTATGCTGATCATGCCACTCTCCTTTTCCGCAAGGCACTTCACTGATATCACTTCCAGCAGCACAGGTTATTGAATTACCAATAAATTCTATTTTTCGGACCGGCTTCTTAGCTGGCTGCAACAATTGCTTACAAATGATCCCGGTCAGTTCCATATAACCAATATTCGCTTCTGTATTCTTAACCAGCTTTACACTGTGTTCCTTTTCATTTGATAAATATTGGCTGATATCAATAGTATCTGTTGCTGACTTTGTTTGGAAACGATGGGCTTTATCATCAATAACCAACTCGTAGTAATTATGATTCTTACCCCATAAAACCTCATCTTTTACAATGATCTTACACTTTGTACCCGAAAATTTAAAATCGATATAGACGCCGGGTTGCCAGAAGCGAGGGGCCTTGGGATCTGTAAAATCAATCCGCCCAGTATATTGGATCAGGTTATTATCAGGTGCATAAAATTTCAGACTTTCCTCACTCACTTTATTACTAACGTTACAGCCAGTAATCGTAATTAAGGAAAAGAAAAGGGCTTGCTGAAAAAAAATTCTGATACTATACATATAAAACTATTATCATTGATAAGAAAAAGTCGCTTTTCTATCGCCTATCATTACATCAAAATCACCCGGCTCAGTTACCGTTTTAAGCTGTGCATTCACAAAAGCCAGGTCATTTTTATCAATAACAAATGATACTTCTTTTGACTCACCTGCATTAAGACCAATTTTCTGGAAAGCCCTTAATCTTTTCATACTAGGAGTAATACTTGCATACATATCACGGGTATACAATTCCACGCTATGATCACCAAAACGGCTACCTGTATTTTTTACTTTTAAGGTTATCGTTAATTTTTCATTCCCGGTAATTGATTGACTGCTTAATTGCAGATCCCCATATTCAAAAGTTGTGTAGCTGAGTCCGTGGCCAAAAGGAAAAAGCGGATCATAACCTCCCCCGGCATTATCATTAAAAACTTCTCTTACTTCTTCTGTAGGCTTGCGGTCATATAATACGATCTCCCCAATACTTTTGGGATAGCTGAAAGGCAGACGACCCGAAGGATTATAATCACCGTATAAAACATCTGCGATAGCTTCGGCGGTTTTTTTACCGGACCAATAGGCCATCAGGATCCCGCTTGAAGAAGGTTCCAGTTCTGTGATAAATCTGGGTCGCCCTTCCGTTAATACCAGTATTACCGGTTTTCCTGTAAGCAAGGCAGCCTTAACAAGCTGTTGTTGTTCTTCCGGCAATGCCATTTCACGGATATTCCCCGGGCTTTCAGCATATGCATCTTCCCCGATACACATAATGATCAGATCGACATTTTCGGCTGCTTTTTTAAGTGTACTGATATTATAATTGGCAGGATCATTAAATCCTTTGGCCGTAGTAGTGATCACATTTTTTTCACCTGCTTTATCAATAATTGCCTGAAGTATTGTTTTACTGTCTGCGGGATACCACTCCTCATTATTTCCCTGCCAGGTGTAACTCCAGCAACCATTTAAAGCACTTATGCTCTGAGCTGCCGGTCCTGCTATCAACACTTTACTATTCTTTGACAAGGGCAAAATATCATTTTTATTCTTCAACAAAGTCATACTTTCCCTTGCAGCCTGTAAAGCAAGATCCTGGTAAGAGGGTTGGCCAAAGTTTGATACAGCTGCGGCTTCCGGATACGGGTCATCAAATAAACCAAGCTTGTATTTTAATATAAGTATTCTTTTTACCGCATCATCAATTCGGCTTATGGGTACTTCCTTTAATTTAACGGCTTCCAGTAAAAGATCATAAAAGGAGAAATCCGAAGGAACCATGCTCATATCTATACCTGCATTAACAGCCATTACAACAGCCTGCCGTGCTGTTGCAGCCACATTATGTCTTGTGTGTAACCGGATAATATCTTCCCAATCACTAACCACTACACCCGAAAATCCAAGCTCTTTTTTTAAAACATCCGTTAACAAATATTTATCAGCATGCACTGGTATCCCGTTGATCTCACTGGAATTGATCATAACTGTGGAAGCACCTGCATTAACGGCTTCACGAAATTGCGGCAGGTAATATTCTCTCATTTCAATTTCGGGTAGATAGATCGGGGTACGATCTTTACCTGTTCTTGAATTGGAATAACCCAAATAGTGTTTCAAACAACTGGCTACTGCAGTAACGTTTCTTAAACCATCCTCTTCATATGCTTTTACCGCAGCTACACCCATTGTTTTACCCAGGAATACATCCTCTCCATATGTTTCAGCGAAACGACTCCATAAAGGTTGGCGACCAATATCAAGCACCGGGGCAAAATTCCACCTGACTCCAGAAGCCCTTAGCTCCTTAGCAGTAACTTTTGCTGCCCCCGAAGCCAATTGTGTATTACGACTTGCTGCTATTGCAATATTCTGAGGAAAAAGGGTAGAGTTTAAAGTATAAGTTTGTCCGTGCATACCATCCAGTCCATATATTACCGGGATCTTTAAACGGGTAGTTTTTGCCTCGTCCTGGATCTTCGTAATAACCTCATGCCATTTTTCCATTGCAAAAGCATGAGCATTTACATTTAAAATAGACCCGACATGATAATCAGTAACCGCTTTTTTCAAAGCTACAGGGTCAACTATTCCTTCCGTATCGGCCCATCCACCCTTTGCAATTACTGCAAATGTCACCTGTGTCATCTGGCCAACTTTTTCTTCCAGTGTCATTTTTTTCAAAAGGCTTTGGGCCCTTTGCTCATCTGTCTGAGCTTTTAAAATAAATGGTCCAGACAAGATCATTATCAGAAATAGTATCTTTTTCATCTTTATTATTTTTATTTATTCTACTTCCCAATCATCTGTTCTGAAGGGTGCTACCGGCAAGCCTGTTTGAGATACCAGGTTACCAATGCAGGCATTACAAAACTGGTATCTGACAGCCACAGGTTCCTTCACATTCTTACTCCAGGCGACCAGTTTCCCTTTTTCAATTTTTGCCTCTGCCGGGTAGAAAACTTTATTGGTTCCTGCAATTAACAACGCATTGATCTTTTTATCACGGCTTACTATTCCACTCTCTGCATAATTGAAATTGATATAGGCTTTGCCGTCATTGACAACCATACTTTCATAAACCGGGCTTTTAGCGTCGGCCTCATTCCCGTTTTTGTAGTGATCGAATAACACATAATCACTAAGCCTTTTACCAACGCTTTTCTTATCCCGGGGATGGATATCAGTTGTATCACTAACAAGATCACTGATCACAATCATTCCACTTTTATAATGCTTTGCAGCCAGGGATTGCTGCTCTCTGAGTATCGCTGCACTCAGGTTATTTCCGTATGTGTATGGAGCAATCTGTACAAGATAAAAGGGGAAATCTGTATGCCAGTCTTTTCGCCAGGCGTCTATCATTGTTGTCAATAATTTCGCATACGAACCGGGAGTGGATGTATTACTCTCACCCTGGTACCATATTGCGCCGGCTATTGGGTAGTTCTTAATGGGATTGATCATTGCATTGTACACAACACCCGGTTGAACCGGGCACCAGGGAACAGGTGGTTTCTTTTCAGCTGCCTGCTTCAAAATGTAATTTTCCTCAATCAGTTCTTTGGGTGTCCATACTTCTGCCGGAGTACCTCCCCAGCTTGAATGAACTAATCCTATAGGTACATTTAATTTTCTCTGTAAATACTTACCAAAGAAATATCCAATAGCGCTAAATCCTTTTAATGAATTTGAATCACAAACGGACCATGACGCCTGAGTATCATCTTGCAGATCATCAGATGCACTCTTAGGTACATGAAAAAAACGGATGTTTTCCTGTGCAGATAATTTTAATTCGGCATCAATATCCTTTACTCCACCATAATAATTCCACTGCATATTTGACTGGCCAGAGCACAACCAGACCTCCCCGATCATCACATTTTCCAGCGAAACTGTTCTATACCCTTTAAAAGTGATGCGATAAGGTCCACCGGCTGAGGGTGTCATCACCGTTAACTCCCATTTTGCATTACTTTTTGTTACAGCTGTATCTGTTCGATTATTCCAGCTGGTAGTAATAGCTATTTTCTCCATCGGATCTGCCCAGCCCCAAAGTTTTACCGAATCCTTTTGCTGCAGTACCATATTGGAGGAAAAAATGGCCGGTAACCTGACCTGGCTATTTATTGAAAGCGCAGATACCAGGGCTAAAATTGCGATACATATTCTTTTCATATCAAATAGATCTATAAGTAATCAACTAAATTCTCTTAGTTATTTCTTTTCCTGCATAACGAATACGAATACCTTTTCTATCGAATTGCATTGGCGTTGGATGATCAGCATCAATTACTTTAATTATAAAACTTCTTGATTTTATCATGCCATCATATTGTCCTTTTCTATCTGCAATTGTAAGTGTTCCTTTTTCTTCATCATAACCAAACCTTATTTCGGAAAACCCACCCTTTTCGTAGGCATAGGTAGTTCCATCATCTTCGTACAATGTAAAAGAACCATCCTTGCCTTTATATACAAATATGATAAGTTCATCATCTGATTTCTCCCCTACATATTGTACCTCTGGCCCGGTGGGAATAATTGAACCGGCTTTTATAAAAACAGGGACCCTTTCATAAGCTGCATCTGCTTTAATTTTTTGCTCTCCTTCAAAGTATTTACCTGTATACAGATCATACCATCCTTGCCCGGCAGGCAAATACACATCTCTTTTTTCAGCACCATAAGTATACACCGGGCAAACCATTAGCGAAGGTCCAAAGAGGAATTGATCACTTACAGATATCGCTTTTTGATCGTACGTAAAATCCATGACCAATCCTCTAAGCATTGTATAATCTTTATGATAAGATAACCCTGCCAATGAATAGCTATAAGGCAGTAAGCGATACCTGAGTTTGTTATAATATAACATGCTGTTATATGCGGGATGTCCTTCAGGAGCTATATTAAAGATCTCCCTGAAAGGGAATTGCCCATGTACCCGAAAAAGCGGCAGGAAACTTCCCCATTGATACCACCGTGTTTGCAACTCTCTCCATTCTTTAAGGTTTGTCTCATCAGGGTATTCATATCTTCTTTCTACCGCAAACCCGCCAATATCCATTGTCCAGTAAGGCAACCCAGACATTGAGTAATTTAACCCTGCAGTGATCTGTGTTCTCATGTCTTCCCATCGGGATGCTACATCTCCACTCCAAACACTTGCAGCATAACGCTGTGATCCTGCAAAAGCAGATCTTGTCAGCAGAAAGACCCGTTTATCAGGATCAGTACTTCGTTGCCCTTCATAAATACCTTTTGCATTTAATAATGGATATGCATTTAAAAACTCCGCTGCCGTCCCCAAACCGTTCGGCGACATCTGTTCCTTTCTTTTTGCCGGTGTTACATTGGAAAGTATATCCGGTTCGCTGGCATCCATCCACCAGGCATCAATTCCTTTTTTATAAAGTTTGTTATTGAGCAGATTCCAGAATCCCTTTCTTGCATCCGGATTGAAAACATCATAAAAAGTAGAAACATACCCCTGCCCTACCCAATCTTTTTGCCTGTCGGCAATATTTCTTTTATACAGCCATCCTTTATTGTTAAAATGCTTATAGGTATTGATCCCTTCATAAAACTTGGGCCACACTGAGATCATGAAATGTGTTTTGTATGTACCGTGCAGTGTTTTGATCATTGCATCCGGTTCAGGGAAACGTTCAGGATCGAATTCCTGGCTACCCCATTCGTTCTCTTTCCAGTAGAACCAGTCCTGCACAATATTATCCAGGGGTATTTTTCTTTTTCTAAATTCCGTTACTACATTCAGCAATTCATCCTGTGTTTTATATCGTTCCCTGCTTTGCCAGAAACCCATTGCCCACTTTGGGACGATGGGTGCTTTTCCGGTTAACTCCCTATAACCATGAATTACATCATCCATATTTTGTCCGGAAACAAAATAATAATCAATATTTCTGCCTGCTTCAGATTGAAATTTTATAGTATGCAGATCAGCATCAGGAATTGGTGACAATACTTTAGCACTATAATATGACTCGCCGCCATCAGGGATCCATTGGATCCTGATCTTGTGCTTAATTCCTTTTTTCATTTGTACCCGGGCTATCCCCGTTCCGGGATTCCATGCCTGGCGCCATTTATCAAAGACCAATTCACCATCTATCCAGAGTTTTAGATAGCCCCCATAAGAAAACCGTAATGTATGCTCACCTTCTGCATTACTTGCAATACTTCCTTCCCATATTATCATACCATTCTGAATGTTGAAATCAGCAGGCAGTTTTGTCTTTGTATCATTTAAGTATGGGTAATCGGGATCAGATTCTGCTTTCTCATACAAAATAGTTTTAGGATCATTCCGATCATTATAATAAGTAGCGGTGAGCCACCCCTGATCATTATGTTTATCAAAAAGGATCAATGAAGAAAGCGGTTGATACAACCGGGTATCTCCCACTTTTGTATAAGAATAATTATTCCAGAGTATTCCATAGTTTTTTGTGGATACCAGGAATGGTATCCCCACTTCAGTATTGTTCTGAAACAACACCACTTGCTTGCCCATGTAATTCCATTCATCATCCTGATGCTGCCCTAAACCAAAATAAAAGTCACCCGGAGTAGTTTCAAAGGTTTGCTCCAATTGGCATAAAGGCGTCCCTTCCAACACAACCTCCCTAATACTTCTGCCTCCATCATTTCTTTCAGCCAAAATTTGAGTGCCGTTTTTATCATAAAAACTTGCGGCACCAGTGTTTAAACTCACCCTGGCAATAAGTTGAGAAGTTGATAGTTGAATAAAGTCAGCTTTTTCCAGAATCTCCCAGCTTCCTGCACCTTGTGTATTAGTGACTACAAGCTCTTCTTTTGCAGCTATCTCTTCTTTTGGAGATGCAGTAACCCGAATCACTTTATCATTGACCATTATTAAGCGAACTACTTTAGCACCATCGGCTAATTCAGCTGACGGAAAAACAAGAATTCCATCTTTAATTTTCTGAAAAGTTCCTTTCGTTTGTGCGAATGCTGTAGCAGAAATTATAAAAGTGACCCACAAGCAAATAAAATGGCAGATCGTATTATGAGCTCTTGTGTTATGCATAATCTTTAATCCCTGTATTGAAACATCTCAATACATTAATCTTTTTCAATAACTATATAAACGGCGCCCCAACCTGGAACAGTAACGTTTACTGCATTACTATTGGTAATAGTAGCTGCATATGCTTTTACATTTGCATAATCTGATGGGCCACCAGCAACCTGGCCCGGACCTGATCCGTTTACTATCACTTTTCTTGAGAAATCGCCATTATCGTTACTACCAACAAGTGTATACCAATACGCTTTTCCACCCGCTGCAAAATTTTTAAACTTTACCTGCAAGTTAGCAGAGCTTGATCCTGTATTTACTAAAGCAACACCAAGCTGCCCGGATGTATAAGATGAAGCGTACGAGTAAATATTTGAATTACCAGTAACAGTGGATGAAACCAACCTGTCACCCATCATTTTTTGAAAATAATACATATGATAAAATGCAGGACGGGGTGTCCATTTAGCAACCCCGGGCTCATTTCCCTGGCTGAACATACCATGATCATTACCATTGTCCCAATTGTTAGCCAGATCCCAACGGGCTGTTAAGCCAAACTTATTTTTTAGTGACTCGCCCAATACCATTGTAGCATGCAATCCGTTGATATTAGATACCTGTTGCATAGATCCCTGAGAAAAAATGTTCCACTCATCCAGCACAATTGGCTTAATAGCTAAGCCTGCATTAGATATTTGCTGTTGAACATAATTCATCATTGTTTGTGTAACTGAGAATGGTGTAGCTAATATCTCACCCACACTGGCATTTGTTTGGTAAGGAGTATAATAATTATGAACAACATAGAAGTCAGGTGATGACCCGGCTCCGGGTAAAAGGCCCGAATTCCAGTTTACTACAGTTGGTGTGGACCAGGATTGAGGCGCCGACTCATACATGACAGCTCCTATGTAGATCGTACTTCCAACTTCCAGGGCGGCTTTACGCATAGAATCAGCGAATACTTTAAAATGCTGTCCATACAACTGACCCGACACATACTCTGTCTGACCATCCTGGTTTTGTGAAAGATCAATTCTATAACCAGCCTCCCAATCCCCATAGTTCTCATTTCCTATTTCCCAATATTTGGTCCGGCCATTATCATACCTTACCCAATCTGCAGCAAGATGAGCTGCCGACGACGCCGGGTTAGTTCCGGTACCATAGCGGGCATATCCATAGTTGATAGTGATCAATCCTTTGTTACCTGTTTGTTGCAACAGGTTATAATAGTTGTCAACCGACAATGTCCAGCTTTCTGAATTCTTGCCATACCAATAACCAGCCGGGGTTTTAGTCCCATTTGCACGAACAAGTGAATCAGGGGCATCAGCAGGATTTACATGGTTTTGTGCATTCCAGAAAAAAACATCACTGATACTTCCGCCGGGAAAACGTATCAGGTTGCCAGTATGCAGATTATTAATATCATTCATCAATGAATTTTCCGTAACAATCTGGGTCATCCAAAGATTAGCGTTGTTACTCAAAATAGACCTGGGAATCTTTGTAATTATTGCTGATGGGTTTATTTCTACTATCGGTCCACCTACCGGAGGTAGTGATGCAGACATTGTTGCAGGAACTGTAAATGTTTTGGGTTGCCAGTCGTTAAGAAAGAAACCAATTGAATTTGCAAGAGGTGGTTCTACAGGAGGTTCAAATACTGTTGTATCCCCGGGTCCGGGGTTAGGATTAGGGTTTGGATCCGACCCGCTTTTTTTACAAGAAAAAAAAGTACTTACTGCTAATACAACAACACAAAAATTAATTATCGTTTTCATAACCAGGTTCAATTATTCATTAAATCAATTCTCTTGATAACTTCTATACATGCTCTTGTGCTATGGTAGGGACATTTCCAAAAACCAATCTTGTCCTCAGTTTTCATAATTGAATAATCGGCATACACACCCCAAAACCATTCACCATTTTTAGTATCCTTGATATGATCCTTTATAAAATGCCAGCTGGTGATCGACCTCTTAAGGTATTTATCATCTCTTCTCATCAGGTATAGCTGCATAAAAGCCACCATGGCCTCAGCTTGTGGCCATGAATGTTTTTCTTTTGTCCAATGATCTGCAACAGGATCAAACTCATGCCAGAGTCCCCCATCCTTATCCATTCCTTCCATAGCGGCATCGCTTATTTTAACAGCAATCTCCTTATACTTCCCGATCCAGGCTGCATCACCTGAAATTTCTGCACATTCTAATAATAGCCAGGCTGCTTCAATATCATGTCCGAAAGAAATACCATTTGATCTCACATTCCAGTCTTCATCCATAAAGAGATGGAGGTGCCAGTTCTCCTTATTTATTATGTGATCATGAAATATCGTAAGAAGGTGAATGATGCGGTCCTTCAACCGATCATTTTGACAAACCCGGTATAGCGCCGCATAAGCCTCAATAATATGCAGATGGGTATTCATTGTCTTCTTCTCGTTAGCATCTTTTTCACTCAACCTCAGATCCTCAATTAGTTCCCATCCTCTTGTAAATGCCTCCAGGTAGCCCCCTTTTATATTATCAAAACTGTATTTTTCTATATATTCAAAAAGATCTTTTGCAAAGTGTAAGGCTTGCTGATCCCCTGTAGCCTGATAGTAAGAAGCCATTGCATAAATACAAAAGGCAAGACCATAGATCTGCTTCTTTCCATCTTTCATTTCTCCTTTATAATCAACAGACCAGTAAACACCACCAAAAGCAGGATCCGCAAAATGTTCAAGTATATACCTGTAACTACGATTTGCCATCTCTAAATACTCTTTTCGTCCGTTAAACGAATAGGCAGTTGCAAAACTCCAGAGTATCCGGGCATTCAGCACAAGACCTTTGTCAGCTGTTTCATCTACCTGATTCTGGTGATCTATTTTTCCGTAAAAACCACCATGTTCAGGATCAGGCGTATACTTCATCCAAAAAGATAAAATATCTTCTAACTCCTTTTCCAGTTCTTTTCTGAAGTCATTCAACTCAGCATTTCCTGATATTTCTTTTATCTGATTCTCCAGCAACACTTATTTTTTCAAAGATTTTTTTTCCTGGTTTACTAATGTATTTACCTGGTTACTCTCAATGATAGCATACAATTTTTTTACCGACTCTGCTGAACTATAACCATCTTCAGGTGTGTTCATCACATAATCTATTAACAGATCAATAGTGGTAGTAGCTACATGCATGCGGGTATCTGATGAGGCATAATAAATAAAAACTTTTCCGTCATCATCTAAGATCCATCCATTACTGAATAACACATTTGAAACATCACCCACTCTTTCTTCTCCTTCCGGGGCCATGAAATAACCAGCCGGCTTATGAATTATCTTTGTTATGTCTTCCAAACTGGTCATAAACAGATACAAAACATATCTGAGTCCGGCAGCAGTATTACGAACTCCATGTGCCAGGTGCAACCATCCAAATTGTGTTTTAATAGGCGCAGGGCCTAATCCGTTCTTCATTTCAGAAATGGTGTGATATGTCCGGTGATCTACGATCACTTCTTCTTCAATTTTTGCAGATTCCATACAGTCTGATAGTCCAAACCCAATACCGCCACCTTTTCCTGCGCTAATAAAACCGTCTTGTGGCCTTGTGTAAAAACCATATCGTCCGCCAATAAACTCCGGATGCAAAACAACATTTCGTTGTTGCGGTGAAGGTGTAACAAGATCGGGTAACCGCTCCCAGTTCACAAGGTCTTTTGTTCTGGCAATACCGCATTGGGCGATCGCTGCTGATTGATCAGATTCAGGTGCGTCCGGATCTCTTCTTTCTGTGCAAAACAATCCATAGACCCAGCCATCTTCATGGGATATGAGCCTTATATCATAAATATTCGTATCCGGCATATCAGTTTCGGGCATTATAATTGGATAATCCCAAAATCTAAAACTATCAATGCCATTAGGGCTTTCCGCTATTGCAAAAAAGGATTTTCTATCATAACCCTCTACCCTTGCCATTAATAAATAATTTCCATTCCATTTTATAGCCCCTGCATTGAAAACAGCATTGATGCCAAAGCGTTCCAATAGATTGGGGTTAGTTTGCTGGTTAAGATCATATCGCCATGTAAGTGGTGTATGTTGGGCTGTTAATACCGGGTGCAGATACCTGTGAAAGATACCGTTACCAGGTTCTACTCTGCTATTCATCCTGTATAGCAGTGCATCATGTTCTTTTTCCAGTACAGCCAATCGCTCAAAATATTTACTATCCATTGTACAACATTTAATAGTTGATCAATTTTCCAATTTATTCCACCATGTCTTTTTCAAGATCATTATAATAAGGGTCAATATCAGGATTGTAACTACCAATGGCAGCTTCATTGATAAAACAAAATACATGGGAAGTAGTGTAAGGCAACATTGACCAATGATACCTAATACCACATTGAACATATCTCTTCCAAAATTCTTGTTCGGCTCAAAGGAAGGATCATCCTTTTGAACTTCGATTAGAACAGGTTTCCAGAAGCCCCAGGGCTTTACAGTTCTATAAAAAGATTTTAATACACTTATATCAGTAGGCTTACTTAAATAAGTTCCTGCAACAGATGCAGCCAGAGATATTAAGAAAAGAAGTGGCCAGCTATATAATGGCACTCCTGTAAAAATATAGGGGAAGATAAGTGCGGCTATAATACCTACAACCATACCCCAGAAAAATCCGCCGGCATTGAAACGCCACCAATGCCATTTTAAAACATTTGCAGCAATATAACCTCCATATAAAGCTCCCACTATCCACTGAAGGATATCATTCACATTCCCCGCAAAGAAACCCATGACTATGCTTACTAATACCACGAGAATACCTACGAAGTAAGTAATGGCAGTTACCTTTTTGTCAGAGGCATTCTTGTTTACATATTTAAGATATATGTCATTAACTATATATGCCTGGGCTGCATTTAAAGTACCGGCAAAAGTGCCAATAAAAGCTGCTAACAATCCTGCCAGTAAAAGACCCATTAATCCTGCTGGCACAAAACTGTTGATTGAGGAAGGAAGGATCCTCTCAAAATCAATACCTCCCGCTGCAGTACGAAGATCCAACTGATCAAAATACAATAAACCCAATACAGCAAAACCAATGATCATCAGGTACCTCGTTGGCAATAATATTACCGAAACAAATCCGCTCATTTTGGCAGCGTCTTTTGGTGACCGTGTTGAAAGCAGTTTCTGCATATCGTAATTCGGCGCTGGTCCCGCCAGGCTAGCCAGCACCCCTTTGATCAGCATAAGAGTAAAGAACAGGCTGAAAGGTTCAAAGCCGTCGCTTTTGATCTTCTCATTCACATCGGCAATGATCTGACTCCAGTCAAGCCCCATATTTTTCCCGAAAAATGGATTGTACCATCCATCGGGAACTGATAAGGTGTGGCCGGAAAGCTCATTCATGGCAATGATCGCAACAGCCACTGCAGCTACCGTCATGATCAGGTATTGCACCACATCTGCTAAAACTATGCTGCGCATTCCACCGAGGATCGCATATATAACTGAGATCAATGTAAAAATGATACCGTAAAAGTGAGGGACATATTCAGGCGCAACTGTAAAAGGTATATATGGCTGAACAGATTCCCATGGTATAAATATTTCAACAAACTTTCCTAACCCTACAAAACCATAAGCCAAAAAACCCAGGCAGCTTAAAATGGCGAATGCCACTATGATCCATTGGGCCAGTGATGAATCCTTTTTAGTTCCAAAACGGGTTGTCATCCATTCGGCCCCGGTAGTTACATTGGATCTCCGTAGCCATACGGACAGGTACATCATTAAAAAAACCTGGTTAAAAACAGGCCATAGCCAGGGCAACCACAAACTTTTCAAACCATATACAAAAGCAAGTGTTACCATCCACATGGTTCCGGAAATATCGAACATGCCCGACGCATTGGACAAACCCAGAAAATACCAGGGCAGGGATTTTCCGCCAAGCAAATAACTCTCCTTGTTCTGACCGGCTTTTTTCCGTACCACAAACCCTATCGCTATCATAGTAACCAGGTAAGCGATCAATACAATAATATCCAGTAAATGTAACTTCATGAACAAACCAGTTTCAAAATAGGTTGCCAGTTGCTAAGCAACCGGCAACCACTGCTTATGCTTGCTACACTACACTCACAGGGATTTAACATCCCGGAAATGCAGCTCATTTATAAATCTTTTCCTTTAAAAGATCTGTTTGAAATAAGGTTATACTGTCTTTATAAAACTCCCTAAAATCATTTTCGGATACATCTCCCTTATACGGCACATAGTATTCCAATTCACCATTATTTTTCAACCCGGCATTCCTCCAGCCAAGCACATATGATACTTTATGTTTCTTTAAAACGGGCAAAAATGTTTTTGTCCACCAGGTGCTGTCTGTATTCACTCCGCCAAACTCAGTAAGTGCAGGGACCTTATTCCTTTTTTTAGCTAAATGCTCCAGGTTTGTAAGCATTGTATCCAGCACTTTTACATATTCTTCGTTATCCATTTCTCTTTGATAGATGTCGAACCCAACCAGGTCAACCCATTCATCACCGGGATATCTTTCCATATACTCCTCTTCAGAATAAAACTTGTCTGAATTGAAAGCATATAACAGATGATGAATATTCTTCTCATCTCTCAGATAAGAAACAGTGAATTTCCAAAGCGCCTTAAAATCACTTGCACTGCAATGATCCTTACCCCACCAGAACCAACTTCCATTCCATTCATGAAACGGGCGGAATATCACCGGTATCAACTGCCCGTCTTCAGCAACCAGGTCATTTACAAAAGCCGCTACCTTATCAAGCCATTCTTTATAAACATCATGCTTTTCACCACCTGGCAAGATAGATTCTACCGTTTTAGGATCTGGATCCCAGGCAGATCCCCCATTAAGCGGATTATTTAAATGCCAGCTTATTGTAATTACACTACCCATCTCAAATCCCTTTCGGATAAATTCTTTCATCTTATTAAATGGCACACTATCCAGATTAGCAGGAGCATCTATTTCCAGATGCCCAAGTTCCCAACCAAAAACTGCGGGATACTCCCCGGTAATATCTTTTACGTCACTCCTGCCATCTTCATACTTCCAGTTTACACCATATGCCAAATCATCCTGGTGTCCAAACATGATACCTTTCGACATCAGGTCTTTTAAATGAACATATAAAGTGTTTGCTAAAACTGTTGCATCAGGATCAGATGAACTTATGCTTACTTTCTGATCGTCCTGTTTGTGCACACATGCAACACTCATACAAACAGATGCAATAAAGACACTTATACTTCGTATTGAATACGATATATTCAAGCTGATTCAGTAAAAATTAATGATAAAGAAACCCGGTGCCGCAATTTGCAGTATACAGTCACCGGGTTTGTATGTTTCTTAAATTCTGAGAATTTCTGTTTATTAATTTAATCCAATTTCATCCACATAAAGCGAATATCCACCTACACCACTGAATTCCTGTAACCAGATCTCTGATAAAGTAGAACTACCGGTCAGAGAAGGTAACGGAATTGCATAATCATGCCACTCACCTTCGGCACCTAATGTGATCTGGTAACCGCCGGATCCATTAAACACAACATTCACTTTATTTCCTGCTGAACCAGGGCCACCATAAAGTGATAATTTAAATGTGGTATAAGAAGCCAAAGAAATATTAGCACCTCCAAGCTGGAATGGCGATCCCCATCCACCTGAATAATCTATCTTAATTGATTTAACCCCTACTCGAACAGGTGAGCCGTTGTTATAATTGGCTGCACCTCCCCATCCACCGCCAACCCATCCATTCCAGTTACCTGTAACTGCATCATCATAAAAATGCAATGCAATGGTCGGGGGTGGTGCCGTACCGGTGATCTCCAGAATATCTGCTGACTGTACGGTAACAGTTGAATTTAATACACCTAAAGTGATCAACCCATTTGCTGTACCTGTTGGTACGGTAACTACAAGTTGTGATGCTGATTGGGACACAAAACTGGTAATTGCCGGAACATTCTCCAATGTAACTGAAGTAACCAGGTCAAGGTTGGTACCGGTAATGGTCAGATCAGCAAGCGGATCAACCGGGTTAGGGCTGAATGATGCTATTGTCGGCAAAACAACATCCAGGTAAGCAATGGAAACAGTTTGAACTTCAGACGCAGCTTCAAGTGTTATAGGTCCTTTCTTTGTGGCCGCAGGAACGTTTACAACCAATTGCGTAGCAGA
The DNA here is from genome assembly GCA_020636575.1 of Chitinophagales bacterium. Lineage (GTDB taxonomy): Bacteria > Bacteroidota > Bacteroidia > Chitinophagales > Chitinophagaceae > JJ008. The sequence goes on from JACJXP010000003.1 coordinate 123,899, forward strand.
TTGGGACACAAAACTGGTCACCGGATTCGCCACATTTGTAAAATATACTTTTTTTACCAGGTCAAGATCTGTACCTGTTATTGTTACATTCGTTTGATGATGCACAGGATTGGGTGCAAATGAAACAGCCTTTGGTAAAGTAACATGTACAGTATCGCTTGTTTCAAAACTTGCCGAATCTGTACCAGTATAATCAATGATCAATGGTCCTGTTTTTGCATCTGCAGGAATTGTTACTACGATCTGATCAAAAGTCTGGCTCACAAAATTATCTACCAGTTTATCTTCTGTGAATGTAATACTCCTTACCCAGTTAAGATAAGTTCCTGTTATAGTGATATTTTCACCTGGACGGGCTCCATATGTCATTGATGTAACCGTAGCTGATACACCAAGATTTAATTGCGTTTTAGAAACTATATCACCCTGTGGTGTTTTTAAGGTCACATATCCTTTTTCAGCAGCCTGTGGCACTAACAAAAGGATAAGCTTATCTGTTTGCTTGCTGAAATTGGCCTGGTCAACTACCGCATTAACCCCGGTAAATTCAATGGAAGTAACCTTATCCAGGTTATTACCAATGAATCGCAATGTATCGCCATACCTGGCTCCGGTAGGTCCAAAACTTAATAGCTCTATTATACTCGATACATTATCCGAGTTTTTCTTACAGGATGTAAAAGAAACTACTGTAATCAGAAAGGACAAAGAAGCAAGCAATAATCCGTTATATACTTTTCTCATATTAAAATGTTTATAAGAAGCAGATTTTATATTATGGAAGTACTGCCAGTACTACCCTTAAATTATCAAATGCGATATCAGCGTCAAGGGCACCTGGTCCGTGAAACCAAACTTTTACACCATAACCCTGCGGACGTACTCCCCAATTGGTAACATAATTGGCTACCACTTCATTGAATGGTATCGAAACAGTTTGCCACTCTCCTTTTGTATCGAATGGAGGCTCCCAATAATAAGGCTCGGCATTCCAATCAGGATCAGGACCATTTACCTGGCCGATCATGAATTTGATGCGATTACCATTGTAAGGCTTTAATGTGTTGATCTCAAACTTCATTAAATACTTGGCAGGATTGAGTACTGCATCATCAGGTAAATTATGACTGGTTGCCAATGCATCTTCTTTTCCTCCTATCCATTCTGTCCAACCCCATGAACCGATCGGTTGTGTGATACGGGTAAAATTGCCATTGATCGCCAGCGGGTCTGACGCACTTACTACATTGCCCTGGCCCCACCAACCACTCCAGGGATCGTTATGTATTAACATATTACGGTTATCCCTGAACCAGAAGTTTGATTTTGACTCACCAAAATTTGTAGAAATGGTAATGGGACCTGGTTGTGCTCCTGCCGGAACCATAACCTTGATCAGATCATCATCAACCTCGACTAAAGTACCGGTAACCCCTCCTTCGAATGTAACGGTCAATGGCAGATAGAAGTAATTTCCCCTTATAGTAGCCACATCGCCTTCTTTTACATACTCACATTGCATAGCCGCTATATATGGTTTGCTGATCTGCACTTCAAAGTTGTAAAGTAGCTCATACCCATTTCCAAAAACTATTTTCAATTTGTTACTAACCTGGATCGGAATTTCACTTGGCACTCTAACTAAAATAGTAGTATTTGTAATGTAAGTAGGTGTCAATCGAGAGGGCTGATCATTAAACCAGATAGCTTTTGCATCCTGGAGATTTTCTCCCATAATAGCAATAAGCTGCCCCTGGCCTGCACCAATTAGCAAAGAGTCTGAAGATTCAGGTCTTGTAACCCTTACATAACTAATGCTTGGTGTACCTGTCGTGTTATCTTTTTTACAGGCAACAAACAAACTTGCTGAGCTGAAAATGACTGCCAGCGCCAGAAGGATCTTTTTAATTGATATATATCTCATATGATGTTTGTTTCTTTATTTAAAAATGACTCATTTTTTTATGGATATTCAACCGGAGGTTGTTGCAGATTAGGCGCCTGACTTAATTCAGCGTTAGGAATCGGCAACAGGAAGTTCCCTGCATTAGCATTGATCGTCCTTTCAGAAAACCATGATGTTTTGGTCAATGTCCACTGAGTTGGGTTTGGCATCTGATCAGGTGCAGTAAAAAAGAGCCCTCTGTCCTGTGAATTAAGGATATCATATGCTTTGTTAGGATTCCAGTAATGAAGACGTACCATATCATACCAGGCCATTCCTTCCATCGCAAACTCTTTGTATCGCTCAGAGAAAAGTTCATCTAATGTAAGTGGCCCACTACCATTGGCACCCCCTACTTCGTATGCTGGCAATCCGGCTCTTGTATGTACCGCATTGAAATAATCAATAGCAGTACCATTGGTTGTTGATCCGCTATTTCCGATCTCGGCTTCAACATAAATAAGATACATTTCAGCCAACCGTTGCATATATGTATCGTTTGGATATCGCTGTTGCGAAGCAATTCCCGCCAGGTCTATTGGTGATCCTATCACATACTTCTTGACATTTAAAAAGTTATTATCTGTTCCCTGGAAAGGAAAGGTCAATGGCTGACCACTTGAAACACTTGTTATTTCCGGATAGGTAAATCCAGGTACCATAAATGTCGCTTTCAATCGCTGATCAAGTGTTCTTCCTTTTAAAGTACCATCAGGTTGTAGTTGGAAACCGCTATAATGAGTCATTAACCACCATGTAGCTCCTTTATCACCTCCCCATCCGCCAAATGAAATATCCGGGTTGTAGGCAAGATATTCAGGCATACTGTTCGCTATTCCCCAAACTTCAGGGCCTGCAAATACCCACTGTAATTCAAAGAGTGATTCTGAATTATTATCGTACGGGTATTTAAAAAGATCCTCATAATTATTCAACAGCTTTCTGCCACTCATGGTTATCACCCTTTGCGCATAATATTTTGCACTGTCAAGAAACTCTTGTTTTCTTGCACCACCGTTAGATTCAACTCCTGACCTTGTAAGATAAAAGCGGGCCAGCATACCTTCCGCTGACCATTTTGTAAGCCTGCCTTCCAGTATAGGTGTTTCAGGGAGGTCCTGGGCTGCAGCCTTCATCTCACGGGTAATAAACCTCCAGACACTCGGTACAGTATTTCTCCTGATAGTAGTATCAAAAAGTTTGTCAAAATTATTTTCAATAACAGGTACCGGCCCCCAGTTCATGACTAGAAATCTATAAGCAAGGGCCCTCATATATCTTGCTTCAGCAATGGCAATCTTTTTTATGTTGGGAGAAACATCAGGTCCACCATATCGCTCTATATTATAAAGGAAAAGATTAGACTGTGCCACAACATTAAAAAATGCTCTCCAGGAAGCTCCATTCTCGCCATTATCTCCGGTCGTGTTAAACAAAACATTTCCCCTGTCGTTCCAGGCCGAAAAGGCAGAACCGCCTCTGAAGTCGCCCAGGTTATACATCGCTTTGTCATTATAATCAAACCAAACCTGGCTGTATAAAAGACTGGTAGCTGCTAATACCTGGTCGTTGGTCTTATAAAAATTGGCATCAACTACTGCACTTAAAGGAGGCCTTTCAAGAAAGCTTTTTTTACAAGCCGGTAATATTGCTATCACAAGCAGTACAGCTATAAATGAGTTTATACGATTATGAAATTTCATATTAATAAGTTTAGAAATTTACGTTTACGGATGCGTTATACATTGGAGACAAAGGATATCGGCCAAAGTCAATACCTATCGCCTGGTTACCGTTGCTTGAACCGGTTCCGATATATGAACCTACCTCAGGATCATATCCTTTGTAATTTGTCCAGGTAAAAAGATTTTGTGCTCCAATAGTAATTTTCACTCCCTTGATCACTTTCGTATAATTCAACCATTCTGCCGGAAGATTATAAGACAACGAGACATTTTTCAAGCGAACATACGAGCCATCCTCTACAAACCTGCTTGAGTTCACACCATAATTATTATCAGAAGCAACCTGGTTAGAAGTGATCCGTGGAACATTTGTTCCTGCATTGGCAATAACAACTTTACCAGAACCATCTGTGGTCAGGTGGGCATAATCCATTGCACTGGCTAAGAAATTACGGCTCAGGTTAACATTATTTGGGTTATGGTTCTGAGCAAAAATGTAATTATATATATCGTTACCAAAAGTTGCGGTTAAAAGAACACTCAGGTCAAACCCTTTGTAAGAAAAAGTATTTGTGAATCCTGCTGTAAGCTTTGGCCAGGGGTTACCTATATTGGTGATATCATTCACATCGATCTTACCATCGCCATTTATGTCTTTATACTTGACATCACCTACCCAAATACCAGTAGCTTCATCAATGGGCCTGGGGTTACCATTATTATCAACAGGTAAAGCACTGTTTGCAATTTCGTCAACTGACTGAAACAGCCCTTCTGCAATATATCCTCTGAATAACCATGGCTGGAAACCGATCTGTGCTCTTTGCGTCCAGTTATTCATCCACCATGAAATACGTTCTATAAATGGATTATCTGAGTTCAATGAAATTACTCTTGTATTAAAATGAGAAAGGTTAAGATCTGAGCTCCATCTAAAGCCACCTTTGTTCATATTAACACTGGAAATGGTAATATTCCAACCCCTTGTTTTTAATGATCCGGAGTTTACCAATGGTGCTGAGATTGAACCCGGGCTACCGTTGGTACCCATATACCAGGGCAGGTTCGCATTTAAGATCAGGTTATCTGTCCGCTTAACATAGTAATCTGCTTCAATTGTAAACCTGTTATGCAGAAACCCTAAATTAATTCCCACATTATGTGTCTGTGTCTCTTCCCAGCCCAATTTTGAATTGGTGAAAGTTGAAGGCAAAAATCCGGTTCCCCATTGTGTAGCGCCTGTATTCAAAGGAGCATAGATACCGGACCCGGTACCCTGGTTACCTGTAATACCTGTTTCAAGGCGGATCTTTAACTCACTTATGAATGGTACATCAAAGAAGTCTTCCTGGCTAATTCTCCATGCTGCTGAAACTGAAGGGAAATTACCCCAGCGAACATCAGAACCAAAATTTGGAGACCCATCTCTTCTGAAAGTTGCAGTTAACAAATAACGATTGTCATAATTATAACTCAATCTTCCAAAGTATGATTCCATTGACCAGGGATAGGTACCACCACTATTTGTAGCGCTATTCGGATCACCTGCATTTACATCAAAGATATCGTTGGTAAGGAAGCCGGTTCTGTTAGCAGCTAAAGCTTTCCACATAGATTCCTGGGCTTCATGGCTGGCCATCACGGTGAAGTTGTGTTTGCCTACCTGCCTTGTATATTCCAGTAACTGGTTCCAGTTCCAATACCAGCTGTTGTAAGTTCTTGTTGTCAATGAAGCGACCAGGTTATAATGCCACTGATCTATTTCATAAGTCGGAACATAGTATGTAGAAACACCGTCCCCGATATTTCCGTTGAAAGACGTTCTGAAAGTCAGTCCTTTTGCCAAATTTATTCCCAGATTGATTCCACCAAGGAACTGTCTTTTATTATTCTTGTTGGTGATCAGGTTTGCTAACGCAATAGGATTGATAGGCGCAAATTGATTTGCTCCATTTACAGGATCACTACCACCCCATGATCCATCAAAATTTGTTACAGGTATTTGAGGAGTGAGCCTTAAAGCATTTGCTATAAGTGGGCTGGCGGCATCACCATAGTTTGTTGTTGTAAGAATTTCATCGGTTTGGTTAAAGTTAAGGTTCAGCCCAAGTGTTGCCCATTCACGGGGTTTGTTATCAAGATTAAGCCTGAATCCAAAACGTTTAAAACCAGACCCGGCAGCAACACCATCCTGATTCAGGTATTCACCTGATGTATAATAAGTTGTTTTATCACTACCTCCACTTAAACTAAGCTGATGCTTTTGCATTCCTGCATTATTAAAGAGTTCTTTCTGCCAGTTAGTGCCCGTACCCAGAAGTGATGGATCCAGGAACTCTTCCGGAGTAGTACCACCTGCTAAATCATGGTATTCTTTAACCATTTGTGCATACTGCCTCAGATTCATTACATCTAGTTCCTTAGGCGGAGCTTGAAGGTTATATTGATATGTATAGTTAATATTTACATTTCCGGACCTTCCCCTTTTTGTAGTGATAAGGATAACACCATTACTTGCCCGTGAACCATAGATGGCCGTTGCAGAAGGACCTTGCAGTATTTGTATATCCTGAATATCTGCCGGGTTTAAACCAGCCAGCGGATTTGATGTGCTTTGATTACCAAATGAAACATCTTCATTACTTTGAATCTGTACCCCATCCACTACATATAATGGTTGAGTACGGCCTAATGAACTAATACCCCTGATGTTTACTGACATACCACCACCCGGTTGCCCGGAGTTCTGTGTTACATAAACACCTGCCGCCCTACCCTGGATAGCTTGTTCAATAGTTGTATTTACTGTTTTCTCAATATCCTTTGAGGAGACTGAAGTAAGCGCCGCAGTAAGATCTCCTTTCTTTGCCTTACCATATCCTACTATCACTACTTCGTCCATGCTATTTTCAGCCAATTGAAGTGTTACAGTAATTGTACTTGTATTTTCTATTGAAACAGTTTGAGAGGCCATGCCCACATATGAGACTACTAACTGTTTAACACTAGCTGGTACAGCCAATGTAAACGAGCCATTCTCTTTTGTTACTGCTGAAAATGCCGGTTGATTTGCTACTGAAACAGTAGCTCCGTTTAACGGCACCCCCTTTGAATCCGAAACTGTTCCTGTGATTGTCCTGTTCTGTGCAAAAAGTGAAAGTGATGAAAAAAGGATTGCACAAACCAATAAGGAAAACCTGGTGGGTTGTCTTTTTCTCATATAGCAAAAAATTTTATCAAAGTTACCGAGGGTATAATATTGAAGTCTAATACTTTTTTAACCTTTTCTAATGCTATTTTGTGCATTTTCCCCTTACGTTATAGGAGAATAACAGATAAAAACCATAGTTAAGTCAATACTTTTTTATCTTAAAAATTATAATTTTATCTCACAATGCTATATGAATAATAATATTCTCAGAGAGATAACCCCACTCACCAAGAGTGATTGCTTTACCATTTTTACCCGTACAAAATCTGGTTTTGATTTTCCCCTGCACAGTCATGAAGAACTGGAACTGAACTTTATCATGAATGCAAAAGGCGCCCGAAGAATTGTTGGTGACCATATTGATGAGATCGATGATCTTGAACTGGTACTTGTTGGTTCAAACCTCCCCCATGTATGGCAAACGCATAAATGCACCAGCAAAAAGATCAGGGAGATCACTATTCAGTTTCATAAAGATCTTCTGGATGAAAAATTTTTGATGCGAAACCAACTGGCATTTATCCGAAAAATGCTGGGGCTTTCCGCCAAAGGAATATTATTCTCTAAAGAGACTACAAAGCAGATCTATCCCCGGCTTTCTCTTTTATCACAAAAACAAGGTTTCGATTCGGTACTGGAGTTATTATCCATTTTGCATGACCTGTCTGTTTCCAGGAACATGCATACTCTTTCGGATAGTTCTTTTAATGGCGCCCGGTTATCCTATAACAGCAGAAGGATACAAAAGGTAGCAGATTACATGGGCCAGAATTTTCATAAGAATATTACACTGAACGAAGTGGCAAAACTGGTTAACATGACTGAAGTCTCGTTCAGCCGGTTCTATAAACACCGTTGCGGGGTAAGTTTTATTGATAGTTTGCTGGAATTAAGGCTTGGCCACTCTGCCCGTATGTTGATCGATACGTCCCAATCCATTGCAGAAGTAGCCTATGCATGTGGCTTTAATAATATATCCAACTTTAACCGGCTATTTAAGAAAAAGAAAGGATGTACCCCTACAGAGTTCAGGGAAAACTACACTAATCCAAACAGGATATTTGTATAAAAAAAGACCCCGGCTATTGCCGAGGCCTTTGTCGGGAGGACAGGATTCGAACCTGCGACCCTCCCGCCAAAGGCGGGATATTCTACCTCAAGCCCGGGAATTCAATCTATCATGATATTATCAATTCATGGGAATGTTCTTGTAGCCACCTCTTTATCCCTCTTTTCTTGATTCGCTTTTCTGTTTGCATAGCAAGCGACCTTGTCGAAACTTCAAGATATCCAGTCAACTTCCATGGACGGCCATGCCGGATACTTTGGGTCTCTCCAGAATTATGGCGACGCAAACGATCTGCGACATTATTGCACTGGCCACAATAATACTCGCCTATGCCTTCACTAAATAAAATATATACATAGTACATAAACAAAAAAGACCCCGGCTATTGCCAGGGCCTTCGTCGGGAGGACAGGATTCGAACCTGCGACCCCCTGGTCCCAAACCAGGTATTCTACCGGGCTGAACTACCTCCCGAACCTTCGTTCTTTAAACGGGGTGCAAATATAGTGCTTCCGGCGTATTATTTACTTATTATTCCAAAGAAAAACCCGCCATTCAGGCGGGCTTATGGGGTGTGATAACTTCTTTACTGTGTTACACTTAAAGGCTCCGTCATTGAAAAATACATGAGTTTGTTCATTTGCTTATTCGCCACATCATCCAAATAAACAGCAAATACCACTTTAACCTTCTTTCCGGCCAATTGAGGGATATAATCAAAAGGAAGGAACAGTTCAAGATTCTTATTCCCGTTCTTATTATAGCTAACGTCTGAATCAGGAAGTAAATTCATTTTTACATAGGCAGCTACTGTTCCGCCCCAATTATAATAGGTGCTTGAAGTTGTGATATAGTATCCATCCTCATCTGCCAGGCGGGCCACCATGTATACTTCACCTAATTTTGAATTTGTTTTCAGATCAAAGGAAGGACGAATTACCAGCCCCTTTCTCAACACACTATTATCCACATCCAGGGATGTGAAATTAGAAATATCAACTTTGGGCACAATCAGCTCTGATTCTGTTTTATCCTTTGGATAGAGCGCCGCAATCAATTTTTTATCCCCTTCGGAAAGATCAAAGTTATCATCCATTGCATAGCCATCAGTAGTTTGCCATGCCCTCACAGCATAGTGCATGATCGATTTAGGATCGTAGTTTGTACCATTAGTATAGAACTGACCTACCACATTAAACACATTAAAATCTACTTTTTGCTTATCCCAACCCTGCGTTTGTTTATAATAGTTGTATACAGAATCCGTTTTCTTCCAGTTGATGGCGCCAGGGTAACTTTGCTCATGTAACAATCCCAGTGCATGACCAAATTCATGCATTACAACTCTTCTCATCTCCCTATAATTCCAGTGATCAGGATCCGTTCTCATTTCAGCAATGATCTGGTTCCAGTTATAAGGAGGTGAAACACCTTTTCTTTTTATAGCTGCCAGGTAATAATCTGTGTTTGAAAAAAACAAGGTATCAAAATTGATCGTTTGCTTGGATTGCGGTCTGAACCTCGCTTCTGTACCCACAGCAGAATTATGACCCAGTCCACGACCCAATTGAATACGCAGATCCGTTTTGGATTCATAGTCAGAAACAAAATTGAAGGTGATATTGGCATATTTCTCCCACTCCTTTGCATTCCGCATCACTGCATCTCTTAGAGTTTTACTGCCCCCGGGCAAAAACTTTACTTTAAGCACAATGCCATTTTCCCATGTATGATAGTTATCGCTTACACCCCTGTCCTTAGCCGTATCTACTTCTGCAAACATAGCCTGCGACAGATCCGAAGTACAGGGAGGCGGAGCCAGTTGCTGTGCATTCGAAAACTTTATAAATATGCCCAAAACGGTTAAAACACTAACTAACTTTTTCATACCAACTAAAATTAAATTGACTCTAAATTAAAAAAACATTGAGGCTGCAATATACCCTTGGGATGGTATATTATACATATATGTTCTGAAAATCAATGTAAAAGATAAGCTTAAAGACAAAAGGGTTGCAAACTACCAGACATTTCGGGGGCAGTTATCCGGATACCCGCCTAAAACAAAACCAAGTAATATCTCATGGGTACCCTTGCTGTAGTTATTCAATCTTGATGTGGTGTAATCATACGCATAACCCACATGGAAAATGTTGGAAACATTTAACCCGGCCATTGCAGCATAGCCGTCTTTATGCCGGTAGCTTGCCCCGATCCAGATACGGTCAAGATATTGCAGCTTTACATTTCCTTCTACCTGTACGGGAAGCGGATCAATATATTTTACCATAATGGAAGGCAGGAGGTTCACTGTTTCGCTAAGTAAAAAGCGATACCCGGCCGTGGCGAATAAATGCGGTACTGTTTTACCTGTAGTGGGGCGTATATAACCACCTGAAAAATCAATCTTTTGCGGAACAATTTGTTGAGCAGAGATGCCTAGAAAATAATCTGCCGAATACAGGTAAAGACCCGCCATCATATCAAACCGGGTTTTATTCAAAACACCGCTTGAATAAACCGCCGGGTCAACGACTACATCCCCAAAATCAAGCTTATTGGCATCAAGGCTAAACCTGTTAAATCCAACCCCAAAACCAGCCGATAAACTTGTACGGGAACCAAGTGGCAAATGGTAGGCATAAGTCCCATAAGCAGAAAAATTGGTCAGTGGTCCGGTTACATCATTAATAACCTGGAAGCCGATACCATGATGAGGGTCCGGAGCTGTGTATGCTTCCCAGTATCGTTCTCCCCTGGGGTTCTCTCCTTTAAGATCGAATGAGGTTGCTGTTTTGCGATAATCGGTTTTTCCAATAGCGGCATGTACTGAAAGGTAGGTGGTAACAGGCGCATCCTGTATACCCACCCATTGATGCCGATGGCTCACCTTTAAATCAGTATAATTCTCGATGCCCGTCAATGCCGGGTTAACGATATACTGATTCAATATATATTGTGTATAATGAGGTTTTTGCTGGGCAGCAACAGACAATGAGGCTAACACACCCTGCACACAAATCAATAGTAATGAAATATTTTTTTTCATCGCTGTTCTGCTTTCAGTTAGTGATCGGATCTTAAAAACGGGACTCTTATACTGGCGCCGGGTGCTGGCACCCGGCGCCGTAAAGTTCTTGATTATTTATTCGTCGTTCTTCAATACTTTAAATTCTGTTCTCCTGTTCTTCTCTCTTCCTTCAGGATTATCTTTTCCATTGATCTCATTTGGTTCGACAGGCATTGATTCTCCATAACCTTTGGCTACCAGTCTTTCAGGTGCAATACCTTTTTCTACAAGATAATTGACCACACTTTGTGCCCTGGCGTCTGATAGTTTCATATTATAACTATCTGAACCTTTGCTATCTGTATGAGCACCTAATTCAATCACCATATTCGGATATGTATTCAGCATACGCACCACTTCATCCAATGCCGGGTAAGACTCAGGTTTCAGGTCTGACTTATTGAAATCATAGTACACATTCTCGATCACAAATGTTTCATTCACTTTCGGCGGTACAGGTACCAGGCAAATATCAGGATAACGCATAGTGATCTGCTCCTCCGGATCTGATGGCACACTCATGTGTACCGACTTTGTAATAAAATCATTAGCCGACGCTGTTACTTTTAATGGTAAATGACTTTCCAGGGTGAAAGAGTAAGAACCATCTGCCCCAAGCGTCTTTGATAAAATAGTTTTATTATTTACCGTGTCCACCACCATAACAGTAACTCCTGAAAGTGGTTTTGACGGATCACAGGAAACAACCTTTCCGCTTAACTGGCGAAGCGGTCTTTCTTTTTGTAAAGAAAATAATTCAAGACAGCATACTGATCCCCTGTCGGAACTAAGCATTACATTGTCGAGCACATTTAATGCAGTACCCCTGCTTACAAAATAAATATCATCCTTAACAGAATTAACAGGATAACCCATATTAACAGGTTCAGACCAATTACCTATTGAGCCTTTACTCAAAAAGAAATCATATCCTCCCATACCTACACGGCCATTACTTGAGAATACTAATGATCTTGATGCGGCGTGGTATGAAGCAGCCTGTTCATCATAACTGGTATTAATAACTGAACCCATATTTACTGAAGCTCCCGGTTTGCCATCCTGAAGCGGTGCATACCAAAGATCAAATCCACCGCTACCACCAGTCTTATTACTGGAATAAATTAAGTATTTACCATCGGGTGTAACAAAAGGCTGTTGTGAATGATAACCATCTGCATTTACAGAAGCATCCAGTTTAACAGGATCTGACCAACCGTCAGCTGTTTTTGAACTCGTATAAATGGCCGCTGTTCCTTTTTTATTCTTCGACCATCGTGTCAGGAAAATGGTATTGCCATCAGGTGTAACAGATGCAACACCTTGCTGAACACCTTTTTCTTCCGGTAGTTTGCTTAGCTCTACAGAAACAGGACTGCCATCATAAAAACGGGCCATTAATAACCTGTTATTGTAAACAATTTCTTTAGCAGTTGTATCCAATGGACGGGTAGATGTAAAAAATAAAGTATACCCATCATCTACCCAGGCCGGTGCATAACTGGCACCTTTTGCAGTTAATTCACCCTCTGCCTTATTTATTCTGAATAATTTAAGGTCCTTACGGTTCAGTTGTTGTTGAATAAAAGCAAGGTTCTTTAATTCTCTTTCCGCATTTTTCTTATACTCATCATTTGAGCTGTATCCTGATGTAAAAGTTTTAAAATGTTGCTCAGCTTCCGCATACTTCTCTAAAGCCCGCAACTGTGTGGCATAATGATACTCGGCCAATGGAAACTGGCTTTTGCTTGTCTCCAATGTTTCCTTGTAATAAGGTTCTGCTTTAGAAGGATAATTCAGCATACGATAACATTCTGCCAGCCTGTATACTGCCATTTCTCTTGTAGTGCCGGTTTTAACTGCTTTCTTGGAAGAGTTTTGGGGCGTATATGGATTATACTCACCATTTTTATCCTTATCCTTCCCAATACTTTTTTCATAATACTCTGCAGCAGAGGCATAATCTCCTTTTGCATAATAATCGTCGGCTCCTTTCAGGTAATCATATACAAACTGTGCTTTTAATGAAGTACATGAAGCCAGGATGATCGTAAAGAGCAATACTTTTTTCATATTATATATTTCAGCGGTAGTGATAAAACTGTTTTTATTATAACCTCGGACAAACAAATTCTACTTCTGGTGTTTTAGCCGATTTTCTTCCGATAATTGATAATGATATTTCAAAACTATTGGAGCCATTGACCAGCTTACCCAGATCAGATGAATTAATATCATAACTGGCTCCCAGCATCATGTTCTTATAAGTAAATCCTACAAAAGGTGATACTGCATCTTCAAAACGATAGTTGGCGCCGATCAGCAGGTTTACATCCGGTGTGGCTTTATACTGACCATAAGCGCCGATCATTTTCTCAGTTGCACTTCCCTGGCTGAGGTATAAGAAGTTAGGAGTAACACTGAACACATCAGAAACAGCTATCCGTAATCCTGCATGACCTGTTAAGCGAATGGGAAACTTGGCATTACCGGTAGAACCAAAATAATCATCTGGTTTGGTAAGATGCGATGCAGAAAATCCTGCAAATAGATTAGACTTTTTACCTGGCTCAGCATCAAAATACATTACACCGGCGCCTACATCAAAAGCAGTGGCCCTTGTTTTGCTTAACACTTCGCTGGATTGAGTACCCGGGTTGTACCCGAATACAGGATTCCATTGATCTCCAAATGTTAGCTTGGAACGATCGAAGCCACGCTGAATGATACCAGCCTGTATTCCAAAAACAAGCCGCTTGGTCTCATTCTTGCCCCATCGTACACCCGTATAGGCAACATTTCCATAAGCAGTTGTATAATTATAACCGCCATCACCTGCTTTTTGACTTAATACACTTACCCCCAAGTTTACATTTTTGTTGGTATTGATCTCCCCGGATATACCAAAAGTGGAAAACGGGCTGCTGATATTTCCCCATTGGCTACGATAGATTCCAGATATCCTGTAATCCCCATCAAAAGCTCCTGTTAACGCTGGGTTGAGCCATGCAGGATATACATAATATTGAGAAAAATGCGGATCAACCTGCGCAACAGCAGTTTTCAGCATAAATCCCGCCACAATGGCCAGCAAAGAAAAACGTAAGTTCTTTCGCATCTCTGTTTGTTTTAGTCTTTAATATGCATCATTCACAAAATATCATTACCGGATAATGGTTACAGAACCAGTAAGCGGTTTAAATCCATTTTGTAATTGAATGATGTAGTAATATGTGCCCGCAGGCAGATCTTTTCCTTTATATTTTCCATCCCATGGAGTACCATAACCTGCAGAATAATAAACCTGCTGGCCATATCGGTTGAAGACTTCAACCGTAGCACCAGGATAATCAGCAAGGTTAGGTATCATCCATTGATCATGGATATTGTCACCGTTTGGTGTAAATACATTAGGCACATTCACCGGTTTCAGGATCTTCACTGTTATCTGGTCTGTGGCCGTACAACCAAAATCACCAATAGCAGTTAATGTATACACCTGGTCAGTCAAAGCCGTCAATGTAGGGTTCAGTATGGTCGGATCACTTAAACCAAATGGCGGCGACCAGTTAAATATCAATCCAGTTGAATTGGCTGTTGCTTTTAATTGAACCTGTGTTCCTTCCGGTAACACCAATGAATTGCCTGCATCAATAACCGGTTGCAGGTGTACTGTTACCGGCAATACAAACGCATCTGATACACAACCTACCTGGTTGGTCACTGTCAATGTTACATTGTATGTTCCCGGTTGTGAAAAATTCTTAACAGGGTTTGCACTGGCAGATGAACTACCATCAGCAAAGTTCCAGTTCCATGATTGTATAGTACTGTTTGGTGCAGAACTGGCATCTGTAAATACATTGTCGGCCCCCTGGCATATCTCCTGTGGTGATACAGAAAATGATGCAATGGGTTTATCGTAAAAATCACTTACCACTTTTGATACCTGGTTCACACAACCGAAAGCAGAAGTGGCTACCAATGTTACATTGTAAGTACCAATTGCACCATAAACATGGTTCGGGTTGGTAGCAGTTGAATTATTGCCATCACCAAAACTCCAGTTGTATGTTAATCCTGAATTATCTGATACCGAAGTATTATTTGTAAAGGCAGCCGTACCGCCCGGCATACAAATTCCGGTTGGCGCATTGAAATCAGCAACAGGCAGCGGACTGATCTTCACTGTTTGCGTAGATGCTTCACTAAAACATCCCCTGTCACTCACAGCTACTAATTGTACGGTATAATCGTTCGGCGTTGCGTAATTGACATTAAATGGATTGCCATTATTATAACTTGGTGTGGAGCCATCACCCAAATTCCAGTTCCAGGTTGTGATGCTACCGGATGGAATGCTGGAGGTGCTGGTCAATGTAACCGGATCTCCCAAACATGCCCCGCTATTTCCGCTTACAGTAAAAGAAGCATCCGGTCTTGGGAACACTTCAATAGTATTGGAAATATCAGCTGAACAACCGCCATTGGTTGTATATGTATAAGTGATCGTATGTACGCCGGGGCCTGCAGTATTCGGATCAAATAATCCATCGGCTGTAGTACCCGGACCGCTATACACTCCTGTACCGGTCACTGTGTTTGTCACCGTTGCAACAGCTACAGATGATGGCGCTGCTCCCGGGTTTTGGCACACATTCGTTAATGCAGGGAATGATAAAGAAGGTGTAACTCCAAATGTTGATGTAATAGTAGTATCCTTCATACAACCATTATTCGTCATGACCCTTAGGTTGATACTATAGGTTCCTTCCTGGTAAATATGTGACGGATTTTGAACCGTTGAGGTATTAAGATTTCCGGGGCCTGCGTTTGGATCGTTAAAATTCCAGAGCCAGGTTAATGTTTGTCCATCTGGAACTGAAGACGTATTGTTGAAATCTGCTAACCCGTTTGGTGGCAGGCATGTAATTTCAGGAGGTACAAATCCGGGTATTGGACTCGCATGTACCAATACTGTTTGTGTGGTTGATTGTGTACATCCACCGGCTGATGTAAAGCTATAAGTGATCGTATGCGTACCATAACCAGCCACAGCAGGATCAAACATACCGGCCGCATCTGTACCCGGTCCGCTATATACACCTGTACCGGTAACTCCATTGGTAACCGAAGCATTGGCAACTGATAGTGGAGCCTCATTTTCACAAACAGCCGGAATAGCTGCAAAATTCAACACCGGTGTAACAGCAAACGTTGCCGTTATGGTAGTGTCTTTCACACAGCCGTTGTTTGATGTGGCAGCCAAATTAATATTGTATGTTCCTTCCAGGTAGTTATGGGTGGGATTCTGTGCCGTTGAAGAATTTGGATTACCTGTTGTAGCATTCGGGTCATTAAAACTCCACAACCATGTCATGGTCTGTCCATCAGGTATGGTGCTTGTATTGGCAAACTGTACCTGCCCGTTTGCCGGTAAACAACCCGTATTAGGCCAGTTGAAGTTTGGCCTTGGCCTGGCATGTACCAATATCGTTTGCGAAATAGAATCAATACAATTGGCGGGAGAAGTAAACTTATACCAGATAGTATGTGTACCATAACCAGCCATTGACGGGTCAAACATGCCTGCCGCATCTATGCCCGGGCCACTATACACTCCTGTACCCGTTACTCCATTGGTAACTGAAGCTGTTGCTAATGACAATGGTGCATCATTCTCACAAACTGCATTTAACGCCGGGTAAGTTAATGCCGGCTTTAAATTGAAGGTGATCGTTTCGATAGTATCTTTTGTACAGCCATTCTCGGTAGTAGCAGTAAAACTGATATTAAAAGTTCCCTGCTGATAATTATGTGTTGGATTTTGTAATACCGACATATTCGGATTACCTGTTGTAGCATTCGGATCGCCAAAATCCCAGGCATAGCTGTTGATGACTTGTCCGTCTGAACTGCCTGCTGTTCCGTTGAATTGTACTAATCCTGACGGATCCAAACAACCCGCTGCATTATTGGTAAAGGATACATTCGGTTTGGCAAACACAGTTACAACCTGGCTGATTGTATCACTAACACAGGTAGTGCTGGACCGGGCCACATGTTTTATCGTGTAAGTTCCCGGCAATGGGTATGTATAGCTTACAGTTGGCCCGGTGGTTACTGTTTGTGTTACCCCATTTCCAAAATCCCAATACCATTCATTCACTGCAATAGCAGCTGATGAAGTATCATTTAATACAAAGGATTGACCCTCGCAAAGCTGAGGCGGGGTTACTTCAAAATCTCCCGGAGGTTTATCGTAAATCGTTATTTGTCTTGTAGTATCGCTGGAACAACCATCGGTTGTAACAACAGCCAGATTTATATCATGAACACCCGGTGGTAATGTCTGTGTCTGCACTTGTCCTGTAAGGGTTACAGGTCCGGGGAAAGTCCAGTTATAGGCGTTAATAGTATATCCATTGCTGGTGGTAGATACTCCTGTAAATGTTGCCGGATCCAATGTGCAGCCACTATGCGAAACTGTGAAATCAGCTTCGGGTTTTGCTTTTACAACAACAGGCACACTATAGCTTTCCCGGTTATAACAATTCTCAATAGATGGGTGATAGCCATTGATCGGCATATAAAAAGTATCCGGACGATTAAATACATAGGTACCGGGCAATGTATACTTATAATAAGTGATACCATTGACCACCACAGTGCCCGAAGAGACCGGCGCATTATCCGTAACATCCAGGTTAGGAGAAATATCAGCACCTAATTGACTAAGCAGCCAATCTAATCTTGTAGGCTGGTAGGCCATTAACACTGACAACTCAACCGGTGTGCCTTCGCAGGAATACGGATGCTCCGGCGTATTAGGATCAGGTACATTATGTATAGAACTTACCGCATTCAGGTTATTAATCAATGTACCAGCGTTATAACCATAGCTTTCTACGCTTCCTAAACCATAAGTAATAGCAGTAAAGGCAGAATCACAGGAAGCTTTTGCTTGTGCCTGTGCAGATGCCCATCTTTTAATAACTACCGTATAACCAGCCAGCTGCGGATGCGGGTATGTATGATCAAATGAATTACTTCCATCAATCAATAATGAAGCAACTCCAGGTGTCGGAACGATCAGGGTCAGATAATTTACCTGGATATTCTCTTGAGTATTCCTGTAAAACCCAATATTCTTTATTCCTTGTTCAATAGGGCTGATATAGATCATTTCAGGATCACCGACACCTCCATTCATACATGCAGAACCTCCTGTCATAAACTGGGCTACCATTACCGGCTTGTCGGCAATTATGTAATCAGCAGTATTACTTTCAAAATAATAATAACTGTTTTGCTGTAAGCCGGTCAAAGGAACACCGTTTCTTGTTACCACGGTCGTGGGATCTTTAACCAAAACCTTATAGGCATTGATCATAAGGTTACTGGCGCCAGTTGAACTGGAAGTTGGCGCTGTTAAATAACGCTTACCCCATGCCTGTGTAGGAAAACATTGCTGGTTATCATTATCACCTCCACTTGAACCGCAGGCAAATGGATTACGGGTCCGGCTACTGCCTGAAAAAACAGCTATCGGATAACAATCTCCGGCTGCATTGGCTATAGATTTAAACTTAGTTCCTGACATTTCAGGTTTTGTACTTGCACCTTCCGGTCCACCCATTACCTGATAGATTTCCCCTTTATTTAAAGTAACAGTAAAAGGCACTCCGGCTGGTTTATTCAACCTTGTTACAATAGAAGGAGTGATCTCAACTACGGTATTATCATGTGTTGCAATACAATAAGCCCAGGAAAAACAATTTGCCTGGTAAACTTGCTTACTATTAATTGATATATAGGAGTAACCCAAAGTTTCAACCGGCATTAACATAGTAGCGCCTGATGATGCTGAACCATAAATATGTGCATACGCCACAATAGGTACATCACTTTCAATATGAATTGACATGACGAAAATGCCTTCGCCTCCATTTCCTCCGAAAGTAGGGGGCACATCATACAAACGGCAATCATTGGGACCAGCTTTGGGCATGGTAGTTGTCGAAATTACCGTATTAGCAGGCACATTATAAGTAGTTGTCTGCGTAGCAGTTCTTCCCCTGACCGTTACCGTTACAGTAGCTGCCTGTTCGGCGCTAAAATATAACACCATCTCCTGGCTATTGGGTTGACCAGGTTCCATAAACTGGTGGTGCCCATACCCCACCCAGAACTCCTTGCCCCGGTTGGAAAGGTTTTGTGCAAACCCTTCCACACCGAATGCAAGCAGTATTGTGGTAGCAATAAGTATGTTAATGATCCTTCTCATTTCAATTGGTACGTTATTATGTTTTATCTAACCAGGTTTATGGATCCTTTACGCTGTATCCTTTCACCTGTTCTTAATGTTATATCACATACATAGATATATACACCCGATGGCTGCGTTTTGCCCTTATAGGTTCCATCCCATCCTGTGGCCTGGTTGGTAGATTCAAAGATCTTTTCACCCCATTGGTTAAAGATGGTGAAACGCATATCCCTGATCACATTGCTGTATACTCTCAGTACATCGTTCAAACCATCGTTATTAGGACTAAACGCATTTGGAATATAAACCTGGTCAGTAACTGTTTGTCCGCTCACCGGTTGTGACTCGGCAGGCATACAACCACCGGTTGCCCTTGCTCTTAGTGTAACTGTGGTACCCAATGGTAAACCGGTTACAGCATGGGTGAGGCCTGTTGGTCCTGATGATGGTGTTTGCCAGCTAAGACCACCATCGATTGACACTTCGTATCCTGAAGCATTGGCTACCGGTGTCCAGCTAAACCAAATGGTGTTGGTACTGACTGAATCTACTGTAACTGTTGGCGCTGACAGTGATGGCAATACATTGGCCGTTGCTCTTGTTCTTGTAGCGCTTGGGCAACCTGACTCTGTAACTTCCAGGTAAACATTTACAATACCTGTTACATTATTCACTGTATAGCTGGTACCACTTCCTAATAAAGTACCGCCTGTTGCAGCATCATACCAATCATAAGTAGCTCCGCTAACCGGGTTCACTACTGTAAATGTGGCATTGGCCCCGTTACATACATAAACAGTATCCTGCGTTGTTGCGTTGGCAGGAAGCGGATTCACTGTTACTGGTTTAGTAGTATCCCCGATACATCCGTCATCTGCGATACCCGTTACCATTACATTATATGTTCCCGCTGTTGCGTATGTATGTGTCGGATTTTGTCCGGCGCCGCTATTCGTGTCACCAAAGTCCCAGGTCCATTGATTGGTTGGCACACCATTACTGGTGGTTGTAGTTGCCATAAACTGAACTGCATCACCCACACAACCACTGAACATAGTAGTGAAATCAGATACCGGAGATTCAATTACCTCGATCGGTAATGTAAGATCCAATGAACCTGAACAACCTTCAATGCTCGGGTGGAATATTGTGATCGGTACTGCATAGTTACCTGTACCAGAGAACACATATGGGGTTGTCAGGATATAGGTATAGAACTTCTTACCATTGATCGTTGTAGAATCTGTCGGAACAGGATTTGTTTGTGTAACATCCGTATTCGGCGTCAGACCAGGCACCTGGCTAAGCCCCCAGATGATCTGTGTTGGTTTCACAGAGATCTGCATCTTGAACCTGAATGGTGTGCCCACACAGGTATAAGAACTGGTGCTACCGGTATTGTATATGTTATTAAATGCCGGTACTGCACTCAGGTTCTTCACCAATGTTCCTGCATTGTATCCATAACTTTCTACACTACCCAATCCATAAGTGATCGCTGTAAAGGCAGAATCACTCTGAATAGTATGCTGCGCTGCTGCGCTGCCGAGGTTGTGACGTACACAGGTGTAACCTGCTAATCCCGGATGTGCAAACACATCAGTGAATGTATTTGAACCATCGATGGTCAATGAAGCCAAACCACCTGTTGGTATGATCACATTTATGTAGTTATTATTGATCGAACTCTCATCTGTATTATAGAATACAGCTCTTTTAATACCCTGCTCAATCGGGCTGATGTAGATCATTTCCGGATCTCCATCACCACCCGGAGGTGTTAGTCCTGAACAACCGGTACCATCGCTTGAAAGCATATACTGGGCCACCATGATCGGCTGATCCGCTTCAATATAACTGGATGTGCTTGGTCCATCGCCCTGTGTAATTCCAAATTCATAGTAATTACCCGGCACTACCAATGTGGCAGGATTGATCACAACACCATTGCGGGAGACTACTGTTGCAGGGTCTTTCACCATCACTCGCCATTTATTTGAATAATAAGTGGTATTAGAAAGCGAACTGGCTGTTCCAAAGGTCAGGTACTTGGTACCCCATGCCTGGTTCGGGAACACCTGCTGAATAAAGTTATCTCCGTTAGTTGTATTACAAAGTGCTGTACGACTGCTTCCTGAGAATACAGCGATCGGGTAACATTTACCATCCGCATTCGGAATGGATTTAATAACACTTCCGGATACATCAGTACCCTGTGCAGTAGGTTGCGTACCCATTACGTTATACACCTGGCCTCTCATCAAATAAACCTGGAACGGAACACCGGCCGGCCGGCCACCTTTTGTATCTACAGCAGGTGTGATCTCTACCAATGTACTGTCACGGTCAGCAATCACCATAAACCAGGAGAATGCGCCGGCGCCACCAGTAGAATAATATTGGTCAGAATTCAATGAACGATATTCATATCCATAGGTTCCGGTTGGCAATAGCATACTTGCCCCGGAGTTTGCCCCCTGGTAAATATGTGCATACGCAACGATCGGTACATCACTTTCTATACTGATACCTGTATTGAACAATCCTTCATCAGTAATTCTTGCATCAACCAGGCCAGATTCAGGCATCAGGTCAGAAACCCTTACTGTATTGGCTGGAATTGCATAATGACGAACCCAGTTGGTTCCATTAACCCGCACGGTAACATTTGCTGAATCTTCTGCACTCAGGTAAAGTACCATATCCTGTCCGTTGGTACTAAATCCATAGTGATGTCCATAAGCTACCCAGAAACGACGGCCCCTGTTGGAAGTATCCGTTGTGTTGAGTGGTATAGTGGTCACCGGTGGTGGCGCTACACCATCTGTCATACCAGTAAACTTATCAAGGAAGTTTAGATTCTCCTCTGTTATTCTATTTTCAAATGTTTCAACCGTACTGTTTGAGGAAACAAACCAGTTCGTTGTAGCATCTGTACGTCCCATTTTTACTGTAGGCTCTGATGGAATATCTCTCATCCACGGGTCAATATAGAATTGCTCCATCTTGAAATCTGTAGGATCACTACCTGTATAATCAACATCTACATAGAAGTACATTGACTCCTGTCCTGCTGCCAATCCCGGAGGAATGATTCCGGAATATCTTCTCACTTCCACATTCGTTGGTACTACAGAAGCAGGTGCCCAGGTGATCTTTTGTACAGTATCTGTACCAAACATAAATACCTGTGTGGTACCCGGAGCCGGTGCAGCCGGTGTGGATGGTAATACAGGTGGGTTTACTGTTGGTAAGAACTCATAAGCACCCATATCCGGTACACCATCAAGTAATGTGGTTGACCTTGGGTTACCATTAATATCTGATGGGTTATCATCTATCTGTACCCCACGACCATGCATAGCCCATACATCGGGGTTAGCTACATCAGGTTCCAGGTCGGTTCCAGCAGCAAATGCCGGTGTATATACAATGGAGTTGTAATCCCAGTTCTCAGCATCCCTCCAATCCTGCAATGTGGCATAGTTGGTTGAGCTTTGGCGGATAATCGTAGCACCTGAAGTATAGTACATATTGAAATCCGTATAGATACTGGCCACATTCACATAGTTAACTGGTATGCCTCCGGCATTATGCATGAATACGTTGTTCCTGATATTCACCAATCCAACTGAGGATGTCGAGTGGCTGAAATAAGCAGCAATGTTTGAAGTACTGGTTGAGTTAGTGGAACTATTACGGACTGTATTGTTATAGAACTTTTTACCGCCGCTACCTCCGGTACTATATATACCATAAGAGGATGTTGCAGATGTTGCCACATCTATTACGTTATTCACTGTGTAGTTACCCTGCGTTCCGGTTTGGTACATACCATATAGTGTACCACTGATCCCATTTGTTGCCGTAATAATATTTCTTGATACGCTTCCATTATATGGTCTCGCAGCACAACCTGTCAGATACATACCATAAGCGGTAGAAGTGGTTCCGTCTATTGTTATCCTGTTCTCATTTACCTGGTATGCTGAATCATTATTGCTAAGATAAATACCATACGATGTAGTGTTCCTTGGCAACATAACCGGAATCGTATTCCTTGTTACTTCAGAGAACTGTGCATTGGTACGGTAAACACCATAATAATAATGACCGGTTATTGTGTTACTGTCTATTATATTATTCATCATCGGCACTGTAGATGATGTACCTGTCAGGTAAATACCAGAACTACCGCCTGATACTGTATTGCCTTTGATAATAATATCTGTGCCTGAAAGACCTGTGCCATAAATGCCTGCAACAGCATTTGATGTGCTTGTTGAAGATGGAGCATTGATCATACAATTCAACAGGCTGTCATAAGACGCAGTATTGGAGAAATCAACAGCACGGCCATTAGTAGTATTGATAGCCGTAATGGTCATATTCTTATAAGTGATATAGCTGGCACTATCCAGTTGTAACACATAATTCTGTGCTGATGAAGCATCATAAGTTAGTATAACAGATGTTGGATCACCATTGGCACTTTGGAAAGTAACACGGTTAATGTCAGATGTACCGGTGATGTAATGCATCCGTACCTGCTCATTATAGGTGCTGGCAGCCACATTGAAAGTAACTGGTCCGTCAATACCACAATCCATTACCGCCACTGCTTCAACAAATGAATTAAAGTTTGTACCACCCGGATAATCTGTTGGTATAGTATTATTGATAGTGTATACACCGGCCGGGAATGGTGGGTTCATATTCACTAATACCGGATCAGAAATAGTAGATTGAGTACCACAGGTTACTACACAACGATACCAAAGTGTTCCTGAAGCCAGGATCGTAGTATCCGGGAACAGGTGAGTACCTCCAAGGTCATTATATGGTCCTGCCATTGCAGTAGAAACCTGCCATTGGTATGATTGGCCTGCACCTGAGCTATTGCCGGAAAGTTCAAGATCAATTGGTGTACCCAGGCAAATATTAGTATTTGGTGTAGCCAATGCAACACCTGCCACAGGTGGCTCAGTACAAGGCGGTACCAGGAACTCCCATGCGCCCACATCAGGGGTAGTTGCGCTTCTGGTTACATCATTTATATCCGTTGTGATACCTCCAACAGGCACCCCTTTATCATCATATAAAACAGATCTTGGTTCAAGGTTGCCAGTTGAAGCATCAGTATAGAAAGGATTACCCGAGATCGAGTTCATATCCTGGCCCGTAGCTGATCTCCAGTTTGCCAGTGTTTGTTGAGCTGTTCCGTTATAACCGACATTCGAATTTGAACCTGCCCTGTAAAAGCCGTTATTATCAGAAGTAAAAGTGGTTGTACTGGTTGAGAAATACAGGCAATACTTATTACCGGTGCTTCCCCTTGTTACAGAGAAAATATTATCCTTCAGCTCAATACCAGCTGCAGTTGTACTTTGATAAAAACCGTAAGTAGTACTTGATGTAGTAGCAGAGGCTTGTGAAAGATCCACCGTATTATGATAATAGAAAGTATTATCAGAAGAACTGTTATACATCCCATATTGTGTACCGTTACCATTCACATTATAAATGGCATTATTGCTGACCACATTCTCCAAACCGGCCAAAGCATCAACTCCTGTTATATAAATACCTCCGAATGTGCTGGTGGCTGTAGGTTCGCCATCAAATGGATTATGTATCCTGTTCTTTGAGATTTTAACTGAAGTACTCAGCGATGTCATGTATATACCATAGAAAGTTGAAACATCGAGCCTATCCGGCCTCGATATGTCATTCTTTTCCACAAGGGTATTAAAGTTCCCATTCAGGAATATCCCGTAGAAATAAAAATCTTTAACCGTGTTATTGGTGATCTTATTATTACCAACCGCCACTGTTGAGCTACCTACATTGGTGATACCATAGTAACCACCGGTAATAGTATTATTATCAAATTCATTATAATCGCTTGCATTGGTACCTGTTGTTGTAGCTGAGATACCTGCACTTGAAACAATACCCGCATAGTTGCTGGAAGTTGAAGTTGTATTCAAATTAATGGTACAGTTACGAATAATGTTCGAATCGGCATCATTAGTAAGGTGGAAACCAAAACCATATTCAGAGCTTGTAGAACCCTGGGGTTCAACGGTAAGGTTGTCGAAAATAAAGTGATCGGTTCCATTCAGTTTAAAGACAGCTCTTTCGTTGGTATTTGTAGAAAGGAAAGTGACAACTTCCCCATTACCATTCCAGGTTACTGTATTTATATCAGATGTTCCCTGCACCTGGTCCATAATTACTTGTTCATTATACGGACCTGATCCTGCAACAACATTAAACACAACCGGGCCGGCAATACCACAACGTAGCGCATTATATGCATCATTAAAACTCTGGAAGTTGGTACCGCCTGTCGGCAAAGCACTATTAATAGTATAAGTTCCAGCAGGGAATAAAGCATTCACTACTACTTCTACTTCAGTTGAGAATTCTGTTAACCCCGTACAGGTCACTGCACAACGATAGAATAATGTCGAAGTAGGATTGATCAGCAATGATGGTGCTGTTTGAGAGCTACCCAGATCGGTCCATGGACCGCCTGCTGTAGGAGCTGATTGCCATTGATAAGTTTGACCCGTACCTAATGAATTATTGATCAATCCCAGTGTTACAGGTTCATTCGGACAGATCGGGATAGAAACGCTGGATGTTGCATTACCCGGATCAGGCGGCGCTGAACAAGGCCCCACATCGAATTCCCATGCACCAATATCCGGTGTTGTGGCACTTCTGCTTGCACCCAGGATATCTGTTGTTATTCCCAACGGTGCCCCATTATCGTTCAAAGTAGGTGAAGTAGGTTGGAGGTTGTCCAATGACAGGTTCACAAAAAACGGATTTACCGCCAGTGAATTCGCATCCTGGCTGGTAGCCGTTTGCCAGTCTGCAAGTGTTGCCTGGTTGGTTCCATTATAACCAACAAATTTATTGGCAGCAGCCGGGAAGAAAATATCATTATTGTTTGAAGTGATACTGGAAGCAGATGTCGCAAAATATAATCCATGCACATCCCCTGTACCACCCCGACGTAATGTGATCAGGTTATCCCTGAACTCTATCCCGGATGCTGTACCTGTTTGATAAAAGCCCCTTGTGTCTTCTGAGGTGGTGCTGGCTATATGATCAAGTGAAACAGTGTTATGATAATAAAATACATTATCAGAACTGGAATTATAAAATGCATAGATCAATCCCTCACTCTTAATATTATAGATCGCATTATTGCTAACAATATTTTCCAATCCGGCCAATGCATCCACACCGGTAAAGTAAATACCATATACGTTGTTAGCACTTGATGGGTCTGCATCCAGCATGGCGTGAATACGGTTGGCATTAATATTTGCAGCAGTACTTAAACTGGTAAAGAATATACCGGCACTGGTAACTGTACCAAGATTTGACCGGGCGGGGCGGCTGAAATCATTCCCCTCTATTAAAGTCTGGAAGGTTCCATTATTATATATTCCATAGACATAAAAATCCTTGATAATATTATTTACAAATTGATTCCGCTGGTTAGCTACAGTAGAACTTCCAATATTAGTGATACCATAATATCCACCAGTGATCGTATTCAATTCAAAAAGGTTATCGTCACATTCTGCACCAGTGGTAGTAGAAGAAGTAGCACTCCCACTTATTGATATCCCGATATGATTGGTAGATGTTTGCGCATCAGTTATATTGATAGTACATTTTCGAACAATATTTGAATCAGCGCTATTAAGCAATTGTACTCCAAACCCATATTCAGATGTGGTTGACGCAAGTGCATTAATAGTAAGGCTATCAAATATAAAATGATCAGCTCCGTCCAGTTTAATTACTGCTCTTTCGCTTGAATTTGTAGATAAAAATTCCAATACCCTGCCATTACCATTAAATGTGATCGTATTGGTTGCCGATGCACCCGGTACTTCATTTAAAATAAGTTGTTCGTTATAAGGACCAGAGGCCGGATCAACATTAAATACAACCGGGCCGTTGATACCACAAGACATATAAGCATAGGCATCATTAAATGTCTGGAAATTTGTACCCCCCGTTGGCAAAGCACTATTTATAGTAAATGTTCCCGAAACTAATGTAGGAGATGTTACCAATACTTCGTTTGTAGTGTCAGATAATCCGCTATTGGTACAGGTCACAATAGCTCTATAGTAAGTAGTTGCAGGCTGAGTAGCAACATAAGAGAGGGTGTTTGCACCCGGAATATCTGTCCAGGTTGTATTATCAGGAGAAGATTGCCATCTGTACTCGATCCCGGAAGCAAATGTACCTCCAGTAGTAGACAGTGTAAATGGAAGGTTAGGACAAACAAAAGGAACACTGCTGTTAGCGGTACCTGCATCCGGGGTACCTGCACACGGAGTTGGGGGAACAAAAGTGATCCGGATGTTTGGACGATGCTTATAGGTACTTACAGTTCCATTCAATACAGTTGCTGTAGGACTAGGTGCCCCAACAATAAGATCTGTTGGCACTGTTGATGTATATTCCCATTGAAAAGGTCCGGTTGCTCCTGTACCACCAGCTGTCATATCTGTTTCTGTAGCTATTTCCAAGGCACCGCCAGAATATACAAATGGAGTAATATTCCAGGTAACCCAACCCGCAGTGCCGGGAAGGTTAAATGAATTGCTGGTAAAGACCTGGGTATGTGTAGATAATATGGATGCCCAGGTAGTAGTAGTGGGTAATGTGGTATTAGTAGTATTTCCCATATACATGCTATGTATAGCAGGTATCAGGAAATTATCAGCATTGACCTTATTGAATTCTACCGCCGTAATAATTGCGCCTGAAGGAATACCTGCAGTTGCTAATTCGGATTGTAAAAACAAAATATTACTTCTGCTCCCCTGCGTTGCAGAGGTTGCGGAAAACCGATAAACAGGGGAATACAAAGTACTCGAAGGGAAATCAGTACCTGTTCCGATCTGCACTGTCTGGGAGTTTACTTCCTGAACTAAAGCAAAAAGAATAACTAAAGCGGATAATACACTTTTGAATGAAAGACTTCTCATTTCAGCAATTTTGGTTTGTGTGATATACTAATAGCTACAAATTTTAGCTGGCAACAATGCTGCCATTGCTATCACAGGACAGATTAACGGGGAGTTTTTCAGAATATCAGCGAACAGGATAAGAAAATGGCGGGTGCAATTTTTGTGATGCAAATACTTCAAACCAAAACGGTCTGCGAGGGATAAATTGCCACCAATCGTTAGCAGTATTGTTATCTACTAGAGTAAGAAAATATTAAGCTGAATGAACTACCAATCTATGCTGAAAATTAACATCTACTGCATTCCAAATGTATTGTTAAATTCCTTTATATGCAAATAAAAAAACATCATAATTCACAGCAGAATTATATTTTTTTAAATGCTTGTTCTTTAATTGATTTTAATCAGTGATAACACTTAATTATGGACAATAAATCATGATAAATCTATAAAAAAAAGCTTCGCAAATGCGAAGCTTTTCGTTCATGATTTTTTTATTGCGGTTAGGGAGGGATTCGACCAGTAGGCCGTAGTCTTACGAAGGCCTGACCAGAGGCTTTATATCAGATGTTTATTTCTGAATGCCCGGCCGGATCCTGATTTAAGATATTTTTCAAACGCATATGCTTTTTCTTGTTTTTCAAAAACGCAATGCCATATAAGTTTCACCGGTCCCCTTCCTTTTGTTGAATCTATATATCCTTTTTGATGTCTATCAATCCGATTGTTAAGATTGGAAGTACAACCTGCATACATTTCGCCATCTGAGCACAGAAGAATATATACATACCACATAAATTGAAATTAAAAACCCGCCTTCGCTAAAGCTACGGCGGGTGAAGCGGTGAGGGAGGGATTCGAACCCTCGGTACAACTTTAAGGTCGTACGACGGTTTAGCAAACCGTTGATTTCAGCCACTCATCCACCTCACCGGCTGATTTTCAGGGGAGCAAAAATAAAGATTAATCCATTACAAAACAGCATCTTTATTGTGCAAATAATAATAAAAAACCCCGGCTAATAAGACCGGGGCAATTTGTTTCATTCCTTGAAACCGTCCTTGAGTATTTTACATAGCAGCTAACTGCACTTTTTGCTGAAGTTCCAATACATTTTCCCGAAATACACCATCGGTATCCATCAGATCTTTCACTGTCTGGCAGGAATGTATCACCGTGGTATGGTCACGGCCACCAAAATGTTCTCCAATTGTCTTCAATGAATTTTTTGTAAAAGCTTTGGCGAGGTACATAGTGATCTGTCTTGCCTGTACGATCTCTCTTTTCCGTGTCTTTTGAAGCAATTTATCATAAGGCACATCAAAATATTCGCAAACCATTTTCTGAATGGTCTCAATAGTAATTTCCTTACTGGATGATTTTACAAAATTGCGTAACACTTTCTTTGCCAGGTCAAGATCAATATCTCTTCTGTTAAGCGAAGATTGTGCCAATAGTGAGATCAATGCACCTTCCAGTTCTCTTACATTATTACTGATATTGTAAGCAATATATTTCACTACTTCTTTAGGCATCTCCAACCCGTCATTCTTCATCTTCTTTTCCAATATCTCGATCCGGGTATCATATTCCGGTACCTGCAGGTCAGCACTAAGACCCCAACGGAAGCGGCTCAGCAATCTTTCCTGAACTCCATCCAGGTCCTTAGGTGATTTATCCGATGTAAGTACTAATTGCTTATGCGATTGATGAAGATGATTAAAGATGGCGAAGAAAGCATCCTGCGATTTTTCTGCTTTTGCAAAGAATTGTACATCATCAATGATCAGCACATCAATAAGCTGGTAAAAATGTATGAAATCATTGATAGCATTGTTGCGGCTATGGTCCATGAACTGGTTAATGAACTTTTCAGAGCTCACATATAATACCACTTTATTAGGATGCAGCCGTTTTACTTCATTTCCGATAGCTTGTGCCAGGTGGGTTTTACCTAACCCTACACCACCATAAATAACCAAAGGATTAAAAGAGTTTGCTCCCGGCTTTTCCGCTACTGTTTTACCAGCCCTGCGGGCCACCCGGTTACAATCACCTTCAATAAATGCTTCAAACGTATAGATATGATTTAACTGCGGGTCGATCTGCATTTTTTTCAGACCCGGAATAACAAAAGGATTTTTAACTGGGTTATTTATGATCAACGGAAAATCCATCTCGTTATTGGTAAATGTTTTAAATCCCTGGCCACTCACATCCATTGTAACTGGTTTTGACTTAGAGGTGCCACTGTCTACCATTATACGGTATTCAAGACGGGCATCCTTTCCCAATTCCCGCTTCAATGTCTTTGCCAATAAATTTACGTAATGTTCTTCGAGATACTCGAAAAAGAATTGACTGGGTACCTGGATAACAAGTACATTATTTTTTACAGATACCGGTTTAATAGGTTCAAACCAGGTTTTGAAATGCTGCCACTCAACAATGTCCTTGATGATCTTTAAACAATTGGCCCAGATTTTTTCAGCATTTTTCTCCATTCGGTTAGTAAGCAGTTTATGTCGAGTTAACTATAGTTGTTCTAATGAAAATGTCCAAAAAAATCTTCCCGCAAGGCCCACCAAAAAAAGTTGGACAGGACGGCGAATATCACCATTTTTTTCTAAAAAAAAATTTTTACTCATTTGTTTTTTTGGAAACTGAAATGTTATCCGATTTTATCAATTTTTTGCCCGAAAATTTGGTAAATTCAAAATCCATCCTACCTAAAATGATGCCCGCCCAACCTACCTGGTTGATAATGACATCATTCCCTTTTTTATTCTTAACTTTTACCGGTGCATTCAAAAATGTATGTGTATGCCCGCCAATGATCAGGTCTATATACTCTGACTCTTTCGCCAATATCTCATCGCTTACTTTATCATCACTGTACTTGTAACCAAGATGAGAAAGACAAATGATCATATCACAACTTTCATTTCGTTTTAGCTTATAAGCTGTTTCGTTTGAATGCTGAACCGGATCAAGATATTTTGTTCCCCCGAATAAGTTATCCGGGATCAAACCTCTTCCTTCAATACTGGCTCCAAACACCCCGATCTTTAATTTGCCTTTTTTAAAGATCCTGTATGGTTGTGTTTTATACTCCATTGGAGTACCGGTAAAATCATAATTACATACAAGCATAGGAAAGTTAGCATGACGATCCAGTTGTGTGGCCAGGTTTTCCATACCAGCATCAAAATCATGATTACCGATCGTACAGGCGTCATACTGCATGGCAGTCATTGCTTTTATCTCAGGTTCTCCTTTATAAATATTAAAATAGGGTGTCCCCTGAAAGATATCACCGGCATCAAAAAGCAATACATGTTCTTCTTCCTGCCTTATTCTTTTGATAATGGATGATCTTGCGGTTATGCCTCCTAAGCCCTGGTTTCTGCCACCATCCATCGGAAAGGGATCCAGCCTGCTATGTGTATCATTTGTATGAAGTATGGTGAGCTGCTGTACATCAAGATATTCTTCCGCTGCTCTTAGCATTGAAGGACCTGCGATGACAGCTCCTGTAGTAAATGTGACCTGCTTTAGAAACTCTTTTCTATTGAGCATAACTTACACGGTTTTGAAGCTCAGCTGAGATAGCATGACCTTTTTGATTCTCTGATTTAATATAATCCATAATGGCATCCCGCATCAAATAACCGTTCGTTATCTGAGGTATGTCTTTCAACATAAATGCATTATCGCCTCCATTAGCCAGAAAATCAGAATTGACAACAGTGTAATACTTATCATCTTCAAGAGGCACTCCGCCGATCATTATATTGATTGCTTTTTTATCCCTGATCTGCATGGTTAATCCAGATACAGGCCAACCGCCTTTTTCTGCCGTAAGATCAAGGAACTGCTTTAGTATATTTCCTTTGACTTTTTGAAGGATCAGCAAATTATCAAACGGCATCAATTCGT
Organism: Chitinophagales bacterium; assembly: GCA_020636575.1. GTDB lineage: Bacteria > Bacteroidota > Bacteroidia > Chitinophagales > Chitinophagaceae > JJ008. The sequence goes on from JACJXP010000003.1 coordinate 156,098, forward strand.
ATATCTTACCCGTTGTTATTTCGCCGGCAGGTACTTGAGTAAGCCGCATACCTCCATAATTCATTACCGCCACATCCACTTTAGTATTGTAACTCTTTTCTGCCATTTGCAGAAACAGGTCAGCTAAAAAATTCCCCAGTGTACATTCAGGCTGATCTTTATCCAGGCTTTTTTCTGCGTACCCGATCACACCATTCATGGTTGCATTCACACTATCGCTATATGGCTGTAATAATGATTGTAAAGTTGAATCCTTATCGGCTTTGTTTGTGATCCTGTAGTCAAAGTATTGCATTGACTTTGCCTGGTAAGATGTTTTGCAGGCCTGAAGAAACAAAAACGAAAAAAATAGCAGGAATATCCGGAAGCGAAGGGTCATGTTATAAAGATATTGTCTTAAACTGAAACAAATCTGATTTCTTTTATCGGGTAATAAGATGGAAATTTGCGGCAAAGTATTCTTCAGGATAAATACCTGACAATAATGCAAAAGATCATATCTCTCCGACTACTTCCATCAGAAGCAGCCAGTGAAACTGCTATAAAAGATTGGGTTGCAAAGACCGAAGGAATCAATGTTGAAACAATTACGGGTTTCACTATCACAAAAAGATCAATTGATGCCCGTAGCAGGAACCCTTTAATCAACCTGCAGTTAAAAGCTTATATAAACGAACCCTTCACAGAAAGAGAAGTGCTTTCCTTTCACTTCCCCGATGTAAGAAATGTCCGGCATTCGGCAATAATTATAGGTGGCGGACCTGCAGGGATCTTTGCGGCTCTTCAGCTGATAGAAAAAGGAATAAAGCCCATCATACTTGAAAGAGGCAAAGATGTGCGGGCCAGGAGAAGAGACCTTGCCAAACTGAATAAAGAAGGTGAGATAAATCCTGAAAGCAACTATTGCTATGGAGAAGGCGGAGCCGGTACATATAGTGATGGTAAACTATATACCCGCAGTAATAAACGGGGCAGCATCGATCGGGTATTGAATCTCTTTGTACATTTTGGTGCAGATGAAAATATCCTTTACGAGGCACATCCTCATATCGGTACCAACAAACTCCCCGGCATTATTACTGCAATGCGAATGCAGATCATAGCGGCTGGTGGTGAGTTTGTATTTGAGAAAAAAGTAACTGATCTCATTATCAATGAGCAAAGGATAACCGGTGTAAAAACTGCTGACGGAAATACTTTTGAAGCTCATGCAGTCATATTAGCTACCGGGCATTCGGCCAGGGATATTTATGAACTGCTTTATTCAAAGAAAATTTTGCTTGAGGCAAAACCCTTTGCGTTGGGTGTCAGGGTCGAGCACCCGCAATCATTGATAGATTCTATACAATATCATTGCAGTGTCAGAAATCCATACTTGCCACCTGCATCTTATAGTTGGGTGGAACAGGTTAATGAAAAAGGTGTTTTTTCTTTTTGCATGTGTCCCGGAGGCATTATTGCTCCTGCTGCTACTTCGCCAGGAGAACTTGTTGTAAATGGATGGAGCCCTTCAAAAAGAAATAATCCTTTTGCCAACAGCGGAATTGTTGTTGCCACAGATATGATTGATTATTCCGCTTATAAAAAATACGGGACGCTGGCGGGTATGTTCTTTCAGCGAGCTGTAGAGATCAAAGCTTTCAATGCCGGTGGAGGAAAGTTTGTGGCGCCAGCTCAGCGACTCACAGACTTTATTCAAAATAAAGTATCTAATGATCTACCTGATTGTTCCTACTTACCAGGTATCAGATCAGCTGCCCTGGGAGAAGTACTTCCTGGTTTTGTTCATAAAAGATTGCAGACTGCTTTTTTAGCTTACGGAAAAAAAATGAAGGGCTATATCACTAATGAAGCACTTGTAGTAGCAACTGAATCAAGAACTTCATCACCTGTCCGTATACCGAGAAACAAAGAAACCATGCAACATCCCCAAATAAAAAACTTGTACCCCTGTGGTGAAGGGGCAGGATACGCCGGAGGAATTGTTAGTGCTGCAATGGATGGTGAAAAAGTAGCTTTACAGATCGCAGCTGCATTGAAAACAGTTTGATCCCTAAAAAAAGCATTTCACACTGATATACTTACCTTTCGGCGATTTTTGTCCCCTGCTGTTTCAGGAGGTTTACATTTGCATCTGAAAACTTCACTTATGAGCATATTAGAACTACAACACCTCAAAAAATATTTCTCTACACAAAAAGCTGTTGATGATATCAGTCTTTCGGTTGACAAAGGCCAGATATTTGGCTTATTAGGACCCAATGGTGCCGGGAAAACAACATTGATACGGATGATCACCGGGATTTTTTACCCGGATGAAGGAAATATCATCTTCGATGGCAAAAAATTTGATCCGTTGAATGATGTCAGCCGGATTGGTTACATGCCGGAAGAAAGAGGGCTTTATAAGAAAATGAAGATAGGCGAACAGGCCATGTACCTGGCACAGTTAAAGGGATTGGACCGGCAACATGCCATGAAAAAGATCAAGGATTGGTTTGTAAGATTTGAAATGGAAACATGGTGGAACAAAAAAGTGGAGGATCTTTCAAAAGGTATGTCGCAAAAATTACAGTTTGTGACTACCGTATTACACGAACCTAAATTGATCATCCTTGATGAGCCATTCAGCGGTCTTGACCCGGTAAACAGCAACCTGATCAAAGATGAGATATTCAAACTGGCACAAAATGGTTCAACAATTATTTTCAGCACACACCGCATGGAACAGGTAGAAGAGATCTGTAATCATATTGTACTGGTGAATAAGGGGCAAAAAATACTGGATGGAACTGTAAAAGATGTAAAACAGGAGTTTAAGGAGAATATTTTCAGTATAGGAACAGATACCATGCCGGCATCTTTAAACGGAAATGCCCCATTTGAGATCATTGGCACGAAAAACACAGCTCATGTGCTAAGAATAAAGGAAGGAAGCAAACCGAATGATGTGTTGCAATTCCTGTTACAACAAGGGATTTCCATTCATTCGTTCAATGAAATTCTTCCTTCGTTGAACGACATTTTCATAAAACTGGTGGAAGGCACATCTCCCGCCCGCCAGTTCCAAACCATTAAAGCTTAATTCTAAAATATTTTACTGTGAATAAGATCTGGCTTATCATAAAAAGAGAATACCTGACAAGAGTTAGAAAGAAAACTTTTTTACTACTCACCATCCTTGTCCCACTTATTATTATCGGGTTTTATGCTGCGATCATCGCTATCGCTATAAAAGGTGCTTCTGAGAAAGAAAGTATTGCCGTCATTGACAATGCTGCACTTTTCGACAAAAGTGCTACCTCAGTTGGAGGCATGGATTTCACATTCATTGACAATGAAACTGAAGAAAGCTATAAGAATAAGTACCAGGAAAAAGGGTTTAATCTTTTCTTATTTGTACCGGAAATGGATATTGATCATCCTGTGCAGCCCAGGTTATATTACTCAAAATCACTGGGACCTGCCACCAGCGGCCGGATAGAAGGCATTGTAAATGGTGCTATTGAACAAAAAAGACTGATAGCTGCGAATATTGACCTGCAGAAATTAAATAGCAGCAAATCAAATATCAGTCTTGAAACCTTAAAGGGAAAGGGAGAAAAAGATGAAACACTTGCCAAGGTTAATTCCGGCGTAGGGTTTACCGGTGGATTTTTAGTTTACCTGATGTTGTTTATTTATGGTACCATGGTAATGAGGGGAGTAATGGAAGAAAAAACAAATCGGGTGGCTGAAGTAATTGTAAGCTCTGTAAAACCCTTTCAATTGATGTTGGGAAAAATTATTGGTATAGGCGCCGTTGGAATTACTCAGTTCGCCATCTGGATATTCCTTGTAATGGGGCTCCAATTCCTGATCCCATATATTTTTCCGGAATTTGGGGCACAATTAGCAGCTGCTTCAGCCGGGGGACCCCAGGGAGGCGGCGGCATGCTTGCTGTACTAGGCTCTCTTAAATCACTTCCATTAGGAACTATATTATTTACTTTCTTATTCTACTTTCTGGGTGGTTATTTATTATATGCGGCACTTTTTGCCGCCGTTGGAAGCATGGTGAACGAAGATCCGCAGGAAGCACAGCAAATGGTTTTCCCGATAACCATGCCCATCATTTTATCCTTTGTAATTATGACACAGGCCATTAACCAACCCGATAGCAGCCTGGCTGTTTTTGGAAGCCTTTTCCCGCTTACTTCACCAATAGTTATGATGGGGAGGATCGCATACGGGGTTCCTATTATGCAAATGCTGCTTTCCATGCTATTCCTGATCCTGGCATTTTTAGGTACCACCTGGTTTGCAGCCAAGGTTTATCGTACGGGTATCCTGATGTACGGTAAAAAAGCTACATGGAAGGAAATGATCCGTTGGGCCTTTAGAAAAAGCTGATCATTTTAGTAAGGTGATCAATTGTTAAATTTTTCTTTTTTGCCAATTGAAAGTAACATAATACGAAACCAATCGTATATTTGATACGAAGTATTTCGTGAAACACAATTATGCTACTTTAAAATTTCAGTTATGAAATGCCTGGAAACAGAAGCGTAACAATGTAACGTTGCTTTTCAGGGCATAACATGTGGCAAATTCTTAAAACAAAAAAACAATCACATGAAACCAACAACCTTATTAAAAAACAAGTTTTTTCTCCTTGTATCAGTTATCGGACTCACCATTGCACTGGTATCATGGGGGCATCATCAGTCTCCCGGTCAATATCAGCAAACAACTAATGACACTACCCCTAAAAAGAACAGGGAAAAGAAGATCCGTGACCTGGATGATGTGATCGATGAACTTGAAAATGCCAACATTGAAATGGATATGGCTAAGATGGAGAAAGAGATCGCCAAAGCCATGAAAGAAATTGATGCCGAAAAAATAAAGATGCAGGTAGAAATGGCACTGGAACAGGTGAATATGGAAAAGATCCAGAAAGAAATTGAAGAATCAATGGCCAAAGTAGATGTGCAGAAAATAAAAGCTGAGCTACAGCAGGCCTTTAGTGAATTTGATGCTGATAAGATACAGCGGGAAGTAAAGGAATCTCTTGAAAAAATTGATTGGAGCAAGATGAAGGAAGAGCTGAATAAAGTGAAGGAGATCGATATGAAGAAGATCAGTGAAGAAATGAAAAAAGTGGAAGAAGAGATGAAGAAAATGAAACCAGAATTAGAAAAAAACCTTGCTGAGGCTAAAAAAGAAATTGAAAAAGCCAAGGCGGAGATAAAAGAATACAAAGCTTTTGTAGATGGTCTTGACAGCGACGGTTTGATCAATAAAAAAGGCGAGTACAAATTGAAGCACATAGACGGGGTACTGGAGATCAATGGTAAAAAGGCGGCAGACAGTGTTTATAATAAGTACAGGAGCTTCCTGGAAAAACATAAAAAATTCACTATCAAGAAAGATAGCGACGATTTTGACATAGACATGGATTAAGAAGCATAGATATCGAAACCAGCCGTGAAAAACAAAAGTCCCGCCAAATGGCGGGACTTTTTACATAGGTTCTGATTATTTTGTCTGGTTCATCGTATTCCGGGGTTCATATGAAATGGTGAAGGCATTATATCATAATCATCATGCTCGATCATTTCTATATTCATCTGAAAGGCTTCATCAGTTTTAATGACCACTTTTTCTTTTGTGATCTTTTTAAATCCTGCTTTTTCAAATACAAATTTGTAAACACCGGGTTTAAGATCGTCAAATGCATAACCACCCTCATTATCAGTAATGGTTACTTTTTCTTTCTTTGAAACCCGGTAAGCTGTAATGCTTACTTCCTTCAAAGGTTTTTTGGTATCAGAATGAACTACGACACCATTTAATTCATCTTTTTTTCCCCTTCCGGGATCTGTTGCGTTGGCTTTAGCTATCGTAAAACTAAATACACCTAATGCTAACATGAATAATTTTGATTTCATCATACTTATTTTATACAGTGTGACAATCTCTTGCTTCACATACCCATGTTCTTTTTTGGTGGTGGTTGGAACATAAATTTATGCCTTTTTCAGCGGATTTATCAAAGCATTTTGAAATTCTGTCCACACTTCCCTTACAATGTCACCCGCCGGCAAAATATTGTTTATCAGGGAACTTACCTGCCCAATTTCCAGTTCACCCTCGTTCATATCTCCTTCAAACATTCCTTTTTTAGCTCTTGCCCTGCCTAACAAATTTTTTAATTCTTCAGCATCCGCTCCTTTTAATTCTGCCTCCCTTACCTGTTCAAAAAATTTGTTCTTTAACATCCTTACAGGCGTCAGTTGCTTCAATGTCAATTGTGTATCACCCTCGCCAGCACCTAAAACATATTTCTTAAAATCAGTATGTGATGATGCTTCTTCACTTGCTACAAAGCGGCTGCCCATTTGCACAGCTTCGGCGCCAAGTACCATCGCTGCAAGCATTTGTCTTCCGGTAGCAATTCCACCTGCCGCTATTACCGGGATGCTTACTGCCTTTGAAACAGCAGGAATAAGCACCATCGTGGTAGTTTCTTCTCTCCCGTTGTGCCCGCCTGCCTCAAATCCCTCGGCTACCACAGCATCACAACCTGCCTGCTCAGCTTTTACTGCAAATTTTGAAGAACTGACTACATGAACCACTGTCACCGCTTTCTCTTTTAAAACCCCGGTCCATATTTTGGGGTTACCCGCCGATGTGAAAACTATTTTTACTCCTTCTTCAAGAAGAATGGCAACATGCTTATCAATATCAGGGTACAGTAAGGGCAGGTTAACTGCAAAGGGACGGTCGGTAGCGGATTTGCATTTACGGATATGTTCTTGTAAGACATCAGGATACATCGATCCGCTGCCTATGATTCCTAATCCCCCGGCATTACTGACCGCCGCAGCAAGACGCCATCCACTGGCCCAGATCATCCCTGCTTGTATAATGGGATAATTGATCGCAAAAAGATCAGTGATCCTGTTTTTGAATTCAGCATTTTGGTCCGCAATCATAATAAGTAAAGATAGCTAATGAGGGTGTAGTAAGATTATCCCAGGTCAATACTGGTATTATCACCGATATTCAATGACCTGGCTTCACCCCTGAGATTGGTATCACTCCCGATAATCGAATCATTCAATACAATATCAAACAGGTTCGAAAAGGATCCGATGATAGAGTCCTTGATGATCGAATAATCTATGGTTGTGTTTTCCCCGATCGCAACATTCGGTCCAATGATCGAATTCTTAATATCACATCCCGGTGCAATACTTACCGGTTCTACGATCACTGTGTTTTCAAAATGATGCTCTTGCTTATTGGTAGCTGCAAATTTTTTGAGTAGGATAGCATTTGATTCAAGCAGTGTTTCTTTCTTTCCGCAATCAAACCAGCTTTCTACTTTAAAAGAACGGAACTTTACATCTGCTTTGATCATACATTCCAAAGCATCCGTAAGGCTATATTCCCCATGGCTCCTCAATCCCTGTCTGATATTGTTTTCCAGGCATTCAAACAATAACCCACTTTCTTTTATTTTATAGACACCCACCAGCGCCATATTACTTTTGGGTATTTGTGGTTTTTCCACCACCCTTTCAATAAAGCCTTCATCATTGATCTCTGCCACACCAAACCCACGGGGATCTTCTACCTTACCTACACCTATCATTGAATCCGGTGAGTTTACAATCTCTTTTACATCATACTCACATATCGAATCACCCAACACAACAAAAACCTCATCGTCACCTACCAGGTCCCTGGTAAGGCGCACCGCATGTCCAACACCCTGCCTGTCTACCTGGTGAACATAGTTTGCCTGTACATCCGGATGTTTCGACTTTACATAATCCTGTATCTTATCGCCCAGGTATCCAACAATAAATACAAACTCATTGATACCAGCTTCTTTTAACTGATCAACGATGATACTGAGAACAGTCTTACCGGCAAGTGGGATCAATGCCTTAGGTTGTGTATAGCTATGGGGTCTTAACTTGGTACCTGCTCCTGCTACGGGAATGATAGCTTTCATTCTGAATGATAGAATTCGTTACTAATCAAAGGCCAACGAAAGTAACACTTTTGACTGAAACAAAAATTTTGGAATCATTGTGATCGTCCGTTATAGCTCTCTTACATTTGCACCTGATTCAACCTTAATAGTTGAATAAAGATTTTAAACCACATTACTTATTCCCGCTATGCAGAAAGACTCCTTGGTTTTTGACCTTATAAAGAAAGAACTTGACAGGCAACGAAATGGAATTGAACTGATCGCTTCCGAAAATTTCACTTCGTACCAGGTATTACAGGCAATGGGCACCTGCCCCACCAACAAATATGCAGAAGGATACCCCGGCAAGCGGTATTATGGCGGTTGTGAAGTGGTAGACGAAATTGAAAACCTGGCTATTGACCGGTTAAAACAAGTATTTAAGTGCTCCTGGGCCAATGTACAGCCACATAGCGGCGCCCAGGCCAACGGTGCTGTTTTTTTAGCCGTAATGAAACCCGGTGAAAAATTCATGGGGCTTGACCTGAGTATGGGCGGACACCTTACACATGGAAGTCCTGCCAACTTTAGCGGAAAAACCTATGAGGCCATTCACTACGGAGTAACCAAAGAAGGATTTGTTGATTACGACCAGATAGAAGCAAAAGCCAAGGAAGAAAAACCCAAAATGATCATTTGTGGCGCATCCGCCTATAGCCGTGACTGGGATTATCAGCGTATCCGTGCCATTGCAGATGAGATAGGAGCCATCGTTTTTGCAGATATTGCTCATCCTGCAGGTTTAATTGCAACAGGTTTATTGAACGATCCATTTGAATATTGTCATATTGTATCTTCTACCACGCATAAAACATTAAGAGGACCAAGAGGTGGCATCATCATGCTGCGAAACGATTTTGAAAATCCATGGGGTATCAAAGACCCTAAAGGAAATACAAGAATGATGAGCCAGTTGCTTGACCTGGCTGTTTTTCCGGGCTCACAGGGAGGTCCGCTTGAACATGTAATTGCTGCTAAAGCTGTTGCTTTTGGTGAAATTCTTTCAGAAGACTTTAAATCATACGGCAAACAGGTTATTGCCAATGCACAGGCAATGGCAACATCATTTGTGAACCGTGGTTATAACCTGATCAGCGACGGGACCGACAACCATTTGATGCTGATCGACCTGCGGAATAAAAATCTCACCGGTAAAAAGGCCCAGGAAACTTTAGACAAAGCCCACATCACCTTAAATAAAAATGCTGTTCCTTTTGATGATAAATCACCCTTTGTAACATCGGGTATCCGGGTTGGTGTTCCTGCCATTACAACCCGGGGCATGAAGGAAACTGATATGGAACCTGTTGTAGAAATGATAGACAAGGTATTGATGAATGCAGATGATGAAGCAATCATTGGTAATGTGCGGGGAGATGTAAAGGAATTGATGAAACAGTTTCCCCTCTATCCTGAACTCGATTAAAATAAGATAACATGATCCAGCGTCAGCAAACATTATGGTTGTTACTTGCCAGTGCAGCAGCAGTGCTTACTTTCTTTTTTCCTTTTGCAACAGGTGAAGAAGCCGTTCTAAATACCGATATGGTAAAAACAACAGAGATCATTGCCGGCAGCAATTTTTTTACACTGATCCTGACTGCTGTATCAGCAGGGCTTGCTTTCGTAATCATCTTTATGTTCAAAGACAGAAAATTACAGATGCGTTTAACCTTGTTGGGGATATTAATAGCCGGTATCACATTAGCCCTGTACATCCTGAACATGTCAAAGTTAACTAAGGCTACTCCGGCACTTTGGGCAGTATTACCGGCAATTGTTGTTATCTCCTTTTTTATGGCATTTAGAAACATCCGTAAGGACGAAAAACTGGTTCGTTCACTTGATAAGCTTCGCTAAACGTCCGGCCTGAGGTTATTGTACCAACAACTTTTCTGAAAGGGTAATTCCTGTTTCTGAGACAGCATGTACAAAGTACATTCCCTTGCCGATTGTACCGGGTAGTTCAAATGTTCTGGAAGATAGTCCGCCATTATGCTGCCATGTTTCATTCATTATTTTTTGTCCTGAAAGATTACTAACAATGATTCTGAAATTTGTTTTTTCAGCACTGCTTATTTGCAATCCAAAAGTTCCTGAATTGGTAACAGGATTTGGATAGATGACCATTTGGGCATCATCTGAAGTAGTTCTGCCAACCTTTACAATCCGGCTATAAGTAGCTGAACCATCAAAATCAATTGCTTTTATCCTGTACCAAAAAGTCTGGCTGCCGGGGTTTATATCATCTGCTATATAATCTTCTTTTGATCCCAAATTGCTCCTGGCATTTAAATGGCTGAGTATTGAAAAGCTGTTTCCATTATAGGATTTCTCTATTTCGTATCTCTCAACCCCTTCTTCCGTTTCATTGGTCCATTCAATACGATTATTCACTCCATAGGGATAGGCTTTTACTGAAGAGAATTTTACGGGCAAAGGATTGCTTGCAGCACTATTACTTCCCAAAGTAAATGGGCTGAATGAGGTAACATTATTCCAGGTGACTGATCCGGATGAAGCATTTCCTGTATTACTATTTGAACCGTAACTGTTCCAGGTAGAACCATTAAAATGCACCACCTTCAACGAAGAAAGATCGGTGATATACCCCGCCATATTGCAACTGCTGTAACCATTCCAGGAAAGTGTAACATTCACTGATGAAACACCCAACACCCGGTTAATATTCCAGTACTCACAATTGCTGACTGTATACAAACCCGGAGCAGTTATACTTCCCAATGCTGTTCCTGAATTACGGATATATTCCGCAGAAAAAACATCCGTTATTAATGTTGGCGCTGAAATAGAACAATAATGGTAGCCGGCACCAGCCTTACCAACCGGAAAAGTAAAGGCATCATTTCCAATTTTCTTGACCAGGCCATTTACAAAAGAGGGATTGGTAATATTATTATTTGCCCCGGTTGCGGTTGCATTATCTAAAAATGTTAAGGGTGTTGAAGAAGTAGCATAAACGATCCCTGCTGTAAACGCAGCGTCATTGTTTACAAAAGTTTCTTTATTAAGTGTAATCCCGCCACTGGTATTGTTTACCTCTACTTTGTTGAAAGTTGTACTCACCAAACCACCAATTACCTGGTTTGAATTTCCATTGAATGCAACAACTCCATTTGATGCGGGAAGAAAAACTCCATTATTGGTCCAGTTTTTACCAACCGACAGATCTATATCCATTGTAGCAGCATCCAGGATACCATTAATAACAATATTGTTTAACACAGTGGTATTGGTTCTTAACTGTACTAATGGATTATTGGTTGCTGACACATCCAGGTCGTACAAAGCTGGTGTACTATAAAGCCAGAATATACTGCTACCGGGTGTTAAGCTATTACCTCCCATTATAACTCCACCTGTAATAGTTGAATTGGCAGAATAGTTAACATAATCGGCAAATGCTGTTGCCGGTCTTTGCATAACAATACTCCCGCCACTCATATTAAATACTGATCCGGATACCCATATTTCAAAAGAAGCAACAGAATAATTGTTGCCTGCTGTATTAACAGTAACAACACCGCCACTTTGAGTATAGGTAACAGTTTCACTGGTAGTAGCACCCATTAAAGCACCGCTGACATTTAATACGCCTCCATCAATAATGATCTGTGCGCCGGTATAATAGGCCAGCCACCAGTCTGCCGACACACCGATATTATAAGTACCATTAGAAATTCTTAATAAACCATATAATTGTGTATCTCCGTTTTGACCGGTAACAGTTACATTGGGATTATTGATCCAGATGCCCTCATCAGAGCTGATCACCGGGTTAGCAGTATTAAAAAAGTTATCTGAAAAAGTATAGGTACCCGACATCTTCAGAACACCTTTTGAAAGAGTTAAAAACCCGGAAGCAGCAGAAAAATTAGAGGGCATCACTTCTATTATATTATCAGAAGTACTTCCTGTATTGTTAATCACTATTCCATTAAAATCTGTAACTGTACCTGTACCGCTTATTGTTTGTGAACCGGCACCTTCAAAAGTTACATCCGCAGTAGCGCTTCCGATACGCATATCAAAACTACCGCTATTGACGAGGTTACCGCCTACTCTTAAACTGTTACCTCCATTACCTGCTGTTTTAAATGTGCCGCCTGCATTTACAATTACATCACCGGTTACCCTAACAGTTCTGTTTGTGCTATTATTCCCAATGATCAATGTTCCATTTACCGTTAATGAAGATAGGTTTGAAGTATTTGAATTAACAGTTACAGTGTGCCCTGATGCAATGATGACCACATCTCCGTTGCCAGGGGTTCCTGTCGGACTCCATAAACCTCCTGAATTCCAGTTACCACTGCCGGTTGAAATTTTAACTGTGGCATGACTATAAAAAGATAGAGATAGAATAATGCTTACTACAAAAACGCCTTTGAAGAACGTTGGTTTTTGTCTTTTAAATAGACTAATGGTTTCCACGGTATTGGTTTCTAATAGTTTTTACTTAGGATTATTGGAAATTCAAAAATATATTAAGTATAAACACTTAAAAAAATATTAGTGCCTGAAATCCGATACAAAATTCAAAACATAGTATAAATACTAGTAGAACCTACTAAAAACCAGTCCCACACCACTCACTTAATCAGCTGAATAGCAATAACTGAAGAGGATAATTTTTATTTAGAAACTATAAAAGCATTTCAGAAGAGTAGAAACAACAGGAAAATCTACACTTTTTCACTAAGAGTTACACCTTATTTCTCAAAATCTGTTGCTTATTCAATTGCTGAAACAGGATACGGGTTTTAGTTTTATTTATCCATTCATCCTAACTATGAAAACCACCATTTCATTCATAGCAGCTTTTTTATTTGCATCATTCTCTTTGGTTGCACAAATCAACAGCAACTCTCCGTGGGCCTGGGTAAAAGGTGATAATACAGTAGACCAGGGTGGGGTTTATGGTACACAGGGTGTAACAAGTTCAACAAATAAACCCGGTGCCCGGGTATTTTCAACAACATGGAAGGATTCCAATGGCAACCTATGGCTATTTGGAGGAAATGGTTATACATCCACAAATCTTGGCTACCTGAATGATCTTTGGAAATATGACCCTTCTACCAATCAATGGACATGGATGAAAGGGGATAATTCAATTTCCCAGAATGCAACTTATGGAAGCCAGGGAAACCCATCCTCAAATAATAAACCCGGTGCCACCTATGCCAGTGTTTCATGGATTGATGGCAACGATAATCTTTGGCTTTTTGGTGGCTTTGGATATACCAACAATTCATACGGCTTTTTAAATAGTCTCTGGAAATATGATCCTTCTACCAATCAATGGACTTGGGTAAAGGGTGATAAAGCGATCGATAAAAAGTCTGTATATGGTACACAAGGAGTAGCCGGAAATAATAATAAACCTGGTGCAAGATATGGCAGCATTACCTGGACAGATTCAGATGATAATCTTTGGTTGTTTGGAGGATATGGGTATGATGGTGCTGCGATCGGTATGTTAAATGATCTTTGGAAATATGATCCCTCAACTAATCAATGGACATGGATCAATGGGGATAACACTGTTGAACAGCCATCGGTGTATGGAACACAGGGATTAACAGATCCAACAAATAAACCCGGTGCCAGGTATGTAAGCACCTGCTGGAAAGACAGCGATGATAACCTCTGGATGTTTGGAGGTTATGGTTATGATGAAAATAATGCTGGCGATCTGAATGACCTCTGGAAATACGATCCTGTAACCAATCAATGGACATGGATCAGTGGGGACAAAACAATTGACAATGCAGGGATCTATGGAACCAAAGGTTTTGCTTCTGCAACCAACAAACCCGGTTCAAGATATGTAAGCAGTTCCTGGACGGATATAAACGGAGACCTATGGCTTTTTGGTGGTTTTGGATTTGATGCAAATAGCTCCGGTTACCTGAATGACCTTTGGAAATATAGTCCATCCACTGACCTCTGGACATGGGTAAAAGGAGACAGCCTCACCGATCAATATGCCATTTATGGTACACAGGGAATGCCCGACCCCGCTAATAAATCCGGTGGAAGAAATGGAAGTGTTTCATGGACCGATACAAACGGCAATTTATGGCTATTTGGAGGATACGGTTATGATGGAAGCAGTTCGGGAGTACTGAACGATCTATGGAAACTTACCAACCTGATGTCTCCACTGCCATTACGATTACTCAACTTCAGCGGAATAATTAATAACAACCAGGTTAACCTACAGTGGCAAACTGCCGACGAAACCGATGTTGCCTATTACATTATTCAACGAAGTTTTGACGGAACAAATTTTAATACAATCGGTCAGTTAGATAGTAAGGGAAGCGCTTTAAATGATTATGCATTCACAGATAATGACCTGGTGAATCAATCAGCACAACATTTCTTTTATCGGTTACAAATGACCGACTTTGACAAAAAGTCTACTTATAGCAATATTCTCAGGTTTGATCTGAGATCATCATCAGCAACAATAAAATTATTTCCCAATCCCGCTGTTTCTTCTATCCAGCTTTCATTTTATCAGCATAAACCAGGCAAAACCTATATAAATTTTATCGCTGCAAACGGTAAGGTTGTAAAAACGGTAGCTGCAAATAACAATAGTGGCCGATCTTCAATGATAACAGATATCAGTGACCTTTCTTCAGCCAGTTATATTATTCAAATAAAGACCCCGGGAAATACCCTTTACACTCGTTTTATTAAACAATAGTAGAAAATAGAAAAGGGGCTTTTATGCCCCTTATCTATTATTAATTAAGTCAACAATTATTTCTGAACCACAAATGTCTTTGAAAGCACTTTTGAGGTTTCTCTATCCAATTGAAGGATATAAATACCCGACTGCATACCAACAGGTAAATGTATGGTCTGGTTAATAGCACCACCGGTATGATTAAAGCGCTGCGTATAAACCTGCTGACCAGCTGAATTCATCACCCTCACTGAGTAATTTCCTTTTGCCAGATCTGATGACTGCAGTGATACAAATTCACCTCTGACAGGATTCGGATAGAATGAGATATCCTTTACAGATTTATCAAGATTCACTTTAACGATATTGCTATATCCTGACTTACCGTCAAAATCCACATTTCTTAATCGATAGAAATTAACACCCGGTAAAGGTGAAGCATCAAAGAAACTATAATTGGTTTCTACAGATGAATTTCTAGAGTTAACAGTACCAATAGGTGTAAATACAACACCATCAGCTGAATGCTCTACCTGGTACAGATCCACATTATCTTCCTGGTAAGCTATCCAGTCGATCTGAATGCCTGACTGTTTTTCAAAAGCTTTAATGCCGCTGAATTTAACTGGAAGCGGGTTAGCATTAGGTAATATATTACCCAATGTAAAAGGGCTGAATGTAGTTACACCTGAAGCGGTTATTGAACCCACAGATGGAGTACTTCCCCCTTCGGTGCTGCCTCCAAGGCTTGTCCAGGTGCTGCCATCAAAATGAGCAAGAACAATACCAGTTAGATCAGTAACATATCCTGAACCTCCACAACCACTGGAAGGACCCCATCCAACATTTACACTTATAGAATTAGCACTCCCGGCATTGTTGATCTCATTTAACTGCCAATACTCACAATTACTTACACCATAGAGGCCAGAACCTAAACTACCCAGTGCAGAACCACTGGAACGCATATACTCTGCTTCAAAAATATCTCCCACATTTCCCGGAGCAGATATAGTCAAAGGAGAATAAATTCCGCTCTTACCAACCGTGAATGTAAATCCAGAACTGCCTGTTCTTCTTAAAGGTCCGCTTACATAAGAATCAGTAGACCCTCCTGAAATTGAACCAGAAGAACTTATTTGTAAAAGTCCATTTGGCGTTGCACTCGTATTAACTACTCCATCAGTTAGTGTCAATGTTGCAGTGACGGTTATATCTTTTGATAAGGTCACTCCAGCAACACTTGTATTATTAATAGTTAATGAATTAAAAGTAGTTGTGTTTGCCCCCCCAATTGATTGCGTTGTTGTTCCGTTTAAGACAACAGTGCTGGTACCTTGTGTGAATGTTCCGTTATTTGACCAGTTGCCACCAACATTCATAGTCTTATTGCTACTTGCAAGTGTGGTCCCATTACCAATAGTAATATTTCCGAGGAAATTCATTGTTCCTCCATTAGACTCAAGAGTCTTTGTTCCACTGCCTGATGTAGTAAGATGACCATATGTTGCAGAATTTTCAATTGTTTGATTATCAGTTGAACCAAAATTTACAGTACTGTTCGCATCAAAATTGTAAGCATTTAAAACAGGTAATGTCGAACCACCATTATCTGTAATATTTAATACACCGCCAGAGCCAATGATAAGCGTCTTTGTTCCAGTACCAGATTCAATCAATCTGCCATTTCCATTAATATTAACTGTTCCATTAATTATTGCGGATCTATTACCGCTTATGTTAATATTTACATCATTTCCCCCTAATGTTAAGGTAGCCCCGCTTTCAACAAGTAAATTACCAGTCATTGTAATATCAGCTGCAGTTGTTTTAATACCGCTGCCAGAAATTGTCAGATTACCGTAAGTAGTGTTTCTAATAGTTTGTGTAGCCCCAGAATAATTAACAGTGCTTCCACTATTAAATGTTGTGCCACCACCTGTAAAAGTACCGCCCACATTTAAAGTTCCTGAACCGGTAATATTGACCTGGTTGCGAGCAGAACTTGCATCATTCATTATTAGGTTGCCAGAAACAGTTGCTGTACCAGTTGATATGGTAAGAAAATTTGTTCTGTTGTTACCCCCAGTTGTTGCCATGGATACCGAGGCACAAGTTAATGTGCCAGCTCCTACTGCAATTGTCCTATCATCACCATTGCCAGATCCGGAATTAATTGTAATGGCACCAGTTACTGTCAAGGAATTAGATCCACTAATTGTGACTGCCATAATTGTCCCCCCCGAGTTCATGGTTAGTGATGCACATTCAGCAGCAACATTTACTGTAACATTGATACCATTGTTAATTACAACATCGTTAGCCGAGGTGGGAACAGAAGCCCCGCCCCATGTCGTTACGTTATTCCAGTTACCTGAAACAGATGCTGTTCTTGTTTGTGCTTGTAATTGCGATACTGCCAGGAATAAGGCAACCATAAATGCGATGCATTTCAAGCTTTGTAAAATCGTTTTCATGCTAAGAGTTTTTAATACTTGTTTTATTAGGTCAGAAATAGGCGGTCTTAACATGGAAAAGGATACGAGTGTTTTTGAAGGGAATTGGATAGAGAATATGGTATCAAACAGTCTTAAACTGATGAATTTTACTTCTTGAGGTCTTTATAGTTGTAGGATTCCGTGGAGGAGTTTCAGAAGGATGTGGAATGGGATTATCGCAAGTAACATACAAAGTTACTTTCCGATTAAAGAAAATGCAAGTATTTGCCTGATTTATTCAAAAAAATCGAGATTCGTAGTTTTACGAATTCCTTGCCTGACAAGGATTTCAGACGATCGTCGGGTTCAGATCACAAATATTTAGCCGTATAACTTTGCTTGTTTTTCTTTAATTCGACTGGCTTTCCTGCATATACAAGTTCACCGCCTTCATCACCTGCTTCCGGCCCCAGGTCAATTATCCAGTCTGCCGAACGGATAACATCCATATTATGCTCAATAACAATGATGGAATGGCCCTGCTCAATTAAGGCATTAAAAGAGGTCAGCAATTTGGAAATATCATGAAAATGAAGGCCTGTAGTAGGTTCATCAAAAATGAAAAGTATCTTATTATTACTTCTTCCTTTACCTAAAAAAGAAGCAAGTTTTACCCTTTGCGCTTCTCCTCCTGAAAGAGTGTCGGAAGATTGTCCCAGTTTAATATAGCCCAGACCCACATCACTTAAGGGCTGCAAAGCTTTAGCCAGGTTTTTTTCATCAACAAAAAAATGGATGGCTTCATCTACACTCATTTCCAGCACATCAAAAATGTTTTTATCCTGGTATTTTACTTCCAGCACTTCTTCTTTGAATCGCTTGCCACCGCAGGACTCACAAACCAGGTGTACATCTGCCAGAAATTGCATTTCAACCACCTGCTCTCCTTCTCCTTTACAGGTATCACATCTTCCCCCATCCACATTAAATGAAAAATGTTTGGGCTGAAACCCTCTCATTTTACTCAATGGCTGCCTGGCAAATAAATTCCTGATCTCATCATATGCCTTGATATAAGTAACAGGATTACTCCGGGATGATTTACCAATAGGGTTCTGATCTACCAGCTCTATTTGCTGAATACTTTCAATGTCACCCGAAATAGCTTTATGATAACCGGCCTTATCACCCGGCTCTCCCTTTAGTTTTCTTATAACAGGATACAATATCTGTTTCACCAAAGTTGTTTTTCCGCTTCCACTAACTCCACTTACCACACATAATACATTCAGCGGAAACTCAACAGAGATATCTTTCAGGTTATGCTGTTTTGCACCTTCTATTTTTATAGAACGATTCCATTTCCTCACATTTTTGGGCGGATCTATTGTTAACACCCCGCCCAGGTATTTGCCTGTAAGGCTTTCAGTATTATTTATAATAGCATCATAATCTCCTTCTGCAACCACTTCACCTCCTAAATGGGATGCCAAAGGCCCCATGTCAATGATATGATCTGCTTCCCGCATCATCATTTCGTCATGTTCAACAACAACGACGGTGTTGCCCAGGTCCCGTAGTTCTTTTAATACGGTTATCAGGTTGGCCGTATCACGGGAATGCAAGCCAATAGAAGGTTCATCCAGTATATAAAGTGAATTGGTAAGATTGCTGCCCAGACTCCGGGTCAGCTGAATACGCTGGCTTTCTCCACCGCTTAATGTGTTTGCCAGCCGGCTTAAGGTAAGATAACCCAGTCCTACTTTTAATAAAGTATCAAGTCTGTTATTTAATTCTATTAATATCCTTTTGGCTATTTGTCTATCATGCTCGCTGAGTTTAGTTTCCAGCTTAGTGAACCATTCGTTGAGATCTTTCACCGGCATCTCACTGAGCTCACCAATATTCTTCTTGTTCACTTTTACATACAAGGCTTCTTTTCTCAGGCGATATCCTTTACACTCCGGACATTTTGTTCTGCCACGGTAGCGGCTAAGCAACACCCGGTATTGTACTTTATATAACTGCGATTCGACATCTTTAAAAAAGTCGTCGATCCCATATACGCCATCACTCCCTTCCCATAACTGTTTATATTGTTTTTCAGTCAGGTCAGCAATGGGTTTATGAACCGGGAAGTTGAACTTCTTTGCTCCACGGATAAAATTCTGACGCCACCAGTCCAGCTTTTCTCCTTTCCATGGCGCTACAGCTCCATCATATACACTTAATCGCCTGTCAGGGATCACCAGGTCTTCATCAATACCCAATACCTGCGAAAAACCTTCACATACAGGACAGGCCCCATAAGGGTTATTAAATGAAAACAGGTTTGGAACCGGTTCCTCAAACTGCATCCCGTCCATTTCAAACCGGTTGTTGAAATGTTTGACCTGGCTACCATTTACTTCCACATATACATCACCCTCTCCTTCATAAAAAGCAGTACTGATAGAATCTGTTAGCCGGTGATTGTCGTCTTCATCAAAGTCTTTAACAACGATCCTGTCAACAAGTATGTAATCAACATTTATATTCTTTATTTCCTTGTCCGTTAACTCCAGGAGCTCTTCGATCCGTTTTGCTTCTAAACCTTCAGATTTTTTTTCGCCATACAAAGCAACCCTTGAAAAACCTTTTTGGGCCAGGATATTCAGTTCTTCCTTCGTATTCCTGTTCTTATGCTGTTTGAATTTGGCTAATATGAATACTTTATCATCGTTTTTTAAGCTGGTGATGAATTCCATTACATCGGCCACATCATCCTTTTTTACCTCTTTTCCTGAAACAGGTGAGATCGTTTTGCCTATCCGGGCAAATAACAGGCGGAGATAATCATAGATCTCTGTCATGCTGCCCACAGTGCTTCTTGGCGTCCTGGTAATTACTTTTTGCTCAATGGCTATTGCCGGACAAAGCCCCTTTATCATGTCCACATCAGGCTTATTCATCCTGTTGAGGAACTGGCGGGCATAAGCACTCAGGCTTTCGGCATATCGCCTTTGTCCTTCAGCAAAAAGGGTATCTATAGTGAGTGATGACTTACCAGACCCGGAAACACCGGTAACTACGATAAGCTTATTCCTGGGCAGGGATACAGTGACATTTTTGAGGTTATGCACCCTTGCTCCTTTTATAAGGATATTTTCTGCGGAAATTACGGTATCCGGCTTTACGGGATTTTTCTCTTTTATTGTTTTACTCATTTAATCGCCTCCTGGTTCAAAACCTTGCCGGGCCTCATTTTCAGGCCAGACTCTTAACATTTCTTTAGCAGACATGACAACGATTTGCTTTCACAAATGTTTGGCAATTTCGTGAAAAGGCCTATTTTTAATTTCCAATATCCGAAAAATGAATAAACCGAAAAACATACCCAGCCTATAGTAAACTTCTACACATTTTAACCAAATCAGATCACAACCAATATCCATTTGAACCTGCTATTGTTTTCAATCGCAGCTAAACCTTAACTGTAGGAGTTTATGAAATCATTATCAAAAAAAACAGATCATGAGCTGATCCATCTGTTCACAGATGGGGACACTGAGGCATTAGAAACACTGGTGCTCAGGCATAAAGACAAGCTCTACACCTCCATACTTTTCCTGGTAAAGGACAAGTACCTTGCTGAAGACATTTTTCAGGATGCTTTTATCCG
The DNA here is from genome assembly GCA_020636575.1 of Chitinophagales bacterium. GTDB lineage: Bacteria > Bacteroidota > Bacteroidia > Chitinophagales > Chitinophagaceae > JJ008. Next base: position 176,950 of record JACJXP010000003.1, read on the forward strand.
CATTATTGATACCATGCGGGGTGGCCGTTATACTGAAGAAGGCAAGTTTTTACCATGGGCCATGCGGATAGCACATAATCTTTGTGTAGATCATTTCAGAAAAGTGAAAAGAACACCCACCATTCGAAACAGCGAGGAGAAAGACATTTTTGAAGTACTGAATTTTTCAGAAGATTGTGCCGAGACTATGATGATGCGCAGGCAAAGTCATGACAGGGTAAGGGATATGCTTCAGCAGCTTCCGGAAGATCAGCGTGAAGTAATCATCCTGCGTCATTTTGCAGATATGAGTTTCAAAGAAATTGCAGCAGCTACCAATTGCAGTATTAACACTGCTTTGGGTCGTATGCGTTACGGATTGATTAATTTGCGTAAGATGATGACGCAAAAACAAATTGCTCTTTAAATATTTGTCATTCTGTACCTCCATCCGGGAAAAAAGAATTCTGTCTCAATAGAATTTCCTTTTGCTTGCCAATACCGGAAGGCTGGTACAGGGTGACACCAAATTAAAAAAGCCCCTTTACGGGGCTTTTTTATTGCTTTGATGAATTTTTGAATGTTTCCAATCCACATTCCAGCCACCGGGTAAATTCTTCAGCATCCGGCGTATAGAACTTTGTTTTTGTTAGTGCTATTTCATCAGGAGATATAATAGCATACTGGGGTTGAGAAGTAGCTCCGAAATTTTCGATCTGGAAAGCCGACCATTTATCTCCTACCGACACAATCGATTTTTCAGTACCATTACTTAGCTTTTCAACCGTTTGTTCTGCTAAAGGCAGATTATTTCTTTCATCTACATATAAAGAAACCACCACAAACTCATGACGCATCAAACTGTCAACCGTTTTATCCGGCCATACTTTTTCTTCCATACGGCGACAGTTCACACAAGCCCATCCGGTAAAGTCGATCAATACCGGTTTATTCTCTTTCCTTGCCTGTTCCAATGCCCCTTTGTAATCATTATGTAATGGCTCTAATATCTTCGAATTCGACTTATCTATTTTGTAAAGGCTATATGTTTTGGGTGGCGGAAAACCACTTATTAAAGTGAGGCTACTGTTTTTAAATAAACCGGGGACAAGGTAAACTGTTATAGCAGCAAACAGAGCAATAAACCCGATCCGCACCAATGAAAATTTCTTTACAGGTGAACTGTCTTTTACCCTGATGATACCGAGCAGGTACAGCACCATCAACAACCCGATCACTACCCATAGACCGATAAAGATCTCCCTTTTCAACAGCCCCCATTGTTTTACAAGATCGGCATTAGATAAAAATTTTATAGCAAGTGCCAGTTCGAGGAAACCAAGGATCACTTTTACATCTGTCATCCAGCCACCGGATTTAGGTAATGAGTGCAGCCACTGCGGAAACATGGCAAATAGTGCAAAAGGCAATCCTAATGCAAGTCCAAAACCAGCAGCGCCAACTGTTAAGGGCCATGCCCCTTGTTCTGCCACACCCACCAATAATGTTCCAAGTATAGGTCCGGTACAGGAAAACGAAACAATGGCCAGCGTAGCTGCCATAAAAAAGATACCACCCAGGTTTCCTAATCCTGATTTGGCATCCATCCTGTTAGCTAATCCAGGCGGCAACCCTATTTCAAACATGCCAAAGAAAGAGAAGGCAAAAAACAGAAAAATGGCAAAGAATATAAGATTAAGCAACACATTGGTGGAAATATTATTGAATATTTCCGGGCTAATAGCTTTCCCTGCTATATGAAATGGCAATGTGATCAGCACATATATCAGGAAAATAAAAAGGCCATAGAACACAGCATTTCTGATCCCCTTTTTCTTATCCTGTGACTTTTTGGTAAAAAAAGTCACTGTGACAGGGATCATTGGAAATACGCAAGGTGTTAATAATGCAATGGCACCCCCTAATAAACCTAGCAAGAAAATAGTCAGCAGGCTTTTGTCTTTTGTTCCTTCATCCCCACATGTACTTACAGGATTGTTGATATCAATTGAAGCTCTTTTAATACTTGCAGCCTGAAGCCCCCCTTCTAATTCCACACTAAAAGGAAATACAGTAGCCGGATAAAATTCATCGCCTTTCCCATAAGTATACAACAGATTTCCCTGCAGTCTCGCCGGGATAGCTCCATTTATAGTAACTACTGCCGTCCATTCGATAGCTGATTCAAATACATTAATATTTGTGTTCTCAAAAATTGAGCTGCTGATAGTGATAGGATTTGCAGCCTCGAAACCACCCTCCTGTGAAACCGCTGAATCAGGGAAATTCAGCTCAGTTGTTTTGATATCCAGCAATACCTGGTTGGGAGCATACACCTGCCAGCCTCCGCTTATAGTTCCTGTAAATGTAAGTTCATACTTGGCTTCTGCAATCTTCTTACTGGTTACTTTCCAGTCCTGGACCGGGACGTTATTATCCTGCGCAAAAAGGCCATTTGAAACAAATGATGCAACTGCAAAAAAGAAAATAGAGTATAATGATCGAAACATAAACAGTGTTAAAAAAAACGAGTTCTTATATGGAACCCGTTTAATATTTTAATGAATAACTCAATCTCTATTTTAAAGCTATCGTAAAGTTAACTTTTTTGGGTGGCAAACACTTTTCATCATCACATGTCTGATACTCAACATTTCCTGTAACATTTGTTTTTGCATTCGCCTTTAGCTTAACTGTCTGTACAAATTTTACAGAATTGGAGTATTGATGTGCGGTAACATCCAGCGTTTTATCCTTGTAAATCTCCATCTTACCTACTTCCTTAACTGCTCCTTCGAAATCAAGTAAGGGATTCTTATTAAAAGCAAATTCAGTAGGAATTGCTATGGCATCATCAGGTTGTGTTTGAGAATATAAATGCCATTTTTTCTGAATTGTGGCCGTCATATGTAATTCGTACATTTTATCGCCTACTTTTTTTGCAGAAAAGCTCCATTGAACAGGATTAACCTGGGCCTGGCCAGAAAGAAAAGAACCCATCAAAAATAATACTCCAATTATATATCTATTCATAGCAAACATTATTTACACAAAAAAATTAAGCCTGGTTTTTTAATCCTAAAATGAACCGCAAATTTATCAAAGTCGCAAAGATAAACTGTGACTAACATTACAAATTAACATGTATAAAATGGAAGATGGGACTTTTAAGAAACCAGTTGCTCAACCATTAACAAATTTTTGATAATTTCTCTGCCATCAGTATTCCCCAAAACTGATGAACAGGCTCTTTCCGGGTGTGGCATCATACCAAAAACATTTCTATTGGCATTACATATCCCGGCAATATTCCTGGTGGAGCCATTTGGATTTGCATCAGCATTAATATCCCCTTTTTCATCGCAGTAATAATAAATCACTTGCCTGTTTGCTTCCAACTGGTCCAGTATTTGTTTATCAGCATAATATCTGCCTTCTCCATGCGCAACAGGGATCTTATACGCTTTTTCTTCACCAGTTGTAATGAAGACATTCTTACAAACAAACTGCTGGTTTGCATTACGTAATAATACCCCCGGCAGCAAATGTGATTCACAAAGGATCTGGAATCCGTTACAAACACCAAAAACTTTACCCCCGGCATTGGCAAATTCTATTACACTTTGCATCATTGGGCTAAAGCGGGCAATGGCACCACAGCGCAGATAGTCTCCATAAGAAAAACCTCCTGGTAATATGATACAATCTTCTGTAGTGAACATGCTCAAGTCTCTATTCTTATGCCACAGCATTATTACTTCCTGGCCAAGATCACTGGAAAGAGCATCTTGCATGTCCCTATCGCAATTAGATCCGGGAAAAACTACAACTCCAAATTTCATAGAAAATCATAACTGGTGAGAAAGCACAAAGATACTATTTACACAGGATATGGAATAAGTTTACCAGCCCGGACCCGCATATTGATATGCGATTATAAATAACACAGTAACCCAAAACAATAATGTAGAGAACCAGCGCATACTTGTGTATAAATAAGCAGATGCATGAAATGCTGCAAACGGAATAGCAGCCATTACCCAGTTCTCAAATGAATCACTGTTATTTACAAATGGTATAAAAACAGCGCCCAACAAATAAAGCAGGATCAGGCTCCACCCCTTTCTAACCTGTATCAGCATTCGTCGTAAATTATCTTGTGTATGATAACCCCCGCTCAGGAAGGGAATTATTATCAAAAAAACACTGCCTGCAAGCCAGGCAGACTGTTCTACAACAGGAAACCCTATAACAAACTCAGGCAGTAGGTTTGCCCAGCTCCATTGATCAGTAATAAACAGGTAAACTCCGTAAAAGTAAAAGGGCGTCAGCAGCCCCACTATACAGATCACCCATTCATTTATCCTGAATGGACGCATTACCAGCATAGCCATTAATATCCAAAAAATAAATGTGACTGAAGGGAAAAAGATAAATGCGGCAAAACCCATAGCTAACCCTATGTTATAAATGGTTCCTTTTGCATTCTCCTGGTGATGTATTTTAAATAATCCTGAAAGAATAAATACCAGGATCGTGTTAATGATCAGCGGGGCTGACAGGTAATTCCATTCAGGAAAAAGAGAAGTGATAAGCATGTATGCCATCCCCGGAAAATAGGTGGCTTTGCTTGTCATCCGCTGTTCATTAATGAACCGGGTTAACATGATAGCTTGCAAAAACAAAAAACCAAATGCAATTATGGGATAGGTCATCTGACCAGTAGCACCATTATTATTAAGCAATCCCAGGAACCAATTGAATAATGACCCATTTTCCGGCTTGATTACCGGCACATGAGGATCAGTAAACATGGGTAGTTTAAGCAATATCCCAAATACAAGTAGTACAAGAATATTCCCCGGGGTTTTCTGTTTGAAAATGGCGATCACTATAGAGGTCTCACATTAGTTATACTCAATTTTAGCAAAACAAATTGAATTTCTGTATACACAGGGTATAATGATTTGTTTTGAGCTAACCTGTTTACCGTATTTTGTCATAAACTCATGCCCCCGATCGAGGTTTTTAAGAGTAGGATTCCGGGAAAGTGTACCATCAGGAGTTATCGTAAAATCTGTTAAAAGGTTATTCCTTCTTTCAGGTTGATTGAAAAGAAAATGAATTTCACTGCCGGTATTCATTAACTGGTAAGAGATAAGGTCGTCATTTTCATCATTAAACTGTGCTTTACCTATCACATTATTCCACTCAGGTTGCCCTTTGCTGTCAAATGAGAATACTACAATATTATCTGCATGGTAGCGGGCACCCCTGTTATTGTTGCCATAAAACCTTGAGTTCATCCATAACCGGTTGTAATAAGGAGAGTAATAATAACTATTCCATCCCTGGTTCATAAACGGTGAACCATACAGATAATCCCACCTGTTCCAGCTATTATACCGGGAAGTTGTATAGTATGCCTCGCTGGCAATAAGAAAACCACCATCCCTCCTGGTAATAATGTCCTGAATAAAAAAGTTATTGAATGCTGTTTTAACACCCGACTCTCCGCGGGCCTCTCTGCGCAGTTCGTCTGAAAAAATATTAATATTCTCTAAGATCGGCTTAGAACTGTTCAGGTCCCAAACATAAAAATATAGCCCATCCACATTACCCCTTCGCTCATTGTAATAATAGGAAGTCAGAAAGATCCGGCTATTGCTATTGTCGACCTTAATATGGATCTCGTCGAGCCATGTTTTTTCAAGATTAAGTGCCCTGTACAAAAGGGTATCCGCCTGTGCATATTTAATGATGAATGACGCATCACTGATATTGTCATTCCCTTTACGTACAAAACGGGTAAAAACAAGGTTGCCATTATTATCCAGTTGAAATTCTCCCAGGTAATCGTTCCTTTCTTCCATGGGGATATTAATGACACTTTTCTTTTTCAATGAAAGATCATTATCAAACAGCAAGGTTGTCATCACATATAATTTCTTGTTCTTGCTGTTAATTTTGAATACGGCGATCTGAGATTTATTTTCACTTGTTATTACTGTATATATCCGGTTATCTGCTGCAAAACTGAGATGAGTAGTATCCAGTTGCATCACATCACCCACTAACTTCCCATTCCCATCAATTTTTGAAGCCATGCAATAAATAACATTTTTCCGTTGATACTGGTAGATCATATAAGCAAAATCACCATAAGGGAAAAAATCTGCATTGATCATCCTGTCATTATCCGGCACATAATCCTGCTCTTCCCTGGAAACTACGTTCATATCGTTGTCCAACACAGTGATCCAATTCTTATTACGGATATTCTTGTATACCAGAAAATTGCCGTTTATTTTTCCCACAATTTCAAAATTCAGCCGCCTGGAATCATCCCTTTCGGGCTCAGAATAAACGATCTTCTGGGCTTCGCAAAAAACAAAAGCCAGCATCATTGTCAGTACTAAAAATAATTTTCGGCTAAACATATTGCATTCGTTATTTTCTGAATAAAGTTACTGGTTGAATTGCATATAGAATGCCAATTTTCCCTCAGCACAAGTCTATATTGCGATTCCTTGCACAATTAACGACGGAAAAAAATGCTTTAATGCTGCACCTGCCCAAAAAATAACCCATGTTAGTTTGTTTTAAATTTTCAAATTCATTGGTGGTATTTAAAAATTGCTTATACCTTTGTATGCTAGTAGTAACCCGATAAAATTAAATCTGCACCTGTTCTTGTCCTCCGGTTATGAACTGTTTGGGCATACCAGAAGATCAATTATAACGACATAGAAAGTGAAAGTTTCGACTAGTAAAGTCACAGCCGCAGGATTACTTATCGCCTTAGGAATCATTTACGGAGACATTGGCACATCCCCGCTTTATGTTTTTAATGCTATTATAAGTGGTCGTGAAGTATCTGAAGAACTGATCCTGGGAACCCTCTCCTGTATTATCTGGACCCTCACCCTTCAAACAACAATAAAGTATGTTATCCTGGTACTTCGGGCCGATAACCGTGGTGAAGGTGGAACCTTTGCTTTGTATGCCCTTGTAAGAAGAAGAAAAAAATGGCTGGTTATCCCAGCCATGATAGGAGGCGCTTCCTTACTGGCCGATGGGATCATCACCCCACCGATCTCGATTACCTCCGCTATCGAAGGTTTGGGTGAACTGCCCTCACTTCATTATATGGAAACAAACACGGTGGTACTGATCGTCCTGATCATTCTTGGCCTGTTTTTCTTCATGCAACAATTTGGCACCGCCTCTATCGGAAAAATGTTTGGGCCGGTAATGCTTGTATGGTTTACAATGCTCGCAGTTCTTGGGGTTATTCATGTTTTTGATGACCTGGCCATTTTCAGGGCACTCAACCCCTATTATGCTATACATTTCCTGGGTAATTACCCGGAAGGTTTTTGGCTGCTGGGTGCCGTATTCCTTTGTACTACCGGGGCCGAGGCTTTATATAGTGATCTTGGGCATTGTGGCCGTAGCAATATCAGAAACTCATGGATATATGTGAAAACATGCCTCCTGCTAAATTACTTTGGCCAGGGAGCCTATTTATTATCACATCGAGGTGGGCTTGTGATAAGTAATGAAGTAAAAGAGAGTTTAGGTATCAACGCATTTTTCGACCTGATGCCCCAGTGGTTCATTATACCTGGAGTAATCATCGCCACCACTGCCGCTATTATTGCAAGCCAGGCGATGGTATCGGGTGCATTTACGCTGATCAGTGAAGCCATGCGGCTGAACTTATGGCCAAAAGTGAAAATCCGCTACCCGTCGGAAGAAAAAGGACAACTATACATACCTGCCATAAACCTGTTGATGTTTGTAGGATGTGCCGGCATTGTGCTTTACTTCAGAAAGTCTTCAAATATGGAAGCCGCCTATGGCCTGGCGATAATTGTCACCATGCTTATGACAACCATGCTCTTTGCAAACTACCTTGTACTGCATAGGGTAAAATCTATATGGATCTATGTTTTCCTGGGAGCTTATTTATGTATTGAAACCGGATACCTGGTGGCATTGATGATCAAGTTTACCCATGGTGGTTATATAACGCTTATTATCGGTCTGCTCATGTTCATGGTAATGTACATTTGGTACAGGGCCCGAAAGATCAAGAATCGTTATGTGGAATTTGTACGTATGGAACACTATGTTCCCAAGATCCAGGAACTTAGTAACGATAAATCAGTTCCTAAATATGCCACACACCTGGTATATATGACCAGTGCCAACAACCCCAAAGAGATTGAACATAAGATCATTTATTCCATTCTCAACAAAAAACCAAAAAGGGCTGATATATATTGGTTTGTGCATGTAGATACCATGGACGACCCTTACACCTGTGAATACAAGGTTGAACATATAATCCCTAATGATATTATCAGGGTTGACTTCAGACTTGGGTTTAGAATGGAGCCACGTATCAACCTGATGTTCCGCAAAGTCGTTGAAGATCTTGTAGCGAATAAAGAAGTGAATATTATCAGCCGTTACGAAAGCCTTGCTGATGCAAATACAGTTGGAGACTTCCAGTTCATGGTAATGGAAAAATACCTTAGCCAGGATAATGAACTGCCTTTCATTGAAAGAGTAATTATGAAGTTCCATTTCTGGCTCAAAGACCATAGTCTTTCAGAAGAGAAAGGATTTGGCCTTGACCTTGCCAACGTAACTGTAGAAAAATTCCCATTAATTGTAGCGCCGGTAACCAATCTGAAACTCAAACGGGTGGAAGAATAGTTCAGGTGAGATTATTTTATCTTTTATCTCATCATAGCTTAACTTTCATTTAAAATTCAGGATTGTCTCCTATTATTTGGTATATCATAGCCGGCATCGCATTTTTATCGGTGGTTGCTTACCTGATCCAGGATAAACTGATCTTTAAACCTGAGAAGCTAAAACAAGACTTTAAATTCAGGTATGATGCTCCCTTTAGAGAATACTTCTTTGATATCGAACCGGGGGTACGCATCAATGCCCTTCATTTTTTCAGGAACGAAGCCAAAGGGCTGATCCTTTATTTTCATGGAAATACACGAAGTATTAAGGGCTGGGCCCGGTATGCCAAAGATTTTTACCGGTATGATTATGATGTAGTCCTGGTTGATTACAGGGGGTTCGGAAAAAGTACAGGTAAAAGAAGTGAAAAGGAAATGTTGCATGACATGCAGGTCATCTATGAAAAACTTAAGGTAGAATACCCGGAAGATCATTTGATCGTATACGGCCGGAGCATAGGAAGTGGTTTTGCCACCAAAATTGCTTCTGACAATAATCCACGATACTTAATCCTGGATGCACCTTATTTCAATTTTCTTCGTGTTATAGAAAGATTCCTCCCTATTTTGCCTGTCCGGTTTGTACTTAGGTATCATTTACGTACAGACAAATGGTTGCCCAAAGTAAAGTGTCATACTTACATCATTCATGGTACCCGGGACTGGCTTATTCCCATCAGGCACAGTGAATCCCTGCAAAAGATCAACCCTTCAAAGATCACCCTGATCCGCATAGAAGGTGGAGGACATAATAACCTGCCCTCTTTCGATGAATATCACAATTTTATAAGAGATATTCTTAAGTACTAAGGCTGCATAGTTGTTAATTAAAGCCTAATTCATATTCTCCTCCTTAACATGGATTATTATTTGAATTCCAAGAGAAAAAGGAGGTGATATGAAACTGAAACTCTACACTATTATTTTCTTAGGATTCGGAACAATTCTGTTATCCTGTGCAAGTGCAAAAAAGCTATATGAAAAAGGCAACTATGATGAGGCCGTAGAAAAAGCAGCTAAAAAGTTGCAAAAAGACCCGCATGATGTAAAACTGCAGGACCTTATCCTTGATGCTTATGCGTTTGCAGTGAAAGATCATGAGGACCGTATTCAAAACTATTCCCTCAGCAATAATGAATTGAAATGGGAGTGGATGTATCATGAATATGCTGATCTCCAGAAGTTATACGACGCCATTTTTAATGCCCCTGACGTATTTGACCTGGTAAAACCGATTGATTATTCTTCTCATATTATAGTAAACAGGGAAAAAGCGGCTGCGGTAAGGTTTGACCGTGGTATTGCTTTTATGCAGCATTATGATAAGGAAAGTTACAGAAATGCTTACCGTGAATTCAAATATGCATTACAACTGGATCCGGGCAAAGTAGAAGCAGCACAAATGAAAGAAGAAGCATACGAATATGCAGTAACCAACATTGCATTAATACCTCTTCAACCATATAATAATTTTGCTTTTAGCTCCTTTAACTCCGGATATGATGATATGGATCAAAGAATGATCAGGAATCTGCAATATAATTCTGGTAACGAATTTGTCAGATTCTATTCCATGTCAGAAGCCAGAAATCTGAATATCAGGATCGATATGGTAGCCAATATGCGTATTACTTCAATGGATATTGGACGCAACCGTGAAACTAATAGTATTCGAAAAGTTTCAAAAGAAGTGGTTATCAAAGAAACTGTGATAAAACCAGATTCTGTGGTTAAAAAATATGGGAAAGTGCATGCGGATGTGATCACCACCACAAGGACATTTTATTCCGATGCATCACTTCAACTTAATTTTCTTGATGATAACGGCAGATTACTCTGGTCTGAACAATTTCCTGCTGAACATCGCTGGTCAACCCAATTTAGCAGTTTCAGAGGTGATGAAAGAGCATTAAATGATGCGGACCTGGCATTAATAAATAAAAGGAAAGAATTTCCACCATCACAAAATGAAATAACACAGATATTGCTGGACAGGATGTATAATAACGTTGCCAGCCGGCTAAGAAATTATGCTTCGAGATACTAATACCTTAATAAAAAGGACTTGAACTAAACTCAAGTCCTTTTTTCTTTTCATCTTTGCCCTTCTTCTACCAGGTTTTTTATGCAAAAAAGATTTATTAAAGGAATTAAGATCCTTATAACTATTTACCTGCTGGGCGGAATGGCGCTTTACTTTCTACAGGATTATATACTTTTTCATCCTATATCTCTTAAACGAAATCTACGGTTCGACTTTAGTGAGCCGCATACAGATATTACAATTCCGGTCAATGACAAAGACACTATCAGCCTGGTTGATTTTCATCCAAAAGGAAAAGAAAATAAAGGAGTTGTGCTATACTTTCATGGGAACAAAAAAAATATTTCCTGGTACACAAAATACATCCCCTATTTTACCAGGCATGGCTACCAGGTACTAATGATTGACTATCCCGGGTTTGGTAAAAGCCGTGGAAAACTTACTGAAGAAAAACTATATAACTGGGCGCTACAGGTATACAAAGTGGCACATAAACGTTTTTCAGCAGACAGTATTATCATCTATGGAAAAAGTATGGGAACAGGAATTGCAGCTCAATTAGCATCCATCCGTGATTGTAAACGATTAATACTGGAAACACCTTATTATGATTTCCCTTCGGTAGTAAGCCATTATCTGCCTTTTTACCCTGTAAAATGGATGCTGCACTACCAGCTACCCACATCCGATTATATTCAGCTGGTATCCGCACCAATTACTATTTTTCATGGAACCAAAGACTGGGTAGTATCATACAGAAATACGCTGCGGCTTGAGAAATATTTAAAACCCGGGGATGAGGTTATCACAATCCCAAAAGGTCATCATAACAATCTATACAAATACGATCTAACCGTAAACAAGCTTGATTCGATATTATCACTTTGATCAGTCTTCCAGCACTACCCTGTTCTTTGAAACAACAAGTTTATACCCCACCCCTATTTTTAAAGCATAGTTCTTATCAGTATGGCTTACCGGAAATCCAAAGCACACCGGATAATCATACTCTTTAACAATGTCCCGGAGAATCTCTTCTGTAGTTTTTCCAAAGGGTCTTTCGCTATCTTTTGTATCCGAAAACAAACCGAATATAAGGCCTGCCAGTTTGGAGAGTTTACCGCTTCTTTTCAACTGGTGCATCATCCTGTCAATATTATACTTATACTCCCCTACATCTTCTATAAATAATATCTTCCCTTTGGTTTTAATATCCGAATCTGTTCCTACAAGATGGGCTAACAGTGCCAGGTTTCCTCCAACCAACTCACCAATCGCTGTTCCTTTTTTATTAAAGGAATGTGGCTCACATATATACTTTGACTTGCCTCCCGTCAACACATTTTTTAAAGAGAGAACATACTCATTCTTATATCCTTCTTCATTAAATGCCCCTGCCATTGGAGAGTGAAGAGTAGATATGTAATAGTTTGAATAAATGTGTGAATGCAAAACTGTAATGTCGCTATATCCAATTATCCATTTCGGTCTTTTCCTATACTTTTTAAAATTCAGCTGTTCAATTATTCTGCCTGTTCCATATCCGCCACGGGCACATAATATTGCTTTTACTTCATCATCGTCCATCATCTTCTGCAGATCAGAAAGCCGTTCTTTATCTGTTCCGGAAAAATAAGTTTTGGAATGGCCGCCGACTGTCTTTCCAACTTTTACTTTAAATCCCCACTCAATAAGCGTTTCAATACATTGCTGTACCTTTTCTATGGGCATATAACCTGCCGGACAAACAATACCGATCAAATCCCCGTTTACGAGGTATGGAGGTGTTTTTATCATATTTCAACTATGTAATTGATGCAAGATCAACTGATACTTATCAATAAAAATTTAAACAAAAGTCAGTCATTAAAAGGTATATTCAATATATTTTTCGCTGAAAAAAATATGTATGGAACAACATCAAATAAAACCAATTGGTGAATTAGCCACTGAAGCAGGAATTGACGCAGATGATCTGATCACCTTTGGAAAATACAAAGCCAAAATAAACTGTGACAATCTTGACGAAAAAAGAATACACAATAGCAAACTCATATTAATTACTTCAATAACACCTACCAAAGCCGGAAATGGCAAAACAACAACATCTATTGGTCTGGCAGATGGGCTAAATCGCATAGGCAAAAAAGCTATTCTTGCATTACGGGAACCTTCCCTGGGACCCTGTTTTGGAATGAAGGGAGGCGCCACCGGAGGCGGCAGATCAACCTTACATCCTTCTGCAGATATCAATCTTCATTTTAATGGAGATTTTCACATGATCAGCGCAGCGAACAATATGCTTGCTGCATTATTAGATAATTACAATTTCCATAAGCAAGGTTCACCTGAGGAAATGAAAGATGTTTACTGGAGACGGGTACTTGATGTAAATGATAGATCGTTGAGATTCATCATAACCGGTTTACATGGTGAAAAAAATGGCCTGCCTGCTGAAACTGGTTTCGATATCACCCCGGCATCTGAACTAATGGCAGTACTTTGCCTTTCGCACAACCTTGAAGAACTGAGAGAAAGAATCGATTCTGTTTTACTTGGGTTTACCGCTAATGACAAACCATTCACCACAAAGGGTCTCGGAGTAAGCGGGGCCATTACTGCGTTATTAAAAGATGCATTACTACCCAACCTGGTTCAGACAGCAGAAGGCAATCCTGCCATTCTTCACGGCGGTCCTTTTGCGAACATAGCACACGGATGTAATTCTATACTGGCCACCAAAACAGCCATGCATTATGGAGATTATGTATTGACTGAAGCTGGCTTTGGAAGTGATCTGGGTGCTGAAAAATTCTTCAATATCAAATGCAGAAAATCAGGAATAGTTCCGGCATTGAGTATCCTTGTTGTAACTACTCAATCCATAAAACTACACGGAGAGGTACCCGTAAAAAATATTAAACTTCCTGATCAGGGTGGATTGCTAAAAGGAATGAGAAATGTTGAAAAGCATATTAATATACTTCAATCATTTGGTCAAAAGGTAATGGTCGTATTGAACCAGTTTGATTTTGACACGAAAGAAGAAACGGATCTTATTGCAAACTGGTGTAAGGATAATAAAATTGTTTTTGCGGTCAACAGTGCCTATAATCAGGGAGGAGAAGGTTGTATAGATGCTGCAAAAAAAATTGTGGAACTGACTGCTGAACCAGCAAATGACATTCAATTCACTTATGACCTTAATGATAGCGTTGATGAAAAGATCAGGAAAGTAGTAAGAACTATCTATGGCGGAGACGATATAATCCTTGAGAAAAAAGCCCGCAGGCAACTAAAAAGAATAAATGAACTCGGGTACGACAAACTGCCTGTTTGTATTGCAAAAACCCAATACTCGTTTACAGATGTTCCCGAGCATGTACATAAATACAATGGCTTTATTATATCAGTAGATGAACTGATCGTTAATGCAGGTGCCGGGTTTATAGTTGCAGTTTGCGGGGATATGATGCGTATGCCAGGCTTGCCCACAGTACCTGCTGCCAACTCGATTGATATTGTTAATGGTGAAATAACCGGGGTATAGCTTCATTGCTGTCCATCCGGAACAAGCTTTCGCCTTTTTTCCTCTTCAGAAATTAGCTTAAGAAGATTATTGTCAATATAATATTCTACGAGATGTTCTGGTTTAATGGCAGGGTCAGGTAAATACCAGTTAAACTTTTGAAAAATCTTTTTCAAATTAATATCCATGAAATCATATCCCATCCTGGCATAATTGAGATTACGATATAGTCTGAGTTCCTGATCTGATAGATTTTTTATGAGTTCTGCTTTATCATCAGCCCATACTATTTCGGGCAAGCCGGAAAATTCATTTTTTACATTCCCATTAGACCAGAGACTGATCTCATTATGCAATTGAAAAATATTAACTGAAAGATCTTTTAGGGGCTTAAAATTCTTTACCCGCAGTTGCAGTTTACCTTTTCTCATAAACACCATTCTTAAATTAGCACCACCATTTTCATCTGCATAAGGGTTAAAATTTATCTTGGGACTAACACGGCCAATACCAGCAATTGTCCAATTCGCAGACTGTATTCCAAAAGCATCCGGAACAGAAAAATAGCTGTCATCTCCCATATTAATATTCAATTCAAAATCTCCGATATTTCCTCCTGCCCAACCAGTGCCGGTAGTAAGGCGATAATCAAAGTCGTTTTTTACTTCAACAGATGAGCCACCCCGGTACAAATAACTATGCCTGATCACATTTAAACCTTTTTTAAATCTGATGGTGAAATAATAAACAAAATCATACCCATTTGCCAGTTTTGAGTCAACCTTAAAACCAGTTTGCTCCATTCGCATAATTTTAAAGGTCAAAAGCCGATCTCCATTCATGATCATAAAATCCTTTACTTGTGGATGTGCCATTTCAGCATCGCCGGCATCCCCTTCCGCCGGAGGTGTTACAAAACCTACAATGAGCTCCTTTTCTTCTCCGGGATTAAAAAACTCAAAATAGATATCTACCTGCATCCACTCTCCCCTTCTTTCCAGGTTCAGGATCTCTTTCCGCATTTGAATAGTAGTTTCTTTTATAGGGATCAATGTATTACCTGCAGCATAAAATACCCCGTCATTAGCTTTCAGGTGCAGGAAAAGAGAAGTGAAAGTCGCAAGAAAAAAAATGCGGATCATAAAAAATGATTTACAGATAAAGTTATCCAAATCATGCTTTTGGGCAATGATGGCTATTACGGTATTTTTGCCTTCTTTTAGATGCCTAGCTCATAAACTAAAACCCGGACCCTAATCGAATAAGACTATATGGAGAATGCAAAAAGATACCTGGTAACAAGTGCATTGCCTTATGCAAATGGATTAAAGCATGTGGGGCATCTTGCCGGCGCTTATATTCCGGCAGATATATATGCCCGCTATTTAAGAGCACAAAAAAGGGATGTGGTATTTGTTTGCGGTAGTGATGAACATGGCACTGCCATTCCTATCCAGGCGGCTAAAGAAGGTACAACTCCCCGGGCCATCATAGATAAATATCATGAGGCCATGAAACAGGATTTTGAAGACCTGGGCATGAGCTTTGATATTTATCACCGAACCAGCGAACCTATCCACCATGAAACAGCGCAGGAATTCTTTACATATCTGAACGATCGGGGTGAACTGGAAATAAAAGAAACAGAGCAATATTATGATGAGGAAGCCAAAACTTTCCTCGCTGATCGCTATATAAAAGGTACATGCCCTAATTGTGGTAGCGACAGGGCTTTCGGTGACCAGTGTGAAAATTGTGGAAGAACATTGAGCCCGGATGAACTGATCAATCCTGTCAGCACCCTCAGCGGCAAAACCCCTGTCAAGAAAAAAACATCTCACTGGTATTTGCCTCTTGGCGAACATGAGGCGTTCTTAAAAGAATGGATACTCAAGGAACACAAAGATGACTGGAGGGCCAATGTTGTAGGTCAGTGTAAAGGCTGGATCGAAGGAGGATTACAATCAAGGGCCGTTACCCGGGATCTTGATTGGGGGATTAAAGTTCCTGTTAAAGATGCCGAAGGAAAAGTATTGTATGTGTGGTTCGATGCACCTATAGGTTACATCAGTGCAACCAAACAATGGGCCTTAGATAATAAAAAAGACTGGAAACCTTATTGGTATGATAAAGAGACCAAATTGGTACATTTTATTGGCAAGGATAATATTGTTTTTCATTGCATCATTTTTCCTGTAATGCTGAAACTGCACGGAAACATCTTACCCGCCAATGTTCCCGCCAATGAATTCCTGAACCTCGAAGGTGATAAAATGAGCACCAGCCGTAACTGGAAACTGGATATGCGGGATTATATCAATGATTTTGTGAAAAAGGAAAACGGAGGCGGCCAATGTGTTGATATGCTTCGTTATTACCTTACACAGATCGCACCGGAGACCAAGGACAGTGAATTTATGTGGAAAGGATTCCAGGATGCGGTAAACAGTGAATTGGTCAGCATTTTCGGAAATTTTGTTAACCGTACATGGGTATTGATGCACAAACTCTGTAATGGTAAAGTGCCCCTATTTCATAATGACATAATTGATGATACTGATAAAGAGTTAATAACTGAGATAGCTAATGCGAGGACCAGGATAGAGAATTTACTGGAAGAATATTCGTTCCGGGAAGCATTGTTTGAAGTAATTGATCTGAGCAGGAAGGGCAACCAGTATATGCAAAAAAAGCAACCCTGGATCGTTGCAAAAACACTGACGGAAAACCCCGATAATCAAAAGTTGATAGATAATTGCATGCACTTATGTCTGCAGCTCTCTGCGAACCTGGCCATACTTATCAATCCTTTTTTACCCAATACAGCCAAAACAATGCTGCACATGATGAAAGTAGTAGATAAGATGCTGGACTGGGAAAATGCCGGATCATTAAAGTTGCTGAGTGTTGGCTATAGCCTGAGAGAACCACAGCTTTTATTCCGTAAAATCGAAGATGAAGAAATTAAGACCCAGGTTGAAAAATTAAAGAATGGGTTAATAAAAACTAATACAAAAATGGAAGAACAGCCTCAGGGTAAACCAATGATCCAGTTTGATGATTTTGCCAAACTGGAGTTGAAAGCGGGAACCGTAATAGCTTGCGAAAAAGTTGAGAAAGCAGATAAACTTTTGAAACTTGAAGTTGATCTTGGAACAGAGAAAAGAACTATCGTTTCAGGTATTGCACAACATTATACTCCTGAAGAAATGATCGGCAAACAGGTAATTGTTGTAACCAACCTGGCTCCCAGGAAAATGCGGGGAATCGAAAGCCAGGGAATGATATTAACAGCAGAAGATATTGATGGCAAACTGCAGCTTTTGAAACCCGAAAACGTAGTTTCACCGGGTTCAAATGTCAGCTAAAGGTTAATTTTACCCGATCACCCGTTTTTCCTAACCGCAAAACGGGTTTTTTGTTCCTGCTACAGGTGTATTTAAGTAAATTCAGCCCTGATTTCCTTTATCATTTTGTCCAAAAAACCTTTATACAAAAAGCTACTCAAAATTGCAGGATTTATTCTTGCAGGCCTTATCCTTATTGCAGTTGGATTTCATTTTTGGTTTATCTCCCATTCCAAAGATATGTTGGAAAAAATGGTGGAAGAAAAGTCAAACGGTAAACTGAAACTAAAAATTGAAAGACTTGGCTACAACTACCTGAATAACAAAATGAGCATTCGCAAAGCCGCATTTTATACGGCTGATTCATTAGATGCAAATACATCGTACAGGTTTTATGTACCCGAGATCAAAATAAAGCTTAAGAGACTGATCCCTTTTTTGAGAGATAAAAAATTATATATAGGGGCCCTGGACCTATACTCCCCCAATATTGCAGTTACAAAGCTTCGTAATAGCGAAACAAATAATAAAAAAGACACCAGCTCTATTTCCGTTCCCTACGAAATGGGCCAGATATATCGGTCGATCCAGGAAGTGCTGAACGAATTAGAAGTTGAACGATTCCGGATCATAACAGGAAATTTTACGCTAAGCAATAAAACGCAGCCAGATTATATCCCGGTAAATATTTCTGATATAAATCTGCACATAGATAATTTCAGGGTAAATGAAAAACCGGCAGCTCATCGGGAAGAGCTTCTTTTTAGCGATAATATAACTGTACAATGCAGTAACCAGGAGATCAGTTTCCCGGATGGACGTCACAAACTTAAATTCAACAATTTCAATATAAATCTCCGTGAACAGCATGTTGAGTTTAAAGATTGTATGATCACCGGAGAAAAAACAGATAGCAATAGCACTTACTTCAGTGTGTTCTTTGAAAAATTAAGATTATCAAATGTTGATTTTGATACACTATATCGTAGTGAGGTAATCAAGGCAGATACTGTTTTTTGCCTGAGTCCCCGGTTTACATTAAAAGCATATCTCGACCAGGCAAAAGATAGCGCCGTAGCAAGGCCAAGACTTGATAATATTATTCAGCAAATGACCGGTGACCTGATGCTTTCGAACGTAATTGTTCAAAATGCATCATTTGACATTTCGACAGTAAAAAATAATATCCCAAACTCTTTTACTTCTGACGGGAACGACTTTCAGATGCAGGGATTGGCTATAGATCACAAAGCCGCAAAATCCATCAACGTTAAAAGCTTTGTGATGGCAATACGCAACTATGAGAATTTTATTAAGGATAGCAGCTATAGGGTCCAGTTTGACAGTATAATTTTCCGTGAAGACAAGATCTACTTAAGTAATTTCCTATTCAATAAACTGAACAGGAACCAGGTTGTCAACTCTTTTGCCATTCCAAAATTCTATCTCGGTGGCTTGTCGTGGGACGAACTCATCTTTAACAATAAACTGAGTGCTGAACAAGCCACTTTATTCAACCCGGATATTGTTTATAATGTTTCGCAAAAAGCCAGGCAAAACAGAAATAACGATGTTTTTAATTCCATAGCAGCTATTGATGATTATGTGGATCTTGAATACCTGGATATACAAAACGGGAACATCCGATTGGTTTATGATAGCAATTTCAGCATGATCTTAAAGGATGCTACATTATCCATTCAAAGCCGGTCTTTATTACATTCCACGGATATTGCACAGATAAAAGGATCCTTAAACAGTTTAAAATTCAAAGACGGGAATATTAAAACGGGAAACCTTTATTTCCATTTTAGCAATACTCACTATACAGGTGATAATGGGAGATTTTCGGCAGATATGATTGAAGTCACCTCTCCGAAAAAGGAACTATTACTGCAAATTCATGATGCCGATATCAAAAGAATGCAGATAGATGAAAAAAATGGGAATGTTTTTGCCGAAGATATCAGCTGGAAAAAAGGAGTGCTGAATATACATTTGGATCAACCTGAGAATAATAAACTGCGATCGATCCTTGAACTCAAGAACATCAGTGGAAGAAATACAATACTTAGCCTGGTCAATAAAAAATGGAAGATCTCTACACAGATCGATACCATTTCATTCTCACAGCTTTTAAAAAGGCCTGCTGAAAATCTTGTCTTGGACGATCTTTTTGTGTCAGGAGAACAACTGAAAGCACAAAAAGAAAATACACTTTTTACAAGCTCAGGATATTCTATCAGTGATGAAAAGAACTCTTTTCTAAAACAAGTATCATTCCGGGAAAAAACACCGGCTCATGACCTTTTACTCGAGATGCCAGGGGTAAACTTTACTCCTGTTATCAGTGCTTTGATCGCAGGCAAGATGGAAATACCATTTATTACTGCAGACAAACCAAAAATTGATTTTCTAAAAAAAGAAAAAAATAACGCAGTACTAAAAGCCTTGCCTATTCATATCGGCCAGGTCACTTTAACCCGGCCTGAAATACATTATTCTTCAAAAGATAAAACGTCAAATAAATATTTTCACTGGCAAAGTGGAAATGCGGAAAGGAATTATGCAGATCTTCAGGACATCAGAACAGATAGCAATGGCTTTTCATCTCTTTCAATTCAAAAAATAGAACTCAGCGCAGAAAAATTTGAACTACCTCTAATAGCTGGTAAAAATATAAAGACAAATAATACTTCATTAAAAGGAACCATAAGCCAGTTCGCTTTAAGCCCGGATGAAAAGCCTGGCATCAAAGGAATAGTTAATAAAGTAGAAGTAAAGAAAATTGGAATTGATAGCCTGGGTAAAATGAAGGGCAATTTAGGTTTAGAAAAATTTAGTTTGAAAAATTTTGACCTGAATACTTTATCCCTTTCCAAACTGAAACAAGTGTTGTTGAAAAATCCTGACCTGGTGATCACCGATATTGCTGGTCATTATACTGACGCTGGAAAGAGCTTTAGTTGGAAGAAGGCTGATTTTAACAAACCTGGTAAATATTTTGCAATTGATTCTTTTGTATACAAACCTTTGATCAGTAAAGAAGAGTTTGTTAAACAAAGTCAATATCAAAGTGACTACATTCAATTAAGCAGTGGCAAAATAATTCTTAGTGAGCTTGACCTTGATAGTTATTTAAAAAATGATGTGCTGAAGATCAGGAACATCTATTTAGATAATACCTGGTTTAGTTCCTATAGAGATAAAAGATTACCCCGAAAAGAAAACGAAATAAAATTATTACCTGTTTCACTTATTAAAAAAATTCCTCCCGGTGTACTGGTAGATTCAATAACAGTGTCGAATGGAACAGCTTTTTATTCGGAACTGGATAGTTCAACAAACAAAACAGGGGTTATACCTATTACTTCTATCGACGCAAAGTTGTTTCCGGTAAAAAACATAAATATAAATGCTGGTGACAGCCTCTCGGTAATTGCCAGCGGTTATTTCTTCGATTCATTATTTACACACCTTTTACTTAAACAATCTTATACTGATTCACTAGGCGCCTTCAGGCTTAACTCACAAATGAAACCTGTGGATATCAGGATGCTTAACAGTGTGCTGGTCCCCTTTGCCTCTGTTAATATAAAGTCAGGGCATCTGGATACTATGAGTATGTCCGCAGTAGCAAACGAATACCTGGCTACCGGTAAAATGAAGATGCTATACAAAAACCTGAAAGTAGAATTGCTGAGAAACGGCGATATAAATCAAAAAAGAAAGTTCCTGAGCTTTATAGCCAATACCTTTTCAGTCAAAAAGAATAATACTTCAAGGTCATCGGATATTTACTTTGAACGAATGCGGGACAGGTCCATATTTCAATATATCGTTAGGATATTGATAAATGGAGCAATCGACAATGCCGGGTTAAAAACAACTAAAAAAGCTCTCAGGAAAAAAAGAAAGAAAGGAAAATTATAATACGTCGATCAATACCTGTCTAAAAAAAGATTTAACTCCCCCTGTCCCTTATTTAAAAACACTTAACTTCGGTTTCAATAATAGTTGCATAACTAACTAATTTATATGTCCAGAAGAATTATTCAAAAAGTTGCTGTGCTAGGAAGTGGTGTTATGGGATCCAGGATTGCCTGCCACTTTGCCGGAATTGGTATCCAGGTATTGCTGTTAGACATTGTTCCCAGGGATATAAAAGCCGACGCCAGCAGATCAGAAAGAAACAAAATTGTCAATGATGCTTTAACTGCTGCTATCAAAAGCAACCCCTCCCCTGTTTTTCATAAAGATGTTGTAAAGAAAATTACAACCGGGAATTTTGAAGATAACATGAAAGACATAGCCGGTTGTGATTGGGTTATTGAAGTGGTGATAGAGCGGCTTGATATTAAACAAAAGGTCTTTGAACAGGTTGAACAATTTCGTAAACCCGGAACGCTTATCACTTCAAACACTTCCGGCATCCCCATCCACCTGATGGCTGAAGGCAGAAGTGAGGATTTTAAAAAACACTTCTGCGGTACCCACTTTTTTAATCCGCCCCGTTACCTCAGGCTATTGGAAATTATCCCTACCCGTTATACAGACCCGGATATTGTTGACTTCCTGATGCAATATGGGGATCTCTATTTAGGAAAAAGAACAGTTTTATGTAAGGATACTCCTGCATTTATTGCAAACCGGATTGGTGTTTTTGGGATGATGGCCATCATGAATGTAAAAGAAAAGCTACAACTCAGTATTGATGAGATCGATGCCTTAACAGGTCCAATTATTGGCAGACCAAAATCAGCCACATTCCGCACTGCTGATGTAGTAGGGATCGATACATTAGTTAAAGTAGCAAATGGTGTTGCAGAAAATTGCCCTGATGATGAAGCAAGGGATCAGTTTGCTATTCCCGCCTGGTTGGAAAAAATGGTAGTCAATAATTGGCTGGGAGATAAAACCGGGCAGGGGTTCTTTAAAAAAATAAAAGGAGTAGACGGCAAAAGTGAGATACTGACACTGAACCTTGATACTATGGAGTATCATCCCCGGGTAAAACCAAAATTTGCAACACTGGAAACAGCTAAGCCGGTTGATGATCTAAATAGCCGGTTGAAAATGCTGGTTTCCGGACAAGATAAAGCCGGGGAATTTTATCGCTTGTTCCATTACGGATTATTTTCCTATATATCTCACCGCATTCCTGAGATCAGTGATGAGTTATACAGGGTTGATGATGCGATGATGGCAGGTTTTGGATGGGAGATCGGTGCTTTTGAAAGCTGGGATGTATTGGGTGTTGCCAAAACAACGGATGCTATGAAAGCGGCTGGCTATAAAGTAGCGGCCTGGGTAGATGAAATGCTGGCAGCAGGCAACAAATCATTCTATAAAATTGAAGGGGGCAAAAAATACTGCTACGATCCGGCAACAAAAACGTACAAACCATTACCCGGCGGTGAAGCATTTATTGTAATGAGTAATTTCCAGGACAAACAGATCTGGAAAAACGGAAGCTGCCGCTTATATGACATGGGTGATGATGTGCTGGGATTACAATGGTTCACCAAAATGGGAAGCATTGGTGGTGATGTATTAAGTGGCATTCAAACAGCTATTGATAAAGCCGAGAAAAACTATAAAGGATTAGTGATTGCCAACGAAGGACCTAACTTTTCTGCCGGTGCCAATGTAGGTATGATCTTTATGCTGGCCATTGACCAGGAATATGATGAACTGGATATGGCGATCCGCATGTTCCAGAATACTATGATGCGGGCCAGGTACTCGGCTGTGCCTGTTGTAGTAGCTCCTCATGGTTTGGCATTAGGCGGCGCCTGTGAACTAAGTTTACATGCCGACAAATGTTGCCCTGCTGCAGAAACATATACCGGGCTGGTGGAGTTGGGTGTTGGATTAATACCCGGTGGCGGAGGAACTAAAGAGTTCACATTAAGAGCCTCGGCTGAGATGCATGAAGATGAGCCTGAAACAATTACATTAAAAAATCGTTTTCTTACCATTGCTACTGCAAAAGTGGCCACCTCAGCACATGAAGCTTTTGGATTAGGTATATATCGAAAAGGATTGGACGAAGTTGTAATGAATATAGAAAGAAGAATAAGTGAAGCTAAAAAATCAGTGCTGGAAATATATAGCAGTGGTTATACAACCCCTGTACGTCGGAACGACATCAAAGTACTGGGCCGATCTGCTTTAGGTGCACTTTATGCAGGTATCCATGCTATGAAAACAGCTAACTACGCCACAGAACATGATGGATTGGTTGCTAAAAAGCTGGCTTATGTAATGTGCGGTGGCGACTTAAGTGAACCAACTTTAGTTTCCGAACAATACCTCCTTGACCTGGAGAGAGAAGCTTTTTTATCGCTTTGCGGAGAAAGAAAAACACTTGAAAGGATACAAAGTGTGTTGAAAAGCGGAAGGCCTATTAGAAACTGATGACTCATTAAAAGATCATGAAAAAAATATTTTTCAGCGTACTTATCGTTTTGATTGTTTCAGAAGCCAGGAGCCAGGCAAATCTCACCGGGATGTATGGCTATTCTATGCCATTGGAAAATACTGTATCTGAAAAAGAAAAATCTGCTGTCCCAGGCGGCCGGCTTATTCTTATTAAAATTGAAGGAAATCAATATCGTTTCTGGCTGGATGTACTTACAGGCCCTCCGGGATATAACCGGGGTGAAACAGATGGAATAATAACTTTTGTGAACGATACTGCCTCTTTTGATAACACTTATGAAGATGCCGAGAATCCTTGCATTTTAAAATTCCAGCGAAAAGGAAAAACGATCAGCATTAACAGTCAATCCACTTCTTTCAATTGTGGTTTTGGGAATGGTGTTAGCGCCGACGGGGAATTTACCTGGTTGGAAAAGCAGGAAACGTTAAATAATGAATGGCTAAAGAAACAATATCTAAATGCCCCGGTTTTAGAGATAAAATCAGGTAAAGCACAGTTGTATCATGACCAGGATGGGTTCCAGTCATTTTATCCCAAAAAATACCTCTCAAAAAACGACTCTTTCATGAACATTGCTGAAACCGAAACAACGGTTTATACCGAGTTCATTGATGCCGTCGGCAACCTGACATGGGGATGGATCAGAAAGTCTGATATTAAATCTGCTTCCGAATAATGGGAACGGTTGAAAAAATTAATCAGCAGCTTTTCATTTATTCTCATATCATCACATATGGCAATGCAGCTGATGTTTCCTTAACAGAACTTATCCGGGATGAGATTGAAACTATGTGGAATGAACCCGAAGTTTCGATCAACATTGATGGACAATATTTTCGTCTCCGCTTTGTGATCACCGCTTCTTTTCAGCCTTCTATTACAGATATTGACATTTACCAAAATCTTGATCCGAAAAACAACTACTTCAGAATTGAAGAGTTTGCATACGGTAATATTTCCTTTGTTGATGGCCTGGGTTGTAACAGCGGATATTTCAAACTGGAAAACTTATATAAAGGCTCCACAACAGCAGCACATGAATATGGGCACACTTTAGGACTGAATCACCCGGAAGAATTAGATATCAGAGGCAAAGGAATCCCCGGCATTATGTACCCAAGAGGCACTCTTGTTGATCCGCAATACCAGTATGATCCAACAAAGCCAGCAGGGGTAGCGGGAGGCACCATGCACCCTATGTACCGAAAAGTATATGCAAGTGATATTGAAGATCTGAAACTACATAAACTCTCATTTGAAAAAGAGAAAGCCATCCTTGGAGAATTTTCAAATGTCTGGCATCCTGACCATGCCTCTATTGATATCAACAACCTACCCTTTCCCGGCAATTTTATTTAAGGAATCCTGTATGGTTGGATATTTAAATTTAAATCCTGCCTCCTCCATCTTCCGTGAACTCACATCGGCGCTTTTTAAAATTTCAATACTCATTTCTCCAAATAATATCTTCAAAATAAATGCCGGCACTTTGAACGGTATATAAAACCTTTTTCTGCTCCTGGCCAATTGGATCACTAACTCTTTATTGCTTACCGGTTCCGGAGCAACAGCGTTGTAAACACCTTGCATATTTTCATCCTCTAATGCTGCGATATACATATTTGCAAGGTCATCTATGTCGATCCAGCTTATTATTTGTCTGCCCGTACCCAAAATGGCAGCCATTCCAAAACGCAAAGGGTTGATGAACTCCTTTAAAGCCCCTCCATCTGGCGATAGAACAATCCCAATTCTGAGCATTACTAATCTCTTTCCAATTTCGGTCACCGGTAAAATACTTTCCTCCCATGCTTTACAGGTGGCTCCAAGAAAATCATTGGCGGGAGGATCTGTTTCTATAAAAGGTCCGGACCTGCTTCCATGCAAGTGTGTATGATCAGCATCGCCATACCAGCCAATAGCAGAGGCACTGATAACTGCTTTTACATTATTTGAATATTTTCTTAAAGTCTCAACAATTAGTCCTGAACTCTGTACACGACTATCCCTGATCTCTTTCTTTCTTTTAGCAGTCCATTTTTTATCAGCTACACCGGCGCCTGCAAGATGGATGACATAGTCAGCTTTTTCAAAAACTGCATGATCTATCATTCCTGAAGAAGGAATCCATTTTGCAAGAATTACATTTGACAAACCCGGTGGAAACTTTTGAGAGGGATTACGGGTGAGTACTACAACTTCATAGCCTTTTGCAATCAGTTTTTTTATAATGGCATGCCCTATCAGCCCCGTTCCTCCTGTTATAATAACCTTTGACATAAATGATCAATATTATAGAACTAATAACAGACTTTAAATTGTATTGTTGCGATCCATTATAAATAATCCTCTATCTTCATCACCAAAATAAAACTCTTTTAATGAGTGCTGTATTGTCTGTAAAAAACATGTCTAAATCTTTCGGGGCAGTCCGGGCTTTGGATAATGTTTCATTTGATGTGCCAAAAGGAAGTGTTTTTGGGATCTTAGGTCCGAATGGCAGTGGTAAAACAACCCTGCTTGGTATTGTAATGGGGGTGATAAACGCAAATGCAGGAGATTTTTTCTGGAATGGTCATCCGGGATCTGATAATAAGATGAGGAAACAGATCGGAACTTTATTGGAAACTCCCAACTTCTATCATTACCTGAGTGGTCAAAAAAACCTGGAAATATCCGCCGCCATAAAAGAAAGAGGCAAAGAGGACATTCCGGCTGTACTCGAAAAAGTTAATCTTACCCAAAGAAGATATTCCCGTTTCAGTACCTATTCATTAGGTATGAAACAGCGGTTAGCAATAGCAGCTACCTTACTTGGCAATCCGGATATTCTAGTTTTTGATGAACCAACAAATGGCCTGGATCCTGCCGGTATTGCCGAGATCAGGGAATTGATAAAGGAGCTTAGCAGACAGGGAAAGACAATTATTATGGCCAGCCATATCCTGGATGAGGTAGAGAAAGTATGTACACATGTAGCCATACTTCAAAAAGGCGTATTAAAAACATCCGGAACGGTACAGGATGTATTATCAGGTTCAACCACAAATCAATCTGCGGAATCACAAAAAGTTGTTATTGAAGTAAGTGCCGCAGACATGGAAACTTTATATAGTGTATTAACCAAAATGCCGGGAATACAAAAAATTCAAACTACTGATTCCATACTGATCATTGAAGCAGATGGCAGTGTTGACTCCGCTATGGTAAATCGGTTTTGTTTTGACAACGGCATAACCCTAAACAGGTTAATGCTGCAAAAGAAATCGTTAGAAAAGCGTTTCCTTGAAATAACAGGCGGAACAAGTGATCAATAATAATAAGACAAACATGCTTAAGAATTTAAAAATAGAATGGATGAAGATCAGGAACTACCGGGTGTTCCAGGTATTTTCTGTGCTGTATATGCTGGGAATTTTGATCATCATCTTTATTTTTTATAAGGTCTATATCAGCCTGATCAGTGAACTACAAAGATCAGTTACCGGTGTTAAAAGCGAAGCCAGTGATATCCTTGGGGTTTTCTCAACCAATAATCTGCCTTATACCGTAGTATTCTGGACCAGTTTGTTATTATATCTGCCCGGTATGATCATCATCAGCCTGTTCATTAATGAAGTAAATTTTAAAACACACCGTCAGAATATTATAGATGGATGGAAAAGAGAAACTTTCATCCTGACCAAAATTTCATTGATCGCCTGCATGTCCGTTGCCATTATGGCCATGAATTTTCTGGCCATGGTGATCATGTCTCAAATTGTTCATGTTCCGATCACCATAGATGCTGCGATTGTTTCTTTACTATCATTTATGCAGGCCTTCGTTTACCTGATGTTTGCTCTTTTCCTGGCTACTTTTTTCAGAAAAAGCGGGGTTGCCATCATCGTTTATTTTATCTATGGCTTGCTCCTTGAATGGCTTTTATGGTGGCTGGTAGCCAAGATAAACCCTTCTCTTCCTTACTTTTTACCATTACAGTCATCAGATTCTTTAGTTCCGTTCAGCAGTTTCAAGGAATTGTATGAGCATTTACCTTCAACAGGAGTATTACTGGGAGTAGTATGCGGTTATGCATTACTATTTGTAATACTCACTATAAGGAAGTACAAATACGACGACCTGTAAACAGGAAGGATATTATTATTCCACTTTCACATGTACAGTAGCTGCCATCTTATCACCGTAAGAACGATGCAGGCCATCAGCAAACTGTATCGTAAGTTTATGCATACCGGGTGAAAGAGCAATCTCAGTCTCTGTTTGTCCTTTTCCAAAATGGATATGTGTAGAATCTTTTGGCACAATAACACCTGCAGGAATTGAATCTGTTCCATCAATGATAAGATGATGATGCCCTACTCCTTCGATAACTGGTCCGGCAGTATCCACTTTAATTACATTGGCACCCATTTCTATCTTCAACGGAGATTTTACGGTGGCTCCCTCAGTAATGTTTTTAAAATAAACACTTGCCCCATCGGGAACCGGAGGCAGGTCGGGCACATTACCCATCGCACCAGCATCATGCATATGATCCATTGAGGAACTGTCTGTTGTTGCGGTCTCCTTATCAGAAGCATTATTACAAGCAACAGCTAATCCTAAAATAAAAACACTTAAATACCTTTTCATATTTTTCTTTTTTCTACATAAAGGTAAGTGAATCAGGATACTCTTTCCAACCATTTATCACTCAGCGAATAATAGTAACTTTAAAATTCACTAAAAAATCCCGTCATGGATCAGCGGATTATAAACCTTTATGATGAGTATACACATAAACCACTTAGCAGGCAGGAATTTCTTAAACGCCTTACGTTATTGGCAGGTGGTACTGCCGCTGCCATGACATTGTTACCATTGTTAGAAGTGAACCATGCTAATGCCTCGGTTACAAGCCAGGAAGATCTTTTCATTGAACGGGTCTCTTATCCGGGGTTTAATTGTACTATGGATGCTTATGTTGCAAGACCCAAAAAGGAAAACCCTTATGCTTCTGTAGTGGTGATCCATGAAAACCGCGGACTAAATGCACATATTGAAGATGTAACAAGAAGGGTGGCAAAGGCGGGTTACCTGGCCATTGCTCCTAATGCACTGTCACCGCTAGGGGGTACTCCTGAAAATGATGATGAAGCCAGAGAAAAATTCAGGCAGCTCAACGCCAATGACAGTTTGCAGAACTTTATCAAAGCTTTTGAGTACCTGAAAACCCGGAAAGACAGTAACGGGCAGTTTGGCTGCGTTGGATTTTGTTGGGGAGGTGCTATGGCTAATAATCTTGCTGTTCATGTACCATCTCTAAAAGCAGCCGTGGCTTTCTATGGTCGTCAACCCTCAACAGAAGAAACGGGTAAAATAAAAGCAGCTGTACAACTACATTACGGAGGACTTGATGAAAGAGTAAATGCCGGAATTAAGGATTATGAAGCAGCTCTTAAAAAGAATAATATTCCGTATGAACTGTATATATATGAAGGTGCGCAGCATGCCTTTCACAATGATACTGCCCCTACCCGGTTCAATGAAGCAGCCGCAAAGCTTGCCTGGCAACGTACTATGGAATTCTATAGTAAATACCTGAAGTAGTTCATTAATATGTTTCTGAAAGATTATTACGCCATTCTTCAAATACCCCCATCGGCAACACTCCCGGAAATTAAAAAAGCATACAGGGAGCTTGCCAAACTATATCACCCTGACACTAATACTGCCGGAACAGATACTGCGGTCAGGTTTGCAGAAATAAAAGAAGCTTATGAAGTATTGAGCAAACCTGGTAAAAAAGAGCAATACCTGCAAAAGCGATGGTATATGCAAAGCATGGGAAGACGAAAAAAAAGAGACCTCCTTACACCTCACTCTGTATTACTGGAAGTGCTGGAATTAGAAAGACATGTTGCAGGTCTGGACCATTTCAGAATGGATAAGGAAGGTTTACAGAATTACATACTTGAAATATTTGAAGATGGGGTGCTGGTGCAATTACAACAGTACAATGAACAGGAAACAACCCGCCAGATCGTTAGGGGATTGATAAAATCTGCTGCTCCGCTCACCCATTCACAGGTTAACAAATTAGGTACTTTATTTTATAGACTTGCGTCAAATGACAATATTATAAAGCGGGAAATTGATGTTTTCCTGAAAGAACATCATAACTATACCAAAAAAGAAAAGAAATTGCCCCTGCTTATCCTTATTATCACACTTGTTATTTGCTTGCTGATATATTTTGCTAGCCGGTAATTTATCTTTGCTTTATGCACTATGTCTCAGCCGAAAAATTATCCAAGAGTTATGGGGTAAAACCGCTGTTCTCAGATATCACCTTTCATATTGAAGAAGGGGATAAAATAGCATTGATAGCCCGGAATGGCTGGGGCAAATCCACCATTCTGAAAATATTAGCGGGAAAAGAAATTCCGGATAATGGTCAGCTTTGGATCAACAAAGATGTTGATGTGGTTCTTTTTGAGCAGGACCCCGTTTTTGAGGAAGAACTTTCTATATCGGATAATATTTTCTTTCATGACAACCCGGTGATCAGGGCCATAAAAAACTTTGAAGCGCTGAGTGAAGAAGATAAACCTGACGAACTTAACGATGCCATTCTCAAAATGGATGAACTAGGAGCCTGGGACTTTGATGCAAAAGTGAAACAGGTCATGGGGAAGCTCAATATTCATAACCTTTCGCAGCCTGTAAAAACATTGAGCGGCGGTCAGAAAAAAAGAGTAGCCCTGGCTAAAACCCTGATCGATATTGGCTTTGAACATAAACATGTTTTATTGATCATGGATGAACCCACCAATCATCTTGACGTAGAAATGGTGGAATGGCTGGAGCAATATCTTAACAAGGAAAATCTCACTTTACTTTTAGTGACCCATGACAGGTATTTCCTGGATAATGTTTGTAATGAGATATGGGAGATTGATAACGGTCGTCTTATAACCTATAAAGGTGATTATGACAATTACCTTGAGAAAAAAGCAGAAAGAGCAGAAAATGAATCTGCAACTATACAAAAAGCAAAAAATACATATCGGCATGAACTGGAGTGGATGAGAAAACAACCCCGGGCCAGGACCACTAAAAGTAAAAGCAGGCAGGACAACTTTCATAAAATTGAGAAAGTTGCTAAACAACAGGTAAACGATGAACAGCTTCAGCTACAGATGAAAATGTCGAGATTAGGTGGTAAAATAGCTGAATTAAAAAAAGTCTATAAGAGCTTTGGCAACAAGATAATTCTCAAAGGGTTTGACTACACATTTAAAAAAGGCGAAAGAGTTGGCATTATTGGAAAGAACGGGACAGGTAAGTCAACTTTTATAAATATGTTGCTGGATATCGAGAAAGCCGATAGCGGTAAGATCAATATTGGAGATACAGTTGTATTTGGCAATTATTCACAGCAGGGGTTAGTGGTAAAAGAAGATATGCGGGTGATAGAATATGTTAAAAGCATAGCTGAAAATTTTCCTTTGGCAAGCGGAGGCACTTTAAGTGCCGCCCAGTTTCTTCAATTGTTTTTGTTTGATCCAGATAAACAATATACCTATATAAGTAAATTAAGTGGTGGTGAAAAAAGGAGATTATTGCTGTTGTCTATTTTATTCCGGAATCCGAACTTTCTTGTATTAGATGAACCAACAAATGATCTTGATCTACCTACATTGAATGTTCTGGAAAGTTTTCTCAGCGAATTCCCCGGTTGTTTGCTAATAGTTTCACATGACAGGTACTTCATGGATAAATTAGTCGATCACTTGTTTGTTTTTGAAGGCAATGGTAATGTCCGGGATTTTCCGGGAAACTATTCCCTTTACAGAATTGAACAATTAAAAAAAGAAAATAAAGAAGAGCCGGCACAAACCGAAAATGCCCCTTTGAAGAGCCAAACCCAGTTACCAACTCAAAAAAAGCAATTATCATATAAGGAAAAAAGGGAGTTTGAAAGTTTAGAAAAAGAAATAGCCGATCTTGAAAATGAAAAGAAAGCCGTAATGGGTAAGTTGAACGATAGCAGTTTACCATTCCAGGATCTGGAACAACTCTCATTAAGAATTTCTGAGATCACAGAATTGCTCGATGAAAAAGAACTAAGGTGGCTGGAACTAAGCGAAATATAAAACTCATTACCTTTAGATAATATCATTTAATTTCCTCTAAATGAGAATTCTGCTTGTAGCCATTTTGATATTTATCGGCAAAGACTTGTTGGCGAAAAGCGCTGATGATCTCACGGCCGAAAAAATTATTGAGTTAACTGTTGACAGATCCGGGATAATCCACACAGGCAGAGATACCATTACGACGGATGACTTACCCCGGTATATCCAGGAACGTCTTTTTAAAAGCTATGCCGGTACCGGTAAAATGTACGATGCCATTCATCTTAGATCCGGAGATGGCGGACCAGATGCAACAACTCTGGAAACTATTATTAAAAAGATCAGGGAAGGCCAGGAAAGGGCTTTAAATGAATTATGCCTGCAGAAATACAAGAAAACTTATGGGGCCATTGATGAGAAAAAGAAAGAAAAAATTAAAAAGCAATTTCCCGTTTTATTTCAACTTGACTATCTCCCAAATAGCAGTAACTAAATTAATATCTATTCGATCAGGTTCTTATAGATCCGTTCACCATAATAAGTATAACGCCGGGAATCATTTTTAGTGCCGCACAATATTGAATGAATAAAGCCATTCAATTCGACTTGTTGTGTATGATATATACCTCTGTCAATACTGACCTTAAAAAAGAATTGAACCTGCTTGCTCTGTGACACATAAATAATAAGACTGTCGGTAGTTTTCTTTTTAAATTTAAACTCACTTTCCAGATGATGTAATAGTAAATGACTTTTGTACCATGTACCACCTTTGGGCGAAACAATGGACTTCCCATTAAATAGTGCAATACTGTCATTATATGCAAAAACATTTAGGTACGCTTTGCTATCCCTTTGTAACCAACTGCTGATCTTAGTATAATAACTGCTATCATATCCATAATCACTGTCAATAAAACTTATTCTTTTGACCAGATCAGGTATTTTCTGCACACCATCAAGATACCCAAAAATAAAACTACCTCCGCCACTATGGCCATTCAGATAAACTACTTTGTTATCTGCTTCAATTAACTCAGTTAATGAATCAATCAAGCGTGGAATCACCAATCTATAATTGCTGTTTTTCTGTTTCCAGACGGGCCAGCTCTTATATACATTTTCAAGATAAATCACAAAAAGATTTGATCTTTTCATTTCCCTTCTTAAAAACTTTGTTTGAGCTCTTATATGTTGAATATCATAATGCCAGTCATCCCCGGCTTCAATTTTTTTACCCATGGTCTGCTCCGTCGTATTTCCATTTGGAAGTGCATAAAAAACAATTACCGTATTTCTTTTCTTATTAAAATCAAGAGGCCGGTCAATTGTGAATTTTATACCATTTTCTAAATAGAAAGAGTCAATTTTCTCATTCGGAACCTGTCCTTCAAAAACAAAAGACCTGAAAATTAATATTATTGAAAGAAAATAAAATTTCACTGAAATAAGTAGTTATCTGTTTTATAATTAGTTATCAGTACGTTAGCAATAGTATAGTATTTTTCCTATCTACTTGCAAATACAGGCTTCAGTTTTTATTTTTGCCCCATACCCTATCTATTTATCCTCTCTGAATATCCGTTTCCCACTTCCTGAGAAACCTGATTACGAAAACTATTTGAAAACTTAAAAATCAGGTCATGAGAAAAATTAAACTCCTATCAAAGGATGAAGATGCACAGGCAAGATTAGTGATTGCCGGTTTCGTTATTGCATTTGCGTTGTTGGCTATTTTCTTCTTTTAAAAAATCAGCACATCAGCCTCAATACTTAAGAGTCGGGTACAGATAATGATTATATGTAGAGTCATATTCTTTGCCCGGCTCTTTCCAAAACATCCTCAACCCTGATCAGGTTCATACACTTAAAATGACCAAGAGGACATTTTTTGTACCCGATCTTTGAGCAGGGGCGGCACCATAGTTTGTTAACCTGGAGTATATCAAACTGTTGTTTGCCGGCATGTTTGTTCCCATAATAAGGATACATGCCAAAGGAAGGAACGGTATTTCCCCAAAGTGATATAATAGGTTTTTTATACGCAGCCGCAATATGCATAAAACCGGTATCATGTGTGATAACAAGTTTTGAGCGGCGTACAAGGTCTGCACTTTCGTTCAAACTAAATTTGCCACAGGCATTGTAAACTTTAACAGGATCTATAGAGGCTATTTCTATTCCCTGGTCAGCATCACTTTTATCCCCAATTAAAATAAGCGGATGTTGGATCTTTTCGCAAAACTCTTTCCATTTAGCAACCGGCCATTTTTTTGTGTTATGCGCAGCGCCTATCACACAAACAATATATCCCGCAGAGTGTGAAGCGGGTATATCTTCTTTTTTAATCTCATCTTTCTCGCTGATAAAGTAATCAAGTCCCGCCTCATCGTTCTTAACTCCAAAAGAACTTAGGGTCTTTAGATACCTGTCAACAATATGAACATCGGGGAGCAGGTTTACTTTCAGGCTGGTGTATATGTATTTCCGGATATTTAATTTATTGAACGAAAACGATTTTACCTTGATAGCATTTTTGATCCGCAGCGTTCTCGCATTATGATGAAGGTCTATTATATAGTCATACTCTTCAACTTTTAGCTCTTCGATCATTAATTCAAAACTATGTGCCAGCACATGTATCTTATCTATGTGAGGATTATGTTCTACTACAGATTGAAACTTATCTTTCACCAGGAAATGAACTTCCGCATCCGGTATTTGCTTTTTCAGACACCTGACCACAGGGCTGGTCAAAACTATATCTCCTATTGACGAAAATCGTATGATGAGAAATTTAGGCACTGCTATTTTTCTACGTAGTTAAGATCTTTTCCAAATGTTTCACTGGTATAATATGCTGCAATAATTGTTATCGTCATTATTATGATAGCAGCCAGCCAGCC
Organism: Chitinophagales bacterium; assembly: GCA_020636575.1. Taxonomy (GTDB): domain Bacteria; phylum Bacteroidota; class Bacteroidia; order Chitinophagales; family Chitinophagaceae; genus JJ008. Next base: position 212,091 of record JACJXP010000003.1, read on the forward strand.
ACCAGTATAAAAATCTGTAATGTTCCGGAGACCTTTAAACAGGGGTGTTATAAATATTGCTAACAGGCCACGGACCATATTGGGAATTGTTGTGGCAGCTGTAGCTCTCAGATTTGTTCCAAATTGCTCGGCTCCCATCGTTACAAAAATGGCCCAAAAACCTGTGCCGAAGCCTAGCCCTGCAGATATCCAATACATTCCGTTGGCACTGCCATTCCATTGAACTGTAAAGAATAAAATGATAAACAAAGCAGTGATGCCATAAAAAATATATAAAGCCTTCTTTCTGCTTTTAAGACATTGACTAACGAAGCCGATCAATATATCTCCGATTGAAATAGCTGCGTATGCATACATGATCGCCTTACCGGGGTCTATCTCCTCTTTGATACCCATAATAGCCCCGAACTCTTTTGAAAAAAACACAAGGACACCGATCACAAACCAGGTTGGCAATCCTATCAGGATCCCTAATAAGTATCGTTTAAAGCGGTCTTTATTTGTAAAAAGCATCAGAAAGTTACCCCGCTTAACATCCATCTTCTTCACATCCCTGAACATTCCTGACTCATATACAGATACACGAAGCAGCAGCAATAATAAACCTAATCCGCCACCAATATAATAGCAGGTTCTCCAATCAAAATTTTGCTTGATAATAAACGCAACAACGGCACCGGTTAAACCAATTCCTGCTACAATAGAAGTAGCTATCCCTCTTTTTTCTTTTGAAATCAGCTCTGACACAAGTGTGATCCCTACACCCAGTTCACCTGCCAAACCTAAACCAGCCAAAAAACGTATGATCTTGTATTGCTCTACATCCTGCACCATGCCGTTAGCAATATTTGCCAGAGAATAAACGAGTATTGACCCGAATAATACGCTTAGTCTCCCTTTTTTATCTGCGATAATACCTGCAATAATTCCACCAATTAATAACCCTGCCATCTGCCATTGAAGTATGGCTTCCCCTTCAATTGTTATTTGTTCGGCGGTAAGTCCAAGATCGTTCAGACTTTCGATCCGGATAATGGCAAACAATAGCAGGTCATAGATATCTACAAAGTAACCTAACGCAGCTACAAGAACTGCAATATTGAAAATGGAATAAGACTTTCCACTATTCATAATCAGGAACCGGTTACCTTATCATTAGTACCGGAATTCTTATGCTTTTTATTTTCCTTTATCACTTTTATGATCACAGGTGCTGTAGTAACAACCACAATTCCAAGAACGATCAGTTCCAGGTGCTCTTTCAGATCAAACCCAAACTGACTCAATATCCATTTCTGAAGAAAATAACCGGCGAAGATCATACTGAAAACCCATGCAATACAACCTATCACATTAAAGAAATGAAATTTCTTTCTATCCATCTGAACAATACCGGCCACAATAGGGGCAAATGTTCTTATAAAAGGTAAAAACCTTGCTCCGATTATTGCTAAGGCACCATGTTTTTCATAAAAATCATGTGCCTGGTGCAGGTATCTTTTCTTAAAAAGGAACCGGTCTCTCCAATGATACATAGCAGGACCCACTTTTTTCCCTGTCCAATACCCAACTGCATTTCCTAAAATTCCACAAACTGAGATCAATGCCACCAATACAAAAAGATCGACCCATGGACTATATCCATATTCTACACCAAATAGTTTTAAAAACTGATACCCAAGACCCGGACCCGTTTGTCCATCAGGTGTTGTGATTTCATGAGCAAAAATTCCTGAAACAAATAATAAAGAATCGCCGGGTAAAAAGAAACCCACAAAAAGCCCTGTCTCAGCAAAAACAACAAACAACAAAAGCCAAAGACCGCCATTTTCTATATACCATTGTGGTTGTAAAAGCTGACTCCAGTGAAAACCTGCATCAAGAAGTTCTAACATAATTTTTTTTTATAGGGAATGTTTAGGATCATCCAATTTACCGATCGACTTGGCAATCACCGTGGAAACAGTACAATCACTGGTAACATTAGCTACTGTACGTACCATATCCAATGGTCTGTCAATTGCAAAAATAAGGGCTAAACCAGCTTCCGGAATACCTGCCTGCCCTAATACTATAACAAGCATTACCATACCCGCACTGGGTACAGCCGCAGATCCGATAGAAGCTAATGTAGCTGTTGCAATAATTCCTAATTGGGCTCCCAGGCTAAGGTCCATCCCAAAAGCCTGCGCTATAAACACAGCTGCCACTGCCTGGTATAAGCTTGTTCCATCCATGTTTACAGTAGCCCCGATCGGGAGTACAAAACTCGTCACTTCATTATCTACCCCCACACGGTTCTCTGTTACATCCATGGTAACAGGTAATGTAGCTGCGCTGGAACTGGTAGAAAAGGCAAGCAGTTGGGCAGGAGAAATCTGTTTTAGAAACTGTATGGGATTTCTTCTTGTAAACAGGTAGATAATAGTTGGATAAAACAGAAAGATCAGGATTATCAAACCCACTAAAACTGTTATGGCATATTTACCCAACGCCATAAATATTTCAAATCCCGGAGATTCTGCTACTAAAGCTGCCATAAGTGCAAATACTCCATAAGGAGCTCCCTTCATAATGATATCGATCATCTTTAGAACCACATCATTAAAACTGTCAAAAAAATCAACGACAGGTTTGGCCCTTCCCGGTGGGATCATGATCAAAGCAATACCCATGAACAAAGCAAAAAATATTACCTGCAGCATGGTGGAGTTGGTAGACGTTGCTTTGAATATATTGTCAGGAACAATGTCCTCAACAAATTTCAACGGGCCTCCCTCTTTCTGTGAATGTGCCTCAGTTTGCTTTTCTGTTGCCTGTACTCCGTAAGTCTGTAACATCTGCGTACGGGTCTCCTCACTGATCGCTTTACCCGGTTTTACCAGGTTTACAATTCCTAACCCAAGACTTACTGCAAAAACAGTTGTAAAAAGGTAGAATATAACGGTTCTTAATCCCATTCTGGAAAGCTTGGAGATATCTTTCAGATCAGACACACCTTTGACCAATGAAGCCAGGATAAGAGGTATTGCAATCAACTTAAGCAGGTTGATGAAAATATTACCAAAAGGTTTTATCCAGTCCTTGGTAAACTGAACCCCTCCGCTGAACTGTATCACTACTACTCCAAATATTACCCCAAGTAACATACCCAGGATGATCTTCAGGTATAAAGGGATTTTTTTCATTATAAACCTTTGTTGAATTTAAAAGTAATAGGAAGCAAAATAGCAATAAATAGGTGGAATAAACGGAAAGCAATCTGCTTTTATTTATCTATTTCCTTAAAAATTGGCCGTATATCAAAAAAAGGTGGATAGAGGGGTCAAAATAGCGAATAAGTAAATATCTTACCAGCTAAATCAAAACTGAACACATGACCAGGAACATGATGAGAAAAATTACAACTCTTATTCTCTTCTTTTTACCTCTTTCTCTTTTTGCACAGGAAACAGAATCAAAAGGACTGGATCAAAGGATCAATGAATGGTTTCAACCGATCACTGATTGGTGGAGTAGCATAGTTTTTTATACTGTAAATATTGGAGGCCAACAGGTACCCCTGATAGTTATCCTTTTAGTGTCAGGCGCTTTATTTTTTACCTTATATTTTTCATTCGTTAATATTCGTCGTTTTGGTCTTGCAGTACAGGTTGTGAGGGGCAAACACGATGACCTGGAAAAAGATGCTCCTGACGTTGATCCAAGAAATGTAAATGTAGTTGAGGGAGATATTGTAGATACGATCAAAGATGAGTCTCATCATGGCGAGGTTAATCATTTCCAGGCATTGGCTACTGCTGTATCGGGTACTGTAGGACTTGGAAATATTGCTGGTGTAGCAATTGCCATTGCAATTGGCGGGCCCGGTGCTACTTTCTGGATGATAGTTTGCGGACTATTAGGAATGTCAACAAAATTTGTTGAATGTACATTGGGTGTAAAATACCGTGACATCGATAATAAAGGAGTGGTGTATGGTGGGCCCATGTATTATCTGTCAAAAGGATTTAAAGAAAAGAAGATGGTTGGTTTGGGCAAAGTTCTGGCTATTCTATTTGCCATATTATGCGTAGGCGGTTCAATTGGCGGGGGAAATGCATTCCAGAGTAACCAGGCTGCACAACAAATATCAGGCATGTTGGGTTTGCAAAGTGGTTCCGCAGGGTTTTATATTGGAATTATTTTAGCTATTCTCACAGGAATAGTTATTATTGGTGGTATTAAAAAGATAGCCAACGTAACTGAAAAGATCGTTCCGTTTATGGCTGTTATCTATATCATTGCCTCTCTTATAATAATATTCGCACATTTTAGTTTTATTGATGATGCTTTCAGAATGATATTCAATGAAGCCTTTACACCCCGTGCCGGTTTAGGTGGATTAATGGGTGTTTTGGTAACAGGATTCAAAAGGGCTGCCTTCTCTAATGAAGCAGGTGCCGGTTCAGCTTCCATTGCCCACTCAGCAGTAAAAACTAAATACCCGGCCTCTGAAGGTATTGTTGCATTGCTGGAGCCATTTATCGATACAGTTGTCATTTGTACGATGACGGCGCTGGTGATCATAATTTTTAACAGGGAAGGTGTAATGTTCCCGTATGGCGGAGATGGAAGAGGTTCTGTAATAATGAATGAAACAGGACTAACAGCAAGCGGGGTCGATCTTACATCAATGGCATATAACGATGTAATTCCACACTTCTCTTATGTACTAACAGTAGCTATTGTCTTATTTGCCTTTTCTACAATGATCAGTTGGTCATATTACGGTTTACAGGCATGGAAATTTCTTTTTGGAAGAGGTAAAGTAGCCGATCTGACATATAAAATTTTATTTCTAACTTTTGTGGTGATTGGAGCATCTATCTCATTGTCTGCTGTAACAGATTTCTCCGATGCAATGATCTTAGCGATGGTATTTCCAAATATGATAGGATTATTATTCCTGTTTCCTAAAGTGAAAGAAGAATTTAATCGATATCTTAAAGCAATAAAAGAAGCAAGAATTAAAAAATCAAATACCTAAAACTGATATCATGAGTTTATTTGTCAGAAAGCCGATGGATGCATTAATGAATGAAGCAGCAGAAACCGGTGAACACACATTAAAGAAAACTCTGGGAGCTAAAGGTTTGATAGCACTTGGAATTGGCGCCATTATCGGTGCCGGATTATTTTCCATTACTGGTATGGCTGCAGCTAATCATGCTGGTCCAGCCATTACCATTTCATTTGTAGTAGCAGGTTTCGGTTGTTTATTTGCCGGTCTTTGTTATGCAGAATTTGCATCGATGATTCCTGTTGCCGGAAGTGCATATACCTACTCCTATGCCACTATGGGTGAGTTTATTGCCTGGATCATCGGCTGGGATCTCGTTTTAGAATATGCCGTAGGAGCTGCGACAGTCGGAATCAGTTGGAGTCGTTATTTAATCAAATTTCTTGAAGGTTTCAATGTACATCTTCCAGTAGAACTTACTGTTGGTCCATGGGATGGAGGTATTATTAATTTGCCTGCTGTTGCAATAATTGTATTAATGAGTTTATTATTAATAAAGGGAACAAAAGAAAGCGCATTTGTAAATGGTATTATCGTAGCAGTGAAACTTGCTGTTGTTCTAACATTTATTATTCTTGGATGGAAGTATATCAATAACAGTAATTTCAATCCCTACATCCCTGATAATACTGGAAATTTTGGTGATTTTGGTTTTAGCGGGATCATCAGAGCTGCTGCCATTGTGTTTTTTGCTTATATAGGGTTTGATGCAGTCAGCACGGCGGCCCAGGAAGCTAAAAACCCGAAACGAGATATGCCTATTGGCATTTTAGGTTCATTGCTCATCTGTACAATTTTGTATATTCTTTTTGCTCATGTAATGACCGGAGTTACTAGTTATACATCCTTTGCAGGTAAAGATGGAATAGCACCCGTTGCGGTTGCCATTGATCATATGGGAACGGCCAATGCTGCTGGTGTTGTCACTCCAGATTTTCCCTGGTTAAACCGAGCCATAGTAGTAGCGATTCTTTTTGGTTATTCATCAGTAATCTTAGTTATGCTTATGGGACAAAGCCGGGTATTTTTCAGCATGAGTAAAGACGGCCTGATTCCAAGAATTTTCTCCACTGTAAATCCAAAAACTCAAACCCCTGCAAAAAGTAATTTATTGTTTATGATTTTTGTCAGCACATTTGCTGCTTTCATTCCTGCAAGGGTCGTAGGCGAAATGACAAGTATCGGAACATTATTTGCTTTTATACTTGTTTGTGCCGGTGTATGGGTTATGCGAAGAAAAATGCCAGAAATTCAAAGAGCATTTAAAACTCCTTTAGTACCCCTGGTACCGATTATGGGAATCGCAGTTTGCCTCTTTATGATGGTTTTTCTACCAATGGACACATGGATAAGACTAATAGTATGGATGTTGATTGGAATGGACATATATCTTGTTTATGGTGCTAAGAACAGCCATTTAGGTAATGGAACAGATAATAGAAAAGGAATGAAGATTGCAAGAATAACAGGCCTTGCTCTTTGTGGTCTTTTAGCCATAGTAGGTTTCTTGTATCAAAATACTGTTGGTTTTGATTCAGACAGAACATTATTATATATCTCTCTTGCATTTGCGGCCGTACATTTATTTGTACTTGCAAGAAAATTAGGCAGAATAGAACCTGCTGAATAGAAATTAAAAAAAATAGCGAAGCCGTCCTCGATTTGAGGGCGGTTTTTCATTTACTGCCATTAAGCTAAATTTGCAATCCCTATTCAAGTTCATAAACCAATATTTAATAATGGGAAGAATATTTGAAGTTAGAAAAGCGACCATGTTTGCCCGCTGGGACCGGATGGCCAAGCAATTTACCCGCATAGGAAAAGAAATAGCAATTGCAGTTAAAGCAGGTGGCCCTGATCCCGATACAAACCCGGCTCTCAGGCGTTGTATGCAGAATGCAAAAGCCGTGAACATGCCCAAAGACCGTGTTGAAGCAGCTATTAAAAGGGCATTGGGCAAGGAAATGGAAAACTACGATGAGATATTATATGAGGGCTATGCCCCTCATGGTGTAGCCATACTTGTCGAAACAGCAACAGATAATCATGTGAGGACAGTGGCGAATGTAAAAGCCCATTTTAATAAAGGGGGTGGCGCATTGGGAAACAGTGGTAGTGTATCATTCCAATTTAAAAAAATGGGGGTTTTCAAATTAAACCCTGAAGGACTGAATACTGAAGAACTGGAACTGGAATTGATTGATTATGGTCTTGAAGAGCTGGGTGAAGCCTTGGGAGAGAATGGTGAAGATTTATTAGTGATCCGGTGTGGTTTTACAGACTTTGGCAATATGCAAAAAGCCCTGGAAGATAAAGGTATTACCCCCCTTAGTGCAGAAGTAGAATGGATACCATCCACAACTGTTCCTGTTAATGATGAACAGGCTGAAGAAATAAGCAAACTGATCGAAAAGCTGGAACAGGATGATGATGTGCAAAAGGTTTTTCATAATATGGGGTGATACTTTTATCATCTCTGCCCTATAATGTTATCTAAACTTTGAACAAAGAAACCCCTCTTGTGATATTTGATGGTGTTTGCAATTTCTGTAACTACTGGGTAAATTTTGCTGTCAAAAGAGATAGAAAAAAAAGACTTTTATTTTCTCCGTTTCAGGGTAAGACCGCATCTAAAATCCTTCTCGATTATAATATCAACCCTACCACAATAACTTCCGTTATCCTTATTGATAACGGCAAGGCTTATTCACAATCATCTGCAGCAATACGCATTTGTAAATACCTGGACGGTGGCTGGAAGTTGTTTTATATCCTGCTCATCATCCCAAAATTTATCCGGGATTTTTTATATAATATCATAGCAAGAAACCGTTATAAATGGTTTGGTAAAAAAGAAACCTGTATGATACCAACCCCTGCACTCAAAGAAAGATTTCTAGATTAAGGGATCATAATTTGCCCTTTCATATAGAAAACGCAGCAGCCACCCATCATAACTCTTTCACCTTTTTGTTCGCAATAAACAGTGCCACCCCGCTGTGACAATTGCTTTGCGATCATTTTTTCCTTCCCAAGCTTTTCGCTCCAAAAAGGAATCAATTGTGAGTGGGCTGAACCAGTAACAGGATCTTCGTCAATTCCTGCTGATGGGGCAAAAAAGCGGGACACAAAATCAACTTTAGTACCCGGTGCGGTAATGATCACCTTTTCCCCCGTTTTCTTTAGCGCTGTAAAATCAGGTTTGGCTTCCTGTACATCAGCCTCATTATTTAATTCAACCAACAAGTCCCGGAAACGATAGACAGCAACAATTTCATTAACTCCAAGCATTTCTTTTAATCCGGCCGGGTAATCATTGATCTTCTCAGGCATCCAGGATGGAAAATCCATTTCCAGCCTGTTCTTTTTTCTGTTTACAATCAATAATCCGCTCCGACATTCAAAAACGATCTTTTTCTTTTTGAGTTTGAGTATTTCAAAAATAACATAGGCCGAGGCCAGTGTGGCATGCCCGCAAAGATTGATCTCCAGTTCCGGTGTGAACCACCGGATATAGTAATCGATCTTTTTCTTTTCTGAGGGAACAAAAAAAGCCGTTTCTGCCAAATTATTCTCCCTTGCTAACTGTTGCATCAATTCATCACTTACCCAGCTTTTCAAGGGAATAACCGCTGCCGGATTTCCTTTAAAGAGTTTATCTGCAAATGCATCTACCTGGTAAAGATTAAGTTTCATATCAGATCGTTGAATTATAAAAAAGAGGTAATGATATTTTATACCGCACTGCTATTAACCGGATTAAAAATATAACAAGTATGCTTAAAATTGTTACCAGTTCTCCATCAATGCCCAACTGGCGCAACAGGTAATAAAACAACCCGCCGGCAATACAAGCCATCGCATAAATCTCCCTCCGGAACAATAATGGAATATTATTTAGCATAATGTCCCTTACCACACCCCCAAAGCAGGCAGTTATAGTTCCAAGTGTAATACAAACACCTGCACTGAAATCCTTTGCAATGCCTATTTTAATGCCTACCACCGTAAAAAGGCCAAGGCCTAATGCATCGAACAGGAATAATGTGGTAGTAAATTGCTTTATAAAACGACTAAAAAGCATCGCCCCCACTGCAGAAGAAAAAATGACAATAGTAGCTGTAGAATTAGTAAGCCAGCTTACCGGCAGATTGCCGATCATAATATCACGAAGAGAGCCGCCACCAATGGCTGTTACAAAAGACAAAACAAGAACTCCAAACGGATCCAGTTTCTTATCCATTGCCAGAAAAGCGCCGGACAATGCAAACGAGATTGTACCAAGTATATCAATAATGTATAAAAATTGTGTTGGCATCCGCTTAAAAACAGATAACCCGCCTGATCGACGGGTTATGCTTTAAAAAAAATCACTTCTCATCATCAAGCCGGAAAGACACTTTACATATTACTCCGTATGAGCTTATTTTTCCATCTTTTACATGCACTTTCATGTCCTTTACCCAAACGGAATCAATATTTCTTACTGTTTTTGAAGCCTCGTTAACTGCTTCCTGAACAGCATCATCAAAACTTTTCTTCGAAGAGGCGATTAATTCGATAACTTTTACAACTGACATAATCGTTATATTTTATAAGTGAAAAAATAAGTGCTGGTTAACCGGATGAGTTCTTATTCTGACATCATCCCATCAATCACTGTAATGATCTCTTCAGCATTTGGTTTACTAAAGTAATCTCCATCGCTGCCGTATGCCGGACGATGTGCTTTACCGGTAATGGTTCTTGGTTTTACATCCAACCATCTGTATCCGTTTTGTTCTTCCATCACTTTATTGAACATATATGCTGCTGCTCCGCCGGGAACATCCTCATCAACAAACACAATGCGGCTTGTTTTTTTGAGTGAGTCAAGAATTTTATGATGAATATCAAATGGTAATAAGGTTTGAACATCTATGATCTCACAACTGACCCCCTTCTGACTTAAACTGATCGCTGCCTCTTCAATAATGCGAAGCACCGAACCGTAGGAAACAATCGTTACATCATCGCCTTCCCTGATAATTTCAGGAATGCCAAGTGGCACTGTCATTTCCAAAAGGTTGGAAGGCATTTTCTCTTTTAAACGATAACCATTCAGGCACTCCACTACAATTCCGGGGTCATTACCACGCATTAAAGTATTATACATCCCTGCCGCCTGTGTCATATTACGGGGCACACATACATACATACCCCTCAAACTATTAATGACCATCCCCATAGGTGAACCACTGTGCCAGATGCCTTCGAGGCGATGCCCCCTTGTGCGGATGATGACCGGGCAACTTTGTTGGCCAGCTGTCCTGTAATGGGTGGTGGCTACATCGTCACTTAATGGCTGAAGCCCATATAACAGGTAATCGAGGTATTGTATCTCTGCAATTGGCCGAAGGCCACGCAATGCCAGGCCAATACTCTGACCCATAATAGTTAATTCCCGGATACCTGTATCAAATATTCTGTTTTCACCATGCTTTTTTTGCAGGCCGCTAAACCCCTGGTTCACATCACCGATATAGCCAAGGTCTTCTCCAAATGCAATAACTTTTGGATCATGGGCAAACAACTCATCAAAATAATTATTTAGTACTTCAAAGCCATTTAGTATTGGCGCATCCCCTGCATAGGCCGGTTTTGTTTCAGTGACCTTCAATGCACTTTTGGGGCCTTCATTATACAAAAGTGAATTATACAGTTTTGATGAATCGTTGAGTAATGATTGATAAAATTCCCGGACAGGAATGGCTGCTTCAGAAGTCTCACCAAGTTGAGCGGCTTCATGCAAAGCTTTCAGAATATCCCGGCGTAAAGGATCCCTTGATGATAAAAGATCGGATGCTTTTTTCTTAAGCATCTCAGCTTTTTCTGGAAAAGAGTCCGCAAGATTATTAATGAGTCCTGCCGATGTAGCAGCTAATTCTTTTATCGGTTCAATAAATTTCCTCCATGCATCTGTTTTACATTCCCTTACATGTTTCCTGGCTTCATCAGCAATTTCATCCATCTCATTTTCAGTGGCCAGTGCATTAGCGATCACCCATTCCTTCATTTTTCTGATACCATCCCATTCCCTTTCCCATTCCAACCTTTCGGGTGATTTGTATCGCTCATGGCTACCGGATGTAGAATGCCCCTGGGGTTGCGTTAATTCCTCAACATGAAATAGTACAGGTATATGCTTTTCCCTTGCGACTCGAATACCCTGTTCAAACGTTTCGCACATTCCTGCATAATCCCAGCCCTTTACTTTATAAATATTAAGGCCATTTGTCCCTTCTTTTTTCTGCATACCAATCAAAACATCTGAAACGGAAGCTTTAACGGTTTGATACTCTTTTGGAACCGATATACCATACCCATCATCCCATACAAAAACAGCCAGGGGAACCTGTAATACACCTGCAGCATTGATCGTTTCCCAAAAATGGCCTTCGCTTGTGGAAGCATCTCCTATAGTACAAAAGCAAACTTCATTTCCTTGATCAGATAATCCTGAAAAAGTATGAAGCTGCTCTATATCTCTGAAAGATTTTGAAGCAAAGGCAAGTCCGAGTGCCCTTGGCATTTGCCCGGCAGTTGGGGCTATATCGCTGGAAATATTTTTTGTTGAAGCAAGATCAAGCCACTCCCCGTTCTCTCCCACCATTGGAGTAGCGAAATGACAGTTCATTTGTCTGCCGGCACTAAAGGGCTCATTTTGAATATCCGGATCAGCGTATAATTGTGCAAAAATCTGTTCTCCGTTTGCGAGTCCGGCCGCCAGCATAAAGGTCTGATCTCTGTAATAACCACTTCGAAAATCACCCTGCCTGAAGAACTTGGCCATGGCGACCTGTGCTATTTCTTTACCATCGCCAAATATGCCAAACTTTGCTTTACCGCTCAATACTTCCTTTCTGCCTAATAAACTGATTTCCCGGCTTATACAGGCAATCCTGAAGTCTTGCAGCACCCCCTGTCTGAATGTATCAAATGACAGTTTTTCATCTATGGCAGGCGTCATCGGATTTGTGTTCTGCATAACGCAAAAATAAGAAGAATGCGATCGGGGAAATCCCCTGTTAAAAAATACCTTGTAGTGTGCAACCCCTCTATAATTTATGGCATCTTTCACTTAACTTTGACCTCTTAACAACTTGATATGAAGAAAATTACATTTATTCTCGCTTTATTTTCTCTATCACTGTCTATCCAGGCCCAGGACACTGACAAAAAGGAAGATGCTCTTTTTCTGAAAGAAACAGAATACAATTTTGGAAAAATTCCACAGGGAAAGCCGGTTTACCATTCATTTGAACTGGTTAATAAAGGCGATACTGAGCTGAAACTGGATAATGTTCAGGCAAGCTGCGGATGTACTACTCCAGAATGGAACCGGGAACCCATTCCCGCAGGCGGAAGCACTATTATTAAAGTAGGTTATAATGCAGCTGCGGTGGCCCCTTTTGATAAGTACATCACAATATATTACCACAATAGTACGCAGACCAAGCAGATAAGAATTAAAGGTGAAGTATGGAAAGCCCCGGACGGTCCGGCACCTGGTAATGCATCAATAAATTTTTTAAGAAAACAAATACAATAAAATTTAACATGAAAAAGACCCTGATCTTAGCTATTGCCAGTTTATTCACACTGGCGGTTGTAGCCCAGACAAAACCAGAAGATGCTCTTAAGGTAAACGAAGTAAAACATGACTTCGGTAAAATAAAAGCAGGCACTCCTGTAAGTTATTATTTTGAATTAACAAACATTACGGATAAGCCGATCGTAGTAGAAAACACCCGGGCTTCCTGTGGTTGTACTACTCCGGAAAAGCCAACTGAACCTATTATGCCGGGTAAAACAGGAAAGGTAAAAGTGATATATAATGCTGCAGCGGTAGCTCCTTTTACAAAAGATGTATACGTTAAGATCGCTGGTATCCAGCAAGAAATGATAATGCATATAACCGGTGAGGTTCTATCTGCTGATGCATACGAACAATATGTAAAAGCAAAAGATTCTAAGCCTAATAATTAATTCTTTTAACCGACCCCAAAGAATCCCCTCATGCAAATAGAGGGGATTTTTTTTAGAATAGCTTATAGAGATGGTATAATCAAAGTGAATGCTATTGACCGATTCTTTCAGTATCAATAGCCATATACTTTTTAAACACTGGCGAACTCTCAATAAGCCTTATGATCTCGGCTTGGAATTTTTCATTCTGCTTAGGCGGCCCGTTCTGGGAAGTAAAATAAACAGTATAAAATTTGTTATCCCGGAAATTAAAATCCGGGTCACTGATATCCTTTTCCGATATAATGAGCACAAACAGTTTTGATTTCTCTTTAAGTTTATCATCACCTGTGGTCCCTGTCTTGGCATAATAATAATAAGGACTCCCGTTTTTCAACATGGCGCCAAGTCTGCCGGCTGTTCCCCTGAATAAAGCTTCTTTCATTCCTGTAAATACACTTTCACGCATCAATGCCAGGTAACTACTGTAGGTTACTCCATTATCAGTATAAAATGGGTTAAAGGGTTTTCCTGATGCATAGGGATTGAGGGTAAGTGAATAATTCCTGTTTTGGCTCACCAATTTTCCAAATGCCTCAGCCATTTTAATAGGAGGTATCATTACCTGGCTGCTTCCTTTTACATGCCCACGAAATGATGACATAAAGACATCATAAGGAATACGATGGTCGATACTGGCTCCTTTTTGATCAAACAAAGAGAACTCAGGCATTATAAACCCTGACTTATTAAATGCATTTAAGAACAAAGAAGAATCATACCTGGAAGAAAAAGCGTCGAAGCTTTTACCAATACGGTAAGGATATATGCGGTAATTCTCAAAAAGCCCTATTGATACAAAGGAACTGTCTGACCCGAAATTCGCTTTTCCATCTTCATATCCCGGCCAGTTTTTAAACCCATTGAGCCAGTATTGAGTTCCTTTATATTGAAAATAAGGCCAGTGATCGCCTTGTCCGTTTGGCGCCTTTGAGGAAAAATGATCTGATAATAATCCTTTCAAACCTTGCTTAGAATAAGAACCAAGCAGCAACAGGTTAGAATGATAATAGTTATCTGATAATCGCAGGTAATCTTTTACAGAAGCAATACGTCCATTATTTTTCTCAAAATCATACTCAGCCACTCTTTCCCCTCCAAAGTATTTTTGCTTGAGTGAAAATCCTTCTGCTGCAAATGCATCCCAATCCAGGTTCATTTGTGATGCAATGGCAGAAAATATGATTGGCTTAAGCGTTGACCCGGGTCCGGGGTTCATGCGAAGCAGGTTTAAATTGCCGATCTGCTTTCTAAGCAAAGACTGCTGTACATATCCATTCTCTCCCCTGATGATAGAATTAAAATCAGCTTTATCATTTGGATCAGGTCTGTTTATCCCATTAATGTGATCTGAGAGTGCAATGACCCGGCCATTTCCATCGGTAATACAAATAGCATATTCTGATAAAGCAGGATAATCAGCATCCGTCAGCATCATCTCCCCGATCCTATTATTGAGTGAGTCCATCAACTCAACGTTAAGAGAAACAAATGCATTCTTTTCTGGCATCCCCATGGCTGTATATTCAGAGGACACACTTACTGCGAAATTCCTTGCCCATGTAAATCGTTCCTCCATCGGGTATGTAAAATACCGGGACCCATTTACATACAGGTTTTTCATAAAAGCATCAGGCTGAACTGTAAGTATAGTTTCATTTCCATTGTCATCTTTAATGACCAGGTCAGAAGGATTCTGTATCAAAAAAGTATCATTGGGTTCAACTCTTAGTCTTTTTGATCCCGAAAGGAACTGAAGCTGTTTGCCGGATTGATTCACCAAACCGGGCATTTCATAAAGACCTACATCATTCTTTTTTGTAAAAACAAATTGAATCCCGTTAGAAACCGGCATTGAAGGTTTATCATTATAGTTATCGATCCTTGTTTTTACAAAGTCACTATTTTTTGAATCCCAGGCAGTGATATTATATACTGAACTATCACCATACACCGAGCCTGCCCAATATTGCTGTAAATGAGGTGGCGGTTCTATCCTGAAATAATTATCATTCACTGCAAGCCTGGGTTTTCCCGAATGAATATCCAGGTATAATAACCGGCTGTCATCCATATGTGCTGAAAAACCTGAACGGGCATATAATGCTATCGAATTCACAAAAAATTCTCCGCCATTTTCAAGGTAACCGGACCTTAACATTTTCCTTACAGAATCCGAGAACAACTTATCCTTCTGCATCATAGATAATTTTCGGGTACTGGCAGAAGTATCCAAATAATCTAAAACAGGTTGCAAATAGAACTCAATATGCTGATCCATATTTGCAGCAATTCCCGAAACAGTGAACTCCCTGTTTTTATGATATGCAGGCCAGATGGTAAACAGCAAAAAGATCAACCCTGCAAAAAGAGAAAGCCCCGGTATCAGTTTTCTCCTGTCAGGATACTGCTCCGGGTTTGTCTTTTTAAAGATGATCAGCGCCAGGAGGATCATTGCTACAGGAAACAAAATAGATTGTTTGCTAAGGATGCTTCCGAATGGAAGATCCTGCCCAAAGAAAATATACCGCCCTGTGGCTGCCAAAATTACCAGCAACGCCATAATAACAACATAATTCAATAATGAAAATCCTGTAGTTATTGCCGGGTAATGATGACTTGTTCTGTTAGTAAAGTCAGGATATAATTTATAATAGGATGCCAACAAGATAACCGGCAATAAAAGAAGCAATACAAAGAAAACAGCTGACCACTTACCATGTTCTGCTATAAGAAAACGACTGGCTACAAGATCGGTGGCCTGGGCATTGTATTTGGCGCCCTTGTTCTGAGGTGCCTGTGGAAGTAAATGAAACCCATTCTTGTTAACGAAAGGGTTATTATCAGCAAATACAAACGTATTGATGAACCATTGGTTTTGTGCAGCTCTTATCACAGGGGTATAATTCTTTCCATCAGCATAGGCTTTTTCAATCACTTTGTCTGCCGGCTTTATCATCACATCAACCCTGTATCTCGTCATGGCTGCTTTGTCCAGGATACTGCTCTTTGGAAAAAACAGGAACATACCGGCAAAAAGTATAACAGTGATTCCAACACCGGTCAACACTCTCTTTCTTACTGGCAGTTTATGCAATAAACGAACAATCACAGCAGCCATAAAAACAGCGAATACCCCATACCCGATCGTAAAGAAAAAGTCAGGCAGCTCAAGTAAATAGTTAATGATATAAGGGCCAAAAGCAAGGTTGGTCACAAATAATGTCAGATAAATACCACCTGCATATAAAAACAACTTTGCATTTTTCTTACTACCGGAAGAAAGGCCACCTATTCCATAATTGATACACAAAAAAGCTTCATTAAAAAATAAAAAATTGAGAAAAATGATCGCAAAGCCAATATCAATAAAAGCAAATACAGCCAGAAGGCTTAATGATAATAACACCTTGATCGGGTTACTGATAATCAGGTCCAGTCGTTTACCGGTGTTTAACTGCCACCAACTTTTTTCAGCAGCGTTCACAAGAGGAGAAAACCGGTAGGAAAGATATAAGAACAAAAAATATAAGAGGATCAGGATGATCGCCAGGTGCCGGCTGGCTGTAATATCAAAATCTCTTAGCGCTGCATAGCCTCCAGCTAAGATCAATATAGCGAACCATACCAGGAGGAAATGAATTACAGAATTATTCTTTATTATTCTTTCAAATCCGGCAAAAAACTTTTGTGTTCCTTTTGAAATGCTACACCCTTTATATTGAAACCTGATTCCAGTAACTTTTATTAATGAAGCAGTATAACCTCCAATCTTTATCAAAATGGATTGTATTGCTGAATATCCTAATACAACAGCAAGCAGAACAGTAGCAATTATTATAATTCCAAAATTCCAAAAGCTGTTCAACTGTTGAAGAGACGGAAGATCAAGATCTTCATAAGGAGGAAATGTTTTATAACGCCAGTATAAAAAGAACCGGGTCGTCAACAAAATGAGCAAAACACAAGACATCAATTGCCACACCCATCCCTTTTTTCCTTGCTTTTGTACTGATCCTGCCAGGAACACTAAAAGGATGAAAAAAGCTAAAGAACCGAACATCAGTATTTGCCATCGGGCTGAACTCAGGGTAAATCCGCCAAAATTCCAATCAAAAGTGTTTCTTATTGAAAAAAGCCAACTAAAGGCTTTTGATTCAGCAGACAGATCAAAATGCTGATCGTTGATCTTTATCGGGGTTTGAAAATCCTGGAAGCGACGAATATTAATATCAGGTGTTTTGCCACCTTCCTTAATATTATAACTTAAAACCACCGGCGCAAACCTGTCATTTGCTTTGTTACCTGTACTATTAAAAAGAAAGCCTTCTTTAAAAACAGCAGGCATTTCTAACAGATCCTTGTTATCAGCAACTATAAACTTGTTCACAATTCTGCTATCAGAACTGTTTGTCTTTTCCCGGGTCAATGGATACGACAAAGGGTATTTATTGATTAATTGAAAAGACTGATCTTGCTTTACAATCCTATATTGATTCTTGTTATTACTAACAAACCCTATCCCCCATGCCACCTGGCTTTTATCCTGTAACAAACTGCTAAACTGAAGTGATGCCGGAACTACTTGCTTATTATCATAATGAATATCTTTTGCAGCCCGGAATATTCTCCCGGAAATAAAATAGCAAAGATCCCCGGTTTGAGTTTTGGATATATTATTCCTTAGTATATAAACACTCTTTAAACCATTGCTAAGTTTTTCGTCTGAGTAAAAAGAAGAGTTAATAAACTCATTATTCTCTTTAAAAAGATTCCAGGCATTAATTCCCCATTTAATTTTCTTATGTACAGAAAAAGGTTTTTCATCAACCTGTATTATAAAATTTTCATCTGAATTTGTCTGAATACTGATCCTAAGTGTATCTGTGTTTAGTTGTAAAGTATTACTTGCCGGAAAATTGACAGAAGCAATTTGATATCCATCTGAAGCTCGTAGGTAGAACGGTTCTTCAGAATATTCAGAAGATACCTTTAATCCATTATCAGACCGCTCAAAAACAAAACTGTTATATGGGTTAGAGCTAAAATTAGCAGTATCAGAATTACCAAGCTCTATACTCCCTTTAACCAAATAACCATCATGTTGAATAAAATGGTGATCAAGATTAGTATAGGTTTTTAATTTACCAGGGGGATGTATGTGTATGTACAAAAAACCAAGACAACAAAAACCAATGATACCAAATACTAATAAAAATCCTTTGACGGGTCTACGGGTTTTGGCAAAACTCCGAAAATATGCAATGGCATAAAAAGTGATCAGTACTATACAAACGAAGTAAAAAAAGCTAAGGCTTGTTAAAAACTGCAGCATGTTTCTCCTTATTGAACATTTAGATTGGTTTCATCAAAAACAGGGTAACTCAAATGCTGAATAGCCATTTTATCAAGTGCCATTCTTAATACCAGGGCCCGGCTACCCGCTTCTGTATTGAGTTTTCGGAGAGCCTGGATATCTACAGCATTTCCATTAGACAACCCCTTGATCCGGTCAGCGATCTTGCCTCCTATTGTAAGTTCATTCACCCGCAGATACAGGTATTCAATGTATAATAGTGATAAGGAAACAAGCAGATCAAGCATTTTATCAGCATCTTCCTTCCGCATTTTAGCAGGATTGTTTTTATTATGATCCGCAATGGCCAAAATAGGTTTGACAAATCTTTCATACGCATAATGCGCCATCGCATTCTCCGTTTCCAGCACATTTACCATTGTGTGCTGATCATCGCTGGTATTATTATAGCCCGGGTAACACTTAACCTTATATACTTTCCATATTCCCTGTTTTAAGGAATCATACTCATGCTGTATACCATTATATTCTTTGATGACCCTGTTCAGCCCTTCGTTCTCTTTGGTGAGCTTTAGCAATTCTGCATTTAAGTCTTCTATTTTGTTCTCTATTGGCTGTAAACCATTTTTTCTTTTCCCGTTTAGCATATCATTGCCCGATCTTTCCTTATTCATTCCCCTTTTCTCTGAAAGATGGATCAACTTTGCCGGTCTTCGCCTTTGCAAATAGAGTCCCAAAAGCACTGTGATCAGTAAAAGAATGATCACTGCAATACCAGCATATATGTATGTAAAATCATTCTTAAGCTCAACGGGTTGAATGACCGGTACCTGTTGAGGCGTATATAATTTTACAAGAGAATCCAGCTCAGTTTTCAGCAATACCGGATCCCTGTTCATCAATTCCTCTTTAGTGAGGCTATCAGCAATGCGTATTGGCTTCTTTTCCACAACCTGGCAAAAAACCATACCCGGAAAAACCAAGAGCAATAACCATATTTTAAATCGTTTCATTTTATTTCTTTTTAAAACTGGAAAAAGGCAAGTACACCTCTTCTTTTTTTCTTTTCAGTCTGATTGTGTAAATCATGCTCCCTGACCAAACCGGGATGCACATCATTTAGCGACGCCAGGTCGTTCGTATATCCCGGGAACATAGAAATAGCCCTCATATCCTGTACTGAAGAAAAACTTTCTGCGACAGCAGACAAAATACTGTAGAGGGATCTCACTTCCTTCACCCTTTGGTTTTCCATCAGGCGTAGAAAAATATTATCACGGGTAAAATAAATGTCAACGGTCTTGTTCTTAAATGGCTTTAATGCCAGGTGATTTCTTTTAACAACAGATGAATTATATAAGATATCATTTCCCGGTTCAATTTTGATACCCCTGTACAGGTACATATTATTATTCAACACATCCTTATTACGGGATAACCCCTCCTTCCTGTCAACAGGAATACCTGTAAAATCTGTGATCTTGTACGCACCGCTAAAAGCGCCATGAATAGCAACATTCTTATTGTTGATAGCCCTTCCCTGCGGAACTGTATTGATCTTTACTCCGGGACCAAGCATTTTTTTCAGCTCCTTTTCTAAAGCCACCTGCAGCTCTTCAAAATAAAAAGCCCTGCCGCTAAGCATTACCGTTTTAATTCTTTTTTGAATATCCCTGGTGATCACATCACGGATACTGCCACTTATACTTTTTACAATGCATTGTGTTGCTTTTTGAATAAGCCCTGTAACCTCATCATCCCATCGAACACTCCGGTTCTCAAGGATCTCACAGGCATAGCGCAGCAAAGTAGATTGATCTTTGTGCAGGTTACTGATATTTCTTTCCGTATTTTCTGATCTTTCAGACAAACGGGCAAATTCAGTTATTCCGATAGGCTGCAGTTGTTTGTACTTTCTTTTTTGTACCTCCATTAACTGGATAAAATCCAATACTTCTGCAGTCAGGTTTTGATCCCTGATCTGTTTATTGATAAAATCTTTAACTGAAATATTATTATTTCCGGTAACCGCTTTCAATGCTATGGTCAGAAAGTCTTCCGTAAAACCATATAATAATACATTACCTGCACCGGCAAACCCTGTTCTGAAAAAGCTTGAGTAATTCTCATTATCATCGGCTATCAGCATCGAAATATCGGTTGTTCCTTTACCACAATCAATCACCAAAGCCATTTCACCGTTCGATAACTGAACATTTGTAGTATGTGTTTGCTGATAACCCATAAAGGCAGCATCACTTTCTGAAATTGTCTCAAACTCAATATGCAGATCACTAGCCTGGATTCCTAATGATTGTAATAACTTACCTGTTTGCCCACAGAGCTCATTCAGCAATTCAAACACATCATGCTGGGTATAAATATTAGGGACCAGGAGTGTAACAATGATACCTCCTTTTTGAAACGAAGGTTTTGTATTGATCATTAAACGTAATAACCTGAGCAGTACTGCGCTGATCAGTTCCTTTTTATGCATGCGGATACTATAATCCTCCGTACTATCATCCACAATAAGTTGCAGGCTCTTTTCTATTCCCAGTTTTAAATTCGGGATGATCTCATAATTTTCCCTGAAGGAGAACTGGGTAGCTGCTACCTCTTGCCGGGTAATAAAAAGCCTGATCTCATCATCTTCCGGTTTACCAGAAAAATTAAAGGGAAATGTTGCTCTTTCCTGCTTGCTCATTTTCTTCTTCACCGCATAAAAAGTCCGGTAAAGCATTTGCTGTCCTTCTTCATTATTCAGAAAATCGTCTCTCCGCCAACCGGGTACATTGTCATTCATATTTAACCGGCTGATCACATTTTCCAGGATATCATAATGCATTACGGCAGACTGGGGACCACAATTTTTGTAACCGATCTGGCTGGCTTCGCTACCAAAGTCGATCACTACCCGTTGACAACTCACAGATCTTTCAATAGAAAACAAGAAAATTCCTGAATATTTCTCACTCTCAGTTTGCTCCAAAGTGATCGTTAAAGGAAAAGTATATGACTCTACCTGGTACTTATAAACACCCAACAATATTCTTTTTGACTCTGCAGAATAATCCAGTTTTATTCCTGTAACAGGGTCAAAGAACGGTTCAACATGAAACTCATCGCTTTTCCGGATCAGCAATTCAAATCCATTTTCTTTTTTTTGCATGGTGATCCTGCACTCATGGAGGGGAATATCCTGCATTTCTGAGGGAGCAATTTGTACAAGGGTTATTTTCTCAGGATCCTCAATGGTAAGTAATGGATTCAGTACTCTGTCTTCTGAAGGGATCACAAAATTGAAGTCCTCTTGCCCACTAGCAGGATCGTTTTCGTCTGCAATACCGGGCAAATACTTATTGGTATCACTAAGGGTTGATCTTCGCTTTGTTTTGTCCTCCAGTCTTGTAACAAAATAACGGTCGCTTCTTATTAATACAGGCAGATAGTATAGATTCATAAAGTATTTATTTTATTCCCGGCAGAACCAGCGGTCATTATAATTCCCCGAACGGTTCTCTACTCCGGCATCATAACAAAAATTGAATGCTTCGGCTTTAATAGAAACAAATGAAATGGAAAGGCTATCACCACGATATGATCCAGGTAATTTCCTGCTTATAGCCCCATTAAATGTTACGTCAGAAAAATGCAGCGTATCCAAACTGCTTATCTCGTTTTTTTTCCAGGTTATCAATTGTACAACAGCTTGATCAAGGGGGTATCCGGTCGTATTATCAATAGTGATGACAGGTGCCGTATACCTGTTACCGGCCTTATTCTTTTCAACAGAAACACTTGCCTTCAGTAAGATCCGGTCGGGCCATGTATTCCGAAGCCGCAGGTTGTTACGGGTATTCTTTCCAATTTTTTCATTCCGTGTTATTTCAATATCCTGTATCAGCGAATCCACATCCATTACCGGAACATTATCCGGCCTTACGGCGTTTATCGTCAACGATTCTGTTTTTTCCCATTTAGCTTTAGTGAAATTAAACACCAGTAAAATGCTGCTTGCAGCAAGCAGATAAATAGCAACCCTTCTGAACCATTTCTTCTTTGGAGCCGGTTTAACAATAATGGCAGTGTCCGGTACAAATCCCTTCGAGCCGTTTTGCGGTGTAGGTTTTTCTATTTTAAATAAAGGAAATTGCCGGATAAACTTCTCATAGCTAAGCCATTCACTGCTATTGAATAGCCAGATAGAAACAGCTGCTTTATCAGGGGTTGTAGCCAGTAATTTTCTCAATTCGTTAGCCGAGTGTAATTCCTGAACAGCATTTACCCCATCAGTAAATAAAAATTTCTCCATGACAAAAAGGAAAGAATGAAATAATTATTAAAAATTAGGATCCCATCTTAAACCAACCGGGATGATAATTTTTAATGATTATACTATGTGACAAATTCAAAAAATAAAAACTAACACATGAAATAAAAGTAGAGATGGGCTTAGAGGCGATGTATTTGATGTATGAACCAAATATAGAACCCTGATCGCATCTTGCTAACAGTGCAAACCGGTTACAACATTTTTTTATGAATCGGAGCAACCTGGATCTGCATTTTATTATTTCTTAAACAAAAATTTAGGAGGTCATTTATACTAAAACAGGAAAACAGAATTCAGATAGATGCCCATACAACTGCCTGGCAAGAATCGCTTTAAAATGTGATAATGATCACTGAGTAGTATCACGGTTTTTTTTGATGGCAGTCATTGGGTACGGCATTCCAGAACATTAAATTACCGGTCTAAATCATTTACCATGAAAAGAATTACAGGATTAGCATTGCTGTTCCTTTTACTGGTATCCGGGTGCGGACCTTCATCAAGGATCACCAGTTCATGGAAAGCAGATAATGCACAGACAAACAATATCAGGAAAGTTGTTGTTCTTGGATTGATAAGGGATCATGATCGTTCCCTGAGAGAAAAAATGGAACAACACCTGGTGGGAGATCTCAGGTCAATGGGATATGACGCAGTTTGCTCCTGCGAAGAGTACAATCCAAAAACATTCGAGAATATGAATGAGGAGCAGGCTATCAATAAGCTGCGTAATTCCGGAATTGATGCTGTATTAACTATTGTATTGCTTGATAAAAGCAGGGAAAGGTTTTATGTGCCCGGACGGGTGTATTATTCACCTTATGTCATCTACCAGAACCGTTTCTGGAGATATTCCCGGATCATGTACGACCGTATCTATACAGAAGGTTATTATACCACCAATACAAATTATTTCTGGGAATCAAATTTGTATAACCTGGCAACAAACCAGCTTGTTTATTCAGCCCAAAGTGAATCATTTGACCCGGGTTCATCAGAACAACTGGGCAATGAATATGGTGCCATGATCATAAAAGATATGGTTAATAAAAATGTGCTGACCAATTTAAAAGAACCGGTTTTAAAGGCCATGTAACCTGGAAAAAAGGAATTGGCTGCGTTTAATTTCAGGCTGTCTGAATATAATAGATGCTTAAGCTATGCCTGGCATATAGAGAGGTATGCATTCGGGTTCAGTCCTTACCTTTGAAGCATGTTAACGATCTCACTCCGCGGAGAACTGATGCCGGCATCACCTATCCGCAAACTGGTACCATACGCAGAAGATGCTAAAAAGAGAGGAACAAAAGTTTATCATCTGAATATCGGGCAGCCTGATATTGAAACGCCACCTGCCATCCTGGATGCTGTTCGTCATGCTGATATCAAAGTACTTGAATACAGCCATAGTGCCGGAAACGAGAGCTACCGTAAAAAGTTGGTGGAATACTATAAAAGGAACGGCATTAATGTAACCAAGGACGAGATCATCATTACAGCCGGGGGAAGTGAAGCTATCATGTTTGGCTTTTTTACCTGTCTTAACCCCGGTGATGAAGTGATCATTCCGGAACCTTTTTATGCCAACTATAATGGTTTTGCCTGTGCTGCAGGAGTAAAAGTAGTTCCTATCACTTCTTCCATTGAAACAGGGTTTGCCCTGCCCCCAATCGCCGACTTTGAAAAAGTGATCACTCAAAAAACAAGGGCCATCATCATTTGCAGTCCTAATAATCCCACAGGGTACTTATACAGCCGGGAAGAAATGGAGGCTTTGAAAGAAATATGTATCAACAAAAAGCTTTATCTCTTTAGCGACGAAGCATACCGTGAGTTTTGTTATGATGGTGAATATATCAGCGCCATGCATTTGGAAGGGCTGGAAGAAAATGTAGTGCTGATGGATACTATCTCCAAACGCTACAGTGCCTGCGGAGCCAGGTTGGGTGCATTTGTTACAAAGAATAAAACAGTTTATGAAGCAGCCATGAAATTTGCCCAGGCAAGACTTAGCCCTCCGGGGCTGGCCCAGATCATGGGTGAGGCAGCGGTTGACCTACCTGATAATTTTTTTGATGCCCCTAAAGCTGAATACCTGAAAAGAAGGAACCTGCTGGTAAACAGGTTAAATAAAATGCCAGGAGTTTTTTGTCCTAATCCCGGAGGTGCATTCTATGCTATGGCCCGCCTCCCTATTGACGATTCAGATAAATTCTGTCAATGGATGCTGGAAAGTTTCAGTTACAATAATGAAACGGTAATGATGGCCCCGGCAACTGGTTTTTATGGAACAGCCGGTTTAGGCCTTAATGAAGTTAGATTGGCCTATGTGCTGAACCTGGATGCTATTAATGCAGCCATGGATTGCTTAGAAAAAGCTTTACTGGAATATCCCGGAAGAGTAGAGCAACCAGAACTGGAGAAATTGGCTAAATCATAATTAGTTTCAAAAACAGAGCCTTCGATATCCCCCCGCTGGTCATGATCCCGACTCCTGAGTGGAGCGAAGGACGTCGGGAAGAGGAAGTTTTGCAAAGCAAAACAGGGGGAGGAATAAATTACAAAACTCACACTTTCAACTTAGCAGATTGCTCCAAAAGCAATTCACTAACAAATTGCTGATCCATTTCTGAAAAAGGAACAGGTGGTTCAGGATCATCATCAAATGAGTTGAGTCTTAACTGCCACCAGCCTACTGTTTTCCATTTCCCTAATTTGAAGCCTACATTTTCATAATTCGCAAACCAGGTAAACCCACATTTTTCATGAAAAGTCACACTGGTATCATTCGGCAGGTTGATGACAGCATATACATTTCGGTAGCCTTGCTTTTCTAAAATTGCAAACAGGGTTTCGTAGAGTATTTTAGCCATTCCGGTTCCTTTATACTCATCTAATATATAAATAGAACATTCGCAGCACCACTGGTATCCTTTTCTTTCCCGGTATAGCGATGCATAAGCATACCCGCCAATAACCCCATTCTTTTCAAACACCAGCCAGGGCCATGTATGTAAATAGTGTGTAATTCTGTCAGCAAACTCCTGTTCTGTCGGGACTTCCAGCTCAAACGTTAAAGAAGTGTTTTCTATATAAGGTGCATAAATAGAGAGGATAGCGGAAGCATCAGTTGGTTTGGCAAGGCGGATAGGCATATATGAAGTTAATTATTCTGGTTCTTGTATATGAACACGATAGGAAATATAAAATAAGCTTCCATTAAAACTTACCATTCAATTTTATATATGAATAATTTATTGATAGAACTATCTATGGTATTTAGCTTGGCAGATAAATAATAATTCTTATCAACTGGTGGTTTTTGCAAAAGAGTGTCAAGAAATATTCTTTCGTTTACTGATATCTCTGTTTGAGTATCAATTTTGTCATCGGCATCTAATAATCCAATATTAAATGACACATTCATCAGCGGAGGTTGAGGTAAGTAGAACTTAACACTTAATAAAGAATCAGTTTCGTTATAAACAACGTTTGATACAGGATTAAGGTCAATGAAATTTAGCTTGCATCTCCCAATTGTATCATATTGACAAGCCATTATGGTATTAGAATAGAAACCATTGAATATATACTTAATAGGACTCCCGTCATTATATTCTATATTATCCCCCATTGCCACACCATAATAACTTGTCAACATAGATAAAACTTTACCGCTACTGTCAAAAGCGAATGCTCTTCCATGAGGTAACCCATTAACAAAATACATAGAGTCTCTCTTTTTTCCGGAAGAATAAAAATTGCATGCTGGTCCGTATTTGAGCCCCAACTTATACTCTGCTTCAGAGATCAACTGACCTTCCTCATCGTAGTACTTAGCCAATCCATCAATTCTGTCTTCATCAATGTAGTGGGCTTCTATATAATAATCTCCATGCTTTTTCCTGAGTAATCTATTGTAATCTTTAGTGTTACAGGAAATGACACAAACCAAAAGAAAAAAGACAATGGCGTGAAATACTACTTTCATAATAGACACATGTTTATTTTCCTTCCTAATCTTCTCCAAGAATCTCCTCATAAGAATTCCAATTATTTCCCAGCCGAGTCTCACTACCTTGCCCTGTGTACAGCGGACTCGGAGTGGCTAACCAG
>JACJXP010000004.1 GCA_020636575.1 Chitinophagales bacterium
GCCCCACACCCCACGGATTGTTCCCTTTTGTAACGTCAGACATTGTTGCATTGAATTGTGTCAATAAGTAGGTTGATATTTTTTTCTGTGTCTGTCCGAAAGAAGATGCCAAAATGAAACAGAGTAGAAATGTCGTAATTACTTTTTGCATAGAGTGATGGTTTTGTATAGCAGCCAACTTGTTTATACCTCTGTAAATTTAACCCTTTTGCGTTGTTATACCGCCATATTGGGGGTATAACAACGTATGCGATGCGTGGTTATTTTTTTCAATCATAGCTTTAAATCATCAAAGGGGCTTATTATTTCACTTAGTTTTTTACTACTTACATGTGTATAGATCATGGTTGTTTTAGGGCTGTTATGACCTAACAATTCCTGTATATACCTGATATCGGTACCTGATTCCAACAAATGAGTTGCATAACTATGCCGCAATGTATGTAAGGTTATTTTTTTCTTTATATCTGCTTTTGTTGCACACATTTGCAACACCTGTGCTAAACTGCTGGGAGCATATTGTCTCCCAAACTGGCCTTCAAACAAAAACTCCTCAGGTTTGTACTGTTTATAATAGTCAGCTAGTAGGTTTCTGAGTTTAGGGCTAAAAGTAACATAACGATCTTTTTTCCCTTTAGCCTGCTCAATCCTGATTAGTTTCCTGTTACTGTCTAAGTCCTTAACCCGTAGGTTAATGATTTCACTTCTTCTTAATCCGCAGGCATAAATAAGACTTAACATTGCCTTATGTTTCAAATTGTTGGTGGCTCCAATGATATTTTGTACTTCCTCTTTGCTCAGCACTTCCGGCAATCTGCTTTCCTTATGTGGCCTTTGAAGTTTTTCTAAGTTCATAGCAGTCCCCTGTAGTCGTTTGTAGAATAATTTTATGGCGCCTACCATTATCTGTTGAAAGGATACAGACATACCTTTGCCAATTATTTGGCTGTAGTTAAAGTTTTCAACATCCTCAACAGTAATGGCAGCAAACGGCTTTTTGGAATAAAAAGTAAAAAACTGGTACAGGCAATTCATATAGTTTTTGATGGTTTGTGGGCTATACCTTTTTTGCTGTAACCATCTCTGAAAATGCATCAGCGCATCCTGCGTATTTTTTTCAAGAATTACCAGGCGATTCGTGACAGATTTCTTTTGTTTTTGTTCCAGGTATTGCCTGAAACCCGAAGAGTCAACTAAGCAAATCCCCTTTGTTTTTTCCTCTAGCCATTCCACCGCCTGCATACTTGGAAAAAAATGCCACTTTTTTTTGGACTGGCTCCATCGGCATCCTGGTATTGATTTGAGAATTGAAATCAACTCCTTGTTGTAAGGGAAATCGGCAAATAACCTTTCCTCACCATAATGTTGATCAACAGATAGCCTTATTTGAATACGCATACTCAAATTTAACAAATGCATTATTTGTTTTAGGCAACAGTGATCTTCTTATCCAAATACACATCCTGTATGGCATTCAGTATTCCAATGCCTTCTTTCATCGGCCGCTGAAAAGCTTTTCTGCCACTAATGAGTCCCATTCCGCCGGCTCTTTTATTTACCACGGCTGTGGTCACCGCTTCAGCCATATCACTGGCACCAGAAGAGGCGCCGCCGCTATTGATCAATCCCGCCCGGCCCATATAGCAATTGGCCACCTGGTAGCGGCAAAGATCTATAGGATGGTCAGTGGTCAGCTCATCATAAATGCGTTTATCATTTTTACCATAAGGAGATTCCTTGCTGTTCAGAGCAAGGTAACCCCCATTGTTCTCCGGTAATTTCTGTTTAATGATATCGGCTTCTATAGTTACTCCCAGGTGGTTGGCCTGCCCGGTAAGATCGGCAGACACATGAAAGTCTTTTTCTTTTGTTTTAAAAGCAGGATTTCGCAGATAGCACCAAAGGATGGTTGCCATACCCAGTTCATGCGCCATTTCAAATGCTTTGGTTACTTCCTGTATCTGCCTTGTGGATTCTTCGCTGCCAAAATAAATAGTGGCGCCTACTGCAGCAGCACCCAGGTTCCAGCTGGCTTTTATGGAAGTAAACATCACCTGGTCAAATTTATTGGGGTAGGTGAGGAACTCGTTATGATTGATTTTAACAATGAATGGGATCTTATGTGCATACTTGCGGGCCATCATGCCCAGTCCGCCATAGGTAGTGGCTACGGCATTGCAACCGCCTTCCATTGCCAGTTTAATGATATTCTCCGGATCAAAATAAATAGGGTTTTTGGCAAAGGATGCCCCGGCGCTATGTTCAATTCCCTGGTCAACCGGCAGGATAGATAAATAACCGGTTCCGGCAAGACGGCCATTGTTATACATGGCCTGCAGGTTACGCATCACCTGCGGGTTACGGTCGCTAAGCCCCCATATGCGATCTATAAAATCCTTTCCGGGCAGGTGCAATTGTGATCTATCAATGGTCTTGCATTCATGGTTGAGCAGGTATTCGGCTTTATCGCCGAGCAGATCAGTAATGTTGTTCTTGGCAGGCATATTTTTAAGGTTTTTGATTAGCTAACAGTTGTTAGCAGCAAAGGTAGGGACTTCAGATTTTTTGCTGGTTTGAATGCAAAGAAGCTTTTTCAATTACAAGGAGTTTGTCACGCTGAGTCCGATACAGGCTACCCTGGTTTTTTATTGACCACAAACAAAAAAGGGATACAGTTGCCTGTATCCCTTTGCAGTTGGTATTGGTAAAAGCGATCTACTTAACTGTTACGGTTGATGCAGTTCAGGTCTTCAAAAGCAACTTCCAGCCTTTTGCTGAAAGATTCTTCGCCCTTGCGTAACCATACACGGGGATCGTAATATTTTTTATTGGGTTTATCATCTCCTTCAGGATTGCCCAGTTGTGCCTGCAGGTAGCCTTCACTCTTTTTATAATTATTCAGTACACCTTCCCAGAAAGCCCATTGCAGGTCGGTATCAATATTCATTTTAATAGCGCCGTATCCAATGGCTTCCCTGATCTGGTGTTGTGGTGAGCCACTGCCACCATGGAAAACAAAATAAACAGGCTTTGGACCTGTACCCAGTTCTTTTTCAATATATACCTGGCTGTTGTGCAATATCTCAGGACGTAGCTCCACATTACCCGGCTTATATACCCCATGCACATTACCAAAGGCAGCAGCCACTGTAAATAGTGAACCCACTTTGCTTAGTTCTTTATAGGCATAAGCCACATCTTCAGGCTGTGTATAGAGTTTTGAATTTTCTACTTCGCTGTTGTCCACTCCATCTTCTTCACCACCGGTAACGCCCAGTTCAATTTCGATGGCCATACCCAGCGGATGCATTCTTTTATAAAATTCAACAGAGGTCTGAATATTTTCTTCAATGGATTCTTCACTCAGGTCAAGCATGTGAGAGCTGAACAAAGGCTGACCTTTTTCTTTTTTGTATTGCTCACCGGCATCGATCAATCCGCTAATCCAGGGCAACCATTTTTTAGCAGCATGGTCAGTATGCAATACTACAGGTACGCCATAATATTTGGCAACATTATGTATATGCAGGGCGCCGGAAACGCCACCGGAAATATTGGCCTGCAGATTATCATTTGGCATTCCCTTACCGGCAATAAACTGTGCACCGCCATTGGAGAATTGAATAATAACAGGGGAGTTTACTTTGGCAGCCGTTTCCAATGTGGCATTAATGCTGTTGGTGCCAATGGTATTAACGGCAGGCAGGGCAAACTGGTTATCTTTTGCATCCTGTAAAAGGGCAGCTAATTCTTCGCCATAAAGCACTCCGGCTTTGTACTTACTCATGAATCGTTGTTTTTAGTGATGAGTGAAATCAGTTAGCAGGCAATCAACCGTTAATGGTTGGCGAATATAGAGGAATTATTTTTTTGCTGCAACGAACAGGTGTTAGAATTCAGTTGTGTTTAGTCATGCTCCTTTCCGGGAGTTTTTTGCACCAGTACCAGGCTTTTACGCAGGGTTTGTTTGAGGGTTGTTTTTACAACATCGCCCATGGTGTTGCATTTGGAAAAAACTTTTGTCTGCAGGTATTCATTTAGTTCTGATTTCAACTGGCTGATCTTTTCCGGTGTGGAGATAGTATCAGTCGTCATAATGTCCAGCAGATCCTTGATGCGATAGCGGGAGGCGGTGAGCCGCAAAGCGATCAATGTCCGTTCTTCAAAACGGTATTGTTCTATTGATTCTGCATTCAGGTTGTTCAATGCTAACTGAACAAATGCAATATTCTCTTTAAAGAACTGGGGGAGGTAAAGGCTTTTTCTTCCTTCGTATGATTGCTGGTCAAAATCAATACAGCGGATGCGGTACTGGTAGCCTTCAATATCCGGAGTAATATCGATCACAAAATTGTAGCTGCGCATATCACCCAACAGCCGCACAAAACATCGTTCATTGAATTTTACAAACTCTTTGGCCAGCCTGATGGCATTGGTTTCCGGTGCATCCAGCATTGTTTCGATAAATATATCACCGGGAATGCCGGGAATATGTTCTTCCACCAATGTATCCTTACAGGTTAAAAAAGTAATGCGGTTAGGGGAGAGGATATGTTCCAGCTCTAATCCATAAATACGGGAAGCATCTGCGATCTTGATATAATAGTGATCGTAATTATCATTGAACTTATTAACGATGCGTATGCGGAAAGGGTTGGAGTTGCCGAATGTGCAATAGTCTATCCTTGCCACATCCAGGTGACGGGTATAGCGCAGGTCGCCTTCTGTTTTCAGGATGGCATAGGTTTTTACTAATCCTTCTCTTATAAAATTCCAGTCGTGACTGTCATAAGAAGTCTTTTCCCAGAGTGTATCCTTACCGTCCTTGTCTTTAATAGGGACTGACCATGTATAGTTCAACAGATCATGGTAAGCAATGGGGAGATTAACTTCTCTACCATGTTTTTTCAGATACTGCCGTAGCCCTGGTGTAACCGGGTACATCGGTTTTTTCCGGGAGGGTTTAATGTGTTCGTAATTATGTGGAGCAGAGAAATTCACAGCTTAAAGTTATTGATCTCTTTTTGTAGATGTTCAAAATATGCAGGCGCTTTTAATAAACGGCTGCCATACCAGCTAAACAGTTCACCATCCACCAGTATGATCTTTGTATTCGGTAATTGTTTCTGTAATTCAGATGCATGTATTTCTTTAAATGGAAAAGGTTCAGATGGAAGTAGCAGAATCTCAGGATCAACAGATTTTATTTCTTCCATACTTATTTCAGGATAACGTTGTTGATCAGCAAAGATGTTGTTGAATCCCGCTACATGAAGCATAGAGTGAATAAAAGTATCACTACCGATGGTCATATATGGTTTTTGCCAGATTAAGTACGCAGTCCTTAGTCGATAGTCTGGAGTCGTTAGTCTCTGAAACTGATGTTTAATTTCAGCAATGATCTTATTGGCTTTGGCTTCTTTGTTTGTCATCAT
The DNA here is from genome assembly GCA_020636575.1 of Chitinophagales bacterium. Taxonomy (GTDB): domain Bacteria; phylum Bacteroidota; class Bacteroidia; order Chitinophagales; family Chitinophagaceae; genus JJ008. The sequence goes on from JACJXP010000004.1 coordinate 5,436, forward strand.
GCCGATCTGTTGCATCACCTGGTAAGCACTAGCAAGGTCATTTACATCACTGGTCCATACGGGAAAATGAGTCGAGAGTTCTTCGATCTGCTCTTTTACATTTTCTTCTTTATTGGCGATAATAAGGTCTGGCTGTAGTTCTTTGATCTTTTCAACATGTAACTGTTTGGTGCCGCCTATTCTTGTTTTATTGTGAAACCATTCTTTGGGGTGTACACAGAATTTGGTGATGCCTGTTACTTCTTTGTCAAGGCCGAGGTCGGCCAATAATTCCGTCTGGGAAGGTACAAGGGAGATGATCCGCCTGGGAATAGCGGGCAAATCGATTGTTTGGCCGGTTTGGTCAGTAAATAGCATGCCTTATGCTGGCAAACTTAGTCAATAAAAAAAGGGAAAATTAAAGGGAGAATCACCGCGCCTCCTGCTAAACAAGTTTAGCAGGAGGGTTCCGGATTGTTTAATCTTTTCAAGGATTTGGACACGGTGACATCAGGGTCGGTTTTTCAGGATTGGATGTCGGTTTTCACTCCCGAAATAAATCGGGTCAGGATGTTGGATTTGGATGATTTTTCAAGGAACTGGTAACTAGTCTTTCTAGGGATCTGGATCTTGGTTTTTTGGATTCGGATTTGGTTTTCAGATACAGATATTGGATAATTGGTAGGACAAAAATAATTGGCGATCCATTAAGATAATAGAGCAAAATAACCTTGTTTTTATACGTCGGTTTTCATCATAATAAACGTAAATCTGCCCACACTTGGATTGCGGGATTAACAAGGAATTCAATAGTAGATCTACGAATGCAGTTCTGTGGAGGGGGTGAAAATATAATTAAATAAAGATGAAAATAACTGACTATTAGTTAATTATATAATTTATCTGAATTTTCAATCGAAAATCAAATTTGCTTAAAACCCGGATCAAAATTTATTGTTTCCTAGTTCCCCAGCGCCTGGATGACGTCATATTTGGTGACAATATGATAGCTGCCGGCCTCATCTTTTGCCAGCACAGCACCGTTTTCCCGGTTGATCAGGTTGCGCAGTTTTTCAACCGGGGTGTCATAAGCTACCAATGGAAAAGCAGGTTCTATTACTTCTTCCACTTTTGCATTCTTTATTTCAGGATTGTTGAAGATCTTTTGAAAAAGTCCGCTTTCACTGATGGCCCCAACGGGTCCGCTGCCGTTCATTACAGGAATCTGTTCGATGTCATATTTCTTCATCAGCTCCACAGCGTCGGAAACTGTCTGTGTAGGCTCAAGAGTGATCAATCTTTTGGCTCCCCGGGCACTTACCACATCTTTGAATGTTTTAACATCCAGGAATCCTCTTTCTATCATCCATTGGTCGTTATATATCTTACCTACATAGCGGCTACCATGATCATGCAGGATGCAAACTACCACATCATCTTTTTTCAGCTTGCTTTTTAATTGCATCAATCCCTGCAGGCAACTACCGGCACTGTATCCGCAAAAAATGCCTTCGTCTTTGGCAAGCCTTCTTGCCATTATGGCTCCATCCTTATCTGTTACCTGCTCAAAATGATCGATCACACTCATGTCATAGTTCTTAGGTACAAAGTCTTCGCCAAAGCCTTCACTGATATAAGGATATACTTCGGTCATATCCACTTCACCAGTACGATAATATTTGGTAAGCAATGATCCATACACATCAATGGCCCATACCTGTATATTCGGGTTCTTCTCTTTCAGATACATAGCAGTTCCGGTGATAGTGCCGCCAGTTCCGGCAGTGCAAACAAGGTGGGTTATTTTTCCATCCGTTTGTTCCCATATCTCCGGGCCGGTGGTTTCATAATGTGCCTGCCGGTTGGCGAGGTTATCATACTGGTTCATGTGACAGGAGTTGGGGATCTCTTTAGCCAGCCTTGCTGCCACACTATAATAACTTTTAGGATCTTCAGGCGCTACGTTTGTTGGGCATACGATCACTTCGGCGCCAACAGCCTTTAGCATATCTGCTTTTTCTTTGGATTGCTTATCAGTGGTTACAAAAACACATTTATATCCCTTAACAATAGCTGCCAGTGCCAGTCCCATACCAGTATTGCCACTGGTGCCTTCAATGATCGTTCCGCCTGGTTTCAGTTTACCTTCCTGTTCTGCCACTTCAACCATTTTAAGGGCCATGCGGTCTTTAATGGAATTACCGGGGTTGAAATAATCCACTTTGGCCAACACCATGCAGGGGAAATCTTTGGTGAGTTTATTCAGTTTTATCAGAGGGGTATTACCGATCGTTTCAAGTATGTTATTCTTGATATCCATTGCAAGCTAAATTTTGGCAAAAGTACAATAATTGCAGGGGAGGGTTGAATAAAAAAGCCCCTCAGGACGTATTGTCAGAGAGGGGCGCCGGACTCAATGATATTTTATCATCAAGCTTCTTTGCGGAATTTCTTTTTCTTGTTGCTGAGATAAGCATCCAGTAAAAATAATCCCAGTATAATATTCACTACAAAAAAAGCATTCACCCATGTGTTATTAAAAATTTTACTGAAGTCTACCTTTTGCAGGTTATCAGCAATTGTATTGGATCCACCGCTGCTCCAATCCATTTGACTGAAACCATATATAAGCGCCGATACTATTAAGGAAATGAAAAAGATACCGATACCCCAGATGATGTTCTTATTGATATAGGATTTTGTAGCAGGGGCAATATGCTGTTTGGCAATTTCTTCCATTACATTTTTGGTAAAACGCATAGAAGGGGCATCCAGCTCTGCCGATGTAAGTAAACTATTTACTTCCAGCAGCTCATTGTATTTTTTTTCCCACTCCTGTTGTGTCTGCAACAGGTTTTCGATCAGTGTTTTTTCTTCTGCTGAGGAAAGACCGTCAATATACTCCCACAAACGTTCCTCCATATTACGGTTAGTATCCATGATTGTTAATTTAAATCTTTTACTTCATGTGAAAAATAAGTTTCCATCTTTTCTTTTAATCTTGTCCTGGCCCTGTGCAATCTCACTTTTGCTGTATTAGTTTCTATTCCCAGGATCATAGCGATCTCTTCAAGGGTCTGCTCTCCTTTATAAAACAGGTTAATGATAGCGGCATCATCGGGATTAAGCATATTTATGGCTTTTGTCACCATATTTGCTTTTGATTTCTGTTCTGCCATTATCACCTGGTTATGCCCTGCATTCATATCAGCAGTTTCAAATACCTTTTCATTATCCAATGATGCTACATTCAGCTTTCTTTTTCTCAAAAAGCTGATCGCAGTATTATTAGCAATGGTATAAAGCCAGGTGGAGAATTTAGAATTGCCCTTAAAATCAGCCAGGTATTTATATGCTTTTACAAACACATCCTGTGCTATTTCTTCTGCATCTTCCCTTGATCTCACCACTTTGATACACAGGCTGAATACATAGCTGCTGTACTTTTCCACCAGTTCGGCGTAAGCAGCCTGGTTACCCTTTAGCACATTGCTAATGATCTCATTATCATTAAATCCGGCAGACATCTGGAGGTAAGACTACGGGTTGGTCACTAAGGTTACAGGTACAAAGTACAGTAATTCAATATATTCAATAGATCTTCCTTTTTTTGAATGGCAAGCTGTAACCTGTGCTTTTAAGCCGGAGTCTTAAACATTGTTAGCGATCAAAAAAAGTTCTTTTCTGGCTGTAACCTGTTCTTAACAGGTGATGTCATAAAGAGCAAACACAAACAAAATTATTCAAACAATAAAACTGAATTTATGCACGGAGGAGAAGTTTTAGTACCAATTGTCCTGTTTGCCGGAGGTTTTGCAATGATATTTGGCATTGTTTACCTGAAAACAAGGCAAAACCTTGCTATGATAGAAAAGGGGATGAACCCGAAAGAATTTGCCAACCGTCCCGCACCCTATAAAAACCTGAAATGGGCTTTATTATTAATTGGTGCTGGTATGGGATTGTTCCTGGCTTATTTATTGGATAATTATGTTTTGAACAACCCGGGAGGTTCCTATGATCATGATGGAAGAAATGTGCCCATCTATTTTTCCTTGATCGCCATTGGCGGTGGCCTGGGACTTTTTGGTTCCTACAGAATGGAAAAGAAATGGTGGGATGAAAATAAAGATAAGATCTAACCGGCTTCTTATGAAGGTAAAGGCAATCCGCAAAGGGTTGCCTTTTTTATTGGCTGATCAGTTCTGTTGCTTTTGTGATAACATTATCGTCACTGCTCAGTACTTCATAAAAACCAGAATCTCTCCATTTATATCTTGCCAAAGACGCTTTTAATCTAAGCTCAATGATAGCTTTTTCTGTAGGAGTGGCTTTTATAAAGCCAGTGGTATCACCGGCGAGACTTTTTAGCAGGCCATCCCATAACTCATTATTATTACTGTAATCTTTGAGGTATTCTTTTACAGATTTATACTGATCAAACTTTGCTTTATGTCCCAGGTAGTAATTATAAACATAACTACCAAATCCTCCATGACTGATCAGGCTAAAGGTTTTACGGATAGCACGACTTGTATCATAGGGAACAAAAACATCCGGGGAGATGCCGTCGCCACCATATAAAGTATCATTACATGAGTTAGTGTATTGTTTTCCATTATTTTTTGCTTTCAGGGAATCAGCAGATAACATTTCGCCATTGCTGAAACGATCCCATAGCTCATCCATATATACTTTCTTTCCTTTTTCATATGAACGCTGAATGCTTCGGCCCAAAGGCGTATAATATCTTGCTACAGTAAGGCGAACAGCAGAACCATCACTCAGGGGATATTGTTCCTGCACCAATCCTTTGCCAAATGTTCTTCTGCCCACAATAGTGGCCCGGCACCAGTCCTGTAAGGCACCGGCCAATACTTCACTTGCACTGGCGGAAAGTTCATCCACCAGCACAACCACTTTGCCTTCTTCCATAATGCCCGGCCTTTTGCAGCGGTATTCTCTTTTTTTACTGTTTACACCTTGTGTGTAAACGATCAGTTTATCACCGTCTAAAAACTCATCGGCCATATCAACTGCTTCATCCATCAGGCCGCCACCATTTCCCCGTAGGTCAAATACAAGATGTTGCATCCCTTTTTTCTTCAAAGCTTCCATCGAAGCCATAAACTCTTCATAACTGGTTTTGGAAAACTTGTTCAGTTTCAGGTAGCCGATGTTATTTGTGATCATATAGGCAGCATCGATCGATGAAACGGGAATAGTTCCCCGGGTCACACTCACTGTTTTCATTTGTTTGTCCCGCATGACCTTTAGTGCTACCTCAGATCCACTGGGCCCTTTAATAAATTTTTTGATCAAATCGCTGGAAAGATCTTTTCTTACCAATGCGGAATCATTCACCGTAATGATCTTATCTCCGATCTGCAGACCGGCTTTATCGCTTGGTCCGTTGGGGATAACGTAAACAACATTTACTGTGTCATTAAATACATTGAATTCAACACCGATACCATCAAAACTGCCTTCCAGTTCTTCATTGGCAGCTGCCAGGTCAACAGGAGGAAAATAAACTGAATGAGGGTCGAGTTCATTTATCATTTCCCGGATCGCCTTTCCTTCGAGGGAGTCCATTTGTACGGAATCAACATATCTTAACTGGATCAGGTCAACTACTTCCTGCAAAGCGCCTCTTTTATCGGCTGCAAAGAACCCACGGCCATTGCCGCCGCGGCTATTTAACTGATAACCCAAAAACATACCTGCGACCATTACAATAGAAAAAATCAACGGAAGCCAAACCTGCAGCTTTTTATTGCCCATCATAATCCTTTATTGCTTAATTTGATGCAAAATAGAGAAAAGTTAATAGTTCACTGAAAGACTATACAGTTATATAACCGCAAATGAATGGGATATGCCAGTGGTCAAATTAATTGCAGACAGCGGCGCTACAAAAACAGAATGGTGTCTTCTTAAGGGAAACCGAAGGCAAACGATCTTCACCCAGGGGATCAGCCCTTATTTCCTGGATACGGATCAAATAGCAGATCTACTTGAAAAAGAGCTAAAACCTGTAATAAAGAAAACACAGGTTGATGAGATATATTATTATGGTACCGGTTGTGCCAACCCAGACAATATCCGATCAGTTAAAAAAGCATTGAAAAAAGCATTGAATGCGCCCAAAATAGAAGTGACCCATGACCTGATGGCGGCAGCCAGGTCGCTTTGCGGAAAGGAGAAAGGTATAGCCTGTATCCTTGGAACAGGCTCCAACTCCTGTTATTTTGATGGAAAGAAGATCGTTAAGAACAGCCCCGGATTGGGTTATGTGCTGGGAGATGAAGGCAGCGGGGCCTATCTCGGCAAAAAAGTGATCCAACATTATTTGTACAACACTTTTGATGAAGAATTGAGGGCCAGGTTTGATGCCAGTTTTACAACCACACCGGCAGAGATATTGGAAAGTGTATATAAAAAACCATTACCCAACCGCTACCTGGCCAGCTATGCCCGTTTTCTTGCAGAAAACCGCGGCCACTATATGATCGAGAATATTTTGGAGGATGGTATAAATGATTTCTTCTTTTATCACCTTTGCAAGTACAATGAGATATGGAAAGTGCCGGTACATTTTACGGGAGGCGTCAGTTTTGGATTTAGTGATGTTATTAAAGAACTTTGCAATAGTTATGAGTTTGAAATAGGCAGCGTAACGCAAAACCCAATGATAGGACTTATTGAATATCACCAATAAAAATGCCATTATGGCTTTTGAAAAGATCACTGAATTACCCGGACCGTATCGACATCTGGAAGACTTAAAGATCGGAGAAATATTACAACACATCAATGACGAAGATGCACTTGTGCCTGTTGCCATTAAAAAGTCACTTTCGCAAATAGAAGAAATAACAGAGGCGATAACCGATAGAATATTGATGGGTGGAAGATTATTTTACATTGGCGCCGGGACAAGCGGAAGATTAGGCATACTTGATGCCAGTGAATGGCCGCCTACTTTTGGCGTATCACGGCAATTGGTCACCGGTATTATTGCGGGCGGCGAAAAAGCCATGACAGCAGCAATTGAAAATGCTGAGGATGATACAGAACAAGGCTGGAAGGATCTTCAGTCAAATGGTATCAGCCAAAAAGATGTGGTCATTGGCATTACTGCCAGCGGAACTACTCCTTATGTAATAGCAGCATTAAATCAATGTAAGGTTCATGGTATCATCACCGGCAGCATTTCCTGTAATCCAGATTCTCCTATCAGCAAAGTAGCCGATTACCCGATTGAAGTAGTTACAGGTCCGGAAATTGTGACAGGAAGTACCAGGATGAAGGCAGGAACAGCGCAAAAACTGGTATTGAACATGATCTCTACAACTGTGATGATCAAGCTCGGAAGGGTAGAAGATAACCGCATGGTGAATATGCAACTAACGAACGATAAGTTGATTGACAGGGGAGTGAAAATGCTGATGGAAAAAACAGGTATTGCCGATTACGAATCGGCAAAAGAACTCTTGTTAAAGCATGGCAGCGTAAAAAAAGCGGCTGATTCAGTTGTGGGGTAAGTTAGTTCTCCATATATTGCATGTATATAAAGCAGTGATACAACAGTCTTCACATATTACTTTCTCTTTTGTTGTTAGTACAACTACTACAACTATTACAACAACCCGTTAAGGGTTGTACATTTTCATACCACTACATGGGCATATTGCTATAAGATCAGGAAGGTCTTTTCATTATTCATTTATTCAAACACAAACAATGCAGGTTTTAAAATTCGGAGGCAGTTCAGTTGCAGATGCGGAAAATATCAGGAAAGTGATATCGATTGTCAGGGAGGCTATGACCAAAGACAAAACGGTAGTGGTGGTTTCAGCCATGGGAGGGGTTACTGATCTTTTACTGGGATCAGCTCAGCTTGCTGCAAATGCCGATGATACTTATAAAGAAAAATTGCAACTGGTGGAACAGCGGCACCTGGAATTGGTAAAGCAATTAATACCCGTGGCGCAACAAAGCAGGTTGTTGAGTCTTGTAAAAAAATCATCTAATGAGATAGAAGACACCTGTAATGGTATCTATATGTTGGGAGAGTTGACCGCCCGGTCAAAAGACAGGATCAGCGCTTATGGGGAATGGTTATCGTCACGCATCATCGCAGAAGCAATGAATGCAGAAAATATACCGGCTGCCTGGAAAGATGCCAGAGAACTTATTACTACCGATTCATCTTATACAACAGCTGAAGTAGATGTTGTACAAACAGATAATAATATCCATCAATACTTTGATCAGGAGAAAAGTGAATTGATCGTTGTTCCGGGTTTTATCGCCAGGAACGGTGAAGGGATCACCACTACTTTGGGAAGAGGAGGTTCTGATTATACAGCTGCTATCCTGGCGGCAGCGCTCAATGCAAAAGTGCTGGAAATATGGACAGATGTAAGTGGTATGATGACAGCAGATCCGAGGCTGACAAACAATGCCCGTATCATTCAGAATATTTCTTACCAGGAAGCTATGGAGCTTTCACATTTCGGCGCTAAGGTCATTTACCCACCTACCATTCAGCCGGTGATGAGCAAAAATATCCCCGTTCATATCAAGAACACATTTGCGCCTGGAGATGAAGGCACGGTGATCAATAGTTTACCCGTAACTAATGGGAATATCGTACGAGGCATCTCAGTGATCGGTCATATTTCATTGATCAGCCTGGAAGGAAGTGGCATGATCGGCATACCGGGTTTTTCAAAAAGATTATTTGAAGCGTTGAGCAATGCAAAGATCAATGTGATCCTAATAACCCAAAGTTCATCTGAACATTCCATTTGTGTAGGTGTGGAAAGTAATTACACACAAAAGGCAAAGGAGGTAGTGGACACCGCTTTTTCAAATGAGATCAGGCTGCAGAAAGTGGAACCACTGAAAGTGGAAACAGGGTTGTCCATTGTTGCCCTGGTGGGTGAGAATATGAAAAATCACACCGGTGTAAGCGGAAGAATGTTTGGGGCAATGGGTAGAAACGGTGTCAACATCAGGGCCATTGCGCAGGGATCTTCTGAGAAAAATATTTCTGCAGTCATTGCTGCTAATGATGCCCGTAAAGCTGTGAATGTATTGCATGAAGAATTTTTTGAAACAACTTACAAACAGGTAAACCTTTTTATAATTGGTGTCGGAAATGTGGGTTCCAAATTGCTTAATCAGTTACAACAACAACTACAGTTTTTGCAGGAACAATCACATTTACAGGTAAGGGTGATCGGCTTAAGTAACAGCCGTAAAATGGTACTAAATGATGAAGGCATTGCTATCCAGAACTGGAAAGAACAACTGGATACAGGAGTGCCGGCCAATTTACAGCAATTTGCAGATGAGATCATTCAAAGAAATTTACGCAATAGCATTTTTGTTGATATTACTGCCAGCGATGCTGTTGCAGATATGTATGGTACGCTTCTGCAAAAAAGCATTTCCGTGATTGCCTGTAACAAAGTAGCAGCTTCATCAGCCTATCACAATTACAAAAAACTAAAAGATATTGCCAGGGAATACAGTTGCCAGTTTCTTTTTGAAACAAATGTGGGCGCCGGTTTGCCGGTTATTGCTACTATCAATGATCTTGTGCATAGCGGCGACAGAATTAATAAGATACAGGCAGTGCTAAGTGGCACATTAAATTTTGTATTTAATAATTATGATGGCAAAAGAAAGTTTGCTGAGATAGTTAAGCAGGCGCAGGATGAAGGATATACTGAACCAGATCCAAGGCTTGACCTGGGCGGTACTGATGTAATGAGAAAGATACTCATATTGGCAAGGGAAGCAGGTTATACTTTAGAAATGGATGATGTTCGTAATAATTCATTTATGCCGGAGTCATTAATGATGATCGATGAGCTTGGCGTTTTTTATAGTGAAATGGCAAAAATGGAGGATCATTTCAGGAAACTGTTTGAAGAAGCTGAACAAAAAGGTTGTAAGCTGAAGTTTGTAGCGGAATTTAATAATGGGGAGGCTTCGGTGGGGTTACAACATATCGATCCTGCAAATGATCTGTATCATCTTTATGGGAAAGACAATGTTGTTTTATTTTACACTGACCGATACAAAGAGCAGCCATTGGTGATAAAAGGAGCAGGTGCCGGGGCTGATGTAACAGCCAGTGGTGTATTTGCAGATATAATCAGGGCCAGCAAAATTTAAAACATGAAAAAAGTAAGGGTACATAGTCCTGCTACTGTAGCTAACCTCGTTTGTGGATTTGATATCCTGGGAATGGCGCTGTCGGCTCCCTATGATATTATGGACCTGGTATTAACAGAACAACCCGGTATAATCATTCATAACGAGGATGAATTTGGCTTACCTACAGACCCTGAGAAGAATGTGGCTGGTGTGGTTTTATTATCTGTGTTGGAAAAAATTCAGCAACCTATCGGTTTTGATTTAACAATAAAAAAGCAAATAAAGCCGGGTAGTGGTATTGGCTCCAGTGCTGCCAGTGCTGCCGGAGCAGCAGTTGCGGCCAACCATTTGTTGGGTAATATTTTCTCAACTGACGAAATGGTATTATTGGCTATGAACGGAGAGAAACTGGCGTCCGGCGTAAAACATGCTGATAATATTACACCGTGTATAAAAGGGGGTATTAGTCTCATCCGTTCCATTCATCCGCTGGATATAATTTCTATACCGGCTCCGGATCTGTATGTAACGATAGTTCATCCGCAAATTGAAGTGCGGACATCTGATGCCAGGGAAATACTACGTCAGCAGGTAATGCTTAAGGATGCGATAAAACAATGGGGAAATATTGCAGGCCTGGTAACCGGGTTTATACAAAAGGATCATGATCTGATAAGCCGTTCATTGGAAGATGTGATCATAGAGCCTGTGAGAAGTATCCTTATTCCGGGTTTCGATGAAGTAAAAAAATGTTCATTAGAAGCCGGGGCCCTGGGAGGAGGAATATCCGGCTCGGGACCATCCGTATTCATGTTAAGCAAGGATGAGAGTACAGCTATACAGGTTGAATCAGTAATGAAGGATGTGTATAACAGAATAGGTATCGATTATCATACTTACGTAACAACTATTAATCATAAAGGAGTTGAAATACTTTAGTACAAACAGGGAATCACAGGTAATAGATTTCAGAGAAGCAACGATCAAGGGTCAGCCAGATGACAAAGGCCTCTTTTTCCCGGTTGCCATCCCACAGGTCGAAAAAGAGCTGTTAAATGAGGTCGAGGGTCTGGCAAACGAAGAAATTGCTTTCCGGGTGATAAAACCTTATATCGGTGATACTATTTCGGAAGAGTCATTATTTGAGATCGTAGCAGAGACCGTCAATTTCCCTATTCCGCTTATAAAAGTTACAGATGATATTTATTCACTTGAACTTTTTCATGGACCCACATTGGCGTTTAAGGATGTTGGGGCCAGGTTTATGAGCCGGTGTTTAAGCCATTTTGTGAAAGACCGGTCAGAAGATATCACTATACTCGTAGCTACATCAGGCGATACCGGCGGAGCAGTTGCCAATGGTTTTTATGATGTGGAAGGAGTTAATGTTATCATTTTATATCCTTCAGGTAAAGTGAGTCCGGTCCAGGAAAAACAATTGACTACGCTGGGTAAGAATATACATGCCCTGGAAGTGAAAGGCAATTTTGATGATTGCCAGCGAATGGTGAAACAGGCTTTTGCAGATACGGAACTTAATCAAAAGCTACGGCTTACTTCTGCCAACTCCATTAATGTGGCCCGCTGGTTGCCGCAGCAGTTTTATTATTTCTTTGCTTATAAGCAATGGTTGAGAAGCGGGTTGGGTGATCAGCGTAAGCCTCCGGTCATTTCAGTTCCCAGTGGAAATTTTGGAAATATCTGTGCCGGAATATTAGCATGGTCATCGGCGTTACCCGTAAAACATTTTATTGCTGCATGCAACAGCAACGATGTGGTAAGTGATTATTTAAGAACGGAAGTACTAAAGCCTAAACAAACAGTACCTACATTGAGCAATGCCATGGATGTGGGAGATCCCAGCAATTTTGTCCGGATCCTTGAAATATTTAATCATCGTTTCCCTGATGTTGAATCCATGCTTTCTTCATATACCATAAGTGACGAAGAAACCCTGCAAACGATAAAAGAGGTTTTTCGCCAGTATAATTATACCTGTGACCCTCACGGTGCCGTAGGATTTCTATCCCTTCAGCGCTGGCTGAATGATAACCCCGGTAATAAAGGATATTTTATTGAGACAGCCCACCCGGTAAAGTTTCCGGATGCTGTTGAAGAAGCGACAGGCATCAATGTTGAACTGCCATTTGCAGTGAAAGAAATAATGCAGTCAGAAAAAAGATCAACTATTATCAGTCCGAGATTCGAAGAATTAAAGGACTTGCTGCTAAAATAATATTGATTTCATATTAGCCTTTTTTGCTGCCGTATATTTGCAGGGAAGAGATTGTTATGCAAGACATTGAACCCTATTATAACTGGCGACATATTTATATCAGCGAAGAAGATCAGCGGTCGCCTTTCTATGGAAGAACATATTCCGAATTTGAATTTTCGCAGGCAGTATATAATTATTATATACATCCGCAGTGGGACGATTTTGGCAGCCGCACCCTTTACCTGAAAGTATTACTGGCAGATTACGATGAAAAATATGCAGTGATCGAATTGATCGGGGAGTGGAATGATGCTATTGAGAATGATATTATGGAGTTGAAAAGGGAGGTGTTGGAGAAGTTCATGTATGAAGGGATCCATAAATTCATCCTGATCAGCGAGAATGTCTTGAACTTCCACAGTGACGGTAAGGATTATTATGAAGAATTGCATGAGGAACTAAGCGAGGAGAATGGGTGGGTGGTTTGTTTAAATATGCCCGAGCAGACGCAGTACGATTTTAAACAGGCAAAGCTTAATTATTATATAGAACTCCTGGAACTGGGTAACTGGCGGACATATAAGCCCTTCCATTTGTACAGAAAAATAGACGATGAGATATTAATGCGGATCAGGAATGACAATTAAACCTGGTACAGCAGCAAAAACTTTTGTCATTTTTTAGTCATCGGGTAGTATTTTTGCCGAAATCAGTTTCTTTCTTCAAGAATATGTTTATGAAATGGTCTGAAATTTTCACTTCATCGGTCGGGAAAAAGTGGGTAATGGCATTGACGGGATTTTTCTTAATTCTTTTTTTGATAGTACATGTGGGCCTTAATGCCTGTATCTGGGCAAATGATGGCGGAGCAATGTTTGAGAAAGGAGCCCATTTTATGGGGTCAAATATTATTCCCCGTATCCTTGAAGTAGGATTGATCATTGGGTTCTTATTGCATATCATCCAGGGATTAATGTTGGAGCTGCAGAACCGCAGCAAAAGGAAAAAAGGTTATGCTGTATCAATGGGTAACAACGGTAGTAAATGGTACAGCAGGAGTATGGGACTCCTGGGTACATTGATCCTGATCTTTCTTATCATTCACCTTTCCCATTTCTGGATACCCAATCGCTCCAACCAGGGCTGGTTATTAGGGCCGGAAATAAGTTTGTATGAAGAAATGAAAGAGGTTTTCCAGACGGAATGGATAGTGATCGTTTACATATTAGGATGTATTTCATTAGCATGGCACCTGGTGCATGGTTTTCAAAGTGCTTTCAGAACCTTTGGAGTCACCAACAAAAGATACCTCTCAATACTTAACTGTATTGGAATAGGATTCTCTGTTATAGTGCCATTAGCATTCGCATTAATGCCGTTGAGTTTTTATTTCGGATGGTTAAAATAAATTCAAGGGTGTAAAAGCCCGGGAAAAGTATTTATAAATATCACATTGAGTTATGCTGGATTCAAAAATTCCCGCCGGAAAATTAGAAGATAAGTGGACAGACTATAAAGGCCATTGCAAATTGGTGAACCCGGCCAATAAAAGAAAGCTGGAAGTAATTGTGGTAGGTACAGGATTAGCAGGGGCTTCAGCAGCTGCTTCATTGGGCGAACTGGGTTATAAAGTAAAAGCATTTTGCTTCCAGGATTCACCAAGAAGAGCTCACTCTATTGCTGCACAGGGTGGTATCAACGCTGCCAAAAATTATCAGAACGATGGCGATTCTGTTTTTCGCTTATTCTATGATACAGTAAAAGGAGGTGATTACAGGGCAAGAGAGGCGAATGTGCACAGGCTTGCAGAAGTAAGTGTAAATATTATTGACCAGTGTGTTGCCCAAGGGGTGCCCTTTGCCAGGGAATATGGGGGATTGCTGAATAACCGTTCCTTTGGTGGTACACAGGTAAAAAGAACATTTTATGCGGCTGGCCAAACTGGTCAGCAATTATTGATAGGTGCTTACCAGGCTCTTGAAAGACAAGTGGGACTTGGAAATGTAGAGCAATTTACCCGGCATGAAATGCTGGATGTGGTCATCATTGATGGAAAGGCAAGAGGTATCATTTGCCGGGATCTTGTAACAGGTGAGCTGGAAAGACATTTTGGTCATGCAGTGTTGCTTTGCACCGGTGGATATGGTAATGTATTTTATCTTTCTACCAATGCCATGGGCAGTAATGTAACTGCGATATGGAAAGCACATAAAAAAGGTGCTTATTTCGGTAATCCTTGTTTTACACAAATACATCCTACCTGTATCCCTGTTAGCGGTGACCATCAGTCCAAGCTGACATTAATGTCTGAGTCATTAAGAAATGATGGACGTATCTGGGTGCCGAAACAAAAAGATGATACAAGAAAAGCTAACGATATACCTGAAGAAGAAAGAGACTATTATCTGGAAAGAAGGTATCCGGCATTCGGAAACCTGGTTCCAAGAGATGTGGCTTCGAGAGCTGCCAAAGAAAGATGCGATGCAGGTTATGGTGTTGGTACAACCAAACAAGCTGTTTATCTCGATTTTAAATATAACCTGATCAATAAATACGGAAAAGCTGAAGCCAATAAACAGGGTATTCATAATCCTGATGAGGCCACTTTGATCGCTTTGGGTAAAGAAGTTGTGAAAGAGGAATATGGCAATCTTTTTGATATGTATGAGAAGATCACCGGCGAAAATCCTTATGAGGTACCAATGAGAATTTATCCGGCAGTGCATTATACCATGGGTGGCATCTGGGTAGATTATGAATTAATGACTACGGTAAAAGGTTTGTATTCCCTGGGAGAAGCCAATTTCAGTGATCATGGAGCTAACCGCCTGGGCGCTTCGGCATTGATGCAGGGACTAGCTGATGGATATTTTGTTATCCCGTATACAATGGGTAATTACCTGGCTGATGATATTGCAACAAAGCCTATTCCTACTACTCATGAGGCATTTGAACAGGCAGAAAAAAATGTAGCTGACCGAATCAATGCTTTGATGAATGTAAAAGGAAATCAAACGGTAGAAAGTTTTCATAAAAGGCTTGGAAAGATCATGTGGGAAAAGTGCGGTATGGCAAGAAATGAACAAGGCTTAAAAGAAGCGATCACCGAGATACAGCAATTAAAAAAAGAGTTTTGGAGTGATGTAAAAATTCCGGGAGAGATCAGCGAAATGAATCCTGAGTTGGATAAAGCAGGCCGTGTGGCTGATTTTATTGAACTGGGTGAGCTGATGTGTATGGATGCATTAGACAGGAAAGAAAGTTGCGGTGGTCATTTCAGAGAGGAAAGTCAGACGGAAGAGGGTGAAGCAAAAAGAGATGATGAGAACTATAGCTATGTTGCTGCATGGGAATATAAAGGTGATAGCAACTGGCAGTTGCATAAAGAGGAGTTGACTTTTGAAATAGTAAAGCCAACACAACGATCATATAAGTAATTGACTAATTGTACAAGTATGGAAAATTATACGATGAATCTTACGTTGAAAGTCTGGAGGCAAAAGAATAGCGCTGATAAGGGTAGGTTTGAAACTTATCCTGTAAAGAATATTTCTTCTGAAATGTCTTTCCTCGAAATGATCGATGTGCTGAATGAAGAATTGATCCGTGATGGAAAAGACCCTATCGCTTTTGATCATGACTGCCGGGAAGGTATCTGTGGTATGTGTTCCATGTATATCAACGGACGTCCGCATGGGCCGTGGAAAAATAATACAGTTTGCCAGTTACACATGAGGGCTTATAATGATGGTGATACAATAGTAATAGAACCGTGGCGGGCTAATGCGTTCCCTGTTATTAAAGATTTAGTGGTAGATCGTTCTGCATTCGACCGTATTATCCAGGCAGGTGGATTTATTTCAGTAAATACAGGTGTAACTGTTGATGCCAACGCAACCCCGATAGAAAAAGATAAAGCGGATGCCGCATTTGCAGCGGCAGCTTGTATTGGATGCGGAGCTTGTGTAGCAGCCTGTAAAAATTCTTCAGCCTTACTATTTGTTTCAGCCAAAGCCTCTCATCTTGCTTTATTACCACAAGGTGATCCGGAAAGAAAATCAAGGGCATTGGATATGGTGGCACAAATGGATAAAGAAGGATTTGGTGCCTGTACGAATACCGGTGCCTGTGAAGCGGTTTGTCCGAAAGGGATCTCCATTGAAAATATTGCGAGGATGAACAGGGAATTTATGATGGCCGGCTTGAGTGCAGATTAAAATAATTATCGAAACACATAGATCAAACCCTTTGTCATAAAGGGTTTTTTTATTGAAACCGGTTTTCGTACATTCAAATACTTTTAAAAAATGTGTTATGTACTTAAAACTTTCCTCTGCAGTATGTTTGCTGCTATTTATCGTTATGGCATGTAATGATTCAAATCCAGATAGAGAAGCTGTAAAGTGGCCGGAAGGAGTGGCGGCACCTGTGGCTGATAAAAAAGTAACAGAGCTAACTGCTCATGGTGATACCCGTTTGGATGAGTATTACTGGATGAATGATTATTTCAAAAAAGGACCTGACAGTTCTAATGTAGTAGCTTACCTGGAGGCAGAAAATAAGTACCTGGATACTATGATGAGCGGGACAAAAAAGTTCCAGGAAGAATTGTTTGATGAAATGAAAGGAAGGATCAAGGAAAAAGATGAGTCTGTGCCGGTACTTAGTCACGGTTATTATTATTACAGAAGAACAGAGGAAGGGAAACAGTATTATAAATATTGCCGTAAAAAAGGATCATTAGATGCACCGGAAGAAATTTTACTGGATGTAGATAAAATGGCAGAGGGTTCCGATTATTTTGCTGCTACCGGGTTTGCTATAAGCCCTGATAATAAAATGCTGGCTTATGGGATCGATAAATTATCCCGCAGGCAGTATACGATCTTTATCAAGAATCTTGAAACGGGTGAGATAATGGCTGATGAGATCGCTAACACAGAAGGGGGACCTGTATGGGCTAATGATAACGCAACCATATTCTATACCTCAAAGAACCCGGTAACACTGTTATCAGAAAAAATAAAGAAGCATAAATTAGGTTCTGCTTCCTCTGCAGATGTGGTCGTGTATGAAGAAAAAGATCCTTCTAATTATATCGGTGTATATAAGACCAAATCGGATAAGTATATAAATATTTATTCCTGGGCCACTATGTCTGCTGAGCACCGGATCATTGATGCAGATAAACCAGATGCAGGTTTCAAAGTATTTCAGCCAAGAATGAAGGATGTGCTTTATAGTTTTGATCATTGGGGCGACAAGTTCCTGATCGTTACCAATAAAGACGCTAAGAATTTCAGGTTGATGGAAACACCGGTAGATAAAACCGGTGTGGAGAACTGGACAGAAGTGATCCCGCACAGAACTGATGTACTGTTGGAAGGAATCGATGTATTTAAGGACTATTGGGTAATAAGCGAAAGAAAGAATGGCCTTTTGCAAATACGCATCAGGGATGTGAACAATGGGAAGGAACATTATCTTGATTTTGGTGAACCTGCTTATTCGGCTTATCCTACCGGAAATGCAGAATTTGATACAAAAACATTACGTTATAATTATACATCACTCACGACTCCATCATCAGTGTATGACTACAATATGGCAGATCATACAAAGAAATTGATGAAAGAACAGGAAGTGCTGGGAGGTTTTGATAAGGATGATTATGTAACTGAGAGGATCTATGCTACTGCCCGGGATAGTGTGAAAGTTCCTATCTCTATTGTTTATAAGAAAGGCACCAAGAAGAACGGGAATGCCCCACTGCTTCTTTATGGTTATGGTTCTTATGGTGCCAGTATGGATGCAGGTTTCAACAGCAGCAGACTGAGCTTATTGAATCGTGGATTTATTTATGCTATAGCACATATCAGGGGCGGGCAGGAAATGGGACGTCAATGGTATGAGGATGGAAAGATGATGAAGAAGATCAATACTTTTAATGATTTTGTTGATTGCGGGCAATACCTGGTTGATGAAAAATATACTTCAAAAGGACATTTGTATGCCATGGGTGGCAGTGCAGGCGGATTACTAATGGGTGCCATTGTAAACCTGGCTCCGGATCTCTGGAATGGGGTAGTAGCTGCCGTTCCTTTTGTAGATGTATTGACAACCATGTCAGATCCAACCATTCCGTTAACTACAAACGAATATGACGAATGGGGCAACCCGGCCGATAAGGAATCATACTATTATATGAAGTCATACTCTCCATATGATAATGTTCAAAAGAAAGCTTATCCCAATATTTTAGTAACAACAGGTTTACATGATAGCCAGGTGCAATATTTTGAGCCGGCAAAATGGGTGGCCCGCTTAAGAGCCATGAAAACTGACAGTAATTTGTTATTACTCAAGACAAATATGTCAGCGGGCCATGGTGGTTCATCCGGAAGGTTTGACTATTTAAAGGAAGTAGCGTTGCAATATGCATTCCTGATGGCCTTAGAAGGAATTACAAACTAAAAACTATAAGATACCATCAGTGTGCCTGCATAAAGCGGGTCGCTGATGGTTTCCTTCCACAGCAAAATCCCAGGTTTAATACTGATCTTTTCATTTAGCTGGTAACCCACAGATAGGTCAGCTCCAATGTTGAACCGGAATGTTTTATTATAATAAGCCAGTGATGGGCCGGCTCCAATAGTCAAAAATATTTTATTGCTGAAGTGATGAATGATGCCACCGTAAGTGGTCAACAGGTAATAAAGCGGGTAATGATAACTGCTTGTAACAACTTTTTCATCTCTGCCCAGGTAAACTGAAATAGTTGCAGAGCCCAGAAACCCGGTTCTTTTTGCGGGAACTTTGTGTAGGATGCCAAACCTTTTGTTGCTATAGGAATACCCCGCAGACAATCCTGCAAAATGTGTTTTAAAAAAAGTGCTGATGGGGATATCGATGGCGACGCCTACCTGGTGTTTTTTACCATCTGGTAATATAAGTCTTAATGTACTGTCTGTTTGCCCGGAGATGTCCTGGATCAGAAAGAAAGAAAATAAAATAGCAATAACGGATCTCATAACTAACGGATCAGCATAAGTGTACCCTTACGGAGAATTTTATTTCCATCAGGATCAGTTGCTTTTAATACCCATACAAATACATCGGAGTTTTGAACCAGGCCACCGATCATTCCGTTCCATCCAACACCTCTTTCGGCAGTCGTGAATACCCGCTGACCTGATCGGTTAAAAATGCTATACTCATCCAGGTTATATTTTCGGGGAAGGAAAGGTCTGATCACATCATTTTTACCATCATTATTGGGTGTAAAGGCAGTCGGTATATAAATGTCATCAATATCTTCCGGTTGTATCACTGTTATTTTCACAGAATCCACACTCTTACAATTCTCACTGTTAACGGCTGTAATTATGTAGGTAATGTCTTCATCTGGTTTTGCTATGGGGCTTTGAATGCTGTTATCGTTCAGCCAGGTTGAAGGAGACCATGTATATGTAGCATCAGAAGGGCCATTGGTCGTTAACACAACTGTTTCTCCTAAATTGATCACCCTGTCAGGAATGGTGCTTATTGAAAGTGTATTAACAGTAACATCATAACTTATCGAATCATCAAGACAGGGCGTCCCTGTATTGGTTTTGAGCTTTACTGTGTAATTGCCTGAACTTCCATAGGTATGGGTCGGATCAGTCATTGTAGAAGTAGCCCCATCTCCAAAATCCCAAAAGAAATTGATGCCGGGTTGTGACGCCACTGTTTTATTGGTAAATCGTACATAACCGGAATCGCAAACATTTATGAAATTAAAGTCAACAGTTATTTCAGAAAGACCAGAAGGAATGATATTCTTTGAACG
Organism: Chitinophagales bacterium; assembly: GCA_020636575.1. GTDB lineage: Bacteria > Bacteroidota > Bacteroidia > Chitinophagales > Chitinophagaceae > JJ008. Next base: position 25,640 of record JACJXP010000004.1, read on the forward strand.
GGTTATTGTGCCGCAAACGGATGCAGAACTAATTACCAAAGTGACTTTATATAAACCGAGCGGATCGGGAAAAACATGTAAAGGGTTTTGTTGGGTAGAAGTGGTACCATCACCAAAATCCCATGCCCAGCTTACCGGTGCGCCGAATGCAGAATGGGCTGAGAATTGAACTGTGCCTGAACAACTATCTACAATAGTATAATCAAAGCCATTGTTGGGGTCATTAAAGGCAACAATATCATTTACAACTGATGGCAGACCAATATAGGAAGACCCCGGTGAAAGGAGATAAGCCCTCTCTTGTAAACCACAGGCCGCACCCTGAAGATTAGGAAATTTAATAACGCCGATGTCTCCATTTGGGTTTGAAATATAAATCCGTTCATCCGGCGCTAATTGTATATCAAAATAACGGGCATTTGTATTAAGGGTGAACTGTGAGGTAGCAACAGATGGTGCGGGGAGACTAATATCAAACTGATCGATCTTTTTCCCGTATGGTCGTGAAACATACAATTTTTTTGAGTCGGCTGAAAAAGTGCAATGGGTATACTGAGCATCAGGGAATTCAATTTTTAATGGATTGCTTAAAACACCTGTAGCATTATTAAAATCAAAGAGCTGGAAGAAGTTGGGAAAGTTATTGAACTCATCAAAAATTGGGAAATGGGTTTGACAGATACGGCTTCCATCCGGGGTGGCTTTCAATGTGCCTACATCCATATCTATATGATCGTCGAGAACCTCACCAACAGTTGATATAACAGCAGGTTGGATACCTGTGCAGGTGATCAGCCAGGATCTGAAAACATTTGAGTATTTATCATTGGTAATAAGCCATACATCGATCCCGTTAGCATGTCGAACAGTAGCCATTCTTTCTGTTGCAGAAGCCCATAATAGATTATTCTTTGAGGTTACTCCACCGAGCCCTCCATTGAATGTCATATTGACCACTGAATATCTGTAACCATTTGCAAAACCCAATTCTATTGAACCTGTGGTAAAAACATAAAATATATCACTGCTTCCGGGTTGGGGTACAATGGCCATTTGTGCAGCAGAAATTGAACCGTCCAGGTTATCACCATTTGCCATTACCTGGTGATTTCGATCATAAATAGTTTGCCCGTTTGTATAAAACAAAAGATTGCCGGCATCATCACAAATGGTAGCCGATGCTTCATCGGCGGTCATGGCACTATTTGCAAGTATGGTGGGTACAGGCTGGCCTGATGCAGGGGCAAAATTCAGTCCTGCCTTTCTTCCAAAATACCAGATATTGTTTTGCTGGGAAAAAATAGCTCCTGAGCATGCCAATGCGAACACAAAAAGTATAATTCGTTTTCTCACAAATAGGGACATTCTTTGTAATTGATAATTAGACAAAATACGGCTTAATTGGCTGCTTTTTCCCGGTAATTAACAGGTTAGGATAACTTTCGTACAATAAAACGTCCGAAATTTACGATTTTTAAGAAAACTCATTGCTTTTGAGTTATTTATACCGAATATCCTGTGCTATTTCCGTACTTGTGCTGGCCTTTTCTTATACCAGGGCACAAGTTCCCGATTCTCGGCTACCAACTACAAATTTCCGGCAAAAAATTTTTAAAATAAATAATGATTCACTGCAGTTAGATACGATCAGTATCATCCCCGGCACTATTGCAATAAAAAATGTGCCGGATTCCACTTTTTCAGTTGACTTCATAAAGGCGATGCTTATCTGGAAAAAGATCCCTGCAGCAGATAGTGTGATCATATCTTACCGGGTTTTCCCCTTCAGGTTGGATGCTTATAAGCAACGGATGAGCTATGACAGTGTGATGAATAATTTTTATGTGAAACCATTTGAATTTGGCAAAAGCCTGAGTAATGAACAAAAAGGGATATTCAACTTTGGAACATTAAAGGCCGAGGGAAGCTTTGGACGACAGATCGGGTTTGGTAACAGTCAGGATGCAGTTCTGAATTCTACGTTGAATCTTCAATTAAGCGGTTTGATAGGAGACAGTATTGAAGTGCAGGCAGCCATTACTGATAATAATATTCCTATTCAGCCAGATGGTACCACACAGCAATTGAATGAGTTTGACCAGGTATACCTGCAATTCAAAAAGAAGGGCTGGCAACTTAATCTCGGTGATATTGACATCCGGCAGAACCAGAGTTATTTTCTCAATTTCTATAAAAGATTACAGGGTGTTGCTTTTCAAACCAAGAACAGGATATCAAAGAATGTACAATCCAATACATTGGTGAGTGGTTCCATCGCCAAAGGAAAGTTTACCAGGAATATTATTGAGGCACTGGAAGGTAACCAGGGACCTTATCGGTTAAAAGGTGCTAACAATGAGTTCTTCTTTATTGTATTGGCAAATACGGAGAGGGTTTTTCTGGACGGTGAATTATTACAAAGGGGAGAAGACCAGGATTATGTGATCAATTATAATACCGGGGAGGTCACATTCACTCCTAAGAGAATGATCACCAAGGACAGCAGGATCCAGATTGAATTTGAATATGCGGACAGAAATTACCTGAATGCCAATCTTTATTTCTCACAGGAGTTTGAAATAAACAATAAACTCAAGATACGCTTCGGGGCTTTTCAAAATAATGATGCTAAAAACTCACAGATAAACCAGGTGTTGGATCCCGATCAAAAAGCATTTTTAGCTGGATTGGGCGATAGTACACAAAGAGCATTTTACCCTGCAGCGGTTTTGGACACATTTGCAGCTGACAAAATACTGTACGAAAAAATATACCAGGGAGTGGATTCTTTTTACCAGTATTCCACTGATCCTGCTTTGGCAAAATATAATCTATCCTTTGTAGATGTAGACCAGGGCAATGGGGATTATATACCAGATTTTAATGGTGCTAATGGTAAAGTGTACAAGTATGTAGCCCCGGTAGGAGGAGTAAAACAGGGACGTTATGCCCCGGTACAAATTTTAGTGGCGCCCAAAAGCCAGCAAATAGTGAATCTTGGAATAGATTACCAGGCCGGGAAAAACACAAACCTGAAAGCTGAACTGGCAACCAGTAAAAATGATGTCAATACCTTTTCATCTAAAGATGATGGTGATGACAGGGGGTGGGCTGCCAAAATACAGTTGAATAATACCAGCCCGATTAGATCTTCTGCCAAAGGATTGCAGTTGATCACTGCTTTGGATTATGAAACGGTACAACGAAAGTTCAAACCACTTGAACGGTTACGTACAGTGGAGTTTACCCGTGATTGGGGGTTGCAGCTACAGCCTATACCCATCCCGGTAGATGAAAATATCATAAGGGCTACAGCGGGGTTAAAGAATAACAAAGGCCATTCGTTAACCTACCAGGCCACTAATTACAAGCGAAGCGATGATTATAATGGTTTTCAGAATGCCATATTTCACAATTTCAATCTTAAAGGCTGGCAGTTCAAAAACCAGTTTGTGATCACTGATTACAAAACACAATATGGAAAAGGATCATTTCTTCGCCCGGTTATTGACCTGAGTAAACAATTAGATCAGTTAAAGAAATGGCGGTTAGGTTTCCGCTATGCATTGGAACAAAATTCGGCAAGAGATAATACGACGGATACATTGCTTCCCGTTGCTTTTTCATTTGATACGTATTCTGTTTACCTGAGATCAGACGAAAGCCGGAAAAACAAATACGGTATCACTTTTTTCACCCGGTCTGATAAATACCCGGTCAACAAAGACCTGGTTCGGGGCGACAGGAGTTATAACCTCAACCTGCAAACAGAGTTATTAGCCAATGCAAAGCGGCAGCTTTATGTAAATACAACTTTCAGGAAACTGAAAGTGTATGATACCACTGTATCAAGACAAAAAGAAGATGAAACGATTTTGGGTAGGGTAGAGTATGTAATGAATGAATGGAAAGGACTACTGGCAGGAAATGTTTTATACGAAGTTGGTGCCGGCCAGGAACAGCGAAGGGATTTTGCGTACCTCGAAGTACCTGCTGGTACAGGACAGTATGCATGGATAGATTATAACAGTGATGGTGTTCAACAACTCAATGAATTTGAACTGGCTGCTTTTCCTGACCAGGCAAAATTCATCAGGATACTGACGCCGACGAATGAATTCATCAAAGCGAATTACATCACTTTTAACTATAATCTTACCATTAGCCCCCGTTCTGTTATTAACCAAACTAATGCAAAAGGATTATCAAAGTTTTTGTCCCGTATCATACTGTTGACCTCTTTGCAGACAAATAAAAAGTCCATTGCAAAAGGGAGTTTTGAGTTTAATCCTTTTAAATATGGGATCAACGATACGGCCTTGATCATTTCTAACAACACAATTGTCAATACATTTTCTTTTAACCGATTCAATAGTAAATGGGGGTTTGATCTCAGCAACCTTCGTACAAATGCCAAGTCATTACTAACTTATGGTTATGAAAGCCGGAAGCTAAATGATTGGCTATTAAAAGGAAGATGGAATATCAGCAGGTCGGTCTCTGTGAACATGAATGCCCGCAAAGGAATGAATGCATTATACACTCCTCAATTTGCCAATCGTAATTATGAACTTTCTATTTATAGTGTAGAGCCTTCTGTAACCTTTATCAAAGGAACTGCTTTCCGTATTGTTGCAGGATACAAGTTTGATAATAAAAAGAACCTACCGTTATATGGAGGAGAAAAATCGATCTCTAATTCTTTGAACCTGGAATCAAAATACAATGTATTGCAAAGTGTTTCCATTACAGGAAAGTTCACTTTTAATAATATCAGTTATAAGTTTCCCGCCAACACAACAGTGAGTTATATCATGCTTGATGGCCTATTACCCGGCCAGAACTTTTTGTGGAACCTTGGAGTTACAAAGAGGTTGCTGAACAATATTGAGTTAAGCCTGCAATATGATGGAAGAAAGGCTGGAACAGCCGGAACAGTTCACCTGGGTAGGGCTTCTATTACAGCCTTATTCTAAAAATAAAAAAATGGGCAGTGTTGGCTGCCCATTGAAAGTGAACATGAAATAAATTTAAAAGTTAACAGTAAACCTCACATTACCTGCAAAATTGTGATCCTTATACTGATCTGATTCTTGTTTGTTGATGTTTGTAAGCCCTTGAACTACCCGGGCGCCTACTCCAAAGCGGCCAAACTGATAACCCAGTCCAAATAATGCTCCAAAATCTATATTATTCACTTCGTCCTTGAAATCATACGATTCTCCGTCGTAATTGTCTTTTGCACTTGTTAACGCAGCAATCTCCCCACCAGCTTCTCCATAAAATCCGCTATTGGAAGTGGCACGAACAAAAACAGGTAATGCGACATATCCCAATCGCACATTTCCATCTCCATACATTTCTGACCATTTGGAGCCTTTAATGGCATAAGCCAGCTCAGTTCTGAGGCCAACATTTTGGTTGAATTGAGTTAGGCAAAAGCCAATTCCCAAATAGCCACCAATTAATGGTTTGTCATAACTATCACTATCACCATTGATAGAGGAAAGTCCAATACCAAGAAAACCATAGAATGGATCCTCGCATTTCTTTTTCTTTTTGCTATCGCCATCCTCTCTATCGATCTGTGCAAAGGAACTTGTTACTAACAAACCAGCCACTAAGACAAGGAGTAATTTTTTCATAAAAAGTGTTTTGGTTAAATAAATATTTATTGATTGTCCGATATTTCAAAGTCTTTGCTTACAGGAGCTTTAAAAAGTCCTATCTGTATATAAGGAGCCCAGGTGGACCCATTTTCTTTTAACTGTTTAAGATCAGCATACAAACTACATGGAGATCCTCCTTTCCCAAAAATGAAAGGGAAGTTAATGTGGTTCTTCGGTAATTTATTTGTTCCTGCCACTTCATTGAAAATGTCAATGGCATAATCGTAACAGTTATATTTATTGAGGTTATACTTTTTTTTTGCCAGCTCAATAGCCGTGTTCAGGGTCTTCATGAAAGAAGTCTCATCCAATTGTTTAAATACTGAAATATTATATTCCCTTTCACTATTATCAAGTATTTCACTTCTTACATTCTTAAAGATCAATGAAGAGGCTGGCCTCCTGGGATAAAAACCGAATACGCAATGAGTAGTATCACTTTGTTGGATCTTTGTAAGAACAATAAAGACATGTCCGGTTTCTGATCTGACATGTACACGGTCTGGTTGGTTGTTATCCGGAATATCAGCACAGAGGGTTATACTGTATTCTGCATTTTTATTGAGAGGGTTAAAACATTTTAATGTTTCTTCTAACCTTTCACTTGCCGATTTTTTTTTGGTAGAAGATGTTTGTACGGTGTTAGTCTGGTCGATATTGGCAATGGCTTGCCCACATACAATTACTGTCCACAAACTGAATATAGCCAGCAGTGAAAACTTCCTGAATAAGGCATTGGTAAAACGTAAAGTAATATACTGGGACATATATACTTTAAGTATTAGCTACTTAAAGATATATTTTTTAGTATAAAAGGGCAATGTAATTGTGATGAATATTAGACATTAAAGCGGAAATGCATCACATCGCCATCTTTCACAACGTACTCTTTCCCTTCTATTCTTAATTTTCCTGCTTCACGGCAGGCAGCTTCTGACCCGTATTGAATATAATCATTGTAACTGATCACTTCAGCCTTGATGAATCCTTTTTCAAAATCAGTATGTATCACCCCGGCAGCCTGTGGCGCTTTCCATCCTTCATGAATGGTCCATGCCCTCACTTCCTGTACACCTGCGGTAAAATAAGTATACAGCCCTAATAATTTATACGCAGCATGTATCAGCCTGTCAAGGGCCGGTTCAGTCATTTTATATTCTTCCATGAAAAGTTGCTGATCTTCGGGATTTTCCATTTCTGCTATCTGTGCTTCAATGGAATTATTCATGAGGATCACTTCAGCATTCTCATCTTTTACTGATGCGATCAATGCTTCAGAATATTTATTGCCGGTATGCATAGAGGGCTCATCCACATTGGCAACATATAACACCGGCTTATCGGTTAATAAGAACATATCTGCAATGGCGGCTTTTTCTTCTTTAGTCAATGCCAGTTCACGGATACTTTTTCCTTTTTCAAGGTGCTCTTTACAACGGACCAGTATTTCCAGTTCTGCTTTTAGTTTGGGGTCAGACTTGGCCTGCTTCTCCGATTTCTGGATCTTTTTTTCTACACTATCCAGGTCTTTCAGTTGCAATTCTGTATCAATGATCTCTTTATCACTAACCGGGTTAATGGCCCCTTCATCCCGCAGAATATTTTCATCTTCAAAACAACGAACTACATGAATAATAGCATCCACTTCCCGGATATTGGCTAAAAATTTATTACCCAAGCCTTCACCTTTGCTTGCGCCTCTTACCAGCCCGGCAATATCAACAATCTCTATTTGTGTGGGCACATTTTTTTCCGGCTTCACCAGTTCCGACAGTTTTTCCAATCGTGGATCCGGAACGTCCACCAATCCTACATTGGGATCAATAGTGCAAAAGCGGTAATTGCTTGCCTGTGCTTTGGCGCTATTACTTACCGCATTAAATAATGTTGATTTACCTACGTTGGGTAGTCCCACAATACCTGCCTGTAATGCCATAATGATTTATTTCGTCAGTATTGACTTTTTTTCAGGCGGCAAAGATAACCGTATTCAGGCTTGCGATAAAGTGTTTATTGGTTTTGTTCAGGAATATCTGTTACCCAGTCTTTGAGGTAAAGTTTTTCTTTGATATTATAGGCTGTCCACCGCATATTCCATATACCGCCCAATAACACGGATACATTGAGATATCCTGATTCCTTTAACTTTTTAGCTGCCTCAAATACTTCATTCTGGCTGCTGAAAGTATAAAGTATGATCGGGCTGTTTTTGCTGTACTTCTTTTCCTTTATGCCTTCCTCAAATTTTTCAAAAGGGATATTCACTGCACCTTTTAATCTGCCCAGGTTCTCCCAATAGTTTTTTGACTGGTTGCTGAACTGATCGGCATTTCTCACATCGATGAGTATCGTTCCGGGTTGCTTTTTCATCAGTTTATCAAACCTTGTGGCGCTTATTATACTATACGGAAAGGGCTTAATGGTCATTAGTTTCGAGTCATTCTTATTATCCTGCAAATATTCATCCCATGCACTCATACCATCCAGCAAACAGGAAACATCTTTGTAACCTTTTTTTACAAGCAGGTCAGCTGCTTTAGGGCTTTCTTCGCCATATCCATCCACAAATAATACAGCTTTGTTTTTGGGGATCATCGATAGCTTGCTTTCTAATTCGCTAAATGGGATATGCATGGCAGCTTGCAAACGGCCCTGTGTATTATTCTTTTCATGACTGCTGATCGCATTATATGAAGAATCATCCCGGAGGTCAACAATTGTCCATGGAATATTTTGTTGTGCTTTACTGATCATATAAGCAGGAGAAACAATGCTATATGGCATTTTGGTTTCATACATTGTATTGAAACACTCCGGTAATTCAATCCGGTTTAGCAGCAGCCTTGTCATGCCGCCGTTGATATTATAAATTTTGGTGAAGCCACTATCAGCAAGCATTTTGGAAGCCCTGCGGCTGCGCTGGCTATGTGAACAATAAATAAAAACCGGTTTATCTTTTAATGCTTCCAGTTCTCTCCACCTTTTACTGAGTTCGTTTATAGGGATGTGCTCTGAGTTCTTTAAATAACCAAGATTGAAATACATGTTGGAGGAAGTATCAAAATGTTCTCCGTAACTGCGTACATCCAAAAGTGTGAACCCCGGATTCTCTTTTAGCTTATCACAGAGGTCATCTGTGTAAACCGTCTGGTAAGTCACATTATCATATTTGAATTGCTGGGCGGTGAGGGTGGTAAAACTGAAAAGCGGGAGTAGAAAAAGTAAACTTTTCATATTTGTTGTTTTAATACTTTAAAGTAGAAAGCTTTTTGCTGTACTTCATACATCATTTGATAAATGGTATTAATTACAAGATGAAATGCAAACAAGAGTAGTTTTAACAACTTTCTTTTACCTTCAGGCATAAAACAGTTTACACCATGGCCCTGAGCAAGATCTGGACAGCTTTTATATTGATCGCCGTACTTACTGCTTCTATTAAAATGTTCTTTGAACCGGGTCAGCAAAACCTGTTCAGCGTAATGGTCACGGGTAAAAGTGGTGACACCGTTTCCGTTCGTAATGTGGATGCAGCCACTGTGCCGGATGTAGTAAAGAACAAGCTTGCTACACAGTCCACAGCAAAATGGGAAAAGGAAGTTGTGTTTGTTACAAAGGAAGGAAGCTACCGGGCCTATAAGCCATTATCGGCCGATGGTATTTTTGAAACAACAAAGGTGGCCGTGAACCTGAGTATCGGACTTATCGGCATTATGGCACTTTTTATGGGTTTTATGAGCATTGCAGAAAGGGCAGGGGGTGTTCGTTTGCTTTCCCGCATTATCGGACCTTTCTTTTCCCGCATATTTCCCGGTGTGCCTAAAAACCATCCTTCCATGGGGCATATGATGATGAACTTTTCGGCTAATTTACTGGGGCTTGATAATGCCGCCACTCCTTTTGGAATAAAGGCGATGGAAAGCCTGCAGGAGATCAACCCTGATAAAACAACAGCTTCCAATGCGCAACTGATGTTTCTTTGCCTGCATGCATCAGGGCTTACATTAATTCCAACAGTGATCATTGCAGACAGGGTAGTGTTGAATTCAGCCAATCCCACCAATATATTTATTCCCTGTATGATCGCCACTTTTGTGGCCACTATTACGGCCATGATGATCGTTGCCTGGCGGCAGCGCATCCGTATTTTTCAGCCGGTGATCATGTTGTGGGTATTAGGTATTTCAACAGTTATCGCTGCTTTGATATTATATATCCGCACACTGGATGCAGAGGGAGTAAAATTATTTTCTACCAGCCTTAGCAATGGTATCATCCTGCTCATATTTGTTTTGATCGTATTGGGCGGTCTGTATAAAAAGATCAACATATTCGACGCTTTTATTGACGGCGCCAAAGGAGGATTTGAAGTGGCGGTAAAAATTATCCCTTACCTGGTGGGGCTGTTAGTAGCTATCAGTCTGCTGCGTAACAGTGGCGCTTTTGAATTTGTGATGGATGGGATCAAAAGTATTTTTGTAATGCTGAACGGGGATACCCGGGTGGTGGATGCATTGCCAACGGCCTTGTTAAAACCATTAAGTGGTAGCGGTGCCCGGGCTATGATGATCGACACCTTGCAGGCACAGGGAGCCGATTCTTTTGCCGGAAACCTGGCCTCTGTGTTCCGGGGTTCTGCTGATACAACTTTTTATATCATCGCAGTTTACTTTGGGGCAGTAGGGATTAAGAATACCCGATACGCTGTTACAACAATGTTGCTGGCTGATCTTGCAGGTGTGTTAACGGCAATAGGTTTGGCTTATTTGTTTTTTGCCTGATAACTTTTGACCTAACGGGTTTTAAAATCTTCTGTACGCTTATATAAATACCAGGTGTCTGAAGGTTTTACATATAAGCCAAGTGTGGAATCATTTACTTTTTTCACCGGCCATTCTGTAAGCTTGCTAAGTACTAATTCGCTTTTTACAATAGACCATTTTCCCATCGGGCGGCCTTTATAGTCATCACTTTCACCATCGGCTTTCAGTTTCATTAATCGCATAGGAGCCATGCTTTCTTCAGCCTTCCATACTTTCCCCTGCATCCATTCCTGTAGGGCAATATCTTCCGCTGTTTGAATTTTCTTTGTTTCTTCTGCAGGGGGCATATCTGTATTAGATTTCGGTTGCCTGCTATCATTATTACTGCAATTACAGAGAGCAAGCAAACTGCAAAAAATAATTATTCTCATCATAATTTTAAATATGAATGTTGATAAAGAAACAAAGGTAATAAACGAATGAGGTGAGTGTATAACCTTTTAGTTGATTAATATTTACCGTTCTTTTTTGAAATAAATAGAGAAACTTTTTTTGAAGAAACATCTGCTCCCTGCTTTGAATTGATATTTCTTTCCATCTGAGTCTCCAGCAAGGGACCCGGATGCTTTTTTTCTCTTTTTGAGATAAATTACAGCTGCGATTATAACGATTACTATTAGAGCTATGAGTAATGGTGAAGGATTGAACTCGATTAGTTCCATATCTAAGCAGTTATATATTTTATTTATATTAACAATCGCTAAATAAAACTTTCTAATGAGTAAGAAGGAATTCCCTGGTTACATAAGAATATTGATCTTTATTCTAATTTTACTGGTATCGCTTCTGTCAATAAAGAAAAAAAATAAAAGGAATAATGAATTAATTGAGAGGGGTAGATATGCTATTGCAGAAACAAAGGGCTGGACTCACAATCATCGAAGCTCTGGTTTTGATTTGGATTATGCTTTTAAATTCAAAGGGTTTGAATATAGAAGATTTATATCTCTAAGCAGTTTATCTCGAGTAAAAACTAAAGGAGCAAAATATATTGTCTTGTTTGACCCAACAAATCCAAAGAATAGCAAGTTGTTACTGGATAAAGAAGTTTTAAGATGTGAATATGAGAATTATGCTGATACCGGATGGATTGAACTCCCTTCATTCGTTATTCTAAAATAAAAAATCCCGCCAAAAGGCGGGATTTTCACTGCTTATGCTAAAAAATCATAGGGGGATATGGTTAATGTTTTCAATAGGCGTTTATTTACGGTTGAGAGAACCACATTCCTGTAGTATTATACTCTCTCATACCTATTGTAGGTATCCATAATATTCTTCATCTGTTGCACAGTCCCACCAAACAGGCATACTCCAGATGTTGGGATCAGCAGCATGTGGGTTCAATGCTAGTGTATTTACCGAATTGTAATTTATCTCATAAGTTGGCGGCAAATACCAGCGACGCATCCAGTACCTTACGTCTGTTTTGGCAGTACCTGTTAGTTCAGCAGTACCTGTAAATAAAGGCCCCCTGTCGTAACCGGGATAAACCACACCAAAACCTCCCACATCACCGGCGCTAAAGTTGAACCGGCGCATATCATTCCAGTTTTCAATACTGCAACCCATAGCAACATATTTTTGCAGCATAATATCTGCCATAGTTAAACTACCGGAACCCTGGCAAACAGCGCTGCTTAGAAGATAAGCGTTGATGTCGGCTTGATTCATGGGGCCCATATCGGGGTTAGTTGCGGTATAACCTTCTCCCTGCCATTGGGTCAGTTTATCTTGCATCATATTTAAATGTGCCTGGATGCCTGCTTTGTATGCCGTGTAAGCACTTCCTGCATCTCCTTTTCTCATATACACTTCTGCTTTGATAAAACACATCTCATGGTAGGTTAAAATTTCCTGGTCCGAAACAGGACGAATCTGGAATGAACCTGTGGAGCCAACGGCTCCTGCATTAAATGCAGCAATTGATGTATACCAGTTAACATCTAATGGACCCTGATCGGGGTTACCAGATGTTGCCAGGGAGTTACTGCGCAGATTTACATAAACAGTGTCTCCCGCAAGTACGTAATTGGTACTGTTTATATACATAGAACCGGCCACATAGGTTACGGTTACATTGTTTCCGCTAACTGTGTGGGGTCTTCCGGCTGCAATCTGGTCAGCAATAAAATTGGCACGGTCTGTTGCATCAGCAATAGCATAAGTTTTGCTGGTGTTTGATGTGGCATAACTTGTTAGCGAAATTGATCTGGCGCCTCCTTTCAGCAACCGGGTAGCAGGGCCATAAGAATCAACACCTTTCGAACGGGACCATGAATAGGATATCACATTACCATTACCATCAAGCTTGATATCAGACATAACAGCGGGAACTATTTTACTCATCCTGGGGTCAGTAACTGCTGAACCACGCATATTGGTTAATAAGTCGTAATAGTAGTGGGAGATACGCTGGTTATTGCCATATCCTGCATAATCCCAGTTTCCGTTAGTTACTACAGGATCGCCATATAAATAATCAGTTACCGTACTGTTGTTATATCCAGGTCCAACGATGTTGTCAGCATTAGACTGAGGGCCTTTGGATAAAAAGTATAGAATGGAATCTGCATTATATAGATCCGATTTTTTTGACAGTTTAAGCATGTAGCGGGCTTTTAAACCATAACACAGCTTGATCCATTTGTCTATGTTTCCGTTAATCCACAAATCACCGGAAGAAAGATTTGGTGTTCCGGCATCTTGTGTCTTACTGAATAGGCTGATAGCTTCATTCAATTTATCTATACATCCGTTATAAATAGTTTTACCATCATCAGGAACAGGACTTGGGTTTCCGGTTGCTGCCTGTGTGTAAGGCATTTCACCATACAAGTCCAGCATTTCCATAAAGCCTAATGCATGAAATACATTCGCAGCAGCCATATAGTGGTAAGCGCCTTGTTTTTCCGCTTTATTATACATGTCAATCACATTAGACGATACTTCTATAAACCATGTCTGGTAGGGGGTGGTTACATTACCCGTTGCGCACTGCCATGTTGTACTAAATGTATTTTGGCTGGAGGCAAGACTGTAATACACTCCCGCCTGGCATGAAGTACGGTAATTGGTTACACCGGCCGTATATTGATAAAAGTGTTCGATCCAGGGCAGCCGGTTTTCAATCAATACGCTTAGATTGTTAGGGTTGTTGGGGTCGGTATTCACATCCAACCACTTTTTACAGGAACCCAAACCCGTTATGAGTATGCAACCCAGAATAAAATATTTTATATTTTTCATAATATCTCTTTTTAGCAGTTAAAATGTAAAGTTTATACCGAATGTGAAACTGGAGACAGCGGGTACTCCCAAATAGTCTATACCTGTGGAACCGGAACCTCCTGTTCCTCCTGATGCACTTACTTCAGGATCCATTCCTTTATAGTTTGTCCAGGTAAACAAGTTGGTGCCTATCACCGATGCAGTAACTCCTTTTATCACATTTTGATTTTTCAACAAGCTGGTGAAGTCATAGGTTAAAGAAATCGACCTAAGTTTTACCCAGTTTACAGAAGTGATAAAATTCATGGAATTGGCTGCATAGTTTGCCCAATAGCGTTGAATCATGTTTGTGCCGGCAACTGCTGTGCTGCCAATCATATATGTTTGTCCTGCTTCATACGTCTGTGTAAAGTCTGCCCCTGTCTGGCTATTAACGCCTGATACGGTAACAGATTGCCTGTCGTTCTCCAAAGTTCTTTTGCTTAACCCGTTTGACACAAGATAATATTCAGTTCCGTTAAAGACATCTCCGCCGTTCCGGATGTCGAGAAGAAACGATAACGAAAGGTTCTTGTATTGCAGGGTATTATTAATGCCACCGATAAAGTCAGGTTCTCTGTTACCCACAACCGGGTTTGTCGTGTTAAGTTTATATAGTCCTGTTGTTGGGTCAACCTGGTAACGTCCGTTCGGGATCTCTTTTCCATTAGCATCATTTTCACGCAGATAGGGACTGCCTGTCATGCCAAGGAAAAATCCGCCATTGGGAATAGATGCCGCTTTCACTGTACCAAACTGGGCATCGGTTGGATAAAAATAAGCGATGCCCGGAAGGAAATCACCTAACCTGCCTTTGTTGTATGAAAAATTCAGGATTACATTCCATGAGAAGTTCTTTTTCACTACCGGTTTACCCGTAATAGCTACCTCCATTCCTTTATTAATAACCGATCCTGTATTCAGAGAGCTGAAAATAAAACCACCTGATTGAGCTAAGCGGGGTTGTGCGATCTGGTTCTTTGTTTGGCTATGATAATAGGTGTAGTCCAGGCCTATGCGACCATTTAAAAACCTGAATTCACCTCCAACTTCCCAGGAAGATTGAATTTCTGGTTTTAATATGGGGTTACCGGCATAATACTGGTTTCCTACGCCGGTATAAGGACCAATAGTGATGGGTGGATTTACATAAGTGTTGGTGGCGTATGCATTGGCATCTTTACCCACCTGTGCCCAACTGGCCCGAACTTTACCGAAAGAAAGAATATTATTTCGGGGCATCAACTCTGTAAACACTAATGAGCCGCTAATAGAAGGGTAAAAATATGACCAGTTTTCCTGTGGCAATGTGGACGACCAGTCATTGCGTCCTGTTAAGGTCAGGAAAGCTATATTTCTGTAAGACACTCCAAATTCTCCGTAAGCTCCTACCAGGCGCTTTTGAGTTACCCGGTCGGTAAAAAACTTATTATCCGTGGAAATATTGTTAAAGCTGATGGTGCCGGCTGTGATAAAGCTATATCCCCATTGGGTTTGATTGGTCCACTCTGAGTTTTCTGAAGTGGTTCCGAGCATCAGATGCGTATCAAAATCCCCGAACTTCTTATGGAAATTATTCATTACGGTTGTTGTAAGGAATGTGTATTTATACAAGTTCTTGCTCAGGCGTCCGCTTTGATACAGAGGGATTACGGCCGATCCGGGGGCAATATAAGTATAGTCGTCAGTGTTATATTGGTCATAGCCCAGTCTTGCTATAACATCCCACCAGTTAGCGATCTTATAATTAGCGCTTACACCGCCCGTAAAGCGATTTGTTTTTGATGTTAGTTTATCCATATTGATGATCCAGTAAGGGTTGTCAATATCGTCTTCCAGGGCAAGGGTGCCATCAAATTTTCGATATTGTGTGCCATCATCATTCATGTATCTTGTCATATCAAATGTTTGTGGCCAGCTATAAATAGCTCCCATGGTTCCGTTACCACCACCACCATATAAGCCTGCGGTGGTCAGGGTTTTGTCGGTTTTTGCAACTGAATAGGCAACATTTCCATTCAGCGTCAGGCGTCCATACTTTTGTTCACCATTGAAACGGAAAGTGGTTTTATCAAATTTTGTATTTGGAACAATACCGGATTGATTATAATTAGAACCTGATAAAAAGAATGAACTGTATTTAGTACCACCAGATACATTGACATTATTATCATACACAATACCATTCTGGAAAAAATTGCCAATATTGTCGTATATCATATCTGCTGATGTAAGCTTTTGCCCCCATGAACTATATGAGTTCTGATCAGTGAATATACCGTTTGTCGTATAAGATCCGGTGCCAAACTCTGTTTGAGCTTCAGGCAATCTATTGGGCCAGGATACACTTACTTTACTGGTAACATCAACCCGTACAGTGCCTTCGGCTCCTTTTTTTGTAGTGATAATAATAACACCGTCAGCTGCCCGTGAGCCATACAAGGCTGCAGCTGCAGCTCCTTTTAACACCGACAGGGTTTCAATGTCTTCCGGGTTAATATCCATAATACGATTAGAGTAGCTTGTATTCCATCGGGACAATCCATCCGTACCCGTGTTACCTGTAACCGTAGTGGAGTTATCATAGATAACACCATCAATAACAAACAAGGGCTGGTTTTGCCTGCTTTCTGATGTGGAGTTACCTCCGCGAATGGTTATGGATGCTCCTGCGCCGGCAGAACCGCTGAATTGCGTAATATTTACACCTGGAACTTTACCGGCCAGGGAATTAACGATATTGGTATTTTTATTTTTCATTAATTCCTCAGCATTCAGGTCTGAAACGGAATAACCTAATGCTTTTCGTTCTTTTTTAATACCCAGGGCCGTTACTACTACTTCTCCCAGAGATTTGTCAGACTGGATAAGACTGATGGCAAGCTTGCTATTCTGGCCTGCTTTTATCTCAGTCGGTTCATAGCCAACATAAGTTACCTGGAGTATATCTTCGGGTTTTACCGTAATAGTGAAGTTTCCATTGTTATCTGTTATGGCTTTTCGTTGAGTGCCTTTAACAGAAATGGTCACTCCGGCAAGCGGTGTCTTACTGTCATCAGAAACAACAGTACCGGTGATTGTTCGTTCCTGTGCATACAGCATGCACGGAAGTGCAACAAGCAACATAAAACTGATTAAGAATTGGAGAGTTTTTCTCATAGCGCTTAGTTTTAGTTATTATATACTTTATTATTAATTACAGAACACTCAAAGTATTTTGATCCCTGCTTTTGCATAAGGTTTTAGTTTAGGATCATCTGTTTCAAGTTCGGTGATCAATATATCTATCTTATTGAGCCCACAAACTTTAATTGGTTGAACGGAATTAATTTTTTCTGAGATCATCAGAAAAGCAACTTTTTTAGAAGCTTCTATCATAGCTTTTTTAAGTTGTACAACTTCCCAGTCATTATCAGTTACACCATGTTCAACATCCAGGGCATTAGTACCTAAGAAACAGATATCCGGTTTGATCTGCTTTATTTTTGCAATAGCTTCTGAGCCTATTGTTATTTTAGAATTCTTGGATACTTTGTCGCCAATTACGATAACCTCTATATTCGGATGATGCATATACTCCAGCACTACGGGTATACTACCACTAATGAATGTTGCTTTAAGCTGGGGGGAAAGTGAACGGGCCAGTTCCATAATTGTAGTACCTCCGCTTGTGAGGACGAACATACCATTTGTTATGAGTGACGCTGCCTTTCTGGCGATCACTTGTTTCTTATTCTGTAAATAAACGTTTTGACTTTGTGAGGAAGTTAAATTAAAGGAATGTGATAATGCCCCACCGTGTACTTTGATCAGTTTACCTTCATCTGCCAACTCCTGGAGATCCCTTCTGATCGTATCTTCTGAAACATTTACTTCGTCGCATAAAGAAGAGGATAGCACTTTATTGTGCAAATGGACCTGATGAAGAATATAGGCCTGTCTTTCCTTCTTAAGCATAGCAGTTGGTTAACAGGGATAAATTTAGAGCAAATTCATGCATAAAAACGCAAAAAGCTGAATATTTTTACACATTTTCCTGCACAAAGCAGTATTCTATATAGTAAACCTTGTATGATCGATAAATAATTGGTTATCAAATTCCATACAGGGTATGGGGGTAAAAAAGATCCCGCCTTTCAGCTATAAGGTCTGAAAGACGGGAAGAAAATCTGGAATGGAAAAATATTTAGAAAGTAAACCTTGCTGTAAAACCCACTGCCGATGGCTCAAAATTGATATCGGTAACAATGTTCAACTCAGGTTTCCAGTCCAATGATATATTAAGGGGAATATTGGGAAATTTATAATCCAGCCCGATTACACCTTGTGCTCCCAAATTCGGTTCTGTGCTAGTCTTTTGTGTATTGGTATTCGTCTTTTTTACAAAACTTACATAGCCACCTGCACCATAGTAATAACTTAACCCCGGTGAGGAAAGTGGTTTATGAAATTCGCCCAATACACCAATCGCTAATGGGTCACCAAAGGAAAGCAAACCTTCAATGGCCACTTTTTCATTAATGAAATGTTTGATAGATACAGAATTATTAACTACGGCTGCTGCGCTGCTGAGGCGTACACCTAATGCTGTTTTGTAATCCTGTGCATTGGCAGATGTAGCTGCAAGGATCATAGCAAACAGGAGGAAGGGGATCAGTTTTCTTTTCATGTTCATGGCGTTTGATTTTGTTAGTTCAAAACGAAAAAATGATGCCGCTATATCTAAACAAAATGCAAAAGTGAAAAGGCTGGTTTTGACTGTCTTCCTGATCTTTTCTGTATTTTAGCCGCTATGACAGCTGCTATTATCGTTATTTTCATTATAGGATACCTTGGAATTGCATTAGAACATAATCTGAGAATTAACAAATCTGCAACAGCGCTGGTGACCGGGGTACTTTGCTGGACGGTGTATATTCTTTTCACCGGCGATAAAGAAATTGTAATTGAAAGTTTGACTGAGCACCTGGGCAACCTGTCCCAGATCCTTTTCTTCCTGATGGGAGCCATGACGATCGTAGAACTGATTGATGCCCATGATGGCTTTGAGTATATCACCCGGCGGGTGAAGACCAATAAAAAGGGAAGGATATTAGTGATCGTTGCTGTTTTATCCTTTTTCCTTTCAGCAGTGCTGGACAACCTTACAACTACCATTGTAATGGTATCATTGGTTCGCAAACTGGTAGATGATCAAAAGGACAGATGGATGCTGGCCGGAATGATCGTAGTTGCTGCTAATGCCGGTGGTGCCTGGTCGCCTATCGGGGATGTAACCACTACTATGTTATGGATCGGGAACCAGATCACTGCACAAAATATTATTCTTGAATTGATCATCCCCAGTCTTGTGTGCATGCTGGTGCCATTGATGGTGATGCGCTATGTTTTCAAAGGGAAGATCACACCGCCACAACAAAAGTTTGGCTATGGTGGCTCCACAAAAAGTACAGCCAGGGAGAGAACGATTGTTTTATTTACAGGTATTGCCTTTTTGCTGTTTGTACCTGTATTTAAAACTATAACTCATTTGCCTCCCTTTATGGGTATGTTGCTGGCATTGGGACTGATGTGGATGATAACAGAATCTATTCACAGCGGTAAGGATGAGGAAGACAGGAAGAATTTCTCGGTCGCTTATGCTTTACGAAAAGTAGATACCAGCAGTGTACTTTTCTTCCTGGGGATATTGCTGGCTGTTTCTGCACTGGAATCTACCCACCAATTGGAACACATGGCCGGTTGGATGGAAACGAACCTGAAAGATCATGATGTGATCATTACCAGTTTTGGTTTGCTTTCCTCTATAGTAGATAACGTACCGTTAGTTGCTGCAGCTCAGGGAATGTACGGTCTTGATGTTTTTCCAACTGATCATTATTTCTGGGAGTTTTTGGCATACTGTACCGGTACAGGCGGCAGCATTCTCATCATTGGTTCCGCAGCCGGAGTGGCAGCAATGGGTTTGGAAAAAATAAATTTCGGTTGGTACCTTAAAAGAGTAGGGTGGCTTGCTTTGATCGGCTATTTGTCAGGAGCATTGGTGTATATGCTCCAATCTAAGATAATGGGCTAATAACAGGTTACTTATTCATAAAGTTCATACTTGGTCTTTGGTCTTTTCTCATCCAGCCAGTTAAAATTGGGCAGCCGCATTTCGGATGGTGATTTTTGACGTATGGGCCATATGGTACCGGTTACCTGGCTTCGGAAAACCACTTTCTCCAGTTCATCTTTTTCAAAATAAATATCCATCACATCACATTGGGATTCGTTGATGCCGGTATAGGCACTGTCTTCATCCTGTATAAAATAAATACACTCAGCCAGCCCGGCGGCCCGCACCGAATCAATGGAACCATCAACAAAGTAGGCATCCATGCGGGTTGATTTTACCTGGTTGAAAATATCCGGATCCATTTGGTTGATGAGAAAACTGTTCTCAAATACCTGCACATAATCCGCTTTTTTATTTTTTGTATAGACGATAACCGTATCACCGGTCACCTGGCTTTCTTTTGCCCACAATATGGGATTTTGATAAAGTCGAAAAACGGAGTCCTTGAATGAATAGAACATACTATCGCAAACAGCCTGCATAGAATCGGAGAATATCCGCACATTTCTGAAAGCTTCAAAGTAACGGAACGTACTGTCAGGCTTATCGTCAACACTTACTACTTTAACATCAGTGATAGTATCTTTCACAATTTTAACCTCTGCGATGGTATCTGTTAGAGGTTTATCCTTTGTTAGGGAATCAGTGATTACAATCTCCCCATTATCGAGTGAATCTTGTACTATTGAATCTTTTTTTGCAACCGGGTCTTTTTTGGGCCGGGGAAGATCAGAAAGCCGGGCGGAGAACAAAGTATCGGCAGCAATATAGATAGAATCGTTTTCCTGCTTTACGATCATCAGGGGTTTGCGGGTAGCCATTATTCTGTCCTTCTTATTATCACTGTTAATTTCACCGGCGATAATGGTAGTGCCTTCCGCTGTATCTACCACGATAGCATTCCCTAAAAGTTGGGAGGTGCCGGCGCTATCATCAAAAGCCATTCGCCTTGCCTTGTAGATCCGGGGGCCGTCTCTTACAATAGGATTATTTCCGAATTCTGCTTTACCCGTACCTACATTATAATAACCTTCCTTGGTTTCCACAGTACGTCCACTGCTGTCTTTAATGAATGTCTGTGAAATAAAACGGGTTGTTTTTGATTCTGTATTATAGAGAAGAGAATCTGTTTTAATGAAATAGGCCGGATCAACGAGTTCCACATTTTTTTTAAAATATACATCTCTCAGATCAGCATAATAAAAGCCTTCTCTGCTGGTAAGTACGGTTTTACCATTTACTACTCTTCCACCATGAGTGTAAATACCGATATTGGTACTCATGTCATATTCAAGGTCGGGAGTAGTTAAAGTGCCTTTGCCATCAGTAAGTTTTACAGCTCCGTCGAGGTAAGCTAATTTTTTATCGATCAAATAACGCAGATGATTCGAGTAGACATCAGCTGTGTCTGCATCTTTGATGTGCACCTTTCCCCAGGCTTCAAATATTTTGGTATTATTATTAATAACACAACTATCGCAGAAAAAAAGTGAGTTGCCTTGCTTTAGTCTTACATTACCGGCTAGTATCTGCAATGTGGTGCTGTCGTTTGCTTTTTGAATGGTAAGATGTCGGGCACCTAATATCTCTACATCAGTAAGTGTATCGCCTCCGGGAGTTGAAACAGGGCCCTCATCACTTGTTAATACCTGTGCGGTTACAGGCTGGCTGATAAACCCTGCAATGAGTAGTATTCCTAAAAAAAGAATGGATCTGCGCATTATTTATTTTCTGCCGGGACAGTGTCCTTGGGCAGGGGCGAATTTAAATAGCCTCCTTTATCTTTTTTCCCAAAGATGGATAAATTAACGTAGCGTTTAGGATGAGCTTTCAGATCATCTATCAATATCTCCGCACTCAGTATGGCATCAGTAAGGCGGTTATATAAAGTTCTATCTGTCATTAATGCACCCAAAGTACCATTGGGATCAGCAATACTGGCTGCTGTACTCTTTAGCTGACTGATCATAGCCTGCAATGAGTCGATCGCCGGTTGTATTTCCAAAGCGGCCAGTTTTCCGGTGGCCTTTTTTGCATTTTTAATAATGCTGTCAATATCAGCAGAGCTTTTCTTAAACCCTTCAGTAATGGCACTGGCATTATTCAAAGTTTTGGCAAGTGGCCCGGTTTGGTTATCCAGTAAACCATTTAGTGAGCTGCTGGCTTTGTTGAGATTAGCCAGTGTTTGCTGTAACTCAATTTTAGTTTGATTATTGATGACACCGTTAATGCTGCCGAACACATTATTCAATGAATCCAAAGTGCCTCTTACTTTGGTAAGAGTGGGAGTGAGCTGTGCTTTTACATCATCCAGGATACCGATATCCACTTTGGTGGTCAATGTATCACCCGGGATCATAAATTCAGGCGATCCGCCTTTTTCAATATCAATAAATGCAGCACCGACCAATGGAGTTGAGATAAGCGCTTTTGAATCTTTAGGAATGTTAACTTCTTCTTTCAAATTAATAGTAGCCACAATACCACTCATATCCTTATCCATGGCTTTTAACTCGGTCACAATTCCGATCACATAGCCATTGATCTTTACCTCATTTGATTTTGCAAGAGAACCAAGGTCATCAAACACTGCATATATCTTCCGGCTTTTCTTAAAAATATCCTTCCCTTTCAAATAGTTGAATCCCAATATCAGAATGGTCAGCGCTGATATGGTAAGCACACCTACTTTTGTTTCATTACTGATCTTCATACATCGAATTATTTGACCGGACTTTGAAACCGCCAAATTAGCTAATTTTTTCAAGGGGTACTAAAAAACAAAAGAGATATGCTATACCACATATCTCTTTCGGGAATAATTTGTCAGTTTCTTTATTTAACCAGTGCAGCTTTTTCTTTTTTGTCAATAGCTTCCAGGAATTCTCTTGTATCATTAGCCGAACGGCTGGTAGTGTTTTTTTCTTCAAAACTATCGGGCATAATATCCTGGCCTTTTTTGTCTTCCAGCCATTTTACATAACGTTTCAAAGCTTTTATGATACAAACAGATATTTCGTTTTGACCCGCTTCACTGTTAAGGTATTTCTCTTCATCGGGGTTAGAAATAAAGCCTGTTTCAACCAGCACACTAGGCATAGCGGTAGCCTGTAATACCCAGATACCGACCCCTCTTTGCTTCACATCCCTGTCAACCCGGCCCACTTTGGCAAACTCATCCTGTACAAAACCGGCCAGTGTGGCACTTCTTTTAAAATACTGTTTGGTCTTTAAAAGTGTTAGTGCAACGAACTCTGGTGACTCAGGGTTGAAATCACCATATTTCTTTTCATAGTTATCCTCTTTAAGCATGTAGGCATTCTCTCTAACAGCAATTTCTTTATCCTCGCTTTTATGAGCTCCCCATATATAGGTTTCTGTTCCTGTTGCTGTGCTGGGGACTCTTTTATACTGCGCTACTTTTCTTGTTCTCTTTTTACCCTTGCTGTAATAGGTAACGGTTTTGTACCCGGTTACTACTTTTTTTGAAGGGGCGGAGTTAACATGGATACATAAAAAGAGATCACCTTTATTCTCATTTGCATAATCGGCCCGTCCATGGAGCGACGGATAAGAGTCGGTGGTACGGGTATATAATAACTTTACTTCCGGGAACTCCTGCTGGATCAATTTGCCCACTTTAAGGGAAATATCCAGGCAAATATCCTTTTCGTATGAGTATTCGCCATGGGCGCCGGCATCGCTGCCGCCATGCCCCGGGTCAACCACAATCGTTTTTATAACATTTTGGTTAGGTGTAGCGACACCTTCTTCATTGTCAGAAAAAGAAAAGACCATGAAGGAAAGGGAAGCGGCAAGGAAGAA
Organism: Chitinophagales bacterium; assembly: GCA_020636575.1. Taxonomy (GTDB): domain Bacteria; phylum Bacteroidota; class Bacteroidia; order Chitinophagales; family Chitinophagaceae; genus JJ008. The sequence continues at coordinate 49,345 of JACJXP010000004.1, forward strand.
AAAGAGGGTTCGTTTGATCATTTGTTTTTCATTTTTAGTCCGGCATTTTTATCCAGAGGGGATGGATGAATTTCACAAATTGTTTTGTTCTGGCTTTAGGTCTCCACTGGATAAAGATTTACATTTGCTCCTGCCTATGAAGCGACTGTACAAATTTAGGCCAAAATATCTTTTTTATCCACTACTGACTGCTGCATTATTTTACTCACAGACGTGGAAAACGTCTGCCATGGGGTTACAGCAACCAGAAATTCGCAATCCTTTAACAGTTACTTCAGATACTACTAAACCACTCATAAAGAACGATAGTACCAAAGCAAATATTGCAACAGAAGATACGGCTCGCATACCGGGTGCTGATACTATCCCTGTGGTACGAATAGACAGCTTCAATATCAAAATATCCAAGGACTCCCTGGATGGTCCGGTTAAGTATCAGGCCGAGGATTCGGCTGTTGTGCTTATCAAGGGACAAAAGATCATTTTATACGGGAAAACGAAGACAGAATATAAGGATATTACACTTACGGCGCCCAAGGTAGAAATGGATCAGCGAACACAGATTGTAACTGCTGTGAACACCAAGGATAGCACCGGCGGCACCATTGAACCGGCCATATTCAAGAGCAGTGATAATGAGTTTACAAGTGACACCATCGAGTTTAATTTCAAGAACCAGGTAGGACTCACTAAAAACACATTTACACAAGATGGAGAAATATTTGTGAATGGTGAAGTGGCCAAAAAGGTGAATGAGAATACCACTTTTATAAAAAGGGCAAGATTTACCACCTGTAACCTGGATGAACCGCATTTTGCTTTTGTTACCCCAAAAATGAAAGTGATCAATCAGAAACTGGCAGTTTCGGGACCTGCGCATCCTGAATTTGAAGGTGTGCCTGTACCGATCTATTTACCCTTTGGGTTTTATCCTCTTAGCCAGGGACGTCATTCGGGTCTTTTGCCGCCACAGTTTACTGCCAACGAACAGTTCGGGTTAGGTCTTGAAGGATTAGGTTATTACAAAGTCTTCAGCGATTACTGGGATGCCAAAGTGTATGGTAATATTTATTCCTATGGAGGATGGTCAATGAATATCAATCCTACTTATAGAAAAAGGTATCGCTATCGTGGAGCTTTCAACTTTGCTATTCAGAACACCAAACAAAACTTTAAAGGCGACCCTGATTTCTTTAATAACAGGAGTTATTCTATTACATGGAACCATTCGGTGGATAGCCGGGCAAGGCCGGGAACAAATTTTTCTGCCAGTGTAAATGCAGGATCCACCAAATTCAACCAACTGGTGCCTAATAGTAACCAGGTCAATTTTCAGAACCAGTTGGGTTCCTCCATCACTTATTCAAAATCATGGATCAATAAACCGTATAATCTTACTGTAAGCGCCAACCATAACCAAAACAACCGTACCCGGCTGATCAATGTGAGTTTCCCAAATGTTGGGTTTACGATGAACACTATATATCCTTTTCAGAAGAAAGACTTTGCAGGTACACTGAAATGGTATCAAAAACTGGGAATAGGGTATAATGGAAATTTCAGAAACCAGGTTTCATTCTATGATACGGCCTTTAAGTTTAAAAACCTGATCGATACAATGCAATGGGGGGCACAGCATAATTTCCCGATCGTTACTTCATTACCTCCGCTATTCAATGGCGCCCTGATCGTTTCCCCCGGGGTGTCATACTCGCAGGTATGGATAGCGCAAAAGTTCAGGCGTAAATGGAACAGCGCTACACAAAAACTTGACACTACTGTTACCAAAGGTTTTTTTGCAGACCATCAAATGACCTTTTCGCTGAGTTTTAATACAGCGGTTTATGGTACATACCAGTTCAAGAAATCAAGGGTCATCGCCATCCGGCATGTAATTCGTCCTTCATTAAGTATTAACTACAGGCCTGATCTGTCCAAGTCTCATTATTACATGGATACTGTAAATACAAGTGGGTTGGTGTTGCCCTTCTCTGAATTTGAGGGTGCTTTATATTCGGGTTTTTCAAGAGGCCGTACCGGAGGTTTAGGTTTTCAATTGGATAATAACCTGGAAATGAAGTATCGCTCCAAAAAAGATACCGGGGAAAATGCAATTAAAAAGATCAAGATAATTGATGGATATGGTTTTAGCACATCTTATAATTTCCTTGCTGATTCATTAAAGCTTACACCGCTTAACTTTTATTTACGTACCACACTTTTTGAAAAGATCAGCATCACGGCCAGTACTATCTTAAATCCTTACCAGGTAAATGCTGTAGGCATCCCTATTGATAAGTATGCATGGGAGGGAGGCAAGTTCAAATTAGGTACATTGACGAGTGGAAGTATATCCGTGTCGTCTAATTTCCGAAGTAAACCTAAGGACGAAGCAAAAGAAAAACAAAGGCAACAGGAGTTGGACAACCTAAGCCAGGAGCCCGGATTGATAGGCGATCAGCAAAGACTATTGGAGTATATGGCACAAAACCCCTCTGAGTTTGTTGACTTTAATATTCCGTGGCAATTAAATCTTAGTTATTCTCTTTCCTTTTCAAACAGGATAAATTCAGATTACACCGGTTTTGAGAAAGACTTTAATTCCAACGTAAGTTTTAATGGCAGTTTTAATCTTACACCAAAATGGAATTTTTCGGCAAACGGTTATTATGATTTTGATACAAAGAAACTCCAGAGCTTTTCAATGAGTATTTCCCGTGATATGCATTGCTGGCAGTTGTCTATTAATGTGGTGCCGGTAGGAATTTACCGTTCATTTAATTTCAGCATTAGTCCTAAAGCCTCCCTGCTTCAGGACTTAAAGATCAACCGTACCCGTTACTTTTCTAATTTTTGATATTACGGGTATAATAATCTTTCATGATCTCAAATACCTTATCTCTTAATTCAGTTACGGTAAGGCCTGCGGATGATACAGGTGCAAGGAAATGCATTTCGATCCTGCCCGGCCAGAAATAAAATCCCTTTCCCGGTGGAAGTACTCTTTTAGTATTAAAGATGACAGCAGGGATCACCGAAGCCCCTGTATCAACAGAAAGACGGAATGCGCCGTCATAAAATTTTTTTAGAGGTTCGCTGGTTCTGTTCCGGGTACCTTCCGGATAGATAGACATATGCATGTGATTGGCGATCACTTTCTTCATTTTTTGCACACTTTCTTTACGGCTTTTCTCATTATTTCGGTCTACTATCACTGACCCTTTCATATAATAAAATCCAAAAAGGGGCACCCGGGTAAATGATTTTTTGGCGATTGTTTTATTGGGTCCGGGAATAAACGGACAGGAAAGAGGTATGTCCATGAAAGAATTGTGATTACAGGTTACCACATACGTTTCTCCCTTTTTAAAATTTTCCTTGCCTTTAATTCGGATACTACATCCTGCTATTGGCAACCATATCCGCATCCATAACCTGGCTATGTTGATAAAAACTCTTTGGCCAGCCGGTTCAGGTATCAACCAGGTAGTCATAGACGGGATATAAAAAATGAGAAAAGTGATAATGAATGTGATCATCGCCCATAATGCAAACACACCGGCTAATATGTTTTTTACAATTCGCATGCTATGCCATTCTAATTATGATCACTGAATATTGTTTCTTTTATTTTTGGCCATTCACTTTTTAAAACACTATAATAAACTGAGCTCCGGCGACGGTTATTCCACATCGTCATATGGCTGCGCAATATGCCCTCTTCAATACCGCCGATATTTTGCAGACCTTTTCTTGCACGGGTATTCTGTTCATCTGTTTTAAATTCAATCCTTTCTAAATTCAGTTCTTCAAAGCCATATCGCATCATGGCAAACTTCGCATGTTTGTTGATGCCAGAACTTCTGAATTCTTTTCCCAGCCAACTCCAGCCTATCTCAAATCGCAGGTCATAAAAAGAAATATTTCCGATACTCATACTTCCGCAAATGTGCTGGTTGTTTTTTTCAATAATAGTGAATGCTCTCCTGGTGTTGGCTGCTTTTTCTGCAAGAGCAGTATCCATCCATTTGCGTAGCTGTATGGGATCTGCAAGATTCATGGTAAAATATTCCCACATAGCACTATCCTGTTGTGCCAGGTGAAGAAAAGGATCATGATCCGATTCCTGTATTGGCCGCATCAATATTTTTGAAGTTTCAAGTGTAAGGTCAGCAGGTATGGTTGATAATGTTGTTGTCATTATAATTGCCAGTTTACAGGTTCAATACCATTCTTCACCAGGTATTCATTTGCTTTGGAAAAATGTCTGCACCCAAAAAAGCCATTGTGTGCTGACAATGGTGAGGGGTGAGCTGCTTCAAGCACAAGGTGTTTGTTTTGATCGATCAAAACTTTTTTCTCTCTTGCAAACTTTCCCCAAAGTAAAAACACAACATGTTCTCTTTTATCAGAAATGGTTTTGATCACCGCATCAGTGAAATTGGCCCAGCCGATCTTTGAATGGCTCATGGGTTCGCTGGCTCTTACTGTAAGAGAAGCATTTAATAAAAAAACTCCCTGCTTTGCCCAGGCAGTGAGGTTACCATGACCAGGAGGCGTCATGCCTATATCGGATTGTAGTTCTTTATAGATATTAACTAATGACGGCGGTGGCGGCACCCCATCCTGTACAGAAAAACAAAGTCCATGGGCTTGTCCGGGGCCATGATAAGGATCTTGCCCCAGTATCACCACTTTTACATGATCAAGAGCAGTCGTATCAAATGCATTGAATATCTGTGAGCCGGGCGGATAGATGGTTTTGCCCTGTGACTTTTCGGTTTTAATATGTAAAACGATCTGCTGAAAATAAGGTTGAATAAATTGAGTGGCGAGAGCTTCTTTCCATGAAGGTTCGATCTTTACGTCCATAACTGAAGTTAACTAAAACTAAAAAACGGGACTATAATAGTCCCGTTTATGTGATCCGGATTGGATTCAAACCAATGACCTACTGCTTAGAAGGCAGTTGCTCTATTCAGCTGAGCTACCGGACCATTTACTTTTAATATATTCTTTTCCTATGCCCGATTTGAGATACTTTTCTCTTTTTCTCGCATCAGGTCTGTTTGTAAATGATTCTACAAAAAACAATTGCCAGGGAAGATATCCTTTTGTTGAAAATACTCTTCCTTTATTATGCTGATTTAATCGGTTATTAACACTTTGCGTCATACCAACATAAAACCGGCCGTCGGCATCGCTTCTTATAACATAAACAAAGAACACTTTTTCCAATTTATTTTCCAGTTGCTCCCTGCCTGCCGGCAGGCAGGTATTCAGCTGAGCTACCGGACCTTAGGAAGCCGCAAAGATAATGTATCTGCCCCTTTTAACTAAATATTACAGCTGAATATTTGGCTGTTCTGATAATTAATTGGAAACTTTAAAAGACAACCATTTACCAACCACTAAATTGTTTGTTATGAGAACCTGCCTTCTGCTGTTCATTCTTACAGCAATTTCTTCTACTTTATTTAGTCAAACCCGTCTCCCCGGATCATCTAACTCATTTCTTTTTGTATCTGATGAAAATACCAGGTCTGCGTTGATCAGTAATACGTATGATAAAAGGGGTGATGAATCGCAATTGCTCGGCACTGGTGCTTTTACTTCTAATGAAGCATTGACCCAATGTCGTTCACTGCTCGCATTTGATTATAGCAAGTTTAAAGAAAGGATCAAACCTGAGGATATAGAATATGCTGAGTTGTTATTATATCCGGTTGTAATGGAGAATGAAAATTTGAAGAAAGCAGAATTCCCGGATGTAACTATTAGCAGGGTTGCAGAAAAATGGAATGACAGTTTAACAACATGGGAAAATCAGCCGGCAGCAGATGAATATATTACAAGAGTAAAAAAAATATCGCCCAAAACAAGAAAGAGTGGTATTGTATCTTTTAACGTAACGAACCAGGTGATAGATATGTTCTTGAAAGGCAATTATGGATTTTTGATCTCAAGCAGCGAAGAAAACTTAGATAATAGTTCATCTATAAATTGGTTTGCTTCGGCTAAGCATAATGAAACCTGGATACGACCTGTATTGATCATTAAAGTCAAAGCAACAACTATTTTGGGTAATTCGAATGATGACAAGTGGTTTGAATATCTTACTGATAAAGAGTATTATAACAGTCGTTTATTCAGGCATTTGGCAAGAAACCGGAATTATTACCCCCGGGGTACTGGTTTTCTTTACAATCCACCACGAAATAATTCCAGTTACCCGGTTCCGGGTGCAGCCAGTACAGGTTCTGGTAATAGGCCGGTCAGGGTTCAGGATAGCAATACGAATAATAATCAGAAGAGCGGTTCTACGACGACTACAAAAGTGGTGAAGCCTGCAGTGAAAAATTAAATTAATGAAGGGGTAAAAGAATTTTATTTTGCTTCTGCAAACCGGAATCCATCGAGGAAAACATCCACGGCGGGTTCCGGTAATGTTTTAGAGCTATAGACATACATAAAACCAATGTACCGGCCATTGGTCCAGCATTTGATCTTCCATTTGTCTTTGTCACCATCTTCCCAATAATCTAAAATGCCTCTTGTGTTTTCATCCTTATTCAGGCGATGTCCTTTCCCATAGCCAACAGCTTTTTTAATATTCAATGTTGTTTTCAGGTAATCAGAGTATGTGATCATCAGTTCTTCTGCTTTTGAAAGATCCTGAATGCCAAAAACAAGTTCAACACAAATAACACCATAAGTTATCCCATCTTTCTGGCAGGCACCTTTGTAAACTTTTGATGAATCTTCGCTGTATTCAATTTCAAAATCAATATCACAATAATTATAATAAGTGCATCCTGAATTGCTGATAGAATATTTTCGGAGGACCTGCGCTTTTGTAACAGAGCCTGCTAATAAAATGATCAATAAAATAGGGATAGTCTTCATGCTTATTCTTTCCATCGTAAATGTAAGGCGATTTAACCCGCTTGCAAAGAGAATGGTTACCCGGTTTCAATTACTTTTGGGCCACAATTGCAGCCAATGAGTACTTTTTTATACGGAATTGACAATTTGACGAGTGCTGTTGCATTAGCCGTTGCATCAGGCAAGGCAAAAGCTGTTTTGAACGATAATGCCGTACAGAAGATCAATGCCAGTCATCAACAGGTGCTTGATATTGTTTCAACAGGAAAAACGGTCTATGGTGTCAATACCGGTTTTGGCATTTTGGCTAATACGGCTATTTCTGCTGAAGATGCGGCCACATTACAATACAAATTACTGGAAAGTCATAGTGTAGGAGTGGGTGACCCGATCTCAGAAGAGATCGCCAAACTCATGCTGATCACTAAAGTACATGCACTGGCACAGGGTTTTAGCGGGGTGCAGCTTACCACTTTGCAGCGGATCATCTGGCATATTGAAAATGATGTGATACCCGTGGTACCAGAAAAAGGAAGTGTGGGTGCCAGTGGCGACCTGGCGCCTCTTGCTCATTTGTTTTTACCATTAATAGGCCTGGGAGAAGTTTTTTACAAAGGGAAAAGAAACAATACTGAAAATATCCTCAGGCAGTTTGCTATGTCACCGATCACACTTGGCCCAAAGGAAGGGTTGGCGTTGATCAATGGGACACAATTCATTCTGAGTTTTGCGGTAAAAGCTGTGCAAAGGATGCACAATTGCCTGGAAGCCGCTGATATCATTGGTGCCATGAGCCTGGAAGCATTAACAGGCACCAAAGCTCCTTTTGATGAAAGATTGCATGCCCTTCGTCCTTTTGCAGGAAATAAATTGGTAGCACAAAGACTTCGTTTGCTTTTGGATAATTCCGCCATTATGCAAAGTCATGTGGATTGTGGCCGGGTACAGGACCCATATTCTCTGCGCTGTATGCCGCAGGTTCATGGCGCATCCCGCAATGCATGGTTGCATTTAAAAGAACTTACCGAAACAGAATTGAATGCAGTGACAGATAACCCTGTGATACTGGCGGATGATACTATTAGTGGCGGGAACTTCCATGGACAACCATTGGCATTGCCTTTAGATTATGCCTGCTTTGCTGCTGCCGAACTGGGAAATATCAGTGACAGACGCTGCTACCTATTATTGGAAGGAAAATGGGGCTTACCGATGTTGCTGATGAAAGATGTGGGATTGAACAGCGGCTTCATGATCCCTCAATACACAACCGCAGCCCTTGTTTCTGAAAATAAAACACTTTGTTTCCCGTCGAGTGCTGATAGCATTCCTACCTCACTGGGACAGGAGGATCATGTAAGTATGGGAAGTATCAGCGGCAGAAAACTGAACAGGGTTTTAGATAACCTTGAATTTATCCTTGCTATTGAATTGTTATCCGCCTGCCAGGCTATTGAGTTCAGAAGACCGTTAAAAAGTTCTGTTTTGCTGGAATTTGCACATGACTATGTCCGTGATTATGTGAGTTTTGCAGAAGAGGACAGAATTTTTGCTGAAGATATCAACCAGGTGGCCGGATTGATCAAAAATTTCAGTTTTGTGGAGAAAGTTAATGAGTTTGCCGACCAAGAATCAATAGCGTTGAATAGCGGTTTTGAGTTGTTCGGGGTTTAAGCTTGTTGTTGGAAAGCTCCGATAATGGCTTAAAGATGTTAGGTTATGAGATGCCTCCATGGTAAACCATGTCGGCATGACAGCACTCTTTAGAGATCGTTCGTTATAAATGAATTCTGTCATGCCGACGTTAGGAGGCATCTTATAGATCAAAAATTTCAGGAGACTATCTTTTCAGTCAGCTTTCTATGCCTAAGAACCACGAATACTATGTTTACATTGTTACCAACTCAGGAAAGAATGTATTCTATACGGGTGTAACCAATAACTTATCAAGGCGGCTGATTGAGCACTGGGAAAACAGGGGTGGTAAAAGCACATTTGCCGGAAGGTATTATTGTTATTATCTCATCTTCTATGAAAAATACAAATACATCAGCAATGCAATTAGCCGGGAAAAAGAGATCAAGGGTTGGAGGAGAGAAAAGAAACTGACCCTGGTAAAAACAATGAATCCGGATTTGTCATTCCTGAACGCAGCTGTTTGTGGAGGATGGCCTCCCGGAAAGATTCGATAATTGTTTAAAGAAGCTATGCTATAGGATTCCTCCTTACGTCGGAATGACAAATACACTTTAAAGAAGCAAGATAACTTCCCGCTAAGGCGGGACAGGCTCTTCGTCGGAATGACAACATTCATTAAATGAGATTCCTTCCACCTAACCGGGATAAGCGCTTTATTGGAATGAGACTTTGCTTAAAAGCCTTCTGTCATGCCGACTATGGGGAGGCATCCTGTAGACTACAATCTTAGGTCATTTCGATTCAGTCAGGTATATATCAATGTCTAGATCTTATTCTTATTCAGCCGCTCATATACTTCTACACTAATACTACCATCATCGTTAGTAATATGCTGTGTAAACTTATCCTTACCATCCATTGTATACTTAATGTCAAAATCATTACCGGCTACTTCTTTTAAAGAAGAGGCGATGCCACTTTCCTTGATCATTCCATCACCTGTTACGGTGGCATGTCCAAAACCAATAGCTGTCCGTATTCTGCCTGTTGAATCCTCTATGGCATTCCCCCACAAAAAATGGTTATTCTGGTAAGCTTTATATTGGTTCCATGCAGGCAGCATGGTAGTATCCGTTCCATTGATAGTATATCTTTTCTTCAGGTGCCAGATGCCTTCCAATGGAGTTTCTTCACCGGGATCTTCTTCATTGTATTCTTCTGTAAGTTCCAGCACATCCCCATTATTACCTTCTATCCGTGGAATGACCTGAATATATCCACTATCTGTTTTTTTAATGATCAGTGAATAGGTTCTTGTTGTAGCATTGGTAACACTGTCAGCTGCAGTGAACATGATATGTTCTGTAACGGTATCCTTTTCCGTATTGTAAGTGCCGATACCAAAGGAACTTGATGAATCCACCGGGTTGAACCGGGTATACATCATATATTCACCCGAAAATATTTTAAGCTGCTGCCCGGTAGTGATGGTGGTGTCCAAACTTTCGCCTTTGAATGATTGATACATCATCCGGTAAATGCCGGCCATTTGGTCTCTTTTCTTTTGCTCTGCACTTTTACAATTTACAAGGAGGATAGCTAAACTTAGTACGGAAAGTACTGCAAACAATCGTTTCATAACTTTTGGCTTTAGGTGAGAGTATATTTTTCCTGTCTGGGCCTGGAAGAAATTTCCATACAGGTACGCCCCATGGAAGATCGATTGCTTATTCTAAGTTACGACATTATGCCGGTAACACCATAAGGGGAAATGAGTTATTTCCAAAAGTGAGTCAGCTAACTAAACAGCGGTACATGCCACTTTAGTAACTTTGGACTCTATTATCAATAAACATTCTAACAGAAATTGCCATGACCGTTACTACCGGATCAAAATACGATGTTGCCAAATACAAAACCCCAACCGGAACTACACTTCATTGCAAAGGATGGATACAGGAAGCGGCCCTGAGAATGCTGCTGAACAACCTTGACCCTGAAGTGGCAGAAAGACCGGAGGAACTGATTGTATATGGTGGCCGTGGTAAAGCAGCCCGCAATTTTGAAGCACTGGATAATATCATAAAAGCATTAAAAGTACTGGAGAACGATGAATCCCTGTTGATACAAAGCGGCAAACCGGTAGGGATTTTAAAAACACATAAAGATGCCCCAAGGGTACTGATCAGTAACTCGCAACTGGTTCCCAAATGGGCCACCTGGGAGCATTTTGATGAACTGGAAAAAAAGGGATTGATGATGTATGGGCAAATGACAGCCGGTAGCTGGATCTATATCGGCAGCCAGGGTATTGTGCAGGGCACTTATGAAACCTATGCAGCCGTAGCTAATAAACATTTTTCTTGTCGTCCCGAGGAACGAGGGACCCTAAAGACCGGGAATGAAGGAGACTCCTCCATAGCCAGCACTGAGGTACGAAGTGTCGGAGTGACAGATCCTTCGGGGGGCGGTAGTTTAAAAGGTACATTAAATGTTACCGCCGGTCTAGGTGGTATGGGTGGTGCACAACCATTGGCAATTACTATGAATGAAGGGGTAGCATTGATCGCTGAAGTAGAAGAATGGCGGATTGACAAACGTATTGAAACAAGATACCTCGACGAGAAATACACAGATATTGATGAAGCGATTGACAGAAGCTTAACGCTGAAAGCTGAAGGCAAAGGGCTAAGCATTGGTGTGCTGTGCAATGCCGTTCAGTTACTGGAAAGACTGGTAGAAAGAAATATTGTTCCCGACACACTCACGGACCAGACCAGTGCCCACGACCCGCTGATAGGGTATGTGCCGCATACACTGACTAATGAACAGGCGAATGTGTTGAGAGAAAAGAACCCGGATGAATATATTAAGCTGAGTTATGAAAGTATGTACCGTCATGTGCAACTGATGCTGCAATTGATGGACAAAGGGGCGATAACTTTTGACTATGGAAATAATATCCGTGCCCGGGCTGATGAGTACGAGAAGCTGAACGCAGAACGCTTAACGCTTAACGCTGAAGGCGGAACGCAAAATGCTTTGGATAGGTGTTTTGACTTTCCCGGTTTTGTACCTGCTTATATACGTCCATTGTTCTGCGAGGGTAAGGGGCCTTTCCGCTGGGCGGCGCTTAGTGGCGACCCGGATGATATTGCCGTTACAGATGAAGTAATAAAAGAATTGTTCCCTGAAAATAAAGCGCTGATGCGCTGGCTTAAACTGGCCAAAGAAAAAATTGCTTTCCAGGGATTGCCCGCCCGTATATGCTGGCTGGGGCAGGGGGAAAGAGAAAAAGCTGGATTGGCATTTAATGAACTGGTGAGGACAGGTAAAGTAAAAGCGCCCATTGTTATTGGCCGTGACCACCTGGACACAGGCTCTGTGGCCAGCCCTAACCGGGAAACAGAAGCCATGCTGGATGGCAGCGATGCCGTGGCCGACTGGCCTTTGCTGAATGCATTGGTAAATACGGCCGGTGGCGCCAGTTGGGTATCCTTACACCATGGTGGCGGGGTAGGTATGGGCTATAGCATACATGCCGGAATGGTGATTGTTGCTGATGGTACTAATGATGCTGAAGCAAGATTAAAAAGAGTATTGCGGAATGATCCGGGTATGGGAGTGATACGCCATAGTGATGCCGGCTACCCTTTAGCAGAAACCACAGCTAAGAAGAATGATTTAGATTTATATAAGAGGTTGAATAGTTAGAGTTTTGCTGGTAGTTCCGACCGAAGTTGAAAATGCTGACCTTAAGCGTTAGAGCGTCGGGATTATGAATTAGCTGAACAAACTAGCAAGACCAATAATTTAAATCTGGCTGATAGAATTAAATAACTGGTAGAATGTCCCGCCACGGCGGGGCCGACGCAGGCAACTCTTGAGCCTAAGAAACATAGAAAATGAATGAACTAGATTTAAATACTAAGTTGAAATAGTGAAAGTTTAGGCTAATAGGTATATCTAATTAGACATAATCATCATGAGGAGAGAAACAAATAAAGATTCTATTGAGGAAAATTTATTGAATGAGATTAATTCTGATAATCCAGTTAAAAAATTACATCAGGATAAGTTTCAAAGATATGAGTATGCAAAAAGAATTGCAAAATTAGTATCAACAACAAAGCATGATAAGTCGCTAGTAGTAGGCGTATTTGGAAAATGGGGTGAGGGTAAAACCTCGATTTTGAATTTTATAAAGGGAGAGCTTAATGACAATTGTATTCAGCTTGAGTTTAATCCTTGGTTATTCACAGACGAGAAACAACTTCTTTCAAGCTTCTTTTTTACACTTGCTGGAAAGCTTCAAAAAAAAATCCTTAATGAATGGAAGAAAGTTGGAAAATATTTAAAAGATTATTCGGCAATTCTTGGTTCATTGACTCTGTTTTTTGGATATAATTCTGAAAAACAAATTAAAAACTTAGGGGATAAGCTAAGTGAAAACTCAATAGAGGAGTTGAAAAGTAAGTTAGGGAATATACTCAAGGATGAAGAAAAGAAGATTGTTGTTTTTATTGATGATATAGACCGACTTACTAGTAAAGAAATACAAAGTATATTTAAGCTTGTTAAGAATGCAGGTGACTTTTCAAATGTTGTATATGTGTTAGCATTTGACGATGAGATTGTTGCAAAATCTTTGGCCCCGGAATATGGAGATTCAAATAGCTCTTATGGGTATAATTTTTTGGAGAAAATTATACAGATACCCTTAAGAATTCCAGTAGTTAACCGCACACTAATTAAAGAATATACTTATGAATTGATAGAGAAGGTTCTTGAAGAAAATCAATTAATATTAACTCAGAACGAGTTAACAGAGTTTCAAGATAGATTTGAAATTGGTTTTTTAAATGATATTGACAATCCTAGGTTCTCATTACGGTATTCAAATAATATAAGCTTTGTTATTCCCTTGCTAAAGGGAGAAGTCAATTTAGTTGATCTAATGCTAATTGAAGCTATTAAAGTTTTTAGGCCGGAATTGTATGGATTTATTAGCGACAATAAACATTTTTTCTTAGAGGACTATTCTTCTTTTTCAAAAGGATACATTGGAAATGATGATTATAAAAATAAGGCAAAAGAGCATTTAGAGAAGGGGTTTTCAGAATACTCAAACTCATCACTAACTATTCTTGTTTTAAAGTTATTTCCTAATCTTGATGATATATTCCCGCATAGTGGCTTATCCTTTAACAATCAAGAAAGTATTGATCCGAATAAAGAAAGAAGGGTATGCTCTTCCGAGTATTTCGATAAATATTTTCAATACACAGTGCCTAAAGGCATAATATCAGACATTTATTTTGATAAAATACTTGGGTCACTTGAAACATCCGAATATTCAGATATAAAAGATGAATTTTCTTCAATTTTCACCAAGTATAGTCCTAATGACATCTTGACAAAAATAAATTTACGGATGGATGAGTTTAGTGTAAGATCGATTAAGAGTGTGATAAAGTTATTAGCTGTGAATAATAAATTCTTCCCCATCATTACCAAGTATCCAACTTTGGGCGGGATCAATAGATACGCAATAATTACGATTTTGAGTCTATTTAAAAAAATTGACAAAAGCGAACATAAATTTTTTATAGGAGAGATAGTAAGTTCTTCAGATTCTTGTGAGTTTTCATATGAACTTTATAAAATTTATAATTCCCAGCCCGGAGAAGATAAAATGAAAGAAGTCCGTGATTCTTTAATAGATAAAATTGTAGAACTTTTTAAGAAAAAACTTAAATCCATTGATTTTTTTGAAATTACGAATGACGAGACGACATTATTTGTCATTAAAAATTGGGTGAAAGGTGATTTGAGCTTATGGAATTTGATGAACAAAGAAAATCAAAATAGTATAGAACAGGCCTTAAAGATGGTTAAGGTTTTTTTGCCAACTTATTATGGGTCCCATTTAGACCACCCATATAAAAGCAAGTTTGTTTTGGAAGATTTTAAATTAATAAAAGAATATCTTGATGTAAATATTATTAATAATGTTTTTATATCTAAATATGGTGATATAGCAGGGGGGGAATCAAAACATGATGAAGGCGAAGAACTATCAAATAAGGAGATTGTTGGGTTGTTTCAAAAATTCTATAAGGAAGTAGTATCATAGTGCTTGTAAACTGTCCTTTTCCCCCAATTAAGATCTTAGTGTGAAAACTTTCATGACTTGTTTTGATTTTACTTCTTCTATTTTTTTGGATAAAATAACTGCTAGCACATAATACGCTGAACTATATCAGACAGACTTCTGACGCATCTCATACTTAAAAACTCTCTTTTCACCCACCTTTGGTAAGAAAGACACACTATGAATAGGGGATACCTGGTCCTGCTGTTAATTTTGCATCTTTTCGTTTCCTGCAAAACAGGGGAGAAGAATAGCAATTTGCGGGGATTAAATTACCAGCAGTTCAAAGATTCAGTCATTCAAAGTGATAATGGGGTTATAAGTGATACTGAGAACATTTTTGATGCCCCCTGTTTTATTCCAGGAACAGATTCATTAGAACCTTTACTGGTAAATATTGATACTATGCTCCGCCGGGAAGAAGAGTTAATAAAGCGGCTGGACAGCATGAAAAGCAATATTTCCAAAGAGCCTGGTTTTACTGAAAAAGAAAAAGAGATCATCAGCGAGAACAGGAAGATCGTGGACTCCTTCCTGCTGGCAAAAAAAGATACTGCCGATAAGACTGGATGCCGGGAAATAGATTGTCCGCTCTTTGCACTCATAGATAAATCAAAACAGGTACTGTATCTCTACATCTTTGGTGAGTTAAAAGATAGTTTCCTGGTATCCACCGGTAAAGGCAAAAAATATGAAACCCCCGAAATGAGCCTGCGGCCACATGGCCCTTTACTGGTAAAATATACTTCCAAAAAATTCCCCGGTGGTAATTACCTCGGCCTTGGCAATATGCCTTATGCCGTTTTTGTAAAAGGGGGATATGCCATCCATGGCACTACTCCCGGCAATTTTGCCAAACTGGGTAAAGAAGCCTCACATGGTTGTATTAGGCTGCATCCCGATAATGCAAAGGTCTTTCATGCCCTTGTAAAAACAGTAGGACTGGCACAAACATGGGTAGCTATCAAAGACTCGCTACCTTAAGAGTTCTGCATCCGCCGGAACGGGAATATTATTTCCTTTTTTTAAGGTGTTCTGTTTTCCGCTCTTTAGTATTATGCGTTACATGCTCACCTTTAAAGATCTGTTCTTCACCTTCCCGGCTATCTAAATTATCCTTGTTCTCAGGTATATGCCGGTTGGTATTGAACTGGATATTACTCTTCCGGTTTTTTGATTTTAAGTTTTTCATATCCCTGCTTTGCTTAAAAGTATCACAAACCCTGGTACAGGAAAATGATATTGAGCAGGTTTTAGCAGGATTCTCAGCAGTAATTTTTCTCAACTCTCAGATATCCTAAAGCCGGGCAAGCAAAAGATCCTTGCCCGGTTCATTGTTACATTGCATGATGATGGTGGTGATGATGATGTGTAGTTCTTTGTGAACCATTCTTTGGGTCTACCACTTCAAAATGCGACATCATCCCAGCAGCATGGTGTTCCAGTATATGACAGTGATACATCCATTCGCCGGGACGATTATCCGGTATCCATGCAATTTTGATCTTGCTTTTTGGTTTCAGGTTATAACTGTCTTTCCATGCTTTGTACAAAGGTGCTTTTCCATTTTCTTCAATTACCTGGAAGAAGAAGCCGTGTAAATGGTAAGGGTGGTCCATCATACTGGTGTTTTCAATTTCCCAAACCTGTAACTCATCTACATACACCGGTTTGTCCCTGTCATGCATATTGCCATTCACCAAAAAATCAACACCGTGTTTAAAGTTCATATCCACTTCAAAACTGATCTTTCTGTTCACTGCAGCACCGGTTGCAGCCAGGGTTTCTATTTTTCTCAGTTCAGCAGGTATGCTGGCGATGGAAGGTTTAGTTTCCCTAACAGTAACGGTTGCTAATGTCTGTCTCCTTGTCTTTACAACTGTGGTGCGGTTATACGCTAATGTTTCGATCAGGAAGTTTTCACCTTCTTCAAAAGCTCCTGCTATAATATCTATTCTCTCACCGGGAGTTATCAGCACTTCGTTCACTTCAATGGGTTTTTCAATAAGTCCGCCATCTGTACCAATGATCCTGAATTCTTTACCACTTAAACTTAACCGTACATACCGGGCACTGGAGGCATTAATGAACCGCCATCTTTCTGTTTGGCCGGCATTGATCCTGATCACCGGTTTTTCTTTTCCATTTACCAGGATCGTTTTTCCCTGCCTTCCATCGTGTCGTTCTATCCAGCGCTGTATAGCATTCCCTTTTTTGAATTCATTATTGGCATTCAGTTTCACATCATCTATCACCAGCACTTTTTCAGCATCAAATACAGGGTCATTTTCATCTTCTACAATCAGTGCACCGTACATTCCTCTTTCCATCTGCACTGTTTCATTATAGTGGGAGTGATACCAGAATGTTCCAGCATCAGGAACCACAAACCGATATTCGAATTCCTCACCGGGCTGTATAGGTCGCTGCACATCACCAGTGCCATCCATGGCGGCAGGAAGCCTTATGCCATGCCAGTGTATCATTGTTGGTTCGGGTAATTCATTTTTAAGCCTGATGACCAGGGTGTCGCCTTTTTTGGCTTTTAATACCGGACCTGGAAATGTATAGTCAAATCCCCAGGCTTTGATCGTTTTTCCTTCTGTTATTTTCCAGTCAAATTCGGAGGCGGTAAGTTGATAAAATCTCGTTGTCATATTTGTTGGTTTTTGTTTTGATGTAAAAAAGAGAGGCGGTAAAGCCTCTCTGTTGTTTAGCTGTTGGAAGAACTTCCACAAGCACAGTTGGGACCACACATACAAATGTTGCAACCACAAACTGGCTCTTTGCTGCTGTTTTGTTTTGTCGTTTTCATGACTTTTTGTTTTAATGATTATGAATGATTGACAACACAAAGCTATACTGGCGGACAGCCTCCGGCCTTACGTTATGAAGGGGAAGATGTATATAATTTTTGGGTCAGAGCTTATCCAGCGATTGCCGCCTGGCAGCACCGATCTTTTTAAAGTGGGAAGGGGTGAGGCCTGTTATTTTTTTGAACTGTGAGGACAAATGATGAACACTGCTAAAGCCTGTCTGGTAGGAAATTTCTGTTAATGAAAGTTGGTCGTAAACAATTAGCTCTTTTACTTTCTCAATCCTTTGTAAAATAAAATACTGTTCAATAGTCTTTCCTTCGATAGAAGAGAACAGGTCGCTGAGGTAACTATAATCGTAGGGGATCTTTTTGGTGATAAATGAAGATAATTTGATGTTCTGTGAATCCATGCCGAGATTGAGATAATCGATCAGTGCCTGCTTTATATCTTCAATGATCTTGTTGGTCCTAGTTTCTATTAATTCAAACCCAGCATGATTCAACTGGCTTTCCAGTTCTTTTAATTCTTCTTTTGAAAGTTTATGGTTCAGGTCAACTTCTCCCAACACAGCATTACAATAGGAAATATTAAGATCTTTCAAGATCTTTTCAACGGTCATGATGCAGCGCTGACACACCATGTTTTTTATGAGGAGTTTGTTGGCTTTCTCTTTCATAACCAGAGAGAGGTTTCAGTGGCAAACTTATGCTATGACAGCATCATTTTTCTCTCCCAGTCAAAATATCTTCCAACCGGGTACGCATTACATAGTTATCAAAACGGAATGATTGTGCCAATGCCACTACCTGCTCATCAGTAAGATCCTTAAACAGGTTGCAATATTCAGGCAACAGCGCTTCTGAAATAAGTATATGTCTCACCAGCAGGCCCACTTCTCTTTTGGCGCCACGGGGATAGGGGTCAAAGTCGGGAAATTCTTTTTCAATCAGTTTTTCCAATGGCTCAATGGCCTGTCGGATATTTTTATCGGTGCTTCCCCATGCATCAGCTCCCAGAGAATCTTTTCGGTGCAGGAAAGAAGAAACAAGTTGCATGTATGGCGTTTCGTCTTTCTGGTGCATAATAGCCTGCAAACCCATATCCTTATACAGCCAGATGCACCAGCTTACTTTGTATTTATCGTAATAAGCCAGTTGGTCTTTTAATACCTGGTAACGCATTTCGTCTTTTTGCGGATCGCCAGTGTACACCGGGCCAAACTCACCCACCCAAACAGGTACCTTACGGGAGAACATGAATTCACTTTTTTCTAAAAATTCTTTTTCAAGTGTGTCCTTATCATAATAATGTTCACGGGTCATTCCGGGGTAATCACCACCGGAAATAAATCCTGGTGTGGCATAATCATGATTGGTGTACACTACATTATCCCAAATCTCTGTGAATGTGTCAAATTCTGTTGCGTAAAGGTCACCTTCGAGAAAAAGGATATGATCAGGATCTACTTTACGGATAGCATCTTTTAATCTTTTGTAATAGGGAAACACTTTTGTTCGGGTGGGATCAGCCGGTTCATTGATTAGATCATAACCTGCCACCCAGGGATTGCCCATATAACGTTTGGCAATTACTTCCCATAGATTGACCACCCTGTCCTGGAAATCCTTGTGCAACCAAAAAGCGGCAACATGTGTGGGGTTATCACTATGCCAGTGCTGGTTTTGTGCTCCTGGCAAAGCATGCAGGTCAATAATGGTATAAATATTATGTCTTGCACATAATTCGATCACCGTGTCGAGGTATGCAAATGCTTCTTCCTTGATAACACGGGGATTCATATCATCTTCAAATAGACGATAGTTGATGGGAATGCGGACAAGGTTCAACCCAAGGCTTTGAATATAGGCAGCGTCCGGTTCGGTAAAATAGTTTTTTAAGAAAGTATCAAAATAGAGGTCGTATTTTTCTTTTCCCAATACATTTCTTAATCCTTCCCGCATGGCTTCTTCATTGGCAGAATAACCGTCAATAAAATTTTCCATGTGCAGCATGCCACCCAGCCCAAAGCCACGCAATAAAATGGTATCACCTTTTTGATCAACGATCTGGTCGCCGGAAACTTTTAAGAAGTTCTCATTTGTTGAGCTCATTTGTTTTTTATTTTTTTCAGAACAGGCAATAAGTAAAAGCAGGAGCAGAGCAGGCAGCGGGAAAGTTATTCGTTTCAATGGAAGCAGTTTTATCATAAAGAAAAATAATTACTGTTGAAGGTAAGAAGATTCTTCAGGGCAGTACTTTGTTTATTGTACTTTGATAGAGAAACAGGTAAATCCTTATTTTAAAAATTCTGCCACCATAATACCCAGGTAACTACCACTTGCCAGCCCGATGGATCCTGCAATAATGCCGGAGACCTGCAGATCTTGTCTGTCGAGGCTGGCAGCACAAACGGGAGCTGTAGTGGAACCACCGATACAAGCATTAGAGGCTACGGATATAATATCCCAATCCTGCTTTAATAGTCCGCCTATTCCAAATATCAGTATGCCGTGTATCAGGATAAGAATAACATCCCACAACAAAAGTGAGCCGGCTACTTCACCACTTTGTAACAAGGCACCGATATCGCAATATGCACCAATGACAGCCAGAAACAAAAGGACAAGTACCATACCGATAAGACTACTGCCTTTTAATTTTTGTACAAATTGAAATTGTGCCAGGATGATCGCAAGGGTTGTTAACACAAGGATGGAAGGTATTGCCGGAACATAATTGCTTGCCAGCGATGAAATAAACATACTGCCAAAACCCAATGCCAGTAGCAGTGAAACGTCGGCAATGGTCATTTCTTCTTTTATTGAGATGACCAGGTTCCTTATTTCTTCCTCGGTATGCCCTTCCGGGTGTGAAGCGATCTTTTTTGCCCGGGGAAAAATTTTCTGCAATATAGGTGGCAGCAGGATGGTCATAAATATCCAGAAAGCAGTTAAGATGTTATCAACGGCATTCACGGCAGCATAGGTATTGCCATCTTTTTGTAATGAATAATGTAATGCCACCGCATTCAGGTTGGCGCTTCCACCGGTATAAGTGCCTGTAAACATACCTGCAATAGCAGGGGCATTATCCATATGGTTTTGTGGTGATACAATAAAGTATCCTGCAAGAGTAGCTATTACAGTAGCAATAGCTCCGATTGTAAACATGGTGAGCATAGGTAAGCCTGCGAACTTCAGATCTTTCAACCGGACATTCAGCAATAAAAAGAATATACCAAGTGGCGCTGCGTATTCAAATATCTTGTCGTAAACCGCTGGTGCATTGCGGGAGGTGGGAATAATATTCAGGTTAGCCAAAATGGCGGCGGTAATGATAATTATAAGTACCGAACCGATATGCTTAAAGAACTTTTTAGTAGATAGCCATTCTGAAAACAGAACAAGGAAAAATAAAATGCCAACAAGATAAGCTGGTTCCTGTATGAATGCCATTGGTTATTGTGTTAATTCATTTTAATGTTTTAACCTTCATTTCTATCATAGGGAATAATACTGTCCCATTCGTCAGCAGTTGACCTTGCTACGAAAGCAACTACCGGTTCTGTATCACTCATATTAAATACTTCATGTGGTACACCAGGCTTGATGTAAATGAAATCGCCGGCTTCATTCTCCAGTATCTTTTTTAAACCGGGGCCAAACTCATGCCGCACTTTTCCTTCGAGTATATAAAGGATCAGTTCAAAGCCATCATGTATATGTGCATAGGCCACACCACCGGGGGGAATGGTAGCAATATTTGCCGAGAGTTTGGTGGTACCCACATTTTTGGCTGACATGCCCTGTTTATAATGAATACCGTTCCAGTTTCGTTTGACGCCTCCGCCACGGATGGTCATAATGCCATCATGGTCTTCCACTGCATTCAGATCAACTTTGTCTTTGTCATCTTTCAGCATATCGTATTTTTTAATATTGACTTCTTCAGCCTGTGAGTACTAAAATTATGTTTTACTCTTTCTTGTATCTATACCGTATCCAGAAACTTACACCGCTGAATACCGGAATAAATAATAACAGCGTAATGATGCCCAAAAAGATCGGGGTGTTTAACCATTTTGAAAATAATGGAACCAATAAAGCAATTGCTGTTACAGCAAGCAGCACTTTTACAGTAGGCCGCACATAGGAAAGATCTCCCTCCTCTTGTTCCATTACAGCAGTAAGTGCTACGATCATCAACAGCAATACAGCCATTGCAATACAAAATATCCATAGCACGGTACCATGTACTCCTGTATGCATATCTTCAAGCAACACTTTTATACATGCTCCTACTACACTCATTGCAAATAGGAGAGGGAAATGCAAGAATATCAGTAGCTGCAGATAACGGTAGCCTGTTCTTGTGTCCCGTTGGCTGGTAAGGTCAAAATAAATACTCCATAATAAAAAGGAGATCAGGATACCCAGAAAAAATGCAATCCATGCCACCGGCTCTTTATGTTGTATCTCTGCTACGCCACTTACTGTTCCCAGTATACTTTCTGCCAACACAATGATTGTAAACAAACCAAAACGTTCAATGATGGCTTCTGATGCAGTGAATACCTGTCCTCTTTCTTTCATCCCCTTTACAATGGTACGGGCACCGATAAGTCCGGGACTTAAATTCAATAGCAAAACAACGATCCATACAGGGGCTACATATTTATAATCTAAAAAATATGATATGATCAGCAGTAGAAAAGCGATAAGATAATTAGTTGTATAAAATCGGCTGAACACCCTATGAGAAGGGTCCCAGAAGCCCACACTCCACCATATATAAGTGATCATGATCTGAATAAAGATGAAGGCAAGGGTGAGTGATTGATGATGCCCTTCAAAAAAACTATGAATAGTTATAGCGATGGCAGCCATTCCCAGCATTTGCCAGAAGGTCAGCAATCTTGTACGGATATTATCACCACCATGGAGATCATAATACTGGCTGCCATTGATCCAGGACCAGAATATCATAGTGAACAATAGAAAGGCATTAGCCACCTCATGCCAGGTGGGATGTGCTGCCAGTTGATGTGTTAATTGCGCAATAGCGGCTACATAAACAAGGTCATAAAATAACTCAAGCCAGCTGACTTTGCGGTTATGTTTTCGCTCATTAAAATTTTTAGGGGCACCCCACCAGGGCTGCTGATGTATCCTGGCCATTTTTGTTCTTATTTATAAGCTTCCCTTAACGGGCATGCATCAGTATTCTATTGTGTATTCAAATTTCTCGGGTCCGTCTAATATCTCCAGCATATTGTATCTGATTCCAACGGTTAGTTTATCATCCGAAACCTGTAATAAGGTGTTATCCACTTTTTTAGCAGGGGCGGGCAATTTAAAAACAATAGAACTGGTCATACTCATCCCGGTGGCAGCTAACTGCTGCATCTGACTTACTTCGGGGTTTTGCTTTAATGCATTATAACGTTCCATATTTACTTTACGGCTTATTTTACCGTTTTCAACTTTCACATCGTAAACACTGTTCAGATCGGGCATAGCAGGTGCCTGTTCTACACCGGTAGGTGGCTCATCGCTCTTTCCACCTAAAATATTCTTGAAAACCCCCTCAGTGGCATTGATGCTTACAGCACCTGACAATAGTAGCTGGAGTTGTTGTGCATTGCTAAAAGGGATGGTGGTAGTGAACTTAAAGATCTTTTCCTCTGTATTCATCATTAAATGAAGCTCACCGTTTTTGAGTAATTCTTTCATCTCCTCACTTTGGGTGGTATCTGCTTCTGCAAGCGCCTGCATTTGAATGGTAGTATCCATTACTTCTTTGTCAATATCCTCGCCATTACCCATGGCCTCTGCCATTTCGATCAGTGTACTCATATCTACTGTGCTGACAAAGGTTCCGCTTCCATCTTCTTTTAGTTCAATATTGTTGAACTCTTCAAGACAGCCTGTGATGCTGAAGGCAAAAAATGCCAGTAAAACAATTTTTAAGCGATTCATTCTGATTTATTTTTTGAGTGCAGTTGTAAAAGCATCAACAATATATTCTTTTTCCCTGTATAACAGGGTTTCGTTTACAGTCAATTTACCAATATTATCCCTGCCCGGCGGAGGCATCAGTATAAAATGATCCCTAAGCTCTTTTTGTAATTTTTGTCCATCTGTACCATCCGGGAACTTTACCTTGTACGTATTTGTGCCGTTTTCAAGTGCAGAAACGCTGATACCCAGCGGACCCAATGCTGCGAATATCTCATTGGCTCTTTTAATGGCAGCCTGTAATCTTTCTTCTATTCCATCAAGCCGGTGTAATGCCATGGCCGCATTGAGCCAGTTGCCAAACATATTACCTCCATGAATTTTAATTAAATGAGGCATTTTATCGATCACTTCTTTATCGCCACAAAGTATGGCTCCGCCACTTGCACCTAGATATTTATAAAGGGAAATATAAACGGTATCAAAATACGAGGCGTATTCTTTCACACCGATTCCGCTCCATGCACTTGCCATATAGATCCTTGCGCCGTCTAAATGTAATTTTATATTATTACTGCGGCAGTACCCACTTATCTTTTTTATTTCATCCAGGGGGATCATTCTTTCATCAGTACGACGTACAGGGTTCTCAACAGACACACAACCGATCCCACTTTTAAAAACCTCCTCATGGCCGAGGTTCTCGATAGCCTGCTTCAATTCTTCGGCTGTAAAAAAGGTTTTGTCTTTTGCCAGGGGCATCAGTCTTTTATTGAAGATAGATTGGGCCGCATCGGCTTCATCCCGGTACACATGGCTGGTATCCTGCACAAATACTTTGGTGTTTTCCCCGCTTAATACAGCTATAGCCAGCTGATTAGCCATGGTGCCACTAGGCATATAGATCGCTTTTTCTTTCCCGGTGACTGTAGCAAACCTTTTTTCCAATTCCTCCACAGCACCACCGTTACCATAGCGATCTACTTTCAGATATTGTTTTTTGTTTGCTTCTTCCAGTTGTTGCAGGTAAGCAATGCCATCAAAAAAATCACCATCTGCAAAAAACTTAACATAAGGTCCATCTGCGTTGAATGGAGTTTGTTCTTTTTCATTTGCCCATACGGGTATAGCTGGCAGCAGGGCAGGGGTAAGGGCAAGTCCGGATCTTTTTAGAAAAGACTTTCTGTTCATGGCTAAAGGAATTTGATTTGAGGATACCCTAAAGTACGATTTATTCCCTGCTAAACAGGATCGGCAAAATGTTAACAGGAAGATCAAGGGAAAGCATAATTTTGGAATAGCATATCATATTAAACTCACCTTTATGCGGTTAAGGATCAGGGTCGTTCAATTGTTTTTGTTCTTCTTCCTGTTTATTACAATTTTTAAAGCATCATCGCAAACTGTTCAGGAACTCAAGGGGCCTTTTATGGATATAATGTTGTCTTTCCCTTCAGGTTTTGAAAGTATCAAAGGCGAAGCAATGCTGAATGGTACAGATAAAAACAGGTTCTATGCTAAAGTGAGAATACCGGGAACACAATATTGTGCACTTGAGAAAAATGATAAAACCGGAAAATTTGAATATGTGGCTACGATCAATACAAATGACGAATGGCCTGCAAAAAAGTATGAAGAAGTATATCAACAATGGAAAAAGCTCCTGGACGAACTTGATTTTAACGGCGCTCCTTTAAAGGAGATCTCTACAAACAAATATTCAAAGCCCATGGATATATATTACAAAGGAACTGCCTGGCGATTAAGCACCAATGATATTGCTATTGATCCAAAGTTTGCTTCCTTTACCGTGCGGCTCGAATTCCTTGATCTTGACCAGGGAGGACTGATGTTACAGATATTGGTTACTGATAATTAGTATTTTGGATATTAAATAACAACCTATACTAATGAAGTATTCATTTTTATTTCTGTTTATTTCCTTGTTTGTAACAACACAAATACAGGCGCAGAGTGAGGACCCTGATTTTACGGAAGTTTACAGGTATGCCAAAAAAGCTGCAGAAGATAACGGGTATACTTTTCATGGTTATATGAAACTGGATGAGTATAAGAACTCAAAGACCCTGGTTCAGAATATTGGACCGAGAACAGAAGTAAAAGTGATGTTAATAACGAATGCAGATTGCAATATTTACCTTGGGGCATGGGATGATAAAACAACTAACGATCCAATTGGTTACACTAAAGCAGCTGTAAAGAATATCGGGAAAAACGTAAAATTCCAGATAGTCACTTTTTTAACAAAGGATAAAGCCCAGGATATTCTCTTCAAGATGGAACTGGTGGCACCCTGCAAGGATATAATGACGCATAACACACGGTTGATGATCCACTATAAAAAATATTAAGGATTTTCTGCATGCACCGGTATTGCCATTAAGACAACCTCAATTTTTCCGAATTCGTAAGAAATTCGCTTATTTTTTCCCGTTTGCTATTTTAAAAATCAGCATAATTCATTTGCTTCGCTGCCAAAAAATATAAACTGATGGCAAGCAAAACAACATGGCACAACCAAATGAGGATTTGGCACCGTTATCTTGGATTTTTCCTGGCAGGTATTATGGCGGTTTATGCCCTTAGTGGTATCGTCATGATCTTTCGAAATACAGATTTTTTGAAACAGGAAAAGACAGAGAAGAGGATAGTAAAGCCGGGGCTTTCTGCTGAAGAATTGGGCCGTGAGTTTCGTATTCGGGATTTAAAGTTTGAATCAACTAACGGAGATGTTGTTACATTTAAAGATGGCAGTTATAATAAAGTAACCGGGGAAGCGGAACATACTACCAAATCATTACCCAAATTGGTTTCAAGTCTTACTCAATTGCACAAGGCCAACACAAACAGCCCATTATTTTACCTGAATATTTTCTTTGGGTTATCCCTGTTTTTCTTTGTGCTGTCATCATTCTGGATGTTTATGCCGGGTACCAGTATTTTTAAAAAAGGATTATACTTCACCCTGGCAGGGATTATACTTACCCTTGTTATGCTTTTTGTTTAAAGAATTTTGCTTTATAGATTTATTATTTCTATAAACGGTAACAGCGTTCTGATAGCTTAATTTTAACTTGTCAGGAAAACAAGTAGCATGAAACATATCTTCATTTTACTGACGTTTTCAGTATTGGTAAAATATGTCTCGGCCCAGGAAAAGACAAAAGTGGAAAGGGCCTGCCTGAATTATATTGAGGGATTTTATGAGGGAGATACTGCAAAACTTATATCGACCCTTAAACCTACTTTGTACAAGATCGGGTACTGGAAAAATAAAAATACAGGAGCCTATGACTTTGATGGACAAATGACCTGGCGACAGGCTATCGACTATGCCAAAAGAGTATCTGAAAAAAAGAATTTTGCTAAACCCGATGCTCCTAAAAAAGTAGAGATATTGAACATCGGGAATAGCATTGCTGCGGCAAAAGTTACCGCCTGGTGGGGGGTAGATTATATATTATTATCTAAAGAGGGCGATAAATGGATGATAGAGGAAGTGCTTTGGGAAGGCCCGCTGGAAAAATAAAGATCACAGAGTAATAGGGGCCACTCTATTTAATCACTCCATTTTACTTAGCTTAGTAAACTTAAATTGATAGTTATGCGCAGGTTTATTTTCTTTTGTTTGTTCAGTTCTCCTCTGTTCATTTTTTCACAAACACCGAAGACCGATAGTGCATGGGTGTCGGCCAATTATGAGAAACATGAATATTTTATTCCCATGCGGGATGGAGTAAAGCTGTTCACCCTGGTGTATACGCCAAAAGACCAGGCGAAGAAATGGCCTTTCCTGATCAACCGCACCTGTTACAATGCATCTAACTACGGACATTATGAACTGCATGGCCATCCGTCTGATTACCTGGTACGGGATGGATATATACTCGTTTTCCAGGATGTACGGGGCCGTTATATGAGCGGGGGAGTGTTCACTAATATGACCCCTAATATTCCAGGCAATGACCCAAAGAATAAAAAAGCAGTTGATGAAAGCTCAGATACATGGGATACCATTGACTGGTTAGTAAAAAATATTAAGAACAACAATGGCCGGGCAGGCATTTATGGGATTTCTTACCCCGGGTTTTACTCTGCGGCTTCATTACCCGATGCACATCCTGCATTGAAAGCTGTTTCGCCACAGGCACCTATTTCAGATTTTTTCTTTGACGATTTCCATCACATGGGTACATACCTGGAAAGTTATACTGCTGCGTTTGCTGTTTTTGGTTATCAAAAAGAAGATACTACCCGTAATGACTGGTTCATGGATAAGATCATGCGGTTTTATGCCAATCCCGCTGCAGACGGGTATGATTTTTTTCTGAAAATGGGACCATTGAAGAATATCACAGAGAAATATCATAAGGATAATTTTTTCTGGAACGAGATCATCAGTCATCCTAACTATGATACTTTCTGGCAGAAAAGATCATTGTTGCCACACCTAAAAAATATAAAGCCGGCAGTGATGACAGTTGGGGGCTGGTTTGACGCTGAGGATCTTTATGGACCGATCAATATTTATAAAACCATTGAGAAAACAACTCCGGGGGCAAAAAATACGATCGTCATGGGGCCCTGGGGACATGGTGATTGGGCAAGAGAAAATGGTAAGAGTACACATAATCATTTATATTTTGGCGACAGCATATCTACTTATTTTCAAAGGGATGTTGAAAAAGTGTTTTTTGCTCATTACCTGAAAGATGAAGGCGATGAGAAATTTCCCGAAGCATTAATGTTCAATACCGGAACCAAGAAATGGGAAAAATTTGATGTATGGCCGCCAGCTGAAGCACAGAACTTTTCTTTGAAATTTGGTGAGAATGGGAAACTTTATGTAAATGAACCGGGAAAAGATGATGCTGTATTTGAATATATAAGTGACCCAGCCAAACCGGTACCTTATACCTCACAAACAGAAGGCCTGACATTTACGCCACGAAATTATATGAGTGATGATCAGCGCCAGGCATCCAGGAGACCTGATGTGCTCACTTTTCAAACAGATGTGCTAACAGATGATGTGACCATTGCAGGTGAAATACTAGCCAAGCTCAAAGTAGCGATGAGTGGAACAGATGCGGACTTTATTGTTAAACTCATTGATGTGTACCCGGATAATCATCCCAACTATGAGCACAACCCCAAGAATATAAAAATGGGTGGTTACCAGCAGTTGGTCAGAAGTGAAGCGTTCCGTGGCCGGTTCCGCAACAGTTTTGAAAAACCAGAGCCATTTGAACCCGGAGTGCCTACTGATGTGGATGTTCCTTTGCAGGATGTATTGCATACGTTTAAAAAAGGACACCGGATCATGATACAGGTACATAGCACCTGGTTCCCATTTATTGACCGTAATCCACAGAAATATGTAGAGAATATTTATGAGGCTAATGAAGAGGATTTCATCAAGTCAACCATCAAAGTTTTTGGTTCATCCGAAGTGAGGGCAGGTGGTTCACAAAAACCGAAGAAGGGATTTTAATTGATCAGTTACCGATCCATGCAATGATCCTCAAAGGCCCGCCGGTGCCGTCTTTTATCTTCATGGGCAGTGCAATGATATATGCTCCTTTAAGTGGTAATTGATCCAGGTTGCCAATATTTTCAAAACCCGGGATGTTTTCAGCATAAAGTACCTGGTGTGTTTTAAAATCTTTTGACTGGCCGTAGTCGATGCTGGGAGTATCAACACCCACCGCTTTGATCTTTCGGTTCTTTATGAGCCAGGAAGCCAGGTCAGGATGTATAGACGGAAAATGCAGTTTTGCTATGGCTGAATCACCTTTTTCAGCTGTGCCAATGTATTTCTCTTTATCGGGGTAATATTTTCCCCAGCCGGTGCGGAATAAGAGGATAGCATCATCAGGAATACTTCCATTTCGTTTCTCCCATGCAGTTATATCATCAGTTGTAACCTGGTAATCGGCATTACCTGCACATTTTTCGGTTACATCAATAACAACTGCGTCGCCCATTAGTTGGTTCAGTGGTATTTCATCAGAGCTCCATTTGCCTTTTGCAAAATGCACCGGTGCATCCAGGTGTGTTCCGCCATGTTCCGGCGAAAAGAAGGCATTCGATGAATAATAAAAACCAGCAGGAGTGATGCCGTTGAATTGAGTGTCGAGTTTGAATCCTACCGGGTTATTTGGCCAGTAAATAGTTTGATCAGAGAAATCATAACTGAGATCGATCCATTGCCCTTTACTCAATAACTGCGACAGAGTAATTTCCTCTTTTTTGACATTACAGGTCATAAAAGAAAAACTGATAATCAATAGTATACTTTTCATGATCTTTTATTAAAATGACTTCTTTATATAAAAATGCTAACTTTAGCTACGATGAAATGAATCCGGTCAGAAGTTTATAACAATATACTTTATCCGCTGAACTTCTGAGATTTAATCTTTGCTACTCTACTTTTCATCTGTCCCCATCTAAACCGGAATCAGATTTTTTTAATTATTAAAACACACTAAGATGAAAAAGCTTAAAATCTTTCTGCTGATTTTCTTATTTGTTAATCTGTCCATGCCATCCTTATTCGGCCAGGACTCAGATAGATATATGCTGTTTGGTGTACATGAGGATGTAGTTTACCCGGCTAAGTTCCAGGATTATGAAAAAGTTATTAATGAACTTGTTGAGAATGTGAATAAGTACAAAGTCAAAGAGCTGAAATGGATCACTACCAATACAAATGATTTCAGGTATTTGTATGTGTACCCGGTAGCGAATATGGCAGAAATGGATAACGATAATTTTAAGATACTGGCTGATAAAATGGGGGCGGATAAACTGGGCGATTTGTTTGAAAGAATGGACAAGTGTTATGCAGAGCATTTTAATTATATGCTTATGCTTGATAAAAAGCTTACTTATATGCCGGGTGGCATTACACAAACACCGGCCGGTCAAAACTACAGGCGGTTTTACTATGTTTACTTTACGCCTTCAGAAGCCGGCAAGCTGGAAGAAAGCCTGATGGCAGTAAAGGATCTTTATACAAAAAAAGGATCAAAACAAGAATACCGTGTGTATAGAAGTGGTTTTGGTGCGCCGGGTGACTTCTATATGATCGCCGTTGCTGATAAGGATGGCCTTTCGTATGAAACCAATGATGCTGCAAACAACAAGCTTATAGGGAATGATGCAGAAGGTATATTTTTAGAAATGATGAAACATGTCCGCAAGTTCCAGGAAGTTACAGGAAGAATGAGGCCAGACCTGGAACCGTCAGTTAAATAAGAAAATTTGATAAGGTGGGGTGCCGGTAAAGTATTTACTTAGCCGGCACTTTTTTATTTCAGACTAGAGTAAACGACTGATTCAAATTTTTTTTCTATATCACCATGACTATTGGGTGTATGTTGGGTCATGAATAAGCAAACCAGTTTTGCTTTGGGATCTGCCCAGTAGGTGGTGCCATAATAGCCCCCCCACGCAAAAGAGCCTGCATACCTGGGACCTTTAGCTTCAGATTTTTCTGATGTGATCATAAATCCCAATCCAAAATTGTCATCGCCAAACATACCATCTTTTAGCTGACCGCTTGTCATCATTTCAACAGAACGTTTGGATAAAATGCGATGACCGTTATAAATTCCTTTATTCAATAACATTTGCATAAAAATGGCATAATCAAGAGCAGTAGAAGAAAGCCCCGCCCCGCCGGAGAAATAATGTTTTTTCATCATCGGGTAGTCCGGATCAATATTTCTGAAAGTATGGCTCCAATTGATGATATTACCTCCCGCATCTTCTGTATAAACGGTTGCCAGTCTTTTGGCTTTTGATGCAGGCACATTAAAATAGCTGTCTTTCATACCCAAAGGCTCAAAAATATTTTTATGAAAAAACTCTTCTAAAGTCTGCCCGCTGATCACCTCAATAAGACATCCCAGCAGGTCTGTATTCAGTCCATACTGCCATTTTTCACCCGGTTGAAAAGTCAGGGGCAATTTGGCAAGTGCTTTCATCTTCTCTAAAAGTGTTTCTTTAAATTCACCTAAACCAGAAGGTATCTTGTTCTTTGCATAGATGGCTTTTACTTTTGATCCCCCTATATCAGCATAATCAAGTCCGGAAGTGTGAGTAAGCAGGTCACGGAACGTAATATCTCTGTTGGCCGGTTTGGTGGTATAGGTTGTGTCTGCATCATTAAATGTATCAAGCACAGTTGGGTTTTTAAATTCTGGGATAAAATGCCAGATCGGTTCATCTAATAATAATTTCCCCTGCTCGTATAAGATCATAATGCCAACACTGGTGATGGCTTTTGTTTGCGACATAATGCGGAATATCTGGTTGTTCTGCATAGGTGTTTTACTATCGTAGTCAGCATATCCATAACCCTTATATTGAATAAGCTGATTATCCTTTATGATGATCGTTACAGCCCCATTTAACCAATGCTTATTGATGTAATCATTGACAAGGTCATCTATTTGAGAAAGTTTGGCATAATCAACGGAGCTATTCTTAGTATTCATCTGGATAACCTGGGCCTGGGAAAACCCGTTTATCAGGATTAAGATAACAGATGCCAGTAATAATTTTTTCAACAACAACTTATGCATATGAAATAGTTTAAAGAAGGAAGTTAATAAATTACCCCGTTACTATAATACAAATCCTTATTTTGGGGAAATGATATAATTTATCTTTCGCAATAATTTGCAAGCTCATCCTGAAAAAATCGTAATAATGAACCCTCTTTCACTGTTGGGGAGTTTATGATTTTCTGAATAACCTGTTCAATTGGTTTTTTATCCATTAAAGTAATAGCATGCATCAGCATAGCTCCTGATAAATAAAAGTGATCATTCTGTTGTGCCCTGTATCTTCTTAACAGATCTTCTTTACTAGCCATACCCATATTATATAGCAAAGTCCAGCTGCCATAGTCTGCAAGGCCTTCTTCGAGCTCAAAAAATGATTCAGCTGTTTTACAATCTCCTTCTGTTTCATCACCTAACTTTACTGATACTTCACTTGTTTTACGATAACGGCTCTCCCTTTCCTTAAGATATGAATATCCCAATATGCAGGCCTTTACTTTCTGACCGTCGATCAATGCTTCGATCATGTCAGCCAGTATAGTCAGCTCTTTTTTTATTTGTATCCGATCGGAGTCGTTGTAAGTATAGCAACTTTGCATCCCGGACCTATCTGGTTGTTGATCCCAGGCGGGCCAATTTCCTTTGTTGGTATACCAATAGCGCAACATTACTTCAATATGAAAAGCTTCATGAATAGCTAACTGCAACTTTACGAGGGCAGGCACTTTAAATGGAAGTTTAGAAAAGTCCACAGGCATGTATACAGCAGAAGAGACATGCATATCCCTCATCCATTCTTTAAATTCCGGAACCTTTGCGGCAGTCGTAAAATAAAGTTCGTCAGGAATAATGCTCATTTCGGGGTATTCCAGGTAATAGCTATACAAGGGAGTAAGCATCCTGAGTGTGTTATGGAACCGGGCATAAGATTTTACCTTCCCTTTTTGCCATAATCCAAGACAATGATTTCCGGCTGCGGTTTGTCCCGCACTGATAATATAAGCCCCGTCATTTAAATGATATCCCGGCCAAACAAATTTGGGTTGCGAAGTTGATCTTTCGAGTAGCTCAATGAAGTCTGACACATCTTTCTTCTTCCATAGAGAATCACAATCGCATGAAGGTTTCTCTCCAATTATTTTTTTAAAAGCCGTATCAGTTTGGGTTTGCCCGGTTACAAGGCAAAAAGCCGAAAAGCAGATTAGTATGGCTATGCAATGTTTCATGGTGATCATTTTTGGTTATTGCTAATCAGCAGAAACCAATTATTGATCAGATCAGTATCTCTACAATATAGCTATTATTTGTTGGTTGGGTGAAATTGATATTCCCATCACATATACCTGGTTAATTCATACTGCTATGATATCAAATCTTCTTTAATAATTATTCTGTTTTATCTTCAAACCAAAATGTAGTGTATGGAATTAGGTATTAGTATGTTCGGGGATAACCACTATGATAAAGACGGAAAACCGGAAGCATCGGGGCTACGTTTGAGGGAACTGATCGAAGAGATCAAATTAATGGATGAAACAGGTATTGATTTTTTTGGCATTGGCGAGCATCACAGACCTGACTATGCAGTTTCGTCTCCCGAAACTGTTTTGGCAGCTGCTGCCACTGTAACCAGGAATATAAAACTGGGTAGTGCCGTGAATGTATTGAGTTCTTCTGATCCTGTCAGGCTTTATCAACGATTTGCCACTATTGATCAGCTATCAAACGGGAGAGCCGAGTTAATGGCGGGCAGGGGAAGTTTTATTGAGTCATTCCCTTTATTTGGATATAACCTGCAGGATTATGATGAATTGTTTGACGAAAAACTGGAACTCCTGGTAAAGATCAATAAGGAGAACCCGGTAACCTGGAAGGGTAAGCACAGACCTTCTTTAAATAACCAACTCGTTTTGCCGAGAGCGGTAAATGATCATTTAAATATATGGGTAGCAGTGGGCGGTACCCCGGAAAGTGTTATAAGGGCAGCAAGGCTGGGCCTGCCTGTTATATTTGCTATTATCGGTGGCAATCCTGCACAGTTCACGCCATTGTTCCAGTATTACAGGGATCTTTATCAAAAATTTGGTCATCCAGAGAGCAGCTTTAATGTAGGTGTGCATATGCATGCTTTTTTTGGAGACGACAGCAAAAAAACCGCAGATGAATATTATCCTGTTTATTCATCGCAGATGGATAGAGTAGGAAGCACCCGGGGCTGGCCTCCTTATGAAAGAGGGCAGTATGATATTGGAAGAGGCAAGGCAGGTCACCTGCTGATCAGTGATGCTACAGAAGCCATTGATAAAATTTTATACCTGCATGAGTTATTAGGACTTACCCGTTTTTCCGCTCATATGGATGTGGGCGGACCATCACATCATTCACTAATGAGGTCGATTGAAATATTCGGGACAAAGATCGCCCCGAAAGTGAGGGAAGCTTTGAAAAAGTAATAGATTTATATTATGCAAAGAGTCACCAATATTCTTATTCTTCTTTTATTCCAGGGATCATTATTGGCGCAAAAAGAAAGTTCTTATTCAGGAAACCCGATTTTTAAAGGATGGTATGCTGATCCTGAAGCTATAGTCTTTGGAAATAAGTACTGGGTCTACCCAACTTATTCTGCTCCATATAACGAACAGGTTTTTATGGATGCTTTTTCATCGACTGATCTTGTTCATTGGAGCAAACATGAAAAAGTGCTGGATACATCCTCCATCAAGTGGGCTAAGAGAGCTATGTGGGCCCCGGCTATTATTCAAAAAGATGGCAGGTACTTTTTATTCTTTAGTGCAAATGATATTCAGAATGATAATGAAAAAGGAGGAATTGGTGTAGCTGTTGCTGACGATCCTGCAGGACCATTCAGGGATCACCTGGGCCATCCGCTTATTGATAAGTTTTACAACGGGGCACAGCCCATAGATCAGTTTGTATTTAAGGACAGTAACGGTGAATATTATATCATTTATGGCGGGTGGAGACACTGCAATATTGCCCGGCTGAAGAAGGATTTTACCGGTATTATTCCATTAGACGATGGCACCATGTTCAAAGAGATCACCCCTGAAGGATATGTAGAGGGACCTTTCTTATTCAAAAAAGGAGATAAATATTATTTTATGTGGAGTGAGGGTGGATGGGGTGGACCTGATTATTCTG
Source organism: Chitinophagales bacterium (assembly GCA_020636575.1). Lineage (GTDB taxonomy): Bacteria > Bacteroidota > Bacteroidia > Chitinophagales > Chitinophagaceae > JJ008. Next base: position 84,560 of record JACJXP010000004.1, read on the forward strand.
TGGCTTATGCTATTGCAGATAGCCCTTTTGGACCTTTTAAACGAATAGCCAAAATACTACAGCAGGATCCGGCTGTTGCAACCGGGGCGGGCCATCATTCCGTCATTCACAATAATAAAAGTGATAACTGGTATATTGTTTATCATCGAAGGCCGCTGGGTGAAACTGATGCCAATCACCGGGTAACCTGTATTGATAAAATGAATTTTGATAAAGAGGGATTTATTCTTCCCGTGAAGATCAGTTTTGAAGGGGTAATGCTGGATAAACTATTTTGAGTAATTATATTGTCTGATTCTTTTAATTATCGGGGGATTAAAACAATGAAAAACATTTTATTCGTTTTACTGCTTTTTACTACAAAACCAGGGGTTTCTCAATCCGAAAGCTCAGTTAAAATAGATTGGACAACATGGGAAAATGTACTTACAAAAACACAGTCGGCTCCCCGGAAAGTAATGGTTTTTGTTACGACAGATTGGGCGGGATGGGGTAAGAGAATGGAAAGTGAGATCAATAAAACACAAGAAATAATCAAACTACTTAATAATAATTACTATGTGATTAAAATGGATGCAGAACAAAAGGAAGATATTAGTATCTCAGGACGAATTTATAGGTATATACCAAATGGCCGAAGAGGTTATAATGAACTGGCTGCAGAATTATTGAATGGCAGAATGTCCTATCCTGCTATAGTTTTCCTTGATGAGAAACTAAGTAAAATAACCTTTATCAATGGTTATCAAACTCCAATAAAAATGGACGCCATTTTAAATTACTTTGCAAAGGATATTTATAAGGAGATAACGTTTGAGCAGTATTGGAGAAATTATAAAATAGAAAAGGGGATAATTGATTGAAACAGGAAAATCAATATATGAGAAAAGGACTTTTTTTCATTGTATTTACTTTTTTATCGATTGCTTTACTATCCCAAAAAAGCGATCCCTCTTTAAGAGGTAAAAAAATACTTTTGTACACCAAAAATGGTAAGGGCTATGTGCATGAGAATATCCCTTACAGTATTGCAGCTTTCCAGAAACTTTCTTCTGAGAATAAATTCAGTATTGATACAACTACTGATGCCTCGGTGTTTAATGAAGACGCATTAAAGAAGTATGATGCTATTATTTTCTCAAATACAAATAATGATGTATTTGATACTGAAGAGCAAAGGGTTGCTTTTATGCGCTATATACAAGCAGGTGGGGGTTTTGTTGGTATTCATTCTGCCATCGGTACTGAAAGAAACTGGAAATGGTTCAAGCTAATGATCGGTGCTACCTTTTTGAGGCATCCCCCTTTTCAGCCATTCATAATACATGTGATCGATAAAAAAAATCCAGCTACAAAAAACTTAAGTTCTTCATGGCATACAAATGATGAATTTTATTATTTCAAAGAAATAAATCCTTCTATTCATGTGCTCACAGTTTCTGACCTAGGCAATATAAAGGATTCGGTGGACGGTAAGGATGCCAGGCCTGTTGTATTTGGTAACCGGTATCCCAGCTCATGGTGTCATGAATTTGATGGCGGAAAGATCTGGTATACAGCCCTTGGTCATAGTAAGGATGATTACTCGAACAAGGTATACCTGGCAAATATCCTGGAAGGCCTTAAATGGGTTTTGGATAAAGGACCGCTGGATTATAAAAAAGCATATGCCACTCGTTCGGCTGTTACAGAAGATGAGCTATTCTGATTTGCCGTTTGTCCATTTTCTAAGTTATTTCTATTAGCGGTAAGTTCATTTGCTGCTCACTTGTTACCTTACTTTCGAAAATCATTTTTTTCAAACATGATTCAATCATTAAATAACATTGTATGTACACTACAAACAAACTGCTGAAAATATTTTCTTTTTTATTTATTACCCTTATATCAGTGATCAACTCTGATGCCCAGTTGTTACAGCTTCCGGACGGAGGTGTTAATTATAAATGTAGAACCGGTAGAACATTTGGTATGACAGATATTGATATAAAATGGAATGCACCGGGTGTAAAAGAAAGGGAGGGGAAGATATGGGGCACACCGGTAGCACATTACGGATTTGCAGTGCTTGGTTTTGGTTCGAATGTGGAATCTCCCTGGCGGGCAGGGGCAGATGAAAGTACAACGATCAGTTTCTCTACAGATGTTACTATTAATGGCAAGCCCTTATCTGCGGGTAGCTATGGTTTTTTTATTGCAGTTTACCCGGATTCATGTGTGCTGATATTTAATAGGAATACCACAGGGTGGGGAAGTTATTTTTATAATAAGGATATGGATGTGCTTCGGGTAACAACAAGGCAACAAAAAGATCTAAAAGAGAGTAAAGAAAGGTTAGAGTATGATTTCAGCAACCAAACCAGCGAATCAATAGAAGTAGCCCTGGAATGGGAAAAATGGAGAATTCCTTTTACTGTTGCGGCAGATATTAAAAAAACGACATTAGCATCGATACGTTCTCAAATGAGCGGTGCTATGGGTTTCGATCCTCCCAGTTTGCAGACAGCAGCTAACTGGTGCCTGCAAAACAATATTAATTATGAAGAAGCATTGAATTGGATCAATTCAGCCACTGACCCCAACCTGGGAGGGGTACGAACATTTACAACCTTATCTACTATGGCGGGACTACTTGAAAAGCTCAATCGCAAAGATGAAGCTGATAAGATCATGAAATCGGCTATTGAATCAGCTACAGTTTTTGAATTACATGGATATGGAAGAAGTTTACTGATGCAAAACAAAGTGAAGGAAGCTATGGAGATATTTCAGCAAAATTTCAAGAAGAATAAAGGTGTATGGCCTACTGAGGTAGGAATGATGCGTGGCTATTCTGCTATGGGAGATCTGAAGAAAGCGATCGAACATGCCAAACTCGCCATTGCACAGGCTCCTGATGAACCAAATAAAAATGCCCTCGAAGGGGCACTTAAAAAATTAGAAAGCGGGAAACCGCTTTAAATAAAAAAGGGATGAAATTTCATCCCTTTTTTTATGATCTACTTTTTACTGATCCTGAATAATTTGCCGCTATCAGTGATCGCATATAGCATCCCATTGTAATAAGCCACATCCCTGAATCTTTCTTTTTTATCTTCCAATAGTCTTTCTTCACCAACAACCTTATTGTTTTTGATCACCAATCTTGCTATATGCTGACTGCTAAGACCGCCAATGAATAAATTATTTTTCCATTCAGGAATAGTATTCCCTTTATAAAAAGCGATTCCACTTGGAGAAAGAACAGGATCCCAGTAATAAACAGGTTGTTCCATTCCGCTTTTTTGTTGAATAGCATCGCCGATTTTTTGACCACTGTATTCAAGGCCATAAGTGATAACAGGCCAGCCGTAATTCTTACCTGCTCTGATAATATTTACTTCATCACCACCTCTTGGACCAAATTCTGCTTCCCATAATTCGCCGGTTACAGGATGAATATCCAGGCCTTGTGCATTCCGGACACCATAGGCAAATATTTCCGGCATTACACCTTGTTTGTTAGTAAAAGGATTACCCGGTGCTGGTTTGCCATCTTTTGTGATCTTAAATATTTTACCCAGTCCGGAACTTAAGAGCTGTGCCTGTGCTCTTCCTTGCAAAATAGATCGTTCACCAGTGCTCACAAACAAATTGCCACTCTTATCAAAGACCAGCCTTGAACCAAAATGCAAGTTGCTTTCCAATGGCGGGTTAGCCCGGAAGATCACTGTCGGATTTTCAATCTTTCCTGTTGCTTCATTTAATTTTCCCTTGGCTACAGCCATCAGGTTACCTTTATCCTGCTTTTCTGAAAATGACCAATAGATCATATTATTACTGCTAAAAGCAGGGTCAAGTGCCACATCCAGCAAACCTCCTTGTCCTCTGCTATCCACTTCGGGGAAACCGGTAATTTCTTTAATGAGTTTTCCATTGGCATCCCTGATCTGCATAGAGCCCATTTTGTCAGTGATCAGGAGTTTATTCCCCGGCATCGGGATCACAGCCCAGGGTCTTCCAATATTTTCTGCAAGCTGATCAACTTTATAAGGAGTACTGGTTTTTACTCCGGCAATTCTTGTTTGCCCCGTAAAAGCCGGTTTATAATCAGCGTTTGCCTTTTTGGTTTCAACAGGACTTAGAGCACCATTGGCTCCCGCTTGAGATGATGATTCATTACTTCCACAGGCAACTAATAGTATGCAAACCATGCCCTGTAAATAAATTTTTAATCGCATATTATATCTTATTACTGAATTACAAAATTAAGAAACAGAATATTGATGACTTTGCCTTTCGTCAAATCAGAACATATTCCTCTATTTTATTATTTATTAAACCCGATCTGGTTCAATATATGGATTGTACAGTAACTTAGAAACACAAATAGATCAATTATGGGAGTTAGCAGAAATGAATTTATAAGACTTACAGGAATGACAGGTTTGGCAGCATCCATGGCGCCGCTTGAAGCCATTCATTCCCTGGATGGTATAGGGGCGAAACTAAACCTTGGTCTTGCTTCCTATACATTAAGGAATTTTAATGTTGACTATGTGATCAGCGTTTGTAAAAAGCTGGAGCTTAAAAGTGTTTCCTTAAAAAGTTTTCACTTACCATTAGACAGCAATCCTGAAAAGATCAAAGAGGTTACAGAAAAAATAAGGAACAACGGAATTGATGTTTACGGGGCAGGAGTTATTTATATGAAAACAGAACAAGAAGTGTTAAATGCGTTTGCTTATGCCAAACATGGAGGTTTCAAAATGATCATTGGTGTGCCTGATCATTCATTATTGCCTTTTGTGAATGATGTGGTCAAAGAAGGAGATATAAAACTCGCTATTCATAATCATGGCCCGGAGGATAAATTATACCCGGGAGTGGGTGCAGTTCATGAAAAGATCAAAGATCTTGATAGCCGGATAGGTTATTGCATTGATATAGGGCATGTGACCAGGAATGGGCAGGATGCTGCTGCCATGATAAAAAAATATAAAGACAGGCTGTTTGATATACATATGAAGGACGTGGATGCCAAAACCGGGGATGGGGTACCTGTGGAAGTAGGTCACGGTGTCATTAATATACCCGGCGTGTTAAAAACATTAAAAAAAGTAGCGTATACTGGTACAGTCGCTTTTGAGTATGAGAAAGACGGTGAAGATCCTTTAGCCGGACTGGCAGAATCAGTAGGCTATACCAGGGGTGTTTTAAAGATGATCTGACAAAAGATAAAATAAGTACCGGCACTTTATTTGCATATGCATATCTTTCCATAACTAACTCATTATTGATCATTATTTAAAAGCCACAGTTTTATATGTCCACCCGGCGGGTTTTGTCTGCTATACTTTTTGCTGATATTTCTGGTTATACTGCTATGATGCAGGAGGATGAAAAAAAAGCACTTCGGCTTATTGCCCGTTTTAAAAAGGTTATTGAAAGAGAAACGATAGCTTATGAAGGCCGGGTGATCCAATACTATGGTGATGGTTGTTTGCTTTCTTTCGTTAGCGCTGTAAGGGCAACGGAATGTGCAATCGCTATTCAAAAAGAATTTCTGGCCGATCCTGTTGTCCCGGTACGTATTGGTTTGCATCTGGGCGACATACTGTTCCGCAATGAAAGTGCCTTTGGAAACGGAGTAAATGTAGCTTCCCGTATCGAGTCAATGGGATTACCGGGTTCGGTGCTGGTATCAAAAACGATCAGGGATCTCATCAGCAATAACGATTTCAAGCTTAAGTCAATGGGGGAGTTTTTGTTTAAAAATGTAAAAGAACCCCTTGAAGTATTCGCTGTTGAGGAGGATGGTTTTATGATGCCCAGTCGTGACGAAATGGTTTTGCGGATGAAGGCCGGGAAGAAAAAAGGGTTTAACAGGAAATGGCTGATAGCGGCATCAGCAGCAATTTTGATCGTCGCATTTATACTTTATAAAGTTTTATCAGCGGAAAAAAAAGCATATGTATTGCCTGAGGATCTGCGTGACAAACCGGTTGCTATTATGTCATTTGAGAATATGACAAAGAACAAAGGGCTGGATATTGTGGGATTAATGGCAAAAGACTGGATCAATAATGGTTTGCTTGAAGCCGGGGAAAATGTGATCATACCTAAAAGGGGAGAGTATGATGACCTGGAAACAGAAAAGAGCCGTTCCGTGTCGATCCCGGAAGGGGTGGAAGTGGTGGTGAAAGGAAGATTTTATATACCCGCAGAAAATCAACTTGCCATAACTGCTGAAATTGTAAATGCGAATACGGATAAAGTACTTGCTTCTGTAAAGCCTGTCATCAATCATGTGGATAGTGTTATAAGTATTCTGCATGACCTGGAAGAGCAGGTAGTAGGATGCTGGATACCGGGAGGCTATACTAATCAAAACTCTCCACCTCCGTTAGAAGTGTACCAGGAATATATACAGGGCTTGTTCCTTGAAAGAACATCACCTAAATATGCACAGAAGTACTTTGAAAAGGTAACAGAAATGTATCCATCATTCAATAAACCTTATTTGGAGTTGCTTGATATAAGCATCCGGGCTTCTCAAAAAACAATTACTGACTCACTTATATCGATCCTGAAAACAAAGGAATCTTCTTTTTCTGAATATGAAATGTCAGTTTGGAATGAGCTGAAGGAAAAGGCAATTGCTGATACAACTGTTCAGGAGTGATCCTTAATAAGAGTTTAACGCAAAATACCTGCTTTTAGCTACTGCTGAAATGAATTGGCAAACTCTTTGTTAAAGTAAAGGAGGGGAAAAATTTATGATTGTAACTTGCAAGGGTTACTATTCAAAAAGTTATTTTATGAAAAGAAGAAACATTTTTATTGTTACAGGTCTCATTTTTGGACTCACTTTAATTACAACGAAAAACATAAGTGCCCAATCAACAAAAAAAGAAAAAAGGCTTGTAGAGGATTGCCAGGAAGCTAAAGCAGATTTTATTGAAACCGACGGGCTAATGAAAAATCTTTTTAATAATGCTTATGGGTATGCGATTTTTCCCAACGTCGGGAAAGGAGGCATAGGTGTAGGTGGAGCAGCCGGGAAAGGCATTGTTTATGAAAAAGGAAGCATCATCGGTAAAGCACAGTTAACTCAGGTGAGCATCGGGTTTCAGTTTGGTGGCCAGGCCTACCGGGAGGTTATTTTTTTTGAAAGTGCAGGTGCAATGAAAAAATTCAAAGAAGATAATGTGAAATTTTCGGCACAGGCTTCTGCCGTTGCTGCCACTGAGGGGGCCTCGGCAAATGTAAAATATGCTGATGGTGTGATGATATTCACGCAGCAAAAAGGTGGCCTGATGTATGAAGCTTCAATTGGCGGACAGAAATTCAATTACACACCATTCTAAGTTAGCTTGTAACTTCAGTGTTTAAATTGTATGCAAATGCTGGAGCTAAATTTTACACCCTTCCCGGTATTAGAAACGGAGCGGTTGATATTAAGAAGAAAGAATGAAAATGATGTCAACGAACTTTTTTTTCTTCGTTCAGATGAAAGGGTAATGCGGTATATTGACCGGGAGCGACAAAAATCGACAGAGGAAACAAAAGAATTTTTAAAGAACCTGGATAAGGCCATTGATAATAATGAATCACTGATCTGGGGCATTGCTTTAAAAGAAGACCCAGCCACTCTTATCGGAAGTATTTTACTTTGGAAATTTCAGAAAGAACATTTCAGGGCAGAGACCGGGTATGTATTACATCCTGATCATTGGAGAAAAGGATATATGAGAGAAGCATTGCATAAGGTGCTTCAATATGGATTCAATGAATTATCATTACACAGCATAGAAGCGATCATTAACCCTGAGAACAATGCTTCGGCGGGTATATTAGAGTCTGCCGGGTTTATAAGGGAGGCCTATTTCCGGGAGAATTTTCATTTTAAAGGAAAGTTTCTTGATACTGCTGTATACTCGCTTTTAAAGCGGGAATACAAACAATCATAAGCTTTTATCGTACGTTTTCCTGCTTCCTGACGTATATTTTCGAAGACATTTTTAAAATAAAATGGTCATTAATACGTTATTTATTGAATTCGTTATAGAATAAATAAGGGGTAAACTACTTTTATACTTCACTGATTAGTAATAATCACTAAACAATCCAAACTCATGAAAAAGTTATTTGCAGTACTGGGTCTTTTTGCTTTTATGGCAACCATCATCCTGTCTTCTTGTAAAAAAGAAGGTTCCGGAACTCCTGACAATAGTGATGAAGCAATAGCACATTCCAATGATGAAATGCGGGTTTCTAATGAAATTGATGCCGTATCAGGTGAGGTGAACCTGGTGCTTAGTTCACAAGCTGGCTTTGCCGGCCGTGGAGAGGAAGTTGAAACAGTAATATGTGATGCTACAATTATTGTAGATACTACTGCTAACCCCCGCACAGTTACTGTAACTTTTAATGGGACAAGTTGTTTGGGCGACAGGACCCGTACCGGGGTGATCGTTGTTTCTATGGATGCAAATATGCGTTGGAAAAATCCCGGGGCTACTGTTACTGTAAGCTTCCAGAATTATAAAGTAACCCGGATTAGCGATAATAAAAGCATTACGATCAATGGTACAAAAACGATCACCAACCAAAGCGGAGGGTTGCTGATCAATCTGCCAACTCTTAATTCTATTGTTCACCTGGTGAACAGCGATGGGCTTACTATCACTTTTGATGATGGTACTGAAAGAAGCTGGCAGGTGGCCCGTAAGCAAACATATACTTACGAGAATGGTGTTGTTCTTTCAGTAGAGGGTAATCATTCTGATGGAACAGTATCCGGTATTGCTGAGTGGGGTACCAACAGGTTTGGGGGACCATTTACAACTGTAATTACGGAGCCGCTTGTTATCAGGCAGGATTGTAGTCTTCGTCTTACTGGTGGAAAAGTTACACATGAAGTGCCTTTATTTACTGTAAATGCATGGTTTGGCTTGAATGAAACCGGAGCGCCGACCTCTTGCCCGGGTACAGCTGCTTACTATATGAAATTGACCTGGAGCGGACCTGCAGGCAATATACATACAACCATAATACCTTATTATTGATATATAATACTTGATCCTTAAAAAGCCACTTTAACCTTTAAGTGGCTTTTTTGTTATATATTGTCGCCGGACTTTAAACATTGCTCTACGCAACCAATCGGTACTGTAAGCGAGTCTTTTACATAGACTCTATTTGTTCAAGGATGCTGAAGTTAATACCTGCCATATTATTGATATATCTTTCATATTCTTTTCCTGAAAGGGGTAATAAACTTGTAAATCAACAAAGCGAAGTGGATCAGTTAACAGTTGATGGGCCTTATGTAATGTACAGGGGTCGCCAGGTTTTTGTCAGTTTTATTGATAAAGAAAATGGTATCCGTTCTGTCAGAACAGAAAGTTTCAGAAACACAGACAGGGGGAAAATAAGGTTAATAGTACCTACTGATGAACCCGGAAAGACATTTACGGTTAAACTGCATGAAAAACAGGACGACGAACCCTCGGAATACTCAGGCAAGCATAAAATATTTGCGTTATCAGATATCGAGGGCAATTTCCGGGCATTCCGAAAATTATTACAGGCTAATCATATTATCGATAATGACTTTAACTGGACATTTGGGAAAGGTCATCTTGTGTTAACAGGAGATTTTTTTGACCGGGGACATGAGGTAACACAGGTGCTTTGGCTGATCTATATGCTGGAAGACAAAGCCAGGAAAGAGGGAGGGTATGTTCATTTTATCCTGGGTAATCATGAGGTAATGAATCTTAGTGGTGATATTCGTTACGTTCATCCTGATTATATCTATAATGCGGGGTTGATGAAAGAAAGATATGTTGAGCTATATGGTACCCGGTCGGAATTGGGCCGCTGGTTAAGGACAAAAAATATTACTGAGAAGATCGGTGATTTTCTGTTTGCACATGGTGGTATCTCCGGTAAAGTAAATGCATTGGATATCTCAGTGAATAAGATCAATAAGATAGCCAGGCCGTATTATGATGATTCTACATATCAATACCCGGATATTAAAACAGAATTAATGTTCAGTGTTGTGGGGCCATTCTGGTATAGGGGGTATTATATGGGCAAACGCAGCGAAAATGAGATCACCAGTAAATTAGACAGCACACTGGAGATATATAAGGTAAAACATATCGTAACAGGTCATACAGTGATAGCAGATACCATCAGTGTATTAAATGGAGGCAAACTTATTAACACAGATGTACATCATGCAGGAGGCCACTCCGAAGCGCTTTTGGTGGAGGATGGAAAATTTTACCGGGTTGATGGATTAGGCCAAAAGTTCAGGATCTATTGATTATTTCTTCATTGACAAGTGTTTTTCTTTTTTCTTCACAATCACACCGGGGGGTGATTTACAATACCCGTATTTCCCTAACTTGAGGCCGCACCAAAACCACATGCAATGAAAAAGATCCTTATTCTCGTTATTATAAGCAGTATTCTTGTTTCTTGTAAAAACGGAAATCAAAACTGGAGTAAAACTTATGTAGATACTTTTGTAAAAAATTGCGTAAGAACAGCCACAAATGGTTGAGTTGATGAATCAGCTGCCAATACCTATTGTGAGTGTATGCAAAAGAAAGTGGAAAAGAAATACCCGGATGCAGCGGATGCTGATAAGTTAAGCCTGGCTGATCAGGATGTTAAAGATATGATCGCTGATTGCTGAAAAGCTGCCGGTATTGGTACTTCATCTTCAGATGGCTGGTCAAGAAAGGATCAGCTGGATTTTGTAAATAGCTGTGTGAACAAAGCAGTAGAAGGAGGAATGGAAGAACTGGATGCGCAAAGCTATTGTGATTGTATGCAGGATAAACTAGAAAAAAAGTATCCAAATTCAGGCGACCCGGAATTACTCACCCTTGATATGGATTCGCCGGCAATGAAGACGATGGTAAATGACTGTCTTCTGAAAGACTGATCTGCTATATCATTTAGGTAATATCCGCTTTCCCGCTTAAATTTGCCATCTCAAAAAAGCACACAAAAGATGGCTAGATCAATTGCGTTCAGGGAGGCTCTGCGAGAAGCACTTAACGAAGAAATGCGCAGGGATGACCGTGTATTTATAATGGGAGAAGAAGTAGCTGAGTATAACGGAGCTTACAAAGTAAGCCAGGGTATGCTGGCAGAGTTTGGCCCTAAAAGAGTAATTGATACACCCATATCTGAGCTTGGTTTTGCTGCTGTTGGCGTTGGTGCTGCACAAAATGGGTTAAGACCGGTTGTGGAGTTCATGACATGGAACTTTGCTGTTCTTGCCTTAGATCAAATTTTAAATACAGCTTCTAAAATGCTGGCAATGAGCGGTGGGCAGGTTAGTTGCCCTATTGTTTTCAGAGGCCCTAATGGTTCTGCTGGTCAGCTTGGTGCACAACACTCCACTGCTTTTGAAAGCCTGTATGCAAATATTCCGGGTATTAAAGTAGTTTCTCCCAGCAATGGTTATGATGCCAAAGGCTTATTGAAACAAGCCATCCGCTATGAAGAGGATCCGGTGATCTTTATGGAAAGCGAGGTAATGTATGGTGACAAGACAGAGGTGCCGGAAGAAGAATATTATATTGAATTAGGCAAAGCAGATATCAAGAAAAGCGGCCGTGATGTAACGATCGTTTCCTTTAATAAAATGATGAAAGTGGCGCTTGGAGCTGCTGCTGAACTGGAAAAAGAAGGGATCAGCGCCGAAGTGATCGATCTGCGTTCCATTCGTCCATTGGATTGGGCTACCATCTTAGAAAGTGTGAAAAAGACCAACCGACTGGTTATTGTTGAAGAACAATGGCCTTTTGCTTCAGTTTCTTCAGAAATTACTTACCGTATACAAAAAGAAGGGTTTGATTACCTGGATGCACCCATTCGCCGGATAACGGCTGCGGATGCTCCACTTCACTATGCTCCTAACCTTGTGGCCGCAGCACTTCCTGATGTGTCCCGCACTGTAAAGCTGGTAAAAGAGGTTATGTACCTCGAAAAATAAGGTAAAAACATCCTGCTAAAGTGTCTGGACTACCCATTAAAGTTTTCCACATACCACTTTTGGGTGAATTTTAAAAAAAGTTTAAGATGGGTGCAACGTATTCGCCAAATCCCCCCATCTTTGTAACGGTTTTTCATAGGATATTGGATTTTATAACGAGGCTGGGTTTCTACCCGGCCTCTATTTTTTTGTTATCCTTCCAATTATAATTTCCTGCCGCTTTCGTCCAACCAAAACATTTATTTTTACCCGGTTTAAAAATTACTACATGGCTGAAATATTGATCATAGATGATGAAAAGGCGATCCGTAAGACCCTGACGGAAATTCTTTCTTTTGAAGGTTATAAGATATCCGAAGCAGCGGATGGAGAGGAAGGCTTAAAGAAGTTCAAAGAGAAATCGTATGACCTTGTTTTGTGCGATATAAAAATGCCCAAACTGGATGGTATTGAGTTTTTGCAAAAAGCAGGAGAGATCAATGCAGATGTTCCTGTGATAATGATCTCTGGCCACGGAAATATTGAAACAGCTGTGGAAGCGGTTAAGAAAGGGGCTTACGACTATATCTCCAAACCACCGGACCTGAACCGTCTGCTCATCACCATCCGGAATGCGATGGACAAGAGCAATCTTGTTACAGAAACCAAGGTGCTAAAGCGCCGGGTAAATAAGGTGCAGGAAATGATCGGCGAATCTGATCCTATTAAAAAGATCAAGGAAACTATTGAAAAAGTAGCGCCAACAGATGCCCGGATACTGATAACCGGCGAGAATGGAGTGGGTAAGGAGTTGGTGGCCCGCTGGGTGCATGAAAAAAGTAACAGGGCTGCCGGGCCCATGGTGGAAGTGAATTGTGCAGCAATCCCAACAGAACTTATCGAAAGCGAATTGTTTGGCCATGAAAAAGGGTCTTTTACTTCTGCTGTAAAACAAAGGATCGGAAAGTTTGAATCAGCTAATGGAGGTACATTATTCCTTGACGAGATCGGTGATATGAGTGCCAGCGCCCAGGCAAAAGTGCTGAGGGCTTTGCAGGAAGGAAAAATAACAAGGGTAGGAGCGGATAAAGATATCAGTGTGGATGTTCGGGTAATTGCTGCAACAAATAAAGATCTGTTGAAAGAAGTAGAGGATAAAAATTTCAGGCTTGACCTTTATCACCGACTTAGTGTAATCCTGATCCATGTTCCTTCACTGAATGAACGGAGAGATGATATACCGATGCTGGTGGACCAGTTTCTACAGGACATTTGTTCTGATTACGGTATTGCCGTTAAAAAGATCGATGAAGAAGCATTAAACCAGCTTAAAGAGTATAACTGGACAGGTAATATCCGTGAACTTCGTAATGTGGTGGAAAGACTGGTCATTTTATCAGCAAAAAGTATTACGGCTGATGATGTAAAAAGCTATGTGATGCCCCGTTGATGCAGTTCAGCGTATTTAGCAAAACTTTGATAGTTAAAATTTTGATACGCAAATAATTATAATAATTTTGCCCCCTTAAAATCAGGCTCATGCCACTGTATCATATTTTCATTGTTTATTTGATCGGCACTCTCATTGTTTTTCTTCCTTCATTTGGTTTGTCGAAACTATTTTCAAAAGCTGGTGTTGCATCCTGGAAAGCCTATGTCCCGTTTTATAACACATGGGTTATGCAGGATCTGGCACAACGCCCCAAGCACTGGGTGTTCTGGCAGTTCATACCTGTGGTAGGTTGGTTCATCAGCCCGGGTATATTTATTGAGTTTGTAAAACTATTTGGCAAATTCTCTTTAGGTCAGCATACGCTGGCTTCTGTATTTGCCCCTTTGTATTTTCCTTACCTGGCATATAAAGAAAACCCACCTTATATAGGCCCTGAAGCTGCCCGAAAACATAGAAAGAAAAGCTGGAGAGAGTGGGTGGATGCGGCCATATTTGCAGTGGTTGCTGCTACGTTGATCCGCACTTTTATTTTTGAAGCCTATACGATCCCCTCTGAGTCAATGGAAAAATCTTTGTTAGTGAGAGATTTTCTGTTTGTAAGTAAACTCAGTTATGGACCAAGGATCCCCAACACCCCGCTTTCTGTTCCTTTTGTACATAATTATCTTCCTTTTGGGTCAAGCAGAAAATCATATTCTGAAGCGATCAAGATACCTTATACCCGTTGGTTTGCATCACCGGTAAAAAGAGGAGATGCTGTTGTATTTAATTTCCCTGCTGGTGATACGGTGATCAATAAACCAGAGTTTCAATCCAAAATACCTTATTACCAGGTATGCCGGGAGTTGGGAAATGGAGATATGGATGCTGGAAGAAAAATTGTTCTGGATGACCCGGTTTCATATCCGTTAGCGGTTCATCCTGCTGATAAATCTGATAACTATATCAAAAGGTGTGTAGGTATTGCCGGTGATATGTTGCAGGTGATCAATGGCAGCGTTTATATAAATGGTAAACCGGAAAAAACACCGGCTAAATCCATGATGCCTTACCGTGTGGAAACAAATGGACAACTGCTGGATGCTGATTTTATGAAAGATGAATATGACCTTGATTTCAGCAAAGATCTTTATGCCGGTCCGGACAACAGCCAACAAATTTCAACATCTGTATACAGGTGGTATCTTACTTATGATGCGGCTGAAAAAATGAAGAAAGCCAGTTTTGTAAAATCTATTTCACCTATACTGGAAGATAGCTGGGGTAATCCTTATGCAGTGGAGCCCTATGTATTAAAGAACAAATGGAAATTAGACAACTATGGCCCTATATGGATACCTGCCAAAGGCGCATCGATCAATCTGAATGATAGTACCTATGCTATCTACCAAAGAGCCATCCGTGTATATGAGAAAAATGATTTTTATGAAAAGGAGGGCAAATTTTATCTGAATGGGAATGAAGCTACTTCCTATACTTTCAAAATGAACTACTACTGGATGATGGGAGATAACCGTCACCAGTCGCAGGATTCAAGGTTCTGGGGCTTTGTACCGGAGGACAGGGTGGTAGGTAAGGCCTGGATGATCTGGTTTAGCTGGGATGGCGGGCCAAGATGGAAGCGGTTGTTCCGCATCGTAAAATAAATTAATTTTAAAAGCCCTTGATCATTCAGGGGCTTTTTGATTCAAAGCAATGAATATGGAGCAGGGAAATTATTCTTTTCAATATGATGTATATGATGATATCAGCCAGCTTTCAGAACAGGATGCTCTTTTACTAGCGACGGCAAGAAAAGTTACTGAAAAGGCGTATGCACCTTATTCACGGTTTCATGTCGGCGCTGCAGCCTTGCTGGAAAATGGAGAAACGGTTAGCAGCACTAACCAGGAAAATGCTTCCTACCCCGTAGGTATTTGTGCGGAAAGGGTTTTGCTTGGCACTATATCTTCTTTATATCCCGGAACTTCTATTCAGGCCATTGCCGTAAGTTATAACAGTGAAGAGATCAAAAGCGATCATCCTATTTCTCCCTGTGGTATGTGCAGGCAAGCATTGCTTGAAACTGAATTGGTATTGAAAAAACCGATCAGACTTATTTTAGGCGGACAGGCGGGTAAAGTTTATGTGATCAATACTGTTCGATCATTGCTTCCACTTGCATTTACCGGTGATGAACTTTCTTAAAAAAGAGTTTGTACGCCAAAAGCAACTTTCGCTTCATGCTCCAGCAGCCATTTCTTCCGCCAAAGTCCGCCGGCATAGCCTACTAATTCCCTGTTAGAGCCGATTACCCTGTGACAGGGAACGATCACCGCAATATTGTTTTTTCCGTTTGCATTGGCAACAGCCCTGGTGGCTTTGGGATCACCTGTTTTTTTGGCGAGATCAAGATAGCTGATGGTGCGGCCAAAAGGAATTGTTTGTAATTCACTCCACACTTCCTGCTGAAAAGGAGTACCCGCCTGGTGAAGCGGCAATTCAAACTGTCTCCTTTCACCATTGAAATACTGTATCAGTTGTTCAGCACAATGGATCAATAGCGGGGGAATATTTTTTTTATTGACAGCCGGACGTTGTGTGGTATCATGAAAACTCACTTCACTGATATAATCATCCGTGCCGCTTATTTTCAGCAAACCTACCGGTGACTGATAATATGTTGAAAAAGGTTCAGCCAATTTTCATCCCGTTTTTAACAGCTTTGCCGGGTTGCAGCAAAATTACCTCGTTATTCTCATCATATACACCCAATACAAGACATTCGCTGATGAAGTCAGCGATCTGTTTGGGAGGAAAATTAACAACGGCAATAACCTGTTTATTCAAAAGTTCCTCTTTGCTATAATGCGCCGTTATTTGAGCAGATGATCTTTTGTTGCCCAATTCTTCACCAAAATCTATCCACAATTTATAAGCAGGCTTTCTGGCTTTTGGAAAATCCTGCACATCTGTGATGGTCCCTGAACGGATGTCGATCTTTTCAAAATCACTCCAGGAGATCGTCATTGTTTAAATTTTAACTAAGCTAACCATTTCACAGAAAACAAGGTTGAATATTATTTGTGTTTTATGCTGATAACATTAATACTGCTTACAGTAGTATTAAACTACAAAAAATCATTATGGCGGCATTATACATTTCGTATAAATAAAGCAGTTTTATTATGGCAGAATGTATTCAAAATGGTATAACTTGAAGCAAATTATTGCCGTATGTCAGCTGATCAGAAAAAGAACAAACTTTCAAGAAAGGAATTTGTACGTAACAGCGCCATTTTAGGAGGTGCTTTTTTTATTGTGCCAAGACATGTATTGGGAAAGGGTTATATAGCTCCCAGTGATAAACTGAATATTGCCGGCATTGGTGCTGGTGGTAAGGGACATGGTGATATGCTGGAGTTTGCTAAAAGTCCTAATGTAAATATCGTTTCGTTCTGTGATGTAGATGACCGGCAGGCTGCTGAATCAGTGAATAAATTCCCCAATGCATCCTACTATCATGATTTCAGGGAGATGCTGGAAAAAGAGAAAAATAATATTGATGCCTGTAGCATCTCTACTCCTGATAATACCCATGCTGTAGCTACGCTGGCTGCTATGCAACTGGGCAAACATGTGTATACACAAAAGCCGCTTACCCATGATATTTATGAGGCAAGAATGCTGACTGAAGCGGCAAAAAAATATAAAGTAGTTACACAAATGGGTAACCAGGGTGGCTCTGGTGATGGTGTAAGAAAAGCAAAGGAAATGTATGATGCCGGCATGATCGGTAAAGTATATGAAGCACATGCATGGACCAACAGGCCTGTTTGGCCACAGGGTATTCCAACTCCTACAGGTCAGTATGATATTCCTAAGGAATTAAAATGGGATCTCTGGCTTGGGCCTGCAAAAGCAATTGATTATAACCCGGCTTATCTGCCATTTAACTGGCGGGGATGGTGGGCTTTTGGAACCGGTGCTTTGGGTGATATGGCCTGCCATATTATGGATCCTATTTACAGGATTCTGCCGATTCTATACCCCGAGTCAGCTGAGTGTAGTGTAGCAACGATCTGGAGAGAAATGTGGAATGATACACAGAACCAGGATGCATGTCCGCCTTCATCTATCATTCATCTTTCTTATCCAAGAACAGACGGAGATGGTAAGATCCAGGTGTCATGGCATGATGGTGGTTTGCTGCCACGTCGTCCCGATGAGCTATTACCTGATGAAGCTTTCGGTAACTGGGATGGCGGTGTGTTGCTCGTAGGAACAAAAGGAAAAATGCTCTTAGATTGTTATGGTGCTAATCCCCGCTTATTACCCACTAAACTGATGCAAGAAAAGAAAATGCCTGCGGAAACAATTAAAAGAGTTCCTGAAGGGCATTACCTGCAGTGGGTAAATGCTTGTATAGCAGGTTATGGTAAGGGTAAAACAAGTTCTCCTTTTGAATATGCGGGACCATTTACAGAAAGTATATTGATGGGTAACCTGGCCATTCGCAGCTGGATGCTTAAAAATCCTAACCTGAAAGGATGGGATGATAAATATTTAGGTCGGAAGAAACTCCTGTGGGATGCAAAGAATATGAAAGTGACCAACTTTGACGAAGCGAACCAGTTTGTGAAGAGGGATTACAGAGAGGGTTGGAAGTTATCTTTATAGTTTTATTGTCAGCCTGAGCCTGCCGAAGGCTAATCAAGCATTTTGGCAAGGTCAGTTAATTCTGCCTGCTTATAAGCTTCCTTTTCACTGGTAAAACATTTGGCAAACTCTTCCAGCAAAACACGGATCACCTGTTTGTTCATTTCCGGTTTAAAGTAAGTGGGTACCGGTGGCACAGAAATGCGTTTAAAATAACTTTTCACATCGTTATGTGTAAATACCTGGCCGGAGGTAGGATCAATAAAGAATTCGATCATGCTTTCGTAATCCTTATTGTTTTCATCTGAGTAACCGGGTTTGCAATAAGCCAATACAAATTGTTTGGGAATATTGATGGCTTTTACAGGAATATCCAGCATTTCTGCAAGGATCAGGTATAAAATACCATTGCTTATCTGGTTGCCTCTTTTTGTTTCTAATGTTTTATGCAGCAAGAACTCATTAGGCTCATTATAGTTCGTTTCACCACCTTTTAATCCGTAATAACTGTAAAGGATGCTGGTAAGGATATTGATCTGCTCAAGCGGGGTGAGGTAATTATTCAGCTCAAGCCAGATATTACGGCGCACTTTTTCAATCTCCTGTATAACTGATGAAGTAGACATTTCAGGATACTGAAATTTACAGGCAAGCATGGCGCCCAGCATCAGGTCATGATGGCCGGAAACACTCCATTGACGAAAGTCTTCTGAAAGATCCCTGTAGTGTAACCGATGGATCAGCAGTTCTATCCTGCTTTGAGTTTCTTCGTCGGGAGTGGTTTCCCAGAGATGTTCCAGGTTAGGGATGATTATTTTACCGTAGTCAACGATCTTTTCTGACACCAGGCCAAATACCTCTTCGTCGGGATCATCGATCAGGTTAAAAAGGGCCGATATTTCTTTATTTGTTTCCAAGGTGGCGGCTTCAATTCGGTAAATATCTAAACTACTAACGAAAGCAAATAGTTAATATTTTCCACAGGTGGGGAAAGTGAGGGAATAGTTAGAAGTTTATAGTTTGAAGTTGGCAGTTTGAGGTGTTGATATATGCGAACCATACTTCATGTCGCATAGAACTAGTGGCGGAGATATCACTGCTGGTTTTACACTCTCTTCGCAACGATCATCCAGTCCCATGGGCCGGGTTGCTGTAGCCATGCAGGGGGTTTGTAAAATTCAGTCGACCAGTCGTATTCTATCTTTTGAAATTTCTCTGGAACAAAACCAAATTGCTTTAGTATGATCTCCATTTCTTCTTTTAAAAAATGTTTGTGCGGCACATCATCAATATCTGCTACACCCCACCAAAGATCTTTCAGTTGACGTATAGCTTGTTTAGAATTGGTGACAACCGGAAAATATTTTTTATCGATTCTGAATTGCTTTTGTATTGTTCTTGTGAGCATGAATGACTCCATAGAAGGAACCGTCATGATCAACTTTCCTCTTTGTTTAATGCAGGAAGCCAGTGATTGAAAAAAGCGGTTTCTTTTTTTTGCTGAAGGGGTAAGAATGGCATTGATACAAATACCGAGGTCGCAAACAGGCAGTTCATGATTTTTTCGGCTCATATCTGCCCGGATATATTCCACATTGGTCAGTTCCGGGTTTTTCTTTTTGGCGATCTTTAAATTTTTTGCTGAAATGTCTAATGCATATACCTGCTTGAACAGGGGAGAAAGCAAAGGCAGCCATTTGCCGATAGCACAACCCGCATCAATAACTGTTTTACGGGGAGAGGCAAATTTTTCTATGGCAGTTTTTACAAGATGCTGTTTATCATTCTGCAACACATCAAATATTTCATCGTTATAATTCGGCGCTATTTCTTCCCAGTATTGTCTTTTCATCCCATATTTTTCCACAAAATACAATTTGGTGTGGTTTTGGCTACTATATTTCTCTGATTTCACCGCTTTTCACTGGCTTGCCTTATCCTGGAAATAGGTTTAGATTTTTCAAATCATATTAAAACTCCTTTGAGATGAAAACAATTATGAAAGCCCCTGCTTTATTTGCAGTACTATTTATTTTCTTATCAACTGTCACATTTACCATACTCTCATGCCAGAAAGAATCAGGATTGGATGCAAATATTCCTGAAGGACAACAAAGAATTCGCATCATGTTATCAGATAGCCCTGTTGATTTTGATGCAGTGAATGTGGATATACAATTAGTGGAAGTATTGGTAGTGCCGGATAGTTGCCATTCAAATAGCGGGTATGGTGATAATGAGCAAGGTTGTCATTACGACCATCATCATGATCATGATAATAATAATTACAACTGTGCAGTTTGGGATACGCTGGACATAAGACCAGGAGTGTATAATCTCCTGGATCTGTCGAATGGTGTGGATACATTACTCGCTACCGGATTTACTGTACAGGGAACAATTAAAAAACTGAGACTTACATTGGGTACACAGAATTCTGTGGTGCTGGATAGTGTATCATATCCTTTACAACTCTGGAACGGATATGACCGGGTAACAATAAGTGTAAGGGGAGAAGATGTACATGAGATATCACCTACTGATCTGCAGATATGGCTTGATTTTGATGCGGGCCGTTCCATCGTCAGGGTTACTAATAACAGGTTTGTATTAAAGCCTTATTTAAGAATTTGGCTGCCGGCACAAACAGCAACCTTGAAGGGTAAAATTATCCCTCATGAAGCACATGCTGTAGTAGCCGTTTATACAAGTAGTGATACATTAGTGGCTTTTCCCGGAGATGAGGGCCGGTTTAAAATAAGAGGTATCAGGAGTAATACAGGAGATGTATTTATAAATGCTACCACAAATAATTATATGGATACAACCATTACGGGGGTCAGTTTTACTTTTGGGCAGATCACTGACATAGGTACCATAGAACTTCATCAGTAAACGGTTAAATCAGAAACTGAAAGGCCTGTATATACAGGCCTTTTTTATTTAATTGAGTGATTAGAGGTGACACTGACGACGGCACTAATATTATTGGGTCGATATTTATTTAGTCAAAGTCTTAATTATTTTATTGTTCGCTGATTTTTTATTTCTCTTTAAATATCAATTCAGGATTATTCCACCAGTCAGTTTGGCCAGAATTCTGAATGTGCTTTTTCAGTTCCGAGTCCATTAACTCAATTTGTTCTTTAAAATCTCTCAAAAGGATGTTTTCCGAAATCTGTTTGTAGTCAATAACTTTTTGAATTCTTTGTCTTGTCCATAAATCATCGTCAAACTCATATTGCCACTCAAAATAGTATTCTTCGTCAGCGTTATTTAATTCTTTAATCAGCTCTTTATAACGAGTAAGTAAATCCGCTGGACTAAATTCAGTCAGTTTTTCTACTTCATTTATGAATTCAGTGTAGTCTTTCCAGTATTTTGCGTCTTTTACGATTTCCATTTTTTATTCGCCGCCGAGTCTCACTGCCCGGCCTGGTGTCCAGCGGACTCGGCGTTGCTGTTCTGCATTTACCAAGTTACTTCATTTTCTATACAATTACGCCGAGTCCAGCTTACACACATGGCTTAGCATTGAGACATCGGCTACGAAGTTGTTAGATTTGAGCACTCGGGAGGGAAGAGAAACAGAAAGACCTGTATATACAGGTCTTTCATATTTTATTAAGTGACTTGAAGCGACATAGTGCTTGACGACAGATAATTTACGATCTTATAGAACGGAAAGAAGCAGATAATGGAACTTTCTCTAATACAAATTTGTCAAACTGATTTATTTCACTTTGTGTAGAAAAAAGTCTTTTAGGTATTAAATAAGCACTTTCTGAATTGGTATATAAATAAAAATGGTTTTCAGAAACTGCATATTTAGTGACGGATTCCCATTTTAAATATGACGTAGACCCCTGAATGGTTATACTAATTTGCTCATCAGTTAATTCAAAGTCTCTTTCATAAAGCAAATTTTGATTGTCTTCTGTTTCAATAAATTTCCTTGCTCTTTTCTTTAATCTGTAGGGGACGTTATAATAATTTAATAAAACAACAATGAATAAAGAAATAGAGAATAATATTAAAAGTACTTCAAGGTTTCTTTTTCTTGGTGGCCCTATTTTCTCTAAAACAAGATAGGTCGCAACCATAATTAACGCAGAGAATAAGGTGTTATTTATAAGAAATTTCTGCTTTGTTTTCTTTTGCCAGGGGGCATCCCATGCAGTAAATAATGAATATTCTTCATATTCTTCAAGTGTGAGGCTGTATTTGAAGTGGTACGACATCTTTTCTTTACTTCTTCTTCGCAGCCTTTTTCTTTGTCGCAGCTTTCTTTTTTGGAGCAGCCTTCTTTTTGGCGAGGGCTTTCTCTTTTTTGGCAAAAGCGCCGGGCATTTCTGCCTCAATAAACTTCTTTACATCTTCTAAGGTAAACTCGGCCGCTTCTTCAGGAGTATAACGGGTATCATCAGCTTTTTTGGGCAGCCTTATTTTCTTTTTGCCAAATTTTATTATAGGTGCCCAACGATCATTCTCTACAGAAATATTTTCTTCGGGCCAGCGGTGGATATAGCGGTTGGCTTCTTTCTTGATCTTGGCATCTATCAGTTCATCCATTTCTTTTTGCGATAGCTCTGCAAAATTGTACCGCTTTGGTACATTAATGAACATGCCATCCCATTTAATAAAAGGGCCAAAACGTCCTGTGCCTTTGGTAATAGGTTTGCCATCATAAGTTCCCACAGGCGCATCCGCTTTTTGTTTCTCCTTTATATAATGGATAGCTTTTTCCAGGTCAACAGTAGAAAGATCAGTACCTCTTGGAACGGAAACAAAATCATCACCCCATTTTACATAAGGCCCAAAGCGGCCGACACCTACGGATACATCTTTTTCTTCGTATTGTCCCATAGTGCCCTGTGCCGCAAACAATTTCATGGCATCTTCAAAACTGATCGTTTCTATGCTAAAGCCTGTTGGTATTTTGGCAAAGCGGGGCTTTTCTTCTTCATCAGCACTGCCGATCTGTATCATCGGGCCATAGCGTCCCATCCGGGCTACTACAGGTTTGCCACTTTCAGGATCAACGCCCAGTTCTCTTTCACCCTTGGCCCTTTCAGCAGTTTCAATGGTTTTTTCTACATCCTTTTTAAAAGGGCTGTAAAAATCATCGATCATTTCATTCCACTTCATTTTTCCTTCCGCCACTTCATCAAATTCCTGTTCGATCCTCGCCGTGAAATTATAATCCATAATATCGTCGAAATACTGTTTTAAAAAATCAGTAACGACCAACCCCAGATCAGAAGGGAATAGTTTTGATTTTTCAGCGCCGGTTATTTCACTGTCTAATTTTTTACTCACTTCATTTTTTTGAAGTGTATATACGGTATAAAAACGTTCCACACCTTCTTTCTCTCTTTTTTCTACATAACCTCTTTTCAATATCGTGGAAATAGTGGGTGCATAAGTGGAAGGTCTTCCTATTCCCAGTTCTTCTAATTTCTTTACCAACGAAGCTTCTGTAAAGCGGGAAGGAGGGCGGGTAAAACGTTCTGTTGCCATCATTTCTTTCAATGGCAATTGCTGTCCAACGGTAAGCGGTGGCAGCATCCCTTCATTTGTTTCTTCTTCTTCGTCATCATCTTTACCTTCTCGGTACACTTTTAGAAAGCCATCAAACTTTAATACTTCACCAGTTGCTGATAGCTCCTCCTTATTAGTAGAAATTTCAATTTTCGCAGTTGTCTTTTCCAGCTCAGCGTCCGCCATCTGGCAGGCCATGGTTCTTTTCCAGATCAGTTCATACAATCGCTGCCAGTCGGGGTCACTTACTTCTGTGTTGTTCATGTAAGTAGGTCGGATGGCCTCATGCGCTTCCTGGGCACTTTCATTCTTTGTTTTGTACTTCCGGAACTGGTGATACTTTTCACCATACATACTTTTAACGGTATTGGTAATATCTCCCAATGCAGTATTACTCAGGTTTACACTATCCGTACGCATATAAGTGATATAACCATTCTCATACAACTTTTGTGCAATAAGCATGGTACGGGATACGCCATAACCTAATTTCCTTGATGCTTCCTGTTGCAGTGTTGAAGTAGTGAAGGGTGGAGCAGGGGAACGTTTGCCCGGTTTTACCTGTATATCTGCTACTTTATAATCAGCGCCGATACAGCCATTCAAAAATGATTCTGCATCTTCAGCCGAATTTTGTTTTTTGCCCTCAGCTTTAAAGGTTACGTTTTTGTCGCCAACATCCTTCGCAGTAAAAAAAGCTTCTATTTTAAAACTGCTGACAGGGTTAAAAGCATTGATCTCTCTTTCCCTTTCTGCAATAAGCCGCACAGCCACACTTTGCACACGGCCGGCGCTTAAATTATTTCTTACGCTGATCTTTCTCCATAAAACGGGGCTGAGCTCAAAACCAACGATACGGTCAAGCACCCGGCGGGCCTGCTGTGCCATTACCAGGTTCATATCCAGTTTTCTTGGATTTTCCACTGCCGACTGAATAGCCGGTTTGGTGATCTCATTAAAGACAATACGTTTTGTGCTTTTAGGGTCTAATCCCAGCACTTCACATAAATGCCAGCTGATGGCTTCTCCCTCACGGTCCTCATCCGTTGCCAGCCATACTTCGCCGCTTTTTTTGGCCAGGCTCTTCAGGTCGTTAACAACCTTTTCTTTTTCGGGAGGTATAATATAGGTAGGCTGAAATTTTTTCTCAATATCAATCCCCATTCCGGCTTTCTGCAGGTCACGGATATGACCAAAACAGCTTTTCACCTGGAAGTCTTTTCCAAGGATCTTTTCAATTGTTTTTGCTTTCGCAGGGCTCTCGACTATCAGTAAATTTTTTGCCATATAGGTTGCTTATCAAGCCATTCTACTGCCTTTAAGTGGCCGCAAGTTAGGGCAAGGATAATAAAAAAAATTGTATTCCCTAATTTGTTAGTATTGTAATAGGTATAAAAAAAGGGTGATTACGGTTCATTAAAAAGGTAAAATCACCGGATATGTGACATAAAAAAAGCAGCCACTTTCTTTGCCCATCGCTGGTAATCTTTGCCGGATGGGTGTAATCCATCAGCCGTTAATAAGGTGTGATCATCAGCGGCTTCACGGGTCAACGGAGTAATATCTATATAATATATATGGTGATCTTTTGCTATCTGTTTATTGGCTGCATTGTATGCATCAATCTCAGTAGCTATTTGATTGCTGTCCCTGTCTTTTGCAAACGGAGTTACTCCCCAATCAGGAATAGAAAGAATAACAACATTATTATGTTGATTGCCCGCAAAGCGAATAGCTTTTTTTAACAAGCCTTCAAATTCAGTTTTATATTCTTCAACAGAACGGCCACGGTATTGATTATTGACACCAATGAGCAGACTCACAAAATCATAAGACCCTTTAAATGGCTCATCTTTTCCTGATTCAAGAATGCCTGTTTCCAGTTCATGTGTTGTCCAGCCGGTTTTGGCAATAATGCGTGGCGGGGCTAAATGAATGCCTTGTTCAATCAAAATGCGGTGAACCTGGTTGGGAAAATTCTCTTCAGGAGGTACCAATTCACCAATGGTATATGAATCACCCAGGGCCAGGTAGCTGAGTTCTTTTTGCATTTTCAGATATTACTTGATCTCAATGATAAAGAAAATGAATAAATTCAATATGATCTTAATTAGTTGAATGGTTTTGTTTGTATTGCTAGAAAATTGAATTTTGTAAAATAAATATGAGAATAGTTATTATAGGTACCGGTAATGCAGCTTCAGTACTCGGCAGAAAATTTAAAGCTGCCGGTCATAGCATTGTACAGGTGTATGGAAGAAATACATCTGCAGCCAGCAAGCTGGCTTATGAATGGGATACGGATTCAACTAACTACATCAGCCTGATCACAAAAGAAGCCGATGTTTATATTATCGCCGTTCAGGATGATGCTATTGCAGAAGTGGTAAAAGAATTACAATTACCCGGCAAAGTAGTGGCACATACGGCTGCTTCAGTACCTAAAGAAGTGTTGGCAGGTGTTACTGATCATTATGGTGTGTTTTACCCATTGCAAAGTTTGCGAAAGGAGGTTGCTGAATTGCCGGATATTCCCATTTTTACTGATGGAAGCGATGAAAAAGCTACAAAGCAATTGGAAAAACTGGCAACGTCAATTGCAGGGGATAATGTGTCAAAAGCCGGCAATGATGACAGAAGAAAAATGCATGTAGCGGCTGTGGTGGTCAATAATTTCACCAATCATTTATTTGCACTGGCTGAAGATTATTGTAAAAAGGAAGGCCTGGATTTTCAACAGTTGATCCCGTTGATAGAAGAAACGATATCCCGCTTAAGATCGGCGTCTCCTTCTAAAACACAAACCGGACCGGCCATCAGGCATGACAGGGAAACCATTCAACAACACCTTGAGTTGTTGAATGATCATCCTCAACTGAAAAATGTCTATTTACTCCTTACAGAAAGTATACAGCAGTGGAAATAACCTTTTCCCGAACAAGTAAATGCCTTCATTGTTTTACCATTATTTTTGCAGCCTGTTACTGAAAAGTAGCAATTGAAACGAAAAACGACGAAATGTATACGATCAAATTCAATTTTGAACAAAAAGACCTTGAAACCCTTACCCTTGAGAATGTAGAAGCCGGGCAGACCTTGCTGGAAATTGCACTCAAAAACGATATTGAACTACATCATAATTGCGGTGGGGTGTGTGCCTGTACCACCTGCCATCTTTACATAGAAAAAGGAATGGATTATATCGATGAGATAACAGACAGGGAAGAGGATTTTATTGACAGGGCTGTGAATCCAAGGCTTAATTCAAGATTAGGATGCCAGTCATTATTAAATGATGGGTCAGGTGATATTGAAGTAACGATACCTGACCAGACACAATTTTTGGGAGAATAGAAAGGAAATAAGAGGTCAGATTTATGAAGTCTGAATGCTGGCCTCGTCAAAATAATATTCAGACTTCTGACATCAGACAATAGAATTATGAGTCATTTTGAACCACCGATACACTGGAACGATTATGAAGACATCGCATTAAAACTATACGAACGTTTTGGTGATGATTTTAATGAAGGAAAAATTTATCGGATCCGGTTTACGGATCTGTTGGAATGGGTGTTGGAGATCCCTGGCTTTGTAGGCAAAAGAGAAGAATCGAATGAAGGCCACCTGGAGATGATCCAAAGCAGTTGGGTATACGAATGGAGAGATAATCAAAAGTAATTTGCAAATCTTCCTGCATGAATGTTCTCGAACTTTTTAAACCGATCACCACATTTATTTTTGATGTAGATGGAGTGCTGACCGATGGTACAGTGTTGGTGATGAACGGAAACCTGCAGGCCCGTCGTATGAATATTAAAGATGGATTTGCCCTGCAAATGGCGGTTACACAGGGTTACCGGGTCAAGATCATATCCGGTGGTAACTCACCGGAAGTACTACAAAGACTGGATAGATTGGGCGTTACAGATGTTATGATGTCGGTTTCTGATAAAGCAGCCGTGATAAAGGAGTATATGATGGCAAATGATCTTCGCAAAGAAGAGATATTATACATGGGCGATGATATGCCGGATGTTGCTGCCTTACAGGAGGCAGGACTTGCCTGCTGCCCTGCTGATGGCGTACCTGAAGTAAAACAGGTTTCCCATTACATTTCTCCCTATAATGGTGGTTTTGCCTGCGCCAGGGATGTGATAGAAAAAGTGATGAAACTCCAGGATAAATGGGAATACAGTCCGGATATTACTTCCCGGTGATAGTTTTCTACCAATGACTTCACTTTTTATACTTCTCATTGTATCTTTCGGTAAACTTTTACCATGAGATTGATAATAGGCTTTTTTCGGTTGATCCGCCTACCCAATCTCATTTTTATTGCATTAACGCAGGTTCTTTTCCAGGTTTGTGTTTATCAGTCCTTAGCTGGTTTACCTGATAAGTGGTTGCCAGAAACAGGGTTTATTTTACTCTTATTTGCATCATTATTTATTGCCGCTGCGGGATATATCATCAACGATTATTTTGATATCAATATCGATGAGATCAATAAACCTGGTAAAATGGTGGTGGACAAAGTGATCAACCGCCGCTGGGCCATTGCCTGGCATTTTGTACTCAGTTTTGCCGGCATTGTTTTAACAGTATTGGCAGTTCCCGTCTTGGAAAAATGGTATTTGATCGTGGCGAATATTTTTTGTGTGTTATTGTTATGGTTTTATTCAACCCGTTTTAAAAAGCAACTGCTTACAGGTAACGTTATTATCTCTTTATTGACCGCCTGGACCATATTGATCATATTTTATTCAAAAACCGGGGCAGGATTTGTAAACCAGGAAGTAAATTATCATCGTTTTTTCCGGGTCGCTTTCTTATACGCCGGGTTTGCATTTATTAGTTCACTTATACGGGAGGCTATCAAGGATATGGAAGATATGCCGGGTGATGCAAAATATAAATGCAGGACGATGCCGATTGTATGGGGTGTCAATACCACAAAAGTTTATGTAGCCGTATGGCTGATCGTATTACTGGCCATACTCGTTGTGGTACAGGTGTATATATTGGAGTTTAAGAAATGGTGGTTTGCAGTAGTTTTTTGTGTACTGGCAATTATAGTTCCGCTTGTATATATCTTTTATAAATTGTTTGGCGCAAATACGGTCAATGATTTTCATAAGTTAAGCAGGTGGATAAAAGGGGTGATGCTTGCGGGGATACTTTCAATGATCTTCTTTTATATTTATTTATGAGCAGGATAATACTGGCTTCCCAATCGCCCAGGAGAAAACAATTATTGAAATGGGCAGAAATACCTTTTGAAGTGAAGGTAAGTGAGACAGATGAAACCTTTCCCCCGGAACTTGCACCCGAAGAAATAGCTGTACATATAGCAAGGAATAAAGCGATTGCTGTCCAGGAAAGTTGTGAGCAGGATGATATCATTATTGCAGCAGACACCATTGTTGTGTTAAATGACAATATAATCGGTAAGCCTGTTCACCGGGAAGATGCGGTAAGTATGTTGCTGGCTCTTTCAGGTGAAGAACATCGGGTGATCACAGGGGTTGTGATACGAAAAGGAGAGAAGGAGTCCGCTTTTGCTGACGTTACGGAAGTACAATTTTATGATCTCACAGAAAAGGAGATAGAATTTTATGTGGATCAGTATAAACCTTATGATAAGGCCGGTGCCTATGCCATACAGGAATGGATCGGAGTGATAGGTATCAGATCCATTAGCGGTGATTTTTATAATGTGATGGGGTTGCCTGTGAGCAAGGTAGTGAGGGAGTTGAGAAAGTTTATTAGTTAATTTATTTATTAGGTTATAGTGGGTTCGAATTTTCTATTTCTTTCAGGTGTTTAAACTAACTTAATACCCAGTTAACTAATTAACCAGTAAACCATGATCTCAGAACGACTGCTTCAATTCATCTGGCAGTTTCAATATTTCGATAAAGCCGATCTTTTCTCCTCGGATGGAGAACTGGTCAAAGTACAATATGCAGGCCATTATAATACCAACCAGGGGCCTGATTTTCTAAATGCAAAAATTGTAATTGGTAAAACAACATGGGCCGGTGCGGTGGAATTGCATATTCTTTCTTCAGACTGGAAGAGGCATAAACACCAAACTGATAAAAATTATCAGAATGTTATTCTTCATGTGGTTTGGGAAAAAGATGATAGCAATGGGAATATACCCGTATTGGAGTTGAAAGGAAGGGTATCCGGAATATTGCTCAGGAGATATGAAACATTAATGACCCGTTCAGCTTTTATTCCCTGTGAGAACCTGGTATCTTCTGTAAAAACGATCACCTGGAATAGCTGGAAAGAAAGACTGTTGGCTGAACGATTGATGCGAAAAGCAAAAACGGCAGATCAGTTTCTGAAAGAGAACAAAAACCATTGGGAAGAAACTTTCTGGTGGATGCTTGCCCGAAACTTTGGGATGAAAGTAAACACAGATGCCTTTGAGGCAGTGGCAAGATCGATCCCGGTCAATATTCTTGCAAAACACAAAAATCAATTACAACAAATAGAAGCTTTGTTAATGGGACAGGCTGGTTTGTTGAATGAAAAGAGTAATAAAGAATTATCGAAGGATGGATATTATACCCTTTTACAAAGGGAGTATAAATTCTTAAAAGAAAAATACGGACTAAAACCTGTTTATGAACCGGTACATTTTTTAAGGATGCGTCCGGGAAATTTTCCAACTATACGATTGGCGCAGCTGGCAGTATTGATACAAAATTCCGTTCATCTTTTTTCCCGCATTCGTGAAGCGGAATCCATTAAAGAAGTGAAAAACCGGTTTGATGCTACTGCTAATGATTACTGGCATTATCATTACAAATTTGGTGAAGCCGGTTCTTTTAAAAAGAAGAAACTGGGAGAATCGATGATTGAGAATATTATCATTAATACTATTTGCCCTATGTTGTTTGCTTATGGTAATTACCATAATGAACAGAAGCATAAGGATAAAGCGTTGAAATGGCTGGAACATACAAATGCTGAATTGAATAATATCACAAAAGGCTTTAGTAAACTGGGGATAGAAAACAAAAATGCTTTTGACAGCCAGGCGCTGATAGAATTAAAGAATGAGTATTGTAATAAAAAAAGCTGCCTGGAATGTGGCGTGGGTAATGCGATACTTAAGTCAACTAAATAAATGCGAATAGTCAATAGCCGGTTTTGCTATTGTTCTGAAAGTCGCTTATCCAGCAAAAAGGATTTATCGTTGAGAGTATTGAGAAAGCTTATGATCTTGGTTTTTTCATCGGTGGTCAGTGGTATCCCGAGTGTAGCGTTTTGCCTCAATATGGGGTCAAGAGTGGGTTCGTCATGTACGCCTGATGCATAATGATCAAGCACTGTTTCTAAAGTAAAGAAACGGCCATCATGCATATAGGGAGCTGTATAAGCCAGGTTTCGCAAACTCGGTACCTTGAATTTGAACTTGTCATCATTGTTATTGGTGATAAGATACCGGCCTTCATCGTTGAATAAGCCGATCCCGATCCCATTATTACGAAAACTAAAGTCAGTAAATAATGGCTCCGTATGGCAGGTGCCACATTTCTCTGTTACCAGTTCCCTGCCTTGTTCTTCTTCCAGGGTAAATGTTTTGCCATCCTGCTGCCGCATTACACTGTCGTATTTGCTATTACTGCTGATACACATCAGCGTAAACTGTGAGATCGACTTCAGGAAATTTGATGTATTGATCTCCTCTGATCCATAAGCTTTCCTGAATAAAGCGGGGTATTCCTGTGAATTGCGAAGTTTATTCAGCACATTATCCATCGTTTCTCCCATTTCAACATGATTGGTTATAGGAGCTACAGACTGCAAGTCAAGATCAACAATGCCCCCATCCCACATAAAGCTGGTGTTCCAGGCCATATTCATAATAGGTGGCGCATTCCTTGTTCCGAGCTGATCAAAAATCCCATGACTTACGGTATGGCCATGATGTGTAAATGCTGAGGTCTGAATGTGGCAGCTGCCACAACTGATCGTATTGTCAGCAGACAGTATCGGGTCGTAAAAAAGTTTACGTCCAAGTTCAAATCCATTTTTTGTAACAGTATTGGTACTAAAATGATAAGCTGGCTCAGGGAAATTTGATGGTTTTTGAAACCCGGCAAAGAATTCTGCCCCAAAAGGTTCTTTCTTGCAGGCATAAATACCCGCAAGAATGAGAAATATGATCAGCCAGATCTTTCTGTTCATATCATTTAGTTTTCTGTATGATCATGACTGATCATAGAGGCATAGTTATTTGCAAGGGGCTCTCCGGCAACAGGAGAATGCACTTCTGCCGTTGGGGTACCCAATGTTATGTTTGTTGTACCGTTTAATATTTTAAGAATATCTACCGTCAGATAGATGTTTGTGCTTTTGCCTGATTTGACTTTAGCAGTTCCCCCGCTTGTCAGATCTAACATAACCGTCCTCAGGTTATTTGTGGTAGGACTTGAATATCCTCCAAAGCCACCGACATGATATTTGAAGATATTTCCCGGGGCAGACACATCCGGTGACGTTCCTTCCAGTTTAAGAAAAATGTAACCGCTGTTCCATGTCCAGTACATATCTGCAGCAGCTCCGCTTACATCCAATACACCGGTACGCTGGCTCACATCCATTGTATTCCTGAGGCTGTCAACACCAATCATAAAGCTCAGTGTCTTGTATTCCCCTTCAGGTACTTTTAATAAAGGCATGTGAGAAGAAAGATCGCTTTCATCGATCAGGAAATAGCATTCATCCTGTGGTACGGTGTACACAGTGCCATCAGTATTGGTGAGGATAAAATTGCTGACAAAGTATTTCACTTTTGTCACATTAAAACTTTGCCCCATAGCATTTGTGTAACTACCTGTATTCAGATCAAGGTCAGACGAACCGGCCACCTGGTCAAACTCGACAGTTAGGTCAGCCAATACAGAAGAATTATATTCTTTATTTTTTTTACAGGAGAGTAAAAGAAATGTTACTGCCAGGGTCGAAAAGATAACCTTCTTCATATATGGTCTTAAACGATTTTTATTATTAAACAATAACCTCAATATTCTTGCTATCAGCATGAAATTATTAAGCTTGTTATGAAGTTGGTCCTGGTTTGGTATTAGTTGGTTAGTTGTATAAATCCGGGGCAGTTGGAAAATATCGATACTACGATCTGTTGGTTTGTATTGCCGGATCAAAACATCCAATTCCAGTCTGCAAAGTTAAAAATAAAAACCGGCTTCATCTAATTATATGATTTCAATCAATAGCCCATTTTCCCCAATCTATTTTCACTTCAATATCAGGGTGAATGCTTTTCATTACCGGGCAATTGATCCCTGTGTTTTTTAAAATGACTTTTGTTTTTTCGTCAATACCGCCAAGTTCATCAGGGATGTTAAATGTCAGTTCAATACCACCAACCCGGCGTGGATCTGCTTTCATGATCTTTAACACATCGATCCTTATCCCATCAAGGTCAAACTCCATGGTTCTGGCCTTGATACCCATTACGGTGAGCATACAGGTGCCAAGGCTGGTTGCCAGCAGATCGGTAGGCGAAAACCGTTCTCCTTTACCATTATTGTCCGTGGGGGCATCGGTCTCAAATGAAGAGCCGCTTTTCAGGTGGGTGCAGGTAGTTCTTAACGCTCCGTTATAAGTTACAGACGAGGTCATTATCAATAATTTGCCATAAATTTACGTTACTATAATAATCAAAAAGAACCTTCGTGAAGAAACTGTGTCTTACCGCAATGCTTGCCGCAATGTTTATAACAACGTTGGCGCAGGAAACTAAAGAAGAGAAGAAAGCATCTAAGGAAGAAAAAAAAGAAGCCCGTCGTGAAAGAATTAATCAATTGATCCGCCAGGCAGAAGAAGGTGTGCTGATCTATAACAAGCAAAGCACTTTTGGTGTGCAACTGCGTAACAATGGTTATGGTCTTTTTTATGAACTGGGAAAATTAAAAACGAATCGCAAGACCAATATTTACCGCTTAGATATTACAGAGATCAAAGACAGGAAAGAAGAAAAAAGCCAGACAGCTTTTAATGGGTTTATTGTACTTAACAATCCTTATGTGTATGGTAAGATCAATAACTTTTACCAGGCAACATTAGGTTTTGGTCAACAACGCATCTTAGGGCAAAAAGGAAACAAAAATGGTGTGGCTGTTTCTTTGGTTTATAGTGGTGGCCTGGCTATCGGACTGTTAAGGCCTTATTATCTTGAAGTAATTGACGGTTCAGGGCAAAGTGTTTTGATCAAATACGAAGACGATAATGACCTTTTCCTTGATCCCAGTAGCATTATTGGTGGTGGTGGTATTGGAAAGGGATGGGGAGAAATGAAGGTAAAGCCCGGCGCTTTTCTCAAAACTGCCTGCCGCTTTGATTATGGAAGATATAATGAAGTTATTTCCGGGCTCGAAATAGGCCTTAGCGCTGAATTCTATGGTGAAAAAATTCCCATTATGGCACTGCAAAGTAAAGACAGGCAATTGTTTATACAGGGTTACCTTGCCATCATATTTGGTAAGCGAAAGTAATGGCTGTATTTTTGCCCGATGACTGAACTCCCCGTTATCCCTGCTGCTGTAGCTGATAATACAAGGGTCAAAAAACCTGATTGGCTCCGTGTAAAACTTCCTATCGGGGAGGAGTACAGGCATGTACGCAGCCTGGTTGATAATTACAAATTACATACGATCTGTGAAAGTGGTAACTGTCCAAACATGGGTGAATGCTGGGGGGCAGGCACGGCTACGTTCATGATCCTTGGAAATACATGTACCCGCAGTTGTGGTTTTTGTGCGGTGGCTACTGGCAGACCAGATCCTGTTGACTGGGACGAGCCACAAAGAGTAGCTGAAGCGATCAACCTGATGAAAGTAAAACATGCAGTGATCACATCGGTTGACAGGGATGAAATAAAAGACGGCGGTTCCATTATCTGGCATAATACCATCAAAGCTGTAAAAGCATTGAATCCTGAAACAACACTGGAAACGCTGATCCCGGACTTTAAAGGAGAGAAAGAAAATATACAAAGAGTGATGGATGCTGCCCCGGAAGTGATCAGTCATAATATTGAAACAGTAGAAAGACTGACTCGACAGGTACGTATACAGGCAAGGTACTGGCGAAGCATGGAAGTGATACGTATACTGAAGCAGGGAGGGATGCGAACAAAAAGCGGCATTATGCTGGGCCTTGGTGAAACAAAAGAAGAAGTGATACAAACCATTACTGATCTACGGGATAATGGTTGCGATGTAATAACTATCGGTCAATACCTGCAGCCTACCCGGAAACATTTACCTGTTCATCGTTTTGTGCATCCGGATGAGTTTGCAGAATACAGGGAGATCGGTTACAATCTTGGATTAGATTATGTGGAAAGCGGCCCCCTGGTTCGTTCCTCTTATCACAGCGAACGACATGTATTCCCGGGTCTGGGCAGAAAGGAGTGGGAGGAGAGTAAGTAGTCAGTTGCGGGTCGTTAGTCAGGAGTCTTTAGCTATAAAGGATGAAACGATTTCTTTTTTTACAGATTTTTTTATTTGTTGGCTTGGTTACATCTTTTGCACAATTGAATTGGCAAAACGTAGATTCATTGTACCAGCCACTACCTCCCTCGGTACATATATTCAGAACAACTGACCAACTGGACGGTAAACCCAATAATGCCTATTACCTGGTAGCTGATCTCAGGGACAAGAAACTGGATTTTACAGTTGATACTACTTACAAAAGACGGCTTAGCCCATCTCAGTTTTATACAAAAAACAATAACCCTTTATTGGTTGTAAACACAACATTTTTTTCGTTTGCTACAGACCAGAACCTGAATGTGGTGATAAGAGATGGAAAATTAGTAAGCTACAATATTCATACAATACCCGGAAAGGGAAAGGATACATTAACCTATCGTCATCCTTTTGGCAGCGCTATTGGTATTTCTAGAAAGAGGAAAGCAGATGTAGCCTGGCTTTATACTGATTCAATAATATCAGTTCCCAAAGCAAGCCGTTGGGTTATTCCACCAGTCAAAGATTCCATAGAAAGACCTGGTTGGCTATACCTTTCTTACAAAACATCTATACCTCAACATATGGGTTTTGAAAAGTGGAAAATGCAAACAGCAGTTGGTGGCGGTCCTGTCCTTCTGCAAGAAGGTAAAATAAGAATTACTAATAACGAAGAATTGAAATTTGCGGGTAAAGCGATAAATGACAAGCATCCGAGAACAGCAATGGGTTATACCAAGGATAACAAATTGATCATTCTTGTAATTGAAGGTAGAAACCCCGGTATTGCTGAAGGCGCAACACTTACACAAGAGGCACAGATATTAAAAGATCTTGGTTGCCGGGAGGCATTGAATCTTGATGGGGGTGGAAGCAGTTGTATGCTGGTGAATGGTAAAGAAACAATTAAACCATCCGACAAAGAAGGCCAGCGATCAGTGCCTGCAGTATTTTTAATAAAGCAAAAAAACTGATCAATCCTATCTACACAGTTAGTGGATGATTTTTAGCTAATCCCAAACAAGGGCACTGGCGCCAAGAATGGCAGCATCTGCTTCTTTCAGGTTACTGAACATGAGTTTTACTTTGTCCCGGAACACTTGTATCAGATTTTCTTCCATGGCTTTCCGGGTGGGGCTCATGATGAGGTCGCCGGCTTTGGTCAATCCTCCAAATAAAACAATAGCCTCAGGTGAAGAGAACATAACAAAATTAGCCAGTGCTTCACCTAATATTTGACCGGTAAACTTAAATATTCGATTGGCGATATCATCGCCTTTAATGGCACATTGATAAACCGTTTCGCTGGTGAGGTCGTTCAGGCTATAATTCCGCAGCAAGCTCTTTTCCTGTGGGTTCTCATTAAGCAATTCAATAGCAGTTTCCCTTACGCCTGTTGCTGATGCATAGGCTTCAAGGCTTCCCCTGGCACCGGTTCCTTTATGTAACCTTCCGCCCGGACGAATAATGGTATGTCCCAGTTCGCCGGCAAAGCCATCATGTCCTAAAACAATTTTACCATCAATTACAATTCCGCTGCCAACACCTGTTCCCAGTGTGATGGTAATAAAATGCTTCATGCCTTTGGCACAGCCATACATCATTTCGCCCATGGCAGCAGCATTGGCGTCATTGGTTAGTTTAACCGGGATGCCGAATTTATCGGTAAGTAATTTTGCAAAGGGTATAATACCTTTCCATTGCAGGTTGGGGGCATACTCTATACTTCCTGAATAATAATTTCCGTTGGGTGCCCCAACACCCATTCCTTTGATATTTCCAATACCTCCGGCTTTTTCAACCATTGGCATCAGTTTGTTATACAGGTCTTCAATAAACCCCTCAACATCTCCGGGTTCATTGGTAAGTTTTCTGCTTTGTTCAAGAATAGTGCCCCGGCGGTCAACAATGCCAAACTTGGTATTTGTACCGCCAACATCCACACCGATCACAAATTCTGCCATAACCTCTTATATTTTGTTTTTTCAAAAATCAGTGTCCTGTACTGCTTACCTCTGCATCGTAATCTATACCCTGCTTTTTGAGAATGCCCTTTACAGCAAAAGCGAAGAAGGCAAGATAAGCGAAGCAGAGTGCTGCAATTATATAAGACTGATGTATACCTATTATATCTGCTATCTTTCCCTGGATAGGAGGAATAATACCCCCACCTAATATCATCATGATCAGGAAGGCAGAACCTTCAGAAGTATATTTTCCAAGTCCGGCAATAGAAAGGCTGAAAATACAGGGCCACATAATAGAGCATACCAGGCCACCACTTAAGAAAGCATATATTGATACGGTTCCTGTTGTTAACAACCCAATGGCCATTGCAGTAATTCCCAGCAGGCCAAAGATCAACATTGTCCTTGCTGGTTTATCCTTGCTGATATAAAAAGCAACTATCTGCACTAAAACACAAAGGACATAATAATACAAGGGCTTCATATCATATTTGGCAAGTGTATTAATGCCTATCAGGATAGCAAATGCGACCAGGGGAACAACAAACCGGAGGATGTTCTTGGTACGATCTGAAAGGTTAAAAGCGCTGATAGCTCCTGTCCACCGTCCGATCATTAAACTACCCCAATACATAATTATATATGGTGTTGCCTCAGATGCCTGGTGCGAACCAAAATCTTTTTGCTTTAGTAGTTCACCGAGATTGCTCCCAATTGCCACTTCCACGCCTACATAAACAAAAATGGCCAGCATGCCAAGTACAAGTTGTGGATATTGCATCGGCCCCCAGCCTTCTGCTTTCTTTTTAGCTCTTAAATTAGAGAACAACAGTCCTCCAACAACAACGACCAAAGCTCCGATCAGCCACTTCAACCTGTATGCCTCCATAGCATGCTTTTCAGCTTCACTGGCCTGTGATAGATCAGTCTTATAGCTACTGAAAACAGGGATGAACATAGCTATTAAAAGTCCTGACATAATTAATAATGTGTAAAGCGCTTTGCTGGCTTTTTCTGTTCTTTCTTCCATAATGCCGGCAGGGACTTTTTTAGAAAAGAAAAACATGGCAGCTGCGCCAACAAAAAGTATTCCTACGAAAGTGTATAATAAGATGACTTTAGAAAGACTAAGAGAAGCAATTTTCTCATCGGTGATTGCTGCTGTTGATCCAAACAAAGCAAGAGCTACTATCAATGGCCCAACAGATGTTCCAAATGAATTAACCCCTCCGCCTAAGTTTACACGGCTGGTACCGGTTGCAGGGTCGCCTAATGAAATAGCAAATGGCTGTGCCGCTGTTTGTTGCAGCGAAAATCCAAGTGCTACTATAAAAAGGCCAATAAGCATTCCGGCAAAACTGTTTCCATTTACTGCTAATATCATTGCGGCTGCGCCTAAGGCCGAAAATAGCAGGCCATAAACAATACTTCTTTTATACCCCCATTTGCCGACAAGGTCTTTTCCGCCAAAGGCTCCATAGGCAAAAAGAACAAGTGCGCCAATATAGTAAGCTGTGTAAAAAGCAAAATCGATTAACTGGCTTTGGAACTGATCAAGATGAAAATAGTGTTTACAAAATGGTATGAAAACGCTGTTACCTGCTGCAATAAATCCCCAGAAAAAGAAAACAGTAACAAGAGTGCCTAATGCACCATAATTTGTTGGTATTTTGGTTTGCTGACTCATAGCAAGCGATTGATTGATTTATAAGTGCTGAAAGTATAACAAATTTTGATGGGAATAGTAGCCCCAAAAAATTTGTTGACAGCTTGTACAAAAAAAACTGAAATAGTTTTAGGGGTATTAAAACTAAGGTTTCTGAATTCTATTAATTTGGTTACCTTTTGTAATCAAAATTATTACCCTAAATTTCAGATCAAATCTGGTGAGAAAATGGAAATAATTCATGTTGCAGCTGAATGTTACCCGGTAGCCAAAGCAGGTGGCCTGGGTGATGTGGTAGGGGCATTACCTAAATATCAGGCAGAACTGGGCCATGTAGCCAAAGTGGTGATGCCAATGTATCGCACCAAATTCCTGTATGAAAATGAATGGGAACTTGTGCATGAGGGAGGTCAGCATATCGGTCCACAGTTTTTTCATTATAGTGTGATCAAAGAGAAAACAAATAAGTTAGGGTTTGATCTGTATCTTATCGATATTAATGGACTGCTTGACAGGGAAAAAATATACGGGTACAATGATGACACAGAAAGATTCCTTTCATTCCAGGTCGCTTTTTGCGATTGGTTGAATAAATGGCAGCATACACCCGATGTGGTGCATTGTCACGACCATCATACCGGTCTTATTCCTTTCTTTTTTAAATATTCTCTTGAATTCAGTCCTAAACTACATTCTATTCCTACGGTCTTTACAGTTCATAATGCTCAATACCAGGGATGGATCGGTTGGGACCGGGTAAATCTTTTACCGGCATTTGATTCCTGGAAAGGAGGCTTGCTGGATTGGAATGATACTATTAATCCGTTGGCATCAGCGGTTAAGTCAGCATGGAAAGTTACTACGGTAAGTAATAGTTACCTGGATGAACTTCGCCATTCGGCTAATGGGGTAGAGAATCTTTTTGAATATGAAAAAGGCAAAAGTTCTGGTATATTAAATGGGATAGATACCCAGGTATGGGATCCGGAGACGGATACTATGATCATAAAGAATTATGATAAAGAGCTGGTTCAAAAAGGGAAGAAAAAAAACAAGAAAGAACTGGCCGGACAGTTCGGGCTGGATCCCGATAAACCACTTATTTCATTTGTAGGAAGGTTGGTTGGTGAAAAAGCAGCTGACCTTTTACCGGAAGCGATCAGCCAGTCCATATATCAACATCATGGCGCTGCTAATTTCCTTGTATTGGGTTCAGGTGATCCCAACCTGGAAGACAGGCTTGACCAGATGAAGCATCAGTTTGGAGGATATTATAATTCGTATATTGGATATAGCGAACCGCTTAGTCACCTGATATATGCAGGTTCCGATTTTTTATTAATGCCCAGTAGGGTAGAACCTTGCGGACTTAACCAATTATATGCATTAAGGTATGGGACTGTGCCAATGGTAAGAAATGTAGGGGGGCTAAGGGATACCGTAACAGATATGGGCGATTGGCAGGGTACCGGCATCCGGTTCGATCAGGCATCAGTGGGAGATATTACTTATTCGGTAGGCAGGGCTATTGATCTTTATCAAAACAAGCAGGATCTTTATGTGTGGATGCGTTCGCATATGATGACCATCGATCATTCCTGGGATAAGTCAGCCCAACAATACATAGATTTGTACAAGTCATTGAAATAAATTCTTGGTTATGGCAATAAGAACAATTACAAATCCAAAAGAAATACTTAGTGTTATCCTGGGTGGTGGTGCAGGTTCCCGTTTATATCCGCTTACTGCCAGTCGCTCAAAACCAGCGGTACCTATTGCCGGTAAATATCGGTTGGTAGATATACCCATATCTAATTGCCTGAATAATGGAATAGGACGGATGTTTGTATTAACACAGTTTAATTCTGCGTCGCTCAACAGGCATATAAAGAATACATATCATTTCAGTGCTTTCAGTAAAGCTTTTGTGGATATCCTGGCAGCTGAACAAACACCGGATAACCCGGCATGGTACCAGGGCACTGCAGATGCCGTGAGGCAGGGCTTAAGACATATTGCTCCATTTGAGAGTGATTATATCTTAATTCTTTCGGGTGACCAGTTGTACCAGATGGATTTTGCAGAAATGCTGGAAAACCATAAAGAATCAGGTGCAGATATTTCAATTGCTACAATACCTGTTGGCGATAGAGAAGCCCCCGAGTTCGGGATATTGAAATCATCCCAGGGTATGGTGGATTCATTTATTGAAAAACCTGCCAAAGAATTATTACCTGATTGGGTAAGCGATACCGGGGATGAAATGAAATTAGAGGGAAGGAATTACCTGGCCAGTATGGGTATCTATATTTTCAACCGTTCATTATTATTTGAATTACTTCAGAACGAGTATAAGGATGCTACTGATTTTGGGAAGGAGATCATTCCTGAATCAATAAAGAAGTATAAAGTAGCCAGCTACCAGTATACGGGTTACTGGACAGATATCGGGCATATCTATTCCTTCTTTGAAGCAAACCTGGATCTGACCAAGGATATCCCTTCTTTCAATCTTTTTGATAACGACAGAACTATTTATACCCGTGCAAGGATGCTGCCTCCGGCTAAGATCAGCGGTACTACATTGGAAAAAACGATCATCGCAGAAGGTTCAATTCTCACTGCCTCCCGGGTTGAAAGCAGTGTTATTGGTATTCGTTCAAGGATCGGCAATGGAAGCACCATTGTGAACACCTATATGATGGGTAGCGATTATTATGAAACGCTTACTGATATTGAAGTGGTTCATGGCCAGGGTATACCTCTTTTAGGTGTAGGGGATCGTTGCTATATCAAAAATGCAATTCTTGATAAGAACGTAAGGATCGGTAATGATGTACGTATCAACGGTGGCACTCACCTTGAAAATGCGGATCATGCCCTTTATACAGTTAAGGATGGAATTGTTGTGGTTAAAAAAGGCGCTGTCATTCCTAACGGAACTGTGATCTGATAAACAGGCGATCATTGATATGTGTACTTGTCACATATTAATTTCCTATCTTCATTTCGTCTAAATAACGATTGTCTATGTCTACTGCCATTGCGGGACAAAAGCCCCGGTTAACACTTGCCCAGATAATCAATATGAGTGTAGGATTTTTTGGGATCCAATTTGCATTCGGACTTCAGAATGCTAACGTTAGCCGCATTTTCCAAACTTTAGGAGCTGAAATTGAAAAGATACCTATTCTATGGATAGCTGCTCCTTTAACGGGTCTTATTATCCAGCCTATTATCGGGCACATGAGTGATAAAACCTGGCTTGGAAAGCTTGGTAGAAGAAGACCATATTTTTTGACAGGAGCATTATTTGCATCCTTAGCCTTATTTATTTTTCCGGGAGTTAAGGCGCTTTGGATGGCCGCTGTTATGTTGTGGGTGTTGGATGCTTCCATTAATATATCAATGGAACCTTTCAGGGCATTTGTTGGTGATATGTTACCAGATTCTCAACGAACAACTGGTTTTGCCATGCAAAGCTTCTTCATTGGTCTCGGTGCTGTCATTTCTTCGTTGCTACCAGAATTATTAACAAAGATGAATGTGGCTAATACAGCTGCACCCGGGGTTATCCCTGATTCTGTTCGATTATCATTTATTATTGGCGCTATTGTTTACATACTGGCAATAAGCTATACAGTATTAACAACCAGGGAGTATTCGCCAGAAGAAATGAAATCCTTTGGCGAGATCGATCAGGATACTCATAGCATTAATATTAAAACTACCGCCCAGGCTTTTTATAAAAGAGGATCAATTTGGGCCATTATTGGTGTAATTCTTTGTGCGATTTTATTTTTTTATAATAAAAATGCCGCCCATCCCCTTGCTAAAGAGCTTTATGTTTTGACCGGGGGTATAACAGTATATGGGTTGTTACAATTAATATCAGGGATATTTAAAGCGTCTGATAAAAAAAATGGCTTCCTGGAAGTAATGGACGACCTGAATTTTCTGCCTTCCACTATGAAGAAGCTTGCCATAGTCCAATTCTTTTCCTGGTTTGCTTTGTTTTCTATGTGGATATATACGACTACTGCACTTTCTCAACATATTGCCGGTACAACAGATACAACTTCCGAAGCATACAATAATATGGGAAATTGGGTAGGGGTGCTTTTTGCATGGTATAACGGTTTCGCGGCTGTATTTGCATTCCTTTTGCCTGTTTTGGCTAAAAAACTATCCAGGCCTGTCACCCATATGATAGCACTCATAGTAGGTGGTCTTGGCCTTATTTCTTTTTACTTTTTTAAAGATGAGAATTTATTGGTCATCAGTATGGCCGGTGTTGGACTTGCCTGGTGTAGTATCCTGGCAATGCCCTATTCAATGTTAACTCAGGCTTTACCAGCTAATAAGATGGGAGTGTATATGGGTATATTCAACTTCTTCATCGTCATCCCGCAAATACTGGCTGCTACATTACTTGGCTTTTTTACAAAAGATCTGTTCAATGGACAGGCTATTTATACAATTGTATTAGGGGGTTGCTCAATGATTGTAGCAGCTTTGCTAACATTACGGATAAAGGATAAATAATTATGAAACGATCATTGCTTTTTTTATTCATTCTAATTTCTCTAAAGTCTTTCTCCCAGGATCTTTATCCCACACATTGGTGGGTGGGTATGAACAATCCCGAATTACAGTTGATCATTCATCGGCAAAATGTGGCTCATGAAACTGTGACCCTTATGAAATATAAAGGAGTCAAAGTAGTCAGGCAACATAAAATGGAAAGCCCAAACTACCTGCTTCTTGATCTGGAGATATCAAAAAAAGCAAAACCGGGAAAACTGGAGTTCAAAATTACCAACCTGCAATCACCAGAAGCTGTTAGTTATAAAACATTTCAATATGAACTAAAGTCCCGCAGTACAGAAAATGGAAAGACAAGAGTGCTGGGGGTTAATAGCAGTGATTTTGTTTACCTGCTGATGCCGGATCGTTTTAGTAATGGAGATCCTTCTAATGACAGATTCACAGATCTGCGTGATACTGATCTTGATAGAAATGATAAATATGCAAGACATGGTGGCGATTGTAAAGGTGTTGTAAACAAACTGGACTATTTAAAGGATATGGGTGTTACTACAATTTGGTGTACTCCTTTAATAGAGAATGATATGCCAAGAATGAAAGAAGTAGGATATGAATTGGCAGGATTTCACGGATACTGGTTTACTGATCATTACAAGATCGACAAACGATATGGCGGCAATGAAGCATATAAATCAATGATAGCTGCAGCGCATAGCAAAGGGCTGAAAGTAATACATGATGCTGTTTATAATCATGTTGGCCTGTATCATTGGATGAATCTTGACCCTCCGGCAAAAGACTGGATAAATCAATGGCCGGAGTTTACACCTCCCAATCACCGGGATGCTGCAGTGTTTGACCCACATGGGTCAGTTTATGATAATACGAACATGCTGAAGGGATGGTTCGTACGTCATTTACCGGATCTAAATCTTGCAAATACGTATGTCGCCAATTATCTTATTCAAAATGCTATATGGTTAGTGGAAGAATTTGGATTTGATGGGTTTCGTGTTGATACCTATAAGTATTGTGATGAGCAATTTCTTAATAATGTGAACGCTGCATTATTGGATCAATATCCTACAGTTACAACTTTTGTGGAAGCATGGGGACATGATGTAGCTGCTAATGCGTATTTCGTTCAGAACACAATGGATCTTCCATTTAATCATAATGCCATGGGCGCATTGGATTTTCCATTATGTGAGGCAATTCATAATAGTCTGACGAGACCTGCAGAGTGGACAGGTGGAATAAATGCACTTTATTTAACACTGGCAGAGGATTTTCTCTATAAAGATCCCATGAAGAATTGTTTATTCCTTGACAATCATGACATGAATCGTTTC
The DNA here is from genome assembly GCA_020636575.1 of Chitinophagales bacterium. Classification (GTDB taxonomy): domain Bacteria; phylum Bacteroidota; class Bacteroidia; order Chitinophagales; family Chitinophagaceae; genus JJ008. The sequence goes on from JACJXP010000004.1 coordinate 129,233, forward strand.
TTTTCTGTAGTTGGTGAGGATCTGCAGAAATTCAAAGCCGGTATGGCGCTTTTGTTGACAATGCGTGGTATACCACAGTTATATTATGGAGATGAGATACTGATGAAAAACTTTAAAAATCCTACAGACCAGGAAGTAAGATTGGATTTTCCGGGTGGCTGGGCTGGTGATCCGGTAAATAAATTCCAGGCAAGCGGAAGAACAAAAGAAGAAAATGAAGCATTTGAGTATATAAAAACGCTGGCCAATTACCGAAAAAAATCAACTGCGATCGGTAAAGGAAAATTAATGCAATACATTCCCCAGAATGCTGTTTATACCTATTTCAGGTATGATGATCAGCAAACGGTAATGGTAATGATGAATACTGGTAATGAAACCCGTAAAGTAAACACACAACGTTTCAATGAAAGAACTGACGGGTTTACTTCGGTAAAAAATATTATTACCGGCCAGGTGCTGCCATTGGATCAAATTGAATTGAAACCCTGGGAAACCTTTATTGGCGAATTGGTAAAGTAACCGTTACAGGAATATATTCCAGACTGACTGTTGCCCCCAGCTTCCCCAGCCACTGGTGGCTTTTTGAACAGACTCCCTTAATTCATTTGCATTTTTCTTCTTCCCTTTTGAGGGTGGTGTAACAATAGCTGTGTTTACTCCATTTACCTGTAATTTGGTAGCAATCCAGCTGGTGTACATACGGGGAATAGTAATGCCCAATATCATACCCGGCAATCCATTTATGCTCATGGGGCCGCCACTGATCATGATCTCATCTGTATAAAAAGCGAAGACGTAAACACTGTCAAATATGACCCCCTGGGCTTTGCGGCAATTAAAACCGGCGATCAACCGGGTTTCATTAGGGACCAGTTTCCAGTCGATCTTCATCAATGAGTCGCTTAATAAATAAGTATCATCAAATACAAACTTTTTATTGGAATAGATACCTGTTTCATAGTTGCTGAACCATACATTCTCATCCTCGTAATTATTCCGGTTCCAGGGCAAATTGCTTTTTTCATCCCTGTGATCAAATTGATAAATGGCCTTGTTATTATCGAACGTATAGTTGAAATAGGTGGTGGAGAACTGGGGATACTTGTCTTTGAACATCTCACCAAAGATCCCGTCGCCGAATAATTTATAATTGTTTGTCCGTACTTCAAATTCGATCTTCCCGCTTTCAATGAACTGCTGGGAAAAACCCTGCAGGCTGAAAGAAATAGAAATTATAAAGAGTATCTTTTTCATAAATATTTTTTATCAGAAACCATTTGTTGGTTTCCCGTTTTTAGAAATATTCCAGGTAAGTGTCACTAACCAGAAACGCTTTAAAGTGGTATAAAAGGATTCTGTAAAGCTATAGCCCGAGAAGCTCCGGTTGTAACCCCTGTTCTCGTTAAGGATATCAAAAACATCAAACTTTAGTTCCAATTGATTCTCCTTCATGAATAGTTTGGTCAATGAAGCATTCCATGTGGTGAAATTATTATTCTGTGAGAACCGCGGATCTTTTTGGCGTATCTGTGTTTCGGCGCTGGTACTGATCTCGAATTTCATCGGTAAGGTCACCCTGACATTGCTCCAGCCTTGTAGCTGCCAGTAACTGGCATTGGCAGCAGTATTTACGGTCGCTTTTGAATTGACCCAGCTAATGGATGGGCTGAAATAAAAGTTGAATTTGTTCTCTTTGTATCTGTTGATGTCAAAGCCAACACCAATGTTCCTTGTTGTAGTGCTGTTTTTTACACCATTGATAAAATCAATATTCCTGTAAGCATTACCTCTTGGGCCAAAGCCTATTTGAACTTTATTTTTAAGCCTGAAGCTGTAGCTGGTGTATAAATTGATATTGTATGCGCCATTGCTATTGATGGTTTGATAAGTTCGTTTGCCAACATTGTCAATGACACTCGACTGAACAAAAGCATTCTGTGTAGTGCCAAAGCTAAGGGATGACATGAAAAATCTTTCTTTTAATACGTTATTGGTTACATAATTTAATGAAAAACTATGGCGAAACGATTGAAGAAGGTCTGGATTACCAAGATATATATTCAACGGATCGGTATTGACCCGGATGGGTTGTAATTGTTCCAGGGTAGGAGCTGAGGTGGAACCGTAATAATTAAATCGGATACTTGTTGTGGGTTTGAATTTATATTGAAACTGTGCTCTTGGAAAAAAGTTGGTGAAATTATAATTGGTTTTGTTACCTGCGGTTATGTTCTTCTGTATAAAATTGCTGAAACCAACCGAAAGGCCGAATGAATAATTATATTCTCTTGTATTTTTTCTGAAATTCAAACCCGGAGTATTCACCAGCCTGTCAAATACAAATGAATTACTTAAGGTATCCACAAGATCCTCGTACTTACCGTTATTACTTTTTTTGAAAGTGAGCCTTTCATTCTCATTACTGTTCCAGGCAATGGAATGGCTAAGTTCCATGTAAAAATCTTTACCCAGGGGCTCGGTATATGCGATCTTGGTAGACAGGCTTTTTGCATTACTGTTCTGTACATTCAGCTGATCAACGATCTCGGTACTGTCAATAACACCATTCTTGAAGAAATTATTTTCAGAATACAATAAGCCTTCGTTTTTATTATGAGTACTGCTAAAGTCAGTATTGATAGAAAGGGTGCGGGAAAGTTTTTTGAACTTATGTCGCCACAACAGGGAGGAGGTCAGGTTATCAGATTCAGTAGTATTATCGCTGTTGCGGTTACTGTTATTAATAAAGCTGCCATCATCTGTCAGGATCTCCGAATAATACTCCGAATTGTTGGTAACATTACGTTTATTGAACCGGCTTGTCCATTTTAGCGAATTGGCAGAGTCAATATTAAAGTCCATGGTCAGGTTCATAGAATGCTTGATATTGGACTTGAAATTATCAGAGAAACTGTTTTGCTTCCAGCTGCTGTCGGGTTGGAAAATATTGGAGAAGGTTGAACTGCGGGCCGGGGCATTTACTTTGCTGAACTTGTACCCGGAATTGAAGCTTTGTTTATCATCCTTGCCAAACTTATTGCTGTAATGTAAACCACCGTTCCAGTTAGTAGGGATACCATTACTGCCTCCCCGATAACTATCATCAGCGTCGGTGGTTATACCAATGAACATACCCCCGTCATCACTAATTCCGCTGACCATATTATCAGAGCCGCCATAGTTCTGGGCATCACTCCAGTCAAGATTTGTTTGTCCCGTATTGCTCATGATGCCATAACCTGCCAGTTTTCGTTTATCCTTGAAGGAATTCAGCATAAGGGCATTGCTGAATTTGTCTTTCAGGCCGCCACCCAGCTCTGCTTTTCCAAAATAGCCTTCCTTTCGTTTCATTTTTAAATTGATCGTCTTATCCCTTACGCCATCATCAATACCTGTGAACTCAGCCTGGTCACTTTTTTTATCAAACACTTCAACTTCTTTCACAGCATCTGCTCTTAAATTTTTGGTGGCAATGCCCGGGTCAGTTCCAAAAAATTCCTCTCCGTCTACCAATACCTTGGTCACTCTTTCGCCCATCGCCGTTATTTTTCCATCCTTATCCACCTGTATGCCCGGTAACCTTCTCAGCAACTCTTCAACATTAGCGCCGGGTCTTACTTTAAAACTATCTGCAGTGTAAATGGTGGTATCTCCTTTTATCCGTATAGGTGAGCCACTTTTAATAATAACCTCTGCAAGCAACTTGCTTTTGGGTACCATGTATATATCTCCCAACTTCTTTTCTGTTCCGGCAGGTAGTTCAATCGCATCAAAATAATCTCCCATATAAGGGTGAGTGATCATGATAATGTAGCTACCTTCGGTAAGCGTATTAATAGCAAAGTTTCCGTCCTTCAATACCCGGGTATATTTCACCAGTACAGAATCAGATTGGCGAAGAATGGAAACAACAGCATTAGAAAGGTCTTTGTGATCTACGGAGTCGCTTACGTTGCCTTTAATGGAGGAACTTTGTGCATGGGCAATTGTTATTATTACCGTTAGTAGCAATAACAGAACGAAATGTTTTCTCATGGCTGGTATTAGGTTAAGGTGTTGGTTTTTGTGCGGCTAAGCTATTAAACTAATTCTTTAGTTATACCACCATTCGTGTAATTTTAAGTTAAAGCTTAGCAACAACTAATTTGTTATGAGTAAAAAAATTAATAAATCCACAAAACCAGCAGCCAAAAAAGCAAAAAAGGTAACGGTTAGCAATAAATCGCTTGGAAATAAAGCCGGAAAAACTTCTAAAGTGACAAAGGATAATAAAAAAACAAAATATGAAGAGCAGAATTTTGTGGATACCACAAAGTCGGTTTGGAATTATTCTATGCTGACAGATGAAGATGTTCAGAATTATCAAAACGGCACCAATTACCACTTATACAAGAAGTTTGGTTCACATTCCATACAGGTCAATGATGTGTGGGGCATGTATTTCTGTGTTTGGGCGCCAAATGCTACTCAACTTTCTGTAATAGGCAACTTCAACGACTGGAAAGAAGGGGAATATGATCTATACCCCCGATGGGATAATAGCGGTATATGGGAAGGTTTTATTCCGGGATTTAAACTGGGAGAGGTATATAAATACCACATGATCGGCTATGCGAAAAGAAAAATAACCAAGGGGGATCCTTTTGCTAATTTCTGGGAGAAAAGACCACAGACAGCCAGCATTTCATGGGATATGTTTTATGAATGGAATGATAAGGAGTGGATGAAGAAAAGAAAGAAACACAATGATCTGGATGCTCCATGGAGTGTTTATGAAGTACACCTGGCCAGTTGGCAAAGACCCGATAAGGGCGATGAAGAAAGCTATAACACTTACGACCAGATAAGAGAGAGACTGGTTCCCTATGTAAAAGAAATGGGATTTACCCATGTGGAGTTTATGCCGGTAATGGAACATCCTTTTGATGGCAGCTGGGGCTACCAGTGTACCGGTTTTTTTGCAGCTACTTCCCGTTTTGGTGATCCACAGGGGCTCATGAAATTGATAGATGCATTTCACCAGGAAGGGATCGGGGTGATCCTGGATTGGGTGCCATCACATTTCCCTTATGATTCTCATGGCCTTTTTATGTTTGATGGAACACATACTTACGAGTATGCCGATATGCGTAAAGGGTTTCACCCGGACTGGAACAGCTATATTTTTAATTACAAGAGGGGGGAGGTGAAGTCATTCCTGATCAGCAGCGCCATGTACTGGTTCGATATGTTTCATATTGATGGTATCCGTGTGGATGCAGTAAGCTCCATGCTGAAACTAAATTATTCAAGGGAGCATGGGCAATGGGAGCCGAATGAATATGGTGGCGATGGCAACCTGGAAGCCATTGCTTTTATAAAAGATCTTAATGAAACGATCTTCCGTGATTTTCCTGATGTGCAGACCATTGCAGAGGAAGCAACGGATTGGCCGGGTGTTTCTAAACCTACCTATGCCGGTGGTCTTGGCTTTGGTATGAAGTGGATGATGGGATGGATGCATGACACATTGGATTATTTTAAAATCGATACAGTTTTCCGGCAATTTCACCAGGATAAGTTTTCATTCAGCATGATGTATTATTATGATGAAAACTTTATGCTGCCCTTTAGCCATGATGAAGTAGTGCATGGCAAAAGCCCTATGCTGTATAAAATGCCGGGTGATGAGTGGCAGAAGTTTGCCAACCTACGATTGTTGTATACATATATGTGGACACATCCCGGGGCTAAGCTATTGTTCATGGGAGATGAGTTTGGACAAACATCCGAGTGGAATTATAAATCAGAACTGGATTGGGAACTATTACAATACGACGGTCATAAGCTACTGAAAGATTGCGTAGCTGATCTCAATGCTTTATTGAGGTCAGAGCCGGCAATGCATCAGAATCAATTCAATATATATGGGTTTGAATGGGTGGATCTGAGCCACAGAGACGAGGCAGTAATGGTGTACAGGCGGAAAGGAAAGAAACCAGCAGACGACCTATTGATCATTCTGAATATGAAACCTGTTGTGCATAATGATTGGGAAATTTACGTAAATGATAAAGTATTTCAACGTGAAATCTTCAATAGCAACGATAAAAAATATTGGGGCACCGGTGACGTTTTTAACCCCGAAATAAGGGGAGAATTGGTCGATAAAAAGGAAAAGCGATACAAGCTTATCGTAAATCTACCTCCCCTCAGTGGTATCATTCTGAAATAACTACTATTTTAACCCTCCCACGGGTAAAATTAGCCTGTACAAGTTTTGATTAGTTATGCGTAGCATCTATTTTGCCATAAGATATTTTGTGTCAGAATTAAAATTCATCCCTATGAACCGCTACGTATTTACTGCTGCAATCATTTTTATTCTTTCAGCGCAAACCAATGCTCAAACTTCAATTACGCCATTAACCGGGTTAGTGGATAGTGCTGATTATTTTCTGCAAAAAGGATTGGCTGAAAAAGAAAAAGGACGCAGACTGGAGTCATTAAAGAATTTCGAGAAAGCTGCTGATTATGATACTGAGAATAAAGCGATCACTTCTGAATTAGCTTCTGCTTATCATGATCTTCGCAAGTATAACCAGGCAAGAATGATGTATATCAAACTGGTTGATATGGGAGAAGCAACCCCCGCTAATTTAAAAATGGTGGTTCAGCTTTCGTTCCAGTTAAAACAACATGATGATGTGCTGGTATATGCCAGGCGATTAAAAAAATCTTACCCTGCAGAAAAAGTGAGTTATTACATGGGTAAAGTGAATTATGATACGGATAATTATGGCGAGGCCATCAAATATCTTGGTGAAGCTGCCAAAGAAGATCCTACCAATGCAGAAGTACCTTACCTGATTGCCCGTAGCTATGCAGATATGATGAATTATAAGCAGGCGATCCCTTATTTCAAAAAAGCGATCGAATTAGATCCATCACAGAACTACTGGATATACGAACTGGGCCTGATCTGCTATGCTATGCATGATGATCAGAATGCACTGAAATATATTATTGAGGCAGGTGATAAAGGATACAAGAAGACAAGCGATTATATGGAGAACCTGGGCATTGCTTACCTGAATGTGGGCAATCTTGATGAGGGTGTAGGTATCCTGAAAGAGATACTGGTAAAAAGGCCCAGTGATATGAATATCCTGAATATGGTGGCCGAAGCTTATTATTACAAGAGAAAATACAAAGAAGCGATCGAATACTGGGATAAGGTGTTAGAGTATGATAATGAAAATGCTTCTTCACTGTATATGATCGGGATGAGCTACCAGAAAATGGGTGGCGGTGAGAACAAGCAAAAAGGTATCCAGCTTTGTGATAAAGCCATCGAAATGGATCCAAGTCTTGCCGTTTACAAGCAAAAGAAAATGATGGCCGGATTGTAAAAAATATTCAATGAAGAGAAAAGCAATCATTCTACAGTGATTGCTTTTTTATTTCTATCAATTTCAAATTACATTCTGTTAGGGACCTTTATCCCCAATAACTTCATTCCGGAGGCAATGGTATTGGCAGTCATTTCAGATAACTGTAAACGAAGTGTTTTTTTATCTTCTGTTTCTGCATTCAGCACAGAATGTTCTGTGTAAAAAGTATTGAATGCTTTTGCCAGGTTAAACACATAAATAGCAATAACTGAAGGATTATGTTCTGTAACAGCCTGCTCAATAATTACAGGATATTGCTCTAGTAAAATGATAAGGTCTTTTTCTAATTTAAGCAAACTTCCGGCTAAAGACTCATGACTACTTACTCCCGGCTGCTTTCTCAATATTGATCTTATCCGTGCATGGGTATACTGTACAAAAGGACCTGTAAAGCCATGGAAGTCGATACTTTCTTCCGGGTTAAATACCATTCTCTTTTTGGGATCCACTCTCAATAAAAAGAATTTCAAAGCGCCTAATGCAATCGTATCATATAGCTCTTTTAATTCTTCGGCAGTAAAATCTTTTACCTTTCCCAATTCTTCCGTTTTAGCCTTGGCCACATTCACCATTTCATCGATCATATCATCAGCATCCACTACAGTTCCTTCTCTTGTTTTCATCCGGCCAGTAGGCAGCTCCACCATGCCATAGCTTAAATGATAAATACCTTCTGCGCCGGGTACACCTAATTTTTCGCAGATCAGTTTCAGGACTTTGAAATGATAATTCTGCTCATCTGCTACTACATAGATACTTTGCTCACAACCAAACTCTTTTTGTTTTTCTTCAGCTAATCCTATGTCCTGCGTAATATATACAGCTGTGCCATCTTTTCGTTGTACCACTTTTTCATCCAGTCCGTCACCGGTAAGATCGATCCATACACTTCCATCTTCTTTTTTGGTAAAAACATTTTTTGCCAAACCTTCTTCCACTGCTTTTTTCCCTAACAGGTAAGTGTCGCTTTCATAATATACTTTATCAAACCCAACACCAATGCGATCATAAGTAATATCAAAACCACTATATACCCAGCTATTCATTTTCTTCCATAATGCTGTTACTTCCGGTTTGCCTGCTTCCCAATCCACCAGCATTTGCTGTGCGGCTTTCATGATCGGGGCTTCCTTTTCAGCTTGTTCTTTCGACATGCCACTCTCAATCAATTCTGCCATCTGCTTTTTATGTTCATTGCCGAAAAGCACATAGTAATCACCTACAAAATGATCTCCCTTGGTATTTGTACTTTCCGGGGTAGCACCATTCCCAAATTGCTGCCAGGCCACCATACTCTTGCAGATATGTATGCCCCTGTCGTTTGAAATACAGGTCTTGTACACTTCAAAACCGCTGTATTGCATGATCTCCGCTACACTCCAGCCTAAAAAAATATTTCGCAGGTGGCCCAAATGCAAAGGCTTGTTGGTATTTGGTGAAGCATACTCCACCATCACTTTCCGTTTGTTGGAACCTAATGATCCAAAATTTGCAGCCGCATGATTTTTTTGCAGAAAGCTTATCCAGTAATCATCGGCGATGGTGAGATTCAAAAAACCTTTGATGACATTGTATTTTGTAAAAAGTGCAGGATGATCGCTGACCAGTTTTTCGCCGATGGAATTACCCAATTGTTCGGGTGATTGTTTTAACTGCTTCACAAAAGCAAACAACACCAACGTATAATCACCCTCAAACTCCGGTTTGGTGGAGTTGATGGTGAGTTGTTCTGGATCTACGTCAATCGCATACAGATCTTTCAATACTTCACCGATCAGTGGCTTTATTTCATGTACAATACTCATCCTGTCGTTTCTTTAGCCTGCAAATTTAAGAGAAAACAATGCCGTTTGTAAGAGAAAGAACCGGGATGTACCTTTGGAGCAGTAATGCGAAGACATATTCATAATGCCCGGGACCTGTTGTTGCCCGTTATTGATTTTTTTTATCCACCCTTTAAAAGGCTGATGCCTTTGCAGACCTTTCGTTATGCGGTTTCCGGCGGTGCCAATGCATTATTAGGTTATATCGTTTTTTATGTCAGCTTTAAATATGTTTTCGCTGAAAGGATATTCAACCTGGGTTTTTATGCATTAAAAGGCCACGTCGCAGCATTGTTGGCATCATTCGTTGTTACATTTCCTGTCGGTTTTTTTATGGCGAAATATGTAGTATTCAGTGACTCCAAAATGAAATGGTATGTACAGATGTTCCGCTATTTCATGGTCTGTACTTTTAACCTGGCACTGAATTATCTTTTACTGAAGATACTGGTCGAGAAAGTACAGATATACCCGACCATCGCACAGGTCATCACACTGGCAGTGGTTATCCTGATCAGCTACCTGGCACAAAGGAATTTTTCTTTCAAGGCAGCTACACAGGAAGAGATCACAGACTAAAATCAACAGATTCCACTTTTACGGCAAGGGTTCCTTTACAATTACTACGTATCACCAAATGCTGTTGCATCGGGTAGATGCCGATGAGTTTGATATCATGTATCTCTCCGGAGCTATGTACGCCGGATGCCCATTCCTGGTTCAATTGCTGGTTGATAGCAATTTTGGCTGTATCTATATAACTACCGAGTTCAAACCGGGCTGCATTGCTGATCTCCCGGGTGATCTTTTTATTAAAAAGCCAATCGGCCGATCCCAGCAATACATTCTTTGATTTAACATCAAAATCAATATCGGTTACTTCAATGCTTTTGGTTTTTTCATTGTAAACCGGTTTGCCTACGAGATACACAATACCGGTATTGGTGCCTGAAAAATTCACCTTGATGATCATTTTATCAAACCCGCCGCCATATACTTTACAGGAGTCAATGATGAATTTCTTTTTTACAAATGCTTTCCGGAAATCATATTCCAGACCCGCTACCTGCATATTAATAAGGTTGCTGAGTGAATCATAATTCAATACGGCATCCAGGAAAATAGAAAACCCGGGTCTTGATGCAAACCGGGAAAGATTTGGCATTGTTGTTGACTCTTCTGTCTGTTGTTCAAAAGTGATCACCGGTTTGGCCGACAATCCTAAAAAAATATTCAGCGAATCATTTCTTGCAAATAAATTATTGATCCGTATCCGTTGCGGGTTGATCTTGAGCCAGCCCAGTCCATATAAGTCATACACTTTATTTAGCTGATCCCATACCTGCTGAAAGCGGGGTTTCAGATCCACCAAACCATACTCTTTATCCATTTCTGCCTTGGATGCATCCAGCTCGGTGGCTAATCCTTTGATCACCTGCTTGGTAATATCCTGTCCCCAGAAACATACTTCGCATTTATCTAATGGTTCAGGTTCATTTCGTTGAATGTTCAGTCTTACTTTAAAATCCGGTTGAACACTGATGGAATTGGTGAACGAAACATTTACCCTTCGTTCCGGTTCTTTGAATCCGCAACGACAGGCGGGTGTCCAGGGCGAAACAATAGTGCCGTTGACACAAATACGGGTAGAACCGATGATCTTATAATAACCGGTGAATCCTAAATTCATTGTTGTTCCGCTGGCAGTCATTTGTAATGGTGAACGGCGAAAGCTGTATTTGTATCGTACATCACAACCTTCCTGCACCCATTTGTCAGGATAGCCCGGTGACGTAAACAATGTATCTACATTCTGCTCCGCCATTTGATAGATCGGTTTCAGGTTTACCTGTATGGGTATGTTGATCTCAGAGTTAGGTAATGAGTCAAGCCGGAAATTTTCCGGTGACAGATCAGGATGTGCCGGATCAATTTTTTGAGAGAAAACAGGAGAGAAAGAGAACAGCAATAGAATAAAAAATATTCCTTTTTCTTTCGGGCACATTATCATACAGTAAAAATAGAAAAAGAAAGGAAAATGAATTGTGAAAGAGATTAACGCTTAATGCAGAACGCCTAACGCAGAATGTGCAATTTATTTTTTGAAAAAGGCGTTTATGTGTTATGAAGATAATTTCTGTTATTTCGATAGTAATTCTGATGTTTTCAGCGTGTAGGGAAGGCAAAATAAAGAGAGATGCCTTTGAACAGAGAAATGAATTAATCCATCATTATATCTTATTAGTTGATTCATTAGGTCGTCATGATAATAGTAGTCTTGATTATAAGGTACTTATAGCATTTTCAAGAAACGACACATCCTATCTTAAAAAAGTGATTCGAGATATCAATAGCGAAATTCAGGGTGATTATTTTTCCCGTTTGAAGCCCTGTATAACCCCTTTTAAATTAGATGACACAAACGCTGACATTGCTTATAGGTTTACACACAGTGAGCCCTTTTGTCTATTTGGACAGACGATTACTATAGCTAAATATTCGGACAGTATCATACTTAATTACCAAGAGTATATTATCCCTGACTTTGCAACAGGAAAGCCTATGACATATGTTTATGAGGGGAAAGAAATAAAAATTGATTCAAATTGTGTTTTGATGAAGGATTTTTGGAGAAGGCTTACGGTAGATGACTGGGAGAAATTGGAAAAAGCCCTGTATAAGACTGATTATTGGGGTATGAAACAATATAGCCCCAAATTGCTTTTTGATCCTTCTCAATGGCAGGTCGCAGCCTATTCAAAAGAGCCCTTTAATCATACCGGTCAACGATATTATTTTGTATCTAGGGAGACTGCATGGCCTGAGTCCTACGGAAAGATGTGCCTTTTGTTTATGGAATTAGCAGGTGAAAAGGGAATGTGTAATAAATAACGTCAGGAGATCATTATAATGTTTAAAAGTAACATTTAAAAACAATGAATTGCGTTCAGCGTTCAGCGTTCAGCGTTCAGCGTTCAGCGTTCTGCGTTCAGCGTTAGGCCTTTTCTCACCTATTCGCCGGGTTCTTCCATTGTTTGCCCAATCTCTCTATTGTTCCTTTTACCCGTTCTTTTCTTGTTTCTTCTTTTTTAGCTGTTACGATCCATTCTACATATTCTTTTCGGTGTGAGTAGGCCAGCGCATGGAATATCGCTGCTTCTTTTTTATTTTTCTTTAGAGCCGCTGCCAGGTCATCGGGAAGTCTTACTTCCTTGGTCTCAGGGTTTACCCAATTAAATATTTCTCTTTCCTGTTTAGGCTGGGCATCTTTCTTTTTATCAGCCGCAGTTTTGGCCCTCATTCCAAAAACCGACCATGTATCATCAAAAGAAATAAGGCTGATAAAAGTGAGCTTATCTTCTTCCTTCTTAAGGCAGTCCCAGCCTTTATCCCTTGTCAGGTCGGTTTGCATACCGGAACTCCCTTTTGGGTAATAGATCCATACGGTGATATCCGGCTTTACCAGTTTCATCACTTTGCCCAGTTGCTTTTCCAGTTGTGCCTTGTTCAGCACAAACCAATGTACCTGGTCATATTCCTTGCTGCTGTCTGTTATCTTAACCCCGGCGGGTAGCCCGGTAAGCCCTTTTTTAAAGGTCGCAGGGGCATTCAGGGTCAGCAGGGTCATTTTGGGCTTTATCCTGAGCTTTTCGATGATGGTCTTTGGCATTTTCGGCTATTTATGCAGTAAATGTAAAAAAGGCTGCCGAAATGGACTTATCGAATATTGCTGACTGATATCCACCACTTTAAAAGACTGACATTTTTTCATCTTTTTCCGGCACGGCACAATCATTGACATCCTATAGCAGCCCGTCCAAAGAGGGCAAAAATTAAAAAGGAGAAAAATATCATGGGAAAAATTATTGGAATAGACTTAGGAACCACAAATAGTTGCGTTTCTGTAATGGAAGGCAATGAGCCTGTGGTAATTGCAAACGACGAGGGTCGCCGTACAACCCCCTCTGTAGTGGCATTTTTAAAGAATGGAGAAAGAAAAGTGGGTGACCCGGCCAAGCGCCAGGCTATCACAAACCCGCAGAATACCATCAATTCGGTGAAACGCTTTATGGGCCGCCGCTTTGATGAGGTGACAGAAGAGATCAGCCACTGGAGCTATAAGGTGGTAAAAGGTGACAATAATACCGTTCGTATTGACATAGATGGCAGATTATACACCCCGCAGGAAATATCTGCGATGGTGCTGCAAAAAATGAAAAAAACAGCCGAAGATTACCTGGGACAGGAAGTAACCGAAGCGGTGATCACCGTACCGGCTTACTTTAATGATGCCCAGCGCCAGGCTACCAAAGAGGCCGGAGAAATTGCCGGTTTAAATGTACGCCGTATCGTAAACGAACCTACCGCCGCCGCATTAGCTTACGGACTGGATAAGGACAAGCATGATCATAAGATCGCTGTGTTTGACCTCGGTGGAGGTACATTCGATGTATCCGTACTGGAACTGGGAGATGGGGTGTTCGAAGTAAAATCAACCAATGGTGATACACACCTGGGTGGTGATGACTTTGATAAAGTGGTGATGGATTGGCTGGCTGATGAATTTAAAAAAGACGAAGCAATTGACTTGCGTAAGGACCCGATGGCTTTGCAGCGTTTGAAAGAAGCAGCAGAAAAAGCAAAAGTGGAGCTGAGCTCTTCTTCTGAAACGGAGATCAACCTGCCTTACATTACAGCAGTTGATGGGGTACCCAAGCACCTGGTAAAAAAATTAAGCCGTTCTAAATTTGAAATGCTGGCCGACAGCCTCTTTACCCGCTGCCTGAAGCCTTGTGAAGAAGCATTGAAAGATGCCGGTTTATCTACTTCTCAAATTGATGAAGTGATACTGGTGGGCGGTTCTACAAGGATACCCAAGGTACAGGAGATAGTAGAAAAGTTCTTTGGTAAAAAACCACACCGTGGTGTGAATCCGGATGAAGTAGTAGCCGTAGGTGCTGCGATACAGGGCGCCGTATTAACCGGTGAAGTAAAAGATGTGTTGTTGCTGGATGTTACCCCGTTAACATTGGGTATCGAAACGATGGGTGGTGTATTAACTCCGCTTATCCCATCTAACACAACCATCCCGACCAAGAAATCAGAAGTGTTCTCTACTGCCAGCGATAACCAGCCTGGTGTACAGATACATGTATTGCAGGGTGAAAGAAGTATGGCGAAGGACAATAAGAGCCTCGGCATTTTTAACCTGGACGGAATACCACCAGCACCAAGAGGTGTACCACAGATCGAAGTAATATTTGATATTGATGCCAACGGCATCCTGCATGTTACAGCAAAGGATAAGGGAACAGGTAAAGAACAGAAGATACATATTGAAGCCGGTAGCGGACTCAGCAAGGATGAAGTAGAAAAAATGAAGGCTGAAGCAAAAGCCAATGAGGCAACTGATAAGGCTGAAAAAGAAAAAGTGGAAAAGCTGAATACCGCAGATAGCCTGATATTCCAGACAGAAAAACAACTGAAGGAATATGGCGAAAAGATACCTGCTGATAAGAAGACCGTTATTGAGCAGGCTGCTGAAAAGCTGAAAGAAGCACATAAGGGACAAGACCTGGCTGCGATAGATACTGCTATGCAGGAATTAAATGCAGCATGGACAGCCGCCAGTGAGGATATGTATAAAGCAACTCAAGAGAATGCAGGAGGCGCAAGGCCAAACGCCGAAAGCGAGGGACAAACTGCTGATGCAAATGCCGGAGCCGGTGGCGACGATGTAACGGATGTGCCTTACGAAGAAGTGAAGTAAATACATCCTGAGCCTGACGAAGGATGTTCGATAATACTAATTAAGCCCCTGCGAAAAATCGTGGGGGCTTTTGTTATTTACACTTATAAGTGGCTATTTAATTTCTTTATTCTTATACCTAAGCAGCAAATCTTAAAAATATTTTGTCATCATAAAGATTTTTATTTTAATGAGAATTAACAGTAAACTATATTTTGGAGTTTTATGTTTGGTTTTTATAACCTTTAGTTGTAAACAGGAGGTTGGTAGAATAAGTGTTCAAAGATTGCTCTCGAAAATAGAAAGATATGAAATTGGATACCCTGAAAATTCATTTGTAACGTATTATAATTATGATGTACAAGAAAGAGTTAAAGAGATTACAACATACATAATAGATTCAACATTAATACCACTTGATTCTGTACTATACCAAAAATCTATGTATAACTATTCAGGTAACTTTACTGAACCTTATTATATTGAAATTGATTACAGAGATCTTGGAACTCTCAGTCCCGGCCTTTACCAAACTGTCGGTATCGAACTTTCGTATAATGCCCAGGGACAGTTGGTGCATGATTCAATATATACGATAGCTGCGAACCCAACACTCCCATATGTTACATATACCGTGTGTGATTTCTCTTATTCTGGAAACGTAATATCAAAATTTGGAAAAACCTACCAAAATGGATTGCTTGAATCAACACAAGTAGATACATCTTTAATAAATATTGGTGGAAACTTGGTAAACCGTAAGCAACTTCATAATACTCCATCATTTACTTCAAAATACTCTTCGATTTTTGAATTTGACAATTCTTTTAATCCTGTCAAGGTGCCCTTTACTGAATATTTTGGCATTGACTATGATTATCATTTAAATAGTAATAATGTTACTTATCATTTGTGGGGATCTGGACTGGACTCAGTATTAACTACAAGTCAGTATCAATATGACTCAGATGGTAATCCTTTGATTCAATTTCAAAACAAAAACTGGTTTTTCCCTGTGAGTCTAATAAAAAATTATGTTTTTAAATATACTTATTATTGAAATGCTTCTCAGCCTTGCTTCGTGTCCCACAAACCAATAACAAGATATACTTCATAAACACATCAATATATCAATGCTTTCTTTACCTAAGTTTGTCAAAATAGATGAATGAAAAGCATTATAAGATTAATAGATGAACTGGAGACCAAACTTCCTTTTATTGATCAAAAAAAGGAATTTGTTTCGGCGGCATCCGTTGGCTGGCATATTGAGCATAGTTTGCTGGCAATGATAAAAATGATCAGTGCAACGGAACATTCCACCCCGGCTGATTATAAATGGCAATTCAATATCAAACGTTCTTTTGTATTGCTGACAAATAAATTTCCGAGGGGCAGAGCCCGGGCGCCGCAAGCAGTATTACCCGGTGAGAAAATAAGCATAACGTCCATTACACCACTTCTTGAAAAAGCGAAACAAAAAGCAGTGTTGTTTGAGACATTGGGTAAAGACAAGTTCTTTCACCATTTTGTCTTTGGGAACCTGCGGCTAAAGCAGGCCCGGAAAATAATTTGTATTCATACGCAGCATCATCTGTATATCATTAATGATATTATCAGAGGATAGTCTATTCTTTGTCGTAAACAGCAGTGGTAGAAAACTCTCCCTGTGGCCCTGACGATTCAGTCTTTAATGAAATGCTTTTCCCATCTTCACTCTTTGTCCAGGTTTCTGTACCAGGCACCTCATTGGTTTGCCCGTTAAAGTCAAGATAAAGGGTGTAACTAACAAAAAGGGTTTTTCCATCATCAGACCATTTTGCAGTGGACTTTTTCTTTGAATTTCCAAAGCCCATGGCTGATTCGGTTTCTTTGCCATCAAAGCTGAGTGTTTCCGTGCGGGTCACATCGTCACCGTTGAATGTGGTCACATTTTTTGCAAAAGTGACAGAATCTGCTGTTTGCTGTATTTGTATGCTTTTTGCAGCGAAGCGGGGGCCAAACTGTCCAAAATCACTTTTACTTTCATTCAGTTTCCACTGCCCGCTAAAATCTGTATGATCAGGAGAAGGCATAAAAGATAAAAGCACAATGGGTGCTATCAGTAAAAGAGGCAGGTTTTTTAACAATGAGGATTTCATGTTATTTAAAATTTTTATCAATAAATGTAAGGATAAGATATCATGTAGCAGCAAAAGAAATTTGAAGCCATGTCTTCTAAAAAAATCCGGAAAACAGCAGGATCATTTTTCTTTCACATCAAAACTCTCAGCGCCAATTAGTTTTTGGTTTCTTGCATAAAAAACACGGATTGTAGCCGTACCGGGTTTGTTCACTTTTGCTTTAAAAAGTCCGTTACCCATATTGATCATACTGCCGCCGGTAATGGTTACATAAAGGTCTTTGGCTTTTAACCGGTCTGCTTTTATCAGTACTTCGTTATCTGTTTTTACAAAAAGTGTATGTGGTGTTTCTGTGGTAATACGTAATCCATCATTCTCTACCTGGAAAGTAACCGGTTGTTTCCGGTATGCTTTTACCGGTCTGCCGTCCTGTATAGCAGGGTTCCACTTGCCAGAGTTCTTTATGATCCGCAATACTTCCTGTTCCATACCATAACCATGATTGGTAAGGCTTTTTATGTCAGAAATATTACCGTCTTTGTTAACCACAAATTGAACTACCACCATATAGTTTCCGGCAGGGGCGCCTTTATCAACCGGCACAGAAGGGTTAAGGTTCTTTTCAAGGTAATTTCTCCATGCCTGCACACCTCCGGGATAGTCAGCTTCGATCTCAATTTTTTCAAATACTTTTCCATCCACTTCAATGGTATTGGGCTCCTGCGCAGCAAGAAAAGTGGCAGGGAATGCAATAAGCAACAGCAATATTGTTTTTTGAAAAACCATCAGGTTAAGATTTGTAACAAGATATTTTATTTTTCAGATCCATAGAAAACAAATACCGGCTTTCTTATAATTTGTCTAACTTCCAAGAACCATTCACATACCCTCTGATCTCTTCTTTTTAGATACCCCCTTTTTTTTAAACACAAACCAACAAAATGAAAAGAAGAAATTTTATTTACAACACTTCGCTTATTGCCATGAGTGTCGGCGTTTTTGGAAAAATAAAATGGGATGGCAAAGCATGGGTAGGAGAAGATCCTACAACTACTGATATCCTCGGGCCTTTTTATCGCCCCGGTGCACCGTTTAAAACAGACCTGGTACAACCAGGAACTAAGGGCCAGTTGCTACATTTCGGTGGAACCGTTTTTGCAAAAAATGGCAGCACCCCCCTAAAAGATACCCTGGTAGAAGTGTGGCATTGTAATGAGAATGGAACGTATGATAACACTTCGGATGATTATGTGTACAGGGCTTCTGCCAAAACCGGCAGTGACGGTAAATATCATTTCAAAACTATTTTACCGGTACCCTATGGCGTAGGAGGGGATGTGATAAGGCCGGCACATATACATATGCGTATATCCGGCAACAGTAAGCAGGACCTTGTAACACAGGTTTATTTTAAGGGGGATGAAAATTTGGCAAAAGATGACAGCTCAGCTGACCCGAGATCCATTCATCGTATACTGGATATTTCTACCAATAGTAAAAATGAGAAAGTGGTGAAGTTTGATATTGTATTAAAAGATGAATATGTGCTTGATGCAGCAGGGTTTAAAAAAATATCCGGTTTGTACCAGATGAAAACTGATAATGGTGTAATGACTGAGTTCTTCAGACAGGGTGATCAGCTTTTCCTGAAACGTAACGGGCAGATAGTGGAAGCAATGGATTATGTTGGCAATAATAGTTTTGAAGGTGGCCTGGGAAGAATAAAAACAACATTTGAAATAAAAGCTGATGGTGCAGTGAATGTGAAACTAAAATTTATGCAGGATGATAAATATGTCGAGGTAGAAGGGGAGAAAATACTGAAATACCCGGCTTAATTACTTTGTTTACTCCCAGTTAAATAATTATATAAAAAATCCTCTTTTTACAGGATACGGGCAATGGCGCAGGGCTGATAATTTTATAACTCATTTAAAACAATAAAAAAATGAGAAAAAATATCTTCCTTGGATTATTTCTTTTTTCAATTGTTCACCTGTCAGCGCAGGAGCAATTTGGTCCTGCTACTTTTACCGTGCCTGCAGGCTGGCAGGTGATACGAACAGCTAACCTGGTAACCCTGGAAAAGCCTTCACAGAAAGGTAGTGTTTGTAAAATCTTTATTTCAGCAGCAACAAAAGGAGCTGTTAATACAGAGACTGACTATATCAGATACCGGGCGGCGAATGGAGGATCCGGCATCATCTACCCGTTAAGCAAAGGAGTCCCTATTACAAGATATGAAGGTGATGGATTAACATCCTTTTTTTCTATCGGTACTACAACGCAAAGCATGGTTTCAGTCCGCAGTTATTTTTATTCATTGAGCAATGGCTCACAAACATTTTTTTACCAGTTGCTCACCAGCAATAATCAATGTATTAATGAGTTTAATGTGTTCCAGGCTACTTTAAAAATGGAAACAGAAGACGGCGGATCCACAAAGGCCCGGGCAAAAAGAAAATCTAGTGGCGGTGCACCAGCACCACCAGCTCCGATAATGTAAAAGTCTTGTTGACGTTTTTCTGCGGCCCGGCGTCTTCACGAATGCGCCGGGCATTTTTTTAAATCCCTGTATCAAAAAATTTAATTGCTAACTAATTCATTTTAAGCAATTATGAAATATGTCTGCATTTCATCACATAGTTTTTGTGAGGTTTGAAATTATACCTATCTTTTTCACCTAATCAAACCAAAGCAATATGAAATGAGCCATAAATTTTTATGGCGAATTACATGTGGCAAATTCTTTAAACTAAAAATATGCACATGAAAAGAAATCTTGTTTTATTTCTGATGGCAGGCAGTTTAATTTTTGTTTCCTGCGAAAGTGGGTCAGGCGGTATGTCTGCTGCTGCTAAAAAGAACCTGGCTGCCAATGATTCTATTGGTAAGATCATGGAAAGAGGTGATTTTGAAAAGCTCAGCGAGTATATAGCAGCTGATGCTGTGGATCATGCCGGTGAGCAGGGAGATATTGTTGGCCTTGATAATATTATGGCCGAAATGAAAAAGTGGAAGGAAATGATGCCGGATATGAAAAGCACCATGAATAAAAGCATGGCTGATGATGAGTATGTTTTCACCTGGTCAGAATATAGCGGTACCATGAATGGTAAGCCTTATACTTCAAAAGGTATGGATGTAGCTAAATTCAAAGATGGGAAAGCGGTTGAGCATTGGATGTATATGGATCCAAAAGATATGGCTATGATGATGGCTCCGCCGCCTCCGCCAGCTATGGCTGACAGTACGGCAAAATAATAACGATTATAAATACATTCTTAAAGAGCCTTCCGGGGCTCTTTTTTTATGAGGTATACCCGCCATTTAGTATAGGCGAAGCAAGCAACCCTCTCAAAAATAAATATGATAGCCCCTGATTTTCGGATTATGGCGAAAGAATAAATTTGGTAAAAATCATTTTATGTACAGGGCATTCATTCTTTTTGTTTGTACTTGTTTGCAGTTATATATAGCTGCACAAGTTCCTGAGCGGTTCCAGGATGAAAAAACCGGTAAATACGGATTTAAAGACGCAACAGGGAAAGTAGTTGTGAAACCGATATATGATATTGCTTTTGCTGATTTCATAGATGGGAAATATGTAGCAGTGAATATAGGGGCCAACTATGATGCAAATAAAGGCGGTAAATGGGGTATTATTGATGCAAAGGGAAAAGTTATTTGTCCTGTTAAATATGATAATGCCCGATGCCTGGGTTACAACCTGTTCGCCCTGAATATCGGGCATGTGTTTTCTAATATGGATGTTACTCCATCCGGGAAGATCGCTATTTTTAATGCAGCAGGTAAGCAGTTGACTCCATTTATTTACCAGGGTTTTTTAACGGCAATAGAATTTCAGGATGGGTTCGCCAGGCTGGAAACGTCGGTCAACAAAAAACAGAAGTATGGGCTGCTGGATTCAACAGGCAAGGTAATTGTCCCGGCCAAATATGATAATGTGGGTGGTTTCAGAGAAGGCCGTTGTATACTTGAGCTGAATGGGAAATCCGGGTTTATGGACAAGTCCGGGAAAATGGTGATCCCTTTAAAGTATGAGCAAGCCAATAGTTTTTCAGAAGGATTGGCTTCAGTAAAATTGAACGGTAAATTTGGTTTTATAGATGTGAATGGAAAAGAAGTGATAGCCCCGCAATATGAAGATGCTGAATATTTTGAAGAAGGTTATGCTGCAGTGAAACAAAATGGAAAATGGGGGGTGATCAATAAAGAAAATAAACTGATCGTTGATTATCTTTTTGAACAGATCGTCTGGATCAAAGATGATGCAAACAGGATCAGGATCAAAAGAGGAAGAAATTACCTGGAAGTGGACCGGCAGGGCAACGAAATAAAGAAATAATAATAAGAAGTAACTAAAAGCCCCGCTTAGCGGGGCTTTTGAATTTAGTTTTGTGGCGGTGTTGCCGGAACAGCGTATTGAAACATACGGTCTGTCTTCCCATCTTTATTAAATCGCCAAGCTTCATGCAGGTAAACGGAATCCACTTTTCCATCTTTACTTGTATTGACCTCTTTACCCCAAACCAAAGCCCATTCTTCATTTTTATCGGTGCTTTTGGCAGCAAAGATCACATCAACACTTGGCACAGAACTGCTAAGGGAACTTCTGAATTGCTGGGCACCTGCCAGCACAGAATCTCTCGGGCCAACCATCTTTGAACCATCCGCAAGATATAATTCAACACTATCTGCAAACAGGTCTTTGGAGGTGTTAAGATCACCACCTTCCCAGCTTTTCCATAAGGCTAGAACTGATTCAGCATTTTTGGGGTTACCCATTGTGAATTTAGATGAGTAGCCGATCTCGTAGGGAGATTTTATATCCGGAGCATCTGATACCGTTTTTTCTCCACCTGCAGTAGTACCGGATTCTTTTGAATTACAAGCAGCTAATACTGCCAAAGCAAAACCGAAAAGAAAAACTTTTTTCATGTTTGTTGTTTTAAGATTATAATTATTTCAAATTTTTTTGGGGCAGGAGTATAAGTTTGGACAGGGAAGGACATTGTCGGAGAGATGCCAAGGTAACAAAAAATATAAATTTGATCGTATATCCTGCTTTCTTCAATTTTCAAACCGATAATTTGCCATCACGGGTCATAACCTTAATCTTTGTATTGAATCATTCATTGCAATTTTGAATTTATTAGAACATAAAAGAGGGAGGGCCTTTCTTGTTTTTTCTCTTTACCTGAGTGAAGGGGCGCCGATAGGGTTTATCTGGTGGGCATTACCTACCATTTTGCGGGGAATGGATATTGATATAGAGAAGATAACATCCATCACAGCATTACTTGTATTGCCATGGATATTCAAATTTATATGGGCGCCACTGGTGGATGGCTTACGCAGCAAACGGTTTGGGTTTAAAGCATGGATACTGGTGGCGCAAACAATAATGGGTTTATCGCTTTTGCCACTTTTATATTTTTCTCCGGTTACACATCTTAATTACTGGATCATTTGTTTGATCATTCATTCTCTTGCAGCCGCCACACAGGATGTGGCCATTGATGCTATGGTGATCAATACTGTAGCCACCAATGAAAGAGGAATGCTGAATGGTTATATGCAGGCAGGTATGCTTACCGGCAGAAGTGTATTTGGCGGCGGTGCATTGATGATGGTACCGGCTATCGGTTTGCAAAACATGTTGTTATTGCTTATCGGCAGTATTGTGATCACTATGCTGTTGCTGACATGGGTGATTGAACCGCCAACTACCTCTGAAAAAGGACCGGCGTTAAAAGATGTATTCAAAGATCTTGCTTCGGGGTTTAAAGAAAAAAATACCTGGAGGGTTATTCTATTTGCACTTACAAGTGCAGCAGCCTTTGAAGTAACAGGCGGGCTGGCGGGACCATTTCTTACAGATATCGGTGTTTCCGAAAAAGATGTAGGTTTTTTGTTTTTTATTCCTGTTGTTGTTTCTATGTTATTAGGTGGCCTGGCAGGTGGATGGTTGTCAGATCATCGTCGGCGTAAACGTTCTGTTAGTTTTTTTCTCGTTGGGTTTGTATTATTTGTCATTATTACCGCTGTTATGAAACTTATGGGTATTGAGGCAGCTATTCCTTATTATGTATCTCTGGCAGCAATGTATTTTTTTGTCGGCATGTTCACTTCTTCATCTTATGCGTTATTCATGGATCAAACTAATCCAAAGATCGGCGCCACACAGTTCAGTACTTATATGGCAGCCACCAACGGATGTGAATCATGGACGGTATGGGCTGCCGGCAGAATAACAGGAGCAGGAGGGTATGCCATTGCTTTTCTTGCCATGTCACTAATCTCCTTACTCAGCCTTTTTATTTTAAAAAATGTAAGAGGCAAATAACGTCTAACAATTATTCTTGCTTCAGCGTATCTTTCCCGCATGTTTGGATTATTTGGAAAAAAAGAAAAACCGGTACCTGTAACAGACCTGGTCTGGATGACAGATACCGGAAAGAAAAAGGGCTTGCTGAATATTCTTCAAAAGGACATGACTGTGGTTTTAGTGGCCTGGTTTGAAGATACAGCCCGGGAAATGGAAACATTTTTGCAACAGGAAGGAATTGAATATTCAATATTATCTCAAAGACAATTACGCAGCAGCCAAACGACCGGTAGAGAAGTGGTTTTCCTGGAACATTATCCATTGTATAAAAAGGAACAGGAAACATTTAAGTCACTGAATGCAGCTAAGATCACCGTTCTAAGTTCATTGGAAGAACCCTTGTTAAAACAATTTGGTGGCGAACGTATCTCTCTTTTAATGCGTAATATGGGTGGTATGGAAGAAGAAGCTATTTCTCATAACATGGTCACTCTTTCCATACAAAGAGCTCAGCAAAAACTGGAGAAAAAGATAACGGTGGACCAATCGGGCATATCGGCAGCAGAATGGTTCCGCAGGAATGTGGGATAACTGCTGCATTGGCAGTAAATGAGTTAGTTTTTACATTTCTTGTCACACAGCTGACTATTTTATAGTCACGGCATGATTATTCGCATTTAACTGGCATAACTACTTATTATGGAAATTGAAATTTTCACCCTGGCAGATTTTGCGCAGGATAATCATTCAAAGCTGACGGTTGTTGGCACATTTGACAGTATTCAATCCAAACAATTCCCGGCGGTACATGCATCCTGCAGTATAGCTACCCGTTTGCGGTTTTCTTCAAAGGAAACAGGTGATCATGATTTCAAACTGCGCCTGATAGATGCGGATGGCAAAGAGATCATTCAGCCTGTGCAGGGGAAGATATCTGTTTCAAATCCTGCTAACGGACAGTTTGGTTCTGTGAATATTGTTGTCAATTTTAATCAGCTCAAATTTGAGAAACCGGGCAGGTATTCTTTTGAACTGTATATTGATGACGACTGGAAATCAGGGCTTCCGCTTCAATTGTCACAGGCCAAATAAAACAGTTTGTTTGTCTCCGTTAGTTTTAACAGTTTCATGCTTTATTTGTTTTGCAAAGAAGTAGTTTATTCGTATCTTTGCGGCGCAAAAAGCTGAGTGTCGTACCCATAATTTGAGACAGCAACAAACTGACCAGAAATCTCCGCTTGCCGCCTGGCTTTCTTCGCTGTCTGCCTTAAAAAAAGGCAGGCTTCCGACCAACTCAGACGAACATTAAACGACAGACTAAAAAAAGGAGTGTTTATGAAGAGCAATGTTATGCCCGGAACTGTACAGTTACAAGAAGAATTAACAAAAGAACTGTCACAGGAAGTAAAGGAAACCCTGGCCAATGATGCCGGAGTTTATCTTAAAAAGAATTTCACAGCTGCAGAAATGTGGCAGCATCACCGTAACAGGAGAACTGCCGCAACTATGATGCGTAAATGGAATTTAAACTGATCACAAGCCACCTCCGGGTGGCTTGTTTGTTTTACATGAAATTTTTTGTTTCCTGAATTACTCAATCCTATACTTTTGTGCAGTCAATAATTTTCCAGGAACAAACCTGTTTACAAAACAATGACCAACTCATACCAGGACCTTGTTAAGCAAACTTTTAATTTTCCGCAGGAAGGCATTGAAGTGGAAGATGGCAACCTGTACTTTAATGGAATTGATCTGAAGAAACTGATCGAAAAGTACGGCACACCGATGAAAATAAGTTATTTGCCCAAGATCAGCTCCCAGATCAAAAAAGCAAAGCAAATGTTTGCCAATGCTTTTAAAAAATACAGGTATGAAGGCAAGTATCATTATTGCTATTGTACAAAAAGTTCACATTTCAGTTTTGTATTGGATGAGGCATTAAAAAATGATATTCACCTGGAAACATCTTATGCCTACGATATCGAGATCATTAAAAAATTGCATGCCCGTAAAAAGATAACCAAGGACACTTTCATCATCTGTAATGGATTTAAACAAAAACCATATACGAGACGCATCGCCAATCTCATTAACAGTGGTTGGCAAAATGTGATCCCCGTACTGGATAATAAAGAAGAGCTGAAAGATTATGCTACTTCTGTTAAAGTGCCTTTTAAGCTGGGTATACGGGTAGCTACTGAGGAAGAACCCACATTCCCTTTCTATACTTCACGGCTTGGTATGCGGGCAAGAGATATCCTGGAATTTTATGTTGACAGGATAGAAGGTTATGAAAGTAAGTTCCAGCTAAAGATGCTGCATATTTTCCTGAATAAAGGGATTAAGGATGATATCTATTACTGGAGTGAACTGAATAAGGTGATCAACCTCTACTGCCAGTTAAAAAAGATATGCCCGGAACTGGACTCTATTAATATTGGTGGTGGCTTCCCGATCAAACATTCGCTGGGTTTCAATTATGATTACCAGTTCATGATCAACGAGATCGTCAGAAATATCAAGACCGCCTGTAAGAAAGCAAAAGTGCCCATGCCAAATATTTTTACTGAATTTGGTAGTTATACAGTAGGAGAGAGTATGGGCCATATTTATAAAGTGATCGCTGAAAAAGCACAGAACGACAGGGAAACATGGTATATGATCGATTCTTCCTTTATCACAACATTACCTGATACATGGGGGATCGGTGAAAAGTTTCTGCTTTTGCCGGTAAATAAATGGGATGCCGAATACCGAAGGGTTGTTTTGGGAGGTATTACCTGCGATAGCCATGATTATTATGATTCGGAAGAACATATCAACGAAGTGTTCCTTCCCAAGATAAACGGTGACTCTGATGAACCTCTCTATCTTGGATTTTTTCATACCGGTGCTTACCAGGACCAGATCAGCGGATACGGCGGTATCAAACATTGCCTGATCCCATCACCCAAACATATTTTGATCGGCCATGATAAGAACGGGAAGTTGACCGATTGGGTGTACGCCAAAGAGCAAACAGCTCAGAGTATGCTCAAGATACTCGGGTATAAATAGGCAAAAGCCCCTTCCGGGGAAAGGGCTTTGCTGTTTCATGGCTAATGATATTTTACCTGTTGTTACTCTGCTTGCTGTAGCGTTTCCAGTCTTTGTATTCATACTTGTCATAACTGATCCGGGAGAAATGCCCCCTGTCCAAATAAAACCGGTTGTCATACCCTTTCCAATACAGGAATCCTTGCGGGCTGCGATGATAGAAACGACCGTGGTTGTCTTGTTTCATTTTAAAACCCGGTGTTGGCCTTATGATCAATGCCACTCTTGGGTAGTGGTATGAGGCAGGTGCAGGTCTTGTTTCCTGGTAGGTTTGGCGGGGTTCTTTTTTATTATTGGCCCAAACACGGCTGGGTTTACAACCCGTAAAAAACAAGGCTGCTGCAAACAGAATAATAGCTGAGTAAATAAATGTTCTTTTCATGTGCTACATTTTGTGGTTAATGAATTAAAGAGTCATTTTCATTTATATAGATTGGTTAATCCCTTGTTCGTTTTGACCGCACTCCATCCTTTACGATCACATTTTTGGCTACTGGTGCGCTGGTTGTTTCAGTTTTTACAGCTACAGTATCCGTTTTCACTTTTTTAGAGCTTGCAACAGGAATAGTTTCAGCCAGTTTATCCAGTGCCAAAATAGGTACTGTGGTATCCTTCCCGTTGATGATGTCAGTACTTACCCAATTCTCTTTATTGATCTCTGCCTCATCCAGGTCAAGGAAATGGATCGCCAATGCCTGTGTGTCTTTGATCTGTACATCCCTTGGCGTAAAGAGTTTGCTGGTATATTCTTTTGTGGAGGCACAGCTGGCTGCCATTGCCACAACCAACATAATAATAACCGCTTGTACTATTCTTGCTGTTTGCATGGCCGGTAGTTTTATTTTAGTAGATATTTGGGTAACGATTATACGTTTCAATTCATTTGCCATAAACTCTTAAAAAATGTGAACATGAGATACTTTTTAATTGTCTTAACAATGCTTGGCCTTTCCATGACAACAAAGGCGCAGTCAGCAGAAGATTCTGTAAAAGCAACGATCAACAAGATGTTTGATGCGATGCGAAAGGCTGATGGTGAAATGTTAAAAAGTTGTTTTTCGGACAGCATCGTCTTTCAAACCATCGCCAGGAGCAAGGAAGGGAAGATGATAGTACGGAATGAAAGCGCTGATGGATTTGTGAGCCAGATCAGTAAGGCCACGGCCGGATTACTGGATGAACGAATTACTTACGAAACAATAAAGGTGGACGGGCCTTTGGCATTAGCCTGGACACCTTATAGTTTTTATTACAACGGGAACTTCTCTCATTGTGGTGTCAATTCATTTCAACTGGTTCGGTTTGATGGCGAATGGAAGATCCAGTATATCATAGATACCCGCAGAAGGCAGGGCTGTATGGTGGAGCAGTAGGGGCAAAAAAGAACCCCCGGTAGAAACCGGGGGTGTAAACCAAAACCAACTGCTTATGAGAAAAGAGATATATAAATTATTTTATAACAATTTCTGTTGCCTGGGGTTTGACTTCTGCCTTCTTAGGAAGGTTTAATGTCAACACTCCGTTGATGTATGATGCATCGATATTGGTTGCATCAATTTTATCATCAATTGTGAAAGATCTCTTAAAAGAGCGGTATGTATATTCTCTTCTCACTTGTTTCTGGTTCTCTTCTTTTACCTCATCTTTTTTCTCAGCCGAAATGGTCAGAATATTCTGATCAAGATTGAGGCTGAAATCTGTTTTCTCAAAACCAGGAGCTATTACCTCTAATACATAACTCTTATCTGTTTCTTGGACGTTAACCGGTACAGAAACCTTTCTTTCCGGATTGTTAAAATCATTACCAAACAAAACGGGTAACTCGGTGAACAGGTCGTCGACCAGGCTATTGAAGGTGCCTGCAAATGGTCTACCATTGAATTTTACATGTGTCATAGCTATTTTGTTTTATATTTTTTAAAAAATTGCTTTCTACAGTATTTTCAAAACCTGTACCACTGGTATTTTCAGCCATTTTCTATGACAGTTTTGGCTAAACCGATCAATGCCGGGAGACATTATTTCCGAAATGAGGAATATTTACTGACAGAATTTCAATGCAGCGTTAACGGGTCGATCAATACAGAGCTTTTAATTAATTTTGCAACCTAAATAATATAAGAAATGTATCCTGAAGAAATTGTAATACCCATGAAAGAGGAACTGACCGATAATGGTTTCTCTGAGTTACTTTCATCTGCGGAAGTGGACGATCAGCTTTCCAAAGAAGGCACCACATTAGTAATGATCAATTCTGTGTGCGGCTGTTCTGCCGGTAGTGCTAGGCCCGGTGTATTGATGGCTGTAGCCAATACAGATAAAAGGCCTGATTTTTTAACCACCACTTTTGCTGGCTTTGATATTGATGCAGTGAGGACATTAAGGGAGCACCTGTTGCCTTATCCTCCGTCATCTCCTGCGATAGCGCTGTTCAAAGACGGAAAACTTGTACACTTTATAGAAAGACACCAGATCGAAGGAAGGCCTGCGCAAATTATTGCCCAGAACCTGATCGGTGCTTTTAATGAACATTGTAACTGATACTGGTAAACTTGTTTTAAGATCCCGGCCTGGCCGGGATTTTTTGAATACAGCAAATTGCTGTTGGCAATAGCCCTTAGTTTCTTTCCGTATATTCGTTTTTAATATTTAACCAACTGTTTTTCATGTATCCCAACCTGTATTACGCTTTTAAAGATCTGTTTGGAGTTGAGTGGACGTTTCTTCGGTTTGTTAATACTTTCGGTTTTTTTGTTGCTATTGGGTTTATCGTTTCAGCTGTGGTGCTGACTGCTGAGCTGAGAAGAAAAAGCAAACTGGGCCTTTTTAAACCCACAGAGATGCAGGTAATGGTCGGCAAGCCGGCAAGCTTTTCGGATCTCGCCTTGAATTTCTTACTCGGTTTTTTATTAGGGTATAAAATTGTAGCCCTTTTTATCCTGGACAATTCTGCAACAGAAGATCCACAGGCATTTATTTTCTCAACATTAGGTAGCTGGCCGGCAGGTATTGCATTAGGGTTGCTTTTTGCGGGATTGAAATGGTGGGAAAAGAATAAAACGAAACTGGATAAGCCTGAAAAAAGAACCATCCGTATATGGCCTCAGGACAGGGTAGGAGAAATAACAATACTGGCCCTGGTCTTTGGACTTCTGGGCGCCAAAATATTTGACATATTTGAGAACTGGTCAGGCTTCCTGGAGAATCCTTCTGACTATATCTTTTCAGCAAAGGGGCTTACATTTTATGGAGGTCTTATTTTAGCAGGCATTGCCATTGTTTGGTATGCCAGGAAACATAAAATTGGAATTCGTTATTTGTCCGATGCATTTGCGCCTACGATGATGCTGGCCTATTCTATCGGACGGATCGGTTGTCATGTAGCCGGTGATGGTGATTGGGGTATCCGTAGCAACCTGGCTAATAAACCGGGTTTTTTGCCCGATTGGATGTGGTCCTACAGGTATCCGCATAATGTAAATGAAATGGACCCCAACGTTCTGATACCGGGATGTGAAGGAAAGTTTTGCAATCAGCTGGCATTTGGAGTATATCCTACACCTCTTTACGAAGTAATTGTTTGTTTTATATTATTTCTCCTCATCTGGGCATTAAGAAAGCGATTTAAAATACCGGGAACATTGTTTGCGTTTTACCTGATGTTGAATGGTATTGAGCGATTCTTTATTGAAAAGATCAGGGTGAACACCCGAATGGATATTTTCGGATTTCAGCCTACGCAGGCAGAAGTGATCTCCAGTTTGCTGTTCCTGGGAGGTTTGGCATTGTGGATCATTTTATACAGGCTCTCCAATCAAAAGAAATCCACATAGTTATCTACATTTTAGTTTCGGGAATAAAAAAACTTTAACATTTTCTGTTTTTTTCTTGCATATAACTGCTTTCCGTACTATGTTTAGACCTGAATCTGTACCGTATCCGATAACGATTGTCCTGTGAGTAAATATCCCACCAATAACTATGAGATGCGGCATTTTATCCGTATTTTTGCAGGCAGTCCCGGACGGTAATTCCATTTGCAATTAACTATCCATTTGCAACAGTTTGCAAACAAAGACTGTCTATTTTTCGTTACTTATTAAAATTTTTTAGTTATGCGGCAGCTTAAAATTGCCACCCAGATTACGAACAGGGATTCCCAGGCAGTTGAGAAGTATTTACAGGAAATTTCAAAGATCCCGATGATCACCCCGGAGGAAGAAACGACTCTGGCGCAACGGATCAAAATGTTTAATCGCAATCCTGTTGATTCTCAAAGAGCTTTGGATAAACTTGTTCAGGCGAACCTTCGTTTTGTGGTGTCGGTGGCTAAGCAATATCAACATCAGGGGCTTTCTTTAAGCGATCTTATTAACGAGGGTAACCTCGGATTGATCAAAGCAGCTCAACGCTTTGATGAAACAAAAGGTTTCAAATTCATTTCATACGCTGTTTGGTGGATTCGCCAGTCCATTTTGCAGGCGTTGGCAGAGCAGGGCAGATTGGTCCGCTTGCCTCAAAACAAAATTGGCACATACAACAAAGCCAATAAGGCTTACATGGCTTTTGAACAGGAGCATGAAAGAGAACCTTCAACAGAAGAGCTGGCAGAATTACTGGAAATGAGTGAAACAGAGATCAACAACATTTTCCAGAGCAATACCCGCCACACTTCCCTTGACGCACCGGTTCATGAAGCTGAAGATGTAGCAATGGGAGATCTTTTGGAAGGAAGCGATGATACAGATGATGATGTGATGAAGGATTCTTTGCGCAACGAGATCCGCAGGGTGTTGAAATCACTCTCTCCAAGAGAAGCTGAGATCGTAAATGCTTATTTCGGCCTGGATGGAGAAAATGGTGTTACCATTGAGCAAATTGGCCAGAAATATGATCTGACAAAAGAACGTATCCGCCAGATCAAGGAAAGAGCTATCAAACGTTTACAAAAGGCCCGCTACAGCAGCGCTTTAAAAGCTTATTTGGGTTAGTATAAATACCTCTATCTTTTAGAACCCCGGTAAATACCGGGGTTTTTTAATGTTTTGTTTCAACCTTTTGGCTGATCAGGAGTTAATTTTGTATGTACATGAAAACCAGGAACCTGCTATTTGTTCTATCCTTACTGTTTTTGGGTGTATCCTGTGAAAGAGATATTACATTCAAACTAAATGACGTAACACCCAAACTGGTAGTGGAAGCATCCATAGAAAATGGCCAGCCACCAATAGTATATCTTTCAACGAGTTTTGATTACTTCTCAACGATCTCACCGGATCTGCTGACCAATAGTTTTGTGCATAATGCCAATGTATATATATCAAATGGTACGCTTACGCATCAATTAAAAGAATATGCTGTTCAGGTGCAGCCGGGTATCAATTTCTATTATTATTCCATTGATTCTTCTGATCTCGCTACAGCTTTTATGGGAGAAACAGACCATAATTATTCTTTGCGCATAGAATGGCAGGGAGATGAGTATACGGCGCAAACAAGGATACCGATACCTAACCGCAGGATTGATTCGCTTTTCTGGAAACCAGCTCCTCCGGGCAATGAGCCGGAAAAAGTTGCTTTAATGATAAAGGCTTATGATCAACCCGGTTATGGGGATTATATAAGATATTTCACTAAGCGAAACAGCGAGCCTTTTTACCCCGGCCTGATATCAGTATATGACGATCAGATCATTGACGGATCTGAGTACGAAGTGCAGGTAGAACGGGGAGTAGAACGTACAGGGAATAACCCGGAAGACTATACATATTTCGACAAAGGAGATACTGTTACACTCAAGCTTTGCAATATAGATAAAGCCACATACGATTTCTGGAGAACTATGGAGTTTACATACAGCAGTGTTGGTAACCCTTTTTCATCACCAACCAAGGTGATAAGCAATATGAGTAAAGGAGCACTGGGCTATTTTGGTGGCTATGCTGCCCAGTACCGAACTATCATCATCCCTCAATAGTGATGCTGGTTACAGATTCATTCGTTAATTACCAGTAATTTTGCCTGCCTTTTAGAATTAAATAAGTTTAAGAATGGAAATAACTGAAAGAACACATTGTTTGATATTAGGATCCGGGCCTGCTGGTTATACAGCAGCTATTTATGCCTCAAGAGCAAATCTGAAACCGATCTTATACCAGGGCATACAGCCCGGCGGGCAACTGACTATTACTACTGAAGTGGAAAATTACCCGGGCTATGCCGACGGGATACAAGGGCCTGAAATGATGGTTGATTTTGAAAAACAGGCCAAACGGATGGGTGCTGATATCCGGTATGGACTTGCCACCAAAGTTGATTTTTCCTCACAGCCATTCAAAGTAGAGATCGATGAAGAAAAATGGATCGAAGCTGATGCTGTGATCATCTCAACCGGAGCTTCTGCCAAATGGCTGGGATTGGAAAGTGAACAAAGGCTGAATGGTTTTGGGGTAAGTGCCTGTGCTGTTTGTGATGGATTCTTTTTCCGCGGGAAGGAAGTGGCCATTGTAGGAGCAGGGGATACAGCTGCTGAAGAAGCACTATACCTTTCTAAGTTATGTACAACAGTGCATATGATCGTCCGCCGTGATGAGATGAGAGCCAGTAAGGTGATGCAGGACAGGGTAATGAATACAGCTAATATTAAAATATACTGGAACTCAGAAACAGATGAAGTGATCGGGGAGAAAAATGTTTCTGCTGTAAGAATTAAGAATAATCAAACCGGTGAGAAACAGGAAATTCCTGTTAGCGGTTTTTTTGTGGCGATCGGTCACCAACCCAATTCTGAAATATTCAAAGACTTCCTTGATATGGATGAAGCAGGGTACATCAAAACAATACCGGGTACATCAAAAACAAATGTGGAAGGTGTTTTTGCATCCGGAGATGTGCAGGATAAGGTATACAGGCAGGCAGTTACCGCTGCAGGAACAGGCTGTATGGCAGCGCTTGATGCGGAACGATATCTTAGTGCAAAGGGTATCCACTAAATCACAGCTATGCAGGGCATACTCACCATTGAACTCAGAAAGCTGCTTTTTTTTGCTCATCATGGGTTACATGCTGAAGAAAGAAAAACAGGAAATGAGTTTGAGGTAAACCTGACTGTAAGTTATAAGGAACCCGCAAGTACCATTAGTAACCTGGATGATTCGATCAATTACGCCGCTTTATTTGAGATAGTAAAAAAGGAAATGGATGAACCCTATGATCTGCTTGAAACATTGGTTCAATCAATAGCCTTAAAAATTAAAGATAGTTTTCCGGAGACGAAGAAATTGCGGATATCTGTTCATAAACTCCATCCGCCCATACCACAGATCAGGGGAGCAGTAGGTGTTACACTTGAAAAAGAATATTGATCTCAGTATGTTTTATTCTTTACCTGCAAAAGGGATATGTGAACTTTTGAGTAATATTGCACACATCCAAAATAACAGTTTTGAAGAAGTTATTTCAGTTTGTGCAAGAGGGTAAGGAGCTACAGGAGCCTGTTCTAAATATCAGGTTGGGCGAAAAGAATCTTTCCTATGCGATCTCCGATCAATCTGCAGGTTCCCTAAGCGGATTTCAGTATTACCAGTATGAACATATCACTCCTGAAGAATTAGATAATTTCTGGGCCGATCATGCCGACCTGAAACAAAATTTTATAAGGATCAACTTCTGTATAGACAACCCGGGAATGATCCAGGTACCTGTTTCCCTGGTTTCCCAGGAAAGCAAAGAGACCTGCCTGGAAAACTTAGTTCCGGTAATGCAACCGGGAAAAATGATCAGTAAACAATTAGCAGAGACCGACACGGAAGTAGTATATCATTTGCCAGATTTTATAAGAGACAGGATCAATAATTATTACCCGGTAGTGAACTTTCAGCATGTCGGTTTTACTTTAATGCAGGCTGCATTACGGGAAGAGGCATCCACATTATTAATGGCAGATTTCAGTAACGGATATTTTTGGCTGGTGGCTAAGAAAGATAATGAGTTGTTATTGTGCTGTACGCATAATTACAAAGAGCCTTTTGATGTGTTGTATTCGCTGTTATCTGTTTATCATAAGTATAACTTGACCACAGCGGAAACGCCGCTGAAAATTTCCGGTTTAATTGAAAAGCAGTCAGCTTTATATACTGAACTATACAAGTATTTTACAAATATCGAATTCAGGACAACAAACTGGAGTTCTGAAGATGCGGATTGCCCGCCACATTTTTTTACTTCTTTGAACGATATTGCCTTATGCGCATCATAAGCGGCACACATGGGGGAAGACGAATTAATCCTCCCGCAAAAATGCCTTATACAAGACCTACAACTGATATTGCCAAAGAAGGTTTGTTTAATATTTTACAACACAAAATAGATTTTGATGAGCTGAAGTCGCTGGATCTTTTTGGAGGCACAGGAAGTATCAGCTACGAACTGGCTTCGAGGGGAGTGACCGATCTTACAGTTGTGGAGAAAGACAGCGCCATGCATAGCTTTATTAAAAAAACATCCGAAGGGTTAGGCTTGCAGAATTTTAAAGTGATCAAGTCGGATGTATTCCGTTTCATAGAACAGTGTAACGAACAATTTGATTTCATTTTTGCCGGCCCGCCTTATGCATTAGCAGAGATCGATGAACTGCCGGTATTAATATTTAAAAAGGATTTATTACGCAAAAGCGGGTATTTTATCCTGGAGCATACGCCAAGGAATAATTATAAGAACTTTCCCTTTTTTGATTCTGAAAGAAATTATGGGACTACGGTATTTTCCTTCTTCACATATAAAGATGAGTGAGGGACGGCCTTTCTTCGTCATGGCAGCAATTTGCAGTAACTTTAGCTGATATATGTTCGCAAACCGTTTCTTAAAATCAGTAAGGATCCTGCTGCTTCCTTTTTCGTTGATCTATTGGATCGGTATTGTAATAAGAAATTGGTTATATGACAGTAAGATATTCTCATCCAAAAGTTTTAACCTGCCGGTAATTTGTATCGGGAATTTATCAACTGGTGGTACCGGAAAATCTCCCATGGTTGAATTCCTGGTGAATAGCTTGAAAGATCAGCACAAAGTAGCGGTGCTAAGCAGGGGGTATAAACGAAAAACAAGCGGCTATATGCTGGCTGATAAAAATAGCACCGCTTCAACGATCGGGGATGAACCTATGCAATTCCATATAAAGTTTCCCGACGTTACAATAGCGGTAGGAGAAAAAAGAGCTGAAGCAATTCCGCAGTTGTTGAAAGATAAGCCGGATACAGATCTGCTCATTCTGGATGATGCTTTCCAGCACCGGCAGGTAAAAGCAGGATTAAATATTTTGCTAACAGGTTTTGATAATTTATTTACCCGGGATATTTATCTCCCGGCTGGGGATCTCAGGGATCTGAAAAGTTCTTATAAGAGAACTGATATTATCGTAGTCACTAAATGTCCGGTTGATACAAATGAAGAAACAAGGAATAAAATAATTAAAGAAATAAAACCGCTTCCACATCAGTCAATATTTTTTACAGCGATTGAATATGGGAGTGTTTTTGATTTGCAAACAAAAGAAGAGTTGCTTTTAAGGCCAGATCTGAAATTGATATTGGTCACCGGGATTGCAAAACCAGAACCATTGATCAATTGGGCCAAAGCCTGGTCGCCAAAAGTTACCGTATTACAGTTTGCAGATCATCATGATTTTAGTATTACAGATATAGAAAAAATAAAAAAACAATTTAATGATTCAGGTAATGATACCATTATTCTGACCACAGAAAAAGATGCCGTAAGGTTGCAACCATTCAAAGATGATCTAAAAGAACTGCCTTTTTATATTATCCCGGTGGCGCACAAGTTTCTTTTTAACGAAGAACAACAGTTTACGGCAATAGTCAATAATTTTACAAATGATTTTAAAATAGAAAGAGAGGATTAGTGTATGGGAAGAAAAAATTCCAAAAAGAAAAAACAGAAACAAAAACAATCCCGTTCCACCAGCCAACTGGTGAAAGGAACGATCGATATTACCCGATCGGGAACCGGTTTTGTAGAAATAGAAGGACTGGATACAGATATTTTGATCCGTCCGGGTGATTTTAATACGGCTTTACATGGCGATACTGTTCGGGTTGCCATAAAAGAAATGAAAAGCAGTGGCAAGCGGATGCAGGGTGTAGTGAAACAGGTGGTGCAGCGCAAACGAACTGAATTCCTGGGTACCTTACAAATGAATAAGGGGTTTGCTTTTTTTATTCCTGAGTCTGACAAACCAATGCCCGATATATTTATTCCTTTATCATCCATTAACGGCGCAAAGGACAGGGACAGGGTAATTGTAAGACTGTTGGAATGGGAAAGCTCTGATAAGCGGCCCGTTGGTGAAGTGGTGAGTGTGATGGACGAAGAGAATACTAACGATGCTGCCATGAAGGAGATCATTATGGAAGCAGGATTTTCATTACAGTTTTCTGATGAAGCTATGGAAGTGGCTGCCCGGATACCGGATGTTATATCAGATGCCGAGATCGAAAAAAGAAAAGATGTCCGGAAGATACTGACCTTCACAATTGACCCGGTGGATGCCAAAGATTTTGATGATGCTTTGTCCATCCGGAAATTAAAGAACGGCCATTATGAGATCGGTGTGCATATTGCCGATGTAAGCCATTACCTGGAACCGGATACTGAATTGGACAAAGAAGCTTACCAGAGAGCAACATCTGTTTATTTGCCAGATAGAGTTAACCCTATGTTGCCGGAACATATTTCCAATGTGTTATGTTCTCTAAGGCCCCAGGAAGATAAGCTTACATTTTCCGCCATTTTCCAGTTGAATGAAAAAGCCGAGATCAAACAATACTGGCTGGGCAGAACGGTGATCCATTCTGATCATCGCTTTACTTATGAAGAAGTGCAGGCGATCATTGAAGAGAAAGCAGGTTTATATGCAGAAGAATTATTACTATTGAATGATCTTGCCCAGAAAATGAGGGGCAAACGTTTTAAGAACAATGCCATTAATTTTTCCTCACAGGAAGTGCGGTTTAAACTGGATACGAATGGTGACCCGATCGGTATCATGATCAAAGAAAGTAAGGAAGCTCACCAGTTGATCGAGGAATTTATGCTGCTGGCCAACAGGGTAGTGGCAGAAAATGTTTCCAAGATCAAAGTAAATGATAAACCCCTGCCGTTCCCTTACCGGGTGCATGATGATCCTGATGAGGAAAAGCTGGTTCCCTTTGCAGCTTTTGCTCAAAAGTTCGGGCATAAATTTGATACCTCCTCACCTGAAGCGATCGCTGCTTCCTTTAACCAGCTTTTAAAAGATGTGCATGGTAAACCTGAGCAACATGTATTGGAGCAGCTTGGCATACGTACCATGGCAAAAGCAAAATACACCATTGAGAACATCGGGCACTACGGCTTAGGATTTGTGAACTATTGCCATTTTACATCCCCGATAAGGCGATACCCGGATATACTGGTACACCGAATATTGGATGATGTGCTGCACAACAAAATAAAGGCGGACAAAAAACTGGAAGATAAATGCAAGCATTGCAGTGACAGGGAAAGGGCTGCCATGGAAGCAGAAAGAGCCGGCAACAAATACAAGCAGGTGCAGTACATGAAGAATTTCCTTGGGGATGAATTTGAAGGAGTGATCAGCGGTGTGGCCAGCTTTGGTTTTTGGGTGGAAACGGTGGAACATAAATGTGAGGGCCTGGTCAGCATCAATAGCCTGATGGAATATGACGAATTCCGGCATATTGAAACAGATTATTGCCTGTTGGGACAAAGAAGCGGCAAAAAATTCAGGATGGGGGATAAGGTCTGGATCAAGGTTGTGGCGGCCAATCTTACCAAAAGGCAGCTCGATTATGAGTGGGTGGTAGCTGGTGAACTGGCTGCAGAAAAAAGTGAGAAAGAAAAAGGAAGAAAAAAGAAATGATGATTATTTTGAGGTATGCAAAGTTTCCAATTATTAGCTGAGAAGTTTACGCTGCATTTTGATAAAAAGCATTTCCCGGAACAACCGGCTTCATTGTATTCACCCAATGAATATTTCCTTGGTTTGGGAGGAAAAAGAATAAGGCCTGTTATATGCCTGATGGGAAATGAACTAGTGGACGAGATAAACCCGGATGCTTGGCATGTTGCCACTGCTATTGAGTTGTTCCACAACTTTACGTTGATACATGATGACATTATGGACCAGGCGCCATTGCGCAGGGGTTTTGAAACGGTACATAAAAAATTCGGAGAAAATACAGCGCTGCTGGCAGGTGATGTAATGCTGGTAAAAGCTTATGAATATCTCGGGAAGATCGACCCGGCTGTTATTCATCCCATTCTGCATTTATTTAATTCAACTGCGAGGGAAGTGTGTGAGGGGCAGCAACTGGATATGGATTTTGAAAAGCAGGAAGAAGTAAGTTTTGAAGATTACCTGAAGATGATCGAATTAAAAACTTCTGTATTGCTTGCCGCCAGTTTGAAGATGGGAGCTATATTAGGCGGGGCCGGACAAAGAAACCAGGATCTGCTATACCAGTTCGGAAAAAAACTGGGCATTGCTTTCCAGGTGCAGGATGATTACCTCGATGCATTTGGTGAGCCGGAAAAATTCGGCAAGCAGGTAGGGGGCGATATTCTTTCCAATAAAAAAACTTTTTTGCTGATACATGCTTTAGAAGTAGCCGACGCAACACAAAAGCAGCAATTAAAAAATCTATTAGCTTCAAATGATGCAGATAAGGTGGAGAAGATAGTAGCCATCTTTAAAGCCTGTAAAGTGGATGAATGGGCGCTTCAGTTAAAGAATAAATACCTGGATGAAGCTTTTGCACATCTCGAAGATGTAGCGGTATTATCAAAAAGAAAGCAGCCGCTCAAAGCGCTGGCGCAGTTTCTTGTGCACAGGGATTATTAATTCACTTGTTAGCATTGGTCTTTCTTTTCAGTTTTTTTGCCAGCCTGATTGAATGTTTTAACGAGTTTATGTTATTCCAGTCACTATGAGATACGATTATATACTTAGGGTCAGGGCATTTTCTCTTCACTTTTTTTAGAGTAGAATAATATGCTGTAGTGTCCGCATCTCCCAAATAGCCCAAATTCTCAGCGTCGGCACCTTTTATTAAACAACCACCATAAAGAATTTTTTCTTTGTTAAACCAGATAACAATATTGTCTGCTGTATGTCCTTTTCCCGGGTAATAAGTTTCAAAGTAATATTGGCCAATATTGAAAATGCTATCGCTTTTCATTAAAATTTCAGCTCTTTTTTTATTGTTCTTTTTACTTAACTCATCTGTAAGAAAAGTTGTGTAGGTCTTAATTCCTTTTTGCTTGTAATATGCTAATCCCTCAGTTCTATCACTATGCCAATGTGTTGCAATACATACTGTCACATTTTTATTATGTTTCAATTTTATACTGTCGAGCAAAGGTTGAAATTGAGTGGTATCCCAGGGTGTGTCAAACAACACTACGCCGTTGTCAGTAAGCAGGTACATGCCATTTGCGGGTATCTGGTTTCCTTCATAAGTGCTATATGTTGTATAAATAAAAAAGTCGCCGGTTAAGTGTGAGATTTTAAGTGCTGCCGGCTTAGCCTGCCCATAAATATTGGTTATCGAAATAATAAATGTTACTGCCAATATAATTCTCCGCATTTCCTATTTATGTTTCTTGTTTGGAACTGTGTTTGTCTTTAAAAATACCATTAACATCTGAGTGTGCCTGCGATTTTTTCCCTATTTTGAATGCTCAAACCAGCACAATGGCCAACCAACTTTTCCGAAAAAAATCTATCAGTAAAATATTAAGGGACTCTGAATCCGGTTTAGGTGATGGACATTCCATCGGCCTGAAAAAAGTACTCGGGGTTCGGGACCTTACATTCTTTGGTATAGCAGCTATTGTCGGTGCCGGTATCTTCAGTGGTATTGGCCAGGCTGCTTCTGATGGTGGCCCCGGTGTGGTTTTTCTGTACATCTTTACAGCTATTGCCTGTGGCTTTGCCGCTTTGTGTTATGCAGAGTTTGCTTCGACGGTTCCTGTTTCCGGTAGCGCTTATACTTACTCTTATGTGGCTTTCGGGGAAATATTTGCCTGGATCATTGGCTGGGACCTGTTGATGGAATATGCCATTGGTAATATTGCCGTGGCCATATCATGGAGTGATTATTTTACCCGGATGCTCGATGCAGCCGGTATGCATATTCCTGATTGGCTTACGATGGATTATTTATCAGCCAAAGCAGGCGCTACGGCAGAGGCTGTTTCTGCCTGGACCAATGCGCCGCAAATATTTGGTTTTCGATTGATCATGGATATTCCTGCATTAATGATCGTTTTCCTGATCACTTACATCGTTTTCATCGGTATCAAAGAATCCCGTTCGGCCAGTAATATTATGGTGATCCTTAAACTGGCTGTTATCTTCTTTGTGATCGTATTGGGCGCTTATTATGTAAATCCTGATAACTGGTCACCGTTTACACCGGAGGGTTTTGGCGGTATCATGAAAGGCGTATCGGCGGTTTTCTTTGCTTATATCGGTTTTGATGCCATATCCACCACGGCAGAGGAATGTAAGGACCCGCAACGGGACCTGCCAAGGGGTATGATCTATTCCCTGATCATTTGTACCGTTATTTATGTGTTGCTGGCATTGGTGCTAACGGGAATGGTGAATTATAAAACATTGAACGTAGGTGATCCGCTTGCCATGGTATTTGATGCAAGGGGTATGAAGTTTATTTCAGGCATTGTGGCTGTGAGTGCCATTATTGCTACGGCCAGTGTATTGCTGGTATTCCAGATGGGGCAGCCGAGGATATGGATGAGTATGAGCCGGGATGGTCTGTTGCCTAAAATATTTTCAAGGATACATCCCAAATACGGCACACCTTCTTTTTCTACGATCCTCACGGGAATTGTAGTGGCCGTTCCGGCACTGTTTCTCAATCTTGGGGAAGTGATCTCACTGACCAGTATAGGAACCCTTTTTGCATTTGTGCTGGTTTGTGGCGGCGTATTGGCGCTTCAGATGAAAAAGGACAGGCCTGACAGTAAATTCAAAGTGCCTTATATCAACGGGCAATATATTTTCCCGCTGATGCTGCTGGCAGGTATCATCATCATTGCCATTAAAGTGCCATCACATTTCAGTGAGGATATCTGGACAAAAGATACATGGCCGATGGCTGGTTTTTGGGTGATCGCTTTAATAATGGCGGGACTGGCATTTGTAAAAAAATTCTCCCTGATACCTATCTTAGGTATGATCAGTTGCTTCTATTTAATGGCGCAGGAAACACATAAGGTTTGGATGCGCTTCATTATCTGGCTGGTCATTGGATTGATAATTTATTTTTTCTACAGCTACCGCCATAGTAAACTGGCAAAAGAAAAAGAGGACTAGAAATTGACACATGAAATACCAGGTGGGTGATATTGTGCTGATCCTTCATTCAGGTGAGGAAGGGAGGGTGGTTGATATTATGAACCATGAAATGATGATGGTGGATGTAAAGGGTGTTATTTTCCCGGTGTATATGGACCAGGTTGACTTTCCTTATTTTAAACGGTTTACGGAGAAAAAGATCGTTGTTCCCAAAAAAGAAAAGAAATATGTAGATGATGTAAAAAGGGAAAAGATCGCTGATAAAAAAGTGGCGGATGGAGTTTGGCTTACTTTTTTACCGGTAATGGATACCGACTCTTATGGAGATGATGTGGTGGAAGAATTAAAGATCCATTTGCTGAACCGTACCGAAACAGCTTACCATTTTACTTACCGGGTACAGTATTTTGGAAAAACTGAATTTGAATTAAAAAATACAGTGCATCCCTTTGAGGATTTTTACCTGCATGATGTGCCGTTTGAAGACCTGAATGACAGCCCTTCGTTTGAATTATCATTCAGCCTGGTGGAGCCGGACAAAACAAAAGCAAAAAGCAAAGAAGCATCTGTAAAGCTGAAACCCAAGCAGGTTTTTACAAAAATTAAGGAGTTGCAGGAAAAGAATGAAGCCACTTTTTCACAACTGTTATTTGCAACATACCCGGATAAACAGGAAGAGCATACAGATGATTATTCATTTTCTCCAAAAGGAACAAAGCCTTATAATGGCAAACAGGCAAGACAGCACCTTGAGCCTGCCCGCAGTGTGGTAGACCTGCATATTGATAAAATAACCAGCGACTGGAAGGGCCTCAGCAACTTTGAGATACTCACCATGCAACTGCAAACCTTTGAAAAATATTATCACCTGGCCATTGCCCATCACCAACCCTCTTTAATAGTGATACATGGGGTGGGGGAAGGAGTGCTGCGGGATGAGATACATGATCTGCTGCGGTTAAAGAAGGAAGTAAAATCATTTGTAAACCAGCATCATCCTTTATACGGTTTTGGGGCAACAGAGATATTTTTTCAATATTGAATTATATGATAGGTCAATATTTGAAAAGCACTTTGCCCTAAACTAACCAAAGCTCTTCATATCGATAACAAACCGGTATTTCACATCCGATTTCATTACCCGGTCCCATGCCTTATTAATATCTTCCATTTTTATCATTTCAACGTCTGAAACAATATTATGCTCTGCACAAAAATCTAGCATTTCTTGGGTCTCTTTGAGTCCGCCGATCAAAGAACCTGCAATGGATTTTCGGCCAAATACAAGTCCCATAGTATGCAGGTCAGCAGGA
>JACJXP010000005.1 GCA_020636575.1 Chitinophagales bacterium
TCAGCGCCAAATCCATAACCATCAGCCATCAATCTTTGTGTTGCAATGCCCGGTAGCTGTAAAAGTCCATGCAGGTCTTCAAATGTATCTGTATAACCCTGGTAATTACCTTGTCTTAGAAATTTACGAAGTCCCAACTCAATCCTTGCGGCATCTCTTAATGATTGATGCTGATTGCCGTTTTTCTTAAGAGCTGAAACCAATTTATATTCTTTATTATATGTCTCACAAAGATCATCTATTTCTTTTTCCTTTACTTTTTGGATCATAGCTACAAGGTCACCGACACCATGTGTATTTACGCTATAACCGAATTTTAGTTGGGCCTCCACCTTATCACCTTCGGTAACAGCTACCTGGCGCATATTATCTCCAAACCGAACAAATTTTGCATGTTGCATGTCGAACCATCCTGCTGCTGCACGGCTCCAGGTATTGATCTGCTGCAAAACATTTTTATCCTGCCAATGCCCAACCACAACTTTTCTTTCGATACGCATCCTACTCATAATAAAGCCAAATTCCCTGTCGCCATGGGCAGATTGGTTTAGATTCATAAAATCCATATCAATGCTG
Source organism: Chitinophagales bacterium (assembly GCA_020636575.1). Lineage (GTDB taxonomy): Bacteria > Bacteroidota > Bacteroidia > Chitinophagales > Chitinophagaceae > JJ008. The sequence continues at coordinate 577 of JACJXP010000005.1, forward strand.
TTCCAGGGGATGTCCTGGTTGAACTGGGTATGTAAATGAAGCATTGGCTTCTGCAATATCTTCAAACCATTGATCCACATCTTGGCTGGAGAGAAGGTATGCATCCAGGTAATGATACCAATACAGTTAGCAGACGTATTCGCTGCTGAACATATATTGTAGATCTCTTCAGGTGTTTTTACAACAGGTTTAAACTTGACCTGTACGGGAATAACTGCTGATCTATTAAAATAAGTAGCAATCTTTTGTGAATGATCTGCAACCTGTTTTAATGTTTCAGGTCCATAGAGATGCTGGCTTCCTGTGATAAACCAGACTTCAAGCTTTTTTAGATTAGGTAAACTCATATTTACTGTTTCAGATGTGATTAATGTTGATTATTGTCCATAATAGCTATCTGGTCCGTGTTTACGTTCAAAATGTTTTTTTATAAGCGCTTCTTTTAATCGGGGGGCATTGGGATTTATTTGTTCGGTTAGCCATGCCATTTGAGCAATCTGCTCTAATACGGCGGCATTATAAACTGCCTTATCGGCATTCTTCCCCCATGTAAAAGGCGCATGATTCCCCACTATCATCATTTCCACTTCAGTATAATTAAGAGCTTTTTCTTTAAAACAATTTATAATCTGGTAGCCTGTTTCATATTCATAATCTCCTTTTATCATTTCATCACTCATGGGTGAGGCACAGGGAATATCCACAGTATTATGATCGGCATGGGTTGTGCCATAAATAGGAATATTTCTTAAGGCTTGTGCCCAGGAGGTGGCATAAGTGGAATGAGTATGAACGATGCTTCCTATCTGCTCCCAGTTTTTGTACAATACTGCGTGGGTATTTGTGTCGGAAGAAGGACGAAGTTCCCCCTCTATAGTGTTCCCATCAAAATCTACAATGACCATTTTTTCAGGGGAAAGCTCAATATAAGGAACGCCACTTGGTTTTATGGCAAACACCTTTTTTCCTCTGTCGGCTACACTTACGTTACCAAAAGTGAACAACACCAATCCTAAACCGGGCAATTGCATGTTAGCTTTATAACATTCTTCTTTTATCTTTTTATACTTGCTCATTTAGTGATTTTTTTATTTTGTTTGTTTTTCTATGAATGCCCCAAGCTTTTTGTACTTCCTGTATCTTTTCCTGTAAAAGGCAACTTTTTTCTTATTTGGCTTATAGACAGCATCAAAACCACTACCCATAGCATGCATAGCGTCTTCCACTTTATCATAAACACCTGATGCTGTAGCAGCAAACATAGCAGCTCCTAAGGCACATGTTTGTTCACTTTTATGGATGCGTATGGGCATATTCATTACATCAGCCATCATCTGCATAATGAATGGTGATTTTTTAGCAACGCCACCTAGCCCGATCAAACCTTTTACGGGAATGCCTTCATCAATAAAACGATCCACAATTGCTTTGGCACCGAAACAAGTAGCTTCAACAAGGGCATAAAATATTCGGGGAGCATCGCTTCCCAGATTTAAATTTATAATACCTCCTTCTAAAAGCTGGTTGGCGTCAGGTGTACGGCGTCCATTCATCCAGTCCACAGCTAACTCGGCATTTAAATCAGGTTCAAGTTCCGCAGCTTTTTCAGAAAGTTTACTGATCAAACGTTCACTCATTTCTTCACGGAGCTTTTTTGCCGTTTCACTATCAATGATGGCAGAGTCATCCAGCAAATTTTTCGCTGGCCAATCCAAAACCGATTTAAACCATGCATAAATGTCACCAAAGGCTGATTGACCAGCTTCGAGCCCTATCATACCCGGTATAACTGATCCGTCCACTTGCCCGCAAATCCCATTTACACATTTTTCATTGATATCCGTGGCGGGTGCTACAAGCATATCACATGTAGAAGTACCCATTACTTTACTTAAATGATAAGGTTCTATCTGACCGCCTACTGCTCCCATATGTGCATCAAAAGCCCCGATACCGATAGTTACATCTTTCGGCAGGCCCAATTTATTTGCCCATTCTGATGAGATCATACCGGCCTGTTTATCGGAGGTATATGTTTCTGTAAATAGTTTATCTACAAATCCATCCAGTAATGGGTCGAGTTCTGCAAAAAAATCATTGGGTGGAAAACCATTAAATGCAGCAGCCCATAATGCTTTATGACCGGCACTGCAAACACTTCGTTTCATTTGTTTTATATCAGTTCCACCAGTTAGAACAAATGGTATCCAGTCGCAATGTTCCACCCAGGAGGCAATATGAGTTTTTACTGCATCATCTTCTCTCAGCACATGAAGCAATTTGGCCCAAAACCATTCTGAAGAATATATGCCACCTACAAATTGCAAATAGTTAATAGGAAATTTTGTTGCATGTTCGTTGATCTCAGCTGCTTCTTTTACACTGGTGTGATCTTTCCATAAAACAAACATAGCATTAGGGTTATCTTCAAACCGTGGCTTCATGGAAAGGGGAGTGCCTGTAGTATCAACAGCTACCGGCGTTGATCCTGTTGTATCAACTGATATGCCTTTTACATTTGTCGCTATTGAGGTGCCTGCTTGTTGAATACAATCCTTGATAGTGTGTTCTAATCCTTCAAGATAATCCAGGGGGTGTTGCCGAAACTGGTTAATGGTCGGATCACAATATTTTTGTTCCTTCCAGCGGGGATAGTAAAAAACCGATGAAGCGACCTCATCACCTGTTAATGCATTAACAAGGATTGAACGAACAGAATCAGTACCATAGTCTACACCAATGACATATTGCCCCATATCATAATGTTTAAGAGTAGTGAATATCAGGGTTTGGAATAATGCTGGCTACTTTATGAAAGTTAGCTTTATATTTTTTTTTGTTCAGCCTGTAAAGCCAAGCGCCTTTCTTTGAGTTCCCTTTGTCTTTCTCGTTTAATTTTTCAAGAAGATCCATGGATAATATCTTTCTGCTAAAATTTCGTTTATCCATGCTGATGTCATAGACTTCTTCATATAAATTTAATAACTGCGGTATTGTGAATTTAGCCGGTAGCAATTCAAATAGTACGGGATGAAATGCCGCTTTGTATCGTAACCTGGCTTTTGCCTTCTCCACCATTTCCCGGTGATCAAATATGAGCTTTGGATATTTATTGATATCAAACCAGCCGGCATGATAATCATCAGTGATCTGTGTTTCGTATTGCTGAATATCTACCAGGGCTGTGAAAGGGACTGATAATGTCCTTTCGATCGGGTCTCTTTCCGGATGGCTAAATGCGGACAACTCTTCGAGGTAAACATCTGCTATCCCTGTTAATTTTTTTAGTACTCTTGCTGCAGCTTTTGGCAGAGTTTCATCAGGTTGAACAAATCCGCCCATTAAACTCCAATTTCCGGCTTCAGGTTGGAAGGCTCTTTGTATAAGTAATAACTTTAGATGTGTTCCATCAAAACCGAAGATGATGCAATCAACGGCTACCAGCATTTTTATTTGGTGTTGATAGCGGGTCATTAAGGAAGCAAAAGTTGAGGGCTTAAAAATAAATGTAATATTGACAATTAAAAATTATTTTTTACTTTTATTAATATTTCATTTAAAAGGGAAGAAGAGTTATTCATCCCCTCAAAATCAGCCATATGATAAATAAGTTTAAGTACTATCTATTACCACTATATTTAGTAATCATTTCTTCTTGTGGTAATAACGAATCAAAGCAAACAAACAGTACGAATACGGAAACTATGGCTGTATTGCCATCAGCAGCGAATTTTGATACTACCCTCGGCGATAAAAAAGTTTTCCTGTTATACATTAAGAACGAAAAAGGTATGCAGGCTGCCGTAACTAATTATGGAGCCCGAATGGTGGGCTTGTTAGTTCCTGATAAGACAGGAGAGCTAAGAGATGTGGTGCTTGGATTTGACAATATCAGCGATTATGTTTCTGCCGGCGAACGGTTTTTTGGTGCTATTGTAGGAAGATTTGGTAACCGGATCGCAAAAGGCCAGTTCACTTTGGATGGGAAGTCCTATCAGCTTGATCTCAATAATGGGCCGAACAGCCTTCATGGTGGAAGAAAAGGTTATCATAGTGTAGTGTGGGATATGAAACAGCTAGATAGTTCATCTGTTGAGTTAACTTATGTTTCTGCTGACGGAGATGAGGGGTATCCCGGAACATTGACCGTTAAAGTGATCTATAAGATCACTAACGATAATGAGGTGTTGATGGAATATGAAATGGGTACAGATAAAAAAACAGTCGCCAATATCACTAACCATAACTATTGGAACCTGAACGGCGAAGGCAGCGGTACTATTAATGATCATGAACTGATGATCAAGGCAGCAAAATACACACCGGTTGATTCAACGCTGATACCAACAGGTATTGAACCGGTGGCGGGTACTCCATTTGATTTTACAGATTTCCATAAGATCGGGGAAAGGGTAGGAGCGGATAATACCCAATTGAAATATGGGGGAGGGTACGACCATAATTATGTTTTAGATAAGGGAATTACCACCGATCCTGAACTGATCGCAACTGTAAAAGGCGATAAGTCGGGAATTGTAATGGATATATTAACCACCGAACCGGGTGTGCAATTGTATGGCGGTAATTTTATGAAAGGTTTGCATGTGATGAAGAATGGATCAAAGGATGATTACAGAACAGCATTTTGCCTGGAAACACAACACTTTCCTGACAGTCCTAACCAACCGGATTTTCCTTCCACTGTATTGGAGCCGGGTAAAACCTACAGTAGTAAAACAGTTTGTAAATTTTCAATTGAAAAATCAGAATAAAATATTTGGCTCTGAACTGACACCGAGTGAGTAAAATAAAAAAAGACAAATCAGCCGATTTGTCTTTTTTGTTGACCCATAAGGATTCGAACCTTAACTGACTGAACCAAAATCAGTAGTGCTACCATTACACCATGGGTCAATCCAATTTTGGGAGTGCAAAAATAGGAGTATCCTGCCTTTTTCCCAAAAGGATTTTCAATAAAATTTACCCCTTTACTGGCTGAGTGCCAATGGTTTTTCTTCCATTTCTTCCCGCTGCTTTAATTCCCGGATCTTATCCAGTGCCCCGGCAACAACATCGCACATAATTGTATACAAGGCGCCCTGTTTTGGATGCGCATAAATGTACTCAAGAGCCTCATTCTCATTGGCAATTACGGCAACAGGAACGTCAGGGTTTACCGATTCAATCCCCTCTTTCAATAGACCGATTATTTCATCAGCCGTTCTGCCACGGAGATTCTTATCGCATCTGATGATGATCTCATCAAAATGGGTGGCAGAAATTGCACCTAATTCTCTTATATCATCATCTCTTCGGTCCCCCGTGCCACTGATCACACCGATTCGCATTGGGAAATCCAGTTTGCTCACAAAATCACAAAGTAATCGAAGGCCATGAGGATTGTGAGCAAAATCGGCCAGCATAGTAAAGTTCTTAAAATGGAAAAAGTTTAACCGGCCGGGAGTAAGATTTTCGGATGGAACAAAAGTTTGCAAACCTGTCCGGATATCTTCAATAGTGATATCCCTGAAAAGGTATGCTGACAGTACAGCAGGCAGACAGTTATTGATATTATGTACTGCTTTGGCTTCATAAGTTAATGGAATATCCCGGGCAGGAAGCACCCTGATCTTCCAGGTACCTTTCATAATAGTTACATAACCATTTTCGTAAACACAGGCAAGGCCATGGGCTGCACAATGTTCTTTAATGCGGGGATTGTTCTCATCCATGCTGAATAGGGCAATATTACATTTTAGCCCATCTCTCATTTTATAAACCAGGTCATCATCAGCATTTAAAACAGCATAGCCATGCGGGAAAACAGTTTCAGGTACTACAGCTTTTACTTTAGCCATTGCTTCAACGGTATTAATGCCGCCCAGGCCAATATGATCGGCTGCTACATTGGTAACTACTGCCACTTCACAATTTCGAAAAGCCAGACCAGCTTTTAGTATACCTCCCCTGGCACATTCCAGTATCGCAAAATCTACAGTCGGGTCTTTCAAAACAAACTGTGACGAGATAGGACCGGTGCAATCTCCTTTCATCATCAATTGATTTTGGATATACACTCCGTCAGATGTAGTATAGCCTACTTTTTTATTGGCGCTTTTGGCGATATGCGCAGCCAGTCTTGTTGTAGTGGTTTTCCCGTTTGTACCAGTAATGGCAATAATGGGAATTCTTCCGGCGCTTCCTTTTGGAAAAAGCATATCCACAACCGGTTCTGCTACATTTCTTGGCAGGCCATCAGCCGGTTCGATATGCATCCGGAAGCCGGGAGCAGCATTTACTTCTAGTATAGCGCCACCATTTTCGGAAATCGGGGAACGCAGATCAGTTGCCATTACATCAATACCACAAATATCAAGGCCGATGATCTTTGCTATTCTTTCAAACATGAAAATATTAGCCGGATGAACTTCATCAGTTACGTCAGTCGAAGTACCGCCTGTAGAAAGATTCGCAGTTGGTTTTAATAAAACTCTTTCTCCTTTTGCCGGAATTGTCTCTATTGTATAGCCGATATCATCCAGCATTTTCTGGGTGAACTGATCAACGGTTATTTGTGTCAGCACTTTTTCATGTCCGTAACCTCTTCTTGGATCTTTATTCACTTCATTGATCAACCATTGAATAGTATGTTCTCCATCTCCAACAACCGAAGCAGGGGTTCGCAAAGCAGCGCAAACGAATTTATAATTGATCACAAGACAACGGAAATCATAGCCGGTAATAAATCTTTCAACGATTACACTGCGACTGTATTCTTTTGCAGCCTCAAATGCTCTTTGTGCCTGTTCCCTGTTGGTAATATTTGTTGTATTGCCCTTACCATGATTTCCATCAATAGGCTTTATCACCAGCGGATAACCAAATTTAGAGATGGCTTCTTCAAGTCCTACCTCTGTTCTGATGACCGTACCCCGAGGTACTGGTATCTCTGCAGCTTCGAGCAACAATTTTGTTTCTTCCTTATCACAGGCAATATCCACAGCAATATTGGAAGTTGTTGAAGCAATAGTGGCCCTTATTCTTTTTTGATTGACTCCATAACCCAGTTGTACCAGGCTATGTTTGTTCAAACGGATATAGGGTATCCCTCTTTTTGCAGCTTCATCCACAATGCAGCCTGTTGAAGGCCCCAATCTTGTATCTTCCCTGATCTCTCTTAATCGCTGAATATCCGCAGCCAGGTCATAAGGTTTATCATCTATCAATGCTTCTGCAATAGCAACCGAAGCTTTGGCGGCATATACACCGGCATCTTCTTCCATATAGCTGAACACTACATAATAAACGCCTTCTTTTTCTCCCTCTGGTGTACGGGTACGGCCAAAGCCGGTATCCATCCCGGCAACGGTTTGCAATTCCAGGGCAATATGTTCGATCACATGTCCCATCCAGGTACCTTCATCCACCCGTTGAAAAAAACCACCCGGCGTACCTACGCTGCAACGATGACCATACATGGTAGGAAACATTTTTTCCAGCCTCTCTCTAAAACCGGGAATAGTATTGGTAGGGCGCTGTTCCATCTCTTCCAGGTCCAGCTTCATTTGAATCAGTTTGGGGCGGCGTACACTCCAGTAGTTGGGCCCTTTCAGCACTTTGATCTCAAGTATTTTCATGCGTATTAAATTGAATTGCCTGTCGTTTGGCAGGCAGGGAAGTTAGTTTATTTTCCTTATGTATAGCATGTCATTTTATTCATGAGGAAGAATAGGTAATGATCAAAACAGGCTGAAATTCAGTACATTTATTTAAACCATTTATTATGAATGCAACCAATCGCCGCCGTTTTTTACAAAAAGCCGGAATGTTTTCCGCAACTGCTTTTCTAAGTTCGTTATCAAAGCCAATATGGGCCAGAAATTTGGAATCGGCATTGCGTGATGCAGAGGGTATGTCGCCAGATGCTTTGGCCTCGGAGGAAGATTTTTGGTATTATATCCAGCAATCCTTCACAGCATCTTCGGGGCTCATTAATCTGAATAATGGTGGTGTATCGCCAGCTCCTAAAACTGTGCAGGAGGCGATGAAAAGATATTATGATTATTCAAATGAGGCACCCAGTTATTATATGTGGCGGATATTGGACCAGGGCCGTGAGCCGTTGCGTAATAACCTGGCAAAGATGGCTGGTTGTGATGCTGAAGAGATCGCTATGAACAGAAACTCTTCTGAAGGATTGGAAACAGTCATATTTGGGTTACAGTTAAAAGCAGGGGACGAGATTGTGGCTGCTAAACAGGATTACCCGAATATGATAAATGCTTACAAACAGAGAGAGCATCGGGATAAGATAAAAATGGTATGGATAAACCTGGAACTGCCCAGTGAAGATGAGAATTATATGGTACAACAGTATGTGAATGCATTTACATCCCGTACCAAAGTGGTACATATTACACATATTATTAACTGGAACGGACAAATATTACCGGTTAAAAAAATTGCAGAGGAGGCACATAAAAGAGGGATAGAAGTAGTAGTAGATGGGGCACATAGCTTTGCTCATTTTGATTTTAAGATACCCGACCTGGATTGCGATTACTTTGCAAGCAGTTTGCATAAGTGGTTGTATGCACCTATTGGTTCAGGTATGATGTATGTTAAAAAAGAAAAGATCAAAAATCTTTATCCCATGTTTGCCGTGGATGACCCGATGAAAGATGATATCAGAAAATTCGAAGCATTGGGAACAAGACCTTTCTTTATTGAACAGGCTATTGGAAAAGCGATCGAGTTTCATGACATGATCGGTAGTGAACGGAAAGAAAAAAGGCTGCATTATCTCAAAAATTACTGGATGGAAAAAGTGAAAGATATACCCGGCATAAAACTGAATACATCATTACATCCGAAATGGGGCTGTGCTATTGGCAATGTTGCCGTTGAAGGGAAAAAGCCACAGGATCTGGATTCTTTCTTACTTAGCAAGTATAAAGTACATACAGTGTCCATCAACTGGGAAAATATTCATGGTGTAAGAATCACTCCGAATGTATATACTACCACAAAGAACCTGGATGTATTGGTAGAGGGAATAAAAGAGTTTGTGAAAGTCTGATCTCTGGTTTAATTATATCTGCTTAATTTCATCTGACAAACTTTTTTAATTTTTGCCCACACCCCAAACTAACCGCAAGCTGAGCCTGCTGCAGGCAACAGCTATTAATATGATCGATATGGTCGGCATTGGCCCGTTTGTGGTGATGCCGCTGGTAGTCGGTTATTTCGATAACGGACTTTTTATATGGGCCTGGATCTTCGGTGCAGTCACTGCATTGATCGATGGAATGATCTGGAGTGAACTGGGAGCAAAATATCCGCAGGCAGGAGGTACCTATAATTTTCACAGGATCGCTTATGGTGAAAAGGGCGGAAAACTGATGAGTTTCTTATTTGTGTGGCAAACCAGCATACAGGCTCCACTCGTAGTAGCATCCGCATCTATAGGATTTGCTCAATATCTCACTTATATCACCGACCTGAATTTGTGGCAACAGAAATTAGTTTCGGGTGCATTGGTCTTGTTTGTTCTGTTCCTGTTATATCGAAAAATTGAAACGGTCGGAAAGATATCATTGGTACTTGGCTCAATTGTGTTATTGACAATAATCTGGATCATATTTAGTGGATTAACTCACCAACAACATAGCGTTCCGCTTATTCCAAAGGGGACAGACTCATTTTTTTCATTTGCATTTTGGGCCGCGGTAGCTAATGGCTCTCTAAAAACTGTTTATAGTTACCTTGGTTATTACAACGTATGCCATTTGGGAGGTGAGATAAAAAAGCCGGAAACGAATATTCCCAGAAGTATTTTTATTTCCATTTTCGGTATTGCTATTTTATATCTTTTAATGAACATCAGTGTAATGGGAGTTATCCCCTGGCAGGAAGCGGGTAAAATGGATAAATACCTCGTTAGTGGGTTTATGGAAAATATATATGGTTATAAAGCTGCTGTGATTGTAACGGTATTAATACTTTTTATCGCCATGTCTTCTTTGTTTGCTGTTGTATTGGGTTATTCCAGGGTGCCTTATGCAGCTGCGGTTGATGGAAACTTTTTTAAAGTTTTCGGAAAGTTGCATCCCACAAAAGAGTTTCCGCACATATCATTATTAGTGCTTTGCGGCCTCGGGTTTATTTTTAGCTTGTTATTCAAATTGTCAGAAGTGATAACGGCTATTCTTGCTATGAGGATCGTAGTACAGTTTATGGCGCAAACGGCAGGGGTGGTCTTATTAAGGAAAAGAAATGGTACCCGGACTTTACCATTCAAAATGCTGTTATATCCCATTCCAGTCATCCTGAATCTGATCATTTGGGCTTTTCTTTTGTATCATACCGGTTGGTATGCGGTATGGGGTGCAGCAATAGCGATCATTGGTGTATTCGTTTATTATCTATCACACCCGGTAAAAAAGTAATGCTTTTCCACAATTCTCTCTGATTGTTGAAAACCCGGCATGGAGGTAGATATTCAATTGATTTTCTATTAAATTTGTTTGTAATCAAACCCGTATGAATGAGTAGTCCTAAGGGAAAACTTATCGCCATTGGAGGCGCCGAACACAAAGGAACTGATCTGGAAACCGGGGAACTGCACCGGAACAATCTCAACTTTTTCGAACTGGGCATATTGCGTAGGGTAGTAGAAGAAGCAGGTGGACCTGACGCAAGGATCGAAGTGATCACAACAGCTTCAACGATCCCTTATGAAGTAGGAGAAAATTACTTGAATGCATTTGGAAAAATTGGTTGCACCAATATAGGTGTTATGCATATCCGGAACAGGCAGGATGCTATGGATGAACAGTATATTGACCGCATCCGGAAATGTGATGCAGTCATGTTTTCAGGTGGCAATCAATTACGTTTAAGCGTTACTGATGGAGGAACTGAGTTTCTTGCAATTTTGAAAAAGAGATACAAGGAAGATAACTTTCTCATTGCAGGAACTTCTGCAGGAGCAATGGCCATGAGCAGTACTATGATCTACGAGGGAAATGCAACAAGAGCCCATTTAAAAGGAGAAGTAAAAATGACCTCCGGACTCGGGTTTATCAGTTCAGTTATTATTGATTCTCATTTTGAAAAAAGAGGAAGGTTTGGACGCCTGGCCCAGGCAGTGGCAACAAACCCATCCAAGATCGGCATTGGTCTGGGAGAAGATACAGGGATGCTTATAACAGAAGGAAATAAAATGGAAGCTATAGGTAGTGGTTTGGTAGTGATCATTGATGGGCATGAAATAAGGCATTCCAATATTGCAGATATCCCGGACGGTAACCCGGTGAGTATAGAGAATTTTAAAGTACATTTTTGTGAAAAAGGGAATGGCTACCTGATAAAAGAAAGAAAATACCTGCCGGAAGCAAGTGAAGGGTCGATTGTGCCAAAACAGGTGGATGTTGAATAAATGACTATTTGTTAAGAACACTATAAGTTTTTTATTAAGGATGCATCTTTAAACTTTCTGGCTTCATCTGTAATAGAGTTTTAATATTTTTAAAATCAGAACAGCTTTATATGAAAAAGATATTTGCTATAGCCGCAGTTATTCTTATTAGCTACGCCTTTATACCGCAAAAGAAAACAAAGGTGATCTTCTTTGGTGATTCAATCACTGAATTGGGGGTAAAAGAGAAGCCGTATAAGGGATACATTCTTGAAGTAGAAGGGCTTTGTAAAGCCGAGAATAAGAGTGATCAATACGATTTTATTGGTTCCGGTATAAGTGGCAATAAAGTATATGACCTGTATCTGCGTATGGAAGAAGATGTGTTGGCGAAAAATCCCGACCTGGTCATCATTTTTGTCGGCGTTAATGATGTCTGGCACAAAACACTTTTAGGAACAGGTACTGATGCAGATAAGTTTGAAAGGTTTTACCAGGCTATATTAAAAAGGTTGAAGGAAAAAGGAATAAAGGCCATGCTTTGTACTCCCGCAGTGGTTGGAGAAAAAACAGATATGAGCAATTCACTGGATGGCGAATTGAATAAGTATTCAAACATCATCCGTGATATAGCAAAACGAAATAATCTTCCGTTAATAGATCTTCGGAAAAAATATCTTGATTATCTAAAGGAACATAACCCCGGCAATGAAGAAAAGGGAGTCCTTACCTACGACCGGGTGCATATGAATGCAAAGGGAAATCAATTTCTGGCTAGTATTATGTGGAAGGCAATTAAAGAACAATGATATAATTGAAAGGTTCAAAAAAAAGCCCGGTTAATAACCGGGCTTTTTTAGTACTCATTAATTTCTCAGAGTTTCCAGGAAACTGAAATATGATAAATTGATGTTTTCAACCCAGAAGTACTTCCGCTGAATTCTTCAGCAATAAGGCTTGGATCCGCAGCCTTTAATTCATTCTTAAATCCATGTTCGTAAGCAAGGTTTAAAGTGAGCGGATTGGATAATTTAACAGACATTCCTGTAGTTAAATGATGTTCAATTATTGCAGGGAATACCGGGAACAAAGTTGATGCGGGCACAGGGTTGCTACCATATATATAGCCAAGTCTACCGGTAATATTTTTTGAAACATCGAATTCACCTCCTGTACGGATCACAACAGAGTTCTTCCAGTTAAGAGGGAAGTCAATCTTGAAATCTCCATCATTCCCCATCATTCGATTGATATTTGGGTTGGCGCCGTTAGACAATGTTAGTTTCATTTTGTCAAATGCATTAGCCCAGTTGATCCATTCTGCATCTAGCCCTACACGAATATTCTTGTTTATTGCATAGGAAACACCAATGGCTAAGGACTGTGGGAGTTTAAATTTGCTTTGCAGATCATAAGTAGCTTCAGCTCCTTTTGTGAGATCTATCCCCATTTGCATGAAATTTTGCATGGCAGCGGTTTGGGCTTCCTCCGGGGTCATATTTGGGTTTTGTTGCATTATGCCGGCTACCACTTTACCAAAAGCATCATTCATCTGGGTTAACATGTTCATTTCGGCAACTCCATTTTTAAAGTGAAGTGCTGTTGCTGTGTTATAATTCATTCCAACTGATACTTTGCTATTTGGTTTCCATGCAAGTCCGATTTTTCCTGCAAAACTGAATGAAGTAAGGTCCTTCATATTTGCACTTGCTGTTACTTCTGTATAGTTCAATCCTCCATTCTCATATGAAGCTGAGAATAAATTGCCGAATGTCATCCCATTCTGGGGATTTATTACACCTTTAAGAACAGATGGGGAAAGGCTGTAAGGCATTTGAAATTCCATCTGGCTGTATACAAGGTGTGTAGATATGCCAAGAGCTAATTTTTCAGAGAATTTATAGGAAAGTGAAGGTCCTCCCTGCATTACGGCAAATTTTGAGTGATAGGGCTGTTTTACGAAATCATATTTTGAATCTTTATAAAGCGGATGATTTAATTTAAAATCAGCTCCCATACCGCCTTGAGTGAATACCCCAAAGCCAAAATTGAACTTACTGTTAGGTATTTTCTTAACATACCAGATAGAAGGTAACGGGAAATAGTTTTGTTTTCCTTCTGTATTATTATATTGATTTTCAAAAGTTACTTTGGGAACCATTAATGAAAAATTAATGTCCAATTGCGATGACGGCAGGAAAGCAATTCCACCGGGATTATTCATCATTAACGAGGGGTTGTCAAAAAAGCCTGTAACAGTTCCTCCTCGTCCGATGGTTTTGGCATCATAACCTATCAACCGGGTACCATTCTGGCTATTTGCATCTATAATTGTCAGCATCATAAGTGAGATGATGAGAAGACGGGTAAAGTGTTTCATATCAAGAAGTTTTATTTGAAAGAACTTGTTTTTCTCAAGTAAAACTGTTTGGAGTTTAGTAAAGGGTTACTTGAGCCTAATCAGGCAAATGTAAATGTGAGGGTTTCCCGTGGCTATGACTTTTGATGTCCTTAGAAGTGATTTTGGTCACGGAAATTATATATGGCTTAATAAACAAAAAAGAGTTGTGTGATATATGTTACACAACTCTTTTTTGGTAGATATTCCTATGTCTTAAAATATGATCTCAAACTATTTCAACAGATATTACCAGCTCTCCATATCCATTAGTTCATAACCTTCATTGTCATATTTGTTATGGTAATTGGTAAGCCATTCACAATGGTCATATCCGTAGATATAATGTTCAGGTGTCGGTGATTTTTCCCACAAACCTGACCATTTTCTTTTGCCTCCATCCATATAAGTGTCTACATCGATCAGTCGCCAGCCGTTGTCATTCATTTCTCTTCTTTTATCTCTAAAATCAGTTGTTTCAAAATTTCGATACATGGCTACATTGCCATCCCCTGCAATCCAAACACCTGCCCATTTATTGCCATATCTTTCAATATCAACAAGCTTTAAGCCTTTTTTGCTGTATTCGCTCCATTTATCATGCATTTCATCATGACTCATTTCACGGTGCAGGGCATAGCCGCCATTCATTTCGAGAAATGCGCCTGCCCATTTTCTTGTGGTTCCATCCATGTAGGTTTCAACATCCACTAAACGATAGCCTTTATTGCTCAATTCTTTCCATTTGGTATTAAAATCATTATGGTTGTAGTTTCGGATCAAAGCTGACTTCTTGTTTGTTTTTTTGAAAATGCCATCCCATTTTCTTGCATTTCCTTTTGTATATGTATCCAGGTCTGAGCAATAGTAGCCCTTATCCAGGAGCCATTTCCATTCTGCATTAAATTCTTCAGTTGAATAACCTCTTCTGATTATTGTTTTTTCTGCTGTATTGTTTTTTCTCCATACGCCTACCATATTATCTCCGCAATTCAAATTTTTACCACAATAATTTACAGGCAGATCATCAATGTTCCAGTCTTTCCCAAAAAGGGCCTGTATTTTTTTTGCCATTCTGCCTTCACTTACATATGCATCAGCGTTTATAATAACTACCACACCTAATTTAGAAGCGGGAAAGAATCCCATATAGGTACTAACATCATTATGGGCACCATTGTGCCATACATAAGTTTCTCCTTTAAGCGCATCTCTGATAGTCCCAAAGCAATAATTATTGTTATTGGACACGGATTGCCAAAGGGCAGATGTATTTGAAAGAAAAGTGCCATTGATCAAACCTTGCATAAACCTGGTAAAGTCAGTTATATTAGATCCCCAGCCGCCACCGGGTAATTTCCATTCTACACTTCCTTCTGTTCTGTTAACGATGGCACCATTACAGTCCTTTTCAAACCCGCCGGGGTCGGATGGATAGGCTGTAAGACTGGTCATGCCAGCTTTGTTGGCAATATTATTTTTTACATAAGTTTCAAATGGGGTATTTGTTGCTTCTTCAACTGTAGCGCCTAATAAGTTAAAACCAAAAGTGGTATAATTATATTGGGTACCCGGATCGAAATCAAGTGCAGCAGAGGAAAATACTTCTACACATTGTTTTGCATTAAAATTATTTTTTGACTTGTAATTTGCTTTTTTGATGTTTGTGTAATGGTTGACCCCACTACGATTATTTAAAAGATTTCGTATCGTTACATCGTCTTTATTTCCTGTAGAAGGCCAGTAGCTGACATGCTTTGTTACCTTATCATCTAAAGCCATTTTTTTTGTTTCAATAGCTTTGAAAGCAGCTACTGCAGTCAATGGTTTGGATACAGAAGCCCATCTGAAAATTGTATTTACCGAAAACGGTTTAGTTCTAAGCTTGTCATGATGTCCATATGCTTTTACATGAACAATATTCCCGTTTTGAACTACCCCAACGGCACAGCCATAAATTTCTTGTTTGGCCATCTGGTCTTCTACGACTTTATCAACTGATGCAAGAAAGGGAGGGGTGTTTTGTTTCTTATCTTCTTTGGATAATGATAACAAGACAGGGGTGACCAAAGCCAGGAGGATGATTACTTGGATGAACCTGGCCCGGGTAGAATGAACAGATCTTTTCATAAAACAATTTTAAGGTGAATAATGACCGGTAACGACCGCACCTGTTAAACCGCACATAGGGAGAGGAACAGATTATAAAATTTATGCATGTAATTTAATAGAAAACTATTCTAATATGTAGTTGTGTGGATAATTTGTTCTGATGAGATTAATTTTCAAATTAGCTTTTTCAGAAGAGCAGATACTTCATCATGTCGTTCCATAGTCATTACATGAGTTCCTTTTTTTATTACGTAGTCAGGCTTAACAAATCGTAATGGCAATAAAATATCAGATGTTCCATGGATATGTATAATGTTTGCAGAAATATCTTCACTTTTCCAATGGAGAATTGACCAGATAGCCCAGGTGATAAAATGCGGATCAGAATCTTCTAAAATTTGATGAAATACCTTTTTTTGCTCTTTACTTTTTACGCCAAAGAATTTACTATAAAGAAAATGACTCCTTTTCAAAAATGAAAATGGTAGCCATCTATAAATTGGAAAATACTTTCCTATTCTTAAATAAGCAGGAAATTCTTTACTGCTTTTATTGCTAGAGATAATGATGGCTTTTACCCCTAAATCAGCTCGGGCCATTTCGGCAGCAAGCATACCTCCAAAAGACATGCCTATGATAAGTGGATTTTCTTCAGGAATTGTTTGCCGAAGTCTTTTAGCGTATTGCTGAAGCGGCTCTTTTATCTCAGGAGTAATCCATTCAACAAAGTGAGGGTCGCAATAGGAAAGATCAAGAGCTGAAAATATCCTTTTGTCAGCCCCTAAACCGGATATGAAATAGACTGACTTCAATAATAAACATTTTTAGATTCTTTTAACCAAGTAATAATTCTTCTTCCCTCTTTGAACTAAAATATACTTATCATGAAGCAGTAATGAAGTGTCAATTTTCATGTCAACTCCTTCCACTTTTTTTCTATTGATACTTATACCACCCCCCTGTACCATTTTTCTTGCTTCCCCTTTGCTTGAGAATATATTTGATTCTGCAAGAAACGCTACCACATCAATTCCGTTTTCCAATTTTTCTTTTGCATAATCAATTTTGACCACCCCTTCCATGGCTTCCAGGTCATCAACACTTAGACTTTCAGCTGGTGCATTCTGATTAGCAAAAAGTTTTTCAGTAGTTGCAACTGCTTTTTCAAACTCATCTTTGCCATGAACCAGGATGGTTACTTCTTCTGCAAGTTTTTTCTGTAATATTCTTGTTGATGGATTGACAGCATGATCATTAATCAACTTTTCAATGATAGATTTCTCTAAAAAGGTAAATATCCTTATCCATTTTTCTGCATCCGCATCACTGGCATTTAGCCAGAACTGGTAAAACTGGTAGGGAGTGGTTCTAACAGGGTCAAGCCAAACATTACCTCCTTCTGTTTTCCCAAATTTTCCTCCATCAGCTTTTGTGATCAACGGGCAGGTAAAGGCAAAGGCTTCACCACCGTCTTTCCTTCTTATCAATTCAGTGCCTGTAACAATATTTCCCCATTGGTCACTTCCTCCTATCTGGAGTTTAGCATTCCTGTTCTTATAAAGCCAGTAAAAATCATAGCCCTGGACCAGTTGGTAGGTAAATTCTGTAAAACTCATTCCTGTTTCTCCTTCCAATCTTTTCTTCACACTATCCTTGGCCATCATGTAATTAACCGTAATATGTTTGCCCACATCCCGAATAAAATTCAAGAAGGAGAAATCCTTGAACCAATCGTAATTATTAACGATTTCAGCAGAGTTTTCACCACAATCAAAGTCAAGGAATTTTTCCAGTTGTCTTTGTATGCCTTCCAGGTTATGCTGCAGAACATCTTCACTCAATAAATTCCTTTCTTCGCTTTTGCCGCTGGGATCACCCACCATCCCGGTGGCACCACCAACCAGGGCAATGGGTTTATGGCCATTTTTCTGGAGATGGATCAATAAGATGATTTGAACAAGGCTCCCAATATGCAAACTGTCAGCTGTTGGATCAAAACCGATGTACCCGGTAGTAATTTCCTTTTTTAACTGTTCTTCGGTTCCGGGCATTATATCCTGCAACATGCCTCTCCATCTTAGTTCCTCGATCAGGCTCATATCTAACTTAATGATTTTCAGCAAATGTAAGCCAGATTGGGGTTATCGCCCTTTTGAAACAATATTTTTCTAAATCCTTCGTTTTCAATGGATAACCTTTTCGCTGTCCGAACTATGTTTTTACAGCGTGAAACAGTAATTTTACAAGCAACCGTATCTATGAAAGCATGAAGTATTCCATTGCTTATTTGAAAATTCAATAAATGAAACCAAACCACCTATACCTGACCCTGCTGATTACTTTTTTATGCACATCCGTTTCTGCTCAATTTAGAAAATATTCCAACGAATTTTTAAACATCGGTGCCGGGGCAAGGGGGCTTGCTATGGGAAGTGCCCAGGTAGCTTCTGTTGCTGATGGTACTGCTGGTTACTGGAATCCGGCAGGCTTAACTGGTGTAAGAGACAACTCACAGATCAATCTGATGCATGCTGAATATTTTGCCGGTATTGGCAAATATGATTATGCCAGTATTGCATTCCCGACTGCAGAAAATAAAAGAACTATCGCTGTAACCGGGTTAAGGTTTGCTGTGGATGATATCATGAACACATTATTCCTGGTAGAACCCGATGGCTCCATCAACTATAATAATATTCAGGCTTTTTCTTCAGCTGATTATGCATTCATTTTTTCTTATGCTCAAAAACTGAAAGAAACAGAAAAAAAGAAAGTGAATTTTGGCTTGAATGCAAAAGTGATCCATCGGAGTGTGGGCAAGTTTGCTAAAGCATGGGGTTTTGGGTTGGATGCCGGCATCCAGATTCATAGCGGCAATTGGCAGTTTGGCATTGCAGGAAGGGACATTACCACAACATTCAATGCCTGGTCATTTACATTTACTGAAAGAGAAAAAGAGGTATTATACCTTACCAATAATGAGATTCCGGTTAAGTCAACAGAGCTAACTGCTCCGAGACTGGTATTAGGCGTTGCAAGAGATTTTAAGCTAGGGCAAAAGACCTCTCTTTTAGCAGAATTAAATGCGGACCTGACTTTTGATGGGAAAAGAAATACGGTTATAAGCGCAGATCCAGTAAGCGTAGATCCAAAGCTGGGGCTTGAACTCAATATCAGTAATGCATTTTTTTTAAGAGCGGGAATAAACAATTTTCAAAAAGCGTTGTCTGATGGAGATACTGTGAATCAAAAAAAAGTATGGATTTATCAACCAAGTGCTGGCGCTGGCTTTAAGATCGGAAATGTTACGGTTGATTATGCATTCACAAATCTTGCTAACCAATCTAATCCGTTGTTTACGCATATCTTTTCACTAAGATTGGACTTGGTGGCTAATAAAAATGAAAACTAAATACCAAAACTATTCGTACCTGAATAAAATCTTATCAATGAAAAAAATTTTACTTTCTGTTCTGTTGCTTATCGGCTTTATAGCTCATTCGCAGAATTATGGAAACGAATGGATAGATTATAGTAAGACCTACTATAAGTTTAAAATTGGCGTAACCGGCTTGTACAGGATTTCGCAACCTGTTTTAGCATCTCTTGGAATAGAAAATACACCAGCTGAGCATTTTCAGTTATGGAGGAACGGGGAAGAGCTGCCTATATATACATCTGTGCAAACAGGTACATTTGGTGCTAGCGATTACATAGAGTTTTGGGGCGAGATGAATGACGGTAAACCAGATAATATCTTATACCGTAATCCTGATTTTCAACTGAGTGATAAATGGAGTTTAGAGACAGATACAGCTGCATTTTTTTTAACGATCAACTCTTCTGGAAATAATTTTCGGTTGGTTCCTACGGCAAATAATCTTCCCTCCAGTCTGCCACCAGATCCTTATTTTATATACACGGTAGGAAATTATCCTAAAACAAGAATTAATTCTGGATATGCAGCTGTGGTTGGAGAATACGTTTATTCTTCTTCATATGATCAAGGTGAAGGATGGACTGCTTCAGATATTAATAAGGACGCTTCTCAAACTGCTACATTTACATCTCTTCAACCTTATACAGGAGTTGGGGCTCCTGCACCGGTTATAAAAGTGAATGCAACAGGAAATGCTTTGAACCCACGTCAATTCGAAGTTCGTCTTAATAACAATTTGGTTGGGACCCAAACAATGGACTTTTTTGATTATGCCAAAGCTTCTTTTACAGTTTCTGCTGCTGATATAAGCGGGGGCAGTGCTAGCATTAATATTAAAAACATTTCCTCTGCCACGGGCAGTGATAGAATGGCTATTGCAAAAACAGAATTAGTTTATGCAAGAAACTTCCATTTTGGAGGAGTGAATAATTTTCTTTTTGAATTACCCGCTAATGCTGCTGGTAATTATCTTGAAATTGCAGGATTTATAACAGGAGGGGTTATCCCTGTTATGTATGATTTAACCAATGGGAAAAGATATTTGTGTAATATCTCGACTCCTTCGCTGGTCAAAGTCTTGTTGGAGCCTTCTGCTACTGATAGGAAACTGTTATTAGTAACACAGCATACAAGTTATCCAAAGCAGGTTACAGTCCTTGAACAGCGTAGTTTTATTGATTATGGCCTAACTACAAATCAAGGAGATTATTTGATCATATCTCATCCTGATTTGATGATAAGTACTGGAGGAGGTAATCCAATCGAAGAATATAGAAACTATAGAAGTTCTTCTGATGGTGGAAGTCATAACGCTAAAATTTATCTGATCGATCAAATAATAGAACAGTTTGGATTTGGCATTAAAAAAAATCCGCAGGCTTTAAGGAATTTTATCAGATGGGCCAGAAATACTTATTCAATGCCTATAGGGAATGTTCTGTTAATTGGTAAAGGGCTAACATATGTACAGTTTAGATTAAATGAAAGTAAACCAGATATTGACAAACTTTCTTTTATTCCGACTTTTGGCAATCCGGGTTCAGATAATTCATTTGCTATTGATCCGTCAATTGACCTGATACCAAAAGTTTCAGTTGGAAGAATTTCTGCTATTAATGGTGATGAGGTGCAAACCTATTTGAACAAGGTTATTCAATATGAGCAAGCACAGAATTTTTCATCTCCATTAATAAGTGATAGGGCCTGGTTAAAAAACACAGTAAATGTAATCGGCGCTAGTGATGCAACCTTAGGGGCCATTTTGGAGGCTGATATGAATCGGTATAAGAACATTATCTCAGATACTTTTTACGGGGCTAATGTAAATACATTTAGTAAGGTAAGTGCCGCACCAGTTGAGCAGGCTAGTAGCGAAAAATTATATCGGTTGTTCGAGGAAGGGATAGGGCTGATGACATATTTTGGTCATTCATCAGCAAGTACCCTTGAGTTTAATCTTGATAACCCCGAGCAGTATAATAACCATGGGAAGTATCCTGTAACAATCGTAATGGGTTGTAATGCGGGTAACTTCTTTAACTACAATACGCTTCGGCTATTTACGAAAGAAACCTTGTCTGAGAAATTTGTACTTGCTGATCAAAGAGGGTCAATTGCATTTATTGCCAGTACACATTTTGGCATTGTTCATTACCTCGATATTTTTAATACCCGCACAACAACCGCCGCCTCTATTTCGCATTATGGGAAAAGTATCGGTGAAATTCTAAGAGAATCAATTACACAGACTTACTCCCTTACTACACAAAATGATTTCTATGCCCGGTTTCATTGTGAACAAGCAACGATTCATGGAGACCCGGCACTTAAATTGGATGGATCTACCGATAAACCGGATTACGTAATCGAAGATCAATTACTGAAGATCAATCCTAATTTTATATCTATTGCAGAAACAGAGTTTAAAGTGGATCTGAAACTTATGAATATTGGGAAAGCCATCAATAAGGATATTGTTGTAGAAGTTAAGCGTACCTACCCTGATAATACTACTGAAGTTATAAGAAGGGATACCATTCCGGGGATCCGTTATATTGATTCACTTTCTTTCACGGTACCAGTTGTTGGTACCAGGGATAAGGGTTTAAATAAGCTGTCAATTTGTGTTGATGCTGATAATGCAGTAGATGAACTGTACGAAACAAATAATTGTATTACCAGAGATATTTTCATTTTTGAGAATGAAGCCAGACCGGTATTCCCGTATGCTTTTTCAATCGTAGACAAACAAGATACTAAGTTGGTAGCATCAACAGCAGACCCATTCAGTGAGTTGAAGGAATACAGGATGGAAATAGATACAACTGAATTTTTTAACTCACCACTAAAATCAATGCAATCTATTACTTCTGAAGGCGGTGTTTTGGAGTTCTCACCAGGCCTCATCTTTACTGATAGTACAGTATATTATTGGCGTGTGGCACCTGTTCCTACAACTGGTGAACCTGTCTGGAATAAATCATCTTTCGTTTATCTGGATCCTGCAGGACCTAACGCTAGTGAAGAAGGGTTCAATCAATCACACTTTTACCAACATACAAAGTCAAATTTTAATAGATTGTCACTTGATTCCACAAGTAGGCAGTTGAAATTTGGAATTGTTTATCAGAACCTGTTTCTAAGAATGGGTACCTATGTTACCAGTGGAGCTACTCAACAGGCCGCATTGTCAGTTGCTGTAAACGGAGAGGCTATTATAAGGCTTACGAACTGGTTTCAATCTCTTCAATTTAATGTTATTGATCCGATCAGGTTTAAACCATGGCTTAACGAGGTAATAAGGCCATTTACAAATTTCCCAAATGATCTAGGTGAAGGGAAATATGGTAGCCATTCACCAATGAATGCTTCGGGTCTTTTGTTGCCTTATTGTTTTGAATACAGATATACAACTCCTGCGTACAGGAAAAAAGCAATCGATTTCATGGAAGATAGCATTCCTGATGGTAATTATGTTGTGGTTCGAAATTTTTCGTTAGATCCGGCATCTTTTCCAAATGCTACACAATTTCCACAAGTATTTATTAACCAATGGTTGGATGATACACTAACATTAGGTTCAGGTCATTCATTGTACCACTCTTTGAAAAATGCGGGCTTTACAGGTATAGATTCTTTTTATCGTGTGCGGCCTTGGGGGTTTGTATATAAGAAAAATGACCCCTCATTTACTCCAAAGTGGTTGGTTGGAGATGGTAGCATTGATAATCCAACTCTTTCTGTAGATTGCCCAACACCAGATACAAGTGGAACCATTAAATCTCCATTATTTGGTCCTGCCAAGGCTTGGAAACAGGTAAAATGGCGTGGGACCGAAGAAGGTAATATTAATGAAATTACAACATTGGATGTCATTGGGGTGCGGCCTGATGGTTCAGAAGAAACGGTAATCAGCGGTCTAACTACTAGTCAACAGGATTATGATATTTCTTCTGTCAGCGCATCATCATATCCTTTTTTAAAACTAAAACTTTCAACTGAAGATACGGTGTTTTTGACCCCTTATCAATTAAGATACTGGCGGATAACATATGATCCGGTTCCTGAAGGAGCTATTGCGCCAAATGTATACATGAAAGTCAAAGATACAGTTGAGGTTGGTGAGCCTATGGATTATAAGATTGCCTTTAAGAATGTAAGTACAGTGCCGTTTGATAGCTTGAAGATCAAATTGATTGTTACTGATAATAATAATATTCCTCACATTGTGCCTATTCCTAAAGCCAGGCCTTTACTTGTGAATGATACACTACAGATTGGAACACTTATCAATACTGAAACAATTCCGGGTCATAATACAATGTTCCTGGAAGCAAACCCTGATGAGGATCAACCGGAGCAATATCATTTTAATAATTTTGCTTTCCGTGATTTTTATGTAAAACCAGACAGTTTGGATCCGGTACTGGATGTAACTTTTGATGGAGTTCATATACTTAACAGAGACATCGTTTCGTCTAAACCTGATATTCTCATCAGATTAAAGGATGAGGCAAAATGGATGATATTAAATGATACTTCATTAATGACCGTTCAGGTAAGGTTCCCTAATGGCTCTTTAAGGAGATACTATTTCAATAATGATACATTACAGTTTAATCCCGCCGGTCAGGCACCTAACTCAGATAATACTGCATCAGTTTATTTCAGACCTTATTTTGAAACAGATGGTGAGTATGAGTTGATTATTACTGGTAAAGATAGAAGTGACAATGCTTCGGGAACTATTGAGTACAGGGTGGTATTTGAGGTTATTAATAAACCAATGATCTCAAATATGCTGAACTATCCAAATCCGTTCACCACATCTACTGCCTTTGTGTTTACAATTACAGGTAGCGAAGTGCCGCAGAATATTAAGATAGAGATCATGACGATAACAGGAAAGATCGTAAGAGAAATAACAAAGGACGAACTGGGACCATTACATATAGGAAGAAATATAACAGAATTTAAATGGGACGGAACAGATCAGTATGGTCAGAAGCTGGCTAATGGTATTTATCTCTATCGGGTAGTGACAAATCTTAACGGAAAATCACTGGATAAGTATAAAGCTGCGGATGATAATACAGATAAGTATTTCAATAAAGGCTATGGTAAAATGTACCTGATGCGTTAATATTAGCTATTTATAATAAATTTCAAAGGGCTGTCGAAAAAGATAGCCCTTTTCTTTTTTCGTAAACAATACAGGACCCTAAGCGTTACTTTTGTAATATTTTAAAATATGGGAAAGATCGGAATTAATATAGCAACAGGGAGCCTGCAAAAAGAGGAAATGATAGTTGGGATCGACCTGGGTACAACAAATAGCCTTGTGGCAATGATTCACCCCGAAACAAAGCAACCTGTTGTATTAAAAGAGCATGATGGGAATACGTTGGTCCCTTCTGTTATACATTTTGGAGAGAATGGAGGCATTTCCATAGGAGAAGATGCAAAGAATTATCTTATTACTGATCCACAGAATACTATTTTTTCAGTCAAAAGACTGATGGGGAAATCGTATAGTGACATCAAAGACTACTCATCTTTTTTTGCCTATAAGATTATTGACGATAATACAGAAAGCCTTGTGAAGGTTAGGGTAGAAGATAAGTTTTATTCTCCAATAGAGTTGTCTTCATTTATTTTAAGAGAACTGAAGAACCGTGCCGAGCATATCCTCAAAACACCCGTAACAAAAGCTGTTATTACAGTACCGGCATATTTTAATGATGCACAACGACAAGCCACCCGTGATGCGGGCAAACTTGCAGGACTAGATGTGCTACGTATCATAAATGAACCGACTGCTGCAAGCCTGGCCTACGGGTTGGGATTAGACAAATCTGAAACCAAGACCATTGCGGTTTATGATTTGGGTGGCGGCACATTCGATGTTTCCATTCTGCGGATTACGGGAGGAATATTTGAAGTATTATCAACAAATGGAGATACCTATTTAGGCGGCGATGATTTTGACATAGCTATAGTTGATCTCTGGGCAAAGCAATTTAGACTGACAGAAGAGGAATTGAAGAATAATGGCAATTTGGCACAGGAGCTACGTCTTTTGGCTGAAAATGCTAAGATATTTCTAAGTTCAAATGACCAATTTACAGGCAAAGCTGCGGGTGAGGAATTTGCACTTTCGAAGCCTCAATTTGATGAGTTGATCAGACCTTTTGTGGAAAGAACAATTAATTCTTGTAAACATGCATTAGATGATGCAAAGCTTACAGTTACTGAAATTGATGAAGTGGTAATGGTTGGTGGCTCAACCAGGGTTCCTTTAGTGAAACAGTCTGTTGCCAGCTTCTTTAAACGAGCAGTGCATGATGATATAAATCCTGATGAAGTTGTTGCAATGGGTGCTGCGGTTCAGGCAGACATACTTGCAGGTAATAACAAAGATTTTTTATTGCTTGATATTACTCCACTTTCATTGGGCATCGAAACAATGGGTGGTTTAATGGATGTGCTGATACCTCGGAATACAAAGATTCCTTCAAAAGCATCCAGGCAGTATACAACACAGAAAGATGGCCAGGTATCAGTAAAAATTGCTGTTTACCAGGGCGAAAGAGACCTGGTAAAGGATAATAGAAAGTTAGCAGAATTCAGTTTTTCAGGAATACCTGCAATGCCTGCGGGGTTACCAAAAGTTGAAATTTCTTTTTTGATCAATGCCGACGGAATCCTTGTAGTGAAAGCAAAAGAACTTAGAAGCGGCACTGAGCAATCAATAGAAGTAAAGCCGCAATATGGATTAACGGACGCCGAGGTCGAACAAATGCTATTGGATTCGGTAACCTATGCACAGGAAGACATCAGAACAAGGGCCCTTGTTGAAGCAAAAACAGAAGCAGCTCATATCATTGATACTACGGAGAATTTTTTAATGAAAAATAAAGAAATGCTTTCTGAAAAAGAACTCAGCGCAACAAAAGCCTCAATTGATAGTTTGAAACAACTTATTGAGAAGGGAGATAAAGATCAGTTGCAAAAAGGAATAGATGAATTAAATGAGATATCCCGACCGTATGCAGAAAGACTTATGGATGTAGCTGTACGGGAAGCTCTAAAAAACAAGACTATTTAAAAGTGGCTATATAACACCAATCGCCTCCACAATCAATACATTTACTGTTATCTATACCTATTAATTCAATAAGCGACTGTTGTTCGGAGAAAAAATGCAGATGTAAGTCGAGTGTGTAATAAAAATATTTTTGCCTTGGAGTAACGATTATTAGTTGCCTTTTAGCTACCCGTTTAAGCTCAGATATAGCTTTTTTAATATCAGGGATATGTTCAATTGTATGGCTGCAGGTAACGATGTCAAATGCATTGTCAGGAAATGGTAAATTAAGTATTGACCCCTCAGTATATTCACTATTCGCAAAGCCAGGGTTTTTTATTACATCACATCCATGAATTGACAAATTGGTTTTTTCTTTAACCAGGTTGAGCCAGTATCCTCTTCCGCATCCAACATCAAGGATATTCGTACTTTCTTTATCGAGGTTTAAAAGCATTGTTTCGATACTGGCTTTATTAAGGTCTGTTGCACGGTCAGTAGCTCTGCAATCCAGCTCTTTATAGCACCGGCTAAACTCTTCTTCACTCATGTTTTTTACTTCTTTCTTAAAATCCATGTATAGCCGCACTTTCTTGCCTTTGAACCAATACCAAAAAAAAGGATACATGAACCATCGACTATCCCTAATGGATCTTGGGATATAATTGTCCATAAATATTCTTATCCTATTGGTAAATCCCCGGTTCACTTTTTTCTTTTTACGTTTAATAATACAAATCCAAGACAAACAAAACAAAGCGAAGCCAGGGCATATATAAGCAGGTATTGTTCACGATAGGTAAACTGAATTGTATTGTTGCCAGGCGGTACTACAATACCCATAAAAGAGAGATTAGCTAAATGAATCGATGTTTTCTTTCCGTTAATTGTAGCATACCAGTTAGGGTACTTATTTTGCTGAATAACTAAAAATGCTTCATTTTCATTTTTACACTCTATTCTAAATAGCCCGGGATTGAACTTTGTTATTGAAATACTGTTTGTATTGGTTTGGTTTGTAGTTTTCAACTTATCTGAATTACTTTCAACAAAAGCAACTCTCTTACTAGTCGGGTGTTTGATAAATGATGCAGTGTCTCTTACATTCAAAAGTGTATCTGCAAAGTAAACGAAGGGGTATTCAATTATTTTTTCTCTGAATGTTATATAGTCCCAAAATCCCTCCTGTGTCGAAAGATTGGAAGGGGTGATTACATAATCTGATCTGCCGGGCTTCTTGTTATATGGATTAAGACAACCGATCTGGTCAAAGTAAGCCATTCCGTCTTTTGAAAATTCTTTTACTGATTGTGCTGCATCGGGTATAGGATAACCTTTTGGGAGTTTATTAATTATGCTTTGGGCTTCTGAAGGAGGTGTTTTTCTGACAAATGTTAACGGTAACATTCCCTGGCAAACAATTATCATATCTGCTAATAATAATATAGGTAACCACTTTTTAAGAATATCTTTTTTTAAACAAAGTAAGCTAACGCCTATAATTACTAATGCAAGAATACTGTTCAGGAACAAATAATCAGCGAACTGCAGATCATCCAGCACCTGCTTGAGATTATTAGCATTAAAAAGTGCTTTTGAGTCATTAATTCTCGATAGGATATTACTATTAAATAAGGACCATCCAAATAAACCTAGTATAATAAAAAAGAAGGAGATGATTATTTTATTTAGAGTGGCATTCCCTTTTTCAGGATTCGTTACATAGTAATTAATTGCATAGGCAGATAAAATCTGGCCGGAGAAAATAAAAAACAATTTTGCATTTGCCGGATGCCTGAACGAATCCATCAGGGGAAGGAATTTATAGCTAAGCACCCGTAATATTCCCATCTCGCCCAGGCTAAACAGCACCATTAATATAAACAGGGTAATAAGGAACTTCTGAACAAAATTTTTTCGGGGATACTTGATAAGAAACCAAATAAAGAATGCAAAAGGAATTAATCCAAGATAGCAATTTCGGATTAAAGGATCAGTTGCTTCAAAGGCTTTGCCAGCTTGTGTGGCCCAGGGTGCCAACAATGAAATGAAATTGGCCGGAGCCATTGAGTTAGTGAGGGCTACGTCTATACTAACACCTTTGCCACGATTAATAGATTCAAGAAAGGGGATATATGATAAAATTGCAGGAAGGCATGTGATCAGGAATGTAATTATAATTGTAGAAACCGGAACTAAAAACCTTTTGAATGATATTTGAAAATTGGTTTGTCGCCAATGCCCGATAAATGTTGCTAATGTATACCCGGCAACAATATAGATTGTAATAATAAAGTCAGCCGGATAAGCACAAAGTAGCATCAGGGACATCGAAAGGCCAAGTAAGAATGCGCTTTTGATAGTGAATTTGCTAAAACAGCGAATTGTATTTAGAAAAACGAATGGGAAAATTGCTGCAGCATAAAGCCAGTTAAGAAATTGCCCAGCATCGCTGATATATCCGTTTAATATATAGGCAGCCCCGATAATAATAGCAATTTTGGATTCTATTTGTAGGTGTCTGAGCAGGCGATACATGCCTATTCCTGCCATAAATATTACAAGGATAGTTTCTATGTGTAACCAGTAAATATCATATTGCCTGATCAGGCTCATCAGGATCACAAAAGGATTCCAAACGCCACTTTGCATATCGGCATGTAACGGATAGCCCATATTGATATAGGCAGACCATGAAGGAAAGTACCCATGTTGAATAGCTTCACTTGTATTATACCTCATAGCGAGGAAGTAATTAATAGCGTCATTCTTAAGGCTAAAGGCCATTGACGAAACAGGCCAGTATGCAATTACTGTAACAAGTAGTAAGAAAAGGTATGCAGATATGTCATTGTATCGGGATTTTCTCATCTGCTATGTCGATAATATTTCCTAAGAGTGAAAACTTCTTTTAATATCTGGAAAAAGTTATACCATCTGAGCTTTGATCCTTTTTTTTCTGTCCATTCTTTTACAGGTTCTTCAATGCCCGATGCATTAAGATCGCCATAAATATTGTGAATACGGCAAAGCAGTTCAACATCAAAAAGCCATTTAGTATGAAACTTTTCGGCAAACAGGGAAGGTGCCATTTCTTTTTCAAAAATTTTTGCACTGCATTGGGTATCATAAACGTCAAGCTTAATGAGCCAGCCAACAATAGTTGCTATTACCCTGCTATAGAAATGCCGCCATTCGTTTCTGATGATCTTTGATCCAACCTTCTTTATCCGGCTACCCAGGATAAATTTGTAATCATTGGTTATTAATATTTCAAAAAGCCGATATAATTCAGTTGGAGATATTGAAAGATCGGCATCAATAAATCCATGATGAGTAGCCGCATTAGTTTTAAGGCTTTCAAGAAAGCCACTTCTTACTGCTTCGGCTTTTCCCATCCTTTTTTTATGTGTAATAATACTTATGCGAGATGGATTTGATAATTGGATATCATTTAGAACTTCCCTGGTTTTATCAGTGCTGCCATCATTTACAAAAACAATTGAAATGTTTCCTTTGTCAGAAAGAAAATCCTGGATCACTTTTCCTTGTAATCGCTTTTCTTCGTTATAACAGGGGATTATTATTGAGAGGGATGGCATATGATATAACAGGTCAGTCCGGGTAGTTTTATCCCCAGGCGGGCAAGATACCAAGATATTTTAAATTCTGCCCAGAGCAGAGAGCTGATTAACCGGGTAATCCATTTTCCTTTCTTCCATGTTGTAATTCCATTTCCAGTTGCATTTTTATTTCCGGTAATTTTTTCTTTTAAAACTGTAAGAATTCTTACAGTAAGCAGGGAGTTGAAAAAATATCCACTATGTTTTACCTGGAATAGTTCTTCTGGAAGCATCCTTTTAGCAGTCTTAATATTATATCGCTTAAAATGCCCGAGATTTTTATCATGCTGAGAAAAAAGAAACTGGTATGCTGGCACGGTAATGAGTATACTGGTATCTTGATTAACTCCTGGTAATTCTAGCACTTCTTTCAAAAGCATTTCAGGATGTTCAACATGTTCCAGAACATCCATCATGACAACAATATCTATACTTCCAGGTTGGGTTGGAACTGATGAAAGCCTGTTGTAAAAATGAAGATTAGAAGGTTTGTTTTTGCTGATAGAAGTAAGGGTCTTATCGGTATAACTGCTGTCAACTGCATATACTTCTGAACATTTATAGTTTATTGCTATCGAATTTGCCAGAAAGGCATCCCCGCTTCCTATATCAACAATTTTGCTTTGTTGTTTCGATTTGGACACCCAAAAGGTCAGGACTTTACTTCTTACTATTTCCCATGGATGCCTTCTGAAGTTTTGACCTTCTATCTCTATGAATTCTTTTACATCCATTTTTAACAATTATCAACTACTATACAAATGATTTTTTCAGTTTTAAGAAAAATGATTCGAAATAATTAAGGGAAAGCCAGCTTATCCCAACAGCTATGATAATACATGAGAAAGAGTTGAGAAAATGTGCAGTCATTGTTGTTCTTGTTTTTTCAAATAAAGGAAGGATCAATGGGGTAAAAATCAGGTATATAGGCCAATGAAACACATATAACCCGTATGAGATATTGCCAAAGAATTTCATAAAGCCATTGGTGAAAAGGAAGTTGACCAGTTTATTATTTCCTTTTATGCCTTCATAAACCAACAGAGATAGTAGAATGGCGAACGTTGTATATCCGGCAATGGCGAGATAGGGGAGAGTAAACCGCTGCCATTGGTTTAAAAAATAGAATAGGAAGTTTAGTCCTGCCATTGAGAACACAATAACTGAAAAGTATTTATTTAGAAAGTCAGGTTTTTCTCTGCATAAAAGTGCCAGGATGCTACCAATGCAAATACCATCTATCCTGGAAAAAGTGTAAAGATTAAAATAAGCAAGACTTTCTATCTGGTATAGCCAAACGATCAGTCTTAATGATATAACAAGTGCAAGTACAATTGCTAAAAGTATTATTAGTCGCTTAGGTTTTTTAATAAGGAGGATTAAAAAAGGCCATACCAGGTAAAATTGCTCTTCAACAGCCAATGACCATAAGTGGTGTAATATATTAGCTGACTGGTCGGGTTTAAAAATGTATAACCAGTTTTGCAAATACCCCCATAACCATACCTGATTAGTGGTATAATAGGAAAGGTCTGGATTGTCAAAAAGTCGGGGATAAATAAGCAAGAAGAAAATCAATGTCAAATAATACAGGGGGAATATTCTCAGGATCCTTCTCATATAAAAGTTCTTGAGAAAGTTTTTTTGCCCCAGGCTCCTTAGCAGAATATCAGTGATCAAAAAACCAGATAAAACAAAGAAAAGATCAACGCCAAGCCAGCCGAAGAAAAAGTAGTCAATAAATCCGAAATTATGATAGACCACAACAAGGAGAATAGCCAACCCTCTTAACCCGTCTAATGCAGGATAATAGGGCTTTTGTATTTCCGCAGGATCCATTGGCAGTTCTTTGGGTTAGCTGTTCTTTCCCAAAGATAACTTTCTAAGAATATACTTACCCAGAATATCAAACTCGAGATTTACTTTATCGCCGGGTTTAAGTTCCTTGATATTTGTATGTTCAAAAGTGTAAGGTATTATGGCAACTGAGAAACGTTTCTTTTTTACGTTAAAGGCGGTCAGACTGATGCCATTCACACTAATAGAGCCTTTTTCAATGATTAATGAAGCAAACATTTTGGGGAATGTTAGCTCGATTTCACGGCTCCCATCCTTTTCTTTTATATTCTTACACACACCTGTCGTATCAACATGTCCCTGAACAATATGGCCATCAAGCCGGCTGGTAGGCAGAAGACATCTTTCAAGATTGATCAAAGCACCCTTTTCTAAGTGAGAGAAATTTGTTTTATCAAGGGTTTCCTGTATAGCTGTGACTTTATGTTGATTTTCGGACACTTCTTCTACAGTAAGGCACACTCCATTATGGCTAACACTCTGGTCAGGTTTTAATTGATTGGAAATATCAGATTCTATCCAAAAGCTCATATTGGATCCATTTGCATCTATATCCTTAATCCGACCGGTGGTTTCGACTATTCCTGTAAACATGGGGGCAAGTTAGCTGAATTCGGTTTTTCTTCTTTGTTTAATAAAAACATACTATCTTTGCATGCCTTAAAAAAGGATAAAAAGTACCAAAGGAGGTATAAATAATTATGCTAATTATCGATTCAAAAGATTGCGAAAACATCGACAAAGCGTTGAAGAAGTACAAAAAGAAGTTTGAGAAATCAAAGGTTCTCCTTCAATTGCGTGACCGTCAGAGCTTTACCAAACCATCTGTAAGGCGTCGCGGTGAGATATTAAAAGCGATCTACAAGCAACAGATAGCAAGCGGAAAAATAGAAGGTTAAAACTACCTTTCTCCAGCATATTTGAGGTAGCTGCAAAGTTTCATAGCTTTACAGCTACTTTTTTTATGCCAATCCATGAAGAAATCACTACAATCCTTTTTTGATTATCTCAAGTTCGAGAAACGATACTCCTCTCATACTTTAACAGCATATAGATCTGACCTTGAGGGGTTCATGGATTTTGTTCAAAGAGAGTTTGGAGAAGTACAACTATCCGAAATTTCTCATTCTATTGTACGTACCTGGCTTGCTGTTCTAAGAGATGAAGGTTTAGACACAAAGTCTATCCGTAGAAAACTATCATCCCTGAAATCCTTTTTTAAACACATGTTGCGGATGGGGGTTCTGGAGACCTCTCCCATGGCACAGGTAATAACACCGAAAGCGGGCAAAAAACTACCTGTATTTATGAAAGAAGAGGATACTGCTCAGGTTTCTGAAACGTTGACCTCTTCATCAGACGACTGGAAATCACTCAATATGCAGATGCTCATCAATATTTTTTACGCAACCGGAATGCGTTTGAGTGAGCTTGTGAATCTGAAAGAAAAGCAAATTGATTTTTCAAGGGGGCATATAAGAGTTTTAGGAAAAGGGAATAAGGAAAGAATTATTCCGGTAAGCCAGGATGTTTTACAGCAAATTCGACGTTATAAGGATTTGAAAAGGAAAGAATTTGGGTCCGGTTCATGTGAATACTTTTTGGTTACTGAGAAAGGGAGAAAACTTTATCCAAAATATGCCTACCTGTTAGTTAAAAAAGCATTGTCAGAGGTAACGACACTTGAAAAAAAGAGTCCGCATGTGCTGCGACATACTTTTGCCACCCACATTTTAAACAATGGGGCCAATTTAAATGCGGTCAAAGAGCTATTGGGCCATAGCAGCCTTGCAGCCACACAGGTTTATACTCATAATACAATTGAAAAGCTAAAGGATGTTCATAAGAAAGCACATCCCCGTTCATGATCAATTTTAAGAAAATTATGCTTGGAAACTATTTCTTTTTGTACTAATTTGAAATTGACATAAGACCCAGCCCTATTGAGAAGGAATGAGTTCTTTATTTATTATTTCACAGTTTAATTTCATGACTATGAACGTACAGATTCAAGCGGTTCATTTTGATGCAGACATTAAATTATTAGACCATGTTAACCGTAAGCTGGAAAAGCTTCAAAACTTTAATGATCGCATTGTTCAGGTAAATGTTTTTTTAAAACTGGATAATGTAGTGCATTCGATCAAAGATAAAATTGCAGAGATCCGGGTGCATATTCCAAGACACAATTTCTTTGTAAAATCAACCAGTAAATCTTTTGAAGAGTCCTTCGATGATGCATTGGGGACCATGATAGGTCAACTGAAAAAGAATAAAGAAAAAAAAGCAGCATAGTAAAAAACCTCCTTCGGGAGGTTTTTTGTTTTATAGCAGTAATCAATAAGCACTTCTGATTCTAATTTGTGGGCCAGGTCGATCGCATCCGGGAATGCTCACTATTTTATTCACAACTACCTGAAAACAAGTTAAAAAATAACCCCATCAAAATTTTTACAAATACCAAATTCCCTTACCTTTGCCTCCCCAATTAAATGGGGGTAGTTCTTTATTGTCTTTTCCGACCTCTACCAGCCAGGCGGAAAACATATCCGCCACCTTAGCTCAGCTGGTAGAGCAACTGATTTGTAATCAGTAGGTCGCCAGTTCGATTCTGGCAGGTGGCTCAGGATGGGCAAGTAGCCAAGTGGCCAACGGCAACAGACTGTAAATCTGTCCTCTTCGGAGTTCGGTGGTTCGAATCCATCCTTGCCCACTTTATTCACTCAAGCTTTAGCGAAAGTGAAAAAGTTCTTTAAAATACCAGCGGGAGTAGCTCATTTGGTAGAGCGATAGCCTTCCAAGCTATAGGTGGCGAGTTCGAGCCTCGTCTCCCGCTCAAATGAGCAAAAGTCATATAGGTCAAACAGGTCAGATAAGTCAGTAACTTTTTGACTTATATGGTCACTGGCTTCAATGACTGAAAAGCCGTTGTAGCTCAGTGGTAGAGCACTTCCTTGGTAAGGAAGAGGTCGTGAGTTCAATTCTCATCAACGGCTCTAAATAGCAAAAATGCTGTTAGATATATAAAAATTTAGTCAACACAATCTAAAAACCGATAAAATGGCAACTAAAGAAACATTTAAGAGGGACAAACCCCACGTTAACGTTGGTACCATTGGCCATATTGACCACGGGAAAACCACTTTAACTGCCGCAATTACAACCATTCTTTCTACAAAAGGAATGGCGCAGGCAAAGAAATACGATGAAATCGATGCTGCCCCTGAAGAAAAAGAAAGGGGTATTACTATTAATACAGCCCATGTGGAGTATCAGACGGAAAATCGTCACTATGCCCACGTTGATTGTCCCGGTCACGCTGACTATGTGAAGAACATGATCACTGGTGCGGCACAAATGGATGGTGCCATCCTGGTTGTTGCTGCAACTGATGGACCTATGCCTCAAACAAAAGAGCATATCCTTCTGGCTCGCCAGGTAGGTGTTCCTAAGATTGTGGTTTTCATGAACAAGGTTGACCTTGTTGATGACCCTGAATTACTTGAGCTTGTAGAAATGGAGATCCGTGATCTTTTGACTTTCTACGGTTTTGATGGAGCTAACACTCCAATAATAAAAGGTTCAGCTATTAAAGCTCTTGAAGGCGATGCTGAAGCTGTAAAGCAGGTTGAAGAACTGATGGCTGCAGTAGATGAGTACATTCCTCTGCCTCCACGTCCGGTTGATCAGCCGTTCCTGATGTCTGTTGAAGATGTATTCTCAATTACTGGTCGTGGTACAGTTGCTACTGGTCGTATTGAGAGAGGAAGGGTCAAAACCGGTGAAGCTGTTGAGATTGTTGGTTTAATTGATGCTCCTCTTAACTCTACAGTAACTGGTGTTGAAATGTTCCGTAAGATACTTGACGAAGGGGAAGCTGGTGATAATGCCGGTTTATTGCTTCGTGGTATTGAGAAAACCCAGATTCGCAGAGGTATGGTAATTGTTAAGCCTGGTTCAATCACTCCGCATACTGAATTCAAGTGTGAGGTTTACGTATTGAGCAAGGAAGAGGGTGGTCGTCATACACCATTCTTCAACAAGTACCGTCCCCAGTTCTATTTCCGTACTACGGACGTTACAGGTGAAGTTGAATTAGCAGCAGGAACTGAAATGGTTATGCCTGGTGATAATACTTCACTGACTGTAAAACTGATCCAGCCGATTGCGATGGAGAAAGGATTGAAGTTTGCGATCCGTGAAGGTGGTCGTACAGTGGGTGCAGGACAGGTTACAGAGATTATTAAATAATCTATTATCTTTGATACTTCAAAAGTCATTGGTCATCAGGGTTTTCCCGATCGGCCGGTGACTTTTGATTCTTACGGGCATAGTTCAATGGCAGAATAGCGGTCTCCAAAACCGTTGATGGGAGTTCGAATCTCTCTGCCCGTGCTAACTTGATGATTATGGCGAATATTATTAATTATGCGAAAAGTTCATATAAAGAACTTGTAGAGAAAGTAACCTGGCCTACCTGGACGCAACTACAGCAATCAACAATGATTGTTCTGGCGGCCACCATTGTAATTACACTGGTTGTATTAGCAATGGATTTTGCGTTTGGTAATATACTCAGACAGGTATACAAGTTTTTGTTTCCTTAAGCTATCAGCTTTTTAATTATTTCTATCATGGAAGAGATGACAATCAATACAGAGGATACCCAGCAGAATACAAAATGGTTTGTGCTGAGGGTGATCAGTGGGAAAGAAAAGAAAGTAAAAGAATACCTGGATAAAGAAGTATCCCGTGGGGGATGGAACCAGGTAAAGCAGGTGTTTCTGCCTGTTGAAAAAGTATATAAAGTTGCCAATGGTAAAAAGGTAATGCGGGAAAGGAACTATTATCCCGGTTATGTAATGATCGAGATCGATAATGGTAAACTCACAGATGATCTTCGGGATATTATTAAGAATACAACAAACGTTATTCATTTTTTAGGAAAAGAAAATCCCATTGCCCTGCGTAAGGCAGAAGTAAATAAGATGCTGGGTAAAATGGATGAAATGGCTGAAGCTGGTGGAGTAAGTATGAGTGAGCCATTCATAGTAGGGGAGACTATCAAGATCATTGAAGGGCCATTCAATGACTTTAATGGTGTGATCGAGGAAGTGAATGATGAAAAGAAAAAACTGAAAGTAACCGTAAAGATATTTGGTCGTTCTACGCCTGTAGAACTGAATTATATGCAGGTAGAGAAGATCAGTTAAGCAGGAAAATTATTATCATAAGCCACCATTTGGTGGCTTTTTTATTTCTATACAAATCGCATAAATCTTTTCATTCATTCTAGTTTTTCATATATCTTTGCAGCCCCAATTAGTTCTTTTGAATCTCAAATATTTGAGAATGAGGAATTTGGGAGATCAAGTAACCCTTTAAAATTAAGAGGCGAAAGGTCGCTAATACCAAAAAAGATTAAAATGGCTAAAGAAATCTCCGGCTTTGTAAAGCTGCAGTGTAAGGGTGGCCAGGCCAACCCTGCACCTCCGATCGGTCCTGCGCTGGGTTCCAAGGGTATCAATATCATGGAATTCTGCAAACAGTTCAATGCCAGAACGCAGGATAGAATGGGAAAAGTTCTTCCCGTAATTATTACTGTTTATTCAGACAAGAGTTTTGATTTTATCATCAAAACACCTCCTGCTGCTGTTCAATTGATGGAAGCTGCCAAAATTCAGAAAGGCTCCAAAGAAAGTAACCGTAGCAAAGTGGGAAAGGTAAACTGGAACCAGGTGGAAGCAATTGCTAAGGAAAAAATGCCCGACCTGAACTGCTTTACCGTAGAAAGCGCCATGAAAATGGTGGCCGGTACTGCCCGCAGTATGGGACTGACTGTAGAAGGTAAAGCTCCCTGGGAAAATTAATTAACTGAATTCTAAACAGCATTAAAATGGCATTCATCAGTAAAAAAAGAAAAGTAGCCAACACAAAAGTTGATGCGACTAAATCATACTCTTTAAAAGAGGCTTCAACGCTGGTTAAAGAGATCAATACATGCAAATTTGACGCTTCTGTTGATTTGCACATCCGTTTGGGAGTTGACCCTAAGAAAGCAGATCAGGCGATCCGCGGAACGGTAACACTTCCTCATGGAACCGGTAAAACCAAAAGAGTTCTTGTGCTTTGTACACCTGATAAGGAAGAAGAAGCGAAAGGAGCAGGGGCTGATCATGTAGGGTTGGACGAATTTGTAACCAAGATCGAAGGCGGATGGGTTGATGTAGATGTTATCATCGCCACACCATCAGTAATGCCAAAGATCGGTAAGCTGGGTAAAGTATTAGGCCCAAGAAACCTGATGCCTAACCCTAAAACAGGTACAGTTACAAATGATGTAGCCGCTGCTATCAATGATGTAAAGGGCGGTAAGATCGCTTTTAAGGTTGATAAAGTTGGTATTGTTCATGCTTCTATCGGCAGGGTAAGTTTTACACCTGAAAAGATCGAGGCTAACAGTCAGGAATTGTTAAATGCGATAATCAAAGCAAAACCATCTACCGCAAAAGGTACTTACCTGAAAGGCGTTAGCATGGCAAGTTCCATGAGCCCTGGTATTGCTATCGACACAAAAGGATTCGTTCATTAATTTAAAAATGATTCCGGTTTTACCGGGATGACAACTATAAAGTCATGACAAAAGATCAAAAAAACGAAGTGATTGAAGTACTGAAGGGAAAGTTCTCCCAGTACAATAACTTCTACGTTACCGATACAGAATCGCTGACTGTTGAGCAGGTAGGTAAATTACGCCGTGCCTGTTTCAATAAGCAGGTAGAGATGAAAGTGGCTAAAAACACTTTGATCAAAAAAGCGCTGGAGTCTTTGGATAGTGAAAAGTATGCTGATGTGTACGATTCATTACACAAGGTTACAGCTCTGATGTTCTCAGAGAACCCTAAAGATCCGGCTGTGATCATCAGCTCTTTCCGTAAGGACAGCAAAGGGGAAAAGCCGGTTTTAAAGGCTGCATTTATTGATGGTAGTGTTTATGCCGGCGATGATCAACTTGAATCTTTAACAACGCTGAAGAGCAAGAACGATCTGATCGGCGAGATCATTGGATTGTTGCAATCGCCTGCTAAGAATGTGATCAGCGCATTGAATGCGGGTAACAAACTGGCAAGTATCATTAAAGCACTGGAAGCAAGAGCCCAGGCATAGAAAAGAATCCTACGTCTTCGGGTATAAGTGAAGACATTAATAATAAACCTCCGCCGGAGTGAAAACGATGAAGGCGGTTATTTAAAATGTAAAAAATGGCAGATTTAAAAGCATTTGCTGATCAGCTGGTAAGCCTGACAGTAAAAGAAGTAAACGAATTAGCACAAATTTTAAAAGAGGAATATGGCATTGAGCCTGCAGCTGCTGCTGTAGCTGTTGCAGCCGGTCCTGCTGCTGGTGGTGGCGCTGCTGCTGCTGAAGAAAAAACTGCTTTTGATGTAGTATTGAAGAGCGGTGGAGCTAATAAACTGAATGTAGTTAAGGTTGTAAAAGATCTTACTGGCTTAGGTTTGAAAGAAGCAAAAGAACTGGTTGACGGAGCTCCTAAAGCTATCAAAGAAGGAGTATCTAAAGCTGAGGCTGATGATATCGCCGCTAAGCTGAAAGAAGCTGGTGCTGAAGTG
Source organism: Chitinophagales bacterium (assembly GCA_020636575.1). Lineage (GTDB taxonomy): Bacteria > Bacteroidota > Bacteroidia > Chitinophagales > Chitinophagaceae > JJ008. The sequence continues at coordinate 40,143 of JACJXP010000005.1, forward strand.
GAGATCGCTTAATTCATCTTTGCAACAAATTTAAAACCCTCTCAATCGAGAGGGTTTTGTTTTATCTGATTATTTTGATGGCATTTTAAATATGGCATCATCAATCGTTGGATTTAATTCTATAGATTGAATAGTAATTGTCTGATTGCCTGGCTGACCTTTCACCGCAACTTCAGTTGAGAATGCGAAATATAAACCGCTGACTTCCTGATAATCGCTTAATCTGGTTTGTTGGATCATACCTTTTGCCGGCCCGGTTTTTATTTCAGACTCAATAAGGATAGGCACAAAGTAATCAGCATCAAAATAATAATTGGATATATCTTCTGTTTTTTCCCCATCTATCATAATTGGTTCTTTTGACAGTTTTAGTTTGAATGTCTCTGTCCCCTCAATGGTTTCTCTACCCATGAGTTCCACCTTATATCCTTTTGTTCTATAATTTATGAACGGATCAGGGAAGTCGTTAATATTAAGTTTAAAATTTTCAGTCGTTTCAAGATCACTTGTTTCGGGTGCCATGGTCATAACATTGATATTCCAAAGTGTGTTACCATCAAATACACCTTGTTTGATCTCTCTACCCTGAAAAATGGCCGAGCTCATTTGTCTTCCGTCTCTTAATTGAATTACTTCTAATGGCATCTCAAGCCCCAGCGTATTTATTCTAGCAGAATACTTAAACCCATTGAGTTTTTCCCAATTTGATGATCCGCCGGTATTTTCTATGTATTTAGAAATAATTTCATCTGCAGTTTGTGCATGTATGGATAAGTAACTGAATCCCGCTATAAATAGAAGAAAGACTTTTATTATCATTTTTGAAAATTTAATTTATAAAGTAAGGTATGGTGCTATTTTATAATAAATGTCATCTGTTATTACAAATACTTTCTTAATGTCTTCAATTTTTGTAAAAGCACCATGCTGATCTCTGTAAGCAATAATCGGGTTCGCTAATTGATATTTTATATAGGGATGTGATCTTAATTCATCCAGTGTGGCCGTATTAATATTTATTTGCTTTAATACCGTTCCTTCAATTTTCAGGAACTGTTTAATTTTTTGAAAAGTAGAATCGGGCAGGCCATAAATTTCGCTTATCTGGTCAATAGAATAAAAACCACCTAACTTTTCCCTGAAGTTTACTATTCGTGAAGCAAGCTTGCTTCCAATACCCGGGAGGCTAATAAAAGCATTGGTATCGGCAGTATTGATTTCAATTATAGAATACCGTCGAAATTCTTTTTTCTTTTCAGGCTGTTCTTCCTTTTCATTAGGAAACAGATTGCTTGAGCTTTGCTCCGGATTTTCTATAACAATATATGGTGCCAGCCTTTCATATTGATCTTTATAGAGTCCATAGATCTTTTGCAGGTCTTCTTTTTCCCTGAATCTTCCACCTTTTGAAAGATAGTTCTGAATGGTATGTATTGTTTTCTCTCTTATACCAAGTTTTTCCCATCCTTCAAATGAAAGTGTATTGGGGTCAAAGTAAAAAAGGGTGCCCGTTTTGCCCTGATTGTTATAAGAACCACTGCTGCGATCGAATTGGTAGTTCCTGGTATTTTCTTCGTCAATCCCGCTTTCAGATCCATTAGCCAAAGCTTCTTTTTGTTCCAGTTGTTTCAAAGCAGCAATCCAGCTTGTATCATTTATATTTGGATTATTGCCAGCCCTGCCGGGGATAAACTTTGGAAGAAAAAACACTATAGGAAGAAGGAGTAATAGCCCAATAATGCCGATCCGGTTCTTTCGGGAGATCGTCAGGAATTCTTTAAAGTGATTGGATCGCTGCATGGCAGATTTGATATGAAAATTAACTGATTTACCCCTTTTAAAAGGGCTAGGGGAGGTATTTTTTGGCGGGATTATTGTGAGCAAACTTTTCTTGGCAGAAATTAATTATTCCTTACCTTTGCCATCCTTTATTTTGGCCAAATATATTTTGACATCCCAAATCATGCTTAAGTAATTGATTTTCAAAGGCGTTTATTTTGAAAGAAGTGGACGCCTGAGTGTGAATTGTATGTCCTTAAAGTAGTAAAAACCGGTTTTACGCATATGTCTTCAACAAAAGTGAACTCAAGAGTGGATTTCGGTAAAATTAAGCACCTGGCTGAAACTCCCGACCTCCTTGAAGTACAGATTCAATCGTTCAAAGAATTTTTCCAGTTAGAAACAACTCCTGATAAGCGGAACATCGAAGGTTTGTTCCGGGTGTTCAAGGAGAATTTCCCGATTACGGACACCCGTAACATTTTCGTACTGGAGTTTTTAGATTATTTTATTGATCCTCCACGCTACACAATCGAAGAGTGTATGGAAAGAGGACTTACGTACGCTGTACCTCTAAAAGCTAAACTTCGTTTAAGCTGTAACGATGAGGAGCATGTGGACTTCCAGACCATTGTTCAGGATGTGTTCCTTGGAAACATCCCGTATATGACCCCCCGCGGCACTTTTGTTATCAATGGTGCTGAAAGGGTAGTGGTTTCCCAACTGCATCGTTCACCAGGGGTATTCTTCGGTCAATCCATTCACCCGAACGGAACCAAGATATACTCTGCAAGGGTTATACCTTTTAAAGGTGCCTGGATGGAGTTTGCTACCGATATCAACAATGTTATGTACGCATACATTGACCGTAAGAAGAAATTCCCGGTAACAACGTTGTTGAGATCTATCGGTTATGAAACTGATAAGGATATCCTGGAACTTTTCGGTATGGCCGATGAAGTAAAAGGTGATAAAAAGACATTGTCTAAATATGAAGGCAGACGTTTGGCTGCCCGGGTATTAAGAACATGGGTGGAAGATTTTGTGGATGAAGATACCGGTGAAGTAGTATCCATTGAGAGGAATGAGATAGTGATGGAAAGGGATACTGTACTAGATGAAGAAGCTATTGAGACCATCGCTGAAATGGATGTGCCAAGTGTATTCATTCAAAGAGAAGATGTGGGTGGTGATTATGCGATCATCTATAACACCCTTAATAAGGATACTTCAAACAGCGAGTTAGAAGCGGTACAGTTTATTTATCGCCAGCTTCGTGGTGCAGATGCCCCGGATAATGAAACTGCCCGTGGTATCATTGATAAGTTGTTTTTTAGCGATAAGCGTTATGATCTTGGTGAAGTAGGCAGGTATAAGATCAACCGTAAACTCGGAATAGATCTTCCGCTTGACAAAAAGACATTGACAAAAGAAGATATCATTCTTATCATTAAGTATCTCGTTAAGCTTACTAATGGTAAGGCTGAAATTGACGATATTGATCACCTGAGTAATCGTCGTGTACGTACAGTTGGTGAGCAATTATATGCTCAGTTCGGTGTTGGTTTAGCCCGTATGGCAAGAACGATCAGGGAAAGAATGAACGTAAGGGACAATGAGGTGTTTACACCAGTTGACCTTATCAACGCCAGGACACTTTCTTCTGTGATCAATTCATTCTTTGGAACATCACAGTTATCACAGTTCCTTGATCAAACGAATCCACTTTCTGAGATCACACACAAACGTCGTATATCAGCTCTCGGTCCCGGTGGTCTAAGCCGTGAAAGAGCAGGATTCGAGGTTCGTGACGTTCACTATTCTCACTATGGCCGTCTGTGTACTATTGAAACCCCGGAAGGGCCGAACATTGGTTTGATATCCACACTTTGTGTGCATGCCAAGATCAATGATATGGGATTCATTGAAACTCCATACCGTAAGGTGCAGGAAGGTAAAGTGAATATGAAGGAATTGAATTTCCTGAGTGCAGAGGAAGAAGACGAGGCTAAAATTGCCCAGGCAAATACTCCTTTGGATGAAAAAGGAAATTTTGTAGAAGAAAAGATTGTAAGCCGTGAGACAGGTGACTTCCCAATATTAGATAAAACAGAAGTGGAATACATGGATGTGGCGCCTAACCAGATCGTTGGTTTAAGTGCTTCATTGATCCCATTCCTCGAGCATGATGATGCTAACCGTGCCCTGATGGGTTCAAACATGCAACGCCAGGCAGTACCTCTTATTCGTCCTGACGAGCCGATCGTAGGAACCGGGTTAGAAGGAAAGGCTGCAAGAGATGCCCGTATCCAGATACATTCTGAGGGTAATGGTGTTGTAGAGTTTGTTGATGCAAACGAGATCCATGTTCGTTATGACCGTGATGCGAATGAAAAGTTAGTAAGCTTCGAAGATGATCTTAGGGTTTACAGACTTACTAAATTCATAAAAACAAACCAGGAAACCTGTATCAACCTGAAGCCTGCTGTAAAGAAAGGACAGAAAGTAAAGACAGGTGATTTCCTTACTGAAGGCTACGCTACGCAGAATGGCGAACTGGCTCTTGGTAAAAACCTGAAAGTGGCATTCATGCCATGGAAAGGTTACAACTTTGAGGATGCCATCGTTATTAGTGAAAGAGTGGTGAAAGAAGACTTGTTTACTTCTGTTCATATTTCTGAATATGAATTGGAAGTGAGAGATACCAAATTAGGTGAGGAAGAACTTACTCCTGATATTCCTAACGTATCTGAAGAAGCAACAAAAGATCTTGATGAGGATGGTATAATAAGGGTTGGTGCACAGGTTAAAGAAGGTGATATCTTAATTGGTAAGATCACTCCGAAAGGTGAAAGTGATCCAACCCCGGAAGAGAAACTTCTTCGTGCCATCTTCGGCGATAAAGCCGGTGATGCAAAAGATGCATCTCTGAAAGCACCAAACGGTGTGGAAGGTGTTGTGATCGGTACCAAATTATTCCAGAGAGCCAAGAAAGATAAGAATGCCAAGATCAGGGAAAGAGCTGCTATGGAAAAATTAGAAAAGCAGCATGAGAAAAATGAAGCTGACCTGTTGGATATTCTTGTAGAAAAACTTTCTGTCTTATTATCAGATCATGCATCTGCCGGAGTTAGCAATAATTTTGGTGAAGTGCAGATCGGTAAAGGCGCTAAGTTCACAGAGAAGAATCTTAAAGGACTTGATTTTGCTAACATCAACCCGTTAGGCTGGACAGGCGATAATAAAACTGACGATCAGATCAACACGCTTCTTCACAACTATAACATCAAGTACAACGAAGAGCTTGGTCGTTATAAGAGGGAGAAGTTCAATATCTCTATTGGTGATGAGTTACCTGCCGGTGTATTGAAACTGGCTAAAGTCTACCTCGCTGTTAAAAGGAAACTGAAAGTGGGTGATAAGATGGCCGGTCGTCACGGTAACAAAGGTATTGTTGCTAAGATCGTTCGCCAGGAAGATATGCCTTTCCTTGAAGATGGTACTCCTGTTGATGTCGTCCTTAATCCGCTGGGTGTACCTAGCCGTATGAACCTTGGTCAGATATACGAAACCATCCTTGGATGGACAGGTGAGAAACTCGGGTTAAAGTTTGCAACACCAATTTTTGATGGAGCAAGTGTGGATGAGATTGCGGGATACTGTGAGCAAGCTGGAATCCCAATGTATGGACATACTTATCTGTACGATGGTGAGACCGGTGAACGTTTCCATCAAAAAGCGACCGTTGGTATCATCTATGTTATCAAACTTCATCACATGGTGGATGATAAGATGCATGCCCGTTCAATCGGACCATACAGTCTTATCACACAGCAACCGTTGGGTGGTAAAGCACAATTTGGTGGTCAGCGTTTTGGTGAGATGGAAGTTTGGGCACTGGAAGCTTATGGTGCATCAAACATTTTGCAGGAGCTTTTGACCATTAAGTCAGATGATATTATTGGCCGTGCCAAGACGTATGAATCCATAGTTAAAGGTGAGAATGTGCCAAGAGCCGGTGTGCCTGAATCCTTCAATGTATTGGTTCATGAATTAAAAGGCCTTGGTCTTGACCTGAAGTTTGATTAACCAGGATTAGAAATTATAAGTAAGAAAAATCTTAAATCGTTAATACGATAATCGAATGAAAAAAGAAAACCGTCCTAAAGCATCATTTTCGCAAATCACTATTGGACTAGCTTCACCAGATACTATTTTGGAAAGAAGCTATGGTGAAATATTGAAGCCGGAAACCATAAACTATCGTACTTACAAGCCTGAAAGAGATGGCCTGTTCTGCGAGAGGATTTTCGGTCCGGTAAAGGATTATGAGTGTGCTTGCGGAAAGTATAAGCGTATTCGTTATAAGGGTATTGTTTGTGACCGTTGTGGTGTTGAAGTAACTGAGAAAAAGGTCCGTCGTGAAAGAATGGGGCACATCAAACTGGTAGTACCCGTTGTGCATATCTGGTATTTTAAATCGTTGCCAAATAAGATCGGGTATCTTTTGGGTGTAAGCTCAAAGAAACTGGAAACCATCATCTATTACGAAAGGTTTGTAGTTATTCAGCCCGGTGTAAGAGTTGATAAAGGACAAAATCCCGGCGACCTTTTAACTGAGGAAGAATATCTTGACATTTTAGAAGCATTACCGAAAGATAACCAGTACTTGCCTGATGATGATCCTAATAAGTTCATCGCTAAAATGGGAGCGGAAGCAGTACATGATATGTTACAGCGTATCGATTTGGATCAGCTGTCATTTGATCTGCGTAATGCTGCAGCTACAGAAACATCACAGCAACGTAAGGCTGATGCCTTGAAGCGTCTTAGTGTTGTTGAAGCTTTCCGTGATGCAAATACAAGAATTACAAACCGTCCTGAGTGGATGGTGATGCAGTATATCCCTGTAATTCCACCTGAATTACGTCCATTGGTTCCATTGGATGGTGGTCGTTTTGCTTCTTCAGATCTGAATGACCTTTATCGTCGGGTTATTATCCGTAATAACCGTTTAAAGCGTTTGTTGGAGATCAAAGCTCCTGAGGTGATCCTGCGTAATGAGAAAAGAATGTTGCAGGAAGCTGTTGACTCGTTGTTTGATAATAGCCGTAAATCTAATGCTGTTAAAGCTGAAGGTGGAAGGGCATTGAAGTCACTTAGTGATGTGTTGAAAGGTAAGCAGGGTCGTTTCCGTCAGAACCTATTGGGTAAAAGGGTTGACTATTCAGGTCGATCTGTAATTGTGGTAGGTCCGGAATTGAAACTGCATGAGTGTGGTCTTCCTAAGGACATGGCTGCAGAGTTATTCAAGCCATTTATCATTCGTAAATTAATTGAAAGAGGAATTGTAAAAACAGTTAAATCTGCCAGGAAACTAGTTGATAAAAAAGAAGCTGTTGTTTGGGATATCCTCGAAAATATATTGAAGGGTCACCCGATTATGTTGAACCGTGCCCCAACGCTACACCGTTTGTCCATTCAGGCATTCCAGCCTAAATTGATCGAAGGAAAAGCCATTCAGCTTCACCCATTAGTATGTACGGCATTCAACGCCGACTTTGATGGTGACCAGATGGCGGTGCATGTACCATTAAGTCATGCTTCAATATTAGAAGCCCAGTTACTGATGCTGGCTTCTCATAACATCCTGAACCCGCAGAATGGTACTCCGATCACCCTTCCTTCCCAGGACATGGTATTAGGTCTTTACTATATCACTAAAGGGAAGAAGACCACAGATACTGAAACTGTAAAAGGAGAAGGTAAACTGTTTTATTCTGCTGAGGAAGTGATCATTGCTTATAATGAAAGGGTAGTTGATCTGCATGCATGGATCAAAGTGAAAGTGAATATTCGTAATGCAGATGGTTTATTAGAGCATAAGCTGATTGAAACAACTGTTGGCCGTGTTATATTTAACCAGCATGTACCAGCTGAAGTTGGTTTTGTAAACGCATTATTGACCAAGAAGAATCTTCGTGAAATCATTGGTGATATCATCAAGATCGCCAGTGTTCCTAAAACTGCAAAGTTCCTCGATGATATTAAGCAACTTGGTTTCCGTACAGCCTTCCAGGGTGGGTTGTCATTTAATATCAATGACCTGATCATCCCCGATGTTAAGGAGGAGTTATTGGATAATGCCAAGACAGAAGTAGATGAGGTTTGGGATAGTTATAATATGGGTCTTATAACCAACAACGAAAGGTATAACCAGATCGTTGATATATGGAGCCGTGTAGATACCCGTATCACTGAAACCCTGATCAGGGAATTAAGTAACGATAAGCAAGGATTCAACTCAGTTTATATGATGCTGGATTCTGGCGCTAGGGGTTCTAAACAACAGATCAAACAGCTCGCAGGTATCAGGGGATTGATGGCGAAGCCAAGAAAATCCGGATCAACAGGTTCCGAGATTATTGAGAACCCGATCCTTTCAAACTTCAAAGGTGGTTTGAACGTATTGGATTACTTTATCTCAACCCACGGTGCCCGTAAAGGTCTGGCTGATACGGCCCTTAAAACAGCCGACGCCGGTTATCTGACCCGTCGTTTGGTGGATGTAGCACAGGATGTGGTTATTTCCGAACCAGATTGCGGAACATTAAGAGGTATCGCTACTTCAGCTTTGAAAGACAACGAGGATATCATTGAACCATTGTCAGACAGAATCGAAGGCCGTACTTCATTACACGATGTATTCAATCCTGTAAACGATCAGCTGATTGTTGAAGCAGGAGATGAGATCACTCCTGAATTAGCGAAAAAAATAGAAGAAGCCGGTATTGAGACCGTTGAGATACGTTCGGTACTTACTTGTGAAAGCAAGAGAGGAGTTTGTGTTAAGTGTTATGGTAAAAATCTTGCCTCTGGTAATTTGGCTCAGAAAGGGGATGCTGTTGGTATTATCGCAGCACAGTCAATTGGTGAGCCAGGAACACAGCTTACACTACGTACATTCCACGTAGGTGGTGTGGCCGGTTCAGCAACAGTTGATTCATCTTTACTCGCCAAATTTGATGGTACCATTCAATTCGATGGTTTACGTACTGTAAGCATCGAGAATAATGATGGTGATAAAGTCCAGGTGGTTATCGGTAGAACAGGTGAGATCAGGAATATCGATGTAGAAACAGACAGACTGTTAAATACAATGCATATTCCTTATGGTTCCACTTTGTTTGTAAAAGACGGCCAGAAGATCAAGAAGGGAGATAAAATATGTACATGGGATCCATTTAACAACGTCATCATGGCGGAGATCGATGGTATCCTCAAATTCGATAACGTAATTGAAGGTGTTACCTATCGTGAAGAAGCAGATGAGCAAACCGGACACCGTGAAAAAGTGGTGATCGAAACAAGGGATAAAACAAAGATCCCATCGATCATTGTTGAAGGAAAAGATGATAAGTCTTACAACTTACCTACAGGTAGCCATATTATCAAAGAAGAAGGCTCAGAAGTAAAAGCAGGCCAGGTACTTGTTAAGATACCAAGGGTATTAGGTAAGTTAAGAGATATCACCGGTGGTCTTCCAAGGGTAACCGAATTATTCGAAGCAAGAAACCCAAGTAATCCTGCCATTGTTTCTGAAATTGATGGTGTGGTTTCAATGGGTTCTGTGAAAAGAGGTAACCGTGAGATCATTATTGAAGCGAAAGACGGAGTAACCAAAAAATACCTTGTTCCACTTACCCGCCAGATACTGGCTCAGGAAGGTGACTTTGTAAAAGCTGGTTCTTCTTTGAGTGATGGACAAATTGCTCCTTTTGACATCCTTTCTATTAAGGGTCCTTTTGCAGTACAGGAATATGTGGTGAATGAGATACAGGAGGTTTACCGCTTGCAGGGTGTTAAGATCAATGACAAGCATATTGAAGTGATCGTTCGCCAGATGATGAGAAAAGTGAATATCGTTGACCCGGGTGATACAAGGTTTCTGGAAGATGACCTGGTTGATAAATTTGAGTTTGTAGAAGAGAACGATTTCATTTACGATAAGAAAGTTGTTACTGAAATTGGTGATAGCGGCAAGCTTCGTGCAGGTCAGATCGTAACCCTGAGAGAAGTAAGGGAAGAAAACTCAATGTTAAAGAGGAATGATAAAAAACCGGTTGAATACAGAGATGCTAAACCGGCAACTTCTTCGCCAACCTTACTGGGTATTACCAAGGCATCACTTGGAGTACCAAGCTGGATATCTGCGGCTTCATTCCAGGAAACAACCAAAGTATTGTCTTCCGCAGCTATCAATGGAAAAACGGATACAATGCTCGGCCTGAAAGAGAATGTGATCACAGGGCACCCAATACCTGCTGGTACTGGTCTAAGAGACTTTGAAAGCATCATTGTAGGCAGCAAGGAGGAATATGAGTTGCTTCAGACCACAAAAGAGGTAATGGCGTTTGACGAGGAAGAATAAGGGTCAAAGGGAAACATAAATATCATTTTAATAAGCAGGAATTCCTGCTTATTTTTTTGGCTAAAGAAGCTGGTTAAAAGAGAAATCATAATAAACAGTTAATCCATAGGCTATCCCTATATTTGCCAGCATGATGATGAGTAATTTTGCTAAAATTGTTTGAATGAAAAATGGATTGTTGATCTGGAATATTTTGCTAACTCTTGCCATAGGCTTTTTGCTTGTGATGTATTTTGGCAAGAATGGCAATAAGAATACGGTTAAGAACAACCATGATGGAGATACGTCAGCAGTAAATAAGGATTTCCGGATCGCTTACTTTGAAATGGACTCTGTTTCTGTGCATTTTGATCTTGTAAAGGAAGTAAAAGCTGAACTGAATAAGAAAGAGAATGAGATCAACAACGAGATGGACAGGTTAGGGAAAAATTTCCAGGAAAGGTTTACTCATTATCAGAACCTGGCGATCAGCGGGGGCATGTCGGCAGAAGACCAGGAGAAGGCCAGCGATGAAATGAGAAAGCTGGAAGATCAGATGAAGAGCAGAAAGTCACAGCTTGACCAGGATTACACAGACCTGGTTACCCGGAGGCAGAATGAAATAAAATCAATGATCGAAGGGTTTCTGAAAGAGTACAATAAAACAAAGAACTATTCCTATATCATTTCTTACGAACAAGGGCTTTTCTATTACAAGGATTCGGTTTATAATATAACAGACGATCTGGTAAAAGGGCTGAATGAACGATACAAAAAATCAAAAAAATAGCTTCTTTCATTTCATTTAAATAGTCTTGTCTTTAAGTGTTTCAAGATAGAAATGCTACCCTTACCAAATAATTTCCACTATTTTTAAGTATGGAAGATTTTGAAAAACTGTTCAAAAATTTCAATTCATTACGGGTAGTTGTTGCCGGGGATATAATGCTGGATACCTATATGTGGGGTACAGTTGAGAGAATTTCCCCGGAAGCGCCAGTGCCTGTTGTTTCATTTAATAAAAAAGAGTTCAGGATAGGAGGAGCCGGAAATGTGGCGCTTAATTGCGTATCGTTAGGGGCACAGGTATCGCTGTTATCTGTTACCGGTGATGATGCTGATGCCATTCAGTTGAAAGAATTAGTGGAGGCAAATGGGATTGGAACAGAATATGTTTTAAGAAGTGAAAGACGGATCACAACAAACAAAACCAGGATCATTAGCCGCAATCAGCAAATGATGAGGCTCGATGCTGAAGTTACTGCTGATCTGTCTGAAGAAGATGAAAAGTTATTTGTCGAAAAAGCAGAGGAATTATTTGACAGGCAAAAACCTGATATTGTAATCTTTGAAGATTATAACAAAGGGGTATTAACAGAAAGTATTATTGGCCACCTAATATCCTTATGCGGGCAAAAAAATATTTTGACTGCAGTTGATCCAAAAAGAAAAAATTTCTTCGCTTATAAGCATGCTGATATTTTTAAGCCTAACTTAAAAGAAGTTAAAGAGGCTTTGAACCTTATAACCACTGATACGACCCAGCAAGGTCTTGGATGGATCCATGAGGAACTGACTGCACTATTGCAGCATAAAGTTTCATTGATAACATTGTCTGAAAAAGGAGTTTTTTGCCAGGAAGGTAAGGATGGCTTCATCATTCCTTCTCACTATAGAAATATTACTGATGTGTCGGGGGCAGGAGATACAGTTATTGCTGTTGCCTCATTGGTCTATGCTGCCACGAAGAATACAAAGCTTACAGCTGAAATAGCCAATATTGCAGGCGGACTGGTTTGTGAAGACGTAGGAACAGTCGCCATTTCAAAAGATAGGTTGTTGAAGGAATGTGAGCTGTTGCTGAATAAATAAAGGTCTTATATGTCTAAACAGGTATTGGTTATACATGGCGGGGCAGGCACTATCCGGACACAGGATATGACAGCAGAAATGGAATCTGCTTATCTCAAAGGTCTGGAAGAGGCATTATTAGCAGGCTATTCATTATTGGAAAAAGGTTCTTCTGCGGTAGATGCTGTTCTTGCTGCTACAAAATCCTTAGAAGATAATATTCTGTTCAATGCAGGAAGAGGATCAGTGTTTGCTGCGGATGGCGCCCAGGAAATGGACGCATCAATCATGGATGGAAGTACATTAAAAGCTGGTGCCGTTTCCGCCGTCAGGAATATCAGAAACCCCGTTGAACTGGCTTATATGATTATGGCAAAGAGCCAGCATGTTATGCTGAATGGAAAGGGTGCTGCAGAATTTGCGTCGCTCAATAATATTCAGACCGAGTCGGATGAATACTTCTATTCACAATTTCGTTACGAACAGTGGAAGCAGATGCAGGAAAGCGGCGAAATGGCGCTGGATCATAATGTGGTATTAAGAGGGAATAAAAAGTTTGGAACAGTGGGTGCAGTAGCACTTGACAAGTTTGGAAATATTGCAGCAGCAACGAGTACCGGAGGAATGACGAATAAACAGTTTGGAAGGGTAGGAGATAGCCCGATCATTGGCGCTGGCACTTATGCCAATAATAAAACCTGTGCCATCAGTTGTACCGGCCATGGCGAGCCTTTTATCCGGGCTGTAACAGCCTATGATGTAAGCTGCCTGATGGAGTACAAGGGTCTTTCATTACAAGAGGCAATGGATATGGTAGTTTATGAAAAGCTACCTAAGATTGAAGGAGAAGGTGGGATGATCGGTGTAGATGCTTTAGGTAATGCAGCTATGGTATTTAATAGTGAAGGAATGTACAGGGGGGTAAGAAATGAAGAGAAAATGGAAACAGCAATTTATAAGTGAATAAATATGCCATCATAGTAGCCGGAGGCTCAGGAGTTAGAATGGGAACTGGTATTCCCAAACAGTTTATTTCACTTGATGGCAAGCCTGTCATTTACCATACTATCCAAGCTTTTTTAGATGCTTTTGGTGATATTGAAATAATACTCGTTTTGCCTCAGGGCCATATTGATACAGGAGAAGAGATATTAAAGAAGTATTTCCCCAATGTCCGGATAAAAATAGTAACTGGTGGAGAGACCCGTTTTCACTCCGTAAAAAATGGGCTAACTGAAGTGAAAAGTGATTCTGTTGTATTTGTACATGATGGGGTCCGTTGCCTTATAACGGCTGAACTAATTAAAGAGTGTTATAAGACGGCTTTACAAAAAGGCTCTGCAATACCAGCTGTTGCATCAAAAGATAGTATTCGTTTAAGGAAAGAAAATAAGACTGAAGCATTTAATAGAAATAATGTTTTGCTTATACAAACCCCGCAAACGTTTCAAAGTTCAATTCTTTTAAAAGCATTTGAGGTTGATTACCAGGAAAATTTTACAGATGAAGCTACAGTGGTTGAGGCTTTAGGTATTGATGTTTCAATTGTACAGGGTGATGAAAATAATATCAAGATCACAAAACTTGTTGACTTACTTATCGCAGAAAAAATACTCCAGGAAAGAAGGAAATAAGAAGTAATAACTTATTTCAGCCATCTTAAATAATACGGAAGCCTGTTGATCGTAAGGGCTGGATAAGGTTGACCCTCTGCTCCGAACCCGCTATAGAAGTTTGCCAGGCCGGGTATATCTGACCCTTCAAAATCAAGCAATAATGGCTTTGTAGCATGATCTTTAATAAAACTATCGATCAGTAAATGAGATGCACCGGATGTCTTACTATCTGGATGATTACCGACAAGAATATAATAAGCTCTTTTTTTATCAATAAAAAAAACTGCAGATGAGATAAGTTTTTGTCCTGAAGAAACTCCGTAAACTTTTGTCATCCCTTTTGCTTTTAAGTTGGCAAATAAGGACCTGAACCGGGTGGTATTATCTTTCAGACTTTTATCTTTTTTCTGAAGTTGGAGTTCGGTAAGATCAATCACCTTCTCAATATCAACTTCACTTTGAATAGTACAACCGTATTCAATTGCCTTTTTGATATTTCTTTTGGTATTTGTGTTGTAATTGTTGTACAGAGATTCGTATTCGTTGCCCAGGTCTAGCACAAGATTTTTTCTTAACTGAATATGATCAGTAAAATCGTCCGTTTCGTTTTCGTAATTAAGCATCATGTCAATATACCTGAACGATGTCGGGATCGATCTTATAAACAGGTCAGTGATTGATGTATTTATATTTTTTCCAATAATACCGCCCTGTGCTAATAGAAAGGGCTGATATAGATATCGGATACCCCATTTTTTTCTCCAGGGTAGTGGCATTATAGCTTCATAATCGTTCAGGATCAAGGCTTCCCAGCCTGGAGTAATACAGTCAAGGTAATATGTATGAGAGTATATCAATCCGTTATCAGATTGGTCAATGCATTTGTTCCACCGATCCTCATCGATCTCTTTTCGGCTTAAATGCTTTATAGTGTTACTTACAGTCATTTAAAACAAAAGACCGGGCCCAACTCTCCGGAAGTTGAAATCAGAAATATTAATGGAAAAAGAGATCTTTTTCCACAAACGTTCCTTCTTTGATGAAGTTGATTGGATATAGTCCTTGAACACCGGGCTGTACACTAATGGGATGTAAATATTAATTAACTGACGAAACAAAGGAATGTGAAGACCGGCATCAAATAAGAAACGGTCTTCTTCAGAACCCTGCTTCCATGACTCCGCATAAGTGCCGATATCTAAAAAAATGTTCAAAGGTATTTTAACCGGTAGCAGGCTTAAGGGATTGATGCTTCCTGGTATACTGGTGCTAAAATTAACGGCAACCAACCAGTCATCTGTTTTTCCTACTTTGTCTGCCAACAGGTCTGTTCTTACTTTAAAAGCGCCGTCTCTTTCCATGATCTGCTGGCTGGCTAAACCATCAAACTCATTTCTGCCGACAAAATAGTCGCTATAAGTATAATCTTCATATCCATTTGCTCCTGTAAGATTCAGATGATATCTATCTGTCTGGAATTGTTTGTTGCTCGTTTTGGCACCTGTGTAAAAAAACTTACCGGCAAAAAGCCTTACTGTCAAACCGCCTTGCTTTGGGTAATTAAAAAAGTATTTTCCGGTAAAGGCAGGTCTTATAAAATCAGCGCCCTGGTCAATTTTAAATTCTCCGCGGTAGGGATACAATACTCTGTTATTTTCAATAACAAATTTGAGTTGATTCAATGTCCTGTTACTTTTTATAACATTGTATTTGGTGCTGATGCTGGTGTCAACACCAGTAATAACAGTATCCCGGAAGAAGTGCAAACCATCCTCCCCGATAAAATAACTTCTGAATGAAATATATCTTCGGATGTGGCTCCTGTGATCGTCACTTCGAAATGTAAATCTTACAGAGGGGGATATTTTTCTGAACCCTGTGAATACCTTTTTCCCGTCAGCATCCGTATAGAGGTCAGCACTAAATGATGAAGCATTGACGCCGATATCAACTCTTTGAAAAATATTGTCTGGATATAAACTATACATGCCCATTGCCAGGCCTGTTAGTTTTTTTGAACCGGTAGCATATAGAGGCGCCGCAAAGAAATTAAAAGCGGAAGGAGGTAATTTTAAATTGGTTATAAAAGCCCCGACCATAAACTTGTCGTAATAGTTACGTCCAATTGCAGGACCAAATGTGATCAAATTTTGAGATGGGTTCTTGGCGTACTCCCGGAATTTCCTGATGTCGGCAATGAAAGCAAATTTTGTTCCTGTTGGTTTACGATCAGGAATTGTCCCTTTTTTATTTAGAAGACTAAAAAGAGAATCTAATTGGGTCCCTGCTGTTTTTTCAATTGAACTTTTAAAGTCTTTCGGTTGGGGATGTTTAAATTTCCATTGCTGGTAATATTGTTGCACCCCTGTATTGAAAGCTTCTGTTCCGATCTGTGACCTGAGATATTGTAACCACCAGGCTGTTTTTGAATAAGCGATCAGCCCATAATTAATGGGGCTAAATTCTTCTGAAGTTGAACTAATAGGCTGATCAGTTTTTGTGATTGCTTTTGTTTTGATCAACAGTTTTTCCAGCGCCAGTGTCTTATTATTTTTTATTGAATCATACAGGGCATCGTAATAGCTGTTAATGCCTTCATCCATCCAGGGATATTTTCGTTCATTGCTGCCAAGAATTCCGTAAAACCAGTTATGCCCAACTTCATGAACAATGATCTTATCAAGCATTTTTACATCAGCACTTGGGGCTATCAAGGTAATGGTTGGATATTCCATGCCCCCGTTATAACCTTCGGGACCTTCCACAACGCTTACTGTATTATAGGGGTACTCTCCAACCAGTTCTGAATAAAGCAACACAGCATTTTTAGCTGATTGTACCGCATTTTCCCAGGAAGTATATTGATAGTGGGTATAGAATGAAAAGATATCGATTATCCTTCCTGAAGGAAGCTGAAGCGTATCCTGCTGCACGGTAAAACGTTTATCCGCAAACCATGCAAAATCATGGACATTCTTTTGAATGTATTGTAAGGTCTTTGTCGCTTCGGCTGATTCAGGGAATTGTTTAGTCACCTTTTTTACTTGGCCGTATGTGTTCTTTTGTTTTTGTGTTTCAGGTTCCCATCTAAAGTTTGCCCTGGATGCAATCCAGTTCTTTTCGTCAGTGTTTTGCAACTCACCTGTTGCTGCTACAGCATAATTCTCCGGAACTGTGATGTTTACGGTAAAGTCTCCGAACTCACTATAAAACTCACCCTGGTCAAGGTAGGGCATGGGATGCCATCCGTTTTTATCATAAACTGCCGGTTTAGGGAACCATTGCGTTACCTGGTAGCTTTGCCCGTCATGGCCGCCACGGGAAAAATTGAAAGGTAGTTTTACATGAAAAGGAGTGGTGATAACCGCCTTTTGCCCCGGTGGTAATGGAGAAGGAAGAATTAGTTTTATAATATCAATATGTTCCGGATGGTCTTCTGTTGAAGCAGTGATATTATTTACTTTAAAATCAAGCCGGTTAATATATCCCTTTTCTTCTTTTGAAGAAAAATAGAAACGGGTACTCCCGTTTTCCAGCAGTTGATCGCTGAATGCTGTCTTATCATTTTTATAGGCATTGGGCCACAAATGGAACCAGATGAATTTTAATGTGTCAGGTGAATTATTGGTGTATGTTATAGTTTCAAACCCGGTTAAACTATGCTCTTTATCATTAAGCGATACGTCGATCGTATAGTCGACATTTTGTTGCCAGTAATTTTCTTGGGAGTATAAATTCAGAAATGTTATTTGTAAAAAAAGTAGCAGATAGGTTTTCACCAGAACAGGGTTTATTCAAAAATAAACTCTAATCCTGATATTTCATTGTATCACATAAGAAATCATTTGTCTATTTGCCTTTGCCTTTGAATATAATGCGTAGTGTATGAAGCATGATCTTAAGGTCAAGTGCCAGTGAAATGTTTTCGATATATAATAAATCATACCGGCTTCTTTCTATCATCTCATCCACATTCTCTGCATATCCAAATTGTACCATACCCCAGCTGGTAAGTCCGGGTTTTACTTTCAACAGGTACTTGTAGTAAGGAGTTCTTGAAGTGATCTGGTCAATATAAAATCTGCGTTCAGGTCTTGGCCCCACCAGGCTCATTTCACCTTTCAGGATATTCCAGTATTGAGGTAATTCATCAATCCGCCATTTCCTCATCACTTTGCCCCACTTTGTAATGCGCTGATCTTCTTTTGATGAAAGTGCCGGGCCATCTTTTTCTGCATCAACGTACATGGATCGGAATTTATACATGATAAAGGGCTTTCCTTTAAAACCAATTCTTTCCTGTGAATAGATAATAGGCCCGGGGGAAGAAAGCTTTACCCTGATCGCAACATACAACAATAGAGGGGATAAAATAACCAAACCGGTTAATGAAGCGAATACATCGATCAACCTTTTGATGTGTAATTGCCAGTCAGGCATCAAACCGGTTTTCAGGTCAATCAGCACAGCGCCTAATACGTTACTTGTTTTTACAGACCCGGATAAAATATCCAGCGTATCCGGCTGAATTTTTATTTCAACATCTTTTTCACTCAGCCTGTTTATCATGCTTTCAAGCAATTCTTTTTCACCTTTACTCATAGACAGTACCACAAGTGATATTTGTTTACTGTCAATAACATCTTCCAGGTCAGCATAACTACCTTCACAGGGGAGTGGAATCCCATTTACATGATTAGTATTGTTGTCAGGTAGCAGGTGACCAATGTATTTGTAGCCGCTTTCTTTTAAGCTTTTTTGAGTTTGTTTATATATCTGAAGATTTTGATCATATTCTCCTACCAGTAAAGTATTGAACCATACTTTGCCGCTGAGTAACTGACTTTTTATTTTATTCAATAGAATGAGCCTGCCGGCAAATGTTATTGAGATATGTATCAGGAATAATGCGATGAAAGCGCTATAGTAATAACTGTAAGTGTCTTCAACATCGTCAAGTAATAAAACGAAGAATAATACAACACAACCGATCAGCGTACAGATGAATGTTCTGGTGAATTCAAATAGTCTTGACTTTTTATAAAGGCTGGTATAGGTTCCTGCTAAAGCATACAGCATGATCCATCCCAAGGGAATAAATAGAACGCTGAACCAAAAGCGGGGAGTGATCTGGATATCATCAGCCTCAGGAAATGTATTTTGCAATATCCATTTACGAACAAATACAAAAATTGACCAGGCTATCGCTGCAGTGAGAAAGTCTGTAAAAACATACCATACATAAGATATTTTTTTACCACTGGTCATTAATGTTCTAAAATATTAGTGCCTATTTTTTCCAATATCTGGTGGGCTACATCCATCGCCATCAGTCCATCCATTTCGGAAACAATGGTTTTTGTATTGTTGATGATGGCATCTTTGAATTCTTCCAATTCCCGGCGGATCGCATTGACCTCAGGTATCACGGGGTTTGCAATAGCGATCGTTTTTTTGCCTCCGGGAGTTTCAATATCAAAAGCAAAAACATTTGAATCACCTGATTCTTTGAGTTTGATGATCTCTGTTTTTTTATTGAGAAAATCGATCCCGATATAAGAATCTTTTTGAAATAACCTCATTTTACGCATCTTCTTCATGGAGATCCTGCTGCTGGTGAGGTTCGCTACACAGCCGTTATCAAATTCTATCCGGGCATTTGCAATGTCAGGTGTTTCTGTCATTACGCCCACGCCACTTGCAGATATTGATTTCACATCACTCTTTACAATACTCAGAATAATGTCAATGTCATGTATCATGAGATCCAGTATCACACTTACTTCTGTACCCCTGGGATTGAATTGTGCCAGCCTGTGAACCTCAATGAACATGGGATTTAGTTCTAATTCCTGAACAGCGAGGTAAGCAGGATTAAATCTCTCTACATGTCCTACCTGGAATTTTATGCCTGATTCTGCAGCAAGCTTTACCAATGATCTTGCTTCTGTCATTGTATTGGCTAATGGCTTTTCTACAAAAACATGTTTTCCTTTTTTAATAGCAGCCTCACATATTTCAAAATGAAAATTGGTAGGGGCGGCAACATCTATTGCATCACATGCTTCAATTAACAGGGCTGCATCAAGAAAGCGGGGGATCTGGTATTTTTCGGCTACCTCTATTGCAGTATCATCATTGGGATCAAAAAAGCCAACGATCTCAGTATCGGCTATTTCTTTCCAGTTATTAAGATGGAATTTGCCCAGGTGACCTGCTCCAAAAACACCAACTTTAAGCATATAAGTATATTAACCTGCAAATATAATTACTGAGGAATGCAGCTGAAGATATAGTTATGAACAGAAAGGGTCAATTCAACAATGCAGACCTGCTGATATATGAAGGATGATAAATAAAGACAACTGATCCATCTTTAATTGTGTTGATGATAGGTCTGCTTACCTGAACAGGTACAGCAGGGCATCCCTGGCTACGTCCGATATAGCCCTGTGCATTGGCAAGAGATTGAGATACATATTCTGCGCCATGAATGACAATCCCCCTGTTATAGGCATTATCATTGATACCTCTTTCCAATCCTTCAAGTTTCAATGAGTATCCATTCTTTCCCTGGTAGGTCTCAGCAGTTTTGTAAAAACCCGGACTGCTTTTATAAGACTGGCTCTGGTTAGAAAATGAAGTTGCCCACTCACGGCCGGTATTTCTTCCATGTGCAACATATGTGTTAAATAACAACCGGTAGTTTTCAAGATCGATAACAAATAATCTTTTTTGATTACTGGGTAAACTAAAATCAATAATAGAGATTACTGAGCTGCTTAATTTTTCGCCTTTTTCTAATAGATACTCAAGCCCTTTCTTTGCATATTCATAGGCTTCCTTACTCAGACCTTTAAGACTTAAGTGTAGACTATCATAAACAGAACGATCTCCTTCTATTACTTCAGGATTAAGAAACATGTTCACTGCATCTGAATCATGTACAGATGTTTTAATGTGCATCTTTGAACCGGCAGCAGATTTTGCTATTGAAAATGGTAATTGAAGAAGTGTAAGAAATACTGATGAAAGTAACAGATAGAAGCCTTTAACCCGACGATTTTTCATAATAATAATTCGATTTTAACTGGCAGTAATTTTTTACTTGCTGTTAAATAAAAAACTGCCCGATGAATAATAATCTCAAGGGCAGTTTTACGATTTTAGTTTTTGCGGACCGGACGGGACTCGAACCCGCGACCTCCGCCGTGACAGGGCGGCATTCTAACCAACTGAACTACCGATCCAATTCCTTAAAATGATCCGTAACCCGAGCCATTTTTCAGGACGGCAAAGATAGCTCTGCTTCAATTCTCAACCAAAAGTTTTTCGGCTATTTATCCACTGAAAATCAGCTATTATGAGGAAAAGTTCACATAAGCATTTAATGCTTAATTTAGCCGCCACATATTTTACTTATGCCAACAAATGTCAACAGACAATTTCTGGATTTTGAGAAGCCGATCAAGGATCTGATCGATGAGATCGAGGTGGCCAGGAACCGCCAGGACAAGACGAAGATCGACATGACTGACCTGATCAGCCGGTTGGAAGAGAATATTATAGAAAAGAGGAAGGAGATCACCCAAAACCTTTCCAGCTGGCAGAGGGTACAGCTTAGCCGCCACCCGGACAGGCCGTATACGATGAAGTACATAGATAAAATGACTGATGAATTTTTGGAGCTTCATGGGGATAGAAATGTGAAAGATGACAAGGCAATGATAGGTGGGTTTGCTTCTATTGATGGTGAAACAGTCATGCTTATCGGGCAACAGAAAGGTATCAATACCAAAATGCGCCAGATGAGGAATTTTGGTATGGCCAACCCTGAAGGCTACAGAAAGGCGCTCAGGTTGATGAAACTGGCTGAAAAGTTTAATAAACCTGTTGTTACACTCATTGATACACCCGGCGCTTATCCCGGCTTAGAGGCTGAGGAAAGAGGGCAAGGCGAGGCTATTGCCAGGAATATATATGAGATGATAAGGCTGAAAGTACCTGTAATATGTGTGATCATTGGTGAGGGAGCCAGTGGGGGTGCTTTAGGTATCGGTGTGGGAGATAGGGTATACATGATGGAAAATACCTGGTATACGGTGATAAGCCCTGAAAGCTGTTCCTCCATTTTGTGGCGTAGCTGGGATAAAAAAGAGATAGCTGCTGAGCAATTAAAACTGACTGCCGATAAAATGCTGGGTTTTGGACTGATAGAAGGTATTATTCCCGAACCAATTGGTGGGGCTCATTGGGATTATGATGAAGCCGCCAACATCTTAAAAGAATATCTTAAACCGGTTTTACAAGAGCTTAAAAATCAGACCCCTGAAGAGAGAATTGAAAAGCGGATTGAGAAGTTTGGCAAAATGGGTTTCTGGGAAGAGGTTTAAGTCCAACACAAATAATTGCTGTCTTTTCAAATAATAAATAAAAATTTCAATGTCGCTCAGGGAAAAGTTCACAGGCACCGGAATAGCCATCGTAACGCCTTTTGATTCAAATGGAAGTATTGACTGGAAGAGTTTTGAAAACCTTATCGAATTCTGGATCAAGGGTAAGGTAGAATACCTGGTGGCATTGGGTACCACCGGCGAAAGCGCTACTATTCATGGAGAAGAGAAACAACAGGTTTTTTCTTTTGTCAAAGAAAAAGTAGCCGGGAGAGTGCCATTGGTAGCCGGTATTGGAGGTAATGATACAACAGAAGTGATCCACGGTTTTAAAACTTTTGACCTTTCGGGATATGATGCCATTCTTTCTGTAAGTCCTTATTACAACAAGCCAAACCAGGAAGGTATTTTCCAGCATTATAAAGCATTAAATGCGGCTACGCCATTGCCCATCATCATGTATAATGTTCCTTCCAGAACGGGTATGAGTGTAACTGCTGAAACGCAATTACGTATCGCCCATGAATTAAAGAACATTTTTGCCACCAAAGAAGCCAGCGGCGATTTTAACCTGATCAACCAGATCATCAAGAACAAGCCTGATGATTTTATGGTCATCAGTGGTGATGATCCTATCACTTTGCAAATGATCGCTGCGGGTGCAGAGGGATTGATATCCGTGGTTGCCAATGCATACCCGGCAGAATATGGGGAAATGGTGAGACTTTGTTTAAAAGGTGATTTTACAGCGGCTCAGAAGTTGCACTACAGATATATTGATATTATTGCTTCTATGTTTGCAGAAGGAAGTCCCAGTGGTGTAAAAGCTTATTTGTCTGAGATGGGGCTCTGTCAAAATACTTTCCGTTTACCTGTTTGGCCGGTGAGTGAGAAGCATCATCAGAAGATAAAGGAACTGATGAAAACAGTTTGATCTCAGAATATTTTTCTTTATAAATGCTAAGGCTTACCCATCTTCTTTTTCTTTCACTTTTTGTGTCATTATTAGCTGCTCAAAAAGTGAATATTGAAATCAAAACTTTGCCTGTAAACAATCCGGGCAATTCCCTTTATGTCGCTGGCTCCTTCAACAATTGGAATCCCAAAGACGAACAATATCGGTTTTCGAAAAACAGTGACGGAGAATATTTTTTTACCCTAAAATTACAGCCGGGATTATATGAGTTTAAGATCACCCGTGGAGGATGGGATAAAGTAGAATGCAACAAGGATGGCAGTATGATCGCCAATAGAGTGCTAAAGGTTGAAAGAGATACAACCATCCTGGTTGATATTGAAGCATGGGCGGATAATATTGCTGCAAAACCCAAAACAAGTACGGCAAGCAGGCATGTTCAGATCATGGATACTGCTTTTTATATTCCACATCTGAACCGAAAAAGAAGAATATGGATCTATCTGCCGGAGAATTATAGTACCACAACAGCCCGGTTTCCTGTTTTATATATGCATGACGGACAAAATATTTTTGAGGATACTACTTCCTATGCGGGTGAATGGGGAATAGATGAGTTTTTGGATACAACTTCTCTTACTACCTGTATTGTTGTAGCGATAGATAATAGTAACAGAAGGATCAACGAATACAGTCCTTATGGTACAGAGAGGTTTGGAAAGGCCGAAGGCCCTGAATACCTGGAATTCATTGTCAAAGATTTAAAACCTTACATCGACAAACATTACAGAACTAAAAAGAACAGGCAAAACACTTTCATTGCCGGAAGTTCAATGGGCGGATTGATCTCCATGTATGCCATCCTGAAATACCCGAAAGTTTTTGGTGGTGCCGGAGTGTTTTCACCGGCATTTTGGGTAAACCCGGAAATACAGAACTACACTAAAGAATACGGGAAAAGAGTAAAAGGGAAAATATATTTCTATGCTGGGAAGCAGGAAAGTGATGAGATGGTTGCTGATATGCAAGAAGCGTATAACAGTTTGAAAGAAGTATCTAAGGCAAGGTTACAGATCATAATCAACGAGAACGGGAAACATAATGAGACTACCTGGCGGAATGAATTTCCGGAATTTTATTATTGGTTGATGAAAGGCAAAAACTAAAACTTAAACCTTGTAGCAAACTCCTTCCCTTGCTAGTTCTGTGTTCTCAAAAACTTCTCTTGCTTCTCTTTCAAATTCTTCCAAAGTATCGTATTTACTGCTGAAGTGGCCGATCAGTAATTTTTTAACTCCGGCTTTTTGTGCTATTTCGGCCGCTTGTTTTGTAGTGCTATGAAAACGCAGTATTGCTCTTTCCCGAAGATTGTCCAGGTAAGTGGTTTCATGATAGATCATATCAAAGCCCTGGATATGGGGCAGGATAGATTCATCATATTTCGTATCGGCACAAAACGCATACTTAGCCCCGGGGTCAGCAGTTTCAGTTACCAGGTCATTCGTAACAATGCTACCGTCTTTTTTAATATAATCTTCTCCTTTGCAAAGACGTTCGTAAAAAGAAGAAGGAATTTCATATTCTTTAGCTTTTTCAGGCAGCAGTTTACGGGGCCTCTTTTTTTGCTGGAACGAGAAACCATAACATTCTATTCTATGGTTGGTCGGGAAGCATTTTACAGTTAGCTTATCGTTATCCAGCAAAGTAGCTGCTTCATTGATATGATAAATGTGAAGGGGGTAGCAAATTTTTGTATCAGCAACTCTTAATTGCATTTCAATGATCTCTCGAAGTGGTGAAGGGCCAAATACATGCAGGGGTTGCTGATGGCTTAAAAGACTAAGTGTATTGATCAGACCCACCAGGCCAAAATAATGGTCCCCGTGAAGATGTGATATGAAAATGTGTGAGATCTTGCTGCGCCGGATCTTATAATTGATCAATTGGATCTGGGTGCCTTCTCCGCAATCCACCAGGTAGTTGGTTCCGTCCTGCGTTACAACCTGGCTGGTAGGGTGGCGGTTAAATGCAGGTACAGCAGAGTTATTTCCTAAAATAGTGACAGCGAGCATGCAGGCAGGTTAGCAGTAATAAGCAAATAGTCTTTTTACGAAAATAGGAAAACTTTTATGGTAAACAGTGCCGGGTCGGCATGCCTTTACTCATCACCTGCCATAAATTCTCTTTCTATTTCTTCCATCTGGACTATATCCCATGCCTCACTTTCAGTAGGTGTGATATTCATCATTTCAAGCAGGTCGGCCTTGTCGAGGAAATCTTCCACATTCTTTTGAACCTCACAAATAACAAATGATGCATTTCCTTCATAGAACTTATGCTGGATCTGAACCAGTTTTTCTGCAGCTGCCATATCAATGTCCGTAGTTTCCTTTAGGGATACTACCAGATTTTTAACGTCATTTTGCAAGTAGGGCAATAAACATTCTTCCATTTTATCTGTCATTGTAGCAGAAAGGTTGGGTTCGGCAACCGTGATGACATGAAATTTCTCTTTGGTATCAGTTTTGACCTGCATAAAGTACTTGTTTGTGATTTCGGGATTAAAAAGGGAAATTGATAAAAGAGACCTGACAGAACAACTTAAATTATCAACATTCCGTTTATAATTAGAGATTGACCCGTACCAGATTTATTTATTAATATTGTAACACAACCAATTATCTAATATGGATAATAATTTTTCAGCACAGGTAAAGGAAATAATTTCCTTCAGCAGGGAAGAGGCTTTAAGGCTCGGGAACGACTTTATCGGCACCGAACACTTATTGCTTGGGCTTATCCGGGAAGGAGATAATACCGCCGTACGAATACTTAAGAGTTTTAATGTGGATCTGTATGAATTGCGTAAAGAAATAGAACTGGCTGTAAAGGATAAAACAGGCAAAAACATAGCAAATATTAACAGCCTTCCGTTAACAAAACAGGCCGAGAAAGTGATCAGGGTAACTGTTCTGGAGGCAAAAGCATTAAAAAGCGCCACAGTTGAAACAGAACACCTGATGTTATCTATACTCAAGAATAAAGAGAACGTAGCCACACAAATACTTAACCAGTTTGATGTTGACTATGATATTTTCCGCCAGGAATTAGGCATTGTAAAATCAAATGATCCAAGAGCAGAATATTCTGATGAGAATGAAGAGGATTTTGAGGAGGAAAGAAAATATTCGTCTTCAAAACCAGGGGGCAAGCAGGGGAATGTAAAAAGCAAAACTCCTGTACTGGATAATTTTGGCCGTGACATTACTAAGATGGCCGATCTGGGTGCATTGGATCCCATTGTTGGCCGTGAGAAAGAGATCGAAAGAGTTTCCCAAATACTTTCCAGGAGAAAAAAGAATAACCCTATTTTGATCGGTGAGCCGGGTGTGGGTAAAACTGCAATTGTAGAAGGTTTGGCACTCCGGATCGTTCAAAGGAAAGTGTCAAGAGTCCTTTTTGATAAAAGAGTCATCTCCCTTGATCTTGCTGCGTTAGTGGCAGGAACGAAATACAGGGGCCAGTTTGAAGAAAGAATGAAGGCCATCATGAACGAACTGGAAAAGAACCGGGATGTGATCCTCTTTATTGATGAAATGCATACCATTGTAGGTGCTGGTGGGGCCAGTGGTTCGTTAGATGCAAGCAATATATTTAAACCGGCGCTGGCGAGAGGAGAATTGCAATGTATCGGTGCCTCTACCCTTGATGAATATCGTATGTATATTGAAAAGGATGGAGCATTGGATCGGCGCTTCCAGAAAGTAATGGTGGATCCGCCAAGTGTGGATGATACAATTCAGATTCTCAACAATATCAAATCAAAATATGAAGAGTATCATAATGTGAATTATGATAATGAAGCTATTGATGCCTGCGTGAAATTAAGTGACAGGTATATTACTGACAGGCTATTGCCCGACAAAGCTATTGATGTGATGGATGAAGTTGGGGCAAGGGTACACCTGAAGAATATTAATGTGCCTCAGAATATTGTTGATCTAGAAGGGAAGATCGAAGATGTAAAGAATGAAAAAAACAAGGTTGTAAAAAGCCAGAAGTTTGAAGAGGCAGCTTCTTTAAGAGATACAGAAAAGAGACTCCAGGAAGACCTGGAAAAGGCCAAAAATCAGTGGGAAGAAGAAAGCAAGCATAAACGTTATCCTATAGGTGAGGAAGATATCGCAGAAGTGATCAGCATGATGACAGGCATCCCTGTTAAGCGGATGGTTCAGGCTGAAACTGAGAAGCTGAAGAAAATGGCTGATGATATGAGGGGAATGGTAATAGGGCAGGATGAGGCCATCGGTAAAGTTGTAAAAGCGATCCAGCGTAACCGTGTAGGGCTTAAAGACCCTAAAAAACCGATCGGGACATTTATATTCCTTGGTCCCACCGGCGTAGGTAAAACTGAGTTGGCCCGGGCATTGGCAAGACACATGTTTGATTCAGAGGAAGCACTCATTAGAATTGATATGAGTGAGTATATGGAGAAGTTTACAGTGAGCAGGTTGATCGGTGCCCCTCCGGGATACGTAGGTTATGAAGAGGGTGGTCAATTAACTGAAAGAGTAAGACGTAAGCCTTATAGTGTGGTGTTGCTGGATGAGATCGAGAAAGCACACCCCGATATTTATAATATTTTATTGCAAGTATTGGATGATGGCCAATTAACTGACGGACTTGGCAGAAAAGTTGATTTTAAGAATACGCTTATCATCATGACATCAAACATTGGTGTACGTCAGTTGAAAGACTTTGGTGATGGTGTAGGATTTGCCACTAGCTCCAGGGTGGAGAATGAAGATGAAGCTAATAAAGCCGTTATTGAAAAGGCTTTGAAGAAAACCTTCTCTCCTGAATTTTTGAACAGGATAGATGATGTTGTGATATTTAACAGCCTTTCGAAAGAGAATATTTTCAACATCATAGATATCCTGATGAAAGGTGTGATGAAACGCCTCGAGAATCTTGGATTTAGTCTTGAGTTGACAGAAAATGCGAAATCATTCCTTGCGGATAAGGGCTATGATGTACAGTTTGGTGCAAGGCCATTACACAGGGCTATTCAAAAATACCTGGAAGATCCGCTGGCAGAAGAGATACTGAATATGAATGTGAAACAAGGCGATAAACTGGAAGCTGATGTAGATAAGGAGAATACCAAGCTCACCTTCACTTTTCAAAAGAATGCAGAAGAGAAGTCCAGTGCATAATAAATAATTTTAAAGATCCAGGCCCTCCTTTTTTTTCGGGAGGGCTTTTTTATTTTTGCTTTATTATATGTCAAGCAAGATTGTAATAACAATAGATGGCTGGTCAAGCTGCGGTAAGAGTACATTAGCAAGACAACTGGCAGCAGTATTGGGGTATATCTATGTGGATAGTGGTGCCATGTACCGGGCTATTACCCTTTATTTTCTTCGTAACAATATTGACTTTAAGAAAAAACAGGAAGTGATCAACGCTTTGGAAAATATCAGCCTGGAGTTCATCTTTAATCCAGCCAGTAATAAAAGCGAAATATACCTGAATGGAGAGAATGTAGAATATCTTATCCGGGACCTGATCATTGCCGAAAAAGTAAGCGAGGTGGCAGCCATAAAAGAAGTGAGGGAATTTGCAGTCAGGCAACAGAAAAAGTTGGGAAAAGGTAAGGGGATCGTCATGGATGGAAGGGATATTGGCACTGTAGTGTTCCCTGCTGCGGAGTTAAAGATCTTTATGACCGCTGATAATGCTATCCGGGTGCAAAGACGATTTAAAGAACTATATCCGAAGAATCCCAATATCAGTATTGAAGAAGTGAAGAATAACCTGGAAATGAGGGATTATATAGATTCAAACCGTGAAATAAGTCCACTCAGAAAGGCAGATGATGCGGTTATTCTGGATAACAGTAATCTTACCGAGTCAGAACAATTTGAAAAAGCACTAGGCTGGGCCAAAGAGATCATTCAAAAAAAAGAGCGGTCATAAAATATGCCGCTCTGAATGAATGTCTTTATGATCAATACTATGGATTCTTCTTTTTTACATCCAGCAATTCTACATCAAATATCAGAGCCGATCCACCCGGAATGCTGCCATAATCATAGGCGCCATATCCTAATTGATAGGGGATGTAGAATTTATATCTTGACCCTACAGGCATAAGTTGCAAACCTTCCGTCCATCCTTTTATAACAGATGTTACCGGCAAAATAAGAGGTTCGCCCCTGTCATACGATGCATCAAATTGTTTACCGTCAACAAATGTTCCGCGGTAATTGCAAACAAATGTATCTGCAGCCAATGGCTTTATTCCTGTTCCCTCTTTAATAACTTCGTACTGGAGGCCACTTGCAGTTATCTTTACTTCTGGTCGCATTTTATTTGTAGCAAGGAACTTTTCACCTGCTTCAATGGTAGACTTAGACTTTTCAGCCTGTAACCTGGAAAAGAAATTATTCAATATCGTATTGGCTTCATTGTCCCCGATCAGCGATGCTTTCCCGGAAAGGATATCATTCACTGCTTTTGAAACCAATGTTGTGTTCAACTCTTTTACACCTTGTTGTTTGTAGAAATTAGCGACGCTGATACCAACGCAGTAACTTACCGAATCATCAAAGTTCTTTAAAACAGGGTTTCCGCTGGAATCAGTTTGCTGAGCCTGTGATACTCCTAACGATGCGAAACATAGGGCTGTAATTATCAATCTTTTCATATAAACTAAAAAATTAAGTTGCGAAAATAAAGAATGGTGGTCAGATATCTTCTACCTGGCATGTAAATAACTTTCATCAAAAAAAGTGACCTTTTCAGGATATCTTGACGCATATCCAAAAATAAGGTTGCGTATAAAGCTATTTTCCCTGTAAATGGTTAATTGGGGTTTTAACATTTCGGGAGAAACAGTTTCAGGGATCTCCGGCAAATAGCCCATGCCGTAAAATTTACCCTCAGATACAAGGATACAGGATACATCATTCCCGTTTAGTCCGGTATCAATAATAGCAAAACTGGGTTGTACCTGGAGGGAAGCAACAGCCTTTTCGATCCGCTTATTATATTTTGCAGCACTTTCTTTTTGTATACAAGCTCCTTTGCAATTAGTTTCCTCATTTTCAGCGCAGGGCTGATCATCTCTTTGCATAAAACATAGTTTTGGACATAGGTCAAAGTCTCTTATTAATTTTCTCAAAACAGCATGGCCATCTACCAGGTAGTGAAAGCTATGAACAGGATTAAGTCTTTTTCTGTTCTTATCAATAGCAAGTCTTAAATAACCATTCTGATCTTCATAAAGAAATATGCCATAGATATCCTCCCATCTTTTTTGAGAAGAATTGAACGCCGGCCATCTTTTCTTAATTTCTATTGATTCAAGAATAGCCGCCATCAATTCTGTTCCACAGGATTCAAAACTGATGCGATGTACATACCGCATAAAATTTTGCTTTTGCCTGCTTTCAGAGTTATTACTGAAATGACTGTTTACCCTGTAACGGATATTTTTAGCTTTCCCTACATAAACAACTTTGCCCTTTTCGTTATGGAAGTAATACACACCGGGAGAATATGGCAGTTTTTCAAACTGTTCTTTAGGGACGTTTGGTGGAAGGATTGATTCTTTAGAATTCCTTTTTAAACTGTTTTCAATATATTTTTCGGTGTCATTTTCAAGTAAAAGCTGAAACAGTTCCGTAGTAGCTGCAGCATCTCCACCAGCCCTGTGCCTGTTATTAATTGATATGTCTAATGACTGGCATAGGTTCCCAAGTCCATAAGAGGGTAGACCGGGGAATATTTTCCTGCTCAGTCGGACAGTACAAAGTTTTGGGCAATCAAGGTCGTATCCACTGGCTTTGAGATGGCTTTTAATAAAGCTATAATCAAAGTTTACGCTATGGGCTACAAAGATCTTATCCCGGAATAAGGTATCCAGTTTTTCAGCAATTTCTTCAAAAGAGGGGGCATTGGCCACCATCGCATCTGAAATGCCAGTCATAGCTTGTATATACTTTGGAATAGGTTGGTGGGGATTGATCAGTGTTTCAAACTTATCGATCACTTTTTCGCCATCAAAAACATGTACAGATATTTCAGTTATACCATGGGCGGCAGCATAACCTCCTGTAGTTTCTATATCTGTGATTGCATACATGAGCGGAACAGCTAATTTCGTAAAAATTTTTACAGTTGCAGGATGAAAAAATGACAATGTTCAGGAACAGGCTTGTAAAGGTGTTCCGGCATTTGCATAAGCAGGCGAAAAGGCAAAATATCACCTGTTATAGGATCTATGATCATGATCTTCCTGAATTCCCGTTTTGTATTGAGTTATATAATAAGCAACTCTATGTGGCTGAATACAGGCGTCATCACGGAATGGACGATGAGCAACATGCTATATGGCTTCAAAAAAGTATGGATGTGATGAGCGAAGTAATTGCCATTGACAGCCATGATATTCATTTAAGATTACGACAACGAAAACCCGGCCGTTCTGGCCAATACAAGCAGCATGATGAGAAGGGAGAAGAGTTTATCGTTGAAGAAAATGGGTTGAAATTTATTGTTAATCTAAAGGACTACCTGGATACGGGGCTATTCCTGGATCATCGGCTTACCCGGCAAATGGTCAGGGAACAAAGCAAGGATAAAAAGGTGCTGAATCTCTTTGCTTATACCGGATCATTTTCAGTTTATGTGGCTGCAGGTGGCGCTGTAGAAGTGGTTACTGTTGATCTTTCCAAAACATACCTTGCATGGGCGCAAAGAAATATGCAACTTAATGGGTTTGATGATCCATTAAAATACAGGTTTGTGCATGCTGATGTGATGCAATTCATAAAAACTTTGCCTGAAAATCATTTTGATATTATTGTGCTTGACCCGCCTACATTCAGTAACAGTAAACGGATGGATGACTTTATGGATATAGAGAAAGATCATGTTGGGATGATCAATGTTTGTATGAATTCTTTGCAACAAGGCGGGAAGCTTTATTTCAGTACCAATAAGATCGATTTCAAACTGAATGAAAAAGAAATTACAGCAAGTGCTATAAAAGATATTACAAAAGCTACAACAGGATTTGATTTTGAAAGAAAACTGCTTCGATATTGTTTTTTGATCACAAAATAAGTTTACGGGTTGTATGAGGATATTTTCAGTTTTAATTATATCAGTTTTTCTATCAGCCTCGCCGGATAAGGAGTGGAAAAAGATACATATAACCGGCTTTGCCCAGGGTACCACTTATTCTGTTATTTATTATGCAAAAGATAGTTTCGTTACAAAGTCTCAGATTGAGGAACTATTGACCCGGATAAATCAATCTCTTTCCTTATATGATCAACAATCATTGATCAATGCATTTAACCGGTCTGATAGGGGGATTGAGATGGATAAATACTTTAAAACAGTATTTAGAAAATCGATAGAAGTAAATAAAGAAACAAGTGGATTGTTTGATATAACTATTCTTCCATTGGTGGAAGCCTGGGGGTTTGGTATTGCAAAACCCCGATCAATGCCAAATGATACTGTATTGATGGAGTTAAAAAAATGTGTAGGTTCTGACTTATTAAAGGAAGTAAACAACTTTTTGTACAAGCAAAAACCTTGTGTGAGGATTGATATGAATGGGATTGCACAGGGCTATACGGTAGATCTGGTGGCTGAACTCTTGGAGAAAAATAAGATAAAAAATTACCTGGTTGAATTAGGTGGTGAAATAAGAGTGAAAGGAAGCAAAAAGCCTTCTGAGGAAAGGTTTACAGTAGGTATAGAATCGCCACAGGAAGATGAGTTTTTGATATCGGGACTGCAAAAGGTGTTGTATGCATCAACGGGGGCAATAACGACATCGGGTAGTTACAGAAAATTCAGGGAAGCAAATGGGAAAAAAATGACCCATCTTATTAACCCAATTAGCGGGAAACCGATGGAAAGTGAACTGATCAGTGTAACAGTTTTTGCAAAAGATGCAATTACTGCGGATGCCTATGATAACGCAATCATGCTTATGGGATTAAAAAAAGGTTTGGAATTTGTAGAAGAAAGAAAAGAATTGTCTGCCTATTTTATCTACAAAAAACAAAATGGTGTTATTGCAGATACTACCAGTTCAGATTTTTATAAATTTATGATCATAAAGGAATGACATGAAGAGAAGAAATTTTGTAAAACAAGCAGGAGTTGTTTCTGCGGGACTATTATTGCATAACAGGATGATGGCCTCGTACGGCAGTTTTTTTTCAGATAAAAAAATAAATGTAGGTGTTATTGGCTGTGGCGACAGGGGAAAAGGGGTCATATCTGTATTACAGGATATTGGTGATAAGTTTTCTGTAAAAGCGGTTTGCGATATTCTGGATATCCGGATTCAGCAAACCAAAGAACTGGATAAGCTGAACCAGTTTACTTATTACAGGGATTATAAAAAGTTACTTGATGATAAAAGGGTTGAGGCTGTTATTATAGCAACTCCGCTTGGATTGCATTTTACACATGCTGCTGATGCTTTGAAGGCTGGCAAACATGTTTACCTGGAAAAGACGATGACCTATAACAGCCAACAGGCTTTAGAGCTTGTCGAACAGGCAAAGCAAAGATCAAAACAGGTACTTCAGATAGGGCATCAATACCGCTATACACCATTGTACTTCCGGGTTAAAGAAATGATAGAAAAGAATTATGTAGGAAAAGTTACTCAAATAGATTGTCGTTGGGACCGAAACTGGAACTGGAGAAGACCTGTACCGGATGGCTATACAGACCGACAAATAAATTGGAGGATGTACAAGGATGTTTCAGGCGGCCTTCCCGCAGAATTGTTATCGCACCAGATCGATTTTATAAACTGGGCTTTTGACACACATCCTGATGAGATCTATGCAACAGGAGGAATTGATTATTACAAGGATGGCAGAGAAACTTTTGATAATATTCAGGCAGTGCTTCGCTATAATAGGGATGGAATGATCGGAAATTTTGGTGCTACCTGTGCCAATGAACGGGAAGGTTATATTTTCAAAATAAAAGGAACAAAAGGAACAATTGATCTTTTACCCAATGACGGTGTTTTTTACCCTGAAAAGCAAACCCGTAAAGAACTGGAAACTGTTGATGGTGTATCTGGCGCTACAAAGATTGAATGGAATAAAGAGGGAGGTATTCCCATTATGAAAGAGAAAAGTAAAGATGGAACCTGGTACGCATTACAGGAGTTTTATAAGGTCATTATTGAAGGTGGTGATCCGGTTTCAAATGTTACTACAGGAGCAAAAACAGCTTTCTGTGTAGATATGATCAATCAGTCTTCATTTAATCAAACAATTGAGAAATGGCAATCCGCATTTTCTGCTATAGGTTAAGCATTTTAAATTTGCGGAGCCCATCCCTTTTCATACTCTCTCCTCCAGAATCTCATTGCATCATTGTCATTCAGGATATGTCCGTTTGATGGATCGCAATGTAAGGTCCGGCCTGTTCTTTGTGCAATATTAGCCAGGTGACAGAGCAAAACAGATTTATGTCCT
The DNA here is from genome assembly GCA_020636575.1 of Chitinophagales bacterium. Taxonomy (GTDB): domain Bacteria; phylum Bacteroidota; class Bacteroidia; order Chitinophagales; family Chitinophagaceae; genus JJ008. The sequence continues at coordinate 74,639 of JACJXP010000005.1, forward strand.
TCATTGATAGGAGAGCTAAGTTGAGCATTACCTCTTATAGATTCAAGAAAGTTATTAAAATGAAAAAAATCAAGGTCACCACTTGCACTGATCGTATTGGCGCCATTATTCCCTCCAGATCGTTTTACTTCTTCTACTAACTTGTTATCATAATCGTAAATCGCATAGTCATCATTACCCTTATTTACAAGTGTTCCGTTACTACCATAAATGATAAAACCACGGCTGGCGCCTTCTACATCAAATTTGTTGCAGCTACGGCCTTCCCATGTAATACTTCTTCCTTTTTCAAACTCGAATGATGCTACCTGTGTATCGGGCATTTCCCAATCATCTTTATAAGCATAACGACCACCGGCAGAAGCTACTTTAACAGGATATTCTGCTCCCAGCATCCAGCGGCACATGTCAATTTCATGTGTTCCGTTGTTGCAGGTTTCTGCAGTTCCCCAATGCCAGAACCAGTGCCAGTTATAATGCACAATATTGTCCCTGTAATCTCTTCTGGGTGCAGGTCCCTGCCAGAGTTCAAAGTCAAGTGTAGATGGAACAGGTACTTTTTTACCATAACCTATCGACTTACGATTATTGGCATACCATGCTTTACCTAAATAAGGATTTCCTATAGCTCCATTTCTAACTTTTGAAACTGCTTCTATCAGGTTGGGCATAGAACGACGCTGATTGCCCATTTGGAGTTTTTGTGCGGGATATTTATTCATGGCCTTGATCAGCATTTCTCCTTCATAGGCATTATGCCCACATGGTTTCTCTACATATACATGTTTGCCATGTGACATTGCCAGAATAGATGCCGGCGTATGCCAATGGTCCGGTGCTGCAATAACCAAAGCATCAAAATCTTTCTTATTGACCAGTTTTCTGATATCTTTTTCCAGTGTAGGTTTTTTGTCAGCAAAGGCAAGGCTTTTAAAACCATTTGCTATGGCTTTATCTTCCACATCGCATAGGTAGGCGATCTCAGCGTTTGGTTGCTTCGCAAAACTTGCGGCGAGATATGATCCACGGCCGTTCAAGCCCATAACAGCAAGTGTGACTTTGTTAGAAGGAGCATTTTTCCCGAAAACAGGGAAGTTAAGAATGGTAATACCCGCTGCAGTAGCTGATGTATCCCTGATGAATTTTCTGCGATCCATAAGCAATCATTTATTGTTTTAAAGTTAACCATAGATGATGAAACAGGCAGCAATAAAAAAGCCGGTTTAAAAATTAAACCGGCTTTTTAGAATGAGATATTAGTTTATAAAGTTTTTAGAACTTCATTCATGTTTCTTACTGCATCAGCGCTTTTGTTGAATGAGGCCTGTTCCGCATCGTTCAATTTGAAGTCAAGGACCTTTTCCCATCCGTTCTTACCGATCGTTACCGGAACACCAAGGCAAATATCTTTTTGTCCGTATTCGCCATCCAGGTAAACGCAGCAGGTAAATAGTTTTTTCTCATCCCTAACAATACTTTCTACCAATGCTGCCCCGGCTGCACCTGGTGCATACCAGGCAGAAGTACCGATAAGTTTGGTTAAAGTGGCACCACCTACCATTGTATCAGCTACAATCTTTTCCTGCTGTTCTGCAGATAAATAATTAGTAACAGGTGTGCTGTTCCAGGTGGCAAGACGGATCAGCGGAATCATTGTCGTATCCCCATGTCCTCCGATCACAACAGCGTTAAGGTCGGATGGGCTGCATCCTAAGTGCTGGCTTAGTTGGTATTTAAAACGGCTGCTGTCCAATGTACCACCCATACCGATGATCCTGTTCTTAGGCAACCCGGTTGATTGTAAGGCCAGGTATGTCATGGTATCCATGGGGTTACTGATCACAATAATGATAGCATTGGGTGAGTGTTTTAAAATATTTTCGCAAACCGATTTTACGATGCCAGCATTTACACCGATCAGTTCTTCACGGGTCATACCCGGTTTACGGGGTAAGCCTGAAGTGATCACTACTACATCACTATTAGCAGTTTTTGCATAATCATTTGTGCTGCCGGTAATTTTAGTATCGAACCCAAGCAGAGTAGCGGTTTGCATCATATCCTGGGCTTTTCCTTCAGCAACTCCTTCTTTGATATCTAATAAAACCAGTTCATTGCAAAGCTCTTTCCGGGCAATATTGTCAGCGCAGGTAGCTCCTACAGCTCCGGCGCCTACCACAGTTACTTTCATTTATAAAAAATTTAGATTGTAAGAAATAATTGGCGCTGCAAAGGTAGCGGAATCAGGGTTACCTCAGGATGATTAAGATCGTTATTTCCTGAATTTGGATAAAACCGTATCAATAGGCATAGAACCTGAAAAAGTCTCTATCAGTTCTTTTTTTGCATTATAAAATGCAAGGAAAGGCATATTACGGATCATAAAAAATGTAGGCATCATCATCTTATGGTCCTGTCCCACCATAATGTTTTTGTATTTGGAAAGTTGGTACTTATCTATAAAAGCATTCATGATGGGTACTGTGACCGGTGTTGCCATAACGATCTGGATCTTTGAGAATTCTTCAATTCTTTTGGTGATCTCTTCTGTTTCATGCTGGCAATGTTCACAATCAGGGTTGAAAAGGATCAATAATACAGGCTGCTTTTTGGGAAGCTTCTCCTTTACCATAACTGAACTGCTGTCAGACATCAATAAAGTGAAAGGCGGAAATTCAGGAAACCTTTCGTAGGGAGCTTTATTGGTTTCAGTCTGCGAAAATCCGGAAATGAAGAAGCACAAGCTCAAAAGTAAAACAGCAATTCTTTTCATACGATCATTTTATCAGTGTAATGACTCCTTTTCTGGTAATATGGTTGCCCAGGTAGTCAATTGCTTCGGCAATCCATACAAATGTATTGGTTTGTTGTTCTTGTCCATTGATATGGCCATCCCATCCTCTTGCTGGATCTTTGGTGGAGAAGATAACATTCCCCCAGCGGTTATAAATGGTGAAGTGTCGGAATTCCTGAATGCCAACGGGAATAGCTCTTAAAATATCATTTAGCCCATCGTTGTTTGGTGTAAATGCTTTTGGAACATATATCTCGGGACCCTGGTATACTTTAATAAAAACATCATCCTGTGCTTCGCAACCTTCCGGTGTTCTTCCCGTAACAATGTAACGGGTATCCTGTGTTAGGGTTGCAACAGGGTTTGCCACTAAAGGATCATCCAGGCCGGTTGCCGGCAACCAGTTATATTCTGTTACACCTGCATTACCAATCTCCGAAGCGTTCAGTTGTAATGGCTGATTCATGGCTGCAATGGTATCATTACCCGCAAATATTCTGAACGCCGGGGTTACGGTAATATTCACTTCATCCGAAGTAAGCGAACGACAACCATCAGCGTTGGTTACAAATAATGAGTAAGTGATATTTTCTACAGCCTTTACGGATGGGTTAGCAAGGTCAGTTGATGAAATGAAATGTGTTCCCGGTGACCATTCGAAAGAAGTTCCGCCAGTACCATTTAATTCAAAGACTTTTCCATAGCAAATAGCAATATCAGGTCCTGCATCTGCAGTAGGAGAGGGTTTAATGCTTATCAATACAGAATCCATTCGGGTACAGATACCCTTTGTCGCAGTTATGAAATATTTTGTTTCAACATCCGGCATCGCTTCTGGATTAAGTATAGCAGCGTCACTTAATGTTGTGGCAGGTGTCCATTGAAATGCATCTCCGTTTGAAACAGCAGGTAGCAGATAACTTCTGCCTAAGCAAATGCTTGTATCTGGTCCTGCATCTACAGTAACAATGTTATCGAGAGGAATAGTTGCACTTTGGGTTGCCAAACAACCATTACCATCCTGAATTGTTATTGTATAGTTCCCTGTAATTGCATTGAAAATATTTGAAGACTGGAAATTGATGCCATCAAGCGAATACATATAGCTGGAGTTGCCACCTGAAACAGTTACATTGATCTCACCATCAGGATCACCTGAACAACTTGCAGCAGATATGTTTACGTTGTCAATCAGCAGATCAGGAAATGCCTGTATGATATTAACTGGTATACTGTCGATGCAATTGCTATCCCTCACCTTTACATAATAATTACCTGCCCGAATGTTATTGAAACTACCAGTGGGTTGCCAGGTCACACCATCGATAGAGTATTCGGGTGTTTGCCAACCGGAACTTGCTTCCACTTCAATAGCACCCGTTGCAGCATTTGCACAATTCACATCTATCTGTGATAACAGATCAATTTCTTTCCATTTTACAAAAACCGAATCCCGTGCATTGCAGGTACCTTCTATGGCTGTACAGATATATGTTGTTTCATTGTTAACAGGCGTAGCAATTGGGTTATGTATTGAAGTACTGCTGAGTGTCGGGTCTGCATTCCACTGGTAAACACTGTAACCGGTTGAAGCTACCAGCTGGACCGAACTGTTACGGCAAATAAATGCAGTATCAGGAGTCAGGGATAGAATGTCATAATCTCTTATCTGAATGACAGTACTGTCAGTAGGAAGACCGGCAGCACATCCTGCCAGGGCATAGATCACTAGTTGTTCAATTCCTTCAGGGATACCATCAATGATCGGTATCACATTCACAGTAACAAAACTATCATTGGCAGGAATAATTACAGAAGTTGGTAAAGTTTGAACATCAATGCTGTTTATTGCAGATCCTCCGTAAGATAAATTAACAACAAGGGGACTGGGATCTTTTCTGGGCCGGCTTATATTAAATGCGCCTGTGGCGCAGCCCTCAACAAGGTAACTTAATCCAGATGCCGGATCGGTCTGGGTGAGGTTGTTCATGCCGATGGCATTAGAAGATAAGCTTTTGGCTTCTAAAAAAACGCCGCTGTCAAACTGGGCATCTACAACATCTGATATAACTAATTTCAGATGATATGTTTCACAAGGTTGAACCGCTTCTTCTGCTGTTAAAACAGTAGTGTGACCATCATGAGTAAATAAGGTATTGGTCACATTGTTTTGGTAATAAGTTGTATTGTTAGGGCAGCCTCCTCCGGGAACATTGTTTACATTAAATATGGACACCGGTATAGAGGTGCCTGGTACTAATGCAATATTTTTTAAACCTGTTATACCCGGGCCGGATATAAAAAATGCAAATGCATCATTAAATGAGCAGACATAAGCCGGGGTGTATTCCTCAGAGCTAAAGACGTAATTAAACTTGATGCTATCACCTAATGGAACAAAATCAAACTCTAATACACATGCATCATTTAAACTGCTGGCAGGCAGCCCGATGGCTGAGGCCAGGTTTGCATCACCCGGGAGGCTCCATATATTATTTGCTGTTACAGATTGTGCTTGAGTAATTCCATTGCCGTCAGTACCGGCATCGGTACGGTCTGTTTTAGCCCGGCCGCTGGTTAACACTATTCCACTATCAATTCCAATATTTGTTCCCCCAAGATTATTAAAAAAGCCGGCCATTAGCTGATTACCTGTAAAACTTACATTGCTAATGGAAATCCCATCGCCTACTAACTTTTGTGCAAGGGCCTGTGCATTGGGATGTTGGGTGATCACCAATTGGGCTGTAGATATATTACTGAAAAACAGTATACTAACAGCGATAATAAGCCGTGCCAAAAAGGGTGTATTCATTCGTTAGTGGGGGATAAAAATAAACTATTAATGGGTAAACTCTGAATTCGATCATGTAATCGTATTCTTTTATTATCCACCCTGTTTGCTGTATATTTGCGGCCTTATTTTCAGCTACATATAAGATTAAAGCAAACAACAAAACATTTATGGCAACAACATCGGATATCAGCAGAGGCCTTATTATTAAACTGGACGGAAGCCTGTATTCCGTGGTAGAGTTTGGAGAAAATAAAACGGCCCGTGCAGCAGCAAAAGTGTGGGCAAAACTGAAAGGAGTGGATAACAACCGTACCATCGAAAAAACATGGAACTCAGGTGACTCTATTCACCCTGTCCGGGTAGAGCGGAAAAACTATCAGTTCCTTTATAAAGATGATACTGGCTATAATTTCATGGATAATGAGACTTTTGAGCAGGTATCAGTTCAGGAAGAGATGGTGGATGCTCCCCAGTTTTTGAAGGAAGGACAGGAGGTGAGTGTACTCTTCAATACAGAGACCGAGCAGCCTATGAATGTGGAATTACCTGATAAGATTGCTATGTTAGTTACATATACAGAACCCGGCCTTAAAGGTGATACAGCAACCCGTACATTAAAACCCGCTACTGTGGAAACAGGGGCAACCGTGAACGTACCGCTGTTTATTAATGAAGGAGAATTAATCCGCATAAACACTAAAACAGGTGATTATGTGGAAAGGGTGAAAGAGTGATTTTTTTAAAAAAATGAATCAAAAAGATCGATTTTGCCTGATTTCATGTCATTTTGGGGCTAATTTGGACAGAATCGGGGAAAAATCTTCTATATACTGAACCGGATTTATTTATCTTAGTTTTCCATTAAAACGCCTCCGTCTTTATCAACACCAAAACCTCAGGTAAAATTGAAAAACATGGATTTCAAACAAATTCAGGAATTGATCAAGATGATCAATAAGTCCAACATCGGTGAACTGACTGTTGAGCAGAAGGACTTTAAAGTAACGATAAAACAGAAGGAACAAAACGTAACCCAGGTGGTTGCTCCGCAGGTAATGCAGGCTCCGGCCATGCAAGCTCCGATCCCTGTAGCGGCGTCAACTGCAGCAGCTCCGGCAGCAGAAAAATCTAAAGCCGCAGAAGCGCCATCCAATACAATAACGATCAAGAGCCCGATGATCGGCACATTCTACCGTAAGTCGTCGCCTGATAAACCCAATTTTGTAGAAGTAGGTACAGAGATAGGCCCCGGAACTGTTGTCTGCATTATTGAGGCGATGAAACTTTTTAATGAGATCGAGAGTGAAGTAAAAGGCAAGATCGTAAAAGTATTGGCCGATGACGCTTCACCCGTTGAATACGATCAGCCCTTATTCTTAGTTGAGCCTTCATAAGTTATAGCTTTTTAATACTTCGATTTTAATATTACATCAGCTTATTATCTTATTATAAACCAGCCAGATGTTTAAAAAAATATTGATTGCAAACCGTGGTGAGATTGCCCTTCGTGTTATAAGGACCTGCAGGGAAATGGGAATTAAAACGGTTGCTGTTTATTCAACTGCAGATAGAGATAGCCTTCATGTAAAATTTGCAGATGAGGCGGTTTGTATTGGCAAGCCTCAGAGTGCAGATTCTTATTTAAATATTGCCCACCTGATGGCTGCAGCAGAGATCACTAATGCTGATGCTGTTCACCCGGGTTATGGTTTCCTGGCAGAAAATTCAAAGTTTGCCGGTATATGTAATGATCATGGTATTAAATTCATTGGTCCTACACCGGAGATGATCAATTCCATGGGTGATAAGATCACTGCAAAAGAAACAATGATCAAAGCCGGTGTGCCGGTGGTACCCGGTGGTGAAGGACTTTTGCAAAGTCTCGAAGAAGCAAAGGGAATTGCAAAGGATATGGGGTATCCCATTATTTTAAAGGCAACTGCAGGTGGTGGTGGTAAGGGTATGCGTATTGTATGGGAAGAAGCTGAAATGGAAAGGGCTTACAATACTGCTAAAGCTGAAGCAGCAGCAGCTTTCAAGAATGATGGTATCTACATGGAGAAATTTGTGGAAGAGCCACGTCATATCGAGATACAGGTAGCCGGTGATCAGTATGGAAATGTATGTCACCTGAGTGAGAGAGATTGTTCTATACAGAGACGTCATCAAAAACTGGTGGAAGAATCGCCTTCACCTTTTATGACGGAAGAACTAAGGTATAAAATGGGAGAGGCAGCCAAAAAAGCAGCTTCTGCCATTAATTATGAAAGCGTAGGTACTGTTGAGTTCCTGGTGGATAAGCATCGTAACTTCTATTTCATGGAAATGAATACCCGTATACAGGTGGAACACTGTGTTACGGAAGAAGTGATCAATTTTGACCTTATTAAAGAGCAGATATTAATTGCTGGTGGACATAGGATCACCGGTAAAGACTATCTGCCGCAAATGCATTCTATTGAATGCCGTATCAATGCGGAAGATCCTTATAATGATTATCGTCCCTCTCCGGGAAAGATCACTACACTACATCAACCCGGCGGACATGGTGTAAGAGTTGACAGCCATGTGTATGCTGGTTATGTAATACCTCCTTATTATGATTCCATGATCGCTAAACTGATCACCGTAGCGCAAACAAGGGATGAGGCCATTCAAACCATGTACAGGGCTTTAAGTGAATATGTAATTGAAGGAGTGAAAACCACTATACCTTTCCACTTACAATTGATGCAGGATGAACGATTCCGCAGCGGTGATTTTAATACCAAGTTCCTGGAAGGGTTTAAGCTTCAGTAGAATTTAGCAAAGCTTACTGAGAATTGAAAATCCGGACAATTTCATCCGTGATATCAATAGTATTATCAAAATAGATAATACTTGAACGGCTTATATCATAGATTACAGTAAATCCATTTGCCTTTCCATAATTATTAATAATGGGCATGATTGATTTCTCCAGTTCTGTTAACTGTTTTAGAGATTCCTTTTGAATTTCACTTTGGGCATCCTCAACCTTTCTTTTAAGCTCAATTCGTTTATTCTGAAGTTCTAAAGATTTTTTTTCCCGGGTTGCCTCATTTAAGGCAGGAGACATTACATCTCTTTCAAGTTGTTTGATATTGTTTTCTAAAACTTCAAATTCTTTCTGTTTTTGGGTTTGCTTATTCTCAAGTTCAGTTTGAATTTGCTTACCTTGATTTGATTTTTCAAAGACTTTTTGTGCATCAATAACACCAATCTTTACTTGTGCCTGAAGTATTGCTGTTGATAGCATTACAAATGTCAAAAGAAATAATGTTTTTTTCATGATTTTTTACTATGATTTAAGACTAAGAATTCTTATTTGCTCACCCAGTCATCGTAACTCATTTCAAATTTGATCTCACCTTTACCATGTATACCTGTTTCTGTCCAGCCGGCTTTGCGGTAAAATTGTTCTGCTCTTGTACCCGGAGCAGTTCCCAGCCAAACAGCTTCTTTTGTTTGTGTAAAGTACCAATCCAGCATAACATCATGCAATTGCTTGCCTATCCCTTTCTTCTCAAAAGCCGGATCAATAAATAATGCCCAGATATTATTTTCTTTAAGGTCTGCTATGGCAAAGCCCACAACTGTTCCATCAATTTCGCAAACCCATCCTTTACCCCGGGCAATAATAAATTCCTTGCAATCCTCATCTGTTACCAAAGAAGGATCAGATAGCATATTTTCTTTAACAGCATTTCGGACTATTTGTATTTGAGGGATATCGTTTAATTCGGCAATACGTATTCTCATATATGCCAGATTAATTGTTTTAAAAGGGGGTTTACCTGAACAAAAATATTACTAACAACAAAACCTTTTGCTCACTGCCAACTCTTTGCTCCCCGGGGTATGCATATAAAAACCTTCCCCTGTTTTAACACCTAACTTACCGGCCATAACCATATTTACCAATAAAGGGCAGGGGGCATATTTGGGGTTGCCAAAACCATCATGCAATACATTTAATATAGCCAGGCAAACATCAAGACCGATAAAGTCAGCCAGTTGTAATGGTCCCATAGGATGTGCCATGCCCAGTTTCATTACCGTATCTATTTCCTCCACACCGGCAATACCTTCATACAAGCTGCAAATAGCCTCGTTGATCATCGGCATTAAAATACGGTTGGCAATAAAACCAGGATAGTCATTCACCACACAAGGTACTTTGCCTAATTCTTTGCTTAATTCAACAATAGCATCGGTTACTTTTTTTTCTGTAGCATAACCATTAATGATCTCAACCAGTTTCATTACCGGTACCGGGTTCATAAAATGCATACCTATCACTTTATCGGGACGATCAGTAGCGGCAGCTATTTTAGTAATAGAAATAGAAGATGTATTAGTAGCCAGTATGCAATTGGCAGGGGCTGCCTTATCAATTTGCTGAAATATCTTGAGCTTTAGTTCAGTATTTTCAGTTGCAGCTTCTACTACCACTTCCGCATTCTTTACACCTTCCTCAATAGAGTTATTGGTAGTGATCCTGTCTAGGGTTTCCTGTTTTAATTCCTTACGGATGATCTCTTTTTTAACAAGCCGGTCAAGATTTTTGTCAATAGTGGTAAGTGCCTTTTCTAATTGTTCTTTGGAAATGTCGATCAGCGTTACATTAAAGCCATGTTGTGCAAATACATGTGCAATGCCATTACCCATGGTACCGGCGCCAATAACAGAAATATTCTTCATCAATATTCAATTTATTAAAATGAAAATAGTACAGCGAAAGTCGAAAATATTTTTTTAACCCTGAAATGTAAATTAGGGGAGTTGAGAAAATACTAATTCTTATTCTTGAAGTCCCCTCGTTTCCAGGCTTCAATAAAACTGGCCCACGCTGCGGGATTGAAGATATTCATCGGAGGAGTTTGTCCCTGGTACACGGCTTTGTTGGCAATATTGTTGAATTGCATCCGGGTAGCTTCACCACCGTCACCCGGTACTGTACGTAGAAGGATCTTTCTTTTGGCAGCGCTGGTATTTTTCCGGGCTATTTCATAATCATCATCAGGAACATTATTGTTCACAAAGTCCCGGGCAAACTGTTCAGGGGTGGGTCTTGGGCGAATAATGGTAGCAGGCAGATAAACGGTATCCACCACCATCAATTGTACTACACTATATTGATTCCCTTCCAGGTTTTTAGGTATGGTGATCAGCTTTGTTTTATAGGTAACATGCGAAAATTCCACCTGGTCACCTTTTAATACAGCAATGGAGAAGACACCCTGGTTATTAGATATAGTACCACGGTTCTGCCCCTTCACAGAAATACTCACTGCAGGAATGCCCACAAGGCTGTCTGCTGTCATCACAATTCCATATAGCTGAACCACGGAATCACGGGAAGTTTCAAACTGGGCACGGGCCGGTTTGGACATTAAAAAAGCAGCAATAAAGAGGTATAGTACAATTTTCTTCACTTGGTCAAAAATAACCACAAGTTGCTGATTTCGTAAAACATTTTGCCCTCGCTAATGGTTAACTTTGGTGTTCGGAAGGAGTTTTAACAAATACTTGCAAAATGACGAAAGAAAAAATTTTAGAAGCGCTTAGTAATGTACAGGAACCTGACCTTGGGAAGGACATTGTGACATTGAATATGGTAAAAGATATTGAGGTAGAAGGAAACTATGTCTCTTTTACTGTTGTATTAACTACACCGGCATGTCCCATGAAGGATATGATCAAAAATGCATGTATCAATGCGGTTAAAATGCTGGTGAATAAAGAAGCCATTGTAAAAGTGAATTTTACAGCTAACACAACTACTAAAAGAACGGACGAAGGTGCTGTGCTTCCAAAAGTGAAAAATATTATAGCTGTAGTGAGCGGGAAAGGAGGTGTTGGAAAATCAACTGTGGCTGCAAACCTTGCACTGGCTTTATCACAAGGTGGGGCTAAGGTAGGTTTAATGGATGCAGATATATATGGACCCAGTGTACCCATCATGTTTGGTGTAAGGGGTGAACGGCCGATGATGGTGGATGTGGGTGCAGAAGAACCCATGATCGCTCCGCTTGAACGATATGGTATCAAACTCATCAGTATCGGGTTATTAGTAGATGAAAAAAGTGCGGTAGTATGGAGAGGCCCCATGGCCAGCAGCGCTATTCGCCAGTTTGTAACAGATGTTTACTGGGATGAGCTGGATTACCTGGTGGTGGATATGCCTCCGGGTACAGGTGATATACATTTGACACTGATGCAAACAGTGCCTGTAACGGGAACGGTTATCGTTACCACACCCCAGGATGTAGCATTAGCAGATGCAAAAAAAGGGATCGCTATGTTCGGACAGGCGCAACTGAATGTGCCTGTGATCGGGTTGGTAGAGAACATGAGCTATTTTACCCCGGCTGAATTGCCCGATAATAAATATTACATATTTGGTAAAGATGGTGGTAAAAGGCTGGCCGATGAATATGATATTCCTTTCCTGGGCCAGATCCCATTGGTGCAGAGTATTAGAGAAGGTGGCGACCAGGGTGTGCCTGTGATGATGGGAGATGATGGCATTACTAAGAAAGCATTTGAAGCATTTGCTTCTTATGTTGTGAGAAGCATAGCTATGCGGAACGCAAATATTGCAAGTGAAAAAATAGCTGAGACAGTTTAAATATGTACGACTATCCTCATTATAAGGAAAATGATAAGCAACTACTGCTTGAGTTTATGCAAAAGAATCCGTTTGTGATGCTTATTGGTACGGATGAGAATGGGAGGGTAGAGGTGACGCAGATACCGGTTCTAATTGAAGAAAGAGAAAATAAACTTTTTTTAAAGGGGCATATTGCCAAAAAATCAAGTCATCAAAAAGCATTTGAGACTAATCCTGATATACTGGCAATTTTTGCCGGTCCTCACACTTATATAAGTGGTACTCTTTATACCGGAAATCTTGAACAAGCCAGCACCTGGAATTATATTTCTGTTCATGCCAGAGGTAGTATCCGGTGGATGGAGGAGGATGAATTGATACAAGGTTTTGAGACGCCTTACATTATATTATGAGAATAACAATGGTACATCAACCACAGTTTTTGATAATCTTGAAGTTGACTATAGAAACAGGTTGATCAAGGCAATTGTTGCTTTTGAAATAGAGGTAGAGTCTTTAGAGCATGTTTTTAAATTGAGTCAGGACAGGGATGAAAAAAGTTATGATAATATCGTTAAGAATTTAAAGGAGAAAGAAGGTGATGCAGCAACGATCGGTAAATTAATGGAAGAACGAAAATCAAAAGTATTTCCAGCATGATAAAGAACTTTCTTGCTTTATTGATAGTTTTCAACCTGGCATGTTCCGGTACTAAAAAAATGGATCAATCTAAAGAAGATAATATGAGGTCAACCTATCTGCCCGGTGAATTTGATTACGAGGGACACAGGGGTTGCCGTGGATTGATGCCTGAGAATACGATCCCGGCAATGGTTCATGCAGTGGGATTCTTTTCATTAACTACACTGGAGACGGATGTGGTGATCACTAAGGATAAAAAAGTCATCCTGTCACATGAACCCTGGATGGGTCATGAGATCGCCACCAAACCGGATGGTTCTTTGGTTACACAGTCTGAAGAGCGGTCGTTGAATATTTACCAGATGACTTATGATGAAGTAAAAAAGTATGATGTCGGGATGAGGCCTCATCCAAGGTTCCCGGATCAGCAGAAAGTAAAAGCTTACAAACCTTTGCTGGGTGAAATGATCGATAGTGTGAACCAATTCATGATGACGGCAAGAAGACCACCTCCTCGCTATAATATTGAAACAAAATGTATGCCTGCCGGAGACAATATCTATCATCCCGAACCGGCTGAGTTTGTAGAATTATTGATGGCAGTCATAAAAGAAAAACACCTGGAAGAATTGGTAACAATTCAGTCCTTTGATTTCAGGACATTGCAATACCTGCATAAGAATTACCCGGAAATAAAAACGGCCATGCTTATCGAGGGTTTTGATAAAAGAAGTTTTGATGAACAATTAAAAGGTCTTGGGTTTATTCCGACTATCTATAGTCCGGCTTACCAGATCGTTAATGACGAGTTGATCCAGAACTGTCATAACAAAAATATTAAGGTGATTCCCTGGACTGTGAATACAAAAGAAGAAATAGACAGGTTAAAGGCGATGGGAGTGGATGGGATAATTTCTGATTACCCAAATTTATTTTAGAATAGAATTAAAATTCGGGCAGGTTCTTATTATTCAGGTCGAGCCACTTCTCCGCATTTTTATACATTAGCTTCTGTGTTAGTTTTTTCCCAAGGTCCATTTTCTCGATCATTTTGCCGGGTTTATGTTCGCCTAAAGGGAAAGGGTAGTCGCTTCCCATACAAATTTTATTTTCGCCAAACATGTCAAGCAAATATCGAAATGAGGCTTTATCATGTACCAGGCTATCCACCCAAAACTTACCGATATAGTTTTTGGGATTGATGGGATTATCAACTGCTGTAAGATCAGGCCTTACTTTATATCCATGTTCAATACGTCCTAACGTATAGGGAAAAGCGCCACCTCCATGGGCAAAAGCTATTCTTAGATTTGGGAACTTTTCAAGTACACCGCCAAATATCATGGAACAAATGGCCCGGGATGTTTCTGCAGGCATACCCACCAGCCAGGGTAACCAGTACTTTTCCATTTGTGTTTCACCCATCATTTCCCAGGGATGTATAAATAAGGCACAGCCTAGTTTTTCTGCTTCTTCATATAAAGGGAAGAACTCTTTTTCTGAAAGGTTCTTGCCATTGATATTGCTGCCGATCTCAAGGCCGGGCATCTTCAATTCAGTAACACATCGTTCCATTTCTTTTACGGCGAGGTCAACATCTTGCATAGGCACAGTGCCAATACCAATGAATCTTTCCGGATTTTTAGAAACCGTTTCTGCAATATGATCGTTAAAGAACCGTGACGTTTCCAATCCGTCAGCAGGTTTTGCCCAATAATTAAATAGAACAGGAATGGTAGATAAAACCTGGATGGTTACGCCAGTATCATCCATTTCTGTAATACGGGATTCTGGCTGATAGCAATTGTCTTCCACTATCCGGAAAAGTTTATCAGCTTTCATCATACAGGCTTCGCAGTTGCGATGCTCCAAATGAATGAACTCTCCGTAACCAAACTTTTCGGTCCAGTTTGGCATTTTTTCCGGCATAATGTGAGTGTGAATGTCAATTTTCAAAATGAAAGTTTGAGGTTTGAAGTTTAAAGTTGGGAGCTGTTCTCTTTCTTATAGCGTTGACCCTTAAAAGGGGATTTTTGTAAGTATGTAATAAATGCCATCAATTTGCCACCAAGCAAGATATTTTTGTTGTATAACTCATCAAACTTTTCTTGTGAAATATGCCTTCGGCTTAAGCACCTGTATAATTGAGAACGAAATTCCCCGTTTGACCCTTTCGAAATGTGTAAAAAATTTTTAAACTCCATATTTCCAGAACGTTCAAAACCTTCAGCAATATTATCCATTGTGGATCCAGATGAGGCATCCATCTGATTGCGTAATTCATAGTTCTTTCCCAAAGAAGTTTCTTCTACCAATAGTTCAAAATCTTTACATTGCTGGTATGCTAATTGCCAGATATCAAGCTCTTCAAATTTTGTGATTGATGCCATTATAAAGATTTTACCTGCAAAATGGAAACATATTAAACCTCAAACCTCAAACTTTCTTGGCAGGCGGTTGCATTACGGCACCACACTTGTTACATGTTCTTTTGTTTTCATCGGCGTAAAAACCTTCCATAACCGGGGGTAGTTGCTTCACAATATCATTCACCACCAGTTTTTCCTCGTATAGAACGTTACCGCATTTTTCACAGAACCACATAAACCCATCCTCTTCCTCTTTCCTTACTTTTTCGATCACCAACCCTACAGTGTTAGGTCCTCTTTGAGGTGAATGTGGGGTACGGGCAGGTAATAAGAACATATCGCCTTCTTTGATATGGATATCTTTTGGTACTCCTTCATCTACTATTTTGACCGTTATATCGCCTTCAAGCTGATAAAATAATTCTTCCGTTTCGTTAAAGTGGTAGTCCTTTCTTGCATTGGGACCGCCTACCACCATTACAATAAAATCATCAGCTTCTTTATATACACATTGATTGCCAACGGGTGGTTTCAGCAGGTCACGGTGTTCATCGATCCATTTCTTTAAATTAAAAGGAGCAGCAACTGGCATAGCAAATATTTTTGAAGTTACGGGTCAGCCTGAAATTACAACTTTTTACTTAGGTTTGATGTTATGAACTTGTCATTGAAAGGAAAAAATGCGCTGGTATGTGGAAGCACACAGGGAATAGGTTTGGCTATAGCGGAGGAACTTGCATTATTGGGTGCTGGCTGCACATTATTGGCAAGAAATGAAGAATCATTAAAAGAGGCTGTTCAGAAACTGAATGTTTCTCAAGGACAAACTCATCAATACCTTGTAGCAGATTTTAGTAGTCCTGATGATTTAAAGAAGATCATAGACGAATATGCAGGCAAGAATATTATTCATATCCTGATCAACAATAGCGGCGGCCCTCCAGCAGGCCCGATAATCGAAGCCACGGAAGAAGCATTTCTTAATGCATTTAATCAGCATCTTATCTGCAATCACATTCTTACTAAAGCAGTTGTTCCTTCCATGAAAAAAGAGAAATACGGGAGGATTGTTAATATTATTTCCACTTCTGTAAAAATTCCATTGAATAATCTCGGAGTAAGCAATACGGTCCGTGGCGCAGTAGCAAGTTGGGCCAAAACAATGGCCAATGAACTGGGTCAGTTTAACATTACAGTAAATAATGTATTGCCTGGTTTTACTAAAACACAAAGGTTGAGTACGCTTATTGAGCTTAACGCTAAGAAAAATAATACTTCGATGGATAGTATTGAAACAGACATGCAGAAGGAAGTGCCGATGAAGAGATTTGCCGAAGCATCTGAAGTAGCAGCAGTCGCTGCATTCCTGTCTACCCCGGCAGCGTCTTATGTAAATGGAGTAAGTATTCCTGTAGATGGGGGCAGGACGGGTAGTATATAAATTTGAATATGGATTTAAATGTCCCATACCATCTGGAAAATTATATAGGGGGAAACCTGGTGGCACCCTTGAATGGAAATTTCTTAGATAATATTAATCCTGCAACTGGCCAGGTTTACGGGCAGATACCCGATTCTTTAAAAAGAGATGTAGATGCTGCAGTTCATGCGGCTCAAAAAGTATTCCCATTGTGGAGCATCACTTCAGTGGATGAAAGATTCAGGTTGCTGAACCGGATCGCAGATATTATAGATGCAAATCTTGAAGAGTTGGCTCTTGCAGAATCAAATGATAATGGTAAGCCTCTTTGGTTAAGTAAAAAAGTAGATATTCCCAGGGCCTCAGCTAATTTTCGGTTTTTCGCTACGGGTATCATGCATTTTGCATCTGAGAGTCATGCAATGGAAGATAAGGCTGTAAACTATACCCTACGGCAACCCTTAGGAATTGTCGGTTGTATCTCACCGTGGAATCTTCCTTTGTATTTATTTACCTGGAAAATTGCCCCGGCATTGGCTGCGGGAAATTGTGTGATTGCTAAACCATCAGAAGTAACTCCTGCCACAGCTTATCTGTTATCTAAAATATGTATTGAGGCCGGATTACCGCCAGGTGTATTGAACATAGTTCATGGAACTGGCCCCGGAGCAGGAGAAGCAATTGTTACACATCCTGATGTAAAGGCTATCTCATTTACGGGTAGTACAAGAGCTGGAGAAAGAATTGCTTCATTAGCAGCTCCGAAATTCAAAAAACTTTCACTTGAGCTAGGGGGTAAAAATCCTGCTATCATTTTTGCGGATTGTAATTGGGAAAGAATGATGGCTGATACCATCCGATCATCTTTCTCGAACCAGGGTGAGATCTGTTTATGCGGTAGCCGGGTATTGATCGAAGAAAGTATTTATGAAAAATTCAGGACTGAGTTTGTAGAAAGAACGAAAGCCCTGACAGTAGGTGATCCGTTGGATGATAGTTCAAAGCAGGGAGCTATTGTGAGCAAAGTACATTATGAAAAAATATTACGCTGCATTGAAACAGCTAAGAAAGAAGGTGGAAAAATATTGTGTGGTGGAAATGCCGTTCAATTAACCGGCCGATGTGAAAATGGTTATTTTATTGAGCCAACTGTGATCGAAGGGTTAGGACCTTCATGTCAGACCAACCGGGAAGAGATATTTGGTCCTGTGGTAACGCTGCAGGCTTTTAAAACGGAAGAAGAAGCATTGGAACTGGCCAATGCAACAGAATATGGATTGGCTGCTACTGTCTGGACACAGGATATTTCAAGGGCAAACCGGGTGGCGTCAAAATTGCAGTCAGGTATCATCTGGGTCAATTGCTGGCTACTCCGGGATCTGCGAACACCATTTGGCGGAGTAAAGAACAGCGGGGTAGGAAGGGAAGGAGGCTGGGAAGCTTTACGATTCTTTACCGAGCCTAAAAATGTTTGTGTTCAATTATAATTAAGTTGAGAATTTATGAGTGATGAGATCATCAAAACGGAAAATGCTTCAAATCCTTTGGGAACTTACCCGCATGCCCGAAAAGTAGGCAACCTCCTTTTTTTATCGGGTATTGGTCCCCGTAATCCAAAGGATAATTCAATACCCGGTTTGGAATTGGACAAAGAAGGAAATATTATCAAATATGATATCGAAGCAGAATGCCATTCTGTGTTTGCAAATGTAAAAGGGGTATTGGAAGCCAGCGGCAGCAGTTGGGATAAAATAATTGATGTAACCGTTTTTTTGACCAACATGAAAAAAGATTTTCCGCTTTATAATAAAGTGTATGCGGAATATTTTTCTAAGGTGCAGGCATGCCGGACAACAATAGAAGTTAAAAGCCTGCCAACACCAATAGCTATTGAACTGAAAGTGATTGCAACTATTTAAAAATGGATAGCTTTAAAATTATTTGGAGAGGTTCAGAAATTGGTAACTATGAAAATATTGTCTTCGATATGTGGTATATAGAAGGCGATTGGATTTCTAATAATTCAATTTCAGCAAATGAGTTTCAGGCTACAGCATCAAAACTTGATGCAAAGAAAGTTATGAATGACTTAAAGTGCGGAATGAAGATATTTTTACACGATAATTCATCAACCAACCCGCCGGTTCTTGCAATTGTTTACTCGTTGGACAAGAAGTTTCTATTTGTCAGAACAGTTAATGAAAAGGAGGCAATTAAATGGGTTGAGGATAATGTCGATTAAAAATATTTTTCTAAATGAACAAAGCATGAGTTTTCAGAATATATCGGAGTCTGCCAAAAAGCTGGACGAACAGGATCCGCTGAAAGAATTCAGGGGTAAATTCTTTATACCTCAACACCAGGGAAAGGATTGCATTTATTTTACCGGTAATTCATTAGGGCTTCAACCGAGGTCAACATCACAGTATGTGCAGCAGGAACTGGATGATTGGGCACAAATGGGAGTAGAGGGGCATTTTCATGCAAAGAATCCCTGGATGCCCTATCATGAGATATTCCCGAAACAGTTATCAAAAATCGTTGGTTGTAAAGAGAATGAAGTAGTAGTGATGAATTCACTGACCGTGAACCTGCATTTGCTGATGGTTTCATTTTATCGCCCCACAAAAAACAGGCATAAGATAATTTGCGAAGCAAAAGCTTTCCCATCAGATCAATATGCATTAGAAACACAAGCTAAACATCATGGTTTTGATCCTGCTGCAGCAGTTATTGAAGTTTCACCAAGAGAAGGGGAATATGTATTAAGAATAGAAGATATTGTTGCAACTATTAAAGAGCATGGTGATTCTGTTGCAGTAGTACTTTTTGGTGGAGTAAACTATTATACGGGTCAGCTTTTTGATATGAAAAGTATTACAAAAGCTGCCCATGCCGTGGGTGCTTTTGCAGGTTTTGATCTTGCCCATGCTGCCGGTAATGTTGACTTGCATTTACATGACTGGGATGTTGATTTTGCCTGCTGGTGTTCTTATAAGTATATGAACAGCGGCCCTGGCGGGGTTTCCGGTATTTATATTCATGAAAAACATGCTTCCGATACATCTGTTCCTCGGTTTGCAGGCTGGTGGGGATATACCAAAGAAACCCGTTTTAAAATGGAGAAAGGATTTCATGCAATCCCAACGGCAGAAGGATGGCAGTTAAGCAATGCACCGGTATTAAGTATGGCCGCTCATAAGGCTTCGCTGGATATTTTTGATGAAGCAGGGATAGGCAGACTTCATGAAAAAAGAAAATTATTATCCGGGTATTTGCATTATATACTCAGGGAAATAAATAGTGAATTTGGAAATGTGATCCATGTGATCACCCCGGCTGATGAAAACGAAAGAGGCTGCCAGGTGTCTATGTTAGTCGAAAACAAAGGGAAAGAAATGTTTGAAGAATTGACAAAGCAGGGAGTGGTGGCTGATTGGCGGGAACCCAATGTGATCCGTATAGCTCCCGTTCCTTTATACAATACATTTGAGGATATATGGCGGTTCGGCAATATCATTGAATCCATTCTTAAAAAATGAAGAAAGAAGTTGTTATAGCAGGCGCTGGTTTGGTTGGATCCTTATTGTCCATTTACCTCTCAAAAAGAGGGTATAAGGTTAAGTTGTATGAACGCAGGCCTGATATGCGAAAGGAAACAATGTCGGCAGGCCGGTCTATTAATCTTGCATTAAGTGACAGAGGGCTGCTTGCATTGGAAAAAGTAGGATTGTCTGACGAAATAAAGAAGATAGCCATACCTATGCATGGCCGCTACATTCACAATGCGGATGGCACTACTGCATTTCAGCCT
The DNA here is from genome assembly GCA_020636575.1 of Chitinophagales bacterium. Classification (GTDB taxonomy): domain Bacteria; phylum Bacteroidota; class Bacteroidia; order Chitinophagales; family Chitinophagaceae; genus JJ008. Next base: position 95,109 of record JACJXP010000005.1, read on the forward strand.
TATGGAAAAGAAGGACAATTCATCAATTCAGTTTCCCGGGCCACCTTGAATTGTAAACTGATGGATTTGGCAGAACAGCATGGAACAGAGATATTTTTTGATCATAAATGTGATACTATTGATTGGGAGAATAATACTATCCATTTTGAATTGCCAAATTCCCAACAAAAAAAAGAGGAGTTTGATCTTCTCTTTGGTGCGGACGGCGCTTTTTCTGCCACAAGGCTTCAGCACCAGTTACAGCATCCCAAGTTTGAATACCACCAGTATTATATTGACTGTGGTTATAAAGAGCTGACAATTCCGCCAACACCTTCCGGGGAGTTTGCCATGGAAGTAAATGCCCTGCATATCTGGCCACGGAAAGATTATATGCTGATCGCTTTGCCCAACCTGGATAAAACATTTACATGCACCTTGTTCTTCCCATACGAAGGGAAATTTTCATTTGAAAAACTCGACACGGAAGAAAAAGTAAAAGTTTTTTTTGAAACTAATTTTGCAGATGCGGTTCCGCTGATGCCTGATTATATCAATGAGTTTTTTACGAACCCGACTTCATCGCTTGTTACCGTAAAATGCTACCCCTGGGTTCGTAAAGATAAATTTGCCTTGATCGGTGATGCGGCACATGCTATCGTTCCTTTCTTTGGGCAGGGAATGAATTGTGGGTTTGAGGATTGCCGGGTGCTAGATGAACTGATCGATAAATACAGTGAAAACTGGGAAACAATATTGGAAGAATACCAGGAATTGCGCAAACCGGATGGGGATGCCATTGCGGATATGGCCATTGCCAATTTTACCGAGATGAGGGATAAAACGGCTGACCCGGTATTTTTATTACAAAAGAAAATAGAAGCCAGGATCCATGAAAAACATCCCGATAAATGGATACCTGCTTACTCACAGGTCACTTTTAGTCCTCAGATAAGATATTCAACTGCTTACAATAATGCTCTTCGGCAGGAAATTATCATGCAACATGTGATGCTGAAACCGGGGATCGCTGAGAAATGGGATTCTGAGGAAATTGAAAAATTGATCCTGGAAAAAGTAAGCCGGAGATGAGTAATATCTAAAGCAGTTATCTTCGCCACATGACCCGTCAGCAACTTGTTGAACAGATACAAAAAAAACAATCCTATCTCTGCGTGGGATTGGATACCGATATCACTAAGATCCCCAAGCATCTTTTAAACTTGCCTGATCCTGTATTTTCATTTAATAAAGCGATCATTGATGCTACAAAAAACTATTGTGTAGCCTATAAGATCAACACGGCTTTTTATGAAGCTTTGGGAATAAAAGGCTGGGAGGCGATGGAGAGAACGGTAAATTATATCGGTGAAGATCATTTTAAGATCGCTGATGCCAAGCGGGGAGATATTGGAAACACTTCTGCACAATATGCCAAAGCTTTTTTTGAGACAATGCCTTTTGATGCAGTTACTGTAGCACCCTATATGGGAGAAGATAGTGTAGCTCCTTTTTTACAGCATAAGGATAAATGGGCGATTGTGCTGGGACTCACTTCTAATAAAGGAGCAGAAGATTTTGAGCTGCAAAAAATGGGGAAAGAATATTTATATGAGAAGGTGCTGAAAACAATTAGCCAGTGGGGCAATACAGAAAATTTAATGTTTGTTATTGGTGCCACGCAGGCAGAAGAGTTCACTAATATCCGTAAAATAATTCCTGACCATTTCATACTGGTTCCTGGTGTGGGGGCACAAGGAGGCAGTTTAAAAGATATTTCTGAGAAAGCAATGAATAAGGATTGCGGCATACTGGTAAATGCAAGCCGTGCCATAATCTATGATTCAAATGGAGAAGATTTTGCAGAAAGGGCAGCAGAGGTTGCTGCCAGTTATTTGGAAGAAATGAGAACTTACTTTTAAGCTACTCTTGCTTTTTTACTAATAATCCGCCAATTATTCCTGCTATTATTACGGCAATGCAAATCAGAATTTTTAGGAAGTCTATATTATATGACTTCTTGAAGTATAAAAAAAGTAGGATGCCAGATAGTATTATGCCTGTAATTGGGGCAATAAATTTATTCTCTCGATTTGAGATAAAAGCACTCAAACTACCTCCAGCTAAAGAACCAATAATAAAACCTAAGGATGAAAGAGTGAATTTTGTATTTGTTGGAAAAGGCTCTGCGTTTACATATTCAATTCTATCTAGTCTTATACTCACTCCCCACGAAATGAGCAGAAAAATAGAAAGTCCCAACAATATACCCGCCAAAACAGAAAAAATATTTCTCCCTATTTGATCAGCAGCGTAATTCATTTATCTTTTTTTTCAGGCTTTCCTGGTACAAAACTTCCCGTAGCTTCTCCCCACCATTCAACAATATCATAAATAAAAATGCCTGCCTTAACAGTAGGATCTGTTTTTACATAAGCTTCTGCTTCTTCCCTGGTATTGCAATCAAAAATGAACAAGCCTCTCCATGTAAAGTCATTCTTGCCAAATGGCCCGGCTACTTTTAACACTCCTTCATTATGCAGTCGCTTCATATTTCCAAAATGCCCGGCAAATAACTGGCTTCGTTCTGTACTGTCAGTGATCACTTTGTCCTGTGGGCCTGTTTTTAAAATCACCATCCAGAATTGTTTAATCTTCGGCTCAGCCTTTTTAGCTGTTGTATCGTTTTGTGCAGAACAATAATGCAGTGCCAGTAGCAGCGTAATAGCAGATAATATCTTTTTCATGCATGAGTGTTTGTTCAAATATCTTACTTTTTCTTTTTCCGCTACCTTTGCCACAACAAAATCCGATTGCACAATGGCGGCCCGTACTGATCTTTTTTCCAGTCCCGATTATTTTAATATAGACGAACTGCTTACCGAAGAGCATAAACTGATCCGTGAATCTGTACGCAGTTATGTAAAAAAAGAAATTTCTCCCATTATTGAAGATTATGCTCAGCGAGCAGAATTTCCTGAACAAATTGTAAAGCAACTGGGTGACCTGGGTTGTTTTGGGCCTACGGTTCCCATTGAATACGGAGGAGGTGGTCTGGATTATATATCGTATGGCTTAATGATGCAGGAATTGGAAAGAGGGGATAGCGGTGTTCGTTCTACTGCTTCCGTTCAGGGTTCATTGGTCATGTTTCCTATTCATGCTTATGGAAGCGAGGAGCAAAAGAAAAAATATTTACCAAAACTAGCCAGTGGTGAATGGCTGGGTTGTTTTGGTCTTACTGAACCGGATCATGGCAGTGATCCCTCCAGCATGCTTACCAATTTTAAGGACGCCGGTGATCATGTTATTTTAAACGGCGCCAAGATGTGGATCAGTAATGCGCCTTTTTCACAGGTGGCAGTTGTATGGGCTAAGAATGAAGCAGGTGATATACAAGGATTGATAGTAGAAAGAGGGATGGAAGGCTTTACAACTCCTACCACACATGGTAAATGGAGTTTGCGGGCATCAGCAACAGGTGAATTGGTTTTTGATAATGTAAAAGTGCCAAAAGAGAATATATTACCTAATGTAAAAGGTTTGAAGGGGCCGCTTAGTTGTTTAACAAAGGCGAGGTATGGTATTGCATGGGGAGTGGTCGGTGCAGCGATGGATTGTTATGATACTGCATTGCGTTATTCAAAAGAAAGGGAACAGTTTGGCAAACCGATCGGTTCATTTCAGTTACAGCAAAAGAAACTGGCTGAGATGATCACTGAGATCACTAAAGCCCAGTTATTGAACTGGCGATTGGGTGTATTGATGAATGAAGGAAAAGTAACACCGCAACAAGTGAGTATGGCTAAAAGAAATGCATGTGAGGTGGCCACAAATATTTGCCGTGATGCAAGGCAAATGCTGGGCGGGATGGGTATTACCGGGGAATACCCTGTTATGCGTCATATGATGAACCTGGAAAGTGTGATTACTTATGAAGGCACACATGATATTCATTTATTAATAACAGGAATGGATGTTACGGGCATTAACGCTTTTAAGTAATGTGTAGATGACCGGATATGCAGATATGGGGATGATGAGATGTATAAGTTTTAAGTACTAAATATTAGCTATGCAGAATGAAAGGAAGGATAACTTAATACTGAATCTGACATTTCAATTTGCTTTAGACATTATATCCTATACCGAAAAATTAGAAAAAGAAAGAAAGTACAACCTGGCAAACCAACTATTTCGAAGCGGCACATCTATAGGCGCCAATGTAAATGAGGCTCAGGGATGTGAGAGTAAAAAGGATTTTATTCATAAACTGAAGATAGCCTACAAAGAGGCAGAAGAAACCCGTTATTGGCTTGAGTTATGTGAAAAATCTGAAAACTATTTGTCGCCTGGTAAATTGTTGGATGATATTGTTTCGATCTTAAAAGTTCTGGGAAAAATAATAAGTACGTCAAAAATTTAATCTGCAAATTTGCATATCTACCTATTCGCCCATTTATGAAAATATTCCTCATAGGATTCATGGGGTCCGGTAAAACTTATTGGGGCCGTCAGCTAAGTCAGAAATTATCAATTCCATTTTTTGACCTGGACGAGCAGGTTGTATCTCATGCTGAAAAATCAATCAAAGATATTTTTGATCAGGAAGGTGAAGAGAAATTCAGGTTACTGGAAAAAGACCTGTTGCACATTATCACTGAAAGTCACGACAGTTTTGTGATGGCATGTGGTGGAGGCACCCCCTGTTATTTTAATAACATAGAGTATATGAACCAGGCCGGCACAACGGTTTGGGTCAACACAGATATGGATATTCTTTTTGAGCGGCTTCGTAAAGAAAAAGCAGAACGGCCTTTGATTCGGGATCTAAGCGACGATCAGTTGAGTTCATTCATAACAAAGAAATTTTCTGACAGACGTTTATACTACGAACAGGCGGCTATAAAAGTCGGGGAAGAAGATGTGCAAATCGAAAAACTGGTAGAGGAGATATTTCATGTATAACAAATATATTATTCCGGGTTGTTTTTTTGCAGGGCTTGCTGTGGCTTTGGGTGCATTTGGTGCCCATGGGTTAGAGAATATTACTGATGATGATACAATATTGAAGGGATTCAGAACCGGGGTGCAGTACCAGATGTATCATGCATTGGCTTTATTGATCACAGGAATTATCGCTGAAAGAATTGATAGTGTTTGGGTACGCAGAGCAGCTTATTCGTTTATCACAGGGATCATACTTTTTTCCGGTTCTTTATACCTGCTTACTTTTTTAAAGATACAAGAGAGTAACGCTGTCAGGATTGCAGGCCCGCTTACACCGGTTGGCGGACTTTTCTTTATCGCCGGCTGGCTTTTTCTGCTGGTAGCTGTTTTATCTCAAAAGAAGAAATCATAAAGGGATTGTCAACGTAGTAACGGTGCCATTCAATTTTTCGATTTTATAGGTTCCGCCGATGCTATCCATTCTACGCCCCATATTCTTCAATCCATTTCCCCCATATCTTAAATTCTGCATATCAATACCCTTCCCGTCATCCTTTATCTGAATGAGTAATTCATGATTGAAACTGATCTCTATCATCACATTTTTGGCTTCTGCATGTTTTAATGTATTGTTCAAAGTCTCTTTTACCACCAGGAACAGGTTCCGGCGTTTATCTCCTGCCAGATCTTTTTCCGGTATTTTCTCCGGGGCTATTACTTTGCAGTTTACGTCGGTACCGTCAAAGTATTCCAAAGCATATGAGCGGATATAATAGATCAGGTTGTCCAGCGTATCATTTCCACTATTCATACTCCAGATGATCGCATTCATTTTATTCAACACGTCATTGGCAGATTGTGATATTTTATTGATCTCGGTCGGCGTATTTTCTTTCATTTTATTCCTGGCTATCTCACTCATCAACCGGATCGCTGTCATACCGGCCCCCAGTTCATCATGCATATCGGCAGAAATACGTTCCCTTTCTTCCTGCTGGGCTTTATAAACAGCCAGTTCTTTTTCATATTTCTGCATCCTGTTCTGGGCTTTCAATGTTTCTCTTTCTTTAACCTGTTCGATCAGTTTACGCCTGTTTTTATGATTTAACCCCGCAAGGAAGAAAACAAGTTCTAACAATAGCCCCATTTCATAGTAAAACAGTGATGATGAAAGTATGCCGGGAAATTTTTTAAAAGTGCTGTCAAATATGATCCCTAATTGGGAGATGAATGCAAACAGGAATAATAATAGGTTGCCCCAGAAAATGTACCGGAGTATCTTATCGTTCCAATGTCCCAGGCTATAAACAAGGAATATGATTATCAGCCCGAGCAAAAAGATCTTTGTGATATTTTCAACAATATTCTGAAGTTCGAACTTGTCTGTAAAATAGAAAAGATAAGTATAGAGCAATAAAGCCGCTATTAAAAAGATAATACCCGAATTGTAAAGCTTGTATAGGAATGAGTAGTTTTCTTTGGTGTTCAGAAAGCGCCGCATAAACAGCATATAAAAAATAATACTGGTGCCCTGTAAAATGAAATCGAAATATCCTTCCAGGAAAAAGCTGAAACTATTGCTTCTCAGGTGCATAATGTTTTGCAAGAGCAACATGATCCCCAGCATCAGTGCGTAGCCGGAATAGTATAAGAATTCAGGATTACCTCCTTGTATAAAAATGGACAAAGAATAAAGCAGCATCATCAACAATAGTCCGCAAAAAATATAACTGATGAGTGCATTGTTGTTGAAAGCGGTATGGATACTGGCAATAAATTCTGGCACATTATCACTATTCACCAACCTTGGCTTAATGATATTGTTGTAAGTCTTTACAAGGTATAATTCTGCTATAATAGTTGCGGAATCTTTGCCTGGTAATGTGATGCCGCTAAAACCAATACTATCAGGTACAGAAGGCCTGAAGGTTTGTAATGGGATGATCTCATTTCCCTTTACCTTGTATAAGCAGATATCATAAAAATAAAATCCTGGCGAAAAGTATACAGAAACAGCTTCGTCATCTGAATTAAAAATGTGGAATTTAAGCAGTGCCTTTTGCGTAACATAATTATTGGCAACAACAGCATTTTTAAATTTCAATCCTTTTTCAAACGAAATGCCAGGGTACTCCTTTACAAGATCACTTTTGCGTGGAACAAAGGCGTTGTATACTTTATCGCCAATCTTTTTCTCCAGGGTTATTTTGCTGATGTCGATCTGATCTGTTGCCGATGCCTGCCCATAGATGCCCGGGGAGTAGAGCATCCAGTTTGCAAAAAAGATGAATAAAAGGCAGGCTAATTTTTTTCTCATGGACCCGGTTACAGCTTTTTCCAAATGTAGTACAACGCATCGGGTTATGCCAGTGCCATAGATACCACTTTCGGGTTATTTTGAATTACCTATTTCGGCTTCTATAGAGCTTTTATTCAGATGGTTAATCTTTTTATCTTTGCAGCCATGGCTACCAGGCTTAAAAAGCAAACCAAAAAGAATCCTTCGAAAAAACCATCCGGTTCCCGTAGTAAAGGTTTGAAGGCAGATAAAGAGGAGAAGATCGATCTTAAAACATTGGCCCGTGATGAACGGACATGGAAAATTATCGGGGTAAGCTTCTTATTGATATCCCTGTTTCTGTTTATTTCCTTTGTATCCTACCTGTTTACATGGAAAGAGGATCAGGCTATTGCCCGCCAGGGCCTATCGGCACTGCTGGATGCAGACAAACCTGTTGCCAATCTCCTGGGACGTTTAGGTGCTGTGATATCCCACTTTTTCATCTTTAAGGCTTTTGGTATAGCTTCCTTCCTGATATGTACTTTCTTTTTTGTTGTTGGAGTGAATCTTCTGTTCCGCAGAAAAGTATTTTCTATCTGGCGGAATCTTAAATATGTTACAGCCGGACTTTTGGTTCTCTCTGTTTCATTGTCTTTCGTTTTTGCCAGGTCTGAGTTTGCATTTGGCGGTGGAGTAGGGGATATGATCAATAATAAGCTGAATGGAACATTAGGAATGGTGGGTACAGGTGCAGTGTTGCTTCTATTGGCTGTGGGCTATTTTATCTGGCAATTTAACCCGGCTTTTAATCTGCCTGCTAAACAAGAGAGAGAGGAACAGGGCGAACAGGATGAGGCATTGGAAGAAGTGGTTAGCCCGACCGTTCCCGGTAAAACAGTCAATGATATATATAAGGAGGAGAGTAGTGAAAAAGAAGATAAACCGGGATTTAATATTGTGTTTCCAGAAGAAGAAAGTAAACATGATTTTCAATTAGTGGAAAAAGAAGTACAGGAAGAACCGCCAAAAGAAATTGAGCTTTCAACCGAAGTAGAGCCGATAGATGAACCCAAAAAGGTAGAACCGGTTATTACAAAACCCGAATCGACCAGCGGACTTGAACTGGAAATAAAAACTGCTCCTGAAGGAGTTGAAGAAAAAGAAGAATCTGAGAACCTGGCACCGTATGAACCCACTTTGGATCTCAGCAGCTATAAATACCCCGGACTCAACCTGCTGGAGTCGCATGGCAATGATAAGATCATTCAGGATGCCAAAGAACTGGAGAATAATAAGAACCAGATCATTTCCACTTTAGCAAATTATTCCATAGAGATACAGAAGATCAGCGCCACAGTGGGCCCCACAGTTACGCTGTATGAAATTGTACCGGCGCCGGGTGTAAGGATTTCCAAGATCAAAAACCTGGAAGATGATATTGCCCTTAGCCTTGCGGCTTTAGGTATCCGTATCATCGCCCCTATACCAGGAAAGGGTACCATTGGTATTGAAGTACCCAATGTGCGGAAAACTGTTGTGAGCATGAGAACACTGCTTGCTTCTGAAAAATTCCAGCATAATAATTATAGTCTTCCTATTGCCATTGGTAAAAAGATAGACAACGAGAATTTTATTGTTGACCTTACTTCTATGCCACACCTGCTGATGGCTGGTGCAACAGGACAGGGTAAATCAGTCGGACTGAATGCCATATTGGTCTCCTTACTTTATAAAAAGCATCCGTCGCAGTTAAAACTGGTATTGATCGATCCTAAAAAAGTGGAGCTGAGCATTTACCGGCACATCGAAAAACATTTCCTGGCCAAACTCCCCGGAGAAGAAGATGCAATTATCACGGATACAAAGAAAGTAGTGTATACGCTGAATGCTCTTTGTATTGAAATGGATAACCGCTATGATCTGTTGAAAGAAGCAGGCGCCCGGAATATTAAAGAGTATAACGAGAAATTTATTAAGCGGAGACTAAGCCCTAATAAAGGTCACCAGTTCCTGCCATTCATTGTATTGGTGATTGATGAGTTTGCAGACCTGATCATGACAGCGGGTAAAGAAATTGAAATGCCGATTGCCCGATTGGCCCAGTTGGCCCGTGCAGTAGGTATCCATCTTATCATCGCCACACAAAGACCTTCAGTAAATATCATTACTGGTACCATTAAAGCCAACTTTCCATCACGGATCGCTTTTAAAGTATCATCAAAGATCGATTCCCGTACTATCCTGGATACAGGTGGTGCAGAGCAACTGATCGGTAAAGGTGATATGCTGATCTCCCATCATGGCGATATTACCCGCCTGCAATGTGCTTTTGTAGATACACCTGAGGTGGAGAATGTTGTAGAGTTTATCGGTGATCAAAGAGGTTACCCGCAGGCATTTTTGCTACCTGAATATGTGGATGAAAAAGAAATGGACAGCAATGATTTTGACCTGGCCAACCGGGATTCACTTTTTGAAGATGCCGCAAGGCTCATTGTTCAAAACCAGATCGGCTCAACATCTTTATTGCAAAGAAGAATGAAACTGGGATATAACAGGGCTGGCCGCCTGATGGACCAACTGGAAGCCGCCGGTATCGTAGGCCCCAACCAGGGAAGCAAGGCAAGGGATGTGCTCATTAAAACAGAAATGGACCTGCAGCAGCACCTGGATGCATTATAGATCTCCGTTATTGACTTGTTAAGAAAACTACCTGATTTGCAACCCGGTATAGTGATTGCTCATCCTATTCACGGAATTAAAGTAACTTTGCGCCAGTTTTTAAACCCTACTCATAAAAGTATTATAATGAAGAGTTTATACATTTTATCTTTTTTGATAACCATTTCCCTTTTCTCCTTTTCACAGACAAAAAGTGATCCTGCTGCGAAAGCAGTGCTGGATGCAGTAAGTGCCAAGTTCAAGACCTATAAGTCGGTAAAAGCCAATTTTGTTTATAAAGTGGAGAATGCTTCAGGCAAAGTGCTGTCTACCAAAACAGGGAATGTCATCATGAAAGGCACCAAGTATAAACTGCTTTTCAGCGGGCAGGAGGTTTTTTGCGATGGTAATACCGTTTGGAGTTATGATAAGGGAGCCAATGAAGTTACTATCAGCAACCTGGATGCTTCCAGCGGGATGATCACTCCGCAGAAACTATTCACCAATTTTTACGACAAGGATTTTTATTATATCCTGAATGGCGAGAAAAAAGTAGGAAGCAAAACCATTCAGGAAATTGAACTGACACCGGTTGATAAAAGTAAACCTTTCCATAAAGTGTATTTGCAAATAGATAAAGCAGCCAAAAATATTTACAGCACCAAAGTGCTTGAAAATGCCGGTAACCGCTACTCATATACTGTAAGCTCACTTTCTACTAATGCAGCGGTAGCAGATAATGTATTTGTATTTGATAAAAAGAAATACCCGGGAGTAGAAGAGATTGATCTAAGGTAAAAGGTTAGCTTTCTTACTATTCCTTGTCTGTAAATCCCTGTTTTAAGATAATTCCCGATAGCAAATTTATTATTACTATCTTTGCATCCGCTCCACGTTGATGACACGGCATGTTGTAAGCCGGTGGTACAAACAAACTTTCGCTGATTCAGACCTTACAACATCTTAGCCAGCCTCATAATTTAATTTATTCCATATAATGGCTTTTAAGCAATTAGAAATTATTGAACCTATCCTTAAGGCAATAACCGAAGAAGGATATACGACCCCTACACCTATTCAAGAACAGGCAATCCCATTGGTATTGCAACGTAAAGATCTGCTGGGCTGCGCCCAGACCGGTACCGGTAAAACAGCAGCATTTGCTATACCCGTTTTGCAGATACTGCATGAACAAAAACCGATGGCTCCCGGTATTAAAGTATTGATATTAACTCCCACCAGGGAACTGGCCATACAGATCAATGAAAGCTTTGCCGCTTATGGCAGGCATACAGGGATACGCCATACTGTAATTTTTGGTGGTGTATCGCAACTGCAGCAAACAAATGCATTAAAAAGAGGGGTGGATGTGCTGATTGCCACTCCCGGTCGATTACTCGATCTGATGAACCAGGGGTTTATCAGTCTTCGTTCATTACAGCTTTTTGTGCTGGATGAAGCAGACCGTATGCTCGACATGGGTTTTATACATGATGTAAAAAGGGTGATCACCAAATTACCACCCAAACGGCAAACGCTTTTCTTTTCGGCAACCATGCCGCCTGAGATACAGAAACTGGCAAATGCGTTATTGACCGATCCTGCCAAAGTAGAAGTAACACCTCCATCCACTACGGTTGAAAAAATACAACAGAGCCTTTACTATGTAAGTAAACAGGAAAAGCCTGGCCTGCTTTTACATTTGTTAAAGGATCCTGCTATTTCAACAGCATTGGTATTTACCCGTACGAAACATGGCGCTAATAAAGTGGTGAAGATATTTGACCGGGCTGGGGTAAGTTCAGCTGCCATTCATGGCAATAAATCCCAAACGGCAAGACAAAAAGCATTAAGTGATTTCAAAAACGGGAAACTCCGGGTGCTGGTAGCAACTGATATTGCTGCCCGTGGTATTGATATTGATGAACTGGCACATGTTTTCAATTTTGATCTGCCGGATGTGCCGGAAACCTATGTGCACCGTATCGGCCGTACAGGCAGGGCAGGTAATGCAGGCACTGCCATTTCATTTTGCTCCGGTGAGGAAAGAACAGAATTGAAAGATATCCAGAAACTGATCGGATTTTCAATACCATTGGTGGAGGAGCATCCTTTTACTGCTAATGCGGATGTAACTACAGTACAGGCACCTGTGCAACGACCGCCACAACATTCATTTAAGCGGGGACGAAATTTCAGGACGAATAAATCCAGAACTGGTAATCATAACGGAAGAAAATATAGTTCACAAAGAAGTGGTAGCCGTTAGTTTTTAATTAAAAAGAAATATCCGGGAGTAGAGGGGATTGATTTGAGATAATTAAATTAAGTATCCGGATCGGATATCTATTCTTTTGCTTTCAATAGATTGAAGAATTTATTCTTATCATAAGAATATGTGTACTGAGGTTCATCGCTGTGCCAACTTATATTCACCCATTTTCGATAAACTTTAACATTGCAGTCGCCTCTATTCTCTTCCGGAAATCTGAATGTTTTAATTACTGATCTACCTTTAAGAACAAAAACACTGTCATCCTGAAAGAAAAGGTATCTGTCTTGAATCTTTACAGGCAAGCTCGAAGTTGGTTTAAATGGTAACAATTCTTCATCTCTATAGTATGAAATACGATCTTCATTATATTTAAGACTAAACCCATCACTTTCCCATAATAAGGAATCAGATGAGAGATAGGGTTTAATATCTGGCAAGGAGTATCTTTCGACAATACTTAATAATTTCATTCTGGTATTATGTCTGTTTTTAACTTTTGAAGGATCGTAAACAAACGAACTCCAATCTGGTTGAGTGAAATAATAAACAAATTCTGCTAATTCTTTAAAATCGAGAAAACCAGAACAGTCAATATTATAACCCTGTTTTGATTGTGTAATGAAAATATAATCCCAAGTTAGTTTCGGATCATATACATCTATAAAGAACTTCTTATCTTTTAGCTTTCCTGTTTTTATTAAGTCATTGATGAAATTGTTAAGTTGTCTGGATCTTGCTTCGTATAGTAAAGTGACGGTTTCGTTATAGTCATAATAGTTTTGACAAAGATTGAAATGCAGATGATCGTATTTGAACTCAATTGTTATGCACTCTGTCCCTTTTGCAGAGGTAAAACTTGTTAACAACAATATGAGTATACACAGTCTCACACTATTATTTGTAAGATGTTATAATAAATGTTGAAGTTATTATATAGTAGACATTCTTATCTTAACAAGCTTTGCCAATAATTCCTCCAGCAAATCCAGTTTCAGCATATTGGCCCCATCGCTTTTGGCAGTGGCAGGATTTGGGTGTGTTTCAATAAAAAGTCCGTCAGCTCCGGCTGCAATGGCTGCTTTAGCAATGGTTCCTATCATTTCAGGGTTGCCACCCGTTACACCGCTGCTTTGATTGGGTTGCTGCAAGGAGTGGGTAACATCCATCACCACCGGCACTCCATGCACCTGCATAATAGGAATGTTTCGCATATCCACCACCAGATCATGGTAGCCAAAAGTGGTACCTCTTTCCGTCAGCATGATCTTATTATTGCCGGTACTTTTTATTTTCTCCACAGCAAATTGCATGGCTTCACCACTTACAAATTGCCCTTTTTTAATATTGATGATCCTGCCCGTTTCGCCTGCGGCTACTAACAGGTCAGTTTGCCGGCATAAAAAAGCAGGTATCTGTAATACATCTGCATAGTTTGCAGCAATGGCTGCTTCTTCAGCCGTATGTATATCGGTTACTACAGGGAGTGAAAAATGGTCCCCCACTTTTTTTAATATCTCCATCGCCACATCATCACCTAACCCGGTGAACGATGTATTGCTGGTACGGTTGGCTTTACGATAAGAAGATTTAAAAATATAAGGGATGCGGTATTTTTTGCAGATGGCTGAAACTTTTTCGGCTACTTCAAATACAAGTTCTTCACTTTCTACCACACAGGGGCCTGCCAGCAGGAAAAAATTGCTTTTTTCATAATCCTGCTTCTTGAATAGTTCTTTCAGAAAATCTTCCATGTGGCAAAAATAGAAGTAATACCGCTTACAATTATACTAAGGCTCAAAAAGTCGTTTTGGGCGGTATTATAGTTTTCTGTTAGTAAAGGATTCTTCCCGATCCGAAACATATTCAAAATTGATATAAGTTCTCAGTTTTGCATAAACGGGAAAATTGCATTTTGTTTGGCATCTTTGCCCAATCAATCTAACGTATGCATAAAGATAAGATACTGGTTATCGGCGCTTCGGGACAAATAGGAGTGGAACTGACCCTTGCCTTGCGAAATATTTATGGTAATGCCAATGTGGTGGCTTCTGATCTGCGGGAGCAGAATCCTTTGCTGGAAGGCACAGGGCCTTATGTTTCTATAGATGTCATGAATAAGGAGATGTTGCATGTGCAGGTGATACGGCAGGGGATTACACAGATCTATCACCTGGCGGCCATTCTTTCTGCCACCGGTGAAAAAAATCCCGGTCTTGCCTGGAACCTCAATATGCAGGGTTTGCTGAATGTGCTGGATATTGCAAAGGAAGAAAACATTGCCAAAGTGTACTGGCCATCATCCATCGCAGTTTTCGGGCCTACCTCTCCCAAACAAAATTGTCCGCAGCATACCATTATTGAACCCAGCACCGTGTATGGCATCAGCAAATATGCCGGTGAGTTCTGGTGCAATTATTTTCATCAGCGTTTTGGGCTGGATGTAAGAAGCATCCGTTACCCTGGGTTGATCTCTTATAAATCAGCTCCCGGTGGAGGTACTACGGATTATGCGGTAGAGATATTTCATGAAGCGTTGGAAGAAAAATCCTATAACTGCTTTTTGAAAAAAGATACTTATTTGCCGATGATGTATATGCCTGATGCTATCAGGGCCACTATTGAATTGATGGAAGCGCCGGCTGATAAACTATCTGTTCGCACATCTTATAATGTTTCAGCGATCAGTTTTTCGCCCGAAGAAATTGCCAATGAGATAAAAAAACATATCCCTGATTTTAAGATCACATACGAACCTGATTACAGGCAGCCTATTGCGGAAAGCTGGCCGCAAAGTATTGACGACAGTGTTGCCCGTAAAGACTGGGGCTGGAAAGAAGAGTATAACCTGCAGGCAATGGTGAAGGATATGTTTGCGAACTTAAAGTGATCTTATAATTCCCTGATCCAGATATTCCGATAACTTACTTTGTTACCATGATTCTGCAATACCAATGGTAACTTATCAGCATGCTTCTCATATTTTGCAATGCCAATATATTCGGTACTTCCCCACAGGCTAATGTTGTTCTGTATCAGCACCCCATTTTGCAAAACTGTAATTCTTGCTGCTGATTTTAAGGTGCCGTCATCATTGAACCTGGGTGCTGTAAAAATAATATCATAGGTCTGCCATTCACCCGGGGGGCGACATACATTTACCTGCGGCATATGTTGTTTGTAAATACTGCCTGCCTGTCCGTTGCTATAAGTAACATTATTATAATTATCAAGCACCTGTAATTCGTAACGGCTCATTAAAAAGATACCGCTGTTTCCCCGTCCCTGTCCGCTTCCGGATACTTCAGCCGGAGTTCTCCATTCAATATGTAACTGGCAATCACCAAAACTTTCTTTTGATTTTATATCTCCCGTTCCCGGAACAACGGTTAGAATATTGTTCTCATTTTTCCATTTTACATCACCACCTTCTAAACCCATCCAATGCAAAAGGTCTTTACCGTTGTATAAAACTATAGCATCTGATGGAGCATCAGAGGATGATTGTCCGGGTGTAACTACCCGTGGAACCGGATCCCAAACTTCGGTAAGAGCAGGATCGCCTTGTGCAAATAAAGAAATGGCAGTTAATAAGATCAGTGAGGTGAAAATTGATTTTTTCATAATTAATCTAATATCTGGTAATAATAAAGTGGTCAAATTCTTGTAGTGGAAGTTCGTTGATGATAATATCTGTAACAACAGCTTTGGGTGAACCATCTTTGCACCATGCGACCAGTTTTTCTAATTGTTCTTTTGTTCCGGTTGCGATGATGCTTACTGTGCCGTTGGGCATATTTTTAACTTCACCCGTAATGTTCAATTGTTTGGCTGTATCCTTTGTATGCTGGCGATAAAAAACTCCCTGAACTTTTCCTGAAACAATTATAGAAAGGGTTGTTTGCATTTCAGATCTGGATCAGATCAACGATCTCTTCTAAATAACGTTGGTCAATAATATCAAAATGGTCGGGTTCGCTGCTATCAACATCCAGCAGTCCCAGCACTTCTCCGTTCCTGATAATAGGTACAACTATTTCAGACCTGGATAAACTGCTGCAGGCAATATGACCCGGAAACAGTTCTACATCCGGTACAATAATGGTCTCCGCTTTTTCCCAGGTTGTACCGCATACACCTTTCCCTTTTTTGATACGGGTGCAGGCAATGGGTCCCTGGAAGGGCCCAAGAACCAATTCATCACTCTTGACAAGATAAAAACCTACCCATAGCCATTCGAATTGTTCTTTTAGTGCAGCGGTGATGTTGGCGAGATTGGCAACAAGATCAGGTTCACCTTCCAGTAATGCCTTGATCTGCGGGATCAGTGTGGCATATTGTTCCGCTTTGGTGCCATCCGCAATTTTCAGATCTTCTGCCATAGAACAAAGATAAAAAGATAAGGTGGCGGACAATGATACAATCGAGGGTATATTTTTATTAATTTTCAGAAAATATCCACGCCATGCGGAAACTGATCATATTTTCTATTTCATTACTGCTTTTTTCTTCATCATGGGGGCAGGAATTTGGAGGCAATCCGCCATCCTTGAAATGGAAACAGATCAGTTCAGATACTGCCAGGATCATTTTTCCTGCCGGGCTTGACAGCCAGGCGAACCGGGTAGCTTCTATTGTACATTACCTGGCACAGCAACAACCCGTATCATTAGGAAATAAGTTAAAGAAGATAAATATTGTATTACAGAATCAAACCATCATTCCCAATGGTTATGTGCAGTTAGGCCCTTACCGGAGTGAGTTTTATATGAATCCTGCCATGAACAATTTTGACCAGGGTAGTGTATCATGGGGCGATCAACTGGCTTTGCATGAATACAGGCATGTGCAGCAGTTCAATAACTTCAATAATGGCCTCAGCCGTTTGATGCATACTCTGTTTGGGGAAGATGGCTATGCACTTGCCATCAATGCTTCTATCCCGGATTGGTTTTATGAAGGCGATGCAGTATACCAGGAAACAGTACTTACCAAACAGGGTAGGGGACGACTACCTTTATTTCTGAATGAGTATCCTTCTTTGTGGCAGGCTGGAAAAAAATATTCATGGATGAAGTTGCGTAATGGATCATTGAAGGATTATGTGCCTAACCATTATAATCTTGGCTATTTACTGGTAAATTATGGGAGAGAAAAATATGGTACTGATTTCTGGACCAAGGTAACACAGGATGCCAGTGCTTTTAAAGGTTTGTTCTATCCGTTTCAAAAAGCAGTAACAAAATATTCAGGGAAGGACTTTAATACATTCCGTAACGATGCATTTGATTTTTATAAGAAGCAAACCGAACGGGTTTCTTTAACAAGAGAAGATTACCTGGAACCGGTAACGAAGACTTATGTAACAAATTATTTGTTCCCTTATGAGATCGGTAAAGATTCGCTGGTATATATGAAAACCAGTTACAGGCACAGGCCTGCATTCTATATCAGGGATACAGAAGGGGAGCATCGTTTAAAAGTAAGGGACATATCTATTGATGAACAATTCTCTTATAGAAATGGAAAGATCGTTTATGCTGCTTATGAAACTGATCCCCGTTGGGGCTGGCGTAATTACAGTGTGATCAAAGTGCTGGATGTTAAAACAAAACAGGAAAAGAAATTGACAACCCGGTCAAAATATTTTACACCTGATATTTCTGCCGATGGTTCTAAAATAGCAGCAGTACAGGTAAGTACATCTGGAAAAACTGAGATACATATATTGGATGCTGCAAATGGTACTGTGATCAAAAGCATTCAATCACCCGATATCAATCTTTTTACAGATCCCAGGTTTTGGGGAAATGAAAAACTGATCTCACCTGCCCGATTGCCAAACGGTGAAATGACCCTTACCGAAATTGATATTGCTTCCGGGGATATTA
This sequence comes from Chitinophagales bacterium, assembly GCA_020636575.1. Taxonomy (GTDB): domain Bacteria; phylum Bacteroidota; class Bacteroidia; order Chitinophagales; family Chitinophagaceae; genus JJ008. The sequence goes on from JACJXP010000005.1 coordinate 113,143, forward strand.
AACAATTATTACCACCATCTTTTAATGTGGTCGGTTATCCTTCTGTTACTGACAGCATGGTCTACTTTACGGCTTCTTATAATGGTAATGATGATGTTTTTGGCTTACGTTTTCAGGATGGGAAACTGTTTCGGTTAACAGAAGGTCCTCTCGGTAATTATTTTGTCAATGCAGGATCAAACAAATTTACATGGTCTTCTTTTACAGCAGATGGCTATCAATTGGTGCAAAAGAGTACAGATAAAGTGTTGATGAATCCTGTCAATGAAAATAGTATCAGATCATTGGTCAGCCCAAATCTGAGCAAAGGTGATCCTTTGGGAATGTTGCCGGGGCAGTATGTTCCGGATAGAAACTTTGCAGTTAAGAATTATAAAAAAGGAACCGGTCTGATAAATTTTCATAGCTGGCGGCCTTATTATGAGGATCCGATCTTTACTTTCTCAATTTATGGAGAGAATGTGCTCAATACATTACAAACCGAAGTTTATTATCTCTATAACCAGAGTGACAAGACAAATGCTGCTGGTTTTACTACTACTTATTCGGCCCTTTTTCCCTGGTTGACCGGGGGAATGGAATATACATTTGACAGGCAGAGTCAATCAGGCAGGCAGTGGAGCCAGCTTGATTCAAGGATCGGTTTGGTTATTCCGTTGAGTTATGTCAGTGGCAAAACATACAAGAATTTTACGCTGAGTAATTATTATGTGTTGCGTAATGAGTTTAATAAAGGGCCTTATAAGGATACCTTAGGTAATACTTTCTTCAGTTATCTGTCCCATTCCATTTCATGGACTGAACAGGTACAGCGGGCAGTTCAGCATATTTATCCCCGGTTTGCTTATTCGCTTACAGCTGCTCACCGATACCCGGTTAACCTGTACAAGGGTTACCAGTTTTATAGCGCTGCATCTTTATACCTGCCGGGATTTCATTCTACACATAATATTGTTTTTTCTGCTGCATTCCAGCAGAGAGATACAACCCGGTTACTTTTTGGTAACAGGTTTGCCAATGCAAGGGGGTATGCTGATTATTACGGCACCAATGCAGGATCAAGACAATGGCGGTTATCTGTGAACTATCACCTGCCACTTTTTTACCCGGATTGGGGTTTTGGCAATATTCTTTATTTGCAAAGGGTTAGGGCAAATCTCTTTTACGATTATCAGAGATTGTTTTCCAACAACAAAAGATTCACCCTGGACCTACGGAGTGCAGGTGTAGAATTATATGTTGATACCAAATGGTGGAATCAGTATCCGCTTACTTTTGGGATCAGGATAAGCCAGCTACTGGATGATGATCCGCTGGCGGCCTTTGCAAAAGGAGGAACCAAGATCGAGTTTATATTGCCGGTAAGTATAATACCGAGATAGAAATCATAATGCAGCTAAACTTTCTTCGATCACTTTGATCTTTGCTTCAGCATCTGCTTTCTTTTTTCTTTCTGTTTCTACAATTTCAGGTTTGGCATTTTGAACGAACCGTTCATTGCTGAGTTTTTTCTCAACAGACACTAAAAATCCTTTCAGGTAATCAAGGTCTTTTATTAACTGTTCTTTCTGCGATGAGGTATCAAGTTCAGTAAGTGTTTTCAGATAAAATTTATCTTTCTGTACTACTACGGTTATACTATCGGCGATGTTTTCTTTAGTGAACTCAACACTTTCTGCATTTGCCTGCCTGGATATAATATTTTCTATCGGTTTATAAATAGCTTCTTCTGCTGTTTGAATGAATAACTGTACAGGTTCTTTGGGTTTTAGTTTGTTCTTGTTTCTTGCATCCCTGATGGCGGTAATTGTCTCCTTCAACAAATTACCTGCAGCAGTTAAAGAAGTATCAACATCTTTGATCTTTGGTAATTCTTTAATGATTATATCGTCCTTTCTGTCGTTTAATTGATGGTAAATATCTTCTGTAACAAAAGGCATGAAAGGATGCAGCAGTTGCACCAACTCTTCAAAGAAGCTGATCGTTTTTTCATAAGTGATCTTATCAACAGGTTGCTCAAAACCCGGTTTTGCCCATTCGAGATACCAGCTACAAAAATCATCCCATATCAATGAGTAAATAGTTTTCAGAGATTCACTTAGCCTGAAATCTGCAAACTGATCATCTAATTGTGTTCTTACTTCCTGTAAACGATTTTCAAACCACTGGATCGCAAACTCATTTTGGGCTTTTGCATTAGCATCCACTCTTTCTTCCCAGCTTTTCACCAGCTTTAATGCATTCCACATTTTATTGATGAAGAAGCGGCCTTGTTCATTGCCGGTTTCATCCCACATCAGATCGTTACCGGCGGGAGATGAGATCATGATACCAAAACGTACTGCATCGGCACCGTCTTTTTCGATCATTTCAAGCAGATCAGGTGAGTTACCCAATTGCTTACTCATTTTTCGGCCGATCTTGTCTCTCACTATCCCTGTAAAATATACTTCTGAAAATGGTTTTTGTTCTTTGTATTCAAATCCAGCCATGATCATTCGGGCTACCCAAAAGAAGATGATCTCCGGGGCAGTTACCAATGTATTGGTCGGGTAGTAGTAGCTGATTTCTTTATTACCGGGGTCACTATATCCTTTAAACACTTCAAATGGCCATAACCATGAAGAGAACCAGGTGTCCAGACAATCTTCGTCCTGTTTGAGCCGGTCAGCTGTAACTATTTTTGATCTTTCTTTTTTGAATAGTTCAATAGCGTCTTCCACATTAGCGGCAACTACAAAATCACCATCGGCATCATACCAGGCTGGTATGCGATGACCCCACCATAACTGGCGGCTGATACACCAGTCTTTGATATTCTCCATCCAGTGGCGGTATAGATTTTTGAACTTGGGCGGATAGAATTTTATTTCATCTTCCATTACTGCTTTTAAAGCGGGGGAATATATTTTTTTCATATCCACCCACCATTGCAGTGATAAACGGGGTTCTGCTACCACATCCGTTCTTTCACTATAGCCCACTTCGCTGGTGTAATCTTCAGTTTTTAACAGGTGGCCCTGTTCTTCCAGCATTTTTATGATCTTTTTTCTTGCCTCAAACCTGTCTTCCCCAACCAGTATTTCCGCAGCTTCATTCAACGTACCATCTTCATTCAGAATATCAACGATATCAAGCTTATGCTTTTCGCCCAGTTGATAATCGTTCATATCATGTGCCGGGGTCACTTTTAATGCACCTGTACCAAACTCCTGTGTTACATAATCATCAGTAATGATGGGGATACGACGGTTGATCAATGGTACAAATGCAAACTTCCCATGTAAATGTTTATATCGTTCATCATCAGGGTGTACACAAATAGCTGTATCTCCCATGATCGTTTCGGGACGTACCGTTGCGATGATGATATGATCTTCACCTGGTATATCCAGTTTGTATTTTAAGAAGTAGAGTTTTTGCTGGGTTTCTTTCCTGATCACTTCTTCATCACTAAGTGCAGTCTTTGCCTTAGGATCCCAGTTGATCATTCGTTTACCACGGTATATATACCCTTTCTTAAAAAGATCGATGAATACACTGATCACAGAGTTGTAATAGTGTGTATCCATGGTAAAAGTGGTTCTGTCCCAATCAGCACTGCATCCCAGTTTCTTTAGTTGTTCCAAAATGATGCCGCCATACTTTTCTTTCCATTCCCATGCATATTGCAGAAATTCATCACGGCTTAATGTGGCTTTCTGGATGCCTTTTTCCCTGAGCATCTGAACTACTTTGGCTTCAGTAGCAATGGAAGCATGATCAGTTCCCGGAACCCAGCAGGCATTTTTACCCTGCATCCTTGCTCTCCTGATCAAAATATCCTGGATGGTATTGTTAAGGCAATGCCCCATGTGAAGGATACCGGTAACATTGGGAGGAGGCATTACAATAGTATATGGTTCCCTGTTATCCGGTGTGCTATGGAAATATTTTTTATCCAGCCAGTGCTGATACCATTTTTCTTCTGCAGACCTGTGTTCAAAGTTCTTACTCAGTTCCATAAGGCTGCAAAATTACCGGCTTTTAAGGAGAAGAGAAAGGGGAGATTGTAATGATTCAATCTTAGAGGTGGCGATCAATATCTTCTGGTGACATTCTTTTTCTTATTTCTTCACACATATATTTATTTCCATTATGAACCTCTTCAATGCACCTGACAATTTCCTCGAAAGGAGATGTTTTTGTGATATATCCCATGGCACCGGACCGTAGCATCTTAATAGCTGTTTTTGGTTCATTGTTTACAGATAGACCAACCACTCTAATGGAATTATCGAGCTTGGCAACCTCTTTGGCCACTTCAAATCCGTTCATGGGGTCCATATTGATATCTACCAGCATCACATCCGGTCTGAGGCTGAGTGCCTTTTCAAGTGCTTCTTTACCGTTTTTACATTCGTCTATAACATTGAAATGTGAATAATCGGCAAGAAAGAATTTCCAGGATTCTCTTACTAAACGGTGATCATCAACAACGATGATACGGATCGGTTTTGGCAGCATAATAAATTCAATAATTATTTTTGTTGGTAATCAATGAATTATGAATTTATATTTGCTTAGGTGGTTTAGAGGAAGATGGAAATGAAAATCTAAAATAGTAAAAATACTGAATTATACAAGTATTAATACTAAGTAAAATTTCAAGTATAATTACCTATGTCAAAATACCCGATTCCACTTATTCTTTGGACAATCAATTCGATAACTCCATGACGATATTTGCCTTTACGGCTGTATATTGAACCCCAAAAGAAAAACTGATATGAAAAGAGAATTGACTTCCTGGTATAGCCCGTCCTTAAATAAAGAAATGCCTGTTGCTACTTACGGAGACTATGGGTTTGCACTTTTGCTCGTTCCGACAGCTGCGGCTGATTACCTGGAGTATGAACGTTTTCAGCTAATGGATCATATAGCACCGTTTATTGATAGCGGAAAAGTAAAAGTATTTTCTATTGACAGCATCAATAATGAAAGCTGGCTGAATAATAATATTGACCCTCATTATAAAATTGCCAGGCATCAGCAATGGAACAATTATGTTTTTAATGAAGTAGTTCCGTTTATTCGTAACAGTACCAGCCAGGAAACGCCTATCATTACCTGCGGCGCTTCTTTTGGGGCATTACATAGCATGAATCTTTTTTTGAAAAGACCTGATATCATCAATGGTGTGATCGCTATGAGTGGCGTATACGATCTGACAGAGTATACCAAAGGTTTTTTTAATGATGATGTATACTTTAATAGTCCTATGCATTACATGCCCAATATGACCGACCATTCTATCCTGGAGCAGATCAGGCAGAGTAATCATATCCATATATTAACGGGTAGCGGTTCTTACGAGGATCCCGGAAGCAGCGGAAGATTTGCAAAGATCCTGTACGATAAAGGAATATGGTATGAACTGGATATATGGGGCAATGAGTGGACACATGACTGGCCGACCTGGAGAGCCATGCTTCCTCATTACCTGGGAAGCAGGTTTTGAAGTAATTGAATGAATTGATCTCTGGGGATCATTTCTGCTCCAAGACTTTCGAGATATTCAGTATACACCTGGCAATCGATCAGGGCGATGCCTTCTTTTTTTAACTGTTGCACAAAGCAGGTAAATGCATATCTCGATGCACCTGATATCTTGCTGAACATGCTTTCTCCAAAAAATACCGTTCCGATCTTTATTCCGTAAAGTCCTCCAACCAATTTATCATCCTTCCATACCTCGGCGCTATAGGCATATCCTTTTTCATGCAGGGTACAGTAAGCTCTTTCTACCTCGTCAGTGATCCATGTGCCCAGTTGTCCCGGCCTTTTTATTTGTTTACATTCTTTTATAACCTCAGGGAATGAACGATTGACGCTAAATTCAAGTTCATTTTTAGCCAACATTCTTGAAATTGTTTTGCTGACTTTTAGTTTTTCGGGGAACAATACAAATCTTGGGTCCGGACACCACCAAAGGATCGTATCGCCTTCATACCAGGGGAATATCCCGCTTTTATAAGCCAATAAAAGTCTTTCTACAGATAGGTCACCACCCATAGCTAATAACCCGTCAGGCTCAGCCAGGTGAACAGGAGGGAATTTTAATTCTTTATCAAGTGCAAAAAGCGGCATGGAAAGGTCAGGCAACTACTTCTACTGTTGCGTTGATGCCTCTTTCGGTAATAGCATCACACATGGGTTTCAGTTCATCATAACTGCCATTTTTAACGGCATATTTTCCCTGGAAATGAATAATGTAGGCGCATTGTTCAGCCTGTTCGTTGCTGTGGCCGCAAACGGTGACCAGGGTTTCGATCACCCATTCAAATGTATTGACTTCATCATTCCAAACGATAAGGTTACAGGAATCATCCTGTAATACATCGGTACCCGTCTCTTCCTGGGTAAGTGCATCTGTATCGGCATCACTGAACATGAAACAAATTTAAACTTATTTCAACAAAAAACCCCGCAGTGTGCGGGGTTAGTGGGAGCTGACGGGTTCGAACCGCCGACCCTCTGCTTGTAAGGCAGATGCTCTGAACCAGCTGAGCTAAGCTCCCATTTTTGGGAGTGCAAAGATAAGGGGATGAGTGTTTTAATGCAAAATATTTTTAAACTGGTTTTGCTGGTTTAAGCCCGGTTTTTAATCTTTGTAAAGTTGATCATTATTGATCCGGAACGTTAGCTCAGTTGGTTCAGAGCATTACTTTGACAGAGTAGGGGTCACTGGTTCGAGTCCAGTACGTTCCACCATCTTTCTCTTGTTTTAGCCATATTACTTGACCTTGCTAAATTGATCTTCTGTGTTATTGCGATACAGTTTCAAATAATAAACATAAGTACTTTATTATTGTAATTTCACCCGGTTAATCATTATTGACAAGAACAATTAATGCAAGCAAAGAAGTATATCCGGCAACCATTCTTTTTTCTTTGGATGATCTATTTTTTAATGGGGGTAAGCCTTCTTTTCCTTTATTCAAAAAAAGAACTCTTTCTCAAACTGAACGCTTATCATTCAAAAGGGCTAGATTCATTTTTCGCCCTGTTTACAGAATTGGGTAATGGACTTTTTTCAGTGGCCGTTTTTGTTCTCGCTGTAATTTTCAGGAAGATATCTTTGGCTGTGCAGATCATTACTGCTTATTTATTTTCGGGCCTCCTTGTGCAGATACTGAAAAGGATATTCAAAATGCCAAGACCAAAAGCATTTTTTGGCCCCGGCGAATATGCCTGGTTTATTGACGGGGTCACTCATGGAGGGAGTAATAGCTTTCCGTCGGGGCATACAGCCTCAGCATTTGCGCTGGCAACAATTTTATCGCTTTACTCAAAAAGCAAGTATGCGGGGATCCTTTACTTTTTATTGGCAGCAGCTGTTGGTTATTCCAGAGTTTATTTGGGACAGCACTTTTTTACAGATGTATTTGCCGGAGCTGTGATAGGTGTAATAGCGGCGTTGCTTGTTTGGATTTTTCTAAGGAATAAAGATTTCAATAAAATTCTACAAAGAAGCAAAACATAGATCAGATGCCTACCATGAATTGAGAGTGTATGTATTCAGCAACACTACTCAGATTTTTGGTTTTTTCGTAAACATCCAGTTGCCGGTCGGCGCCAGTTCCATTCTCCAATATCTTATGTACATAAGCAACCCGATGCCTGCTGCCTAAATGATCCAATACGGGATCCAGGAAATCCAATAACTCATATATCAGGGCCCGGGTATTTACTTCTTCTTCTTTCCCAAAGTCAATAAGCAGGCCATCAACACCATAGCGGCTGGCTCTCCATTTATTTTCATTGAGTAATGCTCTTGAATACTGGATGAAATTCAGGTTCTTGGAACGAAGCATATAAATACGGGCACATACCGCCTGGAACAAGGCTGCTATTGCAATGGTCTCGTCAACCGTCATTGGGATATCACAGATGCGAAACTCAACAGTATTAAAGAAAGGGTGCACCCTGAGGTCCCACCATATCTTCTTTGCATTATCAATACAATTGGTCTTGATGAGTAGCTTGACGTAATTATCGTAAGCCTCAATGCTTTCAAAAGTACCCGGGATTCCGGTGCGGGGGAACTTATCAAATACCTTTGTGCGGAAAGATTTATACCCTGTTTTTCGTCCTTCCCAGAATGGAGAATTAGTGCTTAATGCGAAAATATGCGGTAAAAAATAGCGGGTCGAATTAGCAATATGATTAGCTAATTCCCGGCTTTCCATACCTACATGCACATGTAAACCAAAAATGAGATTACTTCTGGCTGCTTCCTGTAATTCATTTACGATCTCGTTATAACGGGCATGATCAGTGATCAACTGGCTTTCCCAGTGACTGAAAGGGTGAGTGCCTGAGGCTCCCATTGCAAAACCAAGACTGCTTGCCAAACCACCAATTGTTTTTCTTAAAGTAGCAACGTCTGTAAATGCCTCATCAATATCCGCACAAATATCTGTGCCCACTTCCACCACTGCCTGGTGCATCTCTGCTTTTACCTTGTCTTTGATGGCTTTTTGGCCTTCCTGAACCAATTTTTGTTCATGACTCTTTAATTCAAAAGTAGTGGGGTCCAGCACCATATATTCCTCTTCCACACCCAGCGTAAAACTTTTATAATTGAGATTCATGAGTTTTTACTTTTTGTTTCAGGTAAGTGGTACTTTATTGCTGCTTCTTTTTACATATTCGCCCCAGGTCAGGTTATCAGCACCTTCTACATGTGACTGTGCTTTTTCAATGGCATAGTTAGCAGCTGTTTCCACCACCCATTCAAAATTCTCTTCTCCCACACTTGTTCTTTCGGCATCCGGTGCCGGGTTGCAGAAATCAATAGCATAAGGCACTCCATCTCTTACAGCCAACTCAACAGTATTAAAATCATAACCCAGATACTTATTGATCCGCAGTACAATGTCTGTCATTTGCTGTAGCCTTTCAGGAGAAGGGTTAAAATCGGCAACATAACGAAGGTGATGTGGATTGCGGGGTTCATATGACATGATCCGTACATATTTGCCACCAATACAATAGCAGCGATAATATTCAGTAAATACGATCTCCTCCTGCAAAAGCATGACCAACTGGCCGGTTTCACTATGCTTATTAAAAAAATCTTCTGCACTGGTCAGTTTATAAACATGCTTCCAACCGCCCCCTGCAAATGGTTTCATATAGGCGGGGAAGCCCACATAGTCAAATATAGAATCCCAGTCAAGTGGATAAGCCAGGTTTGAAAAAGAATCATCAGATGTATCATCCGGGTGATCTCTTGAAGGAATAATTGCTGTTTTAGGGACAGGAACTCCCACTTTTGTCATCAGGCAATTATTAAAATACTTATCATCTGCACTCCACCAAAATGGATTATTAATGACAGCAGCTCCTGTTACAGCTGCGTTTTTAAGCCATGTCCTGTAAAAAGGAACATCCTGGGATATTCTGTCGAAAATCACAGCATATCCGCTATCTACTCCCTGCATCGCTTTATCAATGCGTACTGGTTCGGCTGAAATGCCTTCTATGTTTTTACTGTTGACCTTTGCAACAAATGCTTCTGGGAAAGAACGTTCTTTTCCATGCAGGATTCCGATTTTCTTCATAAGCGTTTTTTTGATGAGTATTGATCCGGGTTAGTTATCTGGACCAAAATTCATTTTTGTGGTGAGTTTTTCAAATTTATTTTTTAGCGATGAGAAAAACAAATCCCTGTCAGATTTAGTTTCATATCAGCCTGAGCAGAAACATGAGGATTTTGTTATCAATTCGTTACTTTTGAAATCATGCAGTTAGCGAACGAGTCCCGTATTCTGACAGAGACAGAAAGCCTCCGATCCGTTTTTCTTGACAGGGAAGTTATCGTTGATTTTTTTCTTCCGCAAACAAGTTCAGGAACACCAGTTTCCCTTATGCTCATCAACGATGGCCAGGACATGGAAAAAATGAATTTTTCAGAGATCCTGGATAATCTGTATAGTGAAGACGCTATTGAACCCATTTTGTTTGCTGCTGTGCATGCAGGTATTGAGCGGAGAATGGAGTATGGCACTCAAAAAGAAACTGATTACAAAGGGAGAGGAGCAAAGGCTCCGTCTTATACTACCTTCATTTTTGATGAGCTGTTACCTTTTGTCCGTGAAAAATTCGGCATTAATTCATTTAAGGAAAAAGCGTTTGCGGGCTTTTCATTAGGGGGGCTTAGCGCATTAGATATTGTATGGAATCGCCCCGGTGAGTTTACAAAAGTGGGTGTTTTTTCCGGATCATTCTGGTGGAGGAGCCTCGACCAGCATGACGCTTCTTATGATGACGATCTGCACCGGATCATGCATCAACAGATCAAGAAAGGCCAGTTTGCTCCCTGGTTAAAATTCTTTTTTCAATGTGGCAATAAGGATGAGACAAAAGACAGGAATAACAACGGTATTATTGATTCTATTGAAGATACCCGTGATGTTATAGAAGAATTAGTAAAGAAAGGATACTCCGAAGGCGAAAACATTCAATACCTGTTATTGGAGGACGGCCATCATGATGTGTTCACCTGGGGCCGGGCAATGCCGGAATTCTTAAAATGGGGATGGGGCAAAACTAACTAAGCCGGACACCACAATTTTTTCATAGAAACATCTATTGAGGGCTGATTTGTAATTAATTGCAAGGGATAGCTATAGTTTTACTATTGTTTACCAATTTCAAAAGAAAAAGGGAATTTCATTAGTTATTTTTGCATAAATATTTATGATGTTTAACACTATAGAAAGTGCTATTGAGGATATAAAGCAGGGGAAATTGGTGATCGTTGTGGATGATGAGGACAGGGAAAATGAAGGCGATTTTATTGGTGCCGCTGCTAAGATCACTCCGGATGTGATCAATTTTATGAGCAAGTATGGTCGTGGGCTTATTTGTGCTGCTTTGCCGGAAGAAAGATGTGATGAGTTGGGGCTTGAATTAATGGTCAATAATAATACGGCATTACATGAAACTGCTTTTACAGTTTCAGTTGATCTGTTGGGCCACGGATGTACAACCGGCATTTCTGCACATGACCGTTCCAAAACTATAGAGGCATTGATAGATCCTGATACAAAACCTGCTGATCTTGGAAGGCCGGGACATATTTTCCCATTAAGAGCTAAAAAAGGAGGAGTATTAAGAAGGGCTGGCCATACGGAGGCAGCGGTAGACCTGGCGAGACTTGCAGGCTTTCCGGCCCCTCATGGAGGTGTTTTGGTGGAGATCATGAATGATAATGGCGAAATGGCCCGGTTACCGGAACTGATCGAGATAGCTAAGAAATTTGATTTTAAACTTATCTCCATTAAAGACCTTATTGAGTATCGGGTAAACAGGGACTCACTTATCGAAGAAGTAGTACGGGTAGATATGCCTACAATATTTGGCAACTTTAAACTGGTTGCTTTTAAGGAAAAGAACTCAAGTAACGAACATCTTGCTCTTTTAAAGGGAGAGTGGGAAAAGGATGAACCGCTAATGGTAAGAGTGCATTCTTCCTGTTTTACCGGTGATATGCTTGGTTCATTACGTTGTGATTGTGGCGACCAGTTACATGAAGCCATGCGAATGGTGGAGAAGGAAGGGAAAGGTGCTATACTTTATATGAACCAGGAGGGCAGGGGAATAGGGTTGTTAAACAAGCTAAAAGCATATCGTTTACAGGAACAGGGCATGGATACTGTAGAAGCCAACCTGCACCTGGGTTTTCAGATGGATCAACGGGATTATGGTATCGGGGCACAAATATTAAGATACCTCGGTATTACCAAACTACGTTTGATCACCAATAACCCAAGAAAAAGGGTGGGACTGATTGGTTATGGGTTGGAGATTGTTGAGAACATAGCTATCTGCATCCCTCCCAATGAACACAATAGAAAATATTTACAGACAAAGAGGGATAAACTGGGACATGAAATTCTGAAGAAAGAAGATTAATCCCCCTCAGGCACAGTTTTGTTCTCCGGAACCGTAGCTTCTTTGTTTTCAGGTTCCTGGTTTTCGGCAGGTTGTGATTTCTTCGGCCTCTTCTTGAAAATATCACTTAAGCGATTAAAGTCTTTCTTGAATGAAATATTGCCACCCACACGGCGGGCATTTTTAGAAGTTGTTGCAAAATAATCTGTGTTCTCAATGTAAAAGAATGAGGCTCTGACTGTACCGGTTTCATTGATCAGCCATTCTAATTTTACATCGGGTAAAAACTGGATGGATTGTTGCAGGTTGCTGGTCTGTTGTTGTATCGGTGTTTCCAATCCCACACCTGTTGAAATAATGAAACGGTTATTGAAGAAAGCCCGGCCTACAGAAAAGTTTACATTACTACCGAGATTTAAGGAAGTTGCTCCCTGATCGATCGGATTACGATTGTATATAGAAGTGTTCAGATTGATAATGTATTTATCATCCTTCAATAAATTACCTAATAGCTTGCTGATACGATCGCTTATAACGTTAAGGAATATACCAGATATAGTATTAATAGGATTGAACTTACTGGCTTCAGCTGTACCGCCTAATTCACTTGGCGCAAAACTGTTGAATACGATCAGGTAAGTAACCTGCCGGTTGATCTCATTCTCATTTTTCTGCATCTGTTGTATCAGCAATGCCAGTTCAGGATCTGTAACGGCTACGCTACTGGTCAGGAAGTTGAGTGCAAAATCAATTTTTGGTTTAAAGAGTTTATCGGTTAATGTAGCAACCACAAACACATCTTCTCTTGCATTGGAAATGCCGGATGTGTTTAGACTAAGAGAAGATGCCAGTGGAGCGTAGCTAACTCTTTCCGCCTTATAAGTAGCTTCAAAACGTATATTGGCATCATAGGGGTCGCCTACCCATTCAATGTAGTTATTGGCGCCTTTTTTAATTTCAAATGGTTTTTTGAAAAAAGACTGGAATGTAAAAAGGTAACTTCCTTCTTCAATATTGAACCGTCCTCTTAATGAAAGAGGTTCAGAAGTGCCTGAACGGATATTCAGTGCCCCGTTTCCTCTGCCTTTAATTTCATCACCGGTCAGGTCATCCAACACCACTTTTACATTTACCATTGGGTTGGCGGTAACGTCCACATCATATACAATATTGGTATTACTCACTTTCACATCTGTTTCCACCATTTCCCGGCCATATTTCTTCTCAACCAGAAAATCTGCGATGCCTGATTCACGGCTGGTGGCCGGAGGAATAGTGATATAGCTGCTGTCTTTATCAGAAGCAATGGCATCGATCTTCATATACATATTTGCCTGTGGTCCTAACAGTGAAAAAGATCCGGTGCCTTTTACCTTCCCATAAAACTGGTTATTATCACTATATGTGGTATTTAATAATAAAACAGGTTTGTTGTTAGCATCATCTCTTGTGCTGGGTTTTCGGGTGGATACATCGAGGTTGTAGAACATGTTTTTAAACGCATCATGTTCTATGCCCCCGGTAATATAAATGGGATTGCCAGTGACAGTATCAGTCAGTACCCAACCGTCGAGGTCAATTTCCTGGGGAGTAAGATTTACTTCAGTGTCTTTTATTTTATAAAAGCACTGGGTAAAATTCACTTTTAACCCGGCATCTTTTAATCGTCCCTTCCCGGTTACAGCAAGATCACTGAAATCACCACTTACTGTAACATCACCCGTAAGATATCCCTGCATGTCAGAGAACAGGTCGCCTAAAAATCTTTCTAGAACACTTAGCTGGAATTCTTTTGCTTTTAAAGCGATCAGGTTATTCTTTGTTTTTTCAGGATCGCCAAAGTAAATATTGGCATCAAAGCCCAGGTAGTTCTGTTGATTAAGTGTATTTCCCTTAGCTGTTAATTGCTTCAGCTTGTTATCATATAAAAGGGATGCTTTTACTTCTCCGAGTGAATCATTATCCAACCTTAAAAATTCTGTTTTCAGATCATCTGATTTAATTTTTAAGTTGTTGTTCGGGTCTTCTACTACAATATTTCCGCTGATCAAACCTTCGAGCCGGTTATTGGGCATAAAGAAGGGGGCAAAGTCTCCCATATTGACTTTTGTTAATTGCACCCGCAGGTCATTCCAGTCCCCACCACTTGATGATGGCTCGGTTTTCATGATGACCTCTTGCTCACCACTTGTGAGTACAAGTTTACCACTGGCGGGACTCTTGCTTCGGAACTCCAGTTCTCCGTTTTCATCGATCGTCCATTGTTTGCTATTGATAGTAAAAGTGGATGGATCCACTTCTATTTTAATACCATCTTCATACGTAAGTACTAATGCATTCAGGTTGGCAGTGTCTACATTACGATTAGCGCCTGAGATGATACTGACCTTTGATGAATCATTATGCGCATCTACAAAAAAAGCAGCTCTTGGAATACTCAGACTGTCATTGATGGTAATATTATACGCATCTCCATGTACAGAAAGCAGATCCGGTGTTCCGGTAGCACTCAGTTTTACATTGTCGAAATTATATTTACCGAATTTAAACTGAGGTACATCCGCTTCCAGTAATAAGTTGTTATTATCTGTATTGATCTTGCCCGACAAATAACTGAAGTTGAGTCCGCCTAAACGGGGATCAAATATGTGCAGGTATTCATCAGCATATTGCGTACTAAGTTTAAAGTCAAAATCCTGGCCTGCCGGGATCTTTTTTGGGGCTTTTACATAGGCAGGATAGTATTTGTTAAGCAGGTAGGCAACAGCATCGGGGATAGCTGTTATTTTAAAATCTCCGCTTATCTCTGCCTCAAACTCATTTGATTGGGCTGTGATCCTTCGGCCATGTTCTTCAATAGATGAAACAACGATCAAAGAATCAAAAGGAATTCTTAATCCTTCATTTTTGATCTCTGATTCTGTCATCCGGATCGTACCCAAAAAATCTTCCGGTGAACTGGCAATGAAGTTAAGGTTCAACTTTCCTTTCAGCTCAATGTTTTTAGAGGTAAGATTCAGGTTCTTGAAATTGCTGTAGTGCACATCAGCCGTCAAATCAAATCCTGGCTTAGCGGCCAGTAAATTGATTGTACCGTTCATATCCATTTCCAGGTTCTGGTCCCGTATATATCCAGTTCCTGAAAAGAGGTTCTTGATCAGTGTACCGTTTAAGGTTATTTCATTAAACCGGTAACCATTGTAATCAATGAAGCGGATATCCCCATCAAGTAAGGTATTACGGGTGTCTGATGTAAATCCTCTTCCTTTCACGGTTCCTTTCATAGAGATGTTTCCGATCTCATTATTACCCAAAAAACGTCCTAACGAAAAATTTTCTGTTGCAATGTTTCCGGAATAGGCCGGTGGTTGTCCGGCAGGCAGTTTCATATTCAGATCCGAAACCACAGTGCCAAGGTTTGTAGTTATCGTCCCGTATGTTACAAAGTCACGGATAAAACCGGTGAAACTTCCTTTGAAACTGATGTATTGCATTTGACGAAGATCCGGGCTGGTAACACGGCGTAATGATGGAACGATCGTTACTGCATCGCCATAGGTTGTGCGGAAATCATTCGCTCTGAAATCAATAAATGTTCTTTCAATATCCGGTAACCCTGACAGGCTGATATCTCCATTCAGCATCGTGCTGTTGCCAGACTCCACCACCATATCCCGGCCTATCATTTCATTGACCGTACCCCTGACTTTCCCCTGTAGCTTTATTTTCTTTTTCCAGGAGGATAGAGCAGGTGCAAAAAAAGCAATATCATCACTATCTACATAAGAATCGTCAAAGACAGCCTGCATGTTGACCTTATTGATATAATCGCCAAGATCCTTCATGCTGTTATAGGACATGGAATAATAATTCCGGATAGTGCTCCGGTTTGTAACAAGTTCCATATCAGCAAACGTCATTTCCTGCGGAGTCATTTTAAAATTAGCTGTCAGGTTTTTTAATTCGAGTCCGCTTCGTTCTTCAGCTTTTAGTTTCACCTGGGAAAGGATACTGTCACCTGCAAAAACAGTATTAGCAAAAAGGCCATTGATATTTGTTACGAGAATATGTTTGCCATCAAAATAGGAAAGAGGCTCCTCGCCTGATTCTTTATCGGTGCTGAATGTGCCATTTGAAATAGCAAGACTTTTTATTTTCAAAACACTTTTGTTATTCCAGCTTTCTGGTCCTGTATCATCTTCACTACTGGTTGTTGACCGGGGTTTCAATCTTTCATAACTCCTGATCTTTACTATAGGTTTATCAATAGAAAGTGAATTGATGTTAAATGTATTGCCGGATAATTGCAGGTCGTCGGCATCCAGTAAAAGCTTACCTGCAAAGGCGCTAAGATCTTCACCTAACCAAGCGTCTTTTTTCTCAAACACAACATTGTTGAGTTCTGCCTTTTGAAGGCTAAAAGCAATACCTTTTTTATTTGTCTTAGTAGAAGAAGGGGGAGGTGAAAAATAGTCAAAGAGAAACTGCTGGCTCCATACTGAATCTTGTCGCTGAAAACGTATCAATGCATTATCAAGTCCGATATATTTTAACTCAGCTTTTTTCTTGAAGAAGAACCAATCTGTGATCCTTATTTTGAGGTCTCCGGCATATAAAAGAGTATCACCTTTTCGATCTTCCAGTAACAAGCCTTCAAGGTGCATCCTGTTGAAAAGTGAGAAGTCAACATGTTTGACAGATACTTTCGTTTGTAGTTCTTTTGAAAGTCGTTTTGTAACCTTTCCGGCTATCCAGTTTTGACCAAAAGGAGTTTGGATAAAAATATAAGCAGCCAGCAGCAGGAATAGCAGCGACAGAAAAACCCACAGTAATATCTTTTTAAAACGCTTCAGGCCGGTATTTTAGAATGTAAAAATATGCAATAGTACCCTACAGGCAAATTCAGTACCAACTTGTTATGAGTTTTGCCCCCAGAAATAAGAATAGCACCAACTGTATAATATTCAACCTTGGATACCAGCAACCAGCTAAACTCAATACGCTGTACTAACCCGGGTTATTGGGTATTAACAAAAAATTTGCTTTTAAAATAGGGGTTATCAGATGAGTTTGTATTCGTAGGCGTATTTAATGAGCCCTATAACCGAGCTTGTACCGGTTTTGCGGAAAATATTTTTACGATGAGTTTCAACCGTCCTTTCGCTGATAAATAACTCTTCGGCGATCTCTTTGTTATTGTATTCTTTTTCTATTAACCGAATGATCTCGATTTCACGGGCAGTTAAATGGGCTTTGTCTTTATTCTTCTTTTTATCGCTGGCCCTTTGCAATTCATTGATCACCTCATCACTGAAGTAGATGCCGCCGCCAGCAATTTTTTCGATCGCTTCTATCAGTTCCTGCTTGCCGGTATTTTTTAATATATACCCTGAAATATCTGCTTCTTCAATCATTTCATTTACCAGGTCTCCCTGGCCACTCATAGACAGAGCCAGTATCTTTATATTGGGGAAATGTTGTTTTACCTGCTTTGCCAGTTCATTACCTGCCAGTTTGGGCATCATCACATCAGTGAGCAGGATGTCGACAGGTGATTCTGCCAGTTTATCCAGCACTTCCTGGGAATCTGTGGTAGAAAATGCAAGTTCTATGGTTTCATATCCTTTTAGCAAGGAAAGTAAACCATCAATGACGATCTGGTGATCGTCGACCATTGCGAGGGTGATCGTTTCTTTTTTCATCAACTTGCTGAAAGATAGCGGAAAATGAGCTTCGGTTGCGTACATGGTTTAAGTTTTACCTTATCATGATGCAGTGATTTTTCGGATTACACGAAAAAAGTAAGTTTTTATTTGGAGGGTGGAAAGCTTAGGTTAAAGGAACATGAAGGGCTATCAGGGTGCCCCGGCCGGGTGCGGCGTCAAACTCAACTGTGCCTTTGAGATATTCTATCCGGGAGGTAATATTTTTGAGCCCAATCCCATCAAATTTTCCTTTATCTGTAATGTCAAACCCTTTCCCATTATCTTCAATGGTACCGCTGATGCCGTCCTTGTCACGGATCAATGAAATATCAATTGATGTGGCATTTGCATGTTTGATCGCATTGTTCACACACTCCTGGATAATGCGGTAAAGAAAAGTTTCAGTATGGCTGTCGAGCCTTTCTTCAAGCCCTTCAGTATAAACGTCAATTTGAGTGTTCTTGCTATTTAGCTTATCTACAAATTCTCTTACAGCTGCGCCGAGATTATTTTTTAAAAGGGCATTGGGCATCATGATATGTGATACGGTGCGTACCTCCCGGCAACTGTCATCAACAAGCTGGATTATTTTATCAAATGATTCCTTCTGGTCTTTATTCTCAAACTTCAGGTCTTCTTCAATTGCTGAAAGGTTCATTTTTGCGGCACTCATCATTTGTCCCACACCATCATGGAGGTCTTTGGCAATTCTTTGCCTTTCATTTTCTTCAGCTTCCAGGACAGATTTTGCTGCCATTTCCTGTTGCTTCATAAGTAAGCCTTGCAATTGCCTTTCTTTTTTGAGCTTATATCTTTTGTATTGCGAATTGATCAGCAAGCCTGCCAGCAATACCAGGCCGGCGATCCCGATGAATAAATAATCCTGTAACCTGATCCTGTGTTTCTGATCAGCGATCTGCTGTTCTTTTTTTGCAGATTCATATTTCGCATTCAGTTCTTCGATCTGTTTTGTTTTTTCAAGACCCATCAGGCTGTCACGGAGTGCGGTGCGAATACTATAAAAACTTAGCGCTTTTTGAAAATCACCTTGTCTGCGGGCTACTTCAGAAAGTTCGTTGTAATTGTTAGACTGTAACTCCGGGTATTTCAGGTTTTCTGCTACCTGG
This sequence comes from Chitinophagales bacterium, assembly GCA_020636575.1. Lineage (GTDB taxonomy): Bacteria > Bacteroidota > Bacteroidia > Chitinophagales > Chitinophagaceae > JJ008. The sequence goes on from JACJXP010000005.1 coordinate 131,918, forward strand.
TTGCTTAGTGTAAGATATTCAATTGCTTTTTTGTAATCACCTTTTCCGCTCATAGCTACTCCAAGATCAGAATAGGTTAATGCCAGTGCAAAACTATCTTTCAATTGCTGCCGGATAGCCAATGCTCTCAGGAGGTTCTTTTCAGCCAGGTCATATTTTTTTTCAATGACATAAACACCGGCAATATTGCTCAGTGAATAAGAAACACTCAATGAATCTCCTGCTGCTTCAGCGAGTTTCATAGAAGCCGTGTAGCGGTTTACTGCCTCATTATAGTCTTCCCTGTATTCATAAACCACTCCCGATTCGTTCAGTATCATTGCTATCCCGCTTGTATCATTCAGCTCCCTGTAAATGCTTTCCGCTTTATTGTAGTTACTAGATGCCCTGTTAAGGTCCCTGGTTTTGCGATATAATTTTGCCAGCTCATTATATACCGGGGCAAGCCTTTGTTTGTCGTTCTTTTTTTCCAGGATAGAAATAGACTCGTAATAATTCTTTGCCGCAAGATCGTAGTCGCCTTTGAAATAGTTGGCAAGACCAATATGTCTTTTAAGTTCAGCTACGGCAGTAGAGTCTGTATTTCTCCGGGCAATTTTTAATGCTTTATCACCTTCAATGATAGCGGAATCAAAATTCTTTAATTCAAAATGCTGAACCAGGTTAATGGCAGCATCCATTTGCTCTTCATAAGGCCTCTTTGAATTAATGATATTACGCAGGCTGTCAGCAGACACCTGTGAACTGGCGCTGGCAGCTACGAATAACAGGGATAAAAAAAAAGTTTGTCGCTTCGTCATTTATTAAAGGTTCAGCACATCTTTCATAGTGAAAAATCCTTTTTTGCCGACCAGGTATTCTGCAGCAAGCACAGCACCGGTAGCAAATCCTTTTCGGTTATGCGCTGTATGAATGATCTCAATATCATCAATAGGAGACGAGTATTTTACACTGTGTGTGCCGGGAGCAGGGTCTACCCGCTGACTAATGATCTCCAGGTCAGCAGGGTCATCACTCAGTTCATTCACCCATTTCTTCTTTCGGGCAACCTGTTCTAATATTTGTTCGGCAAGGGTAATAGCAGTTCCGCTTGGTGCATCTTTCTTTTGTGTATGATGTGTTTCGTCCAATATCACCTCATAGTTAGTATGAGGAGCCATCAATGTGGCAAGTTTCTTATTTATTTCAAAGAATATATTTACACCCACACTAAAATTGCTGGCATAAATAAAAGCTCCGTTTTGCTCTTTACAAAAGCTTTTCATCTCTTCCAACTTATCAGTCCAACCTGTTGAACCACTTACAACCGGCACACCCCATTCAATTGTTTTTCTGATATTCTCGTAAGCGCTGTGCGGATTGGTGAATTCAATAGCAACATCGGCTTTTTGAATATTTTCTGCAGTAAAATCTTTTATGCTGAATTCATCGATCTTTAATACTACCTGGTGTCCTCTTTGAATAGCTATCTCTTCAATGGCTTTACCCATTTTACCATATCCTAGCAATGCGATTTTCATAATTATAGTTTTATACAGAAGTTGAGGTGAGCAAATTTAACCAATTACAACCGGGTCAAAGTAAGTGCTGGTTGGTATTTATCAGCGGCCTATTTTCAAGACAAGGCTTAAGCCATTGGTGCGGGCCATATCGCTGTATCCGGGTTTGATCTGCAGGCTGAGATCCGGACTCACATCAAAAGTTTTCAGGTGAGCATCCACTGTAGCGTCAACTACATTTAGCCCCCATAAAAGGATAAATACAAGAACAGAATAATCAATATCCCTTCTGAAACCGTCACGGTAATATTTGAGTGATTCGCTGCTAAGAGGTTTTAGATGGGGCTCAATATCATTGAACAAAGCTGAGTCTGCAGCTGTAGCTCCCGGCAGGCTCATATTGTATTTGACTCTATATGCAAACCTGGTTTCCTTATAGTTTTTCAGGTTATAAGCAAACACAACACCACAGGTTCCCAGTGCTCCGTAAACGATCGGAAGTTTCCAGTATTTCTTATTGTATATCTGCCCCAACCCGGGAAGTATAGCCGAGCGAATAGCCGCTTTTTTAGGACTGTGTGCCTTTAGGGCAGAGTCGTACCGGTTACCTGTTGCTTTTGTAACAACAGTTTTTTCTATTTTGGGTACTGTATCTTTTACAGGTTGCAATACTTCTTCCTCTTGTGCAAGAAGCCATGTGGGTGCCACAAATAGAATGTACAATAAAAAAGAAACAGCAAATTTCATGATCAGTCCAATGAAGCATTCATTTGCCCGAGGATCTTATTCAACTCTTCAGCCGAATAGTATTCAATGCTGATTTGACCGCTGCCATTACGGCTTTGTCTTAGCTTTACCCGGGTACTGAAATGAGATGCTAATTTATCTTCTATTCGCTTCAAAGAGGGAGGTAAATTACTTTTTGAAGTTTTTTTAACAGCTTCCGGTTTTTGAAGGGTTTTTACAAAAGCTTCTGTTTGTCTTACAGAGAGTCCTCTTTTTTTGATCTCTTTCCAGGCATACACCTGTTTTTCCACAGTGTCGATACTAATGAGTGCTCTTGCATGTCCCATGCTCAATTCTCCGTTTCGCACTGCAAGCTGTATATCTGGAGGTAATTTCAAGAGGCGAATAAAGTTTGCCACTGTGCTTCTGTCTTTTCCCATTCTTTCCGCCACCTGTTCCTGGGTATATTCCAGCTCTTCCATCATTCTTTTATAGCTGAGCGATATTTCCATGGCATTCAGGTCTTCCCGTTGGAGGTTTTCCAACAATGCCAGTTCAAGTAATTGTGCATCGTTTGCCTGGCGAACATAGGCAGGGATATCTGCAATACCAGCTAATTTTGCAGCTCTCCATCTTCTTTCTCCGGAAATAAGCCTGTACTTCCCATTCGCCATTTTTGACACAGTAACCGGCTGAATAATATCATGCAATTTTATAGAATCGGCAAGTTCCTGCAGTGCCTTCTCATCAAAGTCACGACGGGGCTGTTTGGGGTTTGCTTCAATATTTGCAACTTCAAGACGACTGATAGTGGTTGCGTCTTTAACAACATTTGGTTTTAATGTTCCGCTGCCGGTCTTCAGATCTTCATCAATACTTTGCAAGAGCGAACGAATGCCTTTACCCAGTAATTCTTTATTTTGTTTCGGACTTGTCATGCTTCTTTTCTTATAACTCCATTATTCTTTCTTCATTCTTTATCCTCGTCATATCATTTTTCTGCAGGATCTCTTTTGCAAGATTAAGGTAATTCAGGGAACCCTTACTGCCACCATCATACAGAATTACAGGTTTACCTGCACTGGGTGCTTCAGCCAGTTTGGAGTTACGATGTACAATGGTACTGAAAACCATATCTTCAAAATGCCTTCTCACTTCACTTACTACCTGGTTGGAAAGGCGTAAACGACCATCATACATGGTCATGAGAATTCCTTCAATAACTAAGGATGTGTTTAACCGGCTTTGCACTATTTTAATTGTATTCAGCAATTTCCCTAATCCTTCCAATGCAAAGAATTCGCATTGCACAGGTACAACTACTGAATCAGAAGCTGTAAGTGCATTTACTGTGATGAGGCCGAGGGAAGGGGAGCAGTCAATAATTATAAAATCATAATCGTTTCTTACCGTATCAAGCAGATTTTTTAATACTGATTCCCGGTTTGGGTAATTGATCATCTCGATCTCAGCACCAACCAGATCAATATGAGAAGGAAGAATATCCAGGTTGGGGATCTCTGTTTTCAGTATCACATCTTTTGGCTTTACTTTATTAACCATGCAATCGTAAAGGCTTTGTGTGATATTATGCAGATCAAACCCTACTCCGGTGGTACTATTTGCCTGCGGATCACCATCTACCAGTAAGGTTTTAAATTCTAATACAGCAAAACTTGCTGCAAGGTTAATTGCAGTGGTGGTTTTGCCAACACCCCCTTTTTGATTAGCTACACCGATAATTCTTGCCATCTTACCGAAAACTCCTTCTTATTTAATAGTTAAAGTGAGTAAAATTGCCGCCTGAAACCAAGAACACAAAATTAAGTTTTGCCCAATCGGGCATATCTGCAAATTTAAGTGTTCATAAAAGAATGACCGGGCAGGATAACTGCCTTAATTTTAATCCATATTATGCGTAATTCTCCGTTTTGGTGGGTGTTTATCGGGTTTATGGTGCTGCTGGATATTTACATTTTTCAGGCAGTAAGGTTTTTATCTCAAAACCTTCCGGGGAAAACGAAAACGTTTATATACAGCGGATATTGGATCATTTCGGCTGCTGCCATTATTATATTAATTGTTTTACCCTTTCTCCATTTTGAAAAGCAGGCAAGAATAACCCGGGCGACTATTTTCTCAATGATAGCAGGCTTTTTCTTTGCAAAGCTGATCGCCGCTGTTTTTTTCCTTTTTGATGATGTAAGAAGAGGGATTCAATGGGCTGTTTCAAAATTATTTCAGCAGGGGACCGGTGCAGAGGCTGCCGCAGCAGGGGATAAAATATCAAGATCTGCATTTTTAAGCTGGGCTGGTATGATAGCCGGCGGTGGTCTTTTTGGAACACTTGTCTATGGTTTTAGAAACAAATACCGGTACCAGGTAAAGCGGCACAAATTAGCATTCTCCAATTTGCCAAAGTCATTTAAAGGAGTAAAACTGGTTCATATCTCAGATATACATTCAGGAAGCTTTACAGATAAAGAAGCTGTGATGAAGGGAGTATACAAAGTGATGCAGGAAAAACCTGACCTTATCCTTTTTACCGGCGACCTGGTTAATAATGTGGCAGATGAAATGAAGGATTACATGGATGTCTTTAATAAGCTAGAGGCACCTCTGGGTGTTTATTCTACTTTGGGAAATCATGATTATGGTGATTATACCAGTTGGGATAGTGAAGAAGAAAAAGCGGCCAACCTTGATAAATTGAAAAGCATTCATGGTGAATTAGGGTGGCGATTAATGATGAATGAGCATGTATCTATTGAAAAAAACGGTGAAAAAATTGCCCTTTTAGGAATTGAGAACTGGAGTGCAAAAGCCCGGTTCCCCAAGTATGGGGATCTTGAAAAAGCTCATTACGGAACAGACGATCATTCTTTCAAAATACTCTTGAGCCATGATCCTTCTCACTGGAAAGCAGAGGTTTGCAGTGATTACCAGGATATTGACTTGATGATGGCAGGGCACACCCATGGAATGCAGTTTGGCGTAGAAATTCCGGGTTTTAGGTGGAGCCCTGTTCAATACGTTTATAACGAGTGGGCAGGCTTGTACGAAAAAAGACCGGCTGATAAAGCAGGCAAGAAGCAGTACTTATATGTAAACAGGGGCTTTGGATTTATTGGCTATCCTGGCCGTGTGGGTATTTTGCCGGAGATCACAGTAATTGAGCTTGCTTAGGCCCCCGGCTTTCAATATTTTCCTTTTTAATTCGTTATTGATTTTCAGCAGAATGTATTAAACTTTCGGTTATAGAGAGGGTCTTATAGCCTGTTTTAGCCTAATAACCAGAAACCGCACAAAACTGCCGATGCTGAAAAAATGGTCAGTAATATTCATCATGCTTGCCCTGGGTAGGTTTGCAAATGCGCAAACTAATCCAGTTGATACTTCTATTGCTCCTGTCACCGACCTCTTTTTAATGGATTCAACTATCGATTACGAGGAACTTTTTAAAGATCTTGACAGCTTTTTAGATTCTTTATTAACTCCCCGTAGCTATTTCCTGGTGGGTGCATCTGTGGGAAAGGGAAATTATAGTTTTGAATCTAAAAGTTCAGGTTTCTATGAATCAGAACCCAGGTTTACCTATTCACCTCAGTTAGCTTATTATCATAAATCAGGGCTCGGACTTTCTTCAACTGGATATATTGTAAATGATGATCCGGGAATGAATCTTTACCAGTTCTCAGTTACTCCTTCATTTGATTATATCAAAGACAGGAGATTGGTAACCGGCATTTCCTATACAAGGTTTATAACCAAAGACTCATTGGATTTTTATACAACCCCTATTCAAAACGAATTGTATGCCTACTTTACTTACCGAAAAACATGGTTACGGCCTACGGTTGCCCTAAGCTATGGCTGGGGTACCCGAAAAGACTATAAGGAAAGAGAAACACAGATATTGGACCTGCGTCTCAGAAGAAGAGGCTATACTTATATTAATACAGAAGAATCCATCAGCGACTTTTCTGTTCTTGCCTCTTTAAGGCATGACTTTTACTGGCTGGATGTGCTGGCCAATAAGGACCACATCCGTCTCACACCCCAGTTGTCTTTTACAAGTGGCACACAAAAATTTGGATTTAATCAATCTTCGGGAAGTTATGTTACTGTTTTAAGAACGGGTAATAATGTGTTGTACAATACCGATAATGTTTACCTGGATGATGAAATAAAATTTCAACCTCTTTCATTAACTTTTTACCTGCGGGGAGAGTATTCTATCGGTAAATTTTTTGTACAGCCACAGGTTATTTTTGATTATTATTTCCCCGCCACTGAGAATAATTTCGGCACTTTGTTTTCAGTTAATGCAGGTTTCATCTTCTGAGCCTTTTATTTTAAATCAAACCTTAACATTTTTTGTGCAATAGATGAAGCAGCTTTTTTGTTTTAATATTTCGTTATTACGGCGTTAATGCTTTTTAACAGCCCGGACGGGTTACTGGCATTAAACTTGAAATTTTGGTTCCGGCTTTAATAAGTTACCAAACTTTAAAAAACTGATCATGAAAACAAAACTCCTTACGCTTTTCGTAGCCTTGTTAATGGCAAATGCCATGATGGCCCAATTTCATATTGGGGTTAAAGGCGGTGCCAACATTACCAAGGTAGACGGTAAATCATTTAAAGACCAGTTCAGGTATGGATATCACCTGGGTGGTTTTGCAGAGATCCGGATGGGCAACAAATTTGTGTTGCAACCGGAAGTTCTTTTTAACCAGTATGCCACAAGACTCGACAGCAATTACAAAAATGTGTACGAGGATATTTTTGGTGGCCAGAGCAATGTAAAACTGAATTACCTGTCAATCCCAATCCTATTAAATTACAAGCTGGTGGGCAATTTTATTGCATTGCAGGTGGGTCCTCAATTTGGGGTACTGATCGATCAAAGCAAGACAGTATTACAAAATGGCGGTGATGCATTCAAAAAAGGCGATTTTTCCATGTTGGCTGGCTTACAGTTCAGGGTCGCAAATCTGCGTATCAATGGACGTTATGCAGTGGGCCTGAACAATATCAGTGATATCGGAAATGAAGGGAAGTGGAAAAACCAGGGCTTCCAGGTATCTGTAGGACTAGCCTTATAAATAAAATCCTATCCCGGATGAATAAGAGCCCTTTCTGCTTGCAGGAGGGGCTCTTTCTATAAACCTTTCTTTATCAATTACCTATTTTGTCAGTTTTTTTTCCGGGGCATGAATCTTGGGAATACTACTTTCCCGTTATATTTTAGCCCTCTTGGGCTGTTACTGACAGATTGACTAAAAAAAGGTTATGGACTTTGACAAGTATTTATTGCGTTCGGAAGATGAAATGGACTTTTTGCCTATCATACCATTGAATGAAAGCGATCATGAGGATCAGCAGGGCATTGAGGTGCCGCCTGAAATAGCTTTATTACCACTTCGCAATACAGTTTTATTTCCCGGAATAGTACTACCCATTACAGTTGGCCGAGATAAAAGTATAAAAGCAGTAAATGATGCCTATAAAGGAGATAAACTGATCGGTGTGGTGGCACAGAAGGACAGCAATGTGGAAGATCCTGCGGTGGGTGATCTTGAAAGCGTTGGTACTGTGGCCAAGGTTGTAAAACTGATCAAAATGCCTGATGGGGGCACAACCATCATCATCCAGGGGAAGAGTCGTTTCAGAATAGATAATGTTTTTGAAGAAGATCCTTATTTCAAAGCAAAGATCACAAAGCTTGATGAAGAAGATTCGCCTAAGGATGCGGATTTTGATGCCTACGTCGCAAATATTAAAGATCTGGCAGCCGATATCGTACAACTTTCTCCCAATATTCCCTCCGAGGCTTCAATCATATTAAGAAATATTGAGAACCCGGCTTTTCTTATACACTTTGTATCAAGCAATCTCAACACTGATATTAAGGATAAACAAAGATTACTTGAATTGAACCAGATCCGTCAGCGGGCCGACCTGCTCATGCAGTTGCTGCAAAAAGAATTGCAGTTTGTTGAGCTGAAAAACAAAGTGACCCATAAGACCAAAACAGAACTGGATAAGCAGCAACGGGAATATTTTCTGCAACAGCAACTAAAAAGTATTAAAGAAGAATTAGGAGGAGATGCCAATATTGGAGAGATAAAGGAGATGCAGAAAAAAGCGGAGGCAAAAAAGTGGCCGCAAGCAGCAAAGGAAATGTTTAATAAGGGTATTGAGAAGTTGGAAAGAATGCATCCCAGTACACCCGATTATTCGGTAGTGTATAATCATCTTGATCTTATGCTCGATCTTCCCTGGGAAGAATATACAAAAGATTATTATGACCTTACAAAAGCTAAGAAAACTCTTGATACAGATCACTACGGGATGAAGAAGATCAAGGAAAGGATATTGGAATACCTTGCTGTACTCAAGTTAAAGGGTGATATGAAAAGCCCTATCCTTTGTTTTGTAGGCCCTCCAGGAATAGGTAAAACTTCGCTTGGTAAAAGTATTGCAGCTTCTATTGGCAGAAAGTATGTAAGACTGAGTTTGGGTGGCTTGCATGATGAAAGTGAAATAAGAGGTCATCGTAAAACATATATAGGGGCTATGCCAGGTAGAATATTGCAATCCATCCGCAAAGTAAGATCATCGAACCCGGTAATGATACTGGATGAGATAGACAAAGTGGGCAGCGATTTTCGGGGCGATCCTTCATCAGCATTATTGGAAGTATTGGATCCGGAACAAAACAATAGCTTCTATGATAACTACCTGGAGATGGAGTATGATCTCAGTAAGGTGTTATTTATAGCCACAGCGAATAATATTCAGAATATTCAACCGGCATTACGGGATAGGTTAGAGATCATTGATCTTAGCGGATATGCAGTTGAAGAAAAGGTTGAGATTGCAAAACGACATTTACTGCCCAAGCAAAAAGAGCTACATGGATTAAAGAGCAGTAGTTTCAGAATGTCAGATAAAGTGATCGAGAAAATAATACAGGATTATACAAGGGAAAGTGGTGTAAGGGAATTAGACAGGCAGCTTGCTTCCATTATGCGTTACCAGGCCAAGCAACTGGCTATGAAAGGGAAACTGAAGACTTCTCTTTCTGTTGAGGATATCACCAAGATCTTAGGTAAACCTCGTTATAGCAATGAGATCTATAAAACAGCCAATATTGCAGGTGTTGCGGTTGGGCTGGCCTGGACCTATGTTGGTGGTGATATTCTTTTTATAGAAACCAGCCTTAGTGATGGGAAAGGTGATCTGAAACTTACAGGTAACCTTGGAAATGTAATGAAGGAAAGTGCCAGTACCGCATTAACTTATCTCCAGTCAAATGCTAAGAAGCTGAAGCTGGACAATAAGCTTTTTGAGAAGAAAAATATTCATATTCATGTGCCGGAAGGAGCTGTTCCTAAAGATGGCCCAAGTGCCGGTATTACAATGATGACATCTATTGCATCTGCACTGACCGGCAAAAAGGTAAAACCCTATATGGCCATGACGGGTGAAATAACACTTCGTGGGCAGGTATTGCCGGTAGGAGGTATCAAAGAAAAAGTTTTGGCCGCAAAACGGGCAGGGTTGAAGGAGATCATTCTTTGCTGGCAAAATGAAAAAGATGTACAGGAAATTGATTCAGCTTATATCAAAGGTATTAGTTTTCATTATGTGAAAACAATGAACCAGGTACTGGAGTTGGCGCTGGCATAAAAAATAAATTCTTATTTAATTAAATCCTTCTTTCATCGGAAGGATTTTCTTTTTTCAATGACCTAATTTCGGGTGTGTTTTGGAGAACATTTATATTAGTTTTTTTCTTGACGCTTAAAACGAAGGCGCAGACATTAGGCGGCGATGCCTCATTCAATTTTCTTAAACTTCCTAATACAGCCCAGCTAACCGCTTTGGGCGGGGTTAATATTACTGAACCTTCGGCGGATGCAGGGCTGGCATTCAATAATCCGGCCTTACTGACTAAGGCAATGCATACACAAATGAATGCTGTTTTTAATGCCATGTATGGCGATATCAAAGTGTATCATTTGTCAGGCGCTTTTCATTCTTCAAAGTTGAACACCACTTTGGGTGCTGGCATTAGTTATTATAATTATGGAGATGTTTCATCAACAGATGCTTCCGGTAATATACTTGGAAAATTCAGGCCAAGGGATTGGGTGATTCAACTAGCTGCCGGTCGTACCTATTTAAAAAAATGGCTGTATGGAGCCACCTTAAAATTTGCAAATTCAGGATATGGACAATATCATTCTAATGCAATGGCCGTAGACGTTGGAGTGTTGTTCAAAGACAGTGCAAAATTATTTTCTGCATCTGTGCTGGTGAAAAACATGGGATTTCAGCTAAAAAAATATGCAGGCGGTTATGAAGAAGATCTGCCATTCGATCTGCAGATAGGAATAACAAAAAAGTTGGAAAATGCGCCTTTCAGTTTTTCCATTACGGCACAAAGAATGGATCAGTTTGATCTTGTATACAACGATACCATTTTTAATAATGAGAATGGGTACAGTAATGAACGAAACAATAAGATCACTGCCGAAAAGATATTTCGCCATCTCGTCTTTGGAACTAAAATTCATATAGGTGATTATGTAGAAGTATTGGCAGGGTATAATTTTTTACGAAGAAAGGAGTTGAATATTGGGAATGCTGGTAATGGACTGAATGGATTTTCTTTAGGAGTGGGAGCACTATTTGGGAAGCTGCAGGTAAGGTATGCCCGGGCATATTACCAGAACAATACAGCTTATAATCAGCTCGGATTAAACATGCAGTTGAATAAGTACTTTGGGTTGGGGAAATTCGGAGAAAAGATTGGCTGGTAGCAATTATGCAATCCATTTATATAGCTCAAAAGCTTCAGCGAAGGCAGCATTGGCCTGCACTCCTCTTACAGTCGCTAATGACCGGGTGAATTCAGGTTGCATATAATTTCTGTGTTGCTGAGACCTGTATGCTTTCAGCGCTTCAATTTTTTTGTCAATCTCCTCTTGCGTCAGTTGCATGAAGAAATTGGTTTTAAAACTATAGTTGTTCCAGGGTAATTCGTACCCGGCAAATGTGATATTCTTAAAGGCCCTCATCCCTTCCTGGTGAATGACCTGGTGGTCCTGGTGAACATCCGAAGCTGCCGGAAGAAAAACGAGATCGGGTTGTATCTGTTTGTTTAGTTGTAATAACTCTTCCAGTATCTTTTGCCTGGATGCAGGAAGTTCCCTTACCTCGTAATCAAATAAGATAAGATTGTCAGGGTTGATCCCCAATATACCGGTAGCCTCTTTACATTCTGCTGCCAAAGTGTTCTCAGGTAAGCCAGCGGGCAATGATTTTGCACAAAGACAAAAGGCAGCATAGAAAACTTCGCTGCCGGCAGCACAAAAATGAGTGATACTGCCACCACATCCTAATTCTCCATCATCTGTATGCGGAGCTAAAACAAGTATTCTTTTGGGGTTGAACATTAATGACAAAAATAGAATTTAAAACCGCCTTTGCAAATGGCTATTCGCTTAAAAAACTGGTGGAATCTTTTAATAATGGAAGCTGTTGACCAAATTGGGTATTAAAAAATATCCGGAATTGATTGATATTGCTCATGCCTTTATAGAATTGATTATAATCCCTTGCGGGTAACAGAACAGCATTCAGGTTCATAAAATGATATTTCTCATCAACCGGTTTCCCAAATTCACGGAAACCATGATCACCCATCAGGATAATAACAGGCGGTTTATCAGAGTTTGCCAGTATATGATCGATTAATTGCAGATATTGTCGATTGGCATAAACGAGATATTGTATAAATGCTTCCTGGTTCCTGGCATGCTCGTCTGTTAATATTTCATACGGGTTTTGTTTGCCTGTACTATCAAAGTAATATGGGTAATGTGGCATGACAAGATGCGTATAAACAAATTTTGGGGTTTCTGTATGTTCAGCGGCAATCGTTTTAGTTCGTTCAAATAGTTTGGAATTGTTTTTCAGATCAAGGTTGCGAAGATTTTTGATTATAGATCTTATCTTAAATCGGGTAACAAGCAAATGACCTAGTTCATTTTGCATCCGGAACCGAAGTGTCCTGCTGACAAGTGGACGGGTTTTCCTGGGCAGGAAAGTCGGTTTGGCGAGCGATGGTTGCTTTTTAAAATCGAAGATGGAATAATTATAAAAAGTATATCCAAGATTACTAAGGTATTGTAAGGTATGGTTGTTTTTGATCGTATTATAACATTTAAGAATGTCATCTTTATCGCTGTTACTGCCATGAAGCCCCTGTAGATATTCCATGTTTAACATGGATGAAACTGAGAAAGGTGTGAAGTTATAATTACTGGTGCTGCTGTCAATAACATGAAAACCCCTGCTGCTTAATTCTTGCTCAAACAAAGAATTATCATAATTGAATACCTCGTTAAGCTCAGTTTTGCCAGGATATCCATCAGCTATGATCAGGTAAATGTCCGGCCGGGCACAACTGTCGCATGATAATAAGGATAGGGAAGGGGTTATGCTTTGTTTCCCGGTTTTTAATGCTTTTGAAATAAATAAACCCGCATCTAATAGCAATAGAATAATAAATAGTGTATTGAGATAGAAATTTGCTTTTATAAATGAGCTTTTGCTTCTTTTTAATTTAATGGCAATAAATACAAAAAGTAAAAGTGAAAAGGGTAATACAAATGAGTATTTGGATAAAAATCCGTTGGCTGATAATTGCTTTAGTCCATCATGGAAATAGCCGAAAAATAAATAATAAAGCATCAACAGAAATGAGAATAATGCTGCTTTATTGTATCTCCGGAAAATAAGAAGTGATAGGAAAAACAATAATAATGTTATGCCGGTAAAGAAAAGATATAAGAGTGAAGCATCTTTCAGGGGTATAAGATCAAAATAATATACGAAACCATGCCACACAAAAAACAGGGACAATAGCAAAACGTAAATGGGGCGCTTTTTTAAAAATTCCCGGATCAATTTCTTTTACTTTCCATTAAAAAAATAATTCTTCCCGTTTCACCTATGCTCATCTTTTTCCGAATATTGAAATATCCTGAAAATTCCTTTTCAAATATTTCCTCTGTATACCAGTCGTAAATGTCTTTTTTGTTAGAGAGCAATATTTGTGACCGATAGTCACTTTTAGGTACAAATTCAATGACCAGGTATTTACAACAATCATTAAGCATACTGCTGATAGCTGTAAACGGAATATTCTTGCCGAGACAAAGATGGTGGATCAATGCCAGGTGAAGCCCAATGCCCCGATCATGAATTCTTTCCAGTAATGATTGTCTTTCCGTATTATTTAATCCATAGGACGGAGTAGGTTTACTCAGGTCTACAAGAAGAGGTTGGATCAATTCATTTATACTTTCTTTATTACCCAGGTATAGTTTGTTGATCGCAACCGGGTCTATATCCATTGCAACAGATTGAATATTCTTTTCGGTTAATAATTTTGTGAACTCACCATTATTTGATCCAAAATCTATACCTGTATTTAATGGTGGTAATTCATTGAGCCAGTTCTTAATGATCTCTTTTTTTGTCTCAAGGTATGTCTCTCTTTTAGCAGCTTCTTCATAATAATTTCCCCAGGTTGTCCGGATATTTTCAAAACGAAGTGACCGGATGAGTGTTTGAAGGCTCATTATCAGGTCGGTCAGTTTCTTTTTAGATACTACGGCATGTTGTTCGTTTTTCCCGGCATTCCTCTTCCCGAACTTTGCATGCATATGTATGTGCAGCCATGTATGAATAGAGAATTTTGATCTCCAGGGTAATAATCTCTGTGTAATGTCAAGCGGTATCCCTTCGGGATAGGCTAATTGCATTTCATGCAGATCTGCTTTTTTGTAATGCATCAATAACAGCGGGGATAAAAAAGATTCGCAGAACTGACGGTATGCTATCCAGGGTTTTCCTTCCTCGTACTTTTCAAAGGATAATGTATCAATGAATATGAGCTTTCCTTTATACCATTGGATGTTATAAGGAGTGGCATCTTTCAGGATCATGTCATGATCTAATGCAGCAATGGCGATCTTGAGTGTAAATAAGGCTGCATCTTTCAGTATATCAAAACTCCATTCACAAGGATAGGAGATAAGATCAATTTTTTCCGGTTTAATGATCTTATAAGCCCTGGCATCAGCTGTTCCTACATCTTTAGCTTCATTATGAGAGATCAGTAATTTCCTGGTGACTAAATATTCATAAAGACCGCTGCTGAGTAACTGATCGTAATGTTCTTTATAGAGTAAGTTGATCTGCCTGTAAACAGAGCCATTTTGTTCAAAAATAAATCCGGAGGGATCCCGGAATGATGACGGATGAGGTTTTATGTTTTCTGCGATCCTTTCATTCATCATTTTGTTTTTTGGGTGATTTCCTGAAGAATGAAATGATGAATATTTTAATATTCTTGAAAAACATAATGACACCTAATGCAGCACCGATAAGAACCTGTACAAGATAACTTCCACTTCCCGGATCGATATATAGTAGTTCCGGCATTACAGATAGTTAAGGTTTGTTTTAGGTGATAAACTGAGCAATGTTTCATACATCAGCTTGATCGTATTGTCAATATCGTCCTTATGCAGCATTTCCACTGTTGTGTGCATATATCGTAATGGGATAGAGATCAGAACAGAAGGACATCCGTCATTCGAATACGCAAATGAATCCGTATCTGTCCCTGTACTGCGGCTGAGTGCCCTCCATTGAATAGGGATCTTTTTATCTGCGGCCACTTTTTCTACAAAACCCAGCAGTTTATTATGCACAGCAGGTGCATAGGATAAGGATGGCCCTTTGCCGGTGGCTACATCTCCCTCAATGTTTTTATTAATGAGTGGTGTTGTTGTGTCATGTGTAACATCCGTAATAATAGCAACATCAGGCTTTATCCTCCTGGCTATCATTTCAGCGCCCCTAAGTCCTATCTCTTCCTGTACAGCATTCACGACGTATAAAGAATAAGGTAGCTTCTTTTTATTTTCTTTCAATAGTCTTGCTACTTCTGCTATCATAAAACCACCCACCCGGTTATCAAATGCCCGGCCCACATAATTGCCATTAGCCAGTTCATCAAAACCATCCTGATAGGTAACTACAGAACCGATATGTATACCCAATGCCTCTACTTCTTTTTTACTTCTGGCACCGCAATCGAGCCATAGGTTATCGGTCCTGGGATTAGCCTCCTTTTGATCAGGTACCGCATACCTGGTGTGTATGGCAGGCCAGCCGAATACGGCTTTTACCGGTCCTTTTTTTCCATGGATCAAAACCCTTGAAGAGGGGGCTGTCTGATGATCTACTCCGCCATTTCTTTTCAGATACATCAGTCCGTCGTTTGTTATATAATTCACAAACCAACTGATCTCATCTGCATGAGCTTCTATCACAACTTTAAATTCATGATCCGGGTTTATGATGCCCACAGCAGTACCGTAAGGGTCTACATAATGTTTATCAACATAAGGTTCCAGGTATTTGATCCAGAGTTTTTGCCCCCATGTTTCAAAACCAACAGGCGATGCATTATTAATATAATTCTTAAAAAAATCAAGTGAGGCCGGAGTAAGAACAGATTTGCCGGTACGTTTTGCTTTTGCCATGCAGAAAATAAGTTTTTGCAAAAATAACTAAATGCCGTGTATCAGCAGGGTTAGTAAGGAAGAAAAAGCCATCATACCGTCCAATACCCCCAAAAAAAGAAGATCTGATTTACTTTTAAGTGAAACAGGCATTAAGCCAGTAATGATAAGACCCGGTATCAGTAAAACAAGTACTGTCAGCAAAGAGAATCCCTGCCATCCTAAACTGATAGTGAAACCGGTAAAAATAAGCAAGGATAAAACGAGTAAAACAACTACGGTTCTTTCACTTACAAAGGTGATCAGGCTTTTTACATTATTCCTCTTATCATCCTCCCTGTCCCGGTTGTCAAATAGTATACAAACAGAATAAATAAGAAAAAAGCGGCTGATGATAAAGAACAGGTTCCTTTTGTCAAAAGGGGCATCTGCAATGATCATAGGTAAAATGGTTGTTACATAGATCCATACGGCAGCAAGAAAGATCGTTTTACCATAAGCCACTTTGCGTAAAGCCCTGAAGATTGGATGTGGAATGGTAGGAGCTGAGTATAGAAAAGTTGCCACCATTACAGCAACGATCCACATGGCATGATGATGTAGTTTGAAGAAAAAAAATACAGTACCAACGATGCCGCTGATAAATATGAATGCCTTAATGGCCTGGTGTTTACTCAGCCAAAAGCTGCGATTGACTTGTACGACAGAATAATTCTGAAAATAATAATGAAAGCTATAGCTGGTAAGTGTTGAAAAAAAGACAAAGAACAGGTAGGGCTGATTGATTTCTGTTTCCAGTACCAATTGGTAAGTCTGTGTTACCATTAGTACAGCACAAATGGCAATATAAAGATGGCTATAAAGTAAAAAAGAGAAGTATTGTTTAAGCAATTGCAAAACTTAATCAGGGTTTTATCAGCCTGATCTTGTCTGTTTCCTGGTAATCACTTCTGTTCCCTTTCATGTCTATAAATACAATACCTATTGCAGCCGTAGTATCTTTTGCTACTCCTGAAAATATTCTCAGGCCCGTATTCTGGGTATTGTATTCGTATAATATCTCGAAATCTGCTTGCCTTGTTTTTGCCGGAAGCCCAAGGCCGGAAAAAGGTACTCTTTCAAAAGTGTCAACTAATGTTTCAGTGGTTCCGTTGAAATATTTGCGAATGATCAGGGCAGTATCTACATCACCTTCCTGGTCGGTATATTTTCCTTCAATAGTGATAATAGCCCCGCTAACAACTGTGCCAGGCGAAATAGACTTGATTTTTACCTGGGGAGTAGTGGTAAACTTATCTTTGTTGCAACTGACAGCAACAACCAATAGAGTGATCAGCAGGGATTGAATCAATTTCATGACAAGGGTATTGTTGTATTCAAATTTACAGTTTTTTATTTGTAACCTACAGCCGTGAAGGATCATTGGAGTCATAAAATTTTCAAAACAAACGAAAAAAGCTTTATGCCATTGGCCCTGGAAGTTTTCCGTTTTCAGTATGCGGAAAACCCCGTATACCGGGCTTATGCAGATGCTTTGGGGATAGATATGTATTCTGTATCAGCTTTGACACAGATACCCTTTTTGCCTATTAGTTTTTTTAAAAACAGGAAAGTAGTTACAACGAGGTTTGAGCCGGAAGCTGTATTCAGAAGTAGTGGTACCACTGGTATGATCACATCACACCATCATGTCAAAAACCTGGGATTATACCGGGAAAGTTTTACTGCTGCATTTGCATCTTTCTATGGTTCACCAAAGGATCACTGTATCATCGGGCTGTTGCCTTCCTACCTGGAAAGAATGGATTCCTCACTGGTTTATATGGTCAAATGCCTTATTGAAGAAAGCGGCGATCCCAAAAGTGGTTTTTACCTGGATGAGTATGAAAGATTGCAACAGGTTTTGAAGGAAAGGGAACAGGCCGGGCAGAAAACGTTATTAATAGGGGTCACATTCGCTTTACTGGATTTTGCGGAGAGGTTTCCTTTAAAGATGGAACATACGATTGTAATGGAGACCGGAGGAATGAAGGGCAGAAGAGAAGAATTAGTAAGACATGAAGTACATGAAATTCTGAAAAAGCAGTTTCAGTTAGAAACTATTCATTCGGAGTATGGGATGACAGAATTGTTGTCACAGGCTTATTCAAAAAACGAAGGAATATTCAATAGCCCGCCGTGGATGAAGGTATTGGTGCGGGATGATGAAGATCCCTTATCGGTGAGGGCAGAAGGAAATGGTGTGCTTAATATCATTGACCTGGCAAATATATATTCCTGTTCATTTATTGCAACTGATGATGCTGGTAAATTATATGCGGATGGCAGTTTTGAAGTTTTGGGGCGGGTTGATGGTAGCGATCTGCGGGGGTGTAGCCTTTTGACGGTTTAAAAAACAAAGTCTTCTCGATATAAGTGAGAAGACTTTGTGCCCGGGACTGGATTCGAACCAGCACACCTTGCGGCGCCGCCACCTGAAGACGGTGCGTCTACCAATTTCGCCACCCGGGCATCCAAAAAGGGGTGCAAATATACTGGACTAAACTGACACATTAAAATCTCTCAATGCATCATTCAGGCTGGTCTTGAGATCCGTACTGGCTTTTCGTTGCCCGATAATGAGGGCACAGCCTACTCCAAATTCACCGGCAGGAAACTGTTTTGTATAGGTACCGGGTATCACCACACTCCGGGCAGGCACCCTGCCTTTCATTTCCACAGGTTTGTCGCCACTTACATCAATGATCTTGGTTGATTTTGTCAATACCACATTCGCCCCAAGCACCGCTTCTTTTTCTACAATTACTCCTTCCACCACAATACTGCGGCTACCTAAAAAACACCCGTCCTCAATAATTACGGGTGATGCCTGCAGTGGTTCCAGTACACCACCAATGCCTACGCCGCCACTTAAATGAACGCCTTTGCCGATCTGGGCACAACTTCCCACAGTGGCCCAGGTATCCACCATAGTTCCTTCATCTACATAGGCGCCGATATTTACATAAGAAGGCATTAGTACCACATTCTTTCCAAGAAAGGCACCATACCTGGCTACAGCATGCGGAACAGCTCTTACCCCTAATTCTTTATAATTTTTCTTTAAAAGCATTTTGTCATAAAACTCAAAAGGAGCCACATCCCAAGTCTGCATCTGCTGAATACCAAAGTACATCAGGATAGCCTGCTTTACCCATTCATTTACTACCCAGCCATCTTCAGAAGGTGCTGCAGTTCTTAATCGGCCCTTGTCCACTTCTTCAATGACAGCTCTGACGGCATCACTGTATTTATCATCTTTCAACAATTCACGGTTATTCCATGCTTCCAGTATCAGTTCTTTCATTTTTTAAATTTTGCTGCGAAAGTAAGTCAATATCAAGATTTACAGATATGCGGGAATTAATCTGCAAATTTGCACTGCTGCAAACAGAAAAATGCAATGAATATCGGGTTTGATGCAAAAAGGGCTTTTCATAACGGAACAGGGTTGGGCCACTACAGCCGTACGCTGATCCGCTCACTGGCAGCATATTATCCCGAAAATGAATACTACCTGTTTAACCCAAAGCCTTCATCAAGATTTTTATTGCAAGGGGATAATCTGCATGAAGTATTGCCATCTGGCATGTGGAACAAAACATTTTCATCGTTCTGGCGTAGCAGTGGCGTTAAAAAAGAGCTGAAAAAAAGAAATATAGATATCTATCATGGGCTTAGCCATGAAATACCGTTAGGTATGAATAACACAGGTATCTCTTCAGTAGTGACCATACATGACCTGATCCATGAACGTTATCCTGCACAATACAACCCGGTTGATGTGAAAATTTATGACCGGAAGTTTCGATATGCCTGTACCCATGCGGATAAAGTGATTGCTATCAGTGAACAAACTAAAAAAGATATCATTGAGTTTTATAAAACTCCCGAAGAGAAAATAACAGTTTGCTATCAAAGTTGTAACCCAGCCTTCGGGCAGCAAATAAGTGAGGAAGAAAAGGCAGCAGTCAAAAAAGAATTCTCTTTACCTGATCAATTTTTTCTTTATGTCGGGTCGGTGATCGAAAGAAAAAATCTTTTAGGGATTTGTAAGGCATTATTTCTGCTGCGGGACCAACTGGATATTCCGCTGGTGGTGATTGGCGATGGGAAAAAATATAAACAGCAGGTAAAAGATTTTATTCTGCAGCATAATTTGCAGGATAAAGTGATCTTTCTATCAGAGAATGAGCATGCAAAGAAATCGACAGCATTTCAAACAGCAACAAATTTTCCTGCTATTTACCAGTCAGCCATAGCCATGATCTATCCTTCTTTTTTTGAAGGCTTTGGGATCCCGGTGCTGGAAGCATCGTGGAGTCGGCTTCCGGTCATTACATCCAATATATCCTGTTTGCCTGAAGCAGGTGGTGAAGGGGCTTACTATGTGAACCCCGCCATTGCAGAAGAAATAGCTGAAGGAATGATGAGCATTTATAGTGATCAGCAACTGGCGGCTGATATGAAACAAAAAGGATGGCAGCATGCACAAAAGTTTGCACCTGAAATTTGTGCAGCTAATGTTATGAAAGTATATAAAAGTTTATGACAGATTTTAGTGACGATATAGAAAAATGTCTTACAGTTTTACGAAGCGGCGGGTTGATCCTTTATCCTACTGATACGGTCTGGGGTATCGGCTGTGACGCTACAAATGAACAGGCCGTTGAAAAGATCTATCAGCTGAAACAACGACCCGGAACAAAAGCGATGATCATACTGGTGGCAGAGGAACGGGATGTATTACAGCATGTGGCGGCGCCTGACCTGCAGGTTTTTGATTACCTGGAGGCAACCACAAAACCTACAACCGTTATTTATGAAGGTGCTATCGGGTTGGCGGGAAATTTATTGGCTGAAGATGGCAGCATAGCCATTCGTATCTGTAAGGACGAATTTTGCAGACATCTCATAAAACGCTTTCGAAAACCCTTGGTCTCCACTTCTGCTAATATATCAGGCGATGTGCCTCCGGCTTCTTTTGCTGGTATAAACGAAAAGATCAAAAATGGAGTGGAGTATATCGTACTGCATAAACAAAATGAAGAAAATACGGCTCAGCCTTCTTCGGTTATCAAATGGGAAAATGGAAAAGTAAGCATCATTCGCCCCTGATTCCTGTTTCTTGAAGTATCAGTTAACTTTGCCCGGTATGGATATAGCATGTTCAGAAAGGGAAATGGAGTTGATCCATAAAGTTGCTACAGCCGCAAGTACATTGGGGCTGGAAACTTTTCTCATTGGTGGGTTTGTGCGGGATAAAATGCTGGACAGGCCTTCCAAGGATGCGGATTTTGTTTGCGTTGGTGACGCCATTACACTGGCAAAAGAAACAGCAAAACAATTTTCCCCTGTTCCTAAGGTTGATTATTTTAAAAATTTTGGAACGGCACATATTAAAGTAGCTGACGATTTTGATATTGAATTTGTCGGCGCCAGGAAAGAAAGCTACAGCCATAATTCACGGAAACCAGAAGTGGAACCGGGAACGATAGAAGATGATCAAAACAGGCGGGACTTTACCATTAATGCTCTGGCAATAAGCCTGGATAAGAACAATTTTGGAAAACTGATCGATCCTTTTAACGGAGTAAAAGACCTGGAAGATAAAATTATCCGTACCCCACTTGAACCAGCGCAAACATTCAGTGATGATCCATTACGGATGATGCGGGCTATCCGTTTTGCTGCACAACTCGGATTCGCCATTGAAGAAATAACATGGCAGGGAATTATTGATAATGCAGAAAGAATAAAAATTGTTTCCGGGGAAAGAATTGCTGATGAATTGAATAAAATGCTGCTTTCGCCAAAACCTTCCGTAGGATTTGACTTGCTTTATAAATCAGGATTGTTGAAAATAATTTTTCCACCAATGGTGGAACTGGCAGGTGCCGAATATAAAGATGGAATGGGGCATAAGGATAATTTCTATCATACCCTGCAGGTGATGGATAATCTCGCCAAATATTCTGATGATCTTTGGTTGCGCTGGGCTGCAGTATTGCATGATATTGCCAAGCCGGCTACCAAGCGGTTTGAGGAAGGACAAGGGTGGACATTTCATGGGCATGAAGTGGTGGGTGGCCGAATGGTACCAAAGATATTTGCCCGTTTAAAGCTTCCACAGAATGAAAAAATGCAGTTTGTAAAAAAAATGGTGGAACTGCATCTTCGTCCTATCAGTCTTACCAAAGAAAACATAACAGATTCCGCTATTCGCCGGTTGCTTTTTGATGCAGGTGATGATTTTGATTCACTCATGTTGCTTTGTGAAGCAGATATCACTTCCAAGAACAAGCAAAAAGTGAAGCGTTACCTGGAAAATTTTCAACTGGTCAGGCAGCGTTGTAAAGAAGTGGAAGAGAAAGATCATGTCCGTAACTGGCAACCACCCATCTCTGGCGAAATGATCATGGAAACATTTGGTATACCACCTTCAAAAAATGTAGGTGTTATAAAAGATGCATTAAAAGACGCTATGCTGGATGGTATTATCCCTAATACTTTTGAAGCAGCTCATGCCTTTATGCTTGAAAAGGGTAAGGAGTTAGGTTTGACGAGTATAAAAGCATAATTAACTATTTTTGTTTTATGGCTATTTTAAAATTCAGAGTTTATTTTGAAGAGGATGAAACGATCTACAGGGATGTTGTGATGCGGCATACTCAGTCTTTCTTAGAGCTGCATGAGACGATCCTTAAATCTTATGAGTTTGATAGTAAACACAAGGCCACATTCTATCGGAGTAATGATCACTGGCAGAGAGGAAAAGAGATCACACTGGAGGTTTACGAAGATCATGACTACCAGGCACCGCCTCTATCTATGGTAGAAACAGCGGTGGGAAGTGAGATCAGGGATCCCAACCAGCGGTTTATCTATCTCTATGATTTTAATAAGAACTGGACTTTTTTAATAGAATTGATCAATGTTTCAAAAGAAGAAAATCCGAGGATCACTTACCCGTCTGTTTCAAGGGTAGAAGGTATTGCCCCGAGCCAATATGGCACCAAAGGTTTGTTAGGTGATAAGTTTGCTGATATTGAAGAAAAATATGATCTCACCAACGTAGGTGATGGATATGGAGAAAAAGATGCTGAAGGAGAAGATATGGATACATCTGAAAGTGAAACACCTGAGGAAGAAGATCTATAAAATCGTTATGAACTGATCTGACAGCCCCGCCGTAGGCGGGGTTTGTTTTAAACAATGGAATTGAAAACCGGAAAGAAAACAGTGATCATTGTTGCCGGGCCTACAGCTGCAGGCAAAACAGCTGTGGCAATCCGGTTGGCAGAACATTTCAAAACAGAGATCATTTCTGCTGACAGCCGGCAATGTTATAAAGAGCTGAATATTGGAGTAGCCCGTCCTTCAGAAGAGGAACTGAAAGCAATTCCTCATTATTTCATTGCCTCACATAGTATACAAGAAGAAATTACTGCAGTTGGTTTTGCTGAATATGCTTTGCAAAAAGTTAGTGAGCTTTTTAAAAAGCAGGATGTGGTAGTGATGGTGGGCGGCACCGGGCTTTATATTAAAGCATTTTGCGAAGGGCTAAGCCCAATGCCTGATATTGATCCGGTTATCCGTAAAAGAATCATACAACAATATGAAGAAAAGGGATTAGCCTGGTTACAGGAACAGATCAGGGAAAAAGATCCTGCCTTTTTTGAAAAAGGAGAAATG
Organism: Chitinophagales bacterium; assembly: GCA_020636575.1. Classification (GTDB taxonomy): domain Bacteria; phylum Bacteroidota; class Bacteroidia; order Chitinophagales; family Chitinophagaceae; genus JJ008. The sequence goes on from JACJXP010000005.1 coordinate 155,493, forward strand.
CAAAATCCGCAAAGGGTGATGAGGGCACTGGAAATGGTTGAAAGTACAGGCAAGGGTATTCTCTCATTTCAAAAAGGTGAAAAAGTGATAAGGGATTTCAATATTATAAAAATTGGTGTTGAGTTACCAAAGGAACAATTACATCGCAATATTCATCAAAGGGTAGATAAAATGATAGAGGCGGGATTGGTTGACGAAGTAAAAGGATTACTTCCATACAAAGAGCTGAATGCCCTTCAAACAGTTGGCTATGCGGAGATATTTGAATACCTGCAAGACGATATTTCTCTTGAAAAAGCGATTGAAGAGATCAAAGCACATACCCGTCAATATGCAAAAAGGCAGTTGACATGGTTTAGAAAAGATGAAGAAATAAAATGGTTTGCCCCTGATAATATTAATGCGATGATACAGTGGGCGAAAGAAAAATTGTAAAAAGACTATTTGTTGTCTTTCATTTCCAAAATAAGATTGGCGATCAGCGCCGTCCATCCTGTCTGGTGAGAAGCGCCTAACCCTTTTCCTGTATCACCATGAAAATATTCGTAAAACAGGTGATGTTCTTTAAAATAATTAGCAGCCCATTGCGAACCTTCTTCTCCATGATAATTGAACTTTCCTGATCCGTTTCTTTCAAAAATATTCAATAGTCTTTTGGTAAGTTCATTGGCAATTTCTTTCAATGTTAACTGATTGCCTGAGCCGGAGGGGAACTCATATTTATAGCTATCACCATAGTATGTATAGTATTTACGCAGTGCATTAATGATCAGGTAATTCAAAGGTAGCCAGATAGGCCCCCGCCAGTTAGAGTTGCCGCCAAACATATCACTGCTGCTTTCTCCTGGTTCATATTGAACCCGGTATTCGTTTTCTTTGTATTCAAATACAAATGGATTTTCTTCATAGTATTTAGAAAGCGAACGGATGCCATAGTCGGACAAAAACTCTGCCTCATCCAGCAATCTCTTTAATAAGTGTTTTAATCTGTCGCCGATCATAATGGCGAATAAATAATTACCGTCGGGGTTCTTTTTATCTATATCTGAAATGATATGGGTCAGATCAGGGCGGGTTAATTTGATAACTTTTAATCTTGTGCCAAATTCTTTTAGTTGTTCAAAAATGCTGCTATGCATGATCTCAACAGCAAGCAAAGGGATGACCCCGATCAATGATCTTACTTTTAACCGCTGGCTTGTCCCATCTTCAAACTGAACTGCGTCATAATAAAATGCATCTTCTTCATCCCAGAGTGAAATATCTTTTTTGCCGATATGGTGCATGGCCCAGCCTATGTTCAGAAAATGCCTGAAAAACTTAGCTGCCGATTCCTCATAAGCTTTATTATGTTGCGCCAGCTCCAACGATATCCGCAGCATATTGATCGCATACATGGCCATCCAGCTTGTAGCATCAGCTTGTTGCAATTTTTTAATGCCCGGTGGCATATGATTACGGTCAAACACACCAATATTATCCAGTCCGAGGAAACCGCCTTCGAATATATCAGTGCCGCTTTCATCCTTTTGGTTTACCCACCAGGTAAAATTCATTAACAATTTCTGGAAAGCTCTTTCCAAGAAATCCAGATCAGGCACACCGGTCTTTTTCTTATCCGTTTCATATACATACCAGATACTCCAGGCATGCACCGGTGGGTTTACATCACTGAAATTCCATTCGTAGGCAGGGATCTGCCCGTTAGGGTGCATATAATATTCACGGATGATGAGTAATAGTTGCTGTTTGGCAAACCAAGGATCGATATGAATAAAAGTAGCAGCATGAAAAGCCAGATCCCATGCGGCAAACCAGGGATACTCCCATTTGTCCGGCATGGAAATAATATTACGGGCTGTAAGATGCTGCCAATCGAAATTTCGTTTGTGATGACGGGGTGGTGCCGTTTCACCGGGTTCGCCAAATAACCACTTAAATACATCCAGGTAATAAAACTGCTTATTCCATAACAAGCCGCCAAATGAGCTTCGCAGCAATGATTTTTGTTCCGTTGGAAGTTCAGAAGGGATCACATGAGCATAATAGGCATCTGCTTCAGCCAGCCTTTTCTCAAATATCTCATCAAAATCGGTCCAGGGGTATTTGATCTCCAGTTTGCTTAAGCGGATCTTGAAGGTCTTTGAATCGTCAGGATCAATTTTTTCTTTAAACCAAACCGCTGCTTTGGTTCCTTTTTTGGCGGGATTAATTGTCTTTTGTTTGTTGACAACAAAATTGTTGATCCCGTCTTTTACATATTTGGAATCATTGGGACGATGATACATTCTTTCATTATTCGTTTCATTGTCACAAAACAATTGCCGCCCCCATTGATGATAAAGGAAATAGTCTCCGTTGCGGCTGGAGCTTGACTGCAGGCAGCTTTCCGATATTGACTTTATCTCCGGTTTGCTGAATCTTTCATTGTGATTCCAGAAATTGCGAAACCATAAATGTGGAAGTACATGAATAGTGGCTGCTTCAGGTCCGCGGTTAAATACGGTGACCTTCATTAATATATCATTCACATCAGCCTTGGCATATTCTATATAGCAATCGAAATAACGATTCTCATCAAAGATGCCTGTATCGGCTAATTCATATTCCGGACTTGACCGATCCTTCTTATTCTCTTTTATAAGATCGAGATAAGGAAATGCTGTCTGTGGGTATTTGTAAAGAAATTTACAATAAGAATGTGTGGGAGTGGAGTCCTTGTGAAAATATAGTTCTTTCACATCCTCACCGTGATTGCCTTCGGGATTAGTTAAGCCGAATAATCTTTCTTTTAAAATGCTGTCTTTCCCGTTCCAGAATACAGGTGCAAGACACAGGATCTGGTCATTATCGCAAAAACCGCCCAGACCTTCTTCGCCCCAGCGGTAGGCGTAACTACGGGCAAGATCATGGTTGATGAACTGCCAGGCATGCCCTTCCACACTATAATCTTCCCGCACAGTGGCCCATTGCCTTTCTGATAAATAAGGTCCCCATTTTTTCCATTTCTTATTATTAAAAGACTGGAAAAGACGTTCATGCTCCATGAAAAGGTATTGCCTTTAGAGAATTTTGTAACAAAAATGCGATTACAGGTATAAATATATTGAGATATCGGGAGGATTTAAAGTATTGTTTATTTATTGCATATATCGCTTATGGGAAAATTTTGACAAGGATCGAAGTGATTTGAACGATGATTTCCTGCTTACCAGTTTTATAGAAAGTATCGCAATTAGAAGAATAAAAGATCTCATCATCAAAACTTCTGTTTAATCAGTGTTTACAAATACGGTTTCTTTATTCTTTTTCTGAACATGGGCTATAACCTGCGTTATAAATTGATTTATCAATTCAAGGTGTTTTCTATAAAGGTTAAGCCTGTCTTTTAGCATGTCTTTGTCAGGTTGCAGAACCTTATCGCTCAAAAAATACCTTAAATAGAACAAGGATGTATATGCGTTATGTTCAAATTCTTCCTTTGTTGGGGCAAAAGTTATTTGAGGGGCATTCAGCCTATCAAAAAAATAAAAAGGCCTCTCCTGTCCAGTTGCGGCACAGAGCAAAACAGGAAAGGGGTAGTTTGCTTTTTCAGTTACGATCTTTTGAAATACCTCTGGCCACATTTCTTTTATTTTTTCATAATCGTTTTTGAACTCAATGGTGGTTTCCAACGAAACCATTCCTTTTATGCTACTGTCCCGGTCAAAGGTTCTGAATCCCATTTGTGCTCCCAAACTATGTCCGATAAAGAAAATATATGGCGAACTGCTGATAGACCGGGCAAATTTGAGTATGGTTCTTAAACTTTCCTCATCCTCATTTTTTACAAGTTTATCATATGGTTTAAGTCCCCAGATGCTGTTTTCGTATGGTAAATGAAAGTTTGAGGCTATAAAAATGAATCCCCTGGATGCAAAATATTCTGCCATTGCAAAGTTCTCAAACGAGTTGCTCTGTGAGCCATGATGATAAATAATTACAGGAAAACCGGTGATCTTGTTAATAGCTGAAAAAGTGCTTTGCGTTTTTAATTGAGTAATTAAATTAAAAATATCATCATAAGAATAGGTCTCAAAATCATTTTCCTGGCCTGTATGTAAATTTTCAGCAATAAAATCCCTGATAAAGACCTCTTTATTGTTTTTCTTAATCTGCTGCTGAACAGATTGCAGGCCCGGATATTGTTTACCCTCAAAAAAGTCCTTAATAAGCAGGGGGTCGTTTTCCCCGTTAAAAAGCGGCTTTTGCTTTTCTTCAATTGGGTGCCATACCTGTATAAAGAATGGTTTCTTTCCACTGTAATTGTAGGCCTCATAATCAAACTGTGGATCAAATATTACAGTATCCTGGAAACCTACCTGGAAATTTCCGGGTTTAATAAGGTCGTAAAATGTTTCCTGGGCATTTATGATACTACTTTGAAGAAAGATCAAACAAATAATTATCAGGGATTTTTTCATATTGTTCTGTAAGCGTCTGTTCAACTATCGGGTATTGTTGTAGCCCGGCTATTTTACTTAAAAGGCGTTTAAAGATAGGAAGTTGAGAATAAGCTGCCTATTCAAAAGATACTAATGCCTGTTGTAATTAATTGAACCAAACAGCATATCCCTGCCTGCGGAGATCCCATGCCAGTTTTTCTTCCATTTTTAATGCCTGCTGACGGTTCATGGGTTTTTCATTAATGTGATCATAAAGGCTGGGACGGAGATAGGAACCATATTTTCGTACAATGCCGGATGAAATATTATAGCCTTTTTTATTTCTATAACCGGTTTTATGTTGTTTGAAACGTTCTGCCGGTGTTTTACTTGTCATGCCCACATACAGGCATTCAAGTACACCATTAAATTGAGGATTGGCTGCTCTGAACTTTGCGTTTTCTGTGAATACTTTTTTATGTAGTTCCACAACGTATATCTGGTATCTGGTAGTTGGCAAGATGTTTATAGCTTATAGGTCTTCTCAAAGAGAATAATTCGCTAAAGTTATAAAGATGAGAAGAAAGGAGTGTTTATATGATTGTATGATATTTCTTAGAATTTATTCTTTAACAATATTTGTGATCCAGTTACGAAGATCAGGAACAAATTTATCTCCTAATTTACCGGTAGAAGTATCGATCAATTCATGGTCATAGTCGGGATAAAGATTAATATGGAACTCCTTGCTATATTTTTTCTTTATTCCATTAATGATGCTGATGTCCCAGTCTGTTGGGTTACTCTTGTCTTGTCCGCCATAGATCCATAATGCAGGGCATTCCATATTTTTTATTGAACTATAAGGATCAAAACCCTGGACCCCCTTGTAATCTTTCAGCTTGGCAATTGCCATTTCAATAGAGGGCTCTTTTTCTGCGATGTCATCATAATAATCTGAGACGCCTACGGAACTGGCAGCTCCTGAAACACTAACGATAAAAGCAATCTCTTTGTCTTTACCTGCCACCATCGTAATGATCCATGCTCCCTGGCTTGAACCCAGTAACCCGATCTTATCCGGGGCTATATATGGACTATTCCTTAAAGTTTTAACAATGGCCGCCACATCTTTTGCTCTTTGCCTGAATAATTTTTTACTTGTTTTGGCTACGGGAGCTTTAAATATTCCTGTTGACTCGCCCAGGCCTCTTTTATCATAAATGAAAGCGGCTATATCTAACCCTGAAAATAAAAACTTAACCATCCCTTCAAAATCTTTGCGTACTTGTCTTCCTGAACCCGGCACTATAATTACAACAGGGAGTTTTTTGTTTTTATCAGGTGTTAAAAGTGTTCCTTTTATTACAGCCTTATTCGATGGTATTTCGATATCAATAGCAGCTTCCTGGGCAATTGATTGTACATTAACTGCTGTCATTAATAGAAATGCAATACTAATGTTGTAATACCTAACCGGGTTTTTCATTATAGTTTCATTTAATGATCAACTTAGATGTCATTAAAGGTATTAATTTGAGTCAAAGATTTGATGCTAAGATCATTCGCCAACACAAATACGGATAGAATTCTGTTAATGAGTTCTTGCTGTTTGCCGTCTTAAATACCAGAAAACTATAACAGGTAGGGCCAGTATTTGAAACAGTAATAATAGTACAGATATAACGTCGCCAGGTTTTTCTCCACCGTTACTGATAAAAAGTTGATCTTTTAACGGACCTTGTGAAAAAACGACGATGGTCATAAGATTCCAGCCGAGATGAAGCCCGATAGGCAAGTAAAGAGATCTTGTTTTTGCAAATGCATAGGCAAACATGAGCCCTGCAATAGCAGTAATGATAAAAACAAATAGCATCTGTAATGGCTGCCCCCAAACTCCGTAGGAGAACCAATGGTATACTCCAAAGGCAATGGCTGATATGATACAAGCAGATCTTGTCCCTAATTTTTCAATTGCTATATACAACAAAGCTCCTCTGAATATTAATTCTTCAAATAAAACTGACTTCAGAGTCCAATATGAGCTTTGAAAAAACCGGGTAGTGTTATAATTATCATTAATGATCAACCTGGAATTTGATAGCTGAATGGTAGCTAAAAAGTAAATCAAGTAACAAAGGGAAGAAATGAATAAACCGAATGAAAAATTATAAAATCTTTTTTTTGATAAACCAAAACCTAAGACTGTTAGATTCTTTCTGTTGTAGATCCATAATACCAGCCATGAAGCTAAAAGTTCAATAAGTATTCCAATCATTCCTTCTATACATTTTATTTCATTTGAGCTGCAGAGAATCAACTGCAAACGTTCGGGCTTTTTTCAAAGCCTGTTAAAGATATTAACTTGAGAATAAATCATTACCTGATCACTTCGGCTAATATCTATAAATAATTATCCAAGCCTGTATCTAAGTTTAGTATATTTAGATATTCTCGCCAATTTAACTTACTCTCAATTAATTAGTAACAATGAAACTTTTATTCAGTACTGTCTTGTCAGGCTTCCTGTTTTTTAATGGCTATACGCAAACAACAGCTGATGAGATACAACTTGCAAAGATCCGTAATGCCGGCTTGCTGCAATCTGATGCTATGAATATGGTGAAAGAATTCACAGATGTGTACGGTCAGCGATTGACCGGTACAAGAGAATATCTTGCTGCTGCTAAATGGACAGCGCAAAAAATGAAAGAGATCGGATTGCAAAATGTTCATTTCGAAAATTATTGTAATAACTGCCGTGGCTGGAATGTGAAAAGCTTTAATGTAGAAATGGTAGCTCCCAATTATATGCACATCATGGCATATCCTTTGGCTATGACAAAAAGCACAGCCGGGTTAGTAGAAGCAGAGCTGGTGAATATTGAAAGTTTTAAGGACATGAATGCAGTAAAGACACAATTTTCGGGAAAATTAAAAGGAAAGATCGTTTTGCTGGGAACAGAGCCAAGACAATATTCTTTAACGGATACTATTTTAAAACGATTCACAGAAGAAGAGCTGGAGAGTAAAGAAGAGCAATTGAATCCGGTAGTTAAGCCACTAGATTTGCAGGCTCAACTGGATGACTGGAAGATCACAGATCATAGAGATAAGGACATTCTTGCCTTTGCAGAAAAAGAAGGTGCCATTGCCGTATTAAAAACAACTCCGAAACTTACAGGAATCTTACAGGTACAGGGAACTTATAATTACCTGGAGTCTGACCCAAAGGTGCTTCCATATTTTGCCATTATGCCGGAACATTTTGGCCGGTTGGTACGTTTGCTGAAGCAAGGTGTAAAACCAAGAGTACGGTTAAACCTTGAAACCACTTTTTACCTGGAACCGGAAAATAATGTAAACATCATTGGTGAAATACCCGGCAGTGATCCTGAACTAAAAGATGAAGTGGTATTGATCGGTGGTCATTTTGATTCCTGGCATTCGGGGACGGGGGCCACTGATAACGGAGTTAGCTGTATGACCTTAATAGAAGCATTGAGAATTTTAAAACAAAGTGGTGTTACACCCAAAAGAACGATCCGGATCGGACTTTGGGGTGGGGAAGAGCAGGCATTTATCGGATCGGTAGCCTATGCCACTTCACATTTTGGTGCTTTAAATCAACCGCCTAATAATGACTCAAAGAAGGTAACAGCTTATCTCAACCTGGATAATGGCGCCGGTGCTATCCGTGGCATTTATCTGCAGGGGAATGAAATGGCCCGGCCGGTATTCAGAAATATTTTCAATTCCCTGGGCTCATTAAGTTCAGGAACACTTACTATTGAAAATACATTGTCCACCGATCATGAAACCTTCGATCATTATAATATCCCTTCTTTCCAGTTCCTGCAGGACCCGATAAGTTACAGGACCATTACACACCATACCCATCTTGATCTGCCGGAATATATACCCGGGGAAGATCTTAAGAAAAACGCAGTGATAATGGCCTGGACGGTCTATTCCATTGCTGATGCGGATAAAATGGTTCCCAGGAAATTGAAATAAAAAGTATAAGCCAGACTTCATTTAATCGAGTCCAAAAGAATGTATCTTAGGTATCAAATAACCAACTAACAATGAGAAAGATAATACAACTCACCTTTGCCAGCCTGTTATGCCTGGCGGCTATTTCACAGCAGTCCAACCTTGATGTTTTGCAAGCCAAAAAAGACAGTACCCTGCGGGCCATGATGCATGCTGACTCATTAAAGGTTGAGAAACAATTTGCGGAAATGGAGCATTGGGAAAAACTAAAAGCTTCCGTACAGTTTCCTGCTATCGATGCAGGAACGTTTTCAGGTATTATACCGGTAGATAATGTTACGGAGATCCCAGATCCGAATATTGAGTATAAGATTTTATTTGAGTATGTATATGCTAACCCCGATTCAATGGCCGCTCAACCTAATTCGGCACTGGTGGAGATTGCAAGGGTGATCAACCTGCATGTTGTTTCCGGGATACCAAAAAATAAAATAAAGCCTGTGGTTTTAGTTCATGCAAAAGGATTAGATGCGATTTGCAACAATGCTTATTACCAGGAGCATTATAAAATGGATAACCCTAGTCTTAAACTCATCAAAGACCTGGAGAATGCAGGGGTGAAGTTTATAGCCTGCGGGCAGGCCATGGCTTTCTTTGGTGTAGAAAGAAAAGACCTGCTCCCGGAAGTTAAAGTGTCACTTACTGCACAAACCATCCTGACCTCCTACCAATTGAAAGGTTACGTTTGGCGGTTTGTCAAAGTAGATTGATTAAGGCAATATTGCTACAATACTAATAATTATATCATTTGTACCATTTGGATATTGTTTCCGCAACTATCATTAAATACAGCAATTTTTACTGTTCCCATTTCAGTGGGGTTTACGCTAAACTCAATACCAAGTTTTGTCATTCGGTCGTATTCTTTTTGAACATCATCAACATTGAATTGTGTGTAGGGTATACCGGCTTCAAAAAGCGCTTTTTGATACACTTTTGCCGGCTCAAAATGATTGGGTGAAGGTTCCAGTAATATTTCTGTCCCGTCCTGCTCCTCTTTACTTACAACAGTGAGCCACCTGTTATTTTCGGTTAAAGGCACATCAACTTTCTTTACAAATCCTAATTTCTCCGTATAGAATTGCAGGGCCTTTTCCTGGTCTTGCACAGGGATGCTGATAATTTTTACTTTCATCTTATAATATTTTAAAATTTAGGCCACAAAAATTCAGAATCATTTCTTATCCGACTTTGTGAAAATTGCTTTTTTCTGAAATGCTGTTGGTGTGAGCCCAAACCTGGATTTGAATAGCGTAGTGAATGAGCTGGGACTTTCAAATCCGATCTCAAAGCAGGTTGCGGTAATGCTTTGACCCTTTGCTAACAGCTCTTTCGATCTTTCTAATCGTTTGTCAATGAGATATTGCATCGGGGTCTGTCCATAGTACTTTTTATATAAGCGGATCAGGTGGAATTTTGAGGTGAATCGGGTATGTGAAAGAAGGTTTAAGTTTAATTCCTTATCATAATTATTATTGATGAAATGTCGTGTGCCAACAACAGTGTCAAGTTGCCCCTGGTTAGCGTAACAACTGGCTTTTATTCTTGTTATTTCTTTTAGATAATGTGTCATAGTGATCAGTGTTCTGTATCTGTAACAGCTATTGCTTATGTCCTGGATTTTAGATCAAAATCTGATTAAAGATATAAAGTTGAAGAAAAATCGATTACCCGGGCATTCTTTCAGCAAGATGGTTGAGCATAACATTTATTCTCCCTGGCCTTGAGGAACGGAAGCATGTACCTGTACTATTTTCCATTCTGCATCTCTCTTTTCAAGCACCCCGGTGATCCTTATATTATTTATATCCAGGGAATCGTTTTGTATAACCAGGTTCCAGTCAGTTATATCTGAAAACCATGCTACATCTCCTGACTTACTTAAGAATACTGTCAGATCCTTTGAAGTTAATTTGGCTTTGTCGATAGCTTCAAACTGGGCAAGATGCGACTTCTCCCATTCCTTCCATCCAACCTCATGTTCGGTAACGTCTGTTCCAAAGTTGACCATATCCTCATCATGTGCCATGATCGTTGACATAAGGCCGATATCTTTTGATTCAAATGACCTGTATAACTTTTGAACTATCTTCTTTGCATTGGCTTTCTCTATCCCAGGGTCTTCCTTTTTAGAACATGAAAAAAATAGTAAACAAACTGATAAAGCAGTAAGCAAGGTTGATTGTGGTTTCATATTGGTTTTTTGAGATAAAGTATTCTTATTCTTTTCTGCTCATCTGTTCCTGCATGTTCCGCATCCTGACAAGGTTATACTTTTCATTCAGTATACAATTATTATACTCTTCTATTATTTCTTTTGCCCTTTGCTCTGAGCCTGCAAGCTTAACAACTGCATTCCACCATTTTGTTTCAATTTCAGCATTTTCATAACTCAATTGCTTAGTGCCGTCTTTGAGATGGAGGTAGGCAATGTGGTCCCATTCTCCCATATCAGATTCAAAAGTTAATACCAACCTGCCGGAAATTTCATTGGCTTTATAAAGATATTCATGAAGTAGCCGTCTTGCTTCGGAAGCCTTTCCGGGTTTGAACTTTATATATTTTGCCTGGAACCAATCGTAATCCTTAAAACCTTCTTTGTTTTGCCCAAAGCTGGATATAGCCAGTGATATAAACAGAATTAAAAATAATTTATTCATATTTGTTTGTTTAGCGGCCTAAGTTATCAAGTCGTTATTAATCTTTATCTACTAGGTAATTAAGTTCAGTTACCCCGCAGGTAAATGACCGGGTGGTCACCAGCTTTAGTTTTGTTTTATCTTCTATGCCTGTAAACAACGGAATACCTTTCCCGAGAACAATGGGATTAACAAACAGCCAGTAGCCGTCAATTAAACCAAGTTGAATAAGGGCATGAGTTGCGGTAGGACTGCCGAACAGCAATATCTCGCTGCCTGTCCCTTGTTTTATTTCATTGATCCCTTCTGTAATGCTATCGCTAATGATTGTTGTATTTGTCAGTTCTGCCTCATTCAATGTTTTTGATAAAACGATCTTTCTGGATCTGCCATACCATGCTGAATGTTCAAGGTCATGTTTGCTCGCATTTGGCTTGTCAGCGGCAGTGGGCCAGTAATCTTCCATCATCTGGTAAGTTACCCGCCCATATAATGCGGCATCACCCTGGCTTATCCGTTTGCTGACATGATCAAAGATCTCTTCATCATGTTTGATCCAGTCCATTTCACCGTTAGGCCCGGCTACAAAACCGTCAAGCGATATGTGATTAAATGCAATTATTTTTCGCATATAGTTTTATTTATTATCTGCTTTTCTTTAATCGGAATTTTTGAATTCTATTTCCTTCAATATCGCCGACATAGATATTTCCTTCTTTATCAATGGTAATATCATGATACCGGGTAATGGGTCCATTATAATGACCACTTCTGCCAAATTGTACCTGGAGATTCAGGTCGAGATCAAAACGAAAAATATCAGAGCCAATAGCGATCGAATCATTCTTTACCATAAAATCGATACCGAATAGGCGATCATTTTTATTGTCAACACAAACGGAGTATAGTTGATCAGTAATTTTATTTTGCCAGGCAGCTATAAAGTTTCCTTTTGAGTCAAATTTTTGGATCCTGTTGTTTTCCCGGTCAGATACATACACATTTCCATATTTATCCAGGTCAATTCCGTGGGGAGTACTAAATTCTCCTTCCTTATTTCCTTTATTTGATAACCTGTCGGGGCCATTTTTACCCCACTCAAACAGAAAGTTGCCCTCCTTTGAGAATTTAAGTACACGGCTATTCCCATAGCCATCACTAATATAAAATGAACCGTCTGGCGCAACAGCAACATCCGTTGGTAGTGCAAAATGATTTGAGTCATTCCCCAGAACATTGGCTTCGCCCAATACCATCAGCAGATCTCCTTCAGGGCTAAATTTTAAAACCTGTTGAAGCCCGCAATCCGTTACCCAGACATTATTTTCTTTATCAACTTCCAGCCCATGGGGCATTAGAAATAAATTGGAACCCCAGGCTTTTAATATTTTGCCGGTTCTGCTATCAATGGTCAAGATTGTATTTTTCTCAATTTTTTCTTTTGGGGGTGGAAATGACCAGGGCCTGCCTGCCCGGTGAAACACCACAATATTGTTATCTGTGTCTATTCCCAACCCGGTTGGCATTCCTAAAACAAAACCGGCTGGAAAGTTGGGCCAATCGTTAACCAACTCATACATATCCGGGTTTATCATTTTTGTCCTGGCATCATTTACCTGTGTCCATAAAGACGTTGTAAAAGCAAATAGTAAAACGGTTAATATAACTTTCTTGAATACCATGGGTTTGTTTAATGTGTGATAGGGGATTAGCTCAATTTCACAATATGATCACCTGGTAACCTTTTTCAATTAAATCGGTAGTGGCGGTAAATCTCGACACTGCCATTCTAACTCCCGGATAAATGTCCGCAGGAAGAAGGTTTTGCTTCATCATCGATTGCCCGCAAACGATTAATTGAATACCGTTTTTCAGAAACTCGTCCAGCAGGGGAATGTTTGGATTCACCATGGTACTGTTTGGATCCTCCTTGTCAAACCTTTTACGATACTTTAGGTTGTTTATCACCATTGGTGTAGAGCCAGCATAGATCACAATGGCCAGTTCAATATTTTCTTTGGGCACTCCTGCATAGCGATGGAGATTATACATCCGTGCAGCATAATCCAGCATTTCGGCCACTTTGGTCTTGTCCTCTATTTTATCTCCCAGTTCGATCACAAATTTGTAATGCTTAGCTGGATCAGGTTTTTCTGCTTCAAAGGTAACCGGGATCACACCGCCATATCCCTGGATGGCTGGAAATACCATATCCTGGGCCCGGGAAACAGCGGCAGAGAAAATTATTATTAGTAGAATGACAGATTTTTTCATGTATTAATGGTTGTGGAGTTTGATGATTTGATTGTTGATGTGATCAGGAAAATGTTCAGGGCTGTACTCAAAACTTATTAAAGATATAAAGTTGAGGGAAATCATTTGTTATTTGATATTAACCTTATTCCTCTCTGACCAAAACCCTTTTCCCGATCTCAAATGTTGGGTCGCCGATCAACAAAGTGTCTCCTTTTAAAATAAACTGCCGGGGCTGGTCGGTACCGATATAGGGGATGACAGAACCACCTTTGACGTGGTGTGTTACTGTTGAATTTACAGTATCAATTGTGTAAGTACCGAAGTAGCCAAAAGCATTATCCAATACTTCGCCTAACGATAAGGGTATAGCATACAGAGAATCTCCAGGAATAGCTAATGGCTTTTCCGCAGAACCATTCAAGTTAACGATACCGTTTTTTGTATACGTAAAATAACCTTTCGGGTTATTGCCGTAAGGATAGGTCCATTTATTGTGTATTGAGTCAAAGTCTGTGTACCCGATCAGCCTCCATGTGCCTGCCAATCCTTTTTTCTCGTTTTTGCCAGTTTCCGATCCGCAGGAAGAAAGTACTGATAATGCTGAAAATATAAACAGATAACTTTTTATCATAAACCGGGGTTTTTGAATATTTCCTGCATAAATAAATTTATGGCATCCTGTTTTCACCAGATCGGCTTTAACAAACACGGCTGGGAAGAAAATTTACCCAATCGTTTTTTCTGGTGGCGGCAGTTCTTTCAAATAGAGTAATTCAAGTAAGATATTTGGTTCAGTTAATTCCATGTAACAGAATTCAAAAAAGCCTTCTGTATAGCCATTTTGAACCATTTTATATCCTTGCTTTAGTAGCTCTTCTTTGGCTGATCGCATACTTTCCAGGTTTGCATAGGCAAAACAAGTATGATGATAACCTTCGCCTTTTACTTTCAAATGTTCATTGTAAACACTGTGCCCTGTGTGTGGTGCTATCAATTCTAAATTGCCTTCACCCACTTGTGCAAAAGCAGCCTTGAATGAAAAAGGAGAAGGCTCTCCATTAACAAAACAATGTTCTGGTGTTATTGTCCAGATATTCCAGGTTACAGAAAGTTGCTTTGCCAGCTTTTCGGCAGTTAATTCTAAGTCATTCACCAGAATACTTGTGTGGTGTAATGTTGCTGAATTTGATACAGGCATTTTTTGGGAGTTATAAGTGATGAAATTAGTAAGGGTGTGACGGTATTACAGCCAGTACATAAATTTACGGTATTCTATTTTACACCGGGTTGGCTGAGAAGAACTATTGTGAACATGACCAGCATTTACGGGCAGAGCTGTCTGCCCAACTGGTACCGGCTTCCAGCATAACCATCCATGTTTCTGCAAGTTTTCCCTCTTCAATCCTATAAACCTGGATTCCTTTTGCAGTTGTTAATTCGTTTGTTTCAGGGCTGGTGTAAGTCATAGTGTAGCGTAACCATGCTTGATCTTTACTGAACGAATTGTCATAAACGATAAATCGTACATCAGGTAATAACTTTCGAGTTTCCTTAATTTCATTCTCGTATTCTTCTCTGGTAACAATGCGATCTCCTTTGCTGTCGTGCCGTATATATTTATCTGCTACACAAGATGGGATAAGGTCATACTGCCCATCTCGCCAAACCTTTTCCCATCGATCAAACAACCCGATAGTAGAAGAGTTCTCCTTACTAGTTCCTTCAGTCTTATTATTACTTGTGTTTGTAGTGTTATTACAAGCAATTAATAATATTAAAGTTATAGATGATAGTGATATTATCCGCATGTTTTTAGGTTAGAAAGTATACCTTGGCTTAATTACTGTCAACACATAAATTTACTGTATTTCTTCTCAGTCGAGTCCCTTGCAGGAGACTCGGCAGGGAAGAAAAATAAAAAGAGGCGACCCTTTATGGTCGCCTCTTCTAATAATTGAATAAATTCTTATTATTGTTTATTATAATCTTCTACCATCCTGGTGAAAGCCTCTAACGTATTCATTTGGAAGCTGGACTCAAAGACAGGCCCTTTTATAAAAAGATCTCTAAAACCATATTTGTTTTTAGCGTAATTGGTTAAAACGGTTTTATTATCGCCGACAAGCTTCTTTATATTAAAGGAAGACATGTTTTTTGCCTGCTCTCCTTCTTTTTGGGCAAGAATCTCAAAGTTATTTTCCTGCCATTTGGCATAATCAGCATCACTAACCGTTGTCCGGTCGGGTAAGTGGGAAGTAACGATACCCTGTGTGTGGTGATATTTTTTAAAAACGGTAATTTTTCCTTCGCTAGCAACTTCTAACATCAGTTTTTTAGGTATCTGGTCTTGTTTTCTTTTCGCAAATAGATTTGCATATCGTACCTGCTTGAATTTTTTACCATTT
>JACJXP010000006.1 GCA_020636575.1 Chitinophagales bacterium
CATCTCTTTCTCTTTCCGCATATACTTTCAGATCATCATAATCTGGTTTATCTTCCTTCTTATTATCATCATCCGATTTTTTCATTTTGATCCCTATCTCGGCTCTTGCCAGCTGTGCCACGGCATTTTCCAAAGCAATTACCCTTCCGCCGTTTTGAACCCATTCTTTAAAATCAGTAATTGAATTTTTATCATTTAAAAAACTATAGTTTCCATCGGGCAGAATAAGCACATTGAAATCTTTTAGGCGGTTGGAAGAAAAATCTTTGGCATTCACCAAAGTGATCGGATAATCCAGTTGCTGCTCGAAGAAATGCCATACTTCGCCGGCAGCATTACCACTTACGCCATCTCCCGTTAATAATACCACTTTGGGAGCTTTGAATGCATGTACTTTGCTACTGCCAAAGTCAAAACCCTTATCTACAAAACCGGTTTGTACCGGTTGTAACTGCACATTGTTTGCATCAGCGACTTCTCTTACGATACTCCACAAACCATTACCCATCGATTTATTTGCTGTTTTTAAAATAATGATAGCTCCTCTTTCAAATTTCTTTCCATTGATCTCAAAAGGCTCTTCTGCATAGCGGAGCAGAATCCCTTTTTGCAAAAGTTGCCCGGCAGCTCTTGCAGAAGCTACACCTTTCCATTCCATTACATAACCGTAGGTAGTGCCTGTATTATTTACTTTGCTGGTTTTATAACCACCCTGTGTCGTAAGAGCTGATTTTACTGCCCATGCGGATAATCCGTAAGCATAGGGTAATGACCAGGCAGAAATATCATAGGTAACAGAATCTTCAAGTTTAGTGCGGGGCTCCATCAATACTTTTACCAACGCTGCCTTGGCCTGTTTTGAACTGATCAGGATATCACCTGCATTGATACTAAAAGATTCTTCCTTACCTGATGCATAACTGAATCCTTTGGCAGTACCTACTGCCGCTACGCCATATTGAATCGCATTTTTATCCAGCAGTTCCAAAAAAGAAGCAATACGCTGATCATCTGCAGCATTATTACGGATGATGTATGAACTATACTCTCCCACTCCACCGGAAACTGCTTTATTATAATACTGGTGAAATTCGCTGACCAGTTTTGATGCGTTTTTTGAGGCAGTTTCTATTGTACTCAGACCGGTTGTATAATGATGAATGAGCCTGTCATACAATGTAAGTGTATCTCCTTCTGCATTGATCACAGCAGTGCCCGAAATGCCATGACCTGCCTGCTCATAAGTCATCCCGATTGAACCATTAAATATAGGATAGGTATCCCCGTAAGAAGGATATAAAAGATCAAAAACTTCTTTTGTAAAATAGAGCCAGCCGTTCTCATCAAAATAACGGGCATGATTTCTTCCTATCATTACCTGAAAATCCTTTTGCCATTGAGTGATGGCCTCATGATAGGGTTTTGCTGCCGGGGCAAAATAATAAGGTGAGTTAATGTACTGCTCATGATAATCCACATGTACATAAGGCAGCCATTGGTTGTATAGTTTGATGCGCTGCTGACTTTCTACCTGTGTTTGCCATGCCCAGTCACGGTTCAGGTCAAAATTGTAATGGTTGGTCCTGCCGCCGGGCCAGGGTTCCCGATGCTCTCTTGATACCAGTTTCGGATCTGCTTTTTTCCCAACAACTGAATTATACCAGTTTACAAACCGGTCCCTTCCATCAGGGTTGATACAGGGATCAATGATCACCACTGTGTTCTTCAGCCACTCTTTGGTACGGGTGTTGGATGGGTCTACCAATGCATATAATGTGAGCATAGCCGCTTCTGAAGAAGAGGTTTCGTTTCCATGCACATTATAACTAAGCCATACAATGGCTGGAGCATTGGCTTCTATCGCCGCCATTTTATCCAAAGCCATATTGGCCAGGCGCATATTGTTCTTCCTGATCTGTTCCAGGTTAGTGATATTTTCTGTTGAAGAAATAAATGCTGCCAGCAACGGCCTTCCTTCATTGGTTTCACCGTACTGCTGTAGTTTCATCATGGCGCTGCTGTTAGCCGCCACATACTGAAAATAACTGACGATCTTATGATGGGGTGTAAACCGTTCGCCTAATTTATAACCGAGGAACTGTTCTGGTGATTGCAACTGGGCATTAACAAAAATGGTACTCAGTATAACAAATACCAGCAGAAAATACTTTTTGAACATGTATAGGATTTTGCGGAAAGTTAAGAAAGCATAAATGAATTAAGTGCTTTTGTTGATAAAACTATGATAGCGATCATTTCAGTAGTTTTAGGCATTAAAAAACACAGTATGCGTATCCGGCCGTTATATATATTTATTCTTTTCCTTTTGTTTGTTTCCTGCAAAAGCAGCCAGCGATCGGCTGAAGGAATTGTTTCCATTAATCCATATAGCTATACAGGAGAAAAAAGAACTGTATCTGAAAATGGCGCTGTGGTATCTGCTCATACACTGGCCAGCGAAGTGGGTGTATCTATACTCAAAAAAGGGGGCAATGCTTTTGATGCTGCTATTGCCACACAGTTTGCCCTTGCAGTAGTGTATCCCGGAGCAGGCAATCTTGGTGGCGGCGGATTTTTAGTGGGACGCAATGCAGAAGGAAAGCTGATCTCGATAGATTACCGGGAAAAAGCCCCGGGACTTGCACACCGTGATATGTATATTGATAAAGATGGTAAAGCCGATACCGATAAAAGCCAGAACGGACATTTATCATCAGGTGTACCGGGTACTGTGGCAGGATTATTTGAAACCATGCAATATGCAAAGCTGCCATTAAAAGACCTGATAAGCCCGGCTATTGAACTGGCTGAAAAAGGTTTTGCTATCAGCAAAAACGAAGCTGCCTCCTTAAACGGTTTACAATTTGCACTCAAGAAACAAAACACAGTAATGCCTGTTTTTGTAAAGAATATTCCATGGAAAGCCGGTGATACATTGGTACAAAAAGATCTTGCAAATACATTAAAACGTATACTCGAAAAAGGCGCTGCGGGTTTTTATGAGGGTGAAACGGCCAGGCTGATCGTTGAAGAAATGAAAAGAGGCCATGGTATCATCAGCCTTGATGATCTGAAGAACTACAAAGCCAAACAAAGGGCGCCGCATATTTTTAATTATAAAGGCTATACTATCATCGGTATGTCAATGCCCAGCAGCGGTGGCGTATTGCTGCACCAGATGATGAAAATGGTTGAAGACAGGAATATAGCTTCAATGGGTTTTCATTCTACTGCGGCTGTACAACTGATGACGGAAGCAGAAAGAAGGGCCTATGCCGACCGGGCTGAATATATGGGTGATGCTGATTTTTATAAAGTGCCGGTGGATATGCTCACCAATGATGTGTACCTGCAGCAGCGTATGAAGAACTATGATCCTGCCAAAGCTACACCCAGCAGTGAAGTGGGGCCCGGTGTGTTAGTGGCTGCCGAGAGTGAAGAGACCACTCACCTGAGTGTGATCGATAAAGATGGTAATGCAGTGGCTGTAACTACCACACTTAATAATGGTTACGGCAGCCGAACGGTAGTAGGTGGCGCCGGATTTTTTATGAATGATGAGATGGATGACTTCAGCATAAAACCCGGTGTACCCAATTTATATGGCGCAGTAGGTGGTGAGGCCAATGCTATACAACCAGGAAAGAGAATGCTGAGTTCTATGACGCCAACCATTGTTTTAAAAGATAACAAACCCTTTTTGGTGGTAGGTACCCCCGGTGGCACAACTATTCCCACACAGGTGTTTCAGACGCTGGTGAATATTATTGATTTTAATTTAAGCACTACGGATGCAGTATATAAACCCAAGTTTCATCACCAATGGTTACCTGATCTTTTTTATTTTGAAAAAGGATTTCCGGAGTCTGCCGTTACTGCATTACAAAAAATGGGATATACTACCCGGCTACGTGGCGCCATTGGCCGTACCGAAGTGATCAAAGTATTACCCGATGGAAAATTTGAAGCCGTGGCAGACAATAGAGGCGAAGATGCTGCCGCAGGCTGGTAAACTTAAAACAAAAGAACATGAGCTTAGCAAAAGAATACCTGGATACGGTGATCAAAAGATTACAATACTATAAGTCGCTTGGCGATAAAACATTTGCCCAAATGGAGGAAGTGGATTTTTATTACCAGCCCAATGAAGCTTCTAATAGTGTGGCCATTATTATACAGCACATGTATGGCAACATGCTAAGCAGGTGGACGAATTTTTTAACAGAAGACGGTGAAAAAGAATGGCGGGAACGGGATAAGGAGTTTGAAGTACAATCTTACAGCAAAGAACAATTACTGGACCTCTGGGAAAAAGGATGGGAGTGTTTTATCGGCGCCCTTTCATCGCTGAAGAAAAAGCATCTGAAAAAAATGGTGAGTATCCGTGATGAAAAACTTTCTGTTGTGGATGCCATTAACCGGCAGGTGGCACATTACTCCTATCATATCGGGCAGATAGTATATGTGGCCAGAATGATCAAAAACGAAAACTGGAAAAGCCTTTCCATTCCAAAAGGAACATCTGATGATTATAATAAAGCGGATGGCATAAAAGATCCTGCAAAGAGTTTTTAATAATCTTTATAGCACAGTATTCTCTATAGTTACAATCATACTGAAAAATGAGGCTTACAGGACTCCTCCTTCGTCGGAATGACAATTTCCCATAAACGGTATTGTATATTATACCGCCTGATTCCGATACTTCGCACCTCAGTGCAGGCTATGGAGGAATCTTTTATTGTCTATTGCTCTAAAGTCTCTGTCACTCCGACGAAGGAGGAGTTTGAGATACTTCGACCGGTAAACCGGTATCAGCATGACAAGACTCTGTTGTAATGACATTATTCCCTGAAAACCTGTTATAGTCCATAAAACCTATCGCTTTGCTTTACTGGAATTAATAGCTATTTTTACCGGCTGTCTTTATCCGCCGGGCCGTTGCGGCGCCGGTACTATCCTTTCTGAAAAGCTGGAACCCTGATCATTCAAGTAATTAAATTACTGATTATGAGATTATTCTGTCTTTCCGTACTTCTGAGCTTCTGCTGCGCAAACCTTGCCGCACAAAACCAGATTGGTTTTTTTGCCGGCGGGCAAACCAGCACGGCCAGCTATTATATTAACAGCATCAAGCAAAAAAGGGATTATAAATACGGCTTTCAGTTGGGCATGAACATGAAAGTGCCCTTTGAGGGCAATATCTATTTTAACCCCGCTGTATTCTATAGCCTCAAAGGGTATAAGGTCAATTACACTCAGTTTGTTTTTCCTCCTGATACCAATGCAGTTGATAACGATGTAAGCCTGCACACTTTTGAACTGGCTCCTATGCTGCAGATAGACCTGGGAAAAAATCCAAGTCATTGCTTTCTCAAATTTGGCCCTTCACTGGACTTTCAGTTGTTTGGCAAAGAAAAATTTAACCGAAAGAACGGCGGTGGCCAGGTGGACCGTAATATGAAATTCGGGTTTACGGACTATGGTCATTTCTCGGCCAATTTCCTGGCGCAGTTTGGTTATGAGAGCAGCAGCGGCTTTATGGTGTTTGCACAATATAGTCTTGGACTGGCCAGCATCAATAATGCTGACAACGGACCCCGCATTCGCCATAGGGTTTATGGCATCTCTATCGGCCATTACCTCAAGAACAAGAAGGTCATTATTGATACAAGGAATAAGGAATAAACTTTTTCTAGACTAATGGCTTTGCTATGAAGTTGTCCCTTTACAATAGCTTTGAAATTATGACGTAAATTTATTGTATTATGTACAATGTTATATAATGCGAAATATCACTTTAATTAAATTAAGACTTAAAAAAGCTTATCGTAACCTCCAAGATTATTTGAAAATAAGTTATCTCACTGGAGCGATTGATGGAGATGATACAAGATATTCCTCAATATGGGAAGACTACATAATATCGAAAAAAAGCCTAGAGGAAATTGACAGAGAGTTTTTCTCAGCTTTGGATACAATTGAAATTCCCAATCTATTAGAAGCAACCTCATTTCTAGACAAAAGTAAATATATGGGCTTCCCTGCTCAGAGTAGAAATACTATTCAAGCTGCGATTGAAAATGCGTTGGAATATATCACCACTTACGAAACGAATAAATCATTCCCAACTGAAACCAAAAATGAAACAACAGAAAGTATAGATTTGATAATCCGAATGTTTAGCAATTGGTCAAGAATGGTTTCTTCGTTTAAAACACATAGAAAAGATGTAGCTGAAATAAAAATTACTAAAGAACATGAAATGCAGTATGTTCTAGAGGGAATTCTTAGACTGTTCTTTGATGACGTTAGACCTGAAACATATACATCAAATTATGCTAATCATTCGAATCGAACTGATTTCATTCTTCCAAAACAAAAAATACTTATAGAGACGAAAATGACAAGAGAAGGATTAGACAGTAGAAAGCTTTCAGATGAACTAATTATTGACAAGGAGCATTATAGAAAACATACAGGCATTGAAATAATTCTTTGCTTAGTATATGATCCGGAAAAAAGAATTAAGAACCCGGAAGGCCTAAAAGATATACAAGAATTAGTTTCCCCACCATATTTTAATATTTTCTTCAGTAACTAAACGCAGCAGCCAACATTAGGTTTAATACAAGCTTTTTAGCCAGTCAAAAATGAAATTATTAACCAACATAATCTCTCTTATTGCTGGACTAACAATAATATTCGGAATATATTCTGGTAAATTTATTTGGATTCTGATAGGAGTAATTCCTTTGTTAATTATTGTGGCTATAATATTTTTAGAACAGCGCAAAATTGCTGGAAATACAGTTGCATTAATGACTAAAGAAATCGAACAACTAAAAAGAAGTGGAGAAAAAATTTCAGTAGATCTTGATAATTGCGAGTTTAAGGATAGCTCATATTCTCAGGACATCATTGATGAAAGAATGACTCGATTTTCACATATTAACTTAGACTACGGGAAAGTGATTGGACAGGAGCATATTGACCAATCATTGTTAATTTACAATTATTCAGGAAGTAATGGTTCAGAAAAATTTATTCAGGCGTTTCCATTTGGAAAAGAATACTTAAAAGTAAATGTCATTCGAAATCAAATCATTCTTTATGTTGATAGATACGATAGAACAAAATATATATTTGATTTGAAATCTGAATAATCTAAAATACCAGTTGACCGAACAAACGACTTTGTACTTAGCTCATTTACTCCGGAGTCCTGAAACCTGTAACCGTTTGTTCGGTCAACTGGTGCAGATCAAACACAATGATCTTGTTCTTTCCCTTTTTAAGCCAGGAGGCCGGGCAATATAAACGTTGCTGCGGACCGACATTCCAGTACCGGCCAAGGTTGTGGCCGTTTATATAAACGATCCCCTTGGAATAATTCCCCATGTCAAAGTAAGTATCTGCAGTGCCTGAAAGTTCAAACTCTCCTTCAAAAAAATTACAGGGAAGGTTATCCGGAATGGTACCCGTAAAGTTTTTATCCAGCGTAGATATAAAGGCTTCATCCAATGGGAATAATTGAACTTCCCAGTTCATAAGTGTCATACCGTTCAGTGTAACCCGGTCGGTTATGCCTTTTCTGTCAATGATAAACTGTCCGAAATTGATATGGCCCATTCCTTCCACAATGATCTCCAGTTCAGGGTTTGCTGTTTGAGTTTTAGGCAGCATTACTTCCCACTGTCCCCCATTGCGAAACACAGTATCAATAAAAACGCCATTGAGAAATACAAGTGCATAATCATGCGGTTCCCAGATCTTCAGTCTTCCGCTTTTATGGCCGATCAGTTTGGTTTTATAAGAAACCAGTCCCTGGTTTTGTCCATAATATTCAAAAGGCCGTGGTTGCGGAGAGCGGAGAACCGGTACCTGGTTATTAAACAGGTTGAATGTTTTCTTTAAAGTGATCGGGGGTATCTCCATAGCAGGAATGGGTTCCGGTATCGCCGGCACCGGGTAACTTACCTTTTCCATGATCATTCGACGGAGCATCTGGTATTTGGCAGTGGGTCTTCCCTGTTCATTAATAGGCGCATCATAATCATAACTGGTAATATCGGGCTGGTACTGGACGGCATTCCCGGCATTGGCGCCAGCAGTAAAACCGAAATTAGAACCGCCATGTATTACATAAAAGTTGAATGATTTATGATGATCGAGTAGAAAGCCGACCTCTTTTTTTAATCCATTAGTATCCGGCCGCTGCCATTTTTCACCCCAGTGTGTGAGCCATCCCGGGTAAGTTTCCCCGCTAAAAGCAGGCACATTCGGGTTATGCCGATAAGCCTGTGCAAATGCAGCACTATCACTCCCACTGTCGAGCCCGATAGCCGCTCCGGGAAGTGTTCCCGCTTCCAGCATATAAGCTGTGGGGCCATCCGACGTATAAAAAGGGATCCTGATGCCGGCCGCTGTCCATGTTTTGCGAATGGACTCCATATATTCCCTGTCATTTCCATAACTACCATACTCATTCTCTACCTGTACCATAAGAATGGGTCCCCCGTTTATACATTGAAGCGGCACTACTTCTTTAGCAAAGCGATCGATATAACGATTCACAGCATTCATATACCGGGGATCCATACAGCGAACTTTGATATCCGGGTATTTCAACAAGTAGTCGGGTATACCACCAAAATCCCATTCGGCACATACATAAGGTCCGGGGCGAAGTATCACCCACATTTTTTCTTCCTGGCAAAGACGGATAAAAGCTGCTATATCACGGTTGCCGGTTTTGAAATCAAAAACACCTTCACTGGTTTCATGATAATTCCAGAATACATAAAGCGCCACGGTATTGCATCCCATTGCTTTTGTCATTTGAATACGGTGCCGCCAGTATTCCCTCGGTATCCTGGCAGGATGCAGCTCCCCACTGATCACCTGGAGAGGTTTTCCATCAAGCAAAAACTCTGATTTACCCAGTGTAAACTGGTGTTTACCTTGTGCAGCAATCAAAGACGGCGATAAGAAAATTAAAAAGACGATAACGTTAGTAAACAACCGTTGTAAGAAAGACATATCCGTATTCATAAACCAATTTTTAGAGAGCCAGTATAATTTCTATCCGGATCATGCTGGTAAATTGTATCCGCAAGATAATGATATCAGGATAAGGATCACTAATATATAAACCATATTGGATGCAGCCTTAAGACTTATGTCTATATTTACTTATAAGTAATTAGTAAACATAATTACATGAGAAACCTAAGCGCTTTTATCATATCAGTAGTTATAATCAGCTGTAATAAACCCGAAACATCTTATTTAGGACAGAAAACTCCCGGGACAACACCGGAATTGTTTGCCCCATCGCTTGTCAATACCGATAGCGTAGAATTAAATGCAGTATTTAATAATTCAATGACTGAATTTTTCTTTACACGAATTGTAAACAGAAGTTTTCTGATCTTTCATTCTGAGTTAGTGGATAGCAAGTGGACTGCCCCAACCGCTTTACAAATGTTTCCGGATTCCAATGTAAATACCACGGCAGTTGATATGACACTGACACCGGATGGCAATACCATGTATTTCCTGGGAGCAAATCCTGAAAATGAAACGTACAGTGCCATGTCAGACATTTATCGAAGTCAGAAGCTGAATGGAAAATGGCAATTGGCTGAGAAAGTAGGATACCCGATATCTACTGATGAATACAATGAGTCTTACCCGATCATTGTGGCTGACGGAAGTTTATACTTTATTTCCGACCGTCCTGGAGGTTTTGGTAAGGAAGATATTTACCGGGCTCAGTATTTGGGTGATGGGAAATTTGATACTCCGCAAAGTATCAGCCAGGTGGTGAATACGCCTTTAGGTTCAGGCGACACTTATGTTGCTCCCGATGAAAGTTATCTGATCAGTAATAAAAGATCTCTTGATAAACCCGGGCTATATGTTTCTTTTAAAAAGGATGGCAATTGGCAGCCTCTCATATACCTGGAAGAACCGATCAACTCGGAGTGGACAGATTTTTGTCCATACATGTCGCCTAATGGTAAATATTTCTTCTTTTCAAGAAGATATAGTGATCCGCCGGAAAGCGGATGGGCCGGTGTTACCAAAGGAGAAGTTTATTGGGTTGATGCCAGTGTAATATTTGATCTGAATAAAAAATAATAAATTGCCAACATCGCATTAGCAGTTATTAAATTCTATGCTTCGAATACCATTACTGCTTTTATTAGTTTGTCATTCTTCCTTCTGCCTTGGGCAATCCCCTGCCAATAACATTGATTCATTCTTTATTCATGAATATCATAAAACTAAATGGCTAACAATAGGTGCAAACTATGATATACTCAACTCCTTAGCCGGGGTTAATGTTAGCAATGGCTTGGATGAAAGACTATTAATCCATTTTGAAGACTTTCCTGCAAGGTGGATATATAAATTGCAAGGACAAACTGATTTTAAAACCAGTTATTCCTTTGATGCAAATCTTTCATTGAAATATCCAATTCATAGTCTTTCACGCTATGTTGATGATGCAAGTATTGGGTATTCTCAAAAGAAGGTCATTGCTTCAGGAATTTTTCAAAGAGAAGTTGACTTATCCGTTCTCAGTACAACACCTTTTATTAGGAATTGTGGTTTACTTTTAAAAATTGGACATCAAGAGCTTAATAATAAATCAAATTTTGGATTAGGAATAGGGTTGGAAAAAATATTTTACCCGAAATGGTATGTCGGATTCTTGTTTAGTCATTACTTTAACTATGTCAACTATTCAGTTTTTTTACAGAGTTTTATAATAAATAAGGAACTTAGTTTAAGAATAACTTATGAGAGGATCAGTAAATATGATTTTTTGAATTTGGGATTACATTTTACAAAAAATAATCGCTAACATAGTATTTACAGCAGAAAGCTTTTTCCCGAACAAGAATCTTTAACATATTTCCAAAATCATTTTCCGGTATTTTTGAATTCATCTATATTATCGGTTGAACGTTATTTTTAACAGCAAAAAAAGAAATAGTGAAATCATGCGTATACCAGTTACTTCATCATCCCTAAGGATTATCGTACTCATCATTATAGTTCTCTCATCTTCATCATCCTTTGCGCAGGACATCACTAACCCGGATTCACTTTCAAAAAAACCATCTCCTCAAAAACAGGAAGTACATGAGGTGCCGAATGGGAGCAAAGTGTATCAGCTTTCGCATGGCTTACCCTTTGCCGCATTTAGCCCAGGTGGAGAAAAGGAAAAAGAATTGGAAAATTTTATACGGGAACAGAAAGTAGCCGGTCTCCTTATTTTGCAGGATGGGAAGATCCGGATGGAACGCTATGCCCTTGGACACAGTGAATCGAACCGATGGTCATCACTGTCTGTTGCAAAGTCGGTAACAAGCACCCTCGTTGGGGCTGCCATCAAGGATGGTTACATCAAATCTGTTGACGATTATGTAACAGACTATATTACCGATTTAAAAGGCAGCGCCTATGATAGTGTGAAGATCCGCCATCTCCTCACCATGACCTCAGGTATACGATGGAGCGAGGACTATACCGATCCGAATGGCGACATAGCCCGATTTTCTACAGATCCGATTGAACCGGGCATGAATGCGACAGTAAGTTATATGCGGCGATTGCCGGCTGTGGCAGAACCCGGCAAAAAATTTCTATATAGTACAGGTGAAACGCACCTGC
The DNA here is from genome assembly GCA_020636575.1 of Chitinophagales bacterium. Lineage (GTDB taxonomy): Bacteria > Bacteroidota > Bacteroidia > Chitinophagales > Chitinophagaceae > JJ008. Next base: position 11,689 of record JACJXP010000006.1, read on the forward strand.
TGGGTGTCCTTGTCAGCGCAGCTACACATCAAACCTTATCTCAATACCTTTCCTCGAAGATCTGGATTCCTTTTGGTATGGAGCAGGATGCTGACTGGAGACTGGATCGAACTAGCCAGGAAATGGCAGGCTGTTGTTTACAGATGATACTCCGTGATTTCGCAAGATTCGGACAATTTGTTCTCGAAGACGGACGTATTGATGGGAAATCTATTGTTCCCGATGACTGGTTCAAAACAGCCACCGATATACAAGTACAGCTATGGCCCGGTGGAGGATATGGATTTGGATGGTGGATCTTTAATGGCAGTGCCTTTGAGGCATTGGGGATCCACGGCCAGATGATCCATATCGACCCTTCAAGGAAACTGGTGATCGCAATCAACAGTGCATGGCCTGAAGCTGATAGCAACGAACGGCATTTAGCAGTCAGCAATTTTGTGAGATCCATAGAAACCGAAATAGACAAGGAGAAGAAAGCGAACTAAAAATGAAACTATTTCTATATGAAATTCAGAAGAATAACACCGGATATAGCTTCCAATAAAATAGAAGAAAGCAAGCAATTCTATATTGACTTTATTGGACTGAAACTGGCTATGGACATGGGGTGGATATTAACCTTTATTTCTGAATCAAATCCCACGGCACAGATCAATCTTTTACAATCAGACAAAGAAGAGATAGACAATTCGAATGTGATGATTAGTATAGAATCATCCGATGTAGATGAAATGTATAAGAAGGCGATGGCCCAAAATATTACAATAGTTTATCCTCTAAAAACAGAAGAATGGGGAGTGAAACGGTTTTTTGTGAAAGACCCAAACGGAGTTACGGTGAATATCATGTCTCATGTTGATAAAACTGAAAATTCAAAAAGCTGATCTCAAGTTGGTCAAATAATCAGAACTAAAATAGCCAGAAGAATGGAATTTACCTTTCACTGGATAGGCGGGGCCACATTTATTTTAGGTATTGGCAACTTAAAAATTGCTGTTGATCCTGTTTTATGTGAGAAAGGAACCATCCATGATTATTTCTGGTTTAAGTCCAAAAGACTCGAAGAACCTATTTATGAAGAAAATGATTTTGAAAATATAGACCTGTGGCTTATAACTCATAATCATAAGGACCATCTCGACAAAAAAGGACTCTCGAAAATTGCTGACTCCTCAAAAATTATCTGCAACCAAAACTCTTCCGGAATACTAAAACAAAACGGGAAAACAGATCTCAGCATATTAAACTGGAAACAAACCAAAGAATATAAAATAAAGGATCACATCATTACAATCGAAGCCATACCTGCCATTCATGGTGTAAACCCGGTCAGTGCATGGTTAGCAGGAAAAGGAAACGGCTATTACCTGAGCATTACAAAAGAAAAAGAAACAATAAGCATTTACATAACAGGAGACACAGTATACAAGAACAGCATCATCAAATACATGGAAAACAAACCCATTGACCTGCTTATCCCAAATATGGGTGCAGCAAAAGAAGGCAGCTGGATCATGACACTGACATTAAATTCAAAAATGCTGGCAAAGATGATCTCCCGTTTAGATCCTTCAATTATTATTCCCGTTCACTACGGAACTTTTGAACATTATAAAGAACCTGTAGAAAAAATCAAAGCAATTGCTGATGAAAGGATCAAGATCCTAGAAGTAGGGAGCAAAACTAAATGGACTTAAATTATATGAGTAGTATTAGAAACATATCCCTTTTTAAAAGCTCCACTTAAAGCGAAGGAGTATTATTTTTTCATAACCACCATACAAACTGTTCATTTTGCCAAAAAACAACTGGCCTCCTGTTAGTAATTCCATACTGTTGGTCAAGGAAAAAGTTATAAAGGGACCGGCAAAAAAAGAACCATCAGAAGGATTAATGATACCAGCAAGGTCACCACGTATCAACGGGGTAAATTGAAAAGCACTTTCGACAAATAAGGAATGACGGGAAGGCGATAGTGATTTAGCTGAAACATTATTCAATAAAAGGTTTGCCGTGAGACTATCCGCATGTAATATACCTGCACTGTTCAACAGATAAGCGCCATGCAGGTACAGGCTGTTGGGAAACGTATAGTTTATGCCTGCAGATGCTGATAGTATTGTCTTCGATAACTGAAAATGTTTTAAAGGGGTAAAACTTGTTATCTCTCCATTGAAGCCCGTCTGCCCTAATGTGCCCGACCATCCTCCACCTATTACAAGATCATTGTTCATCATCCCACTGAGCAGCTGGATATCATAACTTCCTTTATTAAACCTGTACAAACCGGCAAGAATGGTTTCGCCAGAATGTTTACCCGGTTTATATGCCAGTTCTGCTGAAGAAGTGCTGTTGAGGTAATATTGAATCCTTACAGCATCGGTTCCGGGTCTTTCCTCATAATCGAAATCAAAATAGGAATAGGCATTAAAGATATCATTGGGGTTCCATACCAGGTTTACACCCCAATTGATCCGTTGCCGCCCGGCAGTTACCTGCCATTTGCCTTTGGTAAAATCAACACTGGCCCTATCCACTGTACTATGCAACAAAAATGATTCTCCACTGACAATGGTTTTTGACAGGTCAAAAAAATCATTATTTGCTCCCAGTAATTTTTTATTCTGCTTATACAAAGGAACAGATTCACCATAGTATAACCGGTTCCTTACTCCTACATGGATCTTCCATAAACTATCAGCATACCAATGCAGATCCAGGCGATTATGTACCAGGTTATCCAGCGTCCATTTTTTTTTGATATCTGTAAACTGAATGCTTTGCAGATCTTTCAGATAGCCGTTAAGCACCCAGTGTTTTGTTTTTTCTATGGTTCCCTGGCTGCTGTCAACCTCACCTTGTGCAGCAGTGTTCTGCACAACAGCAAATATTAAAGAGCCGGTCAGTAATAGTATTTTATGAATGCCTTGCTTCATTGCTCTTTACCTGTTTGATATCACTGATCACTTTACCGTCTTCCAGCGTAATGATACGGCGGGCCTTATCCATTACCCGCTGGTCATGCGTAGAAAAAACGAACGTTACATTTTCCTTTTGATTTAGCTCAGCCATCAGATCCAGTAAAATATCAGTTGATTTTGAATCCAGGTTAGCTGTAGGTTCATCTGCTAAAATGAACTTTGGTTTTGAGGCCAGCGCTCTTGCCACTGCTACCCGCTGCTGTTGTCCCCCTGATAAATACCTGGGACGAACATTTATTTTATCACTCAAACCCATTACTTCTAAAAGATACCTGACCCGATCTTCCATTTCTTTACGGTTACGATGCTGCAATTCCATGATGAATTCAATGTTCTCTTTCACCGTAAGTACCGGTATCAGGTTATAGGATTGAAAAATGAAACCAATATTATTCAGCCGGAAATCTACCAGCTCCCCTGCTTTCATGTTTGTAATATCATCGTTCTCAATGGTCACTATTCCTGAAGTTGGACGATCTAACCCTCCCATCATATTCAATAAAGTGGTTTTGCCGCAACCTGATGGACCAACAATGGCTGTAAACTCTCCTTTTTCAAATGTCAGATCCACCCCATTTAGTGCATGCACCGGTACCATTGTTTCGTTATAAGTTTTCTTCAGTTGTTTTACTTCAATGACTGGCATAGAATAATTATTTAGTTAGTTGTATCCATAAATATCAATCTCCCCTTACCGCTTCTGCCGGTTTTAAACGAATGGCTCTTCTTGCAGGGATCAATCCGGCTATTATGGCTACCACAACCACCATGATGGCCAACTGGAAATAAAAACCGGCGCCAAGTGTTGGATAAACCACACTGTTGTATCCCATTGCATTAGCTCCCTGTGCGATCATAGAAAGGTTGATCCCTGATTTGCCAAACCAATAAATGGTTCCGATACTTATCAAAATACCCACCACTGCGCCCGTCAGGGAAAGAAAAACAGTTTCCAGCACTATCATACCAAAAACCTTTGAAGGCCGCATACCGATCGATAATAACATGCCTATTTCTCTTGTACGATCCATTACTGCCATCAGCATTGTATTTACAATTCCGAAGGCAAGAGCAATAAGAATGATCCCGACAAAAATGATCGTCATCTGCGTCATGGTACCAGACAATACCTGTTGCATGGGAGATAACTCTATCCATGTCTGTACTTGTTCTGCCGGAAACTGTGACCTTAATTTTTCAGCTACCTCCTTTGTATCATCGTCTTTTTGTAATAATACCCTGACCAATGAAGCTGCCCCGGAAGGGAAACCAACCAGTGATTGCAGATCATCTTTTTGCACATAGATCATTTGTTTATCAAACTCACTGTTATGTGTACGGTAGATCCCTTCAATCTTAAATGCCCCGTAAATAATATCGCCGGTAACTGTCTGTAAGGTGAGTACGATCCGGGAATGTAGCTTTACCCGGAGTTTATCAGCCAGTTGCTGACCAACAACTACCATGTTCTTACGATCGTTTTTAAAATAGTCCCCATTTACCATCAGTTTTGAGATATCACTCACCTTAGCATATGTATCTGGGGCAATACCATTCACTATGATGCCGGTGGAGCTGGAAGCCGTGGATGCCATGGCCGTAATTTGTATTGTTGCGGCAGCGGCTTCTGTTTCCGGTAGCCTGTTGATTTGTTCAACAACACTATCTGCATCACCGATCCGTAGTTGCATATCATGATTCAGTAAAAAACCAGGGGCATTCAATTGCAGGTGGCCTGTTTCTGTATGTATGCTGGAGTAAACCTGTTGTTCTGCCATTCCCTGCATAAAGGCGTCAGAAAATATTCCTCCCCAGAGGCCAAGAATCACTGCTATAATGATAACAAGGCTTCTGATTTTATTTCTCCATATATTTCTCCATGCTATTTGTACCAGCATAGTTTTATTGTTTTAAAGTTCCAGCTACAGGGATACGGTTGATGTACCAGAGCGGATAAAAAGCCGATAGAATAGCGATACACAATACCGTTATTCCCTGGTATAAAAAAATAGACGGATCCAGCGATGCAGGCATTACCGGTTCAATGCCAAATTGCTGATAAGTTTCTGCTGCAGCCCCCGTTAATGCCACCGGGTGCCTGTGAAAGTAGATCAGGATGGGAAGTATGATGAGAGTTCCCGATACGATCCCGATCAACCCGATAAAGATCGTTTCAAATATCACCATGAAAGTGAGCTTGAAACGACGCATCCCCACGGCAATCATAGCAGCAAATTCTTTTTTCCGTTCCATTGTCATCATGAGTATCGTTCCAAAAACACCAAATGCCACTACGAGATATAATATGCCCAGCATGATGATACCACCGGCATTATCACCCTGTATCTCCTGCACAAGAGTTTTGTTCATGGCAGGCCATTCCATTACTTCGTAAGTGCTATCAACATGCTTTTCAATAAATTCTTTTGCTGAAGAAATAGCATTTTCGTTTTGTAACATCAGGCTTATAGAGGTCAGGCTATTTTCTGCTCCAAAAAGCAATTGTGCATCCGGAAGCGAAAGAAAGACCATTGTATTATTCATTTGGTCCAGCGGATAATGAAAGATACCCTGTATAGGGAACTGACCGGCTGCAGTAGCACCATGATACCCCTGTCCGAGTAAGACAAGTGTATCGCCAAGATGCAGCTGCAGATATTCGGCAAGTCCATCACCGATCAGGATTCCTTGTTGTGGTTGGCTATTGAAGTAATCTCCCTCAATTATTTTCTTCGCCAGCCCATTCATCTCATCCTCTTTTTCCGGATCAATACCTGTTACTGCAACTCCTTTGGTATGTGGCCCCGAAGAAGCTAAAGCGAATGATTCTAAACGAGGGACGTAAAGGGAAATATCTTTATTTTTTTGAAAAACCGCTGATAGGGATGGATCATATTCAAAAGAGTTATTGATATTCTGATCGTCCCAATATCCTTTTGCATGAACCTGAATATACCCGGTAGAAAAACGTACTGCATTACTGATCATACTGGCATATACTCCTTTCTGTAATGACCGGATAGCGATGGCCAATATAACAGCCATAAAAACAGATGCCAGTGTGATCATTGTCCTTCGGCGGTTCCGCCAGAGGTTTCGCCAGGCCAGTATAATAATTTGTTTCATCTGATCCGTTGAACTGTTGTCAATGAATGTTTTTCATATTCTGCTGCGAAAAGAATGTTGGTTTTAAGGATATATTGAAATTTAGTTTTTGAAATTCGAGTATGGTTTGTTTGCCCTTTTCTTTCACCGGCGTCATCACCAGTTTTGAAGGAAGATCCCTATCATCAAAATGTTTTATGTCAGATTGTGTTTCCCTGTTTACCAGCTCTCCATCTTCATTATAAAATTCCGACTTCAGCATAAAGTATTTATCCTTTGCGATCCATGCAATGATCTTATCCCATACCACGGCTGCATTTGGCTTTGGAGAAAACTCTATTTTATAGCAGTCATATCCGTCAGTTGTTTCATTACCCAGTATCCTATGCGTATAATCATTGACGATCGAATTGGCTTTTACAAGGTCATTATTGGTAAAATCGGATCCCATCCAGTTTTGTCCCATCATAGAAGGGGGTATCCTGATAATGCGACTGATATTTGGCATCCAGTTCCACATTTCATTAAAACGTTTAAGAAAAACCTGTCCCTTATCCTGCGCCGGGGCTGTGATCTGTACCATATAATAATCGTTCCCCAAAGACCATGTTTTCATAGATACTGTTCTTGTCCATGACGGACGTATCACTGTCATCGTAGCAATACTCTGGCTCGAGCGGCCCATTATTAAGTCGTTTGCTTTCCGAACGATCTCATCTGCGCTGGGTTGCTGAGTTGTTTTACCAAAAGAAAAAAGAAGGGCTACTAACGGAATAAAAAAGAGTTTTTTCATCACATTTCTATTTTATTGTTACAAACCATCAGGCAAATTTTTTAACGACCATTTTTATTACATCATCCAAAGGATATTCGGCGGGTGCTATCAGCAGATCAAACATTAAACCATCTATGATTGTACCTAAGAGCATTGCTTCTGCCATAGGATCCTTTGACTTTCTTTTTTGAAAATAGGCTATATATATTCCGAGGTATTGCTCCACGAACGCCATAGATTCTTTTTTGAACTTAGACGCCAGGTTTGGTTGCAGCGCCAGCATAGTATATAATCTCCAGAAATCAGTTTCCTGTAAAAAAAGGTCTATCATATGACGCAAACTTTCTTCAAATGCTTTTCTTGTGGTTAAATGATGAAACGGTTTCTCCTGCATGAACGAAGCAGCTTTCTTCAAACCAAACCGAATAAGTTCCTCCACTAATTTTTCCTTGCTCTCATAATAGGTATACATCAACCCTTTTGCAATCCCTGCTTCCTTAGCGATCATGTTGATGGTGGCTCCATCATAACCGTGAGCAGCAAATACTTTTAAGGCCGCTTCAAGAATATGTTGTTTCCTGGTTTCTCTCAACTGTTGTAACTGGTCCTGAGTTCTTGGTGACATATTTTTTGAATGAACGTTCGGTCAAAATTAAAATAATTAATTGGAACTTCCGGGAAAAAGAAGAGCTTTTCCAGATTTTATAGGAATATCCATGAAATACAACCAGATTGACAGGTGGATTCTGCCCCAAAATCTGCCAAACACTACCAACTATTTCAACAGCAGGAACTGCCGATGCTGACGAACTCCTTAGATGCTGGAAATGTCATACCTTATATCTGCTTTGTAGCATATGGGCCCAATTTCCCTACATGAACAACTCAAATGAAATATCGAGGAACATTGAAGAACAACAGACGGTCTTTATTGAAACCCTTCACAAAATCAGGCAGAGGCCCGGTAAACAAGCTGTGCATGACTGGAGGGTATCTGTAAAAAAGATCAGAAGTTACCTGCGTTTAAAAGAAGCCATAACCCATGAATTATGGAAAGAAGAATTTTTCGAAACCAGGGTTTTGTTTGGCGTCATGGGCAAACAAAGGGATGTGGAAATGAGCCAGGGTTTATTGATAAAATTTCAGAAGAGTAAAAATCTCCAACTCCTCTTTTTTAAAAAACACCTGGCAAGTAATCTCTCTCTTACACGAAAAGCTGTGGTGGATGCCGTGCAGCAATACCATCAAACCAGCTTATTGGAGTTGGTGGATAAACTGGAGCTATCTTTTCAAACGATCCCGGACCCGGAACACCAGATCAGAATAGTGGTTGAAGAGAATATGAAACAACTTATCGCTGCTATGGAACAGTTTAAGAAAAATGCCCATGAGATACGTAAATTGCTCAAAGACGTTTATTACTGGCTGAAACTACTGCCAGAAGAATTTTTTGTCAGTAAAAAAGAAATGAAGTTGCTGGATACTATTCTTGACAAGCTGGGACAGTGGCAGGACCATTTTGTTTTTCACCGAAAACTAAAGACCTTCCGTAAAGAGATATTGGTAAAACCAGAACCAGAATACAAAGGCTGCAAGATGTTAGAACAGGAGGTAGCACAAACGCAGGAAAAGCTTTTGGCAGAAGCAGAAACAAAACTTAGCAATCTTATTACAAATATTAAACATGCTACACAACAGAAACAATTCATAAAACAACTTTAAATACATATACTATGCGACTGATCATAATTTCTTTTATAGTGTTTCTGCTCACATCCTGTAAGCAAAATACAACACCAACACTCCCTGATTATTTTAACTACGGTGATTCTATTGAATCTGCCGGAGTAAAGATGATACCTATTCAAACCCCGGTTGGCGAATTCAAAGTCTGGACAAAACGCTTTGGTAAAAATCCAAAGATCAAAATCCTCCTCCTCCATGGTGGGCCAGCCATGACGCATGAATACATGGAATGTTTTGAAACCTTTTTTCAAAGAGAAGGGTTTGAATTTTATGAATATGACCAGTTAGGTTCTTATTACAGTGATCAGCCAACAGACAGCAGCCTATGGACAACAGAACGATTTGTAGAAGAAGTGGAACAGGTCCGCAAAGCTATTGGAGCAGACAGTACCAATTTTTATATCATAGGAAATTCATGGGGAGGAATACTGGGAATGGAATATGCCCTAAAATACCAGCAACACCTGAAAGGACTTGTGATAGCCAATATGATGGCGAGTATTCCGGAATATGCGAAATATGCAGACGAAGTACTGGCAAAACAAATGCCGGCAGATGTTGTTGCCGAGATCAAAGCCATTGAGGCAAATAAAGATTATTCAAATCCACGATATTTTGAATTATTGCTTCCACATTTTTATGCCGAACACATCTGTCGCCTTAAAGATTGGCCGGATGGTTTCAACCGTTCAGTAAAGCATGTAAATAACGATATATATGTATTGATGCAGGGGCCAAGTGAATTCGGTGTTAGCCCGGAAGCTACTTTGGCGAACTGGGATATCAAAAACAGGCTTAAAGAGATTTATGTGCCTACACTTATGGTAGGGGCAAAATTTGATACTATGGATCCTAATGCCATGGAAGAGCAAAGTAAAATGGTGCAACATGGCAGATACCTGTATTGCCCTAACGGGAGTCACCTTGCCATGTGGGATGATCAAAAAGTATTTATGCCTGGTGTAATTAAGTTTATCAAAGATGTTGATACCGGGAGTTTTTAAAAAAATCCAAAAATCAGTTTAGAAACAACCGGAATTGCTTGCAACCAGTAGATGTATAAAACTATCTTTATTAAATTTACAGCCCCAAACCTGGTAATTAAAACATCAAGTATAGCTTATCATGAAAAGAAGCAGGTATTTATTTTTCCTCTTAATAAGTTTATTCATAACCTGTATCCACGCCACTGCACAAGAAAAGAAGGATTCAATAAAAAAACATGTGCGGTTAATTGAGATATCGCCATATGGCGACCTTCCGAAGCCAAACGGATATGTAAATGATTTTGAGAATATCTTTTCTGCCAAAGAGAGGTCAATACTGGAAAACCTGGTCAGCGATTTTCAGAAGAAAACAGGCATTCCCATTGCTGTCATTTCATTTTCTACAAAGATGACAAAAGCAGACAGTCTGGATGCCACTACCATGAAATTTGCCAACGCCTGGGCATGGGGTGTTGGAGAAAAAGGTGCAAATAATGGTGTAGTGATCGGTCTGTCCAAAGCCTATCACCGGATGCGTATACTAAATGGATTGGCTATCCAGCCAATTCTATCAGAAGCTGAAACAAACCAGGTCATCGGCACTTCATTTATCCCCGGTTACCGCAGCGGCAACTATTTCCAGGGAACCTATAATGGATTAAAGTCGTTGATGGCTATACTGGAGAAGCGGTATAAAAATTAACCACTACCATATATATGAATGATGCCTGGACAGAACGATGGAATAGCCGGTACAGCGAAGAAGGGTTCGCATACGGTACAGAACCTAACTACTATTTTAAAACGCAACTTGAAAAATTCCCTCCCGGTAAATTACTGTTGCCCGCTGAAGGTGAAGGAAGAAATGCTGTTTTTGCAGCCCGGCTTGGCTGGAAAGTCACAGCTTTTGACATAAGTGCAGAGGGAAAAAACAAAGCATTACAGCTGGCTGCTCAAAACAATGTATCCATCGACTATCAAATAGGCAAACTGGAAGACATGCATTTCAGAGCTGAACAATTTGATGCTATAGGTCTGATATATGCACATTTTCCTCCCGCTATTAAATCTTCTTATCATAAAGCATTTGATCATTTTTTAAGACCGGGGGGAATGATCATATTCGAAGCTTTCAGTAAGAAACATATTGAATACATAGCAAGGAACGAAAAAGTAGGCGGCCCAAAAGATATTGGCAGCCTGTTCTCCATAGAAGAATTAAAAGCCGACTTTGCCAATTACGAGATACTTGAACTGGCTGAAACAGAGCTTGAATTAAAGGAAGGTAAATATCATGACGGCCTTGCTTCTGTGATCAGGTTTATAGGCAGAAAAAAATAAAGGTTCGTCTTTTTTATTGCAAAACCTACTGACATTTCCGCACAAAGGTTTCCGCATGTTTTTCCTACCTTAACATAAACAAAACCAACAATTATGAGAGAGGTTATGCTCATCATCCACTTCATTGGCCTTGCCATGGGGTTGGGTACCAGTATAGGCTTTATATTCCTGGGAGCTGCCGCTTCTAAAATGGAAAAGGCCGATCAACAAAAATTCATGGTGAATAGTTTTGCTTTAAGTAACATGGGAAAAACAGGTCTCGTTTTGCTGGTACTCTCAGGCGGCTATCTGATGACCCCTTATTGGAGCTCACTTACAAGCATGCCATTACTGATGATAAAGCTGGGCCTGGTATTACTCTTGATCGTACTGATCATCATCCTTACTTCACTGATGAGTAAAGTAAAAAAAGGAGAAGCTGAAAAGTATGCACCCAAAATACCAATAGTAGGCAGAATATCATTGCTTACAGTATTGGCAATTGTTATTCTGGCAGTATATAATTTTCATTAAGTAATACTATCCTATGATCTCAGAAGAAGAAGTATTTTCAAAACTTGATAATTTTCGTTTAGGATATTATTGCGATTTTATTGGGCTAGGCAATCCAAGTTCCTACCTTATTGATAGCCGTTTAAATATTTTTAAAGGAGATGACAACCAATGGGCCATAGCTGCTGAACGATTAGGCTTCCCTCCATGTGGCGCAGGTATCACCTTGGATATCTATTACTTTGGTAATTGTCTGATAAATCTAGAAACTTATAATAATCAAGACACTAATAATTATACTGTAACACCTATTGAATGGAGCGACTTTTTTGAGACCTGTGATATTGACAGATTAAAGCCGGATGCAAAGTTTTGGCAAATACGAGGACAACAAATCGAATTAAGTCATAAAAAAGAAGATTATAACAAAGCTGGGATTCAATTATTAGAATTAGAACCTGGTCAGATAAGGTTGGAAGAGGTTGGCAGATATCTCATAACAAAGTGTGGAGACTTGCTCAGAGCTACAGATGATGAACTTTATAAATCAATTCCAAAAGAATTAAAGAAAATCCTTGTAATTGACGAATGGTATCATCGGGATTTTGGTGAGCTTTTTCAACCCAACATTAGTGATGAGCATTTAAAAGCTACTTATGAGTTTAATAAAAATCTTACTGATAATGAATATCCTTTAGACTATGAAAGTTTTGCAGCCATGTTTAGAAAGCAAGAGCAGGTAAACAAAAATTATAATGAATCACAATGGCAGGACAACAGGCCAAGTTCCTATGAAACATGGCAACTTATTGCCAAAGTCATTTCAACGGGAGATATATCCTATTATAAGCCGACTTTAAAGCCAAATTCCCATTGGAGTAATTGGCCAGACTCTGGAAGCATTTAATGCATAACATAATATATTTATTGATCCCTAATACAATTGCTTATGAAAGCAAAATTCATTTTCATTTTTTCTTTTACACTTTTTTCGGCTGAACAATTAACCGCACAAGATGCGCATCATTATCAAACCGATTTTACAAAAGAAGAATTTGCAAGAAGAAGAAATACCATTTTTGATGCTATCGGTAACAAAGCTGTGGCGGTGATACAAGGCGCCAGCGGATTACCTGGTTTCAGTGTGTTCAGGCAAACCAATAGTTTTTATTACCTCACCGGTATAGAAACCCCGCATGCTTACCTGCTGTTGAACGGAAGAAGCCGTTCTGCCACTCTCTACCTACCCCACCGTGATGAAGGCATGGAAAGAAACCAGGGTAAGGTATTGTCTGCAGAAGATGTTGATCTTGTAAAACAGTTAACCGGTATTGAGCAGGTAAAGGGAACTGAATTCTTATCAAATGACCTGGTGGGAACAGGGCTGATAAGGCCCCCTGCTCCCAAACTCTACACAGAATTCAGCCCCGCAGAGAATGGCACCGATAGCCGGGATGAATTGCTTTATGCACAGGCCAGGTCGGCCGCCGATCCGTGGGATGGCCCAACCAGCCGGGAAGCATTATTCATCCAAAAAATAAAAGAACGGTTTCCACAGTTTGAGATAAACGACCTGTCACCCATACTCGATACCATGCGGCTGATCAAAAGTGAAGCAGAGATCGCTGTGATTCGTAAAGCCACACAGATTGCTGGTCTTGGATTAATGGAAGCGATGCGTTCTACCAAACCCGGTATGTATGAATACCAGTTGGATGCTGCTGCCAAATACATTTTTCATGTACATGGTGCCCGGGGAGATGGGTATGCTTCTATTATCGGTGGTGGCACCAATGCATATATGGGACATTATTTTCACAAAACGGATATTTTAAAAAGTGGCGACCTGGTACTGATGGACTATGCCCCGGATTATAAATATTATACCAGTGACGTTACCCGCATCTGGCCGGTGAACGGCACATTCACTGCAGAACAAAAAGAACTATACAATTTTATTGTGGCCTACCGGGATGCATTGTTTCGTTACATCAAACCCGGTGTTACTGCTGCTGAAGTATTGGACAAAGCGGCAGCAGATATGAAACAATACCTGGTGGGTAAAAAATTTGTGAAGCCGGAACATCTAAAAGCTGTAGAAGATGGTATAAAGTTCAGGGGACATTTTCAGCATCCTGTAGGTATGGCAGTGCATGATGTAGGTTCCGTGCATGGCGTAAAACTAAGGCCGGGTATGGTATTTACTATTGACCCGATGATATGGATACATCCTGAAAGATTGTATATCCGGATAGAAGATATGGCACTCGTAACCGAAGACGGAGTGGAGAACCTGAGCGGTTTTGTTCCTTCCCGAATTGAAGATGTGGAAGCCATGATCAGGGAAAAAGGGTTAACTGAATTCCGTCCGCCTCTTGCATTACCACTTAAAAATTAATTATGAACCGATATGTTCTTTCTCTTGTAACCAGCTTTTTAATTCCGTTATTCTCTTTCGCCGATACGTATCCCAAAGATCCCCGGATCGATATTCAGAACTATGCATTTAATATTCATCTTTCCGATACATCTGATGCCATTTATTGTGAAGCCACAATTGATGTAAAGTTTATGATGGAGGGAATTACTACGTTGCGGCTTGATCTTGTAAATAACTCTGCAACTTTGGGCAATAAGGGGATGATAATAACTTCTGTTCATTTGAACGGAAAGCCGTTGGTTTTTAAACATGAGAATAATAACCTTTACATCACTCTTGATGCACCCACCAATAAAAATCAGCGAAGCAAATATGTGATATCATATCATGGTATACCAGCATCAGGATTGCATATTGCCAATAATAAATATGGTGACCGTACTTTCTTTAGTGATAACTGGCCGGATAAAGGAAGGAACTGGCTACCGATGATCGATCATCCTTATGATAAAGCCACCTGTGAGTTTATCGTAACAGCGCCGGCTCATTACCAGGTCGTATCAAACGGTTTAAAAATTGAGGAAACTGACCTTCAGAATGGAACCCGGCTTACCCACTGGAAACAATCTGTTCCCATCGCCTCCTGGTTATATGTATTGGGTGTGGCCCGTTTTGCTGTGCAATATGTGGACCAGTTTGATGGAAAGTCTATTGAAACATGGGTGTATCACCAGGACCGTGATGCCGGTTTTTATGATTTTGCGGAACCCACCAAAAAGGTTTTAGAATTTTATAGCGATCGCATCGGTCCGTTTGTATATGAGAAATTAGCTAATATTCAATCGAACAGTGTAAGCGGTGGTATGGAAGCAGCATCTGCTATTTTATATAGCCAGAGTTCGGTTGTGGGAGACCGTAATGACCGTTGGCGGAATGTGGTGATCCATGAAATAGCTCACCAGTGGTGGGGCAATTCAGTTACTGAATACGATTGGGATGATGTATGGCTTAGTGAAGGATTTGCTACTTATTTTACCCTGCTGTTTATTGAACATCAATATGGCCATGATGAATTCCTTAAAGGACTTGCAAGCAGCAAAAAAAGTGTTGATGCTTTTTATGAGAAGAATCCAGGCTATTGTATTGTGCATAAAAATCTGGATGATATGAGTAAGGTAACCAGCTCACAAACTTACCAGAAAGGTAGCTGGACCTTACATATGTTACGGGGTATGCTGGGTGATGAAATTTTCTGGAAAGGCATCCGCTCCTATTATGCTACACTTATGAACGGAAGTGCCAGTACCGCCGGCTTCCGCTATTTTATGGAACAGGCATCCGGAAAAAGCCTCAGAGGCTTTTTTTATCAGTGGTTATACAAACCGGGTACATTAAAAGTGAAAGGTGACTGGCAGTATAATGCTGCCAAAAAAGAGTTGACCATTCAACTGGATCAGGTGCAGGAAGATGGAAGTTTATTCACCATGCCTATACAGGTAGGTATACAATACCCCGGCAAAGCCTCAACGACCATTAAGACCATTACACTGGAAGAAAAATCAAACACCTATACCATTACCGTGGATGTTACACCTTCTGCTGTTATACTGGATCCTGATTCATGGGTATTGATGAATGCGGAATTTGGAAAGAAAAAATGATCAGGAAAACTAATGTAATAGGAAAGAAAAATGCATCTATTATTAAAGTGACCATGCTAAAACTTATTCTGATAATTCTTGGGTTATTTTATTTAAATACTTCCACCAGCCAGATTAATGTCCCTATAACAAAAATCAACATCTTGTATGCTAAAGGCCATAGCTCCTGGGGCGACCCGGGTAAATACGGAAGCTATGAGTATATGGAATTCATGCCAACCGCTAATGGCAATTTTAAATTCTCGAAATACCTAAGGGTCACTCAATCTGCTGGCCTAGATGGAAAAACTTATTCTAATGACACTACAGACATTGCGATCAAGAAATATCCTTCAATTTCTAATAACACAATTAATGATTGGATTTTTGCCTTGAACACCACAAAGGATAACTATACAGAGAAATACCTAAAACCATTATTGAATATTCCTAAAAAGAAAACGATATATCAGGTTTCAAAAGAAATTGATAAACTATGGGAATTTAAAAGAAAATATTCTAAAGAAGAAGAAACAGGAAAAATCATTAACAATATCAAGTCATTTCATCTTCTTGACACATTCCTCACAATAAATAAACCAAACCTACACGAAGTTCTAGTTGTATCAGATGTTTGGAATAGAATGAGAATAGAGGTTATTCGAGACAAAGACACAATTTTACATCAATGTGATTTTTTTCGTTTATTAGGTCACCCGGTTTATAAAATTGAACATAGAGATTTCGAGAATTTACAAGGTTATATCAATAGTGAGATTAATGTTATTGCTCAATCTTTTCTACCACCAAAGTCATTACTTTATAAAGCCCTTGACATAAATAACATTACCAAGGAGTATATCAAATGGTACTTATATAAATTTCTTTAATGAATTTCATCATCATACAAGGCAGTGCCCGCAGCGATGGCAATACGAATTTAATTGCCCGGATATTACAGGAAAAACTCAATGCCGGTTTTATTGATCTCAAAACAAAAAATATCAATGGCTATGAGTATGGCTACGAAAATATGGATGACGATTTTATGTCCGTCATCCGGGAGATCATAAAATATGATGCAGTGATATTTATTACCCCGGTTTACTGGTATGCTATGAGCGGATTGATGAAGAATTTTTTTGACCGCATTACTGATTGTTTAAAAGTAGAGAAAGAAACCGGCCGAAAATTAAGAGGTAAATATTTGGCTGCTGTATCCTGCAGCGGTGACCCGGATGAAACAGAAGGCTTTTTTGTTCCTTTTCACAACAGCGCCGGGTACCTGGGTATGCATTACCTCGGTGATATGCATACATGGACTGATGATGATAATACAGAAGTGGAACCTGTTGTACTGGAAAGAATTAATGCGTTTGTAAAACAACTGAAAAAAGAACGGGGCTGATAGCCCCGTTTATTATTTACTTATAAAGTATCTCGTAGTATTCATGCGCCATTCGATTACTATCAAACTGGTGGCGAACATCCTGCATACCGTTCTTCATTACCTGCCGCCATGTGTTGTAATTTTCGTAATACAATGGTAATATTTCGTTCTCCAGTATATCGTACATCTTGTTAAGATCATATTCGTCCTGCTCATGAGTTACCATGCTGGCATAATCTGCCTGTGGGATCACAAATCCGTTATGGCCATGATTGATGAATTCAGGGATCCATCCATCATCGGTAGAAAAATTCACAGCACCATTCATAGCCGCCGTCATACCACTGGTACCGGATGCTTCTCTTGGTACTCTTGGATTATTAAGCCAGCAATCAGACGCCTGTTTTAATCTTTTTGATAATGTCAACTCATAACCGATAAGCACAGCTGCGTTTTTGTATCGTTTGCTCAGGTGTACCAGTTGATTGAATTCACTGATGGCTGGATGATCTACCGGGTAAGGTTTACCTGCCCAGATGATCTGCACAGGGTATTTTGAATTGGTCATCAGTTTTTCAAATCTTTCTTCATCAGTGGTGATGAGCCCGGCTCTTTTATAACCGGCAAACCGCCTGGCCCATACTATGGTAAAAACATTCGGGTCGAATATTTTACCTGTCTGGTCGGCCACAATTTCAAAAGCCCTTTTCTTCAGGTATTTTTTACGATCATCAATACCATAATCATCACCGGCTTCCATGAAGCGATATAGTTGTTTATCGGCCCAGTATTTCCAGTTCTGTGCATTCGTAATGGACTTGATCTCGCAGATATTATCATACTTACCCCACATAGCCCTTGCTACTTTCCCATGCAATTGTGATACGCCATTGGCCAATTTTGCAAAACGCAAAGCTGCCAATGAATGGTTGAACTGATCACTGTCGTTGCCATACAGTTTCTTTACTTCCGGAACTGAAAGACCTGAGAAATAACTCATTTTATGACATAGAAATATATCATGCTTCTCGTTTCCTGCTTCTTCCGGTGTATGTGTGGTAAAGACAAGCCTTTTTCTTACTTCCTCAATATTCTTATTGTATTTCTTGTATAAATAAAAAGCAGCAGAAATACCATGTGCTTCATTCAAATGATAGAGATCGGGGTTGAAGTTCAGGTGTTCCAGCAGTTGTGCACCCCCCGCTCCCAGTAAAATGAACTGAGCTACTTTGGTAGCCACATTTGCATCATACAAACGATGTGTTATGGTTTGTGATACATAATCATTCTCCGGCACATCAGTAGAAAGCAAGAACAGCGGAGCCGTTTTAAATGTTTCCGGGTTGAGGTAATATACTTTTACCCAAACCGGGTGTTCATGTATGGTTACCTGGTATTTGATACCTGTATCTTCCAGGAAACTGTACAGCTTTTCATTCCATGCAACATCCAGGGTCTGATCCTGGTTTCTTTCCTGGTCATAGTAGCCGTACTTCCATAGAAGCCCGATACCGATCAGGTTTTGCTTTAGTTCATATGCGCTGCGCAAATGTGAGCCTGCCAGGAAGCCAAGGCCCCCGCTATATATCTTCAAAGGCTGGTGTGTGGCAAATTCCATTGAGAAATAGGCCACTCGTTTGGAATAAGTTGGTTCAACCGGGTAGGGAACGGAAAATTTCGAAAAGTTCATAATGTGTTGATTTTACACGACGCCGCAAGATAATAGTTAATTATTAAATGGCTGCATACTATATACCCCCTCACTGTCAGCGACTTGTGCACAGCCGTTGAAAACAAAGTATATCAATGAGGTACAATAAACTGATCATTTTTTAGGTGCCGGCTTTTTCTTTTTGGCAAAACTGCCATTAAAACTACACTCAAGGCCACGACGGGATCCACAACCATCTACTTCTTTCAGGGTAACGGCAGTTTTTGAAAAAATAAACTGAAGTACACAGGGATCTCCATTTTCCCGGTACTCAGCCATATTGGGTTTACGCCAAAAAGCCTCTCCCTTCAACTCCCCTATACATTCCCCGTTGTTTTTCTCAAAATGAATAAAGAAACTGATTCGGTCGTCTTTTCTTCCGTCTCTTACAGATACCAGGTTCATTTTCCCATTGCTATAGTCAGCCGCATATTGGTGTGTTTGTGGTAAAGTATCAATAGGATTGATCAGTTCCGCATACTTTATATCCGGGGCATCGGTCATGATGAGATTAAAAGTTTTACCTGCTTCATTCAAAGCAAACACTTCTTTTATTTCACCAGGTGTGCCATCAGGATTTTTTGCATAGGTATACCGGGTAATGGTAAAGTTTCTGCTCATCTCAATTTTATGGCTTTCTCCTTTTTTGCCAGGCAGAACGATGGCCGGTAAGGCTGCAATGAAATTTTCTTTTTTATCAAATGCCAGTATCAGTAATGCCTTCTTAGAAGCACTATTACTTTCTACAAAAAGGTAAGTGACTTTATCTTTTTCAACAGCTTTGCCAATGGCATATAGTTTTGGTTTGGCAGATTTGGTATAGATGCTTTGCAAAATGGAGTCAGGCACAAAACTTGAAAAATTGGCCTGACTTATCCGCAATGAATCATTGTATTTATCAAGCAGAATGGAGTCACTGGCTTCAAAAGTCAACTTTAACGGTTCAAAAAAACTGATGAACTCAGATACCTGCACCGGTTCATCACCAGCCAGTGATATCTTTTTTTTGGATCGGCAACCGGCCGATAACAATACGATCAACAGGATCGTACATATTGGTGTGCGGGCAAACATGCATGCTGCTTTGTACCCAATATATGCCATTTAGCCATTCCGGCAAAAGCGTTTAGTTGCATTTTTTTAGCTTTGTCTAAAAATAATATGCCATGTCAAAATACTCGGTAAGCGAGGAAAATCATATCAAAGCCATCTTTCACCTGCAGCAGGACCAGGACACAGTGACCACAAATGAACTGGCAAAGGAGTTACAGACCAAACCAGCCTCTATCACGGACATGATGAAGAAGCTGAAAACAAAAAAACTGGTGAATTATCAACGGTATAAAGGTTTTCGCTTAACTGAACAGGGCAATAAAGTGGCATTGAACATTATTCGCCGGCACCGGTTATGGGAATATTTTTTATCTGAAAAACTCAAATTTAACTGGGATGAGGTGCATGATGTTGCCGAAGTGCTGGAGCATGTCAGTAATAATAAACTGATTGATAAACTGGATGAGTTCCTGGGCTATCCCCGGGTGGACCCGCATGGTGACCCTATACCGGATGCGCAGGGCAAAATAAAATCCAGCAAAAAAACAGTTCTGTCAGCGCTGCCTTTAAATACACCGGGCATCATCAATAACGTAAGTGATCAATCGAGCGAAGTGCTGGAGATACTCACACATAAGGAAATGAATATTGGAACGAGGCTGGAAGTAAAAAAGAAATTTGATTTTGATGAATCACTTGAGATAAAGATCGGAAGACAAGCAGCTTTCACTATCAGTAAAAAGTTAGCCGATACTGTTTATGTACAGATCATTTGACTCTAACCTAACTCGTTTATAACTGTGCTGATTTAATAAGATGTTTGAAGCGGCTGAAAGTTTCTGGCTTAATATTCAGGTAAGAGGCCAGGTATTTCTGCGGAACCCTTTGCATCAGTTCGGGGTTCTTTCTTACAAAACTCAGAAATCTTTCCCTTGGGGTCATTTTCACCATCTGCATCTGCCATTTATCTTTGATCACCATTGCATAAGTGATCAGCAGTCTTGCCAGGTGTTCCATCCTGTGTGAGCTGGCATATATCCTTTCCAGATCGTCATGTGTAATGGAAACAACGGTGCAGGGTTCGATCGCCTCTATAAAATATTCCGACGGCTGACGGCTATGAAATGATTCCTGGCTAAGGATAAGATGCCCTTCCATCGATATCTGTGAGTTGATCTCTTCTTTGCCCTTTACATAATATTTGCGGATAAGCCCTTTCGTAATAAAGTTGAAATAATTCTCTACCTCTCCTGCTTTGACCAGCATCTCCTTTTTCCCAAAACGTCTTACTTTACAGTATGGTAAGATCTGCTTATCAAATTCTGTCTCCGTAATAGAAGCAAATTTGCCGAGATATTCCCTGAAGCTGTTTAGTGAAGTTTGTGGCATCATTGAAAAGATACAGTATTATTGACTAAAATCAATTCCTTTTGATCAGTTGACTTTATGATTTTTATACAAATGGATACAGGTCAAAAAAACAGAATGACGTAGATTTGCCCGCCTGCGTTCATAAAAGGCAGTAACCCAAAAACTTATATTATCATGGCCGAAAAGATCAAAGTTGCAAATCCTGTTGTGGAGCTAGATGGTGACGAAATGACACGCATTATCTGGAAATTCATTAAAGACAAGCTTATACTGCCTTATGTAGATGTGGACATCAAGTATTTTGACCTCGGTATTGAAAGCCGGGATCAGACCAATGACCAGATAACGGTGGATGCAGCCAATGCTATCAAAGAAGTAGGTGTGGGTATTAAATGTGCTACCATTACTCCTGATGAAGCAAGAGTAAAAGAGTTTAACCTGACACAAATGTGGAAGAGCCCCAACGGAACCATTCGTAATATCCTTGACGGCACTGTGTTCCGTGAGCCGATCGTTATGAAAAATGTTCCAAGGTTAGTGACCAATTGGACCGCCCCGATTATAGTAGGCCGTCATGCATTTGGTGACCAGTACCGTGCCACTGATACAGTGATCAAAGGAAAAGGGAAACTTACCATGACCTTTACCCCTGAAGATGGTAGCGAAGCACAAACTTTTGAAGTGTTCAATTTCAAAGGTGATGGTGTTGCCCTGTCGATGTATAATACAGATGAAAGTATCAAAGGATTTGCCCGTAGTTGTTTTAATATGGCGCTGAGTAAAAAATGGCCGCTTTACCTGTCTACCAAAAACACTATCCTTAAAAAATATGATGGGCGCTTCAAAGATATTTTTGAAGAGATATATGAAAATGAATTTAAAACACAGTTTATCGCAGCCGGTATTACTTATGAACACCGCCTGATCGATGATATGGTGGCAGCTGCCCTGAAGTGGAATGGCAATTTTGTGTGGGCTTGTAAAAACTATGATGGAGATGTCCAGAGTGATACCGTAGCACAGGGTTTTGGTTCATTGGGATTAATGACATCTGTGCTGGTAACTCCTGATGGTAAAACCATGGAAGCAGAAGCAGCACATGGTACAGTTACAAGGCACTACCGGGAGCACCAGAAAGGAAACCCTACTTCTACCAATCCTATTGCTTCCATATTTGCATGGACAAGAGGCCTGGCTTTTCGTGGAAAACTGGATGACAACCAGGCACTGATCGATTTTGCCCATGCGTTGGAAACTGTTTGTATTGAAACAGTAGAAGGTGGTAAAATGACAAAAGACCTGGCTATATGTATCCACGGTAATAAAGTGAATCATGGTGATCATTACTTATATACAGAAGAATTTCTGGATGCTATAGATGAGAACCTGAAGAAAAAACTGGGATAAAATGTATTAGTTAATATCTTCAATCCCCTGTTGAATAACAGGGGATTTTTTTTAATACAAAGAAATGGTGCAGATACTTAGAATCAATTCAACCAATGAAGATTTTATAGCATTGGTAAAAAAACTGGATGCAGAACTTACCATCATTGATGGAGACGAACATGCATTTTATGATCAGTACAACAAGATACATGACATCAAATATGCAGTTGTCTTATACTCAAATGGAATTCCTGTATCATGTGGCGCTATAAAAGAATTTACTGCTGAAAGTGTGGAAGTAAAACGTATGTACACTTTGCCAGAACATAGAGGAAAAGGATTTGCAGTACAGGTATTGAACGAACTGGAAAAATGGGCAGCTGAATTGGGTTATAAAAAATGTATCCTTGAAACCGGTAAGCGGCAAGTGGATGCGGTAAGATTATATGAGAAAAGCGGTTATGAACGTATTGAAAACTATGGTCAGTACGCCGGAGTAGAAAACAGTATTTGTTTTGAAAAAGAATTAGAAATACCTGCTGAACGATCATGAACATAACCATTCGTCAAATCAAACCATCTGATAACGCTGCACTAGCTGCCATCATCAAGGGTACTTTGGCCGAGTTTGGAGCCAACAGGCCGGGCACTGTTTACTTTGACGAATCGACAGAAACACTTTTTGAAGTGTTCCGCATGAACAGATCCATTTATTATGTTGCCGAAGTGAACGGTACCATCGTGGGCGGCGGCGGCATCTATCCCACTGATGGGCTTGATCCTGATACCTGTGAACTGGTAAAGATGTACCTGTTGCCCCAGGCAAGAGGGCTTGGTCTTGGTAAAACACTTATTGAAAAATGCCTGGCCTTTGCAAAAAAAACCGGTTATAAAAAAGTGTACCTGGAAACCATGCCCGAATTAAAGCAGGCCCTTTCAGTTTATGCAAAATTTGGCTTTGACTACTTGAAGGCGCCCATGGGAAACAGCGGACACACCGGCTGTCAGCTTTGGATGCTTCGCCAGCTTTAAATACTTCTATTACTTGTTACCGGTAAGTTTTTCCACTTGTCCCTTATTCACATATACCTGGAAACCGATGTTAAAAGCAAAACCGCCGCTACCATCAAAGTTTTTGTACTTGGTACGGTCATAACCGATCAAAGCATCGATCGAGACACTATTGCTGATGAATGCAGCGGCGCCACCTCCTACAAAAAAGTTGAGTCCTGTATTTGTGGATGAAGTATTGTTGCCGATCTTGTTTCTTGTACTCAGGTAATTCAAGGCACCATGTAAAACTGGTCTTACTTTTTGTGTTTCTGTAGTAAAATAGTAACGGACAAATGGCCCGATGCCGAAAGAAGTGTATTTATTATTGCCTGATGTTGTATGGCTTAATCCTATGTTACCACCCACAGCCAAATTATCCACCACAAAAAGACCGGCATTTGGCGTCAGTGATATCTCTGTATTATTATCAGAAGTATTCAATCGAAAATAACCTCCCACCATCCAATCTCCTTTTTCTGTTTGTGCATCTGCAGCTAAAAACAGCATCGTTGCTATCAATATAAAAGAAAACCGTTTCATAATTGTGTGTTTTACCGTAAAGATAGCAGGGCAGTTAATTCAAAAAAAATTATTCAGTGGAACTAACCAGGCTTACTTCGTAAACAGGGCTGAAAAGATAGAGACGGCCTGTTTTCTTTTCCATGCATTTGAATCGCTTCCGTAGTTTTTCACCCTTTTGAAATACCCGCCCGTCAGGGGTTGCAAACAAACTCCCTGCTGGCAATTCTTCAACCAGGCAATGCCCGTTTTTTGGCTGGTCATATTTACGTAACACTCTCAGCAGGTCTTCTTCGGCACAGCTGCTTGCAGCCGGGTTTTGTAAGGATCTTATCAATTCTTTTTCAATATCGGCAGGAAACAATTTTTCTTTTACAAACTGTGCCAGCAGGTTACCAAAGATCATTTTCCATTCTCTGCCATGTGCCTGCACTTTATTACCATGTTGCTCAAATGTGAGCAGGTGGGCCAACTCATGAAGTAGGGTGATCAAAAAAGAAAAAGGATTGAGATTGCCATTTACACTGATGCGGTGGTTGGTATATTGGGTGCGGTGACGATAATCGCCCAAAACCGTTTTTCTCTCCTTCGCCACAGTAAGATGAACCTTATACTGGTGCAGGTAACCAGTAACTGTTTTTTCCGTTCCGGGTGGAAGAAATTTCTGCAGGTAACTAACGGGTACTTCTTTTTTAGGCATTGTTTTTTTGCCTTAGTGTTCTCAGCAAGGCCCTTGTTTCAAACATAGTGTAAATGATATAAAGGCCGGCACAAAAGATAAGCGCCGGTTTGTTCACTTCTTTTTTTGCATACATGATATATACAAATGCTGCCAGCGCCACTGCAAAGAATTTGATCATAAACCCACTGTACATAGCAGTAACTGAACTTTTGGGTTTGGAGGATTGCAGGGAGCGATACATCATCATAAAGCTCACCAATGACACCAGAAAGAGCAGCAAGTTTCCCCAGACCAATACCATCTGATCAATATCTTTTTCCTGCAGCCATCTTTTGGCTGTCAATGCAAAAACAGTAACAATTATAAAAATGGTGATCAGCGGCAGTGCTGATACAGGAAGTTTTTTATTCATGGTCTGGTGGCCTGTTTGTTTCCTTGAACAATTTATAAAATATGCCAAACAGGATGAGCAAAGGTAATACACAGGCAAAAACAGGTGAAGTATGTAACCATTTATCCGCTTTCAGCCCTGTAAAAACAGCCAGACCAATAGCGGCCATGAGTTGTGTGCCTAAACCAGCATAACGAATAATATCCTGTTTGTTATTTGACGGCTGTCTTTTGTTCATCATTCATCATGTCCACAATATTAGCACCCATGTGGCATTCACCGTTGAATGTAGCAGAAGGTTCGATCTGTAGTTTTCCGGCATAAACATTTCCTTTTACTACACAATCTCCTCTTAGCTGCAATAATTCCTTAGCATGAATATTTCCGGATACTTTACCTACCACATCGGCCTGGTTACCGGTAATATCGCCTTCCACCTCACCACTGGCGCCAATGATGATCTTGGCAGAACTGTGAATGTTCCCGATAATATGACCGTCAATACGCAGATCACTTTTGCTGCTGATATCTCCCTTTAGTGTAGTACCGGAACTAATAAGTGTGGTTCCGGTGCCACCATTTACGGTTGTTTGCGGCATGTCGGTTTTGTTTTTTTTGTTAAGCATAGGTTTATTGATTAGTCTTCTGAAATCTCTGCTGGTGGCAGCGTAATGGTTGCTGTATCCAGTTGTACATTACCCTGGCCGGTCAAAGCTTTTTTAATGCCTTCGATATACAGTGCTTTCCTTGCATTTTCCTTTTCAGCCTCATCTACCCTGTATTTTAGTTCCCTGAGTTCGGTAGCCGTTTTATAATCTGTACTGGCACCGGGTATATAATATTTCAGGGGCGTAAAAACGATCAATGCTACAGTCAGCGCCACCAATACCACAAATATTGTGCTCAACATGATATATAGGCTGAGCCGTGATAACTTAAATGTGGCCACTTCCTCATAGGTATCGTCATTCATTACTACCAGCCTGTACCTGTTTCTGAGCCTCTTTAACGAGGATTCTTTCTCCGGTTTCTCCATGTACCTTTGTATTGGCTTTAAAGGTAATAAATGACTATTGTTTTTGCCAGTATGAATGCATTAAAAAATGCCTGAAAAAAATAGCGTAGTTTTATACTAAAATATTTGAAATTCAGTTAATAAGACTATAGATTGCGCCGGAAAATGCGACCTCAGAAATATACATTTATAGTTGTTTTTTCCCTTATCCTTTGTCAGCTTAATTTCCCTGCTTTCAGCCAGTTGGGAGTGCCCATTACTATTGAGAAGCCAAAGGAGTATGAGGAGAGAGTGCTTCGTTCAGAAAGATCTGATGAGAAGAAATTCACTGTGCCCCGCCGTTTTATCCAGAATACGGTCACTCATTACAATTATTTCTTCAATGCCAATAACAAGCTCAATGAAGTGCTGTCAAGAGCAAAAAGCTCTTTCAAAGATGATTATTCCAGGCTGATCCCTTTTTATAATTACACCCTTGATGCTACAATAACTGATTCCATACAACTGGATTCCATCATTTATAAAGCATCCTCCGGCATAGCATTACATGATCTTCGCAACGATTGGGCCGATAATCTTTACCTGCTTTGGGGAGCTGCTTTTTACCTGCAAAAGAAATTTGACTCTGCCTATCTGATGTTCCAGTTCATGAACTATGCTTTTGCGCCAAAGGAAAAAGACGGGTATTACATAACTATTGGCAGCAGCAGGGATGGTAATTCGGCCCTGAGTATTGCCACCAAGGAAAAAAACAGTTTACCAAGGAAAGTATTTTCTGAGCCACCAAGCAGGAACGATGCCTTTATCTGGCAGATCAGGAATTTTTTAGCGCAGGATGAGTTTGCAGAAGCTGCCAGCCTCATCGTTACTTTAAGAGATGATCCTGTCTTTCCTAAAAGACTGCATAACGATCTTCATGAAGTGCAGGCACTTTGGTTTTATAAACAAAAGATGTGGGACAGTGCTGCTGTACACCTGGAGCAGGCATTGAGCAACGCTACTAATCAACAGGAAAAGGCCCGCTGGGAATACCTTACCGCACAGCTCTATGAAATGGCCGAAATGTACCCGGAAGCTGAAGGTTATTATTCAAAAGTGTTTACACATACTACCGATCTTGTGTTGGATATTTATGCCCGCCTTGCCGCCATTCGGGTAAATAAAGATGATGGCGAAAAATCTGCAGAAAAAAATATTGCCACATTACTAAGAATGGCAAAGCGGGATAAATATGAGGAATACCGGGATATCATTTACTATATGGCCGCACAAATGCAGTTGGGAACCGGCAATATTGATGGTACATTGGCCTTATTGCTGAAAAGTACTCAATATCCAAGTAATGATCCGGCACAACGTAATAAAGCTTTTTTACAACTGGCAGAACTTTCTTTTGCAAAAGGACAATACAGGCAAGCCTATAACTTTTATGATAGCCTGAATATGTCAGATACTTCATTGAAGGATCCCGAGGCCCTTACCACAAAAAAGATCATGCTTGGTGAACTGGCCACTAACCTGGAAATAGTGGAAAGACAAGATAGTCTGCAACACATTGCCGCTATGCCCGAAGACGAAAGAAGAGAGTTTGTAAAAAAATTAAGCCGCCAGTTAAGAAAGCAACAGGGGCTAAAAGATGAAGGAGGTTCTTCCGTTATTTCACCGATCAACAATAATGCCCCTCCTACCAATCTTTTTAATACCGGAAATCAAAAAGGAGAATGGTATTTCTATAATGCCTCATCCCGCAGCAGGGGTAAAAATGACTTTGCTGCCCGATGGGGTAAGCGACCTAATGCAGATAACTGGCGCAGAAGTGCTGCCTTAAGCGCAGCTATTCCTGTTACTGACCGTGGCAACAATAACAATAAAGCCGGAGGAAAAAATCCTGAAGAACAAAACACAGAGATCACTTTTGACGGCCTGTATGACAATCTTCCTCTTACGCCAGAACAACTAAAAGAATCAAACGATTCTATCCAAAATGCTTTGTTTGAGATTGGTAAGATCTATATTCAGAAAATTGAAAACTGCCAGTCAGGTACTGAAGTACTGGAATCATTGCGCAACCGTTTCCCGGGATTCTCTAACATGGAAGAGGTACTATTCAATCTTTATTATTGTTATAACAAGAATGGTGAAACGGCAAAGGCTGAACTGATGAAAAAGCTAATGAAGGCAAGGTTTGGGGATAGCGATTACAATACCATCATGCAAACCGGTAAAGACCCGGCTGTAACAGCAAAAGAAAAAGCAACCATTTTGTATGAAGAAGTATATGATCTTTTTGTGGAGGGAAGTTTTAAAGAAGCTCTTGAAAAGAAAAAATATGCGGATAGCCTGTACGGTAAAAATTTCTGGACACCACAGTTGTTATACATCGAAGCTGTTTATTATATCAAACAAAGAGATGATAATAGAGCAAAGTTGGTGCTGAATTCGATCATTAAACAATTTCCGGATTCTCCGCTTAAGCCCAGGGCTGAAACCATGCTGGATGTGCTTGGCAGAAGAAAACAGATCGAAGAAGAGCTATCAAAGATGGTTGTAACCAAGGAAGGAGAAGATACTACTGTTACCCAGCCTGTTACTGTAGTGCCTCCGCCAGTTGTAGTTACACAACCAAAAACTACAGACTCCACAAAAACCAATCAACCTCCGGTGGTTACCAACCCGAAACCAGTTGCACCTGATACCACTACTACAAAACCTGTGCAGCCGGTCGTTAAAACATCGACATATAATTACAACCCCGATGCTTCCCACTATGTGGTACTGATATTGAATAAGGTGGACCCTGTATTTTCCAATGAAGCTAAGAATGCTTTCTTCCGTTATAACAGGGAAACATATTATAATAAAACATTTACTCTTACACTTTATCAGCTGGATGATGATAACCGGCTACTGCTGACCTCTTCATTCAAAAATGTGCAGGAAGCTATTGACTATATTGAAAAGGCAAAACCTAAAACAGCTACAGAGATCATTCCCTGGTTAAAAGGCGGTAAATACAGTTATTCTGTTATTTCAGAAGCTAACCTGGAATTGCTGAAAACTGAAAAGAATATGGGCGATTATACGCAGTTCCTGGAACAACATTTACCCGGTAAATTTTAGAAATAAAGCGTAGATAGCTGTTTTTACAAAAAATTAAAGCTTTCGCTTCTCCGGCCCTGAATGATTTGTTTAATTTCGGTTTAGTATTTTAGATAAGTACTGTACCTACAATACCCGTTCTATTATGAAAAAAACCGTTCGAATATTCTGGCGCATTTTCCTTTTTGGTTTATTGAGTTTTATTGGAGTGATCCTTATGGCCAATTTCGGTGTGTTTGGCAAAATGCCACCATTATCAGAACTGGAGAATCCTTCTATCTTACAAGCCTCTGAAGTATATGCTGTTGATGGTACCCTGATGGGAAAATATTACCGGGAAAGGGGGAACCGCAGTAGTGTCAAATACAGGGATATTTCTCCGCATGTGATCAATGCATTGGTCGCTACAGAAGATGAACGTTTTTACAACCACAGCGGTATCGATTTTCGCTCCACCATGCGGGCAGTATTCACATTGGGCCGCCAGGGCGGTGGCAGTACCATCACCCAACAGCTGGCACTTAATCTTTTTAATGAAAGAGCTTCAAACAAAGCATTAAGGGTTATCCAGAAGTTAAAAGAATGGATCATCGCTGTAAAACTGGAAAAGAACTTTACCAAGGAAGAGATCATTACACTCTATCTGAACGCAGTACCCTTTGGCAATAATATCTATGGCATCCGCAATGCTGCCAGAACTTTTTTTCAGAAAGAACCAGACCGGCTTACCATTGAAGAAGCAGCGCTGTTGGTGGGTATGCTGAAAGGAAATACAATTTATAACCCACTACGTAATCCTAAAGCTGCGCTGGAAAGAAGAAATGTGGTGATCGGGCAGATGGAAGTCAACAATAAGATCACTCATGAGGAAGCGGTAAGAGTAAAAGCCCTGCCGATCAATCTCAAATACAAAAAACTGGATGAAAGTACTGGCTATGCCCCCTATTTCCGTGAAGTGCTCAGAAATGAAGTAAAAGAAATACTCAAGGAAGTCAAAAAACCTTCCGGAGGCCACTACGATATTTATGATGATGGATTGAGAATATATACCACTATCAATCCCGTGATGCAGCAATATGCTGAAGAAGCGATGGCAAAACAAATGAGTGCTTTGCAAAAAAGTGTAAATGCCCGCTGGAATGTAAAGAACGGCGCCATCTGGAAAGGACATGATAATGTGCTCGAAAGAGCTATGAAAGATTCAGAGAGATGGCGCAATATGGCCGACGATGGATATAGCGATAAAGAGATCAAAGCAAGCTTTGATGTAAAAGTGCCCATGAAGGTCTTTGCCTGGAATAGTCATCGTGAAGTAGATACCCTGATGACGCCAATTGATTCCATCCGTTATCACAAACAAATGGAGCAGGCTTCCTTTATGGCAATGGATCCGATCACTGGTGAAGTATTGGCATGGGTTGGTGGTATAGATTATAAAACATACAAGTTCGACCATGTGAACCTGAATACAAAAAGGCAGGTGGGATCAACCATCAAACCCTTCTTATATACTCAAGCTCTGGAAGAAAGAGGATTTACACCCGAAACTGAGTGTGAGAATTCAGCCCAGAATTTTGGAGGCAATAGATGGGTTCCTGCTGGGAAAAGATGCCCCGGAGGTATCATCAGCATGGCAAATGCACTTGCTTATTCCAAAAACTGTGCAACAGCTTATATTATGAAGCAGGTAGGACCGCAACAATTTGTTGACTTTTTAGAAAGAATTCAGATACCAACCCCGGTAAAACCTTTTCCATCTATATGTCTTGGCACCTGCGACCTTTCGCTGTATGAGATGCTTTGGGGCTATACCTATTTTGCCGGTCGTGGCTTTTCTACCAAACCTTATTATATCAGCCGAATTGAAGACAGGAATGGGAATGTGATCATCAGGTTTGATAATACGGAGAACAGGAAGGAAGTGGTAAGCGAAGTAACGGCTTATACAATGACCCGAATGATGCAGGGTACTGTTGATGTAGGTACTGCAAAGGGCATGCGCAACCGGGTTGGTGTTACAGAGATGGGTGGTAAAACAGGAACTACTGATGACAATGCGGATGCCTGGTTTATTGGTTATACACCGGAGATACTAGCCGGCTCATGGGTAGGTTTTGATGATCCCTTTATCCGTAACCAGGGAGACGGTTCTTCTATGGCAAGACCTATTTGCGAATTCTTCCTGAAAAAGGTTTTTGATGATAAAAAACTGGGATATGACAGGGGTGCCAAATTTGTGAAACCCGCAGAAATGGAAAATGAGATCAACAGTGCTGATATTATTGTCAGCGACAAAGATCCTGATCCTGCTGCCGAAGGTGAAGACCAGGGGGTAGGCAACCCGGATGATTATGGCTATTACGGAGGCGATGAAATAGGGCCTGAATCAAAGCCTGTTCAGGAAGATGATAAAAAACCGGTAACAAAAGACACTACGGTAAAAAAAAGTCCGGCAAAAAATGATGACGACAGCAAACCTATTGGTTCAGCAAAAGAAGAATCTAAAAAAAAGAAAGGTTTCCTGAGAAAGATATTCGGAAAGAAAAAAGATAATTGATCATTTTTAAAGAAACAGATTAATATCCACCACCAATGCCGGTAATAAAAGCCGCCGATACCAGCGATGTATCATTGATCAGAAATCTGGCATTGCAGATATGGCCTCCCACCTATTCACATATTCTTTCCCCCGAACAAATAGAGTACATGCTGGATATGATGTACAGTGAAAGTTCATTAAAAGAACAAATGCAAAAAGGATCTCACTTTGTTTTGGTATATACAGAAAATGAACCCGTCGGTTTTGCAGCCTACATTAAAACAGGTAACAATCTTTACAAACTGGATAAGATCTACGTCTTATCGGAACAACAGGGAAAAGGTATCGGCAAACAGATGATCGATCATGTGACTGATATCATAAAGAACCAGGGAGCAACGGCACTCCAATTACAGGTAAACAGGAATAATAAAGCCAGGCAGTTTTACGAGAAACTTGGGTTCAGTGTTTTATATGAAAAGGATTTTCCGATCGGCAATGGCTTTGTTATGGATGACTATGTGATGGAAAAAAAGCTTTAATGCCCCGGATGCAACGATAATTTTTTTGCCATTTCTTCACTCATACTATCTGCATACACTCCATAAGCGCTTACCAGTATCCCTTTATGGCCTTTGGTTGATTCAATAACATATAATACAGATGAGTCATCAGGATTTGTTGCTCCTTCAAAGCGGTGCACTTCCACAATCTCGAAGTCAGCAATATTGAATT
Organism: Chitinophagales bacterium; assembly: GCA_020636575.1. Classification (GTDB taxonomy): domain Bacteria; phylum Bacteroidota; class Bacteroidia; order Chitinophagales; family Chitinophagaceae; genus JJ008. The sequence continues at coordinate 44,085 of JACJXP010000006.1, forward strand.
TCTCATTCGCACATACCAGGCAATTCTCCTGTAGGTTGAAATCTGTTACAAACCCTCTTTCTCTTAATCCGTTAATCGCCTCTGAAAGGGTTTCATAAACGTACATAACATTCTTTTTTGATTCCTTTAAAGATACAACAATGATAAGACCTGCCTGTTTAGAACACCAGTTGGTGTGTTTGTTTGATCACTCCCATCACAAAAATGCTTTGCACCTGGCCCATATTCTCTACCTGGCTTAATTTGTTCACATGAAAATCGTAATAAGTATTCATGTCTTCTGCCACTACCTTGAGCATAAAATCAAATTCACCTGAAATATTATAACATTCAATGATCTCATTCATAGATTGTACTGTCTTTATAAATTTTGCGCCGGCTATCTTGTTGTGTTCTCGCAAGGATACATAGCAGATCACTATAAGCCCTTTACCAATTTTTCCGGGATCCACTAACGTAGCATATTGCTTTATAACACCATTGTCTTCCATACGCCTGATCCGCTCATGTACCGGCGTAGGGGTAAGATTGATAGATGCAGCGATATCTTTCACGGATGCCCGTGCATTTTGCTGTAGTTGTTTCAGAATAAGAAGATCCTTTTCATCCAGTTTGACAGCTAATTCTTCTTTTTGTACAGCTTTTGCCATAGGAAAATATTATTTATCTCTAAAATAAAAATAAAAACAGAATTATTCACCAAATATTTTAAAAACATTAATATCTAATACTATAAAATTAACTTTGTGCCTTACTAAACAATTAAAATCATGTCTGTTATTACCAAATCCGCTATTGACTTTGACCTGAAATACAAGGTGAAAGATATCTCCCTCGCTGAATGGGGACGCAAAGAAATTCGTCTTGCTGAAGCAGAAATGCCTGGCCTTATGTCGCTTCGTGAAGAATATGGCAGTTCTCAGCCTTTAAAAGATGCCCGCATTGCCGGTTGCCTTCATATGACCATTCAAACTGCAGTATTAATTGAAACTCTTGTTGCATTAGGTGCAGAAGTAAAATGGAGTTCATGTAATATATTCTCTACGCAGGATCATGCCGCTGCTGCTATTGCTGCAGCAGGTATTGGTGTTTATGCCTGGAAGGGACAAACACAGGCTGAAGCTGACTGGTGTATTGAACAAACATTATTTTTTGGTGGTGCAGATCGTCCTTTAAATATGATATTGGATGATGGTGGCGACCTGACCAATATGGTATTTGATGTATATCCTGAATTGATCCAAAATATCAGGGGATTGAGCGAAGAAACTACTACAGGTGTACATCGTTTGTATGAAAGAATGGAAAAAGGAACCCTGCCTGTTCCGGCCATCAATGTGAACGATTCAGTAACAAAATCAAAATTTGATAATAAATACGGTTGTAAAGAATCATTGGTAGATGCTATCCGCAGAGCCACTGATGTGATGCTGGCAGGTAAGGTAGCAGTAGTAGGTGGTTATGGTGATGTGGGTAAAGGCTCAGCCGCTTCACTGGCAGGTGCCGGTTGCCGTGTGATCGTTACTGAAATAGATCCTATTTGTGCATTGCAGGCAGCTATGGACGGCTTTGAAGTAAAGAAAATGAAGGATGCAGTAAAAGAGGCTGATATCGTAGTTACTGCTTCAGGTTGCCGTGACCTGATCACCGGTGAACATTTCAAATTAATGAAGGATAAGACCATCGTTTGTAATATCGGGCACTTTGATATTGAGATCGATGTTGCCTGGTTGAACGAGAACTATGGTAATACAAAAGATACCATCAAACCACAGGTTGACCTGTATAATGTAGATGGTAATGATATCATACTATTGGCTGAAGGCCGCCTGGTGAACCTGGGTTGTGCTACCGGTCACCCCTCTTTTGTTATGAGTAATTCTTTCACCAACCAGACACTTGCCCAGATCGAGTTATGGAAGAACCATGACAATTATGAGAACAAAGTATATGTTCTTCCTAAACATCTTGATGAGAAAGTGGCCCGTCTGCATCTTTCCAAGATCGGTGTAGAACTGGATGAACTAAGCGATACACAAGCAACATACCTGGGCATTCCTAAGAATGGTCCGTTCAAAGCAGAACATTACAGGTATTAATAGAATAAATGGTTAGTAAGAAAAAAGCTCCGGGGTTCCGGGGCTTTTTTTAATCCTATTGTACTAATTTTCTTGCCTCTGTTAACAGGCAGTTAGCCATTTGCATTACGGCCTGCTGCTGCTCCGGTTCAAAAGTGACTGCCGTCCTGGTTTTCTTTTTATCGTTCGATATAAAAATGATTTGTGTTATCTTCTTTGTGCAGATCCTTTGCAATAGGGTTGTTGGCGATGCTTTTGAATTCCTGAATGTAAAATGAAAAAGCCCTTCGCAGTTCATAGTTCCTCCATTACGGCCCAGCATTTTGGAACGGCTTCCTTCAAAATAGATCTCAGCAGTAGATGTATTGTCATAACATTTATCTGAACCACGGATAGAAAATAAAACATCGATCTCACTTTTGTTTCCGTCGATGGTAACAGAGCCGCCCCTGAGTGATATAAAGCCAGTAGATAATTTTATTTCCCGTGTAAACGGGTCCTTATCTGTTATCAGCTTACAATCCTGGGCAAAGAGTAATAATGGCAACTGGAAAAGTGCCAAAAGCAGGAACTTTATTTTTGAGATCATGAATTAAAAATAACTTATTATATGTATAGTGCCGGAAACTAACTGTTAAAGCTATGTTCCGGCAGGCTCTGTTTCCATATCGCCTTTCAGGAGCCAAAAAGAACACCCCTTCTGCGGCAACCCTGTTAATAATATCAACGTTTATTTCATAACTTTAAGAGACACTGATGTAAAGATTTCTCCAACGACTAATTGCGGGTATATGGTGAAACGGGGGCTTGCAGGCTTAATATTCATTTTTTGCTTTTTATTGGAAGCAAAAAGCAGCCATATTACCGGCGGAGAAATGTTTTATAGGTTAACAGGTTTCAATAATGGGTATTACACCTATTTTGTCACACTCAAACTTTTTCAGCGCTGCAACAGTGGTCGCCAGTTTCCAAACCCTGCCATCATTTCCATCTTTGATAAAGGTACAGGCAATCGCATAACAGATCTGAATGTTGCCCTTGCAAGTACAGACAATATAAGCATCACAAATCCTGACCCTTGTATCTCCAATCCACCATCTGTTTGTTATGATGTAGCTTATTATACTTTCACCGTTTCCCTGGCAGCGAGCCCGCAAGGTTATATTATTGCCAGCCAGGTGAATTACCGCATCAATGGCATCAATAATCTTGCCCCGGGATCGGGTAATGTGGGCGCCACTTATACAGCTGAAATTCCGGGCATCGCTTCTTTAGGAACCGCTCCTGATAATATCAGTGCTTATTTTGCAGGCAGTGATCTTGTAGTGGTTTGTGCTAATAATCCATTTACATATAGCTTTAGAGCCGTTGATGATGATGGCGATGAACTCAAGTACTTCTTTTGTGGTGCATATAACAGTACCAGTGAAGGCGGTGGCAATCCGCAACCACCCACTGCTCCACCCTATCCGCAGGTGCCTTACAACAATCCTCAGTTTGATAGTAATATCCCCTTAGGTTCCCAGGTGCAGATCAATCCGAATACAGGTTTGATCACCGGTATTGCACCTGACGAAGGCATCTATGTTGTTACTGTTTGTGTGCAGGAGATCAGGAACGGCGTAGTGATCGCCACACAACGAAAAGATATACAGATCAATGTAGCAGATTGTGATATTGCTGCGGCAGTGCTGTTGCCGGAATATAATTTATGCCGCGACTCTCAAACACTTACCATTGCCAACCAATCCACCAGTCCCTTGATACAAACAACGGATTGGGAATTCAAAGATGATCTGGGAAATGTGATCTATACATCTACATCAACTGTCGCAACCTATACTTTCCCGGCCATTGGCTATTATCATGTTAAACTGGTGATCAACCGAAATGCATTATGCTCCGATTCTACTGAAGCATTGATCAGGGTATTTCCCGGGTTTAATCCGAATTTCAGTGTGGCTGGTATGTGCCTGAACAAACCTACATTCTTTACAGACCTTACTACTTCTGTGTATGGTGTACCTGATAGCTGGTACTGGGATTTTGGAGAACCCTCTGTATTAACAGATTTCTCTTCTGATCAAAACCCACAATATACCTACCCGGCAGTTGGTATTAAAAATGTAAGGTTGATCGCTACAGATACAAGAGGCTGCCGTGACACGGTATACCAAACCATTGCTATCGACACAAACCCTCCCCTGCTACTTGCATTCAAAGACACTTTAATTTGCCGGGGAGATATACTGACGCTTAACTCAGGCGCCTCAGGAATCTTTAACTGGACACCACTGATCAATATCAGCAACCCTAATACATCTTCACCAACGGTTTCTCCAACTACTACTACAACTTATTATGTTGACCTGGATGATAACGGCTGCACCAACCGTGACTCTGTGAAAGTGAATGTGGTGAATTTTGTCACCCTCAATACTATGAGTGATACCACTATTTGTACAGGGGATACTATACAACTAAAAATAATATCCGATGGTTTACAATATAGCTGGACACCAACAGGCCAGATAATTGATCCTTCCATTCAAAACCCGGTGGTGATCACACCTTCAACAACCAATTACCAGGTAACAGCAGTAATAGGCGGCTGTGCCGCTACTGATAATATCCTGGTCACAACAGTTGATTATCCAATTGCTAATGCCGGGCCCGATACAGCTATTTGCTATAATACCCCGGTTTTATTACATGGCATTACCAACGGAAGTTCATGGTCATGGTCGCCTGCCCAATACCTCGATAATGCTTCCTCTTTGAATCCAACAGGCTACCTGACCGGGGGAACTACAAACTTTATTTTCAGTGCTTATGACACAAAGGGATGCCCAAAACCAGGCATTGATACCATCAAAGTAATTGTGGCGCCAAAAATGAATGTAGGTGCAGGTGCTGATACATCCGTGGTAATTAACCAGCCGGTGCAATTGCAGGCAACAGGAGCAGCTTATTATACCTGGTATCCACCTGATTATCTTTCAGACGCCAATATTCCTGATCCGATAGCCATCTTTGATATTGGCACGGAAGATATCCGTTACAAAGTGGTAGGTGCCAGCGAAGAAGGTTGTCTTGACTCTGCCTATATAACTATCAAAGTCTTTAAAACAGGCCCTTATGTTTTCGTTCCTTCCGCCTTTACACCAAATAATGATGGACTTAATGATATATTAAGGCCCATTGCAGTTGGTATGAAGAGTATTGAAAGGTTTGCAGTGTTCAATCGCTGGGGCCAGCAGGTATTCATCACCTCTATTAATGGACATGGATGGGATGGACGTATTAATGGACAACCACAATCAACCAGTACCTATGTATGGATGGTACAAGCCACAGATTTTAATGGTACTCCTTATTTTTCAAAAGGAACTGTCACACTGATCCGGTAATTTTTCATGATTTCTTAATGTGTATAAGTTTTATCCTTTCTTTCACTAACTGTAGCACATTTATTGCGTTAATGAAAAAAGGAAATTTCATTCTATGCACATTGAATTTATTAAGGCGATACAGTTTTCATTACTGATCAAAACAGACGGGCGACTCAGGGAATACAATTTTCGTAAACTCAAAACTCAAGGCACAGAGCTTTTTACAGTCAATGTGTGTACTGAGAGGGACAACAGGATCTTTTTTCAGGTCGAAAAGGCAGATGACGAATGGTCACTTATTGGCAAGGACCTGCCAAAATGGATCACAGAAAATGCAGATGCCATTTTTTCAGCTACTGAAGATGAATTGAAGAACTGGAAGAAAACAGCCTGATCTCTCAATAGGCTGCAGAGGTCCCATTACTTTTTATCTTTTCAAAAATATCTTTTAGATGAAAATTATCTTCTGATACTGTACCAGAAGATAATTTTCGGATATACTCTATTCTTGCATCAATATCCGGATGGCTTCCCAATACTTCCGGCATATATGCAGCCGGGGCATTTTGTTTAAGATTGGTAAACAGGTCAGAAAACCCGGAAGGATCAATTTTTCTCTCCATAAGAAGCTCAACTCCCTTCACATCTGCTTCTTTCTCCAATTTTCTTGAAAATTTAAGAGAACGAAGATTATCTGCTTGGTCAATTAATACGGCACTTACCGCACCCATACGACCAAAAAGGAGGCTGATAAAAACCCTGGAACCCATACGTCTGAAAATTGACCTTGTGGTATGTTGATTGTTGACATGTATAAACTCATGACTCAGCAAAGCTGCCAATTCCGGGTAAGTCTTGATCTTATTCAACAGCGCAGCATAAACAACAATGCGGCCCCCGGGCAATGCAAAAGCATTAAATACATTATCATTCACCACTGTTACACGAACAGCATACTTTGTTGGAATATCCATGGCTGCAAAAAACTCGGTCAGCAGCAGGCTTTTGGCTGAATCTTCCCGTGCTTTTAAACCTAGTGCATCATAAACTGAATTACCAATATCCTGTTCTGTAGAAATGGATACCCGGGATGCCATTTTTTCGGCCATCCATGGAACCAAAAGAAAATATAGAATAACAAGGGCTCCTGCTATTCCTGATAACAGGAAAAGCCCCCTGCCCCACTCCTTCGTAGTTTTCTTCTGGCGCCAGGGCTTATTTATTTCAGTATGTACTTCTTCAATATACTCTTTCGCTGCAGATCCATTGATCAGCAGTTCAGCACCACCGGATAATTCTTCTTTTAAAAAAATCCGGGTTTGTTGTGAACCAGGAAGAAATGATACGTCTACATCCTTAATTAACCAATGAACAACCTTGTGTGCAGGCTCTTTATAACCGATACTGATCTTTTTTTCAGAGATCAAAACACTGCAATCCGTGTATTCATGCTGACGGGACACCCTGTATGATCCGAAATAGGTCTTCAAGCTTTCTTTTCAATTACACTTTTGCTGACAAAAAGATATCAGTCAGTTCGTTTGTACTTCTCTTTCATCATCTCAAAATAAATAAAGCCAAAACGCTGGTACCAATCCCGCATGCCAAATTGGGCCTCGCATTCATTGATCCCATTCAGGGCTCTTTGTAATGAAGAGATCAGTTCGGTATACTTTCTGTCATAGGTCTGATTAAAATGATCTACAGATGCAATGATCTCTCTTCTCTGTGCCTGCCAGGCAAGACCTGTCACTGCATGAATGCCGGAAACATTATCGCCAAATGAAATGGCAGCATCTGTGAATTTTTTGATATTCATCCTGATGCAACTCATACGGGCCAGGCTTCTCCGGACGACTGTCAAATTACCAACATGACGCTGATAACATTCCTGGCACCCTGCCTGGTCTGCGCAGCTGCTGGGCATCATCGACGTAGCATCAGTTCCAAAATCAGGAACACACTCATTATTATCCAGGGCATTGGAAGCCTCATACATGTCATGCACATTATCATAAATATCAAGAGCTGTGTTCAGGTGGCCGATACCATCGGAAATGATCTCACCCATATTCTCTAAGTGTCCCCAATGGTTCTGTATATTTTCTATTTCTGTTTCGCCCATTTGCTGAATGGCTTCTGCCATTCCATCCTGACAATAGGCATTGTAGCCTGCCAGGGAGAAAAAGACAGAGATCAAAAAATATTTTTTCATATTATAAGTTTTAAAGATCAGGATCTTATTATTTTTTCTTCATTCTGAAATACATCATTGCAATAATAACTACCAGCAAAGCAATAATGATATATAAAAGATACTCCTGTACAAATCCCTTTTTTCCTCCCGCATCGGCTTTGGAACTATCCGCATTCTTGTCGGCCGCAGCAGGATCATTAGAAAAGACAGAAGGTATTTCAAAATTCACTTCGTCTCCGTTCCAGACAACAAGTGAATAAGTTACCGGCTTATTTTTAGCAATAACCATTATACCAAAATCATTCTCTGTCTTGAATTTATCTTCCCAATGCCCGCTGCTGCCCGTAGAGCCAGTACGGTCGGCATTGGTCCAGTTCTGTTTTGAAAGCCGGATCTCCAACGCATCACCTTTGTCATCAGTAGTAACCCCCACATACACCGGTGAGTAAATGCTTAACTGGTTCGCAAAAAAATACATGGTGTCTTTTACCTGTGTTATTTTGGTAACATTCAATTGCCCTTTTGCTTTGGGCTGGTCAGGTGGGTTGAATTTGTAAAAATTAAGCTTGACTGGTTTTATCTCTTCTTTCAGTGTAAATGGCTGTGCGTAAAGAAAAGAGGAGAACAAGATTGCCAGTGACAGTAAAGGCAATTTTTTCATACAGGATAATTTTTACTAAATGTAATAAATAACCGTGATAAGCTAAAGTTGCCGAAGCCCTGTTCACATTCTTCTCAAAGAATTAATTTTACAGTATGACAAAGCTTTCCGTAAATATCAACAAATTTGCCACTCTCCGCAATGCCAGGGGTGGCAATAACCCCGACGTTGTTAAAGCCGCAGTGGATGCGCAACTTTTTGGTGCCGACGGGGTAACGGTACACCCCCGGCCCGATGAAAGGCATATTCGTTATGATGACGTAAGGCAGATCAAAAAGATCATCACTACCGAATTCAATATAGAAGGAAATTGCACTGAACAAAAATTTGTTGACCTTGTATTGGAAGTAAAACCCGACCAGGTCACCCTGGTGCCTGATGCGTTGGGGCAACTTACCTCAGACCATGGATGGGATACTATAAAAAATAAAAAGTATTTACAGGATATTATTGGCGTATTTAAAAAAGCCGGCATCCGTGTCAGCATTTTTGTTGACCCGGTAATTGAGATCATTGAAGCAGCGGCTGAAACAGGAACAGACAGGATCGAATTATATACCGAAGGTTATGCAAAACAATATGCTGCCGGAGAGAGAGAAACTGCCGTACAACCTTATAAATTAGCTGCAAAAATTGCAGAGGATTCCGGACTCGGTATCAACGCCGGGCATGACCTTGATCTTCACAATCTTAAATTTCTTAAAGAAAATATCCCATGGATCGATGAAGTAAGCATTGGCCATGCATTGATCTGCGATGCTATATATCTTGGCTATGAAAATACCATTCAATTATATAAGCGACAATTAACATGAGACTATTGCTTTAGGCCTTATTTTTACAAATCATTTATTTATACTAAAAATAAACCATGAAAAGAATTCTGCCTGTATTGATGTGCTTGTTTACACAAGCAACTTTTGCCCAAAATGTTGATGAACTGATCCAAAAATATGCTGATGCGTTGGGAGGCCTGGACAATATAAAAAAAATTGAAACCTGTAAAATGACCGGTACAGGTACCCAGCAAGGAATAACATTTCCTGTCACATTGCAGATCATAAACGGTAAGGCTATGCGACTGGATGTAGAAGTGATGGGACAGAAGATCATTAATTGCTATAATAATGGTACCGGCTGGAAACAAAATCCATTTGAAGGTATAGAATCACCTACTGAAGTTGTTGATGATGAGCTGGCAGAATTAAAAAGCCAGACCTACCTGGCTAATCCATTGATCGATTATAAAGAAAGAGGCAACACTGTGGAACTGGCAGGCACTGAGAATATAAACGGCACAGACGCTAGTAAAATCATCCTGACAGATGCTGCAACAGGAAAAAAAACAACTTATTACCTGGATGCTCAAACAAGCATGCCCATTAAAACAGTTAGTACAAGAGATATTAATGGTATGGAAATGGAAGTAGAAACATTTTCAGATGATCTCAAAGATATTAATGGCCTGAAATTCTTTATGTCGAGATCTCAGAAAATAGATGGGCAAGAGATCCTGAGTATCAAATTTGACAAAGTAGAGCTGAATGTGCCAATTGACGAGAGCATATTTAAGATGTAGTTAGCCCTATTTCATTAAAGGCAACGAATCAACAGAAACAAAACCGTCATTTGCTTTTTGCCAGCCATAAGTGGTTGCCCCATTTGTAATAATGAGCCAGTTTACGGGTAACCCTGCATGATAGGTGAGTATCTGCTGCAGGGTTTTTTCTGAAAGATCCACATCCATTGCTTTACATTCCACCATCAGCCAGGGCTGATGATCCTGATCATATACCAGGATGTCAAATCTTTTTCTTAATTCCCCAAAGCGTATTTCTTTCTCCAAAGCGATCAGTGTAGCAGGATATTGCTGAACCTGCACCAGTACCTGTAAAAAATTTTGTCGAACCCATTCTTCGGGGGTAAGAACGATCCATTTTTTCCGTAAAGGATCGAATAACTTTTCCTTGCCATCCATCTTTTTGATCCTGAAAGCCGGCTCAGGATATTCCAGCCTAATCATCTGTCAAAAGTAATTGATTAATTTTGCAGGGATGAAGACTAAAGAAGCAATAGTTGAGAACTGGTTGCCCCGATATACTGGTGAGCAACTGGAAAATTTTGGCAAATATATTTTGCTGACCAACTTCAGTAACTATGTGAGCCTGTTTGCAAAATGGCACAGGGTACCTGTAGTAGGGAAAAACAAACCTATGCAATGTGCTACGGCAGATAACATCAGTATCATCAATTTTGGAATGGGTAGTCCTACTGCAGCTACTGTAATGGATCTTCTGACTGCCATTAAACCAAGGGCGGTTTTATTCCTGGGAAAATGCGGCGGACTCAAGAGGAGCAATAAAATTGGCGATCTGCTTTTACCTATTGCAGCTATTCGTGGCGAAGGAACATCGAACGACTATTTTCCACCCGAGGTACCGGCATTACCTGCATTCGCACTGCAAAAAGCCGTTTCCACAACCATCCGGGATTATGAAGTGGATTACTGGACAGGGACTGTGTACACCACTAACCGCCGGGTATGGGAGCATGATAACAAATTCAAAGAATACCTGAGAAAGATCAGGGCCTATGCTATCGATATGGAAACAGCAACGATCTTCACCGTTGGCTTTTTTAATAAGATACCTACAGGTGCATTACTGCTGGTGAGTGACCAACCTATGGTTCCGGAAGGAGTCAAGACAGAGGAAAGTGATAAGATCGTTACCTCTACATATGTGGAAAATCACATACGGATAGGTATTGACTCATTAAAGCAACTGATCAACAAAGGAATGACTGTTAAACACCTGAAATTTTAAATCATACTGATGAAAAAGTTCCTTATCCTTTCAGCTATATCATTTTTGCTGCTCTCTAACTCTGATTGCAGTAAAAAAAATGCAGCCGCTTACCGGGGCAGACTTGAAATAAAAGGTATCTGCATGAATTATACGATCAGTGTTCTGACTGATGGATTTGATACTTCATTAATAGCAGATAGCTGGACAGATGATGTTACTGGAAAAACATACCAGCATGTTTTCAGATTAGGTAGCCCCTGTAATTTTCCGGCTGATATTAACGAGGGAGATGAGTTTGATTTCGTAATAGATACAACTTCGAAACAAGTATGTGCTGTATGTGAGGCTTATTATCCCACCCCTTCAAAATCACTCGCCATTAAAGTGATCCCTAAGTAAATGGCTGCACTCCTGGAGATAAAAGACCTGTCTGTTGATTTCAAAACATCAACTGAAACAGTTAATGCACTAAGAAATATCTCATTCAAAGTAAATAAAAATGAAATTGTAGCCCTGGTAGGTGAATCCGGATCAGGGAAATCGGTCACTTCACTTTCTATTCTGCAACTGGTACCTGCACCGCCTGCTGTTTATTCTTCCGGTGAAATTATTTTTCACGGTAGCAACAACAGCGCTACTGATCTGCTGAAAGCCGATAGAAAAACATTACAAAAGATCCGCGGCAACAAGATTGGAATGATATTCCAGGAACCGATGACATCGTTGAATCCTGTATTAACCTGTGGCAAACAGGTTGCGGAAACATTACAACTACATAAAAATATCAGCAAACAGGAAGCGAAAGAAGGTGTGATCAACTGGTTCAGAAAAGTGAAACTTCCCGACCCTGAAAAAATATATTCCCGCTATCCACATGAATTGAGTGGCGGCCAGAAACAAAGAGTAATGATCGCTATGGCCATGTGTTGCGAACCTGATCTGCTAATTTGCGATGAACCCACCACGGCTCTTGATGTAACAGTACAAAAGACTGTTTTGCAACTGATCACAGAATTACAGCAACAATCGGGCATGGGAGTGATCTTTATTACCCATGACCTGGGAGTGGTAGCAGAAATTGCTGACAGGGCACTGGTGATGTACCGGGGAGAGATCGTTGAACAAAATATTATCCGGGAGATATTTCTAAATCCACAACACAAATACACTAGAGCATTATTAGCCTGCAGACCAGCTGATCAGCCAAAAGGAAAACGATTACCGGTTATTAGCGATTTCATGCTCCTGCCAGATACCATAGAAAAAAGTGAAACATCCGCTGCTAAAAATGCAACCGCCCCATCACAGGAAGTATTGCTGAAAGTGCAAGATCTGTCGGTGTGGTTTCCTGCAGAAAAAACATTTTTTGGCAAACCCAGCAAGTTTATTAAAGCAGTGAACAATGTAAGCTTTGATCTTTATAAGGGAGAAACGCTGGGACTGGTTGGCGAAAGTGGTTGCGGCAAAACTACATTGGGGAGGACACTTTTAAGACTTGTAGAGCCACACAGTGGTAGCATCCTTTATAACGGAACGGATCTGTTATCAATCAGTAAAAAAGAACTGATAAGCCGGAGAAAAGAAATGCAGATCATTTTCCAGGATCCTTATTCTTCCCTGAATCCCCGCATCAGCATCGGATCAGCTATTGCAGAACCTATGAAAGTGCATGGCATCCATTCAAGGCGACAGTTAAAAGAAAAAGTAGCTGAACTATTACAGAAAGTAGATCTTTCACCCGATCATTATAACCGTTATCCTCATGAATTTTCAGGGGGGCAACGACAGCGGATAGTGATTGCCCGTTCCCTGGCTTTGAATCCCTCATTCATCGTTTGCGATGAATCCGTTTCTGCACTGGATGTAAGTGTACAGGCACAGGTACTGAACCTGTTGAATGATCTGAAAAAAGAGTTTGGTTTTACAGTGATCTTTATCTCTCATGACCTGTCGGTGATCCGCTATATCAGTGATCGTATCATGGTGATGAGCAACGGGGAAATTGTAGAAACAGGAAAAGCAGAAGATATTTACCAACATCCCTCTTCCGATTATACCAGGCAGCTGATTGCCTCTGTACCAAAAGGCTATGTAGCCTGATAGATATTACAACTTGAAAATCATTCATTTAGAATATAGATTTTTTAGGTGATCTTCTTTGGGAAAGAATGTGCACAAGAACTAAGTAAACAGCCTGAAAAAAATGTACCTTTGCCCGCCTGTAAAAGGACTTTTACAGCATTAGTCGTATCTGACCAAACCCGGCGCCGTAAGGCCGGTTAGGATCACCACCCCGGCTTCACCCGGTTTGTGTCATGAGACTTAATATAAAACACTTATTAACTCATGAAGCTTTCACAATTCCGTTTCGACCTTCCCCTAAACCTTATTGCTCAAAATCCGGCCAAAAGAAGAGAAGATGCCCGTATGATGGTAGTGCATCGCCACACCGGTGAAATTGAGAACAAACATTTCCGGGACATCATCGATTATTTTGACGATAAGGATTGTTTTGTAGTGAACAATACCAAAGTTTTCCCTGCCCGTATGTACGGACGAAAAGAGAAAACCGGTGCCAAGATCGAAGTGTTTCTTTTAAGAGAACTCAACAAACCCAACCGCCTGTGGGATGTGATCGTTGATCCTGCCCGTAAGATCCGTGTGGGCAATAAATTATACTTCGGTGAACAGGAGGACCTGGTGGCGGAAGTAATTGATAATACAACCAGCCGTGGCCGTACTATCCGTTTTTTGTGGGAAGGCACTGAAGAAGAATTCAGGGCAGTTTTGGAAAGATTAGGTGAAACTCCTCTACCGAAATACATTAAACGTAAACCGGACGAAGAAGATAAAGAAAGATACCAGACTGTTTATGCCAAGCATGAAGGTGCCGTAGCCGCTCCTACTGCAGGTTTGCATTTCAGCCGGGAACTCATTAAAAGATTAGAGATAAAAGGTATCCGTTTTGCAGAAGTTACTCTCCACACAGGCCTTGGCACTTTCCGCCCGATCGAAGTGGAAGATCTCAGCAAGCATAAAATGGATGCCGAGTATTATCATATTGATGATACCGCCTGCAAGGTTGTTAACAGGGCCAAAGAATATGGCCATCGTATCTGTTCCGTTGGAACTACAACCATGAGGGCTTTAGAGTCTTCCTTCACTGCACAAAAATTATTGAAACCTTCTGAGGGCTGGACCAATATGTTTATCCATCCGCCTTATGAGTTCAGTATTGCAGACTCACTGGTTACCAATTTTCATTTACCCAAAACCAGCCTGCTGATCATGACCTGTGCATTTGCGGGTTATGAATTAGCGATGGAAGCTTATAAAAAAGCCATCAAGGACAAATATCGTTTCTTTAGTTATGGAGATGCATTACTGATCATCTAAAATGATCGTAGAAATAAATTGAAAGCCCTGAATTGATCAGGGCTTTTTTTTATTTGAACTTCAGGTGAAGTGAAACAATATCAGAATTCATTCCCGTTGTTCTCGTATAATGTCCATACCGGAGTTCCAGTGTATTCAATCGCTGTATTCCAAAAACACCTTTGGGTGGAGTGATCTTGAACCCGGCGCCATAAAAATTACTGTTGAACTTGGACAGATCGTAATTACTGGTATAAAACTCATCCGTTAGTTTGTGATTTCTATACGGCATAAAATAATCAGCCGCTGTTTGAGTATAATACCGGTAAAAAGGAGATACAGACAAAAATGGATTGATCTTTATAGGTGTCTCCAGGTTTACAGTATGTGCTTTAACTCCCCAATCATCTGTATAGTAACGATAGAATCCCCGAAGAATGACCCTGTCACCAAGGAAATAACTTGCTCTGAATCCCAATGGTATTTTTATTCTTTGATCAGGAAGCTTTTCAATGTTTACCGAGTTATCCAGGAAATATACCCTGTGAAAAGGCAAGCCCAGGTATCCCTGCTGATAAACCAGGTCGGCAATAAACATGACCTGTAGCCGCTGATTAATGATCTGGGAATAAGACAGTGATCCGCTATATGAGTTCCTGTTTTTTGTTGGGTAATGTTCTCCTTCGTCATCACCATTTCCACCTCCACCTCCGCCGGGTCTTAACTCAACGGGTAAAATATATTTTAGCCTGTCCAGGTATACCTGTCCTTTTGCAGTAAATTCTCCGTTCCTGTTTGCTGTTTTCTTTGAAAAATTCAGGCCTAACCCTGCTGATTGATAATCAAACTCTGTTGAGAAAGATAACCCTGCTCCAAAGGTCGTCCCTTTTTTCTCATCTTCTACTGACCAGTTGAGAGATGGATATATCCGTGTATCAGCGTGGGATGCTGAAGAAATAGTCTGCGGGTTGATCTGATCTGAAGAAGCAGAAGTATAATGATCAACACCTACTTCAATATCAAAACTGTGCTTCCTGGATCTTTTGTCCCATTTTATAAACCGGACATCAATAGAATTGGACAGATCGGTCAGCTTTTCTGATCCGATACCACCGGTCACTGCGGCATTATCACCATCCTGCCGGTAATAACTCGATACAAGATTAGCCTCTTCAAAACTGAGTTTCCTGCTTTTATATGAACTGCTGTCTTTTGAAGGGGTTTGAGCAAAGGATGCAAACAGGCTTAATAATATTCCTGTTACGGACAAACAAATTCTTCTCATGATGCTGATTTAGTTTTGATAAATTAATTACAACCACAGCCGCCACCGGTCTTGCCGCCATTGGCGCCTGATGCACCTTCCCTGTAGGTCTGAAAACTCATTTCAGTCTTTTCTACTTTTTTAGCGCCCAGTACCATTTCACTGTCATTCAGCATGCTTTTTTGATACTCTTTAACGGGGGTGCAGGAAAATAAGACCAGCATCAATGTGAGAGGGAAACTGCTGAGAAAAATTCCCGGGATCTTGTTTTTCTTCATTTCAGATTTATGTTTTTGGATGTGTGTATATGATCGTTGTCATCAATAATGATACATTCCAGTCCATTGACCTGGTTTACCATATCCAGGCCTGCTTTTATGCCCATGATCATGACTGGAGTGGCCATAGCATCAGCTATTTCAGCATTCAGGCTGATGATGGTCACACTTTTTATTCCTGTAACAGGCAAACCTGTTTTGGGATCAATGGTGTGAGAATACCTTTTCCCATCGATCATTATATATTTTTCATAATTACCCGATGTGGCGACAGCCAGGTCAGTAATATCCAGGTATGAAAAAGGATGCCTGGCAGCATCCGGGTCTGCAATACCGATTGTCCACTCCTTGCCACCGGGTTGTTTGCCCCAGGCAGTAAGATCGCCTGCAGCATTCACAACTCCGCATTTTATCCCTTTTGATTGTAATAATGATTTTGCTTTCTCAGCTGCATACCCCTTACCAATACCACCAAACCCGATCCGCATACCTTTCATTTTAAGAAAAACGGTGCACTCTTTTGCATTCAATTCTATGTTCTTGTAATTGATGAGATGAACAGATTTTTTAGCCAAAGCAGGATCAGGAAGTTCTTTCATAGATAAGTTAAAATTCCAAAGGTTCTTATCAACAGATCCATAAGTTATATCAAAAGCACCTTGTGTAACATGCGAAATACGTATGGACCTTTCAATCAACTCATATACTTCCTTACTTACTTTAACGGGTGCAATACCCGCATATTGATTGATCTTCGCTGTTTCGCTTTCTTCATTGAATGTGGTAAGAAGGGCCTCGATCCGTTTTATTTCACTGATCGCTTCGTCAATCAAAGCCATTGCAATTTCTTCATCCGGATGCAGTACTGTAAGTTCAAAACGGTTACCCATCAGCTTCACTACCTTACGGTGTATTTCAACTGTGGGTATTTCTAAAATGTCACTTGCTGTTGCCGGCATGAATAGTGTTTTTCAATTCAGCGATAAATCCTTCTGGGTCCTGGCCAGGAAAGCCTATCCATTTTTTAATTGTATTCCCTTTTTCATCAAGAAGAAGTGTGCAGGGGAAAGATCCGTCTGAATTGTAAATTTCAGCCAGTGCATTATTTTTCTCCTGTTGTTCTTTGGATGGCTTGTTTTTTTTAAGACGGGGAAAATCCGCATTTACCAGGATAAGTTCTTTATTGGCAAGATCAGTAAAGCTATTGTTCTCAAATATTTCTTTTCGCATTCTTATACAAGGAACACACCAGTCGGAGCCTGAAAAATTAAGAAGAATCAGTTTATGCTCCTTCGCAGCTTTTTCTTTTGCCCTATCAAAATCATTTTCCCAGTTATCAAGATTAAATAGCAGAAGTACAGCGAGTAGAATCGAAAAATAACGCATGAAGATAATTTGCTCTTAAATCTAACGTCAAAGATTTCGGAAAAGTATGATATTCGTCATATTAACAAATTATTATATGAGCTAATAGACGCATTGAAAGCCATGCTCTCATTTGTTCTATAACTATCCGCTTACAAATTAAACATACCCTTATTCAGCTGCTGTAATATCTGTTTTTTATATTCAGCAGGTATAAGTAATGATATATTGTGGGGACTGCCGCCATAACTTACCATCCTTACCGGTACATTCATAATAGAACCAAATAACTTTTTTATTATGGATTCTGTTCTTGATATTTCATTTCCCACTACGGAAATAATGGTTTGGTCTTTATCTACCTCAACTGTTCCAAATGGTTCCAGTTCCTTTAATATATCATTCAGCGATGCATCTGTATCGATCGTTAAGGATACTGCCACCTCTGATGTAGTGATCATATCAATAGGTGTACGGTATTTTTCAAAAACTTCGAATATTTTTCGAAGGAAACCGTAAGCCAGTAACATGCGGCTGCTTTTTACCCGGATAGCAATAATATTATCTTTTGCAGCCACTGCTTTTACACCAACACTCCCTGCTTTTTCTGTGATCAGTGTTCCTTTAGCATCGGGCTGCATGGTGTTCAATAATTTAACCGGTACTTTATACGTTTGCGCCGGCCAGATAGATGCCGGGTGCAGGATCTTTGCCCCGAAATAAGCCAACTCTGCAGCTTCATCAAAACTTAACTGTTCAACAGGTACCGTTCTATTGACTATCCGTGGATCGTTGTTATGCATGCCGTCAATATCTGTCCATATCTCGCAAACAGATGCCCCGATAGCTGCAGCAATGAGTGATGCCGTATAATCACTTCCTCCTCTTTTCAGGTTATCCACCTCTCCTCTTGCATTTTTGCAGATATAACCTTGTGTGATGAATAACTTTTTATCGCTGTTCTTTTGTAATAGCTGGGAGAGTTTCACTTTGATACTTCCGATCTGCGGTTCATCATTAGAGTCAATCGTCATGAACTCCAATGCAGGCAATAGTACATGATCGATGTTTTGCTCTTCCAGGTAACAGCTGAAAAGTTTGGTAGATAACAATTCGCCTTGCGCCAATATATCTTTACTCAATGCCTCGCTGAAGGATATGCGAAGAATGATATTGAGAAACTCAAAATGTTCCGCAACGATCGCCTTCGCTTTTTCGGAAGCTTCCGGTTTTGTGACCAGTTGGGAGATAAAATCATGATAGTGTGTTTCTAACTGATCAATATTCTTTTTGGCGGCAGCCTTGTCGCCATGGGAAAGATGTTCACCGATCTCCACTAATGCATTGGTAGTGCCAGAAAGGGCCGACAATACAATAATCGCCGGTTCTGTTTCCTTAGTGACCATGGCAGCTATATGCTGCATACGCTCCGGGCGGCCCACACTGGTGCCGCCAAACTTCATAATTTTCATTGTGTGAATTATTATTTAAACACTATTGCCACCTGTTTCCGCCATGAAATATATGGCCCATTTCAACAAACAGAGGTTTTAATAGATCGAAAAATCAGCAAGCAGGTTTGCAAAGATAAATGCTGAAAGGCATAAAGATCATCAGGTAAACTGAATACTGAATTTATTAGCAGTTTCCTGCAGATCGTTCACTACGGTATCCATCAGAGGAATACCATTTTTCATTCTCTCTGCTTCAAACTCTCTTTCAATATCCCCTGGTACAAGTACTTTTCCTTCACCTTCTTTGGGCCGGCAATTACGGAATCCTTTTAACCAGTCATCCATATGCTTTTTGTATTCATCGGCCGGGCGGAAGGCATCAATACGCATAGCTCCCAAAAAGTGACCTATCCCTTTTCCGGGTTGTTTTGCCGGCATCGGCACATAAGCAGGGAATGGCGGCACCCATGGTGCATAGTTGGCGCCGCTGAGCAACCCTGAAAAAATATCTACAATGGCTCCCAATGCATACCCTTTGTGCGAACCATGATCAGCATCACTACCTAAGGGCAATAATGCCCCACCTTTCTTCAATATAAATGGATCATTGGTTATATGCCCATCCTTATCCTGCACCCATCCATCTGGGGTCGATTGATTTTTTCGTTGCAATATTTCCAGCTTTCCGTTTGCAGCAGTAGTGGTAGCCAAATCAGCTATAAAAGGCGGCTCTACACCAGCAGGGGAAGCTACTGCGATAGGATTTGTTCCCAGCATTTTATCAATTGAATTGGTAGGTGCCACCAAGGGACTGGCATTGGTCATGGCAACGCCGATCATATCATGTTCCAGGGCCATCATGGCATGATGGGCAGCAATACCAAAATGATTACTGTTCTGTACACTTACCCAGCCGGTGCCCGCATGTTTAGCTTTTTCAATGGCTACCTGCATAGCAAATGGCGCCACCACCAGGCCCAGGCCACTACCGCCATCAACAACAGCAGTGGACGGAGACTCATATATAACTTTTATATCAGGCTGGCTATTTACCCTGCCTGCCTCCCATAAACGAACGTAACCGCTTAGCCGGGCAACGCCGTGTGAGTCGATGCCCCGCAGATCGGCAGCAATCAAAGCCCTGGCAGCCGTGGAAGCATGTTCATCACTACAGCCTATTTTTTTGAAAATATTATTTGTGAATTGAAATAACTGGTCGTATGTAAAAATTGTTTCAGGCATGGGCAAAGAAACAAAATAAAAATGCCCCGTCAAGCAGGGCATTTTATATTTCATCGAACTATCGGGTTGCAAAATCAGAATGGCAGATCATCCACCGGTTCAGTAATATCACCGGGTGCTGGTACATTACTGCTTCCTGAAGCAACAGCATTAGAAGGCTGATATCCGCCACCTACGCTATCACCTTTTCCACCCAGCAACTGTACTTCCCTTACACGAAGTGATAAAGATGCTCCGGGTGTGCCATCATTACGTTGAAATGACCTGGCTTCCGGTTGCCCTTCTACATAAACCTGCTTTCCTTTTGTGAGATATTGTGCTACAGCTGTACGATCTGTCCAGTAGGCACAATCAACCCAGGTAGTTTTTTCCTGTTGATTACCCTGGCTGTCCCTATATCTTTCAGTATGTGCAATGGTAAAATTGATAACATTTTTACCATTTACTGTGTTCACCACACAGTCTTTACCCAAGTTTCCGATTACCTGCATTTTAATCATAGTGCTCAAAATTTAAGTGACGTAATAAAATATTTAGTCGGCTAAAGTAAGATTATTTAGCATTGTTAAGTGCCAATGATCTTCCATAAAAACAGAATGTGAATAATTTCTTTATTCTTCTTCCCGGCTGCTTGCTGCTGAAATGGTAGAACCAAAGAAAATAGCATTCATGAACAATTTGGTACCCCCCAGCCAGAAAGCCCTGAAGTTTGGATTATCCGCCATACTGATCACACGGCCACCACCCACTGCATTTACAATAACAGATGCTGAATTCTTTACAGCTTCCAGGTTCTCTTTGCTTAACCAGCCACTTTGTAAAGGATTGCTGCCAAAATAGAACGGAGTAGCAAAAGGATTTTTGCTTTTCTGCATGAAGACCTTATTTGCTTTGAACATACTCACAGTTGGCTGGTTGTAACCATAGGCCAACGGATGTGAGAGATCAACATCAGCACGGAAAATAGCCCCCCTCATTTGCTGCGCCCCTTCAATTTCTTCCCGTTGCACATAAGCAAGCCGGTCAGCACTATCAGTAGCAGGCCTCACTCTTTTAAAACGGATATTACTGATACCATTCTGAGAAGCCCATGAAACGGCTTCCTCTGTTACGATCAAAGTACCGCCTGCCTGCACCCATGCCTTCAATTTATCCTTGCTTATTTCACCATAATTACCACCCACCATAATAATAGTATTATACCTATTGAGGTCTGTTCTGTTAAAAGTGGATTGCTCCAGTTGTACACAAGGAATATTCATACGCTGATCCAGCAAATGCCATACCTCACCGGCATCGAGGGGATTAGCTCCTGATCCGGTGATCAATGCAATGGAAGGCTTTTCTAATGCGTTGAAATTAGAAGAACCGGGATTGATCCCTTCTGTTGTATATCCTGTTGCCAGGGGATATACTTTCAACCCATATTCCTTTGCCAGTGCAGTTATCTTTTGGTAAATGACCTCAGCGGAAATACTTTGCATCGTAACAGGTACCAGTATCGTTCCATAATCAAATGCCATATTCTTACCTGCTATCGGCATCTCAAAAGGTTTGCCAGCCACCTTAGCCCTGATGCCCATATCCTGTAATGCATACAAAGCCGCCGGTGCATAATAATCGTCCCACTCCAATAAATAACCATAAGATGATAAAGAAGGAGTTGTTGAATGTCCAACAGCAGGAACATCTGTTACATTTTTTCCAAAAGCATTTTTCTCATTTGTAACAGCCGCATAAGGCAGTCCAAATGCAAGCGGCATATTCCAGGCCGTTATATCATAGAACAAACTGTCTTTATAAACAGGGACATTCTCAAAGATGGCTTTGATCAATGTGCTTTGCGGTTGTTTTAAAGAAACTGCATAGGCTTTCCCTTTTTCAAACTCATTATTCTTCCAGTCGCCCAGTTCATTGACCTGTATCTGGTGTCTCAATAACATTTGCACAAACAGGTTGGTCCTTGCCTCATCATTTTTATCGCCAAACACATAACCGTTTACATTACCCGAAACATTTTCAGCATTCTTATAAAACTCCCTTTGCCATGCCAAAAATTCTTTGCGCAATACCCTTGCCCCTTCCAGGGTGGACAATGCCGTTACAAACTGGTTGCGAATTGTGAAGGGAAAAGTGAGTAAGCCATTGGATGTTTCCCTGGCATGGCCCCGAGAACTTGCCTGCTCAAACAAGATTCCTATACAGCCATTAATATCCGGGTAGGTGGATCCTTTGCCATAATAAAAATCGTCATAGTTCTCTTTGGTAAAATATAAGGAGCCAATACTATCCAGTGAATGGGCATGAAAGGCCGCCAGTTTCTCTGTTAGTTGCTGATTCTTTTCCGGCGTTAAAGGATTAACCCTTGAAGGCACACCCGGTTGAAAAAAGAAAGTGGCATTGCTACCCTGTTCATGATGATCTGTAAGAATATTCGGTTTCCAGCGATGAAACCACTCTAAGCGGTGCTGGCTTTCAGGATGTACTGCCGGCAACCAGTCACGGTTAATATCGAACCAGTAATGGTTATACCTTCCTCCCGGCCAAACTTCATTGAATTCCCGGGATGCAGGATCGGCAACAAGGTTTTTACTTTTATGTTGGTTAGCCCAGGTGGAAAAACGCTGTAACCCATCCGGGTTAAAGGAAGGATCAAACAATATCACTACATGTTCCAGCAGGTCATCAATATATTTTCCTTGTGCAGCTGCCAGGTAGTAGGCCGTAAGCAGGCTGGCATTGGCACCACTAGGTTCATTGCCATGGATGGAATGTCCGATCCACACCACAATAGGCATATTGTCAATATTCACAGAAGATGATCTTGAAGGATCACTTAATAATATATGCTGTTGCCTTATTTCTTCTAATTTTTTATGATTGGATGGAGATGTGATGATGAGCAATACCTGCGGTCGGCTTTCATAGGTAAAACCCATTGTTTCCAGTTTTACCCTTTCCGGGGCAGCAGCAGCTACTGCTTTCATATAATTCACCAGGCGGTCATGAGTGATATGCCACTCTCCCACTTCATGGTAAATAATGTCTTTGGGCTTGGGGATGGAAGGGTTGTAACTCGTATTAGCAGGCAGGTAATAACCCAGGTCCTGTGAAAAAGAGATCGAATAAAAGAACGAAACAAGGGCAAGTAAAAATGGTTTTCTCATTACAAGGTTTTAGAAACTGAAATTTACAGAATAACTTCTAAGCTATCAAAGCATAAATAATCAGTGGACAAATACCCGGAGACTATTATTATTCAGGAGATAGTTCTTGGTGATAGTTTTAAAATTGTTCTTTTGATTTAGGTATATTTATATGTTAGTAACACCCAAAAAATCAACTGGAAATTGGAGGTTAAAATATACAAGCCACATCCTTCGTTACGGGAATATATTCTGAATATTTCCACTGTAAAGGCCATACTGCCAGAAGGACTTGACGAGGTGGTAACGCCGTATCCTCCTACCCCGTTTCAATCCTTATTGTTTTATTGTAATGATCCGGTGGCTATGGGGCGAACAGAAAAAGGGGATTTTAATACACAACCTCTTACCGTTTTAACCGGCCCCCAGTTCTCAAGGGTGAATGTGAAAGTTTTCAAACAACTCCAGGCTATAAGGGTCGATTTTCTTCCGGGTGGGATGCATCGGATGCTGGGAATACCCATGAATGAACTATTTGATGGCGGCTTTGATGCTATTGATTTTTTTGGCAAAGAAATGCGCCTGGTAAATGAACAGCTTCAACATATAACTCAACTTGAAGAAGGGAAGAATATTGTAGAAAAGTTCCTTTTACATAAAGCAACTAAACTTAAAGAGATCTTACCGTTTGATTCAGCCATGGGAACCCTTTTGAAAAACGATGGCAATATGAGCATCGAGAAGATAGCATCACTGTCATGTTTAAGCCTGAAACAATTCGAAAGAAAATGTAATGAAAGGATTGGAATGGGGCCGAAGACCTATGCCCGCATCCTAAGATTCTCCAAAGCCTATAGAATGCATGAAGCATTCCCCCATCTTAGCTGGACCAAAATAACATACGAGGCTGGCTACTATGACCAGATGCACCTGATCAGGGATTTTAAAGTTTTTGCAGGAGTTAATCCTTCAGTCATTGAACAACAACTTCTCTCAACACCTCTAAGAATGCAAAAAGATATTGGCCTTTAAAATGTCTTTTTTTTACTATTCCGGCTGCATGCAGGAAAGATACTTTTGAAAAAAAGTTCAAAATGACACATTTCAGCTTTCAAGAGGCATCAAAGAGATCCCTTAAATTTCTGTTTCCATTCCTGCTTATTTGTATTATTCATTATACTCCCTATGCGCAGGCTTATGAAGATCTAAAGCCATTGAAAGGGCATCAAACGCAGGTATATTATAGTTCCGGAAGTGAGGCCAAAGCCAATCGCATGGCAAAACAACTTGACCGTGTGATAAATTTCTATAAAGAGAATATTCATTTTACTCCGTCTGTAACTCTCCTGGTACTTTCTCCGCAGGATTGGAACAATTACGCCGGTTCAATGGTTTACGGTATGCCACATTACACCAATGACAAAACACTTATTGTAGCAGCTGAAAACAATGATTTTTGGAAAAGCTTTATTCCCCCTTTAGATCAAATGCCAAAAGAACTGGCCCAAGTAATTACAGAGACTTATACTGATAAAACCGGCAACCTGACAATGGAATCTTTCTTTGATCTACTGGCGATCCATGAATTAGGTCATGCCTATCATATACAAGATAGTTTAGTGATGCAACGTAACTGGATGGGAGAATTATTTGTAAATATTTTTCTTCACAGCTATATCGCAGAAAATGAACCTGATCTATTACCTGCATTAACTGTTTTTCCGAAAATGGTAGTATCATCTACTGATAAATCAACATTAAAGTATACTACACTTAGCGATCTTGATATGTATTATGCCGAGATTGCTCAAAAATATCCACGGAATTACGGCTGGTATCAATGCAGGTGGCATAAGGCTGCAGCAAACATATATGATGAGGGCAAGCTGTCAGCCTTTAAAAAACTCTGGTTAACTTTAAAAACTCAGGAAACTAAATTAGATGATGTATCATTTGCAGCTTTATTAGCCCAGCAAGTTCATTCAAGTGTGGCAAATGTTCTTCTGAAGTGGGACGATGCTGATCAGCAATAGTACTTAAATAAATTTGGTATTGCCTATACAAATAACCTATAATGTAAAATGGCAGTTGCTTTATATGTTGATTTTGGGCTTCATGGCTTCAACAATCATCGGGACAATTAGCCATGAAGCAGGCCATTACATTACAGCAAAAGCATTGGGTTATCATGCAAGGATCAATTACATGTCAACCATAGACATACTTCTAATAAATGGTAAACTAACTGATCCAAAAGAAAGAATGCTTATCACACTTGGCGGGCCTGTGCAAACAATACTTACAGGCACTATTGGGCTGGTCCTTTTATTTTTTTTTCGCAGATCATTTCAGTCAGCATCGAAACTCAATTTGAAACAATGGTTGATTATTTTCATTACTCTTTTCTGGTTAAGGCAAACAGCAAATTTTGTTATTTGGGTCAGCAACTATTTTATCAATGGGCAATTCTTAACAAGAGGTGATGAGGTCAAATTGGCAAGATATTTTGGTTTGCCTGAGGCAACGATTGTCACAATCACTGCATTAGCAGGAGCAATTATTCTCTTTACAGTAATATTCAAATTTATCCCGATAGCTCAACGATTCACTTTTATATTAGCAGGTCTGTTTGGTGGTATTGCAGGTTATTTATTATGGTTTGGTGGATTAGGTGAGATGATAATGCCGTAAAGTATAAAATCTTCGCTAACCCCTTCAATTCCAGTGACAAAATCCTGACAAAGTTCAGCACCTTTAAACCGCTGAAAACCTTACCTTTGCGCCAACCAGAATCAGTTAACCCAATCAATATATGGCAGATATTTTTGAACGCTTATTAAAGCATTACGGCCCCATTGGGCAACACCGTGAAAGAGCACATGGATACTTCGCATTTCCAAAATTAGAAGGAGAGATCAGCAGCCGGATGAAATTCCGCGGTAAAGAAATGATCGTTTGGAGCCTGAACAATTATTTGGGCCTTGCCAACCACCCTGAAGTAAGAAAAGCAGACGCCGATGGCGCCAAAGAATATGGACTAGCCTACCCCATGGGTGCCCGTATGATGAGTGGTAACAGCAATCTTCATGAACAACTGGAAGCCGAACTGGCTGCTTTTGTAATGAAAGAAGATGCGGCTTTGCTTAATTATGGTTACCAGGGAATGGTCAGCATCATTGATGTATTGTGCAGCCGTCATGATGTAATTGTGTATGATGCCGAAAGCCATGCCTGCATTATTGACGGCGTTCGCCTGCATGCAGGTCACCGTTATGTTTTCAAGCACAACGACCTGGAAGACCTGGAAAAGCAATTACAAAGAGCTACCGCTCTCATCGAAAAACAAAAAGCAGGTGGCATTCTTGTTATCACCGAAGGTGTATTCGGTATGGCGGGTGACCAGGGTCGCCTGAAAGAAATTGCTGCACTAAAAGGCAAATATGATTTCCGCCTGTTGGTGGATGATGCACATGGTTTTGGCACACTGGGCAAAACTGGTGCCGGTGCCGGTGAAGAACAGGGAATGCAGGACCAGATCGATCTTTACTTTTCCACTTTTGCCAAATCAATGGCTTCTATCGGCGCTTTTATTGCCGGCGACAGAAAGATCATTGATTATATCCGTTACAATATCCGCTCACAGATCTTTGCCAAAAGCCTGCCGATGCCATTGGTAATTGGTAACCTTAAAAGACTGGAACTGCTGCGCAACCATCCGGAGTATAAAGAAAAACTCTGGAGCAATGCAATGAAATTGCAGAACGGATTAAAAGAAAGAGGGTTTGATATCGGCAAAACTGATTCAGTAGTTACACCTGTATACATGAAAGGTGATGTACCTGAGGCTACGGCGATGGTGATGGATCTGCGAGAGAACTATGGCATTTTTGCCTCTATTGTAGTATATCCTGTTATTCCAAAAGGACATATCATTTATAGATTGATCCCTTCAGCTATTCATACAGATGAAGATATTGAACTGACGCTAAAAGCATTTTCTGAAACCAAGAAAAAGCTGGATGCCGGAGAATATAGAGTAGAAGCCATTCCTGATATGGCTGAAGCAAAATAAAATTTAACGATTTGCAGACGGCATCCCTTATTCGGATGCCGTCTTTTATTTGTACGGTGGGTACATTAATTGTGATTCCTGTACATTTAACCCTCAAAAAAGAAACTATGCGTAAGATTTTCCTGCTATTGCTTGTATTGCCGCTGGCAGTAATGGCCCAGCAAAAAGAGATCACACTTGAAGACATTTATAAAAAAGGAACCTTCCGGGGTGAATTTGTCCGCGGCTTTGCCGGTGAAAATGTGGAAGACTATGTAAAAGCAGAAGACGTAAAAGATGAAAATGGTAAAAAATTATCCCTGGGTGATTATTTATTGAGTAGTGATAAAAAATTATTGCTGGTAAGAAGCGGGACTGAAAGGATATATCGCCGCTCTTCAAAATCTTTTGTTTACCTGCATGATATTGCCACAAAGAAAACAGTGAAGCTGGATGCAGATAAGATCATGCATGCTACTTTTTCTCCCGACGGGAGCCGTATTGCATTTGTAAAAGATAACAATCTTTACCTCTATAATATTGCTTCAGGCATTACTAAAGCCATCACCACAGATGGGAAGTGGAATCATATTATCAACGGTAACTGTGATTGGGTGTATGAAGAAGAATTCAGTTTTAGCCGCGCCTATGAGTGGAGTGAGAACGGGAATCATCTTGCCTATTACAGTTTTGATGAATCTAATGTAAAAGAATACCAGTTTACTGAGTTTGATGATGCCTACAACAAACAATACACTTATAAATATCCCAAGGCCGGTGCAGACAACTCTGTTGTTGAAATTCATATTTATGATGTGAATAATGGTAAAGATGTAAAGGCACAATATGAGCAGGGTGACATTTATATTCCCCGTATCAAATGGACTAAAGATGATAATCAACTGGTAGTGTTCTGGATGAATCGTCATCAGAATAATCTGAAGCTGTTAATGACAAATGCACAAACCGGGGCTTCATCTGTGATGTATGAAGAAAAGAACAAATATTATATTGATATTGACGATGACTGGTACTTTTTAAAAGATGGCAAGAGTATGATCTTCGCCAGTGAGATGGATGGCTTCCGTCATCTTTATCTCTACAGCTTTGATGGTAAAACAAAAACCTTGCTCACAAAAGGTGATTATGATGTGGCCAGTGTAAATGGTGTAGATGAAAATGGGCAAAGGATCTTTTATACCATGGCTTATCCCCGCCCGATGGACAGGAACCTGTTTGTGGCTGATTTTGCAGCTAAGAAAACAGCACAACTCACCAGCGGTGAAGGCTGGCACCGGGTAGATATCAACGATGACTTCACTAAGTTTTACGATTTCTATAGTACTATCAATACCCCACAAACAACAAGTTTGTATGATATCGCTGTAAGCAGAAAAAAAGATGTTTCTGCAAAATTTGCAGAATCTGTGAACCAGAATGACAAGCTGAAAAAAGTAATGGATGAATATAATTTTGGTAAGGCTGAATTCATCCGTGTGCCGAACAGCAAAGGCGATACGCTGAATGGCTGGATGCTGAAACCTGCCAATTTTGATCCTTCTAAAAAATACCCGGTGTTATTCTGCAACTATGGTGGCCCCGGCTCACAACAGGTAGGCGATCGTTTTGGTGCTGTAAGCTCCTGGCATCAATTGCTGGCGCAGAAAGGATTTATTGTAGTGAGTGTGGACAATACCGGTACCGGTTTTCGTGGTGAAGAATTTAAAAAGAAAACCTACCTGCAGCTAGGTAAGTTTGAAATAGAAGACCAGATAGATGCGGCCGCTTATCTTGGTAAAATGTCTTTTATTGATAAAGAACATATCGGTCACTGGGGATGGAGCTATGGCGGTTTTATGAGTTCCCTGGCTATCACTAAAGGCAATGAGGTGTTCAGTGCTGCGGTTGCGGTAGCGCCGGTAACATCCTGGAGATACTATGATAATATTTATACGGAAAGGTATATGCGTACACCTCAGGAAAATCCGAAAGGATACGATGATAATTCGCCCATCAACTTCACTGATATGATAAAGGGCAAATACCTGATCATACATGGAACAGCTGATGATAATGTGCATTTTCAAAATGCGACGCAAATGATCACTGCATTAGTAAAAAGTAATATCGATTTTGAAAGTGCTTATTACCCTAATAAAAATCATGGTATTAGTGGTATGGCAGATAACACTACTTTCCACCTGTGGAGTAAAATGACCAACTGGATATTGACCAACCTGGGTAATCAGAATACACAAAAACCAGCTGGTAATGCAAACGAGAAAAAAGGATTCTAAATAAAAGATGCAGACACAAAAAGCCCATTTCTTTGAAATGGGCTTTTTTATTATCGGGCTATGCTTTAAAATAAAGAACCCCCGATGTGAAATCGGGGGGCCTAATCAAAAACCATTAACCATTAAACCTTATCCTATGAAAATTCAAAACTAATATCGTTAATAAAATAGTAACACAAAACAATTAATTGTCATTTTTACTCTTGCACAACAAATTATGTATCAAAAACACAAGAAATTGATTACACTCAACTTGGTTTATGACCAAAAAGTGCAGATCAAATCAAGGCAAACGTTTGCGTAAATTCAGGTACTTTCGGTCAACTTTTAATCTAAGTTTGAGTTAATTCTAAAATGAAACGAGTAGTAATAGCGATCACCGGAGCCAGTGGTTCAATTTATGCCAGGCAGCTTCTGAATAAACTAAAAGCCATACCAGAACAATGGGAAGAAGTAGCCGTTGTAATGACCGAGAATGCAAAAGAGGTTTGGAAAACTGAACTGCAGGATGAGTCATGGAAAGACACCGGCTTAAACTTCTATTCAAGAAATGATTTTTCAGCGCCATTTGCATCCGGCTCTGGTAGATTTGAAACCATGATCATTATACCCTGCTCCATGGGAACACTGGGACGAATTGCCACAGGCATTTCGAACGACCTCATCAGCCGTGCAGCTGATGTTATACTAAAAGAAAAAAGAAAACTGATCTGTGTGGTACGGGATACTCCTTACAATCTCATTCATATCCGTAACATGGAAACAGTAAGCCTGGCCGGAGGAATTATTTGTCCGGCAACACCTTCTTTTTATAGCCAACCTAAAACAATTGAAGATGTTGCTGCAACAGTGGTAGACAGGGTGCTTGATCTTGCCGGGTTTAGTATCAGAACTTTTCGCTGGGGTGAAAAATAAAAGAGGGACCGACAATTATGTACAATCCCTCCGTAAACCAACACCAGTATATATCGGGATCAATCAGTAAACTTTCCTCCTGCATTGATCCAATCGATGATCTTTTGTCTTTCAGAAAGAGGTAACAAACCGGTAGGCGGCATCGATGATGGATTGGCATCCACGGCTCTTGCTTTAATCCTGTCTTTGAATGTTACAATATTGCAATCAATTGTCCAGTTCATTCCTCCATTTTGTATTGTATTATTATGACATGGGGCACAATTCGTTTGCATCATTGATTGAACAGCGGAGAACAATGGCCCGGCCGGTAAATTACCCACTACAGCACCGGTTGTTCCCACACAACTATTAGCATCTTTTGCAGTAATAGTATAATTGCCTGCTGCAAGACTATTGAATGTGGCTGATGACTGGAAGTTGACACCATCTTTACTAAAAGTATAAGGAGCCAGACCGCCGGTCGCCATGGCCATAACAGATCCATTTGCGGTCAGGCATGGCGTGTTATTAGTTATGTTGGTGGTAACAGCAACAGTAACGCCTGCACAGGGGTTAGGATCAGTTAATGTAAAGCTGGCCGATCCTGTACAACCATTTGCGTCCTTAGCAGTAATGGTATATGACCCTGCTGTAAGGTTACTGAATGTACCACTTGCCTGGAAATTTGTTCCGTCTTTGCTATAGGTGAATCCTGTACTTCCTGTTGCATTTGCAGTAATAGATCCATCAGATGCACCGGGTGCAGATGGATTACTTGTAGTTCCGGTTACACTGATCGTTACACCACTACAAGGGTTTGGATCTGTCAATGTAAAATTGGCTGATCCTGTACAACCATTCGCATCCTTTGCAGTGATCGTATAAGATCCGGCTGTAAGATTGCTGAATGTACCGCTTGCCTGAAAATTTGTACCGTCTTTGCTATAGGTAAACCCTGAACTTCCTGTTGCACTTGCAGTGATAGATCCGTCTGAAGCACCGGGTGCAGATGGATTGGTAGTTGTAGCGGTCACATTGATCGTTATACCGGCACAGGGATTAGCAGGGTCAGTAAGTGTAAAAGATTTTGAACCGGTACATCCGCTGCTTGTCTTTGCACTAATAGTATATGTGCCTGCAGTTAACCCGGTAAAATTTCCGCTTGATTGAAACGTACCACCATTGATACTATAAGTAATACCGCTTCCTCCCGTTGCCGTTGCACTGATACTTCCATTATTACCCCCTGTTGTAGTTGGATTAACTGCAGATCCGTTTACTACAACAGTTACACCACTACATGGATCAGGCGGAGGATTGGTTCCTCCACCACCTTTACTACAGGCCAAAAAAATAGTTATTAGAATCAGTGTGCTGGTGATGATGGTTAAAGCAGGTATCTTTTTCACAAAATTATTTTACTCTTCAATCGGTGTTTGAGTAAAACAGGTTGCCAGTAAAAAATATTTTTTTGGTGAGCAACAAAAAACCACTGAGAAAATTATTTCATCAGTGGTTGAATAAAGCAGGATCGATTCGGTTGTTGTGCAGGTTATTTTTTTCTTCCAAAAGGTTTTACACCAACAGTAAATAGTAAGCCGGCACTGCTTAGTTTTACTTTGCCGTAACCAATACCACTCACAGGCAGTTTCAGATAAGGTTCAGCCATAAAAAAGAAACGGTTTCCTATCTTTTGCTGATAACCTCCTGATAAAGTGAAAGTGGAAAGGAAATGATTGTTCTTATTCCGTATTGTATTTTCCTTATTGTAAAGAGGGCCTGCAGGATAATATCGATACGAATAATCATAGGTTTCTCTTTTCATTAATATGGATGAAAGTGATGCAGAAGCAAACCATGGCTTTTGTTTTTTATTACCAAAGTGATACATCACCGATACCGGGATCTCGTAAACTTTACAATTGGCATCTATCCCTTCCAGGTATGGGTAATAATTATAAAATTCTGCCGGAGCCTTATAATCAGCTGGTGCGGCTGAATACACTTTATCAACCATATAGAATCCGGTTCTGATCGTTAACCTGTCGCCGAATGTTAAACCGGCGCCGATACCTGTCAATAGTTTTGTTTTGCCTTTATTCAAATCCCTGATAAAACTGTGATCAGGACCGGCTGATAAACCAATAAAAAATGTTTTCTGTTTTTTATTCCCAGAGCTTTTTTTCTTTTCTGATTGAGTCACTGTACTATCAGGCTGCTCTTCGTTCCCCTGTTTGGCAGCAATTGAATCTTCTGTCTTTTCTTCCGAAACAGGATCAATAGCAGTTAAATCTTCTTTTTGCTTTATTTCGTTTGCATTAACAGGGTTTTTATTTTCTTCATCCGGAATTGATACAGGATCATTTGTATTTGCCGGTGATCGATCAGGCTGTTTGTTAATACCTGTATTCTTCTTTTCTCTTGTCACAAGGTCAGGTTCCTGTAATGATTTGTCTTTTATATCTGATCGGATAGGTTTGGTACTGGCTGTAATATTTCCGTCAACATTTTGCTTATTCGCCTTCCTGTTAGCAGGTTGACTGGATACAGGCTTTATTGATGACTTGGATAGTGTTACAGTCTTTTCGTTTTTCTTTTCAGCACTTATAAAATTCTTTTCTTGTTGCCTGGTATCGGTAAGTGGAGTTGTACTTTGTTCTTTTTCGGTTATACCCTTTTGGTTTTCAGTTTCAGGTTTTGTATTGTTATTATCCTGTTCCTTTGATATTGATTGTTCTGCAGGTGATATTTTTACCTGCTGCTCTGTTGCCGAACCCGAAGCCAATGTGGTTTTATTTTTTCCTTGTGTAGTTACATACCATGTAATACCACCTCCGCAAAGAAGTGGTAAAAAGATCCACCAGAAGAATCCTCTTCTCCTCTTTTTCTTCTGTGGCAGGTGTTTGTCCAGCAATTTATTCATCTTCCCCCATGCTCCTTCGTTATAAGCCGGGTGATGATGTTCTGCCGCATCCCTTATTTTATCGTCAAATTCCTCAAACTGCATTTCTTGCTGATTTTATTTCATTATTACGGACCAATATTTTTTGTAACTGTCTTCTTGCTTTTGACAGGTTTGATTTGGATGTGCCCACAGAAATATCCAGTGCTTCAGCTATTTCTTCATGACTCATTCCCTCAATTATAAAAAGGTTCAAAACAGTTCTGTACCCGGGTGACAATTCCTGTATCGACCGGATGATCTCATCATATGTTAGTTTACTGGTGGCTTTTTCATTGGCAGCAGGTACATGATACACCACATTATCCAATGAAGTGACCATCTGGTGCTTATGATTTTTCCTGAAATGATCGATAGCTGTATAGACCATGATCTTTCTTAACCAGCCTTTGAATGAACTTACCACATCACTATAGGCCGGTGTAAAATTGTGTATCTCCTTAAAAATTTTCAGAAACCCGTCATTTAAGATCTCAATCGCATCTTCCTGGTTGTTTGTATAACGATCACAGATGGCCATAGCATAACCATAGAAAGAGCTGTAAATAATTTTTTGGCTCTCCCTGCTGTTTGCCCCGCAGGCATCAACATGGTAAGTCAGTTCATCTGGTGTTAGCAAAACTGTGTAAAGTTTACTCTATATCGTTAAGTTACAAATAATGGTTGCCTGTTACAAGACCATAATATTGATAGATCTAAGGTCTCCATAAGCTGAATTTTCTTGAAATAGTGAACCCCCATCTGAATTCCCCTCTACCCCAGCTGGATATGGTACGGGGAATAAACCTGTTTTCCAGTATCTCTGTGGCATTGGTAAAGTTCAACCGGAAGATATGTCCCGATGTAAGTATCTCAAAACCAATTCCCAGGGGATCATAATACCGCAGATTATAGTTTACAAGAAAAGAATCTTTGACCGATTGCTTTCTGAAGGGGTGAAAATAATCGACCACCAGGTTCAGCCGGTTGCTGATCAATGGGATACGCAAAGCCCCGCCCAATGCAAAAAAAGAGTTTTGATCGTAAGAAATAGACAACCCTCTTGTAACATAAGTAGGATTAAGCTGCACACTGATATTACCGAATTTCCGGGCTGCGATCAGTTGCAGCACATAACTCATACGGTCTCCCAGGTTGGTAAAACTATTATCCTGGTCATCAAAAGGGCTTCGCTTTTGTGCCGAAATAGCTGTGTTGGCATATACGGCCACTGAAACAGGATGTGATGGATCGTTATCCATTTGTCGCAGTAATTGCTGTTTGATCCCGATCTCGTATAACGACTGTACTGTACCGGCACCCTTATCCCTTGCTAAAACAAGATCTGTTTTGTCACCAATTCCGATGTGGAACCCGATGCGGATATCGGCCGCATTATCCAATCCAAAAAACCGTTTGATGCCGCCATTATCACCTGCCGCATCGCCAAAATTGTGGGTGACATTAAAGTCAAGTTTCCCTTTCCCGGTTACTTCAGTGGTACGGGCATTGATGGTTTTGGTTGAACTGAATATCTGTGTAGGCCTTGCTTCCTTTTTTTCGTCCTGTGCCAGGGCAATATGGCAACTGCAGCCATAAACAAAACAAAAAATAAAAAGCTTACTGAATACATTTCCTTTCATAATTATTACTGATGTTTTCCTCTGTATCGCTTTTTAGGCTAAAAGGGTTGCCCATTCTTAGTTATTCCGGGCATATACTGCAATACATCAAGCCAGCCTTTCATTTCATCAAAGCTCTTGTGAAAAGGCCGGTTAAAGGGCTCTATTTGTACCGTCAACCTGATTAAAGCATTTCAAACCATAAAAAGTAAAATCATGAAAAGTAAAAAGATCATTGCCCTATTGGTGGGCCTATGCAGTTTTGCATTTTTTTCCTTTACTCCAAACAAATGGGGAGGTGAAGGATTCCGGATCTACCTGGATGATAAACTGGTGACTGAAAAGTATGGAAGCGATATTCTTACGGCCAGTACCATTACATTAAATGAAACAACAGCACAGAGTAAGATCAGTGTGCAATATTTTCATTGCGGAAAAGTTGGCAAGAACCGAATCGTAACGCTGAAAGACATGAATGACAAGATTGTAAAAGAATGGAAGTTCCTGGATGATAAAAGCCCGGCCCCGCTTATGCATTGCCGGGTCACCAATCTTTCACATCAACTCACTGGTAAAACAAGAGCATTGAAGCTCTATTATTCATCTACAGAGTTACAAACAGAACGTTTGCTGGCAAAGCTGGAAATGAAAAGCAGTAAATCGATAGCCAAATAGGCTATCCTGCTCATGCAAAGCCTGTAACAGCTATGTTGCAGGCTTTTTTGTTTTTATACCGTTGTATAATTGCAACCCGGGACATTTTTTTTATTTTTAAGGTTGTACCCGTTAACCCGTCCTCTAAAGCAGAAATTTTGAAGTATATCCGACTGATCAAACAATTTATGAAGTCTGTTTTCTTTATTACAACGGCAAGTTTGGCCCTGGCAGTTTGTCAAAAGGAGGTGGAAGGTGTATTACCTGAAGCGCTTCCGTTTGAGATATTGCCTGATACGGTCAATATTGTTCCGGGCAATATTGATGAGGCTTCCGGCATTGCTGACAGTAAAAAGAATGATGGCTATTGCTGGATACAGGAAGATAGCGGCAACCCACCCGAGATCACTCTTTTATCGCATAATGGCACTGTTGTCAATAAGGTCTATATAAACGGAGCTATGAACCGCGACTGGGAAGATATGGCTATCGGCAACGGACCTTCAGCAGGTGAGCCATACATTTATATTGCTGAAACAGGCGACAATACATCATCATATGCTGAATATGCCATCTATCGTTTTCCGGAGCCTTTATCGGCAACCGATACGGTGCATACCTGGGAAAAAATTAGATTTACTTACCCCGACGGATCTCATGATTGTGAAGCCATGTTTGTAGATGATGCAACAAAAGATATTTACCTGGTCACCAAAAGGGATAGCCTTTCTACCGTATATCGTCTCCCCTATCCGCAAAGCACATCCTCGGTAATGACCGCAGTAAAAGAATCTACCACAAGGGTATCTGGTATCTGTGGCGCAGCTATATCCCCCGATGGAAAAGAGATCCTGCTAAAAAATTACCTGAGTGTGTATTACTGGAAACGAAAGACCAACGAATCTATCGCTGATGCTTTGAAACGACAGCCCATTTCATTAGGCTATACACTGGAACCCCAGGGTGAAGCCATGTGCTTTAAAAAGGACAACTCCGGTTTTTTTACAATAAGCGAAAAACCCTTCTTCGCCAATCATGTTTCATTGAACTTTTACCGCAGGAAATAGTTTCTTTGCAATAATGACTTTGTATCTCGCATCATTGAATTCCGGCAGCAATGGGAACTGCTATTATATAGGAACTGAAAAAGAAGCCATCCTGGTGGATGCCGGTATTTCCTGCAGGGAAATAGAAACAAGAATGGAGAGGCAGGGATTAAAACCCGGATCCATAAAAGCACTTTTTGTTTCGCATGAACATAGTGATCATATCAAAGGAGTTGCCGTATTCAGCCGTAAATATGAAGTGCCTGTATATATTACTGATGCTACAAGAAGATCAGCAAGGATAAAGCTGGATAAAAAACTGTCTTTTACATTTTCTGATAATACCCCGGTAAAGGTTGGTGCATTGACCGTGGTACCTTTTGCAAAAAAACATGATGCTGTTGATCCCTATAGTTTCACTGTTTCCTTTAACCAGGTGAATATTGGTGTGTTTACAGATATTGGCACTCCCTGCAAACAATTGATCAGCCATTTTAAAAGCTGCCATGCTGTTTTCCTCGAAACAAATTATGATGAAGAAATGCTGGAGAATGGCAGCTACCCATTGGTACTTAAAAAAAGGATCAGCGGAGGCAAAGGGCATTTAAGTAATAAGCAGGCATTGGAAGTTTTTTTGAAACATCGTTCTAAACATCTAAGCCATTTATTCCTTTCACATCTTTCTAAAAACAATAACGATCCGCAACTGGTAAAACAATTGTTTCAACCACATGCCAGCAATACAGAGATCATTGTTTTATCCCGCTACGAGGAAAGTAAAGTCTATCTGATTGATACGACAAAGAATCAAAAGATTCCGTTGAAAACAATTCCCCATCATAAACCAAAGCAGTTGCAGTTATTTGAATAAATCTATTTTGAATTTAATTGCCTTAATTCCCAGCCTAGCCCGCATGCGCAAAGCCATGAAATGAGACTCATCTAAGAATAGGAAAGCTTATGCTTAAGAAGCATAACTACTGATTATCAGCTTTTTTAATAATTGCTCTAATCGCTGAAGGAAGAGAATGCTCAAAATTCTTAATAGCTATTTCTTTTTCTTCCGAAGATATATCCGACCGAAACATTTCAAAAAATGGAGCTTTTTCATACGGTGTCAGATTTACGTATTCGGCCTTACACTGATCAATATAAATATGTATTTCGACGTCGTGCCTTTTTCCAGTAAGAACAAAATTGTTATCATTCTTCCACTTACCAAATTTAAATAGGTCTGCTATGTAATAACCGGATGTACTTCCTTCATATATAGATATCTTACACTTTAATTGTCCTCTTTCTTCAATTTGAACATAATATTTAAACCGATTCGTTTCTGGACGAACAATTAGTTTAGCACCTAAATTTTTGTTCTTCTTATTCTCATACGTTTTACAAACAAAATCAAAAGAAAACTTATTAGCTAGTATTTTATCTCTAATTCCATGCAATGATTGAATATCTAATTTTTTTTCTTTTTCGGCTAGACGCATCAATCCGGAATGAATTATCTCCAGTCTTATGCGATTTTTATCTTCATCCTCTCTTAATTCAAAATCTTTGGGTGAAGGATATCGAATATTAAGATAAACTTGCTTGCCATTCTTTATTATTACTTCATTTAAATCATCTCCTATTTGGTTAATGCTAATGTAGCTATATGCATTTTGCCTATACTCGTTTAGCAGAAATTCATAGATTATATTCATTGCTCCGGCTTCCGGCCCACTAACACCATGCGGGACAACAGAGTTTAATCGTATTTGTGTTTTCATTATCATTAATACTCGAAAAAAGATCCTGATCTTATTCTTCCCCCCGAGTCTCCCTGAATCGTCTTGTGTTAAGCGGACTCGGCGTGGTTAATCAGCATCAGCTAATTTACAGCATTCTAAGTTTGATTAACTTGTGGAAAATCCATAGCAAACAAAAATGCCAACCTATTGGCTGGCATTAAGTATATCTACAAATATCTTTTTATCCTTTCGCAAACTCAGCCCTTATCACATTCAATGCTCCGCCTGCTTTAAACCATTCGATCTGTGGCTCATTATAGGTATGGTTCACGGTGATCTCATCACTGCTTCCATCTGCATGGTTCAGTACAACAGTAAGCGGTACTCCCGGTGCAAAAGAAGTTAATCCATTCACATCAATGCTGTCATCTTCCTGTACCTTATCGTAATCTTCTTTGTTGGCAAATGTCAATGCCAGCATACCCTGCTTTTTCAGGTTGGTCTCATGTATCCGGGCAAAACTTCTAACCAGTATCACTCTCACTCCCAAATGCCTTGGCTCCATAGCCGCATGTTCACGGGATGAACCTTCACCATAGTTCTCATCTCCCACTACCACCGTACCAATTCCCGCAGCTTTATAGGCCCGCTGAGTGGCAGGAACTGCTCCGTATTCACCAGTCAACTGGTTCTTTACATTATCTGTCTTATCATTATAATAATTGATAGCACCGATCAGCATATTGTTACTGATATTATCCAGGTGGCCTCTGAACTTCAACCACGGACCCGCCATAGAAATATGGTCAGTCGTACATTTTCCTTTTGCTTTGATGAGTAACCGTAACCCCTTTAGATCAGTTCCTTCCCAAGGAGCAAAAGGCTCCAGTAACTGAAGACGTTTTGAATCAGGAGCCACTTTTACTTCAATACCGCTTCCATCTTCAGCAGGTGCCTGGTAACCGGCATCCTCTACTGCAAATCCTTTGGGCGGTAATTCAAACCCTGTTGGCTCTTCCAACTGTACGTCTTCTCCTTTATCATTCTTCAGTTTATCTGTGAGTGGGTTGAAGGCTATTGTTCCTGCCATTGCCAATGCCGTCACAATTTCAGGACTGGCAACAAATGCATGAGTACTTGCTAATCCGTCATTTCTCTTTGCAAAATTCCGGTTGAAGGAAGTGATGATGGTGTTCTTTCTATTTGGGTCATCAATATGCCTTGCCCATTGCCCGATACATGGTCCGCAGGCATTGGCAAGCACTACTCCACCGGCATCCTCAAACTCTTTTATAAAACCATCTCTTTCTATCGTATATCGTACCTGCTCACTACCCGGGGTAATGGTAAATTCTGAGATTGTTTTTAATCCTTTACTCACCGCATCTTTTACAATTGAAGCGCTACGGCTGATATCTTCATAAGAGGAATTGGTACAGCTACCTATTAAAGCAACTTCCAGCTTTGCAGGCCAGCCATTTTTTTCAACAGCTTCTTTCATCTGTGAAATTGGTGTAGCCAGGTCAGGTGTAAAAGGTCCGTTTACATAAGGCTCCAATGTACTCAGGTCCAATTCCAGTACCTGGTCATAATATTTTGCAGGATCAGCATATACTTCTTCATCCGGACGTAAATGATCTTTTACGGCATCAGCCAGTGCAGCTACTTCTGTCCTTTCTGTTGCTTTCAGGTAAGCACTCATCTTTTCATCATAGGCAAACAGTGAACAGGTAGCTCCTATTTCTGCACCCATATTACATACGGTTCCTTTACCTGTAGCACTCATGCTATCGGCACCCTCACCAAAATATTCCACAATGGCCCCGGTACCACCTTTTACGGTCAGTTGCCCGGCAACCCAGAGGATCACATCTTTGGCAGAGGTCCAGCCACTCATTTTACCAGTCAGTTTTACACCGATCAGTTTTGGCATTTTGAGCTCCCATGGAAGACCTGCCATTACATCTACTGCATCAGCGCCACCTACTCCTATCGCTACCATTCCCAAACCACCGGCATTAGGTGTATGTGAATCAGTTCCGATCATCATACCGCCCGGGAAAGCATAGTTTTCCAGCACTACCTGGTGAATGATACCGGCACCCGGTTTCCAGAAACCGATGCCATATTTATCTGAAATAGAAGAAAGAAAATCATATACCTCCCGGTTGGTCTCAATGGCCAGTTCCAGGTCTTTTTTTGCACCGATCTTGGCCTGAATCAGGTGATCGCAATGCACTGTGGAAGGAACAGCTACCTTCTGGCGGCCGGTAGTATCAAACTGCAAAAGAGCCATCTGTGCGGTGGCATCCTGCATGGCTACCCTGTCCGGGGCAAAATCCACATAGTCTTTGCCTCTCGTAAACTCCTTTAGCTCAACGTCTTTCCAGAGATGGGTGTACAATATTTTTTCAGCCAGTGTCAGGGGTCGGCCCAGTGCCTTCCTGGCTTTTTCAACTTTAGCGGGTAATTCAGCGTATGTCTTTTGAATGAGATCCAGATCGAAAACCATATGTAGTATAATTTGACTTTTTGAAAGCGCTGCAAAAATACGAAAATCCGATGGGTGGATAATTACGATTGCAGCGATTAACCTAATTTTTTAATTTAGCAACATGAACAGGTTCAAAAGCTTCGTTGAATGGAATGCCTTCGGGGTTTGTTCAGCCATTGGCAACAGGTTGGGTATTGCCACTACCAAGATCAGGCAATATTTCATCTACACTTCCTTGCTCACTATGGGCTCCCCGATCATTATTTACATGGTGCTGGCCTTCTGGAGGAATGTACGAAAATATATATGGGCCGCAAAGAGAAATCCCTGGTACTATCTATAAATAAAATACCCGGATACAAATTTCATCTGCACCCGGGTAGTCAGCAAGCAAAGGCAAAGGTCAAAGGGCTGTTTTATTATCTTTTATACTGATCCGGAAAAAAGATTTTCCATCTTTTTTGATCACTGATACGGTCAGTTTCTCAAAATCATTAGCCACAAATTTATTACGGCTGATCTTTGATATTACCATTCCTGAAATATTCACCAGTTTCCCGTTATCGTTATATTCTATCTCATCATATTCAAGTGTATATCCCTGGCTCTTTACTTTTTCGATAAGCTTGTTCAGTTCATCCCTGGTTGTATTTTTTGTGATGGTCAGTAGAATATCTTCTTCTCCACCAACAACTGCAACATTATCATCTACTACAACTGCAGCTACATCCACTTTAGATGAAATAGCGGGCATGACTGTAGTAACAACGGTTTTATCAGCAACTGTAGAATAAACAATAGGTGTAACTGCAATAGCAGGCTCTACTGTAGTAACAACAGTACTTGCAACATCTGCTTCTGTTATGTAAACAACTGGCTTTACAGCAACTGCAGGCCTTGTTTCTACCGTTGAAACAGAATAGGTCTTGCCGTACTTCTTTTCAAACTTTTTCTTTGCTTCTTTATTGGTAAGATCATAACGTTCAACAGTTCCGTCCTTTTTATGAACAATGGCTTTTTTATCGGTAACATTAAGCTTCTTTATATCCTTATTGGTTTTACCTGTAGAAATGATAGCAACTTCCGGGGCAGGTGGAGCCGGTGGTGGCGGTGGCGGTATTGGCAACTCTCCGTATTTCCTTTCCGCCTTTTTTCTTTCGCCGTCATTATTAATATTGAATGACTCAGTACTTCCGTCCTTTTTGTTAATGTGAATAATGGCAACTGAGTTGTCCCTGTTATAAACCCAGCCTACATTCTTTACATCTGTGTTCCTTTCCAAAAATTCATTCATCATACCTCCTTCTGCTATTGCCGGTACAGGTGGGGGTGGTGGTGGAGGTGGTGGTGGAGGCGGTATCTTACCATACTTCTTTTCAAATTCTTTTTTCTCTTTGGCATCAGAAAGATCATAGCTTTCTTTTTTACCATCTTTTAACCAAACTGTGGCTTCATCATTCTTTACAGATATCCGCTGCACATTTTCTGGCAGCTTAGTTTTCGCAGGTATGGGAGGAGCAGTTAC
Source organism: Chitinophagales bacterium (assembly GCA_020636575.1). Lineage (GTDB taxonomy): Bacteria > Bacteroidota > Bacteroidia > Chitinophagales > Chitinophagaceae > JJ008. The sequence goes on from JACJXP010000006.1 coordinate 86,607, forward strand.
CCCTACTACCGGAGTTGTATCATTTGACAAAGATGGAGGTGGTGCCGGTGGGCCTGCCGGTAGTTTCCCATATTTATCTTCGGCAACTTGCACTTCTTCATTTCTTCCCAGGTTATAAGTTTCCTTTTCACCATTATTTAGCTTTATGGTTATCCTGTATGGATCTCTGTTCCAGTAAACATCCTTTATTTCGGGATTTTTAATAAAAAAGGCCTTATAGTCTGCCGGTAAGTTATCAGATAAGGTGTCTCTCGTTTCTGTTTTATTAATTGTCTGTTCAGAACGGTTTGTTTTCTTATACTCATTCCTGAATGCAAAAAGCATAATTGCAACAATTGGTAAAATAAAAAGAAATCTTGCCAAATTATGTTTGGCTGATCTGAGTTTGTTCATCATGGCTATACGTTTTTTAAGTGACGAAAAATTAAAATGCTGGGCTATACTAAAATGATTGTTACCGATTACTTTTAAAAGCAGGTATTGGTATTGTTTTTTATCCATCCCGCTTCTGATCACCTGGTTGTCTGCAATGAATTCAAGGTTCTGTCGTATTGCTTTCCTGATCAACCAGGCAAAAGGATTATACCAGTTCAGCATAAACAGGATCTCTCCCCAGATGATATCCATGGTATGTCGTTGCCGCACATGTACAAACTCATGGGCAATGATCTCCTGTAACTCATCGGCGCTATGCTGGTTTCGATTGATGAAAATGGAATTACCAAACGAAAACGGAATGATCTTGTCATCCACATGATAGAGGTTCAATGTTCCTTTTTCGATCAGTTCGGCTCTTTGTAATAACAGGCTGAAAGAAAAGAACTGTAGTAATAACCGGCCCGCTAATACCAGGCTGCCGGCTGCAATAAATAGTATTACAAGTTTCCATCCATCAGGTCCTTGTTCAGCTACAACGGTCGTTGTTTCCATTGCTTTTCCTTCCAGCACCGGTATCCAGTTGATCAATGTACTGGAGTCTAATTCACTGTTATTGATCACCGGGCTTATATTGATAAAAGGAATAAAAAATGCCAGAATACTGTACACTAATAAATACCAGCGGTTCCAATTGTAGAATGTGAGTTTGCGTAATACCAGTTGATAAAAAAGGTACACCACGCAAAGGGCAATAGACAACTTGATGATATAATATAAGATCGCAGGCATGATTGTTTGATTTTAGATTAACCCTTCCCTTCTTCGATCATCCGTATGATCTCCTTCAGTTCTTTGGCAGATAGTTTTTTCTGCTCCACAAAAAAGTTTACCAGTTCCTTGTAAGAGTTATCGAAGTAATCCTTCACCACATGGCCCATGAATTTCTTCTTGTACGCTTCTTCTGATACAACAGGTTTATATAAATAGGCATTCCCCACCAGCCTGCTGCTGAGATAACCTTTTTTCTCCAGGTTCTTGATCACCGATGCCACAGTGGTATAAGGAAGCGATTCATCTAAGTATTGGATGAATGATTTTACATTGCCTTCACCATGACGCCATACGGCCTGCATGGTAGCTTCTTCTGAATGGGTGAGCTTTTCCATTTCTACGAAATTTTCGTAAACCTACGAATATTTCGTAATAAATCAAATTTTTGGGATGAACGGTAAATAAAGCGATTTAGATCATCTCTTTTAGTAAACCTACAACTTTGTCCACCTCTTCTTTTGTATTGTACTTGCAGAAGGAGAAACGTACCGGAACAAGGTTGGGATTATTGTTCAGCGCCCTGATGACATGGCTGCCTACATCAGCCCCGCTACTGCAGGCGCTACCACCTGATACACAGATGCCCTGCATATCCAGGTTAAAAAGGATCATTTCTGATTTCTCTGTCTTAGGGAAAGAAACATTCAACACTGTATAAAGGCTTCTTCCTTTATAATCACCGTTGAACTGTACACCTTTGATATGTTGTTGTAGTTGTTCGATCATGTAAGATTTGAGCGACTGGATCACTTCAGCTTCTTTTTCCATATTGGCATCTGCCACTTCCAACGCTTTGGCAAAACCAACAATGCCATATACATTTTCAGTACCGGCCCGCATATTTCTTTCCTGCCCTCCCCCATGTATCATGGGCTTTATCTTGATATTATCATTCACATATAAAATACCTACACCCTTGGGGCCATGAAATTTATGTCCTGCCCCAGTAGCAAAATGAACCGGCTTACTTCTAAGATCAATTTTATAATGGCCTACCGTCTGCACTGTATCTGAATGAAAAATGGCATTGTACTTTTTGCAGATCTCTCCCGCAGCATAAATATCAAGCAGGTTACCGATCTCATTATTGGCATGCATCAGTGATACCAGGCAACGTTCACTATGTGAAGCCAGTTGTATCTCCAGGTCTTCCAGGTCAATATGTCCATCAGGAAGAATTTTTACAAAGCTGCTGGTCACTACATCATCATGATCAAAATGCTCCACTGCATGTAATACCGCATGATGTTCGATGGGTGAAGTAATGATATGCCTGCAGCCAAGGTCATGAATGGCTGAAGCGATCGCCATATTATCACTTTCTGTGCCGCCGCTGGTAAAGAATATTTCACCGGGATTGGCATTCAGGATCTTCGCAACCGTTTTTCTTGCATTTTCAATGGCCAGTCTTGATTCTCTTCCATAAGAATAAATAGAAGATGGGTTCCCGAAATAAGTGGTCATATAAGGGATCATAGCATCCAGCACCTCTTTATCAAGGGCGGTGGTAGCAGCATTGTCAAAATAAATACGGGTCATGGCAGTCATTATTCTAAAGTGGCGCAAAGATAAGAATTCAGTTTCCTGTTCAGGATGATTTATATAAAACAATAATAATCACTCACAAAGCATCATTTATTGGACAATAAGTTTTTCTGCTAACATCGAATGAGCTAAATTCAATCATACATTTTGCTTATGAATAATCAGGATCAAAAAGACAGCCGCAGGGATTTTCTCAAGAAAACAACTGCCATGGCTGCACTCACCATTTCTTCCCCGGTATTGGTAAAAGCTGGTCAGCATGATGAAAAGATCGCTTCTTTCTTTGAAAAAATGGATCTAAAAATAGAAGTGAACGGAGTAGCACATCAGTTATCAGTTGAGCCCAGGGTTACTTTATTGGATCTGCTACGGGAACAACTTCACCTGACCGGTACAAAAAAAGGATGCGACCATGGTCAATGCGGTGCCTGTACAGTACATGTGGATGGTAAAAGGATCAACTCCTGCCTTTCACTTGCAGTAATGAATGATGGAAAGAAAGTAACTACGATCGAAGGTATTGCCGATGGTGACAACCTGCACCCGATGCAGGAAGCCTTTATTAACCATGATGGTTTTCAATGTGGTTATTGTACCCCGGGACAAATCATGTCGGCCATTGCCTGTGTACAGGAAGGACATGCCAACAGCCGGGAAGAGATACAGGAATTCATGAGTGGTAATATCTGCCGCTGCGGAGCATACCCACATATTGTTGATGCAGTTATGGAAGTAAAAAAAGGAGGGAAATCATCATGATCAATTTTGAATACTCAAGAACATCTTCAGTGAAAGCTGCACTGGACGTACTGGCAAAAAACCCTGGTGCAAGTTTTATCGCCGGAGGTACTAACCTGGTTGACCTGATGAAAAAAGGGGTAGCCACTCCACAAAGACTTGTCGACATCAACAATCTTCCTTTAAAGCAGATCAGTATTGATGCTAAAGGGCTTACCATTGGTGCACTTGCCCTGAATAGTGACGTTGCCGAAAATGAAAAGGTAAAGAAGAATTATCCTTTGCTGGTACAAGCTATCAATGCCGGCGCTTCTGCACAATTGCGCAATATGGCAACGATCGGGGGCAATATTATGCAGCGAACAAGATGTACTTATTTCTATGACACTACTTTGCCTTGCAATAAAAGAAAACCCGGGAGCGGTTGCGGGGCATTAAAGGGGTATAACAGGATGCATGCCATCTTTGGCGCCAGTGATAAATGTATTGCAGTACAGCCCAGCGATATGAGTGTGGCATTAGCTGCATTGGATGCAACCGTGATGGTGAGTAGCTCCAAAGGAGAAAGAAAAATTCCTTTTACAGATTTTCATCGTTTACCCGGCGATATACCAGAAAAAGATAATAATCTTCAGCCCGGAGAGTTGATCACCGCTATTCATGTTCCGGTCAACTCATTCAATAAAAATCATTACCTGAAAATAAGAGACAGGGCTTCTTATGCATTCGCCTTGGTGTCAGTAGCCGTGGCCCTGAAGGTAAACGGTAATATCATACAATCTGCAAGGCTGGCAATGGGTGGCGTGGCCCACAAACCCTGGCGGTTAAAGCAAGCCGAAGAAATGTTGACGGGTTCAGCAATCCATGATCTATCGTTTGCAAAACTTACAGATAACATTATGCAGGATGCCAAAACCTATGAACACAATGCCTTTAAAATAAAATTGGGAAAAGCAGCAATTGCAGAAGCGATCAATAAGGCATTACAATAAATCACTACAAATACCCGAATATGGATAAAAATTATTTTTTTGAAGATACCATCACTGCAGATGAAAAAAGAGTAGATGGTGTGGCAAAAGTTACCGGTGCCGCTACATTTTCTGCAGAACATACAATCCCCGGACTTACTTATGCTGTATTTGTTTGTAGCACCATTGCAAGAGGTACCATTAAAAATATGGTACTGGCAAAAGCTAAAAATGCTCCCGGCGTCATTGATATAATATATTATCTGAATTGCCCGGTTGTTCCGGGTTATACTTCTGAAATAAAAGAGAAAAACCAGCGGGAAAGGGTACTTAACGGACTCAATGTGTTTGCAGATAATATTGTGTACAGCAACGGGCAACCCATTGCATTGGTTATTGCTGATACATGGGAAAGAGCAGTATACGCAGCTTCATTAGTGAAAGTAGAATACATTGAAGAAAAACCGGAAACCGATTTTGATAACCTGATGCAGAAAGCAGAAGCTCCCGGCTGGGGCGGCACCTATAAAAGAGGTGATGAGGATGCTTACAAAAAAGCAGAAGTAATGATAGAAAATGAATATTCTATCCCTGCTGAAACACATAATCCCATCGAACCCCATGCTACCGTTGCTGTTTGGGAAAAAAACGATAAACTGGTTGTTTATGATAAAACGCAGGGGCCAAAAAGCACACAAGGCGATCTGGCCTTATTATTTGGATTAAAGAGAGAAAATATCCAGGTGATCACAGAATTTGTAGGTGGCGCATTTGGTTGTGCCCTCCGCACCTGGCCGCATACCCCGGCTGCCTGTATTGCTGCAAAAAAGATCGGGAGACCCGTAAAACTGGTATTGACCCGTGAGCAAATGTTTACAATGGTGGGATACAGGCCCATATCATGGCAAAAAATAGGTATTGGCGCATCACGGGATGGTAAACTTACAGGCATCACACATCATGCCATCAGTAATACTTCCCGCTACGAACAGTTTAGCGAATCCATTGTGGATCCGTCCCAAAATTTACACGACTGTCCTAATGTAAATACCAGTTATAAAACCCTGGCTCTTGACATCAACACACCTATTTGGATGCGGGGACCAGGTCCTGCCACAGGATGTTTTGCATTAGAATCAGCCCTGGATGAACTTGCTTATAAACTGAACATGGACCCGATCGAACTTCGATTGAAGAATTATGCCGAAGTACACCCACAGAACAAACTACCATGGACATCCAAACATCTTAAAGAATGTTATGAACTGGGCAGAGAAAAGATAGGATGGCATAACAGGCCATCTGTACCCGGAACATTAAAAGAAAATGGGATGCTAACCGGTTACGGAATGGGAGTTGGTGTGTTTTGGGCCGGAAGAAGTTCGGCAACAGCAAGAGGTACATTATATGCTGATGGCATGTTCGTACTGCAAAGTGCCATCAGTGATATGGGCCCTGGTACTACTACTGCGATGGTGAGCATTGCTGCAGAACAAATGGGATTACCCCCTGATAAGATCAGATTTGAATTAGGGAATACCGATTTCCCTACCGGCCCTACACAAGGGGGTTCAGGATCTACTACAGCAGTGGGAACTGCCGTTACACTTATCTGTGAGGCCATGCAGGTTAGCCTGAAAGAAATGGCCATTGAATCAGTTCCTGGTTTCAAAAATTATAAACCAGAAGAACTTGATTATAAAAACGGGAAAGTTTCTGCCAAAACAAACTCATCAACAAGTATATCTTATACTGATATTATAAAACAGAGCGGCAAACCGGAGCTACAGGTTTCCAAATCAACTGAATCGTTTGCGCAGAGGGATAAATACGCAATGAATTCTTTCTCTGCTCATTTTGTCAAGCTTCATGTACACCCTGTTACCGGTGTTATCACTTTAAAGAAGATAGTGGCTGTGGCTGATTGCGGAAGAGTAATCAGTGAAACCACTGCCCGCAGCCAGATGGTAGGTGGTGCCGTAGGTGGCATAGGCATGGCTATGCATGAAGAAACATTGATGGACCATCACTCCGGACGTTATATCAATGCCAATCTTGCGGATTATCATGTGCCGGTAAATGCCGACATACCCGCTATTGATGTACTGTTTGTAAATAAGCCTGATAATATTATCAGCCCGACAGGTGCCAAAGGAATCGGAGAGATCGCCCTGGTTGGGGTGGCTCCTGCCGTTGCCAATGCGGTTTATAATGCAACAGGTAAGAGAATAACTAGGTTGCCGATTACTCCGGATAAGTTGATATAATTTCTTCCTGGAATGACAATAACCGAAATAGCCCACGCCTTCTCCAATGGTGAGTTTGAAAAAATCTTTCCTTACCTGGATGATAGTATTATATGGACAGTTGTGGAAGATGATGAATTCAAAGGCAAGGAAGCTGTTATAGAACAATGCAAACAGGTAAGCCAATATTCTAATGCTGTAACCACCCGTTTTGAAACATTGTATACCATCACAGAAGGAAACAAAGTGGCTGTTAATGGTACCGCCGAATTTTATAGGGATAATAAAAGGGTGTCCTTTGTTTCTGCCTGCGACCTGTACGAGTTTGATGAGAATAATAAGTTAAGCCGGATAACTTCGTATTGTATTCAGAAGAAATGAAATAACTTAACCCCAAACTTTGATTGACATAAGCACAAATCATAAGTTTTAGCAGAAATTAACTCTTATAAATATGAATAAATTACTATTACTTGCTCTGGTTTTAGTCAGCATACCATCTGAGGGACAGTCTCTTAAGAAGTTAAAGGTTTTTTGCACTGATAACTTTGAGCCAAACTCAACAGTAACAGTTAAACCTCCAAAAGATGATAGATTGTTTTTAGCTGATGCATTAAAAAATAGCTTAGTAATGAATGGCTTTAAAGTTATTTCTGAAAAAGTCGCCCAAGAGAAACTAGAATTGATTAACAAAAAAGAATCCTACAACTAAGAGGTTTCTTAGCAATATATAATCGGTTTATTTACCATATTAATCATTTTTAGAATACTTCTAAAATAAAGGCGATGACAGCGCATTCCTTGATCAAAATCCTGTTTCAATTAATAATGAAGACACCTCATATTCAGCCTCACGTTTTAATATAAGGAACAACAAATATAAAAGAACTCAGTTGAAAACCGAGATTCAATAAAGAATCTCTTGAAGAAGTATTTCGGACATCTACATTGACACAATTCACAAAATGAATATTTAGTTAAACGAAATAGCTCATTTGGTTGATAAATATAATTTTTTGGACTATAAAAATCTGAGAATTCATCAAATAACTTGAAAGTCGGAATTCACAATGAGATTCATCATACTTCTTCATTTTATCCTTCCATTCAAACCAAAGTTCATTATAAAATTAATTTTAGTTTAAACAATCAAGGCAGCGGTTCGTATTAAAAAATCACAAGAACATAGCCTGGAAGGTTAAATATAACATCTGTTTCTTTTAAATGTAGTTTTTTTAAAAACAAATGAGTTTCGAGAGTTAATTAGTGAAAATCCAAATTCTTATCTAAAGTCAAACAAATAGTCTCAACCAAACTCCTTAATATTCCGCATCAGTTGTAAAGCAATCTTATTCCTGGAAATAATATTGTCAGAAAATCTTTTCTTACACCGTCACTCATTACAGAGAAATAATGTAATCGTATTACAACCCATAACCTAACTTTATCCATTACCATGGGATCAACCCTTACCACGAAAGAAAGAAAAAAGGCATTTGATAAGATCTTCAAAGAAAAGATCGTTCCTTTTTTGGAAACAAATGGTTTTCGGCTTTATAGTAAAACAACCAAACGCTTCTTTAAGCTTTTGCCCCATCAACTATCAGTTTATATATACTTCGAGTTTAAAACATTTGGCAGCGGCTTCTACGACATTTCAATTGTCTATTATGATGAAGAATTAGGACCGGCAGATGGTGATGTTTACCTTTCTTCCGTGAGTGGCAGGAAACCTCATATTAAAGCAACCACGATGGCATCTTTGCAAAGCTCTGTGGAGGACTGGATACAAAAAATGCAGCAAACAGTAATACCTTTTATAGAAACACATTCCACGCATCAATCAATTTTGCAGGATGCGTACCAGTTTTATTTTTCCAATCCAAGACAAGGCGAATGCTTTGAATTGCTGAAAAGAAAATCCTTACTTTGAATTAACGCATTGATAAAAAATGAAACGCAAATTACAGTGTATTTTTTTTGCCTGCCTTATGTGTTTATCTGCAACACTACAGGCGCAGTTTAAAAATGGAAAACAAAAACAAGGTGACCTGGGCAATGGCACTTTTCTAAACCCTGTTATGGGCGGCGATTATCCTGATCCATCTATTATGCGTGATGGAAAGGACTATTATATGGTGCATTCCGCTTTTGATTATCTGCCGGCGCTTACTGTGTTTCATTCCATTGATTTAGTAAACTGGCAGCCTATCAGTTCTGCACTCACCACATATTTAGGTTCGGGCTGGGCGCCTGATATATGTAAATACAACGATCAGTTTCTTATTTACTTCACTGTGGCTGTCAAGGGTAATTTTGTTGTAACGGCAAAATCACCTTACGGGCCTTGGAGTAATCCTGTAGATCTAAAGATCGGCGGTATTGACCCTTGTCATATTGTTGATGAAGCAGGACAACGATGGTTATTCTTGAGCGGTGGCACCCGGGTGAAATTAGCAGCCGACGGTTTATCTGTAATTACGGGTACATCAGAAAAAGTATATGAAGGCTGGGTGTTTCCAAAAGAATTTGAATCAGACGGATTTAATCTTGAAGGACCAAAACTGAAAAAGATCGGTAACTATTATTACATGATCAGTGCAGAAGGCGGCACAGCAGGTCCACCACAATCACACATGGCAGTTGTTGCCAGAGCTAAATCATTAGATGGCCCCTGGGAAAATGCACCCAACAATCCGTTGGTGCACACCTATAAAGATTCTGATAAATGGTGGGCCAAAGGACATGGTTCTCTCATTGATGCACCGGATGGAAAGTGGTGGATCGTTTATCATGCGTATGAAAATGGCTTTATTGGTTCAGGGCGGCAAACATTATTAGAGCCCGTAGAAATTACAAAAGATGGATGGCTGAAAGCTCCGACAGGTTCGGCTGTACAGCTTCCGGTAAAAAAGCCGGTGAAGTCGCAAATTATTGTGCAACCCTATGCACATCTCAATGAATTTCGCATTGGGCTTGAATGGAAATTTTATAAAAAATATAATGCCGAAAGAACATCTTTTAATGATGGCGTATTGACATTAAAAGCACAGGGAAAAACGCCGCAGGAATCTGCGCCACTGTTATTTGTTACCAATGCACACAGTTATGAAATAAGTGCAAAAATTGAAATTGACTCTTCAACAGTTGCTGGTTTAATCCTTTTTTATAATTCCGATTTTTATGTAGGAACCGGTTTTGATACCAATAAAAGATATCGCTGGCGAAAGGGAACAGTGAGAGGAACATGGCCCAATAACGGGCAACAAACAGTGTGGTTAAAGATCAGGAATATCAATCACATCATCACAGGCTATTACAGTTATGATGGAATAAACTGGGAGAAAGAAATCTGGGGAATGGATATTTCTGGTTATCATCATAACACCCTGTATGACTTTGTAAGTGTGCTGCCCGGATTATTTGCTTATGGAAATGGTGAAGCAAAATTCAGTCATTTTGCATTTAAGGTGCTTGATAAATGAATATCTCAGCGCTTTGAATGATTATGCAAATAGTAACAGGATATTTTCGGTAAATCAAAGTAATGTTTTTCATCTTTTTGGCTACAACAACCACAGATCAGGCTACAACTATCAGCATGCTATTTTAAATCTTTGCTATTGTAAAAAATAACGAACAATAACCTTGTTCAACAAAATCATTTTAATACAAATTATTATGAGTACAACAACAAAGATTGCCCTTGTAACCGGCGGCAGCCGTGGCCTGGGAAAGAATATGGCAATAGCCATCGCTAAAAAAGGCATAGATGTAATACTTACTTACAACAGCAATAAAGATGCTGCAGATGCAGTAGTAAAGGAGGTTGAATCAGCAGGGCAAAAAGCAAAAGCGTTTCAGCTAGACACCAGCAACACTAGTTTTTTTGATGGGTTTATAAAAGATGTAACAGCCTATCTGACAAAAGAATATAACAAGCCTAATTTTGATTTTCTCATCAACAATGCAGGTACGGCTTTGTATGCACCTGTGACAGATGTAGCCGAAAAGCAAATGGATGATATTTATGATATTCATTTAAAAGGTGTATTCTTTTTAACACAGAAAGCCTTGCCTTTCATGAATAATGGTGGTGGTATCGTTAATATTTCATCCGGCCTTACCCGAATTATTTACCCTGGTTCATCCGTATATGGCGCCATAAAAACAGCAGTGGAAACACTTACAAAATATATGGCTAAAGAATTGGGTGCAAGAAAAATCCGGGTGAACATTGTGGCGCCGGGTGCCATAGAAACTGACTTTGGTGGCGGCCGTGTAAGAGATAACAAAGAGATCAATGACCAGATTGCCAGCTTTACTGCGTTGGGTCGTGTGGGTCTGCCTGATGATATCGGCGGTGTGGTTGCATTTCTTTGTAGTGATGATGCTTACTGGATCAATGCACAACGCATAGAAGTATCAGGAGGGCAGGCGATATAATTAACTTTGCAATCATGAAGCCCATACACATCAAAACCATCAGTGAATTTCATAAGCTGAACAAGTTACCACCACCAGAACATCCATTGATAAGTATTGTGGATTATGCAAAAGTGGCAGCAGCTAAAACAGATGATAATTTACATCCGATAGTGGGCGACTATTATTCTGTTTCTGTAAAACGTAATTTGCCTGGTAAGATGCGTTATGGTCAGCAGGAATATGATTTTGATGAAGGCATTATGTACGCAATGGCACCGGGCCAGGTGTTGTATCCTTCACCAAAAATCAATGATGGCGATCATCCTTCAGGGTGGATATTGCTGATCCATCCTGATTTTCTCTGGAATACATCACTGGCAAAAAACATCAAACACTATGGTTATTTTGATTATGCGGTGAACGAGGCATTGTTTCTTTCAGAAAAAGAAGAAGTAACAATTAATAGTATTATTCAAAACATTCAACAGGAATATCAAAGCAATATCGATAAGTTCAGCCAGGGTATTATCATTTCACAAATAGAAACCATGCTCAATTATGCGGATCGTTTTTACCAGCGACAATTCATCACAAGGAAAATAAATAACCACCTAATCCTGGACCGGCTGGAACAGTTACTGGCCAGGTATTTCAACGATGATTCCATGGCAGTGAAAGGTTTGCCCACGGTACAAAATATCGCGGAAGCATTAAACACCTCTCCTGGTTATCTAAGCAATCTTTTAAAAACACTAACCGGTCAAAGTACCCAGCAGCATATACACGATAAACTCATCGCCAAAGCAAAAGAAAAATTATCTACAACAGATTTATCGGTGAGTGAGATCGCATACGAACTAGGTTTTGAACATTCACAATCATTCAGCAAATTGTTTAAAAGCAAAACCAAACAATCGCCATTGGAGTTTAGGGCGGCGTTTAACTAAACTCAGTTACTACACCCTGCATCAACCCCTCCTTTTCCTGTAACAGGGTACTGACTGGTAGTGACTAGTATTTTATCAAGTTTTGCCCCATCTTCCCTATATGCAAATGTCAATTTATGTTTTCCTTTTGCAAGTGTTGTATATAACATTGATTTCCATTGCCAGCCGGATGTAATCAGGCTGTTTGCGTTTTCAAAACCACCATCATCTAATTTTATCCAAAAGCTGTCATCTTCCCCTGTGGCGCAATTAATCCTGGCAAGAATATTATACGTACCGGCACTGTCAATTTCAAAAGGTATTTGTACATAAGATTTTGCTTATTTCGGTACCCCTTTAGTGCCATCCATACCTTGTTTGCTCACTACATATTTTCCACTTGCTTCTGTATCTGTTTCTATAAGCCATTCATCGCCCACAATACCACATTCCGCTTCTACCCATATTTTTTTACTTGGCGGCTCTGGCGGGAAAACTGCTTTTGCAGTTCCCCACCAATTTGTCCAGCGTCTATAATCAATTTCAGGATAAGGTGCTGTACTTACGTTAGTGTTTACATTTTTTTCCAATAAAAATTTATCTACGAAAGCCACGATGGCCGGTTTCTGCGATTCAGGTATCTGACAATGTCCATGGTTTCCGTCAATGTAATATCCAAATCGATCGCCAATACCAAACTGCTTATACACTTCTTCTGTTGCCTTGGAGGCAATATAGTTTGAAGGGTTGGCCAGCCACATGTAATCTGTGTTTCCTGTAACCAATAATGCACGGGGTGCCACCATGGCCATCAATTCGTGATGGTCATGCGGAAGACGGCTGACATTGTTATTTGCAAAATCAAACATATCTTCTTTAAACCATTGATGACTGGTAGCTCCTAATTTTTCAACAGCACCTAATGTTTCAGAAACCCGCCATGCAGTGGCACCGCCGCCACCGCTTTCCTGTGCAATGGTTAGTGCAATGCGTTCATCAAAGGCTCCTGCTATCAATACCATTTTACCTGCATAAGAACAACCCGTAACAGCAAGATGCTTTACATCTATCGGTAATTTATCTTTCAATAATTCAATACCATCTATAATACGGCTTACACCCCATGCCCATGCACTGTATTGCCCGGTGTTATCCGGATTGAGGTCCGGATAAAGTGTATAATATGGATCAGTTGTTTGCGCATTACTGTTGATGGTTACATCATTATGCCGGAATGAGATCATAGCAATATCACGGCTGGTAAAAATATCTGCAGGTAAACTTCCATTCGGCCTGTTCATTCCTATCACAGCAGGGAAAGGCCCTTTGCCATTAGAAGGCAGTACTATTTTGGCAACTATCTTCATTGATTTGCCATTTTCTGTAATAGTAACAGTAAGATTAGAATCAGCATAATCTGCTGTAATGTTTTGAGGCTTTGGTGGCTTGATACCAATCTCGTAATGTTCAATCTCTGCCCTGATTTCATTCCTTCTTTTCTCCCAGTCTTTAAAAAGGGTGCTTCGTTTTGTGGAATTACTAAACATAAAAGGATCGGGTAAAGGTTCTACTACAGGCAGATCTTTTAATGCCGGAAGAACAGGCAAAGGATATTTTGCACCTGTATTTTCTTTATCATACACCAATGGTATTTTTTGGGCAAACACACTCATTGATAAAAGGAAGGCAACAAAACAGCAAGCAGGTTTCATTCTCTAAATTTTAGATAAACACTTTAAAGTTCGGATTTGTAAGTAAGTTTATTTTTAAAAATCTTACTTGTATGATTCAAAAATTACTAAATATAGATTGTATGAAAAAAAACTTCTTACTGGTTTGTGTTTTGCTGAACATAAGCCGGCTGCTCGCCCAAACTGATACAGTTTATCTCTGGCCAAATGCTGTGCCCGGCGAAACAAAACCAAAAGCCAAACCGGTCATTACCACTTTTGATGATGGCATAACAAGAACTATCGAAGAAAACAATCCTTTCTTCGCTGTTTTTAAACCCAAAGAATTTCAGAGAAATGGCAAGGCCATTATTATTACACCCGGTGGCGGATATGTTCGTGTTGCAACTGTAAAAGAAGGATATGCCACCGCAAGCTGGCTGATTGAGTTGGGCTACACTGTATTTGTGTTGCAGTACCGTGTACCTGACAAACGGGCTGCTGCACTGCAGGATATTCAACGTACTATAAAACTGGTAAGAAGCAATGCAAAAAAATACAGGATAGACCCCAACAAAATCGCTGCAATGGGTTTTTCGGCAGGCGCACATTTAGTAGCATTGGCCGGCATGGGTAAAAATGAACAAACCTATGACACCTACGATCAAAATGATTCAGTGAGCAGCCGCCCCAACAGGATGATCATTATATACCCGGGATATTTAGATGGTGGCCCCAACAGAACCTTAGGAAGTGAATTCACTGTTTCAAAAGAAACAGTGCCTACTTTTATTTTCCAAACAATGGATGATAACGGTGCACAAAATTCTTTTGCACTGGCACAGGCATTGAAAAATGCCGGTAGCAGTGTAGAACTGCACATGACACCTGTTGGCGGGCATGGCTATAGTCTATATAAAGGAAATAAAGCTGCAGAAGCATGGCCAAAATATTTAGAACTATGGTTAAAAGATTTCATGTAAGCGTAATGCTTACAACTGAACAGTGAAAATATAATTACAGTTGCCAAAAGGGAAACCCATAATTCATGTCAACCAAATCATTACGCAGTATTTTTACCCAAACTCCTTAATATCCCGCATCAGTTGCAAGGCAATATTATTGGCCTTGGTCTCATAATCACTTTCTGCATAAATACGGATAATTGGTTCTGTATTAGAAGTACGCAGGTGCACCCAGTCATTGTCGAATTCTATCTTTAAACCATCTTCCGTATTCACCGGGTTCTTTGCATATTTTTTCCTGATGTTTTCGAAAATGGTTTGCACATCAATACCATTGTTCAGTTCGATCTTGTTCTTGGAGATATAATAATCAGGATATTTTTTTCGCAAGGAACTCATACTGCAATTCTGCTCAGCCAGGTGGCTCAGGAATAAACCGATACCGATCAGCGCATCACGGCCATAATGAAAATCAGGAACAATGATGCCCCCATTACCCTCTCCTCCTATTACTGCATTTACTTCCTTCATCTTCTTCACCACATTCACTTCTCCTACTGCTGAAGGATAGTATTCACCTCCATGTTTCAGGGTAACTTCTTTTAGCGATTTGGTGCTGCTCATATTGCTCACCGTATTTCCTTTCCGCTTGCCTAAGACATAATCTGCTACAGCCACTAATGTATACTCTTCACCAAACATATTTCCATCCTCACATACAAAACATAACCTGTCCACATCCGGATCAACTGCAATACCCAAATGAGCTTTTTGTTTTACCACTTCATTACTCAAAGCTGTTAAATGCTCCGGTAATGGTTCCGGATTATGGGCAAATTTTCCGTTCACTTCTTCATTCAGTACAATCACATTTTTTATACCGAGTGCCCTCAATAAAAGTGGTACATAAATAGCCCCGGTGGAATTGATGGCATCCACCACTACTTTAAACTTCTTCTCCGCTATTGCTTCTCTATCCACCAGCGGGTACAATAAAATGGCTTCAATATGCTTTTGTAAATAACTTTCATCAGCAGTAACAGTACCCAGTTTATCAACTGCAGCAAAAGAAAAATCACCGGCTTCGCCCAGTTCCAGCACTTTAGCGCCGGTTTCAGCAGAAATAAATTCACCTTCACCATTCAGTAATTTCAGCGCATTCCATTCTTTGGGATTATGGCTGGCAGTGATGATGATACCGCCATCTGCCTTTTCCATCTTTACAGCTATCTCTACAGTAGGTGTGGTGGAAAGTCCCAGGTCAATAACATCAATACCAAGAGCTGATAATGTTTGTACCACCAGTGCATGTACCATTGGTCCGCTGATGCGTCCATCACGGCCAACTACTACTTTGGTTTTCTTTTTATCAGCTTTTAAGATGCTGCCAAATGCAGCCGTGAATTTCACAATATCTTGCGGGGTCAGGTTTTCACCGGGTACGCCGCCGATCGTTCCCCTGATTCCGGAAATACTTTTGATAAGTGCCACAGGTTTTTCGGTTTTGCCGCAAAAATAAGCCATTCGGCATCAAAGCTTTGCAACGATGCTTACATTTGCAACATGTCCGATAAGAACTGGTATAAGGAATGGTTCAATTCCCCTTTTTACCATAAGCTTTACTTTGAAAGAGATGAAAATGAAGCAGCCGTCTTCATTGATAAACTGATACAGCACCTAAACCCTGCACCCGGCAGCCGTATACTTGATGTTGCCTGTGGCCGTGGCCGCCACAGCCGTTTACTAGCCGATAAAGGTTTCCAGGTTACGGGTATTGATATTGCGCCGGACAGTATTGCCTTTGCCTGGCAGTATGAAAACGATAACCTTGAATTTTTTGTGCATGATATGCGTCTGCCTTTCCGGGGCAATTATTTTGATTATGCCTTCAACTTCTTTACCAGTTTTGGCTACTTCAATACCCGCCGTGAACATGAGGATGCCATCCGTACCATTGCCACCAGCCTGAAACCCGGAGGATTTTTTGTTTTTGATTATCTCAATGTGCATTATGCAGAAGACAATATGCAACATGAGGAGATAAAACCTATTGGCGATACTATTTATGAGATACACCGCTGGGATGATGACAGTCATTTTTACAAAAAAATGATCATCACAGATCCATCACTGAAAGAACCGCTGGTCTTTACCGAAAAAGTATCAAAATTCTCTTTGGGCGATTTTAATGATATGCTCAGCTACTATGGCTTCCGCATACAGGAAGTATTTGGCGATTATAATCTCGGCCATTATGATGTAAGAAAAACACCAAGACTGATCCTGGTGGCACAAAAAGCGGTGAATGATAAAGGCGGGCAGGAAAAAAGGATCTATAGCGATGGCCGCAGCAACGATCCGCTTACACAACCATAAACTATTGATTATTCATGATCAGGTATTTCGCTGTTTCATAAAAAGCAGAAGTAAACCTGGATAGTTCTTTTTGAACAGAATCTTTTTTGGCCTGGTCAAATGCAGAAGCATAACTCCTTACAGGGTGCAGTTCTTCTTCGCCTGAATTAAGGTTACGGGAAAAAAAGAAATCATCGGTCATCATACCGATCTCATCTGCAGTATTGGTGATAAAAGCATAATTGTTCTTCTTACCGGGCTGCAAAAGATCTCTCCCTAATGTTGTATTAGTATATGGCTGGTAAAGTAATCCTGCAATAGTAGGTAACACATCGATCTGTGATACTACCTCGGTTCTTCTTTCCGGTGCAAGCAGGTGTGGCGCATAAAACAAAAGTGGCACATGTTCATCTGTCAATCGCTGATCAGACCATACAGGCGGGTAAACAGCAGAAGCATTACCGGATAGACCATGATCCCCTACAAAAACAAAAATGGTGTTCTCAAAATAATCTTCCTTTGAAGCTGCTTCTATGAATTGCTGAATACAATAATCTGAGTAGCGGAAACAATTATACTCATCCAGCGATTCAAATCCATATTCGTATAAAGTCTCATCCGGAATAAATATTTTTTTAAACGCTGTATCGCTGTCTGGAATAGTTCGGCCATAAGGACGATGATTGCCTGATGTTTGTATGTAGGCAAAGAAGGGGCCTTCTTCTTTTTTGAAAACAGAATTAGCCTCCAGGAAAAGATCCTTGTCGCTGATGCCCCACACATTTACTTCAGGAATACCTTTTCGCTTTCCGGTATGCTTTTCAAGGCCCTTAATATTATCCAGTATCCCGTCAAAATTGCCAAACTTGGGATTGCCACCCAGGAAATAATGTTTGGAGTATCCATTCCACTCATTGATGATCGTATGCTGCTTCAGCGCTTCCGGATTACGGCTTGAGAATTTAAAAAGTTGTGCATCAGGGATGCCGGTAATGATGGCAAAAAGAGCCCTTGCCGTAGAAAAATGTGGCGTGAAACATCTTTCAAAAAATATCCCGTTGCGGCTCAAAGAATCGAAGTAAGGCGTTGCATTCAGCATATTACCGCTCATGCTGCTTTTGTACATACTAAAAGACTCACATTGTACCAGTACTATATTGGGCTGGCTTTCCAAAGCGCCGCTCCTGGGAGGGATGGTTCGGGTATACGAAAACGAACCGTCTGTATTCAGGTTCATCCATTTTGACATAACAGGAAAAGCAGACTTTGCTTTTTGCTCATTAAATTCAGGTTTTCTCAGTTTGATCGTAGCAAAGAAATTCTGTAAAGGATTAATAGCGAGGTATGACTTAAAGCTGTTATTGAAGCGAAAGCAATCCTTTCTGCTCAGCGGCGGGCCCCATAAATTTCCATAAGCAAACAGGCCAAGCAAAATAGCCGCTACTATAAAAAATTTTCTCCGGTAAGGAATCCCCTTTCCATCTGTTACATTGATCACCTGCCAGTGACTGCGGTGATAGGTCCAGCGGAAAAAAAGCACAGCCACAATAAGTCCCAGTACCATCCAGATAAGCGGATAGGTTTGCCACATCATTTTTAGTGAGATCACCGGGTCTTCCACAAAATTCATAGCACCTGCATCAAGCGGTGTGCGGTTATATGAAAAACTGCCAAAACCGGCGGCGAAAAAGAAAAAGATGATAAAAGTGACAATGGCAAGGTACCAGGTCCACCATTTTTTATTCCGAGCGGAATAAAATGGAGAGAACCCCGGGTTCATACTGAATAATACTACCGGTAACAATGCAAAGGATATCCAACGCAGATCATACCGGATACCCATTAAAAAAGAAGGCAAAGAATCTCCCACTGTCATACCCTCTGGCTTAAAGGCAATAAAAGTAGCCAGGCGAAATAATGTAAAGATCACCAGGAAAATGACCAGTAAATTGGCCACCCACTGCAGGGTTTTTGGTATTCTGTATTTAACCAGCATTGAAGCGCTAATAACTAAAGTACCGGGTGCAAAAAAATTGAATTTAACCCATATCGCCAATACCAATTGAATCTTATTCAGTTAGAGGCAATACAGCACTGCCATTCAACGCTTATTTTTGCAGCCATGTGGGTATTAGCAACCAGTTTATGGCAACGGCTTGATGAAATGGACAGGCATCTTTTCACATTGATCAACGGGCAATGGACCAATAGCCTCTTTGATGCAGTGATGCCTTTTTTGCGTACCCCGATGTATTGGGCGCCGCTTTATTTATTCATGCTTGTGTTCGTATTGCTCAATTTCCGGCTCAAAGGTGCCTGGTGGGCCATTCTTTTCTTAAGCACTACAGCCATTACCGACCTTTCGGGCAATTATTTATTCAAAAAAACTTTTGAGCGGCTACGCCCATGTAATGATCCGGAACTCTACTCACAGGTAAGATTGCTGGTGGATAATTGCGGCAGTGGTTACAGTTTTGTTTCAAATCATGCAGCCAACCACTTTGGTATGGCCATTTTCTTCATCCTGACTTTCCGGCAAACCCTGGGAAGATGGACATGGCTGGCTTTACTTTGGGCAGCTTCTATAGCCTATGCACAGGTTTATGTGGGTGTACATTATCCACTTGATGTACTGACAGGAGCTTTACTCGGCACTATTGCCGGCTTAGCCACTGCTACCCTTTTTAATAAGCAATTCAGATTCGTTAACTTCGATAACCAACCAACTCTTTAAATGGAGATTTTTATTCTTCTCTTACTGATTTTTGTGAATGGCTTGTTTGTGATGTCAGAGATTGCCCTGGTTTCTGCCCGTAAGTCAAGATTGGAATTCCAGGCTGAAAAAGGAGATGAAAGAGCCCGGAAAGCACTTGACCTGTCCAATAACCCGGAAAAATTTCTTTCTGCAGCACAAATAGGTATCACCCTGATCGCTATTCTTACAGGGGTATATTCTGGTGAAAAATTCAGCAGCTATTTTGTTCCCTACATTGAAAAAATAGATTTTCTTAAAGAATATGCCGATACCATTGCCACTACAGTAATTGTAGTGCTGGTCACTTTTCTCTCCATCATTTTTGGTGAACTTATTCCAAAACAGATTGCCCTCATCCGGGCAGAGCGGATCGCTAAACTGGTAGCCGGTCCTATGAATCTGTTTGCAGCGTTTACACATCCTATTGTTTGGTTGTTAAATAAGATCAGTAAGATCTTCTTCAAAATTTTCAATATCAAAAAATCAAAAGATGATGCTATTACTGAAGAAGAGATAAAAACAATGATCACCGAAGGTACCGAAGCAGGCACCATTGAAGAAGTGGAACAGGAGATCATTGAAAGGGTGTTTCACCTGAACGACAGGAATATTACATCACTGATGACGCATAGAAGTGATATCATCTGGTTCAACCTCGATGATAATGAAGATAAGATCAAAGAAAAGATACTGGCAGAAACACATTCCGTTTACCCCATTTGCGCCGGTGATATAGATAATATTAAGGGTATCGTTTCTATCAAAGATCTGTATATCACCCCTGACCATCGCTTGTTTAAGGACATTATGCAACCGGCTCTTTTTATTCCGGAAAACAATACTCCATACCAGGTGCTGGAAAAGTTCAAAGAATCAAAAATTCATTCCTGCTTTATTGTGGATGAATATGGAAGCGTACAAGGGTTGGTAACATTGAACGATATTCTGGAAGCGATCGTTGGTGACATTCCACAACCTGATGTAGAAGATTATGAAATAGTAGAAAGAGAAGACGGCACATTCCTCATAGACGGACAAATACCTTTTTATGAATTTCTTGACCGCTTTGAAAAAACAGAGTGGATGCATGAAGGAGAACAGGAATTCGATACCCTGGCCGGCTTTGTTTTATATGAACTTGAACACATACCCAAACCCGGTGAAAAATTAGAATGGCGGGATTTTAAATTCGAGATACTCGACATGGACGGGCATCGCATTGACAAAGTACTCGTCACCCTCAGCGATGAGCTAAAACAGGAGTTAAAAGAACAGGAAGAAGAAAAGGAATGATCCTTAATAACTGAACTCAGCTAAACTATCCGGGTAATTCAGTTTGGTGCTTTTGCGATTGGCACCGGCAATAGTTACATGAATGATCCCCACCTGGTCATCAAACATATCATACATCAGGGAGTTATTGATAGCAATTTTCTTGAGTGCCGGCACATTTTGTACTTCAAAATAACTGTATACAGCTTCACTCTCATGCTCAAAACCCAGGTAGTTCATTTTGGCTGCATTGCCGTTAGCCTTTATATTCAGATGACCCAACACATACTTTTTAATAAGGCTATCCATTTTGCTTTTGTCAGGCGGATTGATGAGATCCACCTTTACTTTGTAGTTCTGAGCAAGGATCTTTTCAAAGTCATCCGTAAAGATCTTGCAGGTTATTTCCAGTGCTTTATCAGTGGTATTGTGATTCACTTCTGTGACGCTGACATGAAAAGGGTGGTTCCGGACTGGTGCACCAGCAAAAAAACTTATAAATAACAGGGAGATTATCAACCATTTATATAGATTAGACGCCATTGGAACAATAATTTTTTGTAATACAAATGTCCGGATTATTTTACTGCCTGATTTACCGGCGGTATAAATTCCGCCAACAGGACGAAAACCCTCTTTTTAAAGATGCAGGACTTTGGATTTTATTTCAAGCTGGGCTGGCAGCATATCATCAATAAAGAAGCCATCGATCACCAGTTATTTATTGTTGCATTGGCAGCCATTTACCTGATGAAAGACTGGAAACAGGTATTGATATTGGTTACAGCCTTTACTATTGGACATTCCTTAACGCTGGCCTTAAGTGTTTTTGATGTTATCCGTTTTAATAGTAACTGGGTCGAGTTCCTGATACCAATAACTATTGTGATCACTGCTATCACTAATCTTTTCCAGAAAAATTTTACAGCAAAATCCATTCGTATCAATTATTTCCTGGCACTATCTTTTGGGTTGATCCATGGAATGGGCTTTGCAAACTATATCCGCTTTATGATGGCCAGTGATCAGAATATCGGCTGGAGCCTGTTCGGATTTAATGTAGGGCTTGAAGTAGGACAGATCATGGTGGTATTGTCACTACTGATACTTGCATTTATCATGATCAATATGGTAAAAGTAAACCGCAGAGAATGGGTGATCTTTCTTTCCGCCTCTGCCTTTAGTATAGCTTTAAAAATGGCACTTGATCGTATACCAACATAAAAACAAGACAATGAAAAGGACAATTTATTTGTTTGCCTGTATGCTGTTTGTTACGGCTTTTTCCGCAAAAGCCCAGATACAAAACAATTCAGCTTCTAATCATGCCAACAAGTTTGAGCAACTGGGAACCATTTTGGCAACTCCCAATGAGTACAGAACCGCCAGTGGCGCCCCGGGTACCAAATATTGGCAACAACGGGTAGATTATGATATTAAATGCGAACTCGACGAACCCAATAACAAATTGACCGGTAGCGAGACCATTACTTATTTCAACAACTCACCTGATGTGCTCACTTACCTCTGGATGCAGTTGGATGAGAACCAGCACAGCAGTGTGAACAATGCCAATTACCAGGTAGAAAATAAATTACCCAACCAGGCTACCGATCGTACATTGGATCGCTTTGAGGAATTTAATTCTGACAATGGCTATGGTGTGAACATTACCAAACTCACCGATGCTACAGGCAAGTCATTGAAGTATGTGATCAATAAAACTATGATGAAGATCAATCTGCCGGCTCCATTGAAACCGGGAGAGAAATTCGTTTTTAACTGTAACTGGAATTATAAAATTGCAGACCGTGGTGATTTTATCCGCTTTGGTGGTGCAAGAGGCGGATATGAAGGTTTTGATGATGGCAATAACAACTATACCATGACGCAATGGTATCCCCGTCTTTGCCGCTACAGCGATGATCAGGGCTGGCAAAATCACCAGTTCACCGGCAGAGGGGAATTCACTCTATGCTTTGGGAATTTTAAAGTGCAAATGACAGTACCTGCTGATCACATTGTGGGTGCTACCGGCGAATGCCAGAATTATGCACAAACATTGAATGCCACACAGATGGCCCGCTGGAAAAAAGCACAAACCGTAAAAGAACCATTACAGATCGTAACACAGGAGGAAGCCCTGAATGCTTCAAAGCAAAAGAGCAAAGCGAAAAAAACATGGATATATAAGGCCGATAATGTCCGTGACTTTGCATGGACATCTTCCCGTCGCTTTGTATGGGATGCAATGCCGGTGAATATTGAGGGCAAAAAGGTAATGACGATGAGCTATTATGCGAAAGAAGCTTATCCTATTTATAGCAAATATTCAACGAAAGCAGTGGCGCATACACTCAAATCTTATTCTAATTTCTCATTCCCTTATCCTTATCCTGTTGCTATCAGTGTGGAAGGTAACCAGGGTATGGAGTATCCGATGATCTCCTTTAATCCCGGCCGTGCCAACGATGATGGCACTTATTCTGAGAATAATAAGAATGCCGCCATTTTTGTGATCATTCATGAAGTGGGACATACTTTCTTTCCCATGATCGTTAACAGTGATGAAAGACAATGGACATGGATGGATGAAGGGCTGAACTCTTACCTGCAATACCTTACACAGGAGTTATGGGATAATAAGTTCCCTTCACCTAATGGCGGGCCGGCATGGTCTATTACCAACTATATGAAGTTGCCAAAAGATCAGCTGGAACCTATTATGACCAATAGCGAGAACATTAACAATTTCGGGGCCAATGCTTATGCAAAAGTGTCTACAGGATTGAATATTCTAAGGGAAACAATTGTAGGCCGGGAACTTTTTGATAATGCCTTTAGAGAATATGCCCGTCGCTGGATGTTCAAATCACCAACACCTGCTGATTTCTTTAGAACTATTGAAGATGCTACCGGCGAAGACCTGGATTGGTTCTGGAGAGGATGGTTTTACGGAACGGATGCCTGTGATATTGCGATTGATACAGTTGTACATGCTGTTCCGGATATGGATGCTAAACCTAATCTTACCAAAGACACCACTGTTATGGTATCACTGGCACAGCCACAGGTAAACCCATTTGATGATATCTCCAAGATCAGGAACAGGGAAGACAAGAATATTGTTTTTGAAACAGACAAGGATACATCACTCCGTGATTTCTATTGGAAGTATGACAGGGAAATGGAAGAATATGATTCTACAAAATATCCTGTTGTGGTAAGCCCGCAAACAGAACAGATGGGCCAGAAAGACAGGCAGAAATACGGCGATAAGAATTTATACGAGATCACTTTCAGCAACAAAGGTGGTTTGGTAATGCCTATCATCCTGGAGTGGACCTATAAAGACGGAACAAAAGAAATTGAAAGAATCCCTGCACAGGTTTGGAGAAAGAACGAACAAAAAGTCACTAAAACTTTTATGAAGGATAAAGAAGTAGCTTCTATCAAACTGGATCCTTACAGGGAAACGGCAGATATTGACGAAAGCAACAACACTTACGGCGATATACAGGCCCCAAGCAAATTCAAATTGTTCAAGCAAAGACAGAATGTACCGCAACCACAGCCACCTACTCCAATGGGCAAGGCAAGTGAGAAAAAAGGATTCTGACCAGTACATATTAAAAAAAATTATAAAGGCCCGGATCGGGCCTTTTTTATTGCATTTATTGATACATGATACCATTCAAATAATTACTTATTGATGCAGCTCAAATAAAGCAACACAACAATTCATTTTGGCTTAGATTTGATGACATTTTTTTAATCACCGGAAATCTCATATACCGGTATAACAAAAACTCACACATGAAAAAAATCATCTCTGGAATTAGCAGCATTCTTTTTCTCACAATGATGGTAAGCGCCCAGAACACACAAAACAATCCGGGCAGCAACCATGGAAACAAATTTGAGCAGATGGGAAGCATTTTACCCACTCCCAATGAATACAGGATGGCAAGCGGTGCGCCGGGCCCGAAATACTGGCAACAGCGTTGCGACTACGACATCAAATGTGAACTGAATGAAAATGATCAGACACTTAAAGGATCGGAAACCGTTAGCTATTTCAATAACTCACCAACAGAACTTACTTTTTTATGGCTACAGTTGGATGAGAACCAGCACAGCAGTGTTAATAATGCCAACTACCAGAGCAGCAATTCTATGTCAAGAGGAATTAGCGCCAACCAACTGGACCGTGATGAAGAGAACCGTACTGATAATGGTTATGGTTTCAACATTACAAAACTGACAGATGCAACCGGAAAAGCATTAAAGTATACGATCAATAAAACCATGATGCGGGTAGAACTCCCCATGCCTTTAAAAGCAGGACAGAAATTCACTTTCAATCTTGACTGGAATTATAAACTTTCTAATCGTATGGAAAGAGGTGGCCGAGGTGGTTATGAATATTTTGCAGAAGATGGTAACCATATCTTCACCATGACACAATGGTACCCCCGTCTTTGTGTATATAGTGATTTCCAGGGCTGGCAGAACCACCAGTTTACCGGCCGCGGTGAATTTGCACTCACATTTGGCAATTTTAAAGTACAGATGACGGTTCCCGCAGATCATGTGATAGGTGCCACCGGTGAATGTCAGAACTACCAGCAGGTATTAACACCGACACAGTTTGCCCGTTATCAGAAATCAAAAGCAGGTAAGGAAGATGTAACAGAGATCGTAACACTGGCAGAAGCTAAAAAAGCTGAGCAGCAAAAAAGTAAGGCCAAGAAAACATGGGTGTTTAAAGCAGATAATGTCCGTGATTTTGCATGGGGCTCATCCCGCAAATTTGTGATGGATGCCATGCCGGTAAAAGTGGAAGGTAAAAAAGTAATGTGCATGAGTTATTATGGCAAAGAAGCTTACGGTTTATACCGCAAGTTCTCTACCAAAGCCGTAGCGCATACGATCAAAACCTATTCGCAGTTCACTATCCCCTACCCTTACCCGGTAGCACAAAGTGTAGAAGCGGCAAACGGAATGGAATACCCGATGATCTGTTTCAACTTTGGCCGTACAGAACCTGATGGCACTTACAGTGAAGGAACCAAGAATGGTATGCTGGGTGTGGTGATACATGAAGTAGGCCACAACTTCTTCCCGATGATCATTAACAGTGATGAAAGACAATGGAGCTGGATGGATGAAGGGCTTAACTCATTTGTTGAATACCTCACAGAAGAATTATGGGATAATAAATTTCCTACCCGTAAAGGTTCTGCCAGTTCGATCGTAGATTATATGAAGCTACCCAAGGATCAGTTGGAACCTATTATGTCCAATTCGGAAAATATTGTTGGTTTTGGGCCAAATGCCTATACAAAACCTGCAACAGGTTTGAACATTTTGCGTGAAACCATCATGGGCCGTGAATTGTTTGATTATGCATTCAAAGAGTATGCAAGAAGATGGGCCTTCAAACATCCGGAACCGGCTGACTTTTTCCGTACGATGGAAGATGCCAGCGGTGAGGACCTTGACTGGTTCTGGAGAGGATGGTTCTATGGCACAGATGCCTGTGATATTTCTCTGGATTCTGTTCGTTTTGCCAAAGCAGATGTAAATGCTACGGGCAATTCCACACCGGAAAGAACAATAAAGCAGGCTGTGGCTAAACCACAGGTGCCCACTTTTGATGATATTTCCAAGATCAGGAACAGGGAAGATAAGAACATTGTTTTTGAAACAGATAAGGATACATCTACCCGTGATTTTTACTGGAGATATGCCCGTGGCATTGAGCCTTATGATAGCACAAAATATGAAACTACCATTCCTGCCCGTGAAGCAGAAGGATTAACAGATGAAGAAAAAGACAAGTATGGTAATAAGAACATGTATGAATTAACATTCAGTAATAAAGGTGGCCTGGTAATGCCGATCATTATTGAATGGACCTATAAAGACGGCAGCAAAGAAATTGAGAGGATACCGGCACAGGTTTGGCGTCTTAATGAAGGCAAAGTGGTAAAGACATTTATCAAGGATAAAGAAGTAGCATCTATACAACTGGATCCTTATAAAGAAACAGCCGACATTAATGAAGATAACAACGGCTGGAAAACAATGCCTGAGCCTTCCCGGTTCTCTATTTTCAAAGGAGCAACTAGAGGAAGAAGAGCTGGCGGCGGACAGGATGGCAACCCGATGCAAAGGGCACAGGAGAAAAAAGGATTCTAAAACAGAAGAACCCCACATAAATAAAAAAAGCACCCGAATCGGGTGCTTTTTTATTATCAGATTATTCTCAACCTATGGAATCCCATCATGCCGACAGGGGCTTGTCCCGCTATGGCGGGAAGGCATCTTGTATTAAATTATTTACCCAACTGCTTGTACTTTAAGAATAATTTTCAGGAAACCTGGAAATAAACAACTGGCTGTGACGTTCAAGCAAAAAAGCCATGCCAAAACCAGTCTCATTTCTTAAAAATCTTTATTTCTTTCTGTCCATTGTATTATTTGCATCTTGTGCTGACAAGAATAATAACAAAATACAGGAAGCCCTAAGAAATAGCCTTGAGACATCAAGTGAAATAATAGAAATGTCATCCATTTCAACCTTAAATGATTTAGAAGAAAAGAAATATAATTTTGTAACACAGGATAGAGCAGAAATTTGGTTTGCAAAAGCCCACTTGATCAAAAAGTTTTCTGAAATCAGATTTGATTTTATTGAAAAGAAAAAAAGGAAACAAAAATTAAATAGAAACGATATAAAAGAAGTATTTGAAAATTTAATTGAATACAAGAAAGAAATTCTTGGCAGAGATAGTACCTTGAGAGAACAATTTTATAACCAATTTGGATTCATAAATAAATACAAGAGTTTAATTTTAGTAGATACCAACTCAAATAGCCTTTCCATACAAAAAGGGTTGTCCAATCAACTCATAACATCAATTCTGAATGGATTACAAACCGAAATAAGAAAAATTGAGTATAGAACAATACTTTTTTGTAATAATAGAGTAGGGATGCTTGATGAGTCCGGGCTTTTTGAAAGCTATTCCGCAATTATTGGCCAGAATACTAACATATTAAAGCCTGGAGGCATCCTTGAAATAAAAGCTGGAATTGGAGCTTTTAGTAAAGCTGCTCTACCAATAATCACATTTAATGGAAAAAGAATAGAATTAAATCAAGAAGGCTATTCGCTTTACAAAAGAGTTGTCCCCAAAAAACCCGGAAAGTATTTAGTACCAGTAAAGATTAATTTTTTTGATCAAGGTGTAGGAAAAGATGTTGTTCTGGAAAGAATTGTTGAATACACTGTAATCGAACCCTGCAACAACTAATCACAAACTACTAACCTCAAACTCAAGCAATCTATACATAATAAAATAAGGCGACTAATTATCCATTTTCAATTATTCATTCTCCATTAATTTCCCCCCGTACTTCCATCTCTCACTTTGATCTTCTTTTTACCGGAGTTTTGTTTTTCGTATTCTTTGATCATCTTCATGGCAGGATCATTGGCCTTGCGCAAAGAATCAGAAACTGTTTTTCCTTTACTGATATCGATGGGCCTGATATCATCATCCCCCATCATGCTTCCGTCTTCAGTTTGCAGCTTATTCATTACATAATGCTGCGTTTCTTCCACTGAACCCCAAACAGGATCATAAAAAGTCCATCGACCATGCTTCATTGATACACCTTCATTTTTAACAATAACCCAGTCCAGCACTTTGGTGGGATCTTTCAGGTCATACACAGCTACGGTATCAAAAGCAACTTTGGGATCCATAGCCCGCCAGCTCTCAATTCTTTCCAGGCCTCCATTATAAGTATAATATTTCTGCTGGCCGCTCAGTTTACCCCAGCGGTAATTTTCTTCGGCAATTTTAATCCCTTGCAGGGAGTAGCGTTTCCACAAACCTTCTTTCTGACCGTTTTCAAAGTAGCCCTCTTCTTCATAACCCCTTTCGCCCCGCAGATCAGGCACTTTTACCACCCAGGGACCTTGTTTTTTGCCGTCCATATCTACCCGGTTCAGCGTATCACCCCTTACACTGATGATATAGTCCTTCCACTGGGCATTACTATTTAATGAAATAAGCAGGAATAAGAAGATTATCAATCGCATAGTTTAGTAAGTTTGAGTCAGCCTCCTTCAAAATTACAAACGAAAAACTGCTTAATTTATGCTTCGCCTGTTAAAAATCACCCTTACACTGGTATTATTGCTGTTTTACTGCGTTGTTTTTCCGCAAAAACAGCCTGAACCCACTCCCGCAGCCGACAGAATGAAAGTAGCAGGGCAAAGAAGCATCCTTGAAAAAAGATCCGTTTTAAACAAGGTTTCTTTCCGCAATATAGGGCCCAGCATCATGAGTGGCCGGGTGGTAGATGTGGATGCAAATCCTGATGATCCTACAGAATTTTATGTGGCTTATGCCACAGGTGGGCTATGGTACACCGCTAATAACGGGCAAAGTTTTACTCCTGTGATGGACAGTCTTGATATGCTTTTTATCGGAGACATTGCAGTGAACTGGAAAAAAAGGATCATCTGGGTAGGCAGTGGTGAAGTAAACAGCAGCCGTTCCTCTTATGCCGGAATGGGTATGTATAAATCTGCTGATAATGGCAAACACTGGGAGTATATCGGTTTACCTGAATCACATCATATCGGCAAAGTACAATTACACCCCACCAATGAAAATATTGCCTGGGTGGCTGTACTGGGACATCTGTATTCACCCAATAAAGAAAGAGGAGTATATAAAACAACAGATGGTGGTAAAACATGGAAACAAACTTTGTATGTAGATGATAATACGGGTTGTGTAGACCTGGACATCAATCCTTCTAATCCACAGGAAGTTTATGCGGCCATGTGGTACAGAACAAGAAGAGCCTGGAGCTTTGAAGAAAGCGGAAAGACAAGTGGTATTTATAAAAGCAATGATGGTGGCGACTCATGGCAATTGGTTTCTGGTCCCGGCTCAGGTTTTATGACAGGCAACAAGATCGGCCGTATCGGGATCGCTGTTTATCCCAAAGATCCTAAAACAGTCTGGGCTGTTGTTGACAACAACACAGCAAAACCGGATACTTCTAAAAAAGTAGATACATTTTATAAGAAAGAGATGTTCAAAAACATGAGTAAAGAAGACTTTGCCAAACTAAAGAACAACCTTCTCGACTCTTTCTTTAAATTCAATGGTTTTGCCCGTCGCTACAATGCAAAAACGGTTAAAGAAATGGTAGCTGCGGATAAAATAAAGCCAGTCGCCCTATGGGATTACCTGGATAGTGACGATGGTTTTCAAAATACCGGTATTTATGGTTGCGAGGTTTATAAAAGCACTGACGCAGGTAAAACATGGAAGAAAACACATGATAAGCCCATAGGTATCTTCAACACCTATGGATACTATTTTGCCAAAATATATACTTCACACTACAATCCTGATAAAGTATTCATTCTTGGTTACTTTGCGCAGGTTTCTACAGATGGCGGCAAAACATTTACAACTATGGATAAGGGTAATGTGCATGCCGATCATCATGCCCTTTGGGTAGACCCAAAAAGAGATGAACATCTCATTAATGGAAATGACGGCGGTTGTAACATCACTTATGATGACGGTGAGAATTGGTTCAAAGCCAATACTCCATCTGTCGGTCAGTTCTATGCAATAACAGTGGATGATGCCAAACCTTATAATGTATATGGCGGTCTGCAGGATAATGGAAGCTGGTGGGGGCCATCCAATCACAAAGAAGATATTGGCTGGATAGACAACGGGCAATATGCTTATAAAGGTATCAACGGAGGCGATGGCATGCAGGTACAGGTAGATACCCGTAATAACAGCACCATGTATTCCGGTTCACAGTTTGGTTTTTATGGTCGTTATGCAAAATCACAACGCCGTTCTCAACAGTTTTTGCGTCCGCAACACCAACTGGGAGAAAAACCACTACGATTTAACTGGCAGACACCGATCCTGCTGAGCAAACATAACCAGGATGTTTTTTATCTCGGCAGCAACAGGGTGTATCGTTCACTCAACCAGGGTGATACTATGATCGCCATGAGTCCTGACCAGAGTAATGGAAGAGTGCCGGGTAATGTGCCATACGGAACCCTGACAACACTGTCAGAATCTCCTTTACGTTTCGGCCTGGTGTATACAGGAACAGATGATGGTAATATTCATGTTACCAAAGATGGAGGTTATAGCTGGGAGCAATTAAACCAAACAGAAGTGAATGAGCCAGTTTCCAGGAAATCAAGAACAAAGAAGTCAACAACTAACGACTCACGACTAACGACTCACAACTTATGGGTCAGCCGTGTTACTGCCTCACAACACAAAGAATCAAGGGTGTACGTTTCACTGAATGGTTATCGATTCGACGATTTTTCTCCTTACCTGTATGTAAGTGATGATTATGGTCAAAGCTGGACAACGATCGGGAAAGACCTTCCCTTCGAACCCATCAATGTGGTAACTGAAGATCCGAAAGATGAAAACATAATATATGTTGGAACCGACGGTGGATTATATGTAAGCTTTGACAAGGGCAACAGTTTTATGTTATGGAATGCAGGAATGCCCAAGTCAGTACCGGTACATGATATTGCTATTCAACAAAGGCAGAATGAGATCGTTCTGGGTACACATGGCCGCAGCATTTATATAGCTGAGCTGGAAGATGTGCAAAAAATAAGAACGGACCCTGACTGGCTCAACAAAAAGAAGAAAATGGAAGAGGATGAAAAGGTATCTAAACCAAAACAATCTCCTTCTGAACCGGAAGAACAGGAAATGGAAATTGATTAAGTATTTTTTTCAGTGAACTAAAAGCATTTAAACCGATCAAAACAAGCTTTCTCCAAAGCTTCTCTGTCATCCGGATGCGAGATACCGATCAGTGACTTAGCCCTTTGTCTAAGGTTTTGTCCAAATAAATAAGCTACCCCGTATTCTGTAACTACATAATGAATATGTCCACGGGTAGTTACTACTCCCCCGCCCTCTTTGAGGAACGGAACAATTCTCGGCACACCTTTATGGGTACGACTTGTTAATGCAATGATAGGTTTACCACCTTCACTTAAAGCAGCGCCGCGGATAAAATCCATTTGCCCACCAATACCACTGAACTGCATAGAACCGATAGAATCAGCACATACCTGCCCGGTGATATCTACTTCAATAGCACTGTTGATGGCAACCACTTTGGGGTTACGCCGTATCACATGCGGGTCGTTCACATAATCAATATCCAAAAAAGCAAACGCAGGATTATCATGCAGGTAATCATATAACCGCCTGGTGCCAATGGCAAAACCGGTAACAGATTTATAAGGGTGTATCTTTTTCTTTGAGTTATTGATCACATCCCTATCCACCAGGTCAATGATACCATCACTCAGCATTTCTGTATGCACACCCAGGTTTTTATGATGATGTAATGATTTCAACACTGCATCAGGAATAGTACCAATGCCCATTTGTATGGTACTTCCATCCTCGATCATACCGGCAACTATCTTCCCGATCATCTTTTCTGCTTCACCGGTTTTAGAACCATAATCCACTTCCGGCAGATCTTCTTCATGATAAACCATAGATGTAAACCGGCTGGTATGGATCAGGCTGTCGCCATGTGTGCGGGGTGCTTTGGGATTTACCTGTGCAATAATATGTTTTGCAGTATTCACAGCGCTCCGGGCAATATCAACGGATACCCCCAATGAACAATAGCCATGCTCATCCGGTGGCGATACCTGTACCAGCGCCACATCTATCTTCATCTGCTTGCGGAACATATCAGGTATATCGCTAAGGAAGATGGGTATAAAATCAGCCCTGCCCTCATTCACTGCTTTTCTTACAGATGGTGACACAAACATGCAATTGATCTTAAATGCATCTGCATATTCAGGTTTGTCCACTTCAATATCACCTTGCACGGTGATAAAAACCAGTTCCACATCTTTTAACCGAACAGATTGTTTGGCCAGTTGACGCATCAGGTATAATGGCGTCATGGCGCTACCCTGTACAAATACCCTGTGTCCTGATTCAATAACAGATAACGCTTTATCCGCTTCTTCGTAAGTAAATGGCATCTTCATATTGCAAAACTATCACTTATAAATCAGCATTAATTGAGCATACTTAGATAGAGGAATGATATGTATCAGAAAAATTAACGGGAAATGAACCACTCTAACGCCAGCTCATAGCCTTTTAGTCCCAATCCGAATATACTGCCGGCTGCTTTCCCACTAACATGTGATAGTTTTCTGAATTCTTCCCTGGCATGTACATTGGAGATATGTACTTCCACAACAGGAGTTTTAATGGCTGCCACAGCATCCCCAATGGCAACCGATGTATGAGTATATCCCCCGGGATTGAAGATGATCCCATCGTAATCAAATCCTATGCGTTGCAATTCATTAATAAGTTCACCTTCTACATTACTTTGAAAATAACTAATCTCAATATTGGCATATTTCTCCTCCAGGGTTTTCAGAAATTCTTCAAAAGGCATATTGCCATAAATATCTGTTTCCCTTTTGCCCAGCAGATTCAGGTTAGGTCCGTTAATGATCGCAATTTTCATACATCGAAAATAAATCAATAAAGACAAAAATCAGTAAGTCATGAAATACCGGCTATGCGGTATGGCTTTCTCCCTATTTATTCCTTTTTTTGAATAAAAAGCTCATGAAGTTTCTCGAAGCATTATATGGCAGTCAGTATTATGAATTAAAAAAGAAGGGGAAAGATAGCAGCAAAGGCCGTTTTGCCGGTAATGTATTGCTGGCGGCAATTGTGATCGTTTTTCTTTTTGTGGTATTACTGGCACTGATCAAATATGCCCCTGGGTTTGAAAGAAACCTCAACAGAAGTTTTCGTTCATGGTTTGGTCGTAGTGGTGGCAGATCAGCCGGAAGACTATTCGCTATTCCATTGCTCGCATTGATATACGGTATTATCTACTTTTCTATCGGAACGAAGAAAAACTATGACCACTATGCAGATGCTTTTATGCAACAGCCCGATGAAATAAAGAACAAAGCCAACCGTAAGATCCTTGTTCCTTTTTTTATTTTACTGGGATTAATGCTCTTCCTTTCTTTTTCAATGTTGAGATAAATGAAGTGGGAGGTTTGAAGTTCAAAGTTGAAGGTTTAGGGTTTAAAGCCTGCACATCCTGTTGCAA
>JACJXP010000007.1 GCA_020636575.1 Chitinophagales bacterium
TACACGGAACTATTCATACAGCAGCTTATAATCATATGAAAGGAACCCAAAAAGGAAATGAAATTTTTCTGAATGATCCCTATGAAAGTTTTCATATCTATTCGGTCATCTGGACTAAGGAAAAAATTGAATTCCTCCTGGATAATAAAGTATACCATGTTTTTGCCAATGAGCATAAAACAAATGCTGAATGGCCATTTGATCAGCCATTTTATATGATCCTGAACCTGGCCATTGGAGGAAACTGGGGTGGAAAATATGGGATAGATGAATCTATATTTCCGGCAACCATGCAGGTTGATTACGTAAGAGTTTATCAAAAAAAACGACATTATATTAAATGAAAAAATGGTGGTTGCTTAATATCATCCTTTTCATCAATGCCATAGCAACATGCCAACAACCAGTTCCCCCCACCTGGGATAATACCAGAAATGATAATTGGCCCGTTGGGTTTAAGCTGGTGGAAATAAGATCATCTACTGATGGAGCTATCCAGAAAGCATGGTTTTTCAGATCATCAGAAAGAACAAAACAACCACTTATTGTTTCTTTACATACCTGGAGTGGCAATTACAACCAGGAGGACCCGCTTGCCAAAGAAATAATACTCCGCAAGTGGAATTATATTCACCCTGATTTTAGAGGCTCCAATAACAGGCCCGAAGCTTGCGGCAGTGAACTTGTAATTGCTGATTTAGAGGATGCTATTTCATATGCATTAAAGGAAGGAAATGTAGATAGCACCA
Organism: Chitinophagales bacterium; assembly: GCA_020636575.1. Taxonomy (GTDB): domain Bacteria; phylum Bacteroidota; class Bacteroidia; order Chitinophagales; family Chitinophagaceae; genus JJ008. The sequence goes on from JACJXP010000007.1 coordinate 750, forward strand.
ATGTGCACATCATTGGCGTATCTGGCGGAGGCTATGCAACACTGCTTGCCTATATGAAACTGAGATTCCCCGCTAAAAGCTTTAATGCATGGGCCCCCATCAGCGATCTTGTTAGCTGGTATTGGGAGTCAAAAGGCCGAAATTCGAAATATGCCAATGATATTGAACAAGTGGCTATGACTGACGGGATAATGAATTGGGCTGAATTGTTCAAACGTTCTCCTATCAATCTCTCTGTTCCGGCACAAAGGAAAAATGCAACATTGAATATATATGCCGGCATACACGATGGGTATACAGGATCTGTTCCAATTACCCATTCCATTTTATTTTACAATAAAGTTGCGGCCTTTCTTTTCCCGGCAAAAAAAGATTACATAATTCCTGACAGTACCATTATTTCTCTTGTCGCAAAAAGGAGAAACCCTAAGGCCGACACAACATACAGGTTGAATAACCGCATCATTCATTGGCAAAAGCAGTTACCGGGTTTGAGTTTTTCCTTATTTGAAGGCGGGCATGAAATGCTGGTTCCTTCTGCACTGGTTTTACCTCCCATCGATGAAAATAAAAATATGATGCAGCTTAATATTCTTACTATCGGTGATTCAAATGGCGAATTTGATTTTGGTTGGCCACAGCAAATGAGGAAGTTGTTACCCTATTCAAACATCATCAATAAATCTGTTTCAGGCAATACTGTTGGATTTGACAACCTGGAGCAAGTGAAGTTGAATACGTTGAAAAATATAAAACAGTATTTAGATGATGCTTACAACCAACTACCTGAGGGCAGTGACTTGAATTATATTTTTCTCGGGATCGGTACGAATGACACAAAAACAATTTTCAAGGACAGGCAAAAAGAAGTGCCGTCAAATATGAAAACACTGTTGCAATTGATAAAAGACTATTTAAAAGAGCACAACAAAAAAATTCCACGCATCTGTATTATCTCCCCTCCCCCTATGGACGAAACAAAAATCGATCAGTTAAAGTATGGAGGAGGTGATGAACGAATTCAGCATCTCAATAATTCTTTTAAAAACTTAGTCATTGCTGACAAGGTGTACTTTTTAGATACTTATACACTTCTTAAGAAAGATTTTGAAAGAAAGACAAACGACGGGATTCATCTGAATGAATCAGCCCAGTTTGAATTGGCAACTTATATACTCAGTTATATTAATACAAACCGATGAAATGATGCGCATTATTTTACTCTTCTTATTATTTGCTTTTTGTGTGCAGGAAAATTCATTTGGGCAAAAAAAATTATTTGCAAACAGAAAAGTTATTGATACCAATCTTGTCCTTCCGCCTGCATGGGCATTTGGTGTACTTTATGGCGGATATACAGATCAACTAGAAACAATAAAGCGCATTGAAGAGATAAAAAAGCATAATTACCCGATCGATGCTTACTGGATTGATTCATGGTTCTGGAGCTTTAATGATAAAGGAAAGGGTCCGTCTAAATACATCGATTTTATTGCAGATACAATTAACTATCCTGATCGCCAGGCCATGTGGCATTACATGCAACAAAACAATATTAAAAGTGGTTTTTGGATATGGGATTGCGTTTTAGAAACAGGCAATGAAACAGCATTCAATGATTTTAAAAACAAAGGTTTTTTTAAAGACATTTATCTCAATACAAACAGTTGGCATAACGGTAGCCGGAGTACTGCTATGTTTCAGAATGGTAAGGAAGAGACAGGCACACAATGCGGTAATATAGACTTTAGTAACCCTGCCGCTGTGTATTACTTCAAGCAGCAGATGAAACATTTCTTTGATGAAGGGGCAGATTTTATAAAACTCGACCGCACCTCAGATATCAGTACATGCAAGGCTATGTTTGAAATGAGCCAGGAGTTCGGGCAGGAAACAAAAGGGCGGGGTTTTATCCTTTCACACACAGGAGGTATGGAAACTGAAGAATACAAACGATATCCCACCAAGTGGACGGATGATACCCGTAGCGACTGGACAGTGGAGAAACCATTAATCAGTTTTAATGATTGGGTTCCAAAAGTTGCTTTGAAAGAAAATATTGTTATGTTCACCGATCCGGCAAAAAAGACCAGTACCATTCCATTTCTTACAAATGATCTGGGTGGTTTTGATATGGGGAAAACAACAATACCCGAAGAGGAGCTTTATATACGCTGGCTACAGTTTTCTATGTTTAACCCGATAACAGAAGTCTTCTCACAACCGGAGAACCCTACTGCCAACCTGGCCTGGAATTATTCTGATAGGGCTGATACGATCTTCCATAATTATTCCCATTTACGAATGCAACTGTTTCCATACATCTACAGCTATGCTTTGCGAAACCGCACAGAGGGCAAGCACATGCTTGGAAAATTTCCTGAGCATATGTATCAATACACATTTGGAGATGAAATTTTGGTAGCCCCGGTATATGAAAAAGGAGCTGGTACCCGTAAACTATTTTTACCTGCCGGCAATTGGGTTAACTACTGGACAGGTGAAATAGTTAACGGTGGTTCAGATCTCATCGTTGCTGCACCTGTTGAACAAATTCCTTTGTTTATTAAGCAGGGTTCTGTTATTCCGATGCGCAGCTATGCCTCTTCAATTGAAAAGGGAGACAATAAAATCATTACTCTCCATATTTATCCGGGAGCTGATGGCACTTTTAATTTACTGGAAGATGATGGCATAAGTAATGATTACCTAACAGGCAAATACGCTTCAACTCGTATAAAATTGTTTGAGAAAAAGAAAAAAACAAACTTGTTGATAAGCAAGACTGAAGGCTTTTACAATGGCATGTTTACTGAACGAACCTGGAACATTGTTGTTCACACTACAAAGTCACCAGATCGTATTACTATCAATAGAAAACCTGTCACATTTGGGCATGATGAAACCGGAAAAGCACTTGTATTCAGCACTGGCCCAGTTTCAGTAAATAAAAAAGTCTTAATAAGTATATTTTAAAGTAGGTAAGAATGAAAAAAATAACTATCGGCTTATCAGTCCTTGTTCTGTTGCCTCTGTTAGCAATGGGGCAAAACCTGATTATTAATACTACTAATCGTATTACAAAAAGCCTGGATGGCTCCTGGCATTATATTGTTGACCCTTATGAAACCGGATTTTATAATTTTCACGCAAAGCCCTATGAAGAAGACAATCCAAATGCTTCAGCAGCATTCTACAATAATTTTCATACCAACGATAAAACGGCACTGGTAGAATATGATTTTGACAAATCACCAGCCCTAAAAGTACCCGGCGACTGGAATACCCAAAAAACCGACCTGTTCTATTATGAAGGTACAATATGGCTAAAGCGTTCATTCGACTATAAACTAAAAGAAGGAAGACGGTTGTTTGTATATTTTGGCGCTATAAACTATAAAGCTGATGTTTATCTGAATGGCAAAAAACTCGGTACACATACAGGTGGCTTTACATCTTTTAATTTTGAAATCACCGGCATTGTAAAACCTAAAGACAATTACCTGGTGGTGAAAGTCGATAATAAGCGTATAAAAGAAGGAGTACCAGCTTTAAGCACCGACTGGTGGAACTATGGCGGTATTACAAGGTCCGTAACATTGGTTGAAGGACCCAATTCGTTTATCAGGGACTATAGCATACAATTAAAAAAAGGCAGCAAGGATATTCTAACAGGTTACTTGCAAATGGATAACGTTGCTATGGCTGGCAAAGCTGTTATCAATATTCCCGAACTTAAAATAGAACAGTCGGTAACCTATGATGTGAATGGCTACGGTAGTTTTGAGATAAATGCAGGCAATATCCAATACTGGTCACCGGCACAACCAAAACTTTACAACGTCATTATAAAAACAGACTGGCAAAAGATTAAGGATGAAATAGGCTTTCGCACAATAGAAACAAAAGGAGCAGATATATTATTAAATGGCCAACCGGTATTTCTGAAAGGCATCAGCATACACGAAGATTACAAAGGCCGGAGAGCTTATAGCGAAACAGATGCAGTTGCACTGCTATCACTGGCAAAAGAACTCGAATGTAATTATGTAAGGCTGGCACATTACCCGCATAATGAATACATGCTGAAACAGGCCGATAAAATGGGATTAATGGTATGGGAAGAGATACCTGTGTACTGGACTATTGATTTTGACAACCCCTCTGTATACAACAATGCCCGCAACCAGTTAACAGAAGCCATTACCAGGGATAAGAACAGGGCAAGTATTATCATCTGGTCAATGGCTAATGAAACGCCTGTCACATCATCAAGAAATAAATTCATAACCAATCTTGCACATTATACCCGATCATTGGACTCTACCCGTCTTATCAGCGCTGCCTTGCTTACCCGTAGCGAAAATGGGATAAACATAGTTGATGATACTCTCGGGGCCGTGGTAGATGTGGTTGCCTTTAACCAGTACCGGGGCTGGTATGGCGGAAATCTCGAAACAGCGCCTGACGCTAAATGGTTTTGTCCATATAATAAACCCATAGTGGTTTCAGAATTTGGTGGTGGTGCTTTACAAGGCAAACATGGTGATAAAACGGAACGCTGGACGGAAGAATATCTTGTCTACCTCTATAAGCAAAACATCGCTATGCTGGATAAGATAATTAACCTTCGGGGAATGAGTCCCTGGATATTGATGGATTTTCGTTCGCCGAGGCGGTTATTACCTGGTGTGCAAGATGGGTTTAACAGGAAAGGATTAGTTTCTGATAAGGGAATAAAGAAGCAGGCTTTTTTTGTTCTTCGTGATTACTATAAAAGGAAATAAAAAAGCCCTGATAATCAGGGCCTTTGTACCGGGGAGCAGACTTGAACTGCCGACCTCAGGGTTATGAATCCTGTTGAATTCAAATAAAGTATTACTTACCAGTAAATTAAAATTTGAGTTAATCATAAAAATCTCATTACCTGTTAGCGTCATTGTTAGTTATTGCAAATTATAAACAAGAAATGCAGCATTCAATTCAGTTGTTGTTTTAACTTTTGAATTATTAACAAAAATTGATAATTCCAATGAAGCATTAGGGAAGCCTATTGCTACAACTTGAAGTATTAACTGCCGGGGTATCCCTGCTTCATTTGTAAATTCCTTCACCCAATGATTAGAAGTGCTATTTTCCTGAGTTTGACTTTCAGTTGCATCTAAATATTGAACCCAAAAAGTACCATTGGAAGAAGTTACTTCGTATTTAATTTTCGCATTTGATCCATTCTTAGAACAAGAAAAAACGGATAATGAAATAAGAAGCAACAATAGTATGTAATTAATTTTCATGGAAGGTTAGTTAAAGGTGAATAAGATTAAGAAAATTTCTTTTCAGTGGTTTTGTTTGAGGGAAAAACCATCTCAAAAGAAAACTGAATACTAAGTGTAAATTAGAAAGATTTCAGCAAAGAAAATACAGCATAAACCCTGATTCCTTCCTATTTTACTTAACCCCGGGGGGTAGGATGAAATCATACTAACTATGGGGGGAGTTAGTTAGGACTACCTGTTCCACACATAAACATAAGGTCAAATTGAATTAATCCGTTTCCCTAGAATTACTAAAAACAAAACTCTAATTTTGAATAGCAGGAAACCGGAGAGCTTACAAATATTAATGCCAGCTAAATTTGGGAACTGAAACTATAAAACAAGAATTAGTTAAATGCTGTTTAGAAGGCAATGCAAGACAATTCATACCTTATTTACTTTCCGATATTGTAAAAACCAGAATGCCTAATAAGACTCGATTCTATAGCTTCTTCAAGCACATGATAAATTGTGCAAAGCAGGAATCAATTGGTAAATGGACTCTAAAAATTGAAGAAACCAGTTGGAATTTCGGGAAAGACACACTGGCTTACAATTTTTATGATGAAAAGCATCAATACTCAAGATTGACAATAATGGTAACAGAACAAAATGGACAAATTTTATTAGATACTATGCCTTTTTAAATCTAAATACATTTAATACTGCCAAAACCTTATCGTTATTATATGTCAACTACCAATCCGGTAATTTATAATGGAAATAGGTTCAGAAATTCTTTAGAAGCAAGATGGGCTATCTTTTTTGATGAGGCTGAAATTGAATGGGAATATGAAATCGACGGGTTTCAACTAAGTAATACAAACTATCGGACTTGTTTTAAATTACCATCTTACCGCTACTCTGGAAATATCCTCTTTGTTGGGATAGTGCCAGAAAAACCAACTATTGATGACCTAAAAAGGCTATTCAAAATTTCTGGAGAATCAATTGATGACTTTTTACTCATTTACGGTATACCAGGATTTCCGGAATTTTCAACATTCGGGAAAGACTGGAAATTAGAAAAAGGTTATGTGGCAATTCACTTTACAGGACTTAACAGAGTAAAAGATATTATTGTAAATGAACTATCCATTGATGATTGGATAAATAATTCTTCTCTAAGAGTATTTCAAACTAGATCAAATGGATATTCATTAATGGTATGGCCAATTTATTTCTTGCTTGATGAAGTGACAAAAGATTACAAAATGCTTAGTGAGATTGATTCAGTATTCAGTGAGGATAATGAAATATTTACTATTAATTTATTGGGCATGCCAATTGAATCAGGCTACTTCTCCTCAAGTACAGATGGAATATTAGTTAACCATAAGAGGCTGACAAATGGTTATGAAGTTGCCTATAATGCAATATTAGAAAACGATGAATATTCCAAAATGGATATCTAATTACATTACCTAAGCTAGACATGTATGAAAAATTATTTGAGTAATATACTGCCAAGACTAAAGCAATACAGTCATGATTTGGATAGGAAGGAAGTGTTTATTGAAGTCCCTTGGGTGATTATTGACGAACAACTAAATCAGCAGAAATACATTTTTCGCAGGAATGGTGAATTAGTAATGTCTTTAAATGGCCAAGTCACTATTGGTAAGTGGGAATACTTATCAGCTGCAAAAAGTTTAATGATTGACAGGGTTAGTGATAAAATTTTGCTGAATCAAAACTTCATTGATCCTGCTGTCATGATATTAAACAAAGATGGTAGTAAAAATGAAAATTTAATTCTGGCAAATGAAATTTTACTACCTGACCTAGATGTACCTCGCTATTTAAAAAAAATCTATTACCAAAAAAATAACATTGGAGTCTTAGGGAAATTAATGAGTGGTGAAATTATCGAATTTATAAATAGCACATCAGGGTATATAAATAACACTGAAGTAACTATTGAAGGTGAACCTGTTTCAGATAGAAAAGCTGTTCTAGCAAAATCGGGCAGAATACTTGAAATTAAAAATAGCCAGGTAGTACGTATCTTGGAAAGACAAAGCTATAATACAGACCAAGGTGTAATTATAATAGAAAAAACAGAAAATTCATCTCCTCGAAAAGGGGATTTGGTATTCACAGAGAAAAATATTCGAGTACCAGATGGTAAGTATAAATTAGGGTTTATGAAATCAATCACTGTTGCAAATGGAAGAATCGTTAGTTAATTATTCTACTTTAAATTCATATGAGCTTAAATACTTTTTATGAAAGTCGCAGTTCATTTCTTTACAATCAATTTAGTTATTATACTTTTCTCATGTTCCTCTAAAACAAATTGTGAAGAAATACCAGCTGAATTTTCTTCCTATAAGGAAGCAGGGAAGGAAATAAAATCAGCAAACTTTAAATTTTCAGAAACAATTAATACTTCTAAAAGTTCTTGGATTACTAGTGCATCTTATTATAGTTGTGATGGGGATACCGGATATTTCCAGTTTACTACAAATGGTAAAGTATACACACATATTGGTGTTCCTTATTCACTTTGGATTGATTTTAAAAAAGCTGCCTCTTATGGTAACTTTTATAATAAATACTTGAAACATAAATATCAATTAAACCTAAAAAATTAATTATGCCAAAGTATTTTACTTTATTTCTTCTCATATTCACCTTGACAAATTGTAACAATAATCGAAGTAAAAAAACTGAAATAGTAAAAGAAGAAATTGATGTCTCTGCCAGAAATGCAGAATGGGAACTCGATGGTAAGGAAACCAAAATTGCACTCATTGCTATAATGAGAAATATAGAATATGATACTGTCCATTCAATATTATACGACTATTTCTACGCAACAGATAAAGATGAGAACAAACCAATTAAAGAAATAATCACAATTCTTTCAAAGAAATATAAATATCCAGGAAAAGGAATTGCCTCATTGATCTTTGGTTTCATATATAATAATAATGAACAAGAGATAATTGATGATGCACCTTACTTCACAGACACATATGAGTATTATGATCAATACTAACTTAAAATTTAAATATTAATGAAAACTACTTTGCTGAAATTAATTATTTCAATAGCATTTGGAATTGTTATTGGTGGAATTTTGGGATTTGTAATAAGTGAAAAAAAATATTTCTTGTTTAATAAGGATTTAGGGTTAGTTGAAACTTTTAAAGAGTATACTAATATAAGAATAGTAAAACAATATTTTAATAAAAACCTGGGACTCGCTTCTGGCTTTGTTACAACAGGCTTACTAATAATCATTTTACTTAGCCCGGAATTAATTAATCAAAGAAAAAGGTTGATTCGTTTATCAAAAACAGAAAAGATAAAAGTCATTATTACCGATGATCATAAAATATTTCGTACAGGCGTTAAAAACGGGATATTAAAATATCCAAATATTTCTGTAATAGGCGAAGCAGGTAATGGAAAAGAATTATTAGGCATTTTGGAAACAATACAGCCAGACATAATTCTTCTTGATCTCCAAATGCCTGTAATGGATGGACTAGCTGCTTTACCTATAATAAAAGAAAAATACCCTTTTATTAAAGTCATAATATTGACAATGCACAATGATGCGTCAATTGTTAATAAAATGATAGAATTAGGAGCAAACTCATACTTAACATTAGAAGCAAATAATGAGGAGATCTATAATACAATTATTACATGTAATGCATATGGTTTTCATATAACAGAAATTATGAAAAAAGCAATTGCTATTATATACGAAAGAAATAATTCATAATCCTTACAAACACTAGAGATGATAAATAAAAAAAGTTCTATACTAAGTCAACTAAATATTCTTCTATTGCTCGTTACATCCTTATTTATTATTATTTCATGTAGTAATGAGCAAATGAAAGGGGAAATAATATATAGAAACAATAATGCTTTTGTACTAAACACTTCAAAATACAAAGCATATCAATTTACGATTACAATAAAAAAGAATAATGTAGTATTAAGTACAGAAAAGCTCACCCTAGCACCAGGTGAACAGCGATATTTAGGAATACTTGAAGATAAGAAGGTAATACCTAGAAATAAAACTACCGTATTCAGATTTAACTTTAGTTACTATAGAATACCTAATGAAGAATTAGATGAATTCAGAAAAAAAATGCCTGACATGGTACAAGTAGAGGACACATTAACCGATGAATATGGAGATATTAAACCGGAATTACTAATTATAAAATCAAGTATAGAATATTCAGTTACTGGACAATTAGAAATTCCCGCATCAGAGTACAATGAAAAAAGGGTTGAATAGTATGTACTTAGAAATTTATTAGTTAAGGTTTTTAAAATGCTGTAAGTTTTATTTTTTACTATTTTTAGTTTGTGAAGTTTGGAATTGTGATACAGGTAGATGGAAAGCTAAAAAGGCTACGGGTTGAAAGAATTTACCATAGTGACCAAATTGAAAAGTACATAGTTGTTGCCAGGAACAAGACACTCACCTTTAGGAGTAACAGGCCACTTTTAAGGAAAAAGGGATTAAAACACAGAAGACCGGATTGGAAGTTAGTTGATGGGCAAATCCACAATAGGTATGTTCTAGAAATAATAGTAGAAGAATTACAAAAATATCTAAATAGGCATGTAAGGTAAAATTCCAGTTATTGATAAAACTTTAGTGCTATACATAGATAATTAAAAAATCATGAGTCGAAGATTTCCTGATTACAGTTTACCATTTTCAGAGTTTTATAAAGACAAGCAGGATTTACTATTTAAGAAATTATTGAATTCTGGAATTTCAAACAAAACTGCTGGGGATGTTATTAGCTCAGGATATTATATGCTGGAAGAAAGTGGATTAGTTTATGATAGTTTTTATGCTCCCATGTGGTTAATGACAGGGCAATTCAGATTCAATGACTTTTTAGAAATTCTGGAAAATCGTAAAACAATTAAATCGGTTGAAAAGAAAATATCAACTGTTCATTCTACTGAAGAAATATTAGATATTTTGAGGTCTGACCCACATAGTAATTATTGTCTTGATCAAGGTAGTTTGAGTTATAGGGGACAAACCAATGAGTATTTCACCAAACGTCTTATACCTAACCCTTCCTTAAAAAATAAAGAAGGTCAAGAAAGATTAATTATACCTGGAATCTATCGAAAATATTCAGAAGACTTCCAGGCACGTATAATGGATGAAAGACCTCAAGAAATATTCAATACTTATCTAGCCGATGATCTAATATACTATGGAATGGAAAGTCCATTGATTCTTCAAGAAAGAAATTATAAAAAATATGGTATTCACACAATTTCTGATTTAGGAGATTTTCCAGAACCGGAAAATCAAGAATTTTACAAACGGTGGATCCAAATAAAAGTTCAAGGTAATGCTTATCCAGACATTGCAATTATTTCCCAACATTATGGGTTTCATACCTATGGACTAGATATAACATTTGATCCAAAAGTAGCAGCCTTTTTTGCAAGCCATAAATTCGTACTAAAATCTAATGGTAAAGCAGATTATTATCCGGTAGAAAAAGGAAAACACACGGGAGTGATTTACTGTTTCTATTTCAGAGCTCCACAAATAACAAGGACAAAGGATATTATTCAATCGATTCCCGCATTTGATTACATCAAGCCAGTTAGACCTATTAAACAATCATGTGCTTTACCATTCTTCCTACCTGACCGTCTTAATGAAGCAAACCAATTTATATTCCATATTTTCAAGTTGCATCCTGATTTTGATAATTCAGATTTGCCCTCAAAGAATTACTTATTCCCAAACATGAATGAGGATAAATTTTATAAGGCTGTGATTGACGTGAAAAAAAATAATGATGTATGGTCTGATTTTGTTGAATATGATTTCTAAAATGTAAAATACATTTTAGAAAATTCCACATTGTCACTCAATGCATCTCTAAAAGTAATCTAGTATGAATTAATTGGTTTAGAAACTATGAATAATATCAGGTCATAATATGTGTTTGTGATAAATATTTCAAAGAAGTTATTTCAAAAAACCTTAATCCTAAATTTAAAAAAATGCTATTATTATTAAAAAGATGTTTACTCACAGCAATTTTGGTTTCTGTAAGTTCATTACTATTCCTGAATCACTTAAACGCTCAAAGGAAAGACGCATTTGTTGATCTTGGAAGTGTAATTAGTCTAAAATTTTACACACTTAAAGATAAAGACACTCTTGGAATTGGAACTGGTTTTATAATAAGAAAAGATGGAATCCCATATTTAATTACAAACCTGCACAATTTTACAGGCATAGATTATTGGTCAGGAAAACATTTTGACTCATTGAAGAGGCAACCGAACAATATCATCATTCAACATCATTTACTTAATAAACTGGGAAATTGGGTTTCAAAAAAACAATTTCTTTATAAAGGAATAACTAAAAATTGGAATGAGGTGTTTGCAGACGGAAAGATTATGGATGTTGTTTCGCTAAAATTGACTGATACGGCAAACGTTTCTATTTATGATATTGAAATTGACCATGAAGATGAACCTTATAGAATACTTCCTGGTAGTCAATTCTTTGTTATTGGTTACCCTTTCGGTATAACTGCATCAAAGCAATACCCAGTATGGAAATCAGTATTCTTAGCGAGTGAATATGCAGACAATTATCTTGACATTCCTGTTTTTTTGATAGATGGAACAACTAGAAAAGGAATGTCTGGTTCACCTGTAATTATGAAGGGAAGTTACACAATGATGGATCGCAAAACAAATCAATCAATTCCTATTACAGTTCCATTATATTCTTTAAAAGGTATTTATTCTGGGCATATAGACGCCTTAGAGTTGAGTGCAGTTTTTAAAACTGAAGTTATCGAGACCTTAATAAATTTGAGTAAATAGCATTTGCTGACTTAAAATTACTTGCTATATCAGGGCTAACATTGTGACTGTACTCAAAGAAGAAAATCTCTTGAAGGATATTAATAGATAAAGTAACTTTATTACAATGTAAAATCAAGTAGGAAATGAATGACATAATACCAAATAGTGATGAAGAAAGAGATTTAATCGAAAAATACAGTAACATCTCTAAAGCTTCATCCAAAATGATAAGGTCACTTACAAAAGAGAAAAGATTACCGGCACTAAAAGATGCAGACCCAAGTGATACATCATTACTGGCTCTTTACTTTTATGCAATGAAACAAGAAGATTATGAAACTTGTGATGTTGCAAAAGCTCTTATTGAAGAAAGAGGTATTCCAGTTACAAAATGGCCTTCTCCATAACTTAATGCAATGTGTAATTTTTATGGTCATAGAGTAACAAGGGTTGAGTACATTAAGCTAAAACAGATAGAAAAAGAATTGGGGAGTATTGCAGCTTTACAGGAGTTGCAAGAAATGAGAAATGGTTTTGCTTATGGGGATGCTCCTATTGTAGTTGCAAAGGGAAAGGATGATATGGAGGTTCTATCTGCACATTGGGAGTTTATCCCAGAATGGATAACTAAAATGTCTCAATTAGAGCAGGCAAGAAAACAGGGGATTCCATGGCTAAATGCTACATCAGAGAAAATACTTACAAGTAACATGTTCAGGGATGCTGCACTTCATAGAAGATGCCTTGTAATAGCATCCCACTTTTTTGAATGGAGGCACTATAAGCCAGAGGGAGCAAAAAAAGAAATTGCTTACCCTTATCTCATTGGGGTAAATAACGATTTAGACTATTTCTACATGGCAGGAATCTATAATTCCTATGAGAACCCCAATACTGGCAAGGTATTAAACAGCTTTGCAATAATAACTACCAAGGCAAATCCTTTAATGGAAGTAGTCCATAACAAAAAGAAGAGGCAACCAACAATACTTACCGAAGATTTGGCCTATGAATGGATATTTGGGGAACTGGATGAAAAGAGAATACAGGAAATTGCATCTTATCAACTCCCTACAGAGGATATGTGGGCATATACCATACAAAAGGACTTTAAGAATCTACCTAACCCCCTAGAGCCATTTGAGTTTGAGGACTTACCCCCATTAGATATTGCTGTATGAAAGAATGGGAGTTGATAGTAAGGTTTGGAAGGACTGTTCATGGTATAAAAGCACAGTTGGAGTATGAGAGTGCCCAAATAATGAGGTTCAGGGTATGGGGTACAAAAGGCTCAATGCTCCTAGAAAACAATTACCCAACCTTATTCAATGGCAAAAGCAAGAGGGGTGTACAATGGAAGATAAGGGAGGGTGCTATGACAGAGGGTACAGAACAAACAAGCCAGCTCCTAATAGACATATTTAGCCAGCTAGAGAAGATTATGAAGGATTACCTAGAAGGAAAGGAGAGGCAAAAATTTAGGTTTGATTAGTAGAGATAATAATAATCTTTAAGTATTATAACCGTTTTAAAAAGCCACCTTTAGCCACAGCAATTAACGGGGGGAATGCCAGAAGCCTGAAAGGTGAAGGCATGACCTCAACGTAGCTTATTATTCGTGGCATGTTTACATAAGAAGGGATTAGTGCCAGGATAATAAACTCATAGCCTTGTGCCAGTGCCGGTAATTGCCCGCAGGTGGCAAAAACTTGGAGGAGCTGTCGAGGACTTCCTGAAGTATAGCAATAGCATAGGTGGAAGGACTCAGTAGACAGCGGAAGCCAGATTTTCATGTAGCCCAGGAAACCATGACAGAAATGATTTCCTAGCCCATTTTTAGGCATTTCTGGCAGGGTTTTTCATCATAGCCGAAAATACTGGCTACCTATTTTCCTGCATTTTGAGGCAACTACAATAGGAATAGTTCAAATCTTTCATGATCTCTCGAATTGAAATTTATTAGCCCCTGGATAATGAAAAAAATTATTTCCCCTCAATAAAAAATAATGCTATAAAATTTTTAATGATAATGGTTTACTGACCTTTCAGAATGATAATGACAGGTATTATACGCAACACTAATTTAGTTTATCATATATTTTAATAAATTTATTTATTATTTAATGACTATCAATGTGATATCTACAATGGTGAATAAATTTACTCTTGATTTTTGATACATCATTTGTACCTTTCCAATACCCCGTATTAGATAGAGCGGTTGGTACAATTACAACCAACTGAACACTTATCATCAATCCAAAATCTATGAAAATGAAACCTGCAATATGCATTTACAGAACCATACAGGAAAGAGGCATTAATAAAGCCCGCTTAGCCGAAAGCCTGGGAATTTCATCAGAATTACTTCAACAACATTTAAAAGAAAAGTCATTGACAGATGATCAGATTTATACCTTAAAGTCTGCTATTCATAAAATGTCAATGAATGCTATTAAGAAGAGGATCAATAATAGGTTAGGTCTAAGGCATAATACAAGAGAATTCAATTTTTCAAGAAAACTGCGGCTCACTGACCCCTTCACCATAGACAGTGATGAAATTTTTTTCAAAGGAACAGTAGCAAATTGTATTGAAAAATATCCGGAACTGATTGCCAGGAAAGTTAAAAAGTATGGGTTATTGCTGGCTTCAGACAGTAAAAAACTTCTGACCTCAAAAATTGGTGATCAATTCCTGGCTAAACCAAAAAAACTATTTGCCCTCATTGGGAAGGATGGTGAAGGATCACCAAGAAATAATCAGGCAAAGCCTTCTCCAATAATTACCGGTCAATGGAATCCTGTAAAGGGTTTTGAAGGCTATTATGAGATCAATTCTGAAGGTGAGGTCAGAAGTTTAGATCGAAAAGTTAAACTCACTAAAGGCAAAGAAAGATTCTATTCTCAACGTACAATAGCTCAAAGAATCGATAGCCAGGGTTATGCTACTGTAAGACTTTCAAAAGATGGAAGTACTCACACTAAGTATGTTCATAAACTTGTTGCAGAGGCTTTCTTAGTGAATTCTGCCAGTAAGAAGTACGTCAACCATAAAAATGGCAATAAACAGGATAACTCACTCTCAAATCTTGAATGGGTCACTCACTCTGAAAATATTAAGCATGCTCATGCATCTGGCTTGATTAATACAAGAAAGCAAAAAGTTATTAACAGTTCAACAGGTAAGGTTTACCAGAGTATCAAAGGAGCAGCTAAGGATTCTAATATTCCTTACAGCACATTGAAGAATTACCTGAATGGCAATAGAACTAATCAGTCAGAACTTGAAACTTTCAATTAGTTAGCAAACCGGTTGTTGAGGCCTTTTACTTTGGAATCTTTGCGGGTTCCCCTTTTTACATCATAAATGTTCCTTACCATTGCCGTTGAAGTATGAGCATTATGTTTAGCGGCTTCTTCCTCATTTAGTAATTCTACAATTTCTGTCGTATGCAGATGCTTCAAGGAATAGAAATCAGCCTTAATGCCAAGCTTCTTTTTTACAAGTCTATACCATCTCTTTGTTACCTGGTAAGGTTGAATAGGTTTTTTTCCCGGTCTTATACCAATGCTAAACAAATAATCTTCATCATCACAAGTATTCAGGATTTGTATCCACCTTGGCAGAACAATATCCTTAATGGTACGCCAGACTTCTTTTTGCTGCCGACCTTTAAGAATAGTCATTTTGAATCTTTGATTACTAATGTCAACATCAGTTTTTTTAATTCTCAGAATCTCTGAAATTCTTAAGCCAGAGTGGAAGAAAATATTCAGGAACTGATGAAATTCCGGGTAATTTTCTCGTAAATGAGTATCAACCATCTGTCTTTCGCTAGTACTTAAAACCTGCCTGATCCGCTTAACTATCTTCTTTTTCCTAATGTCCCTTACAGGGTTGTTTTCAATTATTTCTAATTCACACAGCTCAGAAAATAATATTAATAGATAGCTCCGGTTTTTGTTGAATCTGTCAGAACTATTACTTGATTTTTCCAAGATCATCTTAATAATTTTCCTGGTTACCTGAGAAATGCAATATTTACCTAACCCAAGATTTACAATAGCCTTTCCTACCGTTTTCAGCATTGATCTTAAATCTCTTTTGGTGTATGCAGAAACATCCAACGTATTGGCAACAGTATTTAGAGCATCCAGTATGCCCATATCCTTATTTAAATGCCCGACCGGGATAACTAAGGTTTTAGCATTATGGCAAGGATTAAAGCCATCATTTAAGAGTTTATCCATTTCCTTTTGAAGGATATTCTCAGTTGCCTGTTGCCGCTCAGAAAGTACCTTAAAATGGTTCATTCCCTTAACCATAACCAATTTTGGCTTTGGATACCTTGGATCATAGAATCTATAGGTTATGTACCAATCTTGGGACATTTTAGCTGATCTGGATTTCCAGTTTTTGGGGTGGACTGAGAGATTACTACAGCCACAGCCATTTGGCAGATTTATCATAGAAAACCAGTTTTTGTTAGCGATTTTGTTAGTCCTAAGGATTTGGGGAACAGGAAGTTGCAGCAAAAAAAAAGCTGAAAACCTTGATTATTAAGACTTTCAGCTAGAGTACCGGGGAGCAGACTTGAACTGCCGACCTCAGGGTTATGAATCCTGTGCTCTAACCAGCTGAGCTACCCCGGCCCGAAGGGTTGCAAAAGTAATGATTTTAGCCTATTCGATAACAAAAAACCTCCCCTTGAAACAAGAGGAGGCTTGCATCCGGAACCGTCCCATTAATCAGTTTTTCGCAATATCGAATTTCTTAAAGATGGCCCTCACGGCATACTGGATCTCTTTCGAACTCAGGTTCTTGTTATTTACTTCGTCCATCGTCCACCCCTGCCATACCACTTTATCGGTTTTTGCATCTATCATAGTGATTGTAATAGTGCCCTCATTGCTGGGGCGGCTTTGATGATCATAACCCACAAACCGGGAAGGATAATAAATGCGTACATATCTCCGGGTTCTTGGGTTATAGATGTACTGGAAAAAGGGATCAGAATAAACCGGGTTCTGTGTTTCCTTTACGCCTTTCTCCACCAGCACATCATAGCTAAGCAATATATCCGGGTTATGTTTTGCCTCCTTCCAACCAGCAGTTTTTTCCAGCTCTTTTATTACGGCTGTTTTGATCTTTTGTTCTGCCAGATCATTATGTCGGTTTGTGTCATTTTTCCCTTCTCCATCCTTATCTACCCAGGCAAAAGTTTTGTAGTTGCTGAAATTCGCTTCGTCGTCTTTTTCAATATGTGCAGAAGAGGCGCAGCCTGCCAGTAAAAAAACGACTGATGTGATACCGCCCCATTTTCTTAATATGTATCTCATAGTTTCTCCTTTTAATTTGAATAAAATGTATTTATTCTCATAAACAAGGAGGCTGGATTACACCATTATTAACGGAAAAAATGATGCCGTGTTTGCTAAGAGGTTGTGAAAATTATGACAAACCTGTTTCATAGTGCAACTCGGGAATTTCTATATCCAGGAAGCCCTTCTTTAAAAGCCGGGCCTTAAAATCAAATTGCACATCATACTCGCCGTGCACCAAAAACATTCTTTTTACTGCCCTGGGATTCTGGCAGGCCAGCCATTGCGACAGGTCCTCATAATCACCATGGGCACTCATACTACGGATAGCGCCAATCTCTGCATTTACTTCATGCGCCACACCAAATATGCCTACTTCTTTAGCACCGGATTGCAGTCTTGCCCCCAATGAATTGGGTTCGCAATAGCCTGTAATTAAGATACTGTTACGGCTGTTTTCTACATTATTACTGATATGATGTTTTACCCTGCCTGCTTCTGCCATACCACTTGCCGAAATAATGACACAAGGCTCATTCCGGAAGTTCAGCATCTTGCTCTGTTCAACTGATTTGATATATTTTAACTCAGGAAATTTAAAAGGATCATCATCAGTTTGCAGTACTTTCTGTATGGTCCGGTTAAAGTATTCCGGGTATCGTTTAATGACCTCAGTAGCTTCAATACTTAAAGGGCTATCCACAAAATAATCGACTTTAGGAAGCCTTCTTTCCAGGTCCAGTTGGTTCAATGCAAATAAGATCTCCTGCGTTCTGCCCACACTAAAAGCCGGGATAATCAATTTTCCCTTTTTCTTTATGCAGGTTTTCTCAATCCATTGCAACAAT
Source organism: Chitinophagales bacterium (assembly GCA_020636575.1). Lineage (GTDB taxonomy): Bacteria > Bacteroidota > Bacteroidia > Chitinophagales > Chitinophagaceae > JJ008. Next base: position 19,083 of record JACJXP010000007.1, read on the forward strand.
TGATCCGGTGTGGTCTCATGCAGGTCATGCAAACTATTACCATAAGTTGACTCCAGTAAAATATAATCTGCCTGCGGAAATTCCTGTGGCGACTTTAAGATCACATCCCGGTAACGGCCCACATCACCACTGAATGTGAGTTGTTCTGTTTTGCCATTCTCAGTAATACGAAGGTGTACACAGGCGCTGCCGATAATATGCCCTGCATCAGTAAATAATAATTCTACACCCTCTGTTAATGGATACCATTTCCCATAATCAACTGAATATAGCCGTTCTGTTGCTTTCTTTGCATCGTCAGTTGTATACAACGGCTGAACATAAGGCTGTCCTTCTGCTGCTCTTTTCTTATTTACATAGCGAACATCATTTTCCTGTATCTCAGCAGAATCTTCCAGTAATACTCCTGCAAGATCTTTGGTGGCCGGTGTACAATATATTTTCCCCTTATATCCTTCTTTTACCAGTTTAGGCAGCAAACCACTATGGTCAATATGCGCATGGGATAAAACAGTTATATCCACCTCAGATGCCTCAAAACCAAGATCATTATTCAAACGGATAGTATCCTTTCCCATACCCTGGAACATGCCACAGTCCAATAAAATTTTTTTCCCGTTCTTTAAAGTGATTAGGTGCTTTGACCCCGTAACACATCTTGCGGCTCCGTGAAATGCGATTTTCATATGTTATGTACCGGGAACTTTACCCGGATTTTTATTTTTTGGCCTTAAACGACCATGTAACAAAAAACTCTGCCACTATTTCTTCTTCTTTATTTTTTCCAACTGACTTTGCCCTTACAGTCTGCGGTTCACCTGAGGTTACGGCCGTTTCTATAGCCTGTTGAAACTGTTCACCATTCTCACAGGTAAAATAAGTACGGCCTGTTGCTTTTTTAAAATATTCAGACTCCACTTTGACTACCAGCATACTTACCGGGGGCTTTCTTTTATATAAATGTGCCATAGCAAGGGCGCCGGTGCTCATTTCTGCTGCCATACTGAGGCAGGCAAAATAGGTGGAACGAAAGGGGTTTTTGGTAAACCATTTATAAGGTACAGTTACACAGCATTCCTTTTCATTCATTTCCCTGACCCTTAAACCTGCAAAGAATGCAGACGGCAATTTTGCCAACAGGAACAACCGGAATTTTACCGGTTGCAAGGATAATTGAATGAATTGTTGTGTCCCGCTTGTCATGATCACTGGTAATTTGTTCCACGTAAAGCTTTCGGTGTCCATTGTCTGAAGAATTCCATCACTTTCGCTTTACTATAGCTCTGTTCTTCTTCCAGGTAAGCAGAGTTTTGTGTATGAATAAGATTGCCATCACCATCGAGTACCAGGAAAACCGGAAATCCAAACCGATCGGGGAATTTATATTTAGCCATCAATGCATCATTTCGGTTTTCTTTACTCCAGTTCAGGTGATATACAATATAGGATGACTGTATCAATGAGTCGATGGATTTATCCTTTGTTACAAAATCATGAAATCTTGCACACCAGATGCACCAGTTTCCTCCTATCTGGATAAACACATGTTTGCCTGCAGATTTTGCCTCATTAACTGCTTTCCCGATTTCTTTTGCCGCATTTTCTTCAGGCTTATACAAGTTGAACTTCTTCATATCCTGTGCGCCAACATTCAATGAAATAAACAGGATCAACCCCAGTAAATATTTTTTCTGCCTCATCTTTTTTATTGTTTGTCAATCGTTACTACGCAGGCCACAGCTGTATTATTAGCAGCATCCGCTTTAAAATAGATGGTACCGTCACTCGTATTATTAAAGTTTGCCTGTCTTGTTACAATACTTTGAACAGCATTATTCAATTTATCCAGATAGGTAGCGCCGCTACTCTGATTAATGGCATCGTTCAAGCTATTATAATTGAGCTCTTGTTTGCTTACTACAATAGCTATCTGGTCGCTGTTGCCGATCTCATCTGCTTCAAATGATTGTGCATGAGGAAACAAACGGTATCCTGTAATGCCGCAATAAGGTGAGTGTTTTGAAACAGTTTCACCCGGCTTCAGGTAAGGAAATAGTACATAACTGCTGCCATCTGTTTCTTTCCCGAAAATATAGATGTAACATTCTGTAGCATTATCGATCGACATTTTAAAACGGGTACCCTTACGAATAGGCGACACAGTTTGAAATTGGTTATTTCCGCTTACCCTTAGTGAAATATTATTTCCCCCATCATTATTTACCAAACCAATTTTACATTCCAGTGGAATATTGGCCACATTACTTCTTTTAGGCAAGGGGTCAATGCCATAAGCTTCTCTTACATAATTTTTAAAATCACCATAGCGAACCCAGGCTACCCCATTATTTCCCCAGTCAGTTCCCCAACTGTTCATGATCTGGAAAGCTCCTCCGTATTTGCTGTCATCATAACCGATCACACACATGGCATGGCCACCCATACCCATTTGTGATGCATCAAGCCCCTGTGGCGTCCAGAGTTCTTTACCCATCATGTCCTGCATAAAGCTCTGCCCTACCATCATACCAATAGCAACCGGCGCTCCGCTGTTCAGGTGTTCTTTAATACCCCGAACGCTGATCTCATTTATATTATCACCATTGCACATGGGAAACGCCGAATTGGCATTTTGTCTGCCCACCTGAATGCCGGAAGATGTGGGCATCCTTTCGCAATCCTGGTCGTTATAGGGATATTCACTCAAGGGAACCCCACCATTTCTTTGCATGGATTCCATTGCCCTTTGTATAAGAGCCCCTGCAGCCTTCCAATCGTATCTGGTTGCAAATATGATGGGTCGAACCGGATACTATTAGATCCTTAATTTGTAGCAGTAGCCAGTTAAGATCGTTCAGCCCCATAAGCACAACTCCATGCCACACAACCGTTCTGCTCTTTGGTTTAGCTTCAGGTGCATATTTTATTGGCGATACGTTTCAGGAGTGGATTTTTCCGGTATCATCTTCGAGGCCCTCATATACTGTGCCTTATCAAACTGGGCGGTGATCAAAATTGTAGCCACTTTGTGAGAATAACTTTTGTACAGCAGCTGGTGTGCACACCACCTGGAAAAAGAAAATGCACTGGCACCCAATATCAATAACAGGAACATCCTTTCCCCTTTAAAATGTGTTGAATAACAAGGGATCAAACCTCATTAGTCCGCTCCCCACCACTGCAAACTGGCCTTCTGCTACCCCCGCCACCGTCATCATCATCATAGTTCTGATTGGGGGTGTTGGGGTCACTAAATATCTGGATAGGCATAACGAAAGTTTTAGCAAGTTAGGATAACTAAAAGCAGGAAGTTAAATCGAATTCAGAGTATTATAAACTCCATTGATCATTTTTTTTCTTTTCCCTGCAAATGATTATGAAAAAAGATTTCGTCAAATTTGGAAGCTTATATCTATTCCCATTATGAGAGTATATTTCTTTTCAGTAATCTTTCTTGCACACAGGTATTTAAAGCATATTCACAGGACTCTACATCAGCCCTGGCTATTCCTAAACTTGTTTTTGAACAAGGTAAAAAAAGTGATAACGATGGACGTAAAAATAAAGGTTAATAACAGGCAATGGGCAGACTTGTTGATTTTGATGAATGTAAGCATTGGTGTTCATCATTGTTGTAACTAACGCACAGAAGATAATACTACGCTGCATCATGAAGTGACCGATAATTCTTTCTTTGATGGTATGGGGCAAAAAAGATCCTTAATTCTGATTCCGAAAAGGATAATGAAAGGAATGTTTAAAGCACCCATCACAATACAAAGAGAAAATATGATATGATCATTGATCCACTGGCCAGGTAATGATGTCATTTCCGGAAAAAGTAGATATAAAAGAAGAGGATAGCCGCCTGGCCATTGTCACCAATATGCTCAAAGATGTATTAGATATTGTACAACCGCCAAAAAGGAAACCGCCAGCTTTTCAAAATACTACCGGCAAAAGAAATTGTAGTTGGTGAGATACCTGGAATGAAAGAACAAGTACCAGTGGAAATGCTACATTAACTACATATACCACTGAAGTAGGATCAGTGACACAGCTATTATTGTAGACTATAAGGAATCTATCTGTTAGCACAGAAGCCGAAATGATGGCGGAAAGTTCAAGAAATACTGCAGGTTATGAAAAATTGGCAGATGAAACAGTTGCGGGAAAAAACTGTGAGGTTTGGTATAATAAAGCGATCAATGTTAAATATTGGCTTTGGAATAAAATTGAAATGAAGATTGAAAACATGGGCGCATATACAAGAGAGGCTGTATCTGCTGAAGAAATATCGTCCATTCCAACTGAGGTTATGAATATCCCCGGAGATTATAAGCAATAAAAGTATTGATCAGAACATAGCAACCTGATTTCTTAGCAGATCATCAAAATTCTCTCTTTTACGGATCATAGATGCTTGGCCATCTTTAACCAGAACTTCGACCGGTCTGAACCTTGAATTATAATTAGATGCCATCTCAAACCCATAAGCCCCGGCATTGTAAAAAACAAGGTAATCCCCTTCCCTTATTTCCGGTAATTTCCTATCAGAAGCAAATGTGTCCGTCTCACAGATATAACCTGTTATCGTATATATTTTTTCTTCCCCATTGGGGTTGGAGATATTCTCAATATGATGATAGGCATCGTAAAACATAGGTCGGATCAGGTGATTCAAACCGCTGTCAACACCTGCAAAATTCACCGAATGTGTTTGTTTCAACACATTCACTTTTGTAATAAAATATCCGGCCTCGCTAACCAGATACTTCCCGGGTTCAAACCAGATCTCATATTTTTTACCATTCACATAAAGATGTTCTTCTAAAAACGTTTTTAATTTTTTAGCTATGGCTGAAATATCTGTTTCATCATGATCAGGTTCGTATGGCACTTTAAATCCGCCACCAAGATCGATCACTTCCAACCGATCAAAATGAGGCACCAGTTCAGCCAGTACCTTTACCCCTTGCACAAAAACATCAGCATCTTTTATATCACTTCCTGTATGTATGTGCAAGGTCTTAATATGAATATTGTACTGATCTACGATCGTTTTTAGTTCCTCGATCTGGTCAATAGGAATACCAAATTTGCTTCGCTCATGTCCCGTAGAAATTTTCAGATTACCTCCTGCCAGGATATTAGGCCTTATCCTAACACCAACCGGATAACTGTTTCCAATTTTCTTTCCAAACCTGGCAAGATTAGAAAGACTATCAATATTGACATGCACTCCAAGATTTACGGCTTCTTCAATTTCTTCAAAAGCAATACCATTGGAGGTATAAAGGATCTTTTCTTTGGGCACCCCTGCCTGTAATGCCAGTTTTGCTTCATTGATACTGCTGCAATCTATTCCTCCACCTATCGAATGGATATATTGAATAATATTCAGATTGGTCAGCGCTTTACAGGCATAAAAGAACCTGGCCGGCAATGATGAGAAAGCGGTAGTGAGCTTGTCATATTGTTCCCGGATCTTTTCAGCATGATATACATATAAAGGTGTTCCGTACTCCTTTGATATATCCAATAATTGCCCGCCGGTAAGCTTTTGTGACATAAATGCGAATATATGAACTAATGGATTCCAACTGCAAACCTGCTCAAATACGATTCCTTATTTTCGTATAGATTTAGCCAGCCATTAAGCTTATCCGGCAACTTAAACTTCTGAATTATGAAACACTTATTTACCATCTGCTTTCTTTTTACAGCCTTAGTCTCATTTTCTCAAAAAAAGAACAAGAAAACCAGCGCTGATCCGTTTAGCGGGCTTGACACTGCTTTTCAACGGGTATTAAATGATCAAAAGATTGCAGGGTTTGCTGTTGCTGTGGTAGAAAAGAACAAAATCATTTACGCAAAAGGCTTTGGTTACAGGGATTATGAGAAGAAATTGCCTGTAACTCCTAATACATTATTTGCCATTGGTTCCTGTACCAAAGCATTTACAGCTTCCCTGCTTGGTTTACTTAATAAAGAAGATAAGATCAAGTTTAACAAACCTGTTCGTCAATACCTTCCTGAACTGGAATTCTATAATAACGACATGAATAACCTTATAACCGTTAAGGATATGATGTGTCATCGTACAGGCTTGCCCCGTCATGATTATTCATGGTATTTGTTTAAAACATCATCAAGAGACAGTCTTTTGCATAGAATAAAATACCAGGAACCTACAGCAGCCGTAAGAGAAACATGGCAGTACAACAATTTCATGTTTCTTGCCCAGGGGATGATCACAGAAAAGCTTACCGGTAAATCATGGGAAGACAATGTAAAAGAAAAGATTTTCACACCGCTTGGAATGAGCCGGTCAAACTTTTCAATTAAAGACATGGAAAAAAGCAATGATGCTTCGCTTGGTTATAGGGTAAAAGATGACAGTATCATTAAAAAAACAAAGTATTACAATATTGATGCGATGGGGCCGGCAGGAAGTATAAATAGCAGTGTAAATGAAATGGCGAATTGGGTGATCGCATGGATCAATGGAGGCAAATTCAATGATAAGGAAATACTTCCTCCTGCTTATGTGTCGGAAGCTATGAGCTCTCAAATGGTTATCGGGCCAGGTCTTCCCGACAAAGAATTACCAGATGCTTATCTGGCAAACTATGGTTATGGCTGGATGATCACATCCTACCGGGGACATTATCGGGTAGAACATGGCGGTAATATTGATGGTTTTTCAGCGAGCACCAGTTTTTTCCCGAGTGATAGCATAGGAATTGTAGTACTGACAAACCAAAATAGTTCTGCTGTTACCGGCATTGTCAGAAATATGCTAGCTGATCGGTTATTAAAAATTTCACCAGTTGATTGGAATGGCAGGGCAAATGAAGGGAAGGAAAAAGCTAAAAAAAGTGCTAAAGAAGCAGAAGCCTCAATGACAAGTAACCAGATAAAAGGAACAAACCCCTCTCATACTGCAATTGAATATACAGGCGTCTATTCTAACCCCGGGTATGGGAAGTTTGAAATAGAATTAAAAAATGATTCATTGATACTAATAACTCCAAATGGTAATGGCTGGATGCGTCATTATCATTATGACGTATTTGAAGTTCTGAATATCGATGATGATGATGGAACTGTTGATACAAGTAATAAAGAGAATCTGAAGATCCAGTTTCAAATGAATGCGGCTGGAGAAATAACATCAGTTACCGTGCCACTGCAACCTGGCTTAGACGATATAAAATTTACCCGTAAACCGAAGGCCAAAGATATAACCGGAGATGAATTGAAAAAATATGAAGGGGAGTATGAATTTGCCCCGGGCAAGAGTGCAAAATTTTATATCAAAGATGAAAAAACACTTTACGCTTTTGTTGAAGGACAGCCAGAATATGAGCTAGTAGCTACAGAAAAAAATAAATTCTCTTTTAAGACACTGCAGGGATACAGCATTTTGTTTGAAGAAAATGAAAATGGTGAGATCATTTCTGCAAGTTTCATACAGCCAAATGGAACATTCAAAGCCCAAAAAATAAAGCAATAATGAACATTGAAATAAGAGCTGCAGTAATGGAAGATTGTGGCCGGTTATTGGAATTGGTGAATGAATTGGCTGTTTATGAAAAAGCGCCTGATGAAGTTACAGTTACACTCGAACATTTTATAGAAAGTGGTTTTGGTAAAAATCCTGTTTGGTGGGCCTTTGTAGCCGAAGAAACCTCCACCGGAAAAATTCAGGGCTTTGCGCTTTATTACATTCGCTACTCTACCTGGAAAGGTCAAAGAATGTACCTGGAAGATATATTGGTCTCAGAAAAAGCCAGGGGCAATGGTATTGGCAAACTACTGATGGACCGGCTGATAGAAGAAGCCAAAGAAAAAAACTTTAAGGGTATTACCTGGCAGGTGCTTGACTGGAACGAACCAGCCATCAATTTTTATAAAAAATACAATGCCAGTTTTGACCCTGAGTGGGTGAACTGTTCTATTAATGTGTAGAAATTAATTTACTCCTGCTACCTGAACCGTCTTGTCAATTCTGCCAAACAGACCCTGCAAGACTTTACCCGGTCCCACTTCTGTAAAACGGTTGGCACCATCAGCAATCATGGCTTGTACACTTTGTGTCCATCTTACCGGTCCGGTTAACTGATGTATGAGATTCATCTTAATTTCATCCGGTCTTATTACCGCTTTTGCTACAATGTTCTGATAAACAGGACAAGCAGGTTGATAAAAGTTTGCTTTTTCTATCGCCTCTACCAGTTCCTCTTCTGCATGTATCATTAGCGGCGAATGAAAAGCACCATGAACGGGTATCATCAATGTTTTCCTGGCACCAGCTTCCTTTAGTAATTCACAGGCCTTTTCAACACCTTTTGCTGTTCCACTAATAACCAGTTGACCGGGACAGTTATAGTTTGCGGGTACCACCAATTCCTTAATGCCACTGCATATCTCTTCTACTTTTTCATCTTCCAGCCCTAATATAGCGGCCATAGATCCTGGTTCATTTTCACAGGCATGTTGCATGGCCTGTGCACGGGCAGCTACCAGTTTTAAACCGTCTTCAAAACTCAATACTCCATTTGCTACTAGTGCCGAAAACTCACCCAACGAGTGACCTGCTACCATATCTGGTTTGGCCTCCTCGGTTGCAGAAGGGTCAAGACTTTTATAAGCAATTACAGAATGAAGGAAAATAGCAGGTTGCGTTACTTTGGTTTGCTTAAGATCTTCTTCCTTTCCGTTAAACATAACATCAGAAATACGAAAACCAAGTATTTCATTTGCCTGCTCAAATAACTTTTTGGCAAAGGCGCTGTTCTCATAATGTTCTTTACCCATTCCCGGAAATTGTGATCCCTGTCCGGGAAAAATGTAAGCATGTTTCATATATAGCAGTTAGTAAAACAAAAATGCCACAAAGGTTTTAAATCAAAAAATCTTTATGGCTGTATTATTATAATGTTGATAATCAGCTTAATCTTCCCGTTATGAGTTTCAAAAACTCACTCCGGGTCGAGTTTTTCTGAAACTCCCCATCGAAAGCGGAAGTGGTAGTAACCGAGTTTTGTTTTTGAACCCCACGCATCATCATACATAAATGTTGTGCTTCAATAACTACAGCTACTCCTTGTGGATTCAAAGTTTCTTTAATAGCATTCATGATCTGCACAGTAAGCCTTTCCTGTACCTGTAAACGACGGGCATACACATCCACTACTCTTGCCACTTTGCTCAAACCTGTAATCCATCCATTGGGAATATAGGCAACATGTGCTTTACCGATAAAAGGAAGCATGTGATGTTCACACATACTATATATCTCAATATCTTTTACGACGATCATTTCACTCACATCCTCATGAAATTTTGCAGAATTAAGAATAGCATGTGCATCCAGATTATATCCCTGTGTCAGGTATTGCATCGCTTTTGCAACCCTTTCAGGCGTTTTTAACAAACCTTCTCTTTCTGCATCTTCTCCTATTAAGCCAATAATGTTCTTGTAGCTTTTCATAAGCTCAGAAGTGGCTTTTTCATCATAGATCTCTTGTTTCTTGTATGCCATAATAAATTTTGAGGTTTATGCCGGATACTCGGCAAAATTCCTGGGTGTCTCATATAATCTGACCAACAAATCTTTCTCAGCATCTATATGCGGCCGTAACAAATCATATATCACCCTAACAATATTCTCCGCAGTAGGATTCAGGTTTTTAAACTCTTCTGTATCCAGGTTAAGATTTTTATGATCAAATCTTGAATGAACTTCTCTTTTAATAAGGTCGCTTAGCAACTTCATATCCATCACATACCCGGTTCTTTTATCAGGCACCCCGGTTACTTTTACTTCAAGTTCATAATTATGTCCATGATAATTTGGCCGGGCACATTTTCCAAATATTCTTTCATTCTCAGCAGCATCCCACCCAGGATTATACAGCCTGTGTGCTGCATTAAAATGTTCTTTACGATATACTGCAACCTTATCTCCCATACAAACGATTCTTACGATAAACAACTTTCTCTAAAGAAAGTTTATATGTACTCATTCTTCGCCATAGTATTCCACATAAATACGGGGCGTTTCATATAATTTAATACAATGTAGCTGAACAGCTTCGGGCAAATGTGGAAGCAACTGATTCCAAATGGCTATTGCCAGGTTTTCGGTACTGCACATTTTACCTTGCATAAATGAAACATCCAGGTTAAGGTTGCAGTGATCCAGTTTCTCAATAATGTGATCCTTGATAATATTACTGAGCCTTTTAACATCAAAAACAAAACCTGTATCCGGATCGGGCTGGCCTTTTACAGTAACAAGCAATTCATAATTATGGCCATGCCAGTTCTCATTGGCACATTTACCAAATACCTGCTCGTTTTTTTCATAACTCCACGCTGGATTATACAACTTGTGGGCAGCATTAAAATGCTCTGATCTTGTTAAGTAAACCATGCTTTACTTTTTTATCCCTCACAGCATTGGGCGGAGGGTAGTGATCCCGCTTTAAATTAGGTTGATAACGGGAGGCGCAAAGTTAGCTGAAACTTTGTAGTTTACAGCTCTCATTTTTGATAATTTAAAAATGAATCCTCTGGCTATTCCCTTTATAACCTGATAATTATGAATTGTTTACTTACTGCCGCCACCGTAAAAGAGATCAGCCCCTTTTTAAATTATTACCGGGATACGGACAAGTTGCTACACATTGATATGAATATTGATGTACTGATAACAGGTGTGGGGCTTACGGCCAGTACTTATCATCTCACCAGGCAATTCAGCATCCGGCGACCAGACCTTGTCATTCAGGCTGGAGTAGCCGGCTGTTTTGATAAAAAGATTCCACTGGGGTCCGTTTTAGCTATTACAAAAGATACAATAGCCGACGAGAGTGTAGTAGAAATGGAAAAACTAAAGACCTTGTTTGATCTGAAAATAGTACCTCAAAATTCCGCCCCTTATACCAGAGGCTGGTTAGATAATCCCAATAAAGAATTAATAAAGAGGTCGAAACTAAAAAGGGCAAAGGGCATTTCAGTAAACCAGATCACAACCAATAAGAAAATAATAAAATTCTATACCGATCACTTTGATCCTGTTGCTGAATCTATGGAAGGAGCGGCTTTGCATTATGTTTGCCTCATGGAAAAAATCCCTTTTTTGCAGATAAGAAGTATTTCTAACTATATCGGGGAAAGAAACAAAGCAAAATGGGATATTAAAAACTCTATTTCCAACTTAAACAAAGAATTGATCAGGCTGCTGGAAGGATTATAAACATTTGCAATGAAACTAACACTCGGTTTTTCACCCTGTCCCAATGATACATTCATATTTGATGCGCTGGTAAATAAAAAAATTAATACCGGTGGAATCGAGTTTGATGTTGTACTGGAAGATGTGGAAACCCTGAATCAATGGGCAATGGAAGGCAAACTTGATATCACAAAATTGAGTTTCCCTGCTTTTTTTAACTCAATAGATCATTATGTTCTTTTAAACTCAGGGAGTGCTTTGGGAAAGGGGGTTGGTCCTTTATTAATAAAAAAAGGGGATACTCTTGTAGATAATATTGCAAGCCATTCCATTGCAATTCCCGGTATAAACACTACAGCTAACCTGCTTTTATCTTTTTCTTATCCAAAAGCGGATCAGAAAACACCTATGATCTTTTCTGCAATTGAAGACGCTGTATTAAATGGTGAAACAGATCTTGGCGTTATTATCCATGAAAACAGGTTTACTTATAAAGACAAAGGGCTGGCTAAGGTGGCTGACCTTGGTGAAAACTGGGAGAAGCAAATGAAGGTGCCCATTCCACTGGGCGGTATCGCCATCCAAAGAAAAATAGACACAGATAGTTCCAACAAAATAGATTTACTGATTCGCAATAGCATTGAATACGCATTTTCAGAGTATCCTAAAATAGCAAGCTATGTTAAACAACATTCGCAAACAATGAGTGAAGAAGTGATGCGCCAGCACATTGAATTATATGTAAATAACTACTCCCTTGATCTGGGTGAAACAGGTAAAAATGCGATAAAAACACTATATGATGCTTATAAAAGGCTCCATTCATATAATGATGCACCCCATTCACCGTCAAATTTATTCCTTACATAAAATCTAATCCGTTCAACTGATCTTATTTGCTACCTTTCTTGACCCGATTCACAACTCACACACCATGAAAAAGACCGGCTGGCTTATCCTACTCTTGTTTTTTCTTCAGTATATGGGTATTACCCAAAAAACCTATCCTTCAAGATTAAAAGTGTTTATAGATTGCAGTAACACTTCATGTGATATGCAATTTATCCGTTCGGAAATCAACATCGTAGATTTTTTATTGGATAACCAGGCAGCCGATGTACATGTACTTATCACCAGCCATAATACAGGTAGTGGCGGGGATCAATACCAGTTCATCTTTTATGGCCAAAACAATTTTAAAAAACAGGCTGATACTTTACGATGCAGCACAGATCCTAATGCTACAGATTTTGAAGAGAGGGACCTATTTATCAAATATCTTAAACTGGGTCTTGCACCTTTTATCGCCAAAACAGAGTCAGCCAAAGATGCTGTTATAAATCTCAAAGTAAATCGTTCAGATAGTACTCAAATCACTACACAGAAAAAAGCAACAAAAGACCCCTGGAATTATTGGGTATTCAGAACGGGAGTCAATGGGAACCTGGATGCAGATGCCAACTATAACAACTCAAACTTAAGCGGAAGTTTGTCTGCAAATAAGATCACCGATGATATAAAAACCGGCCTGGAAATAAACGCCGGAAAAACAAAATCAACTTATAGACTTGACGATGGTAATGGCAATATTGAAAAAATAGTCATTAATAACAATAGTTATAACATAGAGCAATACCTTGTGAAAAGCCTGAGTGATCACTGGTCTCTTGGCTACCAGGTATCTTTATCAAGAAGTACTTTTTCAAATAATAAAAAAAGAATTCAATTACTTACAGGAATAGAATACAATGTGTTTCCCTACAAAGAAGTAAATACAAAACGATTTACTTTTTCATACATAATAGATCTGAGGCACAACAAGTATATTGACACAACCCTCTATGATAAAACGAAAGAATCACTTATTGGCCAAGGGTTAAACAGCAAACTTACATTCAATCAAAAATGGGGAACTATTGCATTTGGCCTTGAATACCATAATTATTTTCACAACTGGAAACTGCTAAACTTAGAAGGATACACTTCAATTGATATACGTATCACTGGTGGTCTTTCATTTAACTTATATACTTCTGCCGAATTGGCCCGGGACCAGATATATCTTCCAAAAGAAGGGGCAACGGCCCAGGAAGTGTTAACACGCCGACGCCAGCTGGCATCAGGTTATCGGTTTTATACACAATTCGGGATCAACTACAGGTTCGGATCCAAGCTGAATAATTTTGTTAACCCACGGTTTGATTAGGTTATTTCTTTAAAGCAGCGGCATAAATCTGCAAACATCTTTTTCGGGCAAACTCATGATTAACTATCGGTTGCGGATAAGTTAATTCTTCAAACTCAGGCACCCATTTACGGATATACTTTAATTCCGGGTCGAATTTTTTGGTTTGCAGATAAGGATTGAAGATCCTGAAATAGGGTGCTGCATCACAACCACTGCCTGCAGCCCATTGCCAGCCACCATTATTAGCCGCCAGATCATAGTCCAACAACTTTTTTGCAAAATATGCTTCTCCCCATCGCCAGTCGATGAGTAAATGCTTGGTAAGAAAAGAGGCAACGATCATTCTTACCCGATTGTGCATGTAGCCAGTAGCATTTAACTCCCTCATTCCGGCATCTACAATAGGATAACCGGTTTTGCCGTCACACCATGCATTAAACTCATCATTATTATTTCTCCATACAATTTTATCATAGTCCGGTTTAAAGGAAGTTGTAACAACATGAGGAAAGTGCCATAATATCATCTGGTAAAAATCCCTCCAGATCAACTCGTTCAGAAACGATTCATTCAATGATGCGGCTTCCCTTGCCAACTGCCTGATACTGATAGTGCCAAACCGTAGATGTACACTTAGCCTGGATGTACCGTGGATAGACGGAATATCCCTGGTTTCTTTATATGTTTTTATCATCTCTTTGTCCGCTTCTTTGTTAGGGTAATCAATTCCTGTGTTCCCAAACCCGATCTCTTTTAGTGCAATTATCTTTTTTTCAGGCTGTTTGTAGAAATTTGAAGGATACTCTTCTGAAGGATATGATTTGAGGTAGAAATCATTTAGCTGACTTTTCCAACGGCGGGAATAGGGTGTAAAAACCGTATAAGGTTTACCATCATCTTTCAGTACTTCGTCTTTTTCAAATATTACCTGGTCCTTAAATGTGTGAAACGAAACATCTGCTTTATTCAGCAATACCTTTATCTGATCATCTCTTTCTTTGGCATAAGGTTCATAATCATGATTAGCGAACACAGCTTTGATCTCGTATTCACTGATCAACTCTTTAAAAACAGTTTTTGGTGTCCCATATCGTACATACAATGATGTACCTGTTGCAACTAACTGTTTTTGTATATCCAGCAAGGTTGAATGAATAAACTCCACTCTGCCATCTTTCTTACCCTCCAGATCATCAAGGATATTCCGGTCAAAAATAAATACAGGTAAAACAGGACATTCAGATCGGAGAGCATGGTATAATGCAGCATTATCAAACAAGCGAAGGTCACGGCGGAACCAACAGATATTGACAACCGGTTTCATCGGAAGATTAACAAAACCAGCCCGGAATTGTTTTGACAAATCGTTCAAAAATATCCTTGCCTATCTTATTCTGATACTCTTTCTCCCCCATTCTGCCTACCCATCGAATACCCCTGACAGCATTGGTAAGGAAAATTTCATCCGCATTTTCCACATCAGAAACTGTCACCCGGGTTTCTTTAACATCTATTTCCTGGTCTCTCATTTTCTCAACCAGGTATCTTCTCATCACACCTCCCACACAACCCTCAGCTAAAGCCGGGGTAATAATTTGATTGCCATTGATCAGGAAAAGATTGGCAATAGTTGTATCTGCAACCCTTTCCTCTGAATTAAGAATTATACTATCATCTAATCCGTTTTCGTTGGCATACTTCGCCCCCATTGTATAAGGCAAAAAGTTCAACGACTTGATGTTGGATAATTTATCAATTGATTTCCTGATATCCGGGCAAACTCCTATAACAAGCCCTTCATTATTTATTATATCCCGAGTTTTAAAAAGGCTATCACTTTCAATGATATATCCAGCTTCGTCATTCTTATTAATCAAGTCGCCATTGCCTGCATATACAGTAAGCCTGACTCTTGACAATTCTGAAGTACTATTTTGCCGGCACAAGTCAAGAATCTGTGCTTCCAGCAAAGCGTCTGTTACCAGGCCTGGTAATTTAATCCCCAGCAATTCAAGCCCATTAAAAAGCCTCTCAAAATGGTAGCTTCCTAATGGGATCTTTCTATTTACCACTTTCATGGTTTCAAATAAACCATCACTATATCTGAAACCCCGGTTATTAGCGTACAAAACAGGATTTTTAGCTTTCAGTATTTTCCCATTAACACAGATATAGCTCATGAGGTCAAAATAAAACAAAAAAAGCCACCCAGACGAGAATGTCCGGGTGGCTGTATGATAAGCTTGCCAGTAAATTTATGGTTGTTCTACCAAACCAGCTTTTACAGCATACATCACTAATCCTGCCATTGATTTGGTTCCGGTTTTTGTTTTGAGTTTGTCCCGGATCGCTTCAACTGTACGGGGGCTAAGTTCCACTATGTCTGCAATCTCTTTTGTGCTTTTTTCTTCGCACATCAGCTTTAATATATTTATCTCCTTTTCTGTTAATTGTACATCCTGCGGCATAGAAGATTCCGTAGTACGTTTTGTACGCAAACCACTCAGCAGTGCCTTATTGGTAAGGTCATTAAAGAAGAAATCCTGCTCATATACTGCACGGATGGCTTCATATATCATGTCTGAACCAGACTCTTTCGTAAGATATGAGTTGGCGCCTATCTCCATCATTTTAGAGATCACAGAATGGTCATTATGCATGGAAAGCATAATTACTTTCACATTCGGGTAAAGCTTCTTGATCTCAGGAAGCGTAGTTAAACCATCCATAATAGGCATCTGGATGTCGAGCAGCACCACATCAGGTTGAATATGACGCAGGAGATTTAATAGCTGCATTCCGTTTTCGGCTTCAGCTACCATCTGGATATCCTTGCGGCTCTGGAGTGATGTTTTTACGCCGGTGCGGAAAAGTGCATGGTCATCGGCGATCGCTACCTTAATTACAGCGTTAGTGTCTGGGTTTTTCATAATTGGATTATTAGTAAAAAAAATTTGTTTTAAGTAATTATTCAGAGTGCAAGTTGAAAAATTCCTGCAATATATCCCATAGTAGAAGTACTTGATTTAATTCATACGGAATATACCCCTCAAAAAACAACTATACGAAAGAGTACGAATACAGGATGGAAATTTTACGAACAGCAGCGTAAATACCGAATAGATTAAAAAGGGCAGTTATGCTCTTGTTAACATATCAGTGTGAATATATTTTTGTTTCCGAAAGTTGATTGATGAGAATGATTCGTTTAATCCCTACTCATCTAATGTCCAAACCGTCCAGAAAGATTTTTCCAAATCCTTTGAAAACCAAAACGACTCTTACAAATCGATCAACTTTCACTTTTAAAAATTGAAAAGTCCCGTTTTGTAAATCCAATACCCTGTTGAAAAGAACAACGACCCAAAACTGTTAAACCTGTTCTTATGAAAACCGTTTACTAAAAATTTTTTCTTTTCATAACAGTAACAAAACGCCCCGGTCCTCATAACGCCGGGGCATCTTTTTTTACCCACCGTAGTTTTAACGAAGGTGGGTAATCCACCCTAATTAATGTGAACACGGATTGACCAATATAACTTTGTTATTAATTTCTTTCGGCAACAATGTAAGCCCGGGGTTCGCCCACAGTAAATTTCTTTTTACCAGGAATGCTGTATATCTCCTTTAGTATCAGCCCGGCTTCATTCATCATTTTTTCCATTTCATTGATAGAAAAAATATAATCGACAGCCTTTTTTTCTTCAGTGCTGCCATCGGGGCCTATCATGATACTTTTTATTTCTAACCTGGTTGGATGGAATTGGATCTCATAATCAGCCAGGTGCCTGATGCCATCATATTCGCTCCAGATCTTTTCCTTACGATAGGTTTTATAAGTTATTTCTGCCAATGCCACACTGTTGATCAATAAGGATCCACCTTTCTTCAGGTATGAAAAAACATTTTTGAATATCTGTGTTGTATCTGCAGCATTAAAAAAATTAAGACTATTTCCCATACAGATGGCAAGATCAAACTCTTCGTCAGTTGTAAAATCAAGCACTTCCTTTTCTACTGCCTTAACAGGCAGATCCTTTGATTTAGCCCTGATCTCATTAATATAATAAGGAAGATTATCAACAGCAGTTACCTCAATTCCTTTTCCCGCCAGCGAAAGGGTATGTCGTCCATACCCGCACATCAGGTCAACCACTTTACTTCCCGGCTGGAGGTTAAAATAAGAAAGCATAAAATCTACTTCCTTCACTGTCAATTCATCCGGGATCATGCTGCGCCAGATATGCTTGTAATGACCATCAAAATATATGTCATTCACATTCTCCATTATAAAACAGGGATTGAATTATTCCAGTAATTTATTTCTTGAAGCATACATCACCAAACCGGCAATTGTTCTGGCGCCCACTTTTTGTTTCATGTTTTGCCGGATGGTCTCTATGGTGCGGGGACTTAGAAAAACTTCTTTAGAAATTTCTTCTGTTGTTTTATCCTCAGCGATCAGTTTAAGGATGCGCATTTCTTTTTCAGAAAACTTGACAGGATTTGGATAAAACTGTCGAACTGTTTTTTTATGCTGCAACTTTAGCAATACCGCTTTATTCACCAGCTCATTAAAATAAAAATCATCATTCATACAGGTGAGTATCGCCTGGTATATCTCTTCTGGGTCTGTTGTTTTGGTGAGATAGGCGTTGGCTCCCATTTCCATCATCTTGGTGATCATTTCCTGGTCATCATACATGGTGAGTACAATAATCTTTAATGATTCATATTCTTTACGGATAAGACTGATGGCATTGATACCGTCCACTTCCGGCATGCGGATATCCATTAATATTACATCCGGCAGCTTTAGCTGCAGTTTATGCATCAGGTCTTTGCCATCTTCGGCTTCCCACAATATTTTCAGGTAATCTTTTTCTTTCAGTGCCATCCGGATTCCATCCCGGAATATCTTATGGTCGTCGGCAATCGCAACTTTTATTTGCTGGGTACTCATGAGTAGCTGGTTTACAGTTATTTAATAGGTAAAAGATTAGTTCGAGTAAAAATACGCTTTTTCAGTATAATTACGTTTTTTCTTAAAACTATTTATAACAAGATCCGAAATCCTGTAAAATCAGTAGAATACTATTCTAATTTGTAAGATTACTCTGAAGTCAATGAATATTGTAGCTATAACCCAAAAAAGACTTCGTTATTCAGAAGAAAAATGCCCTGGCTTTTTATTGGTGAGTGGTCAATCACAGGTAATATTCGTAAAACTCCTTACCCTTTTTGAAACATTACTATAGCATACGGTAAATACCGATGTTTTTAAAAGGAGCAATAATGCTCTTGTGAACACAGCAATGTGGATATATTTTTGACCTAGTTGATTGATAGCGGATCGAGCCCCTCAAATCGTCCAATGTCCTTAGAAACCGTCCTGAATGAAATTTCCAAATCCTTTGAATGCCATAGCGAAGTCCAACATCAATCAACTTTTTTTCTTTTGCATAAACCCTGGTGTTTCTCAAACACCTTAACCTTAGGGTAACCCCATTACATCTTTTCCACAGCTGTGCATAACCGGACTTTTTCCCGGTAAGTTTACTATTTTTAACTATCGTAAAATTACGGTATTTACTAAGAAAATATACGTTTTTTAACTACATGGTAGCTTCAAAAAATATTTATAACCAATTTATTATCAATTATTTAAATACAAATTGAGGGTCAATAAGTGTAAACCCCCGTAGAAATAGATCGGGTTATTGTCAATTTTTACCCTGACAAATCGATTTGAGATTAAAGATTTAATTGTTACTGTTATGAAAAGGTATCCATTTGAGACAGAAGAATCTGTGACTTGGGAAGATTAATTTCTTTCTAACAGATTGATGGACTTTAAAAAAAAGTTTTTCTATTTTTGGTTAAAATCCAAACAATAGAAAAGCTTTTTTCATATATACTCGAGTATTCCTACCTAGCTTTATTTCCTCTCCTTATTCTCAGTAAATCAAGAAATAAGAGCCTGAATATTGTTATTGGATTCTATGGCCTTACCTTTTTCTTTTTGCTACATTATTTCAATGACATAGGGAGATCGATTGGCCAGATAATTCAAACCATATATACATTACTGGAGTTTTGTTTTTTTACGCTGATCTTCCTAATTATTATTCAAAAAAAGAATGTCAGAAACCTTGTAATCATTTTCACGGTAATATTTATTGCCTTTCAGTTTTTGTATTATTTCATTTCAGAACCACAAAAAATCGATTCGATTCCTATTGGTGTAGAAACAATCTTCCTGTTTTTCTTTGCCTTCTTATATTTTCAGCAGTTTTTCAAACACAACCTGTCTAAAAACATATATGAATACCCGAGCTTTTGGTTAGTTGTTGGAATTCTTCTATACCTGGGGAGTGCATTCTTCTTTAATATCCTGGCAAATGAGATCACTAAACAACAGTTCTTAAAATATTGGCATTATACATATATACCCGAAATACTAAAGAACCTCCTTTTTGGAATGATAGTGTTGGGATATCCTTTTAAAGATCCAGAAGTTAAACAAATTAGTAAACCAACAGATATTCCAAACCTTGACATGGATATGGATATGATCTAAACCTATTAGCCACCCATTAAATTCTATATGTTTTTTCTCCAAGCCTCCACCAACAAAGTTTCGTTCGTACTCTTCCTGGGTACTGTAGGGATGGTGGTACTTACCGTGGCGCTTATTATTTTCATCGTTCTGCATCAGCGGAGGGTAATGAAGTTTAACCGGAAGATCCAGAAAATGGAAGAGGAACAGCAAAAGATATTGCTGAATGCCTCTATCCGGTTACAGGAAGAAGAAAGACAACGATTGGCAGCCGATCTGCATGATGATGCCGGACCCCTGCTGGCCACAGCCCGTTTGTACCTGAATGAAAACCTGGTGAACCAGGATAAAGCTACCCAGCTACAATCCATCTTCCAGGCCAGGCAGATCATTGATGATACTATTCAGTTAGTTCGTAATATCAGCCATAGCCTGATGCCGCCAACACTCAAGAATTTTGGATTAGAATCTGCGATCAATGATCTTTTCCAGAAGATCAGCGGCTCAGGTACCATTAATGCCAGTTGCCGTTTTCATGATTATAAAGACAGGCTGAAAGAAGAAAAAGAGCTGATCGTTTTCCGTGTAGTGCAGGAACTGATCAATAATATTTTAAAACACAGTAGTTCCAGCTTTATTCATCTTACCCAAAATGTACATGGTGATAAGTTTTACCTGCGTATACACCATGATGGAAGGGGAATTGTACAGGCTGATTTTGAAAAATTAAACAAAAGTAATGTGGGCCTTGGTTTAAAGAATATTACCAGCCGCTTACGGGTGGTACAGGGCACTATCAATTTTGAAAAAGATATTTCGCAAACCTATTATAAGGTAACGATTGAGTTACCAAAGGATGAAGCATTTGAGTAGTTATTTTTATCCTTTGCCGCTATTTACTGGCTTGTAAAACTGTAACTTATTAAATTTGCAGGAATTACTGAACTATGGGAACCATTAAAGTAGCCATTGCTGACGATCATAAAATTTTCCGGAAAGGAGTTATTCTTTCTTTACGTCCGTTTACGAATATCAAGTTTGTACAGGAGGCGGAAGATGGTGACGAATTATTGAATGGGATCACTGAAAGTAATCCTGATGTGGTTTTGATGGATCTTCGTATGCCCGGCCGGGATGGCATTGAAGCAACCAAGCTTATCAGCAAGCAGCATCCACAGGTAAAAGTGCTGATTCTGAGTATGTATGAGGATGAACGCTTTGTTTACCACCTGATGGAAAACGGCGCCAACGGTTATCTCCTTAAAAATGCTGAGCCCCAGGAAATACGCCGGGCCATTATGGAAGTATATGAGAAGGGCTATTACCTTAACAATTTTGTGAACCGTATCCTGCTCAAAAAATCACATGCCCGCAATAAAGTAGTTCCTTCATTAAATAACGAGATCACCCTAAGTGATAAAGAAAGAGATGTGTTGCGCTTTATCTGCATGGAATTTACCGCCCAGGAAATAGCCAAAAAAATGGAGATAAGCCCAAGGACTGTCGAGGCCATCAAAGACAGGCTGATGGAACGATTTGGCAGTAAGAATACAGCAGGACTTGTATTTTTTGCGGTGAAGAATAATCTGATTGAATGATGTCTGAAGACGGATGTAAGAGGTAAGATATCAGAAATAGAAATTTGATCTTAACGTTGAAAAGACCTCCAGTTCTCATGCAGTTTGTAAATTTTAGCTCCAATTTCATCTGCCTTTTTTAACAATTCCTCGAAAATCTCTAACGGTAGATATTTACAATCTTTTGCAAAAATTAACCAGCATTTAGTTTCTTCCAGAGATCCCATCGAATAAATTAAGTGCTTCTTAAATTCATTCTCATATATTCTCTTTCCCCATCCTTCTGCAATATTCGCTGAGATGGAACGGGATGATCTAATCAATTGATCAGTCAATGAATACATTTCTTGCTTAGGGAAACTGCGGGTCAATTGAAAAATATCCATTGCAAAAACATAAGATATTCTAAAAGCGTCAATATCCTGTACTTTCGCAATCATACTTAGTTTAAAAATAGGTTAGGAAATTTTCAGATTTCTTATTTCTGACCTCAGACTACCGATTTCAGAAAGTCATTTCGGATACATCTTCGGCAACAACCAATTTACCGGCTGTTTTTTCTTTTACCTCTTCTACAGTAACACCGGGAGCTGTTTCCAATAACCGAAATCCTTCTTCAGTAACATCAAGCACCGCAAGATCAGTCACAATTCTTTTTACACAGTTCACCCCGGTCAATGGAAGCTTGCATTCTGGCAACAATTTGGATTCGCCTTTAGGATTAGTATGCATCATGGCTACCACAATATTCTGGGCACTGGCTACAAGGTCCATTGCCCCTCCCATTCCTTTTACCATTTTGCCCGGAATCTTCCAGTTGGCAATATCTCCCTTCTCACTTACCTCCATGGCCCCTAAAACTGTGAGATCCACTTTACCGGCCCGGATCATTCCAAAACTCATGGCCGAATCAAAAAATGCAGAGCCGGGCACTGTAGTAATGGTTTGTTTACCCGCATTGATGAGATCAGGGTCTTCTTCTCCTTCAAAAGGAAATGGGCCCATACCCAATAAACCGTTCTCACTTTGCAATACCACATCCATACCATCAGGTATGTAATTAGCCACCAGTGTGGGAATACCAATTCCAAGATTTACATAAAATCCATCATGTAATTCCCGGGCTATCCGTTGTGCTATCTGTTCTTTTGTTAATGGCATGATCGTTATTATGACTTTTTGCGTACAGTTCTTTGCTCTATTCTTTTTTCATAGTTCGTTCCCTGGAAAATGCGATGCACATAAATTCCGGGAGTGTGTACCTGGTCAGGATCAAGCTCACCTTCTGGAACCAATTCTTCTACTTCCGCAATAGTGATCTTACCTGCCATTGCCATCAGTGGATTAAAATTCCTGGCTGTTTCCTTATAAATAAGATTACCCTGTGTATCTCCTTTCCATGCCTTTACAATAGCAAAATCTGCATTGAAAGCATACTCAAGTAAATAATCTTTTCCATGAAAATTCCGGGTTTCTTTACCATTAGCTACTTCTGTGCCTACACCTGCTGGGGTAAACACGGCGGGCATTCCATAACCCGCAGCCATACATCTTGTCGCTAATGTACCCTGGGGAATTAATTCTACTTCCAACTCTCCACTTAATAGCTGCCTTTCAAATTCGGCATTCTCTCCTACATAAGAAGAGATCATTTTTTTCACCTGCTTTTGCTGAAGCATCAACCCTATTCCAAAATCATCCACACCAGCATTATTGGAGATACATGTCAATCCTTTGATACCTTTTTCAACCAGCGCTGTAATACAGTTCTCCGGTATTCCGCATAAACCAAATCCGCCTAACATTAAAACAGCATTATCCTGAATATCATGAACTGCTTTCCTGGCAGATGTTAAGACTTTATTCATCGCAAGTGATCGTTTTTGTAAAAATAAGAAATAAAGAAGAGTAGCTTGTTGCTATTCAGGTTTCATATCACCTCTTATCCTCTTTGATGGATTTGATACGGAGTCACGACGTTTTAATACTGAATCAGTTGAAGAAAAATTAACAACAGTGTCTACTGCTTTCTCTTCGGTTGCAATATCCCGCCCTGGCTTATTCAAGGAATCAAGAACTTGTTTCAATAGTTCAGGATGTGATTTATAAAAAGAAAAACTTTTTTCAAAATCATCCCGGTCAGTATTATGCAGGGTTAATACCTGCTGGTATAACCTGATACTATGAGTATTTTGGTCAACTGACGAATCTTTATAAAAAACATAGCTTGTCAGAAACTGATCGGCCCTGATCATATCCCACAAAATGGCTTCCATTTTAGCTTCTGGAATTATATCGGCTGGTATTTCTTCCTTTGACCGGCAGGACCAAATACAGATAAAGAGAAATGAAATTGCGATCAACACTTTTGTCATCATAACTTATTATAATCTGATGCATTGGTGATATCAAGAACAGTAAGCAGGTCCTTAGCCTTTTTCTTCACATCTGATTTTGCCTTTGAAAAAACTTTGATCAATTCGTCACTCTTTCCCTGGAAAAAGAATTGCATGATCATTGAATTCGGATTTTCCTTATTTAGGGTATTCAGATACTCCAGGCATTCTAAAATTCCTTTTCTGCCGGCTTCTTCATCATCATAAAATGCATCCATACCTGTACGATAATAGGCGTACAGGGCATCATGCATCAATGCGAACCGGTTACTATTAATGTTCTCAGTTAGCCAATAACGATTCCGCTGGCTTTCAAATGATTTCCACCCGGTAACATCCCTGCTTTCCGGAGCGTTATTGACTATGTTCTGGGCCTTTTTAAAATAAGCATCACCGCCTCTTAATGAAAAAGAATCGTAATCAAATCCCAGAATGATATTTACATAATACGCTAATACAGCCGTAAGGTTAGCTACCAAAGGGTCATTCCCTTGTACCCTGTTCTCATTAAATTCTATGGGTTGAAATTCTACATAACGAAAAGTAACATTGTCATCTATATAATTAATTATGGGAGAATCATAATTTGTATTATATATTGGTCTGGCAGCCTGAATAGTTAATTTTCCCTTGAAAACATTATTGCCCAGGTCCTGGTCAATGTTCAGCAGAAAATTACACTCGATCTTCTCAGAAGGTTTAAAAACATCATTGGTCCACCTGCGGTTATTCAGAAAATTTGTAAGTCCGCTTTGCAGGGTTTGAAACACCTTTTTATCGATCTTGGTACTTACTTTGGAAGCGATCACAGTAAGTCTTGCCTGTATCTCCTGTGCCTTCACTTGTCCGATAACTACAAGAATAAATATTGTAAAAACTATTCTTTTATACTTCATATAACTCAGTTATTTTATCAATGATATCCTTAGCTACTTGCGTCTTTGACCTGGTCTCGTATATAAACTTATCTCCTTTGCTGGTAAAAATGGTTACTTTATTCGTATCATGTCCAAAACCTGCTCCGGTATCATTTAAAGAGTTAAGTACGATCATATCCGCATTCTTTTTCTTCAACTTCTCTATAGCGTTGGCCTCTTCATTATTCGTTTCCAATGCAAACCCTGCAAGAAACTGCCCCTTTTTCTTTTTAGTCCCCAGGCTTTGTAAAATATCTTTTGTCTTTGTAAGCTTTATTGTGAGACCATCCTCTTTTTTCTTGATCTTCTCTGTTTCTTTTTGTTCCGGTGTATAATCTGCAACTGCTGCAGCCATTATCGTAATATCAGCTTTGTCAAAAACATTGGTACATGCTTCAAACATCTCCTCTGCAGTGTTTACCCTAATGAGTTTTATTCCATTATCTGCAAAAGCCAATTGCGTAGGGCCTGAAACCAAAATCACTTCAGCTCCTCTTTTCTTTAACTCAGCTGCAAGTTCCCAACCCATTTTCCCTGATGAATGGTTTCCAATAAAACGGACGGGATCAATAGGTTCGTATGTGGGCCCTGCAGTAACCAACGCTTTTTTCCCAGAAAGTCCTTTATTAGAGGTCAAAAAAAAATTCTGCTGCAAAAATTCTGCTATGGATTCCGGTTCAGCCATTCGCCCATCCCCATGCAGACCGCTTGCCAGTTCGCCTTTTTCAACGGGTATTATTTTGTTGCCGAAAGCTTGAAGCTTTACTATATTTTCTTTTGTTGAGGGATGATGCCACATATCCTCATCCATGGCAGGAGCAATCACAACCGGGCAGGTTGCAGAAAGATAAACTGCAAGCAAAAGATTATCACAAAGGCCATTTGCCATTTTGGCTATACTATTACAACTTGCCGGCGCTACAAGCATTACATCCGCCCATCGACCCAGCATAACATGATTAGTCCAGCTTTGTTCATCAAATAGTTCCGACAAAACGGGGTTCTTACTTAGTGTTGATAAGGTAAGTGGTGAAATAAAATCCTTTGCAGATGGTGTGAGGATCACCTTGACCTCAGCCCCTTGTTTTACCAAATGCCTGACAAGGTACGCCGATTTGTAAGCCGCAATACTACCACAAACGCCTAATAATATTTTTTTCCCTTGCATCATTAGCTATCCAAAAATACCATATAGTTATAAAAGCACATAATGTCCTAAAAGCAAAAAAGCGATGGATATCCATCGCCTTTTTTGGAAATATTTATCTATTAATTAAATAGTTCATCTCCAGCCTTGCGGAAATAAACTTTATCATCCATGAATTCCTGTGTTGCCAATAGAGCAGGGTTCGGCATTCTTTCGTAAGCCTTTGAAATCTCTATTTGTTCCTTATTCTCATGAATTTCCTCCAAACTATCAGTATGGCTGGCAAACTCTTCCAGTTTATTATGCAATTCCTCTTTTAAAGAAATATTGATCTGGTTAGCCCTTTTACCAATAATTGAAATTGATTCATACAGGTTACCCGTTTTCTTCTTAATATCGTTAAGATTGCGGGTCTCAACATTATTTGTAATACCTGCACTAAGCTGGCGTCTAAGTTTGCTCATTAGTTAACGTTTTAATATTTTTTTGTGATAGTTGTAAAAATTCGTCCGCTTCTTTTTTCAATTTACTCTCTGGAAACCTGTCAGTAAATTCCTGGCATTCTGTAATAACCTGTTCATATCTCTCCACTTTTTTCTCCTCAATACTCATTTCTGCAAACCGGAAATATGATTTGATCACCATTAATTTATATTCATCCGCTCTCTGTGATTCTGGATATGAATTCAAAAGAGTTGTAAAAGAAACACCGGCTGCCCTGAATTGCCCCAGGTCAAAATATAATTGAGCACTGTTAAAGTCCTTAATTTCCAGCTTCCTTCTGCATTGCTCAATGATCTCATTAGCCTCTTTAATGCGAGCTGATCCCGGATGCGTATTAATAAAAGTCTGCATCATGCCAATGGACTTGACCGTATTGGTTTGATCAAGCGGTGACTTCGGAGATCTTTTGAAATAAGTATATGCCCTCATATAATCCACTTCTTCTGCCCTGCTGCTGTTTGGAAATATCTCCAGGTAGCTTTTGAACAAATTTTCTGCATTCGTATAATCCGAGAGATAATATGCACAATATGCATACTTATAATAGATATCCTCAAACTCTTTACTGGTCTTGTAATAAGGCATTACATCCTCATATACCAACTGTGCTTTTGAATACTTTTTGTCTACAAAGAACTGTTCTGCTTTTCTGAGCTTAAATGCGGGGTCTGGATTCTTCAGAAGCTTACTCATTCCTTTACCACAGCCGGTCAAAAAAAGAAATGATATAGGAATTATTAATAGTAATGCTCTGCTATATCGCCTGTGCTGAAAAATCTGTCTTCCCAATATATTGCTCATAAAGGTGTGCAAAGTTAATAGATAGAAGCAAAACTTAAACAAAAAAGATAAGAAGCCAACATACCCCAGTTAATTTTTTGATAAAGCTATCTGATTGATTCTGTGGATAAAGTGAAAATAAAAGACCCCGGATTTTCCGGGGTCTGAATAATTTATTTTGGTCTGATTAATTCTTCCTGAGATTCGGGTGAGGAGGCTCAACCGTATTCGGTCCATCTTCACCTTCTGCAGCAGCTCTTAGATCAACTGTGTTACAATCACCACCTTCCTGAGCATAGTTGAAGATAAAGCGATCAGAGCTAATACCTTCGCTATCAACCATATAATTAATAACCTTATTTACATGATCCCAGCTTAACTGCTGCTCTCTCTTATTAGATGAGCAGTAACCCATTACTACTACTTTACAACCTGGGTTATTTCTCATTTTAGCAGCAACAACAGCCAATACAGCTTTTGCATCACTGCTCAGGTTATTAGAATTAGATTTGAAAGCTACGCTTGGTAATGGTCCTAATAAAGCAGCGCAATCATCACCACCCTTCGCTATTAGTCCTTCGTAGCAAGACTCATCCGGACATGGACAATTACCAACACCATCTGCATCAACAGGTTGACAATATGAAGGCGTAATCAATTGCTTATCCTTACAATCTGGAACACCATCACCATCAGTATCCTTACTAACACCATGACTATCAACAGGGCAACCCTGCGGAGTTTGTTCCTGGTCGAACTGATCAGTTACACCATCACCGTCACTATCAGGTAACACAGGCTTTGGTAAACGCATCAAACGAGGATTACGGATCTCGCTATATGCATAATCCAGTGGGTTTAGCCACCATAATGGCTCAACAGACTTCGCTCCGAGGTTGATATTAAGACCCACACTCATATAGTTGTAAGAGTCAAAATCACGGGTCTGCGCAGCATCACCCCAAGCGGATTCTTGCCAGCGCTGACCATCAAGCAAATCATCTTTGATGAAAGTCCACCTATCTTCAATAGCCAGATTCAATCTATTACTTAGTTTGAAAGCAACACCAGCACCTACAGTAGCCGATGGTTTGAAGGTATCGCCAAATAACTTAGGCCTGCGGTCGCCATGATTCTCTGCGGGAGTTTCATAGCTATCATCCATTAGGCTTTTAAGTGCATCCAGTGTTTCCTTACGGGTTTTATAAGTACCCTGTGAAATAGAAGCAAAGTTGTACTTGCTGTTACCATTTAAAGCATTCACTTTAGTATCGTATATAGATCCACCGATACCGGCAAATCCATAAAAATTAAACCCTGTTTTAGCTTTGTGGAAACGGATATTATTTAATGTAACCACACCTTGCAAGGAAAGGTCTTGAGTTACTGTTTTATAGTTATAATAAACAGGATCTCCGCCACCCGGGTTTGTTCCAAGAGCGGAAACATAGGTTACATCCCCATTAGAACTTATTGCAGGAGCAAAATAACCAGCATCAAACCATGCGGAGTTCTTTCTATAATTTCCTGAATATCTCCAATGTTGGCCCTTGCCGATTCCATACATATACTCTAAACGCATAGAAAAAATGTAGCCGAACGCTTTACGAATATGAGCGCCAAAACCAGGTGAGAAAAACTTTGCCGGTATATCTCCACTAACCTGAAAAAGACCAGCTTTAATACCAATTTCCCATTGGTTACGAGGTTTCGCAGGGAAGTTATAGGTTCCGTTCAAGAACTCAGTATGCTGAGGCATTCTTTTACCCGGAACTAGGGACGAATCTTTTACATCGTAACTTGCTCCTACTCTTTGAGAGAAGCCATACGATGCCAGCAGACAGAATATACCTGCCAGAAATAAATACTTTTTGCTTGCCATAACTAAGGATTAAGATTTGTGAACAATGTCCTAATAAAAAGCAAAAATAGATATTGAGTGTTAAATACCAAATTTTTAAGATATTTATTTCGTCGTTTGCCCGTTATTTTTCAATTACTTAGTTGAAAAATCGACCTCTTTTTTGACATTATATAACAATTAGTTTTTTGCCCGTAAATTGCCCTGATTTTCGGATGCAGTTACCCGTTGAGTTAATATCTGATGAGCTAAAAACCTTTGAATTAAGGTTTAAACAGGCCGTTAAAAGCCAGGCGCCTCTTCTTGACCGCATAATGCGCTATATAGTAAAGCGTAAAGGCAAGCAGCTAAGGCCCATGTTTGTATTACTTTCAGCAAAAATGTGCGGCCAGATCAATGAATCTGCCTACCGGGCTGCCTCACTGGTAGAAATCTTACATACCGCAACTTTGGTCCACGATGATGTGGTGGACGATTCTATGGAAAGAAGAGGGTTTTTCTCAACATATGCCTTATGGAAAGCAAAAGCCAATGTATTAATAGGTGACTATTTATTAGCAAAAGGGCTTTTATTATCTCTTGACAACCAAGATTATAGAATATTACATATACTTTCTGATGCCGTTCGAAAAATGAGTGAGGGAGAATTGTTGCAATTGGAAAAAGCCCGAAGCCTTAATCTTAAAGAAGACATCTATTATGAGATAATCCGCAATAAAACCGCCTCTCTTTTGGGTTCAGCCTGTGCTGCAGGTGCATGGAGTACAAGCCAGGATGAGGCTATAGCAGAAAAATTCAGGCTTTTTGGAGAAAAGACCGGAATGGCTTTTCAAATAAAAGATGACTTATTTGATTATACCAGCGAAAAAATCGGAAAACCCACCGGAAACGATATAAAGGAAAGAAAACTAACACTACCACTTATCTATACACTGAATAATACAGACAAAGAAACCCGCAGAAAGATCATTTATATTGTTAAGAACAACAATAATGACAGAAAAAAAGTAAAGTGGGTAACTGAAAAAGCGGAAAGTAGCGGAGGAATTGATTATGCAATAAAAAGAATGAATGATTATAAAAATGAAGCTTTGAATATTTTGCATGAATTTCCAGAGAGCCCTTATCGTAAGGGTCTTGAAGACCTTGTTTTATTTGTAACAGAGAGAGATTACTAATGCCGGAAACAAGTCTAACATCTAAAAGATGGAGAATTCTTGAAGCAGATACCAAAAAAGTTTCTGTACTCCAGCAAGAACTAGGCATAAATGCCATTATCTGTAAAATCCTTGTTCAAAGAGGAATAGATAATTACCAAAAAGCAAAGGACTTTTTTCGACCGGATATAACAGCCATACACAGCCCCTGGCTCATGAAAGATATGCGTAAAGCTGTTGAAAGGATAGAGAAAGCAATCGGCAATCAGGAAAAGGTTCTTGTTTTTGGAGATTATGATGTGGATGGCACCACCGCTGTAGCCAGTATGTATCTTTTTTTAAGAAAAATACATGATCAGCTGGAATTTTATATCCCCCACCGCTATCGGGAGGGATATGGCGTAAGCAAAGCCGGGATCGAGTACGCAAAAGAAAATGGATTCACACTGATCATTTCATTGGACTGTGGAATTAAATCAACTGAACTTATTGCCTATGCAAAAGATCTGGGAATTGATTTCATCGTATGTGATCACCACTTACCGGATGAAACACTTCCTCCTGCTGTTGCCATATTGAATCCCAAACAAAAGGACTGCGAGTACCCCTACAAAGAATTATGCGGATGTGGTGTTGGATTTAAATTGATATGTGCATTAGCTGATCACTTATCATTGCCAGATCATTTTCCGTTTGAAAATCTCGATCTTCTCGCCACTGCTATAGCTGCCGATATTGTACCCATAACAGATGAAAACCGCATTTTGGCCTACCATGGGTTAAAAAAAGCAAATGAAAATCCTAATTATGGCATCAAGGCATTGACAAAATTAAGCGGTCTTGTTAAAGAGTTGCACATCAGTAATCTTGTTTTCATGATTGCTCCAAGAGTGAACGCAGCGGGAAGAATGGATGATGCCAGCAAAGCTGTTGAGATGTTCATAGCTGATTCCGAAGAAGCAGCTATGCATTATGCAGAAATGCTGCACAACGATAATACTGATCGAAAAGAGGCAGATAAGAGTATTACAGCAGATGCATTGGAAATGATCATTAAAAATGAAGACTGGAAAAACAGAAAATCAACTGTTGTTTATAATCCTAACTGGCACAAAGGTGTTGTAGGCATTGTGGCATCCCGAATAATAGAAACCTATTACAGACCAACTATTGTACTTACCAAATCCGGTGATTATGCCGCTGGCAGTGCTCGGAGTGTCCCGGGTTTTAATTTATATGAGGCTATTCATGCCTGTAGAGAATACCTGCTGGGTTATGGGGGTCATTTTGCCGCTGCGGGCATGACCCTGGAAACAGATAAAATAGAATTGTTCAGAGAAAAATTCGAAGAAGTAGTTTCCTCTACAATTAAACCAGAATTACTGGTACCCGAAATTATTATTGATGCCGAGATCAGCTTCAAAGAGATCAATCAAATATTTTATGATATTCTTTGCCAGATGGAGCCATTTGGCCCCGAAAACCTTCGCCCTGTTTTTTTAACCCGAAGCGTAACAGATACCGGGTATTCAAAAATTGTAAAAGAAGATCATATAAGATTCTCTCTAAAAAAAGATGATCATACTATAACAGGAATCGGTTTCAATATGGCGGATAAGTTTGAATTGCTGAAAGACAAGAAGCCAATTGACATCGTTTTTAAATTGGATGAAAATGAATGGAACGGAACCAAATCTCTTCAGTTGCGTATGATCGATATAAAGCCTGCGGATAAGGACATCAATATTTAATAATAAAATATTTATTTCAACCCTACTTTTGGATGAAGCAAATTGTGATGATGAAGAACTTGTTTACACTTTTATTCTTATCTGCTTTTTATTTATTAAATGCACAAAGCAGCAACACAACTTTGGATGTTGTTAGCTGGAATCTTGAATTTTTCGGAGCCCCTTATGCTAGTGGCCCCGCTGATAAAGATCTGCAGGAGGCTAATGCAAAAAAGATAATGCGGTATATTGACGCAGATATATATGGATTACAAGAAATCGTTGACTCGTCACATTTGAGAAAACTGAGAGACTCACTAGGCATCAATTACGAGTTCATTATTGCGCCATATAGTACAGATGGTGTTATAGGGAGCAACGGATGGAGACAAAGCCAGAAACTTGCCGTTTTATACAAGAAAGATGTTTTTTCAAATATCAGTACCCGTGGCATGATGTTAAATAGCCCCACTGCTGTTTCAAACTGGGCAAACGGCCGTTTACCATTTTTATTTAAGGCTGATGCAACTGTGAATGGAATTACAAAAACAATTCACTTTATTGTTATTCATGCAAAGTCAGGAAGTACAACTTCTGATTATAGCAGAAGATTAGCAGGCGCACAGGAATTAAAAGATACACTGGATGCGAACTTTTCAAATGAAACTGTTTTTATCATTGGCGACTTTAATGATGCCTTAAACCATACTATTGTTTCCGGGTCAGGGCCGCAAAGTTCTTTTCAGCCCATTGTTGCCGATTCAACAGATGCGGACCATTACAGATCTATCACAATTACGTTGGCAAATCTTGGGCAAACCAGCATGATCAATTTTCCTAACGTAATTGACAATCATGTTATCTCTAATGAGGTTTCAGCTTATTATATACCAGGTTCTGTACAGGTAAGAACAGATGTGACTTCCATAGTTCCTGATTATGTGTCTGCACATAATACATCCGATCATTATCCTGTTTTCTCAAATTATAATTTGTCAGGTGTTCCGACAGGCCTGCCTAATATCACCCCAGGTGATTTTGGAATTAAAGTCAGTCCAAATCCATTTAATGATAGGATCTATATCACCGCATCAAAAACTTTAAGGAATACCCACTTTAGCCTTTTTGACACCCAAGGGAGAAAACTGATAACAAAAGATATAGCAACACTTATACAGGGCTCATCATTTGAGATCAACATTCCGGCATCTGCTAATGGAACTTATTTCTTACAGGCCGAATCAGAAGAATATAAAACACTTGTAAAGCTGATTGCCCAATAAAAAAGTCCTGCCGATTGATCAACAGGACTTAAATCATTTATTCTAAATCTACTTCAGTTACCTTGTTCCCAGGTTAGATACATCATCTATAGTCGCATTCACAGTCCATTCAGAAGCAGATGAAGTAGTCCAGTCAATATTCCCCGCTGTTATCCCTGCATTCCTTCTCACTCCTTTATTAACAGCAGCGGTAGCATCTCCTGCAATAGTCCAGCTTGATCCGGGATCCACTCCTTTTTCACCAAAAACATCAATAACTACTCCTGATTTTTCCAGTTGAATAGCATCATCTCCATTGAAATTACATACCCCGGAACTAAATGCAGTAACACC
Source organism: Chitinophagales bacterium (assembly GCA_020636575.1). Classification (GTDB taxonomy): domain Bacteria; phylum Bacteroidota; class Bacteroidia; order Chitinophagales; family Chitinophagaceae; genus JJ008. The sequence continues at coordinate 52,763 of JACJXP010000007.1, forward strand.
GGCAGGTAAAGTAAGTGCAGCAGATGCATTTTGTATTACGATGATCTCGCCGGGAGCTAATGTAGCTTGTACAGTAGCCAGGTTAAGCGAGTTTGTTACTGATGTATTTCCATTGCTATACAACTTCAGGTCGTATAAACTAAGGTCGGCTGTAGCACTACCACCATTATATATCTCAAGATATTTATTGTTTGAAGACCCTTCAATATATTCTGAGATAATGAGGTCATTGCCGGAAGGCGGTGGTGGCGCAGCTGCTACAACATCATTTAATGGTGCACCGGGATTGCGAATACCCAACTCATAAGTAGCATCAAACTGTGTTAAATAACCAGTAACAGCAGTAGCATTGGCTGGATAAATTTGCCCCGCAAAACTAGCAGAAGAAGAAGTAAACATCACTAACGAGCCGGTAACATCAGTCAAATTAACTGATCCGCTATATGAACTTCCTGATCCACTAAGTGCCACATCATTTATAGTAACCAAGGTTGATTCCCATGCTTCAAAATTCGAATTGATATCTGTAATTGTAGCTACCCTTGGTGTTATTGTTTTTCCGGTTGATACTCTTGTTGCATAATTCAATGGTACCAGGTTTACCTGTAACAAACCTCTGTATTCTGAAACTTCCTGTAAGGAAACATTTACATCGAGTGAATCACCCAGGTTAAAACTATGGGGGGAATCGAAACGAACCAGGATACCTGCAAGACCATTCCCCTGCTGAAGCACCAGGTTTTGAGAATTAATATTATTTGTACTTCTGTCACTTATAACTACTCCCGTTATTCTCTTTCCATCCGGTGCGGCTGTTGTAGAACCCGAATAGAGAGCTCTTACATCAGCAATGTTCATAACTGTTGTCGGACCTTGACCACAACGATAATTGTTGAATTGAACGTCAGCTGTGTCACGAAGGATCAATTGCTTTGTATTTCCATAAACTGTGTAAATAGCTGTGAGGGTACCGTTACCATTTGGAACATTTACACCTGCAAAGTTTGCATACCCACTGCTTCTGATAATGATTGAAGAATTAGCTCCGCATGACTTTACAGTAAGATTTACTGAATTCTTGTAAGCTGAAGTATCCGCATATGTTTTACTGGTATCACCTGTTACAAACTCATAATTATTCAACTGTATCAATGATCCCAGGTATTCATCCTGCATATTAGTAGAAAGATCATTTAAAGTTACCACCCTTGGTGTAACAGGATTGTTTAAAGTACCTCCAATGATGTATTGATCAATCAATGTTGATGCAATGGCTTCCAGTGAAGGAGAACCTGCAACCGTTGCTTTTACGCCTAATTGTATCAGCCTGTTATAATCGCTGATGCATAACCCATTACATTTTATATACACCTGGCGTCCAACCGGAAAAGAATTATATAACCCATTAGCATCTAGTAAAATGTTAATACCTCCTGTACCGTCCTGTATGTACAGTTCTTTATAAAGATTCCCGCTTTTGTCATTGGCTACAACTACACCACCTATAATCACATCAGCATTGATAACATCATATGCTCCTGAAGCAGCATGCATTGCCTTTAACTGGCTAATAGTATGTGTTGGTGTAATTCCCGGATCAGTGGGGCCAGGCGGCTCATCGAAATTCTTTTTACAGGAACTTATCATTAATGATACCGCCAGCATTAATATTAAACTAACTGACCAAACATTAAAACGTTTCATACTTATATTATTATTTGTCATTGTCAATGATTAAAATCGAAGTGTCAGGCTTGTATAAAAATTAATTCCCCAGCCGTAATAAACTTTTGCAGGAAATTTATTTACATCCCTATTTTCAAAATCAAATCTTAATTGCTCATAACCACCGGTTATGATGTCTTTATTATTAAGAATATTATTTATCCCCAGATTAAATACGATATAGGTAGGCTTGCCATTTATTTCCATATTCTTTGGCAGCTTCCATGATTTACCTCCAAAGAAATCAATGGTGTACTGAGAATCCCATTTCGTTTGAGCAAGTATTGTATTCCACAGATCGCTTTTGTATTCAATACCGTCAACTGCTGAAGCCGTGCGCCGGATAGGATTATAATCCAGCCACATCTGGTCAAAGTAATTTCCTGTAATGCTTACAAACCAAAACTTTGTTGAACGATAATTTAATCCAAGGCTATACGCCTCCTGCGGTGTTGAGGGTACCCGGTAGTTGTTGTTAAAGATCGTTTCAGTTCCAAGGTTTGCAGCACTATTATCAAGAGTGATCACAGCTTGCTGACGACTGTTATAATAATACCTGCCAACTGCTGCGGCGCCGGTAACGGAGAAACCTCCTCCTATTTTTGCTTCAAAACCAAGTTCACCGCCAAAATGCAGCTTATCGATATTGCTTAGCGCATAGTTCACAAAATTTCGATAATCATCATGGTAGAATGAGATCACATTATAATCGTCTTCAACCATAGTATAATAACCTGTAAGCCTGATCTTCAGCTTTGGAGAGTTCATTATATAACCTCCTTCAACAGTTGTGATCGTTGTGCTGGTGAGATTATCCTGTTGCAGGTCACGGGTACGAGGGGAGATGTATACATTTTCGAAGAAAGGAGCTCTTGTCATATATCCCCCATTCACATAAAAATAATTACGGCCATCCAGTTTGTAAGTAGCTCCTGCCTTTATACCATAATTATTAAAACTGTTTACCTGCGATTTACCGTATGAGTTATTTGGAAAAAGTCCGTTTCTCACATGACCTATCCTGTAAAATTCAGTTCTGGATAATTCGCCGGCAAGGGTAAGATCGACTTTATTAAACTTAAAAACTCCCTGGGCCCATCCGGCAATTTTACTTATGCGCAGGTCATAATCATAACCGAAGCGATCCCCAACATATAGTATCCTATTAGGCCTGTTAAGGTCATTTTGATTCGCTGTACTGTTAGAAGGGAAATCTCTTTCAGCAAACTGGTTCAGGTCAACATAAAAATCACCGCCAAGTAAGTCATCTACTTTTTTGAAATAATTATTTACCTGGTTTTGATAGGAAGCTCCGAATGTAAGGTCAATGTTTTCGTTGAGCCTTGTATTTAATACAGAGTTAGCATTGATCCTTTTCGTATTAACCACTCTTTCTTCAACAATATAATGTGATCTTAAGCCGCTTACACTATTGCCTGCCTGACCGTTTGCATTAGCAATGGTTTCAAAACTCCCTCTGTTGGCATTATACAAACGTTCCCAATTGATCTGCCTTGTGTTGATATCCTGACGCATCAGCTGATCGATCTGCGCTGCCTGGCCCGGATCTGTTTCCCAATAATAGCTTGGCAAATAACGATAATAATCAGGGCGGGGATCAGCAGCATTGTACCAGTCCAGGGCTGTTGTACTTCTGTCACCAAAAGAATATCCTACAGCAGTGACCAACGAGGTATTACTAGAAATACGGTAGTCATGTGTAAGGATGATATAAGGTTGATGCGATTTTCCAATCCGTGAATTTCTTTTTTTGCCATTTTGATAACCCCAATAAGGATTATAATAATGATCTCCTGCCAGATCCTGCATCTCCATTGTGGCTGCTCCTTGTCTCCCGTTTTCCGTTGATGCACCAAAACCAACAAGTGAAATAAGATGTTTTTGCCCGATTGCCTTATCAATACCTGCAAAGTAGCTCCAGCCATCATAATAAGTTCCGGGCACATAGCCTTCATCAGCAAATCGCCGGCTACCACTAAATGTGAAAGCCCAACCTTTTTTACTTAGGCCAGTTGAATGAGTGGCCATCACCCTGTGGCTGTAATTCCTATTGGAATACGCATAACTTAGGCTTGTTTGTGCCCGTTGTTTACTTGCCCTCGAGTCAATACTGGTATTGCTACCTATATCTCCAAATGCAAATGTGGTATTATGCAAGCCAAGGGATAATTCCCTGTTTCTTAAAACATCATTTAAACCACCCCATTGTCCAAAAGGAGTGTAACCATTGTCCAGGTTTTTAACCGGAATACCATTCATATAGGTACTAAAAAACTCAGCATCATATCCCCTGATACGAAATCGAAGGGGACTGAAATTAAAAGCAGCAGCAGTAAAAAAAGGATCTCTTCCGGCAGTAAGCACAGATGAAATGTTTTGTGCATTGCCATCGCCTAATGCATTTTCATCCATTGATACAATCGGAATATTATCCAGGATACCTTCTTTTAAGTCATCAAAAAGAGTATCTCTTTTTGGAATAGTATCAGTTGGATTCGTAATCTGGGCTTTTAACAGAAAAGAGCAGCTGAGTGAAAAAATAAGCAGTTTCAGTCTTAGCATGTCATTCTTTTTAGCGAAGTGCAAAAGTAGGGTTGTAGTACTTTAATATGGCAAAAAAAAGAAGAGATAATATTAGCTTAATCTGATCCATCCATTATATGCTTAATACCGTCTGTTGATTTTGCTATGTTTGCAAGCCTATTTTATTAAGTATATGAAAAAAGTCTTTTTTCTTTTATTGTTGTTCTTTTCTGCATTTGCCAGTTATGGTCAAAATAACAAGCAGTATAAAATGGCAATCATTGGTTTCTATAACCTTGAGAACCTGTTTGATACACTTGATGACCCAAAGATCAATGATGATGAGTTTACACCAGCCGGTTCTAAAAACTATAATGGTGATATTTATAAAGACAAATTATCCAAACTGTCTGATGTTATTTCACAAATAGGTACAGATAAAAGTCCTGATGGTATTGCCATTTTAGGTGTTGCCGAAGTAGAAAACATTTCTGTTCTCAACGACCTGGTTCATCAAACAAAAATCAGCAAAAGAAATTACCAGATCATACATTATGATTCAAAAGATTTCAGAGGTATTGATGTTGGACTTTTATATAATCCAAAATATTTTAGGCCCGAAGCAAGTGATAAATTATTTGTTCAGTTACCCGGCGGATCGAAGGATGCCTATTATACCCGTGATATATTATGGGTAAAAGGAAAACTGGATGGCGAGGTGATATATATTTATGTTAACCACTGGCCAAGCAGAAGCGGTGGCGAAGAAAGAAGTGCCCCAGCCCGGGAAGCCGCTGCCCAGGTATGTAGAAATCACATGGACTCAATTCTAAGAAAAGAACCCAATGCTAAATTTATTTTAATGGGTGATTTAAATGATGATCCTATTAATGTAAGTGTTGCCGGTGTTATTAATGCAAAAGGGCGGTTGAAAGATGTAAAACCCGGCGGCATGTTTAATCCATGGACCGATATCTATAAAAAAGGATTTGGCACCCTTGCATACCAGGATGCCTGGGGTCTTTTTGACCAGATACTCATTTCTTACCCATGGCTTAGCAAAAACCAGGATGGATTCTTCTTTTATCAGCAGCAAATTTTCAAAAAAGAATACATGATTGAAAATATTGGTCGATACCGTGGATACCCAATGCGAACATGGGATGGCAACCGCTATAGGGGTGGATATAGCGATCATTTTCCTACATACATTGTACTTCTAAAACAATTGAAAGAGGTCAAAAAAGGGTTTTAAGTTTAATTAGCTGATTATCAACGTTTAAAGATTTATTTTTACGCACCCATTAGTTTAGAAAATCTTAGTTTACCACTTCGCTATCTTGTTAGTTTCACCTATCTTTGCCGCCCCATTTAGAACGCTTAAGTTTTAAAGGGGTTCCCCAAATCTGTGTTCGCAGATTCTTCCTGCAAAACAGGATGCCCGATGGGAAAAATCGAATTATTAAACTTTAAAAAGGTAAAATGAACAATTACGAACTGATGGTGATTTTTACCCCTGTTTTAAGCGACGATGAGTTTAAAACGGAGCAAAAAAAATATGCTTCGTTGGTAACTGAAGCCGGTGGCAAAATCGTAGCTGAAAATCCATGGGGATTAAAATCATTAGCTTACCCGATCGACAAAAAAACTACTGGTCTGTATTGGGTTCTGGAGTACACTGCTCCCTCTGACTTTAATGAAAAACTGAAAATTCAGTTATTGCGTGACGAAACAGTGTTGCGTCACCTTTGCACAAAACTCGATAAATACGCCGTCGAGTACAATGCAAAAAAGAGAAGTGGCGTCAATACTGAAACTCAAAAATTAGCGGAGGTATAAATCATGGCAAAGAATGAAATAAAATATCTGACCGCTATAAAAAGCGATAAAAGAGTTAAGAAATTCTGTCGCTTTAAAAAGTATGGTATTCGCTATATTGATTATAAGGATGTTGAGTTTCTCAAAAAGTTTCTGAATGAACAAGGCAAATTATTGCCTCGTCGTATAACCGGTAATAGCCTGAAATATCAACGTAAAGTTTCAGATGCGGTAAAGAAAGCCCGCCAGATGGCCTTATTACCATATGTAACTGATCTATTAAAATAGGCCCATCTCTAATTCCCCGCTCTGGCGGGGTTGACAATGAAGCCTGTAATTCATTGAGATAAAATAAAAATAAAATGGAAGTAATTCTAATTCAGGACGTAGATAACCTGGGCGGGAAAAATGAAGTAGTGAAAGTAAAAAACGGTTATGCCCGTAATTTTCTGCTTCCCCGTAAACTGGCTGTAGAAAACAGCCCCTCTAATAATAAGCAACTGGAAGAAAGGTTAAAGCAGGTTAGAAAACAGGAAGAAAAAATGCTGGCTGAGATCAATAGTGTGATCACTAAATTACAAGAGGGTCCGCTTAAAATTGGTGCCAAAACAGGTACCAGTGGAAAGATCTTTGGTAGCGTAACATCTTTACAAATTAGCAGGGCAATCCGTGAACAAAAGGGATATGAGATCGACCGTAAGAAGATCACTATCACAGATGAAGTAAAGGAGCTGGGAGCTTATAAAGCTGCTATTGATTTTGGAAACGGACATAGCACAGAGCTTGATTTTGAAGTGGTTGCAGAATAAATTAGATTGAAAATAGCTTTAAAAAGCCCCTTTTTGGGGCTTTTTTCTTTTAAACCCGAACCGACTTACAATCAATTCTTTACATATCCTTATAAATTCTGGCATATATTCTTTCGAGCCGTTAAAAAAATTACCTTACTTTGTTACGTATTTGGTGCTCTTTCAGTTTCACAAGTCCAGAACGTTTCGAAAAACCAAAAATGTTCATTGGGTGCTGTTTACTGTTGACACTTTTCTTTCATAAACCTGATTAAAAATGAACATTTACGTAGGAAACATTAGCTGGAACCTGAAAGACCAGGACCTTGCGAATCTATTTGCCCCTCATGGCGAAGTAACCACAGCAAAAATTATCACTGACAAATTTACAAACAGAAGCAAAGGCTTCGGATTTGTTGAAATGCCTAACGATGAACAAGGTCAGGCTGCTATTGCTGCTTTAAATGGCAGTGAAGTAGATGGCCGTAATATCGTTGTTAATGAAAGCCGCCCTAAACAAGAAGGTGGTGGCGGTGGTGGATTTAAAAAGAGAAGCTTTGGCGGCGGCGGCGGTGGCTACAAAAAAGGTGGCTACAACCGTGACCGTGATGGTGGTTCATCAGATTACTAATGCTAATTTTTATTTTTACAACACAAAGCCCGGTAAATCCGGGCTTTTATATTATTCTGCCTTTGTAACGCTGCCGGAACCGCTAATATGCTGATTTACCCTGGCATTACCCCAATACCGGATACTACCAGAACCTGAAACTCTTACATTAAGGTCCACACTGGCATATACTTCTGCATTTCCCGCACCTGAAATTCCCACCTCAACATTTTCTGCTTTTAGATCTTTACAATACACTGAAGTACTTCCCGATCCATCTATTGCGAGTTTTCTTGTCTCACCGCTCAACGAAACTGAGCATGAGCCTGAAGCATCAGCATTAACTTCCGGTGCTTTGATATCCATTTCTATATGAGAAGACCCACTCAGGTCAACTTTTATAGGATTATCAGAATATATTTTGTTCTCCCCTTTTATTTCACAGGCCCCAGATGCATTGAACCTGTTATATACCGGAGAACTTACATAAACCTTGATACCATTGGTACCTGATAAGCTATAACCCTGCACAGGTTTAATAATCAATGATCCATTTTCATTTATTGTTTCTATAAACTCCATTAGGTTTTCATCAGTAACAATGCTTACAGACGTGGCTGAATCCTGTTTTATAAACAGATCAATGGCACCGCTGACCCTAACTTTAGTAAAATCGGTAATCTGGCGGTTCTCTGTTTTAACAGAACCATTGCCTTTTACCCTATCCTTAAAAACATGGCTACAGGAAACCAAAAAAACAACCGGTAAAAAAAACAAGTAGGAAATCTTTCTCATAAAAGGTTTTTTATCAAAAAAATGGAGCAATTATCTTTAGAATAGGACGGACAAACAATTTAACAGGTTACCATAAAAGTAAAAAAATACCCCAAAGAATAGGGTTTTATCACTGTTCGTTTAAGCCATACCTTTTTTACCTTCGCAGCAACATGACAGAAAAAATTTTGATCCTCGATTTTGGTTCACAATATACCCAACTCATTGCCAGGGCCGTACGGGAGGCCAATGTTTATTGCGAGATCATTCCATATAACAAATCCTTTGAATTTGAAGAAGGCTTAAAGGGAATTATATTATCCGGATCACCCTGTTCCGTAAACGAAGAAAATGCACCTGATGTTGATGTAGAATCTTTTATAAAACAACTACCTGTCCTGGGAATATGCTATGGGGCACAACTCACTGCAAAAAGGTTTGGGGGACATGTTGCCAAAAGCAATAAGAGGGAATATGGGAGAGCAATACTTCAAAAGAAAAAAGAAGATGCTTTGCTTCAGGAGGTTTCAGAACAAAGCCAGGTATGGATGAGTCATAGCGATACAATTAAAGAATTACCAGAGGGATTTGATCTGTTGGCCGAAACGGAAAGTATTCCTGTTGCGGCTTTCAAAAAAAATGGAACTGAGTTAAACCCTCTTTATGGAGTTCAGTTTCACCCGGAAGTATATCACTCCAAAGAAGGCAAAAAAGTACTTCGCAATTTCCTGGTTAATATTTGTGGTTGCAGCCAGGATTGGACACCTGCCCATTTTATTACAGATACAGTTGAGCTGTTAAAAAAACAGATCGGTGATAAAAAAGTAATTATGGCTTTGAGCGGCGGTGTTGACTCGACTGTTGCAGCAACTCTCATCCACAAAGCAATTGGTAAAAATTTGTATGGCATATTTGTTGACAACGGAGTGCTACGTAAAGATGAATTTGAATCAGTACTTGAAACTTATAATAAGATCGGACTCAATGTAACAGGTATTGATGCGAAAGAACACTTTTATACAAAACTGGCCGGCAAAACAGATCCAGAAGAAAAAAGAAAAATAATTGGTGGTTTATTTATTGATGTATTCCAGGATGAGTCAAAAAAAATTGAAGGGGTTGAATTGCTTGGACAGGGCACCATTTATCCCGATGTCATCGAAAGTGTATCAGTGCATGGCCCCTCGGTTACTATAAAATCCCATCACAACGTTGGAGGTTTACCAGAGCATCTTCATTTGGGCCTTGTAGAACCACTAAGATCTTTGTTCAAAGATGAAGTTAGAAAAGTAGGTCGGGAATTAGGTATTCCATCCGAAATGATCGATAGGCATCCCTTCCCTGGTCCGGGATTAGCTATCAGAATATTAGGGGAGATCACAGAAGAAAAGGTGCAGTTATTGCAGGAAGCCGATCATATATATGTTCAGGCATTAAAAGATAACAATTTATATGCAACTGTTTGGCAGGCAGGGGCTATCTTACTGCCGGTAAAAAGTGTAGGAGTAATGGGCGATGAGAGAACATATGAATATACTGTTGCTCTCCGGGCCGTTACCAGTGTGGATGGAATGACGGCTGATTGGGCACATTTACCTTATGAATTTCTGGCTGATGTTTCGAATGAAATCATCAATAATGTGAGAGGCATCAACCGTGTTGTTTACGACATAAGCAGTAAACCACCTGCTACCATTGAATGGGAATAATAACAAACCTGATCTTTTGAAAATGTATTCTGAATGAAGAAACTGATCTTATTTTTTATATGCTCACTCTTTCTTCTTTCTGGTTTATCAGCCCAGGAAGATACAACTGCAAAAAGAAGTAAGATAGCAGTGTTTGCACCACTTTATCTTGACTCTGCTTTTGATGTTACATATGAATATAGGTATGCCAAAACCGAATTCCCTAAATTTATCAATCCTGGATTAGAATTCTATGAAGGTGTACAACTGGCACTTGATTCTATGGAAAGGATTGGGGTTCCCATTGAGGTTTTTGTATATGATACAAGATCAGCCACTCAAACTCTGGCTGAACAATTAGAACGCTGTAACAAAGACAGTGTAGAATTAATTCTGACTTATTCCACCATTACCGAAGTAAAAGCATTTGCCGATTCGGGGCTAAAAAGTAATATCCCTGTTATAAATATTAATATGCCAAATGATGGCGGTGTATCCTCTAATCCTTTCTATGTTATACTTAATCCAACTCTCCGAACCCAGATAGAAGGCATCTACAGGCATATACAAAAATATTATTCCACAGAACCGTTGGTGATTTTTAGAAAAAAGGGACCGCTGGAAGACCGGATAAGATACTTCCTGGATGAATTTGGAAAGCAAACGTTAAGCACTCCCTTAAAATTAAAATATGTGGACCTGCCTGACAGTTTTACCGTAAATCATTTAAAAAAATATCTGGATACAATTCAACAAACAGTTTGCATTGCCGGCACAATGGATGAAAACTTTGGCAAGCGTCTTGTTGCGAAACTTGCCGCTTTAAAAAAAGAAAGTTACAAAGCCCTTGTTGTGGGAATGCCAACATGGGATGTTGTGAGAGAATTTAGAAGAGCGCCTGAATATAAAGGTATTGAGATCGTTTATAGTACTCCATTTTATAATCCCAGAACCGATAGTGTTAGTGTTCGAATTACAGAATACTTTGACGAGATTATGTATTCCAGGCCCAGTGATATGGTAATGCGTGGTTATGAAGCTATGTGGCGTTTTGGCAATCTGCTCACTAAATACAAAGGAGAGATTACTTCGAATCTTTCCAGGAAAGAATTCAACCTTTTCCGGGAGTTCGATATTCAACCTGTTATTAACAGGGAAACAATGATGCTCGATTATTTTGAAAATAAAAAGTTGTTTTTCTTAAAATGGCAAGACGGCATTCTTAAAGCTGTTTATTAACATTTTTACCTTCCGATTCCTTCGCTAATTTTATCTGCCCAATCATGGCAGTCTAATGATTCATTCGAAAGGATATCAAATAATTCATCAATGGCTTAGTGGAAAAAAATTAAGGCCATTCACTTTCCAGGAACAAACATGGAAGCAGATCCTAAACGATAAAAGTGGTTTGGTCAATGCTCCAACAGGTTGTGGCAAAACTTTCTCTGTTTTCCTCGGCGTCCTGATCAGGTTTATTAACGAACATCCTCATGATTATAAATCAATCACAAATTCAGGTTTACAGCTAATTTGGATCACCCCTCTCCGGGCTTTGGCAAAAGACATCGGAAGAGCTATGCAGGAAGTTGTTACCGAACTTGATATTAACTGGCAAATCGGGATCCGTAACGGAGATACAGATACTGCTGAACGAAACAGGCAGAAAAAACAAATGCCTGAAGTGTTGATCATCACTCCTGAAAGTTTGCATTTATTATTGGCACAAAAAAGCTACGGTTATTTTTTTAACCCTATTCAACTAATTGCTATAGATGAGTGGCATGAGCTATTGGGGAGCAAAAGAGGCATACAGGTAGAACTGGCTATTACAAGAATTATAAATTGTTGCAGGAAGGCAAATAATAAAACTCCTCTCGTCTGGGGAATATCAGCCACAATTGGAAACCTTGAAGAGGCTAAAGACGTATTGCTATCGCCGGTTAAACAGAAAGGTGTAATTATAAAAGCCAAAATGGATAAGAAAATTGAAGTGGAATCCATTTTTCCTGACGAGATTGAAAATTATCCATGGGCCGGTCATTTAGGTATTAAACTAGCACATAAAATAATACCGATCATTCAGCAAAGCAGAACGACGCTGATCTTTATAAATACCAGGGGTATGAGTGAAACCTGGTATCAGACGATCCTGAATATTTGTCCTGACCTGGCCGGATCTATTGCCTTACACCATGGTTCTATTGATATGGAGCTACGTACATGGATCGAAGAAAACCTGCATACCGGTAACCTTAAAGCCGTAGTGTGTACTGCCAGTCTTGATCTTGGTGTTGACTTTCGCCCGGTTGAAACTGTGATCCAGGTTGGTTCGCCTAAAGGTGTTGCCCGTTTCTTACAAAGAGCGGGACGTAGTGGTCACAGCCCTGACGCTATAAGTAAGATATACTTTCTGCCTACTCATTCGCTGGAATTAATTGAAGCGGCCGCTTTAAAAAGTGCTATTCAACAGCAACTCATAGAAAGCCGTATCCCCATGATGCTTTGTTTCGATGTACTGATCCAGTTTCTTGGAACATTGGCAATATCAGACGGTTTTTATCCGGATGAATTACTGGCCGAAATAAGATCAACATACTGTTATCAAGATATAAGCAATAATGAATGGGAACAGATCCTCCATTTTATTACAAGTGGCGGCAGGGCATTAAATCAATATGATGACTTTCAGAAAGTACAAAATGATAATGGCCGTTTTGTCATAACCAGCCGAAAACAAGCAATGCGCCACCGATTGCATATTGGCACTATTGTGAGCGACGCAATGATGAAAGTTAAATTCATGACAGGTGGCTATGTCGGCGTTATTGAAGAATACTTTATTTCCAGGTTAAACCCGGGAGATGTTTTTACACTAGCAGGTAAAAACCTGGAGTTTATTGCAATAAAGGATATGACTGCCCTTGTAAAAAAATCCAATTCAAAAAAATCGATCGTACCCAGTTGGACAGGTGGTCGGATGCCTTTGAGTGCAAACCTTGGTAAAAAATTAAGAGAAACTTTAAACCAGGCCTCGGGACTCAATAAAAACACAGAAAAAGAAATAAAAGCGCTAAAACCGCTTTTTCTATTGCAAAAGAAACTTTCTCATGTACCGGCAGAAAACGAATTACTTATAGAGCAAATTGAAACCAAAGATGGTTTTCATTTGTTTGTGTATCCTTTTGAAGGCAGGCTTGTTCATGAAGCTATGGCAGCAGTATTGGCCTGGAGAATCAGCCGTCTTAAGCCAATCACATTTTCATTCGCCATGAATGATTATGGGTTTGAGTTACTAAGCGACCAGCCCATCCCTATTGATGACAGTAATGTTTATGAACTCTTTTCTCCCGATAATATACTGGAAGATATACAGCGAAGTGTGAACAGCACGGAAATGGCTAAAAGAAAATTCAGGGATGTAGCAGTTATTGGAGGACTTATTTTCCAGGGTATGCCGGGTGAAAAAAAGAAAGCAAGACATCTACAGTCATCAGCTTCTCTCCTGTTTAGAGTTTTTAGTGATTACGATCCCGGTAATTTATTACTGCGACAAGCATACCAGGAAGTTTTTGATCAGCAAATGGAAGAAGTTCGATTAAGAGACATGCTTCAACGTATTCAAAACTCAAAGATCATACTCACTTTCCCCGAACAACTTACACCATTTTGCTTCCCCGTTAAAGTGGATAGCATGCGAGAAGACCTATCTTCAGAAAAACTGGAAGAAAGAATAAGAAAGATACAGGAACAGCTCCCGGTTAAATAATCATTTATTATTATTTTTAGCCTTCTGCATGCAAAATCCTTTCCCACATATCATTGAAAAAAATACATTTTGGGTATCGTCTGAAAGATGCTGCTGGTGGGAAGAGAAGAATACATTGATCCTCTCTGATCTGCATTTTGGGAAAACAGGGCATTTTCGAAAATCCGGGATCGGCATACCCCCAGAGATCTATAAAGCAGATCTAATGAGATTGATGGCACAATTATATTTTTTTAAAGCTGATCACCTGATCATAGTCGGTGATTTTACGCATAGTTCAGCTAATAAAGAGTTGGACCATTTTATAAAATGGCGAAAGGATTTTTCTTCATTAAAGATCAGTCTTGTAAAAGGAAATCATGATATACTTGACGAAAAATGGTATTCAGCAGCCGATATCAATATTTTTGATAAGAGTCTTATTATCGAAAACTTCTGTTTCCGTCATGATCTAAAAGTTGAAAGGAATGAGGAAATTCCAGAAGAAGTGAATTATACTTTTGTGGGACATGTACATCCGGGTATAACTTTAAAAGGAAAAGGCCGCCAATCATTAAAATTCCCTTGCTTCTACTTCACAAAACAATATTGTATTCTCCCCGCTTTTAGTTTGTTTACAGGTACCTACCAGGTGGAAAGAAAGAAAAATGAAACTGTTTATGCAATCTCTGACAATCAGTTATTGCATATCCTTTAGCGTTTCTTTTTTAACTGGTTAATATCAAAAAAGTAAATGAACCGGACTGTTACTTCATTTCCATGCCTGAGGTTGAATATTTCACCCAGGTTTTTTATGTAAGTATTATCTCCGGCAATTGATGTATACTCTTCATCACCAAGCCAATTTTTATACCCAATGATAAGCCGGCTTCCTAAACGAAAATCCCATGTAAAAAAGGCATCAAGGTTAAATGCATTAAAATTTTCATTCTGCCCGGGTATAAATGGCCGATCCAGAAGATAGCCCTCTGCGTCTGCGTTATGAAAACTCAGGTAATTCACTTTATTCCAATAGTGTCTTACTCTTAAAGTCAAATTCATCCTTGAAGCGAAATTGTAGATCCCTGATAAAACAGAAACTACTTCCCGGTTATCTCTGAACCCAACAATAGGTTCCCCATTTGTTTCTCTTTGAAATGCATACCCAAGCTGATTTTTTTCAAAGCCCGATTTACTTTGCAGATCTAAGCTAAACCTATCACTAAATCGGTAACGGAAACCAAGATCTATACTCGTAAGCTCATTATCATATTTAGGAGCTATGGCATATACACCGCCAAATCTGACATATAGTTTTTTTCGGCTATCGGTACTACCGCTAATCTGAAAGAAATAATTTGGAGGTAATGCAAGTGGTCGTCCATCAGTTCTTAACTCAAAGTAGTTTTTTGCCCATCCGGGTGTAACATTTGTGGTCAACGACACATCCCAAAAATTCTTGAATATCCAGAATGCTGTACCGGTTACGTCAAAACTGCTGAATTTATAAGGCTCATACAGATAGGTCAATCTTGGAGCAAGAGAATAGCTATAGGTAATGAAATTATCTGTTGGAGTAAATTGCCGATAGCTGATATTTCCACGATAAGCTATTTCATTTGCAGCTGAAAGGTATCCCAGATCATTGGGATCATAATCCTTAGATTCTACATTTCCCTGGGCATAATACTGCCAGTTACCGCTTACTTTTCCAAAACGGAGTGTCGCATTATATCCATCATATGGGTCCATTCCCCATATCTTGCTATAACGAATAGTTCCATTGGTCCGGTAAGTATTGCTTTTATCAAATAAAGAAAAATCAACTGCAGTCACATTTGCATCTCTTGCAGATCCATTCCTTATAACATTTGTATTAGTTAATGTCACATACGAACGTCCTTTAAAGGCCTGATCTAATACAATTATATTGTAGTTACTTAAAGGCTCCGTTTCAATTTTTGTTTCAACATCAGTTGAATTATCCTTAATGCGGGCATGCATTGGAGCAGTAGCTGCGTTAAATATACCAATACCCAATTTTTTCTTTGTTCTGCCAGAAAACTTTATTGCATTGTATAATTGGGTCCTTGCAGGATTTTTTATCAGCTCAAGATTGGGATTGCTATTGATCAACGACCTCACTCCATAATAACCAGAAGGTGTAGCCCCTACTCTTCTTGAATAAAAAAGGCCCGCTTTATTAAAGAGCTCTGTTCCTTCCGTAAAAAAGGGGCGGTTTTCCTGAAACTGTACCTCATAGGGAGTCAGGTTGTTTACCACATTATCTGAAATAACCTGCCCAAAATCAGGTATCAGTGTTGCATCGAGAGTAAAGCTTTCATTGATACCATATTTTACATCCATCCCTCCGTTTCTTAACCATTGGTTCAAATAACCATTTGTTTCCGGGGTGCTGCTGTAACCGGTGGTCACATATGGGGAGAAACTTAAACGTAGTGGTGGACTGATACTTTGCAAGGATTTTAGTGTACCAAACTGGTTGACAAAACCGTTTACCTGCGGGTTTACTTTATTCCAAAAGCATGTTTCGTTTGTTCTCCTGATAAATCTTAAAAACTGGATACCCCAATCCTGAACATCTTTTTTAGCAAACCGGAGAGAGATATACGGTATCCTCATCTCTACTACCCATCCATCATTTTTAATACTCACTTTGCTTTCCCAAACTGCATCCCATGTTTTATCCCCATAGTTGCCAAAATCACCTGAAAAATTAGGACTTAAGCGGGCATCTGATTGCACATTGGCTGTAGTAACCAGAAATTGAAATCCATTTTGATTATCATTATAGGTATCAAAAAAAACAGAAAAATAGTCTACATCTGTTTGCTGTTCGGCATCTCTGGCTGTAAATTGTTTTCTTATTAAAGCGGGGTCATCAAAAATATAAGCTCCTACATAAATGGCATTATCATCATAAAGAACTTTGACCTCAGTTGGCTGGGAAGCCGGCTTTCCCATATCGGGATAATTCTGTATAAAACCCGTTAATGCAGGTGCATTATCCCAAACCTCATCAGAAAGATCACCATCAATTTTAGGGGGGTGCTCAGTCTTTACGGCAACTGTTGATTTATCCTGGGAAAAAACAGAAGCAGATATTAATAAAAGAAAGTATAAGCAGATATAGTTTTTCAGCCGCATTACCGTGTTTTGCAGTCTGCAAATATAAAAGACAAACGTTGAGAATAAAAGCTGCTTTAAATATAAATTATAAAATTGATAATCAATTAATTACATATTAATTCATTCTCTTTTTCAAGCTGGACACCTGCTCTTTTAAATCACTGACAAGTTCAGTCAGTTGATTCATATTCCAACGGCTGACATTATCTGTTCTGGAGATCACAACCTGGGCCTGCCACATTTCTAAAATATCATCCAGGTTGACTGTATACGGATGAAAAACTGGATTATCACTTACCAACGTCATTTTATTCTTCTGCCGCCCGTTTCTTTGCACTCTTTTATATACTATGCCTTCGCTTTTTGAAATAACAATGCAGGCTGTGTTATTTTTTAAATCGTCCAGTTTATCTACTTTCTCACCAACAATAACCGACCCGCTAGGAGTTGGGAGCATAGAATCTCCTACAATCTCGAAAGCCCTATAATTACCGCCAGACAGCATGGGTAAAGTAAACGTATTCAACTCATCAACAAACTCAGGATCTGCATATCCGGCAAGGTAACCGGCAGCCGCCTTTACCGGCACAAAAGGAATATCCGGTCGGCCTGAAGCCAGTTTAATAGCCCTTCTCTTTGCCAGGTAGTTTCCTTTGTTATCGCTCAGGTCCTTTCGTAACACTTCATCTAATGTGAGTTTGAAGATATCACAAACTACTTCGAGTACATCGATCCTGGGTTCAGCTCTTTCTTCCTCATAGGCTCCCAGCAGGGAACGTTTAATACCAATCTTTTGGGCAAACTCTTCTTGCGTCCATCCACGGAGCTTCCTAAGATATTTTAAGTTCTGATTAGATATTGCCATAACTGGTCTAATTAATTTAGTATGCAAATTACTAATAATTTTAGATTTTCAAAATGGCTATATAAGGCTTTTGGTTGTCAGGAAAAAATCAGGGATTTTTGCGCCGTATGGCTAAAAAGATAAAATCAGCGCCTACTAAACGTTCAGTAGCACCCAAAAAAACAAAGTCTCATAAACCAGTAATCCTGATAACAAATGATGACGGAATTACAGCCCCTGGCATAAAAAATCTCGTTGAAGCTGTAAAAGACTTAGGTAAGATTGTGGTTGTGGCTCCGGACAAACCTCAATCAGGTATGGGGCATGCAATTACTATCGGTCAGCCTTTACGGCTGCATAAAATGCACATTTTTGAAGACGTAGAATCCTGGGCCTGTACTGGCACTCCGGTTGATTGCGTAAAACTAGCTGTTGATAAGATCTTACATCGCAAACCCGATATATGTTTAAGCGGTATTAATCATGGCGCCAATCATAGCATCAACGTAATTTATTCAGGCACTATGTCCGCAGCTGTTGAAGCGGCAATAGAAAGTATCCCATCTGTAGGTTTTTCTTTACTGGATTATAGTATCGAGGCAGATTTTACAGGGGCAAGGAAATATGTACGGATCATTGTTGAAAAGATGCTGAAAGCAAAGCTTGATAAACATACCGTTTTGAATGTAAATATTCCTGCATCCCCGGTAGAACTACTGAAAGGGTTTAAGATCTGCCGGCAAGCTTATGCCAAATACGAAGAAGATTTTATTGAACGTAATGATCCGCATGGAAGACATTATTACTGGCTTACCGGGGAGTTTGTAAATTTTGATAAAGGAAAGGATACTGATGTTTGGGCCCTGGCCAATAACTATGTAAGTGTGGTGCCTGTTCAATTTGATCTTACTAACTATACACTGAAAGCACAACTAGAAAAATCCTGGAAATGATTTTTAAGAAAGATAATTTAAGATTGGGTCTCGTTATTGGATTGTTGGGGCCGATACTTGGCCTTGTTGTGGTTTATTTTATAAAATTTCCCTCCTACAGATTTAAAGAATTTCTCGACTACTTTATGCATGATAACAGGCTGATCACCTCAATAGGGTCATTGAGTTTACTTTCAAATGTCATTTTCTTTACGATCTATGTAAATACGCAGAGAGATAATACTGCCAAAGGGATATTTGTCATTACACTTTTTTACGGAATAGGAATATTGTTGTTAAAACTCTTCAATTAATCATAAGCCCGGCTTCAAATGAAATACTATATTATAGCCGGTGAAGCATCAGGAGACCTGCATGGCAGCAACCTGATAGTAGCTCTAAAACAAATTGATCCAGAAGCAGCGTTCAGATGCTGGGGAGGCGATAAAATGCAGCAAGCCGGCGCTGTCCTTGTTAAACACTACCGGGATTTAGCTTTTATGGGTTTTGCAGAAGTCGCCAAAAATCTCCCAACAATATTCAGGAATCTGAAGTTTTGCAAGAAGGACATATTAGAATGTAGCCCTGATGTAATTATTCTAATTGATTATCCTGGTTTCAATCTTCGCATTGCCAAATGGGCCCATAAACAGGGTCAGAAAATCATTTATTATATCTCACCACAGGTGTGGGCATGGAAAGAGAATAGAGTTAGGATGATGAAACAATGCATAGACAAAATGATGGTGATACTCCCGTTTGAAAAAGAATATTATAAGTCCAGGTGGAATTGGGATGTTACTTATACTGGTCATCCATTAGCAAATATTATCCATCATTATAAGGAAACCATTTCTATTGAAAAGCTATCTGACAAACCAATTGTAGCATTACTACCCGGTAGCCGTAAACAAGAGATATTAAAGAAATTACCTGTAATGCTTGAAGTAAGCAGCAAATTTCCTGAATACCAGTTTATAGTTGCCGTTGCCCCAGGTTTGGATAAAGAGTTTTATAATGATCTCTTAAGTGAATATAACAATGTTACTTATGCATCAGGCATAACATATCAACTTTTACTCCAGGCCAAAGCGGCATTGGTTACATCCGGCACTGCCACATTGGAAACAGCTTTGTTCGGTGTGCCCCAGGTTGTTTGCTACAAAGGTTCTTATCTATCATACCAGATAGGCAGAAGATTAGTAAACGTAAAATATATTTCACTGGTTAATCTTATCCTGGACAAACCAGCCGTAAAAGAATTGATACAAAACGAGTTTAACGCAGTAAACCTGGAACAGGAACTAAGATCATTATTGAACAACGAAGAAAAAAGAAAAGAAGTACAAAAAGATTATACCGAATTACAGGACTTACTACTGTCTGACGAAGATGCACCAGGGATTGCAGCCAGCACAATAGTCAATTTTTTAAAACAATAGTTTAATTGCAAGTATGATCAGGCAAAGGATAAAAAGAAATAAACTGATCCTGTTAATACCATGCATATAGCCGATCCATTTACTTTTTGGCCTTTCGGGATCCTTTCTTTTTAGATACAAATACTCAGATAGCTGTTTTAGTACTCCCATAGATTGAGGTGCAAATTATTAAATAGAAGCTTACTTCACTAACACAGAATCTAAATTATTTTCAGAAGGTTTTATATAGACTTCGATCATTCCCCCGGTATCTCCTCTTCGTGGCGCTATAAATGAATCAACTAAAGAGTAATTCGTTTTAAGAGCATCCCTCACCCGGAATGGGAAAAAGTTATTTAATGTAGGGATATATTCAAATAACACCAGGTCATACTCATGATCCCTGATCCTGGACTCAAACATTTCGGCTTGTTTATTGAACATCCCTACCCCCAAATGGTTCCATAAAGGATAATGTGAACCTGTTTCCAGCTTATAAGGTATCTCTACCGCCAAAGGCGTTAATTCTGACATGTTCAGCACCTTGAGGTTTTCATTGTTCTTAACAATAGGTAAGTTCAATAATCGTTCGATGCCTTTAATTGTAGACGAAGGCATATAAATCTTTCTGAATGATCTTAGTTTTGAGAAAGTCCAGTCAGTCATGGGAACGTCCAGACTGTCTGGTTTTTTGATCATATAAGTGTCCCGGTTAACTACATTTTCACCGCTTGAGCTTACAATTTCAGTATTAGGTGGGAAGGCCCTTTCCACTACTCTTACAACATATTTCCAAAATATACTACTCCACCACAATAATACCCCTATTGCAAGTCCACTCACCATCTTAAATGATGAGGCATTTTTATTTAACAGATCAAATAATAAAGTAAGAATAAATGCTATGGCAAAACTGTGAAAGAAAATATTATTATCAGGAGGTGTATAACTTGTTACCTGGAATACAGCAGCCTGAAGCAATATTCCCAATGTTAATAATAGGAAAAGCAGATCCCTGTGTTCTGAAAAAAGGTCTTTGATTTTTTTGTGCTGAACTAATAATAGAATCAAAATAACAAACAGGTAAAATTTTATCCAGGGGGAGGCACCGAAAAACTCATTAATTATTTCAAAAACAGATATTCTTGCCGAG
Source organism: Chitinophagales bacterium (assembly GCA_020636575.1). Taxonomy (GTDB): domain Bacteria; phylum Bacteroidota; class Bacteroidia; order Chitinophagales; family Chitinophagaceae; genus JJ008. The sequence continues at coordinate 73,955 of JACJXP010000007.1, forward strand.
TGTGGAGCTTGTCCATGATTAAACCAGTATCCAAACCCGTACTTTGAAAATACTGATACAACTATACCAAGAAGAACAGAAAATGATATAAAATAAATGACCGGTAAAAGCCATTTTTTTGTGTAAAAAGAAGAAATAACAATTAATCCAAGACATAGCAAGAAAGCCATTCCCCCTGCATCTTGTTTTGTGAGAAATGAAAAACAAGTAAAAACTCCTGCTCCACAGAGCCACAATATTTGTTTTGATGATTGTGTAGCAAAAATCCCCTTTAATAAAAATGCAATAGCGATCAGCTCGTAAACAATTACCGTATGATTATACCAGGGCCAAAAATTGAAAAACGAAAACGAGATACAGTAAAGCAACACGGAAACAAAACGGATTCCCGGTTGAACATATAAGCTTTTAAGTATAGATCGAAAAGCCAGGCCTGAGAGAATATTGATAAACACCTGAGCTTTGACCAGGGTTATCATATCGGTACCAAAAATCTTGAAAAAGACAGAAGGAATAACCCAATACATGCCACCTAAGGGAGTTCCGAAATCCCGAAATGGAAGTTGCCCCTCACTCATCCTGTAAGCTCCTTCCCAGGAAAGGAAAATATTAACCCTGTATGGGAATGTTACAAACAGTGGAATAATTGCCAGAAAAACAATAATTAACAACTCAAGAGTAGGTAACGGCTGCTTTTTAAAGCTTATTCCTGACGGTTTCATATAACAAATATATAATCTAAATATTTGAAAATCAATACATCAAACACTATTAAATCTAAAGTTTAATTTGTATTTTGTCGGCTCATCAATGAAAACTATCAAATCATATTTTCAATTAATCCGGGTAAAAGATTGGGCAAAAAATCTTTTTTTGTTCATTCCCCTATTTTTTGCTGGCAAAATATCAGACATTGACAAAGTCCTGCCTTTGATCTATGGATTTTTCGCATTCTCTTTTGTTGCAAGTAGCATCTACATATTAAATGATTACAGAGATATTGAGGATGATAAGAAACATCCAATAAAACAAAAGCGTCCGTTAGCCAGTGGTGAAGTATCAAAACCTGCAGCACTTATAATTTGTATTCTTCTGGCTTCATCAGGATTCTTAATAAGCTGGTTGATAAGAGATAAGTTCCTTTTTGTATTAGGTATTTATTTTTTATTAAACCTGGCTTATTCATTTGGATTAAAAGCGATCCCGATTCTGGATATAATAATACTGGCCATCGGGTTCATCCTTAGAATAAAGTCGGGTTCGGTAATAACATTCATCCCACTTTCTGAATGGATCATCATTATGGTCTTTTTGCTCGCCTTATTTATGGCGATCGGAAAAAGAAGGGATGATGTCCTATTAAAGATCAGTTCCGGCACAGAAATGAGAAAGGCAGTGAAGGGGTATAACCTGGAGTTTCTGAATGTAATGCTTTCCCTGGTTTGTGCCGTTATAGTCGTTGCTTATTTCATGTATACTATGTCACCCGAAACTATTGAGAGGATGGGTACACACCGATTATATTATACATGTCTTTTCGTTATCGCTGGTATTTTGCGATATCTGCAAATTATCTTTGTAAAAGCCGACTCAGGTTCTCCAACCAAAATTCTATACAAAGACCTTTTCATTAAGATCACATTGCTCCTCTGGATGGCCAGCTTTGTAGCGATAATTTATTTTAAAGACGTAACCCTTTTTGAATAAAATGAAAAAAGATATCGGGAACTGGGGAAATTATCCGGTAATTGAGTCTGATGAATCTGCTTTTACGTTCACCGGCGAGTTCCAGAATTATATTAAGCAAACAGGTGCTTTTATCCCAAGAGGAAATGGCAGATGTTATGGAGATGCTTCGTTGGCCATAAATACCATTTCTACATTAAAATATAACCGGATAATTTCCTTTGATACTGAAAATGGTATCCTAGAATGCGAAGCAGGCTTGACACTTGATAAAATATTAAGAGTAATCGTTCCAAAAGGTTGGTTTTTACCTGTAACACCCGGTACAAAGTTCATTACAGTTGGAGGGGCTGTTGCGAGTGACGTACACGGCAAGAACCATCATATTGATGGTGCCTTTTCGGCCCATGTTCTTGAAATGGATGTTATCAATGCCCAGGGTGAAATAATCACTTGCTCCCCGGAAATAAACAATGATCTTTTTTGGGCCACTTGCGGAGGTATGGGCCTTACAGGAATGATAAGCCGTATAAAATTTGATCTTAAAAAAGTTGAAACATCTTATATAAAACAAAAGCAGGTAAAAGCCAGAAACCTTGATGAGATAATACGGCTTTTTGATGAGTATAAGCATTATACATATTCCGTAGCATGGATCGATTGCCTGAAAAAAGGAAGTCAATTTGGTAGAAGTATTTTAATCCTTGGCGAGCATGCCAAAACGGAAGATCTTTCAAACCATAAGCAAAATGTCCCTTTAAAACTGCCTAAAGAAAAAAAAATCAACTTCCCTTTTAATCTTCCCTCGTTTGTACTTAATAAATGGACGATCAGAATATTTAATTTCTTCTACTACCACAAAAACTTCAAAAAAGAAATAAATAATGTCGTTTCGTATGAGCCTTTTTTTTATCCGCTTGATGCAATACTTCATTGGAATCGTGGCTATGGTAAAAAAGGATTCATACAATACCAGTTTGTTCTTCCTTTAGAAAGCAAACAAGGCCTGGTAGAAATCCTGAATAGGATAAGTAATAAAGGTCTCGGATCATTTCTTGCTGTACTCAAAGTTTTTGGCAAACAGGATAACCTGATCTCTTTCCCTATGGAGGGTTTTACACTGGCGATGGACTTCCCGGTCAGAAAAGGGCTTTTTGAGTTTTTGGATGAGCTTGACCAGATTGTTTTACAATATGGAGGTCGGTTGTATATGTCAAAAGACGCAAGGATGAAACCGGAAGTGCTTCAATCAGGCTATCCACATCTTCCTGAATTCAAAAGAATATTGGAAAAATATAATCCTGAAAACAAATTCAGGTCATTACAGTCCGAAAGATTGGACTTATTGGTAAAATAAATTTTCTCATGAGTCAGACAGTATTGATTTTAGGTGCAGCATCGGATATCGGTATTGCAATCGCTGAAAAATTTGCTGCAAACGCATTTGACATTCAACTTGCTGCCCGTAAAAGTGACAGGCTTTCTTCCCTGCAATCAGACCTAAAAATAAAGTACAATATCAACTGTACGATCCACGAATTTGATGCCACTGATTTTTCCAGCCACCTAACGTTTTGGAATATACTACCAGTTAAACCAGCTATTACCATCAGTGTTATTGGTTACATGAATGATAATGAAAAAGTAATTAAAAGCCAGGAAGAAACATTAAAAACCATAAACAGCAATTATACAGGTCTTGTATCCATATTGAATATTATTGGGGAAGACTATGCAAAACAACAAAGTGGAGTAATTGCCGGCATCAGTTCTGTAGCGGGGTTAAGAGGTCGACAAAGTAATTATATATATGGTAGTGCCAAGGCAGGTTTTATCGCTTACTTGTCCGGACTAAGGAACAGGCTGTTTCATCATAAAGTACATGTACTTACAGTGCTTCCTGGTTTTGTATATACAAAAATGACCGAAGATCTGAATTTGCCAAAGCTTCTTACTGCACAGCCCGTTGATGTTGCAGATACAGTTTACAAAGGCATTCTGAAGAAAAAGAATAAAATTTATGTAAAATGGTTCTGGAGATGGATCATGATGATCATTACTAATATTCCTGAATTTATTTTCAAAAGAAAAAAGCTGTGAAACCAGGTATTGCATTCTTTGACTTTGATGGCACCATAACAAAAAAGGACACATTGCTTGAGTTCATTAAATTCACTAATGGCTCATTTAAATTTGCTCTTGGCTTTTTGATCAACTCTCCCTGGTTAATAGCGTATAAACTTCGAGTTATTTCAAATCAAAAGGCCAAAGAAAGGATATTAAAGTTCTTTTTTGGAGGTATGGAGGCGAGTTTGTTTAATGATCATTGTCAAAAATTTTTTGACCAAAAAATTCCTCAATTGATTCGCCAGAAAAGTATCATAGAAATAAATAGGCTGGCTGCAGAAGATGTAGAAGTTGTAATTGTCTCGGCATCCCCGGAAAACTGGGTTAGACTTTGGGCTGAGAAAATAAATGCCGATTGCCTGTCTACCCGTCTTAGAATAGATAACAATAGAATATCTGGTTATATTCTGGGCAAAAATTGCTATGGAGATGAAAAGGTTAAAAGAATCAAAGAAAAATACAGTCTATCAGAGTATGATCAAATATATGCTTACGGTGATAGCAAAGGAGATAAGCAAATGTTAGATTTAGCAAAAGTAAAATTTTATAAACCTTTCAGAGGTAATCCGGAGCATTCAGAGCCTGATTAATTATGAAGAAACCACTAAATAAAGATTTTGTTCTGATTCTTTTCATATTTATAACTTCCCGAATCATTTTCAGCTTTTTCGGGATCAGGCTTGACTATGAAAATCTTTATGACTACTGGCAATACCTGGATGTAGAAACTCTTCGTCACAACTTGTTGAGGGGAATATGGTTTGACCACACACAACCTCCTTTTTTTAATCTACTACTGGGAACAATCCTGAAGTTAAGTGGAAATTATTCCCTACTGATATTCTCTCTCTTTTTTAAAGTGATTACCATTACTAATACCCTTTTATTGCTTGACATCCTAAAAAAGTTACTCCCCGGATCAAGAATACCGATAATACTGTCTCTTATATACCTGCTTAGCCCTGCAACGATCGTTTTTGAAAATGAATTGTTCTATACAGGCTTTATTACAATGTTGTTCCTCATCAGCTGCCGTTATTTATTATTATTACAAACCTCTGAAAGTTGGTTAAAGATTCTAGGTTTTTTTATTCCCCTTGTAATAATCTGCCTTACCCGAAGTATGTATCACCTTGCATGGCTAATAGCCATGAGTATGATAGTTATTTATATGTTATGGAAACATCCAAAAAGGATCCGTTTCATAAGCGCCGCTTCTTTAGCGATAATATTAGTTTCTGGTTTCTACCTGAAGAACTATATTATTTTCCATAAATTTTCTACTTCTTCCTGGGCAGGAATGAATTTAGCCCGGAATGTTTTTCATGATGCCGGCTCATTACCTGAAAATAATATTGGATCAATACCTCCTTTTTCACCAATTGAACAATACAGCAGTTTTATCAAAAAAAATGATACGATTACCTTCAAAGGTTTAAACGACAAAGATCTGCTTAGCCTAAGAAAAAATGATTCTATAATCAATGAAAAGCATATCAGTTATATTGAAGTATCAGAAAAATATCTTGATGCCGGCATACAATATATAAAAACACATCCTTCCCATTATTTAAAAAACGTATTTCAATCTGCAATTAGTTTTTTTGCCCCAGCTACCCGGTATACCGTTACCTCTAAACAAACAGAAAAGATTAAATATTATGATCTTTTATACTCTTTCAATATCTCACACTTTGTAAATGGAAAACAACAAAGAAGGATATCATTAGTGATCACGGCGATACCCAAATTATTGCTTTACTGCTTTGTTTTTTTCTGGTTGATAAAGGGATGGTTGAAACGGAAGCAGATCGATTTGATCAATCTATTTATTACCTGTTTAATCGGGTATGTATTTATTGTAAGTTCATTAATGGAGCATTATGAAAATATGCGATTCCGGTATGAAATTGAACCCTTGTTTTTAATTCTATTGGGCCAATTGATTTATTCAATATCTAAAAATAATAGATTAAAAATGAAGCTTTTAAATCCAAAACAATTATAACCCTCTAATTTTCAATAGTTTAAATTTCACTTTTTCAGCTTTTATTTATATTTTACCACCCTATATAACAAAAAGAAAAATGAGCAGTATTGAAATTTCTACCCCAGTGAAAACGCCTGAACCAGCGCAACATACCAATTATGAAGAATGGTATCATACACAGCGGCATTCAACTCACTTTAACGATGATTATTATAATGCCCACAATTAAAACTGATACACAGTGCCAAAATGGATTTTGGCGCTGCATTATGCTAAGGGAATAGGATTTGCGATCTGTTCGAAGTATATCGGTGTTTCACTGAGGGACTGAAAAGGGCCTGGGTTATTAATGTGGAAGGATTTATGGATTCTGAGTATCTAACTATTATATTCTTCAGTTTCAGGATGCCTCTGTTTTATATTGCTTCTGGCATTTTTGTATCCGGTAGTCTTAAAAAAGAGGTTTTGCAGGTTTCTCCTTCTCAAAAACTAAAAACAATACTTTTTATCCTATTTTCTCTGGGCTTCATTTTTGTATCAGATCACTTTACAAATAGACATATTTAGCTAGTTTCATCCTATGTAAATGCAGACCGTACATTAGACTGACTATACCTATCTTTTGTATTCTCCACGCCGGATTGACCAGTTCTGGTACCTCTATGCATTATTTAATGTATCAGTATTATATGTTTACAAGTACATTTTAAAAGCAAGGCCAGTCATACAAATACCTAGGACTTATCATGTACTTCTTTTCAGCCTGGACAGAGCAACAAGGCTGGGATATGGGTTTTATTCATGAAATACTCCATTACTATATATTTTTTGCATTAGGCGATTGGCTTGCTTCCTATTTCAAAATGAAAAAGCGCCGAAAATCGGATCCTATAAAGCCGTTGATATTGATAATTTTTTCATTGCTTCGCAATTGTATTTTCTGTTAATTAATTTAAGCATGATCCGGGCTGAATACCGTTTTATTGAAACATACCAACCCTCAATGTTCTTGCTAATTGCATTAACGGTTTGCACTTTATGCTGTCAATTTCCTTTCTTATTACAAAACCTAAAACTGCTTCCTGGCTAAGAGTCATAGGGTTTCATTCATTATATATTTATGTCTCACATGTATTTGTAGCTTCTCACAGTAAGTAATCCTTAACCCATGCAGCGGGTATCAATTATCTTCCTTTACTGTTATTGATCGGAATCGGTTTAAGTGTATTACTCCCTATCCTTTTTTACCGTTTCTGTATGAAACAGGGGTGGTATTTTGTGTTTTCTTTACAAAAACCGGCTATCAAAAAAGTTGTTACAGGTTCCTTTGAGTTCGCTTACAGCAAAATCACAAGCTCTGGCTGTAAGAGCCATATATGTAATTGAAGGACTTTGGCAGGCAGATGAGGTCATACAACTGCCATCAGTAATAAAAACATTCTTTACATCATGTAGTTGGTTCCATTTGTTAAGTACTGAGGTTTTCGGGTCATGTCCCATCCGGGCTGTACCCATTTCATGCACACAATCACCGCCAACATTATGATAGTCAAATCCTTTAATTTGTTTATACCCTGCAGCAGAAAGCATCTCTTCTGCTGAGGCTTTCATGTCTTTTCTCATTGCTAATTCATTTTGTCCAAACTCAAACTTAATAGTGGTCAGTGGCAGTCCCCATTTATCCTTTTTCTCTTTTGAAAGAGTAACCCTGTTCTTTTCATTTGGCAAGGTTTCTCCCCAGGCACTGATCCACATTTTCCAAGGTCCCGGTTTAAGTAATTGTTGCTTAAAATTTTCTCCAACACCTTTAACCTTTGATCCTGTTTCAGCCTAACTTTCCCTAACGGCTCCGCCCTGGTATACAAACCTCGTTTATAATCCTTTTGCGTGGAAGCCTCATCAATATTTCTGAATCTCGGTATATATATCCCATTAGGGCGCCGACCAGAATAATACTGATCTTTAAACCCATCATATTCTGCTTCTGCCCCAACCCGAAAATGATGATCCATCAAATTTCTTCCCACTTGTCCTGAACTATTTCCAAGACCATCAGGGAAAACATCTGAAACAGAATTTAGCAACATAGCAGCAGGTAATTGTTGATGCGTTTAAGAATATGATCCTGGAAAAATATTCTGTCGTCTGCAGGGTGTCTGCATCAATGATCCTTACACCGGTTGCCATTTTTTTTATTCTTGTCATATAATATCTCAGCTACAACTGAGTTTGGCCGGATAGTAAGATTACCTGTTGCTGCAGCTGCAGGAATTGTGGCTGAATTACTGCTGAAATAGCCACTGAAAGGGCACCCTCTTTTGCAAAGGTTTCTGTACATACAGGGGCCTCTATCCTGCAATCCTTTTGTCAGGTTAGCCGTCCGGCCTATTGTGACACACCTTCCTGAAAACTTCTCGAAAACTTTTTCTTTAAACTGTTTTTCCAGGCAGTTCATCTCCATAGGTGGAAGAAATTCTCCATCCGGCAAATGTGCCAGGCCTTCTGGCTGGCCACTGATACCCGCAAATTGCTCTACATAACTATACCAGGGTGCAATGTCCCGATAACGAATAGGCCAATCTACTGCAATGTTTTCTTTGGCATTCGCCTCAAAATCAAGATCACTCCATCTATAGCACTGCCTGCCCCATATTAATGATCGTCCACCCACCTGGTAACCCCTTATCCAATGGAATGGACTATCCTGTACGTATGGATGTTCTTTATCTTTTACAAAAAACTGTTTGCTACTTTCGTCATAAGCAGAACTTTGACTTTGAATAGGGTTCTCATCTATATCTGACTGTGTATTTTCAAGCCTGTGCTTAAATTCCCAGGGGGCTAATCCTGCAGTAGTGTAATCTTTAATATGTTCAACAGCCCTGCCCCGATCCAATAATAAAGTCTTTAGCCCCTTCTCACAAAGCTCTTTGGCGGCCCATCCACCGCTTATACCTGATCCCACAACTATTGCATCGTAGATCTGTTCATTTTTCCTTGTATCGCCCATAAAACAAAATGCAAATCATTAATAAATCTTATTTATTGAGTGGCCCATGCAGCTTTATTATTCAGCGCTATACACCCTTTGTATTGGCCCGGTATATGATCATAACGAAGCGCCTTTGTAGCACCCGGGTTAGAAGTGCAATAGCCTAATACCGTGTATTTTTTGAGAGTGGTAAAGAAACTTTGCCCTAAAAGATAATCTTTTGCCTTTGAAATGAACCTGTTACTGATTGTTGCCTTACGTTCAAAATGAAGCAAAGCCGCTTCTTTCTGTGCTGTATTGCATAATTCAAAAGGTTTTCCATATCTATTCATGCAATGAAAGACAAGGTCATCTAACCCTTCTATAAAGTTATTCTGTGCCTTACGGCCTGTACATTCTTTTAGCATTAAGGTTACAAAAGCACCCACTTTCGCATCTTTTGCCCCAGGTGTATCACTGGCAGGTATAATTGCTTCTGCTAATTCATCTACCAGGGGTTGTAAGGAATCCAGTTTTTTAAGTTCAGGTGTTTTAAATAAGCCATAAGTTTTTACACCTCCCACTATCCCGACCAACCCGCCACTTATTAATGCTATTCTATAAATGGCCTTCTTTCTGTTCATATACTATTTTTATAAATATAAGCAGGCTTTCAGGGTTTTAATAACCGGGTAAGTAATTAATTTCCAATAATCAGTAAAAACGAATGAATAACCGAAATTTTACTCTCAAAATTTTAGTTGCTCGGTATTTTAATTTATCTTTAACCCTGTCTATTACAGGCATATGTCTCCAATATTTTAGAAAAGAACCTACCTATCCCACCCTTTAAGTAAAACATTGTTTTCCGATACCGGGAAATGCCGCTATTATTTTAAGCAAAATTTGTTTGCTATATCATTTTGACAAACCTTATGCTTTTTAAATTTTATTTATCAATCAATTGTATGTTATGAAATCAAGATTTACATGTTTAATACTTGCCCTTGGCTTTTGCCTATTAAGTACCTTAAGTTATGCCCAAAGTCCTGGTGATTACCAAAGTTTTCAGTCTGGATTCTGGGGTGATGTGAATGCATGGTCCCGATATGATGGATCAACATGGGTTAATCCTGCGCCCTCTATCCCAACTCAGGCCGATGGAATTATTACCATTTTAAATGGTCATACTATTACAATTGGAGCTCCCAGAACTGCAGATCAGATCGTTGTAAATACAGGAGGAACTTTATCTGTTAATACGGGCGGATCAAATAATCTAACTCTTAATAATGGTTCTGGAGACGACCTTATTGTTGATGGAACTCTAAATATATCTGGGAATGCACTGGTAGGCTTAGGAACAACTGTACTCATTAATGGAATGATGAATGTGGGTACAAATGCTGTAACTATCCAACCTAGTGTTACTGTCAGCCCCTCAGGCACTGCTAATTTTACCGGTAATTCAACCAAGACCATAAGTGCTAATTTTAACAATGAAGGAATATTTAACTGGGGTACAGGAGATCCTCTCGGGGGTATTTCACTTGGCTCAGGAGTTACGTTTACAAATGATGGCGTTTTAAACGAGCAATATCAATCTAATAGAGGCTTTTTCCCTGTTGCAGGGTGTGCTATCATAAATAATGGTACTATTAATAAGACTACCATTTATTCAATGACAAGTAATAATACCTTTACAAATAACGGTACAATCAATGTAGCCATAGGAACTTTTAACGCAAACGGAACGTTTACCAATAGCTCAACTGGAATCTTTTCTGGGTCTGGAACAATTGCTGCTAGTGGTACTTTTGTAAATGATGGACAAGTTAGCCCAGGAAACTCTCCTGGTATCCTTACAGCAAATCCCGCTACTATTCAGGCCACAACTGCCAATGTCGTTCTCGAAATTTTAGACGGCTCTGGAGCTGGTACCGGGCATGATCAGCTTGCTTTAACTGGTAATACAAACTTAGATGGAGTTACTTTAACTGTTACAGAAATAGCTCCCGGAAATACAGCTCCGCTTCAAACTTATACTGTTATGACTACTACAGGTACGTTTAGTGGAACGCCTACGATTGTTAAAACAGATAACTATACAGTTACTGTTAATGCCAACACTATTGTTGCTGAAAAAATCGCCCTTTTCCCATTGCCTGTTGTTTGGGGTAACTTTACTGCGTTAGCCAGAAATAATAATAGTGTACAGTTAAACTGGTCAACTTTGCAGGAGACTAATATTTCTCATTTTGTTGTGGAATACTCTAGCGATGGTTCTAATTATACAGCAATTGGAAATGTGAGCGCAAGAGGTACTACAACTGATATTTCCAACTATAGCTTTTTTCATAATACTCCAGATATACAAAAAACAAACCTTTATAGAATCAGGCAGATTGACTTTGATGGAAAATCTTCTATCTCTGAGATCAGACCAGTTAAGTTCAATAAAGGTTTGGTGGTTCCGGTACTGGCAACCCCCAACCCGGTTCATGACAGGCTCCAGCTTTCTATTCAAGCTGAGGGTATCCGCATTATGCTTGTAGATATGAGTGGGCGGACAATTGAGAGATCTGCATTCCAGCCCGGAAGTCATGAGATCAATATGAGTAGTTTGGCACCAGGTGTTTATCAACTGGTTATTTTCCAAGATGGTAAAAAAATGGAAACACAAAAGATAGTTAAACAATAAATAAGAATATACTTACATAAAAAAGCCTGAACTTATTGTTCAGGCTTTTTTATGTGCCTTATAAATAAGGCCCATTTATTGTTTTACAAATTTGAGAGTAATATTGGTATTGATATCGGTTCCCAACCTTACAAAGTAAGTACCCTTGGGAAAACGACTGACATCCACGGGAACTGTAACCACCTGCTGGCTTCTCATCACTTCTGTATAATAGACACTGTTACCGGCCGCATTCACTATCTGTATCCTTGTCTTATTGTTATTTGTGATGGCATCAATTACAATATTAATATCCGATACCGCAGGATTTGGATAAATCCTTGCCGTTGATTGAGTTCTTGGATCAGGAAGCACAGTTACTGTTACTGTATCTCTTCCAATTCCCCCTCTGTCATCCGTTACGGCTAGTTCAAACTCATACTCACCTTCAACCAGGTCTGCAAAAGTTGTTTGAATTGTATTCGGAGATGTAATACTATACTGCACAGGACCACTGATCTTTGACCAATGATAACTCATCACAGCACCATCCAAGTCTGTTCCCTGCCCAGTAATTGTAATAGAATTACTCGGTAATACAATTGTGCTATCTATACCAGCATTGGCAACGGGCAATATATTGGCTGGTTGTGCATTCACTGTTATTTGTACACTTGCAACACCGGTAGCTCCCTGATTGTCCATCACTGTCAATCTGAATGTATATACTCCTTGAACCAGATTGTTTACCAGAGTCTGTGCCTGATCAGCATTTGTAATGCTATATTGCGTTGGACCTGTCAGTTTCGTCCATTGATATGATACTATCGTTCCATCAGGATCTGTACCACTACCATTTAATGTAACCGTATTTGCCGGAAGCGTTATTGTTTGATTGCTTCCTGCATTTGCAGTAGGAGCCTGATTTGTAGGTGGCGGTGCTGCATTTACAGTTATCTGCACTGTGTCACTTCCTGTAGCTCCCTGGTTATCTGTAACAGTAAATTCAAATGTATAGACACCTTCCACAAGGCTATTAATTACAGTACTTGCCTGATCAGCACTTACTATTACAAACTGAGAAGGTCCGGTTAATTTACCCCATTGATAGGAAACAATGGTGCCATCAGGATCTGTACCACTACCACTGACCGTTACACTGTTGGTTGGTAAAGTAATGGATTGATCATTTCCTGCATTAGCTGTAGGCGTCTGGTTGCCCGGAGGCAGTGCTGCATTTACTGTAACCTGAACAGTATCTGTATCAGTAGCCCCTCTATTATCAGTTACAGTAAGCTCAAATATGTAAACACCTTCTACCAGGTTATTTACTACAGTTTGAGGGTTTGCCGGAGAAATAACGACAAATTGAGCCGGTCCGGAAAGTTTTGCCCATTGATAGGCAACAATAGTACCATCAGGGTCCGTACCGCTACCGTTCAGTGTCGTACTATTGGTAGGCAACGTAATATTCCGGTCTGACCCTGCATTTGAAACAGGTGGTGCGTTTACAATAACCTGAACAGTATCAGAACCCGTTGCTCCCTGGTTGTCTGTTACTGTTAGTCTGAATGTATATATTCCCTGAACAAGATTATTAATGATTGTTTGCGCTTGTGCAGGACTTACGATTGTATATTGAGAGGGACCCGTCAGTTTTGTCCATTGATATGACGCAATTGTCCCATCCGGATCAGTGCCACTTCCATTTATTGTAACTGTATTTACCGGTAAGGTAATTAGTTTATCGGGGCCGGCATTTGCTGTTGGCGCCTGGTTAGATGGTGGTGCAGCATTAACAGTTACTTGTACCGTATCAACTCCGGTAGCGCCCAGGTTATCGGTTACGGTAAGTTCAAATGTATAAATACCTTGCACAAGGTTATTTACAACTGTTTGTCCCTGCGTGGCATTCACAATTGTAAACTGTGCAGGACCAGTCAGCTTCGCCCATTGATATGAAGAAATTATGCCGTCTGGATCAGTACCGCTTCCATTTAGTGTAACTGTATTTGTAGGTAAAGTAATTGTTTGATCAGCCCCAGCATTTGCTGTCGGAGACTGGTTTGGTGGTACATTAACGTTTATAGTTACAGTGGCACTATCCAAAAACCATCCATTATCTTCTACCAGCAATTGAAAAACGTAAGATCCATCCGTTAAACCCCTGACCGTCGGAGTTCTGCTGGCCGGCAGATCGATCACTGAATTTGAAGGTCCTGCTATCTGTTTCCATTCATACCGGCTTATATATACATTATCAGAACTACCTGTTGCATCAAGGGTAGTGGAATAAGTTGTGATATTTTGATCAGGCCCAGCATTTGCAACCGGCGCTGTATTTGACGGAATTGAATAACTATTACATGGCGAACCTGTTGCAGAAATTTTTACACAATAATCTGATGTCTGAATATAACTTGTGGGAATATTAAAAGGATCAACAGGTGTTGGATAAGCAATATCCCATGAGTTTCCGTAAGTGGCTGTAATACTCGAACTTGCTGACCTTAATTTATTTGCTAGAACAGATGCTTTCCCACGTCCCCAGCAATAGAGAGAGTCATTTACATCTCTCGCATAAGTATGGTAAGTATAAGTACTTCCTCCGAAAACAGTATCAAACTTTACACCAGGTGCAATTTGAATGGGCAAAACTACATCAAGGTTATTTCTGTCAAATGGATTGCCTCCTTCAATAGTAAATACTATCCTTTGCCCGTTACCTACTGTTCCCTGGCCATTATCGCCCCAACCCCATAATGTGCTATCAATAAGAATAGCATGGGCAACTGCTGAATTAGTTACTATACTTTTTATGGGTTGTGGTAGCCCATTCATTATATTAGTTAATGGGGTAGGTGTTGAGACAGGTAATCCATTTGCATAGCCCAATCTTTCACCATATGCCCCCCAGCCATACAGTACATTTGAATTATTTAAAGCAAAATTCCAACCTAATCCACCAGCAATTTGACGAATATTCGAAAGACCTGTTAGTTGATGGGGATACCATTTTTCAGCTGTTGTGCCTGAATACCCAAGGTTGTTAGATGAAGCACCTTCGCCCCAAACCCAAACTGTACCATCAGTACATAAGGCAATAGCAAACTGTCCGGCAATAATTTGTTGTACTTGTCTTCCACCAGGTATCTCTATCTGTACTGGTCTTGATTTATCTGCACCTGCTGTAGCATCCCCCCTCATGCCAAATATCATTCGTCCCCATCCCCAAAGTGTCCCATCATTTTTTATTGCATAAAATCCATTATAACCTTCACTTACATTTTTAACAAAGTATGCTACTACTGTTCTTACATTATTAAAGGCATTTCCCGCACTATCTATTGTAATTTTTGAAGGGATGTAAATAGGTTGATTATTATTGCCTATTCCATGTTGGTACTGGTCATTATCACCCGTTATCCAAACATAACCAGCCGTATCAATAGCAGCCGCACCATGTAAGCCACCGGCACACATTTTAAACTTCAAGTCCGACGGTGTAACATTTACCCTATAAGCTATTCCTGGAGTACCTGTGTTATTTGTCCCAATATTACCAATATTTCCCAATCCCCATAAATGACCGTCTGCGTCAATGAAGAGATTTTGGTATTCACCGGGTCCAGCTATTTTTTTACCAGAAGGTGAAGGATTACTTGTTTGTACAGGATTTACAGTAACAGTAACAGTATCACTACCTGTTGCTCCCTGGTTATCTATAATTGTCAGCTTAAACTCATACACTCCCTCTACTAAGTTATTTACTATTGTCTGGGCTAATACAGGAGTAACAATTGTAAATTGTGAAGGGCCAGTTAGCTTAGACCACTGATAAGATACAATTGTTCCGTCAGGGTCTGTTCCACTTCCATTTAATGTAACCGTATTTACAGGCAAAGTAATAGTTTGATCAACTCCTGCATTTGCAACCGGAGTTGCATTATTTGTTCCTGTTCCAACTAAAGTTGTATCACCCTGTCTTAACATCCATTCAAAAACATTCCAGCCATTCTGGTAGGTTCCCATTGAGTTATTATGGATAGTGTTCCATACTATATTGGTTCCCAAATCATTTTGTAAACATTTCCAGTTTCTCCGATTCGGATCATACATTGTATTCCAGCAACAATGAGCCCCACCTCCTATGTTTTCAAAAGCAAAATAACCTGCGCCCGGGACACTATCATTAATATTATCTCTCGGTTGCCAAACATTTCTTGTGTCTGCAGTTCCTTCAAGGCCAAAGAAGGTACCTCCGTATTTGGAGGCCCAATGTCCAAAAGCACTATATCCTGTTGCATCATATGGTATGGCACTGCCCATTGTACCTGAAGTAGCGCCTTGGCCCGCTCCTTGTAACAAGACTAGAGAAGTAACCATTCTCATACCTTCTTCACCACCATTTGTTAATTGCCCATTTATTAATCCAGCCCAGGTAAATGCTCCCATTGAAAGACCTGCTAAATGAACTGAATTGCTCTTGATATGATAAGTACTTAATAAAAACTGAAGCATTGAAATGGTCCTATTGACCCTTGGGTTCGCAACAGAAGATATAACAGTTATTAGTATTGGATAATGGGTACCGTTTCCGGTTACGATGCTTCCATCCCATCCATTGTTTAACCAGAAATGCGGTCCGTATTTAGTAAGATTTGAATAATTGGTACCCACTTCACCTACACCCGGCATCGTTATTAATGCGGGACGAGATGCAGTATCCGGATGATTTGGGGTAAACATATTTACAGGTCTGCTTATGCGGGCTATCCATGTTTGACCACCAGCCGAAAAAGTAGTATCATAAGTAGTGAAATTATGTGTCTCACTTTGGCAATATGAGGGAACAATAGATAATAAAAAAAATACAAGTGTGCAAAAAGAAACAAATAATGCCCGTAAATAATAAGAAAGGGGTAGAATTTTAGTTTTCATGTATAGGGTATATCGGATTTATACTTTTGTCCAGTAAATAAGTCGATAGACAGACTAATCAGAATTGCCATGCTACCGAAAGTAAAATAATATCAGATTCATAATATTAACAATAGTTAAACCAAACTGACGGCTTTCCCCAATATGTTAATAATTTCAAGATTATAGATACATTTGTATGATATTCAATAATTTATATAGTAAATATTGTTCTTGAATACAAAATTATTATAATATAAACGGGGATAAATACATTCAAATTCGGGCAATTCTTACAAAAAAAAATTGCGGAAAATACTGAAAATTGACCTCCATACCTTACTCTATTTCATTCCTTAACATTCTTTTTTATCTTACATCGAATTTCGATATAAACACTAATCCTAAACCCACCTTTTATGCTCTTTTACAAGGCATTGTTTTTTTTTGCCCTGTTTATTTTGTTCTACAGCTATATCGGATATGGCTTGTTGTTATGGGTTCTTTTGAAGCTCAAAAAAGCTTTTTCCTTTTCAAAAAATAGTATCCCAAGAGATTATGCTTATCCCCCAGTAACAATAATTATCGCTGCATATAACGAGGAAAGCTTTATTAAAGAAAAAATTGAGAATACACTCTCCTTAGACTACCCTGTTGATAAATTTAAAATTCTTGTAGTTACAGACGGGTCTGATGACAATACTCCAGAGCTTGCAAGGGAATTTGAAAAAGTGCAGGTACTCCATGATTCAAAAAGATCTGGTAAGATTGCTGCAATTCACAGGGCCATGGGTTTTGTAACAACACCTATTGTAGTTTTTTCTGATGCTAATACCTTTCTAAATACAGATTGTATAAAAAATATTGTGACCCATTATCAAGATGAAAGAACAGGTGGCGTGGCAGGTGAAAAAAAAATAATGAATAGCGATAATCAACAAGGTCCCGGCTTAGGCGAGGGCTTATACTGGAAATATGAATCTAAGCTCAAAAAAATGGATGCGGAACTCTATACGGTGGTTGGAGCAGCAGGAGAGTTATTCTCAATAAGAACTCATTTATATGAGTACCCCGGAAACGATGTTCTGCTAGATGATTTTATTATATCCCTTAGAATATGTAAAAAAGGTTACCGTATTGCATATGAACCAGAAGCATATGCACTTGAAAGCCCTTCTTTTTCAATTGTTGAAGAACAAAAACGAAAGATACGAATCAGCGCAGGGGGATTCCAATCAATTGCAAGGCTAAAAGGTCTGTTGAATATTTTTAAATACCCGCTTCTATCCTTTCAATATATCTCACATCGTGTATTAAGATGGACGCTTTGTCCATTATTGCTTCCAATTGTACTTCTTTTAAATATATATCTTGTATTTGTCAATCCCAGTCAACACCTATATACGTATCTATTAGTTGGCCAATTTCTTTTCTATATCAGTGCTTTTGCTGGCTGGGCTTTATCTCTAAAAAAAATAAAAGTAAAGCTACTTTATATTCCTTTTTATTTTGTATTTATAAACTTATCTCTCTACCAGGGGTTCTTCAGGTATCTAAAAGGACGACAAAGTGTATTATGGGAAAAAGCAGAAAGAGAGGCGCCTCATGCATCCATAACCTGATAAGTATGAAAATTTAGATTAATGTTGCTGGTACTCTTGAAAATACTATTGATTTTTTTCCTATTGCTGCAGCTAATAATAGCTTACTATTTATTATTACCTCCATTTCTTCTCTTAGTGTATGGAATAAAAAAACTATTTAAAGTAGAAACCGCATTTGAACGTCTCCCCATTTTAACAAAAAAAGATTTTGAGTTTGGAGTTATAATTACAGCACACCAGGAAACCCGTTTTGTAGTTCCCTTAGTAGACTCAATTTTAAAACAGCAATATCAAAAATTTAATATTTACATTGTAGCTGATGATTGCGATATCAGTGAATTAAAATTCACCGATCCCAGAATTAACATCTTAACCCCAAAACCCGCCTTACATTCAAAAATAAAATCAATCCATTACTCTCTAACCAAATTTGTAAAAGATCATGACGCCTTGATTATACTTGACGCTGATAATCTCATTCATCCTTCTTTTTTATCTACAATGAATATGTATTTCCAAAAAGGTTATAAAGTAGTACAGTCCGATTTCAAACCCAAAAACACTGACTCTCATTTTGCCAGAATGGATGCTATTGGTGATATGTTTAATTTCTTTTTGGAACGGGAAGCGAGAATGTGGCTGAATCTTTCAGCAGCTATTTGGGGATCTGGCGTTGCAATAGACCTGGAACTCTATAAAGAAGTAGAATATAAAAGCTTTTTGGGCGGTTTCGATAAAAAATTACAAGCTCATCTTGTGCAAAGAGTAGATCGCATCGCTTTTGCACCCAAAGCTTTGCTATATGATGAAAAGATATCTAGCGGAAAATCTTTACAGACTCAACGAACAAGATGGATTAGCTCATATTTCAAATATTTTAGGGAAAGTCTTAAATTATTTTTTACAGGGCTAAAAAGAGGAAGTGTTAACCTGATATATTTTTCTTCAATAATTCTGAGGCCGCCACTTTTTATTATTATAGGCTCAGCCTTTTTTATAACAGCTGTTAACTATTTTTTATTATCAGGATATTTCATTCCATGGTTATGTATACTTGCATTATTCTTTATTTCCTTTATCGTTATTATTATAATTAAAGGGAAAGATATACGGTTTCTAAAAACCTTTTTGCTTTTGCCTTTATTTGCATGGCGGCAATTACTTGCTTTATTCAAATTAAAAAAGGCTAAAAGATCCTTTATGAAAACTCAACATTCACAACTTATTTACATTGATGATATTTTAAAAAAATGATATGCCTATTGTAAGTGATACCAGAATCTTGTATTTTGATACCTTATTTAATGAACACGATAATATCATACATCAGAAATTATTATTAAAATTTAAAGTAGCCCAATATGCAAAATTTCAATAAGCTTTCTATCATCATACCAGCGTATAATGAAGCGGCTACTATTCATATGATCCTTGATCGGCTAAAAGAAGTTGAATTAATTAATGGGATTCAGAAAGAACTCATAATCGTAAACGATTGCTCTACTGATGATACAGAGAATGCAATACTTGGTTACGCATCCCAAAATCCCTTATTGAACATCAGATATATCAAACATGATATTAACAAAGGAAAGGGAGCCGCTATTCATACCGGAATTGCAGAAGCTACTGGCGAATATCTTATAATTCAAGATGCTGACCTTGAGTATGACCCACAAGAATTTAATTTGTTAATAAAACCAGTGTTTCGGGCAGATGCAGACGTTGTATATGGCTCTCGTTTCTTGGGTGGAAATGCACATAGAATCCTTTTTTTCTGGCACTCAATTGGTAACAAGTTTTTGACCAGGTTAAGCAACATGTTCACTAACCTGAACCTCACAGACATGGAAACATGCTATAAATTATTTCGAACTCCAATTATCCAGCAAGTCAAATTAAAAGAAAAGCGATTTGGTTTTGAGCCAGAGGTAACAGCAAAAATTGCAAGGATTCCTGAAATAAAGATTTACGAAGTTGGCATATCTTATTATGGACGGACTTATAAAGAAGGGAAGAAAATAGGCTGGAAAGATGGTTTCAGAGCTATTTATTGCATTCTGAAATACAACATTTTTTCACGATGAAAGCAATCAGCGAAGATCCTATTGGCAAGGAAACGCTTGAATCTTTCTCCAAAACAAAAAGATTCAACAAATGGCAATACGGAACCATATCAACATTTTTTTATGGTAATATTCTTGAGATTGGCAGTGGTATCGGAAACATTTCCAGCTTACTATTAGCAAACAATAGTACTGTCACATTAAGTGATCTTCGAAAAAGTTACTGTGACATTTTGCATGAAAAATTTAAAACTGCAAAGAGCTTAAACAATATCATTCAAATTGATCTATCCGAACCTGATTTTGAAAACAAATATTCACAGATACTTGGAAGCTTTGACACTATCGTTGCTTTGAATGTTATTGAACATATAAAAAATGATGGGGAAGCAATCGAAAATTGTAAAAGACTTTTACGAACGGGGGGGCAAATAATCATTCAGGTTCCTGCTTTTCAGCTACTCTACAATTCACTTGATAAAGGACTTGGCCATTACAAGAGATATACACGAAAAACTTTAAATGCCCTTGTGTCAAAGTATGAGTTGAAAGTACAAGAAAGCAGATACTTTAACTTTATAGGGATTCCAGGTTGGTGGCTATCCGGGTCTTTACTTAAAAAAAAAATTATCCCCAGAAAACAAGCAATACTTTTCGATAGATTGGTTCCAATATTCCGCTTTGCTGATACCATAGTAATAAATAGAATAGGGCTTTCGGTAATTACAGTAGCTAAAAAACAAACCTAATATGAACTATAGCATCGAAAACAGAGGCCTGCTTGATTCGTCACGGGCAATAAACTTACTAAAAGGTGCGACGTACTTACTTATTATAGTGTATCTGACAAATTGCTTTACACCATTCCGTATGCATGTTGATACTATGCGCTATTTTGCTATAAGGGATTGTATTGAATTTGGATGCCCTGAAGGTTCTGATGCAGACCTTGATTATCTTCCTTACGGTTACACTGCATTACTACTGTTATTATCCAAACTAGGTATACTCAATTCATTTGCCTTAGTGTTCATTAATTGCCTGTACCTTTTCGCTGCCCTCTACTTTATCAAGAAATTATTTAACAACTCACTAAATACTTTTTTGTTCTTTCCATTGGTGTTGCTTAGCTGGGTGATCATCAAGTTTACAGTACACCCACTTTCGGAAATGCAATATCTCTTTTTTTCAATGATAAGCCTTTACTTATTTTACCGATATACCCAAACAAAGAAAATACTGCTGATTGTTGGTTCATTTGTATTTGCAGGATTAGCTTTTATTACCCGTTCGGTTGGCATTTCACTTGTTGCGGGACTGGTAGTGGGATTATGCTGGCAATACAGAAAAGAGCTAAGTTCTTTTATCAAAAAATATAAGGTCATTGTTATTATCCTGGCCCTTTTAGCTGTTGCAACAATCGTTTTTTCAAAACAACTGGGCTTAAACCATTATACAGGTGTTTTTACAAAGCAGTTTTCTGACAAAGGAGTTAATGTTGGCAAAATGCTTGGCTGGCATTTTGCCGAGTGGACTGAAATAACCGTAAATACTTCCGGTGTAAAAATTCAACCTTATTTCCCTGCAGGAACAGGCAAAACCCTTTTTGTAATAGCCGGCATCGTGATATTTGCTTCCTTTGTTTACTTATTATTCTTTAGGAAGAATAGTACTCCATTTATTGTCAAATCCTATCTGTTCTTTTACTTTCTTTTAATGTTTAACTGGCCGTTTTACGATCCCAGGTTCTGGGTCCCAGTTCTGCCTCTGATTATAGCGGTACTTGTATATTTCCCGTGGTCTTCATTTTCATCAAAACTTCCACGGGTCGGCATGCGGTTGACCTTGTTAGTCTATGTTGTCGCAGGAGTGATATCCTTAAGCTATCTAACCTATACATCTTTTGACAAAAAGGTTTTTGCAAAAAAGCAGGCAAATGGAGTTTACAGAAATGAGTATGAAACAGTTTTCTTTGGCAGGCCGCTTAGTGACACAGCCAAACACATTGATTCATTTATATTAAAAACAATAAAGAATCATAACTAAATTGAAAATCGGATAGTCTTTTATGAAACCATGGTCTTAAGGCTCTGCTTACTTGCAAAAGAAGGATCCACCTTTATAATAGCTTCATAAATTGCTTGTACGCTTCTTTCCCATGTATGTGTGGCAGCCACCTCAATTCTTTTCTTCTGAAGCTCCTTATTATCCTCTTTAAGAGCTTTTTCTATTAGATGAATATAATCCTCTGGTGTTATTCCTAAATAAACCACCTCCCGAAAAATACTCATTGTATCTGTTTTTGTGGCTACCACCGGTTTACCCATTGCCAGGTATTCGTCTACTTTTCGTGGATAGTTACCTATAGTATATTCATTAACAGGCTGAGGGTTTATTGCTACATCAAATTGCTTTAAGTAATCAGGTAATAAGCTACCATCTTTATGACCAAGAAAATGAACATTAGGAAGATATTGAATAGATGCTTTACTAAAGACCTCATCAGTTTGTCCTACAAAAACAAAACTCCAATCTGGTTTCTTTTCGGAGATCTTTGTCAGAAGCTCAACATCAAGCCTGCTGCTGAAAATAGTTCCGATATACCCAATAACAGGTCGCCTAATATTCTTAATATCATCGGGGACATTATAATCCTCGGTTGGGTCAAACATTGAAAGGTCACATCCTTGACCAACATAGAATGAATTAGGATTATACTTCTGAGCAATATTTGTGAGATGCTGAGAATTGGCTACTACTAATGAGCTCTTTTTGATGAGTTCTGGCTCCAGCTTATGCCCATGTTTGAACCAATATTTAAAAACCATCAGGTTATCTCTCGAATAGTAAATAGTAATAGCGGGATTCAATAGTTCCTTAAGGTGATAACTCCGAAACATATCACTATCATTAAACAAAATATAGTCCCGAAAATTCAGTTTTTTTGCTGCCTCTTTTATATCAGTCGCAAACCGCACATTATTAATCCTATTGAATTTTCTAAATACACCAGTGGATGGTATCCAGTTAATCGACCTGATAGTATTTGCTGGATATAAATTCCATAAATTATCCGAAACTTGTTTAAGATTGTTTTCTTTTTCTTTAAGTAGCTCCAGTCTTTTTGCTACTAATGGATTTTTCTTTTGACTTATTTTTGTATTACTATCTAATGGAGAATTCACATATAACACCCTATTATGCTTAGCAAACTCAATTGCTATATTCCTGCAATTGCTACCAATAGGTATATCCCAGGGTTGTAGCCCCACAATAATAATATCCCTGTTCTTTATCATGATACAAAAAATATTTCCAAAAGTAGGCGGATAAGCATCAATTTGAGTAGCCCAGCTGAGCCTTGATAACATCAAGAGCAACAGTGATCTTCATTCCGATTAGCTCTTCCAGTTCAGCTTCAATAACACGAATATCACTTAAGATATTGACTTCCTTTACCTGCTCTGTATTATATGTTCTTCCGGTAGTTGTATATTGTTCGAGAGTAATCTTTCCGTTCTCGAAATCCTCTTCATGTTTTTTCAATAATATTTTTGCATCCTGAATTGCAACCTGCTGTAATGCCAGCAGTTGCTTTTGAAGATTATAATCCTCATACTTCAAAATAACTTCCCTGCGAATTTTTTGTTTCTCTACTTCAAGAGATTCAAGTAAGGATTGATAACGATAATAATTAGCTTTATTCTGTTTCCCATTGTTAATAAAAAGTCCCATTGGTACAATCACACCAATATTATATCTGGGAAACTGAGTACTCTGTTGCAAAGGGTCAGAGGAGGACCCTTGCTTAAGTGATAATTCATTCAGGTTTCCTGCAACCTGGAGATTATTTAACCACGCCGTTTTTCCTCTTTTATACTCATATTCATACTGTATTGCGACATTTTCCAGTGTTCCTATCCGTGGATTATTCAATGCCATACCTACTAATCGCTCAACAACGCTGTCAGAGCGGGGATCGAACGCACCTGTTCTTCCTGAAATAGTGGTGGAATCTGTCTGACAATAAGAACAGAACCCTGTCATAAAAATTAATAGGGAGAGGAAAGTGTATTTCATTGGGGCTTTAATTTACAATAGGACGGTCAGGCTTTTGCAGTTTCAAAAAGCTCTATTTGCCTTAATCGTATTATTATAGCCAACAATCCATAAAACAGGAATGTTCCGGGTATCATTCCGATTGATTGTTGGGCATATTGTGATACGACATAACCAAACAAAGCTATTACAGCAATCAAAAATAATATTTTATTATGATGATTCCTACTCCTGTAGTAGGCCTTGATACCTTGCTGCAAACCAACAATATAAGTCGCAAAAAGGATGATCATTCCAATCCACCCATACTCAATGGCATACCGCAATAAACCGCTGTCAGAAGGGAAATTTGCAAGGGGGTGATCGGGCACATAGTTACCGCTATTGAACCCTGAAGTTGCCATTCCTCCTCCAAGCGGATGCTTGTAAATAAATGGCTGTATTGATTTCCTGTTCTCATCCCTTACCTGGTATGAATCGTCTTTCTCTAAATCAAAAGTGGAACGTATCCTGTTAATTGTTACATTTCCATAAATGGGTCCATAAACAATTCCAACAAAAAGCATAGAAAAGAAGCATGCAAAGATCAATGTCTTTTTGTTTGTTAAGGTCATCATTATATACAGCAAGACTTCTAATACCAATGCCATAGTTGCCGTTCTTGTACCTGAATAACTCATCGCCAGAACCGTTAGCAACATTCCTCCAACCAAAACAGCCTTTTTCTTCCATATCAGCTTAAGATTAATAATGAACACTAACAAAATTGCTGTACAGGCTGACATTAATATTCCAAAGTCAGCCGGGCCTGAAAAAAAAGAGAATTTTCTGTATCTACCGCCACCTAACGATAGTAAACCAGCAGCATGAGGATTTGAAATTATATGTTGCATTTCATAAGCTGGATAACCAAACCACTCCTGGTAACAACCATAAGCTGCCGCTATTAAAGCTAGCACAAAATAAATCTTAAGGAATTGTATTATTGTTTCCCGATCCTTAAAAAACTGGATAGCACAATAGAAAAACAGAATCAGCGAAACAAATCTCCTGAACAAAGGTATCGTAATACTCCAAGGCGCACCCATTGGATTAAACATTTGCACTAACGAGTATAAGAGAACTACAATATAAATGAAAACAATCGGGTGATTACAATTTTTCCAAAAGGGCTCCTTACGCTGTATTTTTTGAATTATTAACCCTAGAAAAGTTATATATATCAGCAAGTCTACAAATAAACCCAACGGTGCATCCGTCCTCAAAAAACGTTGTATATCAAAAAGGAAAAAAGCAAGTATCATAGAGAAATAAAATCCCAGGTAAGGAAATATAATAGCGAGTACTCCTGCTACCAAACCCACGGCTGAAACAATTATCATATACCCCGCCATTTGACCAGCTTGCGAAATAATATACCCAAGACCAATCATCACCAAAGGCATAACAACTAATAGCAAAGTTTGCTTTGGGTTCTGTTTAGCTAATGTTTTTTTTCTGTTGGCCAATTAAAAGAACATGGTTTTAATGAAAAAAAATGTAATAATAATAATAACAAACCCTGTGACCAGGATCTCCATTATACTTTCTTCAGAAAGTCTTTCATCTTTCTCTGCTTTTCTATCTTTTTCCATTCTACTCTTTTTTAATGTCCCTTGACAAGCGACTTTATAGTATGAGCCATTTCGACATAAAATAAACCAATATGCTTTACTACTCCAACTATTGAAATACCGAACTTTCGATGAAGAATAATTTGGCTTATGACAAATAAAATAAAGTAAGTAGTTGCCGTACCAATTGCCGTACCAACAACACCCCAAAACTGTGTAAATATCAAAATAATGATAATATTAATAACAAAGCCGAAAAACATAAGCCTGAAATTGATATGGGGATTACCAGTTCCATCTATCACTGTCCCGAACTGTTTCAAGAAAGGCAGCATAAACCCAAAGAAGGCAATAATTCGTAGAATAGGAGCTGCAACAACAAACTCATTACCAGCTAAAATTCTTAAAATAACTTCCGGAAATATCAATATTATTAAAAGTGCCGGAATTGAAAATATCATAGTAGCTCCTACCGCCTTCTCATATATATTCTTTATAGCTTGTTTATCTGCTGAACCAAACTGTGCCACTTTAGGGAACATTATATCCGCTAAAACTGCCGAAGGCATATCTACAAGGTTACTGATACGCTGACTTGCATTATAGTAAGCCGAAACACCGGGACCAAAAAGAACAGATGTAATAATAACATCCGTACTCCGAAATAATTGAGAAAAGATATTAGTGCCAAAAACAAAGCGGCCAAATTTCCATAACCTGCTGATCCAAGTTTTATAGCCCTCTGATTGCCAAAAAAGATACTTAGTGCTCATTATCAAGCCTGTAATACTACCAACTACAACTGACGCCAGGTAAATCAAAGCCAGATAAACAGTTGAGATTTGTAAATGTGAGAAATAGAAAACTAAAATGCCTGTCAGCAATACTATCTGGCGGAAACAATTCATCCAGCAGATTCCTCTGAAATCCATTTTTGCATTTAATACTGTTTCAATATGCGAAAAAAATACAGTGATCAATAGGCACACTGAATATATTTTCAGCATTACAGACAGCGAGGGAGCATTTAACGCATTAGCTATAAGACCAGATAAGAAAAAGTAAAGTGCAGCAAGAAGAATACTTAGCAACCCATTAATAAAGAGAGCTGCAGTCTGCAATCTTCCTTGTTCTCCTTTATCCGCTTGATGACTAAACCATATAAAAGCATTCCTTATTAGAGAATTTCTTGTTGTTTCAGTAATGGCAGCAATTAATACAAATAATCCCCACACACCATAGCCTTCGGGACCCAGCATTCTTGCAAGCAACATGAATGAAATGATACCAATTATAAGTATCATGAATTTTTGTACCGTTGTATACTTTGCTGAGGATATCCAGTATTTGTATCTTTTAAAGACACTCATTAAGCAGTTTCTTTTAAGCAGGTTCTAAAATATAGAAGTTATATAACCAGAACCTGCTTTTCATAAGGTAAAAGGAGATAAAGTAGCAAAAATTCCAATTTTAAAGTTAAACGTAAAATGTGCATCCCAATTACAATAAATTTATAAATCAAGATTTGCCTCTTGCACTTTGTTTAAAATGGCACCCAAAAACTTATCCTTATTCTCATTCAAGAATGAGATAGACTCTTTATCTGCTGCTGTTAAATTTGAATCAGCCGCAAAGATACCAATGAGGCCATCAGCAAATTTTATAAGCTCTTTAGTATCCGTATAAATATTCAACGGGGCTCCCTCCATAAATATATAATCATACTCTTCTTTTAATAATTCAAGATAATTCAGCAGGTGATTCTTTGGGAGTATCTCAGAAGGTGTATAATCCCCTCCTTCACACCCGATTATATCTACCCCTTCCGCTTTTGTTTTAGTAACAAAGGGTTTTATACTCTCAATATTAAAAGGTTTTCCATTGAGATTGAATTTCTCCAATACAGGATTGGCATTTGTGGTCTTTGTA
>JACJXP010000008.1 GCA_020636575.1 Chitinophagales bacterium
CCTTAATTTCACCAAGTGTCTTTCCTTAAAAGCTTCTTCCTTGCAACTGCTTTTTATTTGCACCAAAAAGAATAATAATTGATATGCGAAAGGTTGATGCAATACTTATTATCCTATTTTCAGAGGATAATACTTAAAGTTGTTGAAAGTGTGAAACTAAATTCCTTCAAGTTATGTTATTTGTTTTTCGTTTTGAAACAGCTACTCTCTAGAATCTAATCCCGATTCTCAGTAAGTTCTGAGGCAGACACAAATAACTATTTCACGAGACTGCATCTGTGAAAATTGGGGATACTCGGTAAGTAAAAAAGCGGCTTTGGGGTGCAGTAATTTTTTTTACTTACAACCTAGCTCTTTAATCCTCTGTAGGGCAAAATCATAGATTGAAAGATCAGAATAAGCCAAAGTATATCCATCCTGGATTTTTGGTTTAACTTTAAAGGCATTTCCATCATTGTTAATAATTTTGAACAAAACCTCGCAATTATCGACTTCATCAAAAATTAATTTTCTTAGAGGTAATGCATCGTTCGACGTTCCCCAAATAGTTGAATGTGTGTAATCAAACTGTGTATCGAAAAGGAAAAAAGGAAGTGAGCTATTATCACTTTTATTAAGAGAATCAGAATATTCCATAATGTAAATTTCAAGGGCGGATTTGCCAATTTTCCTTAGCATGTTCGAATCAATTTAATAAAATGAATTGTCATCATTCTTAATAATGCTATTATTAGTGTTCTCATTTTCATTATTACACGAAATAAGAATTATTATAACAGTACTAAGATTTAGCAGGTCTCTATATTTGCTCATTTTTTAATGTAATTTAATTGGTAATGTACCATTTGTGTAAGGCATTTTTTCCTTACCTCCGAGCTTTTTTTCGGCTCTTTCATTTGCATCTTTTTCTTTATCGCCTACTAAATTTTTTGCAATTTCCTTTAATGCCTCATTAAAAATAAATTTTATATAATCCTCTTTTTTAAGTTTACCTAAAGCAGAAGGATTTGAACTTTTTACTTCATCATACTGTTTTTCAGCTTTATTTAATATTTCATCAATTTGCCCACTAAACTTAATTTCAACAGGCTTATTATTTGAATTCATCTTAAAACCACTATTAACTGTAAGGCTTGATCTAAATGCCTCTTCTATTTGATCTCCATGAGCCCTTTCGTGTTCAGAGACTTCAGTTACAAGTCCAGGATTTAGCCTATCTAAATTTCTACCTGGCTGTAAGTTGGGATTTAAAGTTTCTACAATATTTAGCGAAACATCGTACTTTCCCTTATTATTCTTGGAATATTTAACACCATTCATACCACCATCTATATATGTCTTTCCTAAATCATGAACATTCCTAGGATTAAATGCTAAAGCATCTGCATGATAAACTCTAGTTCTAGTAGGTTTTACCTCTTTGCCATCCGGATCAATATTGTTTATAGAATTATTATCTGCATAAATGTATGGTGATGCTCCAAAATACTTTTCAGATAACCCATCTACCATATGCCACCTCCCAATCTGCGCATCATACATCCTAGCTCCATAGTCCAACCAATCTAGGCCTGAGCCATCACTAAACTCCATCCTTTGCTCTTCTTTCCCATTGTACTTATACTTATTCTCGGCAACTCCATTCAACGCCTGGGAGCTTATGCCTTTCATTGTAAGTCCGAACGGATAATAATGGGTTTACATATAACCCAATCCAGTTAAGGAATTCAAAGAACTTATTACTCTTTAAATTTAGCATAAAAGACCAAATTTTAACCAATTCAAAGTATTATTATATCGTATTCATGCTCTGATCTGTTTAGGTAAAAGAGCCGGTGATTCAAGCAGTTTCTGATATGCTTTTTTGACTTCATGGTTTAGATAATCCTGAGCAATTCCTATATATTTATAGAATTCTTTACTACCTGGAGCATGACCTGAAACGGTACGTACCATATTTTCTGGTACACCCATTAATAATAGTGTGGTTATGGCTGTTCGCCGCATGGTATGCGCTGTAATATGGCGATAAAAAGGCCAGGATTTTCCTTTTTTAGTTTTTATCTCGAGTATATTTCCTCTATGACTGATATTTTTGGGCAAAGTATAGCACCAACCAGCTGCCCTGCCCAGGTTTTTGACTTGTCTATTTAGGTTTGTACAGGAAAGCCGGGGCAGTAAATAGCGGCCTGCTTTAATATGATACTTTTTTATGATCTCCATTAAGTAATCAGGCAAAGGAACTTTTATTTCTGTTCCTGTTTTTTGCGTATGCAGCGTTAGCAAGTGCCCTTCCGGACTATATATCATATTTGTTTTTTTCAGGCTCATCAGATCTGAATAGCGTAAGCCAACCGTACAGCCAAAAACAAAAACGTCTTTAGCTCTTTTCTGATATTGATTCAATCCTTTTTCAAATTCTTTATTTGTGATGAGAAAACCAAGTTGTGCCGGTGTGAGTACTACCGGTGCTGATTGCTGTATGGGGACCCTGAATGCTTTATGATAATTGCCGATTACCCAACCTTTTTCTTTTTGCAGGTAATTCATAAAAGTTTTGATGACCTTAAATGTGTTGGCTACATAATTATCATTGTGTTTTTTATCCTTATATAGAAAATCAGCAAATTGCCGGTAAAACCGCTGCCAGTAATTCTTCTCTTTTTGTAAGCTGCGCATCGAAGCACGGTGTAGTAACTGTATATGTAGTAACCGAGAAGTTTTTTCTTCAAATTTTATAATGAGCCTGAGAGCATGCTCATAGTTTATTATAGTTCCCTTTTTAATTCTTTTGCCGGAGGCAGATAGCCTGCGCCCAGATCTGGAGGCTGCAATAAAACGAGAAAATTGTTCCCGGAAGAAAAGTTGATGATTCATGTTTGAAGGATTTTTAGTTGTGCTTTAAGTTACATGTAGAAAACAATATTAAGCTAGCCTCAAAAAAAGCTACAATATATCCACGATTATAAGTTTTTCTATCTTTTATCTCTTGAGGTATGACTGTAATGATGTTAAATAAAACCAATTATTCACTATTTAACATTCAACTAAATATGTTGTAAACAGAAACTCGCAAACTGCTTTTTGTATAAAGAACTACAAATTTCAATGCAATCCTTTTACATATTCAACTAAGAATAGTTGAATATGTATTTTGCATTAATTCAGATTATGATGCTTAATCCTTAAAAAGATGCTTAATCTACATTAAGCCGCTTAAGTGTCAATAGTAAAGTCATTTCCGGTTTTTATATAGAGCATTTCTATTTCTTTTAATACATTTTTTAAAAGACACTTTTTGGATTTACAAACTTCCAAGTGCTTGTAGCTTATTATTTGGGGTATAGAAAGCCCAAACGTCAATTACATTTGATCACCTTCAGCTAAACAAAGCCAAAATCAGGCATAACCACCTCAATCCCCTTTTATTAAAAGTGTAGTAGAATCTTATTTAGTGGCACGCTGTAAGCTTTTAAACTCCCATTGATTTTTGTTGATTTTCTGATGAATAGGGTCACTATTATTCCCTGCATTTTGGTATTAGCGAATTGCTAGAGCTAGAGCAATCGGTAGGCGCAGTTGATTTAAGTTCTGTTACTGTTGGGATTCGAACCCCGATAATTAATTATTAATAATGAATTAATTACTTATTTCATAAAATTCCGGCGAAACCCTGTTGAAACATCCGTCATTCACTTCCTAGCATAATATAGCTAAACAAAATATATGACAAATGGAAATGAATAAGAGTTTCCCAAAAAAACAAATTGCAGAATCATTTCAAGTCTCTGATGAAGTATGAAAGCAATAAGGCTTTAACTAATGAAAAAAGAGGTATGACGCACTTTATTATTCAAATAATCTATTAAAGTGATTTTCAAGGTGATTCCTCATACCCTTTCTAAATTCTTCTGGATTGCCGTTTTCAAGGATGGAAACGAGTTCTGTATGTGATACAAACATTTTGAGCATCGGCTGTGTTTTTAATAACCCGCTTTGGTGAACATAATCGAAAATAGGCAATAACATCTTTTGGAATTTTTTCAACGTTTGATTGCCTGTTATTTCATAAAGTTTTCCATGAAAAGCAATTTCATGATCTATATTAAATAGGTGATATTGTGTTGCAGGGGGCTCATTTTGCACAATTTCTTTCAAGTCAACAATATGCTCTTTTGTAAGCCTGTAAAATAATAAGTCGGCCATACCAATTTCAAGAACTAATCTTAGTTCAAACATCTCTCTAAGGGTGTCCTGATCAAGAATATGTGGATTCATGCTTTTGCTCAGATTTCCAAACAAATCAGGGCTTGTGATTATCGCTCCTTTTTTCTTTTTTGTTTCAATAAGTCCCATCATCTTAAGACGCAAAAGAGCTTCTCGTATAACTGTACGACTAACTCCAAGCATATTGGCTAAATCCACTTCTCTAGGTATGGAATCACCAATCTTAAGTTTTTGCTGCTGTAATAGATTAACCAGGCTTTCTTCAACCTTATCTACCAGAGACCTATTATCTATCGCAAGTAGTGTTTCTTTAACTATGGATGTCATCTTCTCTTATTATGTAATACTTAATTTCTGATAATACTAAATTATTTAATTTTCAGATAATCAATATAATTATTTTCAAATGATTAAATATCAAATAGTTATATTTTGTTAATTTTTTTTTTGGAGGGAATGATAATTTCTTTATTTTTATTATGTAATACATAATACATTAATCTTAAAAATGCTTGTATGAAGTCTGCTTATTTGAAATGGCTGCTTATGCTGATAAGCCTTTTTTGTTTTACTTACTCTTGGGGGCAGGTAAAACAAATTACCGGAATTGTAATCTCAGAAGAGAGCAATAGTCCGTTATCAGGAGCCAGTATCACTATCAAAGAAAGTCAAGCCGGAACACAATCTGGTACGAATGGCGAATTCACCATTTCAGCCAATGTTGGCGAAACGTTGGTGATTTCCTTTACTGGTTTTCTTTCAAAAGAAATCAAAATTGAATCATCGACTTCTCAACTTCAAATCACTTTGCGGCCAGAAGCTGGAAACCTTGGTGAAGTTGTTGTTGTGGGTTATGGTACTCAATCAAGGAGAAATGTTACCGGGGCTATTGGAAAGCTGGATAAGGCTGTTCTGCAAAATGCCCCTCGTTCAAATATTGGAACTGCATTGCAAGGCTCAGTTGCAGGGCTAAGAGTTGTTAATACAACTGGTGCGCCAGGGGCATCACCATCTATTTTGTTGAGAGGTGGGGCATCAATTAATAGCCCAGGTTCCCCACTTGTTGTTGTAGATGGAATTGTACGTTCTTTCAACGATATTTCATCTGATGATATTGAATCTATCGAATTACTGAAGGACGCAGCTTCAACAGCGATTTATGGGGCTAGGGCAAATAATGGTGTTATACTAATTACAACAAAGCAGGGTAAATCGGGAAAGGCTGAGGTTTCTTACAAATATGTCCGCGGACATAACACGGATAGGGAAGATTACACGTATTTGAATGCTAAGGATTATATCTACTATACAAGACTTGGTCATTTAAACTCCCAGCGTACTCTTGCACAGGTTAATTCGCAAAGAGGCTTTGGTTTGTCGACCAACGCAGCCGATTTGGCTTTATTTGATATAAGAAGATTTGATGCATCTTCCCAGCACCTTTTACAGGCTGGCTGGGATACAGTTGGTGATCCTTACGGCGGAACAATAATTTTCAAAGATCATAGCGGAGAGGTAAAAGATATCATTTTCCGGAATACAAACACCAATGACCATTATATTAATGTGACAGGGGGAAATGACAGGGGGAAATATTTTGCCAGTTTTAATTACTATACTGAAGATGGTGTGATAGTAGGTTCTGATTATAAAAGGTACTCAGCCAATATTAATGGATCCTATAAAATTAAACCCCAGCTTGAAGTTACCACCGGCGGTACATTTTCTACCGCTTCCGGATTCGGATTGCTTGGCGGAGATATAAACACTCTTTATAGGAATGTTTCCCTATGGCCTACGATGAATCCCTGGTTAGATTCCGCAAAAACAAAACCAAATCCTGGCAACGGTATCACAGACGGAAATCCTTTATACTGGCTGGATAAGAATTACAGAAAAAATGAAGTAAATAGGATCACTGGAAACGCATCTCTTAAATATGATATCATCAAAGATCTTTATGTAAAAGTATCCGGGAATATTTATCTCTTTGAGGCAATAAATGAATCTTTTACGAAGGCGACACAAACTTACACCCAGATATATGCCAACCCACAGATATTTAATACAACAAGACCGGCTACATTTTCAATGAGCCGAACTGTTCAGCAGCAGTATAATGCAATCATAAATTATAAAAAACGTTTTTTGCAGAATCATAATATTGATGTAATGGTGGGCGCTGAGTCCTTCGGTCAGAAATCATTGAGTTCACAGATCTCTGGAACTGGGGCGCCAACGGATGATATTCTTACTGTCAATGCTTCAACCATTTTCAATGCGGGCAGCAATTTCAGTTCAAAGTCTAATTACAGAATTATTTCCGGTTTCGGCAGGCTTAATTATGATTTTGATCAACGCTATTTGTTAACAGTGGTTTTCAGGACAGATGGAATATCAAGTCTCGCTGCGGACAATCGTTGGGGATTCTTTCCGGGAATGTCTGCTGGTTGGAATGTACACCGTGAAAAATTCTTTGAGTCCAGTTCATTGGCAAAAGTTATTTCTTCTTTAAAACCCCGTGTGAGCTATGGTGTAAATGGAAACGTAGCAGGTATCGGGGACTACGAAGTGCAGGGTGGCTATGGTGCACAGGGTAATTATAACGGAGGACTCGGGTTTCTGAATACAGCTGTTATCAATGGCGGACTGCGTTGGGAAAAAAGTAAAACAACAGATATAGGATTAGATCTTGGCCTTTTGAATAATAGGGTTACTCTGATTTTTGATTATTATGACAGAAAGACAAGTGATTTATTAACGAACCTAACACTTCCCAGCTATGTTGGCTTTGGCTCAATCAGAACAAACCTTGGAACCTTTCAAAACAAGGGGTATGAGTTTGGAGTTAACGCAAATATCCTTGAAACAAAAAGCGGAATAAGATTAGATGCCAGCGCCAATATCTCATTTAATAAGAATAAGATTCTCAAGCTTCCATTCAATGGCAATGAGAACAACAGGCAGGGTGGATTCCAAGTTTTTGATCCGAAAACAGGAGAAGTAGTTTGGGTCGGTGGATTACAGGAAGGCCAACCCCTGGGTGCTGTATATGCATACCAACAACTAAATATTTTCCAAAACGATGCCGAAATAGCCAAAGTTGCTAACAACAGACGTGATATGGTTGCTAACATCAGTGGTCCCGGAATTACTTTTGGCGCAGGAAAAATAACGCCTGGTGACGTAAATTGGCTTGATGTTGACAAAAACGATACTATCGATTCAAGAGACCAGGTGTATATGGGCAATATCAATCCAAAATATACAGGTGGCTTTTCAACCACTCTTTCTTACAAAGGATTTGCACTGTACACTAGATGGGATTTTGCAACAGGACATATACTCTATAATGATCTGGTGGCAAGAATCCTGGGCAACTATCAGGGAACATTTAACCATTTAGACTTGATAAAGAAAGGATTTTCGGGTGATAATTCAAGACCGGATATTCCCAAAGTGTATTGGGCAGACCAGGTTGGAGCTCCAAATGGAAAGAAGAATTTGACAAGAGGCAATAATGCTAACCCTAATCTGGACGGTAATAATTCCAATCTTTATGAAAAAGGAGATTACCTGGCTTGCAGGGAGATTACAGTTTCATATGATTTTGGCAGGGAACTTTTATCCAAAACAAAAGTATTATCACAGGCCAGAGTTTATGTAAATATTAATAATCTGTTTTACATAACTAAGTTTTCTGGCAACTCACCCGAGCCAAAACCAGATGGGCTTTTCAGAGGAAACTATCCTACGCCAAGATCATTTGTGTTTGGCTTACAGGTAACATTATAAAACTTTTAAAAAAGTTAAAATGAAAAAAATTATTAATTATATACTATTGAGCTGTGGCGTGATAATTCTTGCCAGTTCTTGTAAAAAACAACTGGATCTGGCTCCAATCAGCAGCATAAGTGACGCCAATTACTGGAAAACACCTGAACATTTTGATGCGTTTGTTTCGGGACTACATTCCCGCTTCAGAGGTCATACATCAGCCATACAGGCGCTGGGAGAAATGCGTTCTGATATTTTTGGAACAGAACCCGGGAGTGCAGGAACTTTCACTGGTGAAGCAACACAAGGTGTTGAAAGAATGTGGTTGCAACTGTTGACTTTGGATGCACCGGGTGTAAGTAACTTCGGTGGGTTTTACAGCAATATTGTGCAATTAAATTTGCTTATTAGCAAATTAGATGCAACTACTGTAGTGACACCTGTAAATAAAAATTACTACTTAGGTATTGCATATGGAATGAGGGCCTATTACTATTTTCAACTTACAAGGGCATGGGGGGATGTGGTTATTCAAACAGACCCCGTTACTGCTATTGACGTATCCAATCTGGCTAAAGCTGCATCGCCTGCTGATGAAGTAATGGCACTTATCAAGTCTGATATTGAAAATTCACTTAGTAGCTTTGGATCAGATTATTCGTTTAGGAATACGAAGTCATATTGGTCAAAAGCCGCAACATTAATGTTGAAGGCTGAAGTTTTCTTATGGACAGCACACAGAAGCGGTGGCAATACCGATGCTACAACCGCCCTAAATGCTTTAACAGATATTCAGACAAATATTTCTTCCCTTTCTTTGCAGAGTTCATTTGCAAATATTTTTGCCTATAATAATAAGGGGAATAGCGAAATAATATTAGCTAACAGATATTTGCTGAATGAAAGCTCATTGCCATTTGCAGGTACTTTTTATCCCCAGACAGCCTTATTAGCCAATTATTATGATTCACTGAATAATCGAAAGTTCAATGTAACGCAGGATAACTGGGGTGGTCTACTTCGGGCTCCGATACCTGTCTCCACTTTTAGAAAGTTTAATGATCTTGATAGCAGAAAATGGTTTAGTATTCAATCAGCCTATAACAGCCCTTCTCCTGGTGTTTATTTAATAGCAGGATGTTTTGTCAAAAAATATGAAGGTGAGCAAAACCAGGGGTCTAGAGTTTACACTAATGATTTCCCGATCTACCGTTATGCAGATTTACTTTTATTAATTGCTGAAGCAAAAATTATCCTGGGTCAAAATCCGGCTACTGAAATCAACCTAGTTAGGGCGAGAGGATATGGGGCAAATTACAATGCTGGCACTTTAGGTTATCCCAATCAAGCTGTTGATGCTGACCCAAAGCAGGCAATCCTTCAGGAGCGATTTTTTGAATTTATTTTTGAAGGTAAGCGGTGGCACGACCTGAGACGAATGGGTGATAGTTATGTATTTCAACATACCAGCGTTTTGCAATCCGAGGCCTTTAAGGTGCTCTGGCCAATTGATAGAAATTCATTAACAAATAATAGGGCACTTGTACAAACACCCGGTTATCCTGCATTTTGAGATGGGAATGTTTAAAATTAGTTCTCGTTAGCAAGCAGAAGCAGAGCAGTCGTAGACCGGGGGCTGTTAAAGGCTCCCGGTTCTTTTTAAGCAACTCAATAAAGGGGAAGAAGAAAGCCTCTGCTACGATTTATCTCATGCTATCCATGTTGCTGCAAAGTAAAAAGATCAGGGTAGCATGCGGTTGATCACATAAAAGGGATATTAAAAGAGAATAACTGATTTGAGTGTTGCGTAGTTAATTGTAAAGTGCAAACTTGTGTTTTCGAAGTAGCTAAAATAGTCCCAATTATTGCCTTAATTGAACAGTTCTTATTTATGAACGACTACTAAAGACAATGGTCTTGCTTTTCTTAATAACAGGGATTGATTTTTCTATGGTTGGTAGGCATTAATTTATGATTTTGTTAGATCAGGTGCACTAACTCTGTTTCTCATATAGCAAGCATAAGCAATCAAAACCGGGGGCATTTTAATGCCCCTGGTATTTTGAGATTTTCAGTACTTTATTTACAATTTAAAATTCAAATTATGATAGTTCAGAATTTATCAGGATTAATAGCTGCTCCATTCACCCCAATGCACAAAGATGGCTCAATAAATTTATCCATCATTTCCGCATATTATCAAATGTTAAAAGCAAACGGAGTTACCGGTGCTTTCATCTGCGGCTCTACCGGTGAAGGTGTATCTATGTCGATAAGCGAAAAAAAAGCAGTAGCTGAAGCCTGGGCTGAATGCTCAAAGACGGATAAGGATTTTATAGTAATGCCGTTATTAGGCGGCACCAGCCTGGCCGATTGTAAAGAACTGGCTTTACATGCCCGGGAAATTGGACTGGATGCCATTTCATTTACCGCCCCCTTTTATTTTAAACCAACCAATGTGGAAATGCTGGCTAAATGCTGTGCTGAAGTAGCATCCGCAGTGCCTGATATGCCTTTCTATTATTATCATATTCCCGTATTAACGGGTGTTGGTTTTCCAATGTATGATTTGCTAAAAGCGATAGATGGATTGATTCCAAACTTTGCCGGAATAAAATATACTCATGAAGATTTCATGGATTTCCTTTCCTGCATAAACTTTCAAAATGGAAAATATGATATGCTTTGGGGACGAGACGAGAATATGCTACCGGCGCTATCAGTTGGTGCAAAAGGCTCTGTGGGGAGCACATTTAATTATGCTGCGCCACTTTATTATGAATTGATAAATGCCTTTAATACTGGCGACCTCGAAAAGGCTCAACGACTGCAGCAGCAATCTATTGACATGATACGATTATTGGGTAAATATGGCGGCATTGCCACGGGCAAGGCTTATATGAAATTGATTGGCCTTGATTGCGGAGAGTTCCGCCTTCCGGTGAAGAACATGAGTCAAACTGAATTTGAACAATTTAAAAACGATACAATTCAAATCAGTTTTAGTAGCTTTTGTTCATCGCTACCACAAAAAACCGACTTAAGTAGTAAAATTCCTTCGGCGAAATTGAAATGAAACTCAATAAATCGATACCAATCTTACTTTTTATGTTTTCAGTAGTGGAGCTTTTTGCGCAAAAAAAAACATCAGATCTCACCTGGCAAATTGCAGGTGAACTACCCCCACTTGACGGGCAACTTGTTTCACCTGGTGTTGCGGGCCCTGTTACTGGGGTTGACAATAACAAAATGTTTGTTGCCGGAGGGGCCAATTTCCCCGACAGGATGCCCTGGCAGGGAGGAAAAAAAAGATATTACAATAGCATTTTTGTTTTTGCAAAAAGAAACAAACGTCTAATTGGGCTAAAAGGCAACTTCAAGCTACCTGAGAATATTGCCTATACAGCTAATTGCACCACACCCAAAGGGGTTTTTTTTGGAGGTGGAGAAAACGAATCAGGAATTTCAGACAAAGCATTTCTACTTCAATGGGATGATGCTTCAAAAACTGTTGTTTTTAAACAACTCCCCAATCTTCCCTTAGCGGTTACAAATGCCTCAGCTACTTTCTGTAGCAATATTGTTTTTGTAGTAGGAGGTGAAAGTAATACTGCCGTTTCAAATAAGTGCTGGTCGCTAAATTTAAACAATACCGAATCTGGGTGGAAAGAATTGGCAGATCTGCCTAAGCCGGCATCCCATTCTGTTTTGGCTGCTATAAAAAAAGGTGGATATATAAACCTTTACCTTGCCGGGGGTAGAAAAAGAAATCAAGGAGGAGTAAGCGAATTTTATAATTCGGTATATGAATTTAATACATCTATAAGGCAATGGAAAGAATTGTCTCCATTACCTTATGCATTGTCAGCAGGAACAGGAATTGCAGTTGGTAATTCCAGATTTATTTTATTTGGAGGCGACAGAGGCACTACATTTTGCAAAGTAGAAGAATATATTGCAGCTATTACAAAAACAACGAATGAACAGGAAAAGGAACAGCTTATTCAGCAAAAAAATAAACTACTGGCTGCTCATCCAGGGTTTAGTAAAGAAATTCTCATTTATGATATAACTACCGGTAAATGTAAACCATCAGGTGTATTACCCTATCAAACTCCGGTAACTACTACGGCTTTATTATGGGATAAGGATGTATATATTCCCTGCGGCGAAATAAAAGCCGGAGTACGTACACCAAAAATATTAATGGCAAAAATCAAACGCTGGCTAAAATGATGCATTCAAAGAAATATCCTTGGATAGTAGTAGGGCTGCTCTGGGTAGTGGCCCTTTTGAACTATATGGACAGGCAGATGCTCAGCACTATGAAACCATCAATGATGGTGGATATACATGAGCTGCAGACTGCCACCAACTTTGGCCGGTTAATGGCTGTGTTTCTGTGGATATATGGGTGTATGAGCCCCTTCGCCGGAATGATTGCCGACAGGATAAGCAAGAAATGGCTAATCGTTGGCAGCTTGTTTGTATGGTCGGCAGTTACCTTTTCTATGGGGTATGCAAAAACATTTGACCAGTTATATTGGCTAAGGGCAATCATGGGTATAAGCGAGGCTTTGTACATACCGGCTGGTTTAGCTCTTATAGTCGAATTTCATGATTCCAAAACCAGGTCCCTTGCCGTAGGCATACACATGACGGGCTTATATATGGGCCAGGCATTGGGAGGCTTTGGCGCTACAATAGCACACAGCTTTTCCTGGCAGTCTGCATTTCATTCATTCGGAATTATTGGTATTGTATATTCTGTTGTTTTAATTCTTTTTTTGAGAGATAAAAAAGTAGATACGCTTCAAACTGTATGTGAAACTCATAAAACAAATAAAAATTCCAATCTGCTGAAAGGGCTTGGGTTGTTATTTACCAATATTGCTTTTTGGATTATTCTTTTCTACTTCGCCATACCCAGCTTACCGGGATGGGGAATAAAAAACTGGCTTCCCACTTTGTTTGCTGAGAACCTGAACATTGATATGGCACAAGCAGGCCCGCTGTCCACCATCACTATTGCTGCATCTTCCTTTCTCGGTGTCATCTTCGGTGGCATTTTATCTGACCGTTGGGTGCAGAAAAATTTAAGAGGAAGAATTTACACCAGTGCCATTGGTTTAGGATTAACTATTCCTGCTTTATTATTTATAGGCTTTGGCCATTCGCTGTTTGCTGTTATTGGCGCAGCATTTTGTTTTGGTTTTGGCTTCGGCATGTTTGACGCCAACAATATGCCTATACTCTGCCAGTTTGTTTCAAAAAAATACAGAGCCACTGCTTATGGCCTTATGAATATGACGGGTGTTTTTGCCGGTGCATTTATAACAGACCTGCTTGGCAAATCAACCGATGCAGGCAATTTGGGGAAAGGGTTTGCTATGCTTGCTGGTATTGTCCTGCTTGCATTGATTATTCAACTTTCTTTTTTACGGCCAAGGACAAATGAATTTGTTGAATGATAAAATAAGATTATGCATAAACTACTTTACAATTTCTGGCCTTGCTTCCTCTTAATGCTGCTTAGCGGCTTTAATTGCTCCAAGAAAAATACCACCTCGCCACCACCAACGGGGCAAATTACGGCATCAGCTTTTGCACCTGCCACACCTGTACTAAAGGGAATAACTGCAAACCCTTTCCTTCGTGTTGTTGTACAAATATTTTCTGGAAACCTGGAACAACAATACAGGAAAATACAATGTACTATAAATGCTAACGGTTTAGGTGAAGTGCAGAAAGTAGATGCGTATTTATCGGGTGATGTATTTGCTGCCAACAACCTTATTGGCTCAGTTACTCCTTCTTCCGCTTCATTTGATATTCCGGTAACTTTAAACCTGCATCCAGGCATACACTATATCTGGCTGAGCGTAGTACTGAAGAATGATGCTGCAATAAATAATAAAGTTGAACTGCATGCTACAAAGCTGATTGATGCTGCTGCAAAAGAGCTGTCTATTGACCAGGGTACTTCTGTTTATACTAAACTTACCGGTATAGCTGTTCGCAAAGGCGGTGATGATAATGTAAACACCTATCGCATACCGGGCATTTTACAAACCGACAGAGGCACATTGCTTTCAGTTTATGATATCCGTTACAATAGCAGTGCAGATTTACCGGGCAATATTGACGTAGGCCTAAGCCGCAGTACCGATAGTGGTAAAACATGGGAGTCGATGAAAGTCATCATGGATATGGGCCCACCGCATGATCAGAACGGAATCGGCGACCCAACCATTTTATTTGACCCTGTTACAAAAAAAATATTTGTTGCCGCATTGTGGAGCAAAGGCAATCGTTCCATTGCAGGCTCCATCGGTGGTATATCACCTGACTCAACCGGCCAGTTTGTATTAGTAAGCAGTGCAGACGATGGAGTAACATGGTCTGCTCCTTATACCATCACACCACAAATAAAAGAACCTGTTTGGAAGATATTTTTCAATGGCCCCGGCAGTGGTATTGCTATGCAGGATGGTAAATTAGTTTTTGCATCGCAATACTGGACCTCAGCAAATGTTCCCTACTCTACCATTATTTATAGCGATAACCAGGGTGCTACATGGAAAGGAAAAATTCTTGGCCCAAAATCAAACACTACCGAAAGCCAGGTGGTGGAAACCACACCCGGTACACTGATGCTGAACATGAGGGACAACCGTGGTAGCTTCCGAAGCGTAGCTACTACATCAAACATGGGTGCCAACTGGACGGAACATTCCACATCTTACAATACATTGCCCGACCCGGTTTGTATGGGTAGCCTGATAAAAGCAAAAGTGAATGTAAATGGAACAATGAAAGATGTTTTGTTTTTCAGCAACCCAAATTCATCGTCGGGCAGGGTGAACATAACTATTAAAGCAAGTTTGGATTTGGGACAAACCTGGATTGCTGCTCATCAATTGCTGATTGATGAGCGGCAGTGTTATGGTTATTCATCATTAACAAAGATTGATGATAACACCATTGGCATTTTATACGAGGGTACAAAGGATTTATATTTTGTAAAAGTAGCGGTGAGTGAAATAATAAAGTAATAAAAATCTACAAAAGGGAAATGAAATACGCATTTTTAATCATCATTACAGCATTTAATTTTAGTAAAAGCATTGCCCAATACAAAACTGTTCCTGTTTTTACATCGGGCACAGAAGGGCATAAAAGCTATCGCATACCAGCCATCATTTCATTGCCTAATGGCGAACTATTGGCTTTTGCCGAAGGCCGTGTCCATGGCGCAGGAGATTTTGGCGATATTAATATTGTAATGAAGCGAAGCGCAGATAAAGGAAAAACATGGAGTGCATTACAATACGTTGCAGAGTTTGATACGCTGCAATGTGGCAACCCTGCTCCCGTTGTTGACCTTACCGACCCACAATATCCTCAGGGCCGTATTTTTCTTTTTTACAACACCGGCAATAATCATGAAGGTGAGGTAAGAAAAGGAAAAGGCTATAAACAAGTTTGGTATAAAACATCAACTGACGGCGGCCGCACTTGGACTGAACCAACGGATATTACTTTACAAGTGCATCGTCCCTATCAACCACAAACAAATCCTGCTTACAATTTTAAAGAAGATTGGAGAACCTATGCTAACACACCAGGTCATGCCATGCAGTTTCAATCAGGAAAATATAGAGGAAGGATTTATGTGGCGGCAAACCATTCGGCAGGCGGCCCTCAAATGCAGGCTGAAGATTACGATGCACATGGATTTTATACCGACGACCACGGCAAAACATTTCATCTAGGCGCCAGTTTGAAAGTTCCGGGCAGTAATGAATCTATGGCGGCGGAAATAAGTGATGGCAAATTGATGTTTAACAGCCGAAACCAAAAAGGTGATATACGGGCAAGGATTATCGGCATCAGCAGCAATGCCGGTGAGACATGGGACACCACTTATTTTGATAAGAACCTGCCCGACCCGGTTTGCCAGGGAAGCATTCTCACAATCGGAAAAAAGAAAGGGAAAAATATCCTTGCATTTTGTAATGCAGCAGATACAGGCAGCAGGGATAACCTTACACTTAGGATTAGCTACGATAATGGTATAACATGGAAGAAAATATTTCTATTAGCAAAAAACCCTGCCCCTTACACTGATAAAAGAAAAGATTATGTGGCATATTCCGATATAGTGAAGTTGAATAAAAATGTGATTGGTGTTTTATATGAAAAGGAAAACTACTCAGAAATTGTGTTCGCAGTTGTAAAATGGAAATAACGAAACTAATATGTCAATGAACTATTCAAAAACAGATTTAATTGCTTTTAAGGATTTTTATGCAAACCAGTTGCTGAACAATACCATTCCATTTTGGTTCCCCCGTTCTTTTGATAAAGAATGTGGCGGTTTTTTGCTGATGAGGGATGCCGATGGCAGCCTGATTGATGATGATAAAGCAGTGTGGATTCAGGGAAGGGCTACCTGGATGCTTTCAACATTATA
The DNA here is from genome assembly GCA_020636575.1 of Chitinophagales bacterium. Taxonomy (GTDB): domain Bacteria; phylum Bacteroidota; class Bacteroidia; order Chitinophagales; family Chitinophagaceae; genus JJ008. The sequence continues at coordinate 16,481 of JACJXP010000008.1, forward strand.
CAATACAGTTGAGAAAAAGCAGGAATGGTTAGATGGTGCAAAGCTTGGCTACGAGTTTTTAAATACCCATTGCTTTGATACCGATGGGCAAATGTTTTTTCATGTAACCAGGGATGGAAGGCCAATAAGAAAACGCAGGTATTTTTTTTCTGAAACTTTTTATGTGATAGCTGCAGCAGCGTATGCAAAGGCCAGTGGTGATAAAGAAGCGGCACAAAAAGCAAGATTTGTTTTTGGAAAATGTATTGAATATGCCACCACTCCCAGCCTGTTACCGGCAAAATATACAAATGCAAGGCCCTCAAAAGGTATCGGGGTACCAATGATTTTAATGAATACCGCACAGCAACTGCGGGAAACAATTGGTGATGAACGATGTGATGAGTGGATAGCAACGTGGATTACTGAAATTGAAACCAGTTTTGTAAAAGATGATATTAAATGCGTGATGGAGCAGGTGGCGCCAGACGGCAGCATCATAGACCATATTGACGGAAGAACACTGAACCCCGGCCATGCCTTTGAAGGAGCCTGGTTTATACTGCACGAAGCCATTTACCGAAATAACGATAAGAGACTGATTGATTTGGGATGCCGAATGATTGACTATATGTGGGAAAGAGGTTGGGACAAGGAATATGGGGGTATCCTTTACTTTAGGGATGTGTACAATAAACCTGTACAAGAATATTGGCAGGATATGAAAATGTGGTGGCCGCATAATGAAACAATTATTGCCACACTGCTTGCATATCTGGTTACTGGTAATAATAAATATGCAGCCATGCATAAACAGGTGCATGATTATGCCTATAAACATTTTCATGATACAAAACATGGCGAATGGGTTGGTTACCTACACAGGGATGGCACAGTAGCGCAACCGGCAAAAGGTAACTTATACAAAGGGCCATTTCATTTGCCCCGGCAGGAATGGTATTGTATGCAAATACTAAATCAACATCTTATGCCAACAGTCAAATAATTACCATCTTTTGAATTCTTACAAAGTTTACATAGCAGATAAAATTTTCACTGGTGAAGAATGGCTCAACAGTCATGCAATTATTGTAGATGATGATCTGGTTAAAGATGTGATTCCGCAGAAAGAACTTTCTTATGATGTCACAGTGAATAATTTTGGTAGTTCAATCCTTTCACCGGCGTTTATCGATTTGCAGATATATGGAGCTTATGGAAAATTACTATCTCAATTCCCTGAAACAGAGTCACTATCTGCATTAAATAATTATTGCCGGTGTGGTGGTGCAGCATTTTGTTTACCGACTGTTGCTACTAACAGTTACGATGTTTTTAAAAAGGCAATTGATGCTGTTAAGGACTATTGGAGTACAGGTGGCGAGGGCGTTTTGGGAATACACCTGGAAGGCCCATGGATTAATCCCTTAAAAAGAGGAGCTCACTTAGAAATGTTCGTCCATCCGCCTTTACTGTCAGAGGTAAAGGAATTGCTTGAATACGGAGATGGTGTAATTAAAATAATAACTCTTGCTCCTGAGCAGTGCAGTAACGCAGTAATCGACCTTATTTGTAGTGCCGGTGTTATTATTTCTGCTGGGCACAGCAATGCTACATATAAAGAAGCCAAAGCAAGTTTTGCCAATGGTGTAAAAGCTGTTACACATTTGTATAATGCTATGAGTCCTTTGCTACACCGGGAACCTGGCCTTGCAGGCGCCGCACTGGACGATGATAAAATAATGGCAAGTATTATCCCCGATGGGTATCATGCGGACTATGCGGCAGTGCGTATTGCAAAGGCTGTAATGAAAGAAAGGTTGTTTGCAATTACGGACGCAGTTACTAAAACCAATAAAGGGCCTTACCAGCATGAATTGACGGGAGACAAATACCAAACCGCAGGTATTTTAAGTGGTTCGGCATTAACTATGCACAAGGCAATGCTGAATTTGGTGAATCATTGCGGTATTGAAATGGGAGAAGCCATAAGAATGTGCAGCCTATATCCGGCGAAATTGATGAGCCTGGACAATGAGTTGGGGAAAATTAAGAAGGGGTACAAAGCAAAATTGATTGCCGTTGGTCAGCAAGAAAGTACTTGTTTTCTTTTATAGAAATAAAACAATAAAATGTCAATTTCAAAAACAGGGGGACTAAAATGGCTGGCTGGCGGATTACTATTTGCCATCCTTTGGCCTTCTGCATCCACTGCAACCAAGGCAGGATTAGCAGTGGCGCAACCTTTGATTATTGCAATCGTAAGGTTTGCATTAGCAGCGTTTATCCTTTTGTTTATTTCACATGTAGTACAGGGTGAAAGGTTGCCGGTAGGCAGCGAATGGAAGCAAATAGCTATATATGGGTTGCTGAACATCACTTTTTATCTCGGCTGTTATGTAATAGCTATGCAAACAGTAACGGCAGGTATTGGTGCGTTGGCTGTTGCTACCAATCCCGTATTTATCAGTTTCCTTTCTGTCTTTTTCCTAAAAGAAAAAATGAAATGGCCGCTCATTCTTTCATTAATGGTTTGTGCCATCGGCGTTACTTGTGCTGCATGGCCATTATTTAGCAATGCTTCTGTAACAGCCAATGGTTTGCTTCTTTTGTTGTTTAGTATGATGTGTTACTCTGCAGCCGCTATTTATTTCTCATCAAAGCAATGGAACGGAATTTCCTTACTAACTATTAATGGATGGCAAACATTTTTGGGTGGATTGTTTTTGTTACCAGCCGCAATGATTTCATATAAGCAAGAACAAAATCATTTCACCATAGCATTTTGGTTGTCCGTAACATGGCTGGCGATTCCGGTTTCTATAATTGCCGTACAGTTGTGGCTATGGCTTTTAAGTGTCAATCCTGTAAGGGCAGGGCTTTGGTTATTCCTCTGCCCATTATTCGGGTTTTTAATCGCTGCATGGTGGATGAAAGATGTGATCAGTATCTATACAATTGTCGGAGTAGTATTGGTAGTCGCAGGTTTGCAATTGTCTAAAATAAGTACAAAAAAAGATGAAATTGTTTTTGATTAGTTTTTTTGTTTTTCCTGTGTCTATTGCTGCGCAACTTCGAGTTGCGCCAGTTTTCTCTGATAATATGGTTTTACAGCGGGATAAACCTGTACATTTTTGGGGTAAAGGAATTCCGGGAAAGACAATTACAATTTCGTTTGCAAAAAGTATAAAGAAGGTTACTGTAAAGATTGATTCATCATGGAGTGTTTATTTTAATAAGCAAGTTGCAAATACAAAACCTCAATCAGTTATTATACGAAGCAGCGAAGAAAAGATTGAACTGAAAAATATTTTAATCGGCGACATCTGGATTTGTTCAGGTCAATCTAATATGGAATGGACAATGCAAAGAGAAATGCATTGGAAGGAGGAGAAAAATTTTGCTAACCAACCGCTTGTCCGTTTTACTAATCCGCCATTTGCCGGGAAGTATGTTTATGGTGTTGCTTATGCCGATTCACTCAACCGCAGATTGACTAAAGACAGTTTTTATTTATGGAACGGTTGGAAAGTTTGCGACAGCAGCACCATTAAAACAATGAGTGCTGTGGCATACTATTTTGCCAAATCAATTGTAAGTAATAAAAATATTCCTGTTGGATTGATTAATCTTTCCGTTGGTGGAGCCCCGCTCGAGTCTTTCATCAGCAGGGATGTATTACAAAGCAATAAGGAGTTTGCCGGAAGATTCACGGGTAATTGGTTACAGAATAACAATACCCCGTATTGGGCAAGAGAACGGGGACAACAAAATGTAGGGAGTAATCCTAATGCAATTGGAGATGACATGGGGCCAAACCATGCCTATAAACCCGGCTTTGCTTATGAAGCAGGTATTGTGCCACTACGATCAATGCCTGTAATGGGGATACTTTTTTACCAGGGTGAAAGCAATTCGCAGGAAATTCAAAGAGTAAATGAGTATGCGGCCTTATCAAAATTAATGATAGATGACTACCGGAAACAATGGGGGCAAACAACATTGCCTTTTTATTTTGTTCAGCTGTCATCTATTGATACTGCAAAATACAAAAGTCATTTCTGGCCAAAGTTCAGGGATGAGCAAAGAAAAATGCTTCAGTTGATTCCGCATAGCGGTATGGCTGTTTGCAGCGATATTGGTTCCAAAAACGATGTACATCCCACTAATAAAAAAGATGTAGGTGAACGTTTGGCAAGATGGGCCTTGAATAAAACCTATCATCAGAATATTGTTCCGTCAGGGCCGCTTCCAGTCAATGCAAAGTATGTGAATGGAAAAATTATTATTTCGTTTCAATACATAGCGAAGGGATTAAAAACATCTGATGGAAATCCTTTGAGGGGATTTTCAATAGATGGGAAAAACGATGCAGAAGCAATCCTTGGCGATAGCGGAATTATTATCCCTGTTAATACAAAACCGCAATTCATTTATTATGGCTGGAAACCTTTCAGCGATGGCAATCTTGTTAATTCTGAAAATCTACCAGCGTCAACTTTTAAAATATCTGTAAAGTAAAAAACATGATAACAGACAATCAGCTCCTTCAACCTGTTACTTCTTATGAAAAAATACCTGTAACCATTTTTAGTAATGCAGATGAAGCCTGCAAGGCTGTGGCTGCTGAAATAGCTCAGCTTATACGCTCTAAACAAAAAGAAGGAACTAATGCTGTGTTGGGATTGGCTACCGGCTCAACGCCAAAAAAAATATACAGGCAACTGATACGGATGCATAGGGAGGAAGGGCTTAGCTTCAGGAATGTAATTTGTTTTAATCTTGATGAATACTATCCCCTGCCAGCTGAATCAAAACAGAGCTACCGGCACTTTATGCAAGAGAACTTATTTAACCATGTGGATATAAACCCGGGTAACTGCCACATTCCGGATGGTCAGGCCGGTTTGGAAAGTATTAAGCAACTTTGCGAACAGTATGAAAAGCTGATACAAGATGCAGGAGGAGTAGATTTTCAGTTATTGGGCATAGGTAGAAACGGGCATATCGGTTTTAATGAACCCGGTTCAAATATAAGTTCTCTTACCCGTCTTATAACACTTGACAAAATAACCCGTTCCGATGCTGCAACAGAATTTTCAGGTATAGCTAATGTACCCCGAAGGGCAATTACGATGGGTGTAAAAACCATCCTCAGCGCTAAAAGAATTGTATTGCTGGCATGGGGGGAGAAAAAATCTGAAATAGTCAGACAGGCTGTTGAGGGGCCTGTTTCAGAATTTTTACCTGCCTCTTATTTACAGGCACATCATACTGCTTCATTTATTTTAGATGAAACAGCCGCAGCATTACTTACACGCAGAAAAGCGCCATGGTTAACAGAAGACGTGGAGTGGACAAAGCAATTGGTAAAGAAAGCAGTTATACATCTTGCTTTGTCGTGTGAAAAACCAATATTAAAACTTACCAATAACGATTATAATGAAAACGGGTTAAGCAGCTTGCTGGTTTTGCATGGCAATGCTTATGATATAAACATCAAAGTGTTTAACTGGCTGCAGCACACTATTACAGGATGGCCGGGTGGCAAACCAGATGCAGATGATACACACCGGCCGGAAAGGTCACAACCTTCCCGGAAAAGGGTACTCATATTTAGCCCACACCCTGACGATGATATTATTTCCATGGGAGGCACTTTTCAGCGGCTGACAGACCAGGGGCATGAAGTACATGTAGCGTATCAAACCAGCGGAAATATTGCAGTGGCAGATGATGAGGCTTTTCGCTTTGTTGAATTTGTAAGAGATTTTAACAGACAGTTCCAGATTAGTTCGCCAGATGCTGAGAGAATAGTTTACAACTCGGATGCTTGTCTGAAACAAAAGAAAAATGGTGAACCGGATATTCCCGAATTAAGATTTGTAAAGGGATTAATCAGGAAAGGTGAAGCAAAGAATACCTGCCGTTTTGTGGGCATCCCTGATGAAAATGCTCATTTTCTCAATCTACCTTTTTACGAAACAGGTACAATTGAAAAGAAACCTATCGGCGATGATGATATCAATATCATCGCTGCATTGATTGAACAAATTGAACCACATCAAATATATGCAGCAGGCGACCTTGCGGACCCTCATGGTACACATAAGGTTTGCCTTGACGGGATATTCGCAGCTATAAAACGAATAAAACATCTTGAGTTCATGAAAGACTGCTGGCTATGGTTGTACAAAGGTGCCTGGGCTGAATGGGATATTGATATTATTGAAATGGCAATACCAATGAGCCCGGAGCAGGTATTAAAAAAACGATATGGCATCTTTAAACATCAGTCGCAGAAAGATGGCGTAGTATTCCAGGGAACAGACAGTAGAGAATTTTGGCAGCGGGCCGAAGACCGGAATAAAGCCACAGCCGATTTATACAATAAACTTGGCCTGGCAGAGTATGAAGCAATGGAGGCCTTTGTAAGATGGAAGTTTTAAATAAAAAAAGAGTTGATGAATGAAATTTATATCAGCAATAAAATTATCTTTTGCATTTTTATTACTCATAACTACGATTGTTAGAGGACAGCAGAATTATGTTCTATTGAATACAAACGATTCGGAAGAAGAAATCATCCGGAAAGCAGCGAATGTTGTACCGTCAGCCAGGCAACTACAATGGCAGCGACTTGAGCTTACTGCTTTTTTTCATTTTGGTATCAACACTTTTACAAACAATGAATGGGGCACAGGAAAAGAAGATCCGAATATTTTTAATCCAATTTCTTTAGATGCAAGACAGTGGGTTCGTGTGGCAAAAGAAGCAGGTGTCAAACAGGTAATTCTTACAGCCAAACATCATGATGGGTTTTGCCTTTGGCCAACCAAAACTACAAAGCACTCTGTTGAAAACAGTCCATGGAAAAATGGTAAAGGCGATGTAGTTAGAGAAGTGGCAAATGCCTGTAAGGAAAATAAAATTGGCTTTGGTATTTACGTTTCTCCCTGGGATATGAATGCGCCAATTTACGGCAGCGATGCTTACAATGATTTTTTTATTGAACAGCTTACCGAATTACTTACGCAATATGGAAGTATAGATGAAGTTTGGTTTGATGGCGCCAATGGTGAAGGACCAAAAGGCAAAAAACAAGTTTATGACTTTGAACGATGGTATAAAGTCATTCGGAAATTACAACCTTCTGCCGTTATTGCCATTATGGGTCCTGATGTACGTTGGGTGGGAACAGAAACAGGTTATGGAAGAGAAACAGAGTGGAGCGTAGTTCCTGCAAATAATCTTAACCAAAACGAAATTGCTGCCGGTTCTCAAACAAGCATTGCGTTTAAACCACAAGGCGATATGATGGGCAATGATTTAGGGAGCCGTGATAAAATCCGGAGTGCAAGCGGATTGGTGTGGTATCCTGCAGAAACCGATGTGTCTATCCGGCCAGGATGGTTTTATCATGAAGAAGAAAATGAAAAAGTAAAATCGCCGAAGAAGCTGTTGGATATTTACTTCAATTCAGTTGGGCGTAATGGGGTGTTACTATTGAATATTCCGCCTGATAAAAGAGGGTTGGTGCACGAGGCAGATGTAAAAAACTTAGTGGAGTGGAAAAAACTGCTCAATAACATTTTCCAAGAGAATACTTTAAAAGATGCAATCGCAACCAAAAACTTGAAACTGCTGACCGATGCAAACGATGAAACAGCAATAAGCGGTAAAACAACAGGCAATGTGTTTACGTTCAGGTTTAAAGAAGTGCAGACATTTAATGTACTTGCATTGCAGGAGAACATCCGCAAGGGACAGCGCATAGAACAATTTGTTTTGGAGTATTGGGTTGATGGAGAATGGAAGAAAGCGGCAGAAGGTACAACAGTAGGTTATAAACGGTTATTACGTTTTGAAGATGTAACTGCTACACAGGTTCGTTTACGTATTCTTTCATCAAGATTGGAACCGCATCTTGCAGAAATGGGTTTGTATTTTGCAAATGCGCATTAATATCATTAATAAAAATTAAACATATGCTTAGTAAATACTTTTTTATACTTGGGTTGTTTTTTCTTTCACTTCATTTATCAGCGCAACAGCAGGTTAACATTATTCCTCAACCTGTGAGTTTTCATCTCAATAATGGCAGTTTTATCATTGACAATAAGACTTCGCTAAAATTTAATGCATCTGGCAAAGGCTTGAAGGAGGCAGCTCGTTTTTTCGCTGGTTATATTGAGAGTGTTTCAGGGATAAATCTCTTTGAGAATGCAGGCACTTCAAAAGTTATTGAATTAAAACTTGAAAAAGTACCAGGTATAGGCGACGAAGGTTATTTACTTATAGTAACCCCTGTCTCTATCATAATTTCAGCCAACAGCACTGCAGGAATTATTTATGGGATGCAATCGTTGTTTCAAACATTGCCTGCCGTTAGAACAAATGCTGCATTAACTGTTCCGTGTTTGGAAATAAGAGATTATCCCCGTTTTAAATGGAGAGGTATGCACCTGGATGTGAGCCGTCATTTCTTTTCCCCTGAATTGGTAAAAGAATACATTGATTTAATGGCTGCTTATAAATTCAACACATTTCACTGGCATCTTACGGATGACCAGGGCTGGCGTATTGAAATAAAAAAATATCCAAAGCTTGCACAGGTGGGCGGCTGGAGGGTTGACCATACGGATTTGGTGTGGGGACAAAGACCACAAGCCGTAGATGGCGAGGCACCAACTTACGGAGGTTATTATACGCAACAACAGATTAAAGAAATTGTTGCTTACGCTGCACTACGCAATGTTACCATTGTGCCCGAACTGGATGTACCGGGTCATAGTGCAGCTGCTATTGCTGCATATCCTTTTCTGAGTTGTACACAACAACCGCAGCTTCCACTTACAGGTGGCAATTATACAGGCATGTCTTCCAACCTTTGTCCGGGCAGTGACAGTGTTTTTTTGTTTTTGCAGGATGTTTATTCAGAAGTGATAAACCTGTTTCCGGCTCAATACATTCATATTGGGGGCGATGAAGTAGATAAATCACCGTGGAAGAATTGCACCAAATGCCAGGCAAGAATAAAAGCAGAAAGCCTTAAAGACGAAGATGAATTGCAAAGCTATTTCATCAAACGCATGGAAAAGTTAATTGTGGGTAAACATCGTAAAATGATTGGCTGGGACGAAATACTGGAAGGTGGATTGGCTCCCGAAGCAACAGTGATGAGTTGGCGTGGCGAAGCCGGTGGCATTGCAGCAGCGAAAATGAATCATGATGTAGTAATGACACCCGGTAACCCGGTATATTTCGACCACTACCAGGGTGACCCCGCCACCGAACCACTAGCTATTGGTGGGTTTAACAGCTTAAAGCGGGTATATGAGTATGAACCTATACCAAAAGAACTGGATGAACAACAAACTAAATTTGTGTTGGGTGCGCAAGCCAATTTATGGACAGAATATATTACCACAGCCGAACAGGTGGAATATATGGTATTGCCTCGTATGCTTGCATTGGCAGAAGTGGTATGGAGCCCGAAAGAAAAACGAAACTGGAATGGGTTTAACGACAGGTTGCAAACTCATTTTAGAGCATTTGACCAGAAAGGACTGCATTACAGCAAAGGAAATTTTAAGGTGGATATTAAACCTGCTTCACAAAACGGCCTATTGTTTGCAACGCTTTCAACAGAAGCTTACAAAGGAGAAGTCTATTATACAACCGATGGTTCACAACCCACCCTGCAAAGTAAAAAATATACAGAACCGGTTGATATAAATTCATCATTAGTACTGAAAGCTGTATCGGTGGTGAATGCTAAAATCATGAGCCTTGTGCCGGCACAGCAATTTTTTGTCATGCACAAAGCGATTGGGAAAAATGTTACTTATACAAATCCTGTGAGCCGTTATTATATGGCAGACGGACCCAATTCCTTAACTGATGGTATAAGAGGGACAAATGTAATTGGTAAATACTGGCATGGCTTCAGCGGGAAAGACTTGATAGCTACTATTGATTTAGGTGAAGAAAAAAATATTCAAAGTATAATAGTAGGTTGTTTACAGAACTATAATGACTGGATTTTCCTGCCGCAGTCAGTAAAGTTTGAAACATCTGCAAACGGAGCTGATTTTGAAGAATTGCAAACGGTAAGCAACCCATTAAGCATTAATGAAAAAAAGGCACAGTACGATTTTAAAGTAACCTTTGCAGCAAAAGCAATAAAATATATCCGGGTAACAGCAAAAAATAATCTTTGTCCGCCTGGCCATAGTGGCGAAGGGAAACCGGGATGGATTTTTGCGGATGAGATTATTGTTGAATAATAAAACAAATGGGATGTCGCTAAAAACGTTCTTACTATTAATATTAATCAATTGCCGTTTTACAGTAGTAGCGCAACGGGATACTATTGCTGTAAACAACCATTGGCAATTTGCCACTGATAAAAAAGCGGAAGGGTTTAATGAAAAATGGTTTGAAAAAATATTGTCGGGTAATCGTATAGTTAATCTTCCGCACACCTGGAATACTGAGGAAGAAAATCAGAACCATTACGGCTGGGGCTGGTATCAGAAAAAAATAGATGTGCCTGTCAATTGGAGAAACAAAAATATGGTATTACAGTTTGGAGCAATCAATCACACATCCTATATCTATATCAACGGGAAAAGGGTTTATGAAAATATTGGCGATGGGTTTAATAAATTCTTTGTGAGCCTGAATGGAAAATTAAATTATGGTAAAGAGAATATTATTACCGTAGCAGTAAACAATGATTACGGAAAAAATAAAGTTCCTTTTGGCAATTCGTTTGACTGGCCGAATGATGGTGGGCTTATCCGCAAAGCAGCGATAATAGTGAGTGATAAACCTGCCGCAAATTACATTCATGCAGAACCCAAACTAAATATTGCCACTAATGAAGGGCAGTTGAAAATAAAACTGGGTTTTGATGCAGCCAATAGTAATGTGAAATTCGCAATTAGCATTACTGAAGAAAATCAGCCTACGGAAAATAATATTTATACTTCTACCGTAAAACCGGTATGGCAAAATAACAAAGCAGTAGTTGACCTCGCTTTGCCAAAAGTTAACCCCTGGCATTTTGATTTCCCCAACCTCTACCGCATTGATGTAACGGTTATCAATGGAGAAAAACCATCGGATAAAATTTCAACCACTATTGGTTTCCGGGAAATAAAATTTGTAAATGGCCAAACTTTTTTAAATGGCGAGAGAGTAAAGCTGATGGGTGTGGAATGGACCGCTGGCTCCAATCCCAACTTTGGTTTTGCAGAAACAGATTCTTTGATTAATGCCATGGGAAGGCTGATGAAAAATGTTAACTGCATTTTCAGCCGGGTGCATTTTCAACAGGACGATGTGTTTTATGAGTTTTGCGACCGCAATGGCATTTTTATACAAGAAGAAGTACCCCTGTGGGGCAGCGATACTCCAACCAACGATACCATAACAACTATTGCATTCCGTCAACTGGAAACAATGATACGCAATCATTACAATCATCCATCCATCATTACCTGGGGTGTAGGCAATGAATTGCGTGGAAGGGATGCAGATATGAAACAGTTTATCACAGCACTTATTGCAAAAGCAAAAATGCTTGACCCCTCCCGCTTTGTAAGTTATGTAAGCAATACTTTGACATGGGGTTACTTTTCAGGCAAACCCTTTGAACCCGATGCAGGTAGTTTAGGAGATTATGTAATGATGAATGAGTATGGCGGCAGTTGGTGGAACCTGCCGGTGGCACAAATAGGAACTTACATGGACAGTATTCATCATTCTTATCCTGATAAACCTTTTCTGATTTCGGAGTTTGGTTTATGTGAGCCTAATTTTAAAGGCGGTGATGAACGAAGAATGGAAGACCTTATTTACCACATGGGCATTTACGAAAGTAAATCCTATGTAGAGGGGGCAATCTATTTTGACCTTACCGATTACCGCACTCATTATCCCGGCACATCTGATACAACAAAATACCGCAGACGTATTCATGGTGTGTACGATATGTACGGCAACCCAAAACCCTCCATGAAAGTATTAAGGGAGCTATCTTCACCTGTAGAAGTGCAAAACATTAACCGGTGGAAAAAGGGGAAACTGAATGTACTTATATTCGGCAGTCTTGGTCTTCCTCAGCATACTGTAAGTGGGTATAAATTATATGTATCTGATAGAACAGATAATTATGCAATAACAAAAGCTTATCCTATTCCGGATGTAAAACCCGGTGAAAAAATTAGCCTTGAAGTAGATACCCTGAACGACGGCAATGTAATCATAACAATAGTTCGTCCAACAGGATTTGTAGTTTCTCAAAAATCATTTTATTAATATATGGTGCACAGAAAAATCTATGCAGCAGTTGTTTTGGAATTTATATTCTTATTCTTTGCAACCGGAATTGGAAAAGCACAATTAAAACTGCCACAGTATCCCGACAGCCTTTTCTCCACCTATTATCACCAGCGCTGGTCATTGTTCAAAGCATTACCAAAAACAGAAGGCGATATCATTTTCATTGGCAACAGCATTACTGACGGAGGTGAATGGGGAAATCTTTTTGATAATATTAAAGTTAAAAACCGTGGCATTAGCGGCGATATTACCGCAGGAATTATTAACCGGTTGGATGAAATAGTGGAACGAAAACCTGCCAAAGTATTTTTAATGATTGGAGTAAATGATTTGGCAAGGAACATATCGCCTGACAGCGTTGTGAAAAACATTTTATTCATTGCTTCTTACTTGCGGCAGGAAACAGTATCAACAAAGTTATATGTTCAAAGTGTGTTGCCTGTAAATGATATATATGGAAAATTTGCAGGACATACAAGCAAGGGAGTCCAGATAAAAATAGTAAATGAACAACTAAAGCAAAACGCAGGAAAATATAATTATACTTTCATTGACTTGCATTCTGCATTTTGTAATACAGAAGGAAAATTAAACACTCAATTTAGTAACGATGGGTTACACCTGAAGGGAGAAGCTTATTTGCTCTGGAAGCATTTAGTCTTCCCTTATGTGTACGGCCTGCAGCAAAACCCATCGTTGATTCCGAAACCACAATCGCTGCAATGGAATAACGGCAGCTTTCCTATTTATTTATGCAAAACAATTGTTGTAAAAGAAAAAACACTTCAAAAGGAGGCGGTTCTATTGCAACAGCAATTAGCTCAAAAAGGCTTGCATACAAGTATCAAACCCAATTCCGGCAACGAAAAAATAGTTATTGAACTGAACTTGGCTAAAATTGACGCTCCGGAGCAACCTGATGAGGCATATCAATTAAAAGTAAGTAACGATAAAATTTCCATAACTGCCAATACGGGACATGGTATATTTAATGCCCTGCAAACATTGAAACAATTAATGAGGGATGGCAGCATGATAAACACATGTGAGATTACCGATTGGCCGGCATTTCCCATTCGTGGATATATGGTGGATGTGGGAAGAAATTTTCAATCTGTCAAACAGTTGAAGCAGCAGATAGAGGTGATGGCTGCGTACAAGCTGAATATTTTTCATTTTCATGCTACCGAAGATATTGCCTGGCGGATGCAGAGTAGGCGATACCCTCAATTAACTGCTGCAAAAAATATGCAACGCAATGCCGGTAAGTTCTACTCAATAGCTGAGATAAAAGAACTAATAAACTATTGTAGGGAACGACAAATTACTTTTCTTCCGGAAATTGATATGCCGGGCCACAGCGCAGCGTTTAAACGGGCAATGGGGGTGGATATGCAAAGTGAAAAAGGAGTGACCATTTGTAAAAATATTTTAACTGAATTGTGCCGGGAGTTTGATGTTCCCTATGTACATATTGGTGGTGATGAAGTTGAAATCACTAACAAGGAGTTTCTTCCCCAAATGGTTGATTTATTGAAATCGCTGGGTAAAACAGTAGTGGCATGGGACCCTGGCGGTAATTTGCCGGAAGGAACGTTAATGCAAATGTGGGTTGGTAATGCAAAGCCAAAAGATAAGTATCCTGCTATTGATTCACGGCATTTATACCTGAATCATTTCGACCCTTTTGACGGGGTGGTTGCAACATTTAACCACCAGGTTTGTGATACATCGGTTGGCGGCAAAGATAAATTGGGGGCCATACTTTGCAACTGGCCCGACAGAAAAGTGGAAAAGGAAGAAGATTTAATTAATATGAATGCTGTATATCCCGTAATGCTTTCATTTGCTGAAAGATGCTGGCAAGGCGGCGGTTGGAGGAATTATTTATCAGATGTAGGCTCACCCGGTAACGAACGTTATAATGCGTTTGTTGAGTTTGAGAACCGTTTGCTGGAACATGGCTCACTTTATTTTAAAAATCTTTCCTTTCCTTATGTAAGGCAAAGTGATATAGAATGGAAATTGATAGGCCCCTTCGCTAATAAAGGAAAGACAGAGACGGTATTTGAACCCGAAGCGGCTTCTTTTATTAATACATTACAATTAAAAAATTATCCTTCAGTTTTTGGGGGTACTATCTGGTTGCGGCATTTCTGGTCTCCGATGATTGGCTCCCATCTCGATAATCAACAGGACAGTTCTACTTATTATGCAGTAAGAAAAATATGGAGTAACGAAACTGGTGAAAAAAAATTCTGGATTGGATTTAATAACATTGGCCGTGCTAATGCTACTGATTCTCCACCTGCCGGTGAGTGGGATTATAAAAACAGCAGGGTTTGGGTGAATGGAAAATTAATTCCGCCTCCCGATTGGAAACATGCAGGCCAAAAAGGAAGTTTAGAAACATCGTTGATTGATGAAGGGTTTGAATACAGGAAACCTGCAAAAGTTTATTTGCAAAAGGGATGGAATACGATTTTAATAAAAGCACCGATAGGTACGTTTAAGGGGGAATGGCAAAATCCGGTGAAGTGGATGTTTACGTTTGTGGAGATTATGGATAATTGAGAAAACAGAGTGTTTGTTCCGGCTACCCATACACCAGATTTTTTTGTATTGACAGCATGATGGCAAATGCGGTGCTGTTAACCAGAGCGGCTATTTATAAGTTTAATTTGTCAATGAAAGCGATGTAATGGTTTATCTTGATAATTTTATTGGTTGCTTTTGAATATTTTTCATCTCATTTAGCTTTGTTCAAAGGCTTTATTTGCATTAATCCGGATTATGACGCTAAATCCTTAAAAAGCAGCTTAATCCGTATTAAGCCGGATTAAGTGTTGAATGATAGAGGCTTTTTCCCATTTTTATTCGGGGCATTTTTATTGATTTTTTTGCATTTTTAAAAGGCAGTTTTTTGGCCTTTTCTCACTGCAAAGTGCATGTATTTTATTATTTTAGGGGATTGCAAGCCTTATCTCATTCATGCCTGATCACCTCCAACTAAACGAAGCCGAAACCAGGTATAACCTCATAGATCCCCTTTTAATAAAAGCGGGGTGGAATCTTGATGTCAGACGCAATGTTGATTTTGGAATTCCAATTAATACCTATAATGCCTCGCAGATAAATGGTATCGCCGATTTTTTAAAGTATGTGCTGAAGCTGGGAAATCTCTCGATTTTGAAGACCTGGTGCAGAAAGCGTCTCATGCTTTTATACTGGAATTTCATTATAATGCCGACAAAACAATGTTTTTGTCTACGGTGCAAAGGTTGATTATGCATAAAAGAAAATAAGAGTATGCCGATTTATATGATGAACCATTTACCAACTTTGGATTGCATGAGGTAGAAATGATTTTTAATAAAGATGATGTAAACAAAATTCTTGAAATGAGAAAAAACTCATTGAATGATTAGATTGGCCGACTTGGAAGCCTTTCCCGCCTGTGGTGGGAAGCTACATTTTCCAAATTAGAAATGAATGGCATTGAACAATTATTTTGTGATGATGAAGGAGGAGAGATCTTATATTTTAAACAAAAATTAATACTGTGAAGTATGAAAAAATATGAATTCAATATAGAAGATATTGATCGGTTATATTCTTCCTATGGATTTGAAACCAACTCGAGCCATCAAAATATAAGGGTATATCTATACAAGAAAAGTCGTTACTACGGGGCGGAAATCATTCCTTTAAAGTTTGATGATGTAACTATGGGCGAAGCGGGGCGCATTAAGAATGAATATTCATCAATTGGTTTTGCATCAACAGTAAGAACTATTTCGAATCTTGATGAAGCAGATGCCGAATTATTTAAAAGTTTTTTTGGATATGATGCGACCAGAACCAGATTGAAGAGAAAATATGATCAATTTATTACAAAACAGACAAGGAATTTACTTGGTAGTCAATATGAGTATATTGAAAGTCCGTTTGAAGTATTTAATACTAACCAAATAAACGATAAAATATTTCCATTAATTCAAAAAGCCTTAACTCAGAGTACATCTAATTTGATAATAATAGAAGCTTCTGCAGGTTATGGAAAAACTTGTACAGCCTATGAACTTCTCAATTTATTGATTAAAAAGGAGCTTTTACAAATTCCAATTTTTACTGAGCTTTCAAGAAATCGGGGTGCGAAAATATTCCGATATATTCTCCTCGATGAAATTGATCTTGAATTCCCTTCATTAAATTCCGAACTTGTTATTGCCGAAATTCAAAAGGGGAGAATACCACTTATTATTGATGGATTCGATGAGCTATTGGATAAGGTGACTATGAGTGAAAACGAAATGAACAAGTCTTTTGAAGAGGTGGAGACAATGCTTGATACGATTGGAAGCTTACTTGTAGATAAAGCAAAGGTTATACTCACAACACGAAGAACTGCCATTTTCAATGGCCTTGATTTCGACAATTGGTTATCCAAATGGGAGGATAAATTTTCCGTAACGAGAATATCAATTAAGGAGCCAAAAATTAAAGATTGGCTTGGGGAGAATAGATTCAATGTAATAAAAGGTAATAATGTTCCTATTCAATATATAGCAAATCCTGTATTATTAACTTACTTAAAAAATATAAACGAGGAGGAGTTCTATCAAGAAATCAGCAATCCAGAAATCTTGATAAATCATTATTTTGATAAGATGCTCGAGAGGGAAAGAGAGCGACAGAACTTATTAATATCAGTAGATAAGCAATACGAGATATTTAAGAATGTAGTCAGGCTATTATTGGAATTTGATATTACGTCCGAATCAAAGGAATTTTTCAAAGAAATTATTAAAGATCAGAATACAAAATTGCTTGATTACACTAGAACTCTTTATACTGGTTTAGATAGGCCAACTATAGATAATTTAGTTGACACCTTGGCCACTCATGCACTTTTAGACAGAAAAGGACGAGATGAAAGTCAGATTGGCTTTATTAATGACTTTGTTCTGGGCATTTTTATTGGGGAAATAATTTGTGAATCGACTATTGATAAAATCAAAAAGGATTTCTCTAATTATATGATAGAATTGAGTGTTACCGCTTACAGGGTCCAAAGCCGTAAGAATAAGGCTTTATTATGGGATAAGTTAATGGGATTGAAGGAAAGATTTCAGGAATTGTATCTTTTTTATTTTGATATAGTTCTAAAAGAAGCTCCGATGCGAGAGTATAAGGACTTATCAATTTACGATATTAATTTTTATAATATTTCTTTCGTTGAATTCAAAATAAGCAATACGGTATTTCTGAATTGTTTATTTAAGCGTTGTCTTTTTGATCTTAATCAATTCGAAGGTGTTAGTTTTATTGATTGCTCGTTTGACTCATGCACGGTTAAAAATGGCGAATATTTTGATGAAACAACTGGTATTACTCCTATAAAATGTATACAGGAAAATTGTAACGTACTGCCTGGGCCAAAGTATATAGATGTTAAGGAGGAAGTATCACAAATTGAAAAAGATATATTGCAAAACATATTAGACATTTCACATACGAAGGGCCATCATATCATGCAATTGCTTCATCGATTTGAAAAAGGGGAAAATAAAAAAGTGTTAATTGGATTAGATAACCTAGAATCAAGGAAATTCATTGACATAAGGGGAAATCACATTTATCCGAATATCAATAAGATCCAACAAATTAAACAGATAATTGGTATAATATGATTTATCGATCGCGGAATTTAGAAAGAGTGGCTAAAAGTATCTCTCAGAAGATCCAAGATGAGCTTGATAGAGTAGGGATTTTCCATAGAACATTTTATCGGTGCAAAAGTGAAGAATCTTTGGAATCTAAGTTAGTCCAAAAAGAATACGATGGGAAAGAAACCTTTCTAAGGGATGTTATAGGTTTTAGAACAAACTTATATTTTGCAGATGATGTTGAAATAGTTTATCCATATATAAAGGGGTATTTTGACTTTGTCGAAGAAACTAGGGACATTAACTTCGAGACAGAATTTAAGCCAACACGATTAAATTTAATTTTTAGGTTACCTGACGAGTTCAAAAAAGAATTTGATGATTTAATATCTGACTCAAGAATCGATAATACTTTTGAATTCCAACTCCGAACAGTACTTTCGGAAGGATGGCACGAGGTTGATCATGACTTACGATATAAGTGTAAATCGGATTGGGATAGTAATGGAGATTTGGGAAGAATGTTAAACGGTGTCCTTGCGGCATTAGAAGCAAGTGATTGGACTACTATCCAAATATTCCAAAACCTTTCATATCGTCATTACCGTATGAACAATATCGAATCCATGTTGAGATCAAAATTTAGAATGAGATTTGGGCATTCCAGCTTAGATGATTCAATTGAATCAATTATAAACTCTGATGAAGAAATGAAAAAATCTGTTTATAAGATTGAAAGAAATGAATTTATCATGAAATTTTTAGATAGTGGTATAATTATGCCGATAAACCTCAATAACCTAATATTTCTTTTGAATTATTGGTATTTGAAGGAGGAGAAAATTTTTGAAGTTATGCCAGATCACTTAAAAAGAGAATTTGATCTTATTGGCGAATAACCAGCCAAACTGTTGCTCACCCTTAAGCAATTTCAATAACAAGTAAATACTTTATGAAATTGTTTCTGAGGTTTATTTCAAGGGAATTGGAGTTTAGGTCCTTTCTTAATCTAAAATTTTAGTGATTTTCTTAGGTCTGATGTTCTTCCTCTCGATTTCTGTAATGGACAACAAGCAATGTGATAATTGCACCAATCACAAGCCCGCCAAGTATCCCGGTAAGTACCAATTTATTATCATATTTGACACCTGGCGCAATCTTGTCTGGGTTTGAGAGTGCCTGGTCAACTGGTCCATAGGGTTGTATTTCCATGTTTTAAGGTTTTGAGAGTGTTACGAATAGTTTATCCGATTTTTTGATTATGCTGAAAAAATACGGGCCTACCTTATACATTGGGTACCCTCTTTCGTCCTGGTAGGTTCCATAATAGCTGTATTGGTTAAACCCGAATGCATTAGCCTCATTGATGGGTAAGGAGTTTTGGCCGATTGAATTCAGGTATTCAAAAAGCTTTAAGTTGGCCAAGTATCCTTTACGGAATTCTCTTAATAATCTATATACCTTTTGCTGGGAGTTTGATTTTTTGGCGTTCTTACATTCATTAGAGCAATAAAGTCTGTTTCCATGGTTGCAATGGAATTCCTTATTGCAATTGGAGCATTTTCGTTTGGATTTCATAGCTACCCTTTAGTTGGACACAATATTTTTCTCCAAAAGTTTCTCCAGGGATTCCCGTTGAAAAAATTTCCTTTTTCCAACCCTTGTTACAACAAGTTGGCCCGTTTTTTCAAGCACGGCCATTTGTGTATCCCCATATCCCAGGAACTGCATAACCTGTTTGCGGGGTATCCAATTGCTTGAAACAGGAGTTTCATTTTGGTTTTTTAAAAGGTCTTTTCTCAATTCCTGAATATCAGTTTGAATTTTGTTGAGTATTTCAGTCTCTTGCATAATCCGAATTTTGTTCGGAAAGTTCTGAAAATAGGAGATAGTATTATGAACTAAAAAAGTGCAGAAAATAGGATCTATTCCCGATAAACAATGTCACCTATGCGTCTCTCTCTATAAGTTTCATAACTATCATATGTATCATTGTTATCTTCCTGATAATATTCGTTTTCGCTCAACATTTCGCTATTTTTTGCAAGTAACTTGATAAGATCGTAGACAAGATTATGGTATTTTCTTTTCGTCAAGTTTTTCTCTTTTTTGAAATAATCATCCAGCAATTGTCTCAAAAATATCCATTCTGTTTTTCCAGCTAAGCCGTTTCTGATTGCCTTTTCAGCTTCAGCTTTGCTACCCAGGAATTTTTCAAGAATTGTTAATATATCATGGAAGAATGACTGAAATTCGGTCCTATATTTTCTTGGTTTTTTTGTTTCGTAATTCCTTTGACGAATAACATTTCTAAGTTCATCCCTTATTCTATTGGAATTTTCTTTGTCTTCCTTTTCAGGAACCAATCCTGACCATTCCATGTATTCTGAAGCAACCTGACACGTCAAATAGATTTTTATTGTATGAAATGAGACGAGTCTGTCAATTTTCACTAATCCTGATGATTCAATTTTGTTGAATTCAGCTATAATTTGCCTTATTGGGCAAAACCACCTTAAAAAGTAATTATTGTATCCAAGCTCATGGAATTTTGAAATAATCTCATTGTCAGGAAAGAAAATTAGTTCTGAATAAAATTTTGTAATCAAATTAAAAGATTCGAATTGGCCCATATCATCAATTACCTTAGGCGATAACTCTAATAACGACTTTTTGATTTCTGCTATGTGCCTCTTATTCACGCTTAATTTTACTGATTCTCTCCAATCCATATTTGAGATCGAAGACTCAATTTCATCTTTATATTTATCGAATTCACCCATGATTCCATCAAAGATTTTCTTTCAAATAATTTTCCAGAGCTAAATAAGCTTTCATTAATCTGGTTTCGGTGATTGAATAGTAAACATCGTCAACATCATCTCTTCTGCTTTGTCCCATCAATCTTTTAATTAGACCAATATCCTCAATGCCAGCTTCGGACAGAAGTTGACGGAAGGTATGTCTGGCTGTATGCGTCGTTAAGCCAAATGGAATTTTTGCCATTTGCCCAATTGGTTTTAACTGTGAATTTACTTCCTTATTGGATCTTTGCGGCATTACATTTCGTTCTTGGTTTACCTCATGTTCTGGGTTGTATTTTAGTAAAATATTTATAGCTGGGGTTGGCAGAAAAGATTCCGTTATTACACCTGTTTTAGTTCGGGTTATGGATAGTTTGTATATATTGTTTTCCCTTTTTTCAATGTTTGTCCATTTCAGGTCCATAACATCCTTGTATGCCAGTCCGGTCATGATGCAAAAGATAAAAATATCTCTGTACGTTTCTTTAGCCGGGTAGAGTGAAAGATCAGTCTTCATTATTTCTTTCACCTGATCTATTGTAAGTCTTTCTTTTCTGGGAGATTTCGTCTTAATCCGGATTTGCTTGAATGGATTTTGCTTTAAAAGTTCCTTGGCCTGTGCATCATTAAATATTGTCCTGAATTTCTTTATGATTCCTGCGGCAGAGACTTCTGTCATGCCAATCCGTTTCAATGAAGGATCAGTGCAGACCAGGTAATTTTTAAAGTCCTGGGCGAGTTCAAAATTTAACTGGTCAAAGGTGATGGACTCAAGTTTCTTTGCCTTTAGGAAGTTTCTTAAGTGATTAATAGATCTTCTATAATTCTTTATTGTTCCCGGCCTTCTATTTACATTGTTTAGAACTGCTTTTTCAAAATAGGTATCTACGAAATTCATCACAGCCCTGTTTATTTTGAGATTTGCTCCTATTATATGGTCTCTAAAATCAACTGCTGAGTATTTGGGAAGCTGGGTAATATTCAATTGAAGAAAATCCTGGAACTTTTGTTCCAGCCGGTTTAATGAATGATTAAGGGCAGAATTCCGTTCCCTGACTCTCATGGTCAGAGGATCCCATTTTGAAACCTCCTGATCAGTTAATTCTATATTTAACCTGGCTTCACATTTTTCCTTCTTAAAACAAACCCTCAAGTAAACAGGAATCCTCCCATTTTTCAGGTTCTTTTTTGGAGGGTTTGGGTAAAAAGTAAGTGATGCTTTCATGTCATTTTGAATTTTGGTGAAACTCTGGTTTTTGGTGAAACTCTGGTGAACCAAAAAATGACGAAAACTGTTTTGAACCGGGGGGTAGTGAAAATGAAAAACCCCGCTAATCAATAATTTGCGGGGTTTTCGATTCGTACCGGGTGGTACTGAAAGTATTCTAGGTAGCCCGTACGGGATTCGAACCCGTATCACCACCGTGAAAGGGTGGTGTCCTAGCCCTTAGACGAACGGGCCTTGTATGCCAAAGCCTTAAGCGAAGGCATGCCCTTTAACAGGGCGGCAAAGATAATTTAAGACCCTGTTATCGCCAAAAGTTTTTATGTTTCAAATTGAGGTTTCAAAAGCTTAATTCACAAACCCGTTTTGTTCCAAAAACAGATACGTTTAAACAACGCCTGTTTACTAACTTCGCACCTCATCTAATAATAAAAATCGAACAAAAATGAGCAAAGTAAAAGTCGCCATTAATGGCTTCGGAAGAATTGGCCGTTTAGTTTACAGACAGATATATAATATGGAAGGGATTGATGTGGTTGCAGTGAATGACCTCACTAGTCCTGCTGTTTTAGCCCACCTGCTTAAGTACGATAGTGCACAGGGAAGGTTCGATGCTGATGTTAAAGCCGGTGAAGACTCAATTACCGTAAATGGAGATTATTTTAAAATTTATGCGCAGAGAGATCCATCCCAGATACCATGGAAAGAGCATGATGTAGATGTGGTATTGGAGTGTACCGGATTTTTTGCTGATAAAACAAAAGCTGAAGCACATATCACAGCAGGTGCAAAAAAGGTTGTGATCTCAGCTCCTGCAACAGGAGATCTGAAAACGATCGTATATAATGTGAACCATGATATACTTGATGGTAGTGAAACGATCATTAGTTGTGCCAGCTGTACAACTAACTGTCTTGCGCCGATGGCACAGGTCTTGGATGAAAAATTTGGAATTGTTAACGGATTGATGACAACAGTGCATGCTTATACAAACGATCAGAACACACAGGATGCTCCACATCCCAAAGGAGACCTGAGAAGGGCAAGAGCCGCAGCACAGAATATTGTTCCAAACAGTACTGGAGCCGCTAAAGCAATTGGTCTTGTGTTACCAAACCTGAAAGGAAAACTGGATGGTTCGGCACAAAGGGTTCCTACACTTACCGGTTCATTAACAGAAGTGACTGCAGTTTTAGGTAAAAAAGTAACTGTTGAAGAAGTAAATACTGCTATGAAAGCAGCATCAAACGAGAGTTTTGGCTACACAGAGGATCCGATCGTAAGCAGTGATATTATTGGTATTAGTTACGGTTCTCTTTTTGATGCTACACAAACTAAAGTGCAGACAGTAGGCGATACCCAACTTGTAAGAACGGTTAGCTGGTATGATAATGAGATGAGCTATGTTAGCCAGTTAGTAAGAACAGTGAACTATTTTGCAAAGCTTATAAGTAAATAATGTAAGTTTTAAATAAATATAACCGCATCGGTCAAAAGCCGTTGCGGTTTTTTAATAAATTGGCCTGGGGCTTTCATCTAAAACAGATCAGTCATGTCAAGGTTTTCCGATACAAATTTTAAGGGCAAAAAAGTCCTTATTAGGGTTGATTTCAATGTTCCGCTTAATGACAAATTTGAGATCACCGATGATACAAGAATGAGGGCAGCAGTGCCAACAATTAAAAAGATCATAGATGATGGTGGTTGTCCTATTCTGATGAGTCACCTGGGGCGACCCAAAGAAGGCCCAACGGAGAAATACTCTCTAAAGCACCTGATCCCGCATCTGAGTGAATTGTTGGGCGGTACCACGGTATTATTTGCAAATGATTGTGTTGGTGAACAGGCTTTTTTAACGGCCAGTATGATGCGTCCGGGTGAGGTTTTGTTATTGGAAAATCTTCGGTTTCATAAAGAAGAAGAAAAGGGTGATGAGGGTTTTGCTAAAAAACTATCCGGCCTGGGTGATATTTGGGTAAATGATGCTTTTGGAACAGCACACAGGGCACATGCTTCTACTGCAGTGATAGCAAAGTTCTTTACCAAAGAGAACCGGATGTTTGGATTATTGATGGAGGGAGAAGTGAGCAGCGCAGAAAAAGTATTGCATAGTGCAGAAAAACCATTTACAGCGATCATCGGTGGTGCCAAGGTCAGCGATAAGATATTGATCATCGAGAACCTTTTGGAAAAAGCGACTGATATTATTATTGGTGGTGGAATGGCCTACACTTTTATGAAAGCACAAGGTGGTAATATCGGTAAATCTTTATGCGAAGAAGACAGGCTGGAGACTGCATCTGAAATTCTGAAAAAAGCAGATGAGAAAAAAGTTTGTATTCATTTGCCTGCTGATTCTACAATTGCAGACAAGTTTGATGCAGGAGCAGAAACATCAACCGCTCCCAGTAATAATATCCCTGCTGATTGGATGGGACTTGATATAGGCCCCAATGCCTGCGAACAATTCTGTAATGTGATCAGGAATTCAAAAACCATTTTATGGAATGGCCCGATGGGAGTTTTTGAAATGAAAAAATTTCAGCATGGAACTAAAGCAATTGCTGAAGCTGTTGCCGCAGCAACACAAAATGGTTCTTTTTCATTGGTAGGTGGCGGTGATTCTGTGGCTGCCGTTAACCAGTTTGGTTTTGCAGATAAAGTAAGTTATGTTTCCACAGGTGGTGGCGCTATGCTCGAATATTTTGAAGGAAAGCAACTTCCTGGTATTGCAGCAGTTAAATCATAAGTTAATCCGGCTAATTTTTTAATTTGTTATCCCGGATTTTAGCAGGATATTTATTAAAACAACCTGCTATGAAAAAGATATTACTTCTCCTGATTATTATTGCTGTCATCCCTTCTTTTCTGTTCGCACAAAAAATAATTCCGATTGAGTATAAGGGCACTAAGTACGAAGTGCTCGACATGACCGCAACCGGAAGAATACAATGGGGTGGCTATACTCAGATTCCAGCCAATGCAGCCAGGAGTGAATCGGATGGCGCCTCTAACACAAGAGCTATTGTTGCAGCCGTCGGGAATAATGATGACTACGAAGGCCGCCCCTATCCCGCTAAGATCTGCAGCGAAGCTACCAATGGAGGAAAAGACGATTGGTACCTGCCATCAAAGGAAGAAGCCGACGCTATTTATGCTTTCAAAGAAAAATTTGCAGTAGAGGAAAGAGGTACGATCTGGACTTCCACAGAAGCCACCGGTACTCAGGCATTTACAAAATACTGGTACACCGGGGCATTTTATAAAAACGCAAAAGTAGAGAGCCATAATTTTGTTTGTATCCGAAAAGTCGAATAAGAATTCATTTATTGATTGCTGGATTAAATGTCTAAAATCTTACTGAGGAGATATAGTAATCGTTTTTCACCGGCATATATCTTTGATATACCGAAAATTTACCCTTAGAAAATACCAATTTCATAATTTTATCACTCAATAAAACTTATAAAAATGAAAGGAACCCGCAATCTTACATTACTTATTGTTCTTGGTTTGGTTTTGATCTTGGGTGTTTGGGGATGCAGTGGGTATAATGGTGTTGTAAAACAAGATGAAAATGTAAAAAATACCTGGGCTAATGTACAAAGCACATACCAGCGTAGAGCTGATCTGATACCAAATCTTGTTAACACAGTAAAAGGAGAAGCCGATTTTGAACAAAAGACTTTGATACAGACTATTGAAGCAAGGTATAAGAATCTTAATTCTGTAAAAATAGATCCGGCGAATTTAACTACAGAGAACATTGCTAAATTTCAACAGGCACAGGGTGAGTTGAGTAGTGCATTAAGCAGGTTGATGGTAGTTGTAGAGAATTATCCGAACCTGAAAACGAATGAAGGGTTCAGAAACCTACAGGCACAACTGGAAGGGACAGAGAACAGAATTAATGTAGCACGGAATGATTTTAATGGAGCCGTAAATACATACAATACAAAAGTCAGGTCGTTCCCAATGAATCTTCTTGCTGGTATGTTTGGATTTAAAGTGAAAGAAGGATTCAAAGCAGAAGAAGGTGCGGATAAAGCTCCGGAGGTTAAATTTTAATGTTTCCGTTTTTTCGTAAAAAAAATAAGTTCTTCAGCGATGAAGATGCCCATCTTATTGTCAAAGCTATTCGCCAGGCAGAGAAAAGAACAAGTGGAGAAGTAAGGGTGTTTGTAGAAAGCAAATGTCGATGGATGGATGCCATTGACAGGGCAGCGGAGTTGTTTTTTTCTCTCAAAATGGAGAAAACAGAACAGCGGAATGCTGTACTCGTTTATATCGCCATGAAGGATCATCAGTTGGCGGTATTTGGCGATGAAGGCATACATAATAAAGTGGGAACTGCCTACTGGAATAATGTAGTTGCAGAAATGATCTCCAGTTTTAATAAAAATGATTACGCTAAGGGAATTGCTGAATGTGTCATCCAGGTGGGCGATGCTTTAACGGAGCATTTCCCTTATGATAGTGACACAGATAAAAATGAATTGCCGGATGATATTGTTTTCGGCCATTAATTTGTAATGAGGAAATACTTACTGATACTTTTACTTCTTTTTTCTACCGGGGCATATGCCCAGATAGGTAAGTACGTCCCGGATAAACCCAATACATTAGTATCTGATGCCACAGGAACATTAACAGCTTATCAGAAATCAGAGCTCGAAAGAAAACTGGTTGATTATGATGATAGCACATCAAACCAGATTGCAGTTGTAATTATACCCACTACAGGGCCATATTCTGAAAGTGAAGTTGCACTTGAAATTCTACGGCAATGGGGTGTTGGAAATAAAAAGACCAATAATGGTGTAGTACTATTAGTTGCAAAAGATGACCGCAAAGTTCGGATAGAAACAGGTTATGGACTTGAAGGCGCTATTCCTGATATTACAGCTAAGAGCATCATTGATAACTTTATTGTCCCCAATTTCAAAGCTAATAACTATTATCGTGGGCTGGATGAGGGCACAAATGCCCTGATGAAGGCTGCAGCAGGAGAGTATAAAGCGCCGCAGGGATATGGCAGCAAAAAGAAAAAGGGGCTCCCGGTTTGGGCGATAGTTATTTTGGTCATAATCTTCCTTACAATTTTTGGTAGCGGCGCAGGTCCAGGCGGTACTTATGTGTCCCGTGGTGGTTTTGGCGGATGGACCGGAGGTGGTGGCTGGAACAGCGGAGGCGGAGGAGGAGGCTGGTCCGGTGGTGGAGGTTTCGGTGGATTTGGTGGTGGTTCAGGCGGCGGCGGCGGAGCCAGCGGTAGCTGGTAAAAATAAAACCCCCGGATTCCGGGGGCCTTACTGTTGTTTATTCTTTTTTAAAATCCTTTTTTATCAGATTCAGGAAGTTTGGATTTAATATAATCCACCATTTCACGCAACATGGTATTGCTTGAAAACTCTTTTGCTTCCTTGTCCTTAGCAGCAAGAATACCTTTAAGTATCATTCCATTTATATAGGGATCTGTCTGGCTTCTGTATGCTTCGGGAATTTCATCTCTGAATTTTACAATTTCATCCACACCCCACTTGACCATCTCTGAGTTTTTAATAGCTGATATATAACTGCTTAAACCACCCAACGCCTGGAACTTGTTTTGGCCCAAAGGCATTTTCGCAAATCCTCCGATAACTTCTTCAGCCATGCTTTCATCACCGGATTTTACTATTTCCGTCATGATCGCATTTTGCAAAACTCCTTTTGCAGGTTTTTTTGCAAGTTCTCTTGCAAGGGTTAAACTTGTTTCTGGGTCAAGCTTACCCAATGCTGTTAATGCGTTTCCTGCAATAGAATAAGAAGAGTCATGAATAGCATTCTTAAACAAAGAAGCATATTCTTTATTTTCATATTCACCTAATTTTTCAATTGCGTTGGCCCTTACTGTTGATTTCTTATCGTTTTTTGCAAGGGAAAATAAAACAGGTTCAGCATCTTTCTTCACATTATCATTTTTCAGATTCAGTTTTCCTATAACAAGGTTTTGTAGGCCATAATATTTGTCATTCAGGGCCTGAACCAACAATTCAACTGCTTTGGGATCATTTTGTTTTGTAGCTGCAAAATCAATGGCTTCTCTTCTGTCAAGGTAATTTCCGGCATATTTATATTGATATACATAGTTGTCCAGTGTCTTATTATCTTTTTTGTTCCAGAGTGTGATTTTGTCTGCATCCACATTTACAAGGTCAGGTCTTGTTTTATATGAAAAGGTAAAAGTATCAGTTGCATTTTTAGCCCAAACCTGGTAGCTTTTCTTTTTTCCTCCTTCATATACATCGATCTTAAGAGGAAGCTGGAAAATTTTCCCGCTTTTCTGATTTTGATTAAGAACAACTTTTACTTCTCCTTTGGTATCATCATAGATGTAGTTTATTTCTACATTGGGGTGTCCGCTTCCATAATACCATTGGTTAAAGAACCAGTTCAGGTCTCTGCCGGTAATTTCTTCAAAGGCAAGACGCAGGTTATGTGCTTCAGCTGACTTGAATTTATTAGTTGTAAGATAAAGGTTCAGTGATTTAAAAAAAGCGCTG
Organism: Chitinophagales bacterium; assembly: GCA_020636575.1. Taxonomy (GTDB): domain Bacteria; phylum Bacteroidota; class Bacteroidia; order Chitinophagales; family Chitinophagaceae; genus JJ008. Next base: position 45,051 of record JACJXP010000008.1, read on the forward strand.
TCCCCAACAAAATTGCGAAGCATATTCAATATACGACCGCCTTTGCTGTAACTAACTGCATCAAATACATCCTCTTTGTCATGATAATGAAAACGAACAAGATCTTTGTTAGCGCTGGGGCTTCCCAGGTAACCTTGCATGCCCTGGAAATTGGTTGCGTCTCCCGCATCTTTTCCATATTTGTATTCATCCCATAATGTTTCACTATAGTCAGCAAATGACTCATTCAGTGTAATGTTACTCCAGCTTTCAGTAGTCACATAGTCGCCAAACCATTGATGGAAAAGTTCATGGGCAATTACAGATTCCCAAATGTTTCCATCTACCAGTTCTCTTGCATCCTGCTGGGCCATGCTTGAGTGAAGAGTGGCCGTTGTATTTTCCATGGCCCCGCTCACATAGTCCTGGCCGGTGATCTGTGAATATTTTACCCACGGATAATCAACCCCGGTAATTTTTGAAAAGAAGCTGATCATCTCAGGAGTAAGGCCAAATATCTTTTTGGCAACAGGAGCATATTCTTTTTCTACATAGTAATTCACTTCCTTGCCTTTCCACGAATCTTTAATAACAGCATAATCACCCACTCCCATAAAGAAAAGGTAAGGAGAATGAGGAAGATCCATTTTCCAGTAATCCGTTCTGGTTCCATCTGCATTTTTCTTCTGGCTCATCAGTTTACCGTTAGATAGGGTAACATACTTTGCAGGAACGGTCATGTATATCTCATCCGTTGTCTTTTGGCTTGGATTGTCAATAGTAGGGCACCATACTGAAGTAGCTTCTGTTTCACCTTGCGTCCAGATCTGTGTAGGTTTATCTTTAATGTCTCCCTTCGGGTTTATAAAATACAGGCCTTTTGCATCACTGATCGCAGCGCTTCCTTTAACTTCTACCTCGTTGGGTTTGGCGGTATAATCAATATAGACAGTATAAGGTTCTCCGCCTTTATACGATTTATCAAGGGTGATGAAAAGCTTCCAGCCGTCATATTTGTATTTAAGCTTCTTTTTAAGAGTACCCTTAACAAGTGCAACTTCATGAATATCCATTCCTTTTGCATCTAACTCAAGCGAATCAGTTGAATAAAAATGAGGTTTCAGGGTTATCCATACTTTACCAAACATATATGCTTTGTCATAATCAAACTTTGCTTCAAGCTTGGTATGAACCAGGTCGTTGACCTTAGTGGCAGTTTCTCTGTATACCTGTTTCCAGGATGTATCTTCCGTAGTTTCAGTTTGTGCCAGCATTAATTTGCCGGATAAAACAATAACTAAGACAAACAATAATTTCTTCATAAAACGATTTTAGGTGGGCAAATTTAAGTTATGAGGTACGAAATAGACGTACAAAAGTGATAGAAGGTTACAGTATTAACATCTTGTTTTACTTAGTGTAAACGAAGTATTAATATTTGATTTACTTTTGTTTATCCACCAATTCCTGAAGAATGAAAAAACTAATTTGGTCTTTCCTGTTACTTTTTTCGGTTACGGTAGTATCGTCTCAAAAAGTTTATTTCGTCTATATCCAAAATGAGAATACACAGCCCTTTTATGTAAGAATGGGTGATAAAGTGCAGAGCTCAGCTGCTTCAGGGTATATTATATTGTCAAATTTAAAGGATAGCACTTACGATATAGCTCTTGGGTTTTCTTCTGGTAATATCCCGGAACAGGAATTTTCCGTTGCTATGAATCAGAAGGATCAGGGATATTTATTGAAGGATTTTGGTGAAAAAGGGTGGGGGTTATTTAATCTTCAAACCCTTGCCGTTCAAATGTCATCGATCACAAATAAGCAAACCGCTAAAAATAAAAATGAAAGAAAGGTCTCTGAGTTCACAGAAATTCTTTCAAAAGCTTCAGATGATCCTTCTCTTAAGGAAGCTACAGTAATTGTAGAACAAAAAAAGGAAGCAAAAGTGGAACCAGCACCGCAAAAAATGGTGGAGAGTTCGGCTATTGAAAAAAAAGCTGACGGTGATATTAAGAAAGAAGAAGTTGTTTTTCAGGAGCAAAACAAAGAGGAAACTCCCGGTGAGCAAGAAGTAAAACAGGAAGTTGTTAAGAGTATAGATCCAATAGCAAAACCCGAAATAAAAGAACAAAAGGTGACAATTGATTCAGCAGTTATAACTGAAAAACCGGTGCCGGTTGTAAATAAAACAACTGTCAAGGATGAATATAAAAGATCAAGCGTTAGAAAGAGGTCTGAAAGCTCAACAACTATGGGTTTTGGGCTGGTATTTGTTGATGAGTTATTTGACGGTACAGTTGATACAATTAGTTTGTTGATCCCTAACCCTAAGGCAGTTGTAGTAGTTAATTCCGATGTTGGGAAGAAAGAGGAAAAAGAGAATTTAAGTCAGGAGTCTGATGTTAAAACGGTTTCTGAGCAAAATAATGGAGCCAGAAAAATAGCAGAAGCTCCACCAAAACCGGTTAGTAATGCATTAAACTGCAATTATTTTGCAACGGAGAACGACCTTTTAAGTTTAAAAAAAGAAATGGCAGAAAAGAAAGGGGATGATGGAATGCTGGCTGAAGCCAAAAGAGTTTATAAGGAAAAGTGCTTCACTACATTTCAGACAAAAAATATCAGCTCACTTTTTAAAACACAGGAAGGAAAATATCGGTTCTTTGATACTATATATCAATATGTTTCTGATATCGAAAACTTCAAAACACTGGAATCGGAATTTACTGATTCTTACTACCTCAACAGGTTTAAAGCCATGCTTCGAAACTAAAATTTATGCCTCGTTATTTTCTTGAAGTAGCTTATAAGGGAACTCATTACAGTGGGTTTCAAATTCAAAAGAATGCGCCAACAATACAGGATGAGATAGAGAAAAGCTGGAAGGTCTTTTTTAAAAGAGATGTATCCCTAACAGGTTCTTCCAGAACTGATGCTGGCGTACATGCATTGCAAAACTATTTTCACTTTGATTGGGAAGAAGATCTTGATGATAGATTTCTTTATAATCTGAATGCTATTTTACCAGGTGATATTGTTATAAAGAATATTCATTTAGTTGCTCCGAAGGCCCATTGCAGATTTGATGCAATAAGTAGAGAGTATAGCTATTACATATATACTAGGAAAGACCCTTTTTTAGTGGATACAGCTTATTTCTTTCCTTATAAACTGGATATAGATAGTTTAAACAAAGCGGCAGCATTGATCAAGGAGAATACAGACTTTACATCCTTTTCAAAACGAAATACCCAGGTAAAAACATTTCAGTGTACTATTATCTTAAGTGAATGGGTAATCGAGAATGACATGCTGGTTTACAATATAAAAGGGAATAGGTTTTTACGGGGAATGGTAAGGGCATTAACTGCTACTATGCTTAAAGTAGGGAGACAGAATATTACTCTGGACGAACTACATAATATTATTATGGCTAAAGATTGTACACTGGCCAGTTTTTCGGCACCACCTCATGGACTTTTCTTAAAAGGGGTTGAATATCCTAATGGAATGATTAATTAATAGTAAATTATTGAAAGTCAATATTTTGTAATCTTTTTTTACTTAGCATCTCGATGATTTTTGTTTAGAACGGGTCAAGTATCTGGAAAAGTCAGGTTTTAATACAGTAATTGTGATGTGGATGTGAACAAAATCAGGCAACAAAAGTTTGCCGGTAACCTCCACTGCCTTAACTTTGCCCTCCCTCATCAAAAATGAGTTACAGTTCTTTTAAAACAAGTTGATTTTCACGCCAAATATTCTGGATTGTTGTAAAAAATAATTGAAGAAAAATTTGGTAGAAATATACAGAGCCCTACCTTTGCACTCCCATTAAAAAATGGGGTAGCTGATAAGGCTAAAAGATCTTTGAAAGTTTGGAAACAATAGCACTTTACTTCGATATTTTTATTGAAGTAACGAAAGGTAAGTCAAGCGAAATACATTTCGATTTGACACGTTAATTTTCTCTTGAGAAATATTAAATGTCAGTATCAAACATCATTTACAATGGAGAGTTTGATCCTGGCTCAGGATGAACGCTAGCGGCAGGCTTAATACATGCAAGTCGAGGGGCAGCAGCTCGGTAGCAATACTGAGGCTGGCGACCGGCAAACGGGTGCGGAACACGTACAGAACCTTCCTTCGAGCGGGGAATAGCCCAGAGAAATTTGGATTAATACCCCATGGTATATTGAAAAGGCATCTTTTTAATATTAAAGATTTATCACTTGAAGACGGCTGTGCGGCTGATTAGGTAGTTGGCGGGGTAACGGCCCACCAAGCCCACGATCAGTAACTGGTGTGAGAGCACGACCAGTCACACGGGCACTGAGACACGGGCCCGACTCCTACGGGAGGCAGCAGTAAGGAATATTGGTCAATGGACGAAAGTCTGAACCAGCCATGCCGCGTGGAGGATTAAGGTCCTCTGGATTGTAAACTTCTTTTATATGGGACGAAAAAAGGGTTTTCTAACTCGTCTGACGGTACCATATGAATAAGCACCGGCTAACTCCGTGCCAGCAGCCGCGGTAATACGGAGGGTGCAAGCGTTATCCGGATTTACTGGGTTTAAAGGGTGCGTAGGTGGATTGGTAAGTCCGTGGTGAAATCCCCGAGCTTAACTTGGGAACTGCCGTGGATACTATCAATCTTGAATACCGTGGAGGTCAGCGGAATATGTCATGTAGCGGTGAAATGCTTAGATATGACATAGAACACCAATTGCGAAGGCAGCTGACTACGCATATATTGACACTGAGGCACGAAAGCGTGGGGAGCAAACAGGATTAGATACCCTGGTAGTCCACGCCCTAAACTATGGATACTCGACATACGCGATACACTGTGTGTGTCTGAGCGAAAGCATTAAGTATCCCACCTGGGAAGTACGACCGCAAGGTTGAAACTCAAAGGAATTGGCGGGGGTCCGCACAAGCGGTGGAGCATGTGGTTTAATTCGATGATACGCGAGGAACCTTACCTGGGCTAGAATACTGGGAGACCGTGGGTGAAAGCTCATTTTGTAGCAATACACTGCCAGTAAGGTGCTGCATGGCTGTCGTCAGCTCGTGCCGTGAGGTGTTGGGTTAAGTCCCGCAACGAGCGCAACCCCCATCACTAGTTGCCATCAGGTAATGCTGGGAACTCTAGTGAAACTGCCGTCGTAAGACGTGAGGAAGGAGGGGATGATGTCAAGTCATCATGGCCTTTATGCCCAGGGCTACACACGTGCTACAATGGGAAGGACAAAGGGCAGCGACACAGTGATGTGAAGCTAATCCCAAAAACCTTCTCTCAGTTCAGATTGGAGTCTGCAACTCGACTCCATGAAGCTGGAATCGCTAGTAATCGTATATCAGCAATGATACGGTGAATACGTTCCCGGACCTTGCACACACCGCCCGTCAAGCCATGGAAGCTGGGTGTACCTAAAGTCGGTAACCGTAAGGAGCTGCCTAGGGTAAAACTAGTGACTGGGGCTAAGTCGTAACAAGGTAGCCGTATCGGAAGGTGCGGCTGGAATACCTCCTTTTTAGAGCAAGGACTTACTTGCTATTGTTTCCTTATACTTTCAGAATGTAGTTCTATTATATAAGCAACCCGATCAAAGGGGGCTACTTTAGATCCGTAGCTCAGCCTGGTTAGAGCACTACACTGATAATGTAGGGGTCACCAGTTCAAATCTGGTCGGGTCTACTAAAGCTGAAAGCCAAACGCTGAATGCCCAAAGCTGAATGGCGTTATGCGTTATGCATAAGGCACAAAGCTTAAAGGGGGATTAGCTCAGCTGGCTTAGAGCACCTGCCTTGCACGCAGGGGGTCATCGGTTCGACTCCGATATCCTCCACACAGGATGTGATTCAGATTTGGTGAATCCATTGGTTCAAGTCCAACACATCTTCAAGTCACGCAAGTGATTAGATCTTTGACATATTGGGAAATAAAATGTTAGAAGAGTATCTAACATATCGATCACAATTTTGAAATATCATACCAATTTATGGTTGGTCTAACGAAATGTGGTCGGGTAACAACTACAATAAAATAAATTCTAGTTTCTAATTTTTTTAAAGCAACTAAGGGCGTATGGTGGATGCCTTGGGTCTGAGAGGCGATGAAGGACGTGGTAAGCTGCGATAAGCCAGGGGGAGCTGCACACAAGCATTATATCCCTGGATTTCCGAATGGGACAACCTGTTACACTGAAGGTGTAACACTCGAAAGAGAGCCAACCCCGGGAACTGAAACATCTAAGTACCGGGAGGAAAAGAAAACAATAGTGATTCCCTGAGTAGTGGCGAGCGAAAAGGGAATAGCCTAAACTCAGGCGGCGTGCCGCTTGAGGGTTGTAGGACTGCATTTAGAAATCATCATCAAATAAAATTACCTGGAAAGTTAAGCCAAAGAGGGTGATAGCCCCGTATATGTAAATTGATGAGGACGAGCAGTATCCTGAGTAAGGCGGGACCGGAGGAATCCTGCCTGAATCTGCCAGCACCATCTGGTAAGGCTAAATACTCCTCAGACACCGATAGTGAACCAGTACCGTAAGGGAAAGGTGAAAAGCACCCCAAACAGGGGAGTGAAATAGTACCTGAAACCGTACGCCTACAAGCGGTCGGAGTCTCGATTTATCGGGATGACGGCGTGCCTTTTGCATAATGAGCCTACGAGTTGCTCCTCACTGGCAAGGTTAAGTCTATAAAAGATGAAGCCGTAGCGAAAGCAAGTCCAAATAGGGCGTTTAGTCAGTGGGGGCAGACGCGAAACTTTGTGATCTATCCATGGGCAGGTTGAAAGTTGGGTAAAACTAACTGGAGGACCGAACCCGTTAACGTTGAAAAGTTTTGGGATGACCTGTGGATAGGGGTGAAAGGCCAATCAAACTGAGAGATAGCTCGTTCTCCCCGAAATGTTTTTAGGAACAGCCTCGGAATTTAAGTCTGTTAGAGGTAGAGCTACTGATTGGGCTAGGGGGCTTCATCGCCTACCAAACCCTGACAAACTCCGAATGCTAACAGATATAACCGGGAGTGAGGCTGCGGGTGCTAAGATCCGTGGCCGAGAGGGAAATAACCCAGAATAGCAGCTAAGGTCCCTAATACGTAGTTAAGTTGATCAAACGAGGTGAGACTTCTATAACAGCCAGGATGTTTGCTTGGAAGCAGCAATTCATTTAAAGAGTGCGTAACAGCTCACTGGTCGAGAGGTCTTGCACGGAAAATAATCGGGCATCAAACTACGAACCGAAGCTCTATGCTCACACCTTTGGTGTGAACGGTAGGGGAGCATTGTAATTGCATCGAAGATGTACGGCGACGTATGTTGGAGCGATTACAAAAGAAAATGTAGGTATAAGTAACGATAAATAAGGTGAAAAACCTTATCGCCGAAAGTCTAAGGGTTCCTGATCAACGTTAATCGGATCAGGGTTAGCCCGGTCCTTAGCCAAACCCGAAAGGGGTAGGTGATGGAAAGCAGGTTAATATTCCTGCGCCTGCTATACACTAAAAGTGACGGAGAATGCTAGTTGCATAGGCTGACGGAATAGCCGAGTGGATCCTTCGGGTGAAACGTAGCAATGAAAGTTCTTCCAAGAAAAGCGAGTATAGCAGCCGGTACCGCAAACCGACACAGGTAGACGGGATGAGTATTCTAAGGCGCTCGGGTGAGCCGTGGAGAAGGAACTAGGCAAATTAATGCTGTAACTTCGGGATAAAGCATGCCCTCTATGTGAATAGAGGGCCTCAGTAAAATGGTTCAACCAACTGTTTATCAAAAACATAGGGCCCTGCAAAATCGAAAGATGACGTATAGAGCCTGATACCTGCCCGGTGCTGGAAGGTTAAGGAAGGGTGTTCGGTCGCAAGACCAAAGCTCCTGACTGAAGCCCCAGTAAACGGCGGCCGTAACTATAACGGTCCTAAGGTAGCGAAATTCCTTGTCGGGTAAGTTCCGACCTGCACGAATGGTCTAATGAGTTGAACACTGTCTCCTCCACGAGCCCGGTGAAATTGTAGTATCGGTGAAGATGCCGGTTACCCGCCACGGGACGGAAAGACCCCGTGAACCTTCACTACAGCTTTGCATTGATTTTGAATTACGGATGTGTAGAATAGTTGGGACGCTTCGAAGCCTTGCCGCCAGGTAGGGTGGAGCGGTCGTTGAAATACCAACCTTCTTTGATTTAGGATCTAATCCCGGATATCCGGGACACAGTGCATGGTGGGTAGTTTGACTGGGGTGGTCGCCTCCTAAAGAGTAACGGAGGCTTGCAAAGGTACCCTCAGTACGGTTGGTAATCGTACGTAGAGCGCATTAGTATAAGGGTGCTTGACTGTGAGACAGACAAGTCGAGCAGGGACGAAAGTCGGCTAAAGTGATCCGGCGGTTCTGCATGGAAGGGCCGTCGCTCAAAGGATAAAAGGTACTCCGGGGATAACAGGCTGATCTCCCCCAAGAGCTCATATCGACGGGGAGGTTTGGCACCTCGATGTCGGTTCGTCACATCCTGGGGCTGGAGAAGGTCCCAAGGGTTCGGCTGTTCGCCGATTAAAGTGGCACGTGAACTGGGTTCAGAACGTCGCAAGACAGTTCGGTCCCTATCTGTGGTGGGCGCAAGTAAATTGAGAGAACATGACCTTAGTACGAGAGGACCGGGTCGTACGTACCGCTGGTGTATCAGTTGTGCCGCCAGGTGCAATGCTGAGTAGCTAAGTACGGACAGGATAAACGCTGAAAGCATCTAAGCGTGAAACCTTTCTCAAGATGAGTTTACTTTTAAAGGCCGTCAAAGACTATGACGTTGATAGGCTACAGGTGTAAAGGTGGTAACATCAAAGCCGAGTAGTACTAATTGCCCGTACGCTTTAATTTTTTTTATAGATACTCTCTAACATTTTCCAATATGTAATTTTATTTAAGACCTTATGGTGGTTTTTCCGAGGGTGTTCACCTCTTCCCATACCGAACAGAGAAGTTAAGCCCCTCATGGCCGATGGTACTGCACCACAATGCGGGAGAGTAGGTAGCTGCCATATTCTTTGGAGCCTCTTAGAAATAAGAGGCTCTTTTTTTTGTATTAACTGCACTGATAAGCATCCTGACATGCATATTATAATCGAAGTCTGATTTGAAATTTTCTTTGACTTTCAGATACTTAAAGCGATTATACATAGCTCTTTAAGCTCAATTTCCGATATTTGACTGTTTATGAGTAAATCTGAAAGAATTATACTCTTTATCCTCGCCGGGTTAAATTTTACACATATTCTCGACTTCATCATCATGGTACCACTAAGTATCTACCTGGTACCTGCGTTTGATCTGTCGGCTTTTCAATTTGGTATGCTGGTGGCTTCTTATTCGATCAGTGCTTTTTTTTCAGGATTGGTTGTTGCATTACTGATCGATCGATACGATAGAAAGAAATCTCTTATTATAGGTTATATAGGTTTTTTGCTTGCCACAACGGCCTGTGGCTTGTCTAATTCGTTTGGTCTGTTGCTGGCTTCAAGAATACTGGCAGGAATGTTTGGAGGTGTGCTGGGTGCCCAGGTATTATCTATGGTCTCTGATCTGTTTACTTATGAAAGAAGGGGCAGGGCAATGGGTGCAGTGATGAGCGCCTTTGCTGTAGCCTCTGTTATAGGTATTCCTTTATCACTTTATGTAACTAACCTGTTTAATTTCAACTGGCATATTCCATTTTTGGGAATTGGACTTCTGGGTGTTCTTTTATTACCTTTTATTTTCAAGTATTTGCCAAGTATGAAAGAGCATATAAAAGCTACCCGGGATCAATCACTTTTCCATGGACTTACGAATATGATGAAAATCCCGATACAACGATCTGCCCTTATATTTTCCTGTTTATTTATGTTGGGACATTTCCTGGTGATCCCTTTTATTCCAACTTACCTTGAGTTTAATAAAGGCTTTTCCAAAGACCAGATACCACTTATACTTTTATGCGGAGGTGTGGCTTCATTTGTTTCTGCCATTTATTTGGGAAGGTTTTCAGACAAAAAGGGGAAGCTTCCTGTATTTATCTGGTCGGTTCTGCTTTCCTTGTTCCTGGTGCTGATCCTGACAGATATGCCAGATATGCATTTAATAATGGCACTCGCCTTCTTTGCTGTATTATTTATGGTGGTTACGGCCCGGATAGTAGTTGCTCAGGCGATGATCAGTGAAGTGGTAACACAAGAACAAAGAGGTAGTTTCATGAGTGTGAACGGTAGTGTGCAACAAATGGGACAAGCAGTTGCTTCCCTGGTAGCAGGATTGATCATTTATTCGGATAAATCAACGCATCAGTTATATAACTATAACTGGGTAGGTTATTTAAGTATCCTTATACTTATTATTTGCATGCTTGCAGCAAGATCTATCTTTAAACAAATAGACAGAAGCAGTTAACTAAATGAGAATTTCAATTATTCCTTATTTAGTAACTCTGAATACGGGGTACCGCAAATAAGCTGGCTCAAACCAGGGAGAATTTTCAAAAACAAAATTCAGCTGTGCCCTTCCATTTTTTGCAAATGCAGAATCGGCGGCTCTATGTTCTTCAAGCTTTAATTTTAATTCCGGATTTTTTTTCAAATAATCTGCAGCAATGTCTTCAAATGCATAGGCGGAATACCCTTCCTTCTGTCCTAAAACGGCGTCAAAAAAATTCCAGCTAAAATAAGAGTCCTGTGCCTGGGGCTCCAGTGTTTCGATCAAAAACCGATTGGCTACCTGGTTCATTGGGACATACCAATCGCCTTTATGAAAAAGTATTTTTTCTTTTTTGGATGATAACTTCACATCACTGTTCATATGATGCATTTCATATTGACGAGGCGATGATTTGTAATCTTCTATCTTATACACTTCTACTTCAATAGTTGTATCTGCTTTAAGGGCCCTCATCTGCACTTTATTCAGTTTTAAAAGATCAATTACCGGCCACCAGCCATGCGGTATTATATATGCTTCCGGCTTTTCAATAAATTCTTTAGGCGTATAATGATCAAATAACTTAACTGTCTTTTCATATGGTTTTGTTCTGTCATAATATAAACGGGGCATCCCGGATACTTCACTTGCCTTCATTCCCGATTCGAATCCTTTGTATAAAAACTCCCTGTAACCTGATCTGTCAAAATCCCAGCTGATCGGAAATTGCGTTTGTTTCTTTACACTTTCCTTTGCCCGATCCCGGATCGTTTTGATGGTATTTGCATTCTTAGCTGTAAACTCAATAAAGCTTTGCATCAATGCATAAGTAGCTTTTACCCGCAGTTCATATGCTTTTAACATATGAGTTTCTGGAACAAAAGAAAACGTATTCCATAAAGCGCCGTACCCGCTACCATAACGGGGGCTGTCCCAGAACTGCTGCCAACCATCATCAGGCTTACCACCCCAGACGTTTACATAAGGAACCAGGTCATACCCTTTTTGTTTCATCAAACTATAGATAGCCGGTTCCATTTCCTTATCCAGGTAATCACCTATGGCACCACCTAGTTTGTTATGTTGGGTTGATAGCAATGTCATGATATGCTGATAATCGGCGCCATTGCTTACATGATTATCTACAAAAACATCAGGGTCTGTCTGGTGAAAAATTTCTGCAAATGCCCGGGCATTCCTGGAGTCACATTTAATAAAATCACGGTTCAGATCAAGGTTTTGCCCGTTACCCCGAAAACCAAATTCTTCAGGCCCGTTCTGATCTACCCTGTAATCGGCACTCCTGTTCAGGCATCCGCCAATATTATATACGGGTATAATAGCTAAAACAATATTGTCGGGGATACGGTACCTGTTTTCAACAATATCCCTGACCAATAACATACTGGCGTCGATACCATCAGGTTCACCGGGATGAATACCGTTGTTGATCAGGATAACCCTTTTGTTGTTCTTTTTTATATTATCAAAATTGTAATCTCCATTATTTGCTACTACAACCAGGTGCAGGGGATAGCCGGCATCGGTCATTCCTTTTGTGAGCATTTTTACTTTTCCGCTTATTGCATCCAGTTTTTTCCACCAATCAATGGCCTCAAAATAAGTGGGTGTTTGTGTGCCACCGGATCTTTCAAACCTTGTGGTTGTTTTTTGTGCGTTTGAAATAATAGAGCTAATGATACAGCAGGCAAGTAATATTTTCTTCATTGAAAAGTATTGAGTTATCCGTTTACGTTACACTTCGGCGAACAAGTAAAAATAAAAAAGGCATCCCGGAATGGAATGCCTTTACAATAATTTCTTTTGCTTTTATTTAGCAGCTACCTGCTTAGCCAACTTGCTTTTCAGATTGGCAGCCTTATTCTTATGAATGATACCACGCTTAGCCAGCTTGTCTATCATGGATACTACTTTAGGAAAATTCTCTTCTTTTTCCTTGCCTTCAGCTGCTTTCAATCCACGAATTGCATTACGGGTTGTTTTTCCATAATACCTGTTTCTGTCACGACGTTTTGCTGCCTGGCGGGTATCCTTTTTTGTAGCTTTGTGATTGGCCATTTTTCTTGATTTTATCCCCTTTTTATGGGACGGCAAAGGTAAGGCTGTCTGGCATAATCACCAAATTTTCAGTAGCTTAATTGGACTTTTTTGATCCCACCTTCTAACCGGAATATAACCTGAAAACCGCCAGGTTGTTATCAGGTTAAACAGCCCTAAATCCCTCAAAATGAACCCTATTTTTCGCTTTTTTCAACGATATTTGCAGCCCGTCCTTAGTAGTCCGGGATTGAAGCTAAACCGCATATAAATTTCCTCATGAAGGATTTTTCTTACATCACTAACTCCTCACCTGCATTTATAGAGAATTTGTACCGTGAATTTTTAAAGGATCCGGCAAATGTGGATCCCGAAATGAAGAAATTCTTTGAAGGATTTGATTTTGCCATGGGACAAATGAATGTAGGCAGTAATGGTAGCCTGGCAGCTTCATCAGAGACTCCAGTAGCGGTTGATGCTGACTGGTTTAAAGAGCTACAGGTTTACAGGCTCATATTAGGCTATCGAAATAAAGGACATCTTATTGCAAAAACAAATCCGATCCGAACAAGAAAGGACAGGGGAGCGAATATTGAGATGTCTTTTTATGGGTTTTCTGAAGCAGATCTTGATAAAGAATTTTATGCTGGAAAATTGTTAGGTCTTGGTCACACATCACTTCGCAATATTCTACAGCATCTTGAAAGTTGTTATGCTTCCCACATTGGTATTGAATTTAAATACATCAGCAATCAGAAAAAGATCGACTGGCTGACCAATGCCATAGAAAAAGAAATTCCTCAGCCATTACCACTGGAAAAGAAAAAAAGAATACTGGATAAAGTAAGCCAGGGTGTCATATTCGAAAAGTTTCTGCATACAAAGTATGTGGGTCAAAAAAGATTCTCCTTAGAAGGTGGAGAAACCACTATTGCAGCGCTTGATGCCATCATCAACACCGCTGCGAATAATGATGTGCATGAAGTAGTGATCGGGATGGCCCACCGTGGCCGGTTAAATGTTTTGGCCAATATAATGGGCAAAACCTATGAACAGATATTCAGTGAATTTGAGGGTACTGCCAAGATGGATCAGACCATGGGTAGTGGTGATGTAAAATATCATTTGGGATTTGGTAGTGAAGTAATCACCGCAGATAACAAGAGCATACATTTAAAACTGATGCCTAACCCTTCACACCTGGAAGCCGTAGATCCGGTGGTGGTGGGATTTGCCCGTGCCAAGGCAGATGTAATGTATCATAGCAACTTCGACCAGATACTTCCCATATTGATACACGGTGATGCTTCTGTAGCGGGACAGGGAATTGTTTACGAAGTATTACAGATGAGTTACCTGAAAGGATATTATACTGGTGGTACTATTCATTTTGTAATTAATAACCAGATCGGATTTACAACTGATTTTGACGATGCCCGTAGTTCTGATTATTGTACATCATTAGCATCAGCCATACAGGCTCCTGTTTTCCATGTAAATGGTGATGATCCGGAAGCTGTTGTAAAATGTGTGGAGATCGCAACAAGATTCAGGCAGGAGTTCAATAGTGATGTGTTTATTGATATGGTGTGTTATCGCCGTCACGGTCACAATGAAGGTGATGATCCGAAATTCACCCAGCCTCATTTATATGAATTGATCGGCAAGCATCCAAATCCACGGGAAGTATATATTGATTTCTTATTGAATAACGGTGAACCGGATGCGCAGCAACTGGCCAAAGAGATGGAAAAGAAATTCTGGTCAGATTTGCAGGAAAGATTGGATGAGGTGAAACAAAAGCCTTTGCCTTATCATTACCAGCAGCCGGAATTGTGGTGGAAGAGTTTGAGACATGCTACCGCCAATGATTTTGAACAATCACCGGTTACTGCTGTCAGTGAGTCTGATTTCAGAAAAATGTTCAATTCCATCATGGCATGGCCAGAAGACTTTAAGCCATTGAGAAAGGTGGAGAAAATACTGACCGATAAGATCCGGCTTTTTGAAACAGAACAAAAGATCGACTGGGCCACTGGCGAACTGATGGCTTATGGAAGTTTGTTGCTGGAAGGGAAGGATGTAAGAATGAGTGGGCAGGATGTGCGCCGGGGAACATTCTCACATCGCCATGCTATTTTAAGAGATGAGAATACAGATAAACCGTATAACCGCTTAAATCATATCCCTGATATTTCCGGAAAATTCAGGGTGTATAATTCGTTGCTCAGTGAGTATGGCGTTTTAGGTTTTGAATATGGCTATGCCTATGCCAACCCCAATGCATTGGTGTTATGGGAAGCACAGTTTGGGGATTTTGCCAACGGGGCACAGATCATCATCGACCAGTTTATTGCAGCAGGTGAGCAGAAGTGGAACCGTATGAACGGTATCACTTTATTGTTGCCACATGGATATGAGGGACAGGGTCCTGAACATAGCAGTGCAAGGCTGGAAAGATTTTTACAATTGTGTGCGGAGTATAATATGGTGGTAGCGAATATTACCACATCGGCTAACTTCTTTCATGCATTGCGGAGACAAACCACTTGGCCGTTCCGTAAACCATTAATTGTTTTTTCTCCAAAAGCTAATCTTCGTCATCCCGGCACTTATTCACACATGAATGAATTTTTGAGTGGTGGATTTAAAGAAGTATTGGATGATGCGATCGAAGATGCAACATCTGTGAACAAGGTTCTTTTCTGCAGTGGTAAAATGTATTTTGACCTGGCAGAATACAAAGAGAAAAACAAGCGGGATGATGTGGCGTTAATCAGGTTGGAACAAATTTATCCGTTGCCTTATACGCAACTGGAAGCATTGTATAAAAAATATAATAAAGCCACATGGTTCTGGGTACAGGAAGAACCATTGAATATGGGTGCGGCTTCTTTTCTGCAAATGAATCTGAAGAGTATTAATTTCGGTATCATTAGCCGGCAGGCTTCTGCTTCCACGGCCACAGGCTATAATAAAAATCATTTGCAGGAGCAGGCAGAAATTATTGAAACAGCTTTTAGTATTTAATTTTTCTATAAGAAAATGATATGATAGATATTAAAGTTCCGGCCATAGGAGAATCGATCAGTGAAGTGACTCTGCTTAAGTGGAATAAGCAGGACGGAGAATATGTGGAGAGAGATGAGGTGATCGCAGAACTGGAAAGTGAAAAGGCAACTTTTGAAGTAAATGCAGACCAGGCCGGTGTTATTAAAACAAATGCTAAGGAAGGGGATACACTAAAGATCGGTGACTTGCTGGCCAGTATTGATGAATCAGCACCTAAACCTGAAAAAGCGGAAGTAAAACCTGCTGCAGAAGAAAAGAAAGCACCTGCTGAAAAGAAACCGGAAGCGGCACCAGTAAGCAGCGATATAAAAGCAAGTCCTGTTGCTTCAGCTATGATCGCTGATAAAAAGGTGGACCCTAAATCCGTTAAGCCTACCGGTCCGTCCGGAAAAATATTAAAGGATGATGTGCTGGCGGCATTGATGAATCCCGGCAAGAAAGCTTTTGACGGTAATGAACTGTTCAGCCGGAATGTGCGGATGGAGAAAATGAGTAACCTACGCAAAACGATCAGCCGCAGATTGGTAGAAGCAAAGAATACTACTGCCATGCTCACCACTTTTAATGAAGTGGATATGAGTCATATCATGACGATCCGAAGCAAGTACAAGGATAAGTTCAAGGAAACACATGGAGTTGGGTTGGGCTTTATGAGCTTTTTCACCAAAGCCTGTGCTATTGCATTGGCTGAATGGCCTACTGTGAATGCTTATATCGATGGCGATCAACTGGTATATCATGATTATGCGGATATCAGTATTGCTGTGAGTACGCCAAGAGGATTGACCGTTCCGGTAATAAGAAATGTAGAAAGCCTTAGCATGGCTGAAGTGGAAAAAAAAGTGATCGAACTGGCTACAAAGGCAAGGGACAGCAAACTCACAACAGAAGATCTGACCGGCGGCACATTCACCATCACCAATGGAGGTGTGTTTGGTTCATTGATGAGTACACCCATCATCAATATTCCGCAAAGTGCCATTTTGGGTATGCATAAAATTGAAGAAAGACCCATTGCGCAAAACGGGCAAGTCGTAATTAAGCCGATGATGTACCTGGCATTGAGTTATGATCATCGCATTATTGACGGAAGAGAATCTGTTAGTTTTCTTGTACGGGTAAAAGAATTGCTGGAAGATCCTGCACAATTATTGATAGGCAAGGACCCTGTAAAAACATTACTGGAACTTTAAATAACCTTATGCTAAAGAAAATTGTTTTCCCTTTATTTATTGTAGTCACCCTTGTGTCCTGTCAAAAAGAAATTGACTGGAATTTACCTCCAGGCGGTGGAACAGGCGGAGGTAGTACGAATGGTGACCTGTTGGTGCAGGCTTTGGAAATAACTCCGGCAACCAATGATACCAACACAATAACTTTCCAATGGGATGCTAATAAAAAACTGACACAATATAAATCGTCAGGTAAAGTAAATGGCATCAATACCCAGATCGTTCATACAATTAGCAGGTTGAATGACGGGAAGATAAAAAACATTATCACCAAATCATCAGCAACAGCCGGGGCCATAGATTCTATCGTTTATACTTTTTATTACACCGGTGCCCAGGTTTCCTATGTAATAGATACGCAGTATACCCTTGTAGGGCAATTAAGAGACAGCATTTCTTTTTTATATAATGCGCAGGGAAAAGTATCTCAAAAGGACTCTTACCTGGATTTTTTTGGAACATCGAATCATAGCTTAAGAGAACGGTATCAGTATGATGCCAGTGGTAACTTAACAACTGACAGTGTTTTTATACCTGATGGGTTGGGTGGTTTTGATCTCGGCAGCGTGGCAACAAGTACCTACACCACACATAAAAATGCAGTTGTGTTAGAAGAAGAAAGTTATGTTGTTCTTGGCGCATCCAATGTATCAGTCAATTTTGCATCAGGATCCTCTACAGATGCCAGTGGTATCGGTGGTACCAGTTTCACAGGAACTTTCTCACAGGTACAGTATAATTCATTTGACAGGCCAACACAGGCAAACTTATCAGTTACTCCTCAGCCGCCGGGATATGAATTGAAGATGCTTTTTTATTATCAATAAGGATAAATAATTAAGAAATTTGGCGGCAACAATTTTGTTAGCCGCTTTTTTTATCTTGTACCGTGAGCCGCTATTTTTCATACCTCAATTCTGCCAAAGAAATCATTGCGACCTATAAGGGAGAAGAACCCTTTGCTATTTTCCTGAAGCAATTTTTTGCTGCGAATAAGAAATTCGGTTCCAAGGACAGGAAGCAGGTTGCCCATTTATGTTATTGTTTTTTCAGGCTGGGTAAGGCGCTGCAAACAGTTTCCACAGAAGACCGGATCATTGCTGGTTTGTTCCTTTGTTCAACAGAACCCAATGCCATTATTGATACTGTAAAACCGGAATGGAAAGAAAAAGTTATGCTGCTATTTGCTGAGAAGTGTTCCATAGTTAGCAATGGTTTTTCTGTTACCGAAGTTTTCCCCTGGACCAATGAACTGAGTGATGGAATAGACGCTGAACAGTTCATACAATCTTTTTTTGTGCAACCTGATCTGTTCCTTCGATTGCGTCCGGGAAAAGAAGAAACTGTAAAACAGAAACTATCCCAGGCTGGAATTAATTTTGAATTAGTTTCAGATTCCTGCCTGACACTTTCCAATACCATAAAAGTGGATGCAGTTATTGACATCAATAAGGAAGCGGTGATACAGGATCAAAGTTCGCAGCAAACCATGGATTTGTTTCTCGATCATTATAACAAAGACAATAATCAAAAACTAAAGGTTTGGGATTGCTGCGCTGCCAGTGGTGGTAAATCCATTTTACTCTATGATCTGTTCCAGGGAAATATAGAACTCACTGTCTCTGATATACGAAAGTCCATCATCGCCAATCTTGAAAAAAGGTTTGAGTCAGCCGGGATAAAACAATACAAAAGTTTTGTTACCGATCTTACCAAAGATCCAAAGCGATCAGATCTACCTGTCTATGATCTGATCATTGCCGATGTGCCTTGCACCGGAAGCGGCACCTGGAGCCGCACCCCTGAACAACTTTATTATTTTGAACCTTCCATGATCGATGAGTATTCTGTACTTCAAAGAAATATCGTTGCGAATGTAGCTTCACAATTTGCTGCAGGCGCTTATCTACTGTATATCACCTGTTCTGTTTTCAAAAAAGAAAATGAGGAAGCGGTTCAGTTCTGTAAAGACAATTTGGATCTTGAGTTGATCGAAATGAGCACCATTAAAGGCTACGATAAAAAAGCAGATACCATGTTTGTGGCCTTATTGAAAAAGCCGTTATAGTTTTATCAGTTCTGCGGTGCCGATTGCTTTGTTACCATTAAACGCTTTTATATAATACTTTCCTTTGGGTAGTTTACCAATCGGTACCTGGTAAAGGAACCTGCCTAATCCTTTTGAAAACGAGAATTGTGATAGTAGTCTTCCGTTACCATCATAGATCAGTACCGGCATATTATTGATAGCATCAGTTGTATTCACAATAAGGGTAACGGTGCTTTCTGCAGTCGGGTTGGGCTGCACATATACAGCAGGTTTTGCAGCGCTGCCATCGGTACAGGTTGCGGCTAAATTAACGTCAACCGTATCAATATACACAGCCGTAAAACTTGCAGCCGCTGTATCAATGATCTGCCGGATGCGATAAGATATTGTTCCCGGTGCCAGACCTGAAACTGAATGATCAAACTGGTAGGAGTGAGTGGCCAATATATCACCGGCCTGCGGATCTACTTCACCTACTTTAAAATAATCAGTAGCCCCGGGTAATTTTCTTTCGATCTCATATTTCATGGCACTTACATCCTTGCTGGTCCACTGAATATTAGCGATGCAGGAAGTAATACTACCACTGCCTGTTGCAAACTCGACAAGCAGTGAAGCAAATGCTTTTTTCATATCCGGGATACCATAACCGGTCCTGTCATCCGGAGTGGTATAAATATGCCCCGCCTGTTTTAAGGCAGTAATGATCCTCATATTGTTGAACTCCGGAAAGCCCTGCCACAAACAGGTGGCAAGCCCCGCCATATTGGGACAGGCAAAGGATGTTCCGCTGGCAGCACCTACATTATTGCTGCTCGACTGTACCAATGCTGATACACCTACTGAAGCCATATCTGGTTTGATGCGGCCATCAGCAGAAGGCCCGTAGCTGGAAAAACTTCCTACAACACCGGAGGAGTTGACTGCACCCACCGCCACCACACTATCACCATCGGATGGAGTGATGAGAAAATGCCATCCATTGTTTCCTTCATTACCGGCTGAGTTGAATACCATCAATCCTTTTTTGGCAGCCATATCAGCGCCTTTTACAGCAATGGTGGTATTGCCATCCATATCGCTGTAGGTATAGTTCAATGAAGCAATATCAAAATCATAATAACCAAGGGATGAACTGATGATGTCAGCACCGGCACTGTCGGCTCTTTCGGCGCCGCATACCCAGTTATGTTCTTCGATCCTGTATTCAGAAAAAACATCTTCTGTTCTGAACAAATAAAAAGAAGCTTTTGGCGCTTTGCCTACAAACTGACCGGGAATGTTAGCTACAATGGTTGACAAACACTGCATGCCATGTGTATGATCTTCCGTTACTGAACTATGGCGGGCAACAAAATCCCAGGTATCCAATATCTGCCCGTTGGCATTGGCACTGTCAAATGCCCTAAGACTTGTATAATTAAAAAAGCCTGCATCCAATACAGCTATCTGCATGGTTTGTCCTCTTAAACCAATATTGTGCAAAAACTCACCATTGTGCAGGTGTATCTCGTTAAATGAATTGGTACCGTAATTAAAATAATCAGCGCTGATGCCTTCGTTACGATTCGTCGTTACCGGAGGTAATGCTACTTCCGGTTCAAATTTGTCCCGGCCATTTCCTCTGCCTTCAGTGGTTTGCCTTGCTGCCAGGCCTGATACTGATTCTACAAACGGAAAACCGCTGATGGTAGTTATGGCATTGGCATCAGAAGTTTGAATAGAAACTGAGTTCAGCCATTTGGATTTGTTCAATATGGTAACGCCGCTTACTCCTGCAATTTGTGAAACATAAGTGGGGGAAACCGGCAGATCACTACTATCAATAGCGATATTATATTTTGTACGGCGGTCAATTGCTCTTTGCGATAAATATGTAGATGGATTCGCTAAAGTGTGCGGTGTACCACCTTTGTTCTTTAGTTTGACTTCGTAACGGGTAAATTGTGCATGAGAAACAGTGATGAGCAGAAAGCTTGCAAGAAAAAGGAAAGACAGTTTTTTCATTAACTACACTTTTATCGACTGCAAATGTAAATGGATGAGCCGATTAATTATGATCGATCATCCACATAGTAATACCAAAGCCGGTATAATAAGGTCCGCCGGGGCCACCGGGGTTGGGCTGGTATTCCCACATCTCATATTCCCGCTGCACAAGGCCAATATCTTTTGAAAATCTTTCTATGGATCTTGATCTTGCTGCATAGGCATTGGGATCACTGATGGGTACATTATAATTCTCATCGGCCTGCTCCACACTATACACATCAGTATAGTTCATCCCGTTGTAAGAAAAGCTGCCGGGATCACCATCATAATAATAATCCCAGTCGCCCATATTATCATCATTACTGAAATTATACAGCGTACCATACGGGTTAGTGGGCAGATATTTATTTCCCTTCCAGCTATAGCCATCCCTTAAGGGCAGATGCATGCTGATGAAGCGAAGATTGTTCTCCACTTTTTCAAACTGGTTACCCAGCGGTGTAATAAAGTAGGTGCTGACAGGTACCCATGGGGTAGTGCCCAAACTATCCCGCTGGTAAACAAAAATGCGATAGGAGGGGCGGCCCAGGTTATCGGTGATCAGCGTATCCACTTCATGCATTTCCTGGTAACGGTGTGTTTCAATAGTGCGGCCAAAATTGGTGAACACCAATGAATCCAGACGGAACACAATGTATTTACCCTGTTGCAGGGGAATGTATGATTCTATCGCTTCTGAGGTAAAAACTTCTTTTTCGTTGCAGGAAAAAAAACTGGCGGCTACCAGTGCCAGGATTAGAAAATACCGGGGAATAAGGTTAGGTCTCATAAGAGGTTTTTCTGTTATCGGTGGATACAAATTTTTCAGTTTCAGCCTTTTCGCTGATTTTTTTGATCGTATAAAACTACAAACAAAAAATGGGGAATCGAAAAGGCCTCTTCCTGAACGTAAAATTTCCTACTTTATTGTACATAACTCACTAAGGCTTAAGGCGAAACGCTGAACGCTGAACGCATAACGCTTAATGCTGAAAGCCGAAGGCATAACGCTGAACGCTTCAAGCTAGCTGCGGATGGCCTTTATTAGATTTATGAGTTTTGCCTTTACCTCGTTGATCCTTTCGTTGAGTTCTTCGAAAACGGGTTTGCTGATAAATTCCAGGTCGAAGATGAGTTGGGCACAGTATTCCAGTTCATGCAAGGAACCGAGTGACACATCTAGAAAATGAGCAAAATCTTTGTCTGACTTTCTTCCACATCCTTCTGCAATATTCATGGGTATTGAATAAGCAGCTCTCTTTATCTGGCTTGCTAATTCATATTGCTCTGATTTCGGAAGGGAGGGAACTACCTCTTTGTAGATAAACAAAACCAACTCATGTGCCTTTTGCCAAACATCATATTTTTTGTAATCTCTCAAAAGGCGTTTAGCATTTAGCGTTTTACATTAAGCATTAAAAAGACCAGCTCATGTCCCTTCTGCCAAACATCATATTTTTTGTAGTCCCTCAAATTAAAGCATTAAGCGTTTGGCGTTCAGCATTTGGCATATTAAAAGCGTTAAGCATTAAGAAGCATTCCGCTCTGTATTATTCCCCCTCCAAGAACATCATCCCCTTCATAAAAAACAGCACTTTGTCCCGGGGCGATGCCTTTAGCATTCTCGTAGAACCTCACTTTCATTTTGCCGTTTTCCGGGTACAGGTTGGAGAGGCTGCCTTTATCCTTATACCGGATCTTGGTTGTGGCTTCCATGCCCGGGGTGATAGTATCGTATTTGATCATATTGAGTTTGGCCACCATCATTTCATTTTGTTCCAGGTCTTCCTCATCACCCAGCATTACGGTGTTGTTGTCCGGGTCTATACGGGTAACAAATACAGGACGGCCTAAGGCAATATCCAGTCCTTTGCGCTGACCAATGGTATAGAACGGGTAGCCTTTATGCTGACCGAGGATCTTGCCGTGCTTGTCAATAAAATTGCCGCCGGCTACTTTTTCTTCCAATCCATCCACTTTGCGTTTCAGGAAGCCGCGGTAATCATTATCGGGTACAAAACATATTTCGTAGCTCTCACTTTTCTTCGCCAGTTCCGGGTAGCCATAGTCATGCGCCATCTGGCGGATCTCCGTTTTGCGGTAAGGCCCCAGTGGCAACAGGGTTCTGCTCAACAGGTCTTGTTGCAGGCCCCAGAGCACATAGCTCTGGTCCTTGGTATCATCAATAGCTTTGCTTACTACATAGCGGCCGTTATCATGCTGCCTTATTTTGGCATAGTGACCGGTGGCAATATAATCGCAGTTCAAGGCATCGGCTCTTTTTAAAAGGGCCCGCCATTTTATATGTGTATTGCAAAGCACACAGGGGTTGGGGGTGCGGCCGGCCAGGTATTCTTCTACAAAATTCTCGATCACAAAGTCGCCGAACTCTTCCCTGATGTCCAGTATATAATGGGCAAAGCCATGCTCCACGGCGGCCTGCCTGGCATCGTTAAATGAATCCAGGTTGCAGCAGCCTGTTTCTTTTTTACCACCGCCACTGGCTGCATAATCCCATGTTTTCATGGTGATGCCCACTACCTCGTAGCCCTCATCATGGAGCATAAGGGCGGTAACGGTACTATCAATACCACCGCTCATAGCTACCAGCACTTTTCCTTTTCTACTCATAATCAAAAAATTAATCCACCTACGCTTTTAGCTTCGGTGGAATGGGCAAGTCCGCCTTCGCATAAAGCTACGGCAGGACAAGACTGCAAATATACGAAGGATTTGGGGGAGAGCTTTATTGTTGAATTACTAAAAAGTTCGGTATAATCATGTAATAAACTTTTTTGCAAATTTTTCTAGTAATACTGAACTAGGATGATCAGATAATGAAACTAATTTATTTGCAAGCGCAATAGGGAGTAATGAATTGTCATATAGATCACTTTTCAAGTTTTCTATATGCTTCATTATAATATCAATATTTGTAAAATTTTCCTTTTGCGGGTTAAGAACTTCTGTTCCAGTTTTAGTTGGTAGTGTGGCTACATAAATCTTCTCGTCTCTTGATTTAAATATTACTTTACTGCTATAATAAGAAGTTATTCCATATGCATCAGTACTATCAGGATTGCCAGGTTTAATATATTTATAAATGTGCTTATTAGAAAGTAGATATACCTGCCCCGGCTTAATTCTATCTTTTATTTCTTGTGCATGTTCTACAAAAGGACCTGATTTTTCAATCCCTACAAGAAAAATATTGAGTTCTGTTTCTAAATGATTGATTAATTCTCGCATAGGCTCATGCATATTTGCTGTTTGCCCAAAAAATCCAAGTGGTCCATCTTTAATAAACAGTACTTCTTGTAAAGAATTCTTTCTTCTTTTATATAATCCCTTAATTGTATCTATTAGTATAAAATGCTCAATTAAGTTTCTTAAATAGCCAACTATACCTCCAGCACCTAAATCTTCATCGACTACTTCATGAAGTCTGAAAATATCAGTTAAAAATAAATCACCATCAGAATGTGAAACAATAAAATGGCTATTGATTTTTGTTCTTTCTATTTTGACGTTTTTTGTAGAACTATTTAAAGGATGACTCGCCAATTCTCTTTCATTCCTAGGAGTTGATTTGTACTCTTCAAATAAAAACCATTTTAGTGTTGATAAATAGTCATGTCTTTTAAAGAAATCAAATATTGCTTTTCTTACAGAAAATGAAAGTGTTTCTTTTTGGCCCAGTTCATTTTTCAGGCCAATATTTTTTGTTGGCAGAGTAAATTTTATTCTTTGAAGTTCTTTTAGTTTAGAAATGGATTCAGGTGAAATAAAGGGTTGTTCGCTTAACTCTTTTAAATCTGAAATTGCTAGAAGATTTGCTCCGAATTGGAAAAATGTTATAGTAGATGATGGGAAATTTGATTTGACGGGAACTGTTGTATCGCCCCCATCTACAGCGATTATAAATTCAATAGAATCCTTAACAGAAAAATCTATATTAATTAAATAATTTTCAATTAATGAAATTTCATCACCTTCTTTAGGTAATTCATGTTGGTTCAAGAAATTTTGAACTTCAGGGTCTTTGATTATATGAATATGATTGCTTTTGCTTGCAACTTCAAAGGGTCTATTTCCTGTTTTACTATATGACATTTTCTATTTATTTGCTAGAAATTGATCTATTTGTACTGGTACAACAAATGGATTGGAATAGGTTTTCATCCTCACAAACCCTTTATCATTTTTTGCACTAAATCTAACGAGTGAATCAGTAAAGTCTACAAAGTCATAATATTTTTTAAGTTCTCTTGTTTCATCTTCATTATTTAGATGTGCGATAAACCAATTTTGGGTGTTTTTGAGGATGTTGGAACTAATTGAGCTAACCTCCTGTGTTGCATATATCATCCCCAAGTTGAGTTTTGCTCCTTCTTTAGCTATCCGATTATAAATCTGGCTTAAATCTTTATCATCTTTTTTTGGAAATAGATTATGTGCCTCTTCGAAGTAGAATTGGACAAAATTATTCGGGCTAGTTTTAATAAAATTGTTCATGGAATCATTAAATATTCTAGAACAAATTTTTTCGCTGTATAGCCTTTGAATTAACGGATCTCCTTGTGATAAATCAATGATAACAATCTTGCCTTCTCGTAGGGCTTTAACAATTTCAATTTCAAAAGATTCTTGTACCGTAGGTGTATGTAGATTAGCTATTGCCCGAAGTTTTCTAAAACCGGAGAGGTTTGCTGTACCATTAGGTGTTGATTTTCGAGTTAAGAAAACAAGTAATGCTCTCATATCTTCATCAAGATAATCAAAGCCTTTATTTTGTCTGTACCTTATGAAGTGCTGCGATGATGTCGGATCAGCAGTAGCCTCATAAATAGCCGTAAACCATGTTATACATTCGTCTAGTGTAATTCCACTATGTGGTTGAACATCTGGTATTATGTTATTTATTGTGTCTGAGTCACCAAAGAATTTTACTTTGTTTTGGTTCGTTTTAAACCCTGCTGCGTATAAACATGCTTTATATAGCGCTGTTTTTCTGTCATAAAGGTTTGCAGCATTCTTTTCATCACTAGTCCGATCTTGTATTTTTTTTTCATAGCCTTCAGGTTTGTTTAAGTCAATTGCGCAAACACTCTGAATATAATTAGATGAATCTTGAATCATGGATGCTCGAACTAGTTCGAATCCTGCCTGAATCTCTGTATAGAAATTTGTCTTTAGAACTTTAAATCCTTCATCTGTCTTGTCAAGGACACTATATCTTATGACTAAATCTTTATACAAGTCAAAAATCGCTGTTCCTTTATCTTGAAGATTTGCATTAGCATATTCACCATTTATATCAAAAATTATTTGACCAACTGGGAATTTAGGAGCACCCCTATCTTTGTCAATTGGTTCCATGAAATTATCAGTACTGGTTGTAGTAGTACTCAAGTTTCGATACTTAGATTTTTTTGAAATTTCTACAGTTGCTTGTATTATTTTCTTTACAGTATTAGATTTACCCGTTCTGGTCATCCCAAATAATGAAGTTCTTTTACCAAGCATATCTCCAGGGTTGATATATACTTGTACTTTATTTATAGATTCATCAATTGCATAAAAACGTTTGCTTGAACTATATCGTACTTTGCCAATTGGAAACTCATTTTCTCCGCCAGCAACTAAATCTTTGTCTCTTTGGTTAACTATTAATTGAAGAATTTTTCCTGCTGCTTTGTATACTTTATAATTATGAGCGGAATAAAAATTTTCTACATCTGCTCCAAACTCAAAAATTTCATCATCTTTATAAAAGGCTCCTAATATTCGACATTCAAGTCCAGAAAAACTAAATTCATATTTAGTGAAATCATCAAGATCGCTTTTTTTGCCTGAAGTGTTTAAGTTGTCTTTATAATATTCTACCATTGAAGAAATAACATTATTATCTGTTGGAAGAGAAGTTGGGTTTAATACTCTTAACAATAATGCTTCTTGAATCTCTTCGTCATGGGGATTATCATAAAAAGCTAATAAAAATGAACCCTGTGGAATTCCTTTTACTTTGTGTTTCCAGAAATCTGATATTAACAAATTAGCTTTATTATAATTTATTGCAAAAGGTCTACCTACAAATAAATCTTCATTTTGGCCTTCTTTGAAAAAGTCAATGTCAGTGATTTTTTTTACTACGTCTAACATTTTTTTTGGTTTTTTGTGTCGGGGTTGATTTTTTAATTTCAAATCGAAATTTAGATTGTTTAGCAAAATCTTCATTAATTTCAATAGACAGCCAATTGCGTCTTAGCTTTTCAGCGGTAGCGCCTGTAGTATTACTTCCAGCAAATGGATCAAAAATCAGATCTTTTTTATCTGTCAGAAAATTTATAAAGAAGCTTACAATGCCTTGATTCATTCTTGCAGGATGAGGAATAATATTGTTTTTTCTACATGCAGTTAAATACATGTCGTTAGAATTTGTATTGGAATAATTTAAAATATTAAATGGAAGACGAACTTCCCTATTTTCATCTAATGGCTCTAATTCAAAGAAATTATGAGAAATACTCCCGCCATGATTTTTTAAAAAACCATTCTCAGATATTACATGTTCAGAAGGTCTTTTGCCGGAGTTATATTTGTTTGTTTCTAATAACTTTTTCATGCTCTTGCTATAAGGCCTTAATACTTTTGAATTATCTGCTTTCGGGTAATCAGTTTTAGCTAGCCACCAAATATGGGTATAGCTATCTACTGTTCTAATCCTGTTAACTGTAACCCATTGAGCAGGGGAAGGTAGTTTTGAGGGGTTATAGCAAATAAATTCTTGTATTAATCTAAGATTTGAGTTTTTGACTAATCCTAAAAGACATTCTAAATGTAAAAGCGATTGTATGGGGCGTTCCGGTTCCCACGAATTACCAATTTCTATTACTAAAGATCCATCTTTAGCTAATAGTTTTTCAAATAGCGGAGCTAAACTTACAAACCACTCTTTGTATTTATCACCTTGTAGATTTCCATAATTTTTCTTATTATTTAAAGGGAATGGAGGAGATGTAATAATTAGGTTTATTTTGCCTTTATACTTGTCAAATAGTCCATCTTTTAATTCCTTGTATGAATCTCCTAAAATTAATTTTCCATATTTGGACTTAAAAAATACTTTTCTTCTTTTCATATTTCTTACTGCTATAGAAGCACAAATTTCTTACTATAAATTGAATAGGATTTTGGTTTATCGATCCCGTCAATTATAGTGTATTATTGAGTTATACTGCTACTTAATCAGGAGAATATTTAATAGGAAGGTGGATAGAATAAGGTATTAACTAAGATAAATAATTTCAATAAAAAAAGACCCCAAAAATTGAGGTCTTTCAATACATATTTACACTTAGATATTATCTCAAAAAGAGCATTTCCCTGTACTTGGGCAGGTACCACTCCCTGTCGTCCACCAGCAGTTCCAGCTTATCCACATGGTAACGTACCTGGTCAAAGAAAGCATCTTTAACCTGGCTCTGGTAAGCAATGGCCTTGGTGCGGGTATCTGTCATATTGTTACAAACCTTTCTTGCTTCAATCATTTTCTCAACCAAATCACTTACTTTATTAATATGTTCAGAGATCTTTTCCAGTATCTGCTGCTGGTTGGCAAAGGCATCTGCTTTTAACCCGGCTTCCTTTAATCCCATTATATTATTGGTCAACAAATTCTGGTAGCGGATAGCAGCAGGTAACACATGGCTGGTGGCCAGCTCACCCATGATGCGGCTCTCGATCTGCACCTTCTTAATATATTTTTCCAGTTCAATCTCATGTCTTGCTTCCAGTTCGCTGTGGGTATAAATATTATTGCTTTCAAACAATCCCTTGGCTTTATCACTTACCAGTGCATCCAGTGCCAGTGGTGTTGTTTTTACATTGGGCAATCCTCTTTTCTCGGCTTCTTTTTCCCATGCTTCGCTATAGCCATCCCCTTCAAACAATACTTTTTCACTGTCCACAATATATTGGCGTATCACATGCATAATGGCTATCTCTTTCTTTTCGCCTTTTTCAATCAATGCATCCACTTCTGTTTTAAAGTTCTTCAGTGTTTCCGCCATAATGGTGTTCAAAACAATCATCGGGTTGGCACAGTTGGCTGTAGAACCTACGGCACGGAACTCAAACTTGTTGCCGGTAAATGCAAAAGGAGAGGTACGGTTACGGTCCGTATTATCCATCAGCAGTTCAGGTATGCTTTTATGGATATCTATCTTTAGCATGCTTTCATCCGTTTCATCCATTTTATCACTCACTCTTTCCTTTACATCATTCAATACTTTGGTGAGATATTGGCCAATGAAAACAGAAATGATGGCCGGCGGCGCTTCGTTGGCCCCCAGTCGATGATCATTAGGCGCAGAGGCAATAGAGGCCCTCATAATATCAGCATAATCATGCACCGCTTTGATGGTGTTCACAAAGAATGTGAGAAACATCAGGTTGGTCTTGGGTGTTTTACCCGGCGCCAGCAGGTTTACTCCTGTATCAGTCGCCATACTCCAGTTATTATGCTTACCGCTACCATTGATGCCTGCAAAAGGTTTTTCATGCAGCAGTACACGGAGTTTATGCCGGCGGGCCACCCGGTCCATAATATCCATCACCAGGGAGTTGTGATCAACGGCCACACTTACATCTTCAAAAATAGGGGCACACTCAAACTGCGATGGTGCTACCTCGTTATGACGGGTCCTTAACGGTATACCGAGTTTGTACGCTTCAATTTCAAAATCCCGCATATAGGAATACACTCTCTCGGGGATAGAACCAAAGTAATGATCTTCCAGTTGCTGGTTCTTGGCAGAAGAATGTCCGTATACAGTGCGGCCTGTCATTACCAGGTCGGGCCGGGCATTGAACAGGGCTTCATCCATTACAAAATATTCCTGCTCCCAACCCAGTGTAGCAGAAACTTTGGAAACATTTTTATCAAAGTAGTGGCATACATCCACCGCTGCTTTGTTCATTGACTCCAGCGCTTTCAGCAATGGCGCTTTATAGTCTAATGATTCGCCGGTGTAGGAAACAAAAATGGTAGGGATACAAAGTGTCTTCCCGTTTCTTATTTCCATGATGAAGGCGGGGGAAGAAGGGTCCCATGCGGTATAACCTCTTGCCTCAAAAGTGGCCCTTAAACCACCACTGGGGAAAGAAGAAGCATCAGGCTCCTGCTGTACCAGTGCATCACCTTCAAATTGTTCAATGGCAGTGCCATCACTTTTTATGGTAAAGAATGAATCATGTTTTTCGGCTGTGGTACCTGTTAGTGGCTGAAACCAGTGCGTAAAATGCGTAACGCCTTTACTCTCTGCCCATGAACGGATGCCGCTGGCGATCTGGTTGGCCATGCTACGGTCGATCTTTTGTCCGGCTTTGATAGAAGCCAGTAAACTTTTATAAGCTTCATCACTTAAAAACTCACGGGCCGTTTTTAAAGTGAATACGTTGCTCCCGAAAATTTCGGTGATCCTTGCTGTACTTTCTGCTTTGTATTCAGGAACATCCGTCAGGCCCCTGATCGCATTAAATCTTAATGACATATGACTTTTTTTGTTGCTAATGTATTTAAAAAAGGAAAAGGGTAAGGAAATAAATGCCTTACCCTGTATAAAGTGTTCATATCTTTTAAAAACTAGGCTACTTTGGCGTTATCTGCCAGCATGGATTCAGCACCTTTCACGGTTTTAACGATCCTGGCGGCTACTTTATATGGATCTGCAGCACTGTTGGGGCGGCGATCTTCAAGCCAGCCTTTCCAGCCTCTTTCTACTGTTCCGATCGGGATGCGGATAGAAGCGCCACGGTCAGACACACCGAATTTGAAATCATCGATAGCGGCTGTTTCATGCAGGCCGGTCAAACGCAAATGATTATCCGGACCGTATACTTCAATATGCTCTTTCACAACAGGGCGGAAAGCTTCACATATCTGCTCATATATTTCCTGGCTGCCGCAGGTTCTCAGCAATGAGTTGGAGAAGTTGGCATGCATACCACTTCCGTTCCAATCCAGTTTACCCAATGGCTTACACTGCCAGTTAATGGCAACACCATATTTTTCTCCGATCCTTTCAAGGAGATAACGGGCAATCCAAACCTGGTCGCCTGCTTCTTTAGCTCCTTTGGAGAAGATCTGGAACTCCCACTGCCCGGTAGCCACTTCTGCATTGATACCTTCTATATTGATACCTGCTTCGATACATGCATCCAGGTGTTCTTCTACGATATAACGGCCATACGCATTGGTAGCACCTACTGAACAATAGTAGGGGCCTTGTGGCCTCGGGAATCCACCTTCAGGAAAACCGATGGGTTTGTTTGTCTCCGGATTCCATAAAAAATATTCCTGCTCAAAACCAAACCAGAAATCATCATCATCATCTTCGATGGTGGCTCTGCCGTTTGATTCATGAGGAGTACCATCAGGACTCAATACTTCGCACATAACGAGGTATCCGTTTTTACGCTGAGGGTCTTTGGCAATATAAACTGGTTTTAGAAGGCAATCGGAAGAACCGCCGGGGGCCTGTTCTGTTGATGAACCATCAAAACACCATATGGGGCAATCTTCTAGGTTTCCGCTAAAGTCTTTTTCAATTTTTGTTTTGCTGCGGAGGCTTTGGATGGGTTTGTAACCGTCTAACCAAATGTATTCCAGTTTTGAAAGTGCCATAATTAAATAGTTTAGATAAACAATTAATAAAAATTAATAATATAATTAATATCGGCACTAAATTATCTGAAAATTCATTTCAAATATCAAATGATAAGAAAATATGACGAATTTGTTAATAAATTACTGACTAACAAACGTTCAGAGTGATTATTTCACGATTTTGTCAAAATAATATAAATTATTTATTTTTTACATATTTTAAAAGAAGCTGTTTTATTTTGTTCCAGTCGATGAGTGCAACAACAGGAACCAGCAGGAGGGAGAGGATGATGCTCCGGTAGCGAACAATAGCGCCGAGGTTATTAATGGTAAAACCGATGGAGAGCAACATGGAGAAGCCAAAGAAGATGCAGAAATGAATGACATTTCGGTTGAACGATTCTTTGATGCGGAAAAAGAATAAGAGGAGTAATAATAAAATGAAGAAACCTACTTCAACAGCAGCCGCCAAAGTAAGAATATGATTCACATCGCTTGGATGCGGACGTAAGGCAGAAAACTCAATGGACTGTGGTGTGTTTTTTACAAAGCTGGAAAAAGTAGGATCAAGCTCTTTCATAGGAACGGTGGAGTTGCCAACGAGTTTGAAGAATTCTTTTTGTTTGTTGACCACCACCTGCGGAAAATCAAACACCGGCGAAACATATCTTGCTGTAAAAAAAGCAACAGTGAAAAGTAAATAGGCTGCTGCAAAAATGCGGAGACTATATTTTGGCCAGCGAATGGCGATTAACCAGGTGGCAATAGCCGGCAACAGGATAACGATGATGAAATTTCTCAGCGTTAATATTAATAACAGACCTAGCAATAGTGTTATGCCCCGGGTAATAGTGATCTTTTTTTCTTTGCTGCTGAAGTAAATGACATAGATGATCAGGGCGATGCCGGTAAAGATCAAACCTTCTTTATGCAATCCGCTTGTCCAGTATAAAAAAGAAGGGATAAGAAAGCTGGCCGTTAACACCGGTATCTTCCGGTTGGGAAACACATCATTCATTACCCTGAATAAGGATACGGGTCCAAAGAGGGAGATGAATGAATAGAAAATAACATTCACATAATAATTCCCAAAACTGAATATATCGAGGATGGAAAGGAATTTGATGAATACATTTCCTTTCAGATCGTTCCAGTAAGAGTTAGTGGTGCTGAAGAATTTTCTAACACCGTCGCCATAGGGATCCCGGAATAAATTGGTGAGGTATTCAGCCGGGTCGGAAAACAGAAGATGATATTCCGTGATGGCCTGTGTATGATAGTTCCAGGTATCCACCATTTTGGCGAGACCGCCATAATACATACCGATCCATCCATAAAAAATGCCGGCAATGATCTTTAATAAGAAGAGGATGATGAGTTGTGAGCGGGTCAGCCCGGTCCGGGTAAAGAATTTCACCTTTGTAATAAGCCAGGCAAACAAAACAAGATAGGTGACAAATAACAGGTATTCCAAAAGGCCGCTTTTAACCCCGCAAAATATTGATTATTGGTGGCAATGCGGTAATAATACCGTTTACAATCAGATTTAAATATGGGATAAGTTGTGTTTTATGCCCTCGGCTGCAAACAGTAAATTTGCGCTTCAATATTAACGAGGCATGGAAATTACAGTTGATACCGCAAAACAATTACGATTAACAGCAGAGGAATTTGAACTGATAAAGCAAAAACTGGGTCGCACCCCCAACTTTAATGAGTTGTGTGCCTTCAGTGGCATGTGGAGTGAACATTGCAGTTATAAGAATTCCATTAAATGGTTAAAAACTTTGCCGAGGGAAGGTGAAAAGATGCTGGTGAAAGCCGGTGAAGAAAATGCGGGGCTGATGGATATTGGTGATGGATTGGGTGTTGTATTTAAAATTGAATCGCATAACCACCCTTCGGCGATAGAACCCTTCCAGGGTGCAGCAACAGGAGTGGGAGGCATACACAGAGATATTTTTACGATGGGTGCAAGGCCGATCGCCTCATTGAACTCATTAAGATTTGGAAATCTTGAAGAAGATAAAACACAGCATTTATTATCGGGAGTAGTGCATGGTATCGGCCACTATGGTAACTGTTTTGGTGTGCCAACCGTAGGTGGTGAAATTTATTTTGATCAATGTTATCATACCAATCCGCTGGTGAATGCGATGAGTGTAGGAATTGTAAAAGCAGGTGAAACTGTTTCAGCCATTGCCAAAGGAAAAGGAAACCCGGTAATGTTTGTAGGTAGTGCAACGGGTAAGGATGGGATTGGTGGCGCCTCTTTTGCATCAGCAGATATTACCGATGAAAGCGCTGCTGAATTGCCAGCGGTACAGGTGGGTGACCCATTCCAGGAAAAGAAATTACTGGAGGCTTGCCTGGAAGTGATACAAACCGGTGCAGTTGTGGGCATGCAGGATATGGGTGCTGCCGGAATTATTTGTTCTACGGCAGAGATGAGCGCCAAAGGTGAATGCGGTATGCGTATCGATCTTGATAAAGTGCCTACCCGCCAGCCCAATATGAAAGCATGGGAATTATTATTGAGTGAAAGCCAGGAAAGAATGTTGCTGGTAGCAGAGAAAGGAAGAGAAGATGAAGTGACCAAAGTATTTACCAAATGGGATCTGCCTTGTTCAGTGATCGGCGAAGTAACGGAAGATGGCATTTTGAATTTTTATATGCATGGAGAACTGGAAGCTTCTGTACCTGCACATGAATTAGTACTGGGTGGCGGTGCTCCGCAATATGAAAGAGAATTTAAAACACCAAAGTATCTCGATAAGCTGAACAGTTTTGATGCAGCTTCTGTTCCGGTTCCGAAGGATCTTAAATCAGTGGCAGAAACAATTATACAGTTGCCTTCCATAGCATCCAAGAGATGGATCTATACGCAGTATGATAGCATGGTGGGTACGGTTAATGCATCTACCAATGAACCAACGGATGCTGCGGTTGTAACGGTAAAAGGAACCAAGAAAGGATTGGCCGTTACAACAGACTGTAACAGTCGCTATGTATATGCAGATCCGTATAAAGGAGCGATGATCGCTGTGAGTGAGGCGGCCCGCAATATTGTTTGCAGCGGTGGCCAGCCGTTAGGCGTTACCAACTGTCTGAACTTTGGTAATCCTTATGATCCGGAAGTGTATTATCAATTTGTCAACGCCATAAAAGGAATGGGAGAAGCTTGTCGGAAATTTGATACACCGGTAACGGGAGGTAATGTTAGTTTTTACAATCAGAATCCTGATGGTCCTGTGAATCCTACTCCCACAATCGGTATGGTAGGATTGCTGGAAGACATTGGTAATAAGATGACGATGGATTTTAAAGCGGCGGATGATTTCATATTTGTGATCGGGGAAATAACAGACGACATCAATTGCTCAGAGTATTTACATAATGTGTGTGCGGTTGAATATTCACCGGCACCGTATTTTGATATTGAGAAGGAATATGCATTGCAACAAAAACTGGCTGAACTGATCAGCAAAAAAATGATCTCATCGGCACATGATATCAGTGAGGGCGGTTTATTCACCATGCTTTGCGAATCCGGTTTCAATAATGAACTTGGATTTTCACTGCAGCTTAAAGATGGTATACGTAATGATGCATTTTTATATGGTGAAGGACAAAGCAGGGTAATGGTGACCGTTAGCCCATCGAAGCTGCAAAGTTTTAAAGAAGCTATCGGTGATTTCCCTTGCTACCAGGCAGGTGTGGTAACAGAGGGAGAAGTAGTGGTGGATGGAGATTTCTGGGGCAATATTCAGTGGTGGAAGGAAAAGTATGATACAGCGATTGAAACTTATTTATCAAAAGAAGAAGCAGGTTCTGCGTTGAGTTCTATTTAATGGATAAGAGTGATCTGATACTGCTAACAGGAGCTGCCGGGTTTATAGGCAGTTATATGTTGGGAGCATTGAACCGGAATGGTTTTGAGAATATCATCATTGCTGATCATTTTGGCGAAGAAAAAAAGCTTAAGAATTACGAGGGTAAAAAGTTTGCACAGCAAATAGAAAGAGATGAGCTGTTTGAATGGTTGTCGGCTAACAATCCTCCGATAAAATATGTACTGCATTTAGGAGCAAGAACAGATACCACTGAATTTGATTATTCCATCCATCAAAAACTGAATGTTGATTATTCCATTAGTATCTGGAATTATTGTACAGCGAATAAGATCCCATTGATCTATGCTTCATCTGCTGCCACTTATGGTGCCGGTGAATTAGGTTATAAAGATGATCATGATATTGTTGGCAAACTAAAGCCGCTGAATCCTTACGGTGTTTCAAAAAATGAATTTGATAAGTGGGCCCTGCAGCAAGATGAAGCTCATTGTCCTCCTTTTTGGGCAGGATTGAAATTCTTTAATGTGTATGGCCCCAATGAATATCACAAGGGACGTATGGCCAGTGTGATCTTTCATTCTTTTAACCAGGTAGTGGCATTAGGAAAAGTAAAATTGTTCCGGTCGCACAGGCCCGATTATAAAGACGGGGAACAACTCAGGGATTTTGTATATGTAAAAGATGTGGCGGATGTTTGTTTATGGCTGATGCAACATCGGGTTCCTTCCGGCTTATATAATTTAGGTACAGGCAAGGCCCGCACATTCCTGGATCTTGTGCATGCTGTTTTTCATAGTCTTGACAAAACACCTGAGATCGAATTTATTGATACACCGGTTGACATCCGTGATAAATACCAGTATTTCACTGAAGCGCCGATGGATAAGTTAAAAAGGGCAGGTTACCCGGGAGAGTTTACTTCATTAGAAGAGGGTGTGAGTGACTATGTGAAGAATTATCTTTCGGGACATCAATATTTCTAACATTTTACAATTGAGAATATGAAAAATAAAATAGCAATTATCGGTGGCGGTAATTTGGGAGTTTCCATTGCAGAAGGGTTACTGAAAAGTAAGTTTTGCAAACCGGCTGATCTTACAGTAACAAGAAGAAAACTATCGGCATTATCCGGTTTGGCCAAGAAAGGTGTGAATGTACTTGGTTCAAACCCGGCTGCTGTAAAGAACAGTGATGTGATCATACTGGCCGTAAAGCCTTTCCAGGCAGCAGATGTTTTAAATGGTATTAAAAAGGAGTTGACTGCCAATAAAATTCTTGTTTCCGTTGTTACCGGGGTGATGATCGATGAGATGGAAGAGAGCATAAAGAAAAAGCTGGCTTATTTCAGGGCCATGCCCAACACGGCTATTGCTATACAGGAAAGCATGACCTGTCTTTGTTCAAAGTATGCAAAGCCTGATGATGAGAAGTTTGTTTTCGAAATGTTCAGCCGGTTGGGAAAAGTGGTTTACATCAATGAGAATTTAATGGATGCTTCCACTGTTTTGGGTGCCTGTGGTACAGCTTATGCCATGCGTTACATCCGTGCCAGCACACAGGGGGGAATTGAAATTGGATTTGATGCAAAGACAGCATCGCTGATCGCTGCGCAAACAGTAAAAGGAGCAGCTGAATTGTTATTACAGAATGGTTCTCACCCGGAACAGGAGATCGATAAAGTGACCACACCCAAAGGATGTACGATCGCAGGGTTAAATGAAATGGAACACCAGGGCTTCAGTTCCGCATTGATCAGGGGTATTATGACAAGTTATAACAAGATCAAGTAGCCAGTGAACCCATTGAAAACTTTTTCCTGTTTCGTTTTGTATATTTAATGACCTCTTTATTTGTAAATAAAACCATGGCATATGAAAAAAACATTATTACTGCTGTTTGTTGCAACAGCATTTTTCTTTGTAGCATGCAACAATGAGAAAAAAACAGATGAAGCAACGTCCGATGTTCCTCAAAAAATAGATGATGCTAAAACAGACAATGCAATGACTGCTTCAGCCGTAACAGCCCATGTATGCGGAGCTGATTGTAAGGATGGCAACCATGTATATGCACATAATGAAATAGGGCATACCTGCACGGAAGAATGTGGTACAGCTCATGTATGTGGCGCTGATTGTAAAGATGGAAACCATATGTATGCACATGGCGAAGCAGGCCATACCTGTACAGAAGCTTGTGCGAAGATGTAAGAAGAAAAATATTCTAATGAGACCGGGAGATCATTACTCCCGGTTTTTTATTTGTATACAACACCATCCTTCATGATAAAGACCACTTTCCCGAAAACTTTTGCATCTTTTAGAGGGTCACCATCTACAGCAACGATATCTGCCAGTTTCCCTGCCTCAATACTGCCGAGGTTTTCTTTTTCTCCCAGTAATTCAGCAGCATTGATGGTTGCGGATTTGATAGCATCCATTGGTTTCATTCCTGCTTCGATCATATAACCAAACTCCAGCCAGTTTTTCCCATGTTGAAAAACAGCGGCATCCGTTCCGAATGCGATTTTTACGCCGGCCTTATATGCTTTGGCGAAGGTCTGTTGTATTTGAGGGCCTGTTTCTATGGCTTTGGGTACCACCACAGCAGGATAATAACCGGGGATCAGCGCAGAATCACCAACAGATCTTCCGGCAGTAATAGTAGGCACATACCAGGTGCCATATTGTTTGAAAAGAGCAATAGCCTCATCATCCATAAAAGTGCCATGTTCAATAGAGTTGACCCCTGCCCGGATAGCTCTTTTCATTCCTTCGGCGCCGTGGGCATGCACCGCCACCTTAAATCCATAATCTTTGGCGGTTTGTACAATGGCTTCCAGTTCATCATCAAAGAACTGGGGGTTCTTTCCATTTTTTGCCATGCTTAATACACCACCAGTGGCTGTTATTTTTATCAGGTCGCTTCCGTCTTTATATCGTTGTCTTACTGCCTGGCGACATTCTTCCGGCCCATTGGCTACACCTTCTCTTGGTCCCGGGTCTCCCATCAGGTCTTTGCGGTATCCATTGGTAGGATCGGCATGTCCGCCGGTAGTAGCAATGGCTTTACCTGCTGTAAACACACGGGGGCCTTTAATATCTCCTCTTGCAATGGCATTACGAAGGGAGATATTTACGCCGCTTCCTCCCAGGTCCCGGACAGTGGTAAATCCAGCCATTAGTGTAACATCAGCAAACTTCACTGACTTAAAGGCGTAATCAGCAGGATTCTGTGTAAAATTCTCCAGGTAACGATTAGGATTTGTTTCAAACTCAAGATGCACATGCATGTCCATCCAGCCGGGAGTCACAGTCTTCGTTTTCAGATCAATGAGTTTGTCATTATTCCCCGGTTTGGTGAATCCTTTCTCAACAGATGATATCCTGTTTTTCTCCACCACAATGGTCATGTTTTTCTGGGGTTCATCAGCAATACCATCTATTAATGACCCGCACCAGATAATGGTTCTTTGGGCCATTGATGAAAAACTCCAGGCAAATGCCAGCAGGAAAATGATCGCTATTCGTTTCATCTGTTTTTTTTCCTAAAATAACCGGTTTTTTCCACAAAGCCGGTATTCAGTTTTTGTGTCCGGTAAAATTTCCTTTAGCTTTGCATGACCTCCCGGACATTCTTTCTCCGATGGTCACTATAGGATAGGGCTAATTATCAGTTTTTTTTATTGAACTCAAATTTGAACAAATAACCAGTTTGTATGGCAAAGTACATTTTTGTAACCGGGGGAGTTACTTCATCATTAGGAAAAGGAATTATTGCCGCTTCACTTGCTAAGTTGTTGCAGGCAAGAGGTTTTAAAGTAACCATCCAGAAATTTGATCCTTATATCAATGTGGATCCCGGTACACTGAACCCATATGAGCATGGTGAATGTTATGTAACAGAAGATGGTGCAGAAACGGATCTTGATCTGGGCCACTATGAAAGATTCCTGAACATATTTACTTCACAGGCCAACAATGTGACCACCGGCCGTATTTATCAGACTGTCATCAATAAAGAAAGGGAAGGAGCTTATTTAGGTA
The DNA here is from genome assembly GCA_020636575.1 of Chitinophagales bacterium. Classification (GTDB taxonomy): domain Bacteria; phylum Bacteroidota; class Bacteroidia; order Chitinophagales; family Chitinophagaceae; genus JJ008. Next base: position 84,497 of record JACJXP010000008.1, read on the forward strand.
AAACCGTACAGGTGGTACCGCATATTACTGATGAGATCAAAAGAAGGATGCAATTGCTGGGACAAAGTGATGAATATGATATTATCATCACAGAAATTGGCGGAACAGTAGGCGATATTGAAAGTTTGCCTTTTGTGGAAGCTGTAAGACAGCTGCAATGGGAATTGCCCGAAGAAGATTCTGTGATCGTTCATTTAACATTGATCCCCTACCTCAAAGCAGCCAAAGAATTAAAAACAAAACCAACCCAGCATAGTGTAAAAATGCTGAGCCAGGAAGGGGTACACCCGGATATTATTGTTTGCAGAACAGAAAAACCACTTACGCCTGAGCTCAGAAGAAAAATTGCCCAGTTCTGTAATGTAAAACAGGAAGCCGTTATTGAAGCGGCTGATGCGCCTACCATTTATGAAGTGCCGATCTTAATGATGCGTGAAGGACTGGACAAAACAGTGTTGAAAAAAATGCGGATCACAGATTATAAAGAACCCGAATTGGGAAAATGGAAAGAGTTCCTGGACAAATTAAAATATCCAAACGGCAAGGTAACTATTGGATTGATCGGTAAATACCTGGAACTACAGGATGCTTACAAATCTATCCTCGAATCTTTTATACATGCCGGCGCCATGAATGAATGCCAGGTACAGGTAGTGAATGTACATAGCGAGTTTATTACAGCGGATAATGTATCCGAAAAGCTATCGGGACTGGATGGATTGTTGGTAGCGCCGGGATTTGGGCATAGAGGTGTGGAAGGAAAGATAGAAGCAGTAAAGTATGCAAGAGAAAACAACCTGCCATTCTTTGGAATTTGTTTGGGTATGCAGATGGCGGCTATTGAATTTGCCCGGAATGTATTGGGATTGCCTGAAGCACATTCAACAGAAATGAATCCGCAAACAAAAGAACCGGTTATTGACCTGATGGAGGAACAGAAGAAGATCACAGCCAAAGGAGGTACTATGCGTTTAGGCGCTTATCCCTGTGAACTGCTTCCGGGTTCATTGGCAGCTTCTATTTATAATCAAACCAAGATCAGTGAAAGGCACAGGCATCGCTGGGAGTTTAATAATGCCTACCTGGATGCATTTGAAAAAGCCGGAATGATCGCCAGTGGAAAAAATCCCGGTACCGGGTTGGTAGAGATCATCGAATTAAAGGATCACCCATTTTTTATTGGTGTACAGTATCACCCTGAATTAAAGAGCACAGTGGAGAATCCCCAACCGATATTTGTTCATTTTGTAAAAGCTGCAAAAACCTTTGCCGATAAGAAACAGGAAGCAAAGAAAACGACGTTGCAGAAGGAGATGATATAAGGTCAGCACCTCATAATCAACTGGTTGTCAGTTAATGAAATGCGACCTAAAACAGTGAACTATCCCTTATCTTTGCCGTCTTTAAATTTTACTCTCTGACATGAAGTTTGATCGTAATACAGTAATTGGCTTTACTGTTCTGGCTTTGCTTTTCATTGGATATTTTGCTGTCACAAATAAACAACAGGCTGAATACAGGAAACAACAAGCTATTCAGAAAGCATATGATGATTCAGTTGCTTTAGCCAATCGCCCTAAACAAGATACCATTGCTTTACAAAAAGATTCTTTACAGAACGATTCTTTACAAAAAGTAGCGAGTGCAGGTTCTTTTCAAAACGCTGCTAATGGTGAAGAGAAACTGGTACAGGTAGAAAATAATCTTGTAAAGATCACATTCACTAATAAAGGTGGCCAGGTAAAAAGTGTAGAATTAAAGAATTATAAGGAACATGACAGCAGCCTTGTAAAACTGGCGGGTACTGATTTTGACCAACTGGCATATACTATCAATACATCCCAGAATAAAACGGTATCCACCGGGGAACTTTTCTTCACAGCCCGGGAGATCACTACGGGTGCTGATGGTGCAAAAGTTATTTCATTTCAGCTGAACTCTTCCGATAGCAATGCAACTTCGATCATTCATAAATATACCATCAGGCCTGATGATTATATGATCGATTTTAGTGTGGAGATGAATGGGATGGACCAGCTGCTTACCCAGGGCATCATGAACCTGTCATGGAAATATGCAGCTTCACAACAGGAATCTGATATAACTTTTGAAAAAAGAAATACACAGATCGGGTATGTAAAAGACGGAGACTTTGATTACCATACGATCAGCCGACGGAGCAGTAAGGATTTTGATGAGTCTGTAAGCTGGGTGGGTATAAGGCAACGTTTCTTCTTTAGTGCTTTGGTGGCAAAGAATAATTTTTCCTCCGGAAGAATGCAATGGACGATACCTCCTGACAGTACAAAGGAGGTTGTTCAATCTACCGCAAACATGAAAGTTATGGTTGACGCAGCTTCTTCCGCAGCTGTGAATTTTGAGTTGTATTACGGACCATCTGACTATAAGGTCCTGAAGTCCTACAATATGAAGTTTGAGAAGCTGGTGAACCTGGGGCAGGGGATCTATGCATTTGTGCGTCCCATCAACCGCTATGTCATCATGCCGATCTTTAGTTTCTTCCAACGGTTGACAGGAAGTATGGGTATTGCCATTGCTTTGTTAACGCTTTTCATCAGGCTGTTGACCTCTCCGCTTATTTATAAAAGTTATCTCAGTGGCGCTAAAATGAAGGCATTGAGACCAGAGATCGCTAAACTGAAAGATAAATTTGGTGAAGACAGGCAGGCAATGAGTATGGAGCAAATGAAATTGTTCAGAGAGGCCGGGGTGAATCCCTTGGGCGGTTGTATACCGGCTCTTTTGCAGATACCGATCTTCTTCGCACTTTTCACCTTATTTAATTCTGATGTGGCTTTACGGGGTGCACCTTTTTTATGGTCTACTGATCTTTCTGCCTTTGATGACCCGATCCGTTTTGGATTTAATATTCCTTTATTAGGGGGCCACCTGAGTCTTTTTAATATTACAGCAGTTATAACCAGTTTTCTTATTTCTTTTTACAGCATGAGCATGACACCGGATCAGAGTAACCCTGTCATGAAATACCTGCCGTACATTTTCCCAATATTCCTGTTATTCTTCTTTAATACGTTGCCATCAGCATTGACCTGGTATTATACGGTGTCCAATACGATCACCCTGGTATTACAGATCATTATTCAGCGTTATATCATTGATCATGATAAAATATTGGCAAAAATTGCTGAGAACAGGAAAAAACCAAAAACAAAATCAAAGTGGCAGGAGAGGCTTGAGCAAATGCAGGATCAGCAGAAGAAAATGAAGGAAATGCAGAATCGTAATAAAAGGTGACCTGTTAAATAGTTCTTAAGAAAACCCGGTTTTCCTCCTGTGTGAACCGGGTTTTTTCAATACGCAACTTATTGGCTATTTTGGCACGTCTTTTTATTACTATTATCAGTTAATGATATGAAACCAAGGAACCTGATATTATTAGTTACTCTTTTCATGCTTTTTGCTACACAGCTTACAGCACAAAAGAGACTTACAGAAGCAACGATCACCTATAATATTCTGATCAATACCAAAGGTGATTCGTTACAGGCTGCTGACCTGCTGGATGGAGCCACTAGTGTGATCTATCTGAAAGGCGCCTCAAGCCGTTCAGAAATGGTGAGTTCATTAGGCACCCAGGCTACTCTTATTGATGGCCGTTCCGGGAATGTGACCATTTTAAAGGATTATGGTGAGCAGAGGTTCATGATCAAAATGACGCAGGATAACTGGAAAGAATCCAATAAGAAATATGAGGGAGTTGTCTTTACCTATGGAGAAGAATTTAAAACTATTGCTGGTTACAATTGCCAGAAGGCTATTGGTACATTGCCAGACAGTACCACTTTTGTGGTTTATTTTACCAGGGAACTACTTCCGGTAAATAAAGAGTTTCAGTACCTGAATAAGAATCTCCCCGGATTGGCGATGCAATACGAGGCAGGGTTAGGAAACTTGATGGTCACTTATACAGTTTCTACTATTAATTTTAACCCGGTACCCCAAAGCAAATTGGAATTACCTAAATCTGGGTATAGAGTGATGACATACGAAGAAAGTATGAAGCAGGTAGGAAGCAATTAAATGTGGGGAGAGGAAATTACTTATTAGCAACACCCAGCTTAACACGGGTATCAACCAAAATTCTCTTCTTTAAAGGAACAGTATAAGTAGTATTTCCTTTTTGCATGGTTACTACTGTATTCAACCGGATATAATTTTTCTCAGCGGACAAATTGATGACCTGGTTGCCACGATAGTTATAACCGGATTTAAGGCTGAAAACACCCGGCTTCGTAGTAGCCTTGTTGGAGAGAAGAGGTTTCTTAGAAACAGATGATTTATTTTTCCGCTCATCACCTAAGGTGGCAAAGGCGCCAATAGCCACAGCAGTAATAAGGACAAAAGCTGCCAGCTTTCTCCCAATAGAATATGCTATTGTTAAATCAGGGTGTTTCATCAATACAAAAATAAAGACAAAAAGGAATATAAAACAAACCGTTTATCCAGAACTTTACAATAGTGTTAACGTCTAAAAGACCAAAATGTTACTCCAATAGATGCATTTTTTTGCTGGTTTTTCACAATTGGGGATAACAAAAAGCCCTGTAAAGTCCGTTTTTTAAGTTAACTTGTTGATAATAAAGATATTTCATAGGGAGATAAATTCCTATTGAAAGCCGGCTCTAACTGTTTTTTTACAATAAATCCGCACTAAATGAAGGAGAAAAGTCCCTACGGTGAAGACAAAGACCAGATCAGAGAACTGCTTATTCAATACGATAATTTGGTAAAAGGTCTTTCCTACTCATTCATAGAAGAAGATTCTTTCGAAAAAATAATAGACCATTTCCAGGAAAATGAGAACCTGGCAAAGGCCATGGAAGCGGCCAGTTTTGGTTGTAATCAATATCCATACTCCTGCCCCTTATTGGTTAAAAAGGCTGATATTTTACTTTCTTCCAGGAAATACCAGGAAGCATTGGATATACTGGAACAATGCATTTTGCTTGATGGTCATGACATCAACATTTATATACTAAAAACAGAAGCTTACCTGGCACTGGACCAGCAGGAGAATGCTGTGAATTTACTGGAGGAATCCCTTTCACTTTTTGAGGGAGAAGAAAGAATTGAACTGCTATTTGAACTTTCGGATGTATATGATGATTATGAAGATTTCGATAAAGTGTTCGATTGTTTAAAACTGATCCTTACGGAAGAGCCGAATAATGAAGAAGCCTTGTATAAAATTTGTTTCTGGACAGATTTTACGGGACGGAATGAAGAAAGTATAAGACTGCACAAGCATATAATTGACGATTATCCTTACAACGAATTGGCATGGTTCAACCTGGCAGCAGCGTACCAGGGGCTCAAGCTGTATGAAAAAGCAATTGATGCCTATCAGTATGCGATCGCTATTGATGATAAGTTCGATTATGCCTACCGCAATATGGGCGATGCTTATATACGCCTTCGTAAATACAAAGAGGCCATAGAAGTGTTGCAAAAAGTAAATGAGCTGGCCAAGCCGGAAGATGTGATACTGGAAGCTATTGGTCATTGTTATGACCGGATGAAAAAATTTGGGCAGGCAAGGCTTTACTATCGCAAAGCTTCACATATGAGACCTGATGATAGTAAGTTGTATTATAAAATTGCCTGTACCTACTTTAGTGAGCAACAATGGAGTGGGTGTTTGAAGCAACTGGAGTTAGCTTTGAGAATTCACCCAAAACAGGTTGAGTATAATTTACTGGCGGGAGAATGCAAGGTCTATCTTGGCAAATACAAGGAAGCATTACAGTTGTTTGATACAGTGGTCAGAAGTCGTCCAAGGAATGCCTCGGGCTGGGAAGCATTGATACGTTGCTATTTCAAGGCAGAATTATTCGAGGAAGCAGCTGAACAGGCCCAGGTGGCCCTGAAGTTTACAGGTAACAAACCTCTTTTCGTTTATTATTATGCAGCTTCTCTTTTTGGTTGTGGTAAAGCAAAAGAAGCGATCATACAACTTGAAAAAGCACTGGAACTTTCGCCGAAGAAATTAAAGCAATTCATTGATCTCATTCCTTCAGTTTTACAAAACCAGAAGGTGGTGGACCTCTTAGCCAGGTTCAAAAGAAACAAGTCTATATAGTATCTTTCTATACTTACAGTCTTGTTCTGATTCTTCCGTACTTTTGCGGCGATCTGGCGTACAGATCATTTCAATTTTTTACTATGAATTTTAATCTTACTTATATTCCTGATCGAAAAGTAAAGCCAAGGGAATCCGGGCTTACGATGGTAATGGATAAAGGCCTGAGCGTAGAAGAGGCTAAGAATTTTTTAAGTGTTTCTCATCCCCATGTGGATATTATCAAACTGGGTTTTGGAACTTCTTTTGTTACGCCCAATCTCAGGGACAAACTGGAAATATACCGTTCTTATAATATCCCGATCTACTTTGGAGGTACACTATTTGAAGCTTTTTTGATACGTAATCAGTTTGATGATTATGTAAAAGTGTGTAAGGATTATGATATCAATTTTATGGAGGTCAGCGATGGTTCCATAACGATCCCGCATGCTGAAAAATGCGGATATATAGAAAAACTTACCAAGCATGGAACTGTATTGAGTGAGGTGGGCAGCAAGGATGCGGCGCATATCATACCTCCCTATAAGTGGATCGAGTTGATGAAAGCAGAACTGGAAGCAGGTTCTTCTTATGTAATTGCAGAAGCAAGAGAAGCGGGTAATGTAGGTATTTATAGGGGAAGTGGTGAGGTAAGAGAAGGTTTGGTACAGGAGATACTTACTCAAATTCCCGGTGAAAGGATAATATGGGAAGCACCGCAAAAGGCGCAACAATTATACTTTATCGAACTCCTGGGTTGTAATGTTAACCTTGGCAATATTGCTCCTACAGAAGTTATTCCACTGGAGGCTATGCGTATTGGTTTAAGGGGTGATACGTTTAATCTTTATCTTGATAAAAAAGAAGCCTGATGCGGCTTTTTGGTCTTATCGGATACCCGCTGTCCCATTCGTTCTCCAAAAAGTATTTTACGGAGAAATTTCAGAAAAAAGGATTACCTGATTGCAGCTACGAATTATTTCCACTAACCGATATCACGGAATTACCTGGTCTTATAAATGATAAACCTGACCTGTCAGGTTTCAATGTTACGGTACCCTATAAGCAGCAGGTTATTGCATATCTCGATGATAAAACAAATATTCCTGCATCACTCAATGCCTGTAATTGTGTGAAGATCATCAATAATAAACTGGTTGGGTTTAATACGGACACTATTGGTTTTGAAAAAAGTATCCTTCCTTTACTAAAATCACATCACAAAAAAGCCCTTGTGCTTGGAAGCGGCGGTGCAGCAGCAGCAGTTGTTTTTGTATTGCAAAAACTTAACATTGAGTATAAAATTATCAGTCGGGGGAAACATGGTAATGATATGTTATCCTACAAAGATCTCAATGAGGCTATTATAAGATCGCATCATGTAATAATTAATACTACCCCGTTAGGCATGTATCCCAATGTGGGTTCTTTCCCTGGTATTCCTTACGAGTTTATTACTAAAGATCATCTTCTTTATGACCTTGTTTATAACCCTGCAAAAACAGAATTCCTTAAAAAAGGAGAGGAGCGGGGTGCTGCTATATATAACGGTGAACAGATGCTTGTATTACAGGCTGAAGAGAGCTGGAGAATATGGAGTAAGTAAAAAAATGTAACTTTCTTTACTAAAACCTTTCCGATGAAGCAATTTTTACTTTCCTCTTTTTTTATGCTGATCACATCAATGATCTCATGGTCTCAAAAAGGCAAAGTTGAAAAAGGTTATCTCGTTACAAGAAAAGGAGATACACTGCGTGGATTTGTAAGCTGGAAGAAAAATTCAGATGTAAATGACAAAGTCTGGTTCAGTACTGCAGAAGAGGCGGAGCCAATTGAGTATAACTGGGACCAGGTTGAAATAGCAGTTAAGGAAACTAATGATGACCTTATCAGGGTGAGTTCAATAAAAAGAGATCTGGAGTATCTTGATAAAGCTGATTATTATATCAGGTTGAAAGACAGTGTTGTTACCGAAACGATTCCGCTTTCCAGGGTATATGCCGGAAAACTGTATTCTCTTTATCATTATTATGATGTGGCCGACCGGTATTTTATTTATGATGGCAAGGAGATGGTTCAGTTGTTATTGAAATACAGGTACCTGACGCCGGCTGAACAGAAAATGTATACTGACTCAAAAGTTCCCAGGTATTATGTTTTAAAGATATATCAATCACAGCTGGGTGTATACTATGATTTTATGAAAGATAAAAAGCTCAAGAATCTCCTGGAGTATACTGAATACGAAGAAAAGCCTCTTGTGAATCTGATCTCAAAAATGAATGCCCGGTCAAAATGATCTTTGCTGTTTAGTCAGTGCTTAGCTGATCTTTTGCCTCTCCGGGTATTTTGGCAATTTTCTTTTTCTCATAATTATAACAAAGCATACCTGTTCTGGCGATAGCAGCAACTTTATTTCCTTCGGTTGTTTTCTTTTCGAGCTTATAAAAAATAGCAAAGCCAATATCAGAGAATTCATCAGCCTGTACGGATGCAATAATAGTATCGCCGTAGAAGAGTTCACTTTTGAATTCGATCGCCACATCTGTCATGATCAAACCAACGCCGTCAAATTTCAATTCACTCAAATCAAAATTTTTGAGATACTGCATTCTTGCTTCATGAATGATCCCCAAAACGGAATCGTTGCCGGCATGTCCGCCATAATTAATATCGGTGATACGTAGAGGTATCTTGCAGGTAAAAGAAAATTCTTTGGGTAAATCGATCTTGATCCTTCCCATACGGGTTTTCGTTTAAGTATTATTTACGGGAAAGTTATAAATTATCTGATTCCTGGAGGTTGCTGAGCAGGCTGAGAATATCCATAAAATTACCAGGAGAGTGCCCGGTTGATGGATCAGCCACTTTTTTACGCCATTTTTTTAACTGTTCCAGGCAGGCATCGTCTTGCTCTTCTCCGGATACGCAGCAAACCATATCACCCAGTTTCTTTGACATTCGTACGATATTTCCATCGGGTGTGAGCAACATGAAATAGCGATCAGCTATATTCTCACTATCCAAGTTTCCTTCCTTACTATAATCTTCAATGTCGAGGCTACGGGTTACACCCATTGGCTCCGGTTCAGCTACAAAGTAAAAGTTAGAGGCATTTCTAACCTTGCTTTTTACCGGCATATTCAGTGAGGCGAATGTTTTTTTACTGGCTTCAAGTGCAGCTTCATTACGGGCATCGGCAACAACTACGTCAAGTTGTGAACTACTATTATCAATAGCATTATCAGTTATATTATTCTCAGTTGTGGGCTCTATTTGTTCTTGTGATCCGGGTGCACTACTATCACCCGTTTGTGGAATGATATCCTGTATGGCCACGGATTCATCCTGTTTGTTTGTTTTATTAAGAAGTTTAATGGCACCCCATGTTATAAAAGTGATGACAGCGGCTGCTGCGGCATATCTTAATACAGATATATACCAAACTTTATGCTGAGGCGTAACTTCCTCCCCTATTTTTTTTTCGATGGCCTGCCAGACCTGGACCGGGGGAACAGCTTCAAAAGAATGTAGTCTTGATGGATAATTATATTCCAGGTCAGCGGAGTCAAGATCAGTCATAATCTTTTCCCAGGCACCGGGAGGAGGTGGTACCTCGTATTGGTAAAGCTTATGGTTCATTCCGCTCATGATTGCGATTTTAATCCTCTGTTGGCATCAATATGGTTTCTGACCTTATCCTGTAAGATCACTTTGGCTCTTGACAATTGGGATTTACTGGTTCCTTCGCTGATGCCCAGCATATCGGCAATTTCTTTGTGTGTGTAGCCTTCCACTACATACATGTTAAAAACAGTTCTGTATCCCGGGGATAGTTCCTGGATAAGCGCCATGATATCCTTTTCTGCTAATGAATCCAGCGCCGAAGTATATTTTCCCTCGATCGTATTCTCCTCTTTTTCAGTAACGGGGGTGAGATATTTTTTTCGGCGAAAATGCTCAATGGCTGTGTTGACAAAAATTCTTCTTACCCAGCCTTCAAACGACCCGTCTCCACGAAAACTGTCCAACTTTTTAAAGACCTTGATAAATCCTTCCTGTAGTATATCCTGTGCTTCTTCGCTGTTACCTGCATAACGCAAACAAACAGCGTACATCCGGGGCGAAAAGCGGTCGTAAAGTTCTTTTTGCATCCGCCGGTCGCCTTGCAGACATCCATTTATTAAGTCGCTCTCGGTAATATTTTGGTTGCGTTCAGGGGTCAAAATCAGGTATTTGCTGCTAAAGTATTCAAAAATGTTACCAGTTTTACTGTTGCCCGGCCTCTGTGGCTGATGGCGGCTTTCTCTTCCAGGCTCATTTCGGCAAAAGTGGTGGAATATCCTTTGGGTTGAAAGACAGGGTCGTAGCCAAATCCACCATTCCCTTTTCGCTCCAATATGATATGTCCCTCACAAATGCCTTCAAAAAGAGTTTCTTTTCCGTCAATGATCAATGAGATCACCGTTCTGAACCGGGCACTTCGGTCATTTTCCCCGGCCAGGTTGAGCAATAGTTTGTCAATATTGGCTTCAAATGATTTGTTTTCGCCGGCATACCGGGCACTTTTTACTCCGGGTTCCCCATTCAGGGCTGTCACTTCAAGTCCTGTATCTTCACTAAAACAGTTTATCCCTGTCATTTTGTAAATAGTGCCGGATTTAGCGGATGCATTCTCATGCAGCGTTTCGTAAGGTTCGGGTATATCAATATCAATCCCTGCTTCTTTAAGGGATATGATCTCATACCCTTTATCTGCCAGCAGTGATCGAATTTCTTTTACCTTATTAGGATTGTTGGTCGCAAAGATCAGCTTCATGCATAATGCTTTAAATGGAAAATATGCGTTTCAAGCAAACCCAGAGTTTACTTTTTACAATTTTGTCATTTTCCATTTCATGTAACGGGGGAGAAGATAAGTAATTAATATTTTGAAAAGGTTGTACCTGGAATTCGGGAAAATCAAACGGCAAACCAATTGATAACGGACTAATTCCAAATAGCAATATGTTCCTGCATTTATATTGATCGACCAGCATCTTATAATCAGGGGCATTTTCTTCAGTATTAATGATAGCCACATCATCCATAGAAAGTTTACAGGCAGATAATATATCCGTCAGAAATTTTTTCTCATCCTCCGGCAAGCTGGTTTTGCCCGGATAACTAACTATGACAACAGTGTTTTTCTGTTCAGTATTTATGGTTAGTTCAGGCTTTTTTGATTCGGTTTTGACTTTCTTGGAAGACTCATTTTTTGAGGAAACTTCCCTTGTATTTGAACCGGTCCCTATTACCAGCATATCCCTGTATAATTCCTTTAACAAACCCGGTGATAAATCAATGTTATTCAATCCCATATCTTCGTGTATAAGTACGCTAATGACTGTTAGCTTTTTTTCGTTTCTTTGGAGTTCAAAAATAAACTATTATGATTGCAGCTATGGATATTTCAATCAGAAAGGTAGAAAGAAGCAAATTACTGGAGCTGGACCCGAATAATCTGCCCTTTGGTAAATATTTTACCGATCATATGCTGGAGGCTGATTATGAAAATGGTGAATGGAAGAATATCGAGATCAAACCATATCAACCATTATTGATCAGTCCGTCAGTTGCTGCATTACATTATGGCCAGGCGATCTTTGAGGGGATTAAAGCTTATAAGGATGGAGAGGGTAATGCGTATATCTTCCGTCCGCATGATAACTATAAGCGTTTTAATATCTCTGCTGAAAGAATGCAGATGCCTGCAGTTCCCGAAGAATTGTTTATCGAGGGTATGCGAAAATTAATAGAGCTGGATAAGAACTGGATACCATCCAGCCCCGATCATTCTCTTTATATCAGGCCTTTCATGTTTGCATCGGATGAAATGATCGGTGTGAAGCCTTCTGATTCTTATAAATTCCTGATCATTTTAAGTCCAACAGGTCCCTACTATAGTGCTCCAATGCGTATTTATGTGGAAGAACAATATGTGAGGGCGGTGCCCGGAGGTGTGGGGTATGCTAAAGCAGCCGGTAATTATGGTGCAGCCATGTATGCAACTGCCCAGGCAAAGAAAAAAGGATATGACCAGGTGTTATGGACTGATGCTTTTGAACATAAATATGTGCAGGAGATCGGTACGATGAATGTATTCTTCATTATTGGAAATAAAGCGATCACTCCTGATCTTGGTTTAGGAACCATATTGGCCGGTGTAACAAGACAAAGTACCATCACCTTATTACAGGAAGCAGGCTTTGAAGTGGAAGAAAGAAGATTAACGATTGATGAGATCATGGAAGCCTACAAATCAGGCCAGTTATTTGAAGTATTTGGTACAGGTACAGCCGCCACTATTTCTTTTATCAAAGAATTACGTTACAAGGATTTTGTTATGAAGTTTGATGTGGAGAAATGGAAAACGGCCCCTACCATCAAGCAATGGCTTACCCAGATCAGAGAAGGAAAAAGAGAAGATAAATACAATTGGATGTGGAAAATATAAATGACTGATTCATAGTAATTTGTCAGTCTGGTCCCTGTTTTGATCCACAACTGTATAAAAAAGCCGGAATAGTTCAGAATTTCGGCTTTTGTATTTTTGGAATTTACCCCATACACCTTTTTAAAACCAAAATTAGCTGCGTGCCAAAGGGATTATTTCTATTGGTTGGGTTATTTATTCTCATCAATGCCTCAGGACAGTTTACTCCAGTACCCGTTACCGGTTTTAACCAGGATGCTATTGCAGAAGGTCCTCCCAGTTCATTATCAACCACAACTATGGAATTGGATGGGGCATCATCCAATAAAGTAATGTACACCGTATTCTTCCGGAATTTCGGTGGCTTATTCGGTGGTGGATTACCTGATAATGGGACAATTGTTAATGGTGCGGATACCTACCAGTTAGCCAATTACAATGGCAATAATGCCCTCTATGTTAAACGAAATGAGAGTTTTGGATTAGACCTGCCACACCTGCCTCTTTTTCCAAACTCAGGCTTTTATGTTTTTCCACTGAAGGGGCCAGTGCATTAAATATCAGTTTAACCTTTACAGACGGAAGTTCTACAGTACCTTACAAACTATTCTTTACCTGACTGGTTCAATGGTACTACTAACCAGGTACTACAAGGGTTTGGCCGTTGCGATCGCAGTGCAGGACCAGCATATAATGCTGATGGCTTTCCCACAAACCCCCGCATGTATTATATTGAAATAGTATTGAACTGCGCAGATATTCAAAAACTGGTACAAACGATCAGTTTGAATAATGTGAGTACTATGCCTAATAATGCACCTTTTCCCAATGCAGTTTTCATGGCCGTTTCGGGGCTGCCTTATTCAATTAACATTGCATCAGATATTACAGCCAGTGATTGTTCGGGCCCCAATGGAAGTATAAGCCTGAATGTATCAGGTAGTTCATCACCTTATTCTTATTCCTGGAATACAAACCCTGTTCAGACGAATAGTACGGCAACCGGCCTTGCACCAGGTTCTTACACTTGTACCATTACGGATGCGAATGGTTGTACAAATGATGTTACTGAAACAGTTGCCCTGAACGATAATTCAGCAGTAACGGCAATGGCCAATCCGGCTGCTACCTGTCCCGGATCACCCGTTCAGCTATCAGCTAATGTTACGGCAGGGATCTTAACAGATTTTACCTGGACACCCGGCAACCTGAATAACCAGGTCATTACCGTATCACCGACAACAAGCACTACATATACAGTTACTGCCACGAACAGTATTGGTTGTTCTGCCTCATCGCAGGTGTCCGTTACCGTTAACCCTGTACCCAATCCTCCTTTGATAAATGACCAGACAATTTGTACAGGAACACAGGCAACGTTAACTGTTCAATCACCCCAGGCAGGATATACCTATAACTGGTATGATGCGGCTACAGGGGGAAATCTTTTATCAACTGGCACATCTTATACTACTCCTGTACTTACAAATACAACAACTTATTATGCTGAGGCAGTTAATACCACAGGCTGTATAAGCGGGGGTCGTAGCACAGTTACGGTTACTGTATCTGCCTTGCCAACAGAACCCTCAGTAAATGATATTTCAATTTGTCCGGGTACCGATGCAAGTTTGTCGGTAATTAATCCTCAATCCGGGATCACCTACAACTGGTATGATGCGGCCACCGGAGGCAACCAGTTAGGATCTGGTATAAGTATTACGTTGCCGGCTGTAACCAGTAATACGGTTGTGTATGCAGAAGCAGTGAATGTGGATGGATGTATCAGTGCGACCAGAACTATTGTATCTATTTCCATGCTAGATCCTTATCCGGCACCCTTTGTTACTGTAACACATGAAAGTTTCAATGCTGTCATTTTTTCCTGGAACCCGGTACCCGGCGCTTCCGGTTATGAAGTTTCCACTGATGGGGGAAATACTTTTCAGCCACCCAGTTCAGGAACTAACGGTACTACTCATACTATTGCCGGGTTGAATAGTAATACAACTGTTACTTTATGGGTAAGAACATTGGGACAGGTGAATTGCGAAACAAGTGTGTTATCTGATCCTGTATCCGGCACTACGTTAGGTACACAGGAAGTTTTTGTGCCTAACACATTTACGCCAAATGGGGATGGTAAGAATGATATCCTGTATGTATACGGAAATTATATTGCTTCTATTCAGCTGCGGATATTCAATCAATGGGGCGAACTGATCTTTGTAAGTGAGAATCCCGGTAACGGTTGGGATGGAACGCATAGCGGTAAACCACAACCGGTAGGTGTTTATGCATATATATTAAAAGTTGTGCGACAGGATGGTACCATCGTTAATAAAAAAGGCTCAATAAGTTTAATAAGATGAGGAGCATGAATAAAATAGTATGGATTCTTTTGGGATACTTTTTTTGTGTTTCCATTCAATGTGAGGGACAGGTTGATCCTCATTTTTCACAATACTATGCGTATCCTATGTGGTTGAATCCCGGACTGACCGGGGTGTCAAATGGAGACTACCGTGCCACTGCTATATACCGTAAGCAATGGGGAGCTGTTATGGTCCCTTATTCCACAGCAGGCATTTCAGCTGATGTGGCTACAGAAAAGAACCTGAATTTTGGAATTAATCTGTTGAATCAAACAGCAGGTGATGCGGGGTATAGCTATCAAAATGCTTATCTCTCTATTGCATATAGCGGTGTAAAATTTGGTTCGGATAAAAATCACCAACTTACCATTGGTATACAGGCAGGGATGTTAGGAAGAAAATTCGACAGAAGTAAAATGCAGTTCGGTGATCAGTGGAATCCTATTACCGGTTATGATCCTTCTGCGATCACCAGTGATGATATTCAAAAAACTTCTGCCACAACGGGAGATGTTGGTGTTGGGATCAGTTACACAGATGTATCCGGGAATAAACTGGTTAGTCCATTTGGTGGTGTGGCTGCTTTTCATTTAACGAGGCCACAGGATCCTTTTATCAGCAGTTCAGTCAATAGCCATTTGCCTGTAAGATATCTTATACATGCCGGTGCCCGGATCAATATTTCGGAGAATGCAATGATCATTCCCAACCTTTTGTATATGCGGCAGGGTAGCGCCAGTGAAAAGATGGTAGGCTTTTACGGGCAGATGCAGGTGAATGATATCACGGCTATGCTGGCGGGTATCAACTACCGTTTTAATGATGCCATTGTGCCTTTTGCAGGTATTGCTAACAGGAACTTTTTATTGGGGGTTAGTTATGATGTAAATACTTCGGAATTGGGGCAGGCTATTACAGGTACCAACAGCCTTGAGATCTCCCTGACATTTACCGGCCAAAGACCGGGAAAGGCGTTTAAATACCTCTCATGTCCAAGATTCTGATAATCAAGTAATTATTTTTATTTTTGTTCAATAATTGATATCCAATTATCAATTTATCCCCGATTCTGAATTTGTGAAAAATCAGTCTCTGGTATTTTTGGAATTTATCCTCTGCACCTG
>JACJXP010000009.1 GCA_020636575.1 Chitinophagales bacterium
CATCTATCAACCTGGGAGTAGCCAGCGGTGGTGTCAGCATTATGGCCGGCATCTATTTCAAAATGGAACTGGTAGACGGGCAAAACTCCACAACACTTACCGGGTATGTTCGCATCAATGGGGCATTGTGCATATTAGGTCTCATTACTGCAAGCATCGAGTTATACATGGCCCTGACCTACCTCATTGATAAAGAAAAAGCATTCGGAGAAGCAACCCTCAAGATGAAGATTGAGGTTCTGTTCTTCAGCGCCTCAGTTACGCTACACACATCAAGAACATTTAAGGGAAGCGGAAAAGATCCCAACTTCCAGATGGCAATCAAGGAAAATGAATGGCTGGAATATTGTGCAGCATTTGCCGCTTAACATGAGCTAAAGAATTTTTTATGAAACAAAAGATCATACTGACTGCATTACCAAACGGAATATCAAAAAAAGCCGGTTCCAATACGGTTAGTGCCTCTGTTGCCATTAGCCTCCAGGTAGAAGATGTGAATACAACATTGCAAAACGTACCGGACATGCTGAACTGGGCCGAAAAAGTGAAACAGGGAAAATTCATAGTATCACTAAACGGGAATCCTGTCCAGGCCAAAGTAGTAAGTAAAGAAGTGGATATAGCTCTTTGGAAAAACCTGTTTGCACCTACCGTTAAAGTAAGATCATTTGTACAGGAAGACCTGAGTGACAGGCCTATCCTCTCCTACCCGGTAAAGCACATCGTAGGATTTGTAAAGGACGTAGTGGCGCAGATGGGTAAAGACTTTGCCAACGATCTTCCGGATAGCAATTTCTATACTGACAACGAGAGATTCAAAGCTATTTCTGATTATACCATTGCTCCCTATCCCAAAAGAAGGAGAGAAAAGGTTTCAATGGAAGAAATAGTCTCAAAGATCCCGACTGAGAGAAGAATAAATGAGTTGCTGAGAAAAAACAAAGCCATTCCTTTCAATCCATCTGCCAGTCCTACTTTTGATTTTGCACAGCTAAAGAATTTTCATGGCCTGTACAACAAAAAGGAAGTAAAGAATTATACGCCTGTCCCTAAACCGGATTTTGAATTTCATGATATCCTTTCCATCATTGCCAGCTACCCGCAGTTGTTACGGAAACTGGGTTTGGTGTTTGACCTGGAGTTTACATTTCCGCAACTCATGCTGAATGTGGCAGATCCAACGATACGCATTGCTTTCAGCGAAATAAATTTCACCACACCTACTACTGTTACATGTCCGCCAACAGTTTTTACCAAAACAAATAATGGCTTTTATAGTAAGGCTGCTGCCAATAGTTTGATAGACCGTGGGCATCTTAAATTAAACACGGATGCCTTTACCGTATTCCAGGTAGATACAGATGGTGCAGGGTTGAAACTCTGCGGCATGATAGACAACCTGCAACTGAGAAAAGCCAAACATATTTTCTATGCAGTAGATAATTATATACCGGCTGAGCAACTAATACCTGTATTCAACAATGAAGCACCGCCAAAGGAAGGTTTACCAGTGAACAGAACAACAGGAATTGCTGTAGCAAAAAATGGGATGGCCGATTCTGTCAGACAGAAGTTTGTAAAGATGAATTCGCTGAAACCTGCATTGATCGCTGTTGGTATGGCGCCAACCGGGTTAGCCGGTAATAATGCCACATTCATTTTGCCCAATGAAAAATTATATGCTGATGATCTGAACCTTGGTTACCGCATGGATGTACAACCGGAAGGTGGTAAGTGGTTCAGCCTGCATAAAAGAAATAATAAATACTCATTCATCAATTCAGGTAATAACTATATTGATATTCCTGATATGCCTGCTGATGAGGGATACATACAGATCGGCGCTGCCGAAGAAGATACCAGTTCCGGTAAACAATTAAAAGTAAGTGAAGCTATTGCCCGTTGGGAAGGTTGGAGCCTGAGTGTGCCACCTGTCGGCAGTGCATTAAATGAACCGACACTGGAAAAGGATGAGATACATGACAAAAGCAATCCGGCAGCAGTACAAAAAGAAGCAGCCAAGTACAGGGCACCACTTACCAATGATTTCAAACTGAGTGTTACTCCATCAGTTGAAAAAGGATCATTACCAATGCTTCGCTTTGGGAAAAAATATTCAATTAAAATAAGAACAGTTGATGTAGCAGGTAATAGTGTTGATCATGATTTGACTCCGGAAAATGCAGCACAGGCTATTGTACCCAATATCCGCTATATGCGGTACGAACCGGCTGATACACCATTCCTTTTATTAGGAAATAAAATGAAAGATGGTGAGTCAAGTGAAATGATGGTGGTAAGAAGCAATGAGAATATTTCAGTGGAACAATATGAAAGTACAGTCGGTGGTAATAAATATATTCCGGATGCAATACGTCATGTAAAACCGCCCCGCTGTACTGTTGAAAGAGCTACAACTCATGGAATGCTTGATAAGGGTTTTGGACAAGCTAATGCTGCACAGGCTGCTGCTTATTATCAAAAATCGTCAGCAGTAAAGATCCATTGTTCAAAGAAGAGGATAACAGCCCAAATCTTACCGTATTTAATCCGATGAGAAATTAATGAACGTTGAATACCTCGCTGACCCAATGGCTGCAGGTGTCACTTTCTTTGTTTCTATAAATGATCCTAATCCTAAACTTCCAAACCCGGAAGTACTTACAAAGAGGATAAGTTTCTATAATGCCGATGATAAAGAAGTAACATCTGATGCGGAAGCGAATAAATCATTTGATACTGACACCTGGTTTGCACCAAAGACATTCCGTGTAAGATTGAAAGAAGGTAATCCTGCTATCAATTGGGATGCATCATCCCGAACATTATTGGTAACACTGCAGAAAGGTGTGATCTTCAAAATGAATTATGCCAGTTACTGGCGGCCTGATGATCTGATAAAAAAATCCGGGATACTTGACATGATGGGATTGAACAACCTGACCGGAACAGTCGGGCAAAGAATTGCAAGAGGCCAGCACTGGATGTTCTCACCCTGGAGAGAAATAACTTTTGTACATGCAGTGCAGCAACCTATCAGTGTAGATGCTTCCGGAAAAAAATATCCGGCTATTGTAAACATTGTTCCCGACAGAGATTATGGCGATAACTTCTCCTGGTTAAATACACAATTGCTCATTCACGGACCATCAACTGGTCAGTTCGACCTGGATGCTGACTGGCAGGATTGGATCGATGATGTGAATGAACCTGCTTTGCAGATCGTAGATGTAAAAGCAAAAGTTATTCATTTCACTACTCCTTACCTGGTATTCGACTATATATTTGGCGACCTTAATGGTATAAAGAACAATCCTTTCAAGGCGCTCAAACATACTTTCAACGATACCAAACACCGCTTTGTAAATTATCATAGCATTGCCACCACCCGGTACAGGGAATATTTCTTCAACCTCATCAAAGAAAAAGGTGCAGCTTTCAAACTAACAACAGAAGGCAACATACTTAGCAAAGTAAATATCCTCAGCAGTGCAAGACCTGCAGCGCCACAGGTTGAATATGTGATCCCCACTTTTGAATGGAGCAGGGCTACCACTGGTAAGAAAACAGTAACCGGAAGAATTAGCGGATTAAGAGTTTATCTGAAAAGACCATGGTACAGCAGTGGTGAAGGAGAACAACTGGCTGTTGTCATCTATATGAAAGCTATTACCGATAATCTTCCAGGCTCTGATAAAACTGTGTACACTACCTGGGGAACAGATCCTACCAAACTATCCGGCGCCTTACCAAACGGCATCACTCCATCCCATACGGATTTTGTGAACCTGAAAAATGAGAACAAGGACTATCCTATCTCAACCGTGGAACACCCGACTGCAAAAGTGGCAGTAGCTGCATATGATGTAAAGTATGATGAAGAACGTCAGTTATATTATGCAGATATAATGTTCAACATTGGCACTGCTTATTATCCTTTCATTCGTTTGGCATTGGCGGCGTACCAGCGTCATTCTGTTAGAAAAAATAATACGGACTGTTGCCTCTCTCCCATTGTACAGCCTGACTATATACAGATACCGGCGCCAAGAACCAGTTCCATTGAATTTGGGAACAGCAAGAATATCGTTACTGTTGCCATTGCCGGAACTATTGCAAAACTGGCACAGGTACCGGAGTACAGATCAAAAGTGAAATTCATCATCGAATCATTGGATATACCAACATCAGAAGAAACACATATTACTTTGAATTCAAAACCTGTTGATTCGTATGAATACATTTTAAAACCAGGTGATTTCAATAATTATTTGTTCCTGCATAGTCACCAGTTCCAGTTACCCGCTGCATGGGCATCCAAAGCTTATCGCATTAAAGTGCTGGAATATGAAATGATAACCTACGATCCATTAAAACCAAATCCAAATCCTGGTGGTGTGAATTTTGCCAGTATGCCGATGAAAGAAAGACTAGTTTTTGCTGATGTGTATGAGGTGAATAAGTAAGGCCTCCCCAAACCTCCCGCCTAAACGGGACAGACTCTCCAAAAGAGGGGCTTTATTTATGTATCTCACTGGTAAAATGAAATTCAATACCAGGATTGTTGGTCATTTCGGTATTTAAAAACCATTCGCTTTGTGCCAAATAAACCGGATGTCCATCTTTATCCTCTCCAGAATTCGCTTGTTTGAAGCGAAGAAAATCTTCAAGTTTTTTGGAATCCTTACTGGTAAGCCAGCAGGCTTTATAAAATGGTAAAGAATTAAAAACAACTGATGCGCCATATTCATGCAACAGCCGGTATTGGATCACTTCAAATTGCAGTTCCCCTACACAACCTATGATCTTCTTGGTACCTCCAAATTGGGTAAAAAGCTGGGCCACACCTTCATCTGTCAGCTGCATCAAGCCCTTTTCCAACTGCTTGGTTTTCATTGGATCTTTATTAACTACCTCTTTAAATATTTCAGGTGAAAAAGAAGGTATCCCGGTGAAGTAAAAGTTCTCGCCTTCTGTCAATGTATCACCGATCTTAAAGTTACCTGTATCGAATAAACCCACCACATCACCAGCATAAGCATCTTCAATAATGCTTTTATCTCTTGCCATAAAAGAATAAGGGTTGCTGAAACGAACATCCTTATCCAGCCTTACATGATGGAAATACTTATTACGTTCAAACTTACCGGAACAAACCCTGAAAAAGGCAATTCTGTCCCGGTGTTTCGGATCCAGGTTGGCATGTATCTTAAAAACAAAACCACTCAGTTTATCTTCTTCCACATCTACCATTCGTTCTGTTGTTTCCCTGCTTCTTGGAGTTGGTGCAATACGGATAAATGTATCCAGCATTTCTTTTACTCCAAAATTGTTGATGGCACTGCCAAAAAAGACAGGCGCTACTTTTCCTGCCAGGTAATCTTCAACATTTAAAATCCCATGTACTCCATCTACCAGTTCAACATCTTCTCTCAAAATTCCAGCATCTTTTTCTCCCAGTTTTTTATCCAGTATCTCATCCTGCAGATCAGCAATGGAAATAGTATCATCATCATCTGCCTTGGTATTAGCAGTAAAAAGTCTTAAACTTTTATCATCCAGGTTATATACACCTTTAAAATCCTTCCCGCTGTTGATCGGCCAAGTCATCGGGTGAAGCTGAATGGAAAGCTCCTTTTCTATCTCTTCCAGCAGGTCAAAACGGTTTTTACCATCCCTATCCATCTTATTGATGAAAACGATCACCGGTGTGTCTCTCATCCGGCACACTTCCATCAGCCTTCTTGTTTGCTCCTCTACCCCATTTACACTATCCACAACAAGAATAACACTATCCACAGCCGTCAATGTTCTGTACGTATCTTCAGCAAAATCCTTGTGACCAGGAGTATCCAGCAGGTTGATCAGGATCCCATTGTACTCAAAACTCATTACAGAAGTGGCCACAGAGATACCTCTTTGCCGCTCAATCTCCATAAAGTCGCTGGTTGCATGCTTCTTGATCTTGTTACTTTTTACAGCGCCGGCCACCTGGATGGCTCCACCAAATAAGAGAAATTTCTCCGTCAATGTGGTTTTACCTGCATCCGGGTGACTGATGATCGCAAAAGTCTTTCTACGCTGTATTTCGTTGTGATACTTCATAAACGGCCGCCCGCCCGAATGTACCCATTGGTACGGGCGGGCAAAGGTAAGGGTCATTCGTCATTCTACTTCCTATTTCGAAATAACACCTTTGGCTTTCAATCCAGACTTTTGAAACCAAAAACAGCAGGTATTTAACGAATAACCAATAGTTTTACCAGGCTCTCTTTTAAAATAATATTTAAATGAAAAAAAATTTCATCCCTTCGATATGCCTCCTGTTAACAGCTTGTGCCTTATTTGCTTTTACTTCCGGGGAAAAAGCAAAAGCTGAGTTTTATCAACTTACAGTGTACCAGTATAATCAGCCAGAACAGGAAGCAATGCTCGATACTTACCTGCAGCAGGCGCTGTTGCCTGCTCTTCATCGCATGGGTATTAAAAACATAGGAGTTTTTAAAGCTATTGCTAATGATACCAGCATGACGAAGCAGCTATTTGTACTTGTGCCCTTTACCTCTTTAGATAAGGTTACAGACATCACAAACAAGCTGATGTTTGAGAAGCAATACCAGGAGGCAGGTTCTGCATACATAAATGCTCCTTACACAACAGCACCTTATAACCGTATCAAAACAATTTTGCTGAAATCTTTTCATTTGGCACCCAATTTAAAATTGCCGGAATTAAAGGGATCCCGGAAAGACCGTGTTTATGAGCTGCGTAGCTATGAAAGCGCCACTGAAAAAATATTTCGTAATAAAGTACATATGTTTAATGAAGGAGATGAGATCGGATTATTTGCCCGGCTGAACTTTAATGCCATATTTTACAGTGAAGTAATAGCAGGTGATAAAATGCCAAACCTGATGTACATGACCAGTTTTGAAAATATGAAAGACCGTGATGAGCACTGGAAAGCTTTTGGAAATGATCCGTACTGGAAAAAATTGTCGGCCATGCAGGAATATCAGAAGAATGTGTCACATATTGATATTACGTTTCTAAGACCCACTGAATATTCAGATTATTAAGCCTTGTTCTTATCACTCTAAGAACCCTCGATAGAAGTAAATCTTCTTCTGCCGGTTAAATCTTATTTCAATCCTTTCTTTCTGAAAACTTGTTCCATCGAGGTATTCCTTTCCATAAATGGTCGCAATAGTTATGCCGCCGGATGAAACAATTTTTATTGGCGCCGTTATCTCAAATTTATTTAGGGGATGGGCTTTCCAGAATTGTTTATCGCTTTGCGTAATTTTTTGTTTTGGAACATCCCTCAGATACTTCATATACACCGCAACAGTATCGGCAAAATATAATGCTGCGGAATCTGCTTTGTGTTCATTTCTCAATCTGAATAAGTCATGAACAATCTCTAATTCGGTTTTTTGCGGCAAGTTCAGTTGATGAGACTCTTTGCCGATTAGCAATAAAAAAAGAATATAAAACAGATGATCAATGAACATAACAATTGAAATTACAAGAAAAATGCCTTACCAATGATGCTATTTCTTATTGTAAAACATGTTGTGAGTAAATAAATCCTGCTAAATCATAATTCAATCTTATAAATCCTGGTAAGCATTGAATATAAATCCGGATGATGTGTTTTTAATAATGCCGGTTGCTCAAAGAAATATTCTGAAATAACTGCGAAGAACTCAACCGGGTTAGTAGCACCGTACATATTAATATCTGAGCCATGTGTTTTCATGTGATGAATGGTCTTCTCCATCAGTTGCCTCCATTCCTTTACATATTTACGTTCCAATATGATCTCCGGAACGCCGTCAAATGTACCATCCATCTTATCTACCAGGTGTGCAAACTCATGAATGGCCGTATTATTTGCATCATTATTATTAATGAAGCCCTGCCTCACCTGCCATTTAGTAAGGATCATTTTATGCTGCATAGGGCCTGTGCCTACCATACCTGATATGGAACGGCTTTCTCCTACCTGGTCATAATCCCGGTTAAATGTTCCCGGGTACAACAACACTTCATGCAGGTTAATATACCTCCAGTCCGGGAAAGAAAAAACAGGTATGATGGCGCCGGATGCGATCAATAAAAGATCAATTTCCTCCACCACTGCATTTACCCCGGTTATCTTTACATCAAGCAGGAACTGTTCTACTCTTTTCTCAAACTCTCTCTTCCGCATCTCATCCAGTTGCCGGTAAAACTGTACATAACTCTCCAATATCTCCTTATAATTATCGGGCAAAGCAGCCATAACCGCTTTGTCGCTTTTCATTCTAAAAGCCAGTAAAATAAGGATCACTATACCAGCCAGCACAAAAAGCGACTTCAAAAGAATTACCATAAGTACATGAAGATAAACAGGAACTTTAACTCAAGAATAGGTAACCATCTAAATAATTTCTTTCAGCACTCTGGTATGTTCCGGTAAATTTGCAATATGATCCGCCGGTCTTTAGAAATAGTTGGTAGTAGTTTTAAAATGGCCATGCAGGAGCTATGGAAAAATAAACTCCGTACTTTCCTCTCCCTCTTCGGCATCACAATCGGTATTTTTTGCATAATCGGTGTTTTAGCCACCGTAAACAGTCTTGAACAAAACATACAAAACGAGGTCAGGTCTTTAGGAACAAATACGATTTATGTTGATAAATGGGAGTATACTGGTGGCGGACCTGATTACCCCTGGTGGAAATATGTTAACCGGCCACAACCAAAATATGAAGAGATAGAGCATATTAAAGAAAGAACAAGCAGTGCAAAATATGTAGCTTTTGCGATCAACAGGCAGGATAACCTGGAGTATAGTGGAAATGTTTTGTCGAATGTAAAAATGTATGGTGTCAGTAAAGATTATAGTGAGATACAAGCTGTTCAAATAAACTGGGGGCGATATTTTTCCAGTTCCGAGTTCGACAGGGGCTCTGACATTTTAGTGATCGGTAATGATGCAGCCGAAAAACTTTTTGGAGAAGCGGAAAGAGCCATTGGCAAAGAGGTAACTGTTAAAGGGAAAAAAGCATTAATAACCGGCGTCATCAAAAAACAGGGTAAACAAATGATCGGCGGCTGGGATTTTGACCAGAGCATTATACTTCCTTACAGGTTTGCCCGAACTATTATGGATGAAAGAAGATCTGATCCGGTGATAATGGTGCAGGGAAAAGATAACCTGAGCAGTAAAGCTTTAAAAGACGAATTGACCGGCACTATGAGAGCCCTGCATAAACTTAGCCCAACCAAAGAAGAGGATTTTGCGTTGAACGATATAAACGATTTTAGCGAAGTAATAAGCTCTGCTTTCTCAGGACTCAATATTGGGGGATGGGCCATAGCGGCATTATCATTGATCGTAGGCATGTTTGGTGTGGCCAATATCATGTTTGTATCAGTAAGGGAAAGAATAAGCCAGATAGGTCTAAAAAAAGCACTCGGAGCTAAAAGAAGAGTGATACTCGCCGAGTTTTTACTGGAGTCAGCCTTTCTTTGTATTGTTGGAGGCCTTATTGGCTTATCACTAGTTTTTATTCTGACACAGATTTTAACTTATGCATTAAACTTCCCGGTTTTTATTTCAACCGGTTATATGATCCTTGCAATAGTGATATGTATCATTACAGGAATATTGGCCGGCTTTATTCCCGCATTACAAGCGGCTAAAATGGATCCGGTAGTTGCCATCAGAAGTAAATAAGCAGCAAAAACTTTCTGTCCGTTGTCATTGGATAAATATTCGAATCTATGTTAAAAAAGCCCCTGCTATTAATGACATTGCTGGCCTGTATTCATTTCTCCTGTAAAAAAGAATCAGCAGAAATCCAGGGAATGGTTAAAGACTATACAGGTTTAGATGGGTGCGGGTTGGTTATTGTATTGGATGATGGCACCAACCTTGAACCGGCCATTCTCCCACAAAATATTTCATTGGTTGCAGACAATAGAATAGCTATAAAATACAGAGTTCTAACAGATAGGGTTTCTAATTGTATGGTTGGTACTATCGTTCAAATTCTTGCTCTTCGTTACCTTTGAGGTTGCTGATGGCAACAACTATTTTAGCTATAGAATCAAGCTGTGACGAAACCTCCGCATCCATCTGTGTTGATGGAAGTATCCTCTCCAATCATATTGCAGGACAAGCAATTCATGAAAAATATGGTGGTGTAGTACCCGAGCTGGCATCAAGGGCACATATGCAGAATATTTTACCTGTTGTAAGTGAAGCCCTAAAAACTGCCAATTGCAGGCTTGATGATTTAGATGCTATCGCTTTTACACAATCACCCGGGCTTATCGGTTCTTTACTGGTGGGTACCCAGTTTGCCAAATCATTAGCCCTGGCGCTGGATAAACCACTTATTGCCGTTCATCATATGCAGGCACATGTATTGGCAAACCTGATCGACGATCCAAAGCCATCATTCCCCTTTTTGTGTTTAACAGTTAGCGGCGGACATACACAGATCGTTTTATGTGAATCAGCAGCTAAGATGAAAGTACTGGGTGAAACGATAGACGATGCTGCCGGAGAAGCATTTGACAAAACAGCTAAACTACTAGGGCTACCTTATCCCGGTGGCCCACTGATTGACAAATATGCGCAACAAGGAGATCCGAAAAGATTTAGTTTTCCTGAACCAAAGATCCCGGGACTAAATTTTAGTTTCAGTGGATTAAAGACTGCTGTTCTTTATTTTTTACAAAATGCAGGTACCAGCCAGGTTTACAAAGAAGAATTTTTAGCATCTGAAGAAGAAAAACAACAATTTATTACCGAGAACCTGGAAGATATTTGTGCATCCGTTCAGCAACGGATAGTTTCCATCTTATTAAACAAATTACAAACTGCAGCAATACAAACAGGGATCAAAGAGATCTGTATCGCCGGAGGTGTTTCCGCCAACAGCGGTCTGCGAAAAGCATTTAAAGAACTGGGAGAAAAGAAAAACTGGAATACTTATATACCTGCATTTCAGTATTGTACCGATAATGCCGGTATGATCGCTGTTACAGGATATTATAAATACATGGCTAAGGATTTCTCTGATCTGTCTGTAACAGCATCTGCAAGGGCAAGCTGGTAAGGATTATTTATCCAATCATGGCAAATTCATTTTTTCAGTTTAAGCAATTCACTGTTCAACAGGATAAATGTGCCATGAAAGTAACAACGGATAGTTGTTTATTCGGATCACTTCTCCCCGAATTTCCATTTAATGGGAAACAAACAAAAGCATTGGATATCGGAACCGGCACCGGTTTGCTCAGCCTGATGTTTGCTCAAAAAAATCCTGAATCTATCATTGATGCTGTTGAGATTGATAGGGATGCATTTCAACAGGCATTTGAAAATATTGCTATTTCCCCCTGGCATGAAAATATAAATGTTATTAGAGCTGATATAAAAGAATTCAATTCATTACATCAATATGACTTCATTTTCAGTAATCCTCCCTTCTATGAAAACGAGTTAAAGGGCCCGGAACAAAAAAAGAACATTGCCCATCACGGAGATAAACTACAAATAGCAGAACTATTATTGTTTATTAAAAAGCATCTGACCCCAGATGGTCTTTATAGCTTACTCCTCCCTTACAAAAGATATGAAGAAATAAAAGCTTTGATACAGAAATCTGAAATGATCATAAACAGTGCTACTCTGATCAAACAATCTCCCGATCACAATTTTTCCAGGGTGATCATATATGGAAATATCAATAAAAAAAACCCTGGTATCATACAGAGCAGCGAAATTTGTATTACTGACAAAGAGAAAAATTATACCGACAGGTTTACAACGCTGCTAAAAGATTATTATCTCAACCTGTAGTTGCTCCTGCTATTATCTGACACCAATTTCTGGCTATATAAATATTAAAAAATCTGACCAACAGGTTACATTTCATACCTGCCGGTTTACTATTCTTTTGAATAAAGAGTAAATAAGCGATTCCTTAACTTAAAAAATATAGTCATGAAAAACAAGCTCCTTCTTCTTAATGTGTTATTCTTTGTTTTATTTATTGCCGGCTTTACAAGCTGCTCAAAAGACAAGCAACTACCCATTCAAAACGAGGAAACATCTTTACAATTCAACCAGTCTGAAAAACTAATTAGTACAACTGACAAATATGGTAGTATAACAGGTATGGTTACACCTGTATATGAAAAAACTACCATAATGCTTGTGGGAGGTTTAAAAAACTATGGCCCCTATTATGTTGATATTAATACCGGTGCTTTTAAGATCAGTAAAGTAGCAGCAGGAACATACAAGATGATCATCAGTTATCCGGGAGCATCCAATCCCAATGATAATACCGACAGCTGGCAAACATTCTCAATGGGGGTAGTTGTTATGGGAGGCGAAAACACTGATGTAGGACTTATAAAATTATAGTCTACTGCAGATATGAAAAAGAGCCTCTACCAGGCTCTTTTTCTTTTAAATTATTTCCCATGTTCTTTAACATAATCTTCCAGGTATTCAAACCGTTGAGTCAATTTCCCATTTTCTGCAATAGTTGCATTTTCAATTAGTGTTGCATTCCCTTTAAAAAGATCATTTAGTACATGCTTGATCAATTGCTCGCCAAAATACCGGGAAGCATCCCTGGGTAATTCATTCGGCAGGTTACCGATTGCTATCACATCAACCGAGTTTTCCTCGTAAGGCTTTGTTTTTTGTAAGCTTTGCCTGTCAACCCCATATACAGGATCTTCAATCGACTGATCACCCAGGTTAATAGGAACAGAACCATTCGGATCATCAGTTATGTCGGCAATGGTACGAATTACAAAATGTTCAGAGCTAACGTCTTCTTTCTCAAATAAGCGAGGCACATTTTCATCCCAGTAAACACCGTTCAACAGTATATCAGTTTGTGCTGCATAGGGAAGAAAACAGCATTTATATTTTTCAGGATGTTCATGAAATTCAAACCGGCTATATCCGCCATTCTCTTTTCTCTGATAAAGATGAGCCCCCTTTAATTGGGTATATACCGGGTATGCAAACCGTCTTTCTAAATAATCCTCTGGCTCCACTTCATGAATTCCCATCAGGTTCATAATTTCCAGGATACCGTGAGCTACACGGCCAGATCCGGTGACAGCAATCTTTACATTGGGTAATCGTAAACCAAAATATGTATGTATCAGCTCTCTTAAGCTTCTTTGTTTATGAACCCTGCCGAGAGAAAACAACCCGGTGCGATTACCATAAGCCATCATTCCATTATGAGCCCCCACCAGGCCGGCAAAAAAACCAAACCCGATTATCCGCTGGCCATCTTCATGTTCCATGCATTCAAAATCGATCAAACGGATATCATTTGCAAGGATCGCTTTGAGCATTTCCCGGTTTTGCGGCTGCTTTTTCCGGGTATGAGAAAAAAACAAATAGTTCTTACCCCGGATTAGAGCCCTGGCAGGCACCTCTTTAATACCAAATAAGTAATCACAATCAGCAATGTCTTCCTGCAACTCCACTCCTGCCGAGAGATATTCCTTGTCCGTAAAACATCTTGTTGATGAAGGTTGTACAACCACTCTTACATCCTTTAAATTCATATGTATCCAGCGACATTGTGAGGGAGTTAATGCCACCCGATTGTCCGATGGGGTTTTCTCTTCACGGATCAGTGCAATCTTGATCATATTTTGTTTTCCATTGATAATCAGCAAAGTTGGTGATTCTGTACTGATCCTGCAAGCCAATCATAACCATTTTTAAGCCTTATAATTCGGTATTTTTGCAAATATTTACGGGATAACAGATATTAATGGTTACAATTCCACGTTGAGTGGTTACTAATCTACAAACAGGCGAGCTAATGAAAACTTTAAGTAATTACCGGTTGATATTGTTGTGTTGCTTTGTAGCAGCTACCTTTTTATCATGTAAGAAAAGCAATAATAATGTTCCCCAGGGGCCCTATACGCTAAGTTATGGCGATTCGATCCTTTACCTGGCACCTGGCGGAAATAACATCATATTCCCAACAGAACAAAGATCCGGCGTTTATACTGGTTTCCCTGATGGAATTGAAATTGATGATAATACTGGTGCCATTGATTTGTCTAAAAGTGAAACAGGTTTGCGTTACAGAATAACACATACCGCTACTGATGGCTCCATTACTGAAACTAAAGTGGTTCTATCTGGTATCACTTTCACTGATCACTATTATTTACTTTCTTCCGGCGATTCAGTTGCCAATCCCGTCTATAATGCTGACCTAAACAGAACTTTACCGCTATCCGGTTCTTCATTTGACGATGGAAATACAGCCAATGGTGGCGGTTGTAAGGTTTATACCAATAATGGTCAGATCAACCTGGCAGAAACAGTTAGAAATGGAGTATTTGGTAATGTGCCACAAAATGATGTGCGAAAAGATTTTGATATTGATTACAGGCTAAATGATGAAAGTGGTAAATCTTTAAATAAGATCAGGGTTAGGCTTTATTATTATGAAACGATGGCGGATGTACCCGCTGATCTATTACAGACTTTGCAGGACAGACAAGAATTAGGTGTCTTTCTTCGCGGAGGCAACCAGTCAATTATTGAAACACAGGCCCCATTACTAGGCATTGCCTCAAGATTAAACAAGGAAGCCCGGCCAAGACCCCCTTGTGTAATAATCGTAGATCATTAAGGATAAGGCTTTATTTTTGATAAGTTTATACTGAACTTATCATGTTTAAAGCAACATTGCTTTCACTTTTTCTATTAGTATTGCTCATTTGCTTTCCCCAGGTTCCAACTCATAAAGACAAGGAAAGTTATAAGGAAGATTATGCCCGTGCAGAAAAGCTTTTTAAAAAGACCGATCAGCTTTATTCTCTACCAGATTATGATGAAGATGAAGTGACCCGACTGAGTAAAGAAGCCCGGGATCTCTATATTAAAGCTGCCCATGCTGCTGAAAATGATAAAAACGATTCATTGGCTTTATTGGCACACTACCAGGCTGCAGTACTATGGCATGATCTTGATAGTCTTGATCTCGCAAAATTCCATTATCTCAAATCTGTTGACTTAAAGAAAAGCCTGGTAGCACTTTCAGATACAATTATTTTTAAGCCCCTGATGTTTGCCGGTGGTATTTACTATAGTCAGAACCAGTTTGACTCTGCACTATATTATTATAAAAAAGCGGAAAAGATCAGTGATGAATCGCCAAAACCTGTAGCCGATGTGCAACGGTTATATAACCGTTTGGGCGCTATGTATTATGAAACAGGTGATTATTATAAAGCGATCACCTATTTTGAAAAAGCAGTTGATCTACTCCCGGCAAACTCTCCATATTTCAAACAACTATCCGTTTATTATAAGAACAATATCGCTTCCTCCCTGTTGAAACTTGAAGAATATGAAAGAGCTGAACAACAGTATAAAGAGCTGCTTGAAACAGATCAAAACTCTAACGAGATATTTTTAAATCTTGGAAGTATTAAGTTAAACGAAGGCGAACCCATTGAAGCCATATCCTGGTTTAAAAAAGTAAACTATGATGATAAGAAAAATATTCTTCTTTATAATAAAACAGGAAAGGCATGGCTGGATGCAGGAAATATCGATTCAGCCGAAAAATATTTTGACCTGGCCGTCCGTGAAAACAGTAAATGGAACGGAGAAGGGAAAAATATCTATCATGGTCTTACCTGTCTCTACAGAGGAGAAAAAGAAAGGGAATCAAATAATATTGAAGAAGCGATCAGGTGGTATCAAAAGGCTATACAGCAATTCTCCCCTGATTTCAGCGAAACTGATGTAGACAAGAATCCTGTTTCTTACAATGGATCGTTTTCTTACATCAATCTTTTTAATGCCCTTTCACTTAAAGCCGATGCTTTTGAGTCGCTCTATCTTCAGAGTCTTAAAATTGAAGACCTTGAGACCTCACTAAATACCTGGCGATCCGCTTTTCAATTAGCTTCTTATGTTGAAGACACTTATGATTCAGATGAATCAAGACTTTTTTTAAATAAGGTAAAATATACGGTCCACAATAAACCTATTTCAGTTTGCCTGAATCTGTATAGACGTACGGAAAAAATAAAATATCTCGAAGAGGCCTGGATCTTTGACCAGGAAAATAAAGCTTCTGTCCTGGCAAGTAATTTAAGAACTAATGTATTAAGGGACCAGGCACAACCGGAGAATGAATTATTGCAGAAGCTCACCCGTTTAAAAAAAGAGATAACCCGGCTCACTTTAAAAGCACAGCAACTAAACGATACTGCCCAACTGAGAACTACAAATACCGATATCAGGAACCTGGAGATCGAATTGGGAAAACTAAAAGAAAAAATAGATCCTAACACTGAGCTTGCCATAAAAAGCGGGAATAATCAAATCCCGGCCATAAGCCAGCTAAGGGAAAAGCTGGATAATAAAACAGCTTTGCTGTCATATCATCTTTCTGATGATGAAATACTGATATTGATCGCTACAAAGAATCGCTTCAACTATCACACTTCACCGGTTAACCATAATTTTTTTGACGGTATTGAGAAATTAAAACTGGCTTTGCATCACCAGGGCAGTGAGCAAAAGTATAATGGTGCCATCGTAGCTGCTGACCTGTATCAACAATTGATCACACCGGTTATCCCTGTTTTAGATGATATCCAAAGACTGATCATTATCCCGGATGATGAACTCAATTATCTGCCCTTTGAAGCATTGATCAATGCAAAAAAAGAATACCTCGTAGAAAATTTTTCAGTTCAATATCAATATACTGCTTCACTGCCAAAGAATAGGAAAAAAAGCGGGATACCTGTTTCGTTGTCTTTCGCTCCCTTTGCAGACAAAGGATATACAACAGCAGACGGTGAAGATCTCAGCCAGCTAACAGGATCAAGAAAAGAGATAGCAAACACAGTCGGTGATTCACTGATCGGGGAAAAGGCTACTAAAAACCAGTTCTTTAATTCTTTTGGCAAATATGATATCATCCATTTAGCCACTCATGCAAGTGCCAATAGTGAGAACCCTGACCTATCTTATATAGCATTTTCACCCGAAACAGAACAGTATAAATTGTATGCCGGAGAAATTTATAATCTGCAGGCTGGCGCTACAAAACTCGTAATACTAAGTGCATGTGAAACAGGAAGCGGCAAGTTGGTTAAAGGCGAAGGGCTAATGAGTCTCTCAAGGGCATTTGCCTACGCAGGTTGTCCAAATATCATTACTTCGCTATGGAAGGCTGAAGACAAGACCACCGCATTCCTGGGAAGAAGACTTCACCATTACCTGGATGAAAAAGTAAGCTTTGACCAGGCACTTCAACATGCCAAAATAGATCTGTTAAAAAGTAAAGAGATAGATCCCTCATTCAAAACACCTGATTTCTGGAGCCATTTGGTTTTCATTGGTGAGTATGAGCCTGATTTGCACTATAGCAACACCAATGTTTTTCTTATCGTTTTACTTGCGGTCACTTCAATATATCTTCTCTTATGGAGAAAAAAGAAAATGAGCGGCACAAAAGCTTGAGTTACTTCTTCTTCTTTATCTGAAATGACCTGGAAATATTGAAACCAAACTGTATGTCTCCTTTATCCCAACGATTCTGAGTTTCCGCCAGGAAAACCTTTTCGTTCATCCCCACGGCATTGGTGAAATGTAATTGAAATACATGCCCGCCAGTTTCAATATCAAAACCAATAGATAACGGATTTTGAGTTTGATCAGCAGGATTAGGATTGATCCTGTAATAATAATCCACATTTAGTGATATCCTCCTGCTTAGCTTGACCCTGGTGCCTACACCAATAGCAAGCATATCGTTTGGATCGTCTGGTGAAGCAACAAGATTCCTATGGAGCACGGTTGGCATAAACTGCAGTGAAAAACCTTCACTGAACTTTCTACCGATAATTGCCTGTCCGTAGTATCCAATTCGGGATGAAAAATAATTTTTACGGGAAGTATCTGAAAACTTCAATAAGGTCATACTACTCCCTCCTACTAAAAGAAATGAAAACGGCATAGCTCCTTTTCCTTTGGCCTGGTGAATAAGCCGGTACTTGAAAAAGCCATCCAATTCTTTTTTATTCGTACTCCTTCCAATACCAACCATCAGGTTCTTGCTTAAGCCAAAATCAAAACCGAGTCGCATAGATGCATTGTCAAGACCAAAAAGTTCATAAGCCCCTTTATTGATATTGCCGAACCTATGTAAAATACGCAGATCCATCACCCCGGGCCTGATCACTTCCATGCTATGGCTCATGATGACCCTGCTTGATTTGAAAGCATAATCCACATATTCTTTCTGAGGCTCGGTCTTATCACCTCCAAGCAACTGAAGAAGATCTTCATCCTGTGCAAATAGTTGAAGGTTAAATCCGGCAAATACTAATAGCAATACAGATAGCCTGGTTTTCATTATTTAAAATTTATAGTTATTGATTATGATTTCAGAACATCAAGTGAACAGCCAACAGCGATCTTGACTGTTTTGGAAATATTATCCTTTACCAGCTTCGGTATTTCCACTTTATAATCTTCCAGCGCTATGATAAAATCAGCAGCAGCAATGACTTTGCCTCCTTTTACTGATATCTTACCCAATGTTTCAACATCTCTTGTTTCGCCATGTATAGTAAGCTTGCCTTTTACTTTAGCCGTATAGTCCCCGTCTTTCGAATAATCGATCGCATCATTATTGACGATCTGTCCTTTGAAGTCTGATTTCGGGTATTTGTGGCTTTCAATATAATTCTCATTAAAGTGTTCCTGCATCAACGCCTTTTCAAATTCAAATCCTTTCATCATCAGGGCGAATTGTAAATTCCCTGTTTTGGTATCCAGCACACAGGTCACACTTTTATTCTGGGCCTCAATATTTTCCAATGGAGCTTTTGAATAAAATGTAATTGTACCGTTGCGGGTAAAATATTTGTCTTGTGCTTTCATCATTAAGGTGCCGGTCAATAAAACCGCCAAAAGGATTATTCTCTTATTCATGTTACTTGTTTTAATAGTGAAAAATCAATTTTGTATAACACAACGATTCAGGATCAGATCAGAACCCAAAAGGTCATTGGAATTAAACCCTGTACAGGCACCTTTCACTGTTACTACGCTACCTGTAACAAGATCTTCCGCCTTTCTTTGATGAATAGAATCCATACTACATCTTACAGAAGCCATCGAATTCTCATTCCCCAGTACTACAGAATAATGACCTTTATCATTTTTTTCAAGTGACTTAACAGTCCCCTTGACAGCAATCACTTTATCGAGGTATAACTGGTTGCTAGCCGCTTCGTCCTTTTCATATTCAGCCAGGATATCGGCAGCAGATATCTCCATATCAGCTTTTACTTTTGACAGGTCTTTTACTTTCCTGTTGTATTCGCTGAAAGCATACAAACCGACAGTAACCAGGATAATAGCTGCAGAAAAAAAGATGATACGTTTGATTCTTTTTCTTTTCATGATGATTGATTTAATTAGTTAACAGCCCCGGCATCTACCCAGGCTTTTATTTTATTGATAGTACAGGCATTCATTTTATTACCTCCCTTTGGCATCGGCGAATAACCAGCACTATGATTGATGGAACCATATAGTTTGCCATTGAGTGCCACTATCCTGACAGCATCATAACTGGTCAATGAGATATTACCGGATGGAGCAGACCCGCCATGGCAGCTTGTACAACCATATTGTTGCAAAGCAGGAGCCACTGTTTGCTGATAAGTAACATTGCTGACATCACAAGTCCCTGTGGAAGGATATAAGGTTTCTTCATTATCCCTGTAACAACCTGCCAGGATCAAAACCGATATTGCTATGCCAATGATATTTTTCATTTGTATATTTTAGTTGTACGGCTTTTCAATTAGTTATTTGGCGAACCTGCTTCAATCCATTTTCTGATCTGTGTTATCTCACAATCAGCCAGTTTATTACCATTCTTTGGCATTGGGGAATAACCGGGCAAATGATTAATGGCTCCCCATAAGCGACCGTCATCGATCTTTGTCTTTACTCCATTATATGTGCTTAAATCAATTCCGCCTTGTGCAGCAGTACCATTATGGCATCCCTGGCAGTAGTTAACAATAATCGGTTTTATCGTGGCAGTATAAGTAAACTGTGTAGTATCACATCCAGAATTACAGGTCAGGTCTAAAGCGCCCTGTTCGATCCATTTCCTGATTAATGCTATCTGATCTTGCTGTAATGGTGCTTGCGGTGGACGAGGCATCCTGTCCTCAGGATCAGTGTCAATGATCACTTCATACAGGTCACTATTCTCGGGCCTTCCGGGACGAACATCAGCCGTAGCCATTACTGTTTGATAGGATGTAAGGATAACACCATCCTGGTGAGAGGCATTATCATGACAACCACTCATGGCACAATTAGAAATAAGAATGGGTAGTACCTGTTGCTCGAAATAGACCTTATCAGGATCGCAGTTACCAGATCCACCCCCGGAGCCATTTCCTGAACCATTGCCAGACCCATTGCCTCCTGAACCCTGTCCATTTCCAGGATCAGAACCGGGAACCAGGTCTGTTTGGTGACTGCAGGCAATGAGTATGCCCATCATGCTTGCGAGCAAAACAATAAAAACTTGATAAGTACCCTTCATAATAGTGTTGGTTTTAAGGTGCTTTAGAATTAGTAACCGTAGCATCCATATATGTAACCATCACTACCAAAAAAAATCCCTCCAAGTTCGGAGGGATCAGTTTTACATAGGTAATTATCCGGTAATCCTATTGGTGAAGGGTAATGACCGGCAAATGCGTATCCTCGTTTTTCATGACCATTACATTATTTATTGTGGTATCGTTATAGTTGTTTTGTCCATCAATGAATACAGTATAAATGCCCGGATTAAGTCCTGTGATCTTAAACTCTCCATCATCATCATCTGGAATGGCAGTAGCTGAATCATTGCCTGAAGTAACTGTAATAATGGCATCTGCTTCACGGGGTAAAACCCTCCCTTCAATACGGCCTGACTGGCTATGCGTAAATGCTTTTATATGTGATTTTAGCAAAAACCCGTTATTATTACCCGAACCACTATTATTTACCTGTATGGAGCGACCGGCATCAAAATCGATCCAGAAGAGTATCTCTCCATTAGCGGTAATCTCAAAATTGTTACTCTCCACATTGGCTATTACTTCCCTGTCATTATCTTTTACCTCTAATTGAGAACTCTGTCCATCTTTCATCACACTATTTTGTGTACCCAGCGTAAGCCTGATCTTTTTGATCCGGGCATTCGGTAAGGTACCCGTTGCGAAAAGCGTATCCAGGCCATTCCTGAAACGCAGGATATTATACACCCTTGCATTGATGGCAAGATTTACCCATCCACCATTTGCTAAAGTGTCATCTTCCAGTTTTACATCCAATCGCTGTATATCAATAAAAACACTGTCAAACACCGGGGTAGCATGATCGGTAAGGTAGATCCTGACTGCATGTGGCTGGTCCGGATTATTGTTATTACTATTTACTTCCTTCTGACAAGAATAAAAAAGAGTTAGGGCAAAAACCAGCAACAATGTTGCTAAACGGATACTTTGTTTCATAGCATTAATTTTTAATTAGTAAATACTGAAAGTATCCATGTAACCGGGCAAGCAGAAAGAAATGGAAAGGCTCAAGCCTCAGGAAAAACGGGCCAGGAATTTCACCTTCCTGATCATACTGGCCGATACCCGTTCGTGGTATGTATGAGTATCATTATTCCTGATCTTTTGCAGGTATTCAAGAGCTTCTTTATAGTCTTTGTGACGAATGCAAACCAATGCGAGATAATATTCCGCCGCATCTTTTATATTATCTGTAACCTGGCTATCTGTATTCTTCACTACTGACTGAAGTGATGCCCTGGCTGCGCTATCATTTTTCAGTTCGATAAAAGCCATCCCCCTGTAAAAATTCTCAGATGCTGTAAATGGCCTCTGAGGATCTATTTGTACTACTTCAGTGTACTTCTTTTCCCGGAAAGCCTTTTCCATGGCTGGCATCTCGTTATTATCATCACCCCTGAAAGTAGGCAGCTCATAAGCCTGGTAGTTATCGCTAAAGACGCCGGATGAACTGATCGTAAAAAAATTATAGGCAAAAAAGAGCCCGGCAACCAGTATGATACCGGCAGCTATTGATAAAGAATAACGGACGAACCGGTTACGGTTACCGATAGATCTGACAGGTGCCTGTTCAGTAGCCATCATTTCCTGGTGAACTGATGCTACTCTTTGTTGTAATCCATATTGCTTTACAGCTTCACGGGCCAGTAAAAGAGAGTCCAGTTCTTCTTTCAGCGCTTTATCAGATGCAAGCTGTGCTTCAATCCCTTGCTTCTCCGCCTCATTAAGCTCCCCGTCAAGGTAGCGTATTAGTTTTTCAGCATTATTATGTGTAGAGTTATCCATTGAGCAGGTTTATTAAAGTTTGTTTTAAAAAGGGTTTTTCATTGATCATGGCCTCCAGACGTTTCAGGCATTTATATTTTTTATTTCGTACCACTTGTTCATTTTCATAATGTGTTTGCTCCAGTATCTCTTTCATCGACAGGTTTTCATAATAAAACAGCAATAATATCTTCCGGCAATCATCTCCTAACTCTCCTACCAACTGCTGCAGCATGGCTTTTGACTCTCTACCGGCTATATATTCTGATGTGTCCAGGTCAACCCTATCCTGTCCCTTCTCAAACTTTTCCTCTCTTAATTTGGCCCGGCCTCTTCGTTTTAATTCGTTCAACCAGGTGAAGCGGTTTAGTGAGAACAAAAAGGTTTTTACACTGGAATCACCACGGAATTTATCTTTTTGTACCAGGTCAATAAAATTCACCACTACTTCCTGAAAAATATCCTCCGCATCTTCTCTACTGCCGCTATTATTCATCACATACCAACTCAGGCTCTGAAAGTGATCCTTATATATAAAGCGGATCATATCGTTCAGTTCAATACCCTGCCTGATATTGCTTAAGAGTTCCGTATCATGTAGTACCCGGCTTATCTCCATGCTTAATTCCTAAATTTGTGTGAACTGTTAATGATTTTGTAACCAAGCTAAGCATATTTTTCTATCCCTTTATAAAACCATTGGTACTGAATGAATTATTTTGAATTATTTGCGATCCCGGTAAGTCTGAAAGTGAACACAAAAGAGCTGGCACCCCGGTTCTTTGAGTTAAGCAAAAAATATCATCCTGATTTCTTTATTAAAGACTCTGTAGAAGCCCAGGCAGAAGCCCTGGAAAAATCTTCCCTGCTCAATAAGGCATGGAAGACCTTTCAAAGCGAGGATGCAACCCTGAAATATGTGCTACAGCTCAAAAACAGGATAGAGGAAGAAGAGAAGTACGAATTACCTCCTGATTTTTTGATGGAGGTATTGGAAATAAATGAAAGCCTGATGGATGCTGATGAACCGGAAGTAGCTGAAAATATAAGATCTTCTGTGAACAGATTATATGAAGAGATATATAACCCCGTTCGGCAACTGGTAGAAAATTACAAGGATGAAACAGTAAGTGATACTGAACTGGGTCAGTTGAAAGAATACTATTACAAGAAAAAATATTTAGACCGCATCAGCAGTCAATTAGCGGGAAAGAGTTAATATTGCAGCCCGTTTTAAGCCCGGGTGGCGAAATTGGTAGACGCAGCAGACTCAAAATCTGCCGCCAGCAATGGTGTATCGGTTCGACTCCGATCTCGGGCACAAATTATTCCCAAAGCTCCTTAGCTACTCTTCCTCAGCTTCAGACTTCAGGAATTTCTTTTTGAAAATATAATGGTAGGTATATGTATTACCTCCATTAGTGTACGGAAAGGCATTCACCAGTTGCCAGCCTTCATTTCCCATATAATTTAGTGCATCCACGACTGTATTGAATTTTTTAACTCTCCCGTCTTCATCTTTCAGCCGGTTATCTTTCCACATACTGCGTCTTTCGCCATAATCAATATCAATGGTCACTCTTGAACTGAGCAACCTTGGTGTAGCAATAACAGTACAATATTGTTCAACAGCAGAGCTATCTGTCTGGGCAAAACCGGAAATACAGAATAATAAAAGGAAGAGCGGGAATAATATCTTTTTCATACTTATAAGATTAAATAGTTTACCCCGTAAGTTAAATGAAGATTTCTTAACATTATCTAAAACCTGTTCGTAATTATACGCAATAACGGGGCTTAAAAAAGGGTAGTTTCCGGGTTGACAAAGTTTTCAATAATTTCTTGCTTTGTATAAAATCCAATATCAATGAAACTGATGATGTATATCGGCAATGATCTTATTGAAGCCATCCAGCTTGAAGACAGCCGAATACCTGTTCCCGGATATGTAGGAAGTATCAAAAGATGCCTGAAGCAGAAATACAAAGAATTGATCAGGGAGTATGCCAATCCCCCTGAATTCCTGGTTACCAACCCAATTGTAGAAGCTCCAAAGACCGGTGCCAAAGCCTGATCACCTACCCTCCTCACGGTATTACCTGCATGCACGGATTGTGTAATTTCATGTGTAATTCTTTATTGTTTTGTATTGGTCACATGGGATTCGTCATAAAATTTTCAACGCCAGTCAGTATTTTAGCTCGAAAATTTTATGGCTCATCTCACACAAAATAATTTTATGCGCAAACTATTCCTCCTGCCCTTTTTGATATTAACCATAGGCTTATTGCAGGCTCAAACCTGGTATTACCCTTTACCAGAAGGAAAAAAAGAATTTAAAATAAATGAACAGGCAGGAATCAAGATACGCTACGCTTACCAGATAGTCGAAGGCGTTAAAGTACCGGTTAATATCATTGAATATGGCAATAAGGGTTTGCCAGCTGTTATGTATGAAAAGGGTATTGACGAGAATGGAGATTCCGTTACAACAGACGAAAAAGTTTACAAGTATAACAGTAACCTTGCTATTGAAAAAATTACCTCCAGTTCTGGCTACGATGAAGGGGATAACTCTGTAACATCCTTTTCCTACGATAGTAAAGGGAGGCTGATCAAAAAAGAAATTGCAGATATTGATCCGCCAGTATATTATTATAAATATGATGCAAAAGGAAGACTTAGTTCAGTAAACTATTTTAATGTTATGCCCGAAACTGACGATAAAGGAGAATATACCGGCAAAACATTTGAACGGCCTGTTGCATTGTACACTTATAAATATGATGAAAAAAACAGGCTGATCTCAGAATTTACCTATGAGCCCGATAGTAAGCAAACAGCAGATGATATTCTCTATAAAATTGAATGGAAATACGATAGCCAAAACAGGATCATCCAAATTACTGAAGTAAATTCAGGTGGCGATTCAGAAACCCTTATTACAAGGCTTGAATACAACAAGCAGGATCTGTTGAGCAAACTTACCCGGATAACACCTGACGGAGAGGAAGATGTTTATGTATACGAGTATTGCACCACCTGCAAACAAAGCTGGATGCAATAAACTATTGGCTTATCTCCGTTTTGAACGAAATTGCCGGATGCTTTCCGGGAGCATTAATGGCATTTAAAATAGTTAACCCAAGTTCAATAGCTGATACCCTATCCTTCGTCTTCACCTGGAGTATCTTTTCACTTTCAGGCTCAACAGTAAAGATATCCTGGTCACTATGGAAAGTAAATGCTGAGTTGTTTTGCAAAGTGAACTTACAACTACTTTTATTTTCTATTACCAGGCGGAGTATATTGGTATTGCCTTCATAAGAAGCACTTTTTATCACCAATGACTGTTGAATCAATGGCAACAGGTAAGTATCCCTGCCAATAAGCATGTCTTTGTAATAAACCACCGTCCTTCTGTCCATTAAAGCATCCCTCACTCCCTCTGGCGTTTTTTCCTTTGCGAATACAAGGGTAAGCGGCCTATGTCCCCCTTCCGGCACTTTAAAATCCCAGTCTATCAACCGATGAATATCACTGGTGCCCATGATCGTAAGATTATTATCGAGAGCTATTTGCAATGCTTCCTCAGAATAAGTTTGATCATTCACTACTTCAATTCCCTGTAACAGGTTTTCTTTGATCAGGAACCGATGCATATCCGTAAGGGTAGCAATACCATCCTTGCGATGAGATGTCCAGTTAGGATGATTCCAGAATACAAATCCATTTTGCCTTTTTGCTTCACGAAACACTCCAATGGAATCATTGATCAATAATTTATTGGGATCCTCGATCACTACTGCATTGCAATGGCCGGGTGGCATTCTTCTTGTTATTTCAGATCCCTTCACTACTAATAAGTCATGATTTTTAGCCTCTGCCAAAGCAATTTCGTAGGATCTGTTCCTGTCAGGATGCGGAATATCGGCCTTATGTGGCTGGTATTCCAGGTGTTCTGTCAGTGAAATTACATCCAAACCATCCTGTAATGCTTCCATTACCCGGATATCGGGCCACACACTTCCATCAGAAAAAACAGTATGTTGATGCAGGTCACATTTTAATGTCTGATACCCCGGGATAGCAGGAAAAACAATTTTTCTGCCATAAGCATGTGAATGAGACTGAGAAAAAACAACTGAATTGATAAGAACAAAACCGATAACCAATATTTTTTTCATGATCCTGTTTTGGGTTCAAGGTAAATGAAATGTTCTTACATAACATTAATTTTCAATAAACATTTTCAAACAATTTACAGGAGAACAGCACAAAATCAAGAGATAAGCTTAGATTTCAGAAAAAGAAAATCGTAACTTAATGCAAAGCTTTCCATATGGATACAGCGCAACCTGCTGAACATTTACAGGATGCAGTTCAACTGCAAAAACAAGGATGGAGCCTTGATGAGATAAAAAATCATCTTTTAAAAAAAGGAACATCCGAAAATATTTTGCAAGAGATCATTTCTCAGCTCCGGTCTTTGCGGGATGCCCGTAAAAGAAAGTCAGGATTTATTTGTTGCGGTATAGGTGTAGGATTGCTGGTCGTAGGCTGCATGTTTACCCTGATGCTATACGGCAGCGGAAACTCAATGCGCATTGCATTATATGGATTAACTACACTTGGCGTTATTGTACTGCTTAAGGGCTTAGCTGACCTGATGGGTTGGTAGCCCATTATTCCATGATCACTTTTTTAATATAAAATACCCGGGGATCCACCTGTATATACGTTTTGCTTTTTACCTCGATCCCCTTTTTATCCACGACTAATTTCTGTAACCCATCACTCGTCATGATCTCCAATGGCACCGGCATATCCAGGTTAAGCAGTTTGACAAAATATTTTTCTGCCCCGGTTTGACGAACATGTATCTCCAGTTTATCTGTTGTGTAAAGGAAAAGATGGAAAAGCGGTTCCATGCTTTTTCCATACACTTTGCTGAAGAGTTGTTCCACATCAGCAGTTACCACAGTATTATCATAAGTATATTGAGGATCAGTGGCCAATTTTTTCAGCGTTGGAAAAAAAAGATCGTCCCCCATTACAAAACGTAGTGTATGCATGAAGAAGGCTCCTTTTCCATAAATATCTCCCACATAGGCCTGGTCTGAATCTATCTCATCTCCCTGCACAATAGGTGTTTTGTTTTGTGCACTGCGGGCAGTTTGCTGCATCCTTTCAAGATAAGCCTCCTCTCCTGCCAGTTCACGGGTGGCCATCGCATCTCCAAAAGTGCAGATAC
Organism: Chitinophagales bacterium; assembly: GCA_020636575.1. Lineage (GTDB taxonomy): Bacteria > Bacteroidota > Bacteroidia > Chitinophagales > Chitinophagaceae > JJ008. The sequence goes on from JACJXP010000009.1 coordinate 27,707, forward strand.
CCTCCTGTATCCACATATGTGCCCAATCACGGTTAGTTACTTTATTTGCCCACCACTCATGCCCAAACTCATGGTGCAGCAGCCAGTCAAAATCCTTATCACCTAGCTTTTGATAACGATATTTATTCCCATAAGCGATATTGGTTTGATGCTCCATACCCAGATGTGGCGTTTCAGAAGCAGCAATACGTTCCTTTACCCATGGATACTCACCAAAATATTTTTCCAGTATATGGCATGACTGCTCAAAAAGATCCAATAGCTTATCAGCTTTATCATAGTTTTCTTCCAGCACATAATATTCCATCGGCACTTTATTACCATCAATAGTAGTATATGTTCTTTTAGCAACTTTATACTTACCGATATTAAATAGGATGCAATAATTACTGATCGTATAATTTGTTTTCCAGTGGTAAGTTGACTTTCCTTTCTTACTGGTTACTTTTTGTAACAAGCCGGGCGCCGCTACTACCAAACCTTTTGGAACGGTGATGATCATATCAGCTCCCTCATTGGGCTCATCACTGGGGTGGTCCTTACAGGGAAAATAAATCTTAGCGCCTTCACCCTGGCAGGTAATGGAAATCCATGGATTCCCGTTACTGTCA